>NZ_LT605205.1:0-2400000 GCF_900095135.1 Proteiniphilum saccharofermentans
TGGGCGACTGCCGCCTGCGCATCACCGATTCCTTTCCTCGACAGTTCACGTGCACCGACAGCCTGCGTGGCAAGCAGTGCCTGCCGTTGTTCCATCAACAGGATATTCTCACTCTCGCGGTTTGCCCGAGCCAAAACCTCCACTTCCTGCAGGCTGATATCATCTGAATTCAGCAAAAAATCGACTGTGACTTCATTGTTTTCTCCAACGACAACGCCGGTTTTTGCTTCACTTTGATAGGCAACATACGATGCGATAAGCGTGTAACTGCCTGCATCCACATTCAGGATGATATAGTTTCCGTCTAAATCGGCAGCAGCACCGTTGGTGGTTCCTTCTATCAGTACCGATGCACCTATAAGCGGTTCATTGGTTTGAGCGTCCACTATTTTTCCTTTGATAGTACCTGTCTGGCTATAAACATATACCGGAAAGGCAAGAAAAAATAACAAAACAGACAGTATTGACAAATCAAATCTATGTTTCACAAATTACTCCTTACGTTAGATTTTCGGCACAAAGGTCACTTATAAATGTTACAGATCGATTACGGTTCAGTTACATTGTTATTAAGATTTAAGGGATGATATAAAACAAAATAGGGTAAATCACATCGTGAAATACCCCTACACAAGAAAATTCCGTTCTCCGGTTTATCTCTTCCGGTTATCTTTTCTGCTTATGTTTTTTCTTTTTCTTCCCTTCGAAAGATTCAAAGAATTGCTTCTTCTCCTTTTGTGGTCTGTTTTCATCCCGAGAGACTTCAACAACCAGTCTCCTGTCTTCGATATACATCCCCTTGAAGGCTTTTACCACTTTCGGGGCAAGTTCTTCCGGTATTTCGAAAAAGGAGAAATTCTTCATCAGGTCGATCCTGCCTACCGGCACTTTACCTTTTACATGTTCATTGATAAAACCCATCAGTGTAGCAGGATTCACTCCATCCATTTTCCCTATATTGATAAACAGGCGTGCATACCCTTTCTCAGGCTGGACTACTCCGTTGTGCTGGCGTCTGCCCCCTCTCTCCGAACGTGCATCCTCTCTCCTGCCCTTCGATGATCTCTCTTCCGGTTCATAGATCTCCTCCGCCTGACGGTAATATTCAATCAGACGATTGAATTCAAGCGATACCACCCGTTTGATGATATCCTCTTTTTCAAGCCACTCCAATTTACGGAAAATAGAGGGTAACAACCGGTCGATCTCCTCTTCGTTGACCTTTACTTTCTCAATCTTATCCACAAAATTGAACAATTGCTTTTCACAGATAAGATCTCCTTTGGGGATAGTCCGTTTTTCAAATTGTTTATTGATCAGTTTTTCGATCTGCGCGATCTTTCCTTTTTCTTTTATATGGATAATGGAAATAGAGGTTCCCGTCTTCCCGGCACGACCGGTTCTGCCGCTACGGTGAGTATATACTTCATAATCGTCGGGTAACCCGAAGTTAATGATATGGGTTACATCATCCACATCCAATCCCCGTGCAGCCACATCGGTAGCAACCAGTATCTGAAGATTATGGTTCCTGTACTTAGTCATCACATAGTCGCGCTGTACCTGCGACAGGTCGCCATGCAATGAATCGGCATCATATCCGTCCTGCATGAGTTTGTCGGCAATCTCCTGGGTCTCTTTTCTGGTGCGGCAAAAAACAATTCCGTATATATTGGGATAATAATCCACAATCCTTTTCAACGCCAGATATTTATCTTTGGCATGCACCATATAATAGAGATGCCTCACGTTTTGGGCGCCTTCATTTTTTCTGCCGATGGTGATCTCAACCGGATCACTCATATATTTACGGGTGATCTTCTCGATCTCCTTCGGCATTGTAGCCGAGAAGAGCAGCATAGAACGACTTTCAGGCACACTTGAAAGGATCTCATCAATACTTTCCGAAAAGCCCATGTTCAACATCTCGTCGGCTTCATCCAGTACAATAGTATGTACATGTTTCAACGAAACCGTTTTTCGGTTAATCAGGTCGATAAGCCGGCCGGGGGTTGCCACGATAATGTGAACCCCTCTCTTTAAAGTCCGTATCTGGCTTTCGATACTCGATCCGCCATATACAGGAAGTATTTTCAAATCTTCCACATAGGTGGAAAAATCGGTAAGGTCTCCTGCTATTTGCAGGCATAACTCCCTGGTAGGGCAAAGGATTACCGTTTGCGGTGATAACAGTGAAAGATCTGTTTTCTGAATGACAGGAATGCCGAATGCAGCCGTCTTGCCCGTACCGGTCTGTGCCAGGGCAATAATGTCTCTCTTATGGGAAAGCAATTGCGGGATCACTTCTGCCTGTACCGGCATAGGATTTTCAAATCCCAATTCCGTAATAGCCTGCCGGATCTCCGGAATAACTCCCAATTCTTCAAATGTACTCATTTTTATAAATAGTTTTAATGTGATGGGTATTGATGCTTCTCTTTACCCCATAACCACACCATGAAAGAAGAGAGAAAATTCAATGACAACCTTTTATGATTTTTATTAAGGATGATAGATAACCCGATGCTCCAAAAAAGCCGGTTAAAAAATTATCCTGTTTTTTAATCGGGCGCAAAGGTATGAAAATAAATTGAATAACTGGGTAGAATGAATAAATAAATATTAGAATTGGTAAAGCAGGTATTTCCTCAATAGATTTTTCTTTCCCGAGGTAACCCGAAGTTCTTTTTCGAGATAATTATCTACAGAACCATATTTTTGTTTGATATGGTCGATAACATAGTTCAGGTAGGCCCTATTGACAGAAAGCATAGCGGTAACGGCTTCCTGTAGCGGTTCGGAAAGATTTTGTGCATCAATTTTTGCTTTTGCAGGATCAATCTCCCTGTTTGAAATCATATAATCGTCCTCTAATGTACTGTGAGGTACGCCCAAAGCATGAAGAATAAAATAAGAAGCTAATCCCACACCATCTTTGCCTAATGATTCGGTAAGAAGAATAGGATAATTACTGTCATTAGTCAGTATATCGAACATTTCACCAAATTGCTCCTTGTGATTCTCAACGATATCCACATACGATTCCTGTACATAACGAATAGCATCGCTTCTGTCGAACTGTTCATCCCTCAATTGTTCATCTAATTTTTCGGCATCCATCGGACTCAGTGGTAATGATATTTTCCGGATAGAGGGATGAAGAAGTAGCGGATATTTTTTTGCAGTCCTTTCAGATCTGAAATCAATGACCGTTTTAATATTCAACCTGCGTATTCTCTCCTGATCATATAGAGTGGCATCGCTTAAATTGGCTGATCTGTATATTTCTCCCCATTTTATCTGACGGTTATCCGCAGTGAAATATCCACCTATATCCCTGAAATTTTTAATATTATTCATTTCTATGATTCTATTCGCGACCACACCCGAATAGACACCGGCAGTACGAAGTATAAAATATTCCCTTAATCCCGAACCGGTAGGACTTACTCTTAGTACCTGATCGGTAATTTTCTTAGAGGTAAGGGGTGTAAAACTGGTAAGAGAGCTATCTGTAAGAGAAGAATAAATATCTATGTCTCCCTCCTGGTCAGGGCTTACTTCCCATTTCAATAAAAAATCCCCTTCCCTGTCTTTTTCTACGACAGAAGTAATTTTTACTGTTGACATACATGAATACCCTGAAATTAACAGTAAAAAAAGATATGATATGGAATACAGTTTTTTCACCTCTCCTTCTACAAATACTATAAACAAAACAAATATAGTGAAAGCCGGGAGACAAGCTAAGCTTGCTTAAGCTTGTCCGAGGCGCATCCTATATTATACAAATATACAAAAAACTTTATTCCAAAATAAAAACAATGGATATTGATTAACAATATATAATTATTCGTTTTCCTTTTTAATACTCAATGGTTCAGTAGTTATTCGATAGATATTCAGTGATTAAACGTGAGTGGAGCGAATGAATATCCCGTAAAGCAGGAAACAACTAGAGTGAAGCGAACGAAGAGAATGAACTGTTGATAACTTGTGGAATGGATGTAAATAGAAATTGATAAAATAATTTGCAAAAGAGAAAAAACCGATCCTTTGTAAAAAATTTTGACATTGCCTAAGAAAGATATTTTTTTTATAGGAAAGATTTCAGCCACTTTTCAACAGGAAAAGTGTAACATAAAAGAAATAAATTATTAACTTTGCTCTTTGTAAACAGTTTATGATAACATTTGTAATTATCACATCTACAGATAGAAAAAAAATATTTTTTTGTTGATAAGTTATGATAACATAGATACAAAGTTTAATAACATCATTTCTTGCTTTTCTATGTAAAAATCATCAACAGTTTCAACAGGCAATCATCAATATCATATATTTTTTAAATTTAAAACTATATATAATAAATATAAATTCGGTTGAAAAATCTTAGAAGGATCTGGATGCCGGAATAGAAGAATAAACAGACGTATGACAAAAGAAGAACTTGTACAGAATATAAAGTTGCTGAAGAAGGAAAAGAATGCTATTATATTGGCACATTACTATCAGGAACCGGAAATACAGGATATTGCTGATTTTGTAGGGGACAGTCTTGCATTAGCCCAATGGGCTGCTAAAACTTCGGCAGATATCATCGTATTGTGTGGCGTACACTTTATGGGTGAGACAGCAAAAATATTGAGTCCGGAAAAACGTGTATTTATTCCCGATCTGAATGCCGGTTGTTCGCTAGCTGAAAGTTGTCCGGCCGGACCGTTTGAAGAATTTGTAAATGCCCATCCCGACCATACCGTTATCTCCTATGTGAATACAACAGCAGCTGTAAAAGCGCTTACAGATATCGTGGTGACTTCCACCAATGCCAGGCAGATTGTTGAGTCGCTCCCGGAAGATGAAAAAATAATCTTTGGTCCGGATAAGAATCTGGGTGATTATATCAATAAGCTGACCGGTAGGAATATGCTTTTATGGGATGGAGTGTGTCATGTGCATGCGCAATTTTCCCTTGAAAGAATACTGGAATTGAAAAAGGAATATCCCAATGCTTTGTTACTGGCCCATCCCGAATGTCCTAAATATCTGTTGGAGATAGCTGATCATGTGGGATCTACTTCTTCTATTTTAAAATTTGCTACCAATTCCGAGAATAAACAGTTTATAGTGGCTACAGAAGCAGGAATTCTGCATCAGATGCAGAAAGAAAATCCCGAGAAGGAATTTATTCCTGCTCCTCCCGAAGATTCAACCTGTGCATGTAATGAATGTTTTTACATGAAGATGAATACACTGGAGAAGTTGTATCTGTGTCTGAAAAATGAAAAACCTGAAATTGTCGTGGATGAGGAGGTAAGGGTAAAAGCAGTGAAACCTATTGAGCGTATGCTGGAGATATCGGCACGGTATGGTTTATAAGAAATAGCTTTATCATTTAGGAGTTTGGAAATACTTCAATTTTATGTACTTTTGCACCCACTAAATAAAAGTATAAATTTCAGCTTTGTCTCCAGTCTTGTGTCTTGATTCTTAGCTCTTGTCTTTTGGCGAAGCGGTCTTAAACTCTTAATAGAATGGCTCTGCAATGTGGTATTGTAGGACTTCCCAATGTGGGGAAATCCACCCTTTTTAATTGTTTGTCGAATGCGAAAGCGCAAGCGGCAAATTTTCCATTCTGCACTATTGAACCCAATGTGGGGGTTATTACTGTTCCCGATGAACGGTTGAATAAGCTGGCAGAATTGATCCATCCCCAAAAGATTGTACCTACTACTGTAGAGATCGTCGATATTGCCGGATTGGTAAAAGGCGCCAGTAAAGGAGAAGGTTTGGGAAATAAATTTCTGGCTAATATCCGTGAGACAGATGCCATATTGCATGTATTGCGTTGTTTTGACGATGAAAATGTGACCCATGTCGATGGCAGTGTGGATCCGGTACGTGATAAAGAGATCATTGATGCCGAGTTGCAGTTGAAAGACCTGGAAACGATTGAGACCCGTATCAATAAGGTAGAGAAACAGGCTAAAACGGGGGGAGATAAAGATGCCAGGCTTGCTTTCGAAGTTTATTCAAAGATCCGGGAAACATTATTACAGGGTGAGTCGGTACGTACAGTCACTTTCGATACAAAAGACGAAAACAGGATTGCCCGCGAACTTTTCCTGTTGACGGCAAAACCTGTATTATATGTCTGCAATGTGGATGAAGCGAGTGCTGTAACCGGCAATCAATACGTAGAAGCAGTACGTGAAGCAATAAAAAACGAGAAAGCGGATATATTGGTAGTTGCAGCAAAGATTGAATCCGAAATAGCCGAGTTCGACACCTACGAAGAGCGTGAAATGTTCCTGAATGAAATCGGATTGGAAGAATCAGGTGTAAGCCGCTTGATCAAAGCCGCATATAACCTGTTGGATCTACAAACATTCCTGACAGCAGGTGTGCAGGAAGTACGCGCATGGACTTTCCAGAAAGGATGGAAAGCACCGCAGTGTGCCGGAGTGATCCATACCGATTTTGAAAAGGGATTTATCCGGGCAGAAGTGATCAAATATGAGGATTTTATTACTTACGGTTCCGAAAATGCCGTGAAGGAAGCAGGGAAAATGAGTGTGGAAGGAAAGGAATATATTGTGCAGGACGGGGATATTATGCATTTCAGGTTTAATGTTTGACGTCGTCCATAAAACTAATTTTATATCGTTGATACCTATATCTTTAAGTTTATTGAATATCTCTTTTAAAATACTTTCCCGATCTACTTCTTATCCTATATCTAACGATATTTTTATTTAGAATTGATATAAATAATCATTGTATAGCATAAATATGTTATAAAACATAAGAAATAATTTTTAATTAATCGATTAACCTTATACTTTTGCGTTAAGTTACGTTATAAATGTCTATAGAGAGTGGAAAAAGTTTCCTTAAAGGTAATAGCAAAAGAGCTAGGAGTATCTGCTGCAACCGTGTCACTTGTTTTGAACGGAAAGAACAAGAACGGCAGGGTAAGTGAGGAAATGTCAAAAAAAATCATAGATAAAGCGGCTGAGTTGCATTATATACCTAATAGCCTGGCCAAAGGTTTGAAAATGGGGCATTCAAAGTCAATCGGATTAATAGTCGCTGATATTTCGAATGTATTTTTTGGCACGTTGGCTCTCCATATTCAGAATTACGCTGAGAAAGAAGGATACACAGTGATTATTGGTAATACCAATGAAAAATTGGAGGAGATGGGAAAGATAATCACTTTTCTTAATTCCCGGCAGGTGGATGGTTTAATCATCACTCCTGCAGAAGGAAGTGAGGTTTTGATAGAATCTGTTTTGAAAGGTAAGAAACCGTTGGTTTTGGTAGACAGGGGATTTCCGGATTTAAACGTTCCTTCTGTACTGATCAACAATTATGAAATATGTTATCGTTCCACAAAGCAGTTGATTGACCAGGGATTTAAAAATCCGGCATTCATTACTTACAGACAGGATCAGTTTCATACCAACGAACGAAAACGGGGATTCATAGAGGCAATGAAAGATGCAGGACTTTTTACTCCGGATCATGTGAAGGAAGTAAGTTATCAATATTTGAATGAAGATATGGATAAGGCGATTTCACAATTATTGAAATGTGAAAAAAAAGTAGATGCCATTTTCTTTGCTACCAATACTATCTCCATGGCGGGTGTGAAATCGTTGTTCAAACGAGGAATGCTTATTCAAAAAGATATTCAGGTAATGTGTTTTGATGAAACTGATGCTATTAATTTGTTCCCCTTTAGGGTACCCTTCATTAAACAACCTATCGAAGAAATGGCTAAAAGTGCATTGGAACTGCTGATTGATCAGATAGAGAAAAAGGATGTAAAAAACCAAAAACTCTTTTTGGAAGCAGAATTGATTACCTGAAATTTTTTCTACAGTTAGTTAAACGTTTAATTTAATCTCTGGTAAATTGCTTTTGTATAGGATTAAATAATTATGATAAGTGTGTGGATAGTAGTTAAACGTTTAATTCTATCATTATATATAGTATAAAAAAGTAAACTAAATTGTATGCAACAAAATTATCCTAAGATCGGAATTCGTCCTGTGATTGACGGACGACGCGGAGGTATCAGGGAATCTCTCGAAGATACCACTATGAATCTGGCGAAAAGTGTAGAGAAGCTATACCGTGAAAATCTTCGGTATCCCGACGGTTCGCCGGTAGAATGTGTGATTGCCGACAGTTGTATCGGGGGGGTGAGAGAAGCAGCTTTATGTGCTGAAAAATTTGAAAAAGAGAACGTAGGACTTTCTTTGTCGGTTACTCCTTGTTGGTGTTATGGGTCGGAGACCATTGACATGAATCCTACTATACCGAAAGCGATTTGGGGATTCAATGGTACTGAGCGCCCGGGTGCGGTTTATCTTTCGGCTGCGCTGGCGGTTCATAATCAAAAGGGACTGCCTGCATTCGGTATTTACGGAAGGGAGGTACAGGATATGAACGACCCGTCGATTCCGGCCGATGTACAGGAGAAACTGCTTCGCTTTGCGAAGGCGGGACTTGCCGTAGCTATCATGCGGGGAAAATCATACCTTTCCATCGGTTCCGTCTCGATGGGGATCGGTGGCTCTATGACTAATCCCGATTTCCTGCAGGAGTATCTCGGGATGCGCACTGAATTTATAGATGCAAGCGAAATACTTCGTCGCATTCAACTGGGTATCTATGATCATGATGAATTCGCCAAAGCGATGCAATGGACAAAAGAGCACTGTATGACTCGTGAAGGAGAGGATTTTAATCCTGAACATCTGAAACACAGCCGGGAACAGAAAGATAAAGACTGGGAGTTCGTGGTGAAGATGACACTGATCATGCGTGACCTGATGATCGGAAATCCTGCATTGGACACTATGGGGTATGGTGAAGAAGCCCTTGGACACAATGCCATAGCGGGAGGTTTCCAGGGACAACGGCAGTGGACCGATTTTCTGCCTGATGGTGATTTTTCGGAAGCGATCCTCAATTCTTCATTCGACTGGAATGGGATACGGAAGCCATTCACTTTTGCTACTGAAGATGATCATCTCAATGGTATCAGTATGTTGTTCAACCAACTAATTACCAATACGTCCCAGATCTTTGCCGATGTACGTACCTACTGGAGTCCCGAAGCGATAGAACGGGTAAGCGGATGGAAACCGGAAGGAATATTGAAAGATGGTGCGATCCACCTGATCAATTCCGGCTCATGCACCCTTGACGGTACCGGCCAGCAATCGGACGAAAACGGCAATCCTGTGATGAAACCTTTCTGGGAGATCAGTGAGGAAGAGGTGGAAAAGATGCTCGATGCCACTACCTGGTATCCTGCATCGCTTGAATATATGCGTGGAGGAGGATATTCTTCACAATTTCTGACCAGGGCAGGTATGCCGGTGACCATGTGCCGCCTGAACCTGATCAAGGGGTTGGGGCCTGTATTGCAGATTGCTGAAGGATGGACAGCTACCTTTCCTGAAGAAGTTTTCGACATCATCAATAAGCGAACCGACAAGACATGGCCGTCTACCTTTTTCGTGCCGCGCATCACCGGTAAAGGCCGCTTTACAGATATCTATTCGGTAATGAATTATTGGGGCGCAAATCATGGTGCTATCAGTTACGGACATATCGGTGCCGACCTGATCACACTGGCTTCAGCGCTTTCTATTCCGGTGAATATGCACAATGTGGATGATGAAAAGATCTTTCGTCCGGATGCATGGTCCGCATTCGGTTCTGATAACGAAGGAGCGGATTACCGTGCCTGTGCTGCTTACGGACCGCTGTATAGATAGAGAACCAAGAGCCAGGAATCAGGAACCAGGACGTTCAGATGCAAAATATTCAGACTCAAAAGTAAAATAATGAGGTGAATATGTGAAACAGGACGAAGTGGATCAAAGATTCCGGTTTATCGGAATAATAATAAACCAAATAAAACAGATACAATGGAGAGAATTAATTTTAAAATGCTGAAAGTAAGCATCCTTATTTTGGGAATTATGCTTTCATTCCCCCTCTTTTCCCAAACGGAGTCGATGGGAGATATGTTTGAACTGGCGAAATTGAAATCGGGCATGAAAAACAGGAGGATATCCAGTACCGATCCCACGGGAGGAAACCGGGACCATCTGGAACCTTTCAAACCCGGTGAAAAGCGAACTATTGCGGAGATAAAAGGGACCGGTGTAATCAACCATATCTGGATAACCATTGCACCTCCGCCCGGTGAATTAAGCAGGAACGATATCATTATCAGGATGTATTGGGACGGGAACGATTATCCATCGGTGGAATCACCTATCGGGCCTTTCTTTGGCCAGGGATGGGACGAGCGGTATAATTATGCTTCGCTTCCCCTGTCGGCAGGACCCGAGGAAGGAACAGGTCTGAGCAGTTATTTTGCGATGCCCTTTGAGAAAGGAGCAAGAATAGAGATTGAGAATCAGACCGATAAGACGATCAATGCTTTCTATTTTTATGTAGATTATCTCGAGATGGCGGAGCTTCCCGAAGGAATGGGCCGTTTTCACGCCTGGTATAATCACAGCTTATCTAAAGCCCTGCCTGAAGGAGAAACTGAATGGGCACTGACAGGCGAATGGAAGCCCAATACCCGGTTAGACCGGAACTATGTTTTTATCGAAACCAAAGGGAAAGGGCATTTTGTAGGGATCAATTATTACGTACACTCTCCTACTCCCATGTGGTACGGCGAGGGAGATGATATGTGGTTTATCGATGGGGAGAAGACTCCTTCTTTGATCGGCACCGGTACGGAAGATTTCTTCAATACCTCCTGGTGTCCCAAAGAGCCGTTCTCACATCCCCATTTCGGTTATCCCAGGGTGAATAACGATATAGGCTGGCTGGGAAGAACCCATGTGTATCGTTTCTTTATCAATGACCCCATCTTCTTTGAAACAGAAGTGAAAGGAACCATTGAAACAGGACACAACAACAATCTTACCCTTGATCTGGCCACTGTGGCTTACTGGTATCAGGATAGTGCGGTAAAATTGCCTCCGGCGCCATCTAAGGAAGCACGTAAACCCAAGCCTTTTATCAACCATATGGATATGCACCGCTGGAGAGATGCCTGGCGGAAAGCGAAAGGAAATGACCCGCAGTTGTGGGGAAATGAGTGATCAATCAATAAATTTAGTCATATGAAAAATTTTATAAGCAAACTCGTTTTGGTTTGTCTGTTTCTGGGATTCACTCTCTATACCTTTGCAGCCCAGACACCCAACGAGATACAACAGACTAAAACCATCAGAGGAGTTGTTACAGAACAAAATACCAATGACCCCTTGCCGGGAACAAGTGTATATGTGAAAGGTACAACTGTGGGTACTATCACCGATATGGATGGTAGATACCAGCTAAATGTGCCTTCAGAAGATGCGGTACTGGTTTTTTCCTTTATCGGAAAGAGGACAGTGGAACAATCCGTGAGAGGAGCGACGGTAATTGATGTGGTGATGGAAGATGATGCTACCATGCTGGAAGAACTGGTCTATACCGGTTATATGACACAGCGGAAAGCCGATCTTACCGGATCGGTTTCCATGGCGACGAGCAGTGATATCATCAAGAATCCTTCGGCCAATGCGATGAAAGCGTTGCAGGGAAAACTTTCCGGGGTCCATATTACAACAAACGGGGGAAATCCTGCTGAAGATGTGAATATTCAGATTAGAGGGCTCTCTTCCCTTTCAGGTGGAGTAAAACCGTTGATCGTATTGGATGGGATGCCCACGGAGAATCTCAACCTTAGGGATATTAATTCCGGAGATATAGAATCGATTCAGATATTGAAAGACGCTGCTTCAGCCAGTATATACGGTGCACGCGCATCAGGGGGCGTAATTTTGATTCAAACCAAAAAAGGGAAAGAAGGTGCAATATCCGTTGAATACAACGGAAGTGTTTCATTCAGTTCCGTTGTGAACAAACCCCGGTTGATGAATGCTGAAGAGTACGGAATAGCTGCTTTCAGAGCGCAGGCATATGACGAGAAAGTGTATGGCGTATCTATGTCATTACCCACTACCTATGATTTTACCTGGCACAGAAATGACAACGGATTGGCAGTGCTCGACGGGGTGAAACCGGCGGAATGGCTCAATCCGGAACAGACTGTCAGAGGCTCGGATACCGACTGGATGGACGAAATCTTCCGTACCGCGATGATGACAAACCATCAGGTGACCGTTTCTCAAGGAACAGATCGGTCAAAGAGCCTGTTTTCATTGGGTTATTATAACAATGAAGGTACGCAAATTCATACCTTTTTCAGACAATACTCGGTGCGTGCCAATACGGAATACGCCTTGTTGAACAACCGGTTGAAAATCGGTGAAAATATTGCATTGAGTTACCTGCAATATAAAGATGCGAACGAAACCCGTTGGGCAATGATCAATCCTCCTGCCGGGCCGGTTTACGACATCAATGGTAACTGGGCGGGAGCTCCCGGCTTTGATGATTTTACCAATCCGGTACGTCTATTGACAATGAATAAAGACAATATCAATAATTACGTGAAAATAATCGGTAATATTTTCCTTGACCTTGATATCTGGAAAGGGATATCGGCACGTACTCAGTTCGGGGTAGATTACGGTAATGCCTACAACAGGGCAGTCGATGGCATCTGGTCCGAGACCGGAGGAAGAAACAGCGACGGAGAAAATTATGTAGGGAGTTACCAGTCACATCCTTTGAGTTATGTATGGACCAATAGCCTTTCCTATACGCTGAATACCGGAAGGCATTCGCTTGATGCGGTGGTTGGTACAGAGTTTACCCGATTCGTTCAGGAGGGATTTTCTGCCAGAAGAGAAGGAATATACCTTGAAGACAGGGATTTTGCCCATATTGGCGTGACTACCGGTACGAAATATTCCCTGGGTAGTTCGGCAGATGAATATACCTATTTCTCACTTTTTGGTAAAGTAAACTATTCGCTTGACTCAAAGTATCTCCTTTCATTCACACTACGGCGAGATGGGTCATCACTCTTTGGAGCAAACAACCGGTATGGAACCTTTCCCGCTGTTTCGGCCGGATGGAGAATCAACAACGAACCTTTTATGGCTGACGTGGAAGCAGTATCTGACCTGAAGCTTCGTGCAAGCTGGGGAGCCAACGGAAGTGTGCAGGGATTGCCGCGTGGATATACTTCCACACCTTTCACAACCGACTATTTTGGTACATCCTATCCGATAGAAGGCAATGAATCCGGACCGCTCTGGTCAGGTTATCGGAGAACCTGGCTTGGAAATCCAAATCTTAAGTGGGAAACGACAAAACAGACTGACATTGCAGTCGATTTTGGTTTTCTGAATCAACGCCTGTTCGGTTCTCTAAGCTATTATTTTAAAAAGACGAACGATGTATTGGTACAGGTACCCTATATTGCTGCGATGGGTGAAGGAGGTGAACCATGGATCAATGGCGCTAATATGAATAACCAGGGGGTTGAATTTGAAATTACATATAGAAATGATCCTTCAGCTGATTTCCAGTATGCCATAACTGCCAATATAGGTTCTTACAGGACAAAACTGGTAGAACTTCCCGAAAATGTGGTTAACAGGTATCCGGGTGACGGTATGCGTGACTTTGTGATAGGCAGAACACCTAATATCCTTTATGGATTGGTGGCCGATGGTATCTTCAAAACCCAGGAAGAGGTAGATAACCATGCCGAGCAGACAGGAAAGGCTATCGGAAGGATCCGTTATAAGGACCTGGATGGGAATGGGGTCGTTGATGAATTGTATGACCGTACTTTTATAGGAATTACCGATCCTGACTTTTTCGGAGGCATCACCTTTGATCTCGGTTACAAAAATTTTGATATGAATATCTTTTTCCAGGGTGTATACGGTAATAAAGTAAATAATATCTGGAAACAGGAGAGCGATCTGTGGAATATTTCTGTTCCTGCAGGGAAGAATCATGAAAAAAGAATATTGGATGCATGGTATTTCGATAATCCCGATTCCGATATTCCGGCTATGTCCAATTCAAATCCAAATAGCGAGCAACGGTTTTCCTCCTATTTCGTAGAAGACGGTTCCTATCTGAAGTTGAGAAATATAGAACTAGGATACACCTTCCCGAAAAAACTTACAGATGCAATGCTGATGCAGCACCTCAGGATTTATGCTTCGGCACGCAACGTGCTTACGCTTAAGAAAGGATGGGGAAACGACAGATATACCAGTTTTGATCCTGAAATGCCGGGATACGGTTATTTGACACCATTTACCATGGCTTTTGGAGTTAATGTAACATTCTAAATTTATAATAGATTATGAAACGATTAAAATATATCTTTTTGCTCGTCACTTTCCTCGTTACGGCAAATAACTGCTCCGATCTTTTGGAAGTGAATCCGAAACAGGTACTGGATGAGGGATTACTGAATTCTCCGGAAGATATGGAAGGTTTTGTGACAGCAGCTTATGCAAGGATTACCGATATACCATCCTGGGATTCTCCTTTTTCGCCCTGGTGGTCCGGCTCTATGCGGTCTGACGACTCATATAAGGGTGGTGGTGGCGTCTGGGACGGCGGTGACGGATGGGGTTTTATGGAAACCTTTGTGAATCTGACTGCCAATGGTTGGCCGATTGATTATCCGTGGTATGTTTCCTATCAGATTATCCAGCGTAGCAACACCGCAATACAGAAACTGAATAACATCTCCGAGGAGGATTATCCTTTAAAGAGTGTGAGAATAGGGGAGATGAAATTTATCAGGGCTTTTGTTCATTTCAGGTTGAAACAGTTTTTCAAATATATACCTTATATCGATGAAAATGTAGTGGGTAGTTCGGCTGAGTTTGAAGCGATTCCCAACAGAGATTCCAGTTTTCCGAACGACCAGTATCTCTGGGAACGGATATTGAGTGATTTTAAAGATGCCGAAGAGGCGTTGCCCGATGTGCAACCGGAGAAAGGAAGGGTAGATAAAAATGCAGCCACAGCAATGGTGGCCAGAACCCTGATGTTCATGGCATATGAGCAGAACGACAGGCATCAGGTGGTTAATATCAATAAAGACCGGCTCTCGGAGGCGTTGGTTTACCTGAACAAGCTGACCGATCAGGAAGGCGGTAAAGTGGACCTTTGTCAGGATTTCGGGGAAAACTTTATTCATACTTCCGATAATAATACCAAAGAGTCGATCTGGGAAATTCAATATTCTATTGATGACGGCAGCTCTACCGGAGGAAAAATCAATCGTGGAGAAGGATTGAATCACCCCTGGAACTGGGCAGGATTCCAATGTTGCGGATTTCACCATATCAGTTATAATATGGGGAATGCCTTTAAGACAGGTCCTGACGGATTGCCGCTGTTTGATGACTACAATAATGACAGCTACGGAAATTATATCAAGAATACAGATGGAAGTGATAATATAGCACTTGTTGAAGCGGGAAATCCGGACTATTTTAATAAGTACAATTGGGATCCCCGTTTCAGCCATACGGCCGGTGTGCCCGGACAGCCGTGGAAATACGATCCTGATCTGATTTTTGAAAGCAGGGGAATAAGGAACGGAGCTGAATATGGTTGGTTGAAATCAGTGAAAGAATTGCCCCATCCCGGTTGCGATTGTCTCTTGTATGACGGATGGCAGTTCAATTCGATGAACAAGCGGATGATCCGTTACGATGAAGTCCTGCTCTGGAAAGCAGAAGTATTGATTCAACTGGACAGATGGAATGAAGCCTTAATCCCTATCAATAAAGTTCGTGAACGTGCTGCTAACAGCACTGGTTGGTTGATCAAGGCCGATGGTACACCGGTAATGAACTATCATGTGGAGGTCTATAAACCAGGTGAGAACTGTGTATGGGATAAGGATTTTGCCTGGAAGGCAATGCAATGGGAAAACCGCCTGGAAATGGCCGGTGAAGGACGCCGTTTCTTCGATCTGCAACGCTGGGGTATCCTGGAAGAAGTGATGAATAACTATTTTACCGTGGAGAAGACACGATTCTCATGGATGGCAAATGCCCGCTTTACTGCCGGACGGGACGAGTTTTTCCCGATTCCGCAAAATCAGATGAAATGGGCCAAAGGTAACTATACACAAAACCCCGGATATTGATACCGGAAATAAAATCTATGGTTATGAGAAAAATAGGAAAACTTATTATTGTAGCACTGATCTTAGTACTGTTTACAGGATGCTACGACAGAGATATTATCGACAGGAAAGATTTTAATCATTCCTTACCTAAAGTAGAGAATCTGTCTTATACGCTGGAAGGGAATGTGGTTAGACTGTCATGGCAAATACCCGGCAATATCCCACAGAACTTCAATCGACCGCTGGAAGCAAGTATTCAGGTGGTGGAGGATGATATTTACAGACAGATAATCTCCGTATTCGATGAGGTCAACTCTGCACAGATTACAATAGATCCGAATAAAGAGTACCGGTTTATTGTCAAATTGCTGGGTTTTCTGACTCCCGAAGCAAAAGAAGAAGGGTTTACCGACAGGGTCTTTTCTGAAGGTGTAATAATTAAAATTGAATGACAACTGTGATACCATAAGTAGTGAGGGTGTACCGAAAGCGAGGTATATGTTTTGAGTCACACCGCTTAGCGGTACACCCTTTTATCTTTGTTTACAGAGAATTGGATAAATAGCATTTAGCCGAAAAAAGTGTATGAGCCCGGAAGAAAACAGAAATTATTGGATACTTATAGCCTTTGCTATCATTACGATAATTATATCGTCCTGTAGCAAAGAAGAAGGCAGTGATGAGCCTTATATTCCGGTTGATGAGATCTCGTCGGCCGAAACCGATCTCATACCTGACAAGGAGACAAAAACTGTTTCCACTCTTCTCCAGTTTAAAAATCTTGACAATATTGATTATCTGGTCATTAATAAGAGTGGAGGAGAAAGTTATTCGGAAAAGATCAGCCGGAGCGAACTCTCTTCCTCTTATCTTTTTACATACCAAGTGAGAGTTTCTGATCCTGATTTTTTCAGACTGATCCTGAAAGCTGTTTATCTGGATGGAAATATCTCGAAAGAAATTTCACTGAATGTAGATAACCGGTGGGGCTTTTTTATCCGTAATGTGAGCCGGATAGCACGTGTGACCGGTGCCCCGGTATCCGGAGAGACATTCCCCAGTCCCAACAATACATTAAACTGGAATGTGGGTGGGACTGATCTGGGCATTGTCTGGGAAATGGAACCGGGTAAATATGGGATATTCTTTGGGGATACTTTCGGTCGGGATTTCAAACCGAACCCCACTAATCCCGGCCCCAACGGAGGTAGTTGGAGAAGTAACGTGCTGGCTTTTTCAGAAGATAAAAACCTGGATGACGGGTTGACCTTCAGCAGTATGGCGACCGATGCCAGGGGAGATGCCCGTGAAATTGTTTATGGCGGGAAGGACGGTTCGGGTAATGGAGACTGGACTTCTATTCCCACAGCAGCCATTCGCGCCAATGGGGCTGATTATGTCCATTACTTCAATATGAGGAACTGGACCGGCTGGATCACTAATTATTCGGGAATGTACAAGTCGACCGATAACGGACTGACATGGGAGAAGTGTGAAGGAGTTACGTTCTCTTCCAACAGTCCCTTTGGACAAGGTGGATATTTTAAGAAAGATGGATATGTATATATGATCGGCACACAAACCGGGCGCGACAGCAAAGCCGCTCTTGCCCGGTTTCGTGAAGCTGATATTGAGAAACGGGATCAGTATGAATATTGGAACGGCTCTTCCGGGCAATGGATCAAAGGAGATGAAAACCTGGCAACCGTCATTATAGATGATAAGGTGGGTGAGTTGTCGTTCATCTATAGTGAGACATTTAACAAGTGGTTCGTTGCTTATTTCAATGGCGACAGGTATAATATCACCATGCGTACAGCGGAACAGATTACCGGTCCCTGGAGTGAACCGTATGAACTGGCAGCGGGGAAGGATTATGCGCAATTATATGGATCTTATTTCCATCCCCTGTCCGTAAACAGCGACAACCTCTATTTCCTGATGTCGATGTGGATGCCGTACAATGTTTTTTTGATGAAAGCCGAAATAGCAGATATGGGTAGCTTTCAGGATTAAAGAATAGTACAAACGATTATTTAGAAAACAGAGATATGCGACAGTTACTACTTTCTTTATTTTTACTGATAATCCTCCCTTCGGGTGCTCAGCAGAGTTTTTCGAATTGGAAACAATTGGCACCTCCCGATACGGTTGGCGCATGGATACAACCGGCACAGGGAAAACCGGCGATGCCGGTATGGGGCCATGCCGATGGTATAATTGTGGGATTGGCTCCGTTACCGGGCCCCAGAGGATTGATCAGAATTTACACTCCCTATCTGGATTATGAATTTCCTGAGGTGATGAATTTCATTGCTTTTGAGCCGATTCCGAGAGGGGCAGAAGAACGTGGGTATTCGGAACTTGAAAAGAGTAGTCTGGATAAGGATGAATGGGGAAAACGTTTTTGGAGCTCTGACGATGCTACGGCTGTTTTACCTTTAAATGAGCAATACCCGGCAAGAGGGGTAGTGGAAAAGATAGACGGGGAGGAGACGCTGACATTGTATGTCTTTTCCGAACCTTTTGATAACGGTGCTAAAGTATATGCCCGTCTTCGGTTTTTTGAATCCCGTCCTTACGAATTTGAGATAACCTCTTATAAATATGATGGTTCTGTGGATCTGGATTATTTCATAACGAGTGCAACAATGGGAAACAAAGCCCGTCTGAGGACGCTTTTCTTCAAAGACAAACAAATATCCTCACTTCAAATATGGCCCGATTATAAGGATATTCATTTTACTTCACGTGAATATTTTTCACAAGAGAAGATGATGCGGGATAAAAAGGGTAACGTCTATTTTATTGCCGCGCCCGATGAGGAAGATTACAGCCAGACTGTATTTACGCACGACACGAAACTGCATTGGCAATACAGGGGTAAACATGCAACCCAGTATTGGATAAAAGAGAATCCCCATAAAGAGTTAAAGGGAGTAATTACCGGCCGCTTTACTTATTGGGCAAGTGAGGCACCCATACCGGGAGGTATATCCATCGAAAATTTAGAATTGAATTCACCGTTTAAGAACGGAGAAAAGTTTATCTTTGGGATTACTCCGTTGTCACCGCAACAGTTTATCGGGAAAATACAAAATTAGAGAGGTAAAATGAATAATAATCGCAGAACATTCCTAAAAAAAATTGGCCTAGGCACTATTGCCGCGTCAAATATTCCCGGCTTTGCATCGGCTGAAAGTTTATTGAGATCAAATAATCCTGAAAAATTGAATTTTCAGCTTGAAAGAACCGAGAGAAGCTATAACGGAGAATACAGGAATGAGTACTTAAGCAAAGTGGCTTTTCCGATTGGAGGCATAGGTGCCGGCATGTTCTGCCTGGAGGGAACCGGCGCGATTTCTCACCTATCGGTTAACCATCGCCCGGAGATTTACAATACGCCCTATGCTTTTGCAGCTATCAGTATTAAAGGTATAAAAAACGGAGCAAAAGTGCTGGAATCAACTGTTCCTACCTGGAAACTGTTTGGCCCACGCGGAAGTGGAAATGGTTTGGGTAACAGGAATTACGGGTTACCGAGGTTTGAGAAAGGTTCGTTCATAGCCAGATTTCCTTTTGGAATAATAGATTTAGAAGATAAAGATATTCCACTGGATGTAAGAATTACCGGCTGGAGTCCCTTTATTCCTACTGATGAGGATAATTCGAGCCTTCCGGTAGGTGTACTGGAATATTCCTTTAAAAACAGATCCAAGGAGGTGATTGAAGCCGTCTTCTCGTACAATGCACGTAATTTTATTGACGATGGAGGGTATATATCCGAACAGAAGAACGGCTTTAGGATGATCAAAGCCGGTATGGACAAAAATGATGGAATTGGAGGATTTGCTGTTTATCTGGACGATAATAATGCTGTGACCGATCATTGCTGGTTCAGGGGTGGATGGTTTGATTCGCAGACGATCCTTTGGGATAATATCAGGAGTGCAAAGATTATTGGTAACGCACCCATTGAAGGAGTTTCTCCGGGAGCTTCTGTCTATCTGCCGGTAAATCTGAATCCGGGTGAAGAAAAAACAGTGAAAGTCAATTTCTGTTGGTATCTTCCTAAATCGGATCTTTCTATCGGACAGAGAATTGTTACCGGACCGGCATTTACCGGTAAAACAACAAAGCAACCGGTAAAGGGTCAGCAAAAAGTGTCGGGTTATGTAGGGGAAGGTTTGTTGAACTCTTTTGATCCGAATGGGGATGGACAAGTGGGAACTTTGCTCTCTCCTGAGTTTACCATCAACAAAAGGTACCTCAAATTTTTAGTGGGAGGCGGGAATCAAAAGGGAAAAACATCTGTCAACCTGTGGATAAATGACCGGATCGTGGAGACTGCGGTGGGAAACAATACAGAACAATTAACAGAAGTAATCTGGGATTTGAAAAAATATGCGGGAAAAACTGCCCGGTTGAAAATCATTGATCTGGATACATTCCCCTGGGGACATATTCTCGCCGACCAGTTTGTTTTGACCGACCGTCACGATGAGATACTATCCTCCCCTTCCTCCGGAGCAATTGTGCTGGCTGATTTTGAAGGTAATTATTCAGAAGGATGGGAAATTATAGAATCCGAAGAATTGGGTGTTGTAACTCCCGGGAATTCCTATTATCGTCCGTGGTATGCAACCCGGTTTGAGAATCTGGACAGTGTAATCGGATACTGGAACGAGAACTGTACAACGTTGAAAAAATACTCCGAACTATTCAGTAGATCCTTTTATGACTCGACCCTCCCTCCTGAAGTACTGGAAGCAGTTGCTGCCAATCTGACCATACTGAAATCACCAACCGTTTTACGTGTATCAGATGGAAGGCTTTGGGCATGGGAAGGTTGTAACGACGATTCCGGATGTTGTCATGGTAGCTGTACGCATGTATGGAATTATGCGCAGGCTATTCCTCATCTTTTTCCTGCTTTGGAACGAACATTACGTGAAACGGAATTTAAAGTAAGCCAGAACGAAGAAGGACATCAGAATTTCAGGACCAATATTCCCATCACTCCTACCGACCATAGCTTCCATGCGGCGGCAGACGGTCAATTGGGAGGAATCATGAAAGTCTACCGGGATTGGAGGATAAGTGGAGATACGGAATGGATGAAATCGTTGTATCCATATGTGAAGAAGAGCCTCGATTATTGTATCCGCACGTGGGATCCGAAGAGGAAAGGATACCTTGAGGAGCCGCATCATAATACGTACGATATTGAATTTTGGGGGCCTGATGGAATGTGCACCAGTTTTTATCTGGGTGCGCTCACGGCTTTTATTGAAATGAGCAAAACATTGAAGGAGCCTTATAAAGATTACCGGGCTTTACTGACAAAAGGTAAGAAGTATATGGAGGATAACCTGTTTGATGGTGAGTATTTTATCCAGAAAATTCAATGGGAAGGGTTGGAAGCCCCTAATCCGGTAAATGTACAATCATTTGGAGGTGCATATTCTGAAGAGGCTATTGCTTTGTTACAAAAAGAGGGACCTAAATATCAATATGGTACCGGTTGCCTTTCGGATGGAATTTTGGGAATGTGGATGGCTTCTGTGTGTGGTCTTCCGGAGGTCGTAGATGATGAGATGGTTACCAGTCACCTGAAGGCAGTACACAAATACAATCTGAAAACAACGTTACTCGATCATTACAATCCGCAACGACCGACATATGCTTGTGGTGAAGACGGAGGATTATTACTCTGCTCATGGCCGAAAGGAGGAGCATTATCTCTACCGTTTGTTTACAGTAACGAGGTCTGGACCGGGATTGAATACCAGGTGGCAAGCCATCTGATGCTGAAAGGAGAGGTAGAAAAAGGGCTGGAAATAGTGCGCGTCTGCCGTGACAGGTACGATGGTTCTGTAAGAAACCCTTTTAATGAATATGAATGCGGTCACTGGTATGCCAGGGCAATGGCAAGTTATGCCATGATACAAGCGCTGACGGGGATCAGATACGATGCAGTAGATAAAATACTGTATATTGATTCAAAAATAGGAGATTTTACCAGTTTTATCAGTACCGGTACAGGCTTTGGCACACTCTCATTAAAAAATGGAAAACCCCGGTTGGAAGTGTTATTGGGTTCGATTGATGTTAAAAAATATAATATCTTTGGTGAAGAAATTAATCTATAAAAATAAGAAACTGTTTAAATTTTATTGCTATACTATTTTGAGATAGATTTTTTATTTTTTTCTTGCGGATTTAGTGGGCTAAATCAAAAGGAAAAAGTGAAAAAGATGCGCAAAAGAGACCAAAATAGTAGCAAAGAAAAATAGACAGTCCAATTATAAAAAATATTTCGGTAAAATTTAAACAGTTTCTAAGAGTACCAATAATTTTTTAATTTGTTTATTATGCGTTTAAAAACAACTTTCTTTTTTCTTTTTTGTATTGCATTTACGACAACTGTTTTTTCCCAAAATCGTGATTTCAATGGTTTGGATATGAATATGGGTAACCTATACCGGCTATCCAACGCGGAAACACGTTCTATCAGTCCGGAAAATTTTACCGGCGAGAAAGGGAAAGGGGGGATGGCTATCCCGGATCCCAACGCACCCCGCAATACGGCGAATGCTACAAATCCTGCACGTGATCTGGGACAGGGCTGGAAAGTGAATCCGTTTGTGACCATCAATCCGGGTGAAACTTTCACCATGGCCGAAATTGAAGGGCCGGGTGCTATTCAGCATATCTGGATGACGCCGACTGGTAACTGGCGTTTTTCCATTATACGTATCTATTGGGATGATGAAACGGAACCGTCAGTAGAGGCACCTGTGGGTGATTTCTTCGGCATGGGGTGGAATGAATATGCCCATCTGAATTCCCTGCCTGTAACCGTCAATCCGGGAAGTGCATTTAATTGTTATTGGGTGATGCCGTTCCGTAAAAAATGCAGGATCACCATGACCAATATCAATGATGAACAGCCGATGAACCTCTATTATCAGATCGATTATACGCTGACCGATGTGCCCGACGATGCTGCCTATTTCCATGCACAATTCCGCCGCACAAAAGTGAATGAAACATCCGATTATACCATTATCGACGGAATAAAGGGTGAAGGGCACTATGTAGGTGTCTATATGGCGTGGCAGGTGAATAACAATGGCTGGTGGGGCGAAGGAGAAATCAAATTCTTCATGGATGGAGACAAGCAATTCCCTACCATCATAGGAACCGGGACTGAGGATTATTTCTGCGGATCGTATAATTTCGACCGGCACGGGAAGTACGTTACTTTTACAACACCTTATGCCGGATTGGTACAGGTATTGCCTCCCGATATTACCTACAGATCCGGACAACGATTCGGAATGTATCGCTGGCATGTGATGGATCCTATACGGTTTAAGAAAGACCTGAGAATCACCATTCAGGATCTGGGTTGGAGGCATGGACACCGTTATCTGCCACAGAAATCGGATATCTCGTCTACTACTTTCTGGTATCAGAAAGAGCCTCATGCTCGGTTTCCCAAGTTTCCTTCCTGGCAGGAATTGGAAGTGAATTGACCCTATGCTCTGAATGATAAAATCGATACAGGAATAATTAAAATATAGTGAAAAGAATGATGAAGAGAATCGGATTAAAGACATTATTACTCATTTTTACGTTTTTATTATCTCTCTTTCAGATGAACGGGCAAACTCAAACCTACCGGTGGAGTGATGAGGTAGAGCTTTTGAAAAGAGTGGACCGGTTGCCTGCATATCGACATAATCAATTGATAGAACAGGAGTCGAGTTACGACCGGACGGGTGGAAATGACGATGGCTTCAGTGGCACTTATTCTTTTATCCGTAAGGAAAAAGAGGGACTGGTGCTGGCCGAATTTGAAGGACCGGGTGTAGTAAACCGTATATGGACTCCTACACCTACAGAAGACACATTGTTGTTTTACTTCGATGGAGAAAGGGTCCCACGCCTGAAGATTCGTTTTATGGATCTTTTTTCGGGAAAGGTCTATCCTTTCGTAAAACCGGTTTGTGGTAACGAAATAGGAGGGTATTACAGCTATATCCCTATTCCATTCGCAAAATCATTAAAGATCGTGTTCCAGGGAGACCGGATCATGTTCCATCAAATTCAATACCGGATGCTACCCGGAATGAATGTGGAAAGCTGGACCGGGAATTTCTCCGCTTCCGACAAAGAATTGTTGGCAGAGGTGAGTGACGTATGGGCTGATATATCACCTACAGTAAACCGCTATGCAACCGGTTTGTCGTCTAGTGTCCGTACCGAAGAAAAATCATTTACTATTGAACCGGGAGAAGAGATAGCTTTCTTTGAGAAAACAACCTCCGGCCGTATTGTCGGTTTTGAGATTGACGGTGGAACTGCATTTGAAGGGATTTATAAAGATATCATCCTTTCCGCAGAATGGGATGATGAACCGGTAGAAGCCATCCATGCACCCCTGGCTGATTTTTTTGGTTACGCCTACGGAAAACCGGCTATGCGAAGTATCGTAATGGGACGGCAGGAAACTTCCAACTACTGTTACCTGCCCATGCCTTTCGATAGATCGGCTTCCATGAAACTCATCTATGAGAAAAGGGAAGGAGTACAGCAAAACGCTATACCGGTGAATGTGAAAGTGTATTATAACGACAACGGACGAAATATCAATGAGGAAGGAAAACTCTATACTGTTTGGAGAAGAGAAAAACCTGAATCGGGTCAGTTCTATACTTTTATGGAAACCAAAGGAAAAGGTCATTATGTGGGGACCATCCATCAGGCACAGGGTTTGCGACCGGGTATGACTCTCTTCTTCGAAGGTGATGATACCACATATGTGGATGGAAAAATGCGTCTGCATGGTACCGGTTCAGAAGATTATTATAACGGAGGGTGGTATGCGCTGCTCGACCGGTGGGACAGGGGAATCAGCATGCCGGTACACGGTTCACTCGATTATTCCCTGCCGATGGGACGTACCGGAGGTTACCGTTTTTTCCTTTCGGATAAGATGTCTTTCGAGAAAGAAATTTATCACGGTATGGAACATGGAGAGGTAGGCAATAATTTTCCCGTAGATTATACGTCTGTTACATTCTTTTACGCGGCACAACCGTTGAAAGAACGTATGGAACTGACCGCGGATTTAAGGGAGGTTTACTTTCCTGAAAAGCATATCTATTTCCCGCAGTTGATGGAGATTACCCTCGACAGGGGAATACAGGCTATTTTAGACAGAGGGCTGATGCTTACCTCCTTTGGTCAGGGTATGGTTAGGGTGATGCTTACGGATGTGCCCGAAGGGAAATACAGGGTATTGGTCAACTATCACGAAAAGCCGAACGGAGCCGATTTTCAGGTATGGCAACGGCAGAATCGACTGTCGGAGTGGATTTCGACAAAAGCCGACAAAGAAATCTTCAGGGAGAATGTCCATGTAGGGGATATACAACTCACTTCCCAGACAAACTCTGTCACCTTCCATGTGAGGAACAATGACAAAGCCAACCAGTTCGAACTGAATCTGGTCATACTCGAAAGAATAGAGTAAGACGATTTATTGATCCCTACTTGTCGGGACTATGTAGTGATAATTTACTGATTTGATGATCCCGGTAAGTCGGGACAACTTGTCCCGATCCTTCGGAAACTTATCCCGATTTTTCGGGAAATAGTAGTGATTTTGATGATTTGAAAGATATGATAAAGAGGCTTATTTATACAGTGTTGGGTATGGTTATAATTTTCTCTTCCGTGGTGCAGGCACAGGATGCGGAGGTAGGGAGCCAATCTTTGCCGATGGAGCTGAAGCTGCCCCGTTCATTGGAGAAAGCTGTTCGGAAAATCCAATATAACCTGTTGGGGAGTGAAAAGGGGGCTAGCCGGATCGAGGTACTGGACGAGAATTGTCTTCACATACAGTTCAACTTCTCTCCCGGCCAGACTGTTCGCCAGGATGACTGGCAGGTGGTTGTCACTCCCGGGTTTACCCCGTCTTTCCATTGGGCGCCCCACCTTACACCTACCGGCAGCCATATTATCGACCAGCATGTATTCCGTTCTCCGGCACTGATCGTCGCCGATGACCGGCAGGTGATTACCCTGATCCCCGATCTTGATATTATGAAAAAGGGAACTCCAGTAAGGTGGTATCTTGATCTCGATGCTGAAAATAATCGCCTGGTATTGGGGATGAGTAACAGCAGGGTCGACGATCATGTCCTGTTTGTCCGTAAACCGGGTGCTGAGTATCCGGCAGGAGAAGTGGAGATCGGATTTTTCCTGATGGTGCATAGTGACGAAGCGTCACTAAAAAACCCTTTCAGGAGGCCACTCGATTTCCTCTGGAATCGTTGGGGGCATGATCTTTATCAGGCCGGGAATCCGGTAGATGCCGATTTGGAACGATATGTGGAGCACACCTATAACTGGGCTTTCAACAGTTGGGCGGATAACGTATGGCAGGAGTTCGAACTGGACGGTAAGAAGGTCGGTTCACCGGTTTTTATCGTGAATGTCACGCAGAGCCCCAATTATCCGGGAGAAGTCAATGAACGGGAATTCCGTTCGGTATGGAATCAGGCCTGGTTTAGTTCCCTGCGTTCTGCCGGCGGATTGTACCGGTATGCCAGAAGGACCGGCAACACAGCCTTGATGGAAAAGGCGCTGCTTACCAAAGAACTGGCTCTCTCTTTTCCGAAGGTTGAAGGTTTCTTTTACGGCTTGATCGGTACAGAGATGCATGAAGTGGAGATCGATGGGAGAAAATATAACCGTAGTAAGGGATGGGATACCTACTACTGGGGAAATTCGAACCGGAATCCTTATACCTGGAATGCAGCCGAATCACCATTCCATATCCTCGATATGAGCTGGACGGCGTTGCTGATGCTTCGTTGGTATGATGAACTGGAAAAGGACGAACGATTACTTCATTATGCGGAGCAATACGCCGGATCATTACTCGGTATCCAGTCGGAGAATGGTTTTTTCCCGGGATGGCTCGACCTGCGTACGCTGCAACCCATGGCTCACCTGAACGAATCTCCTGAGACCTCTATGTCGGCGACCTTTCTTTTGAAACTCTATGAGCTGACCGGAAAACAGGAATATAAGGAGGCAGGCCTTAAAGCCATAGATGCGGTAATCCGGGATATTATCCCTACGGGGAGATGGGAGGATTTCGAAACCTACTGGTCCTGTTCACGGTACGGGTCGGATCATCTGGTCGGGAAAAAGGTTATCCGGAACAATATGTACAAACAGAATAATTTCTCCATGTTCTGGACGGCCGAAGCACTGTTCGAATGTTACCGGCTAACCAGCGACCGCCGATATCTGGACCAGGGACAGCGTACCCTCGATGAATTACTGATGACACAGGCTTCGTGGCAGCCACCCTACATGTATGTGAATGTGCTTGGCGGTTTCGGGGTATTGAATGCCGATGCCGAATGGAACGACTCCCGCCAGAGCCTGTTCTCTGAGTTGATCCTGCAATACGGGAAACTTTTGGACAGTGATGAGTACAATGGGAGAGGGTGGGCTGCGCTGAAAGCTTCGTTTGTAATGATGTATAGTCCCCTGAATCCTGTCACCAAAGCACAATGGGAAAAAGTGTATCCCTTCTTCGGAGAGGAAGATTATGGCTTTATGATGGAAAATTACGGCCATGGAGGGCGTACCAGCCCCGAAGGTGAAGGAATGGGAGAATTTACAATATACGATTGGGGAAACGGTGCTGCTGCGGAAGCCTATAACCGTATTCTCGATAAATTCGGAAAAATTGAATAAAAGCTTTTAAATAATACACAAATGAAACTAAAACAAATCTATCGCAGTGTACTGCCTGCCATAATCGGGGGTGCAATTTTACTCTCCTGTACAGGCAACAGGAAAACATCAGGAAATATGGAAAAGGAATATGAAAAGGGGACTTTCGGATATGATCTTAACTATCTGTCCGAAAAAGATGAGGGATTGATCGTACTGAAGTCGGAAGATGAAAAGGCACAAATAATCCTGTCGGCGAAGTATCAGGGAAAAGTATTTACTTCTACGGCTAATGGACCGGAAGGTAATAGTCACGGATTTGTAAATTACAACTTCTTCGATGCGGGTATAGTAGATGAACATATGAACGGCTTCGGCGGAGAAGATCGTTTCTGGCTCGGCCCGGAAGGGGGGAAGTATTCCATATTTTTTGAGCCGGGGAAAGAGCAGGTATATGATAACTGGCATACTCCCAAAGCCATCGATATCGAAGAGTGGGAGGTAAGCCGTGTGACTCCCAAAGAGGCTGTTTTTGTCAAGGAGATGGAACAGAAGAACTACTTGGGGAGTCTCCTGAATATTGCGATAGAACGGAAAGTTGCATTGCTTTCCCCCAGTGAAATAACGGGTAAATTGCAGGTTGAAATCCCTGAAGGAGTGAATGGGGTGGCCTATGAAACAACCAACAAAATTGTCAATGGCAATGATTTCGAATGGACCCCGGAGACCGGTACGGTCTGTATATGGATGCTCGATATGTTCAATCCTTCCGAAGCTGCCGTAACTGTGATCCCTTATAATACCGGTGACGGGAAGGAACTGGGTAAGGTGGTGACATCCGATTATTTCGGTGAAATTCCTGCCGATCGGCTGGTTGATGATAATGGTATCCTCTATTTTAAAACCGATGGAAAATCAAGAGGCAAACTGGGAATGAATGCCAAACGCACCAAATCGGTCGCGGGAAATTATGATCCGCTTGCAAAGCGATTGACCATCGTGACATTTGATACTGATCCGGATGCGACCTATTTGAATCAGGAATGGAATCCTGACAGGGATCCGCTTGTAGGAGATGCGTTGAATGCTTATAACGACGGTCCGTTGGAAGACGGAAGCATTATGGGCCCCTTTCTGGAGCTTGAAAGCTGTTCGCCCGCTGCATTCCTGAAACCGGGAGAGTCGCTGTCGCACAGACACAACGTATTCCATTTCACGGGCGATGAGGCAAGCCTTTCTCCTATAGCTGAGAAATTATTGGGAGTAAGCCTTGATAAAGTCAGGAATATCTTCTAAATAAGTTCTCTTCTTAACTTCTTGACTTCAGACTTCTTAAATAGTTATTTAAAACAATAAGGGACAGGAAATAAGAGCAAATATCGATTGTTTGAAAGTTGATTTCAAATATCCTTGTTCTTTGTTCTTGACTCTTTATTCTAAACAAAAATATGAACACAAATAATGTAGAAAAGCACCGATTGATCCCTCCCGGGATCCTGTTCCCTTTTATTCTTCTTACTTCGCTCTTCTTTATCTGGGCGGTACCCAACAATATGACCGACACTATGCTGGCGGCGTTCAAGCGCATCATGAGTCTTACCGATACGCAAACAGCATGGATCCAGGTAGTTTGCTATCTTCTCGGGTACGGTTGTTTCGCACTTCCCGGAGCAATTTTTATCAAGAGACGCACTTTCAAGTCAGGAGTATTGTTAGGACTTCTGCTTTGTATAGTGGGGTCGATGTTGTTTTATCCGGCTATGCTGGTAAATGATATCAGTTCACCGTTGAGTTTCGCTACCTATCTTTTCGGTATATTCATATTGTTTGCAGGATTATCAGTACTCGAAACCTCGGCCAATGCGTATGTCTATGCACTTGGTGATCCGATAACGGCCACCCGCAGATTGAATTTTTCCCAATCGTTCAATCCATTTGGTGCACTGACCGGTGTGCTGGCCAGCCAGATATTTGTCTTATCTCAGTTGAATACCATGACGGCCGGCGAAAGGGCTGTCCTGAGCGGGTCAGAACTGGTTGCCATTCAACGGGGTGAACTTAATGCAGTCACCATGGCCTATCTGATCCTGGGGGCAGTGATGCTGGTATTATTACTGCTGATCATATTCACCAAAATGCCGAAAGCACAAGACGACGATAAGAGTTTGGACTTGAAAGCGACATGGAATCGGTTGAAAAAGAATAAGAATTACATCTGGGGAGTATTGGCACAGTTTTTCTATGTGGGTGCGCAGATCGCAGTCTGGTCGTTCATCATCCGTTACGCCATGCAGCAACTCGATTTGGACGCAGTGATTGCCGGTCTGGGTGCAAATCCTTCGCAGGAAGCAATTATCGGGGCACTGCGTGGTGTGGAGCCGGTGGCCGGAGGTTTTTATTCCCTGAGTGAATTCCTCGGGTTGGATGCACTGTTACCTCGTACGGCAGAACAGGCCGGAGCTACTTACTATATCTTGTCGTTGGTATTGTTCGTCGTAGGACGCTTTATCTGTACCTGGCTGATGAAATATACCCGGCCGGTAAACATATTGTCAGGATTGGGCATTCTTGCGGTAATCTGTTCACTTTTGACGATTTACGGAGAAGGCTTTGTGGGAGTATATGCCTTGATGGGTATTTCGGGTTGTATGTCCGCCATGTTCCCCACTATTTATGGTCTTGGTATGAGAGGACTGGGAGACGATACCAAGATTGCCGGTTCGGGCATGGTAATGGCGATTGCCGGTGCAGCGTTACTGACACAGATGCAGGGTATCCTCTCCGATCAGGCGGGGAGCATTAAATTCGCCTACTGGGTACCTGCCGTCGCATTTATTATCATTACTTATTATAGTTTTACGATTGCACGCAGCAAGAAGTTGGGTAACGGAAAATAGTATGGATATGGAAAAGTTAGTCATAGGTATTGATTATGGTACCGATTCATGTCGTGCGGTAGCATTAGACACCGCGTCGGGGAAAGAGCTGGCGACAGCGATCTCCGGTTATATCCGCTGGAAAAAAGGATTATATTGTGATCCTTCTGCCAACCGGTACCGGCAGCATCCGCAGGATTATATTGATTCACTTGTGGAGGTGATTCACGATTTATTGGCACAATTATCACCTGATGAGGTGAAAAATATTGTTGCTCTCGGAATTGACACGACGGGGAGCACACCCTGCCTGACGGATCGTGACGGCACACCGTTGGCATTGCTGCCTGAATATGCCGACGATCCCGATGCAATGTTTATTCTCTGGAAAGATCATACTTCTATCCGGGAGGCAGATGAAATCAATGCCCTGGCCCGTAAATGGGAGACCGATTTTACGTCCCGCTCCGGAGGAATCTACTCTTCAGAGTGGTTCTGGGCAAAAGCGCTGCACGTACTTCGTGCAAATAAAAAAATAAGAGAGAAAGCCTGTTCCATTATTGAGCATTGCGACTGGATGCCGGCATTATTGACGGGAAATCTGCGGCCTGAACAGGTGAAGCGTAGCCGTTGTGCTGCGGGGCACAAAGGAATGTGGGCGTCAGCATGGGGCGGTTATCCGTCGCAGGAGTTCCTTTCCGCACTCGACCCCTTGTTCGGGGGATTTGCAACCCGTCTGGAGAACAAAACTTACACAAGCGATGTCTCTGCCGGAAAACTGACTGATGAATGGGCAGAGCGGCTCGGACTACCTCACAACGTTGATGTGGCCGTCGGTATTCTCGATGCGCATGCCGGAGCTATTGGTGCGGGGATCACGGCGCACACGATGGTGAAAATTGTCGGTACCTCTACCTGTGATATTGTGGTTACCCCCAAAAAGGATATAGCCGGGAAGCTGATCCCCGGGATCAGTGGTCAGGTAGACGGGTCGGTTATCCCCGGCCTGATAGGTCTCGAGGCGGGACAATCTGCTTTTGGCGATGTATATGCCTGGTGGAAGGAGATACTTTCCTGGTCGTTGAACCTGCTCCCGGAAGAACAAAAGAGAGAAATAATAGCGCAGATATTGCAGAAGCTGACCGAAGAGGCGGAAAAACTGCCGGTAACTGAATCGGATCCGGTGGCGACCGACTGGTTGAACGGACGGCGTACCCCCTTTGCCGACCTCACATTGAAGGGAGGCATTGCCGGTATCACTTTGGCTACTACCCCTGCGCATATCTTCAAAAGCCTGGTGGAAGCCACAGCTTTCGGTTCCCGTGCTATTATGGAGCATCTTGAGAAAGAGGGTGTACAGGTGAATGAGGTGATTGGAGTGGGAGGTATTTCATTGAAATCATCCTATGTGATGCAGACACTCTCCGATATCATGGGCGTACCTATCAAAGTGGCGGCTACACAACAGGCAGGAGCGTTGGGTGCCGCTATGTGTGCTGCTGTCGCGGCAGGTGTTTTTCATAGCATGGAAAGTGCCCTCGAATCCCTGGGGCAGGGTTATAAAACCGTATACGTTCCCCGTGTGGAAAACCGGGAGACGTATGATGTGTTGTATGAAAAATACCGGCAACTGAACCGGTTCTTGGAAGCAAGATAAACTGATAATTATTAATTTGTCTCTATCCAAATATAAAACCGGGATTGCCTGTTCAGCTTGAGCAGGTGGTTCTGGTTTTAATTTTCAATTGTTTTCTTGATCTTCTATAAAACATCTTTGTATCACAAAATTACAGTGTAAAATATATCTTTTTTTGTAATAAATACACCCCTAAAATAAATAAATTATGTACCAAAACCTAAGATAAAATCGGAATATTTTGTAACAAAACCAGGGATTGTACGGTATTGAAGTAACATAATTTGTACCAGACGTAAAAAGATGTTGTAAAACATATAAATTTATTTTGCTAAAACGATTTAATGAAACTATTTTTGTATTTCATTCTTATTCTTTCACCTGCAAATGGAAAAAAAGGTATCGATAAAAGATATTGCGAAAATGGTAGGTGTCTCGCCCGCCCTTGTTTCAATGGTATTGAACGGGAAGGCTGAACAATACAGGATCGGGGAGGAAGTTGCCAAGCGGGTTGTTGAGACTGCGAAGGAGATGCATTATGCGCCAAATCTTGTCGCAAAAAATTTACGGTCCGGAAAAACTCAATTGGTAGGTTTGATCGTTACCGATATTTCCAATCCCTTTTATTCGGCAATCGCAAGAATTGTAGAAGATAGGGCCAGCGAATTGAATTACACCGTGTTAATCAGTAGTACGGATGAAAATCTGAAAAATACCGAAAGGTTGGTGGATGTGCTGCTCAACAAAGGAGTAGAAGGATTGATACTGGTGCCATGCGATGGTTCGATGAAGCTTATCCAAAGACTTTATGACAGCCATTTCCCTACAGTGTTGCTTGACAGATATTTTCCGGATATAGATTTGAGTTCATCCTGTTTGGATAATTACAGGGCAACGGAACTGGCCACGGAGCATTTGCTCGGACAAGGATATAAAAACATCGCGTTGATCGCTTATAATACAGAAATGCATCATATTCTGGATCGTGTTTCGGGATATGAAGACACGATGAAAAATGCGGGACTAAGTGCTTATGTACATGTCAGGAAGGTGAATATCCTGAATCCGAGACCGGGTATCAGGGAAGCATTGGAGGAATTGATCCACAGGAAGCATGTGGATGCCATTATGTTTCTGACCAATATGCTTGCTACCAATGGATTGTATTGCTTGAATGAAATGAATGTGAAAATACCGGAGGATGTTGCTGTAGTGGGGTTTAATGGAAATGATGCATTTAATCTCTTTTATTCACCCATAACCTATATCAGGCAACCGATCGAGCAAATTGCAAAAGGATCAATAGATATATTGATCAAGCGCATTAAGAAAAGTAATTATAAATCAAAACTATTTTTAGAGCCGGAATTGGTGATTCAACAATCATCTCAAAGAATCTCGTAAGAAACCCTGGAATTGCAGTTAAATTATAGATACAATATACATATAAGCTAAAACGATTTAGCTATTGTTGAATGAAAAGTGAGATGAGAACAGGCTTTCCGTCTGTGGATAGAGTAAGAAACATATAATAAAAATAATCGTATGATAAACAGGAAAATAAAACCACTTGAAGGGATTATTGTCCCTCTTGTAACGCCATTGTGCGGTAATAACCGGATCGACATAGATGGATTGAGTAATCTGGTTGAGCATGTGGTCAGAGGAGGTGTGCATGGAATTTTTATCCTGGGCACCACCGGAGAAGCGCAGAGCTTAAGTATGAGCCAACGTGAAGAGATGATAAAAGAGACAAGCCGTATTCTGGGGAATCGGTTACCTTTGTTGGTCGGTATTTCCGATACATCCCTTACTGACAGCACCGCTTTGGCTCAAAAGGCATATGAGTGTGGAGCATATGCCGTTGTTGCCACTCCACCCTATTATTTTGCTACGGCACAGTCGGAGCTGATTGATTATTTCGAGAATCTGATTTCCTTGTTGCCACTTCCCCTATTCTTGTACAACATGCCTGTTCATACAAAAGTGACATTTGATCCTAAAACGATTAAGCGAATTGCTCAGAATGAGAAAGTGATCGGTTTTAAAGACAGTTCCGCCAATGGTACTTATCTCCAGACAGTAATGTACACCATGAGAGATGATCCTGAATTCATGATTTTTGTAGGCCCGGAAGAAATGACAGCCGAAATGGTGCTAATGGGCGCCCATGGAGGGGTAAACGGAGGAGCCAATTTATTTCCTGAATTATATGTTGAACTGTATGGTGCGGCTAAATCACACAATATTGAAAAAGTGAGGCGTTTGCAACAAAAAGTGATGCAAATATCTAGTGGTATTTACAGCAAAGGCAAGTATGGTTCCAGTTATTTGTTAGGGCTCAAATGCGCCTTGTCAGTAGCAGGAATTTGCAGTGATTTTCCGGCGATGCCTTTTACCCGTTTCGATGAGGAATACAGGAATAAAATAGAGCAGGAGATGGTAAAAATAGAAAATCTACTGCATACCGGAAAAATGTAATTAAATCATTATAGCGAGAATTATCCATGTTATTAATCCAAAAAACGCAACAATTGTATGAGAAGAGTTATCTATTATCTTTCATCCGTTTTTTTGTACTTGCTGGTTTTCCTTTTTCCGGCATGCTCAGACGACGGATCAAAAACAGATCTTCCGCTTTCTGCTGTAATTTTTCACAGTATAGACGGAAAACAGGTTGCTTTTACGGCACTTACCCATAGTGCTGTAAGCTGGGAATGGGATTTTGGGGACGGAAACGTCAGTACTGAGAAAGATCCTGTACATGTCTATGAAGAAGGGGGTTATTATATTGCCACATTAACTGCAAAGGACAATGCCGCCAATTCGGTATCTACGAAAGTGAATCTGGCAGTTTCACTCACCCCATATGCTTTGCTGACAGGAGACCATACAGCCGAAGGGTATGATGGCAAAACATGGAAACTGACCATGTCGCATACTGTCAATGACAAGTTGGTGAACTCCGATGCGAACTTCTCATTACTTGCCCCCAATATTCCGTCGTTACCGGCCGGGGCTTTTAGTGTATATGTAGGACTGCCTGAAGCATATAATGATGAGTTCACTTTTTATTATGATGGTCGTTACAGTCATAAGACTACTGATGGTACCTCTTTTGGAGGAATCGTATACGCCACTGTATTGCAACAGATGGGATTATCCGAGATTACTAAAGTGGGTGGAAAGGCGGCATTAGGACAGGATATTTTCGCATTGACCACCTATACACCTGCGGAAAACGCCATATTTGTATTGAATGAGAATGAAAATTTCACTATCCCTACTGCTCCCGATTTCGCGACCGGTACGCAGCCTCCCGGCATCCCTGTAGTGACCTATCCGGGTGTGATGACATTAGATTTTCCTGATTCAGATGCATTTATCGGCATACGGGATTTTCACCGGAAAGTGATTGTACAGGAGATCACGAGCAGTTCCATGAGATTAGTGATGTTTATGACTCTGGATCCCAGGGCAATAGTAAACCAGAATCCTCTGATTGCTTTGAGCACTTCTGCAGCAATACTTACATTCGAAGCAGTTAATTAAACCTATTCAAACCAATGTAAACATGGAAGCAAAAAATTTGCCAATGAATAAATATCAAAACTGGTATAAAGTGATTCTGTCTTTGGCTTTTCTCCTCTTATCTATAGGAGTTGGTTCTGCAGAGACAACCGATACAAAGCAAAATACAATAACTCTTACCGGTAAGGTTACGTCTGCCATTGACGGGATGCCACTTATCGGAGTCAGTATCGTTGTAAAGGGAACTGCCGAGGGTACAGTCACTGATGTGGAAGGGAATTACAGGCTTAATGTGCCCTCAAATGCAACGCTTGTCTTTTCCTATATAGGACATATTACACAGGAAATAGCGGTTGAAGGCCGTACAAGTATCAGTATTGTCATGGAAGAGAGTACTGAAACGTTGAGTGAGGTAGTAGTGACAGCGCTTGGTATTGGACGTGAAGAGAAATCACTCGGTTATTCCGTTGGAAAACTGGGTTCTGAAGAACTTGCCAAAGTGGTTCATGAAAATGTGCTTACTTCAATGGCCGGTAAAGTGACGGGGGTCACCATCAACTCGACCGGGGGAGCAGGGTCTACTGTCAGTATGATCATCCGGGGAGCTACCTCCATGAGTACTGATAACCAACCATTGTTCGTGATTGATGGTGTGCCTATGACCAGCTCCGTAAATAATGTCGGTGGTTTTGGTAATGGCAACTTGGTCGACTATGGAAATGCTATTTCAGATATCGATCCGGAAAGTATTGAAAGTGTTTCTATCCTGAAAGGCCCCAGTGCTGCGGCGCTCTATGGTACCCGTGCCGGTAACGGGGTTGTACTTATCACTACGAAAAAGTCAGACCGGAAAGGCGGAATGAAAGTGGAAGTGGTTTCAAATACTGTTTTCGATATCCCGTCAAAGTACCTGGATGTGCAGAACCGCTTCGGATTTGGCGCCAGAAGCTATACCGATGCTACTTTCCCCGGAGGGATCCTTCCTCCTTTCAGTCCCTCGGAACAGGCCGGTGCAGGCCCCGAACTGAACAAAGGTTATTGGCAGGTCCAGCCCTTTGCACCACTCGATGCCAACGGTGTCCCAGTACCTACGGAATTGGTTTCCTATCCCGATAACTACAAGAACTTTATTAATGGTAGTGCCATCACTACTACCAATAGTGTGGCGATATCAAGCAGTAGCGACAGGGTGAATTACCGGCTCGGTGTATCCAATATGACCAATAAAGGTTTGGTTCCTAATTCGGATCTTAACCGGAACAATCTGACACTTGCAGCCTCATCGGAGGTAGTGAAAGGGCTTACTGTTAGTACCGATATTAACTATACACAGAATTGGGCGGACAACAGGCCGGCCACGCAGGAAAGGGGCGCCAATCCTCTGCAATGGGCTGCCTGGACACCCCCCAATGTGGATATCCGCAAAATGAAAGATTATGATCTTGGCGGGGGACAAGTGCTTACCATAGGTGAAGGCTGGGAAAATCCCTACTTCCTTGCGTATGGTATCAATAACAGTTTCAAAAGGAACAGGCTTATAGGGAATGTTTCCGCTACCTGGGAGATAACTCCGCAATTGAGCCTTATGGGAAGATACGCGCTGAACAGATCGGACGAGACAAGGGAAACGAAAATAGATCCGGGATATTCCCAGGAACCCAATAATGGAGCGTATGGTATTGTTACCAGTGAAAGCACTGAAACCAATGCTGATGTGCTGGCTACTTATAAAAACCATTGGGATGATTTCTCTCTTACGGCTTCTGTCGGAGGTAACCTTCTCTATTCCCGTTGGGCGAATGTGAGTAATTCATCGAAACCGGGATCGGGATTGATTATTCCCTATCTTTATACGATCCAGAATATTGAAAATACTTCGCTAAACTATTCTAATGCCCGTTACGAAAGGGCAATCAACAGCCTTTACGCAACGGCTAATCTGGGATGGAAAGACATGATTTACCTCGATCTGACAGCGAGAAACGACTGGGCCAGTACACTTCCTGCGGAAAACAGATCCTATTTCTATCCTTCTGCCTCATTGAGCCTTCTGCTGAATAATATGATTGATATGGGGAGGAATGTAAATCTTCTCAAACTCAGAGGAGGTGTTGCCCAGGTAGGGAATGACACCTCTCCTTACAGCCTTTATGCCACCTATTATGATGTGGGACAATGGGGTGATGCGATCCGACTCGGAAAACCGGGTGATCTCTTAAATCCCATTCTGCTACCGGAAGAATCGAAATCTTACGAAATAGGGGTGGATCTGAAAATGTTCAATAATAGGTTACGTTTCGAAGGTACTTACTACCAGGCAGATAATCGCAATCAAATCCTTAGTGTACCATTGGCAGGGTCGGCCGGATTCAACAGTATAAAGATCAATGCCGGTCTATTGCAAAGCAAGGGCGTGGAATTGATGCTTGGCTTTACGCCTATTGAAACCAAAGACTGGAGATGGGATCTGAATGCGAATTTCACAAAGAATAAGACTTGGTTGTTGGAACTGTCTGAAGGAACCGACTTTGTTGAGTTCTGGAATGAAGCCCGGGTGAGGAATATTGCCTATGCGAAAGATGAATCCTTGGGCAGGGATGGGTTGATTGGAAATCTTTATACCCGGAAAATACTGAGAGTAACCGATAAAAATTCTCCCTATTACAATTATCCCTTGTTACCGGAGAATGACGAAGATGCCGAATGGCAGTCTGAAGACGACTATTCCAAAGTGGGCAATTACAACCCCAATTTTATTATGGGACTCCAGACCTCTATCACCTACAAGAATTTTACTTTGAGCATGACGTTCGACTGGCGGTCGGGAGGACAGTATGTGTCACAAACCTGGCGTTACCTCACCGAGGGGGTTGTTTCAAACACATGGCTCAACCAGTTGATTACTCCACCTGAAGGATTGGGTGGTGGTCCGAGTCAGGCGCTTCGTGACTGGGTGGTAGCCAATGCCGACAGGTTGATTTATACCAATAATCCAAGGCCTGTCGGTGGACCCACTCCTGATTTTGGTGGATACTACAATGATTTCTATACCGGAATTGGAGCATACGACGGTGTTTTTGCTCCAGGCGTATACGGCCATTATGACGATAACGGTAATTTTATTCTCAGTAAGGAAAATCTTGGCAATGAGGGTACTGAATTCAGACCTTATGTAATGAGCTATCCCTGGGATATTGGAGAAGCTAACCTGTTCGATGCCGACTATATAAAACTGAGAGAGATCTCTTTGAATTACAGGGTTCCCGATAAGGCTGCCCAGAAACTGAGAATGAGAGACCTGAATATTTCGGTCTATAGTAGGAACATTATGCTTTGGGCGAAAAGTGCCGGCATGGGGATAGATCCTGAAAGAGCCTATCAATCGGGTAGTAACGGAAGTTTCAAGCAAGGTGTCGAACGTTTTAACGCCGAGCCCTGGGTTGTTCCGGTTGGGTTTAAATTAAGTTTTACTTTTTAATCGAAAGAATGTCATGAATAAGTTAAAAAGCAGTTTTATCATATTTTTAACGCTGATACTCGGATTTATCGTTTCATGCAAGGATCTGGATGAACTGAATATCAATCCGAACGGTGTTGATCCGTCAATCGCCGATGTAAACTTCCTGTTGCCTACAGTCCAGACGAATATAGGGCAGACCGTTTATAATATTGGCTTTGGCACATTCTCCGGAATTATGCAACATACACAGCAGACAGGCTGGTTCGGCGGATATAATAATTATGATTGGAATACCCTTTCGCATAGCTGGAATGGATATTACAGTATTTTGATGAATAACGATGAGTATTTCAAAAAGGCAGTTGAACATAATTACGAGTTCCACGAGGGAGTAGCCCGGATCATGAGGGCTTATGTTTTCGGCCTGATCACCGATATATGGGGCGATGCACCTTATAAAGACGCTCTCAAGGCCGAACAGGGGTCAGACCATTTTATGCCGGCTTTTGATCCGCAACAGGAGATTTACCATGGTATCCTTGTCGACTTGGACACAGCCAATACGCTCTTGTCGAAAAGTGCGAATGAGTATCGCAACATTGTGGCCAAACAGGATGTGATATACAGGGGCGATGTCTCCAAATGGCAGAAATTTGCGAATTCACTGGCCTTACGGTACTATATGCGATTACAGGCTAAAGAACCTACGTTTGCGGAAGAGGGAATCAAAAGAATTGCGAGTGATCCTGACAAATACCCGTTGATAAGGTTGGCCGGGGATGATGCCAATATCAGTTTTCCCGGTACTTCGAGAGCTACTTCCAACCCATTAAATACCGTGTATGATTTAGATCCGGCGGGTGCTTATATGAGGGTAAAAATGGGAAAAACATTGGTGGATGCCATGAGGGATTATAATGATCCGAGACTTGAGGTATGGGCTGAGAAAATAAAAATTCCGTTAAGATTGGTTTCGGGAACAGGTATAGATCGTATTGTAGATATTGATGATGATCATCAAATTCGTGAAGTGTCACAGGATGTGGTGACCGCTTTTGAGACCAATGGTATGAAGGTTGATTTTGATCCGGAGTATGCAGGAGTGACCATTTCCCATCCGTTGGTACAAATCTTTAATATGAACAATGCCAATGCATCTCAGGGAACCGTGAATCCGTATGCTTCCCATTTAAATAGTAGATATAGACAGACAGCCGATCCCCTTGTCCTGATGAGGTTGATATCAGCTGCAGAGGTCAATCTGATACTTGCCGAAGCTGCATTCAGGGGATGGATTGCCGGCAATCCGGCCGACTATTATGCCGAAGGTGTAAGGGAATCATTTAAAGCATGGGGAGTAGAAAGTGAATTTGACAGTTATATTGGAAATGTATCTTATGATGGACTGGAAAGTATTATTGAACAAAAGTGGATCGCCCATTGGACAACTGCACATGAAGCCTGGTTCGACTGGAGGAGAACCGGTTTACCGGCACTGAAAACAGGCCCGGCAGCTGTACGTCCTGTATTGCCTGTCCGTTGGTATTATCATACCTCCGATGAGATTGAGAAGAACAGAGCCAATGCCGAAGCGGCTATCGAAAGACTGGAAGCGACACCCTACCAGGGTACAGACCAATCTAAAAACAGTGCCTGGTCGAAGATGTGGCTTCTTCAGGGAACAGGTAAACCATGGTAGATAAATTAGGACCAAGAGCCAAGACAGCTTGTGAACTAAAAACTAAAAGTGAAAAGTTTGAGATGTTCTTTAATTGGTACATTAGTCTTGGTTCTTGGTTCTAAAAAATTATAATATAAATAAATATTTTAATCATATGAAATTAAGCCAAATAGGCATTTTCCTATGCCTTTTGTTTGTAAAACCTGTTTCCGCAGGAACAGTCTCGCCGGTAAAGGACGAACCTTATGCCGTCCCGGTATCGGTGAAGTATACATTATCTCCGAAATGGAAAGATGTCCACTTCAAGAAAGTTGTGGCAGATGGGGATAACAGTATTTTCATATTGACCGATGCCGGCCTGTTCCGTGATTTTCCGGGTGAAATGATTTCCAAGGATCTCCTGTATGCCTCCCTGGCAGATAAATATCCTGTCGATATTTGTATCCAGGAAGGGACTGGTTATCTCTATTATCTGTATCCCGACCGTTTCCTTACCAATAAACATGCCGGAGCAATATGCAGCCTGCTGCCTGAAAACAAATACAGACACATTGCTGTAAATAGCAATGATGATGTGTTGTTGGTAGGAGAGCAGGCGGGTGTATTGTATAACCGAAACACGAAGATCAGAGAGTTAGGTATTCCACATAGTGAATTGATTAGGTTGTATGTATCGGATGATCAATTCTGGTATTTATCTGCTACAGGTATCTATTTGCTTAACCATGATAAATGGGTAAAAATCCATTCCGGTAATAACCTGACAGCAATGGCATTCAATAGAGATAAGATAGCTGTGGGTACAACTGATGGCTATTATGTGATTGACCGGAACGGAAAAATCGTTGAACCTCACAATAACAGGCTTCCTGTCCCCGTTATTAACCATATGTTGACCGTGGATGGAAAGTATTGGTTTGCAACGGATCAGGGCGCTTTTGTAAAACAACCGGAACGGTTCGACTATTATGCTTCTGAACGCTGGCTCGATCAGGACAAGGTCATAGATATGGCCGCGGATAACGACGGAAACCTTTACTTTTTAACTCCGACCGGTTTGAATAAGGTGCAGTTTGAACAGGAAACACTGGCTGAAAAAGCGGAGTTTATGCAGGACAACCTGCGCAAGTATCATCTCCGTTATGGTTTCTCAGCCGCTTCGCGGTTGGTCGACCCGGACGATCCTACCACCATGCGCCTCGACGATGATGACAATGACGGTTTATGGACCTCATTCTATCTGGGAAGTCAGGCATTCCGTTATGCCGTCACCAAAGAGGAAAAAGCCAAAGAGTATGTATGGGAATCATTCGAGGCTTTTGAAAGATTACTGACTATCCATCCCATAGAGGGATTTTCGGCAAGGACATTCGAACGGACAGGTTATATCGCCGGAGATACAATCCCCTGGAGGCCTGCACCCGATAAGAACTGGTGGTGGAAGGGAACGACCAGCACCGATGAATTCGTGGGTTATCTGTTTATTACTTCCGTAATAGACCAGTTTGCCGCACAGACGCCGGAAGAAAAAAAACGGGTAGCAGACTATTTCGATGCTATCATGACCCATATCATCACCAACGATTATTATTTTATCGATTATGATGGTAAACCTACGCTTTGGGGCAGATGGAATCCCGAATATGTGAACTCTTTTGCTACCACGCAGTTCGACCGCAGGTTGAACAGCACATTGACCATTACGGGGTTGCAATTGGCATATAAACTCACAGGAAAAGATATCTATAAGAGTGAGGCGTTTCGTATGATGGAAGAACATGGATATCTGGATAATATGAAAATACCGATGGGTAATATCCGTTTTACCTCAGGATTCCAACACCAGGGAATCACCATGGGAGAGGACTGGAACCATTCTGATGATGAGATGGCATTCCTTACCTATTGGGTGTTATACCATTATGCGTTTGATGATACGTTAAAGCAGGAATATGCGAAAATGATACGTGATCATTGGGAGATTGAGAAACCCGAACGCAATGCACTCTGGAATCTCCTGGCCTATGGAACATCGGGTGATATCGATCTGGAATCTACCATCTGGTATCTGCAAGGGTTTCCCAAAGATCGTAACCGTTATGTGGTAAAAAACTCACACCGGAAAGACCTGGAATTTCTGCCGAAAGATATTCATACCAACTTTAGGGAGCAGACAACTACCGAACTTCTTCCTAAAAGGGAACGGCCGCTGAACAGGCATAATAATAATGAGTTTATTATTGACGGGGGGCGGGGAGCGCACCAGCAACTTACCGGTGATGAATTCCTGTTGCCCTACTGGATGGCGCGTTTCTTGAGTGTGATTCAATGATTTAATAATTCAAGATTTGATGATTGGTTGTAAAATTAAAAAATAAATATCGAGTGTATGAAGAGACTACTGTTTATTTTAGCTGTCTGTTTTTGTTTTGTTGTGGGTTATGCCCAACAAGCGATTACACCTGAAACTGCGCTGAATGCTTATCTCCACAATGATGATCCTACATGGGGATGGGAAGTGCGGAACACATACCAAATGGATGACACAGAGGTCTATTCCTTACTGTTCATCTCTCAGAAATGGCATGGGATGCTATGGAAGCATGAACTCATTATCTTTGTCCCGCAGTCTGTAAAACAGGATGGAGCACTCCTGTTTATTGACGGAGGGTCGGTAAATGATGGCATTCCAAAATTTTCGAAAGAGGATAATGCCTTGTTCATGTTCCTCTCGGCCCTGGCTAACCGAAATAATGCCCTTGTATGTGTATTAAAGCAGGTGCCCAATCAACCCCTTTATGGCGGTTTGAAAGAAGATGCATTGATCTCCTATACGCTCAATGAGTTCAGGAAAGACAAAGATTATTCCTGGCCGTTGTTGTTTCCGATGACCAAAACGGCTTACAAAGCCATGGATGCGGTACAGGAATTTGCCACCCAACAGTTGGACCAGAAGATAAATCGCTTCCTTGTTTCTGGAGCATCGAAGAGGGGATGGACCACCTGGCTTACCGGGGCGCTTCAGGATCCACGTGTGGAAGCAATCGCACCCATGGTGATTGAAATGCTGAATATGCCGGCCAGCCTGGATTATCAGAAACAGGTATACGGGGAATACAGTGAAGAGATCAATGATTATGTCAATCTGGAGATCCCGCAGGCAATCCACAGTGAATTTGGAAACGCTGTGGTACAGATGATAGACCCTTATTCCTACCGCGAAAAACTGACAATGCCCAAAATGATCTTTATGGGGACAAATGACCCTTATTGGGTTGTGGACGCCATTAAACATTATATCAACGATATTCCGGGGCATAATCTGTTGCATTACGTTCCCAATGCAGGCCACGGTTTGGGAGATAAGATACAGGCTTTTGGAGCGCTCAGTTCATTTTTCGCGCATATGTTGAACAAGACGGATTATCCTACCTGTGAGTGGAACCTGACGGGGAAAGGTAAAAATATTGACCTGAAGGTAAAAGCCTCTCCCGATAACTTGGTAGGGGCTACCCTATGGAAATCGGTCTCGGACAGCAGGGATTTCCGTAAAGCTACCTGGACTAAAAGTGATATACAGCTTAATGCCAAGAACAGGTCGGCTGTCGACATAAGGATCCAATATCCGAAAAAAGGATTCCAAGCCTTTTATGTGGACCTGGTCTATAAAGATCCCTATGGTGACGAGTATACGGTCAGTACACGGACCTTTGTCTCGGATAATAAAAAAGTATTTGTAGAGTAATCGTGGAAGTTTAATTAACTTAATAAATCAAACGAGATGAGAGGAATTCTTATACTGGGTTTATTGTTTTTTATAGGAAGCCTGTCCGCCCAAACGTTGGCAGAACGTCTGGGATATAAAAAAACGGATAAACTGCTAATTATCAACAATGACGATGCCGGTATGTGCCATGCTGCCAATACCGCTACGATTGAAGGAATGGAGAATGGGTTTATCAGCTCGGCTACCATCATGATGCCCTGTTCCTGGTCGAATGAGATCGTAAAGTATGCGAAAGAAAATCCGGATAAAGGATTTGGTGTACATCTCACATTGACCTCGGAATGGAAGAACTACAGATGGGGTACGGTAGCGCCGCGCAATGAAGTCCCGGGGTTATATGACGAGCAGGGATATATGTGGAAAGGTGTAATGGAAGTATATAAAGCCTCCAATACCGAAGAAGCCTTGATTGAAGGCAGGGCGCAGATCCGCAAGGCGCTGGATGCCGGGGTACCGGTCACCCATATCGACTCCCATATGGGAACCTATCAGTATTCACCGGACTATATGTACGTCTACCTGCAATTGGCAGAAGAGTTTAACCTGCCGGTACGTATGCCGTCGCAATCCACACTGGACAATATGGGAGCACCTCCTTTCAGGGATATCTGTAAGGAGAAAGGAATTATTCATCCCGATTACTTTATTCACGAGGAGCTGCAAAACTACAAAACAGAAAACCTGGAGGAGTTCTGGACAGAGTATATTAAGAATATACAGCCCGGAGTGACGGAAATTTATATTCATGCGGCCACGGAAGGAGACGAGATACGGGCGATCACCGGTTCTGCTCCCAAACGCATAAAGGAATTGGAGTTTTTTACCAGTGACCGGTTCAGGCAATTGATTGAAAAAGAGGGTATCATTGTTATCAGTTACCATCCCTTGTTTGAATTACAAAGAAAAAAATGAAAATAATAAAAATCATAGGGATCTCGTTGCTGGTGTTGCTTCTCCTGGCTTGTATTTACAGTTACACCAATATGCGCGACCGTCATCCGGGATATAGTATCGACCTGAAAATCGAAAGTAAGGAGCCGGGAGTCATGCGTGCCGGCTTTGCTGCGGTTACGATCACGCCTGAGTATATGGAACCGTGGAACGATGTGGATAGTAATGCACGTTATGAGCCGAAGAAAGGAGATACCTATGAGGATCTGAACGGAAACGGGAAATTCGATACCTACTGGATCGCCGGTTTCGGAAACCGGGTTGCTGCACAGGGTGTGCATGACGACTTGTGGGCGCGGACAATGGTGCTGGATGATGGCAATACCCGCCTTGCAGTGGTGGCGGTGGATGTGATTGGTATGTTTCACCCGATGGTAATCGATATCCGGAAAATGTTGCCGGAAGAAGCAGGCATCACCTATCTGGTGATTACATCCACCCACACCCATGAAGCCCCGGACCTGCTGGGACTTTGGGGTGAGTCACCCTTCAAGAGCGGTGTGGACAAAGAGTGGAAAGAGTATATAAAGAAACGGGTAGTCCAATCTGTCGTGGAGGCCGTGGATGCATTGCGTCCTGCCCATTTCCGTTTTTCCCAGAACCTCACGGAGGGGATGGTGACGCTGAAAGACACGCGTGAACCTTATGTTTTTGACGAAGGCCTCAGAATGATGCAGGTCACCGATGCCGAAACCTCACAAACGCTTGGGACACTGATCCAATGGGCCAACCATCCCGAAACATTGTGGAGTAAAAACCTGCTTATCTCCTCCGATTTTCCCCACTATCTGAGGGAAGCCGTCGAGAAAGGAGTCTATCACGGAGACAGCCTTGTCAGAGAGGGGGTCGGCGGCGTTGCCCTTTATGTAAACGGGGCACTGGGTGGATTAATGACTACCCATGCCAGCATGGAGATACATGATCCGTTTCGCGATACGGTGTATGTAGAGCCGTCGTTCGATAAGATACGTGCCCAGGGAGATACCCTTGGATTGATCATACTCCGTACGATGGAGGAAAAGGCTGTTGAAGTGAGAGAAGCAGGCATCAACCTACGTGCGAAGACGTTCGAACTTCCCCTGAAAAATAAGCTGTTCCGCCTTGCTGCCGCTATCGGGATAATGGATGCGGATATGACCGGATGGATGAAAAAGCGTACCGAAGCTGCTGTATGGAGCATCGGGCCGGCCGGTTTTATCACTTTCCCGGGAGAACTCTATCCGGAGATATTGAACGGAGGGGTAGTAGCCCTTCCCGGCCGGGATTTTCCGGTCGATCCTCAAGAAACGCCACCTCTGCGTGACCTGATGCAGGGAGAGTTCCGTTTTGGCATCGGTCTTGCCAATGACGAGATCGGATATATAATCCCCAAAAGCCAGTGGGATGTGAAGGAGCCGTATGTATACCGGGACAAGCCTTACTACGGTGAACAGAATTCGCTCGGTCCCGAGACTGCTCCACTTTTATATAGAGAATTGCGCCAACTTCTGGAGGAGTTACCCGTTACTCCCCCACTCCCTTCTGTGATCGAACAGGCGAGGGATGCACTGTTGGAACGGATTATTTCTGAAATTCCGGCAGGGAAATTGAACGAGTTGACCCATCAGCAACTATTGGGAATGATCACTGAAGAGGAAAAAGAGATCTTCGCCAATGATCATTGGCGTTTTACAGTTGATAATCCTGCCCTGGTGTCGGTAATGCGTCATAAAGGGCAGGAAATCGTTCCTTTCTGGCTGGAGGAAAAGGGATTCCACAAGACCGATATGTCGGTATCCAACGAAAATTACGACTATGAAGTATGGCAAAAGGAGTTTCCTGCTGGAGAGATTAACCTCGGGATCAATGGATTTGACCTGCACCGGGTGGTCTATTTTGTGACGATCGGTCCGGTTGCCGGAAATCAGATGCCAAAAATTTTGCATCATTTCCCCGCCAGATGGAAAGTGATCCCGATGGAAAAAGGAGCTTATACCTATAACGACTGGGATGAATTGGTGATCGAACAACTACCCGAAGAGCTTGAAGGGCATATTCTCTTTACCACTATACGGGGACGTGCACGTGAAGCCGCCATATTGAATTCTTTCCGGGAGACAGCCTATCCAGCATCACCTGAAGCGGACCAGATTGTACTGACCTGGTGTGATGACCCGGCTACTACACAGGCGATCCAGTGGAGAACCGATACTTCGGTCGATAAAATGACGATTCGTTATAGGAGTAAAGAGAGTGATAAGCAGGAATTCTCGGAGGCACCGGCTTCACAACAACTGCTTAGCGATAAGTATATCCACAACAACCCCGTTGTAAAACATTGGGAAGTAAATATTACAGGTTTACAGACTGATAATGAGTATATTTATCAGATATATAATTCGGATAGCGGGAAAGAGAGTCCGGTTTATACATTCCGTACAGCACCCGGGGAAAAATCGTCATTCACCTTTATCCATCTGGGTGATACCCATAACGACGATATCGTGGAAACGGTGCTGAAACAGGCAGTGAAAGAAGTGCCGGATGCCGCATTCCTGGTACATTCGGGAGACCATGTAAATACCGGGTTGTTCAGGGACCTATGGGATAAATACCTACATTCCGGAAGGGATGTTTTTCCCCGATTCTCTTTTGTTCCCACTCTGGGCAACCACGACAGCCAGGATGGCCTGCCGCCTACGCTTTATACGCAACTGTTTATGTTGCCTCAAGACAAAGCCTGCGGCCTCTCTCCCGGACGCAATTATACTTTCTCCTACGGGGATGCACGTTTTTTTATGATCGATGCTACAGGTGATGTAGAGAAGATCGCCTGCTGGCTGGAAAAAGAACTCAGACAGACCAAAGAGAAGTGGAAAATAGCTGTCACCCACTTTCCTCCTTATGTGGAGGATAACTCCTACCCCGACATACGCAAATCATGGTGTTCACTGTTCGACCAATATCGGGTCGATCTGGTATTGTCGGGACATATCCATCAGTATTTCCGCTCCTACCCCATTTATAATGAGCAGGTTGTAACTGAACCGAAGAACGGAACGATCTATCTCTCTTCGGTAGTGGTCGAACCTCGCAAACCTGAACCGCCATCCGAAAAGTACAATGAAGTGTATGCCAATAAGGGAGGATTGTTTCAGGTTATCCGTGTCGATACCAATACCCTCAATTTTATATCCAAACGATTTGACGGCACGATCATAGATCAGTTTTCACTCAGGAAATAAATAATCAAACAATAAAGAGATGCGCTACAACAGACTTTATTCTACAATACAGGCTATCTCTGTCAGACTATTCTTTTGCTTCGTTGCATTTTCTTTCATTGCAGCTTCTCCTTATCCTGACAGAGTGGTATTAACCTGGGCGGGGAATCCATCCAACTCCCAGGCTGTCACCTGGAGGACGGATCGCTCCGTGCAACGCGCGCTGGCACAGATTGCCGTGGCAGAAGAGAATGGACATGATATCAGGCCTACTGAGATAGAAGCGACAACCACAACATTTAGCAGTGAATTGGGTGGAGAGGTCTGTTACCATAGTGTGAACTTCACGGGACTGCTTCCCGGAACCACTTATACATATCGGGTAGGGGATGGGGATGTATGGACTGAATGGTTTCATTTCAGGACTGCTTCCCCCAACCCGGAACCCTTTTCATTTATTTACTTCGGCGATGCGCAGGCAGATATTAAAACTTATTGGTCACGCGTTTTCCATCAGGCCTTTCGACATGCTCCCTATGCGGCATTCACGCTTCATGCCGGAGACCTCATTAACAGGGCCGAAAATGATGATCAATGGGGTGAATGGTTCAATGCTCCGGGATGGGTGAATGCTTCTGTGCCGGTAATTGCCACTCCCGGAAATCATGAGTATTCTCGTGACCGCCACGCTGAATCCGGTTCACCACGTTTAAGCAGCTTCTGGCAGCCTCAGTTCACTTTCCCCCAGAATGGACCCGAGGGAGTAAAAGAGAGTTGTTATTATATCGATTACCAGGGAGTGCGGATCATTTCACTCAATTCGAATGAGAAACAAGAAGAGCAGGAACAATGGTTACGGGATCTGCTTTCCCATAATCCGCAGAAATGGACAATCGTTACCTTTCACCACCCGATATTTTCTCCAAAAGCAGGTCGTGATAACCCGGAATTACGCAGTTTGTGGAAACCTTTGTTCGACGAATTTAAAGTCGACCTGGTCTTGACGGGGCATGATCATACCTATGCCCGCACCCATTCCGAAGGGACTGCATATATTGTCTCCGTCAGTGGACCGAAACTATACCAACTCGACAAGCAGGAATGGATGCATCGATCCGCTGAGAAAATACAGTTATATCAGATTATCCGGATAGACTCCGGCGAGCTGACCTATGAGGCGTATACCGCTACGGGGAGGTTATATGACAAGTTCACGCTCAAAAAGCAGGAAGGTGGAAAAAATAACCTGATGGAGGAGATAACAGATACAATTATGTCAAAATAAATAGAGGGAGATATAATCCTATGAAGTTAAGTCATATTATCATTACGTTGGCAGGCCTTTTCTTTTTGTGGTCCTGTACGCAGAAAAGCACGATTGAAGAACTGGTTTTGACCGATAACTGGTATATCCATTCTGCTGAGGGATTGGATCAGGATGGAGAGACATTATCTGTCTCTCCGGTGACGGATAACTGGATACAAACATCTTTACCCGCCACGGTGTTAGGGGCATTATGCAATGCAGGCGTATATGAAGCCCCCTTTTTTGGTATGAATCTGGAAGAGATACCGGTTGAGCAGTTCAAAAAAAACTGGTGGTACCGGACCTCTTTCGACCTGACCGGGTTCGATCCGGAGAAAGAACAGACGAAGTTGCTGCTGGACGGCATCAATTACAGCGCCAATGTCTGGCTGAACGGACGGTTGATCCTTTCGGCAGACAGTGCTTTCGGAGCCTTCCGACAGTTTGCCTGTGATATCACCTCTATCGCTTTGGAATCGGGAAATAATCTGGCTATCGAGATATTGCCTCCGCAGCCGGGTGATTTCTATATGGGGTTTGTCGACTGGGCACCTGTCCCACCCGACCATAACATGGGTGTGTACCGGCCGGTAAGGATCAAGCGGAGTGGAAAGGCTTCAATCGACCGTCCTTTTGTGATAACCGATGTGAACACCGAAACATTGGATGAAGCCACCCTGTCCATTTCGACAGAACTGACCAATCATCATTCCGAACCAAAAAAAATGACCCTGGAAGCCAGGATAGAAAACAGTGTGGTCAGTGAGACTTTTACTGTGGAACCGGGTAAGATCTTTCTGGCCGAACTCGGCCCTGAAAAATTCAAAGAGTTGACCATAAAGAATCCCCGTCTCTGGTGGCCAAACGGACTGGGAAATCCGGAAATGTACACCATGCATCTGTCGCTGAAAGAGGGGAATACGCTCTGCGACACGGCGACGGTCCGCTTCGGTATCCGTACCATAGATACCTATCTCAATGAACAAAACGTACGGGGATATAAAGTAAACGGAAGGGAAGTGCTGATCAAGAGTGCCGGTTGGGTAGATGACCTCTTTCTTCGTGATAACACCCGTAGTAACAGGGCGCAGATACGCTACGTAAAGGAAATGAACCTTAATTCTCTCCGGTTTGAAGGCTTCTGGGGGACGAGCCGGGAGATATATGACCTCTGCGACGAAAACGGTATCCTGCTGATGGTCGGATGGAGCTGCCAATGGGAATGGCCCGATTACCTCGGCCTGGAGATGGAGGTTCCGGAAGAGGATGAGAATATTCCCATCAATGAAGGGGTCGATAAATATGGCGTGAAAATCACTCCTGAAGAAGAACAATTGTTATCGGATATGTTCAGGGATCAGCTGTTGTGGCTGCGTAACCACCCCTCTATTTTTGTCTGGGCGGTGGGTAGCGATGCCATGCCTAAGCCCTCATTGGAAAAGAAATACGCCGAGACAATGGAGAGGTATGACAAAAGCCGTTCGTTACTGGTCTCTGCCGGTGATTTTACCAGCGAGCTCTCCGGGGTAACGGGGATGAAGATGAACGGGCCTTATGAATACGTCCCTCCCGTCTATTGGTTCGAAGATAAAAAACTGGGGGGCGCTTTCGGGTTCAATACAGAAACAGGTCCCGGACCGCAAATACCCCCGATAAGCAGTATCAGGAAAATGATCCCCGAAGAATATCTTTGGCCGCCATTGAACGAGATGTGGGATTATCACTCGGGACGGAAAGACTTCAACAGTGTGAAAGTCTACCTGAATGCGTTAAACAAAAGATACGGCACACCGGAGAGTCTGGAAGAACTGGCCATGAAGGCGCAATGGGCGAATTATGAAGCTATCCGGCCGATGTTCGAGGCATTCGTCGTAAACCGTCCGGTAGCAACGGGAGTGGTGCAATGGCAGTTGAATTCAGCCTGGCCGGAATTTTACTGGCAACTTTACGATTGGTTTTTAATGCCTACCGGCGCCTATTTCGGCACAAAGAAAGCATGCCAACCCATCAATATCATTTACAACTATCATGACAGGAAAATATATGTTTCCAACGATGTATTGGGTGATATTACCGAACATACGGTCAGGGCAACATTGTACGACAGTCAGTCCAAAATAATATTCGAACAGGGGAAAAAGTTGTCTGTAAAAGAGAATACATCCGTCGTTTTTACCGAATTACCGGAACTACCCGGTAAAAAAGAAACCTATTTCCTGAACTTAACCTTGCATGACAGTCAGCACAAGCTGGTTGCCGACAATTTTTATTGGTTGTCGGGTCAGGAAGATCAGATGGATTGGGATCAATACTATTGGTTCTATACTCCCCAAAAGCGATATGCCGATTTCCACGAGTTGAATAACCTGCCTCAGCCGCAGGTGGGGGCTACAAAGAAAGTGTACAAAGAGGGCGACGAATGGGTTGTGGAGATAGAATTGAGCAATACCAGCAAGAATATCGCATTCAGTATAGAACTGTTATTAGTAGATAATCAGACAGAAAATCCGATACTTCCGGTGTATTGGAGTGATAATTATGTATCTTTGGTGAATGATGACACAAAAACGGTTACGGCTCGCTGTAGTCTGGCTGATGCAATATCTGAACCTTCGGTAATTATACAGGGAATAAATGTAGAACGGATAAAAAAATAACAGATTGGCTGCCATGTATAGACCTAAGATCATGAATAAATGGGATGCAGTATTAAAAATCTGTATTGCTTTACTGTGTATACCCTCAACTCTTTATGCCGGTGAGATCGATCTCTCCGGCAGCAGATTATTTGTGTCGCCTTCTATCAAATCCCCAGTCAAGGAAACTATCATCCGGGTTCTGCAGGAAGAGGTCCGCAAGCGTACGGACATCCATTTAGGCATAACCGATGGCTGGAGTGGCTCACCCGTTATTGCCTTGGCGCTCTCCTCGGATGGGGTATTGAACGGTAAACCACTTCCTGAAAAGACTCGATTATCCTTACAGGCCGAATCATTCAGTGTCGTGGTAGAAGAAGATAACTCCCATCCGATTGTCTGGCTTATCGGGGCGGATGAGCGTGGGGTTTTGTTCGCTACAGGACATCTGCTGCGTACATCATTGCTTGCCGACAAGCAGATATTGTTCGATTCTTCAAACGCCATACAAAGCGCACCGGAGTATCCTGTCAGGGGACATCAATTGGGCTATCGCAATACCGCCAATTCTTACGATGCATGGACAAAGGAGCAGTATGAGCAATATATCCGGGAGTTGGTCATTTTCGGGACAAACTGTATTGAGACCATTCCTTTTGACAATACGCCCAGTCCCCATATGAAACTATCCAAGGAAGAGATGAACCGGCATATAAGTACCATATGCAAAAATTATGGCATTGATTATTGGGTCTGGACACCGGCTAATGTGGATCTGTCGGATGAAAGCCTGTTCCGTACGGAAGTGAAAAAACACAGTGATTATTACAGGGAGTGTCCGCATCTGAGCCATGTCTTTGTGCCGGGCGGTGATCCGGGAGATAATCATCCGCGGTATGTGATGCCTTTCCTAAAAGCGATTGCCGCTGAGCTGGAGAAGTACCACCCCCGGGCAGGTGTCTGGGTTTCATTGCAGGGTTTCAGCGATGAGCAGATCGATTATTTTTACCATTACCTGGAGACAGAAAATCCTGATTGGTTGCGGGGAGTAGTAAGCGGTCCGGGTAGCCCTCCCCTGTCCGACACGCGCTATCGTCTGCCAAAGAAATATATGCATCGCCATTATGCCGATATTACCCATACTGTCCGTTGCCTCTACCCCACCCTCCGATGGGATCAGGCGTTTGCCCTTACGTTGGGTCGTGAGCCGGTCAACCCACAGCCGTTTTACTATGCCGGATTACATGACCGGTATGCCCCTTTCACCGATGGCTTCCTCACCTACTCCGACGGGGCACATGATGATCTGAACAAGTTTATCTGGAGCCGGAAAGGATGGAGTATGGAGGAAGATGCCACTGGCATTACGGAACAATACGTACGGTTCTTCTTTGGCACCAAACCCGATGATCGTGTAGCAGACGCCATACTGGGATTGGAACGCAACTGGGACGGCCCGATAGAGGCAAACGGGGGGATAGAGATGACTTTCCTGCGCTGGCAGCAATTTGAGGAGGCCTATCCCCGCTTACAAAACGACTGGCGCTGGCAGATGCTGCTTCTCCGCGCTTATTATGACACTTATACCAAGAGGCGGAAGTTATACGAACAAGGGTTGGAACAGGAAGCCAATAAATTGCTCGGGCAGGCCCCGGAAATGGGTGCTGCCAAAGCGATGAAACTGGCTTTGGAGAAAGTGAATGAAGCCGACCTGGTAAATATTGCCCCTTCGTTGAGAAAGAAGATCGATGGGTATTGTGATGCGTTGTATCACTCGATAGGTTTGCAGACAAGTGTGGAAAAATATCAGGCCAGCGGGGCTGAACGAGGCTGTGTCCTCGATTTCGTGGACTATCCGCTGAACAACCGCTGGTGGTTGTCCGACCAGTTTGAAAAGATCGGACAAATGGAAACCGAAGCCGAAAAACTTTCGGCTTTAGAAGTGATCGCCGGATGGGAAAATCCCGGGAAGGGGAGCTATTACGATAACATATCGAATATCAGCCAGAGTCCGCGGGTAAAGACAACGGTCTATGATGCTACCGATGTGGCCTGGTGGGATCGTGGAAAGAGCCGTAAAAGGCTATCTACCCAGTTATTCCAGAACTTCCCGCAACTCCTGTATGAGGATCTTGATCCGAAAGCACGTTACCTGATCCGTATAGCCGGATATGGCGATGCATTGCTCAGGGTGGATGGAGAGCGCATATCACCTACCCTCTACAATAAGGAACTGGAGGAATTCAAAGAGTTTCCCATAGATAGGCGATTTTTTCAGGACGGTAAGCTGGAAGTATCCTTTGATGAACCGGAAGAGTCTCACCTGAACTGGCGTCAATATTCTAAGGTTTGTGATATCTGGCTTATAAAGATATATTGATTAAAATCGTATTAGCAGTAAACTATAATCAATTAACAACATAAATTATATGCGTCATGGAAAATAGAAGGGAGTTTATTAAAAAAGTATCGGCCGGGGTAGCTGCTATGGCCATTGGAGGTACCGGTTTTGATCTGAGCGCTAAGAGTTATGCCCATATCCCCGGTGCGAATGATAAGATCCGGGTAGGTGTTGTCGGTTTTTCCGACAGGTTCAGGAGTTCGCTTTTACCCAGCTTTATGAACCATGCCAGGGAGTTGAATTTCGAACTGGTAGCACTGTCGGATATCTGGAACCGCCGTCGTGAGGAGGGAAGAGCCTATATCAAGGAAAAAACCGGATGGGATGTCGCCCTGTGCCGCAATAACGAAGAACTGTATGACCGGAACGACATTGATGCGGTCATTATCAGCACGGCAGATTTCCAGCACGCCCTGCATCTGGTGGAGGCCGCAAAAGCGCGCAAGGATGCCTATTGCGAAAAACCGTTTGCGGAAACCATGGATGATGCCAATGCCGCATTAAAAGCCTGCAAGGAAAGCGGTATCGTGGTGCAGATAGGATCACAGCGCCGTAGTGGGGCAAATTACCATGCTGCCCATGATTATATCCAATCCGGAAAATTCGGTGATATCGTGATTGCCGAGATGTGCTGGAACGTGAACCAACCGGGCCGTTGGAGAAGGCCGGACTTATGTGCTTCTATCCGGGAGAGCGATGTGGACTGGAACCGCTATCTGATGAACCGTCCCAAAGTGGCGTGGGACCCACGCAAATATCTTGAATATCGCCTCTTCTGGCCCTATTCGTCGGGCATACCGGGACAATGGATGTGTCACCAGATCGACACGGTACACTGGTTCACCGGCTTCCCCTACCCGCGCAGCGTGGTATCCAACGGAGGGATTTACCAGTGGAAAGACGGCCGTACCAACGCCGATACGCTGACCTCGGTATTCGATTACGGGCCGCTGGATGATCAGGAGAAGGGTTTCCAGGTGGTTTATTCGTCCCGTTTCAGTAATTCTGCCGGGGGTACAAAGGAACTTTACTATTCGAACGGCGGGATGTTGAACCTGGATACCAACGAAATTACTCCCGAGGGCGGGCTGCGTGAGCGTGAGGCATCAGCCATGGGATTAAAGGCCAACCTGCTCGACAAGTTCACATTGCCGAGCGTTACCGTGGAAGCGGAAGCCAATACGGGAGGCGATCCCCTCACATCCGCCCATATGCGTAACTGGATGGAGTGTGTCAGGGCGAAGAATGTGGCCACCAACTGCCCGGTGGAAGCAGGGCATAGCCACACTATTGCCTGTGCCATGGCTAACGCCGCCTACCGGACAGGTATGCGTGCGGTGTACGATCCGGCAACACAACAGATCATGGCTGGAGGTAAGATGTTTAAGTACTAAATAATATTGCCTTATGAAGCTTTTTTATTACAGTATGGTACTGATATGCCTTATGCTTGGAATGACCTCTTTTTCCAACACTTATGAGCCGGAATTTGCTGTGTGTACAAGTGTATCCAATTATCCGTTGCTTAAAGCGACAGGGTATCAGTATGTCGAATCAAATGTGGCATACCTGATGCCTGATAAAAGTGATGCTGAGTTTCAGGAACATCTGGATGAAATAAAGAGATTAAATGCCAGAGTTATTTCCTGTACCAGTTTTATTCCGGGCAGTTTGCCACTTATCGGCCCTGAAGCCAAACAGGATGAGGCGGTGGTATGGGCCGACTCCGCTCTGCGTAGGGCCGGGATGGCAAATATTCCCTATATCGTTTTCGGAAGCGGAAAAGCCCGTAATGTACCGGAGAATGTCAGTAAGGGACAAGCTACGGAGCAGTTTATCGCTTTTTGTAGAAAGATTGCTCCATTAGCCAAGAAATACAATGTGACCGTGGTTATCGAGCCTTTGAACAGGGCAGAAACCAATCTGGTCAATTCCCTGGAGGAAGGCGCCCGTATCGTGGAAGCGGTCAATCATCCCAATTTGAAGTTACTATGTGATATATATCACATGATGCGGGAAGATGAGCCGGCTTCGGAAATAGTGAAGTATGGCAAATATATCCGCCATTGCCATATTGCCGAAAGAGAAGAACGCACTTCCCCAGGGACCAAAGGGGATGACTTCAGGCTCTATTTCAAGGCATTGAAAGAGATTGGCTATAAAGGATGTGTCTCTATTGAGTGCAGGTGGAAAGACCTGCCACAGGAGATCCAGCCGGCGCTCTCCTATATGCAGGAGCAGTTCCGGTCGTTATAAGTTTTTGACCGAATTTATTTACGAAACTTGAATCATCAATTAAAAAAATTAAATATTATCGTATGAAACCGACATGTTTAAAATAATCATTAGACATCCGAAGGGAATGATTATTTTAAATATCAAAGGTTCCATACACCGAAATATAAAAAAAAATAATCGTATGAAAAAAATTCATTTATTGCTTCTTATTGTTTTATCGATATTCTTTGTACAATGTGCATCTACAGGTAATAAGACCGAAGAAAAGGCTGCCCCGCAGGTAAAGAACGTGATTGTGATGATTGGAGACGGCATGGGTGTCAGCCAGGTGTATGCGGGATTGACGGCAAATAAGGGAATGCTCTTCCTCGAAAAGAGTCAATTTGTAGGCTTCTCCAAGACCTATTCAGCAAACAGTTATATAACAGATTCAGCCGCAGGCGGTACCGCCATCGCATGCGGAACCAAAACAAAGAACGGTGCTATTGGTGTTGATCCTGATGGGAATCCGGTTAAATCGATGCTGGAGTATGCAGCTGAAAACGGTTTGTCTACTGGGGTTGTAGTGAGTTGTGCCGTTACCCATGCTACGCCGGCATCATTTGTTGCCCACCAGCCTAGTCGTAAAATGGAAGAGGAGATCGCAGTCGATTTTGTGAATTCTGATCTTTCGGTCTTTATTGGAGGAGGAAAGAAATACTTCGATAGTCGCTCTGATAACGAGAATCTGCTCGATAAACTGTCTGCAAAAGGTTTCCAGATTGCTTTCAATCTGGACGATATCAAGAAAGTCGGCTCGGGCAAACTGGCAGGTTTGGTAGCAGACGAACATCCGGCTCTCTATCCTGAAAGGGGGGAATTCCTTCCCGAAAGTGTACAGGCGGCTATCAATCTTCTGAAAAACAATGACAAAGGCTTTTGTCTGATGGTGGAAGGTTCCCAAATCGATTGGGCTTGCCATGCGAATGATAAGGATGCCACTATCAGTGAAATGCTGGATTTCGACCGGGCTATTAAAGTGGCTTTCGATTATGCGGACCAGGATCCCAATACGCTTGTCATTATTACCGCAGACCATGAGACAGGAGGCATGTCGCTTACAGGAGGTGACCTGTCGACCGGGGAAGTAGAAGCCAATTATGGTACAAAAGGGCATTCCGCCGTGATGGTTCCCGTGTTTGCCTATGGTGCAGGTGCAGCCGAATTTGCCGGGATATACGAGAATACCGATATTCTTACCAAAGTATTAAAGTTATATGGTATTGAAAAATAATAACATTGCACTGCTGTTATGCCTGCTTTTACTATCGGCAGGACGAGTGTCTGGCAACGACTCTTTTTCTGAGCAAACTGACAGGAGCCGGTTACGTGCAATTAAACCGGTAATCCTTCATTCGGAAATAATCCCGGAGCCGGCTTCAGTGCCTTCAGCACATGCCTCGACCATTGTGGAGACAGGGGATGGCATATTGGCAGCATGGTTCGGGGGTACCTACGAGAGGCATCCCGATGTGAGTATTTATACTTCCAGATTCAAAAATGGCCAATGGAGCGAACCTGTTAAAGTGGCCGATGGCGTACAGAATGAGTCACAGAGATTTCCCAGCTGGAATCCGGTTCTGTTCAAACGTGACAATGGGGACTTGATCCTTTATTACAAAGTAGGGCCAAGTCCCAGTACCTGGTGGGGTGAATACAAGATATCGACCGATGAAGGTAAGAGTTGGTCTGCCATGGAGGCTATTCCGCGCGGATGCCTCGGGCCGATCAAAAACAAACCGGTCATCATCCCCGGAGGCAAAATACTCTACCCTACCAGTATAGAGATTGTAGGCAAATGGAATGTCTATATGGAGATGTCGAACCAGGATCTGACGGATTGGGAAAAGATAGAGGTCGACAATAATGGTTTTGACGCTATCCAGCCTTCAGTATTATTCCATAAGGATGGAGCCCTTCAAATTCTCTGCCGCTCGAAAAACGAAAGAGTAGTGGAGTCCTGGTCGTATGACAACGGTAAAACATGGTCGCCCCTGGCACCGACCGAGCTGCCCAATAATAACTCCGGTACGGATGCTGTGACCCTATCCGGTGGCTTGCAGTTGATTATCTACAATCCGGTTACCTCAGGTAGGAATAAATTGGCGATAGCCGGTTCATATGACGGTAAAATATGGGAGAAGCTGATCGATCTGGAAGACCAACCCTCCGGTGAATTCAGCTACCCTGCCATTATACAGGATAAGGACGGGATTATCCATGTGACTTATACCTATAATCGCGAGAGGATCAAATACGTGCAATTGAAGCTCTAAATTGATGAGGCTTATGTTAAATTTAACCTCAAAAAAATCCTATCCATGGTTAGTGGTGGGCATGCTGTGGTTTGTAGCGCTGTTGAACTATCTCGACCGGCAGATGCTTGCCACCATGAAACCATTTATGGAAGTGGATATAGCAGAACTGGTTACCGCAACCAATTTTGGACGGCTGATGGCGGTATTTCTCTGGATATACGCCTTTATGAGTCCATTATCGGGTGTTATTGCCGACCGGCTGAACCGCAAATGGCTGATCGTGGTCAGCCTCTTTGTCTGGTCGGGAGTAACCCTTACCATGGGGTATGCCCGGAATATAGACCAGTTATATATTCTGAGGGCCGCTATGGGTGTCAGTGAGGCTTTTTATGTACCTGCCGCCCTCTCCCTGATTGCGGATTATCATCAGGGAAAAACCCGGTCATTAGCCATTGGATTCCACACTTCAGGGATCTATCTCGGGCAGGCATTCGGTGGATTCGGAGCGACTCTGGCCGCAGGTACCTCCTGGCAGTTTACATTTCATACATTTGGCCTTATCGGAATGATGTATAGTTTGTTGTTGATTGCCTTTTTGCGTGAAAGGAAAACCTATTCGATCGATACAACCAGGAAGAGGTCTGTCAGGCAGGAATTCAGTGCAATGGGAAAGGGGCTGTCCATGCTTTTCTCCAATATTGCATTCTGGGTAATCCTCTTTTACTTTTCTGCACCGAGTCTGCCGGGATGGGCGACTAAAAACTGGCTGCCGACACTGTTCTCGGAATCACTCAATATGGGAATGGAAAAAGCAGGGCCTTTGTCGACTATGACATTGGCAATGGCGTCGTTAGTCGGTGTGTTGGTCGGAGGATATATGTCCGACCGTTGGGTAGCGAAGCGGTTAAAAGGACGGATCTATACTGGTGTGATCGGATTGGGACTCACTATTCCGGCATTGGTGTTGATCGGTTACGGTAGTGGTTTGGCCTTGATTGTTACCGGAGCACTTATGTTCGGTCTTGGATTCGGGATCTTCGATGTGAATAATATGCCGATCCTCTGCCAGTTTGTGCCGTCACGTTATCGTGCCACCGGTTACGGGTTTATGAATCTGGCAGGTATTTCTGCCGGGGCAGTGATTACCAATGAGCTAGGTAAAGCGTTGGATGCCGGTCATATGAATACTGTTTTTATTGCGATGATCGGAGCGGTTGTCATTGCCATTATCCTGCAGTTGACTGTCCTCAGGCCCAGAACGATAGACATGACGGATGAATTGCTGGAAAAAATGAAATAACAGGAAATTTTTCTGTTTTATTCTTCGGAAGAGATCTCTTCGTATTGTTGCAAGACCATAAAGTGATTTATACAATCGGGGATCTCTTCTTTTCTGTGTGTGACATAGATGAGGGACTTCCCGTTTTGGTGTGCAAAAGACTCTACGATGGATGTACACCGTATTTTGTTATGCCGGTCTAATCCGTGGAAAGGCTCATCAAGGATCAATAATTCAGGATTTTTGATCAGCGCCCTGGCAAAAAAGAGTAACCGCTGTTCGCCCGAAGAGACTTTCAGGAACGGCCTTTCTTTCAAGTGTGCTATTTGTAATATTTCCATTAATTTCTCCGAGAGAAGAGTCTGTTGTGCATTGCACTTGCGGTATAATCCGATACTGTCGAAAAATCCGGAGGCAACCACCGCCGAACAACTTACATTTTCCCTGTAATAGAGGTGTAATTCTGAAGAGCTGAAGCCAATACGCCGTTTGATATCCCAAATGCTTTCCCCGGTTCCTCTTTTTCTCCCAAAGAGGCGTATATTCTTAGCATATGCCTGCGGATTGTCGGCAAAGATATAACTGAGTAAGGTCGACTTCCCGGAACCATTAGGCCCCAATAGCGCCCATTTTTCGTCCTTTAAGATTGTCCAGTTGACATCCTTCTGAATGATTCTTTTCCCGTAAGCAATATCCACATGGGTCATCGATACAAGTTCGTTGCTTTCGGGGTTACGGTCTTCGGGTGTGAAATCATCCCAGTTGATTCCGGGAAGAGAAGCTGTCATAGACAGGCTTTCCGGGATAAAATCAGATTTTTCTCCACGGAAGTTGACCGAGCAGTGTTTCATTTCCAAGATATGCGTTGTGCAGGCCGGCAGGTCGTCGAATGACGGAGAAATAAACAATAGCCGGATATTATAGCGGTTAAGAAGAAACACAAACATTGCATTGAGAGACTTACGCGATTCTTCATCCAGACCGATAAAGGGATTATCGAATATCAGCATTTTCGGGTTGTCGAGCAATACCTTAGCTATAAGGAATTTCCGTAATTCTCCACTTGACAGGTGGATAAACTTCCGATCCATTAGGTCGAAAAGATGGAAAGTTTTGAAAATAAGACGATTCTCTTCGGAGAGGTTGTCTAATGGTAATAGATCACTTACCAACGGTATTTCTTCATTTTCGGAGTTATTGAATCGTTGTTGATAGAATAGCTTACGGTAATCGAGTAGGGAATAGGCGGCGTTGAACTCGATCTTCCTGATCTGTTGGGAAGGTAACCGGAAACCGCCTTTTTTATCCGGATCATCTGAAAAATGATACCGGATATTACCTGATTGTATTGCTATCTTTCCACATATCAGTTCCGATAGTAATGATTTACCACTTCCGTTACGCCCTGTAATGCCCCAAACCTCATCACTGTTAATTTGCCAGTTGATAGGTTGTGTGAAAGGTGAATCGGGCATCCTTGGTATAACGTTGTCCAGTGCAATGACCTGATGCATAAATGTTTGAAGTAAGATGAAAGAGCCTTATCCCGCCACGTTTGTTTGTATCCCTAACCCTTCCACCCTGGCAGCTATTTTCTGCAAATCGCCGACAGGCACTTTTTCAAGCTCTTTAGCGGGCGTTTCCCGGTCGATGGTGTAGATCATCACCTCGCGGGGATTAAGCGCCCTGACGAGCTCTAACCATGCTGAAATCTCCTCTTCGGTGGTGTTGTCTATCTCCTTTCCCTCGAACCGGCCTCTCACGAACATAGTCTGTAGGATAAAATCACCTTTGAAACGCTTATAGCGTTCTACCTGTTTGGCCACTGAATATCCTGGTGCGTTGGGACGGTCGAGCAGACGTACGGTCTTATCGAGTGCCGAGTCGAGTTTCACTATGGGATTCTCTATCTTTTGGAGTGCCTCGAATACCTCGGGCTTGTTGAGGTGCATACCGTTTGTCAGCACACTTATTTTGGCATCGGGGAAATAACGGTTCCGTAACTCTATGGTGTCATCAATGATACCCTTGAATTCAGGATGCATCGTCGGTTCCCCGTTACCGGCAAAAGTGATTACATCGGGTGTGATTCCTTCCCGGCGGAGCGATAACAGTTTATCTTCCAGCGCCGCCCGTACATTTTCCCGGTCGGGTAATTTGGTCTTTGTACGGAAATCCTTATTGAACCCGCATTCGCAATAGATACAGTCGAATGAACAGAGCTTACCGTCATACGGCAGCAGGTTCATTCCAAGCGATACCCCCAGCCTCCTGCTGTGGATAGGCCCAAAAACAATCTCATGAAAAAGTATGGTGGACATGTGAATAAATAGTGAAAAATGAATAGTGAAAAATGAAAAATTAAAAACTAAAAGTGAGCGGCTGTTCCATTAAAACCATGAAAGGATGCGGTCGGTGCCGAAAGCGATCACCAGATACCGCAGAAATTTACCGGCAGTCATTGATATCATCACTATGGGTGTGTTGGCCCGCATGAAGCCTAATGCGACCAGCATCAGGTCTCCCACACCGGGGAGAAAGCCGAAAAAACCCATAATTGCCCCTTTGGTCTGCAACCGTGAGATCATGCTATCTATCTTCTCCCGTTTTATATTAAACCACTTTTCGAGCCATTCTATTTTACCTAAGCGTCCCAGATAATAGCAGGTTGCACCGCCAATGGAGTTTCCAACCGTGGCATAGGTGATGCAACTCCATATATCATATCCTGCGGCAATCAGCGCGGCGAAAACCACTTCCGAACTTAACGGCAGGATAGTGGCTGCCAGAAAAGAAGCCAGCAGTAGTCCCCAGTAACCGAATTCCGCTAATCCGTCGAGCATACAACTGATATGCTAATTGATTAGTGTGCTGCCAGCCAGTTTTCCCCCACCCCTATGTCGGTCTTCAGCGGGATTGACAATTGACAGGCATTTTCCATCTCCTCCGTCACAATTGCTTTTACTTTTTCCAATTCCTCCGGGAATACATTGAAATTCAATTCGTCATGTACCTGAAGGATCATTTTGGATTGGAGCTTCTCCTTTTGTAGCCTGGTGAAGATGCGGATCATGGCCATTTTGATGATATCTGCCGCACTCCCCTGGATAGGGGCGTTGATGGCATTCCGTTCAGCATAGCCACGTACGATGGCATTCCGGGAGTTGATATCGGCGAGATACCGTTTACGTCCTAAAATCGTTTCTACAAATCCTCTCTCACGCGCCTGGGAAATGCTTTCATCCATATATTGTTTCACCTGCGGGAAAGTCTCAAAATATCCATCGATCAGTTCTTTGGCTTCGGTACGGGAGATGGTAAGCCGTTCTGACAGGCCGAAGGGTGTGATACCGTAGATAATCCCGAAGTTGGCTGTCTTTGCCTTACGCCGCATATCCCCGGTGACCTCTTCGAGGGGAATCTTATAGATCTTGGCAGCAGTAGCGGCATGGATATCCTGCCCTTTACTGAACGCTTCGGTCATGTTCTTGTCACCGCTCAGGTGAGCCATAATACGCAGTTCGATCTGTGAGTAGTCCGATGAAACAAACAGGCATCCTTCGTCGGGAATAAATACTTTCCGCATCTCTTTACCCCGTTCATCACGGATAGGGATATTCTGCAGATTGGGGTTGGTGCTGCTCAGGCGTCCTGTGGCGGCTACCGTCTGGTTGAATGAGGTGTGTATCTTACCCGTACGGGGATTGATAAGCAGCGGGAATGCATCGATATAAGTACCGAGCAGTTTTTTAAGTCCCCTCTGCTCCAGTATCTTTTCGATGATCGGATGTTTCGAGCGGATTTTCTCCAGCTCTTCCTCACTGGTTTTATATTGTCCGGTCTTGGTCTTTTTCGGCTTATCCACGATCATCAGCCTGTCAAACAGTATCTCACCGATTTGTTTGGGAGAATTGACATTGAACTCGATACCGGCCATATCGGTGATATCTTTTTCAATCCGTTGCAGTTCGGCGGTGTATTGGGTAGAAAGCTCTTCCAATGCTTTCAGGTCGAGCCTTACCCCGGTCCATTCCATATCGGCCAGCACATAGATAAGAGGACATTCAATGTCGTAGAACAGCTTCTCCAGTTTGTTATCGTGAATCTCCCGTTCCAGTATATTTTTCAGTTTCAGTGTGATGTCGGCATCTTCTGCGGCATAATCGACCACGATCTTCGGATCCACATCGCGCATGCTTTTTTGGTTCTTACCTCTTGGGCCGATCAGTTCTTCGATATGGATCGTCCGGTATTTCAGGTAGGTTTCAGCCATATAATCCATCCCGTGCCGGATTTCCGGGTTCAGGAGATAGTGGGCGATCATGGTGTCGAAGAGTTTCCCTTTCACATGGATATCATAATTGCGGAGTGACAGGATATCATATTTGAGGTTTTGCCCGATCTTATCGATAGCCTCATTTTCAAAGAAAGGCTTGAATATCGCTGCCTGGCGACAGGCCTCTTCACGGTCGGCAGAAATAGGTACATACCAGGCTTCCCCCTCCTTGAACGCGAAGGAGAGTCCCACCAGGTCACTTAATAACGGATCCATACCGGTAGTTTCCGTGTCGAAGCAGACCGATGGCTGTGCCGTCAACTTTTTGCATAGTCCTGCCATTTCCTCTTCCGACCGTATCATCGTGTATTGATGGGGTGTTGTGTGGATATCGGTGTAACCGGCGGATAATTCGACCGGCGGCAGTGTTTCTATTTCGGTTTCCTCTTCGACTTCGACCGTATCAAACAGATTGCCCTGTACAGGCCCTTTGGATACAACGACCGCAGGCGTCTGGTTGAACATGCGATTCAGGAATGTACGGAATTCCAGCGTTTCGAAAAGTGCCTTCATGGTCTCTCTGTTTATCTCTTTCCGGGCAAAATCATCCTCTTTTACCTCAATGGGTACATCCGTCTTGATAGTGGCAAGGAATTTTGAGAAAAGGATCTGTTCCCGGTTATCCTCTACCTTCTTTTGCAACGCACCTTTCAGTTGATGGCTTTGTGCAAGTAGGTTTTCGATTGTGCCGAACTCTTTGAGCAGTTTTATAGCCGTCTTTTCTCCTACTCCCGGGCACCCGGGGATATTATCTGAGGTATCTCCCATCAGCCCCAGCAGGTCGACCATCTGGGTTGGACTCGAGAGGTCATACTTTTCCATTACCTTTTTATCGTCCAGGATATCGAAATCATTGCTGCCGTATTTGGGTTTGTAGATGAAGATATGGGACTCGGCAAGCTGCCCGTAGTCTTTGTCCGGTGTCATCATATAAACATCAAAACGGTCCTTATCTACTCGTTTGGCAATAGTGCCGATTACATCATCTGCTTCATAGCCGGGTACTTCCAGTATGGGGATATTGTAAGCGGCAATGACCTGCTTGATGATGGGAACCGATCGCCTGATATCTTCAGGGGTAGCTTCACGTTGCGCCTTATAGGCCTCGAATTCCTGATGACGGAAAGTAGGGCCATCAGGATCGAAAGCCACCGCGATATGTGATGGATTTTCCTTATGGAGTACTTCTTCCAGGGTATTTACAAACCCGAAAATGGCAGATGTATTCTCACCTTTTGAGTTTACCCTCGGGTTCCTGATGAAAGCATAATAGGAACGATAAATAAGAGCATAGGCGTCCAGAAGGAAAAGCTTGTTTTTGTGCATAATTATATTCAAATAAATTTAGTTGTTTTCTATGCTTGACTTTGCTCATTTAGCTTAACGAAAACGTTCAAAATCTGATTAAGAAATGTAAAGTTACGAATATTTGTTGCTGGGAGGAGAATAATTTATAAATTTGTGACATAAAATTCAGGATGCGATGGATCAGAGTCAGGTCATAAGAGATTTTTTGCAGGAAGAACTGGAACTTTTTGATACTTATTTACGAGAGTCAATCAAAAACGACAATCCCCGCATTTCAGGTATTATCGATTATGTTTTTAAGGCGAATGGTAAACGGTTAAGACCCATGTTGGTGTTGCTGACTGCAAAAGCCTGCGGGCAGATTATTCCGGAAACATATCATGGTGCTGTGACTGTTGAGTTGTTGCATACAGCCACGCTTGTACATGATGATGTGATTGATAAGTCCGATATGCGCAGGGGCAGGCGTTCTGTGAATGCTGTTTATGATAACACCAGGGCGGTACTTGTGGGTGATTATCTTTTGTCGTCGGCTTTGGCTGAGAGTGTAAAGACTAAGGATCTCAATATTGTACGTATCATGTCGGAGTTGGGAAAAAGTCTTGCGGAAGGAGAGTTGGTACAGTTTGCACTTGCTGAGGAGATCCTAATTGATGAAGCATCCTATTTTCAGGTGATCGAAAAGAAGACAGCCTCTTTATTGCGTGCCAGCATTACTATCGGAGCTATTACCGGAGGCGCTTCCCCGCAGACTATCTCCGGATTCAGCCGGTTGGGAGGCATCCTGGGTATCTGTTTCCAGATAAGGGATGATATCTTTGATTATTACAAAACCGATGTGGGTAAACCTACCGGAAACGATATCCGGGAAGGTAAAGTGACACTTCCCCTTATATATGCTTTGCAGCATGCACCCCGGACGGTTTCCGACGGGATGTTGAAAATCATTCAATCACGGGATTATTCAGATGAAAATATCGAGAGGGTGCTTGATTTTGCCAAAGAATATGGTGGGGTAGAATATGCCTATAAAAAGATACGGGAATTGCTGGATGAGGCGGAAACGATCATCTCGGAGCTCTCCATCGATGACCAGATCAAAACTCTTTTGCGTCTTCTCCTGATCTATTTGAATGATCGGGATCATTAAAAAAAGAGAGTGGAACCATTGGCCACTCCCTTACCCGATTCATTTTTTGTTACTTACTGGATTTCAATCAGCTTGGATGTAGAAACTTTTTCTTCTTCCACAGTGGGGATTTCAACGGTCAAAACCCCGTTTTCCACCTTTGCGGAGATCTTATCCTTTTCTACGTTCTCAGGCAATACCATTCTTCTTTGGAACTGCGTATAAGAAAATTCACGTCTGAGGTAAGCTCCCTTTTTATCTTTTTCTTCTTGTTCATTCTTCTTCTCAAAGGAGATCACCAGATTATTTTCCTCATCGATCCTCACCACACAGTCTTCTTTGGTCATGCCCGGAGCCGCAACTTCCACCGTAAATCCTTTTTCATTCTGCTGGATATTGATGGCAGGAACAGATCTGCTGCTGTTTTCCATCCATTCATTACCGAAAAAGTCATTGAAAATACTCGGTAACCAGTTGTTTGTACGTCTTATAATTGCCATAATTTTACTCCTTTCTTTTAGTTTTCTTTTGTTACACTATCAAAAGTGCAAAATATATGCCGGGAGGAAGCTTAACCCGTTTTTAAGTATATTTGTGACAAAATGACCGAAAAAGGTCGAAAAACGGTTTAATACTGTAAAATTAGAGGACAAAATGGCAGTGTCTAGGGATGTTGAAAAGGTATATGACAGTCTCTTTTCGATTGGTTTGGCCGTTCGGCAGGAAAAATTATTCGAGGATTGAATATGTTCTTTTGCCGGAGTGAGTCTTGCCATATCTGTCGGTAACCCGTACTTCGATGGTATGCTTGCCCGCCGGCAAATCCGTTGGAACAGGGCCGATCCATACGTGCGTGCTGTTCACGGGATTCGAAGGACGTCGTCCCGGCAGTAATTCCTCGGTGAAATCCCACTCCAGTAATTTTGTGAGATAGTTGAGGTCGGGAGCGGAGACATAGTGCATTTTCCGCCATCCCCCCTCATCAATCCGGTATTCGACCAAATCGTTTTGACTGCCCATAAAGAAGTTCACCATGATCTGAGATGTGGTTCTTCCTTTGTGCGGCACTACTTTCGGAGCAAAGATATTCATTTGATACTCGCTTTCCCTACCGGCAACTTTGTAATCCACATCATATTGATTCCCGTTGATATTCAGGAAAGCATATCCTTGCGGCGTGCCGTCACGCATAGTAGCGTCGGGTAATCCCTTCTCATCCAGTTTCCCCGAATACCAGTCGCCCGAAGTAGTACCCACATTATATTCATGCAGAGGTTTTTTTCCTTTCCATCCGTCTGCTTCGGTGTATTCGATCTGGTCCTGTAAATGGGTGTGCGCCGACATGATCAGTACATTCTCATAATCTTTCAGCAGGTCGAACAGGCGCTGGCGGTCTTCCAACCGGTACGAACCACCCGAATTGTCTTTCATATGAATGTGTTGCGACAAAACCACCAGTTTGTTTTTGGGGACATGCTTCAGGTTGTTTTCCAGAAAAATAAGCTGGTCCTCACGGTAACCGCCCCAATAGCCTTTACCATCACGCGGATCGGGATAAAGGATGTTGTCAAGGATGATAAAATGTGCCTTGCCGTAGTTGAAGGCATAATTGGCGCTGCCGAAATTCTTTTTGAAGGTTTCATCCGAGAGCTCATCGGATGGCGCGTCGTAATTCATGTCGTGATTACCCATTACGTTGTACCATGGCAACTGTAGGCGACGCATCCGCTCTTTATAGACCGGATGCAGATCAAGATTATCACCTGCGATGTCACCTAAGCTTATACCGAACAGGGTTTTATCGGTTTTCACCACATCATTCACTATTTTTTCCGTGAAATAATCCATATCCTGAATGGAATAGGGTTGTGGGTCACCGAAAATAACGGCGGTGAAGTTCTCCGGCTCATCCTGTTTGTGAAACGCAAAATCTATCGACTTAGGGAGACTTCCCGTTGGTGATATTCCTTTATAGGTGAAAGAATCGGGTGAACCCTCCGGTTTGTGGTGGTAATAGAACCGGGGAATAAAATTTTCATCCACAGGAGTTTTGTATCCGCCGGGCTTGATCACGAAGATAGTACTACCGTCATTTACAGGGAGAGTGTAAAATCCTTTACTATCCGTAAGTACCACATCTGTTCCGTTTGAAACGGACACATTGGGAATACCGGCTTCACGCCTGTCTTTCTTCCCGTTTCTATTGGCATCTTCATATACATATCCTTTGGCAGTCTGTTGGGAATAGGCCAGGATGCTGCTGAATAGCAGAATAAGAAAGAGTAAATTTTTTTGCATTGCCGTGTGTTTTATGATTGAGCTATATTGAATTGCAAAGATATGTCTTTCTTCCTGTCAAACTGTTACGAATCGGTGAACTTTTTCGTTAAGCGAGTACAAAGGAAAAACATAAACAAAACGGGCAGAAAGCCGGAAAACCAACCTTCTGCCCGTTGCAATAAGATCTGAAACGATTTGATGCAACTAAATCCCTTTAGTATTTCAAAGGTGATTTCTCTGCGATCCCCGCTTCGTTTTTCACCGGAATCAGTGTGAAACCCCATTTGTAATCCTGATTGGCAGGAATACTGTATTCGGGAAGGGGGCGGGCTCCCCAACTATTGTATCCCGCAACGCCTTGTTGTTTCATATCGATACATACCTCCACGAAGTCTTGGGGGACGATATCATTGATATGCGTCTGGCGGGGTCGCTTGTTCTTTGCCTCTTCATCGGAACGGGAAGCGATTTCCTCACTGCTGAAATTGTTCCACTGATAAGGCTTGTCCTTGTTCTCTTCGGAGTCAAAATCCTCTACGCTGTTACGCAATGCATTGAATCCTATGGTACTGTCGGCAACGACCATCAATCCGCCGGTGCCATTGGTGAGGGCTACCCATCGTGTATCGGTCCGATGTCCGTTTTCCTGCGGGCGAACATAAGGGAAATAATTTTCCTCTGCAGTGGTTTGGTAAAGGCCTACTTTGGATCCGGAAGCCCTGTCGATATAATTCTCTCCCGGGCCACGGCCAAAATAAGATACGTTATTCATCGTCACCGGCATACGGAATCGCACGCCTATACGGGGGACATTCAGAGTGGATGAAGCTTTACGGGCAGCGGATGCTTCCGGTGAGAAAGTGGCTGTGAGCGTCGCTTCGGAAGCACCAACCTGTCTCTCCTCCATATCGGCAGAGAAGAATTTCACATCTACCTTTATAACCCCGGAAGGATAGATACTGTATTTTACAGTATAAAGATTGCCGGCAGCAAGCAGATAAGTGGTTTCAACCACCACTTTATTATTTTCAGGATAACTCTTCACGTCGGTGACATTGAAATTTTTGCTTGATTGTTTCCATATCTGCAGGCGGTGAGGATTTCCATTTCCGTAATCGTTATCGTTCGGGGCACGCCAGAAGTTGGGCTGTACGCCGAAACCTTTGTCAAAATACTCATTCCCTTCCACCTTGTAGGAGGTAACCATACCGCTTGCTTTGTCAAATACAAATTCCAGGCGGGGTGAGGTTACACGGATGCTGTTTCCGGATTGATCCACTTGTAGCGGGGGATTGTTACTATTCCCCGTATATGCTTGCTTAGGTATCGAGAGCGGTAGTTTGAATTGTTCGATGGCTACGATGTAACCGGCAGGAATTAATGGTGCAGCCTCTTTTTGAATCACTTCAAAGTTGACAAAATATTCCATACCGGGTTTGGGCTGTAACTTACCGACAGGTAATGAAACCTCTGTTGTTTGTTGAGGTCGCAGGGAGACTTGCAACATTCCTTCGGATATGTTCTTTCCGTTTTCAGTGATAGTATAGCGGAAAGTATAGTCATCCGTATTGGAGAAATATTGCCGGTTAATGATCCGGAAAACGCCTGTTGACAGATCGACCGCTTCAAAAGCAAAATTCTGGTGGACATATTTCACTTCGGCCAGGGCAGGGTGGGGGGTACGGTCTGGATTTACCAGTCCGTTGCAGAGAAAGTTTCCGTCACTGGGCATATCTACACCATAGTCCCCGCCATATTTATAGTAGAGCCTTCCTTCTTTGTCGTAAGCTTCCATACCCTGATCTACCCAATCCCAGATGTATCCGCCCTGCAGATTCGGGTATTTGTAGATTGCTTCCCACTGGATATCAAGATTACCGTTGGAGTTACCCATGGCATGTGAATATTCTGAGGGGATCACCGGCCGGTCGCTCCCTGCTTTGCCGATCTCTTCCAGCCAGGCAGCACTGGGATATTGTGGCACATACATGTCCGAGTTAAAGCCCCATAACGCCCGTTCATAGTTCACCGGACGATCCATCAGGCTACGCTCCTGGTCTTTCAGGAATTTGTAGGTATGGAAGAAATTGATACCGTTGCCGGCTTCATTGCCAAGCGACCAGATGGCGACGGACGGATGATTTTTGTTCCTTTCGAACATATTTACGGTCCTGTCCATATGGGCCTGCTCCCATTCCGGGTGTTTGGCGAGGGACCGTTCACCGTAATAAAGCCCGTGTGACTCGATATTGGCTTCATCGTATACATAGAGCCCGTATTCGCTGCACAGTTCATAGAAGCGGCGTGGTTGCGGATAATGGGAGAGACGGACGGTATTGATATTGTGGAGTTTCATCAGCTCGATATCTTTTCGCATCAGTTCTTCCGTCACATAATGCCCGGTTTTGGGGTTAGTCTCATGCAGGTTGACCCCTTTTAACTTGATGGGTTGCCCGTTCACAAGGAAAAGCCGGTCGGTTCGATCGCCGGTCTTTACCGGTTTGATCTCGAAACGGCGGAAACCGACAGGGTAGGGGACTACCTCTCCCGACGTTTCCCCTTCTTTCTTCACGGTGATAAGCAGTTTGTAAAGATGGGGATGCTCAGAAGTCCATGCAGCCACATCAGGCAGCAGTTGCGCGTTGAAGCGGACGGTATTCTCTCCATGGCTTTGGACTGCCACCGGTTTCGTTTCTGAGGCAACCACTTTGCCGACGGGATCGAGCAGTTCATAAGAGACTTCGGCATAGGAAGCGCCGGACAGGTAGTTGCTGACGGTCGTTTCCAATTCGAAGATACCATTGCGGTAACTATCATCAAGTGTCGATTTCACCCTGAAATCACGTAACGATGTTTTGGGTTGCGACCAGAGGAAGACATCCCGCTCAATACCGCTGATACGCCAGAAGTCCTGGGCCTCAAGGTAGGAGCCCGTACTCCAGCGGAATATTTTCAGTACGAGTGAATTTTTACCGGGATGTACATAAGGATTGATCCTGAATTCGGCAGCTGTTTTGGAATCCTCGCTATATCCTACCTCTTTTCCGTTGATATATACATAAACTCCCGATTTGGCTCCGTCAATGGACAAAAATATCTCACGGTCGTTCCAATCTTCGGGGATATCTATTTCACGGCGATATACGCCCACCGGATTTTCTTCCGGAAGATAAGGCGGCTCCATCTTCGGATAGCGGGTTTCCGGATCACGTTCTACGAATTCGTAGGGATGATTTACATAGATCGCAGTACCGAAACCTTGCATTTCCCAGTTGCCCGGTACCTTGATATCTTTCCATCCGGTGAGGACGACGGTAGAATCGGTGACATGTTCGGGCAGTTGTTTGTAGGAATCCACGAAATAGAATTTCCATGTTCCGTTAAGAGAAAGATAATATTTACTTTCCTCGAAAGGGATGTTAAGCGCTTCCGATCTGGTTTCGTAGGTCATAAATTGCGTACGCGGATGCTCCTTGTTTACCTGTACTACGTTCACATCCTGCCAGTAGGGGGTTGTACGGCGAGGTGAAATTGACCTGTGATCCTGCGCTGACAATGTGCTTAGACTACACAAGCAGACAATAGCTGTCAGGAGAAAAGATTTGATGTTCATATTTTACTATATAATGAAAAGTGAAAAATTGGTGGTTATTAATTACTTATTGATACATTAAATTTTTGAGAGAAGGCTATCCGCCAGTCGACTTGCCCCGAGACGGAACAGGGTATTGTTGCACCATTCTTCGCCAAGTGTCTCTTTCACAATAGTATAATATTTCACGGCATCCTCTGTAGTAGCAATCCCTCCGGACATTTTCAGGCCGATTTTCTTCCCTGTTTTGGCATGATAGGAGAGGATGGCCTGACATATTACGTACGCCGCTTCAGGGGAAGCCCCGGGATATCCTTTTCCGGTGGATGTCTTCAGGAAGTCAGCCCCGGAATAGAGCGCCAGGATGGCTGCATTATGAATATTCTTTACATTTTGTAGTGCACCGGTCTCCAGAATTACTTTCAGTGAAGCGTGACGGCAGGCTTCTTTTATTTCGGTGAGTTCTTCACACATCTCTTCATATTCACCCTCTAAAAATTTTCCTACGTTGATGACCACATCTATCTCGTCTGCCCCGTCTGCTACAGCGAGCGATGTTTCGGCTATCTTGATCTCGTTAAAGGTCTGGGATGAAGGAAATCCTCCTGCGACACAGGCGATTTTCACATCTGCAGTCAATGCCTCTTTCACCGTATGGGCAAAGTTGGGATAGACGCAGATGGCTGCTACATTATCCATTTCGGGATTAGAGCCGTCGAAACTGTTTACCTTCTCGACGAATTTCCAGATACTTTCATTGGAGTCGGTGCTATTGAGAGATGTAAGATCTATACAACTATACAGTTTCCTATAGACTGCGGAATTATTATTTTCACTATATTTTTCAGCGAGAAGGTCGTTTACTTTTTTAGTAACTTCTTCGTCCGTCAGCATAAACGGATGTGTATTGATAGCTTTGCTATACTTGTTTGTTTCCATCGGTCTTTTTATCTTTATTTAATAAATTATTTATCATTGTTATCCTGTAATTTTGCGTTATTAAGGTGTCTGTCGGCATCTCTCATGGTTTTCTTTTTTATGTTTTTGATTAATGCCTCTTCCAGGTTTACCCCGGTCTGGTTGGCCAGGCAAAGGAGTACCCAAAGCACATCCGCCATTTCATCGGCCATATTTTTCGATAAGTCAGATTTTTTGAAAGATTGATCACCATACGTACGTGCCATGATCCGTGCCAATTCACCGACCTCCTCAGTGAGGATCGCCATATTGGTCAGCTCGCTGAAATAGCGGACACCATAGGTTTTGATCCATTCATCCACTTGCTGTTGGGCTTCCTGTATCGTCATATTGTTTCGTTTTGTTTCTCGTTACTTTTTGGAATTCGTCGGGAGTGATTACACCTACTTTCTCCCCAATCTTCCTGGTTTCCCGGTCTCCTCCTTCTTCCGGTTTCTATTCCCTATTTTTTGAGTCGATCCAAATCGTAACCGGTCCATCATTTACCAGGCTGACCTGCATGTCGGCCCCGAACTTCCCGGTCGCTACCGGTTTTAATAACATCTCCGACAGAGTAGAGCAGAACTGCTCATAAAGAGGGATGGAGATATCCGGTTTCGCAGCACGTAGATAAGAAGGTCGATTGCCTTTCTTTGTGCTGGCATGCAGTGTAAATTGTGAAACCACTAATATATCGCCCCCGGTTTCAAGCACCGACCGGTTCATAACCCCTTTTCCATCGTCAAATATACGTAAATTTACCGTCTTTTTACATAGGAAGCCAATATCCTCTTCATTATCGGCTTCTTCTATTCCTACCAATAGTAGCATCCCTTCGCCAATACTGCTTATTTTTTGCCCGTCGATATGAACGGCTGCTTCCCTTACGCGTTGAATAAGTAGTCTCATAATTGCTCATTTTCCCTTGTTATCCATTTCCAGATGATCTCGCCTTTACTTTTTCCGATCACAGAAATGAGCTCTTCTTTGGTTGCCTCTTTAATCCGTTTGATACTTTTAAAATAGATCAACAATCTCTTTTTTGTTTCAGGGCCGATACCTTTGACCTGGTCCAATTCCGAAGTTGTTTGAGATTTGCTCCTTTTTTGCCGGTGGAAGGTGATCCCAAACCGGTGCGCTTCATCCCGTGCCTGCTGGATAAGTTTTAACGTTTCTGAACTCTTGTCGATATAGAGCGGAATGGGATCTTCAGGGAAATAAATTTCTTCCAGGCGCTTGGCAATACCTATAATTGCGATTTTTCCGTATAGTCCGATTTTCTGAAGCGATTCCACAGCAGCATGCAATTGTCCTTTACCTCCATCAATTACAATGAGTTGGGGTAGGGGAGCGCCTTCGTTAAGTAGCCGAGAATAGCGTCTTTCTATAATCTCGCGCATTGATGCGAAATCATCAGGCCCTACAACCGTTTTCACGTTGTAATGGCGGTAATCTTTTTTTGATGGTTTTGCTTTTTTGAAAACAACACAGGCTGCCACCGGATTTGTCCCCTGGATATTGGAATTGTCGAAGCACTCGATGTGCCATGGAATTTCTTTTAACCGGAGATCATTCTGTACTCCCTTCAGGATTCTGGTTGCCCGTTGTTCGGGATTGAGCATCTCTGCTTTTTTCAATTTGTCGATCTTATATTGCTTTACATTCTTTTCTGACAGACTGAGCAGTTTTCGTTTTTCTCCCCTTTGTGGAATGGTGAACTCTACGTCCGGCAGTTTCAGGTCGGGAATAAAAGGTACGATCACCTCTTTCATGTCACTGCCGAATCGTTGCCGCATCTCTACAATCCCCATTCCAAGCAGTTCTTCAGGAGATTCATCGAGTTTCTTTTTATATTCGAACGTATAAGCTTGATTCACAGCGCCATTCACTACGTGTAGGTAATTAATGTATGCTGAATTTTCAGCCTCTTCAATGGAGAAGACATCCAGATTATAGTTTATGTTACTTACTACCTGTGATTTCTCTCTGAAATTCTGGATCAGCAGCAATTTTTCCTTTAACCTGTGTGCCTCTTCAAACCGCAGTTGTCCCGCAAGGGTCTGCATCTTTTCATGAATCTGTCTTTCGATAATAGCTACATTCCCCTTCAATATCTCAATGATCTCTTCGATATTTTTATTGTACTCTGCCAGTGATTGCAAAGCCTCACATGGCCCTTCACATCGTTTGATATGATATTCGAGGCATACCTTGAATTTTCCGGCGGCTATGTTTTCAGGAGTCAGATTGAGCCGGCACGTACGTATTTTGTATACACGCCTGAAAATATCCAGCAGTGCATTCACCGATTGTACCGAGGTATAGGGGCCGAAATATTTGGACCCATCTTTCACTATATTCCGGGTTTTATAGACCCGGGGGAAATATTCATTTTTCACCACGATAAAGGGGTAGGATTTGTCATCCTTAAGCATCACATTGTATCGTGGCTTTAACTTTTTGATCAGGTTATTTTCGAGTAAGAAGGTGTCCTCTTCAGAATTGACGACAATGTATTTTATCTTTCGTATCTTTCTTACAAGAATGCGTGTTTTCGGATGATCATGGTGTTTGTTAAAGTAAGAAGAGACTCTTTTTTTGAGATCCTTGGCTTTACCGACATATATAACGGTGTCATTCTCATCAAGGAACTGATAGCAGCCCGGTTGGTGAGGGATAACGGCAAGCGTATTTTTAATTTCGTCGGTCATGGCTGGGTTTTAGTCTAAATTGGAGTGAAAATCCCTGATGGCCGGTCAGCAATTCTATCTGCCGATACTATCAGGGATATTCTCTCTCCTTAAAATTTGATTACCGAATTTACTTCGACATCTTTCGGGAAATGATCAATCCCTTTTAGCTCTTCCAGTTCTATAAGAAAGTTGATATAAATCTTCTTTACACCCAATTTCTTTACAAGATTATACGCAGCCACCATCGTTCCTCCGGTAGCCAGCAGGTCGTCGTGAAGCAACACCACGTCCTCATTCGTCAATGCATCCTGGTGGATCTGGATGGTGTCTTCCCCATATTCTTTCGTGTAAGTTTCTTCTATTACTTTATAAGGGAGTTTTCCGGGTTTACGGATAGGTACAAATCCTACACCTAACCGGATCGCGGTAGCCGGCCCCATAAAAAAACCCCTGGATTCGATCCCCACCACTTTGGTAATACCCTTGTCCTTATATCTGTCATATAGGATATCCGAAAGTTCTTTCAAGTGGGATGCTGATTGGAACAGGGTCGTGATGTCGTAGAATTCAATCCCCGGAATAGGGAAGTCAGGGATGCTCCTGACAGCGGAAGTAAGTGTTTCGATACTCATTTTTTATTCATTAAAATTAGTCTATTTGAGTCGCTTTCGCTCCTCGATTTTCAATTCTTTACAGACTATTTCTGCGTCCGACATAAGTAAAACTTGTTTTGCTTATGTTCTCTCTTGTCGAAATAGTACTCGCGATGGTAATATAAGCGAGTTTATACTATGCTCATTTAAATAAATAACTCTCGCTCGGCAATGTTCAAGCGAGCTTGACACTGCCCTCGCTTACGCGTTATTTTAGCTTAACGAAACGTTGTTATATAATTTATCTTTTTTGAATGTTCCACGTGAAACATTTCTGTTTTAACGTCCTAATAAGACAAGCAAAACGGATATGTCATTGGGTGAAACACCCGGAATTCTGCTCGCCTGGGCAATCGTCCCCGGGTTAATTCTGGTCAGTTTTTGTCTTGCTTCTGTCGAGAGCGATTGTATTTCGTTGTAGTTGAATTTGTCCTTGATGCGAATATCTTCTAAACGTGTGATTTTATCCGCCATCATCCGTTCACGCTTGATATAGCCGTTATATTTTATCTCTATGTCGGCCGACTCAATGATCTCCTCTTCCCGTTCGTCGATAGTCTCTAATAGCTCTTTGAGCGGAGCCACCTCTTGCGCCATTAGCGTCAGGTCGATGTGTGGCCTTGTTAACAGGTCATGTAGCTTCACGCCGTGCTTCAAAGGTGCTGTGCCGATGTGTTCGAGGAATGGGTTGATACGATCTGCCTTGATGGAGAAATTGTGTGCGAAATTGATGATTTGTGCAACTTTTTCTTCTTTTCGGTTGAGTAGCCGGAGTCTCTCTTGAGTCGCCAGTCCTAACTCATAACTCTTTTTTGTGAGTCTTTCGTCTGCATTGTCCTGACGGAGAAGAATACGGTATTCAGCACGGGAGGTGAACATCCTATAGGGTTCGTCAACACCCTTCGTGATCAGGTCGTCGATCAATACTCCTATGTATGCTTCGTCTCTGCGTAATACAAAAGGATCTCCCCCATGACAGTTGATATGGGCGTTGATGCCTGCTATCAATCCTTGCCCTGCCGCCTCTTCATAACCCGTAGTGCCGTTGATTTGTCCTGCAAAAAAGAGGTTTTTCACCAACTTTGTTTCCAGTGTCGGATACAATTGCCGGGGGTCGAAGAAATCATATTCTATGGCATAACCGGGACGGAAAATATGTGCATTCCGGAAGGCCGGTATCCGTTGCAAGGCGCTCAATTGTGTCTGCAAGGGTAGGGAAGAAGAGAAGCCGTTGAGATAACACTCATGGGTTGTTTCTCCTTCAGGTTCCAAAAACAGTTGATGGCTCGTCTTCTCGGAAAAAGTGACGATTTTGGTCTCTATGCTGGGGCAATAGCGAGGCCCTATGCTTTGTATCTGTCCGTTGTAGAGTGGCGAATCACTTAATCCATCACGTAAGGCTTCATGTACCTCTTCAGAGGTATAAGCTATCCAGCAGCTTCTTTGTTTGAGTGTTCGTTGTACATCCGGAAGATAGGAGAATTTATGAAAATCTTCATCTCCTTTCTGTTCTTCCAGCAGGGAAAAATCAACCGTTCTCCCGTCAATACGTACTGGAGTCCCTGTCTTCATCCGGTCAGTGGAGAATCCCAGGTCACGCAATTGCTCTGTCATCCCGTAGGAGGCCGGTTCGGAAACACGTCCTCCGCCGATCTGTACCTTGCCAATATGGATCAGTCCATTTAAAAAAGTGCCGTTTGTAAGGATTACTGCTTTGCTGAAAAACTCTACTCCCATGCCGGTTTTTACTCCGGAAATAGTAGAGTCTTTACAAAGAAGCCCGGTCACCATATCCTGCCACATATCCAGGTTAGGTGTGTTTTCTATAATTGTGCGCCATGTTTCGATAAATTTCATCCGGTCACTTTGTACACGGGGGCTCCACATGGCAGGGCCTTTTGAACGGTTCAACATGCGGAACTGGATAGCAGTCTTGTCGCTCACAATTCCCGTCTGCCCACCCAATGCATCAATTTCACGCACAATCTGTCCCTTGGCAATACCACCTACGGCGGGATTGCAACTCATCTGGGCAACCTTGTTCATGTCCATCGTGATCAGGAGTGTCTTGGATCCCAGATTGGCAGCGGCTACAGCCGCTTCGCATCCGGCATGGCCTGCCCCTACCACTATGATGTCGTAATTGAAAGTCATTTTTTTTTTGATTTGAGATAGCAAAGATACTAAAAAAGAAAAAGTTACCTGTTATAGTAATGTTAATTACCGGAAAGAGGTATAAAATCCCTTTTAATTCAGATGTTTACAGAGAAAATGATTCTTCAAGTTCATTCGTTTGTTTATCGGAATCTTTATATATTTGCACCCAAAATATCAATTGTTCAATTACATTATTCGTTTTGAGTCGCCTTTATTCCTCGATTGTTAATTCTGCGATCGACATATATTTTATATAAAAAATTTCTAAAACTTGCGATAATGAATCTGAAACAACTTTTCTTGGCTGCATTCTGCATATTTTTTATCTTTTCTGTATATGGACAATCTGATAACAGTGGATAGCAATACCAAAAAATTTATTTGTCGTTGAATGCCGGTATGAACTTCAACTTAGGATCTTCAAGTATTGAATTATCGAATGAACTTATCGTTCCTCCAACCAAAAGGGGATTTTCTCCCGGTTTTGATGGTGCTTGGTTTTTCTCAAAGAATTATGGAGTTGGGATAAAGTATGCTTTCTATACCTCCAAATACAATAAAGAATCTTATCTGGAATATACAGAACACTCCTATGATTATCCTGTGTATGAATATAAGTCATTAGCTTTTAAAGAGAAATCGCATATGTTTGGTCCCGCCATTTATGGAAGATGGCCTTTGGGTGAAACGAAATGGATGATCATGGCTAATGCCGGAGTAGTGATGTTTTATAATGAATTGACAGGAATAGAAAAGATAATTACTTATATTATTGATTCTCCTGATTTAATCGTTGATCAAAGTCAATTACCCGAGGATAGAAAAATGGGTGGTGCATATAAAGGAATTGCTGCAGGTTTTACTTTGTCCGGAGCTATCCGTTACCAACTTCTCCCTTTTGCAGGAATAACTGTCCAAACCAGTGGTATTTATGCACCCTTTTCCAGAATGAGTAATCCCAATTTGAAGACTGGACCACATGGTGAGGATTTCTCCAGGAGAATCGGCAGAGTAGGTCTTTCAGCCGCTATTGATTTCTCTTTTTAACGATTTGTTTTTTCCAAGGTGCTTTATATGGCGGGAATTACAGAATTAATTCCCTTTTTCTTTTCTCAGGCTGAGGGCTCTTTCTTCAGCCTCTTTCATCTGTTTGCTTTCGGCTTCCGATTTATCATTGATACCGCATAAGTGGAGCACGCCATGGATAATGACACGGTATAACTCCTCTTCGAAATCAGTGTCATATTGAATTGAGTTGGATAGTACCGTATCGAGGCTGATAAAAATATCTCCCGAAATGCGATTACCTTCGGAATAATCGAAGGTGATGATATCGGTATAAAAATCATGTTGAAGGTATTGCCGGTTGACTTCCAGAATTTTTTCGTCGGTACAAAAAAGATAGGAAATATCACCGGTTTGTTTCCCGTAACTTTTCGTAACGGATTTTATCCAGTTTGCCGTCTCCCTTTTTTTGATCTTCGGGAAATCGATATTTTCAGCTTCGAAAGTAATTGCCATTTTATTAACATTTATTCACCTGGAGGATGCTTTATTTTTTATCCGAAAAAGAGATAGGCCACAAAAATGGCGGCAATAATACCTGCCAAATCGGCCAAAAGCGCATAGGGAACGGTATAGCGGGAATTTTTGATGTTCACCGCACCATAATAAACAGCCACGATATAGAAGGTGGTGTCGGTAGCCCCCTGAAGTACGGAGGATAATCTGCCGGCAAACGAGTCGGCTCCGAATGTCTGCATGGCATCGATCATCATTCCCCTGGCACCGCTACCGCTCAGCGGTTTCATCAATGCGGTGGGCATACCATCCACCCAGCGGGTATCGAGGCCTGTCAGCGCTACCATATCCCGCAGCCCTTCCATCAGGAAATCCATCGCTCCCGAAGCACGGAAGACCCCAATCCCTACCAGTATAGCGATAAGGAAAGGAATAATGGTGACAGCAGTCTTAAAACCCTCTTTTGCCCCGTCGATAAACGCATCAAAGATATTTATTTTACGGCGTAGTGCCTTTACAATGAAAAGTACGATAATAGTGAAGAGAAAGATATTTGCAGCAAGACCCGAGACAATATTGATCTGTTCCTGCGACATCGACCGGAAGAGAATTATCGTGCCGATGATAAGTATTGCTATGCTCAATACAAAACCCATGATCGCCTTGTTGAAGATATTGATACGCTGTTTCAGACAGACGGCAATCATGCCGATCACGGTAGAGGAAAAGGTAGCGATCATAATCGGGACGAAGATGTCGGCAGGGTTGGCAGCACCCAACTGTGCACGATAAACCATAATAGTGACGGGAATCAATGTCAAACCCGATGCATTCAGGATTAGGAACATGATCATGGGATTGGAGGCTTCCTCTTTTCTCAGGTTAATCTCCTGCAGTTCCTGCATCGCTTTCAACCCGAACGGTGTAGCTGCATTGTCAAGGCCCAGCATATTGGCAGAGAGGTTCATCAGGATGGAGCCCGAAGCAGGATGATTCTTGGGTATATCGGGAAAAAGCCGGGAAAAAAGGGGGGCGACAGCCCTCGAAAAGAGCTCTATCATGCCTCCCCGTTCACCTATCTTCATCACCCCCAGCCAGAGTGACAGCACCCCCGTCAATCCCAGAGAAATTTCAAAACCGGTTCTGGCGGACTCATAAGTAGAATTCATGATCTCGGTAAAGACATTTACATCTCCAAAGAAAACCAGCTTTACCAAAGCCACCACGAAAGCGATCAGAAAAAAAGCAATCCAAATATAATTCAATACCATATTCTGCGGGAATCTGAGATTAGACGGACATTTAACGGACAAAGATTCACCAAAGATACAATTTATGACTATTTATCAAAAAGAAAACAATATAATTTCTAACTTTAAGGCAGGTTAATGTGCCAATGAGAATAATGTGCCAAACAACGTTCAACGGAGCAAATCGTGGTTAATATGCCAATGAATTTGGATGGCACAATGATTTAATAATTTAATTGGCACATTGGCATATTGATTAATTAGCACGTTAGAAAGACATGCGCTGGAAAGATTTTCTATATTTTCAGAGAGGTTCAAAGACAGCAGTCATCCTGTTGCTTATTCTTATTGTGTTAACCTTTATTTTGAATGCACTTCTCAGCTACAAGAACTCGTCGGATGTTATCCTGATGCAGAATGATTCGCTGGTTCGGGAATTTGAAGAATTTCGGCGTACATTAAAGGTAAGGGAACCTTCCGCCGTTACTGTTCCAGAAGAGAGAGAGGCTCCAATGGAGCGGAAAAGTGCTGCAGAGCGTTCGTCGGACAAGGGTGGTTCTGCAAATAAGAGCATCTCCCGTCAAGGTGAGAAGAATGCTACAGAAAGGTATTCCTCACGAAGCAGTGACATATCATCCTTCCGTGCTGCTTATCCGTCTATGGAGAAACTTTCCGAAGGGGAAACTATTTCCCTGAACAAAGCCGATACGTCCGAATGGAAGAAAGTGCCCGGTATCGGTAGTGTGTATGCTTCCCGTATTGTGAAGTACCGCGACTTGCTGGGCGGATTTGTATATGTTGAGCAACTATTGGAAGTGTACGGTATTGATCAGGAACTTTTCTCCCGCATAGCTGTTTATATTGAACCTGATGGCAATTTCCGCAGGATCCAGGTTAATCAATCAGATTTCAAGGAATTATTGCGTCATCCCTACCTGAATTACAAACAGGTACAAGCGATCATGAGCATTCGCCGGAGAAAAGGTAATATCACCTCTATTCGTGAACTCTCCATCCTCGATGAGTTTACACCGGATGACATCCTTCGTCTTGAACCCTATTTGGAATTCTGATAATTGATATTTCTGTAGATTAATAAATTGAATAATTAAGCAAGTCTTGACTCTTGTATCTAATTTTTATCGTATGAGACGAACATCTCTCCTTTTTTTTTCTGTTATATGTGTGGCTCTTCTCCTGTTGTTAGCCGGTTGTAGTACAAAAAGCGGTAAAGAAATTGACCCGGAATTTGCCCGTTATATTTCAGCATTTACGTATGGAAATGTCTCTTCCGATGCATTTATCCAGATAGAACTTGTGCAGGAGATTCCTGCCGTGGAGTTGAATGCTGAAGTAAAAGATAAGTTATTTTCGTTTTCGCCCTCTTTGAAAGGACAAACTTTTTGGGTGAATGGGAACACCATCCGTTTTATGCCCGATGCGGGAGAGTTGGAGCCGGGAAAGGAATACCATATTGGCTTCCTTTTGGGAAAAGTGTTGGACGTGGAGGAGAAATTCCGACAATTTAACTTCTCCATCCGTGTAAATGAGCAAAGTTTTACTGCCGACCTGCTTCCCTTTTCACCGATGAGTATGTCCGACCTGACATGGAACAGGGTAGAAGTGACGATGAATCTGTCCAATCCTGTTTCGTCGGACGACGTTACCAGAATGTTCGATGTGAAAGGAGCGAAACAGAGCCATATACAGGTAAAGCCTGCTGGTGCCACTGCGTTTCACGTTTCGATAGATAGCCTGCAGCGGACGGATAAGCCGCAGCAATATGCGCTGACCATTGACGGGAAAGCAATTAATTCAAAGAAGAAGGTTGAATATACGATCGATATCCCCGCATTTTCGAAGGATCATTTTGAAGTGACGGATGTGCGTATGATGCAGGTTGCCGATCCTCATATCCGGCTGACTTTCAGTGATCCGGTTTCACAGACGCAGGATCTGGAAGGATTGATCGTACCCTCCGGTGTGAAGAATTTCACTTACCGTATCGACAAGAATGTGATCAAGATATATCCTGAAACCCTGCCGAAAGGACAGATGGAACTGCAGATCTATGAGGGTATTAAAAATAACTCCGGATTGAACCTTGACAAGAGTTATCTTTATCAATTGCAAGTGGACGATGATAAACCGCAGATAAAATTCGAAAAGAGTGGAAATATCCTGCCCGATGCAGAACAACTATTATTACCATTCAGCGCTGTAAACCTTTGGGCGGTAGATGTGCAAGTGGTGAAAATATACCGCAACAATCTCCTTTATTACCTGCAATCCTCTTCACTGAACAACAACCAGTCGGGTAGTGAGTTGCGTCGTTTCGGACGGTTGGTGATGAAGAAACGCATCCGTCTGGATAGGGATAAACAATTGGATCTTTCAAAATGGAACAATTTCACCATCGATCTTTCCCAGATGATCGGGAAAGATCCCGGTGCTCTCTATATGGTACAGCTCTCCATGCGGTCCGATTATTCGCTCTATCCCTGCGAAGGGATAAGGCCACAGTCTCCCGATGAAGCGATCATGAAACGTTTTTCCGATGACCAGCTATCTGAAGAGGATGAAGCGGTGTGGGATGAACCATACCCTTATTATTATGAACCGATCGACTGGAGCGGATATAAATGGGAAGAGCGGGATGATCCTTGTAAGCCGACCTATTATATGCTTCAGGATCGCAGGATCCAAACAATGGTCATGGCATCCAATGTGGGAATCATTGCCAAAGCAGGGCAGGGGCATATCATGAGTGTGGCTGTGACTGATATACTCTCCACCGAGCCTCTCTCCGGAGCCGAAGTGACTATATACAACTATCAGATGCAGGTCATGGGTTCGGGTAAGACCGACCGCAAAGGCTTTGCTGAGATCGATTATAAGAAAGGGCGCCCGTTTGTCGTGACGGTAGCCAAAGGTAATGATACCGGCTATCTGGAAGTGGCAGACCAGGCGTCGTTATCGCTCAGCCGGTTCGATGTAAGCGGAAAAGAGATACAAAAAGGACTGAAAGGGTATGTCTATACCGAACGCGGCGTATGGCGCCCCGGTGATACCATCTTCGTATCGTTTATCCTTGAAGACAGAGAGAAAAAATTACCGGAAGGACACCCCGTGACCCTTGAGGTCTATACTCCCCGGGGGCAATTTTACCAAAGGCAGGTGAAGAGCGACGGCCTGAACGGGTTCTACACTTTCACCGTGCCGACAGATCCGGCTGCAGAGACCGGTGTCTGGCAGGGACAGGTAAAAGTGGGCGGTACCACTTTCCATAAGTCGCTTCGCATAGAAACCATCAAACCCAACCGGTTAAGGGTGCGTTTGGATACCGACTCCATTATTGATGCGTCAAATGGCGTTATCTCGGGTACACTTACATCACAATGGCTGCACGGCGCACCTGCTTCGAACCTGAAAGCAGATGTAGACCTGACGCTCTATGCATCTGATAACCCGTTCAAAGGATATGTCGGCTATTCGTTCAATAATCCGATAGTGAAATTCGAAACAAGTAAGACGAAAATATTCGAGGGAGTACTCAATGCTTCCGGTGTGGCGGGAGTCAATGCCAAAGTCCCTGTAGCCGAAAATGCACCGGGAATGTTGCGCGGGAATATCCTTTCACGCGTGTACGAAACCGGTGGGGATATGAGTTTTTATGCCCAGACGGTCTTTTATTCGCCTTATAAAAGGTATGTAGGGGTAAAAGCACCTGACTTGCGTCCCGGCCAGTTCCTGGAGACCGACAGCCCGGTCCCGTTCGATGTGGTTACGGTAGATGCTTATGGCAAGGCTGTTTCGGGAAATGTGGAATATACGGTTTATAAACTCAACTGGAGCTGGTGGTGGGACAGTACGCAGGAAGATCTGGGGTCTTACGTGAACAATACTGCCGCCAACATCGTGGCAAACGGAGATGTAACACTCACCAACGGAAAGGGTAAAATCGATTTTCAGGTGGATTATCCCGATTGGGGGCGCTACCTCCTTCTGGTGAAAGATAAAGAGGGTAAACATGCTACCGGGACGGTCTTTTATGTCGATTGGCCGTTATGGCGGGGACGCTCGGCCAAGAGTGACCCGGAAGGGCTGACCATGTTGGCATTCTCCACCGACAAACCGTCGTATGAAACCGGTGAGAAGGCAACGGTTATCATCCCGAAAAGTTCGGAAGGCCGCGTGCTCATCAGTATCGAAAACGGATCGGGAATCCTTCATCGGGAATGGGTGAAAACTTCCGGTGAGGAAGATACCAAATATGTGATAGAGGTCACTGAGAATATGGCGCCCAACTTCTATGTATTCGCCACCATGCTGCAACCACACGCGCAGACCGTGAACGACCTGCCTATCCGGATGTATGGTGTGGTGAATGTGGGTGTGGAGAACAAGAATAGTATTCTGGAGCCGGTTATCCGTATGCCGGATATGCTTAAACCTGAAAAAGAGTTTACCATCTCGGTATCGGAAAAAACAAAAAAACCGATGACCTATACCCTGGCTATTGTGGATGAAGGTTTGCTCGATCTGACCGCTTTCAAGACACCCAATGCGTGGAGCGAATTTTATGCGCGTGAAGCCCTTGGCGTACGAACATGGGATCTGTTCGACCGTGTACTGGGAGCAAATACCGGTATGATGGGACCGTTGTTGAGTATCGGCGGTGATGAAGCATTGAGACCGTCGCGTGACAATGTGAACCGCTTTAAGCCGGTGGTGAAATTTATCGGGCCATTTGAATTGAAAGGTGGTGAGACAAAATCGCATACGATCAGGCTTCCGCAATATATCGGGTCGGTACGGGTGATGGTGGTGGCCGGTGGAGACGGTGCCTATGGCAACGCCGAGAAAACCGTGGAAGTGAAAAACGACCTGATGACGCTTTCCACACTTCCACGCATCATGGGGCCGGACGAAGAAGTATGGCTCCCTGTCAATGTTTTTGCTATGGGGAATAGCGTGAAAAATGTGCAGGTTTCCATTCAGACAAAAGGTTTACTTAAACCAACGGACGGGACAACCAAAAACGTGTCGTTTGACAAGCCGGGCGATAAAATTGTTTTCTTCAAACTTGCATCCGGTAAGGAGACCGGAGCTGAACAGGTGGAAATTAAAGCTACCGGTAATGGTATGTCATTCTCGGAGACCATTGATATCGCAGTCCGTAACCCGAATCCGCCTACCGTTATCACACAGGCAAAACTGATCGATCCGGGAGAATCGGTCACACTCGATATTCAAACCGAGGGAGTGGAGCCTGATGATTGGGCTACCCTCGAACTCTCACGTCTGCCGAGTGTCAATTTCAGTCAGAATATGAATTATCTGCTTGAGTACCCTCACGGATGTACCGAACAGATCACTTCGCAGGCTTTCCCGTTGCTCTATATCGAGGAGTTCACGGTGCTGAGAGAGGATGAAAAGAAGCAGATGACTGCGAAAGTGAATGAGGTGATCAGGATGCTTTCATCACGGCAATTGGCCGATGGCGGATTTATGTATTGGTATGGAGATAGTTACGCATCGGAATGGGCAACTACTTATGCAGGGCATTTTCTGATTGAGGCGAAAAACAAGGGATACGAGGTGCCGGAAACCGTGCTTTCACGATGGGCCCAGTTCCAGAGGAGGCTTGCGCAGAATTGGCTACCTACCAATCCCAACCGAACTTATTACTCCGTTTCTATGATCGAACTGCAACAGGCGTATCGCCTTTACACCCTGGTGCTGAACGGAACTACGGAGCTCGGTGCTATGAACCGTATGCGGGAACTGTCCGGTTTGTCGTTGCAGGCGCGTTGGCGGTTGGCTGCCGCGTATGCAATGGCAGGTAGAGTTGATGTTGCCAATTCGTTGGTCTTCAATCTGCCCGATGAGGTCTCAGCGTACAGCTTCAACAATGATACCTATGGAACATCGGCGCGGGACAGGGCGATGATCCTGGAAACATACCTGCTGCTTGACAATGTGGAAAAAGCGATGTCAATAGCCCCCTCAGTGGCAGAATCGTTATCTTCCAGTTATATCACTACCCAGACCGCCGCGTTCGGACTGGTGGCAATGGCTAAACTCGCCGGACAAGTCGGTTCGGGTAATATCGATGTCGATTGGACATTGAATGGCAGGAATATGGAGAATGTGAATACGCCGAAAGCGATCCATCAGGTAGATATAAATCCGGACAAAAAACTTTCGGTAAATCTTACCAATAAGGGAGAAGGTAAGCTCTATACACGCCTTTCGGCCAGGACAATTCCACAGGTCGGTACAGATCAGGAACCGACGCAAGGGCGGTTTAGGATGTCGGTAAGGTATGTCGATCTGAACGGCAACCCGTTGAATGTGGAATCGCTTCCGCAGGGAACGGAATTCACGGTAGTGGTAACCGTCCAGAACAGCGCCGAACAGGCCTTTACTGATCTGGCACTGACACAGGTGTTCCCGTCCGGTTGGGAAATTTTCAATGAACGGATGCTCGAAGCGGATGCGTCTGCTTCCGGCGGAGGATATAACTACCGCGATATTCGCGACGACCGCGTACTGACCTATTTTAACCTTGGTGCAGGACAGACGAAGACATTCCGCGTGCGGTTGCAGGCAGCATACCGGGGTAATTATTATCTGCCGCCGGTATCGTGCCAGGCAATGTATGCACCGCACGAAGAGGCAAGAAACAGAGGTGCGTGGGTGAAGGTTGTAGAATAAGTAGATCGGGTGTATGCAACTAAATCGTTCGACTGACGATGTTTTGTGACCCATTTTTGCTCTCGATCGCTAAAAGAGTAGAAGTCGCTTGGCTAACTACTCTTTTAACGCTCTTCTTGAGCTATGGGTCCCCACAAAACATCTAAAGGTCTTCGCTTTAGTTGCACATATCTATATGGGATAGAGAGTGAGATGGTAAAGCATGCTGATAAGAAGATAGGGAGGCATACAGTGTCGTACGGGGGAACGTTATTGAAACGGGTTCATACATTGAATCTACGAAAAAAAACCGTCCTGTTGGTGCTTGCTTTCTTGTTGGTTTGGTACTTGTTTTCCCTGTCCGGCACGTTGTTCGACCCGCCATACAGTACGCTGGTGTCGGACCGGAACGGTGAACTGTTGGGTGCACGCATTGCATCCGACGGACAATGGCGCTTTCCACCGGCCGACAGCGTCCCCGGGAAATATGAAATATGCCTTATCCAGTTTGAAGACAGGTATTTTCGTTATCATCCGGGCGTAAACCCTTTAGCGCTTGGCAGGGCGATGATACAGAACGTGAAAGCGGGTAGGGTAGTGAGTGGCGGAAGCACCATCACCATGCAGACAGTCCGGCTGATGCGCCGGAATAAACGTACTTATTTCGAAAAGTTCATCGAAGTCATCCTCGCTACCCGGCTTGAATTATCATACTCAAAAAAGAAGATTCTGGCGTTGTATGCCTCGCATGCGCCGATGGGTGGAAATGTGGTGGGTATTGATGCTGCGTCGTGGCGATATTTCGGACATAGCGCAGAGTCTCTTTCATGGGGTGAAGCGGCTGTGCTGGCAGTATTGCCCAATTCACCCGCGATGATGCACTTTGGTCGTGACCGGGAAGGTTTGTTGAAGAAGCGAAACCGTCTCTTGCGTCAATTGCTCGATGACAATATCATTGACCAGACAGACTATGAACTGGCTGTGTCGGAGCCGTTACCTGATCACCCGCATCCTTTGCCGCAGATCGCACCTCACCTGGTGACACAGGCCTTTTTACAGAATCCCGGAAACCATATCCAATCTACGGTTGACAAACACCTGCAAATGCGTGCCGAAGAGGTGTTAGACCGCTGGAATACCGAATTTTCGCAAAACGGTATATTTAACCTTGCCGCGTTGATTGTCGACCTGGAGACGAACGAAGTGCTTTCTTATAACGGTAACGTGGGATTCAGAACCAATGCCTATGGCAGCCAGGTAGATATTATTCAATCTCCCCGAAGTACGGGTAGCATACTGAAACCGTTCCTCTATTGCGCCATGTTGCAGGAGGGTGCACTGTTGCCCACGGAGTTGCTTCCCGATGTTCCCATCAATATAAACGGATTTGCCCCTAAGAATTTTAGTCTGGGGTATGACGGTGCGGTACATGCGGATGAGGCACTGGCGCGTTCGTTGAATGTCCCTTCAGTGGTTTCATTAAGGAAGTATGGCGTACCGAAATTCTACGATCTTTTAAAAAAGGCGGGACTGACCACCCTCAACCGGCCGGCCGGCCATTACGGGCTTTCCCTGATCCTCGGAGGGACAGAGGGTACGTTATGGGATATTGCCAACGCCTATGCCCGGATGGCACATACCGTGACGGATTATAACCGTGACGGGACATACTATGAGTGGGAGAATTTCAGGCTGTTGCGTGATCATCAGCCACGAGAACGGAACTATTTTGTTAAGCCAGATGGGCAAAGTTCGAACTTGTTCGGGAACTTTGCCATGGCGAAAAATAGTGCGCTAAGATCGAAACAGGATGAATCACCATTGTTCAATGCCGGTGCCGCATGGCTTATGTTACAGGCGCTGACCAATGTGAACCGGCCGGAAGAGTTGAACTGGGACTTTGTACCATCTCTCCGGAGGGTCGCATGGAAAACAGGTACAAGTTACGGATTCCGCGATGCGTGGTCGGTAGGTGTTACACCCAAATATCTTGTCGCTGTATGGACAGGCAATGCAAGCGGTGAAGGCCGTCCGGGACTCACAGGGGCACGTACGTCAGCACAGGTGATGTTCGACCTGTTCAATATTTTACCTGCTACCAGGTGGTTCGAAACGCCTTACGGAGAGCTGGCCGAAGTGGCTGTATGCCGTGAGAGCGGCCAGTTGAAGGGGATGTATTGTCCAGAAAACTCCATCGACACCCTGCTTGTTCCTGCAAAAGGGTTGCAGGGAGCGGTCTGCAGTTATCACAGGCGAATCCACCTGTCTGAAGACGGACAGTACCGGGTATATGAACAATGTGCAGGTGACAGGGGTATTCGGTCCGTTTCATGGTTCCAGTTACCGCCGTCGTGGGAATGGTACTACAAACAAAGTCATCCGGGTTATCGGTCGTTACCTCCTTTCTCCCCTGAATGTACTTCCGGAAACCTCTCCGACACGGTGATGCAGTTTATCTATCCCTATCCGGGAGCGATACTCAGAATAACCAAACAATTGGATGGTTCGCGTGGAAAAGCCGTTTTCGAACTGGCACACCGGAATCCCTCGGCACGTGTCTTCTGGCATCTCGGCACGGATTATTTGGGAGAAACATCCAGTATCCACCAGATGGAACTCTCTCCTGATCCGGGTGAGTATATCCTTACCGTTGTGGATGAGAATGGTATTTCGTTGTCAATACGGTTTGAAGTAGAGTGAATTTATTCTATCCACAGAAGAGGCTTAAACGTAGCGCTGTATCGACCGTAATTCGTCTGTTACCTTTGATGATCCCGGATATTGTTTGAAAATACAAAGTTAGATGAGAGCATTGCTTCGTTATTGATATTTGTGGGTGTGGATATTGTAACGCAAACGAAATCGAGAATGTCACCGGGGAACGTACCTTAATACCCTTAGATCCTCTTCCTCTTTCACTAAATGTGTTTTCCCGTTTGAAAGTAGATAGACGGGATCGCTAACCTTACGGATACGGCGATACATATGGTCGGTAATCAGAAAGCCTTTATTTTCAGCTTCCGAAAGGATGGTATTTTCTATTATATCGTTATGTACGGGACTGATATGGGTGAAAGGTTCGTCGAGCAGTATAAACTGCGAGTCGGACTTTAAAATAATATACAGCTCCACCAGACGGTGCATTCCCCCGGAGAGTTCTCCTGTTTTTGCTTTTTCACGTCCCCGGAACTCGGGAAAGAGTTCAGCGAATCCGGTGAAGTCAACACGGAAATCCCGAAAGATATGTTTTAAAGAGAGCCATTTGGGAATAAAATTGTGTTGAGGAAGATAACGTACTAGTTGGGGATGTTTGTAAACATCAAGAAAATAGATATCGTCAATACTTACAGATTTCTCACAAGCAAGCGTTCCATATATACCGCGCATCAGGCATGATTTTCCACATCCATTCTGTCCGAGTAGCCCCATTATATTTCCGGTTTCAATTTTCAGGTAAACGTCCGAAAGAATGAGTCTTTCTCCAAATAGCAACCGGACACTACTTATTTCCAATGCATGTTTCATCTCTTAATTATGTTTTACATCAGGATATAGGGAACGAAAATTATTTATCGAAGATTATAGGCCAAAATCATCATAGCGAAGAACAGGAGCAGGTCAAACAGGAGAGAGAATATCCAGAGTACTTTTTTAGAAAGGCCAAAATTGTGGAAATAAAAGTATATCTGCTTCCTGTAATCATTTATAAGATAGAATGATGCTCCCATTGTAAATATCTTGAACCAGAATAGCATTGGATACATGCCAATCCCGTTTTTCCATAAGAAAAAAGCACAAATCAGATTGACAAGAAGAGATACCCAGATATAATACCGGTAAAAGGTGAATAAGATGCATAATTTTTTTACCATAATCCTACAAAGTTGCAAAAAATATATAGATTAATAGATATTTAGCTTTACAGATGTTGCTTCCCTGAATGTTAACGTTGGTTTATCCGTTTATCTCAAAAGTATCTTTTCAAAATGGATGAGACGGAAGAGTAGTACCCGCTGCCGAAGAGGTTGAGATGTACCAGCAAATAGTAGAGTTGATACAATTCAATTTGTGTATCGTAATGAGTAGATTGGGGGATAATCTCGTGATAGGCATCGTAGAACTCGGCCCCGAAACCGCCAAAGAGCCGGCTCATGGCAATGTCGACCATTGAGTGGCCATAATATACGGCAGGATCGATCAGGAAGGGCGTGCCGTCTGCTGCGATCAGGTAGTTGCCACCCCAGAGGTCACCGTGCAGTAAAGCAGGTCTTATATCGCCGGAGATTTCCCGGAACAGGGTGATGGCTCTCTCTTCTTCCGGTATCATTTGTGATTGTATTAATCCGTCTCTGAGTGCCAGTTGAAGTTGAGGGAGAATACGCTCGAACCAATAGAATTCAGCCCAGTTGGTATGAGGATGATTTTGCTGGGGCAGACTGCCGATAAAATTATCGGAAGAAAATCCAAAGTCTGCTTGTGAACATTGGTGTAATCCGGCCAATTGACTACCCAGGCGTTGATAATCGGAGAGATTCGGTCGTTTGCTTTCCACAAGATCCATCAGGAGAAAGGCTTGCCCATTGATGGAGCCAGCAAGATGCACATGGGGTACAGCGATAGTTTTGGATTCTTCAATGGCTTGTAATCCCTCCTGTTCCGAGTAGAACATTTCCAGGGCAAAAGGAGCGTTGTTCACTTTCAGGAAGTATTGTCCCGTTGCGGTATCCACGCGGTATGCCGAAGAGATATCCCCGCCGGAAACTGGTCTGGCGTTCATCACTCTTTCTCCCAGACAGGAAGTGATATATGGCAGAATATGTGCTAAGGGTTCACTCATTATTCAGCCGTGTTATAGTTAAATGGGAGAGACCGGACAGGGCCGGTATCCCGGATATAAAAACTGTAATCCTCTGTTTATTTCTCCAATACCGCGATATTCTCCTTCAGCAGGGCGATTTTACTTTCGGCGTCAGCCTGTTTCTTGCGCTCCCCTTCCACGATTTCAGGTTTTGCATTCTGTACAAACCGTTCGTTACCCAGTTTTTTTAATACCGACTGTAAAAAACCTTCGGTATAGGTGAGTTCTACCTTCAACTTCTGGAGTTCAGCTTCCACATCCATTTTATCCGCCAGGGGAATACTGTATTCGATAGTCCCTACAAGAAAACCCGATGCTCCGGGTTGCTTTTCAGAAACAGAAATGACGGAGGAGAGACGGCATATCTTGGAAATCACACTATTATATTGATGGTTGTGTTGACCGATTACCTGTAATTCCAATTCATCCTTGTTGGGGATATTCTTTTCCAGACGGATAGTACGTACACCGGCAACTACCTCTTTCAGTGTTTCGAAATCGTTCAGTAGTTCCTTATCTGCCGGAGTCTGTTTCGGTTGAAGACTGGTCATGATGCTCTCACCTGCCTTCCTGTCGCACAAAGCCTGCCACAACTCTTCGGTAATAAACGGCATAAAGGGGTGTAGCAGCCGCATCAGCGCATCAAAATAAGAGAGTGTGATCTTATATGTTTCCGTGTCGATAGGCTGTTGATAGGCCGGTTTTATCATTTCGAGGTACCAGGCAGAGAACTCGTCCCAAAAGAGTTTGTAAAGCAGCATCAACGCTTCCGAAAGGCGATATTTGGAGAAGAGGTCATCTAATTCGGCGATAGTTTCGGAGAGTTTGCTCCGGAACCATTCAGCCGCGATCTTAGCCGTTTCCGGCTGAGGTATGGTGTCATCGGTCTCCCATCCTTTGATAAGGCGGAAAGCATTCCATATCTTGTTGTTGAAATTACGTCCCTGTTCGCAGACCGATTCATCGAAAGGAAGGTCGTTCCCGGCCGGGGAAGTGAGCAGCATACCCATACGTACGCCGTCAGCACCGTATTTCTCCATCAGTTCGATAGGATCCGGTGAATTGCCGAGCGATTTGGACATCTTCCGTCCCAGTTTATCCCGTACAATCCCCGTGAAATAGACATTGCGGAAGCAGGGTTCCTTGCGGTATTCATATCCTGCCATGATCATGCGTGCCACCCAGAAGAAAATAATTTCGGGAGCAGTCACCAGGTCGCTTGTAGGATAATAGTATGCAATCTCCTTGTTATCGGGGTGGTTGATGCCGTCGAATACCGAAATAGGCCACAGCCATGAAGAGAACCAGGTATCGAGCACATCCTCGTCCTGTTTCAAGTCGTCGATCGATAGCGGATAATCCACTTTTTCCAATGCTTTTTCGAATGCCTCCTCCCGGCTCATGGCTACCACATATCCTCCCTGCGGGAGGAAGTAAGCTGGTATCCGGTGTCCCCACCATAACTGGCGACTGATACACCAGTCCTTGATGTTTTCCATCCAGTGGCGGTAAGTGTTCTTATATTTTTCAGGATAGAAGCGGATGGTTCCATCTTCCACCGCTTCAAGGGCAGGACGTGCCAGGTCGTCCATTTTCAGGAACCATTGCATTGAGAGCTTCGGTTCGATTATTGCATCAGTACGTTCCGAAAAGCCTACTTTGTTGGTGTAAGGCTCCATTTTTTCCAATAGTCCGGCTTCTTCCAGGTCTTTTTCGATCTGCCTGCGTACCTCAAAACGATCCATTCCCACATATCGGTCGCCATTTTCATTCAGTGTGCCGTCCTGATTGAATATGTCGATGGATGGCAGGTTGTACTTTTCGCCCAGCATATAGTCGTTCACATCGTGTGCCGGGGTCACTTTCAGGCAACCGGTACCGAATTCGATATCCACATAGTCATCTTCAATTACGGGAATAGCCCGGCCGACTAAAGGAACAATGACTTTTTTCCCTTTCAGGTGGGTGTTTTTGGGATCATCGGGATGGATGCACATGGCCGTATCACCCATGATAGTTTCGGGGCGGGTAGTGGCGACCACTGCGTATGCCCCGTCGGGATCACCCTCAATTTTATATCGTAGATAATAGAGTTTGCCGGTCACTTCCTTATGGATCACCTCTTCGTCAGAAAGTGCTGTAAGGGCTTTTGGATCCCAGTTGACCATCCTTACTCCGCGGTAAATAAGTCCTTTATCATGTAGATCACAAAATACTTTTAGTACGCTCTCAGAACGGATCTCATCCATAGTGAAAGCAGTCCTGTCCCAATCGCAGGAAGCACCCAGCTTCTTCAACTGTTCCAGGATAATCCCTCCATGCTCGTGAGTCCAGTCCCATGCATGATTCAGAAATTCTTCCCGGCTGAGTTCATTCTTTTTGATACCCTGTGCAGCCAGCCTGTTCACCACTTTTGCTTCGGTAGCAATAGAAGCATGATCCGTGCCGGGCACCCAGCAGGCGTTCTTTCCCTGCATCCGCGCCCTGCGTACCAGTACGTCCTGGATAGTGTTATTGAGCATATGCCCCATATGCAGTACGCCGGTGACGTTAGGTGGCGGAATAACGATAGTATAGGGTTCGCGACTATCCGGTTCAGAGTGGAACAATTTGTTGTCCATCCAATATTTATACCACTTCTCTTCTACCTCTGCGGGGTTGTATTTGCTTGCAATCTCCATACGAACATAATTGAGTTTAATCATACAAAATCCGCACACAACTACGATCATCTTGTCTCGTCTTGTGCGGTCTTATCCTGTTTTACGATGATGCTTCACCTCCGGTTTTTTTGCCCGGCGGACGTAACGTCAAAAAGACGGAAGCAAAATACAAAAGTACAAAAAATAACTCAAAACGTTCTTGTATTTGAAAACAGCTATGCCTGTAAAATAGGCGTCCCCTGTTTGTTCTTAAAGGTAGTACTGGATATACTCGCGGCAAGGAGAGACAATGTATGATCGACCCCATCAGCATTTACAATTGCTATGGTGGGTCCTGTCTCGGAACTTCCGGCAACAACCCTCAGAGTATAGGATAAATATTCAAAAAATAATGACAAAATTTTAATATCCGGGATATCATTTTTCCAATTACTCTGGATAGAGAAGATAAGGTTTTCGTTGCCGTTTGAATGTCTCCACATCGCCGGACCATTTTTCCCTGATCTCTCCGGCTGATTTTCCCGCGATAATATCTTTGCGGATATAGTCTATTCCGACCAGTTTTTCAAAGAAGGAGGAGAAAAACTTCTCTCCCATATTCAGGTTATTATAGGCATCGATGATATAGGAGAGGTCGAATCCGTTTTTCCATATTAGTTCATTGGGGACCTGCCGCAGATCCACTCCGTAGCATTTTTTATTGAGCAGTGGCGGATTCTTGGCGCCGGGTACGCTTCGGGGAGTGAACGAAAAATCAGATCCTTTATACTGCGGATGTCCGTATACCTCAAAAGGGAATGATGTACCACGCCCCAGGCTCATCACCGTCCCTTCGAAAAGACAGGTGGAAGGATACAGGTAGATCGAGTGGATATTGGGGAGGTTTGGGGACGGGGCGATGGGCAGCTCATAACGGGTTTGATGGGTATAGTTTTTGCAGGGAACGACCGTCACATCACACACCTTGCCTTCCGGAAGCCATTTCTCCCCGTTGATCATCAACGCCAGCTCACCGAGTGTCATGCCGTGTACCACCGGAATAGGCAGCCATCCTACACCCGATTTATGTTTCATATCGAGGATCGGGCCATCCACATAGAATCCGTTCGGGTTGGGACGATCCAGCACGACCATCTTTTTTTCGTGCTCCGCACAGGCATCCATCAGGCGGGCCATGCTGGCGTAATAAGTATAGAAGCGGAGCCCCACATCCTGCAGGTCGAACAGCAGTACATCGAATTGCTTCATCTTGTCCGGTGACGGTTTACCGCTTCCGCTGCCGTAGAGTGACCAGATAGGGATATTTGTCTTTTCGTCAACCGAATTCGAAACATGTTCTCCCGCATCCGCAGTACCACGAAAACCATGTTCGGGAGAAAAAATACCCACTACATTGAATTGGTGTCTGGCCAGCATATCCACCAGATGTTCATTTCCGGCCATTCCTGTCTGGTTGGTCATTACTGCAATCCGTTTTCCTGTCAACAGGGGAAAATAAAGATCAGTTTGTTCAGCACCTACCTTTACGGTCGCTTCATTTTGAGCAAATATAAAAGTAGAAAGGAGTAGAATAGGTAGAAATATATATTTTTTCATACTTATTTGAACTAAAGGATTTGGGATTTGGGATTTGGGAATTGGGAATTGGGAATTGGGAATTGGGAATTATCTACATCCGACATCCGACATCCCACATTCATTGTTATTCCGTTTTTATTTTGGTGTATTTCTGCTGTTCATGGAGCCAGTCGAATTCCGTCTCCAGCGATAGCAGCTCTTTTTTTATTTTTGTGAGTCTGGAAAGAACTTCAACCCGCTTCTCTTCCTCGTCTTTTTTTGATTTTAGCGTCTGCCGGGCTCCTTCCAGCGTCATTCCTTTCTCTTTTACCAGATGATACACGATTTCTACCTGTTGTATATCTTCACGGGTGTACTGGCGGGTACCTCCCGCTGTTTTTTTAGGATTGATATTTTCGAATTCCTTTTCCCAGAAACGTAGAAGTGACACGTTGACCGCAAAATGATCGGCCACTTCCTGAATGGAATAGAAGAGGCGCTTGTCATCAAACTGAATTGGTTTCTTTCTTTTTCCCATAATAATCTTTTTGTAAATGGGCACGGTTGGAATAATTGGCCGGATAAATGTTATCCATTTCAAAAATAATATTTTCCGTTAGGAGGGGCAAGTTTTTTCGCTATTATTCGCCTGATTTCTGTTTATCTCCCATTTTTTCGCGATGTAAATGATAGAACTTGCTCGCTCCGGATTGAATAGGGAGCGCATAAGGCCTATCGCACCTACTCCGAATGGCCTCCCATATTTCATCAACGGATTACTCCCCCTGTATTTCTCACTCAGCAAGGAGATGTAAAAGGCATCCAAAGGCATACGTACTCTCTTTATTATTTTCAGGTGATGTTTGGTAAGTAGTTTTTCGACAGTATCAGGAGAGAAATGCCAGAGATGGCGTGGAATATCATAAGCAGCCCACAACTCTTTATAGAATCCTGCATCGTAGGAGTGACAGTTGGGGAGCGCAAGTACGATAATCCCTTCCGGAGTGGTAATCTCTTTTATTTTGTCGATGGTTTCATTGAGTTTTTCAAGATGTTCCAGTACATGCCACAGTGTTACGACATTGAATGAGGAACTCTCCATCTCCCAGAAAAAATTTTCGTCATTTACCATCAAGCCTGAGCGGATAGTCGCGCTTTCCCGGGCTTTTTCATCCTTCTCGATACCCGAAACAATCCATCCTTGTTCCTTTGCTGCTTCCAGAAAGTGACCCGTGCCGCAGCCGATATCCAGTAATCGGATGGGGGGCCTGGCCGCATGAGCTGCTACCAGGCCGACTTTTTTTCTCAGCATCCTTTTCCGGAAGTAGTGGTATAGCCGGTTGATCAGCCCTTTGTATGAATCGGAATGGGAGATATAATCCGGTGAGTCGTAATATCTGCCGATAGCATCTTCCGAAGGAAAATTATTTGTGAAACGAAACCCGCAATGGGCACAATCACAGACGGGAAATACCTCTCTGCTTGAGAAGTAATCGACACCGTCAAAAGTTTTCTTCAAATCGTTACTGCCGCAAACAGGACAGCTTGTAATGGTGATAATTGACATATATACGGATTAAACCTATATTAGACGTTCAAAAGTACGACTATTCACGTGGAAAGACAAATTTTCTATTTTCCTTTTTATAGGAGATTAGAAAAGTATTATTGTTAACTCAACGTTCGCATGTAAATTTGAAGCCATATATGGCTAAAGTGGGGATCTTTAGTTGTAATCATCAGAACAAGCGAAACATGATTGGTTAATATTATACCTGTTCTACAATATTTGATAGAAAAGCCAATTAAAAAATCTGTTTTTCTTGTTTAATAAATTGTAATAATTTATCTTTATAGCTTTCGATTTAGAACACCTGGCATTAAGGGAACAAAAGTTTTAAAAGAAAGTGTCCAGGACAGAGATCAATAAGGCTCCTTAACTTAAACAGATCCAGGCCATTGATGAATTCACATAAAAACAACCATTATGCAGTATTCTAGAAGACAATTTATTAAATCTGCGGCTGTCATTGCAGGAGCAGCGGCAGTCAATCCCCTCTCTTCCGCCGTTACACCTTCGGTTTCAGGATCTGTCTGGCAGAGCGGATCTACGCAGGGAATGAAGAAGGTGACCTTAAAAAAGAGTTTAGGGTTTGGAATGATCGATGAGAAATTGTCACTAACCGAAAAATTCAAACTGGTCAGGGATTTGGGTTTCGATGGAGTGGAACTCAACAGCCCGGTAGACTTGCCGATAGCGGAGATACTTGACGCAAAAGAAAAATCAGGGATTGAACTCCCGTCGGTAGTGAATAAGGATCACTGGAAATTGCCACTTTCCGATCCCGATCCGGAAGTGAGAAAGAAGTGTATCCAGTCGGTAGCCGCTTCACTTCGGGATGTGAAGGAACTGGGTGGTGATACCGTATTGGTGGTACCTGGAGTTGTCAATGAAAAGGTATCGTATGAACAGGCATATATCAATTCGCAGAACTCTATCCGTGAATTGATCCCTTTTGCAGAGGAGACCGGCATGCAGATTGCCCTGGAGAATGTATGGAACAATTTCCTCATCAGCCCCGTGGAAGCCAAAAGATATGTCGATGAGATCAATCATCCGCTGGTGGGATGGTATTTCGACATCGGTAATGTGTTGCGTTATGGATGGCCGGAACATTGGATCCGTACATTGAACAGGCGTATCATGAAACTCCATATCAAGGAATTCAGCCGTGAGTTGATGAATTCAAAAGGATTGTGGGAAGGTTTTAAGGTGGATCTGTTGAAGGGAGACAATAACTGGCCGGTGGTCATGGAAGCAGTACGTGAGATCGGTCACACGGGCGGATGGCTCACCGCTGAGGTTCCGGGTGGAAACAGGGATCATCTGAAAAAGATCTCCATGCAGATGGATGAGATTATTGGATATTTGTAATATGTTATAATGGCCTTATTCATCACGATATAATACAAACAACTTATTTACCTGTTTCACGACTTCCCCTTCACGGTTTTTATTCACACACTTGGGGATACGAAGTTTTTCATGTAATTTTGCATCTTGTTTAGAATAAATAAGAAGCAAAGAATAGTTTATATGATCACTTCCAAAGAGATAAGACAATCGTTTAAAGATTTCTTTCAATCGAAAGAACACCGGATCGTGCCTTCGGCTCCCATGGTGATAAAGGATGACCCTACACTGATGTTTACCAACGCGGGTATGAATCAGTTTAAGGATATTATTCTGGGAAATGCGCCGGTAAAATATCCTCGCGTAGCCGATTCGCAGAAATGTCTGCGCGTGAGCGGTAAACATAACGATCTGGAGGAGGTGGGACATGATACTTACCACCATACCATGTTCGAGATGCTGGGCAACTGGTCGTTCGGCGACTATTTCAAGAAAGAGGCTATTGCATGGGCATGGGAGTATCTGACGGAGGTGCTTAGATTAGATAAAGAACGGTTGTACGTCACCGTTTTTGAAGGAGCTGCTGAAGAAAATCTCGCACGGGACGATGAGGCAGCTGCTTACTGGGAAGAATACCTGCCCAAAGAACGGATTATCAATGGCAATAAACATGATAATTTCTGGGAGATGGGCGATACGGGCCCCTGCGGTCCCTGTTCCGAAATTCATATCGATATCCGTCCGGAAGAAGAACGGACTAAAATAGACGGATTGTCGCTCGTGAATCAGGGTCATCCTCAGGTGATTGAGATATGGAACCTGGTGTTTATGCAGTATAACCGTAAGGCAGATGGTTCACTGGAGCCGCTCCCCGCTAAAGTGATTGATACCGGAATGGGTTTTGAACGACTCTGTATGGCTGTACAGGGTAAACTGTCGAATTATGATACCGATCTTTTCCAGCCCATAATCCGAAAAATAGGAGAAATAAGTAATGCACTTTATGGCGAAGATCCCGCGAAAGATGTGGCAATGCGCGTTGTTGCCGACCATCTGCGTACCATCGCTTTCTCCATTACCGACGGACAACTTCCATCAAATGCCAAAGCGGGTTATGTGATCCGCCGTATCCTGCGGCGCGCGGTGCGTTACGGTTACACTTTCCTGGGAATGCACGAGTCATTTATGTACAGGCTGATCCCCACGCTTATTGAAGTGATGGGTGATGCTTATCCCGAACTGGCAGCACAGCAGATACTTATTGAGAAGGTAATGAAAGAGGAAGAAGAGTCATTCCTGCGTACACTGGAAACCGGTATCCGTCTCTTGGAAAAAAACCTGCCCGAACAGGAGGGTGGGGTGTTGAGCGGCGAAGTGGCTTTCCAGCTCTATGATACTTTTGGTTTCCCGCTGGATTTAACAGAACTGATCCTGCGTGAACACGGAATGACGGTCGACGTGGGCGGTTTTAATACCGAAATGGAGAAACAGAAACAACGTGCCCGTAATGCCGCTGCGGTAGAGACCGGCGATTGGACTAAAGTACGTGATGGTGAACCGGAGTTTACAGGATATGACGAAACTGAAACCGAGACCCGTATCCTCCGTTACCGTGCTGTAAAACAAAAGAACAGGGAATTCTTTCAGATTGTCCTTTCCCGTTCACCCTTTTATGCTGAAATGGGGGGGCAGGTAGGGGATACCGGCTGGCTGATTCCCGAAGAAGGCGAGAAGACCGATATTTTTGATACCAAGCGGGAGAATAATCTTGCGGTGCATTTTACGCGGAAATTGCCGGCGAATATAGAAGGAACCTTTACTGCCCGGATCGATACGGAAAAGCGGACGGCTACCGAATGTAACCATACTGCTACCCACCTGATGCACGAGGCACTTCGTGAGGTATTGGGCATGCATGTGGAACAAAAAGGGTCGTATGTATCTCCTGAACTGTTGCGGTTCGACTTCTCCCACTTCGGGAAGATGACTCCCGAAGAGATCCGTGAAGTGGAAAGACGGGTGACGGCAAAGATACGGAGTAATTATCCGATTGAAGAGCATCGTCATGTACCCATTGAAGAGGCAAAAGCCCAGGGAGCAATGGCGTTGTTTGGTGAGAAATACGGTGATGACGTGCGTACCGTCCGTTTCGGTTCTTCTATTGAATTGTGCGGTGGTACGCATATCTCATCTACGGGACGTATCGGCACATTCCGTATTATTACCGAGAGTGCCATTTCAGCCGGTGTACGCCGTATCGAGGCGGTAACGGCAAAAGTGTGTGAAGATTATCTTTATGCTAAAGAGGATGCATTAGTCGAGATAAAGAATCTATTGCATAATGTACCTGATGTGATGCAAGGGATCCGCCGGTTACTTGCCGACAACGAAGAGATGGAAAAAGAGATCCGGGAGTATGTGAAAGAGAAAACCGAACAGTTGAAGCAGCGAATTATCGATAAAAAGCAGGATATCCAGGGTATAACTCTCTTTAAGCTGATCATGCCGATAGGATCGGTTGATGTGGTGAAAGATATCGCTTACCAACTGAAAGGACAGTTCCCGGAGAAGATGATGTTTGTGGCCGGAACTTCTGCCGATGGAAAACCCAGTCTTACCGTTATGCTGAGCGATGATCTGGTGGCCGGAGGATTACATGCCGGGAATATGGTGCGTGAAGCGGCCAGGCAGATTCAGGGCGGCGGCGGCGGACAACCTCACTTCGCCACAGCGGGCGGCAAGAACGCCGATGGGCTGATTGCCGCTGTAGAGTCGATCGTACAGAAACTGAATGATTTTTGATTTGATAATGTGATGATTTACTGATGTGTTGATTGGTAATTAGTAATTAATAATTTGGTAATTAAATTACAATCGGATAAGCTCCAGTACCCTCTTCCACGTATCCGGGTGCTGTTTTGTGAACCGGCGTACTTTACTGTCCCGCAGGGTTGTTTTAAGCCACTTGCGCCAGTAGAGGGCAAAATAGAAGGTGAGCGGCATCAGGATAAAATAACCGAGCGCCAGCAGCCAGTCCTTTGTAACGGCACCGACGATAAGCGACTGGATCAGGTCGAATATGGGGACAAAAAAGAGTCCCGCGGCATATCTTGCCGATGGGATAAACTGCTTATCCTTGAACAGACCTGATAACTTTTTATTGATCAGGATGGGGAAGATACCATTCAGGAATCCCAGGAATGCTATAGGAGCGCTAAGGATAAGTGCCATGAAACGGGCAAAAAGATTCCATCCGGAGGAAGGTTTCCATAGCCGGTCTTTCGAAGTGAGTCCATGCTCTTTCAATAGGGCGTGGGCTTCACGAAAACCGGCTGTTTTTTGATCGAATTCCGTGCGATTGTCTTCGTACAGTTCATCCAGTCTTTTCACGATATAAAGCGATGCCTGCAGAAAATCGTCTTTCCTCCCGGAGAATTTTTCCCTTGCAATCCGGTCGCCATTCCAGTCAATGGCGTGAGAGTATTCATTATAAAACTCATCATTCCATATATTGACCACCATCGATTTGAGCCGGTTTTCCAGCTCCTGCCTCAACTGATTGATCGCCAGGACGGAATTCTCATTATACATATCCTTGTAACCGGAGACTTCGATGGGTGTACCGAAAGTAACATAAACGTCCGACAGAAAACCGAACATATCCCTGTAATAGATAGATACGGGAACAATCTGGCTCCGCAGTTGAAAGTCGACGGATGCTTCGGTGGGTAATACGATGCGGGGAACAGCTTTTTGTATAGGTAAAAGCGATTGCTTAGGGTTATGTTTTGCTTCGGGAAAGAGCGCGATAGGATTATTTTTTCGCAGGATACGGGCGGCATTGTTGAAGATCTCATTATTTTTGTCCAGGTTATCCTTGCCGTCGCGGATGCGGAAGACCGGCATAATACGCATTCCTCTCAGCAGCCATGCCATAAAGCTCTTTTTAAAAATATCGGCACGCGCCAGAAATACAATCTGTTTACGGTGATAGCTGGCGAAGACCAGTATCAGTGCGTCTATCAGTGCATTGCGGTGGTTAGGAGCGAAGATGATCGCTCTTTTTTTGGATACATTTTCCTTCTTTCCGACAAATACCAGTTTCCTGAAGTTTAATCTCAGGGCGGTATTCACCGGTATCTTGGCCAATGCATAACGAAAATCGTAACGGTATATCATATCTTGGATGTTTTGATCAATAATATCAGGGAAACAGGATTGGTTTAAGGCATTACTGCGGGAGTAATCACACGTCTTCTCCAGTAAAAAGCCAACAAGAGCCCGGCAACGATATGCCATATTCCCCACCATGCGGCGATAAAGGCCATCCCTCCCAGATGTAATTCGGGTGGGAATATCCTTGGATTAAAGATCAGTGCAAGTCCCAGTCCCGAGTTCTGGATACCGGTCTCTATGGAAATGGTTCTGCTGTTGATTTCGCTTACTTTGAATGTTTTCGGTAAGAAATATCCGCTTAAAAATGCCAATCCGTTATGGATAAGTACCAGAAAGAATATCAAATGGATATAGCGTAGGAAGAGGTCAAAATTTCCTGCCAGGGCTGCCACGATGAAACCCACGAAAAAGATGATAGAAGCGGCCTGTACACTTCTGTCGATTTTTCTTGCGAATACCGGGAATTTTATCCCCACGAACATTCCCAGAATCACGGGGATACCCAGGATCAGGAAGACAGTCCGGAACATCTCTACCGGATCAATTGTGATAGGAACCAGCAAGGGTGAATGCTTCGCATAGAGTCCACCCCAGAAGGCAAAATTGAACGGTGTCATAAAGAGGCTCATCACGGTAGTGATGGCGGTGAGACTTACTGAGAGAGTGATATTCGATTTCGATATGGAGGAGATCAGATTCGATACGTTACCACCGGGGCAGGCTGCTACCAATATCATCCCCATAGCTACGGCGGTACTGGGACGAAGCAGGATCACCAAGACAAAAGTAAATGCCGGAAGAAGTATATATTGCGCAATAACACCCAGTAATACCGGTTTCGGGTTGAATGCCAGTGTTTTAAAGTGCTGAGGCTTGATGCTTAGTGCCACACCGAACATGATAAAGGCAATGGCGATATTCATCAGGTTGACACTCTCCTGGTTAAAGTTTAGCCGGACCGTGTCGAGTTGTTCCAGATTTCCGAAAAGGGACAATAATGGAGTGAATTGCATTGGATGACTAATTGATTGTAAGTTACAAAAGTACAAAAATTATCATTCTGAAACATCCTGAGATTTTTTTGGTAATAAGTTTGATTGGTTTTTTGAGATAAAATTTTGTTTTGTTGCTCTTTTTTCTTTTTTTTGTAATCTGAGAGAAGGCAAATCAACTAATCAAAAATACCGGGATTGAGCATATTTAATAATACCGTTACCTTTTGCAGATGAAAAGGTGATTCTCTTTCGATATTTATAGTGAATTTCAATGGATCGTTTTGGTTTGGATATCAAATATTTGGATTTTCATATGATTAATCGACGTCAGTTTGTCAAGCGGGCAGCCATCTGTTACGGTTCCCTACTGCTGTTACCCGGCTGTGTGCGCAGGGTGGAAAAAGAATTCTACCGTGTCTTCTCCAGGGAGGAAGCAGAGTGTCTGGGGTGTATCTGTGAGCAATTTATTCCTTCCGATGAGTTTGCCGGAGCACGTGATGCGGGAGTTGTCAACTTTATCGATAAATTACTTTACCAACGTTTCCCTGAGTTGACCGAACCTTACAAAAACGGGTTGGGATCTTTGGAAGAGTTTTGCAGGGAAACATACGGAAGAACTTTCGCACAACTGGAATGGAATGTCCAGCATTTCGTGCTCGTGCAAATGGAAAAAGGTGGACTCCCCCCGTCTTTCTGGGGAAAAATTAACCAGAAAGAGTTTTTCAACATTGTGCTCCGTAATACCATGCAGGGCTTTTACGGTTCTCCCCGCCATGGAGGTAATAAGAACTACGTGAGTTTTCGAATGATGCGGTTGGATTTCCCGTTATTAATAGGGCAGAACAGATATGAAGAATAACCGTAAGACCGCGATTGTGATTGGAGCGGGAGCAGGCGGTGGGGTCATCGCAAAGGAGCTCGCCACCCACGGCATCCATGTCACTCTGTTTGAAAGGGGAGGATGGCCGGATTACGACAAGCATATCAATGATGAATTGATTTCACAGCGGGTACAGGAACTGGGCTCCGCATTCGGGCCGGATTGGAAAAGGAATCCCCGAGTAGTTATAGGGGATGACGGGAGTAAACATATAGTTACACCCCAGAATGGTGGTTATAACCATGTGGCAGCTTGTGTAGGTTCAGGTACGGTCTCTTACGGTGCGATGGCATGGCGTTTTATGCCGGAGGATTTTCACCTGAAATCGATCTATGGTCCTGTAGAAGGCTCTACTCTGGAAGACTGGCCGTTCTCGTATGAAGAACTGGCGCCCTATTACACGAAGGCAGAGCATGAAATAGGTGTGGCAGGGGATATGAGCGGGAATCCTTTCGCTCCCAATCGAGAGGAACCTTACCCGATGCCGTCCTTTGAATATAATAAGGAAGGGCGTTTCCTGGCAAAAGTATGCAAAGAAATGGGATTGCACCCTTTCCCGATACCCATGCTTCGGAACTCGGTTCCCTACAATGGGAGGCCAGGATGTATCAGGAACCGTACTTGCTGCGGTTATGCCTGCCCGGTGGATGCCAAGAACGGGACGCACAACACCGTTATACCCGTAGCCATGCAGACTGGCAATTGCCAGGTAAAGACCCATTGTTTTGTCTATAAAGTCCATACCGACGGCCAGCAACAGGCAACGGCTGTCTCCTACTTCGACGAAAAGAATAAAAGCCGGCAGATGGAGGCGGATATCATTGTTGTAGCGGCTTCTGCTACGGAGACAGCGCGCCTCCTGCTAAACTCCAAATCGCAGCAATTTCCCAAAGGGATAGGCAATGATAACGACTGGGTAGGGCGTAACCTGCAGGGACACGCATATACAGGTGCAACAGGGATATTTGATTTCGATGTCCTCGATCTCCAGGGCCCAGGCGCTTGTGTTGCCATAATGGATTATAATCACCATAACGAAGGTATCGTTGGAGGAGGTTTGCTGGCCAATGAGTTTTTTATGATGCCATATGCCTTTTCCGGTTTCAGGCCGGGTGGGTCACCCCGGTGGGGGGCTGAACATAAACGGTTCCAGCGTGAGAATTATTACCGGGTGAGCCGTATGATAGGACCTATACAGGAAATGCCCAATTTTGATATGCGGGTGACAGTAGACGAAACGGTAAGGGATTATTGGGGGGTACCGGTTGCAGCCATCTCCGGATCACGTCATCCCATTGATCAAAAGCATTGTGCTTTCCTTTCGGGGAAAGCACTGGAGATCATGCAACGTGCAGGAGCCTCCCGGGCATGGGCACATGGCGGTGGAGGGGGAATGACAGGCGGGCAACACCAGGCAGGTACATGCCGTATGGGAGATGATCCGGCCACATCGGTTGTCGACCGGTTTTGCAGGGTGCATGATCTGGATAACCTCTATATCGCCGATGGAAGCGTATTGGTCACCAACGGCGGTTTTAACCCGGTTCTTACCATTATGGCCATGGCTTACCGTACCGGTGAACAGATTGTGAAAAAATATACAGGGGGTGAGGCATGAAAAAAAGTTATATGATCATTGCAATTGCGGTCGCAGGATTTCTCACTATAGCAATCTCCTATGTTGCATGGAACAGAATGGATCCGGATTTCACCTGCGCTTTGTGCCATGAAATAAGACCCAGTTGCGTCTCTTGGAAAAACTCCGTCCATGCAGATATTTCCTGCACGCAATGTCATGGTACAGCATTAAGTGATGGTTTTGCAAGCCTGTCGGAGAAGGCCCGGATGGTATATGTCCACTTTACCCGGAAAAAGACCAACGAAGACCTTTACCTTAACGAATCGCAGGCTATGGCCATGGCAGACAAGTGTGCGGAATGTCACCAGGCGGAGTATGCGGCCTGGAAATCGGGAGCGCATTCCACTACCTACAGGGATATTTTTATGGATGTGGATCACAATAAAATGGAAAAGCCCTATTGGGATTGTTTTCGTTGCCACGGCGCACATTATGACGGCAATATCCACGATCTGATGTCACTTGAGGGAGATGCCACAGCGTGGGAGATAAGGGATGGCAAACAGGCCGATCGTCCGACGATAACCTGCCTGACATGTCACCAGATGCATGGTGGACAAGGTAAGCGAATTGGATATACCTCGTTAGATAAGGAGTCCCGGGACAAATTGATGCAAAAAACCGAACGATCTGCTACGGCCTTATATCTACGTGCGGAAAAGCGCCATCTGCCATCGGACAAGTTGCTCAAGCCCACCATCTACGACGGGGATTCACCGGTGAAGGTGTCCGACGACCCTAATACATGGCTATGCATGCAATGCCATTCGCCCAATGGTCGGCGCGAAGCAGGTACGGAGGATGATAAAACCCCAACCGGCCTTTACGAAGGGATGAGCTGCCTGGATTGCCATAACCCCCATTCTAACGGCTTAAAGAACAATTATAGAAATGTACATAATTCAAATTTATCTGTTCAACAGGCAGGTATAAATTGAGAATCTTTATTACTTTATGATGGTGGCAATGGTTCGGAGAGTTAAGCGAAGAGTGATACCATGACATTTTGATGCACTGTAAAAGTAGAAGATAAAGAAATTAAATTTATTTATCTTTGCAATGTATAAAAATTGAATTCCTATGGGTACACCTCTTGCGGAACGGCTCCGGCCGCAACATCTCGATGAACTGATCGGCCAGTCGCACCTGGTTGGCAGGGGGGCTGTACTGCGCCGGATGATTGACTCGGGAAGAATTCCTTCCATCATTCTCTGGGGACCGCCCGGCGTGGGAAAGACCACCCTTGCAAATATTATTGCAAACACGCTGAATGCTCCTTTTTACAAGTTGAGTGCCATCAACTCAGGTGTGAAGGATGTACGTGAAGTGATTGAAAAGGCAAAGAATAATCGCTTTTTTGAGTCATCGGCACCTATTCTTTTTATCGACGAAATCCACCGTTTTAGCAAGTCGCAGCAGGATTCCCTGTTGAATGCCGTGGAGACAGGTATTGTCACATTGATTGGCGCTACCACCGAAAATCCTTCATTTGAGGTGATTCGTCCATTACTATCCCGTTGTCAGGTATATGTCTTGAAACCGTTGGATAAGAAGGAATTGGAACAATTATTGAATCGGGCGCTTAACGAGGACTTTATCCTGAAAGAGAGAAAGATAGAAGTTAAAGAAACTGATGCCCTGTTTCGTTTTTCGGGAGGAGATGCCCGAAAGTTGCTCAATATTCTGGATTTGGCAGTAGCTTCCGACAATGATGAAGCAATCGTGGTCACCGACCAGATGGTGACTGAACGGTTACAGGAGAATCCGGCGGCTTATGATAAGGGTGGGGAGATGCATTATGACATCATTTCCGCTTTTATCAAATCGATAAGGGGTAGTGATCCCGACGCGGCAATCTATTGGCTGGCCCGGATGGTAGCGGGTGGGGAAGACCCCAAGTTCATTGCCCGGAGGCTGGTTATCTCGGCAGCAGAGGATATAGGGTTGGCGAATCCCAATGCATTGCTGTTGGCCAATGCATGCTTCGATGCCTTGCAGAAGATCGGTTGGCCGGAAGGGCGTATCGTATTAGCAGAAACTACCATCTATCTGGCCGCATCTCCTAAAAGTAATTCGGCCTATCTGGCTATTGACAGTGCTATGGCGAAAGTGGAGAAGACCGGCAATCTGCCCGTACCATTACATTTGCGCAATGCACCCACTTCTTTGATGAAAGAGCTTAATTACGGCAAGGAGTATAAGTATGCACACGACTATGAAAATAACTTTGTAAAACAGGAATATCTCCCTAAAGAGTTAAAAAATAGTCGTTTTTGGGAACCCCAATCCAACCCGGGTGAATCGAAAATGAACGAGTTAATGAAGAAACTGTGGGGTTAGTACCAGCTTGCTCCCCTGTCATACGGTGAACTGCGTTCGTCCCACTTCAGATCCTGCAATAGTGAGGAGTTGGCACGGATAGTGAAGTTATAGGATTTATAGGGCCCAATAGGGATAAAACTGGCGGACATGCTCCAGCAATGCAGGTTGCGCGTGAGTGTACAGTTGATACTGGTGAATCTGTTGACTTCGAAATTGTAATCGGTATTGAACGTGAAATTCCAGTTTTTGGTGGGCTGGATAGAACCACTCAACCCGAAACTATGGGTGAGTTTCCCCTTATACTCCATGCGTTCTTTGTTAAATTCCCCATATCCGTAACGCATCGAATAATTGAATGAGAGATTCCAATTCACCGAATTCTTCAGATAACCGTCGCTATCGAATTCTCCCATTGAGTTGTCAGTCTGCTCGAAAGAACTTCTCCTTTCGGCTTCTTCATATGGGTTTGCACCTATTGTGCCGTCATCCGGTAAATTATCAGGATCCGGTTCATTTTCATTCCCCCTGGAACTCCCGTCATCACGACCAAATAATTTTTTAAAAGTATCCTGATTCAGTGAATAGGAGAAAGATGTCCCGGTATTCATCAATTTTCCGATCCCTTTGCCATTGAGAACTCTGAGTTTATCTACCCTATGGGGAGTTCCGTTATGATCCAGTTCATAAAGATAGGGATCCCAGGTAGCATTCAGGCTGAGAGTATATGATTTTGACAATTTCAGGCGGATGTTGGAATTGATATTACTCCACTTCATGGAGTCGGCCATCATATTATAACTGAAGTTGATCCCCAGATCGTCGATCAAACTTATCTTTCGTACTCCGGTAGAATCTTTGTCGCTCAGGACTTTCATTTCAAGGTTATTCTTGAAATCGAAACCGATACTTCCACTTTGCCCGGTAGGAGCGGTCCCGAACATCATGGTGGAATAGGGAGAATAGGTATATTCCACATCTTCTCCATACTCGTTCCTGTAGGTGTATGTCTCGTAGAAATTGTATTTCGGGTCGCCGAAATCGGGTCGGTAGCTCAGGCTGATGCTGGGTGTGAATACATGCCGGATCGCCTGTACTTTATCCCCGAACATCTTCCATGGCGTGTACATCCCGTATATTTTTGTCTGTGCGCTGAGCGAGGTGCTGTAATCATACACACGTTTTAGCCCATGCACGGTATCCACGGGAACATGCCTCTTGGCGACGGGATCCCAGGCCTGTTTATGCGCACCGGTGTACCAGCGTTCGGTATAATTGAACGAGGGTGATAACTGGATGAAATCGAACAGGGTAAAGGTTGCGCTTACGGGAATGTTATGCCGCATGCCGTTTGTCCAGTCACGTACTAGATTCGACTTCAGGAATCGGTCTTCTTTTGTGGTGATGGAGTTACGGAATTCGCCGGAGTAGCTCATCGATATTTTTTCGTACCATCGTTCCGCACCCACAGCGTTTTTCCTTTTAAGGGGATAGATACGGCTCATGTTGAGAGAGAGGTTGGGTAGGGTGGCTGCGATAGTGGAGTCTCGTGATACCTGGTTGATGCTCATAGTGGCCGAGAGGCTCCATGGTGAGTCGGGGAAACGTTGGGTGAGGTTCACACTCGAGCTTTTGGTGTTGTTGGAGGCTTCCCGTGAATAGAGACGACTAAGATCCCTGTGGTTGTTCCTGCTGGTGGAGAAGTTCACGCTTGCCGAGAGGGTGCGGTACATGTTGGCTTTCGGGTCCTGCGAATGGGTCCAGTTGATGCGGAGGTCTTTCGCTACGGAGTATGCCTCGGGCACTACATCCTTAAGTTCTTTTTCACCGGTGACCGTAGTGAGGGAATACACATTGAAGTTACCGGAGTATTTGTACCGTTTACGGTAGTTTGAGCGAGCACCGATCCCCCATGAACCTTTTGTATAAAGTTCCCCCGTGACAGCAAGATCGATGTAATCACTCAATGCAAAGTAATATCCTCCGTTTTGGAGATAAAATCCACGGGCCATCTCATCGCCGTAACTTGGCATAATAATCCCTGACGAGTAGGTTTTTGTAAAGGGGAAGAATGCGAAAGGCAATACGACGGGAAATAGTGGCACATCGGCTACTACCAACCAGGCAGGGCCGGTAACAACATCCTTCTCCGGTCGTACTTTAGCTTTCGAAAGGTTCAGGTAGAAATGCGGGTGGTCATGCTGGTCGCATGTGGTATATTTCGCATTCCGCATATAAAAAGAGTTGTCGGGATTCATTTTGGCTTCATTGGCCACGATATGTCCCTCTCCTTGCTGGGTAATTACATTGTTGATAAATGCTTTTCGGGTATCGAAGTTGTAACGTACTTTCTTCATTTCATACTCCATCCCTCCTTCAGAGAAAACGGGGTATCCAAACTCTTTGCCTGCTGAGTCAATACCAAAGGTGGAAGAAATAATACTACTGTCCAGATCCATAGTAATGAATTCCCCCTTGATAGCCAAATTCCCATATTTAACATCGGCATCTCCGTAGAGATAACCCATATTGTTGCCGGTAAATACCATAGAATCCTGAGCCGTGTAAAATACAGCAGTCTCCAATACCTGTTTTGAGGAGACTGAATCGGGACTTGTGGAGAGTGTGTCCTGTGGTTGTTGGGGTGAGGCAATATCTTGTTTTATTTTGTCAGACAGGATTGATCCCGATGCGGCATTCCATACTGTCGGATCTGTTGCAGCAGCTGCTTTTCGGATAAAGAAGCCTTGCAAAAAGATGGCCAGCACAAAATATAAAAATATATATCGTAATAATTGCCTCATGCGGAATCAGCAGTTAGCGTATGGTTTTGAACGCAAAACTACACATTAATGGATTAATTCGCAGCAAAAATAATAAAAAGAAACTTAAGACCGGCCGATTAGCTTCTTTTTAAAGAGATCAAAGTCATTGGGTAGAGGGATCGATTGCTTTTTGTGTTGCATATAAGCAGCCAGCGCATCCGGGACTTGTATTGGGGCGCCGGTGGATGCTTCCACTGTCTCTTTGAATTTAGCCGGATGGGCGGTAGCCAGAAAAATGGCTGTTTCGTCTGACCTTTTCCCTTCTTTCAGTGCCAGGTATGCACATGCCCCATGCGGGTCGAGCAGATACCCTGATTCTATATAAACATTCTTGATGGCTGTACTGATCTCCTCATCACTGTATCGGAAAGATGAAATATCGTTAGTGATTGCTTTGTGAGAATGGCCGTAGAGATCAAGGATACGGTCGAAATTACTGGGAGCACCTACATCCATGGCGTTGGCAATGGTCTGTACCGATGCTCTCGGATTATATTGCCCGGTTTGCAGGTATTCCCTGAAGACATCATTTCGGTTGTTGGCAGCGATAAATCTATCTACCGGTAGTCCCATACGTTTGGCGAAAAGTCCGGCAGTGAGATTTCCCAGGTTTCCGCTTGGAACAGAAATCACCATTTTTGTAAATTGTGTTTGTCTTACTAATTGTGCATAGGCCCAAAAGTAGTAGAATGATTGTGGAAGGAATCTGGCCACGTTAATGGAATTGGCAGAGGTGAGTTTTATCCGCTTATTCAATTCATCATCCATAAATGCTGATTTTACCAGAGCTTGACAGTCGTCGAATGTACCGTCCACTTCCAGAGCAACTATATTTTGTCCCAAGGTGGTGAATTGAGCTTCCTGCATATCGCTCACCTTTCCGGAAGGGTACAACACAAACACTCTGATACCTTCTACGCCCAGAAATCCGTTGGCTACCGCACTGCCTGTATCACCCGAAGTAGCGACCAACACGTTTACCTCCTCCTGCTTCTCTTTTACAAAGTGGGAGAGCATCCGCGCCATGAAACGGGCACCTACATCTTTAAACGCGAAGGTGGGTCCATGGAATAATTCCAGCACATAAATCCCGTCTTCCACTTTTTTGAGTGGTATCTCAAAACTCAATGTGTCGCCGACAATGGCATCCAGTTTTTCTTTCGGAATATCTTCCCCGAAAAAGGCCTCCGCAACGGTCTTGGATATCCCTTGCAAGGATAAATCCATCATTCCATCAAAGAATTTCTGAGGAAGACGTGCGATCCTTTCAGGCATATACAGTCCCCTGTCGGGAGCCAATCCTTTTACTACTGCTTCTTGCAGGGAAACGATGAATGCTTCTTTATTTGTACTGTAATATTTCATTTTATAGAGAGTAAAGATTTTTAGAGCCAGGAGTCAAGACTATAGAAATTCAAAATTCAAGATTTGGCTTATGCCGATTGTTAATTGGTTTCGCCGAACGTTGTCTTAATTCACGATTCAATACTCTGATATTGATCCATTTGTAATTAGTAATTGGTAATTCCAATTACCTTTCCACCTTTCCATTATCCAAAGACAGCTTTCATAAACTGGTCGCCATAGAGTAATCCGTAACTTCCCTCTTTTGCGGCAAACTCATCATATACCTGTACGCTGTCGGGTTCGATATCCCGATGATAGATCAGGAAAGGAATAGGCTCACGTGTATGTGTGCGTATGGCACAGGGGGTGGGATGGTCGGGGAGGATGGCGATGGTAACCGGTTCGTCCCATTGCAGGATCTCTTCATAGATGGTCTTTACAATACGGGCATCCAGATATTCAATAGTTTTCACTTTCAACGGAACATCTCCTTCATGTCCCGCTTCGTCGCTGGCTTCGATATGGAGATATACGAAATCTTTTTCTTTTAATGCCCTGAGTGCCGCTTCTGCTTTTCCTTCATAATTGGTGTCGTAGAGGCCTGTAGCCCCTTCTACCATGATCACTTCCAATCCCGCATACACGCCAATCCCCCTTATCAGATCCACGGCAGAGATCACTGCGCCGCTTTTGATCGGAAACATTTCATTGAATGGTTTCATCTTAGGGCGGAATCCTGGAGACCATGGCCAGATACTGTTGGCGGGAGACTTTCCTTCTACTATCCTTTTTTTGTTGATGGGATGATCTGCCAGTATCTCCTGGGATGCAAAGATCAACCTGTTCAAAGCCTCGGCTGTCGGTCTTGCCTCCTCGTCGTCGGGTTGTATCAGATGTGCCCGGAATGGTTTTTCCGGAATATCATGGGGAGGAGTGCAACGGAGTCGCTTGTCACCACCTTTCATTTTCAACAGGTGGCGATAGGAGACCCCGGGGTAGAAACTAAATATGTCGTTTCCCAATTTGCTGTCAAGGGATCGGATCAGTTCCGCTGCTTCAGGGGTTGAGATATGTCCTGCCGAGTGATTTTTCAACAGTTCTCCTTCGAGACAAACCAGGTTACAGCGCATTCCCATCTCCCCGGGCAGGATATCCACACCCATGCTGGCAGCTTCCAGTACGCCACGGCCCTCGTATACCGAAGCCACATCGTATCCCATGACAGAGAGGTTGGCGATCTCACTCCCCGGTGCAAATCCTTCAGGAACGGTATGTAGCAGTCCGTTTCTGCCTTTTCGTGCCAATAGGTCTATGTAGGGTGTGGCGGCGGCCTGTATGGTTGTCTTGTTTCCCAATGAAGCAATGGGTTCGTCGGCCATGCCGTCACCAAGAATTATTATATATTTCATTTTACCTTACCTGATATTTGCAATTGAGATGATATCTGAAAATACGCCTGCGGCCGTTACACCGGCACCGGCACCATATCCTTTGATCACCATGGGATATTCATTATACCGCTCGGTAGTGATCATGATGATGTTATTACTTCCTTCCAGGTCATAGAAAGGATGCCCCTGTTCTACCTCCCGCAGTCCTACTTCACAATTGCCGTTGTCATACGATGCCACGAATCGGAGTCGTTTTCCCTCTTTGGCCAGTTCTTGCCGGCGTGCCTCGAACGATGTATCCATCTCAGGAATAGTCTTCCAGAACTCTTCCAGTGAGCCGTCAAAATATTTCTGGGGTATAAAGAGGTTTTTCTTTACATCTGATTGATTTACGTTGGCTCCTGCTTCGCGGGAGAGGATTACTAATTTCCGTGTTACATCCAATCCACTCAAGTCTATGCGGGGGTCAGGCTCGGCGAATTGTGCCTCCACTGCCATTCGTATTGCTTTGCTGAATGGGATATCTTCACTCAATGTGTTGAAGATAAAGTTCAATGTGCCGGAAAGGACTGCTTCCAGTTTTACGATTTTGTCGCCTGAATTGGTCAGGGAATTCATTGTGTTGATAATGGGAAGCCCTGCTCCTACATTCGTTTCGAATAGAAATTTCACACCTGTTTTACGGGCAGTTTCTTTCAGATAACGGTAACTCTCATAATCGGATGAGGCGGCGATCTTGTTGGCGGTGACCACCGAAATATTTTTCGCCATCAGTTCGCCATATAATTTCGCGATGTCCGGACTTGCCGTACAATCGACAAATACGGAGTTGAAGATATTCATTTTGATGATCTCTTCGCGGATACGTTCGGGTGAACTCTGTACGCCGTTTGCCATCAGGTTATCGAAGTATCCGTCCAGAGGAATCCCTTCACGGGTGAACAACGCTTTCCGTCCGTTAGCTATGCCTACGATGTTGATCCTTAACTTATTTTGTTCCTTTAGGGTGCTTTGCTGCTGCTTGATCTGTTCCAGCAGGTTACCACCCACAGTACCGGTGCCGACGATAAATAGATTCAACTCCTGGTAGGGTGACAGGAAGAAGGAGTCATGGATCACGTTGAGCGACTTCTTCAGGTCGGATTTGGCTATCACGCAGGAGATATTGGTTTCCCCCCCTCCCTGTGCCAGCGCCACAATACTGATACCGTTCCGTCCCAAAGCACCGAAAAATTTTCCCGCAATGCCCGGTACATGCTTCATGTTCTGTCCGACAATGGCAATGGTAGCCAGATCATATTCCACGATGATATCGTTAATGCTTCCCATCCCTATTTCATGGGCAAATTCCTTTCGGAGCACCTGTTGTGACAGGAGCGCATCCTGTGAACGTACCCCGATAGAGGAACTGTTCTCCGATGATGCCTGTGAAACAATAAAAACGCTGACACCGTTGTCGGCTAAAGCAGAGAAAATACGTTTGTTTACACCGATCACCCCTACCATACCTAATCCCTGGATAGTGATCAGTGCCGTATCATTGATAGATGAGATACCTTTAATGATCTTTCCGTTTCGTGAGGGTTCGATATTCTTTATCAACGTACCTTCCGTTTCGGGATGGAACGTGTTCTTGACACGTATGGGGATATTTTTGTGATAAACAGGGAAAATGGTAGGAGGATAGATGACCTTTGCTCCGAAGTTGGACAGCTCTATCGCTTCGGTAAATGACAACTCCTCGATGACATAGGCAGAATTGATGATCTTGGGATCGGCTGTCATAAACCCGTCTACGTCTGTCCATATCTCCAGCACCGAAGCATTCATTGCTGCTGCGATGATAGCAGCAGTATAGTCCGAACCTCCCCGTCCCAGGTTCGTGATGTCATTGTTGTCGTTGCTGGATGAGATAAATCCGGGTACCACTGCCACACGAGGTGGTGGCATTTCGGAGAATGTTTTACGGATCAGTTCATTCGATCGTGCCAGATCGGGAATATGATTGTGAAATTGTTTGTCTGTCTTGATGAATTTGGTGGCATCATATAGTTGCGCCATGTCAATTATCTTGCTGATGATCAGGGAGGAAAATCGTTCTCCATAGCTGACAATTTTGTCGGAGGTCTTCTGTGAGAGATCGCCGATAAGAAATACTCCTTGTAAAATATTGCGTAGCTCTTCGAATAAATGTCCTGTCTTTTGCTTTAGCTCTTCCTTGTCATCCGGAGAGGAGATCATTTTTTCAATCAACTCCTCATGACGCAGAATTATTTCCTCGATCAACGTTTTATAGCCCGGATTACCGTTCAATGCGAAATTGGCAGCCAGCAACAAGCGGTCTGTTACACCCCCCAGCGCTGAAACTATCACAATGACGGGCTCCCTCTCTTTTTCTATGATCTTCTTGACTCGTTGTAAACTATCGGGCTCACCTACGGATGTTCCCCCGAATTTCATCACCTTCATATTGATTATATTTTTAACCCTGAGGTTATATGAAACATTTTTTTAGAATTGAAATTAATAAACTAACTTGTTGATCCCGACAACGTGTCCTGAAATGAATTAACTCATCAGGTAGCTCTTTATTCTTTAATGGATTTATGGAATTTGAAATTTGACTCCCATTCGGTCGTCGAATAACAGTTTGACCCCTGTCCAGTTGTCTAACGTTGTTTCTCGTCAAAAAACGGACGAGTCCGGGTGCGAAGAATTTACATAACCCCCTAAGGGGTCATGGTCATAGTAGTGGTAGTGTGGAGGTATGTTGAATACAATCTCTGCATTGCTCACATTTGATTTTATTGCAAAGATAGCGGAATAATTGATAAAATGCAATAAAAACAGAGAATATAGCTGTCGTTTTTCATCTTTTACTACAGAAATAATGCTTATTTTTTCATAATATAGGATGCGTCTCGGAAAAACTCAAACAAGTTTGGCTTTTCTCTCGGCTTTCACTATTTTTGTCTGTTGTAATTCATGAGTCGGCAGGATGATATTGTCCACTAACCCTATTGTTCAGTTACCGGCAGAAAAATAGTCATAATGAAACTGACAAATCTTTTGGTAATTTTCTTTCTCGTAGCGTCCCTCTCAATTTCCCAGGAGAGTTCTTTTTTTAATAATCCTGTTATTTGCGGCGATATGGCTGACCCTTCCGTTATCAGGGTGGGAGATACCTATTACGCGACAGCAACATCTTCCGAATGGGCTCCTTTTTACCCGGTATTTATATCGAAAGATATGGTCAATTGGGAGCAGATCGGACATATTTTCGACGAGCAGCCGGAATGGACTTCGAATTCGTTCTGGGCACCGGAGTTGTATTATCACAATGATACCATGTATTGCTATTATACTGCCCGGCGAAAAACGGACAATATCTCCTACATAGGTGTGGCGTCATCGGAAGGAACTTCCCTGCTTTTTAAGGATCATGGTCCTATTGTGGAGCTGGGTACCGAAGCTATTGATGCCTTCGTGTTCGATGATGATGGCCAGCTCTATCTCACCTGGAAAGCATATGGCCTTGACCAACGTCCCATAGAGTTGTTGGGAAGCCGGTTGTCTGCTGACGGATTACGGCTGGAGGGGGAACCGTTTTCACTGCTAAAGGATGATGAAGGGATTGGCATGGAAGGACAACATCACTTTAAAAAGGGTGATTACTATTACATCCTTTATTCGGCGAAGAGTTGTTGCGGCCCTTCGAGCGATTATGACGTGCGGGTTGCCCGTTCCAAACACTTTAGGGGGCCTTATGAAAAGTACGAGGGGAATCCTATTCTCTCGGGAGGGGAGGGAGATTATATTTCCGTTGGACATGGAACTGCGGTGGAGACACCCGATGGGCGGTATTTCTATCTGAGTCACGGATACCAGACGGGCGATGCATTTTTCTTAGGGAGACAACCTGTTTTGCATGAGTTGGAAATGACAGACAATGATTGGGTTCGCTTTAAAACCGGGAAGCAGGCCGTGGATAGACAGCCTGTTCCGTTTGAAGGTTCCGTGCAGAAAAAGGTATCCGATTTTAAGGATGATTTTTCCGGGGAAACATTGAAAGTAGACTGGACATGGAACTATCCCTTTGCAGAAATAGATGTAACATTGAATGACGGTGAACTGATATTGACAGGAAGACCGATAGCCGGGAACGAACACGGGACAGCCCTTTGTCTGCGTCCGCAAACAACACACTATAGCTATCAGACAAAAATCAGTAATATCAATGATAGTTTCAAAGGGTTAACGATGTACGGTGATAATAAGAATTTGATGGCAATCGGTATTAAAGGTGATCGGGTGGAATTGAAATCGGTGAGAGAAGGTCTGGAAACCGTTCTTTTCCCGACTATCCCTGAAGAAAAAATTTCCTATTTCAGGATTGACGTGGAGAGGGGATGCTTCCTCACGTTTTCCTACAGTGGCGATGGGGAATCCTGGACTTCGGTGAATGATACTCCTCTCGATGCTGCATTCCTGGTGCGTTGGGACAGGGTAGCCCGTCCCGGATTGATCCATATAGGAGAGGCTGAGGTTCCGGCAGTGATCGATTATTTTGTATTAGAGAACGAAAAAATGTGAAATAACCTAACTTGATTTATTATCCGGATTAAGTAAATGATAAATTAAAAGTATACAATAACATAAATATATCATATATCTATTATCTTATTTTCTATGAGTATTTCATCAACTATTTTACGATTATCCGTATGCATGTTGATAGGGTTACAGGTTTTAGTCCTTATCTCATGCGAAAGCAAGCGTCCGAAAAAAGAGTGTAACACTTTTGAAGAGATGCAGGATCCGACAAACGATACCTTATCCGACTGGTCAAACGTGCCTGCAGGGTTACAGGTATCATTTATTTCGATTGACGACAAACTGCCGAAATCGGTGGCGCCCCAGGTATCTCTCAATAAGAGCGTAACAGTTACAGGTTGGAAGGGGGAAAAAGTATCAGCCCAACTACTTTTATGGTCGGTTTCGAATACCGATCAGGTAGAATTGGAATTCACCGACTTTCAGGCACAGGGAAGTAAACTGCCTGCATCTGTTGCACAGGCAAGGTTTGTCCGCTACGTGATGACCGATGAGTTTGGCCCCGGTTGCGGATACCGCAAGCCTGAAGATTTTCCGTCATCACTGGCAGCGGATATGTTGGATAACCTGGAGTGCTTCAATGTAGAAGCAAAGAGTGTCAGGCCGGTCTGGCTGACTTTTGCCATTCCCTCCGATGCTGTTGCCGGAGACTATAAGAGTACCCTGAAACTGTATGCAGGAGGAAGTAAGGTGGAGGATTTTGAAATAGCGTTGAATGTGGTGGATCAGGTCCTGCCCGAACCGTCGGAGTGGCTCTATCATCTTGACCTGTGGCAACATCCTTCGGCCGTGGCAAGGGTGCATAACCTGGAAGTATGGAGCGATGCCCATTTCGAGAAAATGAAACCATTGATGAAGATGCTGGCCGATGCGGGACAGAAAGTGATCACCGCTACCCTGAATATGGATCCGTGGAATAATCAGTGCTATGATGCCTATGCCGATATGATCATCTGGACAAAACATGAAGACCAAAGCTGGACTTTCGACTATACTATTTTCGATAAATGGGTAGAGTATATGATGGATCTGGGTATCGACAAGATGATCAATTGCTACTCTTTGCTCACCTGGAATAACAAGCTGCACTATAATGATATGGAAAAAAGAGAGTTGGTCACCGTAGAGCTGAAAGCCCAGTCGAAAGAATATGTGGAGATGTGGAGTGTCTTCCTGAAAGATTTTACCAGCCACTTACGCGAAAAAGGATGGTTGGAGATAACCAATATAGCCATGGATGAGCGTGCACCGGCAGATATGCAGGCGGCGTTGAAGGTATTGGAGAGCGCGGCTCCCGAGTTGGGTGTTTCTTTGGCCGACAACCATAAGAGTTACAGGGACTACCCGTGGATAAAGGATATTTGTGTTGGGGCCGGTAACGAGGTAACCAAAGAAGAGATCGCCACACGAAGAGCCAAAGGACTGATTACCACTTATTATGTGTGTTGCTCCGATCCGTTCCCCAATATGTTTACCTTCTCCGCACCGGCAGAATCGGTCTATGCCGCATGGTATGCCGTAGCTGCCGATTTTGATGGCTTCCTGCGTTGGGCTTATAATTCGTGGGTTGAAAATCCGTTGACTGATTCACGCTTCAGGACATGGCCTGCAGGTGACACCTATATGGTTTATCCTGATGCACGCAGTTCTATCCGCTTCGAACGCCTGGTGGAAGGAATTCAGGATGCGGAAAAGATCCGGGTATTGCGCAAAAAATATACCGAAGAAAACAGCCCTGAGTCATTGGCAAAACTGAATCAACTGGAAGAGGCGATCGAGTATTTCAATACACTGGATCCTTCTGCCGACTGGCAGGAAAAGTTGAACGATGCCAAGAAATTGCTGAATTAAACAATCATGATGAAGAAAGTATTCTTTTTTATCTCTTTGATCTCCGCTCTCTTTTTTCTCTGTTCCTGTAATGGGGCGAAGAAAGAGTGGCGGTTGGTCTGGGAGGAGAACTTCGACTACGGAGATCTTTCCGAGGCTGAGTTGTGGTGGTCTAAAATTCCGAGAGGAGGCTCCGACTGGAATTCGATATCGTCACTGTTCAGGGATGAGATGCCATCGCCTCCGTCCACGCCGCCCCATAGTCCGGGTTGTCCGTAGTTGCTGTTGTCGATCGGCATACCGTCTACAATATAGAGCGGTTGGTTGTTGCCGAATGAGCCATTACCCCGGATGACGATGCGGGTCGAGCCCATAGCGCCGGTAGTGGGTTTCACCACGTTGATACCGGCTACTTTCCCCGCCAGTCCGTCCGCCAGTCCAGGGCTTTTTACCAGGAAGGCATCTTCTTTCAATTCGGTGACGGAGTAGGCCAGTGCTTTCTTTTCTTTCCTCATGCCCAGCGCGGTGACCACCACCTCATCCATCATGATGAGGTCTTCTTTCAGCATCACCTGCATGAACTCTCTGCTCACCGGCTTTTCTACTGAAGTAAATCCTATATAAGAGAATTGTATTACCCCGTCGGCAGGAGCTGCCAGTGAAAAATCCCCGTCAGCGCCGGTCACCGTGCCGGATGTACTGCCCTTTATTTGTACGGTTACGCCCACAAGCGGTTCCCCATGCTCATCGGTGACTGATCCCGTGACCGTGATCTGTTGTGCCTTTACAAAAAGCGAAGAGAACAACAGAAATAAAAAAATGAATGTAGGATGCAGATAAATCATAATGCAGGTGTTTTTAGTATAATGATTATCTGCAAATATAAATCGTACCCGACCAGTATGCAACGCCTCAGGGACGAACACAACTAATCGGGTACGAATGGTACGGGTTAGCCTGATTTTGGGTGAACCGGCAGGTAAAACAGGTCAGAGCGGGTTGGCAGCTACTCCTTCGAAAGTCATCTCTACCGGTTTGATATACCCGTTTTCATCAAACTCCATCTTGTCAATACAGGTCACCCGATGGTCGCGATGAATATTCGGCTCTGGTCGGCGGTGGTATACGATGTACCAATCGTCATTTTTAAGGTTATGGATTATTGAGTGGTGCCCTGCGCCTGTAGCTATTTCAGGATCCTGCTCCAGGATAGTGCCGATCCGTTCAAAGGGTCCTAACGGATTATCGGCTATAGCATAGGCTACCTTGTAATCGGGGCCACCCCAACCGCCTTCCGACCACATAAAATAATATTTGCCGTCCTTTTTGAACATAAATGGACCCTCTACATAATTCTGAGGAGTTACCTCCTTATAGAGCTCTCCGTCGGGGAACGGCCTGATTCCTGTAAAATCATTATTAAGCAGTACCACGTTACAATGTCTCCAGCCACCGTAAAACATATAGTAGGTGCTGTCGTTCTCCTTGTAAACGAATTGGTCGATCGGTTGCGCACCATTCACGATCTCGTTGATCAGCGGTTTACCGAGCAGATCTTTATAGGGACCTTCCGGCCTGTCACTTACCGCAACACCGATACCTCCTGTTTCGTCCTCATTCTGGATATCGTTGGCTGCAAAGAAGAAATAATATTTCCCGTCTTTCTCGATCACTCCCGGTGCCCACATGGCTATCTTAGCCCATTTTACCTCTGCCGTGTCGAGGATATTCTCATGTTTTGTCCAGTTCACCAGATCGGGAGAGGAGAAACAGTCGAAAAATACCTGTTTTTCATACAAGTCGGAATAGGTTGGAAAGATCCAGTACTGGTCGTCATATACAATCGCCTCGGGATCGGCATACCACCCTTCAAAGATCGGGTTCCCGGAATATTGGACTGCATCGTTCTTCTCTTTGTTATTCACGCATGCGGATAATAACATGGCTCCCGCCAACATAAAAAGGATTTTCTTCATTTCGTTTTCAGTTATCTATAATTCTTTTTCCAGTAACTTTTCTCCTGCTGCATTGATCACTTCGACGGTCAGTTTGTCTTCTCTCTTCTCAAGCACCATCACCGTACCGTCTGGTTCTCTGTTACCTCCACCGATAATGACAGGGAAGTTATTTCCTGTTTCTCCCTTTTCTATTACCCGATAGCGGTGCGTATGGGCGTTGAGGGAAATATTAAATGGGGCATCCTCCAGTACCGGTATCCATAGATCGGAGCAGGGGGAGAAGCTATCGGGCTTGACGCCAAAAATAGGGATATGGTGGACCAGTACCCGTTTCCTGGCATCCTTAAATGCTGTGGATTGCAATTCTTCTTTCAGGAACTCGGCCTGGTCGATCCGGTGCTGGGTGTAATCATTCATATCGTAATACACCCAGTGGTCGTCCGGCTTGTCTTCACCGCAATCGAGAAGGACAAAACGGGTGTCACCCAATGAAAAAGCGCTGTAGGAGCGACCACCCATTCTCCCGAGATAGTCCCACAAGTGGAGGGAGTATTCTCCTCGTGTTTCGTGGTTTCCCCTGATAAATATGGAGGGTATCTCGTCACTTTTGATCCTGGGCGTATAGGTGAGCAGCCTGTCCACAATATCACTTTCCACCTCTACATCATCAAAACAGTCGCCGTTAAAGATGACCAGGTCATAAGGCTTATCCTCTACCAGAGAATGCAGTTTATTGAACATCTCCATATTACTGTGGATGTCGTTGTATACGATCACACGGAAATCTTTCATGTCATCACTCCAGGTGGTGAATGATTTGATATCGGATCTTACGGTGTCTCCAAACTCCTTGTAATAGCTGGAATATCGGGTGACTTCCTGGGATACGACCCGGTAATAGTATCGTGTACCCGGTTGCAGGTCGGTAAGGCGTACCCGGTTGATCTTGTTGTTCGCAACCATAACTCCTTCGATGAAAGTGCGCGCCCGTTTCAGGTTATTGGGATCTGTGCCGTATTCCACCCAACTTCTCGCCGGCACATTGGTCAGCCACATCACGGTCATCTCGTCGGTGCCGGGGTTCTGCAGGTAAGGGATGGTGCGCATTACTTCAGATGCGGGTGTTTTCAGGCGGATATCCACAAACAGAGGTCTATGGTCTGATGCTACCTGCTCATCGATTACGTGAGCCCTGTATTTCGCATAGGTCTCGCCTTTGGCCGTATATCCCAGTATGTAATCAATTGTTGACCGGGGATTGACCGATGGGGAGGTGGGCTGTTTAGGATTGGAGAGGATCTGCCACTTATCCTGCAGGAATGTGATAGGTTCGGAATCAGGAGTGGCATTGAGATCTCCCATCAGAAATACCGGTTTGTCGTATATTTCTACGGCATCGGTAATGATCTTAACCGATTCGAGCCGTTCTTCGTTGGTAAGCGACAGGTGTGTATTGACTACTATGTATTTATCGAGTTCCACTATCAATGCGGTGCGAGCTTCTTTGGCTCCCGGAAGAGCAATCTTTTTTACTGCGAGAGGCTTTTCCCGTGTCAGAATGCCGTTCCCGTACTTCCCTCCGTCGTGCAGGATGGAATAACCGAAGGTAGCATACATGCCGGTTTGTTCCGAGAGTAATTGCAGGATATCGATATTGCCGCTTCTGACCACTACACTGTCTACCTCCTGTAATCCCACCACTTCGGGGTTGATGTCAATGATCAGTTTGCCGATCCGTTCAATATCTATTTTGCCGTCCATCCCTTCACCGTGATGGATATTGTAACTCATAAGACGGTGTGTATTTTCCCGCTGTGGAAATGTTTGTGCCCCTGAATGGAACAGAACGAGGCTGAAGATTGATAAAAAGACTATTTTTTTCATCGGATTGTACATTACTTTTAGAATAAAGGACAAAGACTTTTATAAAACTAAAAACTAAAAACTAAAAACTAAAAACTAAAAATTACTAACTGTCAAATCATGAAATCAATAAATTGGCACATTAGCATATTGGCTCATTAATTCTGGTGTTCGAGATATTCTTTCAGGAATTTTTCATTGAGTTCGTTACTATCTCCATAGTACACCCGTAACTCTTCCAATCTCTTATGGAGCATATCGCGTACTTCGGCATAGGCCGGATCATCATAGATATTCCTCATTTCCATAGGATCTGTTTCCAGGTCATACATTTCCCATTCGTCTATATCATAGTAAAAATGCATCAACTTGTATCGTTCAGTTGCTACACCATAATGCCGCTTCACCATGTGTACCGATGGGAATTCGTAATAAGTGTAATAGACGGCATCTCGCCACTTGTCGGTTTTTCCTGCTACCACTTGTCGGAAAGATTCTCCCTGCATCTCTTCCGGTACTTCGATCCCTGCATAATCAAGGAAAGTAGGAGCAAAGTCAAGATTCTGGACTAATGCGTCTATGACAGTTCCGGATTTTATCTCTTTGGGATAGCGCATCAACAACGGAGTTCTGAATGACTCTTCATACATGAACCGCTTGTCGAACCAACCGTGCTCCCCAAGGTAAAAACCCTGGTCGGAGGTATAGACCACGATGGTGTTTTCTGCGAGGCCTGCTTCCTCAAGATAATCAAGTAATTCTCCTACGCCATCATCGATTGATTTGATAGTGCGCAGGTAATCTTTGATATAACGGTTGTATTTCCACAAGGCGATTTCTTTATCCGTAAGGCTGTGGTATTTCGCTTTGAACTCTTCGTTTTCAGGTGTATAGGCGGAAAGCCAGTCTTCACGCTGCTTATCATTGAAGCGATTCAATTCATGATGAAATCCGGTACTGTCGCCATAAGGGTCGACGATCATTTTAAAGTCGTGTCCCCACATGGCATGGCCGTGAACCTGCATCTCCTGTTCCTTAGCAGCTCTTCCGCGACCTTCGTAATTATCGAAGAAATTGGCCGGCGGTTCAAAAGTGACATCATCATAGAGGGTGAGGTACTTGGGCGCCGGTTGCCAATTGCGATGGGGGGCCTTCTGGTGATACAACACACAGAACGGCTTATTGGGATCACGTTTATTTTTCAGCCAGTCGAGGGTGGTTTCGGTGATGATTTCAGTGCAATATCCTTCCTTGCGGACCCTTTCACCATCGATCAGAAAATCGGGATTGTAATATTGTCCCTGTCCCGGAAGCACCATGGAGAAGTCAAATCCTTGTGGTATGCCGTCGAGGTGTATCTTACCGATCATGGCGGTTTGATAACCGTTAGCCTGCATCAGTTTCGGGAAGTTGGGCTGATTCCAGTCAAAGGGTCGGTTGTTATCGACCTTACCATTCACAAAACTGTGCTTTCCGGTAAGCAGGACCGCGCGGCTGGGTGCACTGATGGAGTTGGTAACTGTTGACCGGGAAAACAGAGCTCCTTCTTCTGCAAGCCTATCTATATTGGGTGTTTCGTTCAGTCCGTAGCCATAAGCGCTGATTGCCTGATAGGCATGGTCGTCGCTCATAATGAAAATGATGTTCGGCTGTTGAGGCTCTTTCTCCTGGTTCTGGCAGGCACCTAGCAGTGCCAGCGAACTGATACCCGCCCATTTTGCCGGAATAATCAAATTATATCGTTTCATTGCGTTTGTATTAAAAGTTCAATAAAATTGGTCGTTTTGAGTAGCCTTCACTCCTCAATTTTCAATTCTGCGCTCGGCAAAACAAATAAATTTGTTATTGTCCGGAAATTCTTCCCGGTTGTCTGCGGTTGCTTCCCTCATTTCCAGTGAGATCATCACCCAGATCCTGTCGTGCTACGTTGGCAATTTGTTCAAGCTTTCCTACAATATCGGGATAAGTCCCGCTCACATCATAGCGTTCACCGGGATCTCGTCGCAGATCGTAGAGTGCACCGGGGAAGGGGTATCCCTCTTTTACTTTTCCCGGCTTTCCTTCATTGCCCGGTTGTGATCCTTCGTAGCTTCTTCCCGGGTGCGGGTAAACCAATTTCCAATCTCCGTGTCTGACTGCTTCCAGGCTGTTCTGCCGGTAGTAATAGTAGAAAGTTTCTCTCGGCTTAGCTTCTACATCTCCTTTGAGTATAGGTAGGAGGCTGACACCGTCGATAATATGTTCAGGCAGAGGAGCACTTGTTATCTCCGCCAGAGTGGGAAGGATATCAATACCTGAAGCGAGACTGTTGGAAATGCCTCCTTCGGGTATTACACCTCGCCACATCATAATACAGGGCACGCGCTGTCCCCCTTCGAATGTAGTCCCTTTCCCTTCGCGATAACCGGCAGTACTTCCTGCGTGATTGCCATAGTTGAGCCAGGGTCCATTATCGGAGGTGAAAATTACGAGTGTCTGTTTATCCAGGCCGGTCTCTTCCAATGTTTTTATGATTTCTCCCACGCTCCAGTCGATCTCCATCATCACGTCACCGTATAGACCCTGCTCTGATTTTCCTTTGAATTTATCGGAAACATAGAGAGGTACATGTGGCATCGGATGGGCCAGATAGATAAAGAAAGGATTGTCATGTTTTTTTTTGATAAAATCGACGGTGCGATAGGTGAAGTCGGTGGTAAATTGGGCCTGATCGTCAGGTGAAACCGCCGGATTCACGATCTCCTTATTTTCGAACAGAGGCAGGTCGGGATATGTGCCTGTCGGGTGCAGTGGCCACATATCGTTGGAGTAGGGGATACCATAAAACTCATCGAACCCGTGATTGGTGGGCAGGAATTGGGACTGAACTCCCAAATGCCATTTACCGTAGGCTGCGGTGGCATATCCTTTCTCTTTAAGTAATTCGGCAATGGTCACTTCATCGTCAGAGATCCCGATCCCTGAAGTGGGTCCTAATGCACCGGCAAACCCGACACGGTTTGGGTAGCATCCCGTAAGCAGACCGGCGCGGGAAGCACTCGATACCGCCTGTGGCGAATAATAATGAGTGAAGAAGAGCCCTTCATTGGCCATCCTGTCGATATGAGGTGTCTTATATCCTGTAGCTCCGGTGAGAGACAAGTCTCCATATCCCATATCGTCGAGATGGATCAGTATCACATTGGGTAACTCTTTACCTGCTTTCTCTGATTGTTGAGAGGGGGTGCAAGCGACAGCGGCTGAAAGAGCTGCCCCCCATACACCTACCCTTATCTTTGATTTTCTTTCCATTTTATATGTTATCAGTAGAATACCTGTTTCATAGAACGCCCAACCCATACTTGTGGTGGACCTAAATGAAATATGTCGGCGATGGTGGGTGCGACGTCAAACTGCATCATGCTTTCCTGAAATTCACCTCCCTGCTGAATACCCTTACCTGCAATGATAAAGGGTGTTTCCATTTCCATCATTGTTATGCCTCCATGTCCTTTATCTATACCTCCATGGTCTGAAGTGACAATGATGATGCTATTGTCATACATGCCTGTTTCTTTCATGGCGTTAATTATCTCACCTATCTGGTCATCCAACTCTTTCAATTTGGCATAATAGCCGGGTGTATCATGTCCATCTGCATGACCCACATCATCCGGACTGTCATAGATAAACGCTGCCAGTGTCGGCTTTTTTTCTTTGACATATTTTACGGCAAATCTGGTGAGTTCTGTGTTCAGCTTGTTGTCGTTGGGGACATTGCGATAGTAATTCAGAGAAAGTGTATCTATCAGGTATTTAATCCCATCCCATTCATATATTGCTCCTATTTCAGCTTCGGGAGCAGCTTCCTTCAGTAGATTAAAGATGTTGGGAAACATCCCATTCCGGTTTAACTCGCGGGAGGGAAGATCGGGTGTCTGAGACCCCCAGGTGGTGTATCCGTGTAACTCCGGCCCCGCTCCCATAAACATAGATGCCCAGTTTACCGCACTTGATGAAGGAAGTACTGTCCGTTTTTGCAGGGTGTAACTACCTTCTTTCATCAGTTGTTTCACATTAGGCATATCTGCTTTTTCTACACTATAGCTGCCCCATCCATCTAGTCCGATGAAAACTACATGTTGGGCTTTCCACGCAGGGGTATTATCTTCGCCGGTGCCTGACCCACATCCTGCCAACGAAAAAATAAAAAGTAACAGAAGAACACCAATAATAGGATTGATTTTTTGCATAGGATTGATTTTTATAGAGAAATAACCTTTTTGTTTGCGGCGGGAATGGCCTGTTGGTATGCTATTTTTATTTCAAAAGTTTTTTGAATAACCAGTTATTTTTGAGTTCTTGCTGTTCCGGGAAAGTCCAGTGCTGGGTTTCCTGGAAAAGATGCAACTCTTTGGATCCGGGAATGACATTGTAGGCGGCATGCATCGATGTGGGCGGGCATACGTTGTCGTTATATCCCCAGCTATACCAACCGGGTACTTTGACGAAGCGGGCGAAATTCACCACATCATAATATTTTGATGTTTCTATTTTTTGGGGCTTATTGGTGAAATTATCTTTGAACATGTGGGGCCAACCTCCGGCACGGCCGTGTAGATAGCCGGTTAAGTCGGAAAGAGCCGGGTAGAAAGCAGCCAGATAATCGATACGGCTATCGAGTGCTGCTGTAATAATGGAGAGTGCGCCACCCTGACTTCCGCCTGTTACTGCTATATCCTGACCGTTAAAACAATCAAGGGACTCGATAAAGTCTACAGCTCTCACACAACCGAGATAAACACGTTTATAGTAATAATTATCTTTGTCATCCATATTGGCGACCTGGTAACCGTTGAGCGCACCACTACCCAGATTGTCGTAAACTTTTTGTTCAAGGTTTACCGGGATGCCGTGAATGCCAATCTGGAAGGTGATGATACCTTTTTCAGCACTCCGCACATCACCGTAGTAAGGTCGTATCCCTGCACCGGGAACATGCAGTATTGCGGGATATTTCCCTTCGGCTTTGGGTTTACATAAGATGCCATAAATTTTTCCTTTAATGTTATCAATGCTCACATGGTACACATCCACTTTGTCGGTGCATCGTTCAGGCATCAGGGTTAATACAGGGTTTATGGGTATCTTGGCCAAATCCGCCTTGGCTCCATCCCAAAACTGTTCGAAGTCGGATGGTAGTGTAGTGGTCGGTTTAATCTGTTCGGGAGAAAATCCGGCAGTCGAGTAAGAGGAATAGGTTTTCCCGTCAACCTCTACCGATGCTTGGCAACGTAAAAAACCAGCATCATTGAACCGTTTGGCTTTGACAGTGGCCACTCCTTTCTTGAGTGTGACGGTTTTTTCTTCCCATGCATCCATCAATTCGGGACTGATACGGTATTTCACATCGATCCCATCTAAAGGAACATTATTTTTGAGTACCATAATCTGAAATTGGGCCTGTTTACCCTTTTCATAGGTCCAATCAGATTTATCCGGTGTCACGATCACCTGCACCAACTGCCTTGCAGGTTGAGAAATACCTTGCAGGCAAAGAGACAATATAAAAAACAAGAGTAGAAATAGACGATTTTTCATACGATTATTATATTTTCATTAAAGTGTATGGAATTGTTTTGATGAACCTTTGATATCCAAAATAATTAACAATTTTGTTTTTACCCGGCAAGTTAATCAAAAAAACTGACTTTTAAATATATTTTACTACTTTTACAATCAAGTTTACACATCATGCTGAAGCTATCTAAATACAACTTTTAAGTTGGGACCTGTGAAAATAATGATTAATCAGCAATAAATAACTTTAATAAACTCTTCTGCATCTTTTTCTCAAAGGTGTGGAAGAGTGTTTTTTATAAAACAAAATGGACATTCAAAATTTCTCCCGGAAACTATTTTATATCCATTGTAAAAGTCGATAAATCAATAATTTTAATGCAAGAAAGAGGTTGCTCAGACATTGGACTGAACAACTTCTTCCCTTTGATACTGTTCTTTCTTACAAGTTCAACCCTCCACCTTTGCTCTTTTCCTCTTCGAGTATCTGCTTAAAAAATCTCACCTTCAGGCGGTTCTTTTCAGCTACATTGTCGTACTCACCCCGGTCATAGCGTAAATGGTAGAGTTGATCCTCCGGGCTGTTCCCCATCTCTGTGTCGGTGAGCATGTTGTATTGCCTGCCCTTGTTCGGTTCAATATACTTCCAGTCTTTGGTACGGATCATAAGCGAAGTGCCGGCACCGATCAGGTATTCACGCCCTTCGTTATCGAGACCGAGCCATGCGGGAAGTTGATTCCTGCTATCGCTTAATTTTTCCTCCTCCAACTCAATACCCGTCAAAGCAGCCAGCGTACCTAACAGGTCGATCTGGGAAACCAGCGCATCGGAAATACCCGGACGCACCACCTCCGGCCAGTGAACAATAAAAGGCACTCTTGTTCCTGCTTCAAACATACTGTACTTGCCGCCGCGATAAGGCCCCCACGGTTTATGATCCATCAGGCGCTCCACGGCTTCGTCTGCGTAGCCGTCATCCACCACCGGGCCGTTATCGCTCGACAAAATAATCAGCGTATTCTCATACACACCTGCCTCTTTTAATGCGCGGATCACTTCACCCACCGACCAGTCGAACTGGACGATTGCATCGCCCCGGTGTCCCATCTGGGTTTTGCCCCGGAACCGTTCGTTCGGATAGCGCGGCACATGGATATCGTTGGTGCCGAAATAAAGGAAGAAGGGTTTCTCTTTATTCTGTTCTATAAAACGGACAGCGCGTGAGGTGATGCTGTCGGCAATCGTTTCATCCTCCCATAGGGCAGCTTTGCCCCCTTTCATATAGCCGATGCGGGAGATCCCGTTGATAATGCTCTGATCATGCCCGTGGTTGGGACTTGGCCTCAATTTTGTCAGCAGTTCGGGATTATCCTTGCCGGTAGGCTCTCCGGGAAAGTTCTGCGAATAGCTTACGCTGATCGGGTCATTTAGGTCGAGGTTTGCCACTTCCTGGTTTTCCAGATAGACACAGGGTACCCTATCGCCCGTTGCCGCCATAAGGTAGGAGTAGTCGAATCCGATCTCGTACGGACCGGGAGCAATCCTCCCGTTCCAATTCTGGGTGCCGGTCTCCTCTCCGATGCCGAGGTGCCATTTTCCTACCGCTCCGGTGGTATAACCCGCCTTTTTCATCAGTTTTGCCACATTGTACCGATGCGGTTTGATGATCAACCCGGCATCGCCGCGGGCAACCCCGGTACCGTTCCTTCTCCATGGGTACTCGCCCGTAAAGAGTCCGTAACGCGAAGGCGTACTGGTCGCTGCGGCGGAATGGGCATTGAGAAAACGTATCCCGTTATTTGCCAGGTTATCTACATGAGGAGTTGTCACTCGGTGAGCTCCATAACATGAGAGATCTCCATAGCCGATATCATCTGCATAGATCAACACAATGTTGGGTTTCTCCTGGATTGCTTCTTGTTTTATCTCCTGTGCCTGCGTGGGAAGTGCCAGACAGGTACCAAAAGTGAGGACTGACCGGGTAGAAAAATGTCTCATAATTGGAAAGTTTATTAGATATTATATTGATTAAAGAATAAGACTTCCGATAATCAGATATCTAAAATCTTATTCGATATAAACTCTATTGTATGACTGAATCAATTACTTAAAACAACGGCCAGTTGGGATCATCGGTTCTGGCCTTCTTCATGATCTCTTTCAGTTCTGCCGCTTTTTGAGGATAGAGATCGAGCAGGTTGTGATTCTCCGAAGGATCGGACGCGAGATTATAGAGTTCGTACAGCCCTTCCTGGCGGATATCGAGGTGCAACAGTTTCCAGTTATCTTTTATTACCGCCTGGCGGCCGCCCAATTCCTGAAACTCGAAATAGAAATAATCGCGCTTCTTCTGACCTTCTTTTTTATTGAGGAGTGTGGGCAATATACTGATCCCGTCGGTATTTTCCGGCGAATCGGTTTTCAACAGTTCGGCAAACGTGGGCATATAATCCCAGAATGCGAAAGGGAAACTACTCTCCTTACCGGAGGCGATTTTGCCTTGCCATGCAATGATGGTAGGTACACGGATACCCCCTTCATACAGGTCACGTTTATATCCGCGGTAGATGCCATTGCTATTGAAGAAATCCGGATCACCGCCTCCCTCGCGGTGGGGACCATTATCGCTCGTAAATATGATGAGTGTGTTTTCATAGACACCTGTCTCTTTGAGTTTCTCAATGATTTGACCCACATAGGCGTCGATACGTGTTACCATCGCGACGTGTGTAGCCCGCGGATGTTCCTGTGACATATATCCTCCTTTTCTGAATGCGGGGCCGGAATCAGTACCTTTATACGGTTTTTCATCGAATTTTCCTCTTAATTTTTGGATGATGGAATCTTCGGGCACAACCAATTCGGCGTGTGGAAGCACCATGGGTACGAAGAGGAAGAACGGATCCCCATTGTATTTATCGATAAACTCCAGCGTTTTTGCCTGGATCAGGTCTTGCGAGTATGCGCCGAATTGTCCGTGATCATTTTCAGGAAACTCTATTTTTGTCTGGTTGTACCATAAATGGCTTGGGTAATAATTATGTGCCAGGAGTTGGCAATTGTACCCGTAAAACTCATCTACGCCTTGGTTGTTGGGATCGCCTACAGAACCGGGCTGTCCCAATCCCCATTTACCAAAAGCACCGGTGGTATACCCTGCATTCTTAAACAGGTGGAAAAGCGTAAATGTGCCGGCCGGCAGCGGAAACTGTCCTTCGGGTTTTATTTCCTTATTTCCACGAATCGGGGTGTGGCCGGTATGTAATCCGGTCATCAGGCTGGCGCGCGAGGGTGCGCTCACGGTAGTTCCTGAATAGGAACGTGTGAACCGGATTCCGTTGAGCGCCAATCGGTCAATATTGGGTGTTTGGAATTTTTTCTGGCCGTAACAACTCAAATCCCCGTAACCCAAATCATCGGCAACGATAAACACCACATTGGGTTTTTGCTGTGCGTTGAGCGGGGTTAACGCTGCGAGGGAAAGTCCCGCAGCAAAAATTTTACTCTTCATATTATTTCGTTCTTGTTATATGCCAAAGTTACATCAAATAGAGCGAAATATTATTTTTCAAAAGAGATTTTTAGATTAAAAATTAATTATAAGAGTTCAAATTTCATCAGGCCAAGGGCACATCTTTCCGGTAGTTTTGAATATCGGACGTTGTGCTTCCACGTTGCGAAGGTATTCTCCCAACTCTTTTGAAAGTTGTTGTACCAATCTTGGCTTTTGTGTTGCCCGGTTTGTCGTTTCACCAATGTCTTCGGTAATATTAAACAACTCTTTTTCTCCGGTCTCGTAATAATATACTAACTTCCAGTCTCCTTTTCGAACAGTGCTTGTGGTCCCAATGCCCGGGCCTTCATTACCCCAGAGATTAGGATAATGCCAGTAAAGGGCACGTCTGTTATCATCGGTCTGTTTACCTTCCAGCATCGGGAGAAAGCTGATCCCGTCCACCGGTTGTTTGACTTCACGACTCTTCACCTGGGCCATATCGAGCAGGGTAGGGAAAAAATCTTCAACGATCAGATAGTCGTTACATCGGGTATTGGGGGGCACAGTTTCCGGCCATCTTACGATCATCGGTACACGAATCCCCCCTTCATAGGCTGATCCTTTCCCGCTATTCAAAGGAGCATTCTGTCTGTGTAAAGGTGCGTCACGCCACTGGGTGGAAGTGGAGAAACCACCGTTATCCGACATGAAAATAATCACGGTATTATCATCCAGCTTATTCTCTTCCAGCCAATCCATCAGATCACCCAGGCTTTTGTCCATCCCTTCGATCAGGGCAGCGTAGGCTGCCTCTTTTTCAGAGAGTCCGCCATCAATGTATTTTTTATAGAAACGCTGATCCTTGTCTATGGGAATGTGGATGGCATAGTGTGCCATGTAGAGGTAGAAAGGCTGTCCCAGATTTTTTGCCTTGTCGAGTGCTTTTATTGCTTCGAGGGTCAATGCTTCTGTAGCGAAAGTTTCCGTTCCCCAATATTTTTCCAGGCCGGGAACAGCTTGTAACGGAGAGGGTTTTCCATCGACCCGGTTTCCATAATTCTGTTCACCGTAAAAACTGGCGATTCCACCTCCTGCATGTCCTGCAATATTTACTTCAAAGCCGAAGTGGTGAGGGTTTTCACCCGGCGTGTCGATGGCGCCCCAATGGGCTTTGCCACAATGGATGGTGTGGTAGCCGCTGTTTTTAAGCAGTTGTGGCAACGACGTCACTTCATATGTGAAGGGTATACCGGGAACCTGGCAGATACCATTTACATTCCACTCCGGAAACTGAAGCACTTCGCTCTTTCTGTCGGTAGAACTGTTTTTTTCAAGGGTCCAGTTGGTTACGCGGTGTCGGGCGGCGTTCATGCCGGTCATCAGGCTCACACGGGTAGGCGAACTTACGGCACAGGCGTATGCTTGCGTAAACATCATCCCCTGCGAAGCCAGCCGCTCCATGTTGGGAGTATGGTAACGCTCGTTAAGCGGGGTTCTCTCTTTCCAGAAAGGCAATGAGGTATCCTGCCACCCCATATCATCTACCATAAATAAGATTATGTTGGGACGACTATCGGAAGTAACAGTGTTCTGGGCTGACAATCCGGTCAGCGGAATCAATGCAAGTGGTAAAATTTTTTTTGGATTCATAACTCTTGATCTATTTTGTAGACACTAAAATTAGAAATTTGTGGAGTATCTATCTGTTTGTTTATGACTAATCGAATCTTGCCAACAGTAACCGGAGAGAATGTTTGGATACGTTTGTGTCCTATCGATTCTCCTTGGCAAAGAATTTCCCAGCCTCGGGAGGTCAACCCTTCTACATGATAATCACGAACACGTTCACCTTTGATGATCTCTTCTTGTAGAATAATTTGATTGACGGGTTGTGCTTTATCCAGTTTTAGTTCAATTTTGTTACCTGTTCCGCTAACGGATTTTATGGGATGTGTCATGAGTTCGGTGATTTTATCCCCAAATTCTTTCAATCGTTGGGCATCACCTTCAGGTATCAATCCACTTGGATCTGGAGTGAGACCAAGAATAAGTGTTGCGTTACGTCCTACCGAGTTATAGTACATATCTACTAGTTTCTCGAGAGGATAAACGGCGTCCTCATCCCCAGGTTCCCAAAACCATTCGTGACGGCCATTATATCCTCTTAGAGGAGCGTCAGCCATTGCCGGAACCCAGTATTTCCCATTCGGATCCCCGTGTTTTAGCAGTTTTATATGTTCATGCTGTTGGTCTAAGTTCTTATTATGAGAAAAAGGAGTGGGGAATGTACTCCAGTTAGGATAACCTACCGTTCCACTTTCGGAGCCTCCCCAACGAAAATCAGCTCTCTCTGTATTGTGATAAAAGAGACATTCGGGTTGTAGTCGACGGATTATCGGTTCTACATCAGGGCCTAACCCTTTAGGGTCATCAGCGCCACCATCGAACCATATCATAAATAAATCGCCATATCGTGAGCAGAGTTCCTCGGTCATTCGTTCACAATAGCGGCGATACCACTCCTGACGGTTGTGGGCAAACTCTCCGTCGCCATCTGCCTTAAAATTGTGGATGCCAAAGAGCGAATTCCAGCGGATGCCAATATAAATGCCGGGCATTAACCCATATTTACTGCACGATTTCACGAAATCGCCCACGATGTCACCCTTTCCTTCGCGCCATCGCAATGCTTTCAAACTGTATGGATTTACATCACTTTGGTAAATGGCAAATCCGGTCTCATGAGTGGCAGTAATGATGGCGAAGGTTGCACCGGCATCTTTCGCCGCCTTTATCCATTGATCGGTGTCCAGTCTGGTAGGATTAAAGATGTTATAATCTTCCACGGGATGTATGCGGTTAGCTGTCTGATTGTATTTTTTTCCATCGAAAACGTGCAAGTCGTAGTGAAAAATTACACCTAATCCAGCATTTGCCCAACGAAGCTGAGATGCACTGGGAGTAGGTCGCTGGTGGATTTGGGCAACCACACCAACTGTCGACAATAAAAAAAGAAAGAATAGGGATATTGATTTTTTGAGCATGATATTCATTAAGTTGTAATATACATGATGGTAAAGGGAAGAATAGGATGTATTTTGTATTTGAAATTTTTAATGTGCAGGTAGTCAGACTTTAAGAAAGATGTTTCTCTTGTACATCCCCCACAGTACCAGGTATATAATAACCGCATTTGCCACAGCTATTAACACTGGGTACCAGTCACCTATATATTGTTCAAACCCTTGCAGAAGGGACTGTCCAATACAACTGAAGTTTATACACATAGCTAACATATAAGCCGTAATCGAGTTCATCCCATAGACTTTAAGCCATGTTAAATGCTTTTTATGGCCTTTATAGTCAATCCAGTAGTAAAATATCGCCATCAATAGGAAACAATATCCGCTGCTAACCAATACCATGGAACTGGTCCATATTTTCTTGATCACTGGCATCTGGAAATGCCACAACCAACCGGCTACTACCATAGCAATTCCTATTCCTAATAATAATTGCCATTTCTTTTTCGAATCTGTTTCCTTGTTTTTCAGTATATATCCTGCAAAAAGCCCTGTTAGTACGGTTACAACAAAGTTCAGGCTACTGAGAATCCAGGTATATCGATACCAATCAGAAAATATAGCCTCTCCATCTACTAACCTGGCACCATCGCGAAAACGACCTAAAACAGTTCTGTCGATCCATTCGGCAAGATTCCCATCCGGGGTGTAATTCCCACCGCCAAAATTTCCCACTGTCACAGATTGCATAACAAGCCAGTAGACGATAAGTAATCCTGCTGCAATTCCAATCTGGCTTTTTATTTTCGTATGTAAAAAGAGTATGGAGGAAACAAGGTAGCCCACTGCTATGCTCTGAAGTGTATTTGAATAGAAATAAATACGGCTGGGGTCTAATGCCAATAGGTTACCCTGGCACATCATCCCGAATATCCATAGCAATAGAAATCTTTTTACGATACGGCGGTATACAGGTAATTTATTGGGTTCGGATCTATAACGGGATAATGCAAAAGGAATAGATACCCCTGACATAAAAAGGAATAGGGGCATTACCAGATCCCAGGGAGAAAATCCCGCCCATTCTACGTGTGAAAAATTCCACAAAAATTTATCATACCATGATTGATTTATTGGAGTTCTCATTCGGTGAACGATCACTTCCAATCCAACAAGGCAAAACAGATCAAATCCACGGAGTACATCCAAAGATTCTAAACGCTGTAACTTTTGTTTTTCCATACAGAGAATTCTATTAAAAGTTTTTACTTTATGAGACGGGAGGGGAGCCACGATTTTCGTCGGGCCAGGGGCATAGTTCTCCGGTAGTTTTAAACGATAGGCGCTGCGCTTCCACGCTTATATCTTCATATCAATAGTTGCCTGCAAAATTCTTTACATGTCTTTACTTCTTTTACCGAAGTTGACCATGGAACTACTGGATATTCAAGTTCGATATCGCAATAGATAGGTAGTTTTTGATCCCTGATAAGGTGAAGAACCTTGGCGAGAGGTGTTTCCCCCTGCCCCCATACCTGATTGGTATTCTTTTGTGTCGCGTTGTCGGGGCCGGTTTTATCTTTGAGATGGATGCTTGAGATACGACCATGATATTTCCGGATGAAATCAACCGGATTCAAGCCGGTAGAACCGAAATAATGACCCACATCAAAGTTCAACCTATTTGCGGAGGAGTAGGAGAGGAGCTTGTCAACATCAAATCCCCGTTCGGCAAACTGGGCATGATTGTGAAGTATGGCGAACATTCCATTATTTTTTGCTGCGGGACCCAGTAAACGGGCGTTTTTTTCATTCAGCTCGGCAGTTATGCCAATGGCTCCGAGTGTCTTAGCCACCTTGAATGAATAATCGAGTTCCTCTTCGGTTTCGCCCGCAGTCCATTTATATATGTGGATATTTACACCGGCATCGTTGAATTTTTTGCGAAGTTGAGTATAAGCGCTTATTGTTCCGTTTGTTTTCCTCCATTCTTTCAATTCACTGTTGTATTGTGCGATGAGGCGCTTTTCTTCATCTGTGAATGGGGTGTCGGTCCCGGGACGCCGTTGTACCGGATTCTTCGGTGCACCAAGATAATCCTCTACACCTGTGCCCATTAGTTCTACAGAACTTAATCCGGCTTCTACACAAGCGTTGAGGGTTGCTTCCAACCCTCCTTTCAGATCCCGGAAGCTGTAAGTGATAGCGCCGATCTGTACTCCGGCAAATTGAGAATTTGGAATTCGGTTTAATACATTGCCCGTTTGGCTTTCCGGTCTGGAGGTATTATTGCCATAAGAGACTACGGAAGGAAGAAATGTTCCGGTGGCAACAACAGCAGCTGTCCCAAGAAACTTTCTTCTGGATAGTTGACTGGATGAATTCTGTTTATTTTTCATATGATTGAAATATTTATTTTCAAAAAAGTAGTTAAGTCACTTCAATTTCTTCTTGTAAATAAAAAACAGTGTGAACGTAAGAATGACAAAGAATAAACCAATACCATAAGAGACAGGCTTAGGCAATGAAAATCCTTCAGGGGCCAGCATGATGTATGTAGTGACTACCATTGTCATAAATAATGCCGGAATAAGCGTTATCAGATAATATCCCTTCTTTTTCTGCAACAGATATATGGTAATGGTCCATAATACCACTGCAGCCAGTGTCTGGTTTGCCCATGCAAAATAGCGCCAGATCACATCGAAATTGATTTTTGTCAGCAAGAAGCCGATAGCAAACAGGGGAACAGTAATCATCAAACGATTCCTGATAGGCCTCTGGGAGGTTTTGAGAAGGTCGGCGATTGTTAACCGGGCACTTCGAAAAGCTGTATCTCCCGACGTGATAGGTGCGGCCACAACACCTAAAATTGCCAATATTGCACCAAATGTTCCCAACAATGAATAGGAGACTTCATTCACCACCCATGCCGCATTCCCGTTCTGCGCTATCATCACATCGTTGAGTCCTTTCAGGCCGTTGAAGAAACTCATACTGATGGCTGCCCATACCAAAGCTACCACACCTTCGGTTACCATGGCGCCGTAGAAGACCTTTCGTCCCTCTTTCTCATTTTTCAAACAGCGTGCCATCAGGGGAGATTGTGTAGCATGGAAACCTGATATCGCCCCACATGCGATGGTAATGAACATCATTGGGAAAATCGGTAGATTTTCTTTATTGTGATGGAAATTTTTGAAATTCTCTGCGGTCAGTTCAGGCATATGATATCCTTTTACTATTAATGCAGTGATCAGACTGACAGCCATGAAGAGCAGGGCAAACCCGAAGACGGGATATATTCTCCCGATAATTTTATCTATGGGCAGGAGGGTCGCCAATATATAATAGATAAATATTACCCAGACCCAGAAAGTAAAATCGAGTGATTCCGGGGTGAGTCCGGCCAGTAAACCGGCCGGCCCCGAAATAAAAACAACGCCTACAAGGATCAGTAGAACAATCGCAAAAATTCTCATGACCTGCTTGGCTTGTCTTCCCAAATAAATCCCTATTATCTCGGTGATACTTTTGCCATCGTGCCTGACCGAAAGCATCCCGGAGAAATAATCATGCACCCCGCCCGCAAAGATAGTTCCCAACACAATCCACAGGAATGCGACGGGGCCCCACATCGCACCTGCAATCGCACCAAAAATAGGCCCCAACCCGGCAATATTCAGGAATTGTATCAGGAATACACGCCACCATGGCATAGGCACATAATCTACGCCATCGCCCAGGGTGGAGGCGGGTGTAATACGTTGGGGATCGGCCTCCATCACCCGTTCCAGGTATTTAGAGTAGAAGGCATATCCAGCCACGAGGGCTATTATCGAAATAATAAAGGTGGTCATTTGGATATTAATTATTTAAAATCTGATTCTTAGAAAGTAATACCTGCTCCAATTGCCCATAGGGCACCTCCTGTACGTTGATTTTATTATCTATGGCTATTACCGCTGCTGCCGCCGCCGATTGTCCCAGGATCATAAATACCGGTTCCATCCGGATGGATCCGAAAGCGATATGGCTGGAAGAAAGACAAACAGGTACGAGCAGATTCGTACATTCTTCTTTCCGGGGTACAATTGAGCCATAGGCAATCTTATATGGTTTTCCGGGATGTACCCCGACATCCCCTTCATTCTGTACATATCCCTCTGCTGTCACAAAACGTTGCACATTGTGGGAATCCATGGTATATGAGCCCATACCGACAGGGTCGGGCACATGCACTTTTCCGAGCACCTCGTTTTCAGTGGTGACGTACGCTCCGACCATCCTTCGTGCTTCACGGATATAGAGTTGATGCGGCCAGTTGCCATTATCGGTAAATTCATCCTTGGCCAGGCCCCACTCTTTCATCCTGTCCCTCACCTCCTGGGGGACACGTTCATCGGTCGATACAAAGTAAAGCAATCCTTTTTGATAATTGGTATGATCTGCAATAATTTCTTTACGCCGTTCATAGGATGCTTCGGGATAATCGTAGTTCATTCCTATATGATCGCTACTGAAAGGGCCGTGGTTGTTTGTATCGGTCTTCCTGTTGGGGATAATGTCAAACTTTGCAAACCACTCGTCCCATCCCGATTCAAAAACCCTGGCAAGCAGTTCATAACCGGCAGGATCATATCCTTCAGGTTTTTCAAAAGGGACTCTGTTTTCGGGGTGGTTACTCATGCATAACCTGAAACAGTAAGCCTGTATCTTATCGTCACCCGTACAATTGGGATGTATCGGTTCGTCGGAGATATAAGGGAGTAAACCGCTGGAAGGATCTCCGGGAACTATATACGGATCGACAGGGGTGTTGAAATAGTGCCTATGGTGATATACTCCGGCCTGTACGCCGTTCCACTCTTCATTGTATTGCGAACAAGGCTCTCTTCCCACCGTATAGGATACGCCGGCTGCAGCCATCAGGTCTCCCTCGTATGTCGCGTCAATAAACATTTTACCTTGAAATGTTTTTCCGGATAAAGTAGTAAAAGAAATTATTTTTCCGTTATCTGTTTTTACTCCAGATTCACGATTTAACCACTCATCCCGGTAAACCGTTATATTATTTTCCCGGATAAAATCCTCGAAAACTTTTTCAGCCACATGGGGTTCAAATATCCACATTGTCCTGCTATCCCCGTCCATTGCCACAGTACCCTGGCCTTTATTTCCATATTCCGATTGCTTTTGCCATTTCCATGCAGTGGAATCGTTATAATGCAGCCATACCTTGTGGTAAAACTCCCGGGATAACCCCCCGATCGATGCTGTATTTCCGGAGTCGGTAAACCCTAACCCGCCGGAGGTCAATCCCCCCAAGTGTGCATCAGGAGAGACAATCATCACATTTTTACCTGATTGCGCTACTTCCACAGCGGCTATTACTGCCGCTGAAGTTCCCCCGTAGATAATTACATCGGCTTTGTAGGTATCCACAGATTGCTTGCACGATAGCAATAATACCAGTGATGCGATTAAAAAGAATAAATAACTTGTTTTCTTCATACTATTTTCATTCTTAATTTGATTTTATAATTTGGATTTTATCGGTTGCAAACCGGGCATAATGTCCTTGTAACCCGTTGGCATAACTCTTTAAAATAGTTTCGCCCAAATGATTTTTGTCTCCACAAATGAATAAAGCGTACGCCAGGTGTATTTCTTTTAAGGCCGCATTTCTTACGCTGTTGTCATTTACCGAAGGAACCACTTTTGCCCGTGCTTCTCTGTAGGAGGTAATGTGGTGATATCGCATTCCCGGACTTATGAGTAAGTCATAAAGGATGGGAACTGCTTCTTTACTTCTTATTTCTCCCAACGCATATGCAATCGCCCTGAAATGGGAGAATTCACTTTCAGGTTTCAACAGGGCTGCTTTCTCCAGTATAACGGGCAGAGATCTTTTACCTTTCGAATTTCCCAAAGCAAACAGTAAAGCATCCATTCTGCTCATACTGGCTCCGAATTGGTGCATTCCCCTGTAATCCCATCCCTGGTCCCATTTATCCTGCTTCTTTATCTCACTGGCAATGATAGAGGCAAAAGTATCATCTCCCAGCATACATAAAACAGAAGCATATGTAAGCTTATCCCGGAGGGCGGCAGACTCTATTTCTCTTCTGATTATCCGCCGACATCTTTCATGATCGGTCAACAGCACTTCCAATCCTTTATAGTTGTCCCTTAGGCTTCTGGCCGCATCTGCAAAATCTTTATCGCTGTATCCCCTGAAAGGTTTATCTTTCACTACATGGTCTGGCAGGTTGCCCATACTGACCAGGAACTTCTGGATAGCTTTGATGTTTAGTTCCCTGAAATCTTTATTTTCACGTACAGCCATTGCTGAAATATAACCTACGGCATATCCCTGATTTTGCAGACAGGCTTGCATCCGGATTACCGGCATGGCATCGCGATCGGCGCTTGCTCCTAATCCGGTCACAATAATGCCTTTCAATCCTTTTGGCAATAGGGCTCTTAACGGTACATCGGCATCATAAATTGTATGTCTCTCCTGCGGGGGAGATAAGATAAAATAGGGATCAACAATCATACCATGCGTATCAAAGGAGCTCTTATGGTATGAGATGGTATCCGGATACCTCCGTTTGCTTATTACATCATATACCGATACCGTGTATTCCCCAACCATTCGTCTTCTCTCCCTTGTTTGAGGCAATTTTACCATATCATAATGTCCGGCGAGTTTTTTCTTGGCCTGTACATATATGCGGCTTATATCCAGTACATCAGAGTCATCGATAAAAGCCCAATCGTTGTTGTTATAGTAATCTTCCGGCTTCCAGGACCCCATGCCGGCACCCTGTACGGCAACATTCTTTCCCGTATAATTATAATCGGCACCGGCTGCAATGGCTATATCCGCGCTTCCCGTACTGTCTACTACCACCTTTGCCAGAATGATTCCTCTGCCATAGGGTGTGCATACCACAATACCCGATACCTGATTATTTCTCACCAATGCTCCACAGCCTAAAACACCGAACCAAAGGTCACCTCCGGATCTTCTTAATTCACTACGGAAATATTCCTGTTTCCAGTCGGACAAGTGATCGCTTTCCCAGTTTTTCATTTGGCGGGGATGATCCAAAGGTGCCATACCACGAACTCCGTTATCCACTTCAGATGAAAAACCACCCCGATACCCATCCCAGTATTTCCCGATTAATCCGAGGGTCATAATACCTCCTAATCCATGGAGATATTCCAGGACTAAGGTTTTAGCTCCCTGACGGGCGGCAGATATACCGGCGGGTGCCCCGGCGGTACCCCCACCCATTACCACAACGTCATATTCTCCCAGTACGGGAAGAGCTTCATTGGAAGATGTTACAAAACCTTTATTTGTTCCCGGTCGAAGTGGGTGCAGCAATTCCCGTATCTCTCCTTTTTTATCTCCCTTGCGGACTAAATGATAAACTCTGTCAGTATTGCTTACAGGTATGTTTTTGACAGACATGGCCACGGTCTCACCCACAATTATTCCAAGAGAAGTAGCATATACAGGCCGCATTATTTTTTCCGATATTTCATTTGATACATCGGCAGAAGGCCCCAGAACCCATATATTCTTTATTCCTTTGGGCTGTAAAGCCTCTATGGGTATATCTCTGACAGAAGATATCTGCTTGTTGAATCCACGTTCAGAGATGATGGAAACAAAAGGAACATATTCAAGAATATCCGAGCTGTCGCTTTGAGCCGGTGTCCATACTTTATCCCTGATCTTTTGTTCAATTTCCTGGATAACTGCATAGGAGTCATTCCCGACATGCATTTGAAACGAATAACGCACTACCGGCAATTCTTTGTCTTTAACCGTAATCGAGTAAGGGATCTTTTCTGCTTTTGTATCGGGAATTGATTGGGGTTCACTGCCGATTGTTACAAAATTAAATGTATATTTCTGCGCCTTGAAATCGGTGAATTGTGCGCCGGCTGTCCGGGCAACAGATGCGACATGTGTTGCATCGATGATTGCCCTGCACCGGATGGCTTGGCGTCCCGACCGGTTGGCAATGACGATTCCTGAAAGGCTGCCTTCTTTATCAACTAAAATGTTTGTAACATAACTGCTATAAAGAAAATCGACATCATAGTCAATTAACTCATTCTCCAGTTCCGTTTTAATGTAAAGAGGGGTAGGATACTTACTCTGAAGAAACAGGCGGCGACTCAAGGGATTATCGGGTTTTTCATTTTCATCACAGACTATTCTGAATGACCCGCATACATCATCCCCTAAGTAAGACAACGGCGCCACAAGGAAGACTTTGCTTCCTGTCCGGGAAGCCGCGCTTGCAGCCGCTACGGCAGCCGACGTTCCTCCCACGATAACGATGTCCACCTCCTTGATTACCGGTATTCTCTTTTCTCCTTCCTCAATAAATCCGGAATCAGGCTTTGTTGCAGACATGAAAACTGTACGGGCATTCGACATCTGTCTCGTTGCCACCAATGTTCCCCCTAAGGTTGTTGCCTTGATAAAATCTCGTCGTGTTACCATTATCTGTTTACTTGTTTTTTAAAATTTGTTTGTTATCCAACAACTTTTTTTGTAACACGGAATAATCAATATCCTGAACAGCCTTCTTTTCTTCGATAGCCTGGCATGCAGCGGTAGCCGCCGATTGTCCCAATACCATAAAGACCGGTTCCATACGGATGGAGCCAAATGCTATATGGGTGGCACTTACACACACGGGAACCAGCAGGTTGTTGCATTCTTCTTTTTTGGGAACAATCGAACGGTAACTGATGGAGTAAGGAGAAAAGCCGTGTGCTTCTACATTACCTTCATTTTGCACAAACCCGTTTACATCCACATATCTCTGTATGTGGTGTGAATCCATTCCGTAGGCGGCCATGCCAACCGGATCTTCTATTGTGTCTATCCCTTCGCAGTTTTTTTGGGTCATCACATAATCGCTCACCATACGTCTTGCTTCCCTTATATAAAGTTGTTCCTGCCATCCGTCGCTTCCTTCTTCGTATTCATCTTTGCATGTTCCCCATCTGGATACCGCATTTCTCACTTTTTCAGGAATTCTGGGGTGGTAGGCCAGTGTCCACATCAACCCTTGTTGGTAGTCCCTGTGAGCCTGTACGATCTTTTCTCGTTCTTCATAGGATGCTTCCGGGTAATCATAATTTTGTCCGATAAAATCTGTGGAAAATCCTCTTCTGTTATTTGTGTCGGTTTTCCTGTTTGGCATCGGCGAATTGATCCAAGGCATCTGATTCATCTCCGACCCGTTGTCCGCTTCATAGTTTCTGAAAAGCAGTTCATAATTCAACTCGTTATAGTTTTCAGGTTTTTTGAAAGGGATACGGTTGTCGGGATGATCGGTCAGTGTCATCCGGAAGCAGTAGGCCTGTACTTTATTGTCGCCTTCCCCATCCACGCCTGGAGGCCCTTCGGAGATGTAGGGAAGGAGTCCGCTTGTTGGATCACCTTTGACGATATAGGGGTCGACCCTGTCAATGAAATTATGATTATATGCGTTTCGTGAAAGCGTCCACCTGAGGGAGGCGCTGATCTTGTTGGCCTGTACACCGTTCAATGTTTCCCCATACTCACGGTTGGATTCCCTACCTACCCGGTAACTGATTCCCGCTGCGGCCATGAGGTCTCCTTCATAGGTTGCGTCGATAAATATTTTTCCGGTATATTTTGAACCGTTCTCCATTTCAATCGATTCAATCTGGTTTCCCTTTTTAGTGACGCCGCTCTCCCTGTTTAATCTTTCACCATACACGATATCAATTTTTTCTTTGGAAAGCATTTGATGGTACACTTTCAGGGCGGCAGAAGGTTCGAATGTCCACATGGCATCTTCACCCTTTTCGGTTCTTGTTTGTCCTTCATCCATATAGGCATTTCTATCCTGCCATTTCCAACTCTTTGGATCATCATAGTGTTTTCGGATATTTTGATAGAATTCACGGGATATTCCTCCGATCACATGTTTATTTCCGATATCGGTTTGGCCTAATCCTCCGGTTGTCAAACCTCCCAGACGATGAGTCGGTTCAATGATTACTACCGATTTTCCCATTCTTGATGTCTGGATGGCCGAGGCAATGCCGGCAGAGGTGCCGCCGTAAATGACTACATCGTATTTTTTATTTTGTGCGAATATTCCTGAATAACTCAACATCAGAAAGATAACGCTCAGGCTTAAGGCTTGAATAAATTTTTTTGTAAACATAATTTTTTTCTTTTAATATTAAGTCCACTTTAATGTATTATTTTCTTTTTTTATATTTCTTTTGCGCGACCTTCATGGCAGAATTTTTTGTCCGGAGCAATATCTGCATAGCGGCCTTTACTTCCGCCGCGCTGCCTAATGAGGTCAACTCGCTTCCGGCGGCCGTTACTTTTAGGAAATCACGTCGTGTAATCATATACTTTTAAAAGAATGGGATGAGATAAACATAAAAACACCCCAGTTGTAATCTGAAAATCCTCCGGATAAACAGATCCTACAACTGGGGTAAATATCAGAAAATATTAATAACCATCATTCTGCGTTAAATTGCTATTGACCAGAATATCGTTGGCTGGGATGGGCCATAGATAGTTTTTCTTTGCATCGAACGACATTTTATAGAACGTGGTGATATATCCCGCTGTTTCCATCGGTGAAAGGTCAGGCAGGCCGTTTTCGTCGATTGTCGGTACGCCACCGATGGGGTAATTACCTTCGTCCCAGTTCTTCAGTAAAGTCATGAAATCCTGAGACAGCTCAATGTTTGATTCACTGCCGGTCAAACCATTCCAGTTGGCGGAATTGGACCAGGCACGGGACAGGTAGTACATAGATTTGTTATGCGATTTTTCAGCGATACGCCAACGCAACAGGTCACGATAACGTATCCCTTCGAGTGCAAATTCCGAACGACGGTCCATACGGATGATCTTACGTAAAGCAGTCTGTGAAGCTACTTCCACACGTGGGTAAGTGATACCGGTACCCCGGTAAGCACGTTCCCGCAACAGGTTGATGGTTTTGTCCAAATCTTCTTGCGTACATTGTCCCAACTCATTCTTCGCTTCGATATAGGTCATCAGGACTTCGGCATAACGCAAGTAAGGATAACAGTTGTCTGCCACTAAACCGTGATTATTGAAATCTTTCCATTCATCTTTTACGAATTTACGAATGATCAGTCCGTTGTATGCCGAGTGTTGGTTCGAAGCTTTTGAATCAGTATTAACCACCATGTTGCCGGTAGCCACTTCATATACTTTATTGGCATAAGGACTGGGGTTGAATTCATAACCCAGCGTGATGTAGTCCGGATATTTTTCAGGGAATGTACCATCTTTTTTAGATGCTTCATATTCTGCGTAGTCAGAAGAGTACTTCGTCTTGAACGGCTGGATTGTCATCGCTAAACGCGGGTCACGGTTGGCAAACGGATCTTTCGGATTGTAGAGTGGAGATTGATCGATAGGCAAACCATCCGTACAGGTGTAAGAGCAAAGCAACTCCAACGACGGACTTTGGTTACAGTGGCCACCGACATTACGAATCACAAAATCCCGGACATTCGTCATGAAACCATATCCTTTCTTTAGCGTCAAATCACCTTTGAAATAGAACATGAATTCGGGAGAACTGTTTGCTATGAACATTTCGCGATAGTTGTCGTGTAAAGAGTAAACACCCAACTGCATACATTTATCCGCGGCATCCAATGCCGTTTGCCAATCTTCGTGGAAGAGTGCGAAACGGGCTTTAAAGCCAAGGGCAGCCCCTTTGGTCGGCCGTTGTTGGACTTTGTAGGAGTCAGGCAAATATTCGGCTGCCTTATCTAAACACTCATAGGCATAGGCCAACACTTCACTTTTGGGTGAACGGGTTGCCACATAGGCTTCGTCTAAGGTCATACCTTTATTTAATACACAATCTCCATAATATGCCGTCAATTCGCCATAAGCGAACCCTATCATAAAATAGGCTTCACCCTTGTATTGATTAATTTTACTTTCGCTTATTCCTGCTGCTACCCCATTATCCAACGCATCGATGACTTTTGTTGCACGGGCGATGGATTTATATAATGAGGTCCAGCGGGTTGAAGCATCTCCCCATTGAGAGGTTACCGTTCCTAACGTGATTGGGTTAGATCCATTGCGGTTTAATAAATCGTCATCCCAGAAGATTGCATCAATTGGGAAAAAATCCGGTCTCCACAAATCGTTGAGAGACATTTCTATCTCGGTTTCATCATGATACCAATTCTCACTTGATCCTTCCGATAATGGATTCAGATCAAGGTCGGCACAAGCAGTCATGCCAAATGCCACTATTCCGGCGAGTAAATATTTGCTTATTTTATTCATAACTGGATTCTCTAATTAAAATGAAACATTCAGACCAAAAATATAAGAAGACAAGAGGAGATCGCCGCTACGACCCCATTCCGGATCATATCCTTTGGGATATTTTGAGAAAGCGGGCAGATCGTTAGCACTGAAATAAACTCTCAACTTGTTGACAGATAATTTCTTTGTGATTTCGGACGGAAGGGTATAGCCCAATGTGATATTTTTGATACGCATATAAGCTCCGTTGAAAAGGTAGAAGTCACTTCTGGCGTAAATATTGGCACTGTTGGTTGTCAACTTCGGATATTTAGCTTTGGCATTTTCTTCATCCGTAGCCGTGGGACTCCAATGGCTTTCGATCAGATTCAACGGGCTGGCATAGGCTTGATAATTGAACGGTGTGCCCGGCCATGACCAGTAAGAAAGTTGGTGTCCGATACCCTGGAATGATAAGTTGAAATCGATACCTTTCCATTCAGCCCAAAGAGATCCGCCGTATTGCAATTCCGGCAAAGAGTTGCCCAAACGTACACGATCGTTGGAAGCGGTGATTTTACCATCGCCGTCAATATCCTGGTAGCGGATATTGCCGGCCTTGTCATTATTGGTCAGAACGGGAATCTGATTACCATTTTCGTCCAGCATGGCCTTTTCGTTTAAGATAATCCCCATACTTTTGTAGCCGTACCATTCGTTATAGTAAGAACCCTCTTCGGTGATTTTGTTGTCATCAATTCTTTGTCTGTCTGCCATATATCCCATTTTTGAACGATAATCATATAAGTTGAAACTTACACCGTAGTGGAAGTCTCTGATCCGGTCGTTCCAGGAAATTTCGAAATCCCAACCAGTCGTGTTCATGTCGGCAGCATTTTTTTGTGGTGCGTTATAACCGAAATAGGAGGGAAACCCTACCTCCATCAACATATCCGTTGTCTTTTTGTAATAGTAATCTACCGAAGCGCGTAGATTATTTTTTAACAAGGAGATGTCTGCACCAATACCATAGGTCGTCGTTGTTTCCCATGTCAGGTCTTTGAACGCGTAGTCCATCTGATAAGCCGTCTGCACAATGTCAGAAACCCCGGTAGAAGCATTGGGAATAAAACCTGTACCAAAAGACAACCTGGCCTGGTATGGGAATTCCGAACCAATACGCTCGTTACCCAACTGTCCGATAGAACCGCGTAGCTTCAGAAAGTCGACCACACTCTTATTGAACCAGGGTTCTTCAGAGATGACCCAACCGGCGCTGACTGAAGGAAATGTGCCCCAACGATGACCTTTAGCAAAACGGGAGGAACCATCGGAACGGATATTGGCTTGCAACAGATAGCGGTCTGCCCAGGAATACATGATACGGCCAAAGAATGAACGATAAGCATTATGTCCGGCTTTTCCGCTGTTGAACTGATAATCTTCAGGACCTAAGTCCAGGTAGGGAAAGTTTACCAAACTATAATTGGTGCGTGAAGCCCCCTGTTCTTCCCATTTATAAGAATAATCCTCATAACCGGCCATCAATCCGATAGAGTGGCGTTTCAGTTGCAGGTTATAGTTTGCATAAAACTGCTTCGTCAAACTATGGTTGTCGTTGCGCGCTTCACTGAGGCTGGTCGAGGAATAACCGACCCCAGGGATAGGATCACCGGTGATTCGGTACACTTCATATCTTTTTCTATGATCTTTCCCTTTATAGAAGGAGTATTGAGGAGCGACGATGGCTGTTAAAGCCAATCCTTCTATAGGAGTGAGAACCAGCTGTAGTTTTCCACCAACCCGATAGTTTTGCTTTTTGTGTGATCCACTCAGATCACGTTGTGCAATGGGGTTGTCGCCATCTTTGCCATCGGCAAAACGTCCGTCAGACCAATAGGCGTTATAGATTGGTGCACGTTCCATCAGCTCAGCCATGGAGAGATGTGGTTCATTCGCGTTAGAATAAAGCAGGTTCAAGTCTACATTTGCATGGATCCAGTTGTTGATCGTATAGTCATTGTTGGTACGGATGTTAAAACGCTCATAGGTTTTTGTATCTATAAGGGCTTCCGAATCATAGTAGTTAAAACTGAAGTTCGTTTTCAGTTTATCGGTTCCACCGCTAAGAGAGAGTGAATGACGTTGGTGATTCGTACTGCTCTTTAGGCCCAGGTTCATGAAATCGGTGTCTGCGTAGCGGTCAGGATCATCAGCCCGCAATTGTGCATAATTATTGATTAAATCTTCCGAGTAAAGAGAGTGAGGAGAGGAAGCCCCATCGTTGAAAGCCAATTCATTAAGGCCACTCATCCATTGTACTGCATTGGCGAATTTTGGCTTGGCCGTTGGTGTATTAATGCCGTATTCCCCATTATAGGAAAGGTGGAATTCATTATTCCGGGCACGTTTTGTCGTGACCAGGATAACACCGGCAGCTGCACGAGAACCGTAGATGGCGGCAGATGCTGCGTCCTTCAATACCTGGATGTCTTTTACATCTTCAGGGGCAATGTCTCTAAGGGTACCTGGTATGCCATCCACAATCACCAACGGGTCGTTGGTTGACATGGTCGTGACCCCACGCACACGGATGGTCGCTCCGGCTGATGGGTCACCGCTGGAACGTGTGATCTGTACGCCAGCCATTTGTCCTTGCATTTGGCTGGAGAGCTGCGGTGTACTCTTCATTTGCAGTTTATCACCGCTTAAAGAAGAGATTGAACCTGTCAGGTCGATCTTGCGTGCCGTACCATAGCCGATTACCACCAATTCTTCCAACGCTCTGGTGTCTTCCTCTAAAACAATATTAAAAGTCGTGTTGTCTGAAGTGTTAATATCCTGTGATAAATAGCCGATGTAAGAAATATGAAGTACGGCATTCTCTTCTAACCTCAAAGAGAAATTTCCGTCCATATCCGTAACCGTACCGTTTGTCGTCCCTTTTTCAATAATATTGGCTCCAATAATAGGTTCTCCATCAGAATCGGTAATTTTTCCCATTACGATTCGTCTCTGTTGCTGGGCGATATTTTCAGGATACTGTGCACTTTTCTCAGAAAGCGCAATTTGTTTATTGTTAATTCTATAGCCAATGTTTGTGTCACGGAACAACCTGTTCAGTATGTTTTCGATTGTTTCGTCCTTAGCATGGATCGTTACTTTTTGATTTAAATTGAGGAAGTTATCACTATAGAAAAAGGTATAATCACTTTTTTCCTCAATTTGGCCAAGTACGTTATTTATCTCCGTATTCGTTGCAGAAATACTTATTTGTGCCATGCTTTGCCCAATATTTAACAGGAGCAAAAGCAAACAGCTTATGCCAATTCGTTTGATTTGTGCGTTCATTGAGATACTCTTTTTTAGATTTTAGTTTGTTTTAGGATTTAATTTAGGGTAAACAGGTACGGTATTGACTCTAAATGAGTATTTTTGTTCCTTATGAATGCGATTTATAGCTTTTTTACCTATTAAAGTGCTACCGTGCTGTTAGCATAATATTGCATTCTTGCCGGAGTGATGCCGCTACATTGCTCCGGTTTTCTTTATTATGCGTTGGGTTTGTTGTTTCTGTTCTATGTCATAGGCGTTAGTTTTTGTTGATTATTATTTTATTTTTTACTGAATGTAATGTGTGATCCTGTTATTGTATACTGTAACGGAGAAACGATAGTGATAAGATTTAACACGTTCTCCATGCTATTATTCTTTATCTTTCCACTGTATTGTATCTCTTTTATGTCGGGTGATGCAAAAGAAAAGGTTACATTATACATCCTTTCTAATATTTTGGCAATATTTTCTAATGTTTCCTTATCGAATACAAATTGTCCGGTCATCCAGAAGATTGCATCATTCGCGTTGTGCATACGAGATTTATAGAATGTCATATCCTTAGTATCAAATAATATACGCTCATTGGGGTTCAATACCTCTGAAAACTGCGGGCTGCTTACTTCAATACAACCTTCGATGAGCGTTCCGGTTATTTCTTTATCATCAGGATAAGATTTGATATTGAACTTTGTTCCAAGTGCTTTTGCCTGAAATCCGGAGTGTGTTTGTACGATAAACGGATTGTCCGGATTGCTTTTTATATCAAAGTATGCTTCTCCTGTCAGCTTTACTGTTCGATCCTTCTTCCCAAAATCTGGGGGATACCGCAATTCACTTGCTGAATTGAGTTGCACGTGGGAACCATCGGGGAGTTGAACACTTGCCTTTTGCCCGTTTTCAACCATGACCACAAGCTCTTGTTGTGCACCTTCGCGGGTCAAATGGATTGCAAAACCCAGCATATAAAACAGAAGAGCAACGGCTGCCACACTTGCGTATAATATCCACCTGCTTTTCTGCTTCGGCGACTTCTGTAACCTTTGGTGCATGTGCTGCTGAAACTGTTTCCATACTCTTCCCTTGCTTTCATCAGCAAATAACGATGAATATTGTCCTGCATTTCTCCATTTAACGGCATAATAATCATCAAGCTGCTTTTCACTTATTTGTTTTTGTTGATAAGCTTGTAGCAACCTGCGCATCTCTTCCCTCGATATAGAGTTGGAAAGAAATTTTTCAACCAGATTTATAATTTCTTCTGACATGTTTACTCTTTTATAGTAATACGTAACAGGTAGAAAATCCTTACAGAAATATTGTTTTTAACAAAAATATTAGCAATTATTAACATTGAGGTCGTTATGACCGACAGATTCTAGACCAAAAATATAAATAAATTAAAGCAAAATAGTGTTGATGTAGTACTTCATCTTTTCCCTTAAAAAGATAAGAGAGCGTCTTATTTGTGTTTCCACTGTTTTTTCGGAAATGTCTAAACGAGAGGCGATTTCTTTGTTTGATAGATTTTCCTTTCGGCTTAACAGGAAGATCTTGCGTCGTTCAGAAGGTAGTTTCTCAATAAAATCTGAAAGGATATTTTCCAAAAAACGACTATTCACATCTTCTTCAATATCAGTGTTTTCCTGTATCGTTTCTTGTTGGTATTGTTCATATTTATATTTCAGTAACAGTTGTTCGGTTTGTCTGTAGACATGGTTCCGGGCGATGGTATAAAGAAGAGGTATGATACTGGCTTCGGGATTAATCATTTCTCTTTTTTCCCAGAGAGAGATAAAAACGGATTGGGTAATGTCTTCAGCAAATGTCTTATCGAAAAGGGTATTCAGAACAAACGTATAGATCTGATTGTAATATTGATGAAACAGGTATTCGAAAGCCTTTTCATCTCCTTTGCGCAGAAGACGAAGGGTACTGGAATTTATATGGATTGTTTTGCTTTTCAATACTTTCTGGCTCTCTTAAGTAAATACAAAGATATATAAATTCAAGTAAAAAAAGATTTTGATGTGCTGTAATTCCTCAACAGGTTTTTAGGAATATGATTAACTGGTTGTAATTTATATGATTAATAAATTTATATGATGAATAAGAATTTATCTTGATATTTTTTAGGAACGTTTTCGTTAAACTAAATGAGCAGAGGATAAGTTTGCTTATACTATGCCATAGCGAGAATTGGAAATCGAGGAGCGCAGGCGACTCAAAATGTCTAAAGTATTTGAACATTGGTGTTAATGATGTATTTTTGCCTGAATTAATAGAATAAGTGTAAGATGATTAGAAAAATATTTTTTATGTTGACCATACTTCCGGTATGTGTCGCAACAATTGCTCAAAATAAGTCGGTTATTACAGACAGTGAGAAAACATTGAACACCCAATGGGATGGTAAACGCGCAGCTTATCTGGGAGATTCGATGTCGGATCCTAATACTAAAGTGACCGATAAGTGGTATTGGCAGTTCTTGAAAGAACTGATGAACATAGACTACGCGGTATATGCCAGAAGCGGTTTGCAATGGGATGGGATGTATGAAAAAGCGAAAGAACTAATTGCAGAGAAGAAAGACTCCATAGATGCTATTTTTATCTGGGCAGGGACCAACGATTATAATAGAAGTACAATCATAGGAGACTTCTTTACCGAAACTATTGAAAAAGTGAATTACAATGGGACGGATACTTATCGTAAACATCGCACGCCTATTATGACAGATGCAACCTTTTGCGGACGTATTAACAAGACCCTTTCGTTATTGAAGGGAGAATATCCTGACAAACAAATCATCATATTGACACCTATACACCGGGGCGATTTTATCGGGAGTAGTACCAATGTACAACCCCACGAGAATTATGCCAACGGAATTGGCCTATATTTAGAAGAGTATGTCGAGACACTGAAAAAGGCAGGTACCTATTGGTCTGTACCGGTGATAGATCTACATGCATTAAGTGGAATTTTTCCTGTTTCGGATGCTTTTCTTCCCTATTGCACGAGTGAGACCGATCGTTTGCATCTGAACGCGAGAGGACATTACCGATTGGCAAAAACAATACAGTACCAGTTACTGGCATTACCAAGTGATTTTCAATAAGACGAATAATTACTTTTTGATATCAGTTTGTCGAATGCAATATGTGATCTCCAGCCGATACATTAACCGATTTTCCATTCGGGAAAATAACTTCTGCTGAACTATTTTCCGGCACGGTCAGCCGGATAGTATATCTCTTCCCGGAACGCATTACGGAAACTTTTATTTCCCCGTTTACCGATTCGAACGATGCTTCGGCTTCCGTCAGGTCGCCCATTTGAGGCGCTACGCGGAAGGTCCTGAACCCCGGAGAGGTGGGTTCCACGCCGCAGACTTTCTGACTGAGCAGTGTGAGTGGTCCTCCGCTCCAGGCATGATTGATGCTTCCGCCTCCGAACCCTTCCGCTCCGATACCCCATCCTTCGAATAGCGTGGTATATTGTGCATACTTTAACATGGAGGAATACCTTTTTTTCATTCGTTCCAATGCGAATTCCGGTTCGTTCATGACAAACAGGGCTTCCAATACGTATTTCTCCATATAAGGGCTGGCATGATATTCCTTTTGAAGTACTTTCAGCAAAGCGGGATATTTGCTTTTCGATGCTAATCCTGACACAATCGCCATCGCCTGTGAACGGTCATCTGTCTCCCCTTTATAATCGGGTGAACGGTATGCCGATCCGGTCCAAAAGCGGGTGTCAAAATTTTCTTCGATCTTTCTCATCATTGCTGCAGCCTGGCGGGCATCCTCTGTTTTTCCCATCTGAAGGGCAAAAGACTGCTCGGCTTTTAAAGCCAGATAATACCAACAGTTAGTCAATACGCCGATATCGACATTCTTACCCCAATCACCCCAGTTCCAGTCACCGGGACGTTCAATAACCAAACCGTCGTTATCCGTCTTCCATACATCATGGAGGTAGCGTCTTACCCGGTCATAGACTACCGGAACAAAACTACTGTCTGCACTATAGAAATACTGCGTATAAAAGCCGTACCATCCCACCGAAGCCAACATCTGTAGCGGGAGTTCCTGATTACGGTTGCCAGCGGGGCAGGGTGAGAAGATGACGCCATCGGATCGTTGCCAGTTCATCAATTCGTAGATACCTTTCAGTGCCAGTTGATGGGAAGAAGGAGAAAGCGAATAAAAGGCCTCTCCCAATTCGTTCACCACGTCACCCCACCATTGCGCACGTTCACGGTCGGGACAGTCCATATAGGTATCGCGCATGGTCACGTACAAGGTTCTGGCCGATCGTTTCCACAATTCATTGAAAAACTCGTCGTTACAATGGAACCTGCCGGAAAATTCCGTATCGTATCCTGTCTCCCTATATTTCAGTTCCAGCACTTCGATCCCTTCCGGAACAACGTACCAGACTTCATGCCCGTTCATCCAGCCAAGGTTTTCATACTCCTGTTCCCCTTCGCATGTAATATATTCCGCACGTACATTATTGGCACTTCCACCGGTGTAATTGTCAGTAAGCATATGAATAGTCTGTCCGGCGGAGGCCCGTACTTTCAGATAAGGGGTAATGTGGCAGTTATAGGGTAGGGTGCACTTGAGCGTATCGCCTGACTGACGGACATCGGGGTAAGCGGCTAACCCGTAATCTTTCCACAGGGGGATAGGACGTTTAACCAGTTGCCCCAGCGGGGTATCGGATATGCTTCCTGAAAGGGAAGCGGGTGACAACCGGCCATCGAATATTTTTTTGTTCCAGTTTTTGATTGCTTTCCGCGCATCGAACCGGATGTTACTTTCTGATAAGCGATAATTTGGAAAGGGGGCACCTGTATCTTCATACGCATCATATACGCCTCCACGCCATGTACGGTCAGAGAGGATTTCCACCGTGGGTGAGATGGCTTCAAAAAATAATCCGCATACGCCGCTGTTGGCATGGCTAAAACTGTTCTTGCCGAAATGCCAGACGAGTACGGCAATCGTATTGTCTCCCTCAGTAAGATAAGGAGCAATCTCCACCTCATCGTAATAAGTGGCATTTCGGGCCGGCCCGCGCTTCAGTCCCCCTTCGAAAACCACCAGCCGGTCATTGATCCATAGCCAGTATTTGCTGTCTACGGCAATGTTGGCGGTCAATTGTGAGGGGACTTCATCCAGCACGATATCTTTGCGGAATATCATCCAGGTATTAGGGACGGTCTGCGGATTGTCAAAACTGATCCACTCTCCTTTTCCGGCTATTGATGCCTGCGATTCTTTTTTAGCGAGAGCCCACTGCAAGCCTCCAACGATATGGCTGATAAACAAAGGATCACTATAATCCTCTTTTTTATGTCCGAGCGCTGTAACCCATTGCCTTCCACCATCAAATTCATTGCACCAGACACTTGGAAATACGGTGCCGAAGGTGTCGGGCATTGGTTCTGAATGTTGGAAACCTGGCGATGAAAAATCTGAGACCATCAAAACCCGTACGGTCGGATTCATTTCTTTCATTATATATAATTCATCTTCCACATTCCAAACCGAAGGAATATCCCTTGCAGAAGGATGTTTATCATCAACGACACGGACATTGAATTTTTGAAGCCGGGGATGAAAGTCAAACGTACCGCCGATCATTTGTTTAAACCAGTCCCATTCACGTTCGGTGCCGCAGGCAATATGAATTCCGACAATTCCTTTCCCTTGCTGGTTAAATTGTACAAGCCCCTCTTTCTCTTTCTCATTTCCAAATACTTTATTATTTGTATTTGCAAACACTACTGCATCGTATTGGAATAAATCGGATGTGGAAAAAATAGTAGAATTGGAGGTTGAGTCTACCGTAAAGCCATGTTGTTCACCCAGTCTCAGAAACATATTCACATTTGCGTCAATATTATCGTGAACAAATCCTTCACCGTTCTTTGTGAACACAAGTATCTTTTTCCCTTTCAGTTTTGCGGTTTTATTGTCCCATTTATCCGCAAATAATTGAAATGCGGAACAGATCAACAAAGCAATCAAAAGTATTTTTTTCATATCTATCTTGAATGGTATGGATATCTCTGGGACGAAGATAAACAATTTACCTTAAAAAGATTCAGATATTCTTATCAGAATATCAAAACACGACGAGGATACGGAAATTCTTCGTGGCAAAGGAAGAAAAACAAGTTTCGTCTCTTGAAAAAAATAATGTAATGTGTGACCTTTTAATTTTGATACAACAAATATAAGCAAACAACTTGTACTTATTAAGTTCACAAAATTATTGATCCCCCTTTTGATAATTCATTCCTAACTTCTTTATAATTTACATTCCTGATTGATTTTCCTTGAGTTAAAGCGAGATAACAGCAAACACCAGCCGCTTCTCCCAATTGATTCATATTTACCATAACCCGAACTCCTGAAAATGCTAAAATACTGCTATCAAGCATTCTTCCGGCAAGAATCAGATTATCGAATTTATGGGGAATCAACGATCTCAGTGGTATTTGATAAAATGTTGGATTAACAGGTGTCTCTTCACGCCAACGTTTTGTTTCACTTGGATGACCGGGTCGTGCATATACTTCGGTTCCATCAAGGTATCTGAAAGTTAATCCTGGTTTATCCTGATGGTGTATATCCAATCTGTAACTCCCGTTTGCAATTGCATCTTCAAATCTTTTTCCATATAAGGCATCATCATCAGATAATTGATAAATACATTTAATATGGCGTGTTTCCCTGATACCTATATAAGAAGGCAGACCAACTAACCCAACATTCATATTTTTGCCGTACTTTCGTATCATATCCATTATTGCCCTGATTTGACGACGACCTTCAATTTCAGCTTTTGTCAGGTCATCGGCAATTGAACAATCCACTCCATATACTCTTGTGCCGGCTAACATATAAGTGTTCGTTGAAGGTACTTTTGCCCCCCAGACAAACCCATCGGGAATATCGAATTCTTTTCCATACTGTTTGAGTAGAGTATTGAATTGCTCTCCATCCCATCCGTCAAAATGTGCGCACATTGTTGGAGGTTGGAGTAATTCGTTTACATAGGATTCTAACCCAAGTCGATATGCCAAATCACCATCGCCGGTAGCATCGACAAAATATCTGGCTTTAATAATACCCCTGCCTGATTTATTATCAACAACGACTCCAGTAAGATCCCCGTTTTTATCATAATATGGTTCAGAAAAAAGTGTATGTAAATAAGGAATGATCCCAGATTCAAATACAAACTCATCCAATTCTATCTTAAGTTCCTGAGAATTGAAAGTAACACCTGCACTTAGGCTTCTTTCAGATTTAATAATCGCATTGCGTTTAGACAAACGTTCTATTGCTTCCAGAGTCAAACCTGCAATGATCTGTTTATTAAACTCTGTGTTGTATAACGAATGCCAGATATTAACCATAGAATTGGTTGCAACTCCTCCGAACGAATTCTGCTTTTCTATAATAGCAACCCTCGCTCCCAGTCGGGCAGCTCTAACTGCAGCAAATACACCTGTACAACTTCCCCCAAGGACGCAGATATCGACTTCGTTGATTACAGGTAATTCATCACTTGTTTTTTTATATATCCTTTCCTTTGAAGCAAAGGATAAAAGTGGAAGTGCTCCTAATCCAATGCTACTTCCAACTATATTATTAATAAATCGTCTTCTGGATTGATTTTTCATAAGTAATAACTTTTATTTTAGTTTAGAAATATGCAATAATTATTCCCAATACAAACGCTGCCCAATTTCTCTCAATTTGTTTAAATAGCTTTCTATGTTAATGTCTTGAACCGGTACATTTTCTTCTAAGGCATGAACTGCGGCTACTCCGGCAGATTCTCCAACAATCATAAAAGTTGGTTCCATTCTGGCAGACGCATATCCTAAATGAGTAGATGAGAATAATACAGGTATTAGTAAGTTAGTGCACTCGTGCTTTTGAGGAACAATTGCCCGGTAAGGTATGGGATATGGAACATTTGTCGGCCCTTTTGCCCCTCCTACGAACATATTTCCTTCAATCGCCACGTATACGGAATCGTTTCGTTCAAACCAAATCCTTCGGGCAGGATAAGTGTCGATACCATATTGTGCCAAGCCTATAGGGTCTTCAATGTGGGTCTTATTGTATACATCGTGCTCAGTAATAGTATAAAGACCTATCAAACGACGACTGACGCGGACATATAGCTGGTGGGGCCATCCGTTTGTTTCCGGATGATGAAATTTGTCAAGACCCAAACTCGCTGTTTTTTGTTTAAACTCCTTAGGAACTCTTTCGTCCGTAGATAAAAAATAATGAAGGCCACGAAAATAGTCCTGGTATGATTTCCAAATACGGGCTTTTGTTGCATAATCTCCATCAGCATATAAATGATTTATTCCAAGGGGAACCATCGTGATCAGAGATCGTCGTTGATAATTATACTCCGCAGCATTCAACCAGCCCGGGAAAATCCAACTTAATCTTTCATTTAACTCATTATTGTCTTTTGAAATCTTCTTTATATAATCTACATAACGACCCACTAATTCAAAGTCAAAAGGGTTGTAATTATCTGGAGGAGTTATTTCAATACGTCTTGCCGGATCTGAAGTAACATAAAATCTAAAATTATATGCTTGCGTATATTGATCCCCTGCTCCCTGTTGTTTTCCATGATCATTCTCGACCAAAGCTAATAATCCACTTTTGGGATCATCCGGAACAACAAACGGGCTGATTGGAGTAATATTATCATAGGGACGTACCCCGGCAAGATTTTCGTTATAGTCTATCACTGATTCCCTCCCGATTCGATTGGAAACACCTGCTCTTGCCATCAATTCACCGTCATAGCTGGCATCAATGAAAATTTTAGATTTTATCTGGAGATTATCATTAATCTTTGCCGCCGCGACAGGACATCCATAATCATCAAACGGAGCTAAATCAAAAAATACGTCTTTGATTCCATTCCCTATTTTTACTGTACGACTAATCCGATGATCATAGATCACAGTTACATCATAATCATTAAGCAACTTTAAAAAATCTTCTCTAATATCTTTAGGACTGATTTCTTTGTTTAATTTCAAGACATCATCAACTGTTAAAGAAGGGTCATTTGATCTTATACCCAACTGTAGCATCAGTTGTCGGGTTGTCCCTCCAACAGCTTCATAATTAGGCATATCTTGAGTGGGTTTTAATCCTGCGCCCAAAATTCCACCAACCCATCTGCTGGGTTCTACCAATATTACAGAACGACCTGCCTTTTTTATTGTTATTGCAGCCATTATTCCTGAGGGAGTGGCGCCATATACCAGGACATCCGTATTATATTTAACGTTCTGACCCAATAAAAAATTAAAGGTCAATATAAAAGCAATTGTCAAAGTTATATTCTTCATATTTTTATTTCCAAAGGGTTTCAACTGGTTTTTTCTGATATTCCTCAGGATGGGTATCCCATCGAGTTACTTCTTCTTGTGGTGTACTAAAGATATTATATCGCCAATTGCGATATCCTTTTCCGTCCCATTCGAGTTTTTGTCCGTATTTTTTTAACATGGAAGTCAAATCGGAGCGACTGATATCCTGTACCGCTTTATTTTCGCGGATTGCGATAGCAGCAGCGATACCGGCCGATTCACCCATAACCATGTAAGTTGCTTCCATTCTGATTGACGAATAGGCAATGTGGCTTGCAGACATACATAAGGGAACCAGTAAATTCCTGCAATCTTTTTTCTTCGGTATTATTGCACCGTAAGGTATTTGATACGGACCAGGGGAAACATGTTCCCATAGATTTCCTTCATGGGCCAAAGTTCCATCATCCAATACGACCAGCCGGTTGGGATAAATATCTACTTTGTAATATCCTAATCCTATGGGAGTCGGTGGGTCGGTTTGCAATTGAAGATCGTGTTGTGTCATCACATATTCACCGACCATTCTTCTGCCTCCCCTGATGTAAAGGAACGGCCAGCCATCGGTATCCTCGTTACAATCTGATACTAACCTTACTTCTTTACCGGAAAAGTCTGTTAGTGTTTTTATATGATCAATAAATCCCTGCCATACCTTTGATCTTGTCGGCCAGTCTCCGTCGGGATAATCAATTTGCATACCAGGTAATGTCCCGGTCATCAATTCCCCTCTGCTAAAATTTTCATGTGGCCAAGTAAAGGAATAGCCTGCATCAACATACCGTTTCAACAATTCGTAAACATCAGGGTCTTTATTCTCGGGTGGAGTAATTAAAATACCCGGATGTTCGGGAGTAGGATTTTTTTCCCATGCAAGTTTGAAATTATATGCCATAAAAAATCGACTTGAGTCTCCTTCTTCTCCTAATGGATCAGGAGTAATACACGAAAGAAAGCCACTTTGGGGATTCCCTTTTTCTTTATAAGGATCGACTCCCGGAAACCGTTTACTCAATACTGTACCGGCAAGAGATTCACCGTATTCTTTTTTGGATTCTTTTCCAACCCTATAAGGTACTCCTGAGAAAGCCATTAAATCACCTTCATAACTTGCATCTATAAAGATTGATGAAGATACGCAAACTAAATCTTCTGAGATGCGGTAAGAGATGGGGACTCCGTCTTTTCCTGGCGGGGCGTATTCAAAAAAAACTTCTTTAAGACTTCCATTTGATTTTTTCACAGAGGATAAACGGTGATCGGTAATCACCTTAATTTGATCTTTGTATTCATCGATCATAGACTGAAGGGCTTTAATATTGTATTTTCCGGCTCCCTGCTGGTGTCTGGGTTGAGGTTGCACAATATCTGTAGCATAGAAGGCTCCGGTAAGTCCGCCGAGGTGATCGGCATAAGGAACATCTTGCTGCATTCTGAATCCGGAACCAAGCAATCCACCGATTTTGTGACAAGGCTCAACAATAATAACAGAATATCCTTCTCTTGCAGCAGCTACAGCAGCGGCAATTCCAGGACCACTTGCCCCGTAAACACAGACATCGGATTTAATTCTTGAAGTTGTCTTATTCTCAGTACGTTCCCGTGACGAGCATCCTTGCCCAAACATTAAAAGCAATAGGCCGCAGATAATTAACTTTTTCATACTTATTTGTTAATAATGCGTTATAAATTCAATATATAGTCAAGCAGCATTAGCTGTAAACTTAATATGTTCTTTAACAAGTTTATCATTTAATCTTCTGTTCGGTTTGATACCGAGCACACTAATAAAAATTGCCTATAAGTATGCATCGTGTATCATTTCTATAGTGCTGAAATACAGTATTATGGTTAATATTTTACGTTAAACTGTATTTGTCAATTCAAAAGTAATAAAGAGGAGAGAACTCTTTTGTGAAAGCAGAAATCTCCTCTTTATGAATACCTTTTAATAGCCTGGATTTTGAGTAAGATTCGGATTTACATCCCTTTCCGATTGAGGAATGGGCCACAGGTAATCTACATTTTCACGGAAGTTGGTCTCTTCACAAAAATAATATCCTTTTGAATCCACTTTAACCGTTTTATAACTTGCAGCTTCCGAAGCAGGACAAACCTTCATGCCCGTAAATGTACCTTTCAGTTTGACATGAGCGATGCGCCACCGGAACAAGTCATAGAGCCGCAACCCTTCCCAAGCCAGTTCCACCCTGCGCTCCCGCCGCAAAATGGTAGTCAGTTTTGCAGGGTCTGTTTCGGTTACGGGCGGCATTTGAACTTCTTCACGGCCACGCACTTTGTTGATGGTTGCGTTCAACAAATTCTGTGTAATGGGCATACCGCTTTCAATACATGACTCCAGATAACTCAGCAACACTTCGGCATAGCGAATCATTGGGAAATCGCCGCCATATTGTGTAATGTTTCCGGTATAATCCCCATCACTAAACTTATGCAATAAATAACCGCTCCACGGACGACGTGTTACCTGATCCTGGTATTTTACGGCAGACGAATCGGGATGAGATATATACAATTTCCCTTTAAAAACGGTCAGACCATTGATACCTATTGTTTTATACAGCCGTGGATCCCTGTTTGTATAAGGATCTTCCGGGTCATACAAAGGTGATTCGGTAATGGGTTTTCCGTCGATGCATTCAAATTCTTCCACCAATTCATTATAAGGGCTGAACCAATGGTATCCGCCAAAGTCGAATCCATGACAACCCCGGAGCATGGGGGTTCCGTACACATCTTCCATACGGACACTTACCAAAACATGCTCTTTGCTGGATTCGCCTTTTTCCTCAAAGATTTCTTTAAAGCGCGGGTCTATGATGTAGATACCCATATTGATGATTTGTTCATAAACATCCTTGGCATCCTCCCATCGTTTTTCGGACATCAGGACACGCCCCAAAATACCTAAAGCGCCGCCTTTGGTAATCCGTCCATGTTCATCATCCGGACGGATAACGGGTAATAAGGGAATCGCTTCCTGCAATTCTTTGATTACAAAATCCATTACTTCGTTTTTGGGTGTACGAAAAATATTATTTGCCTCGTTCACAGTAAGTACGTGAGTCGTTAAAGGCACATCTCCCCAATAAAATGCCAAGTAAAAATAGTCATGTGCCCTAATAACTTTCGCTTCTGCTTTCATTTCAGCTAATTTGTCAGGATTCATCTGTACGGCATCAATATTATCTATGAAATTATTACACCGTGAAATCTTTTGATATGCATCAACCCATGCATTGTTGATAGCTCCGTAAGTGGAAGCAAGAGAGCCATTGTTAATATCTGTCACATGATTATCCTTTTCGAAACCATTATCTGTTGTGGCTTCAAAAAGGTACAGGCAACCAAGCTGACTCCAAAAATTATAATTGCTTTGTTGCAGATGAGGGTTATGATAAATTCCGGTCAGTCCTAACATTGCATCAGTTTCTGTTTTCCAGAATGTACCTGTTGACAGGCTATCCAATGGATCCTTATCCAAACTTACACACCCCGGTATAAGCATCGCAAAAAATAACAGAATGCCTACGAATCTATTCGATATATCTAATTTTTTCATTTTTACTATACATTAAAAATTAATATTTACACCTGCACTAAAATATCGTGCTGGAGGATATCCAGTACCCATTTCCGGATCCCAACCTTCCCTGAAGCGATCAAAAGTAAACGGATTTTTTACGTTTATATAAACATAAAGATTTGACATCCATATTTTTTTTACTAATTTTTCCGGGACAGTATATCCCAATTGAAGGTTACTGATTCTTAGAAAGGATGCATCCTGCATTACAAAAGTCGATCTGTAAAACTGCTGCTCGCCCCCGCCTACAACCAAAAATCTAGGATAGGGTGCGTTTGGATTAGGATTCTCTTTCGTCCATCGATCCATCATCCATTCCTGCGGATTTGAGCCTTGATAAAATGCATTATCTGCAAAACCTCCCAAAATTTTATTAACGCCGGCTACTCCATACATATTAATAAAGAGGTCGAAGTTCTTATATCTGGGACTAAAAGTTAACCCATACGTGTATTTGGGAAATTGGTTTCCGATAATCTTCCGGTCGTAATCGGCGTTTACTTTCCCGTCAGGTACACCATCAGGACCGCTGATATCTTTCAATTTAATATCCCCCGGTGCGGCTACCCTGGGCTGGGTGGGATAATTATCCACATCCTGCTGATCGACAAAGAGTCCGTCTGCTACATATCCGTAAATAGACTGTAATGGATATCCGACAAAAAGACCCGAATTAATATCTTGTATCACAGTAGCCAACTGCTTAACTTCATTTTTTACGTATGAAAAGTTCGCTGAAATATTATACGAGAAATCACCTATTTGATGTCGATGCTGAAGGTTAAGGTCAATACCCTTGTTAGACACGACTCCTGCATTTTGTACGGAAGGAGTCATTCCTAGTACGGTAGAAGCCGTTACATTATACAGAATATCCGAAGTCAGTTTGTCATAAATATCTATCGAGGCATTGACTTTATTGTTGATTAACCCGATATCCAATCCTGCACCAACAACGCGGGTCGATTCCCATGTAATATCGGTACTGGGAACCACGGTTGCTGCTGCTCCTGAAAACATTTTTTCTGATACTCCGAAAGGTGCATTGACTCCCAGCGTTAATATTTGCTGATATGGGTAATTGCCGATGTTCTGGTTTCCGAGTTTCCCCCATGATGTCCTTATTTTTAAGTGGTTAATTGGTTCGAAATGAAAGAATTTTTCTTGAGAGATAATCCATCCAGCCGATACGGAAGGAAACAACCCCCATCGCTTACTGGCAGGAAATCTTGAGGAGCCGTCGTACCGTGTGTTCGCTTCAAATAAATATTTGCCGTCAAAGACATAGTTGAATCGGCCAAAGAAAGACTGTAATGCCCATTCATACCCGGAGCCGCCGTTTAGTTGGTTGGAGGGTGCTCCGGCACTAATTTCATATAATGTATTACTGGGAAAATTATCCCTAAAAGCCCGCAACCAGCTATTCGTATTATTTTCCTGTGAATAACCGCCGAGTACATTAAATTCATGCTTGTCAATAGCCTTATTATAATTAAGGAAACTTTGTAAAGTCAAAAGTGAATTCTCCGTTCTGGTTTCAGTTAATTCCGAAGGACTCTCTGTATAGGTTTGATCTACTACTAATACAGGCCAAAACCTTTTATACTTCGTATTGTCATAATTATACCCTGCCAATCCGGTCAATTTAAGAGACTTTAAAATATCCCACTCGAATCCTGCACTTACATTCATCCTGTTACTGGTATTTTTTATAAAAGATTCACTATCCATCCAACCTTCAATCGTAAAACCTGTCTGCTGCCCATAATAACCGTCGGATTTTTTACCAGCTATTGTATTTGGTATTTTCAAGGCGTAATTAAGTAATCCATCTACACCATCACCGCTCCTGATGGTCGTGGGTTCACTTGTTGACCCTGCTCTTCCCTGGAATTTCACATTCAGTCTGAAATTATTCGACACCTTACTGCTCGCGTTGAATAGTACATTGTAATGTGTATGATTTGTTTCATCAACAAATCCGTTTTGATTCAAGTATCCCAAGGAAAACAAATAAGAGTTTTTGTCGTTACCACTCGTGAAGTTCAAGTAATGTTCGGTTTGAAAACCATCACCTGACTTAACTAAATCGTCATAGTGGCGCTTATTTGGATAATTATCCTGATCTTCCCCCGATTTGAATTTGGCTATTTCTGCTTCAGTATATTGTTGGTTACTACCTGCATTTCGTAATGCCTCGTTTATCATTTCGGCATATACCCACGAGTCAACAATCTTAGGTATTTCGGATGGTCTTTGAAAGCCGAAACTTCCCTGGTAATTAATTTTGGTTATGCCCTCTTTCCCTTTTTTTGTTTCGATGAGTATTACACCATTGGCAGCCCTTGTTCCATATATTGCGGCAGATGCAGCATCCTTCAAAATGGAAATGCTTTCAATATCATTAGCATTGATGTGATTCATATCAGAAGAAATTCCATCAATCAGCACAAGTGGTGAAGTCCCTGCAGAACTGAATGTTCCCAGTCCACGAATTCGTAAGGTTGCAGCGTCTGATCCCGGTTGTCCGGATGATTGTGTAACTGTGACTCCACTGGCAAGACCAGCTAATAATTGAGAGGGCTGAGTCACATTTAGTTTTTCTATATCTTTCTCATTAATTGCAACTATAGAACCAGTTAAATTGACTTTCTTTTGGACACCATAACCCACAACCACCAACTCATCCAACAATTCTGTATCTGCTTCCAGAACTATATTTATAGTTGTTCTTCCATCGATAGCTACTTCCTGCGTTTTCATACCAACGTATGTGAATTGCAGGGTAGCATTTTCGGGCGTACCTGTCAGTGTATAATTTCCATTTACATCTGTGATTGTTCCACGTGACGGGTTATCCTTTTCTACAATAGTGGCTCCGATAACCGGATCTCCATTTTCATCCGTAATTTTTCCCGTTATCTTTTTGTCTTGCTGCTGGGTGGCCTGGATTAGTTGGGCTATGGTTGTCGCATTTTGATAGACTTTTTTTGAAAGGACGATGTAATTGTTTTCAAAATCATAACCAATTTCGGTATTTGAGAAGGCTTCGTTCAAATAGGAAGATACGTTGCCTGATCTTTTTTGAAAATTGACTCTCCTGTTGGTATCTACTTCCCGGTTGCTGTAAACGACCAGATAATCGGTTTGTTTCTCAATTTCATTGATCAATTGACTAATGGTTACGGAATTGGTCTTTAATTCAATTACCGCATCCTGTGCATTGGTATTGATCGCCATCATTTGAAATATGAAGGCAAATAAAAATAGTAGGCAGATTTTCATGATCTTAAATAAATCTTTACAATCACTTTTTTTTGTTAAAAAGTGGTCTGATGAAATGTTTATTTTCATATATTTGTAAGTTTAAAGTGAATATTCAGATTTGTTACTGTCTGTGTTTGCTTTTACAGAGCGACAGGTGTTGGCGCACCTATCGCTCTTATTTTATAAGGTCATCTCTCATAGGCAATACTGTTTTAATTGGGTTAATAGTTCAATAAATTTAGTCGTTTTGAGTCGCCTTCGCTCCTCGATTTTCAATTCTCGCTATGGTATAAAGCTTGGCTCGGCTCATTTAGCTTAACGAAATAGTTCTATTTTGATAGCGTGATGATATTGTTGTCTCTGTCTTTCTCGATTTTAAACGGTTGAATTTTTTGCATAATACGCAGGATCTCATCGATGCCGTCGCGTTGACGGAATTTTCCGGTATACCTTACATTAAAAATTTCGGGATCTTCCACCACGATTTTTATATCATAATATAGTTGTAGCTTTTCGATGATATCGATCAATCGTTCGTTGTGGAAGCAATAAATTCCCTCCTTCCAAAGCAGATGGTTAGAATTGATGATATTGTCGACAGTCATTTTATTTCCTCGAATTGTTACTTGTTCATTTGGTTTTAAAATGACGCTGTTTTTTTTATCCATCGCTTCATAAATCTTCACAGAACCCTCTACCAGATCTGTCTGGATATAATCTGCATCGGGATAACTGTAAACATTGAATTGTGTTCCCAAGACTTCCATGTCGATATGCTGTGTGGAGACAATAAACGGCCTCTTTTTCTCTTGGGCCACATCGAAAAATGCCTCTCCGATGATCTCGACTTCACGGTTTCTTTTGGAGAAATGAGAAGGGTACTTCAACGTGGATTGTGCATTCAGCCAGACTACCGTTCCGTCTTGCAATGTTATCTGGGCGCGTTGTCCTGCAGGGGCATACAAAGTGTTCATAACCGGTTCCGTGGCGGTATCCGACAGGTACAGCGTAGCCCAAACGGTGGAAGCCACAAGAACCAGCGCTATTGCTGCATATTTTACAAAATAGATAAAGGATTTTCTTTGGGTATTCCGTTTGACTTGAATGGTAAATGTCTTGAAATGGCTGATCCCTTCGCTTCGGTCTGTAGGATGGTATGAAAGTTGCGAAATCGCATTCAGGTTCTGCAAACGAATAAATTCAGCCTTCAACAGGCTGTCGTTTTCAATGCGGTGAATCAATTCAAGTCGTTCATCAATTGTTAATTCTCCCGAAAAATAGCGCAAGAGTTGTTCGTCCATTTTAATGCTTCTTGTTAATAAAACGAATGAGTAATGAAAATCCGCTAAGAGAAGTTGAAAAAATCAAATAAAAAAGAATAGAAAGAGTGGCATATAATATTTTAATGCTTCTTTTAGCTTTTTGTAGGCAATGCCCATCTGGCTTTCCACGGTATGCACAGAGATATTGAGTTCCTGCGCGATTAACTTTTGTTTTTTTCCTTCGATCTTGTTCATCACAAAAATTTCCCTGCATTTCTCCGGTAAACTGTCTATGGCATTTTTAATAACGGTATCAATATCGGTCTCGTTGAGAAATTTATTATCCAGCGCTTCAAGCGATTCGAATTTCAGTTTCAGGGTACGGATATATTCAGATTGTATTTCGTCAATGAGCTGTTGTTCAAGTGTCTTTCGGCGGAGAAAATCAATACACCTGTTTTTTAACATCATAAACAGAAATCCGTTGAAGTTGACAAAGGAGGAGAATTCTAACTGTTTTTCCCATAGGTCAAAAAAAATATCCTGAACAATATTTTCCGCATCTTCTTCGCGGATTACATATTGACGGGCAAAGCGTTTCATTCGTGCATAGTAGGAAACATACGCTTCTTCAAATTGAGTCTTATATTCTGTTGAAACCTGCACGGACCTTTTTAACTGTTTTTGAGATATTAAAGCTCAAAAATACAAATAAAAATATGATAACCCGATGAATCAACCATTATTTAACAACAAGTCGATTTATTATAATTGAACCCTTATATATCGTTTATTCAAATCAGAAACTCCACTGCCCTGGAAAAAACATTGGTGAAAGCATTGTTTACGGATGTGGTGTCCTTTGCATTATGAGGGAAAGGATTTTCGTGGGTGTATTGGAATGGAAAATCAAGTAATTGAATGGTAGATTCCGTATTTTTCCTGCCCAATGCTTCCTGTACCCCGTGATAAGGGATTACAAAGTCATTTGCCAGAGCGATCCCTCTGATCCTTTCTCTAAAACGTGTAAAGAATTTTTCACGCTCGGAACGGAATCTTTCAGGTGTGATCATCTGAAGGAAAGCGTTGAAAGCGTTGTCGCGTTCCCATACAGACCCGGCTTCGTTTCCAAAAACATGGATATAATACTGCTGCATTTTTTCAAAGGCGGGTTTGTCCATGATGTTTCTGGAAATGCCAAACATGGAGCGAAAAATGCTTCCGCCACAGAACATAAAGAGCCGGGAATCCGAAAAAAGACCTTTCTGATTGGCCATGAGGGCGACCTGAGACAAGAAGGCGCCGATGGAGTATGCGAAAATATCAATTTTTGCACCTTCCTTGAAAAGAGGGTGACGGCCGGTTTTTATTTCTTCGATCAGCACCGTTAAATCTGCCCAGGTTTGTCTCCCCGACAGATAGAACCGTTCCGGACTTTGGCTGATCCGGTCACTCAGGGCTATGTTTGCATAACTGATGGAACAATCGTCGATATATTTTTCTTTCCGGAAGTTCAGCACGTTTACCAGGTTGCGGGGGTTTGACCATGTAGCAGGCGCCCGGTTTATATGGAATGCGATAGGAAAAAGTATTACGGGCTTACCGGTATGGAGGCATAAGAACTCTGCCCAGGGAAGATATTTATTCCAGTTCCGTTCGTTCAACCCGTGCAGAAGCAGGATGGCTTCCTCTTGCTTAGGTTTGCCCGAAGGAGTGAATACCGGATATTCAAACGAAAAGTTTTCGGATATATTACTGTCGGCGCAATACAGTGTGCCACCTCTTTCGTTACTTGAGAGACTGTGGAAACGGAAAAAACGTATGTCAATGCCTGTTTCTTCTAAGTGACAGTCCACTCCCTGCCTGAAAAGACCGTTCAGTTCAATGTATCGTTCGTTGTAGTTCATCATATCCGGAAAAATTTTCGACTTTATAATTTCTTTCGCACCTTACCAAAATCCAAATAAGTTTGTCTTTGGTCCCGGCTTGTAGACAAAAGAACAGGCTTTTTTTCCCGTGTGCAAATCAAAGGGAAAAGCGCAATGAAAATGGGACAGAATCCTATATATGGGGTGAAATATGCTATTCAGGGGTGAAAAAATCGCAGGAAAATCTGATTATTTTGGTAAGTCGCCAATAAAAATTTACTTTTGTAGAATGTAGGATGCGGTTCAGCAATCTTTGTGTGCAAGCACCCACGATTGCGTTCACCTTTCACTACATTTGCATCGGATGGACAGATAATTCATTTTTTATGATGGAAGGAAAGATTCCCGCATATTTATATGAAAAGAAAAACAGTGTAAAAACGATCCTTTTTACGGCGCTGTTTGCCCTGCTGTTTATCAATCTCTTTCAGCCTTTCGGTTCCCATGACTGGTATCCCGGTGTATCCGATATTAAATATTTTGCTTTTTCGAGCCTGATCATCCTTACCGGTATGTTGGTAGTCGTAATCAGCCGGATAATTCTTACAGCCTACTCTAAAAAACGGGATATACTCTATTGGCATTATGCCTTGTGGATATTGTGTGAAATAGTGGCGATGGCTATCTTCTATACGCTTTTTTCCAAGTTTTTTCCCAAAGACGGTATTGAGAGGGATATCTCCGAGATTTTCCGGCAGAGCCTTTTCAACACGGCATTGGTGCTATTATTACCCTATGCCATTACCTGGTTATATTTTTCATGGAAAGAGAAAACTACCCTCCTGGAGCGTATTGAAGAAGAGAGATTGGCCGATACCCATCCCAAAACATTGATCGCATTCCACGATGAGAAAGGTGACCTGAAAATATCGGTGATGCTGGAAAATCTGCTCTATATTGAGTCCGCAGATAACTATGCGACCATCTATTATCTGAATAAATCGGGCGTGTCGCAATTCCTATTGCGTAACTCACTGAAATGGATGGACGAACATCTCACTCAAGAAACCCCTTTAGTCCGTTGCCATCGCTCTTATATCGTGAATATGGACAAGGTGAAGATACTGAAAAAGATAAAAGGTGGAATCGTATTGGAGCTCGATGAGGGCCATACGCCCGATATCCCTGTCTCAAAGACTTATTATGAGTCGTTTATGCATAAATTTTCGCATTATTCGGTTTAGAGAGAATAAAGAGTAAAGAATAAAGACTGTTAGAACCAAGAATCAAGACTCTTTAAATGAAAAAGTGAAGAGTGAAAAATTAAAATTCTTGACTTCTTCATTTGTTCTTCAATAGTTCAACATAACCACTTAGGCACTCAGGCACCTAACCACTTAACCACTCCAATCATATCCTGAAATGTAAAAAAACCGCAGGAAATAAGGGCTAAATCGCTAAATTCGTATTACTTTTGTACCTGCAGCAGGTCGGTTTGTCGCTTCCCGTCAGGCGGGAAGAGGAAAGTCCGGGCAACACAGAGCGCCATACTTCCTAACGGGAAGCTGTCCGTGAGGGCAGATAAGCGTAACAGAAAACGACCGTCCCGGCCAGTGTCGGGGTAAGGGTGAAAAGGTGAGGTAAGAGCTCACCGGACGTTGCAGCAATGCAGTGTGCCGTACGCATTATGGGTTGCAAGGCCATGTATATCGGATACTTAGGGTTGCTCGCCCGATGCCGAGGGGTAGGCCGCTAAAGGAGAGTGGTGACACTTTTCCGTAGATAAATGACAAACATCCGATTCGTCGGTATACAGAACCCGGCTTACAGACCGGCTGCTTTTTTATAAGAACTATTTCGTTAAGCTAAATGAGCAGAAGATAAACTTGTTTATATTATGTCATAGCGAGAAATAGTGCAACGAAGTTGAAAAGTCATGGCAAGGAAAAAAAAGAGATACGAACCGGAAGAGGAACGGCCAGGTAGACTTGAGCGGCTGAAGATCAAGATAAAAGAGTTGATCCATTTCCTCTCATACGGTATCTGGCGTCAAAATCCAGAGACACTCTCCGGCAAAAGGAATATCCTGTATGATGCCATAAAGACGGTTATGCTCACCGTGAGGAATGTACAGGAACTGGATATTGCAGCCAGTGCCCGTTCGCTCACTTACAGGACACTTCTTTCCATTGTACCGCTTCTGGCCATTATCTTTGCCATTGCCCGCGGTTTTGGTATTGAGAATATCATGGAGAGTAGTATCTTCAATTTTATGCTGGGAAGCAGGCCTGCGGATGAGATCGTAGTTGCAACGCCGGAGCCGGGAACCGATAGTACTATAACCATTACTGCGGGGATAGGGGCAGTGGATACGATTTATCAGGCAAGTGAGGAGATAACGGTGAATTCAGCTCTTTCCCCGGCTGGAGCCGGTGAAGAAGAGGTGTCGGCAGAAGGACGGACCCGTGAATTTCTCAATCTCCTGTTCCAGATTATCGATAACTCGCTCGAAGAAGCAAAGGGTGGGGGTGTATTTGCCGGAATAGGTATTTTGTTGTTTCTATATACTATCCTGGTACTCTTTAATGATATAGAGAGGAATCTGAATAAGATATGGCAGATTAATAAAGGAAGGGCGATTGGGCGAAAGGTGACCGATTACACTGCTATGGTACTCTTTATGCCTGTATTTTTTATTCTGGTCAATGCGCTGAATATTCTCAGCTACCCGCAAAACGATACTCTCAAGATCATCTATATTCTCTATCCTTTTATTCCGAGACTGTTGGATATTGTACCCTTTGTGGTGATGATATTGCTTTTTACTGCATTATATAAGTTCCTGCCCAATACAAAAGTGAAGTTTATGAATGCCCTGATAGCCGGAGTGGTTGCAGGGATCGCATTTCAGTTCTTCCAGATGCTCTACCTGAGCGGACAGATGTGGATTACCCGTTACAATGCCATTTACGGTACTTTTGCGGCTATTCCCCTCATGCTGTTGTGGATACAGATGTCATGGTTCATTGTGTTGATCGGGGCGGAGGTCTCCTATGCGGCGCAGAATGTGCGAAAGTTCTCATTTGAGAAGGAAACACGTAATATCAGCCGTCGGTACAGGGATTTCTTTACATTGATGATTGCCTCGGAAATTGTGCAGCGTTTTGCCGATGAAAAGCCGCCTCTCACAGCCGACCAGATATCGGTCAGATGTAAAGTGCCCGGACGGCTTACCAACGATATCCTGGATCAATTGGTTGAGCTGAAGATTATTTCCGTGACGCCTTCTGATGGTGATGAGCGTGTCCCGGCGTTTCAGCCGGCCATGGATATCAGTTTGATTACGGTAGACCGGTTGATTTCTGAATTGGACGAACAGGGATCGGAAGATTTCATGATTGATATCGACGGGGATTACCAGGAGCACTGGAAGGCATTGATGAATACGCGTATAGGGCTCCATGGCGGGACCAGTGATCTCCAACTGAAAGATCTTTAAGCTGCCGCGGACGATAAAAAATAAAATGATTATCTTTGCCCCAAACAAGCCACATGAGTTTTATAAGTTCCATAGAAAATGTAGGTGAATATGCACTGTTGATGAAGAAGGTGCTTACTATTCCGGATAGGATGAGTGAATTTCTGAAGGAATTCATAAAAGGAGTCTTCTTCCTGGGGGTGAACTCAATATGGATCGTGGTGATTATCTCTTTCTTCATCGGTGCGGTGATTGTCTTGCAGATTGCCCTGAACATCGATTCTCCTATGCTACCCCGATTCACAGTCGGTATGGTTTCGCGTGAGATCATACTCCTGGAGTTCTCATCAACCATTATGTGTCTGATATTGGCGGGTAAAGTGGGATCGAATGTGGCTTCGGAAATAGGCACCATGCGTATTACCGAGCAGATCGACGCATTGGATATTATGGGGGTGAATTCTGCCAATTATTTGATATTCCCGAAGATAGCATCATTCGTAGCTTTTATGCCGGTATTGGTTATCTTCAGTATGTTTACCGGTTTATCCGGCGGCTATATAATCTGTCTGGTTTTAGGGACGCCATCGGTAGAAACCTATGTATATGGTATCCAGGCTTTCTTTAGGGAGTCGTTTATCTGGTACTCAATTGCCAAGTCGATGGTGTTTGGTTTTATTATCGCTTCTGTTGCCGCCTACTTTGGTTATACGGCTAAAGGAGGAGCATTGGAAGTAGGCCAGGCCAGTACCAATTCAGTGGTAATCAACAGCGTATTGATATTGGTTTGTGATTTGGTATTCACGCAGTTAGTATTGGGGTAAAGAAGTGCCGCTATGATAGAAGTGAAAAATCTGAGAAAGGAATTCGACGGCGAGATTGTTCTCGATAATATCAATGCTTCCTTTCACAATGGGATGGTGAACATGATCATCGGTAAGAGCGGCTCGGGGAAGACTGTTCTGCTGAAATGCCTTGTCGGTCTTCTTTCTCCTACTTCGGGAGAGATCCGGTACGACGGGAAGAATTTCGTGGGACTCAAATCGAAAGAAGTACGCCGGTTGCGCCGTGATATAGGGATGCTCTTCCAGGGAGCGGCCCTTTTCGACTCAAGGACAGTATTGGAAAATGTGATGTTTCCTCTCGATATGTTTTCACGCAAGAATCGTCGTGAACGTAAAAAACGGGCCGAGTTTTGCCTGGAAAGGGTGAATCTGCTGGAGGCTGCCAATCTTTATCCTTCTGAAATCAGCGGGGGAATGAAAAAGAGGGCGGCTATTGCGAGGGCCATCGCTTTGAATCCAAAATATCTTTTCTGCGATGAACCTAATTCCGGCCTCGATCCCAAGACATCCCAGCTCATCGATGAGTTGATCCACGACCTGACAAAAGATTTCTCAATGACTACTGTAGTAGTGTCACACGATATGAATTCGGTAATCAATATCGGAGACAAAGTGATCTTCATCAATGAGGGAGTCAAAGAATGGGAAGGGAACAAATCGGAAGTAATGGGAACCGACAACGAAAAGCTGAACGATTTCGTTTTTGCTTCCGACCTCTTCAAAAAAATCAAAGAAGCAGAAGAGGAAAAGGGGTAAAGAATAAAGATAGAACAATTTCATGGTAAGAGTTGTTACTCCGTAGTTACTCAATAAAAAATAAATAATATGTTAAAAATAAAGAACCTGCATGCAATTGTAGAAGAACAGGAGATATTGAAAGGGATCGATCTGGAAGTGAATGCCGGAGAAGTGCATGCGGTCATGGGACCGAACGGATCCGGAAAGAGTACCCTGGCTTCTGTGCTGGCAGGCAACCCGAAATTCGAAGTTACTCGTGGCAGTATTCTTTTTAAAGGAAAGGAACTGCTGGAGATGGAACCCGAAGACAGGGCACGTGAGGGAATATTTCTCAGCTTCCAATATCCGGTAGAGATCCCCGGTGTGAGTATGGTAAACTTCATGCGTGCTGCTGTCAATGAGCAAAGAAAATACAGGAATGAGGAACCCATATCAGCTACGGATTTCCTGAAATTGATGCGTGATAAACGTGAATTGCTGGGTATGGACAGCCAACTGGTAAGCCGTTCGGTAAACGAAGGTTTCTCGGGAGGAGAAAAGAAAAAAAATGAGATCTTTCAGATGGCGATGATCAACCCGCTGTTGTCCATCCTCGATGAAACCGATTCAGGTCTCGATATTGATGCCCTGAGGGTGGTCGCAGCCGGTGTAAATAAGCTGCAGACCAGAGAGAATGCTACTATTCTTATCACCCACTATCAGCGTCTGTTAGAATATATTAAACCCGATTTCGTACATGTGTTATATGCAGGTAAAATAATTAGATCGGGTGGACCGGAACTCGCTTTAGAACTTGAAAAGAAAGGATACGATTGGCTGATAAGATAAGGCCGTAACCCCGTAACCCCTAGATAAAAATGATTGAACAACAATATATAGATCTGTTTAAGCAGTATCGCAGTGAGTTGGATGCTAATTCTGCAGAAGGGCTGAACAGACACCGGGATGCAGCTTTCGATATATTCACGCAGATTGGATTCCCCTCTTCAAAGCAGGAAGAATACAAGCACTCGAATATAATGCGCTATTTTGATAAAGATTTGGGATTGAACCTAAGGAATATTCCTATCCCGGTCAATCCTTACGATGCTTTTAAATGTGACGTGCCTAACCTCTCTACATATACCTGTTTTCTTATCAATGACAGGTATTATGATAAAGCAGAGCAAGCAGAGAATTTACCTTCCGGTGTTTTTGTCGGTAGCTTGCTGCAATTCGCAAAAGAATATCCTGCACAGTTTGGTACTTATTATGCTCAGATTGCCGATATGAGGGATAACGGCATAGTGGCTTATAACACCATGTTTGCCCAGGATGGTTTTGTAGTATATGTACCCAAAAATGTAGAGGTTGAAAAGCCGTTGCAGTTGATTAATATCCTGCGAGGGGGAGTAGATTTGAATGTGAATCGTAGAATATTGATTATTGCCGAAGAGAATGCCCATGTGAAATTACTTGTCTGCGACCATGCCGTGGATGATGTTCACTTCGTGGTGACCCAGGTAACGGAGATCTCAGCCGCAGCTTCTGCGCAAGTTGATTTCTACGAACTGGAGGAGAATTCGGAAAAAGTAACCCGGTTGAGCAATCTCTTCAGTGAGCAAAAAGAGAATTCTAATGTAGTTACCAGCGGTATTACACTTCACAACGGCTACACACGCAACAATTACAGGTTCCGTTTGTTGGGAGAGTACGCCGAAGCGCATGCGGGAGGATTGGCTATCTGCGATAAAACGCAGCATATCGATAACTTTGCCTTTCTTGATCATGCAGTGCCCAATTGTATGAGTAACGAATTATTTAAAAATGTGTTGAAGGATAAGGCTACCGGTATTTTTTGTGGAAAGATATTGGTGGAGAAAGATGCACAGAAAACTCAGGCCTATCAGACAAACCGTAATCTGGTTTCTTCCAATACAGCACAAATGTTCTCAAAGCCACAGTTGGAGATATATGCCGATGACGTAAAATGTTCCCATGGACTTACTACCGGACAGCTTGATGAGGATGCCCTGTTTTATATGCGCGCCCGTGGTATCGATAAAGAAGAAGCCCGCCTGTTACTTATGGTGGCATTTACGCGTGACGTGGTGGATATGATACGTATCCCTGCTCTGCAGGAGCGTCTGATTACCCTTATCGATAAACGTTTCCGCGGTGAATTGATGCGCTGTGGGAATTGTAATGTATGTAAATAAAGGTGATTTGTTGATTTAACGATTAGTGGATTGGAAATTAGAAGTGGAGAAGCCTAAGAAGTGGAGAAGTTGAGAAATGAAGAATCTTGAATTCTGAAATCTTGGAATCTTGAATTAACAATCGACGTAGTCAAATCCTGAATGTTGAATTTTGAATGTTGAATTGATTGAAAGAACTCGATATACATAAGATACGTGCCGATTTTCCTATACTTTTACGGGAAGTATACGGGAAGCCATTGGTCTATTTCGATAATGCTGCGACCACTCAAAAACCGCAGTGTGTAATGGATAAGATCAACGAGATGTACACTACCGTGAATGCTAACGTGCATAGAGGAGTACATTTCCTTAGTCAGGCGGCGACCGATGAGCATGAGGCTTCACGAAGGACTGTCCAGGAATTTATCAACGCAGTATCTTCCGACGAGATTGTTTTTACACGTGGTGCCACGGAATCAATCAATTTGGTTGCGTCGTCATTTTGCAGAAACTTTTGCCGTGAAGGTGACGAACTGTTGATTACCGCCATGGAGCATCACTCCAATATAGTTCCCTGGCAATTGCAGTGTGGTTATTATGGCTTGACGCTGAAAGTTCTTCCCATCAATGCTGACGGTGAGCTGATTCTGGCTGAGTTGGAGAAAAAGATCACTTCCCGTACCAGGCTGATTGCCGTCACCCATATTTCAAATGTATTGGGAACGGTCAATCCGGTTGATAAGATCGTGGAGATAGCACACAATCATGATATCCCTGTGCTTATAGATGCAGCACAGAGCGTGCAGCACCGTAAAGTAGACGTACAGGCGATCGATTGTGATTTTCTGGTCTTCTCTTCCCATAAAGTATATGGACCGACAGGAGTAGGTGTATTATACGGAAAAGAAAAATGGCTTGATGCCCTGCCTCCTTATCAGGGTGGAGGAGAGATGATCTCAAGTGTTTCGTTTGAGAAAACTACTTTCAACAACCTGCCTTTCAAATTTGAAGCGGGTACCCCGGATTTTGTAGGTACTGCGGCATTGGCTACGGCACTTCGTTATGTATCTTCTATCGGGTTGCAAAATATCGATCTTTATGAGCATGAACTGCTCCGGTATGCCACTGAAAAGTTACTATCTGTGCCGGGATTGCGTATTCTGGGAAATGCTGGTGATAAAAGCAGCGTAATCTCTTTTCTGGTGGACGGCATTCATCCTTACGATATGGGTACACTGCTCGACAAGATGGGGATTGCCGTCCGCACAGGACACCATTGCGCTGAACCGTTGATGAGGGAACTAGGTGTGGAAGGAACTGTTCGCGCTTCTTTCGCTTTCTATAATACCAAAGAGGAAGTTGATCTTCTTCTGAAAGGGATTGAGCGGATCGTTAAGATGTTTCATCCTTAATATGTCAAACAACGTTCCACGGAGCAAAGTGTAGTTAATGTGCCAATGAGAATAATATGTCAATATGCCAATGATAATAATGTGCTAATTTGTAATTAGTAATTCGAAGATGCAAAAAGAGTTCCGGGGTAAGGAGAGAAATGAAGATCACGCTTTATTCATCTTATTAAAAAAGAGGGATAAAGAGGCTTTCTCCATGATATATCAAAAATATCACCGATATCTCTATTCATTGGCGCTGAAATACCTCAAGAGTGTACAAATGGCGGAAGATGCCGTACAGCATGTGTTCGTAAAATTGTGGGAATCCACTGCAGATATTCATATAGAGATAAATTTGAAGAATTATCTCTATACGATGACAAAGAATTATATTCTGAATATGATCCGCGATCATAAGGAGGCAGTTTCTCTTAACTATGTCAATGCGCAGATCGATTTTCCCGCACATGAGGATATTTTGAGGGAGGTGGAAGAAAAGCAGATGTATGAAATGCTTTATAAATGTATAGAACAACTTCCGCCTCAGAAAAAAGAAATCTGTATGAGGAAACTGAAGACATCCGATAGTAATCAGGAGATTGCCGATAAGATGGGGATATCAGTTCATACTGTGAAGTCCCATTATCAGGAATCTCTAAAAATATTACGATCCTATTTTCAGCAGATTAAGATGCTCTTATTATAAAAACAGGAAACGAAACTCATTTCTTTTACCCGGATATGTGTCTATATAATATAGAAAGTGGAATGGTGGAATGGTGGAAAAGTGATTTAATTGGCAATTACCAATTCCTAATTACCAATGGATCAATGCGACATAAGTCCGAGACCCGAAATCTTTCATTTTTCACTTTTAGTTTAAGAAGTCTTGGTTCTTGACTCTAAAGTCTTTATTAAATGCAATCATCGGACAAAAATATTATTAACAGGGTTATAGCCGAATCGGCATCGAAAGAGGAGGCTGTAGAGGTGGTCGATTGGTTCTCTTCTACGGTCGAGGGGCAGCAATGCCTGTCGGATATGCTCGACAGAGATGCTTATCTGATGGAGAATGAACCTGACCTTGGTAAATCATTTACCCCATTACAGTCCGATCTCCTGTACAAAAGGATCGACAGGAATATCTACCAAAACCGCTTCAGAAAAAATCTACTCAAAGTGGTTGCCGTTCTTTTGCCGATATTGCTTCTTTCAGGATTAGGTTTTTACCTGAACAGACAGACCGATCTTTTCTCCGGAACAACCTATTCCGAAGTATATGTTCCTAAAGGAGAAGATGCGCGGATCTTTTTCCAGGACGGTACAGAGGTATTCCTTAATGCAGATACAAAGATCCGTTATCCGAACAGATTCGGATTACGAAAAAGAGAAATCTATCTCGAAGGAGAGGCCTATTTTAACGTGGCTTCCAATCGCAGCCGCCCCTTTGTGGTGCACGCACAGCATACCGAGACAGAGGTAGTAGGTACCTCTTTCAATGTAAGAGCCTATGGTAATAGCAACACTATAGAAGTAGTGCTGGATGAGGGGAGAACCGCTTTTCACGTGCATCAAAACAGCTACCCCATGTTGCCAGGACAAAAAATAGAATATGATAAGTCGACCGGGAGAATAACTTTGCGAAATCTTATCAATCCATCCAATGCTTCATTATGGAAAAAGAATGTACTCCATTTCTATGATACCCCTCTTGCTGAAGTGATAAAGGAACTGGAGAGAAGATTTGATGTGCAATTTCATGTGCAAGATGCAGCAGCATTGAATTACAGTTATACCCTAACGACCAAACAACCCGGTATTGAAAATGTGCTGAAGGAACTTCAGAAAATATCCCCGGTGAAATTTGTTGTCGAGGGTGATACGGTTACTGTTTCTATTTAATCTTCTCATAAACCCTGCAGAACTGATACCTGATTTCACTGATTCCCTGTTTGTTCATTCTTCCTGTTTGTTTTACTATAAATCCTTAATATATCAATATGCAATTTATGTGTTGCCGAATAGAGTATCTTAAAAAAACGGACACCAAATCTAATGATTTATTATATTAATCGTTAAAAAATGAACAGTGTGTTTTTTATGTAATTTAAACAACTATTTTGGACTAAGTTTATTACGCATGTTTAACCTTAGTTAAAAGTATTCAATAAATGCTATCTATGTTAAATAGATAAAAAATAATGTCCTTTTTTTGTTATTTCGAAAAGTCGACGTACCTTTGACTCACTTTTTTGAGTGAATATGATGTAATATGTTGTAGGTTAGTATCTTAAGCCGTATTTAAGGAATAAAGGCGCTTCCCGGAAAAACTTTATTCGTGGGTCGGTTAAATAAATGATGGATTATACATAGAACAGAGAGTAAAAATAAGTAGGCATACAAAAATCATCTTCACTGACTCGTATTAAGGATATCTGCACTTTCACCCTGCAGGATTCGATATCCGGATTACAGAAAAGATTATTTTATAAGTAGTTCAACAGACAAAAAACCTAAAGGAATTGCATGGCAATAGATTAGCGGTTTTTTTATGTTGTTATTTTTGGGGCTCTGCCTGTCGGTAAAATGCAATAAAAATGTCTTGTATATATAAATTTTCGGCGTAGTCCGCCGTTAAACAGACTGCATAAAGAAATAAACACTTTATAAATTAATTCAAAATGAGAACAAAAAACTTTTTTTCAATCGCCGCTTTAATCATTTGTGGCTTAGTATGTGTGAACAGTGTGAAAGCAGAAGGTCCGTCGAATACGGATAATGTAACAGTGAATATCAGGTTTAAACCAATTCAGACAATTGTTGTTAATCCGAGTCAGAAAACAGTAGATCTCGTGTACGAAACAAAAGATCATTATGCGAGTGGTGTCTCTTCCGAGCAAAAAGATCATTTGACCGTATTCAGTACCGGAGGATTTCAAGTAAATGTGAAATCGAACGGGGAGTTTAAGAGAGGTGACGGAGCGGAGGTTATATCAGCCGGTGATGTGAAGATTTTAGCATCACTTGGAACAAATACCGCAGTGGGTGAATTTAATGAACAAGCTTTAACGACAGGAGATATCCCTATAATTACAGCCTCCGAGGGGGGGAGTGTACTTAATTACAATATAAAGTACGATAACACTGCTGCCGGCGCCTCATACCAGTACATCAATAGATATATCCATGATGATGCCGAATCAGTATATACAGCACAGGTTACCTACACTATAGTATCAAAATAAAGTATATTTATTAAAAATAGAAAGAAGGAGGGGAGAACGTTTCGGTTGAATCGTTTCTCTCTCCCTCTATCTTATATTCAATAGGGTATTATTACTTGTATTTAACAATCAATAGGGACGACCGACCCGACTGAATAAAATATTCTAATCGATGAGATATCTGTTTGTCCACTGTTCTTTACTATTTGCCGGACTTTTTTTCATAATTCCTTCCACCGTCTTTTCACAGGTAGGGATTTCGGTGTCTCCGCCGCGGGTATATTATAGTCTGGACCCGGGAGAGACAGGATCACAGAAAGTACTGGTCAGCAATGTCAGTAAAGATCATCCGCTCAATTTCTCCCTTACAATGGGGGATTGGGAATACGATAGTTATGGTGGCAACCTTATGTTCCCGCCTGATTCACTGGATAATTCCTGTGCCGGCTGGCTAAGCCTGCCCGGTGGCATGTATATGACCCTTGAGCCGGGAGAAAGCCGGGAGATCGATCTGACTATGACCATACCTGCGGAAATCGACCGTGACGCGAATGTACAGACGGCCATGCTATTTGTAACGCAGATGAATCCCGTAGATGGCGTAGATACGCAGGGAGCAGCCATCAAGATCAATGTCCGCCAGGGAATAAAAATATACCGTAAAGGCAACGCTCCGGAAATAAAGAAAGTGGAAATTGAGAATCTGGCATACGATAAGGAAACCAATTCGCTGATGCTCTTATTCAGCAATGTGGGTAATATTTGGATTAACGGCCGTGCGAGCGCCAGTCTGTTCAACCAGGGTGACGGTAAAGAATTGAACATAGAAGCGGCCGATTTTTATACGATGCCCGGTGACCGTCGGATCATGCAGATTCCTCTCCGGCAAGAGCTGGAAAAAGGAAGATATATCGCCACCGTGATGCTCGATTACGGTGACCGCACCACGATAGAAGCCGCAGAGCTGCAGTTCACTCATGAGTAGGCTATTCATATACATAGAACTTCTTTTTCTCTTATTCCATATATCGGCATACGGTCAGGTGAATCTGACATGGCAGGGAGGATCCGACTATCTTAGTGTGGGTTCCTATTCAGGTGCCGTATCACAATCGGATATTACCAGATTGAAAATCAGCGGTAATGGAAATATTACTTTCGAGAACTGGAAATTATCCGCCCGGATAGTAAACTACCCGGTTGTAAACGGAGGGAATGAATTTCCTGCAGACAAAATAAGTTTTTCCCCGACCGGAACATCCGGTAATTTGAAATCGGGACCCATTCCCAGCGTTACTCAGGTAGGAATGCCTTTATCCGTTCCATTTCAAAACGGACCGAATGAAGTGTACCTTGTTCCCAATTCCAATGCCCCCATCATAAACAACAGCCCAAATCAAAATGATTATTTTGATTTTATTATGGGATTTAATCTGACGGTCGCTCCCGGCAGCTATTTGAATTCCCTGCAGGCATGGAAAGAGTATCCGTTTCAGATAGAATATACGCTATACGATAAAAATAATATACCCATAGCCCGACTGCAACATACTTTTAAGATACAGGTAACCAATCTGGGTAATCCTCCTCCTGAAGAGAAACGGTACACCATCCGGGTTTCTACGGAAGCATCTAATGGACTGCTGGAATTTAAAACGATGGCGGATTATATCAACGGCAAAAGTGTTACTTATGTTGACGGATTATCTGTTTCCGCCACTACTGCCTATCAGGTTACGGTAAGATCCGTATCCTCTCATTTCTCCTCCTCCGCCGGCAATACTTTACCGTTGGATATTGTTCACCTGCAATTAAGCGGGGGAACCGGAAATATATATTCCCGTACGCTTTCTACTGGTACCCAGACCATACTGGAGGGACCCTCTACCGGGGGTACACCTGTAAATTTTGATATTACCTATTTTACCGAAGCGAATGATTCGCGCCTGTTCAATGTTCCTCCCGAACAATACGAGACATCGCTTATGTATGAAATTTCTCCCCGATAGCAAATGTTCCGCAATAGAAAAAAGCTCTGCTTCAAAGGATTATTGCTCATCAGTCTTTATACTTTCCACGGAATAAAGGCTCAATCTGTTGCGGAAGAACCGGTCGGCTTGGAGATACGGGAGTCTTCGGTTAATGCACAGGTTATAAGTCATATCCTGAAGATAACCAATCGATCGGAGCAGATATTCACTGGAACTGTCCTGTTGGATCCACTCTCGGAACTCCGTTCCCTTTCACAGGGTGAACGGGAGATTTCTGTTGCTCAGAACGACAGTGTTTTTGTCGCTTACCGGTTAATTGCAGCCAAGGATATCGGTGCGGGAAGAAAAGCTATCAGGTATATCATTCTCAATGAAAAAAAGGAAAGGGTGCTGGCCCGGGAAACCTACATCGATATTGAAGAGCGGGAGCAGATATTTTTCATGACGGATGACGCCCCACTGATGATAACCCGTCCGGAGGATTCGGTGCGGGTGCATGTAACGGTGAATAACAGCGGAAACACATATCAGGAGGTGACATTGGTGTTTAATGTTCCCAACCTGCGGGAAGCACCTGCTTTTACAGAGATGAAAATCACCATGGCGCCTATGGAACAGAAACGGTTTATCCACAGCTTTATTCCCAGTGGCAATCTCCTTTCATCGGGACAATTTTCGGTGCATATCACTGCCATGAAAGGGAGGGAGAAAACGATTTTTGGGAGTAAGACCGTTACCGTGCAGAATGTTTTTACAGATAGGAAGTATATAGATACCAATCCCGCCCGTAATTTGTATCCCGGACAGGGATTGGCCGACAATTCCGTTACATTGAGCTACCGGCAGTACAATGCTACTTCGAATATGCTGCAATTACAGGGTGGGGGATATATGAACCTGCCGGCAGGCTATCTCCACCTGAAAGGGAATATCTACAAATACAATTCCGGCCATACACCCATGATTACCAATACCTCGTTGATGTATAAGCTTGAAGAGAATGAGTTCACTATTGGCAACGTGAGTGAACAGACGGAGTTACCGCTATTTGGCCGGGGCGCAAAAGCAATATTGTCGACTGCCGACAGGAGAAAAACGCTCACTTTCGGGGCGGTCGATCAGAATTTTAACCTGATAGGTTCACAGCCATGGTTTACCGAGTATTACTCGTTTTACATACAAGGCGCATTAGGAGCCAATAATTCAGATAGGGGTATGGAAGCAACCTATATTTACCAGAAAAACCCTTATGAAAAAGCAATATATAATGTAGGAGGCCTTCAGTGGAGAAGCTTGTTAGGGAAAAATTGGAGCATCCATATGGAGACGCATGGAGCATTGAGCAGCTATGAGAACATACCAGACAGCAAATTCTCCGGTGCAGCTGAACTTCGGTACAGAGGTAATCTGCCTTTCGGAATCGCTTTGGACGGATCGGGTTATTACAGCGATGGATATTTTCCCGGAAGCAGAAAAGGAACTCTCTCCTTTACGCAGGGAGTCAATAAAAGATTGTCTGAAAACACCTATATCAGCGGCAGTATTGGTTACAACAGAACGGCACCTAAATCGTACGCCTACACTTATACTTACCGGTCAGAGAACAGTTATGGAAATATCATGCTCTCATTGCCAAAATTAGGGAGAGTAACTTCGTCACTCTATTACCGGCATCAAGGTGAAAGTTCCCCCTCATACACCTCATGGCTCGATGAAGGAACTGTTTCAGGGAATGTGCGAATGGTTTCTCATCGCATGGGATGGCAAGGGCGATGGCAAAGTCCCAATGCGAGGCACTCCCTCTTCGGCACACTGGAGGCTGGATTTTTTGCCGATCCTTTGGAGGGTGGCCGTTCGGGACAGGCAAAAACAACCCTGAATTACTCATTCCGGGAAGTGATGATAGACGCCTCATACCAGAAAGGAGCTTACTATCTCTATGAATATATGATGGCGAAGCAACAGCATAAGGAGTTCAACCGGTTTACCTCTTCGGTTTCCATCAATAAAAATATTTCTAAAAAATTATCTTTCTCGTCAGGTATCAACTTCAGCCATGATGTGTATCAGGGCAGCGTGCCGTCGGCGAACCTTACTGCAAACTTTTTTGCAAAAGATAATATGGCTTTTTTTATGAACGCTTATTGGTACAGATACACGTTTATCAATAGCAGTAATATGTTCAACGTGCAGGTGGGAGTGACATGGAATTTCAGCAAATCGCAGCCGATGAAGGGGCGGAAAAGCAAGGTAGTCGCTCAAGTCTATTACGACCATAACGCCAATAACCGTTATGATGACGGAGATGAGCCGGCCGGAGGCTATCTGCTGAACATTGATAACAAAGCCTTTATTTCGGACGAAGAAGGAAAGGTTCGCTACTCGCTGGTACCCTACGGCGAGTATATAGTGAAGCCGATACAGACGGGACGCTGGTTCTTCGACCGGAAGAAAATCACTGCCAAAAGTGCCAGAACGGTGATCAATATTTCCCTCAAACAAAGCGGTACATTACAGGGAAGTGTCGGTTATATCAGTGATGAGAATAGTGTGGAGATTCTGCCGAGGTATGAAGGTCTTCGATTTATAGTAATAAATACCGACGGAACAGTTGTTCAAACCGTTGTCACCGATGCCGACGGAAAATTTACCACTTTCCTGCCCATGGGAACCTATACCATTACCTTCGATACCAAAACGTTGCCTGAACACTCCGAGTGTAAAGATTATACCCGTACTTTCACGATCGAAGCCGGTAAAATTACAGTGCTCGATCCTTTTGAGATTGAAGTGAAAGAGAGAAAAATAAATATAAAACGCTTCTTCGCTTCCGATTGACCGATATAATATTTATATGTTTCGGATATTGTTTCTGTTGTCCTTCGACCCTTTTTCTCCGGATCTTTGTGACCTTTTTTGTCTCTCTTTTTTTATCTTACACCCTGTTATTCAAAGGATTTATCATTATTTTTTTTGCGGTTTTTCTTATCATTTTGTTAAATTTTTACTTTTTACTCATCCTTTTTCTTTTTCTCTGTGTCTACTATAAAGAAGCGATAACAAGCATTCAAAAGTGTTAAATCAGTATCTGTAATAAAAAGTAGAGAGATAGATTAATTCTAGTGAGGTGAAAAAATTTTAATGTCTAATTTTTAATATGTAGAACAAACCATGGGAAAAATTCCAATGAAAAGGCGATGGATGATTCTGATGTCGCTCTTTGTGCTGAGTACCGTAATCAGTTCGGCACAAAAAGTGAACCTGAATTTCAGCCAAACAAATCTGAGAACTGTACTGGAAAGTATCACCCAACAGACAGACTACACCCTGGCGTTTAGCAAGGAAGTGGTGGATCTGAATGATGCAGTAACTATCAGAGTGACCGATACCGATCTTACGCAGGTGTTGGACCAGTTGTTTACACCCCGTAATATCGGTTACGAGCTGAGAGACAACAAAATTTATATTTTTGATAAGTCGACGGCCGCAACAAGTGAAACAACGCAGGCTCCGCAACAGGAAATACGTCTGAGCGGGCGGGTGACTGATGAAAATGATGATCCGGTTATTGGGGCTAATATCTCCGTTCCGGAAACTACGATTGGTACCGTAACTGATATAGATGGGAATTATGCGTTATCCGTACCGAGAGGAGCTACGCTTCGCGTATCTTATATCGGCTATCTGGAGCAACAATTTACGATTACTAATCAGACCGTGCTTAACGTACAATTGCAGGAAGATACCGAAGTGCTCGATGAACTGGTGGTAATCGGGTATGGTGTACAGCGCAAAAGTGTGGTGACAGCCGCTATTAGTCGTGTGACGGCCGATGATCTCGCCTTTACGGCTCCCGTCAGGGTGGATAATGCGTTGAAAGGGCTTACAGCAGGTGTTACCGTTACTTCCGCTTCCGGTCAGCCCGGTGACGCAGCAAAGGTGCGTGTGCGTGGTATCGGAACCATTAACAATTCCAATCCTGTTTATATTGTGGACGGCATGCCGATTGACGGAGGTATTGATTACCTTAACCCGAGCGATATTGAATCCATAGAAGTATTGAAAGATGCCGCTTCGGGAGCTATTTACGGTACGCGCGCCGCGAATGGTGTTATTCTCGTTACTACGAAAAAGGGAAAAGAGGGAAAAGTGAGTTTTACGTATGATTTCTCATATGGTATGCAAAGTCCATGGAAAGAACGGGACGTGCTGAATGCCACCGAATACGCGATATTGATGAACGAAGGCAGGATAAACGGGGGAAATTCACCCTTTTATGCCGATCCTTATTCCTTCGGGGAAGGTACAAACTGGCAAAAGGAAGTTTTCAATTATAATGCACCGTTAGTCCAGCATCAGTTCAGCGCGAGCGGTACCACGCAACGGCTCAACTATTACCTGTCAGCAGGTTATTATTCGCAGGAAGGTATTGTCGGTGGAAATTTCGACCGCTCCAATTACAAACGCCTTGCATTGCGTTCCAACAATACGTATGTGCTCATGGATGCCAAGAATGAACGTAACTGGTTAAGTAATGTCACCTTTGGCGCCAATCTGGCCTATTCGCGCATCCAGTCGCAAGGTATTACCACTAATTCGGAGTATGGTTCACCTTTGGGCAGTGCACTTGCTTTCTCGCCTATCCTCGGAATTTATGAAGAAGACGAGGATGCCGTATTCGAAAGATATGCCAACGTAACGAATTTTAGTCCCGTACGCGATAAAAATAACGGACGTATCTATACCATTGCCGGCTCAGACTATAATGAAATTGTCAATCCGTTGGCCGCGCTGACTTTACCGGGCGAGAAAGGAAATGCCGACAAGTTTATTGCCAATTTCTGGGGCGAACTGACTATTTGGGATAATCTGAAATTTCGGTCGTCGTTTGGAACGGATCTGGCTTTCTGGGGCACTGACGGTTGGACTCCCGTGTATTACCTGGGACAATCCAATAAGGCTGAGAAATCATCCGTATGGTCGGAGATGAACCGTTCTTTAGTATGGCAGTTAGAGAACACATTATCATACGATAAAGCCATCGGACTACATAACGTAACCGTACTGTTGGGACAATCGGCGAAGAAAACCAACGGACGCCAGTTGGGTGGCAGCAATTACTATATGGTGGAAGAAAATCCCAACAAGGCGAATATTAACTTTACGACCGGTACCGCTGCTAACGGCGACATGTCGGTTTACGGAGGCGCTACTAATCCTCATGCCCTGGCTTCTTATTTCGCACGGTTAAGCTACAACTATGCCGAGCGTTACATGTTTCAGGCAACTATTCGCCGCGACGGTTCTTCCAGGTTCGGGACCAACAATCCCTGGGCCACCTTTCCCTCCTTCTCGCTGGGATGGAATATTATGAACGAAGAATTTGCACAAAACCGTCCCGATTGGCTGAACAGCACAAAACTCCGGTTTTCATGGGGTAAAAACGGTAACGAAAATCTCGATGATTTCCGCTACGTAGCGCTTACCCAAACCGGAAATAATTATTTCTTCGGGACAGGTGATGCCATAAGACTGCTCAACGGTACCAAACCAAACGGACTGGCAAACAGAGACCTGCGTTGGGAACAATCCATACAGACCAATATCGGTATTGACTTCGGATTGCTTGGAAATGCATTAACATTCAGTGGTGATTATTACAAGAAAATTACGGACGGTATGCTAATGGTAATGCCCATCCCTTCTTATGTGGGTGAATCCAAACCCTGGGGTAACGTCGGAGAAATGGAAAACTCCGGTTTTGAATTCGAAACAAGCTATAGATTCAAGGTATCCGACTTTAACTTCCGTATCGGGGGGAATGCTACCTACCTGAAAAATAAACTCATTAAATTGGGTAATGAAACCGGATTCGAGAATTACGACAATTACCAGAATGTGGGAACTGTATCGAGAGCCGAAAATGGCCAACCGTTCCCTTTCTTCTACGGGTATAAAACCAACGGTATTTTCCAGAACCTGGATGAAATCAACAGTTATACCCATACCGATGCCGATGGAAATGTGTCTTTGATACAGCCTAAAGCGGTGCCGGGGGATGTACGTTTCGTCGATATAAACGGAGATGGTAAAATTGATGATAACGACAAGACCAAAATCGGTAAAGGTATGCCCGACTGGACATTTGGCTTGAATTTTTCTGTTGCATGGAAAAATTTTGATTTCAACATGATGTGGCAGGGTACACAAGGGAACGATATTTTTGATGCGACGCGCCGTACGGATATCGCTTATATCAACCTGCCTTCGTATATGTTGGATCGTTGGACCGGCGAAGGGACTTCCAACCGTATTCCGCGATTCACCTTTACCGATGATAATAACAACTGGCTGTCGTCCGATTTGTACGTGAAAGACGGTTCGTATTGGCGGTTGAAGAACATACAGTTGGGATATACGCTCCCCAGAGGGATGACGAAAAATCTTCTGATTTCAAGCTTGCGCCTTTTTGTAGCAGCTGAAAACCTGCTGACTCTCACAAAATATGAAGGGTTTGATCCCGAAATCTCCGCCGGAGGCACACAGATCGGTATTGACCGGGGTATATATCCTCAGGCGAGAACGTATACATTCGGGTTAAATTTAAATTTTTAATTGCTAATCTGACTATCGTATGAAAAAATATATTTTAATTTTAATAAGTTGCATACTGTTGGGTATGACGGGAACGTCCTGCACAACTGATTTTCTGGATGTAGAATCGCCCGACAAGGTTTTTGTTGACGAATATTATAATTCGGATGAAAGGATCTTTGAAGCACTCGTTGCCGCATACGACCCATTAAAATGGTTTGACTATGCATGGGGGCAATATACGCATATAGGTTTGGTCTCAGATGTGATGGCTGATGACGTTTACGTCGGGGGAGCCGATGAAAATGATTGTATTTATTTGCACCGTATGTTTAACTACAACGCTTTGCCCACCTCTGTGGTAAGTGATCTTTGGACAACATTCTATTCCGGTGTAAACCGTTCGAATGTTGTAGTGGAAAACATTGAAAATGTAACTGATATTTCTAACGAGAATAAGGCTCTTTATACAGCCGAGGCAAAAGTATTGCGTTCGTTCTATTATACGTGGTTGTGGAAATTGTGGGGCAATATTCCCTATTATGAACAGAATCTCACGTTCCCTTATATACATGAGCAAAGCACTGCCGATGATGTGTACAATGGTATAATAACATCATTGGAAGACGCGATCGATAACGGGGGATTACCTATGCGTACAACGGCCCAATGGTATGGACGCGTATCGAAAGCCATGGCATATATGCTCTATACTGAAGTGGTAATGTACCAGCAGGACGAAAGCAGATACTCCAAAGCTCTCAGCTATATGGAAGAGATCATCGCTTCCGGCAGCTACGACCTGGTAGACGATTTTGCTTTAATCTGGGAAGAAGCGGGAGAATGGAATACCGAGTCGATTTTCGAGATCAATTATGTTTCTACTGCCGGTAAACGCGCCTGGGACAATGCTACTGGCGCCGGTGGTTCAGTTTATCCGAAATTTATAGGCATAAACAATCTGGGCAGCAGTCCGGATTATGAAGGCGGATGGGGATTTGAACCGGTTCGCGTGGAAACTTACGAAATGTATGACGAAGCCGATGAACGTCGCGATGGGGGTATCCTTAATTTTGCCGACTATACCGTTTCCACTGGTGCTACTTACACAGGACGTTATCAGGATACCGGATATTTTTTAAGGAAGTACCTGCCCCGCGTGGGTGGTAATGCAGGACATGCTGCTGATGCCGATATGAACTACAATAACAATTTCCGCGTTTACAGATATGCGGAAACATTATTGTACGCATCCGAACTCTTAGCCCGCGGTGTTTCAGGTAAAGGAACGGCACAGAACTATTTAAACGAAGTCCGCGACAGGGCGGGATTGGGAAGCATTCCTGCCACAGTGGACAATATCATTCAGGAGCGACGGTTGGAATTTGTGGGCGAAGGAAAACGTTACTGGGATTTGGTACGTACCGGTAAAGCGACTACCGTGCTTGTTCCGGATGGCCAGTACCGTACAAACTCATGGACACCCAATAAAAAATACCTGCCCATTCCTCAAAATGAGATTGATGCGGCGCAAGGTACGTTAACTCAGAATAACTATTAAATAAAATAGAAGAATTATGAAAAATATATATGGCTATATAAGGGTTACCCTCTTGATGGCGGCGATGGCTTTTTGCCTGGCAGGCTGTTCCCCGGATGGTTTTACATCGCCGAATGAGGCTGGTATTCCCCTGGCCGCGGATATTGACGTGAATATCACTGTCGACCAGGAAATCAACCAGGTAACGTTCACATTAAATAATAGGGCCGCTTATCCTGTATGGATCTTTGAGGAACAAAGTAAAATCACCTATTCCACAGTGAACGGGCTTACCAAAATTTATAGTACCGCCGGCACCTATACGGTAGAGATCAAGATCGGGAATGCAAACGGTATCAGCGATGGTTCCATCATCAAGACGTTTACGATTGACAACTCGATGGTTGACTTTAACAAGTACATTACATTCTTTGCCGGAACTGAAAGCAAAACATGGTCAATTGCTGCCAGCGAACCTGCGCACTTGGCTTGTGGAGAATCGGGAACAGACGGGACGGGCTGGTGGAGCGCATCGCCTAACGAGAAAGCAGCTTGGGGGCTTTATGACGATATACTTACCTTTACAACAGGTATGGACTATACCTATAATCCGGGTGTGGGAGGCACGGTGTATGTGAATGCCGGTTGTTCCGTATTCAGCGAATATAATACCAACGATGGGAATGACTTTATGGCGGCCGTTTCGGAACAGGTAACCACCTATGATTTTGTTGCGGAAGGAAACGACATTTACCTGACGTTCCCGGCACACACGCTGTTCCCATATATCGCCAACGACGATATTTACAATACTCCGAAATATAAGCTGGCAGGTATTTCACCTACTAAAATAGAGCTGATTTCGGACAACGGATCTATTGCGTGGCATTATATCCTGACAAGCGGTGAAGAAACAAAACCGGGCGGTTATGATCCGGATAATGATTGCAACATGTGGAAGACGGCAACGTTCACAAACGAGTTTTACTATGCCCCGGGTTGGAGCCAGATAGATGATCCCGGATTTGCCGACAACGGTAATTCTTATCAGATTACCTTGCCCGAGGCCACCTCCGACCAGTGGCAGGCGCAAGTGAAATTCCTGACTGACTTATCTACTAATGCGGCAACGAATTATGATTTTTCGACTATCTTCAATTCTACCAAGGATCACAACAATGTAACAGTAAAACTGGTTAAGACGGGAGATGATGGAGTGTATTACTTTCAGGAAAGTATTTCACTGAAAGCATATCAAGATTATACCTTTATTCAGACAGATATGGCCGGTATTGACATGGAGAAGGTAAGCCTTGTGCTCGACTTTGGCGGTAATGCGGCAGAAACAGTCGTTACTGTGAGCCGTGTCGTATTGAAAGAGCATAGTTGCGACGACGGCACCGTCATCGAAGAACCTGAAGAAGATGATGTGAACTGGCTGCCGGACTCGGACTGCAATATGTGGAAGTCGGTTAGCTATACGAACTTCTTTTATTATGCCCCGGGTTGGAACCAGATAGCAGACCCCGGCTTCGTGGCTGACGGCAACTCGTACAAAATCACGTTGTCCGAAGAAACATTTTCCCAATGGCAGGCACAGGTCCATTTCAAAACAGACAATATTGCGACCAGCGCTGCGAATAAGTATGATTTTCGCTGTATCTTTAATTCAAGCAAGGATATCAGGTCAGTAACTGTCAAACTCACCAAAGTCGATGATGACAATACGTTCTTCTTCACTAAGAATATTGATCTTATCGCGTATGAGGATTATGTGTTTAAGATGCCTGCTATGGATGGAATTGACATTGATAAGATAAATTTGGTATTTGACTTTGGGGGGAATCCTGCGAATGCCGAAGTCACCATCAGCAGCATTATCCTGAAAGAATCCGAATGTAATGAATAAAATAATGAATCTATAGCATAGTACGGCATCATGGTTTTGCCGTACATGCTTTTAATTATATGATTATGAATAAAATGAAGCTGTTTTTTTTGTCGGTACTTGCGCTTGCTATAGTGTGCTGCAGTAGTAAAGACAACGAAATTGAAGCAAGCGGGAGCGTTACTTGTTCTCCCACCCAAATTTATGCAGGTTATAGTAAGGAGACTTCGACTATTGATGTTACGGCTGACCGCGAGTGGGCCGCCTATAGTAACGAAGATTGGATTACCTGCAGTCCTACGGGTTCCGTCAATACTACCGGGACGATAACGGTAACCATTGCTGCCAACACGAGTACTTCAGCGCGTGAAGGTGCGGTTGTCGTTAAAGCGGGAACCCAACGGGTCAGTATTCCGGTAGAACAGGAAGGCAAACCAGTGCCCAATGTCGAGGCTCCGGAAGGTTATACCCTGGTGTGGAACGATGAGTTTGACGAAGGCGATCGCCCCAATGCCTCCGAATGGTGGTACGAAACCGGTGGCGGAGGCTGGGGAAATGGAGAACTGCAGCACTATGTCAGCGGTGATAAAGATGGAGAGCAATTGGCTGTCGTAAAAAACGGTATTCTCACTATCACTGCAAAAAAAATAGACGGAACGGTTTATTCCATCCGTATGAATACGGATAAAAGCTGGATATACGGCTATTTTGAGGCACGCCTGAAATTACCGGTTGGGAGAGGTACTTGGCCCGCCTTCTGGATGATGCCGAAAAATTTTACCGCTTGGCCCGATGACGGTGAGATCGATATTATGGAATATGTGGGTTATGATCCCAATGTCGTGCATTCTACCGTACATACCAAAGCATACAATCATACGAATCAAACACAGAAAGGTGCATCCAGAACCATACAGAATGCTTCAACCGAATTCCATGTCTATGCTACTGAATGGACTCCCGATTATATCAAAGGGTTTGTCGATGGAGTTGAATATTTCCATTTTCCCAATGATAAGGCAGGGAACAAGGATACGTGGCCTTTTTTCAATCCATTCTATCTGAAGCTTAATCTGGCCTGGGGCGGATCCTGGGGGGGCGCCCAAGGGGTAGATGAATCGGCATTGCCTGCCTCCTATGAAATTGATTACGTAAGAGTATATCAGAAAAAGTGAATTTTCTTAGGAACGAGGGCAGAAGAAAAACTTGTTTTGATTATGCCGAGTGACGATAGAAAATCTATATAGTGAAAAACTAAAAACTAAAAGTGAAAAGTGAAAAATTTAGGATGTTTGATTTGGGAATTGGGATTTCGGATTTGGGAGTTTAGTACAAGACTCTGAACTTCTCCACTTCTTGGACTTCTTCACTTCAGACTTCTAATTTCAATGTAACATCAAATGAAAAAAATCAGTTTTTTTATCCTAACGGTACTTCTGCTGGGTGCCTGTAACGGGGGAAATAAAAAAGCATCCGGCTTGGGTTTGGATGCCGGTATCGAAAAACGGATCGACAGTGTCATGGCGCAGATGACCCTCGAGGAGAAAGTAGGCCAGATGGCACAATTCACTGTCGATGTGATCGGAAAAGGAGGAAATCTCTATTTCAGTGATGAGCCTTTCGAAATCGATCCTGCTATGCTGGATACGGTGATTGGTAAATACAAGGTGGGTTCCATCCTGAATACCGCCAACAACCGGGCACGTACCACAGAGGTGTGGGAGAAAACGGTCCGTACCATACAGGAGAGAGCGTTGGCTGAGACAGGTATACCGGTGCTCTATGGCATTGATGCTATTCACGGGACTACTTATACCGCCGGTGCTACCTTCTTCCCGCAAGGTGTTGGGATGGCTGCCACCTTTAACACCCATCTAATGAAAGAGGGTTCCCGTATTACGGCTTATGAGACCCGCGCCAGCAATATTCCCTGGACTTTCGCTCCTACTATGGACCTGGGAAGAGACGCCCGCTGGTCGCGTCAATGGGAGAGCTACGGTGAAGACGCCTATCTCAATGCCCGGATGGGAGTGGCCTCCACACTCGGGTTTCAGGGTAATGACCGCAACAATGTAGGGAGCCACCATATTGCCGCCTGTGTAAAGCATTATATGGGTTATGGAGTACCTGTCTCGGGTAAAGACCGTACACCGGCTCTTATCTCAGAAAGTGAATTGCGTGAGAAATATTTTGAACCCTTTCGGGCCTCTATAGTAGAAGGCGGGGCACTTTCGCTGATGGTTAATTCGGGTATCATCAATGGCGTGTCCACCCATGCCGATTATCGGCTACTGACTGAATGGGTGAAAGAAGAGCTCGCGTTTGACGGGGTAATCGTGACCGACTGGGCCGATGTACAGAATCTGCTCTCGCGGGACAGGATCGCCACAGATTATAAAGAGGCAGTGAAAACGGCCATCAATGCCGGTATTGACCTGGTGATGGAGCCGTATAATCTTGCCTTTTGTCCTACTTTAGTAGAACTGATAGAAGAAGGTGAGATACCCATGGAGCGGATTGACGATGCAGTACGTAGGGTATTGCGGATGAAATTTCGTCTGGGGCTCTTTGAGCATCCTTACTGGTCACGTTCTGAATATCCCGACTTTGGGAGCAGTGAGAGTGAAGCGGTAGCAAAAGCGGCCGCTGATGAGTCGATCACCCTGTTGAAAAATGAAAACAACATCCTGCCGTTACCGTCCAATGTCCGTATTTTAGTGACAGGCCCTAATGCGCACTCTATGCGTACCCTCAACGGTGGATGGAGTTATTCATGGCAGGGAGAAAAAACCGAAGAGTTTGCTCAAGAATACAACACTATCTACGAAGCCTTGCAAAATAAATTCGGCGCTGCGAACGTGAGATATGAGCCGGGAGTTACCTATAAGATGGATGGCCAGTATTACGAAGAAAATTCGCCTGAGATTGGAAAAGCGGTAGCTGCCGCGGCAGGGGTCGATTATATTGTGTTGTGTGTAGGAGAGAACTCCTATTGTGAAACACCGGGTAACCTGGATGAATTGGCGCTGTCAGAGAATCAGACAGCCCTTGCATTGGCGCTCCAAAAGACAGGAAAACCGGTCATACTGGTATTAAATGAAGGACGCCCACGACTGATCCGTAAGATTGAACCGGATTCCAAAGCGGTACTTCAGCTTTATCTCCCGGGTAATTTCGGGGGAGATGCACTGGCCGATATTCTTACGGGAGATGTCAATCCAAGTGGAAAACTGCCTTATACCTACCCGAGATTCGAGCATGGGTTGATCACCTACGATCATAAGCCAAGCCAGAATATAGACGGTAAAATGGAAGGCGCTTACGATTACGGAGCGCAGACGTCGGTACAGTATCCGTTCGGATTCGGACTGAGTTATACTACATTTGAGTATACCAATTTATCAGTGGACAAGAAAGATTTCGTGTCGGGTGATCTGCTGACGGTGACCGTGGATGTAAAGAACAGTGGAGCGTTGGCAGGAAAAGAGGCAGTACTGCTCTTCAGCAGCGATATGGTAGCCTCCCTTTCGCCCGATGTACGCCGTCTGCGTGCATTTGAAAAGATAACACTCGAACCGGGTGAGACCAAAACCGTTACACTGCAACTGGCAGCCGACGACCTTGCCTTTGTAAATGAAAAAGGAGAGTGGACGCTGGAAGCAGGCGAGTTCAAACTACAGGCGGGCGACCAGATTGCCATGATCCGGTGCACGGAAACCCGGGGTTGGGATAGGCCGAATAAGTAAAGTATAGATATTTAATTTAATGTGATAATGTACCAATATGCCAATGTAATTATTGGTGAGTGTCCTGCCCGGATTACTTGTAACAAATCCTAAAAGGATGATGCAGGTTCCTATAACAAAAATCGTCGGATACGACTCTCTCATTCCGGCGATTTTTGTTATTTTGAAGGAAGCCAAAAAATCAGAATGAGTAGTTATAAGGTTACAGTTTCCTGATTAAATATTTTTTTGCATCTTTGCAAAAAGTCCGTGAAGAAAAATAAAATTCAGGATACTTATTTTGTAGCAGATGGCAGAGAGTGCAGTATTGGAGAACCTGTTCAGGAGAATTGCCTTTCAAGACGATCAGGAAGCGTTTAAAGAGTTGTTTTTCGACTTCTATCCTGCCCTCTGTGTCTTTGCACAACGTTACATCTCTTCGCCGGAAGCGTGTGAAGATATTGTTCAGGATACTTTCTTTCATTTATGGAAAAACCGGAAAAAGATCGAAATCACCTCCTCTTTTAAGAATTTGCTCATCACCAGTGTAAAGAATAATTGTACGGATTATCTCCGTAAACAGTCTGTGCGACAGTATTATGCGGAGAAGCAGGCCGTTTCCGCCACCACCGATACCCCCGAAGTGATTTATACCATTGGAGAACTGGAACAAATGCTTCATACTGCCTTGAAGCAGCTACCCGAAAACGTGAGGAGAGCCTTTGAACTGAGCCGGTTTGAGAATATGACTTACAATCAGATAGCGGAGGAAATGTCCGTCTCTCCCAAAACAATAGAGGCTTATATCAGCAAGGCGCTAAGCGTATTAAGAGCCGAACTGAAGGATTATCTCCCATTGGTATTGCTCACATGCAGCATTACTTAGATTTAAAACATTGCATTATAAAAAGGCCTTTTTCTGTTGTTGAACATCGCTTGCATTATGCAAAAAAGCATTATGCAAAGAAGCATAATATGATTAAGTTTTGCGTGTGAAAAAACGTTTATCTCTAATTATTATTGTATTTTTGCATTGAGGCGTCATTATTCACCCCTGTATGGTAATTGATTATGAAGAAGAAGGAGAAACAGTCCCCGCAAATACTTTCCCCGGAAAACTATATTCGCCAAAGAGCCCGTAATCTTCCTATATACAAGTGCTTTGTCAATGAAGACTGGGAGGATGCGGGTATTGCGCACGTGACCATTGCCCGTAAGCATATCAACGGAAATATAACCTACTGCTCATATCTTGTCGACCTGAAATGTCTTGGAATAAAGGACACATTATACGAATTTAATATTCCGGAGTATGAATTTGACGAATATAAGCGTAAATTAGATACGGGCCTTAATATGGTTGAAAGCGATTACGGTTTGGTTCATAACATTATACATGCCGGGTGGGAATATGCTGAAGATATCGGTTTTGAACCCCATAAGGATTTTCTATCCACTACTCAATATATGCTTGAAGAAGATAGCGACGATATACCCTTGATTGAAATAGCGTGTGGAGGTGAAAATGGAAAACCGCTTTTCGTACAAGGCCCCTTAGAAGATGATACAATAGCCAACACTATTATCAATAGCCTGAAAAAGAGACTGGGAGCAGGTCATTTTGATTATCTCTTAGGGGGTAATAATCCAATGTTTGACGAGTCTTATGACGACTGGGATGATGAAGACGACTGGGATGACCTGGACATTTTCCACGAAGAATATATCGATAACAGTTATAGTGGAAATGCAGCGATTTTCCTGAAATTAACCCAACATTTAGATGATGATGAGTTTGGCGATGACCGGGGCGATGAGGACCCGGATGACGATGAGAGTTTCAAAAGAATAGAAGCGTTGACCGATATATTGTATGATGATCTTGTCGATTTTGAGGATGTAAACAGATGGATTACGAAATGGAGGAAAGAAGCGCGTGATTATACCATCACGAATGCCGCTCGCTACCAGATGATGGGTTTGCAAAATAAAGATGAGATCGCTTATGAAGACTTGTCTTATTTGACTAAAGAGATTGAAGATGCAAAGTTGCAAAAATATGTGCGTGAGAAGTGGGGTGAACTCCCATATGTCACGTTTCTCGAGTTACAAGGTCTGAATGATCCTACGGAAAAAAAAGCCAGAATAGCCCAGGCTCTTGATCAATATCCCGATTACGCCCTTTTAAAATTGGAAGATAAGACAGCTAAAATTCAGGATAAAAAGCTGAAGAAAACGGAACTTTCATTCAAATCTTTATTTGGGGACAGAAAGGAGATCACCCCGTACGAATATGTAAAATGGCAAGTTGTGATGCTTCACTATTTTGCGTCAACCTATGATCTGGCAGGTATAGAGAGTTTGTTCCTGTTCAATGATCCCGAAATCCATACTGAACATCACCAGATCAATATGTTCCTCTCTGTATTATATGCTACAAGAATTTCCGTGTTGAGGATGTTCCTTTTGGAACCCTAATGCCATAAAAAATAAGGAGATAACTTCTTAGAGAAATTGTGCGATCATGTAGTCATTACTTATATAGCGTACTAACAGAATAGTTTCTCAAAATTAAAAAAACGTTTTTAACATAGGGTATTTCCTTTCTCATACGTCAAGTAAATATAAAAAGGGATAAAAAGACTTTATCAAAGTTGCCCTTTGATGTTATTTGTTGTATGAAACGCGCATGATAATCATTATCACTAAAGTTAGACTTTTTCAATTGTTGTTGTACTATTTTTACGCTCAACATAGTCAAAACAAGTTTTGCCTCTGTACTCGCTTATCGAAATAGTTCTCGCTATGGCATAGTGTAAGCAAACTTGTCCTTTGCTCATTTAGCTTAGCGAAAAAGTTCACACAAGTATATGATTAAAGCGAGTTGCCTCCGGCTAATACTTTTACTCATGTTTCGCACTTCCCTCAAACCATTGACAAAGAAATAGAAGGGAAATGCATTATTATCTATATCTCTGTACTATAACATTTTATATTTTACAATTTCTCAATCGTCCTTAACCATCACCGAACAACACAGTGCAATGATCATGGATTCTGCTTTTGGATTGGCCAACATTTTTTCAAGTAAATCATCGGCATCCATCTCCAATACCTCGCATACTGAGCAGGCTAACTCGATGAACAGCCCCCATAGCCGTCTGTCGAGTGTTTCCCTGAGCACATCGGCGTTCATTGACCGATAGAGTGCCCCTTTCGACTCGTAGTTATCGTACCGGAAACGCAGTGTCAATAACAGATAGGCTATCATGCTGATGGTCGTTTCTGCTACCTGGGCGTCAAAGTTACTGGATTGACATCTTCCCAGGTTCAACAATTGCTTCGATTCTCGATTGAACACCTCCACAACCCATCTTACCTGGTAATGCCTGATCAATCCCTTGAACGTCAGCTTCGTGTCCGTCGTCAACAAAACCTTCCATTTGTCATTTTTGCCCCGACGACTAAAGAAAAGGCAGATCTCAACACCTTGGTACAGCACTTTGGCCTGTTTGTACTGGTAACCCAGGGAACGGCAGCGCCTGGCTTTGCCCAGCATGTTATTGATCTGGGCGTGGGTCAGGCTCTTACCCTGGTACTCAAACTTAGTCTTTGCAAACTTGTACATCCCGATCAGGTGAACTTCCTTGTCCTTCACACCCCGGATAGCCTGTATCAACGCATCGCAAGTAAACCAGCTGTCCACCAGGACGTAATCAACGCGAAGCCCGCGATAGATGGCCGTGAAAAACATCCGCAGGACCATCTGGATCTTGTTCGTGTCCACTTCTTCCACACGTTTAGCGGTATACGAGTCCTTGATACGCTTGCAACTGTATTGCTTGCGGATCTGCTTTTTGCTCATCCCAAAGGGGCGTTCCTGATTCTTCCCTTTCTCCCGGTGAAGACTGAAATCCAGTGGCATGGAGGACTTGCCGTCCCAGTACATCATCACCAACAGCTTGAATCCAAGCACGTAGCTGTTTGTTACATGATCCCATACCTTCCCGATCTTCTCTATACGCTTACCGGTTTTGGACAGGGTGGTGTCATCGAAGATCAGGTAACGGGATGAGGTATCATCTACATCACTATCTTTGGACGTCACCGTCAGAAAACGATGCACAAGATGCCACATAAGCATCCGCCAGCATATAAAGGGACTGTTCTTCAGGCGATAGAACACATCCTTGCCCATGGTGGAACCTTCACCTGTGGGGCTGTTCAGATAGGAGTTGACCGTCTTGTCTGAACTGACCACCATGGAGACCAGCAGGGCCAGGACCATTTTAAAATCATATCCCCGGGTCTTGAACCATTTGAACTCAGAAAGACCTTCGCTTAGCTTCAACGCCTTGAAGCGGCTAAAAATATCTTCCGCGGAAACCCTGCCGGGGGTAAAGTCCGCTTTCAACTCTTGAATCTTTTTAATATCTTTGTCCCGCAGCATATTTTAATGGTTTGGTTTCCATCGCTAAGATAATCATTTTTAATGATATATTAGCTAAAATATGCTGCTTTTTTTATCTCTTATCCTCTGATTATCAACTTCATTTTTAACTGCGAAACATCAGTTACTAATCTTAATCCCAGCACGTTGGTGTAAAAATCGAAGTTCTTTTTCGCGTTGTTGGAGATGGCGGTGATATGGCGCAGCCCCAGGATGTCATAGCTCATTTTATGCCTCTATTGGTTTTGTAATAAGCATATAGCAATCCCGGAAACCGCTTTGTTCACTTGGTTGAAAGGGCCCCGGCTGAAGTGCGACGTGAAAGTACGCGGCATGCGTGGGAGTGTGTCGCGTATAGATTTTGCCGAGTAAAAACGCTTTTTTCCGAAGATATTATTGTAATTTTGTGTTCATTTACATTAGACATTTTCTCGCGACGACATAAGCCAAGCTTGCTTGTCTTATGTTCATCGCTTAACGAAAACGTTGAATATCATTCTTCACCCAAATGCGATAATTTATTATGAGTAAGAAGCAGAAGCAATCCCCACAAATCCTTTCTCCGGAAAATTATATTCGTCAAAGAGCCCGTAATATTCCGATATTCAGATGCTTTGTCAATGAAGGCTGGGAAGAGGAAGGTCTCGCACATGTGACCATTGCCCGTAAGCATGTCAATGGAAATATTACCTATTGTTCATACCTTGTCGACCTGAAATGTCTTGGGATAAAGGACACGTTATATGAATTCAATGTTCCGGAGTATGCGTTTGATGAGTATAAGGGCAAATTGGAAACCGGTCTCGACATGCTCGAATGTGAATACAATCTGGTCCATAACATCATCCATGCCGGTTGGGAATATGCTGAAGATATCGGGTTTGAACCCCATAAGGACTTTCTGTCCACTACGCAATACATGCTTGAAGAGGACAGCGACGAGATTCCCTTGATCGATATACATTGTGGTGGTGAGAATGGGAAACCCCTGTTCGTGCAAGGTCCTTTTGAGGATGAGACAATGGTCAGGATGATTATGCACAGGCTGGAAAAGCAGCTTGGTGCCGGTAATTATGATTATATATTAGGACTGGATGATTCGTTTTATGACTCTTACGGTGATGAAGAGGATGAAGACGGCGATATCCGGGATGAAGAGGATGATTTTCTGGATGAATATTCCGGGAACAGTTATGAGGAAAATGCGGCGATTTTTCTGGAGTTAACCCAACACCTGGAAAATACCGGCCCGGAAGAGGGAATATTTGAGAGTGACCGGGACGATGAAGATCCGTATGAAGAGGAGGACTTTAGAAGAATTGGGGCGCTCACGGATCTGTTGTACGGAGATCTCACAGACTTTAAGGAGGTAAACAGGTGGGTCACGAAATGGAGTAAAGAAGCGCGTGATTATACCATTACCAATGACGCTTACTGGCAGATGCTTGGCTTACAGAATGAGAATGATATTACGTATGAAGATTTGTCGTATCTGACCAAGGAAAATGACGAAGCGAAGCTGGGTGAATATATCCGCGGGCGTTGGGGAGAACTCCCTTATACCCTGTTTCTTGAAATACACTCTCTGGATGATGAGGAAGAGAGGAGAGTGAGGATAGCCGGGGCGCTGAAACAATATCCGGACTATGCCCTTTTCAAATCGGAAGAGAAGGTGATTAAAATTCTGGATAAAAAGCTGAAAAAAACGGAGCTTTCATTCAAATCGCTGTTTGGGGAAAGAGCCGAAATTACCCCGTATGAGTATATGAATTTGCAGATGGAAAGGCTTCACTACTTTATGTCGACCTCCGATTTGGCAGGCATAGAGGCTTTATACCTGTTCAATGATCCCGAAATATATGCCGAGTACGAACAGGTTGCCCTGTTCCTTTCCATATTGTATGCCACAAGAATTTCCATGTTGAGGATATTCCTTCTGAAGTCCTGATTCTCTTGATTTTTATTTGCTCGTGTATAAAATCTCGACTTTTTTACCTAAGTTTGCAGAATGTAAGATGCGCCTCGGGCCGGCTCAAGCAAGCTTGGCTAACCTCTCGGCTTTCATTACATCTGCCCCGAGATTCAGCAACGAGAATCGTCTGATTTTAATGACGGAATATTGCCCGCGATGCCGGATCTGTATTCAATACACAAATTTTAAATTTATGAACGTTATAAAACAAGTTGGCGTGTTACTCGCCATCGTCTTAGTAACTATGAGTGTAAAAGCACAAAGCATTGCCGGAGATTGAAAAGGCACCCTTTCGGTGCAGGGGGTCGACTTGGAACTGGTGTTCCATCTTGTAGGGGAGAACGGGAGTCTTACCGGTACCATGGATGTGCCCATGCAGGGCGCGACCGGTATCCCCGTGGATGTAATCGAGCAAACCGGGAACGAGTTAAAGCTGGGTGTGTCGGCAGCACAAATTACCTATAAAGGCATGCTCCAGGGCGATAGCATCACCGGGAACTACGAGCAGGCGGGGATGACCCTTCCCCTTACCTTGAAGCGGTTCGAGAGCAAATTGCCGGGTAATCCCGAACTGGTGTCGTCTGATGAAGAACTGCAGGCGTTGATCGCCCACGATGAAGGCGATTACACGTACAGCGTGGCCGATTATTTTGCGCGGCCCAATGCGTCCTCCTTCCAGTTGTCACCCAACGGCAAGTACCTCTCCTACATGGAAAAGGAAGGGCTCAAGAACCACGTCTATACCAAAGAGCTGGCTACCGGTGAAGTGGTACGTGCCATCGAAGAGAAAGAGGAACCGATTAAAGGGTATGGCTGGGTTAATGACGATCGCCTGTTCTACGCGATGGACCACGGGGGCAACGAGAACTACCATATCTACGCGGCCAATATCGACGGGAGCAACGCGCTCGATCTTACCCCGTTTGATGGGGTCAGGGCCGGCATTATCTCGCTCTTGAAAGAACAGAAGGATTACATCATCATCTCCATGAACAAGGATAACCCGCAGATTTTCGAGCCGTATAAATTGAACGTGGTGACCGGTGAACTCGAAAAACTCTACGAGAACAGCGACCCGGCCAACCCCATTCAAGGGTATGATTTTGACCCAACTTTCACCCTCAAAATTATTTTTGATAAAAAATGAGCCTGTTTTATGCTCCTTTGATGTGATAGCCATTTGATATTCAGCGATCGTATTTTTCGGAAGTATGTCAAATCCGGATTGTAGGACACTTTTGAATGCAAGTCTTGTTGTATTTTTGTCTCATGCACGTGAATGTACAACTACGTTTCAATTCCGCCACGGGACAGGAAGCTCCTTACTATCGACTGAAGGAGTCTTATCGAGATGTGCGCGGACACGTGCATTCCCTGATTGTACTGAATATCGGTTTTGAACCATGCCTGAAGCCTCTCCAGGTCAAACGTATTGCACGTGCCTTGACTATGCGTTTTCAACACCGGCATCATGGATCTCTTTTCCCGGAAAATAAGGATGGACTTTCTCACGAAGAGCGCCTCTTTGCCGAACGATACTGGCAACGCATGCTTGCCAAAGGACGGATAACCTGTTCAATATAGATAATCGTATCGTGCTTTTTGACCTGACCAACTTCTATTTTGAAGGCCGTAAAGCAGGAAGTCGCAAAGCGCGTTTCGGACGCAGCAAGGAGAAGCGCAACGACTGTCGATTACTGGTATTGGCCTTGTGCATAAACAGGGAGGGATTTATCCGTTATTCCTCTATTCTTGCAGGCAATACCTCAGACCCCAAATCACTTCCCGGTATGATTGACAAGTTGGCTGTCAAAACCTCCGTCACCAGTAAAAAGACCTTGGTTGTAATCGATGCAGGCATCTCCACCGAAGAGAACCTGCAAGGCATAAAAGAAAAAGGATACAATTATCTTTGCGTATCCCGCACACGGTTAAAAGACTACAGCCTCTCGAAGGATCACCGGACGGTAACCGTACATGACACCAGAAAACAGGAGATTACCTTGCGGGAAGTGCAGACCCGGCCTGAAGAGGATTATTATCTGGAGATCACCTCTCCCTCAAAAGCAATGACGGAAGCCTCCATGAACCGTCAATGGAAAGAACGCTTTGAAGGTGAGATGGAGAAAATCAACGAGGCCATTACAAGGAAAGGAGGTACCAAACGTTACGAAAAAGTAGTTGAACGAGTCGGCAGAGCCATTGAGCGTTATCCCTCCATCGCGCGACATTATCAAATAACGTACCTGTGCAATGAGAGGAAACCAGCTGAAATGCAAAAAGTAAACTGGACGATCAAGGATATTACCGCAATAGACAAAAACACGGGAGTCTATTTCCTGAGAACCAACGTACGGACTTTTGGCGAACAGACGACCTGGGAGTATTATAATTTGATTCGTGAGATAGAATGCACCAACCGGCAGCTAAAAACGGATCTCAATCTACGACCCATCTATCATCAAAAGGATGAACGCAGTGATGCGCATTTATTCTTCGGACTACTTTCTTATTGGATTGTCAATACGATACGCTTTCAACTCAAGCAATCGGGAGAAAACGCTTATTGGACAGAGATTGTTCGCCGCATGTCTACGCAGAAATTGGTGACTACAGAAGCCGTCAATGCCCTGGGTGAGAAGGTGGAACTGAGACAATGCAGTCGGCCGACAAAGCAAGCGGAGAGGATATACTCCATCCTAAAGATGAAACAGGCGCCGTTCAAGAAAATAAAAATATGTAGGTCACAGTCACCGCCAAGGGGATCGTCCTGACTCATTCTGGACAGGATTGCGTGGAAATGTAAGTGAAAGTTGGGTTAAGACGGCCTGACGGAAGAGACTGGGACGGAATCATGCATGTGAATCCTGCTTTGAAGGAAAAAGCGTTTGTCTTGGTTTATAATCCTTTAAATGAGCCTGTCGAAAAAGAAATCTCCATCCCGTTGTATTATACAGGCTTGACGGAGAGTGCCGTCATAAAGGAAAAAGGTGTATCAAAAGGGAAAAAATATAAATTGAACAGAGATTATTCTGTCACTTTAAAAATTTCCATTCCTGCAGACGGGTACAACTGGTATGTGGTAGAATGACTTCGATGGTCATATTTGTTCTGCAGATTAAGAATGCGTGTGACTTTAATGGATATTCTTTTATTGGAAATTGCATGTAAATACCTCTTATGTTGTATATTTAGGACAAAAACGTAAGATATTGTAATATATTGCCTCAGTTATAGGTTGCGTGAAATAATTTTTATTACATTTGCCTGTGTGTAAGCACTCAAAAGGTCGGGAAATTGCTTTCCGAGCTGATCAATATTTCACAATTTTATGAAACGTCTAAAGGTGTATTATATGAAATTTCCTATTTTATTAATAAGCCTTATCATTTTTGCCGGCCTATTTGTTAAGCAACTCATTGATACGCCGCCATCGAGTAATCCTGTTCGGATCGGAATTGACGGCCTGTCGCATGATCATGTACACGGCCTTTTGAATCGATATAAGGAACGTACCGATATCCTTATTGTCGGTATTGCTGAATCCAATAAGAAAAGAGCACAGGCCCTTTCGGTTCAGTATGGATTTGATATGGGCATAGTGTACGATGACCTGGCTACAATGGTTGAAGAGACCCAACCGGAAGGAGTGGTCGCTTTTAATTCGATTTATGATCATTTAAGCACCGTAGAGGTATGTGCACCGAGAGGAATCCATGTAATGGTAGAGAAACCGCTGGCAGTGAGTACCGAACACGCTGAAGAAATGAAAAAACTGGCCCGGGAAAATAATATTCACCTTTTGACCAACTACGAGACAACATGGTATCCAGCTCATTACAAGGCTTTCGAAATGGCTGTCCTGAAGCAGGAAATCGGAGATATTAATAAAGTCATTATCAATGACGGACATAAAGGGCCTGTGGAGATCGGATGCTCTCCCGAATTTTTGGAGTGGCTTACTGATCCTGTCCAGAATGGAGGAGGGGCGGTAACCGATTTTGGCTGTTACGGAGCCAACCTGATGACCTGGATTATGCAGAATGAGGAACCTGAAACTGTTACGGCAATACTACAGACGATCAAGCCGGAGGTTTATCCCGAAGTAGATGACCAGGCAACCATTATTCTGACTTATCCGCACGCACAGGCCGTGATTCAAGGATCGTGGAACTGGCCTATAGACAGGAAAGACCTCTCTATTTACGGAGAGGATGGGTATGTAAGTGTGCTCAATAGCCATGATCTGGAATACCGTTTAGCGCGTTCTACTCCAAAGCGCGAAGAAAAAGTAACCGAATCTCCTTTGGAAGCAAAAGAGCCATTTAACTATTTCGCAAATGTGATCAGGGGAGATGTCAAAGTGAAAGTCACAGACCTTTCTTCTTTGGAAAACAACCTGATTGTCGTGAAAATATTGGACGCGGCGAAACAAAGTGCTGCAGAGGGGAGAACAGTTCAGTTTACAAAGTAATTCTTACGCAGGGTGACATCGTTTCTTTAAGAATTTGAATACTCAGGAAAACAGTTCTCCATACGACAATATTTATTTTTAATAGTAAGGTCGTATGGAACTCCCATATTGTCATGTTCACTGAAGTTAGTCGTTTTGAGTCGCCTTCGCTTCTCGATTTTCAATTCTACCTCAACAGAGGAAAACAAGTTTTTCTTCTGTATTCGCTTACCGAAAACGTTCCCGGGTGAGAACGGTTATCATACTCGTTTCAGGCTAAGTGGATAAAAATTGATGTACGTTCCTTTTTCTCTAAATTTTTAGTACGGTGTCCTTTACCGGTTGTATCTTCCACCAAAAGAATTTCGCCAGTTTGAAATTGACGTACCTCTCCCAATGATGTTTCGATTTCCACTCCGCCGTCTAACAAAACAATATACTGGCGTTGCGGAGCGTGATGGAAATCATAGTCGTAATCGGGTGGGACTGTTCTGAATTGCAGAGATTTCACTTCGATATTTTCAGACAGGCGTCCAATTTCACCACGGTCGAACAAGTCTATTTCGATATCCTCAAACCGGGAGTCTCCGTTAGTATCGGTATAAATGCGGGTTACTTTCATATCAAAAGATAATCCGGTTTACCAGTTCAATTTCGTCTTCGGAAATGGTATGTCCACGGTTGGCATATACTTTTTCGGTGACAGAGGCATCCATTTCCCGCAGGATATTGGCGGAAGCGTACACACGTTCCACAGGTACGTGGAAATCGGGATCGCTTGTCCCAAGGAAAACGGGCGTTTGTTCAAAATCCCCTTTGTTCATCATTTAAATTTGGATTAATAAACAGAATATGAGCAGCTAATCATGATGGAAAACCCTGTGAAGAAAGAAAATCCATCCTCACAGCTCATAGGGATGGAAAGCTCTCTTTTGATGCGGAATAAAAATGGTGAAGAAAGAGTAAAATTATTTGCCGGTACAAATAGATCATTTTACATTTGTACCGGAATATGAGATTCTTTTCAACAACTTTATATTCTGTTTGTTTTACTTGTATTAAAATTAATTATATGAACATAATAAAAAGAATTGGCGTACTAATCGCCGTGATTGTAACAACTATGAGTCTGAATGCACAAACTATTGCAGGTGACTGGAAAGGCACCCTTTCGGTGCAAGGGATAGATCTGGAACTGATTTTCCACCTTACCGGGGAAGACGGGAATTTATCCGGTACAATGGACGTCCCTATGCAGGGGGCGGCCGGCATACCGGTAGATGTGGCAGAACTGTTGGATAATCGGCTCAAACTGGGAGTGACTGCGGCGCAGATCGTTTATAATGGAGAACTGCAGGGAGACAGTATTACCGGAAACTACGAGCAGGCCGGAATGACTCTCCCGCTTACTTTAAGACGGTTTGAAAGTAAACTTCCCGGGAATCCCGATCTGGTGACGAATGAAGAAGCATTGCGTAAACTGGTCGACTTCGATAAGGGAGATTATAAATACAGTGTGGCCGATTACTTTGCCCGGCCCAATGCATCGGCATTCCAGTTATCACCAAACGGAAAGTATCTGTCGTACAAAGAAAAGGATGGACTTAAAAACCATGTTTATATAAAAAATCTTGCCTCCGGAGAGGTGATTCGTGCCATCGAAGAAAAAGAGGAACCGATCAAAGGATACGGATGGATTAACGACGATCGTTTGTTTTATGCGATGGACAACGGGGGAAATGAAAACTACCATATTTACGCGACAAATATCGATGGGGGAAATAGCCGTGATCTTACTCCCTTTGAAGGTGTAAGGGCGGGAATCATCTCTCTCCTGAAAGATCAGAAAGATTACATTATCATTTCGATGAATAAAGATAATCCGCAGATATTCGAGCCTTATAAACTGAATGTGGTAACGGGTGAATTGGAAAAACTCTACGAAAACAGTGATGTCGCTAATCCTATCCAGGGATATGATTTTGACAAAGAGGGCAATTTGCGTGCCTATACCAAAATGGTAAACGGAGTGGAAATGGAGTTTTATTATAAAAATACGGAAACAGGAGATTTCGAGTTGAAGAAAAAAATGAACTGGGACGACAGCTTCTCGATCATCGCCTTTAATTACAATACGTCCGATCCCGATGATGCCTATGTGGTTACCAACCTCGACGGAGATAAAACCCGTATCGTTCTCTACGACCTGAAAAACAACCGTGAAATAAAAGAAGTATTTTCAAACCCTCAATATGATGTAGCCGGTATGGGGCTCTCTCGTAAACGCAACTACGAAATTGATTATTTCAGCTACGAGGGAGAAAAATCGGAAGTTATCCCGGTGAGTGACCTCTACAAGGAAATCGATGCCGGAGTGAACAAGAACTTCCCCGGAAAGATATATGGTATTGCTGATTATGACGACGATGAAAACACATTCCTGATCATCCTGCAAAGCGATAAGTTGTATGGAAAGTACTATGAGTACGACGTAAAAACAAAACAGTTTACCCTGTTATACGACCTGATGCCGCAACTGAAGGAAGAGGATATGGCGGAAATGCGTCCTATCACCTTTAAGAGCCGTGACGGACTGACGATCCACGGATATATCACACTCCCGAAAGAAGCACTGGCAGGCAAAAGAGTACCTATGATTGTGAATCCGCATGGCGGTCCGCAGGGAATCCGCGACTCGTGGGGATTTAATCCCGAAACGCAATTGTTTGCCAGCCGCGGCTATGCTACCCTGCAAGTGAACTTCCGTATCTCGGGCGGATATGGTAAAGAGTTTCTGCGTGCCGGTTTCAAGCAGATTGGCAGGAAAGTGATGGATGATGTGGAAGATGGTGTACGTTATGCCATTGCGCAGGGTTGGGCAGATGAAAGTAAAATTGCGATCTATGGCGGTAGCCATGGTGGCTATGCTACACTGATGGGACTTGTAAAAACGCCCGATCTCTATACCTGTGGCGTAGATTATGTGGGCGTGTCCAATATCGAAACTTTCTTTTCGTCGTTCCCGGAATACTGGAAACCCCTGACTGAAATGGTGAAGCAGATATGGTATGACCTGGATGATCCCGAAGAGAAAGTTATTGCCCGTGAAGCTTCACCGGTGTATCAAATCGATAAGATCTCCAAGCCGGTCTATGTGGTACAGGGTGCTAACGACCCCCGCGTGAACATCAACGAGTCGGATCAGATTGTGACGGCACTACGCGCGAAAGGTCTGGAAATTCCCTATATGGTGAAATACAACGAAGGGCACGGCTTCTATCGTGAAGAGAATCGTATGGACTTTTACAGTACCATGCTGGGATTCCTGGCGAAATACCTCAAGTAGGATTGGACTACTGATTAGTTTGGTTGTCTTGTGATTTGTCAGATGATGAACGTATATGAATAAATACTATTTACTGGGTGTATCTTTATTTTTTTAGTTTTTTATGTATCGGGAAAGGGACACCACCCCGGCCCGGATAATGGTCTGAAAGAATGGCAGGTAATTTTTTACTGGAACGGCGTAGAATGGGAGAATCATAAGGTTGCCACATCCGACCATAATTATGACACTGGTAGTATCCGGGCCGATAAAAAGCAATGGACAGTGGTAGCACCGACTGAAAATACTCCCCAGCAATGGGGTGGTGGAGATAGTAAGGGAAATGTTTACCCTTTACCCTACAAAATGACCGGAGAAGTACAGAAAATGGAAAAAACCACTTTATTTATAAATCGGTGAAACCAATTTTTCGGGCTCTTTTTCTAAGCTTTCTGCCGCCCATCTGATACCGCGTTTCATGATCTCGAGTGCTTCGGGTACATCAAAATCGCTGGCGACGTGTCCCAGTGAAGAATAGAAAACACGTCCCTTGCCGTACTGTTTTTTCCACACTACGGGCATTACGGCTCCTTCAATCCAATAGTCGTGCTCTCCCGAGAATATGGTCGTTGCCAACACTTTTATGTTCGGGTCGATATGCATGTAATATTGTTCCGATTTCATGTCAAAATCGTTTAATCCTTTGGTAACAGGATCTTCTTTGTCGGTGATATTCACCGTGTATGATATGATATTTCCCGGGTGGGCAACCCATTGTCCACCAATCATATATTGAAAATCAACGTTGTTCCGGAAAGAGTCTCCTGTCCCGCCGTGCCAGCCCGCTAACCCTACTCCCCGTTTCACAGCATTACGCAATGCTTTGTCTTGTGAACCGGATATTTCTCCCTGTGTATAATGTTGTATGATCAAATCGATATTGGCCATTAATGCAGAGTCTTCATAGCAGGAGAGTTGATCGAATATAAAAACTTCCGCACCTTCCGATTTTAACCAGGGTACGAATATATCCCGGCACTTTTCGGGTTCGTGGCCTTCCCAGCCGCCGTAAACGTACAACACTTTTTTACCGTGCAACGAGTTTTCGGCTATTTTCAGGTTATTGGTTGCCTTGATATTGGCTACGCAAAGCATTACTGCTACAAAAGCGATGATTATTTTCCTGTAAGATTGCATACGATTCATTTTTTAGGGTTCCAATTATCACATTAACTCATTATCAAATCATCCTATCCCGGTAGGGTAGTTTATAAGGATTCCTATATTCGTAGTAATATAAACGATGGGCTTCCGCCTCTTTGTCATCGAAATATCTCTTGGTTACCGGATCCCATTTTACCGGGCGTCCGAGTTCATGGGCGATATTCACATTACAGAAGAAAATATTGGTAGAAGCGCCTGCTTCAACAGGTGCGATAGGTTCTTTCCGGGATCTCACACTGTTGATAAAGTCCTGCATATGCGGGGCACTCACTTCGTATTCTCCGGCCGCAAAAGTCTGTTCCGATTTTTGCAGAAGGTTCGGATCGGAACATTCAATATACCCCCTTGCTACTTTCAACCACGCTTTTTCGCCGATGAAATTTATACCTTTATCATCCGGTTTGTCCTCACGGAAAGGTTGTTCGGTTACTACCTGTCCGTTGGTATATTTCATTGTGGCATATTTCGTTCCATTATATCCGGCAGGTATATATTCCACGGGTGTTAATCCGTCCATACCCAATGCTGCCTGTGCGATATCGAAATGGTGAGCTCCCCAATCGCCGATGAATCCGTTGCCAGTCTCCCTGTAGTAACGCCATACTGCCCAGTCGCCCGTTTCTTTCAGTTCAGGGTAAGTGATAGGCGGACACATTTTGTGATTGTAATGCACTACCGGAAAGTTTAACGGGCCAAGCCACTGGTTGAAGTTCAGGTTAGAGGGTACCGGTTCCTCCGGCAGGTTAAAAGGTGCGGGCGGTTCACCGACTCTCACATGTACTTCTTTTACATATCCGAGACTTCCGTTTCTTACCATGGAGATGGCTGTTTGAAATTCTTTGCTTGATCGCTGTTGGCTGCCTATCTGTACAATGCGGTTATTGTGACGAACTGCTTTGACTACAGCCAAACTCTCGGAAATATTGTACGACAATGGTTTTTGACAATAGACATCTTTGCCGGCCTGACAAGAGTGGATTACATTCAGTGCATGCCAATGGTCGGGAGTGGCGATGGCAATAGCATCAATATCTTTACGTTCGAGGAGTTGTTCATAGAATTCGTAGGTATTGCATCTCTCGGGCATGCCTTTGGATCTTTGCCATGCGGTGACAGCTTGCCTGAAACGATCGTTTTTGATAGAATCCACATCACAACCGGCAACCACCTGTACGCCGGGACAATGGGTGAAGGCGTGGAAATCGCCTATACCTTGCCTTCCCAAACCAATGAAGCCCAAAACCACCCTGTCACTCGGTGCTATTCTAACCCCATTCATTGTCCAACTCGGTAATATCGTCAGACTTGTTAATCCCAATGCGGATAAACCCAGGAATTCTCTTCGTGTTACTTTTTTTGATTGATTTTGCATACGATTTTTTATTTTAGACACAAGAACCAAGACTTATTAAATTAAAAATTAAAAAGTGAAAGTGAAAAATTTGGGATCTCAAACTTATGTCATATTGATCCATTGGTAATTAGCAATTTGTACTGTTGCGTTTGTTAAAAATTTTCTCCTCTTCATATACAATGATATAGCTGATGGTTATTTTGCAAAAAATGCGTCAAAAGCATGTTTTGACATCTGGAAATCGATCCGTTTGATAAATTCGCAGGACTCACGCGCACCGTGTTCACGATCCATGGCACTATCTTCCCATTCTATTGAAAGTGGTCCTTGATAACCGATAGCATTGAGTGCACGGATAATTTCTTCGAAGTTGATCTTGCCTCTACCCACACTTCTGAAATTCCAGTAACGCCGGGGATCGCCGAAAGGTACATGCCCGCCGAACACGCCTACTTGTTTGGGAGTATCACTCCAGTACACATCCTTCATATGGACGTGGAAGATACGATCGGGGAACTGGTAAATAAAGTCCACGTAATCCACACCCTGGTATCCCATATGGCTCGGATCGTAATTGAAGCCGAAAGCAGGGTGATGATCCACAGCTTCCAATGCCTTACGGGCTGAAAATGTATCAAATGCAATTTCGGTAGGGTGGACTTCCAATGCAAAACGGACATCCAGTTTTTCAAATTCATCGAGAATGGGGATAAAACGGCGGGCAAATTCTTTATAGCCGTCATCAATCATAGATCCGGTAACAGGCGGAAATGAATAAAGCAAATGCCAGATTGGACTTCCTGTAAATCCTACCACCGTGTTTACACCTAATGACCGGGCCGCTTTTGCCGTTAATATCAACTCTTCGGCAGCACGTTGGCGGACACCTTCGGGATCACCGTCACCCCAGATGTAAGCGGGTAAAATTCCTTTGTGCCGTTCATCGATCCGGTCACATACCGCTTGTCCTACCAGATGGGAAGAAATTGTGTGTAGCTGTAACCCATTCTTTCCCAAAAGATCTTTGATGCCTTTGTAATATTCCGGATCGGTTTGTCGTACATCCAAATGGTCAGGCAATCCTAATTCAAGCCCGTCGTAGCCAAATTCTTTCGCTTTGGCACATACGTTTTCCAATGATAGATCTCCCCATTGAAGAGAGTAGAGTGTTACTAATCGAGGCATTTTTATCTGAATTATAGGGTTAATAGTCAGTTGTTTTCCGGCAACAATAACTGTCCTGGACATTGCCTTGGATTGAATGAAATAAAGGTACTCTTTTTTATCGGATTGATATCCTGTTATTAAATAATTTTAACTGTATTGATTTTTTATCATATGCTTATACAATTTGTAAATTTATATGCCGGCAAATTTTGCCACTTTACCTACGGCAGATTATCCGACTCCTTGAATAGTGCAGTGCTCCCCTTTACCTCCACTGTTTTTCTCATCTTTACCCTGTTTTAGTTGTTTTTAATTCCTTCCGAGGGTGGTGCATCCTGCGGGGCTGTGCCCCATGATCGGTTGGCTTTATCGCCCATCACAAGCTCTAATGTCCCGCCGTTCCTGATGTCTTCGTGACTAAACCAGGGTTTTGTCCATTCTTTCCCATTCAGCCGTGCCGATTGAATGTATTTGTTATTCTCGCTATTGTTTTGGGCAACGATACGCAATGTTTTGCCATTGCCCAACTGCATGGTTACTTCGTCAAAAAACGGGCTTCCGATATTATATGTCGGACTACCCGGCGTTACCGGATAGAATCCCATTTGTGAAAACACCACAAAAGCCGACATCCCTCCGCCGTCTTCATCACCCGGAACACCCATCAGGTCGTTCCTGAACCATTCAGTTACCAGTTTGCGAATGCGCTTTTGCGTTTTCCAGGGTTCTCCTGCATAGTTATAAAGATAGGGGATGTGTAGCGACGGTTCGTTTGCCATTGAAAATTGTCCTACATTTCCTGTTTGGTCGGGCAACTGGGCATAGAATTCATACTTACTTCTTCCAAGCGGTTCACGGAACGTTTGATCGAGATTCTGAATAAATTTTTCACGTCCTCCCATCAGATGGATCAGGTCGGCCACATTGTGTTGCACATCCCAACGATAGGTCCAGGCGTTGTTTTCTCCATAATATTCACGTGCCCCCATTCCGCCCGAAAATTTGTAATCGAAAGGTTCAATGAAGTTGCCCTGTTTATCTTTCGGGTGAAAGAAACCCGTTTCTGCATTATACAAATTGCGATAGTTATATGACTTTTGCAGGAAATAAGCATAATCTTCCATTTCTCCTAATTCTTTGGCAATTTGTGCCAGACACCATTGGTCGTAGGCTGTTCCGAGCGTTACGGCTACAGGTTGGCGCTTTTCAAAACCATGCACTTCGGGGATCGTTTCCTTCTCTCCCTCTCTTAGTGCGGGAATATACCCGTTCTCGTGATAAAACCGGTCCAATTCGCCTGACGGCTTTGCCGACCAGGGAGCCAACGTTTTTTTCATTATGGCGTTTCGCATAGCCGGATATTTTTTTGCGAGGTCGATATTTTCCAGTCCCTTTATATATCCGTCAATTACAGTGGCAATGCCGTGATTGGAGTTCATCCGGCGGCTATCGCCCGTAATTTCGGGGAAAGTAGGCCACCAAAATTCAGGCATTTGTTCCGCCATCCGTAGGAAAGAGTTGAGGATATCGCTTTCCATATCGGCCTCTATCAAGACACGAAGCGGGTGTGTGGCACGGTAAGTGTCCCAGATCCAATCATCGGTATAAAAAGGTGTTCCGTTGTCATTATGGATATTTCCGTCGAAAGCGCTGAAATAACGTCCGTCTTCCGATATACAAACCGGCCGCTCGTAGGTTCGGTACAGTGAGGTGTAGAAAACTGCCCTGTCGTTTTCCGAACCCCCGTCCACTTTAATTTTTCCCAATATTTCGTTCCACACTTTTCGTCCTTTTTCCGCTACGGCTTTTGCATCGAAATCCGGTATTTCCCGGGCAAGGTTTTTCTTTGCCTGTTCGGCATCGATAAACGAAATTCCGTAACGTAAATTTAACCGCATGGTGTTCGGCGGGTAAGATAATACAATATGGGCATTTGTGCCCGATGCTGTTTCGTTCTTTACACTTTGAGGTTGCACATCGGGCTCCATATAGACGAAAATCCGGGTGTTGTTTTGAAGTTGCTGATAACCCGAGAATGCTTTTCCGTCCCATTTCAACTCACCTCTTCTGGAATTGAGAATCACAAACAAAGGATCTGTGCGGTCGAAATTCAGTGCATAGATACCTGATTGATTGGAGACGGCATAATAGACGCTTGTTTCTTCTTCATCGAGGTAGACATAATAATCGTATGGAGTAATTTTTTCCCTGTCATAACTGTAAGGAATAACCGGTTTCAACTCCGACTCGGTTCCCTGGAAAGTACTTAAATTGAATGCCGAACTTCCACGATGGCTTGTAACCGCGATCGGTAAACCGTTCAACAAGTCGCCGGTATAATCACCCCGTTCGGGATATACACGTAACATGCTGTTAGGAAGGTGAACTGTTGGATACGTGGGTACAAGCAGATGACTGATATTACCCATATAGGGATTGACGTAATCGACCAATTCCTGCGGTTTTGCAGCAAATTGTGTGTTCGAAGAACATCCGGGCGACAATGCAATCACAATAAAAATAAAAAAGAATAGTTTACATGCTCGTTTCATATGATTAAAATTTTGTTTTATTGCTCAAATCATAGGTAGTTCCCGCGGTGGTTGGGAAAGAAAATGTTTTCCCGTTGTATTTCACCACGCAATCGTTTCCCGACTCAGAGGTGATCTTCAATGATGTGATTTTTCCATCATTCCATTCTGCTTCTATTTCAAAATTTCCCCGGGCTTTGATCCCTTTAAAGCTGCCGCTGGTCCAGGCATCAGGGAGTGAAGGCAATAATTCGATATAACCACCGTGACTTTGCACGAGCATCTCGGTCATTCCTGAAGTAGCACCAAAGTTCCCGTCGATCTGGAAGGGCGGGTGGGTATCGAACAGATTTGTCAGTGTAGATTCTTTCAATATTTCCTGCACCAGTTTATGAGCACGGTTACCGTCATGCAGTCGCGCCCAGAAATTTATTTTCCACGCTTTACTCCAGCCTGTACCCCCATCGCCACGCGTATTCAGTGTGGTTTGCATCGCTTTTGCATATAGGTCCTCCTCCGCACTTCTGCCTGATACGATCCTGCTTCCCGGATGCAACCAGTGTAAATGGTTGACGTGCCGATGCCCATTGTCGCCCGTAATGTCCATCAGCAACTCATCTTTCCATTCCATCAGTTGTCCGGCAAGACCGATCCGGGGTCCGGCCAACTGATCCTTTGCCTTCTTTATCTCCTGTAATTCCGGAGTATCATATTTTAATGTATCGCTTGCCTTGATTACCATATCGAACAGTTCCCATATAATGGCCTGATCGGCTGATGCGCCAAGCGAATAGGGGCCATGTTCAGGTGAATAAGAGGGATTCGCGACAAGAGTTCCGTCGCGGGAATCGCACCAGAGATTATCTACCCAGAATAATGCGGCATCTGTCATGATCGGGTAGTAGTCCCTCAGGAATTCTATGTCCTGATTGAACTGATAATACTCCCAGATATCCTGGCACATCCAGGCAGCGGCAGCCGGAAAGTAAAATGCTGTGTACCAGTTTCCGGGGGCGGTATTACCCCAGATATTATTTTCATGATGAATGACCCAGCCTCTCACCGGACTTCCGTCTTGTTTACAATAATAATGTTGCGCGGTAAGTCTTCCCCGCGAAACAAGGCTTTTGGTATATTCAATGACCGGTATATGGCAGTCGGACAGATTGGTTTGTTGGGCCAGCCAATAATTCATCTGGACATTAATGTTGGTATGATAGTCGGCATTCCATGGAGGGGTTAATCCTTTTGCCCAGATCCCCTGAAGATTGGCGGGCAATGAGCCTTTTCGGGAAGATGAAATCAATAGATAGCGTCCAAATTGATAATACAACTGCTCGAGGTATAAATTTTCTGCGGGTGTATTGGTACCGTCTTTATATCCTTTTAATAACTCATCAGTAGTCTTATTATTGATGTTAGCCGCATTGCCCAATGAAATACTCATCCTGCCGTACAGTGATTTATAATCCCGAATATGTGTGTCCAACAATTGGGTATAGGTTTTTTGAACTGCTTTATGTATTGTGTTTTCAACTGTGTTGCGGGGATTGATGCTGGAAAAATAATTGAAACCAGCATTCATCGACTGATGGTAATTGGTTGCGGCCGAGGAGATCAGCAATATTTCGTCGGCATTTTTCACCTTGATTTGGTTACCGTCATTACTTATCGTTCCGCCTGTAGGGATGATTATCATTTGCTGGACAAACTTCAAGCCGTCGTCGCCATGGTCAGCCGGCCTCCCTTCCAGGGTAATAACGTTATCTCTCACGCTTATAAGGATGCTTTCCTGCGGCGATGTGAAATAAAATGTATGTGAAAGTGAACCTCTTTTATCAGCCGTAAGACGAATGACAATTATATTGTCGGGATGGCTGACGAAATATTCACGTGTGTAATTTATTCCATTTTGGAGATACGTCGTTTTAGCAACCGCATTGTCGATATCCAGTTCACGTGCGTACCGGGAATAACCGGCAGATGTTGCCGGATTCGAGCCAATGTGGATGTTGCTCAATTGCTGATAGGAACCAAAATCGTCTCTGTTCCCCGTCAGGTCCAGGATATGGCTTTTCAACCCGTCGTCTTCAGGAGCATAATCATGTGCGATAACTTTTCCGTTTGCATCTATTCCTGCGGACTGTGTAGCTGTGAAATCCGTCATTTTCTCCTGTAAAGTATTTCTGATATGTTGCAAAGTACGATGGTTTTCAGCAGGCGTTCTCCGGTGCCCGCCGTTGTAATCAGGATTTTTACCCGGTCCGCCTGACCATAATGTTTTTTCATTCACAAGAATAACATCTTCGTCGACACCGCCGAAGACCATTGCACCTATGTGGCCGTTGCCAACCGGCAGAGCTTCATTTTCCCAATTTGTAGCGGGAGAATTATAGTGCGTCTTTAATGCGGGATTCTGCCCCCAGGTCAACACTATACTGCCTGTCAGGAAAAAAGATGTAATCAGTTTTTTTAGTTTCATTTTATTTAGAATTAAGACTCTTAGAGTCATGAATCAAGACTTCTTAAACTAAAAGTGAAAAATGAAAAATTTGGGATCCCGGACTTATGTCGCATTGATCCATTGGTAATTAGTAATTGCTAATTCAAATCACTTTTCTGCCTTCCCACTTTATTTAATGCTGCGGATGCTGGTTATTCAGCCGCAGGCCAAGGCCTAACATCAGGTAGTTAGGCGTATCAAAATTCTGCAGGTTATACCCGATATGAATAAACGAGTAACGCGTGACTTTTATTTTTAAAGCCAATATCTGATAAAACCCTTTAAGGTCTCCACCGCCGTGCAACAGGTTGGCTCCGATACCCACTCCCACGTCGAAATAGGGCATCACATATTCTGCCCGGGCGGAAAGTCCCAGCGCCAGTTGTTTATTCACCGCAGGTTTATAAAATGTATATCCGGGATTTGGGTCGCCGTAGGAGATGATGTAATCTTCGGTAAATATGTTGGCGCTGCTGTCATATACCCCGTCTAACGATGCTCCTACTCGCAGTTTGTATCCCAGGTTGTACATGGGGTTGATGTTGAATCCAAGCACGGTGTACTTGTCAGGCGAAGCCATTGGTTCCCCATCGAAGACGATCCCTTTGCGCCGCCAGGAACCGAATAATACTACATCGTAACTGATATGGTGGGGGAAATCCCTTATAAGAGAGGTGTAACCGGGTAAGCCTTGTGAGAGGTAGTTTACCTGTCGGTTGATATTATAGGTGATCCCCGCTTTTATATCTGTCGCATTCAATCCTGCATTAGGGAATTTGGTATTTCCGTTAGAGAAATGAGTGAAAGTGACGCCGTAAATAAGATCGAAATACCGGGAAAGAAGATACCTGAAATAAAAGTTTACGTTCATATAGGCATTGACCTTTGATCCGACCATTCCGTTGTAAGGATTTTTGTCATAGTCGTAAGGATTCCATCCGGTCGACAGCCCGAAATTCCATTCATAATCGAACGACAGGCGAGGAGTGATCTCGGCAAGGGTCGCTCCCTGAAATAGATAGGCCGCTTTCGGGTTCCCGATCTCACGAGAATTTTCAAAGTTATAATAGGCAAACCCGATTCCTTGATAAGCGCCGCGGTAGATCTGTCCGGTACGGCTGTCGGGATGGAACTGAAAAGCATATTTCAGGTGAGAGGAAAAGGCATACCTGATCGGTCGGGATTGCTCATTCTCTCCCCTCAGGAATTTGTTGGTGGGAATGATGTAACCCGGACGGCCTCCTATTTCTAACCGGTGAATAAGAGTTGGCCGGTCGGAGTAAACCGAATCGGGATAGAGTTGTGACCGCACGCCTCCTGTGTTCCAGAAAAACAGGATGGTAAGAAGGAGTATGCTTCTATTGATCTTTGTTTTGCTCATAGCGCTTCCGATATGGCAGATCCCGGACTTCCGACTGAATCAATTCTTCAGTTAGTATTACATCCGTTCGGGTACATCTATGCCAAATAATTTCATTCCTTTTTTGATGGTCAGGGCTATATTTTTTGACAATAACAACCGGAAATCACGTAATGAGCTGTTCTCTTCACGAAGGATGGAGAAATCGTGGTAGAACTGGTTGAACTCTTTTGCCAGTTCGTACACATAGTTCCCGATGAGAGAGACATTGTATTCGGTGCCTGCCTGTTTCACCACCGCATCGAATTCCGCGAGTAACTGTACCAGCCCTTCTTCTTTCCCGGAAAGGGTGAGGGTGTTCTCCAGTCTTTCAGGAATAGTGATGCCCTGTTCACTGGCTTTGCGCAGGACGGATTGTATACGTGCGTGCGTGTATTGAATGAATGGCCCTGTGTTCCCGTTAAAATCGATCGATTCTTTCGGATTAAAGGTCATGTTTTTCTTCGGGTCTACTTTCAGTATAAAGTATTTGAGGGCGCCCATACCTACCATCTCTGCGATTTTATCCGCTTCTTCGGTAGATATACCATCCAGTTTACCCAATTCTTTCGATGTCTCACGGGCAGTTTCCACCATTTCGGTCATCAGGTCGTCGGCATCGACCACTGTCCCTTCACGCGATTTCATTTTTCCTTCGGGTAGTTCCACCATGCCGTAAGAGAAGTGTACGAGTCCTTTGCCAAACTCAAATCCAAGCATGTCGAGAAGAATGGAAAGTACCTGGAAATGATAGTTCTGTTCATTCCCCACCACATAGATCATGGTGTCGATGGGATAGTCGTCAAACCGTAATTTGGCTGTACCGATATCCTGCGTCATATAGACCGATGTCCCGTCGGCACGTAGTAGCAGCTTGTGATCCAGCCCGTAGGGAGTTAGGTCGGCCCATACCGATCCATCTTCTTTCCGGTAGAAAAGTCCTTGATTCAGACCTCGCAGTACCTCTTCTTTTCCGGCAAGATAGGTCTCCGATTCATAATAGATTTTATCGAATGATACTCCCATTCGGTGGTAGGTCTCGTCAAATCCTGCATATACCCACTCGTTCATCCGCTTCCACAGGTTGACGGTCTCTTCGTCCCCGGCTTCCCATTTGCGTAACATTTCGCGGGCTTCCGCCATCAGTTGCGACTGTTCCTCGGCATCCTCTTTCGACATGCCTTTTTCCTGTAATGAACCCAATTCCTCTTTATATTTTTTATCGAACAACACATAATAGTCGCCGATCAGGTGATCCCCCTTTTTACCGGAAGATTCGGGCGTTTCGCCGTTGCCCCACTTCTGCCAGGCCAGCATCGATTTGCAGATATGGATACCCCGGTCGTTCACGATATTGGTTTTTACCACCCGTTTTCCGTTAGCTGCCAATACTTCGCACAACGAATGTCCCAGGAGGTTGTTTCGCACATGCCCCAGGTGCAATGGTTTATTGGTGTTGGGGGAAGAGTACTCTATCATATAGAGTGGTGCATCATCCGCTACAGGTGTGAAACCGTAATCAGGTTCTCCGTCGATCTGTTCCAATAACCGGAGCCAGGCTTCTGCCGTAATTTCCAGATTCAGAAATCCTTTGATTACATTGAATCCGGAGACGATATCTGCGTTTTCCGTTAACCAGGAACCTATTTCCTGTGCCGTCTCTTCCGGTTTCTTCCGGGAGATTTTTAGCAAAGGGAAGGTGACGAGCGTGTAGTGCCCTTTAAACTCTTTCTTTGTTTTTTGAAGCGTGATTTGCGACGTTTCCACGTCTTCGTGATAAAGTTCTTTTATTGCGCGGATAATGACATCCTGAAGATTATTCTCGATATGCATATCTTGATATTGCTGTTTTAGAGACACAAAAGTAGTAAAAAATAATGGAAAACCGTTGCTTCTATCTGCCTGTAAACTCCATTGATAGGTACTTCAATTTCTCATCCATATTTTTTAGATTATTGATTAAGGAATATTTTCAATATTTCGGAAATAATAATTAATTCCGCCACTGGATTTATACACAATATCAATCGTATGAAATCTTATTTGTGTTGTAATCATTCTTATGTCGGAGCTTAATGCATGGCAAGTCTCCTTTTTTATGAAAAGAAAAGATGAGGTAGCGAAGCAGGTTGCGGATAGGATCATTCAATCCATTGCCATCGAAAGTTAAAGGAATGGTGATTGGTTACCGGAATTCCCGTTCTTCATGATATCCTGAATTACCAGGCCTGAGAGGGTGAAGCCGAAGACGGCGGTCACCTGCACCATGGTGCCGTTGGTCTGCGCTTTACGGAAACTGCCTTTCTCATCGGCATCGGGCAGGGCTTCTGTGCCTATGTTGGAGAGTCGTTCCTCGCTGTAGACACACAAGATCGGTTTTTGTAGTTTTGCTCCTTTCCGCAGGCGGTCACGTAATGCCGATGCCAGCTTGCATCCACGTACTTTCCAGAACTCCGCTACCCTGATTTGTTGCGGATCTATCTTGAGTGCTGCACCCATAGAGGAGAAGACAGTGGCTCCGCTTTCCGATGCTGCGGTGAGCAGATGCGTCTTGTGTGCGAGTGAGTCGATAGCGTCGATCACATAATCATACTGTTCCAATTGAAATGAAGAGGATGAGCCGGCACTGTAAATTTCCGGGATTGCATTGATAGTGGCGAAGGGGTTGATTTCCTGTAGCCGCTTTTTAAGTACCTCCACTTTCAACTGTCCAATTGTTTGGGTAGTAGCAGGTAGTTGACGATTGCTGTTGGCAACGGCCACTTTATCTGAGTCGACAATAGTAAGGTGCATTATTCCGCTCCGGATCAATCCTTCGGCACACCAACTGCCTACACCGCCCACCCCGAAAAGTATTACTTTTTTTGTGGCGAGCGACTGCATTGCTTCCCTGCCGATCAGCAGTTCTGTACGGGCAAATAGTTCGTTGTACTCCATTTTTGTTTTCAAATCGCGCACAAAAGTAATAATGAAACAATATAGCGTTATCTCAAAGGTGAAAAACTATCGGTATTATTGATCGCGATCGCTGAGTTCGAGCCAGCGCATTGTTTTCTCATCAATAAGATCGATCAGTTCGGACAGGCGGTTCGATTTGGCCATCAGTTTTTCTGTGGACAGGTTTCCGGAGGAGAGTTCGTTGGTGATACGTTCTTTTTCCGCTTCCATTTGTTCTATCTCCTGTTCGAGTGATTCGAACTCCTGTTTTTCCTTAAACGAAAGTTTTTTCTTCTCTTCAGGCCTTTTCCGGTGGGGTGGCGTTTCCGGTACTGAAGTGGAGGTTTTGGGGCCGCCGCCAGCCGTTTTTTCCTCTTTTGCTGTTTTTTTCTCTTCTGCCACTTTCCATTCCCGGTATTGCGTATAGTTCCCCGGAAAGTCCTGAATCTGTGCGTTGCCATGGAATACCAGCAGGTGATCTACCACCTTATCCATAAAATAGCGGTCATGCGACACTACGATAAGGCATCCCTTGAAGCCTGCAAGATACTCTTCTAATATATTCAGCGTAAGAATGTCAAGGTCATTGGTCGGCTCGTCCAGTACTAAAAAATTGGGATTTTTGATCAGTACCGTACAGAGGTAGAGTCGTCGTTTTTCACCCCCGCTGAGTTTATATACATAATTATGTTGTTTCTCGGGCGGGAAGAGGAAGTGTTGCAGGAATTGGGAGGCGGTCAGGCGGTGGCCGTCACCCAGGTCGATCACTTCGGCAATAGCCTGTACCACATCGATCACTTTTGTCTGTTCGTCGAATTGCAATCCATCCTGGCTGTAATAGCCGAAATTGACCGTTTCGCCGATATCAAAACCGCCGCTGTCGGGTTCTTCCACTCCCAGCAGCATCTTCACAAATGTGGATTTTCCTGTACCGTTATTTCCCACGACACCCATCTTTTCATAACGGGTGAAGATATAGTTGAATTTTTCGGTAATCCTGACGTTGCCGAACCGCTTGCTGACCTCTTTTGCCTCGAAGATCTTTTTCCCGATATAGCTGCCCTTTGCGGCCAGGCGGATATTTTGCCCATCCTTTTTCTGCTGGGCTTTCTCTTCGAGCGAATAAAATGCATCGATACGCGATTTGGCTTTGGTGCCCCTGGCCTGTGGTTGCCGCCGCATCCAGTCCAACTCTTTCCTCAGCAGATTCCTGGCCTTTTCGGTTTCGGCATTTTGTGCCATGACCCGCTCATCCCGTTTTTCTAAATAGTAGGAATAGTTACCTTTATAAGAAAAAACCTGTTTGTTATCAATCTCCAATATCTGGTTGCAGACCCGGTCGAGGAAATAGCGGTCGTGTGTGACCATCAGCAGGCTGATATTGTTGCGCGTGAGATGCTCTTCCAGCCACTCCACCATCTCAAGGTCGAGGTGGTTGGTCGGCTCATCCATGATCAGCAGTTCCGGTTCACTGATCAGCACATTGGCCAGCGCCACCCGTTTCACTTGTCCGCCCGAGAGTTCCCCTATCTTCTGTTGAAAATCGGTAATCTTTAATTGCGTCAGTATCTGTTTGATGCGCTGCTCGTAATCCCAGGCGTTATGCAGGTCCATCCCGGCAAGCAAATGGTCTAATCCCTCCTGGTTTCCGGAGGAGATCACCTCTTCATAGCGGGCGATCAGCTTCACTGTCTCATTGTCGGTGCTGAAGCAGGTCTCTAATACCGTCTTTTCAGGATCGAAAGCCGGCGACTGTTCCAGGTAGGCCAGCCGGATATCGTTGCGGAATACCACCCTCCCATCGTCGTACGGTTCTTTTCCGGCAAGGATATTCAACAGGGTGGTCTTACCCGATCCGTTGGGGGCGATCAAACCAATCTTATCCCCTTCGGCAATGCCGAAAGAAATGTCGTTGAATAATACTAAGTCACCGAAACTTTTGGTCAGCCGGTCAATTTGAAGAAGGGGTGTGGGCATGCTTCGTCTGTTTTTTGCGTACAAATGTACAAACTATTTCGTTAAGTCAAATGAACAGGGCCAACCCCTAAAACACCCATCTTAAATAACTAAAAAGATCGGAACGGCGTTTTCCGTCGATCAGTTCGGTGCCGCTGCCAATGGTGTCGCGGTTGAAGTAACGGGTATGTCCGAATTTCACGGAGAAAGAGAGGTTATCCGTGATCGCGTATTTTGCGGAGAATGCCAGTCGGCAACCCTTCCCGTAAAACGAGGGCATATAAAAGCTGTTCAGCAGGTTCCGTTCGTGGGAATAGAGCCGTGCCTCATAGGTGTCGGCGTTGAACCATGCCAGGTAGGCATCTCCGGTTAGCGAGCCTTTTCCCCGGTAACCGATATTTTGCGAGAGCATAAATCCGTTTTCGGCCGGGAAATGCTTCTCCTTGTAATGCGCCATGTCAGCGGTAGTGCGGAAATTCCACCCGCTCCGCAGATCGCGGGAGTACCTGAGACGGAATTTATGGGTGGCGTAGGGGAGAACCGACCGGCTTTTCTCATCCGGCCAGGCGGTATTCTTCTCCTTTTGTTTGTACTTGTATCGCCCTTCCAGAAACGACTGACGCGAGAAAGTGTAGGTTCCCAGAAGGTAAAGATCGACTGCATTCGATGGCGTATCTATATTATATTTCAGCCATGGGAAGCGGACAAAATCGGCATAGGCGGTTACCGAGAATTTGGGGAAAGGACGGAATTCAGTGCCGATATACAATCCTCGCTCGTTTTGCACGTCGCTCCCTTCCGAGAATGCCTGTGCATAAAAGGCATTGTAAGAAATAGGATAGTGCCTGTGTAACAGTGAAAACGACAGGTTGCCGGAGAAGCGGTATTGCAGGGTATTCAATGTAGCGACCGCTCCATTCCTGGCAAAGGATGTCTCACCCGCGAATATCAAGCCGGGGAGTTGATAGGAGTAATCGATGCTCGCGTTGAAGTTGGAAAAATCTCTCAGAGAGTAAAAGTTGTAATCCCGGAGTGTGGGATTGTACATCCTGTTATATTGGTAATATATACCGCTGATACCTATCTGCAAGCGGTCTTTTCGGAAGTTGATGTTGCCTCCCGCCACCTGCTCCCGCGTATTCCTCTTCTTCCCGATTTCAAGCGGGGTGCGATGCAGGCCGTCTACCTTGAACGAGGTGATATGGCCGTCGTCCGACAGGTTGGCGTCGATCTTTTTATTGGAATAAAAGCCGGTGATGGCGAAATTCCTGAATTCCGCCACCGCGGCAGTTCCCCTAAAAAAACCGTCTTCGGCGGTGGAAAAGTGGCGTTTGGGTTGTAAGGTCCGCCGGGCAATATTGCCGGTGCTCCATGACTTGCTGATCATGAAATCGTTGTTCAGCACCAGCCCTTGGCCGAAAGAGAGCCGGTAATCCCCTAACACGACCGTTTTCAACCAACCTATATCGTTTATAATCAGGTGAAAGCCGTAATGGTCATATCCTTTCGGATAGTCCGGTTTGAAAAAAGGCTCTCCCGCGTCTTTTTCGGCTGTAATCCCCATCTGCACCTTGTTCCGGTAACGGAAAGAATAACGGAGGGAGGCGTAAAAATCTTCCCCGCGGTATTTACGGTTGGGATACCGTTCAAGGATGCTGTCCGGAAACTCACCGTAGCCGGCTCGCTGTGTCAGCGTTTTGTCAAAACGGGACTGGAGTTCGTGACGGCCGTTTTTCAGGATATCGGACACCTGTGGGCGGGCTGCTTTATCTTCCGTTTCACCTACATAAAAAAAGGGTAGGATCATCTCTACGGTCTTGATATCAAGAAGTGGTACGTTCCTCAATTCGAACAAGGTATATATGGGACGGTTTTTTTCTAAAAAACGGAAGATGGCGTCGGCATCTTCCATGGAAAGCAATGGGAAATTTTCCAATTGCTCACGGGTGGCCGTGTTCAGGTTTATGGGATTGTTTTCCAGTTGCAACAATTCTTCATACATGTTTTCAATGGCAGCTTCATTCATTTCCTCCTCGGCCAGTTGTTCCACGAGTTTACGCCAATCCCCGGGCTGCTGTGCCTGTGTTATGCCTGTGGAAACGAGAGCCAAGGTTAAGAGAAGGGTCAAGAGGCAGGGTTTCATCAGACTTGATTTTTGATTGTAACATATTAATCTTATTTTCAATATTTTACTTCTCAATTCAATGGTTCACTCTCAATGACACACTCATTGTCATCGCTCTCATGTCCTATTCCCTGCAAAAATAACGATCTTTTTCCTTATTTCCTAAACATTTGATTATGAATTGATAAATTATCTTTTTGATGATAATATCCTTTTGTTTTTGTACTAATAGCTATATTTTTTGATATATTTTAGTCAAAATGTTTTATTTTTATTTGTTTTATAATCTTTTTGATTATCTTTGCGCTTTAATATTGTCAAAAAGATTTTATTTCCTCGTATTTGATTTCAAAAAGATTGTTTGTTTTAGGTTTTGGTTACTTATAGATTAAAGATTGAAGGTTATTCATTTAAAAAGCAAAAAAGATGAAAAAGGTAAAATTATTTTTTGTGCTGATTGCAGTCTTAGGAACTGCAAATGGGGTCAAAGGGCAGGAGGTGGCTGTCTCGGCAGGGGCCGATATTGTAAGTTCGTATATCTGGCGTGGCCAGTATTGTGGTCCGGCCGCGGTACAACCGGGTATTTCACTTTCGGCAGGCAATTTTTCAATTGGGGCATGGGGATCGACCAGTTTCGAAAGTAGCTGGAGGGAGTTTGACCTGTATGCCGGTTACTCCATTGGCAATTTTTCGGTATTGGTGACCGATTATTTCTTTCCCCGGAATCTTCCGGACGGTGAAGGCAGCGGTTATTTTGATTATTCGGAGCATGTTTTTGAAGCCACATTGGGTTACTCATTCGGAGAATCTTTTCCCCTTTCATTAGCATGGAATACCAATTTTGCGGGGGATGATGATTATTCCAGCTATTTCGAAGCATCCTACTCCCTTCCGGTCGGGAGTGTCAATGTGGATTTGATATTGGGTGCAACTCCCTGGGAAGGCGCTTATTCAGATGGGTTCGCATTGATCAATGCGTCGATAAAAGCAAGCAAAGAGATAACCATCACCGATTCATTTTCACTTCCGGTTTTTACCCAGGCAATTCTGAATCCTGATACGAAGGATGTCTTCCTGGTCTTCGGTATGAGTTTTTGATAAAATCTATTCTTTACACTAAATATATTAATTATAACAAACATTTATGAAGAAAATTGAAGCAATTATCCGCAAGTCAAAGTTCGACGAGGTTCGGGCTGCCTTGCATGAGGCTGACATAGACTTCCTTTCATGGTGGGGAGTAAAAGGTCAGGGAACAGCAAAACAGGGTCTTATTTTCCGGGGGATCGCTTACGATGTCAATGCCATCGAGCGTATTTATCTCTCTTTCGTGGTCAGGGAAGTAAATGTGCAAAAATCGATCGACGCTATTTTACGATCCGCTTATACGGGTGAAAGTGGAGACGGCCGGATTTTCGTGTCAACCATTGAGCAATCCATCCGGATCCGTACAGGTGACCGTGGCGATGAGTCATTGTATGACAAAGAGCAAAAGGATGCTTAAAACTCCCAAAAGATAGAATGATTAAAAAATAACTTTTACAGATTATGAAGCATAAAATAATAAAATATATAATGATGTTTTGCGCATTATTTGCCATACCTGCTATTGCTTTTGCACAGGACGATGCGGTACCTGTCCTGAACAGCGGTGATACTGCCTGGATTATAGTAGCCACTATTCTTGTAATGATGATGACCATTCCCGGGCTGGCCCTGTTCTACGGAGGTCTGGTACGCCGGAAGAATGTATTGAGTGTATTGATGCAGTGTCTTATTCTGACCGCTGTAATCATTATAGAGTGGGTAGCGATTGGTTATAGCCTGGCCTTTACTTCGCTGGAGGGAGGTTTGAATGCTGTTGTGGGTGGTTTCGATAAAATATTCCTGCAAGGCGTAGGGATCAATGACCTGCTTGACGGTTATGCTATTCCTGAACTTTTGTTTGTGTCGTTTCAGGGAATGTTTGCCGTTATTACGCCTGCATTGATCATCGGTGCATTTGCCGAACGTATCAAATTCAGCGGCTTCCTGCTGTTCTCCGTGTTATGGGCGCTGGTGGTTTACAATCCGCTGGCCCACTGGGTCTGGGGCGGCGGCTGGATAGGTGAAATGGGTGCCATCGATTTTGCAGGAGGGACTGTGGTGCATATCAATGCAGGAATATCAGCATTGGTGATGGCTGTCCTGCTCGGTAAAAGGAAGGGATGGAATGTAAAAGGAGCCGCCCCCATCACTCCGCATAATGTGCCGTTCGTGGTGGTCGGTACGGCTTTGCTGTGGTTGGGATGGCTGGGATTTAACGGCGGAAGCGGCCTGGCAGCAGACGGCTTGTCTGCAAGTGCTTTACTGGTTACCAACATAGCCGCGGCAGCTGCGGCGCTGACTTGGACTGCGCTCGACTGGGTTATCAACAAAAAACCGACTGTGGTTGGTTTTTGTACGGGCGTTATTGCCGGTCTGGTTGCCATTACACCTGCTGCGGGCTCTTCCGGCGTATTGGGGGCTTTTGTTATCGGGTTGGTAGCCGGTTTGGTTTGCTTCTTTATGGTAGCGTATGTGAAGCCAAAATTGGGTTATGATGATTCATTGGACGCCTTCGGGGTGCATGGTGTCGGCGGTGTCGTCGGTTCACTTCTCATCGGGATTTTTGCCACACAGGCGATTACCGGCGAAGGAGGAGCGCAAGGAGCACTCTACGGCGATTGGAATCAGTTGTGGATACAGGTCGTGGCAACTGTTGCCACTATTGCATTCAGTGCGATTATGACATGGATATTATTCAAGATTGTGGATAGTATAGTGGGTATCAGGGCGAGTGCGGAAAGTGAATCTGTCGGACTCGATATCTCCGAACACGGTGAAATAGCGTATGAATAAAACCACCCGTCATTTGATCTTTCTTAATTTCGGGACAAGCTGCCTCTACAAGGGCGGCTTGTTTTTTCTCTCGGCTTTCACTAAATTTCCATAATATAGGATGCGCCTCGGAAAAACCTAAGCAAGCTTGGCTTTTCTCCCGGCTTTCACTATATTTGCCCCGGTTTTTAACTTAAACAGGATATGAGCAAAGCTCTATTGTTTTTACTGTTTCCCGTTATCCTGTGCCTGTCATGCGGAAACTGGGGCAGACAGGAGAGGACGTACGATTTTCCTCAGATTGTAGAGTCGGATACATTACGCATACTGACTCTGAATACATCCACTTCCTATTTCATATACCGGGATCAACCCATGGGATACCATTACGATATGATTCGTGATTTCTGCAAGCATCATGGGTTAGTCCCGGAGATTATTGTGGCCGGGAATACAGGAGCTATGGTAGAGATGCTACAAAACAAGGAAGCTGATGTAATTGCTTACAGTATACCGGTCACCAATGCTTTGAAAGATTCAATACTATATTGCGGACTCCGGCAAATTTCACATCAGGTGTTGGTACAACGTGCGGGACAGGGCGATACTCTGTTGACGGATGTGACCGGTTTGATCGGTAAGCAGGTGACAGTGATCGATAAGTCGAAATACCTGGACAGGATAAATAACCTTAATGACGAACTGGGAGGAGGTATTCTGATCGATAGGGTAGACAGTGACACTATTGTTGTGGAAGATCTGATCCGGATGGTTTCGCGGGGAGAGATCGCCTATACAGTGGCTGACGATGACCTGGCTATGCTCAACCATACCTATTTCGGAAACCTGAATGTGGATCTTCCGGTCAGCTTCGACCAGCGCTCTTCGTGGGTGGTAAGAAAAGATACTCCTCTACTTGCTGATTCGCTGGACAGCTGGATGAAGAGCCGCTCTTCCGGGACTGCTTTTCTACGGATCATCAAACGCTATTTTGAAGAAACAAAAGGATATTCCGTCTTCTTAAGACCCTCTTTCCGGGAGATTTCCGGCCATGGGGTTATTTCCCCTTTTGATTCCTATTTCAAACGATATGGGAAAGAGTCGGGAATCGACTGGCGGCTGCTTGCTTCGGTTTCCTATCAGGAGTCCAGATTCGAGACGGAAGGACAATCATGGGCGGGTGCTACAGGGTTGATGGGATTAATGCCGGCTACTGCCGCTTCATTGGGTGCAGAAGGAGAGCAACTTTTTGATCCTGAGAAAAACATAAGTGCAGGTACGGAATACCTGAAAAATCTGCTTCACATTTTCCGTTTTATAAATAACCCTGATGAGAGAATAAAAATGGCTTTAGCTGCTTATAACGGAGGCCTCGGCCATGTATTCGATGCATTGGCACTGACAGAAAAATATGGTGGTGATAAAGAGGTATGGGACAGTAACGTGGAGAGATATTTGCAGTTGAAACGCCTGGAGCAGTACTACCGGGATCCGGTTTGTAAAAATGGGTATTTCAGGGCAGATGAAACAATCAAATATGTACGCGATGTGATAGACAGATGGGAGATATACAAGGAGAAGGTGAAAGAATGAAAATCCTGTTGATCATTCAATAAAAAAATCACTATCTTTGCCATCGGTGTGAAAATCATATTTACAGAAAATAAAACATGTCAGTCATAATCAATAAAGTCAGAACGAAAGATGATTTGAAAAAATTCATCCAATTCGGTATCGATCTCTATGAAGGGAATGAGTATTTTGTCCCTCCGTTGATCTACGATGAGAGAGCCACACTCAACTGGAGTAAAAATCCGGCATTCGATCATTGTGATGCAAACTATTTCCTGGCATATCGCGACGATAAGATCGTGGGTAGGATTGGTGTCATCATCAACCATAAAGCGAATGAGAAATGGAACGAACGGAATGCCCGATTCGGTTTTGTGGATTTTATTGATGATAGTGAAGTGGTAGATGCCCTTTTCGGTGCGGCTGAGAGTTGGGCCCGGTCGAGGGGGATGGACAAGATACACGGGCCGCTCGGCTTTACCGACCTCGACCATGAAGGGATGCTGGTAGAGGGATTTGACCAGATAGGTACCCTCTCCACCATATACAACTATCCCTACTACGTAAACCATATGGAGCGTATGGGATATATAAAGGATCAGGATTGGGTGGAATTTCTCATTACCATTCCCAAGGAGATGCCGGAGCGGTTCCTGCGCGCCTCGGAGATCGTAAAAAAACGTTTCGGGCTCGATGTGAAGCATCTCGAGAGTAAGAAGGATGTTTTGCCCTACGCGAGGGATATCTTTAAGTTGATCAACCGTGCCTATAAAGATCTTTATGGATATGTGGAGTTGACCGACCGGCAGATTGATTATTACGTCGATATGTATATCCCGATGCTTCGTTTGGAATTCCTCACATTGGTGATTCGCCAGGAAGACAATAAACTGGTAGGGGTGGGCATAGGCCTTCCCAGTATTGCCAAGGCATTACAAAAAGCCAGAGGCCGATTTGTGCCTACCGGCTGGTATCACCTCTACAAAGCGTTAAAAGGAAAAGATACCAACGTGCTCGACTTGTTAATGGTGGCGGTAGATCCCGAATATCAGGGTAAAGGGCTGAATGCGTTAATGTTCAACGAGTTTATCCCGGCAGCCAACCGATTGGGATTTGAATATGCCGAGAGTAACCCCGAACTGGAAATAAACAGTAAAGTGCATTCCATGTGGAATAGTCTGGAAACAAAGCAACACAAAAGGCGGAGAGCATTTATAAAAAATTTATAAAGGACTATTTTATAAGCCAAATGAGCAGAGTCAAGTTTGCTTGAGCTATACCATGGCGGAAAATAGTCTGATTTTAATGAAATAGAATAGTGAACGAAACGGAAAAAGACATACAAATAGCCGATAATAATTATAGGGAAGAGAATATTGTCACCTTAGAGTGGCAAGAACATATCCGCCGGCGGCCCGGAATGTATATCGGGAAGCTGGGCGACGGATCTTCGTATGACGATGGTATCTATGTCCTTCTGAAAGAGGTGTTGGACAATGCCATTGACGAATTTATGATGGGATACGGTAAGACCATCGAGGTGACTATTGAAAATGGAAGTGTGGCTGTTCGTGACCACGGGCGTGGTGTACCACTCGGTAAGGTGAAGGATGTCTGTTCCAAAATGAATACCGGCGCTAAATATGATTCCAAGGCATTTAAAAAGTCTGTGGGATTGAATGGTGTGGGTATTAAAGCTGTGAATGCGCTCTCTTCTTCTTTTGCAATGGAATGTTTCCGGGAGGGGCAAATGAAGGCGGTGGAGTTTGTGCAGGGTGTGCTCTCGAATGACAGGGAGATTGTGCCGACCACAAGTCCAAACGGAACTTATGTGAGTTTTACCCCTGACGTGGAAATATTTGGAGAGTATCATTACCGCGACGAACATATTGAGCCGTTACTGAAGAATTATGTCTTTTTGAATATCGGCCTGACCATTGTTTTCAACGATAAAAAATTCAGCTCGAAAAACGGGTTGGAAGATTTGCTGAACGAAAACCTTACCTCCGAAGAACTTTACCCGATTATCCATCTTTTCGGTGAAGATATAGAGGTGGCAATTACCCATACCAACCAGTACGGTGAAGAGTATTATTCGTTTGTCAACGGACAGCATACTACTCAGGGGGGAACCCATCTTGCTGCTTTCCGGGAGGCGACCGCACGTGTGATCAAAGAGTTCTATAACCGTAACTTTGAGTACTCTGATATCCGTAACGGTATGGTGGCAGCCATCAGTATCAAGGTGGAAGAGCCGGTGTTCGAGTCGCAGACAAAGACGAAACTCGGCTCCAAGGAGATGACACCCAATGGTATCTCAGTGAGCAAACATATTAACGACTTCCTCAAAAAAGAACTGGATAATTATCTGCATAAGAATGCTGATACTGTAGAGGTACTACAGAAAAAGATACTTGATTCGGAGAAAGAGCGTAAAGCCATAGCAGGTGTGACCAAACTGGCTCGCGAGCGGGCGAAAAAAGCCAATCTGCACAATAAGAAACTGAGAGATTGCCGTATCCATTACAACGATGCCAAAGGGGATGACAGGGATAAGACTTGCATCTTCATTACTGAGGGGGACTCAGCCAGCGGCTCCATCACTAAAAGCCGTGATCCCAACCTGCAGGCGGTATTCAGCCTAAGGGGAAAACCCCTGAACTGCTTCGGGTTGACAAAGAAGATCGTGTATGAGAATGAGGAATTCAACCTCCTGCAAGCGGCTCTCAATATTGAGGAAAATATGGACGGCTTGCGGTACAATAAAGTGATCATTGCTACCGATGCCGATACCGACGGGATGCATATCCGCCTGCTGCTGCTTACCTTCTTCCTGCAGTTCTTCCCCGACCTGATCAAAAAGGGGCATGTCTATATTTTGCAAACACCTCTTTTCAGGGTGCGTAACAAAAAGAAAACTCTTTATTGTTATACGGAGGAAGAGCGCCTCAGTGCTATTGAAGAGCTGGGACCCAACCCCGAAATAACCCGATTCAAAGGGCTGGGTGAAATATCGCCCGACGAATTCCGTAACTTTATCGGTGAGGATATCCGACTGGATAGGGTAACCATGCGTAAAGAAGACCTTCTGAAAGAATTGCTCGAATTCTATATGGGCAAAAATACTCCTGAACGCCAATCTTTTATTATTGAAAATCTGGTTGTTGAAGAAGATGAGGTCGCTTGATTAAGGTGGAAAGGTGGTTAGGTGATTGGTTGATTTGTAATTAGTAATTAGTAATTGGTAATTAATCAATTTCCACATCCCACATCTCAAATCCCACATCCCCAATAAATATGTCTCAGATGGATGTTGCTAAATATAGAATCGCCTTGTTTCCCGGTACGTTCGACCCTTTCACCATAGGTCATGAGTCGCTCGTAAGAAGGGGATTATCGCTGGTAGATGAAATTGTGATCGCCATAGGGATTAATGAAGCGAAAAAGTCATTTTTCCCCCTGGATCAACGACTCAGGATGATCCGTGGATTATACGAAAACGAACCGCGGGTAAGGGTGGAGAGTTACGACTCCCTCACCATAGAATTTGCACAAAAGGTGGGTGCACAATATATTTTACGGGGTATCAGGTCGGTAATAGATTTCGAATATGAAAAAACGATAGCCGACATGAACCGAACTATTTCGGGAATTGAGACGTTTGTACTATTTACGGAACCTGCCTTGACCCATGTCAGTTCATCCCATGTAAGGGAATTGCTGCGTTACGGGTACGATGTGAGTGGCTTTATCCCGGAAGGGATGGAGTTATTTTAATGGACTATTTCGTTAAATGAAAACAAGGATAGAGATTGTCTGATGAATCGAATTAAAAGAATAAAACCTCTCAAAAAAATAAAAATGCTAAAAAGAATAATACCGATTGTTTTAGGTACACTGTTTTTAACCGGATGTGTTTATGCCCAATTCAGACCGTCACCCGAAGGTGTCAAGTTAGAGAGAACCCTCCAACTTATTCAGGGGCTGTATGTGGACGATGTGGATGCCTCAGGGCTGACCGAAGCGGCCATACGCGGCATGTTGAAAGAACTGGATCCGCATTCCACCTATCTCAATAAGGAGGAGGTGAAGGCCATGAATGAGCCTTTACAGGGGAACTTTGATGGGATTGGTATATCGTTCAATATGCTGACCGATACGCTCTATGTAATGGAGGTTATCTCCGGTGGCCCGTCGCAGAAGGTCGGTATTATGCCGGGAGATAAGATCATTTATGTGAATGATACGCTTATTGCCGGGGTGAAGAAGAATAACCAGGATGTCGTGTCTATGCTTCGGGGCCCTAAAGGGACTGAAGTGAATGTAAAAGTGCTCCGCAGAGGTGTGCCGGAATTGATGCCTTTCCGGATTGTCCGGGATAGGATCCCTATCACCAGTATCGATGCTTCCTATATGGTGGCCGATGATATAGGGTATATCCGTCTGAGTCGCTTCGGCATCACTTCGGGTGATGAGTTCCGGCAGGCAGAGCAGGAGTTGAGGGCGCAGGGTATGGACCACCTCATCCTGGATCTGACTGATAATGGAGGGGGGATACTCCAGACAGCCAATGATATAGTGGATGAATTTTTGGGAGACGGCAAACTGATTGTCTATACCGAAGGAAAGAATCAGCCGCGCTATACAATGAATGCCACGGGTGATGATGAACTGAAAGGGGGAAAGCTGGTGATATTGGTCAATGAGGCCTCGGCATCCGCAAGTGAGATCCTGGCCGGCGCCATTCAGGATTGGGACAGAGGTGTGATAGTCGGGAGAAGGACGTTTGGAAAAGGATTGGTACAACGCCAGTTACCACTTCCCGACGGGACCATGATCCGGTTGACCGTGGCCAGGTATTACACGCCGACCGGCAGAAGCATCCAGAAACCGTACGAGAATGGAGACCAGGATGCATATAATATGGATTTTGTGAATCGTTACAATCACGGTGAACTGTTCCAGGCCGACAGTATCCATTTCCCCGATTCCCTCAAGTACACGACATTGGTGAATAAACGCACGGTATATGGCGGAGGTGGTATTATGCCCGATTATTTTGTACCGATCGATACGACGGCCGGCACTGTGCTGCACGGCAGATTAAACGGATTGGGTGTGATCAACAAGGTCGCTATAGCGGAAGTGGACAACCATCGCCGGGAGTTACTACAGAAATATCCTGATATAAATAAGTTTAAAGCAGAATATATGATAACGGAAGGTGTGATTCCAAAATTGATGAAACTAGCTTCCGAAGAGAATATCGAGTGGGATGAAGAACAATTCGCCTCTTCCCGCCCGTTGATTTTTAAGCAATTAAAAGCATTGATGGCCAGGGATCTATATGACTCTTCCGCATTTTTCAGGATCATCAATGAAGAAAACGATATCTTTATGGAAGGGATGAAGATTATTTCCGACGATAACCGGTATCAGGGATTACTAGAAGGAGTAGGGAGCAATGTAGGACAAAACAGGTAGGGGTATGAACTTCGATTACAGTAAATTGCGGGTGCAGGAGGGCGCGAAAGTCAGCCTGAAAGATTTTCCTACCTGTGAAGACGGAGGATATACCAAGAAAACGGCCAAAGAGGAAATCAAGCAGAACATCAAGGAGTTGAAGACATTCCAGGAGATGTTCTATGCCGACGACCGGTATTCACTGCTGATCATTCTGCAGGCACGGGATGCTGCCGGAAAAGACGGTGTAATCCGTCATGTGATGTCGGGTATTAATCCACAGGGCTGCCGGGTACATAGTTTTAAAACCCCTACCAAGAATGAGCTGGAACACGACTATTTTTGGCGCCACTATATTGCGTTACCCCAGCGTGGGATGATAGAGATCTTCAATCGTTCGCATTATGAGAATGTGCTGGCGACGAAAGTCAATCCGCAGTGGATACTTAATGAACGTATTCCCGGTTATGGTTCGGTGGAGAATATCGATCAACAGTTCTGGGATGCCCGATACGAGGATATTAATGCGATTGAGCAACATCTTCACCGGAATGGGATGTGTATCCTTAAATTTTTCCTGAATATATCCAAAGAGGAGCAAAAAGAGCGGTTTATCTCCCGTATTGACGAGCCGGATAAGAACTGGAAATTCAGTTCGGCTGATTTGCAGGCCCGTGAGCAGTGGGATGATTACGAAAAAGCATTTGAGGAGATGCTGGAGAAGACCTCGAAGCCCTATGCACCATGGTATGTGATTCCTGCCGATAAGAAATTCTTTGCACGTGTGGCGGTGGGTGATATCATCCTTGAGCTGTTCAGGTCACTCGACCTGCGTTACCCGCCTGCAGAATCGCCCGAGATGCTGCAAAAAGCACGTGAAATTTTAATGAAGCAATAATTTTACCTGTATGCTATTTAAGTGCGGTTGATTGAATGCAGGCCGATTTACTTGTTCTCTATTTTTTTCTTTCTCTGTAGATGTGAATCAAGGCGTGAAATCAACCATAACAGGCTGAAAACGGACGCAACCAGGATCACTGTACCTAGGAATTGGGGACTGAACAGGTATTCCTGGCCGAAGAGGAAGTATGTTGCTGCAATCATCACTGCCAACACGCCATACATCGTGCCGAAGATCGATCCGAATTCTTTCAGTATATTGCCGGATTCTTTCCGGTCGCTTATTTTCGATGGAGTGAGTGCCTGCTCGGTCTCTATCTGTTGCATGATCCGATATTTCAGATTATCGGATGCTTTTAGTTTTGCACCCTGCATCATCCCACGGATAAGATGCTCCTCATTTTGTGTATGTTTCTTTTCTTCCATCATGTCTCCTCCATGAATAGTGCTTCTTTATAGCGTTTTACCCATAACTCCTTAAATATTTTCCTTGCCCTGAACAATTTCACTTTTACATTGGAATCATTCAGCCCGGTAATTTTGGCGATCTCTTTGACAGGATTCTCTTCCATATAATAGAGCGTAAGCAGTAGTGCGTCTCCTTTAGGCATTTTTTGCAGAATATTGGCTACCATCTCCTTGCGTTCCGTTTCTTCCATATCGACCTGCAGGCTGTTGTCAACCGGAAAGAGGGTACTTTCCGCTTGCATCTCCCCGCTATCCGTCCATATCTGTGTTTTTGTCTGGGTGACTGCCGTATTGTAGACAATGCGGTAAAGCCATGTAGAGAATTTACTCTCCGAACGGAAGCTATGAAGATTCTTGTATGCCTTTACATAACTCTCCTGCACGACATCTTCCGCATCCTGCATATTGCCGCATATCCGGTGAGCGATGGTAATCGCCATGTCCTGATAAGTCTCGACAAAATATGTGAATGCGGAAGTGTTGCCGGAGAGCACTTGTTGCACACGTTGATTCTCGTTCATTCCAAGCTGTTATTCCTGTTCGGCTTCCTCCTTTAACCGGTTGACCGGCATTCTTTGTACCACCAGAAAATAGACTAAGTAGCCAACTCCGAGAAAAAAGACCACGCTTGCCCCGGTCATCCAGAATTCATTGCCCCGACCGATGATGAGATACTCCGAACAGAGAAATCCCACTATGATCCCGATTCCCAGTGCTATTAGTACGATCCCGTTTCTCAGCGACACCAACCGGTTAGGATCCGATTTCTTTTGGGGGCTGTCGGGTGGGATAATCCCCTGGTTAATGAGCCCTATTCGTTCGGCATGACGGTTTCCCATCCATTTTAATCCCAGTACAATTCCTCCTATGATCGGTAATGCAACTGAACTGATCACCGCTATTAATCCAATAAACTCACCCATAATTCAAACATTTTAAACGTTATTTTTGCTGTTCTCATTCATAGGACTTACAATGATCGTATCTGGTTACAAAAATAAGTAATTATTTTTATAATTTGTCTGTTTTGATTGGAAATCAATATGTTAATAACTTATTGACAATGATATGTTTTTTAAGATTTTAAATTCGTCAATCTGATTTCTATTTCTTTTCTTTGCAATTGGGTAAGAAGTAGCGGTACCCGTTTTACTTTGTCAATTCCCGATCCCGGAGAGCATTTTCTGAGAAAAATGCCAAAATCTGTTGTATACAAAATGAACGAAAAGACGCTCGAAAAATTACAAATCCTTGCCGATGCTGCCAAGTATGATGTATCCTGTGCATCGAGTGGTACGTCGCGTAGCAATGTAAAGGGAGGGATTGGTACGGCTGCAGGCTGGGGTATCTGTCACAGTTTCACGCCCGACGGTCGATGTATCTCGCTCTTCAAGATACTGCTCACCAACCACTGTATTTACGACTGTGCCTACTGTTCCAACCGGCGGAGCAACGATGTGAAACGTGCGGCTTTCACAGCAGAAGAACTGGCAGAGCTGACTATAGAATTTTACAGGAGAAATTATATTGAGGGACTTTTTCTCAGCTCGGGCGTAATGCGCAATCCCGATTATACGATGGAACGGATGGTACGTGTGGTGAAGCTATTACGTGAGGTGCATCGCTTCAACGGATATATCCATATGAAAACTATTCCCGGTGCAAGTAGCGAGTTGATCGCACAGGCAGGAGTGCTGGTCGACCGTATGAGCGTGAACCTCGAAATTCCGTCGGAACAGAACCTGAAATTGCTTGCGCCCGAAAAAGATTACCCAAGCGTATTCGCTCCCATGCGGTTTATCCAGCAGGGGATGCTGGAAAGTGCGGAAGACCGCAAGAAATTCCGTTCCGCGCCCAAATTCGTGCCGGCGGGACAGAGTACCCAGGTGATCATTGGTGCGACGCCCGACAACGATAAACAGATACTTTCGTTAGCTTCGGCATTATACAAACGTCCCTCTTTTAAGCGGGTTTATTATTCGGGCTATATTCCGGTAAATTCCGGAGATAGCCGCCTACCTGCGTTGTCCAAGCCTCCGTTGGTGCGTGAAAACCGATTGTACCAGGCCGATTGGCTGATGCGGTTTTACGAGTTCAAGGCCGGAGAGTTGGTGGATGACTCCCATCCCGATCTGGATCTAGATGTCGATCCGAAGATGGGATGGGCACTACGCCATCCCGAATTTTTCCCGATTGATGTGAACACGGCGCCTTACGAGATGATCCTTCGCGTGCCGGGTATCGGCGTGAAGTCGGCTAAACTGATCGTCACTTCGCGGCGGTATGGCAGGCTAAGTTCCGAACAACTGAAGAAGATAGGCGTGGTGATGAAGCGTGCGCAGTATTTTATTGCATGCCGTGAATTGCCCATGCAGACCGTCAATGAACTTACGCCCCAGTATGTACGTCGTCAGGTCTCACAAAAGCAGAAGAAAGCAGCGGCAGAACTGTTGCAATATTCAATAGATTGGGGTGAATAGCAGGGAGCAAAGCATATGTTACGACGATCTATATATTTTTTTCTTGCGATATGTTTCTATGTGCCGGCTTTCGGTCAGAACATCAATTATCAGATTTTCGAGAATATCCATTTAGGGCCCGAGGCGTCTGTCGTGAACAGTTTTATTCAGGACCGGCAGGGAATGATGTGGATAGGTACGGATAAAGGGTTGTTCAGTTACGACGGGTATTCAGTACAACCTCATTTTTCTTACGGGGAGCGGAGCAATAGCCGGATCTATTGTGGAATGACCGTTGGGGAAAACTATCTGTACCTTGGATCGGATAACGGATTACTGATCTATAACTATCGTACGGACAGATATGAGAACCCTGGCATCACCTTTCCTACGGATATCCGTGCAATGGTATGCCGTGATAAGGTGTTATGGATTGGCACCCTTAACGGATTGTATACCTATGATTTCGAATCGGAACGGTTGGAGAGGATCGATAGAACTACACACAAAGGCTTAACGCATGAAACGATTTACTCTCTTATCCATTCGACGGACGATCGTATATACATCGGAACCTACGACGGATTATCCTGTTATCTGCCGGAAAAGGATACTTTCGAATCCATTCCTCTTCCCGGTGCCGTCAATAAAAGTAATCTGTTCGTAAACTCATTGTTGGAAGATACCGTAAGGAGTTGTATCTGGATCGGTACGGAAGGGAATCTGTTCAGGTATGATCCTGCATCGAAGAAAGTGGAGCAATTAACGTTCTTCCATGAAAATTCGGTCAAAACATTGGCGTTGGATCAACAACAGAATTTATTGGCAGGAACGGATAACGGACTTTATATCTATCAGGAGGAAGGAGAGTTGCAGCATGTGGTCCACGATTCCCGTAACAGTTCTTCGTTATCCAATAATATCGTATGGACCATTTTTACTGATAAGGAAAAAAATAGTTGGTTAGGGACAGATTACGGTATTTCGCTCTCCCGTTTCAATAATGGTTTCCGGTATGTGCCGATTTCACAGATCACCGGTACGGGAGAGGGTAATCACTTTTATTCGCTTTTTAAAGATTCCCACGGATATTACTGGTTCGGAGGTACTAACGGGTTGATCCGTTCCCGGTCTGTTTCCGGACAAGATACCCGGGCAATCTGGTATAAAATGGGAAACAGAAGCGCCCCGCTCTCCCATAATCGTGTGCGGAATATTTATGAGGATAAAGACCGTAACCTCTGGATTGCCACAGACGGAAGTATCAATCGATACGATTATACGACGGAACAATTTATCCATTATAATATAGTAGACAGTACCGGAATGTATAATTGCAACTGGGCCTATTATTTGTTTGAGGATAATGACGGCTATCTGTGGATCGCCAGTTTTCTTGGCGGAGTATTTGTGGTCGATAAGCAACGGTTAATGAAAGCTTCCGGGGGAATCTATATCGCCGACTATCATTACTCTACAGACAATGGTTTGCCAGGCATGTTTGTCAACCAACTGATCCCAGATAACGAAGGAAATATCTGGATGTTACTTTACAATAAAGGAATGACAAAGATCAATATCCGGACCCGTGAAATTACGCGTATTCCGACCGACGATATCCCGGACAGTGAAAGCCTTAACTATATTCTATGTGATGGCTCGGGAGTTATCTGGGCCGGATTTCGTCGTGGAGTGATGCGTTTTATGCCGGGAAGTGTGAAACCGGATATCGTTTTACTGGAAAGTTTCGGACAAAACGAAATATTATCAATGATCGAAGTGGAACAGGATATATGGGTGTCTACCACTGACGGTTCGTGGATTATCCATAAAGAGACGATGGATGTGCGACGCTTCCATGTGATGGATAAAGCTTTTACAAGTTTGTATTATGATCCCGGGACCCGATTGGTCTATATGGGTGGTGTGGACGGATTGGTGATTACCTCCCCCGAAATTGCCAGAATGCACAGGGTGGAACGTCCGATAACGATTACAGCCCTGTATGTCAATAACCGTCTGGTAACACCTGAAGACGGAATCAGCGAAAACGGCATCCGTTATGCACGAAAATTTATATTCGGTCATACACAGAATAACCTTTCATTCGAAATATCCGACTTGTCCTATTCGCTGCAGGAGAAACCTAAATTTATGTATATATTAACGTCGGTAGACCAGGATTGGAATCTGCTGAAACAAAATACCAACAGGATCACTTATCATAACCTGAAATATGGGAGCTATCAGCTTTTGATCAGTGAACCTGACCCGTATGGAAAACCGTCGGATCAACCTTATATAATCGATATTCGTATCAATCCTCCCTGGTACTATACTGCATGGGCTAAAGCGGTTTATATACTTTTGACGCTGACCTTTATTTTCTGGATCATCAATTTTTTCAGGGTAAGAAACCGCCTGAAATTTGAGCGTCTTGAGAAAGAGAAGATACTGGAACAATCACAGTCGAAAATAGATTTCTTCACGCACATATCTCACGATTTTAAAACGCCTTTGAGCCTAATTGTCGCTCCGGTCAGCAAACTACTCCTTGAAGTGAAAAATCCGTCGGAGAAGAAACAATTGGAGATCGTGCAACGCAATGCCCGGAAATTGAATTCGCTGATACACCAGATACTGGATTTTAACCGGGTAGACGATAACGCCGGATCTGTCCTGATCCTCTCGAAAGTAGAGTTTATCTCTTTTGCCAGGAGTCTTTTGGCCGTGTATGAAGAGGAGATAACCAAAGAGAAACAAATCGCTCTTCTTTTCGAAAGTAATCTGCCGGAACTTTATCTGGATATTGATGTGCTTAAATTCGAGTCGATCCTCGGGAATTTGTTGTCAAACGCTTTCAAATATACTTCCGAAGGGGGTGAAATAAGCCTCTCGATACATGCTTCCGATACTACCGGAGAATTGGAGATTACAGTATCCGATAACGGAATAGGGATTCCCGAAAAAGATCTTCCATACATATTCCAACGCTTTTTCCAGTCATCCGGTACATTGGGAAAGAGGGAAGGTACCGGTGTCGGACTTTATCTGGTAAAATCTTATACCGAGTTGCACGGAGGAAAGATACGCGTGGTTTCGGAAGAAGGCCGGGGTACGTCAATCACGTTAATCCTTCCGTTACCGTTCCGGCAAACATCGTCAGGAGTGCTTCATAAGGAGGATCAGATTGTTTCGGAAAATAAACCATTGATCCTTGTAGTGGATGATAATGCCGATATCACCGGATTTATCTGTGAGACCTTACAACCCCGGTACCGTTGTAAAGTGGCCGAGAATGGTAAGGCAGGGGTAGAACTTTGTTTCGAATTCCAACCTGATCTCATTATTGCGGATGTGATGATGCCTGTAATGAACGGCCTGGAAATGTGTCAGCGGATTAAGAGACATATTCCCACATCGACCATTCCGATTATTCTGCTCACCGTCAAAAACGATAAAGAAACGGAACTCGAAAGTATTCATCTCCATATCGACGCTTTTATAGGAAAGCCTTTCGAGCCGGAGATACTACTTTCGCGGGTGGAGCAACTACTTCTCCGTAAACAGCAGATGGAAGCCAAAGCACGTATGGAGATTATTTCGGAGCCCAGGGCCATCGAAGCGGTATCGTATGACGAGAAATTCCTGTCGAAACTCATACGGATTATCGAAGACCATGTTTCCAATTCAGAGCTGAATGTAAACCGGCTCAGTGAACTATCAGGAATAAACAGTAAACAGATCTATCGTAAAACAAAGCAACTCACCGGTATGTCGCCTGTGGAATATATTAAATCCATCCGGATGAAAAAAGCGGCCATGCTGCTTCGTCAGAAAAAATTCACAGTGGCGGAAGTGATGTATATGGTGGGATATTCCAACCACTCTTATTTCTCGAAATGCTTCCAGGCGGAGTTTGGGAAGACACCGCGGCAGTTTATGGAAGAACACGCTGACAACTGACCGGACAGGATAAAGGGTCATGTCCGAAATCTATCCATTTATGTCCGGGATGTGCTTTTAATCTCCTTTACACATGCCTATCTTTGCTGCATCATTGTTACTAAAAGGCAATACGTATGCAAAGACGAATTTTGACCCTTATTTTCTGTTTCCTGATTTTTTTTCCTGCAACGCAAGCAAAAGAAATACCGGCTATATACATCGACAAAAACGGTGTGATGCGCTGGGAAGATACCCGCGGGGAAGCCTCTTTTTTCGGAGTAAACTATACCCTTCCGTTTGCCCATGCCTACCGGGCAATGGGATACCTGGATATTGACCGTAAAGCGGCGATCGACAGGGATGTCTATCATTTCGCCCGCTTGGGGTTCAATGCTTACCGCATCCATATATGGGATGTGGAGATATCTGATATCGAAGGGAACCTGATAGAGAACGATCATCTTGACCTGTTGGATTGGCTAATCTATAAACTTAAGGAACGGGATATCCATATTATACTCACGGCCATGACCAATTTCGGCAACGGATACCCGGAAAGGAACCAACCGACCGGAGGTTTTTCGTATGCGTATGATAAGTGCGAGATCCATACCAACCCTGAAGCCATCCGGGCACAGGAACGCTATATTACTTCGCTGGCCATGCATGTCAATCCGTACACCGGGAAAGCATACAAGGACGACCCGTCGGTGGTCGGATTTGAGATCAATAATGAGCCCTGCCATACAGGTACACAACAACAAACCCGTGATTACATCAACCGTATACTTGCCGCACTGCGCAAAGCTGGGAACCGTAAACCTGTCTTTTACAATGTCAGCCACAACATGGAGCATGTGCCGGCTTATTACAACACGTCCGTTCAGGGAACAACGTATCAGTGGTATCCTATCGGGTTGGTATCGGGATATACCCGGAAAGGGAATTTTCTACCGTATGTAGATGATTTTCATATCCCCTTCAGTCATGTAAAAGGATTTGAGAACAAAACCCGGTTGGTATACGAATATGATCCGGCCGATATCATGTATTCTTATATACATCCTGCTATGGCTCGGACATTCCGCACAGCCGGTTTCCAATGGATCACGCAGTTTGCCTATGACCCGATGGATATGGCATGGGCCAATACCGAGTATCAAACGCATTTCCTTAATCTGGCGTATACCCCACAGAAAGCTATCAGTATGAAAATTGCCGCTGAAGTGGCTTATTCCGTTCCACGCGGACAATCCTATGGCACGTACCCTGCCGATACACTCTTCGCAGATTTTGCTGTAAGCTATTCTCAGGATCTGAGTATGATGAATATGAAAGAGAAATACTTTTATTCCAACCATACCTCCACCCCGCCTGTTGATGCCGTAGCATTGAAATCGATAGTCGGATACGGCAATTCGCCCATCGTACAGTACGAAGGAACAGGCGCTTATTTTATCGACCGGTTGGAAGAGGGTGTGTGGCGGCTTGAAGTAATGCCCGATGCTGTACCGGTAAGCGATCCGTTTGCCAAACCGTCGCTTCACAAAGAAGTGGTGACCATTGCATGGAACAATTGGGATATGACGCTCCGCCTGCCTGCGTTGCAGGATGATTTTGAAGTAAGAGGAATCAACGAGGGGAACGGGTACAGCGTCCAGGCTGTGGATGGTGTTATTCCCGCTCTCGGCCCGGGTGTGTATATCCTGCAACGCAAAGGGTACGTCTCCCCTCAGCAGTGGGATGCCGATACCCGGTGGAACAATATCCGATTAGGTGAATATGTGGCGCCGCAACCCCGTGCGCGAACATACAGTGTATCCCATCAGTCCGCGGCGGTTACCGAAAGCGGTAAACCTCTGGTGATCGAAGCACAGATCGCCGGGCCGGCATTTCCCGACTCGGTATGGATCTACACCGACCGCATTTCATTCTGGAACGACAATAATCCCCACTATCTCATGGAAAGGATACACGGTTACACTTACCGGGCTATCATACCCGGAGAAGTTGTCACACAAGGTAAATTCAGGTATAATATCATTGTTTCACGAAACGGGAATCCAACTACGTTCCCAGCCGGAATACAGGGAAACCCGCTCGATTGGGACTATGCCTCTCCAATGTATTGGGAAACCCGGGTTGTTGATCCGGGTAGCGTGATATCCCTTTTTACCGCAACGTGTGAGAACAGCCGGATAGAGACATATACCATGCCCGAATGGAGCCGTGTACAAAGGGAGCTGATCGATACCTGTTCGGAAACGAGACCAATGCAACGTTTTGTATTCGAATCGGATGATGAGAATCCCCGTTTCTTCCTCCGGAGCTATATAAAAGAGGAAATCAATTTACGGACAAAGCGCCTGAGAGATAGTAACACCCTTTGCGTGTCGCTACATAATGCCCCAGACAGTCTTAGTATCGGTTTTGTAACGAATACCGGTTATACGTATGCCGCTAAAATAGCCGTAAATGAAAAATCCGTATACCGTATTCCCCTGTCGGAATTGCAGCAGACAGCCACGGCGTTGTTACCGCACCCTTATCCGGTGTTTCTGAAAAAATATTTTGACCCCGTCGTGCCTATCCCTTTCCGGCCTGAGGATATTGAACTACTGGAGATCTCATTCGATGGCCGGAAGAATGAGAAAGCTATTATTGAGATCGGCGATGTATGGCTTGAATAGTTCAACATGCATATTATATTTTATACTATGAAGCATTCGATGAAAAATATGAATATGCCAATGATTAAAATGTCTTGTGTCTTGTGTCTTGGCTCTTGAGTCTAATTTTTAATCAAATGAAAGATATTACTATACCATATAATGTAAACTGAATTATGAATGAGAGAAAATTATTTCACCCTATTATTACAGTATTCGCTATAGCCATACTGTACCTGATCCTTCCCGGAAGTACTTCCCCCCTGCTCGCACAGCAGGAAGGCGGACGACGGATTACAGGGGTTATTACCGATGAGAATAATGAGCCTTTGACCGGGGCAACGATCCTGGTGACGGGTACGACCATCGGAACGACCGCCGGTATAAACGGGGAATTTAGCCTGACACTTCCCGCCGGAAAAACCGAGATACAGGTCTCTTTTATCGGCTATGAAACGCAGGTTGTGCCTGTAGTTGACAGGGGAACGGTAAATATTCAATTGCAACCCGAGTCCTTTACACTGGATAACCTTATAGTTATCGGCTATGGTACGCAGCGTAAAAGCGACCTGACCGGATCGGTCAGCAACGTAAGCAGCAAAGATTTTAACGTGGGATTGATCGGATCGCCCGAACAGTTGATCAACGGAAAGGTCTCCGGCGTGCAGATCATGTCGAACAGCGGATCGCCCACCTCCGGAAGCACCATCCGTATCCGTGGAGGTGCATCACTCAACGCCAGTAACGACCCGTTGATAGTCCTCGACGGAGTACCCCTGGAGAACGGGGGAATCAGCGGTAACTCCGGGAATTTCCTGAGCCTGATTAATCCTTCGGATATCGAAAGCATGACCATACTGAAAGATGCCTCTTCCACTGCAATCTACGGTTCACGTGCATCCAACGGGGTGATCATCATCACCACGAAAAGAGGGACGGATGACCGTCTGCGGGTAACGTTCAACACTACCAATTCGGTGCAGACACGTACAAAGATGGCGGATATGCTGAGCCGTGATCAGTTCGCCGATATCATCAATGGGAGGGGAACAGTTGAACAGAAAGCGCTACTTGGCACAACCTCGACCGATTGGAATGATCAGATCTTCCGTGCGGCATCCGGTACCGATAATAACCTGAGCATCGCCGGGCGTATCGCTTCGCAATGGCCGGTGAGAGTCGCGTTTGGGTATTACAACCAGAACGGATTGATGAAGAGTGACAATGCCGAGCGTTTTACCGGTAGCTTTTCATTCTCACCCTCTTTCTTCGCTGATCATCTCAGGGTTACACTCAATGGAAAAGGTGCTGTGAACAATAACCGTTTTACGAATAACGAAGCCATCTGGGCTGCTTCCACATTTAATCCCACACTGCCGGTCTATTCAGGGAACAGTAATTTCGGCGGATATGATGAAGCGATCGATAACAGTGGTAACCCTGTGAATGGCGGTGTGCGTAACCCATTGGGACTGGTTGAACAGTACTATTCCGCGAGTAGGGTGAGCCGCTTTATCGGTAATGCCGATATCGATTACAAGATGCACTTCCTGCCCGAGTTGAAACTCCATACCACCCTGGGATATGACCATGCCGAAGGCAAGGGTGAGATCTATGTGCCGTCCGAAGCGGCGCAATATTATACCACAAAAGGGCGTGACTACGGGTATGGGCCTCAAAAAAATACAAACCGATTGCTTACGGCTTACCTGAATTACAATAAGTACCTTACTTCCGTAAAGAGCAGTATCGATGCGACGATGGGTTATGATTACCAGTTCTGGAAGAGCATTACAGCACCATACAGCGAGTTGAATACGATAGGAGAGGTGCAGACTACGTCGGCAGCCGGCGATCAACGCCATGCACTTATTTCCTATTATGCCCGTCTGAACTATACGTTCGATAATCGCTATATGTTTACGGCAACGGTCCGCCGCGACGGAACCTCACGCTTCCACAGGGATCACCGCTGGGGTACTTTCCCTTCCGTAGCGCTGGCGTGGCGCATAAGCGAAGAGGCCTTCCTAAGGGACAATCCTCTGATCAGCACCCTGAAATTACGGGCAAGCTACGGAGTGACGGGACAACAGGAAGGTATCGGGAACTACAATTACCTGCCGGTATATACCTATAGTCAGGAAGGAGCGGAAGTACAATTCGGCGACCAGTGGCTGCATACCTATCGTCCCGAAGCCTATGTGCAGAACCTGAAATGGGAAACGACTTCCTCCTGGAATATGGGGTTCGATTTCGGATTCCTGAAAGACCGTATTACCGGAAGTCTCGATTATTATACCCGTCAGACCAAAGACCTGCTGGCAACCGTACCCTCGCCTGCAGGAAGCAATTTCGACAAGAATATCCTTACCAATGTGGGAAATGTCGACAGCCGCGGAGTTGAATTCACATTGAACGCCACACTGGTAAATACCAGGGATCTTACATGGGATGTAAGTTACAATATGACCTGGCAGAAGATGAAGGTGAAAAATCTGTCGCTGGTGGAAGGGAGTGCCACGATGAATACGCTGGTAGGTCCGACGATCGACAGCTATCAGTTTCAGGTGCTTTCCGAAGGTTATGAACCCTATATGTTTTATGTGTATCACCAATTATACGACGAAGAAACGGGAAAACCCATCGAAGGGGCGTATGCCGATCTCGACGGCAACGGAGTGATCAATTCCAATGACTTATACCGTTACAAATCGCCGGCTCCCGATTTTATTTTCGGGCTCAGTACATCGCTCCGCTATGACAAATGGACCCTCGGTATGAGCTTCCGCGCCAATGTGGGCAACTATGTGTACAACGGGATGGCAATGAATACCGGAGCATGGAGTACTGTAAGTTATAATTCTTTTCAGATCAATAACCTGTCGGCAAGTTACCTGGAAACCGGATTCAATAACCGCCAGTACCTGTCGGATTACTATGTGAGGAATGCTTCTTTTCTGAAAATGGATAACCTGACACTGGGGTATAATTTCGGACGCATTACCAAATGGTGTGCCGTGAATGTGAGCGCTATGGTACAGAATGTTTTCTGTATAACCGGATATGATGGTGTAGACCCCGAAGTGCCGAACGGTATGGATTTGTCATTTTATCCGCGGCCGCGGACTTTCTCACTGAATGTCGGTCTTGAATTTTAACGTTAAAAAATATTACAATGAAAAAGATCATATATATACTATTCTCTAGTTTATTTTTATTGACAGGCTGTCTGGACGATCTTGACCAATATCCGAACATTGAAACTACCAGTTCGGATGTATACAAGGACGCGTCCAATTATAAGGCTGTATTGGGTAAACTCTATGTTGCTTTTGTGATCAACGGACAAGAAAAAGGGGGAGGAAACTCCGACCTGTCCAGCAATAACGGGCAGGATTATATGCGTAGCTTCTTCAATCTGCAGGAATGCGGAACCGACGAACTGGCATCTACCTGGTTGGAAGGCGATAAAGTGGGTGACCTGACTTTTTTGTCATGGGACGCTAACGATCCGTGGGTAGCTGATATGTACTATCGTATATTTTATAACATCGCCCTTTGCAATGAATTTCTTCGTAATGCAGGTGACGAGCAAATAGCCCGTTTCACTGAAAGCGAACAAGCGGATATTCGCGGTTATCGTGCCGAGGCACGTTTTCTCCGTGCGCTGGCATATTATCATGCGCTCGATCTTTTCCGCAATATCCCGTTTGTTACCGAGAATGACCCGGTAGGAACTTTTATTCCACCGCGCTATGAAGCGAAAGCAGTATTCGAATACATTGAATCGGAATTGCAGGCTATCGACGGAGATCTGCCCGACAAAGAGGAATGCGAATACGGACGGGCATCGAAAGGAGCGGCTTATGCCCTGTTGGCTAAAATGTACCTGAATGCGAACATATATACGGGAACGGAACGATATATTGACTGTATTGACTACTGTAAGAGGGTTATACAACAGGGGTATGCTCTTGAACCCGAATACAAGAAACTGTTTAACGCCGACAATCATAAACGGACGAACGAAATTATATTTTCTTTTCCGGTAGATGCGACGCATACCGTCTCCTGGGGCGCTACCACCTATATTATTTGTGGAGCGGTAAGCAACACGTCCGATTATCAGAAACCTGCGGATTACGGGGTGACCAGCGGATGGGGAATGTTCCGCGTACGCGGCGAAATACCGGCATTGTTTAACGAGAAAGATGGCAGGGCCCTTTTCTTTACCGAAGGGCAAACCCAATATCTCGATATAATAGATAACCAAAGCAACGGTTATTTTGTGGACAAATGGACAAACCTGACTGATGAAGGTGAAATGGCGTCTAACACAGTGGACGGCGGAGTGAATACGGACTTTCCGGTATTTCGTCTGGCGGATGTCTATCTGATGCTCGCCGAAGCTGTCAGCCGCGGCGGTACGGGAGCCACTGTTACAGAAGCATTGGCTTATGTGAACGGGTTGCGGCAACGTGCTTTCGGCAATGATTATGAAACCTACGGGAAGCTGACCGCCAATGATCTGACGGTTGATTTCTTTCTTGATGAGCGTGCGCGTGAGCTCTATTGGGAATGTACACGCCGGACCGATCTGATACGCTATGGCAGGTTTACCACGGCCGATTACTTATGGCAGTGGAAAGGGGGAGTGAAAGAGGGGAGAGCGGTAGATGGAAAATACAATATTTACCCCATCCCCACCACAGACCTGACTGCCAATCCGAACCTGCGTAACGAGAATTATTAAAAAAACAATCAAATGAAACACTCATGAGAAATCAGTTTTCACACAAAGTCATGGTTAAAATGTCTTGTGTCTTGATTCCTGGCTCTTGAGTCTAATTTTTAATCATATGAATATATTACATGTACTGAAAAAATATCCGGCCGTCGTTCTACTGCTTCTGCTTTTGATCGCCTGCGAAGAAGACGGAGATAAAATATATCTTTCGGGGCTGGAAGAGAGTCAATTTGTCCTTACCGAAACCGATATCACGTTAAGTAAGGAAAATTCTTCGAAGATCGTGCTCTCCGCCGCATGGAAAAACAGTACGCTGGTAGTGAGCAACCCGAATATGGGAGCTCCCGATCTGTTTACGGCATACCTGCAGCTATCTACGAAGGAAGATTTTTCGTCGGACGTGATTGAAACCGAAGGTACCGGGGAATCGAAAGCTTATACCGGTGCAGAGTTGAATGCCATCGCCAAGAATCTGGGACTTGTACCCGATGTGGCGACTCCTGTCTACTTCCGTCTGCGCGGAAGCATAGCCCCCAACATCGAATCGGTATACAGCGAAATAAAGAAAGTCAATATCACGCCCTATCTGATCGATATGACTATCGGGTTTATATTGGATAAGGACAAAAAACAAACAGGTCTTACACTGGCTTCTCCAGATGCGAATGGGGTATATGCTGGATTTATCGGCGCTACTTCGTGGTACAACTTCTTTATGGAAGAGGGTGACGGAAAGGTATGGGGAAATCTTGCGGCAGACGGGTCTACTTTCCTGGCTTCTTCCGAAGAAGGTAGCTGGAACTTCTGGTATCCCGAGCCGGGCGGCTGTTATTATACAGAGGTCAATACTGTGCGTAAACGCTGGTCGGCTATTTATCTGCCGGTATTGGAGGTGAGTGGGGATATCACCGGCGAGATGACGTTTGATCGCCCCAATACGAGATGGTACTATGTTTTCAATGCCGCTTCTGCCGGTACGGCAACGATCCGGTTGAGCGGACAGGGAGATGAGTATAATTACGAGACAGGTGACAGCGCTCCCGCTGCCGATAAAGTGACCATCGCTTTTGCACAGGAAAACGGGAAACTTGTATTGGCCGGAGTGGCAGGTGCTGTTTCCGTACAGATCCCCGCAGCAGGGGAATGTACGTTGATCCTGGACCTGAGCGATCCGAAAAACTGGACGTGTGAAGTGACGAGCGGATCGGAAGAGCCAGATCACGTCAGCCAGGAGGTCTATATGATCGGTATCGATGACGGTATCACAGGAGGAAGCTGGAATTTCGATAATAAGTTGTATCTTTATGATGAGGACAATCTGGCTTATGCCGGCGTGCTGAATGTACATTCACTATGGGGATACCAGGTTGGAATAGAGAAAGACAATTGGGGTGACGTGTACACGCAAGCCGGAGGCGATGCCTATTCCGGAACGCTGGAATTCCAGGGCCAGAACAATATTGCCGCTCCTGTACCGGGTGTTTATTTCTTCGACCTGTCGTTGAAAAACCTCGCCTATGCACTGACTGAGGCAGGCGACTATGTATATGTGAACGGATTGGACGATAAATGGGAGTTCGATCAGACACTTGCGGCGACCTCCGTCCCGGGTGTCTATTCCGGAAGTATTACCGTGAGAGGCGCTTCGACCTACGGATTTAAAATTTACCTTATCCGGAATAACTGGGATATTCTCTTTGGCGGCAGCGACGGGAAATTACAGTATGGTGGTAACGATATTCCCGACAGTAACAGTTGGCCAGCAGGGACTTACGCTATTACGGTAGACCTTATCAACCGGACATATGCCATTGAATGATGTGATAATGTGAGGATAGTGTAAACAAATAAAATAATCGTATGAACATAAAAAATATATTCCTGGATACGGTATGGGCGTTGATCGCCCTTACCGCCTGCAGCAGCGACGATAAGCCGGTATATCCGGAGCCTCCTCTATACGATATGAGTGGATTTGCCAAGGGGGCGGATGTCAGTTGGCTCACCGAAATGGAACGAAGCAGTATTAAATTTTATGACGGTAATGATCGTGAAAAAGAATGTATGGCTTTACTCCGTGAACTGGGTATGAATTCTATCCGGTTACGGGTATGGGTCGATCCCGTCGATGGATGGTGCAACAAGAGCGACCTGCTGGTAAAAGCGTTCCGTGCGAATAACCTCGGCATGCGCCTGATGATAGATTTTCATTACAGCGATACGTGGGCGGATCCCGGACAGCAGACAAAACCTGCTGCCTGGACGGATATGGATATGGACGAGTTGCAGGAAGCTGTGGGCGACCATACAAGAGAGATACTCAACGAACTGAAAGCGCATGATATCACTCCCGAATGGATTCAGGTAGGCAATGAGACAGGTAACGGGATGCTTTGGGAAGAGGGAAAAGCTTCCGTAAATATGGAAAATTATGCTGACTTGAATAATGCCGGATACGATGCCGTAAAAGAGGTGTTTCCCGATGCGAAAGTTATTGTACATTTGCATGGGGGGCATGATAACGACCTTTATCGCTGGCTATTCGACGGACTGAAGAATAACGGCGGAAAATGGGATGTGATCGGCATGTCACTCTATCCTGCAGCGGACTCATGGCAACAAACGAACGCTGATTGTATTGCGAACATACGGGATATGATCAGCCGCTACGACTCGGAAGTGATGATTTGCGAAGTCGGTATGCCATGGGATGAGGCGGAGGCCTGCCATGATTTCCTGGCAGACCTGATCACCAAAGCGAAAGCCATAGAAGATGATCGCTGTTTAGGCGTCTTCTACTGGGAACCCCAGTCGTATGGAGGTTGGAAGGGATATACCCTCGGCGCTTTCGATGAAAACGGACGCCCTACCGTAGCATTGGACGCATTCAAGCTTTGAATTGAAATTATTATTGTATGAGACTGACATGATTATTTCAGTCATCAAAGGTTCCATATACCGAAATATAGAAAATAAAATAATCGTATGAAACGAGCCGTATTGTCTGTATTTTTTATCATTTTCTTTTTTCTGACAGTTTCTCTTTATGCTCAACAACGTACCGAATTCCTGTTGGAAAAGAACTGGAGATTCAGTAAAGGAGATTTCCCCCAAGCGATAAGCGACGATTTTAATGACAAAAACTGGGAGGAGGTAAGGATCCCTCACGATTGGGCAATCTACGGACCATTCGACCGGAAGCATGATCTTCAGGAAGTAGCTATTATACAGAACGGGGAGAGGGTGCCGACGGTAAAGACCGGCCGCACGGGTGGCCTTCCCTATATGGGAACTGGCTGGTACCGTACTTTTTTTGATGTGGAAAACTTCCAGTCCGAAAAACAAATCGTTACCCTGAAGTTCGACGGTGCGATGAGCGAAGCAAGGGTATATGTAAACGGGAAAGAGGTCTGCTTCTGGCCTTACGGGTATAATGCTTTCCATTGCGATGTCACTGAAGTGCTGCATGTCGACGGTAAGAATAACCTGCTTGCCGTACGGCTTGAGAATAAACCGGAGTCTTCTCGTTGGTATCCGGGGGCCGGACTTTACCGCAATGTGCATGTGATACAAACCAATAAGGCTCATATCCCTGTCTGGGGAACGTATATCACGACGCCTTTTGTGTCAGAAGAATATGCCTCTGTACGCCTGCGGACGGAAATAGCGGGCGATCATGCAAACATACGGATTGTTACGGAGATCAGGGATATGGATAACAAGGTGGTGGCAACGAAGGATAATACACAGCAACTCGACCACGGACGCCCGTTTGAGCAGAACTTTATCGTGGAGAATCCCAGGTTATGGTCGCCCGAAACGCCTTACCTCTATACGGCTACGTCCACCCTATTTGTTGACGGTACAAAGAGTGACGAATATACGACCCGTTTCGGTATCCGGGATATCCGGTTTATCGCCGACAAGGGTTTTTTCCTGAACGGTGAGCAGCGGAAATTTCAGGGAGTTTGCAACCACCATGACCTCGGCCCTTTGGGCGCGGCTATCAATGAAGCTGCTCTACGTCGCCAGCTGACACTCCTCAAAGAGATGGGATGCGATGCTATACGTACTTCCCATAATATGCCTGCGCCGGAATTGGTCAAACTTTGCGATGAAATGGGTTTTATGATGATCGTGGAGAATTTTGACGAATGGGATGTTGCCAAATGCAAAAATGGTTACCACCGGTTCTTCGACGAATGGGCGGAAAAAGATATGGTGAATATGTTGCGCCATTTCCGGAATAACCCTTCCGTAGTCATGTGGAGTATCGGTAATGAAGTACCGACACAATGCAGCAGCGACGGTTATAAGGTGGCTCGTTTCCTCCAGGATATTTGCCACCGGGAAGATCCTACCCGTCCCGTCACTTCCGGAATGGACCAGGTCAGTTGTGTGCTGGACAACGGGTTTGCAGCGGTGGTTGAAATTCCCGGATTCAATTATCGAACCCACCGTTATGTGGAGGCATATGAAAGACTTCCGCAAAATCTGGTGTTGGGTTCTGAAACCGCTTCCACCGTCAGTTCCCGTGGCGTATACAAGTTCCCCGTGGAGAAAAAAGCCGATGCGCTTTATGACGATCACCAGTCCTCTTCCTATGATCTCGAATATTGCTTTTGGTCGAATATCCCCGATGAAGATTTTGCTCTGGCTGACGATTATCACTGGACACTGGGGCAATTTGTCTGGACAGGTTTTGATTACCTGGGAGAGCCTTCGCCCTATGACACCGATGCATGGCCTAATCACAGCTCCATGTTTGGAATTATAGACCTTGCAAGTATTCCTAAAGACCGCTATTACCTGTACAAAAGTATCTGGAACAGGGACGAAGCTACGCTACATATTCTCCCGCACTGGAACTGGAAAGGACGCGAAGGAGAAGTAACCCCGGTGTTTGTGTATACGAGTTATCCCTCCGCCGAACTTTTTATTAATGGGAAAAGCCAGGGAAAGCGTACAAAAAATAATAATTCCTTAACGGAAAGATATCGTCTGATGTGGATGGATGTGTGTTATGAACCAGGGGAAGTGAAGGTCGTTGCTTACGATGAAAACGGAAATAAAACAGAGGAGAAAGTGGTTCGTACGGCAGGTAAGCCCCATAGGATCGAGCTGATCCCCGACCGGAATATGCTATCGGCTGACGGGAAAGACCTGGCTTACGTAAATGTGCGTGTGGTGGACAAAGACGGCAACCTATGTCCATTAGATGACCGAATGATCCGTTTCACGGTGAGCGGTGCAGGGGAATACCGTGCTGCCGCCAATGGAGACCCCACATGCCTGGATATGTTCCACCTTCCGCAGATGCCGCTTTTCAACGGGCAACTCACCACCATTGTGCAGGCCGGAGAAACTGGCGGAACGCTTACCCTTGAAGCAAAGGCAAAAGGAGTTCAATCGTCAAAAATCTCTATAAGGGTGGAATAATGATTGTTTTTACATACGATAATACTTTCGACGGATTACTTTCATGTGTTTTCTTTGCGTATGAGCAAAGAAAATTTCCCGATCTGATCCTTTCTGAATTCGATCAAAAGCCTCTGTTTATAGATGAGCAGTACTATGTAGATACCGAAAAAGAGAAATCGAAGCGGGTCTGGAAAGGACTGGAGAAAAAAATATCGAAATTCGCACAAAATATGTTGCTGAGCGTTTGGTTATCGGAATTGCCGGAAACAACAATGTTGCTTTTCCGGTATATCCGTAAAAATATCGATCATCCTCAGGGGATTGAAATGAATTTCGGAGATGATGACGTACTTCGTATCAAGGATATCGCACAGAAGGTGGGTACCGATGCCCGGAAACTGATCCAGTTCGTACGTTTTCAGGAGACGGCCGACGGCATCTGGTTTGCCCCTGTTTCTCCACGTTATAATGTGCTTTCATTGATCGTGCCGCATTTTAAATCGCGCTATGCCGGCCAACCCTGGATTATTTACGATACCGTGCGAAATACAGGCCTATACTATGATACGCATACAGTGCAGGAGATAACCTTCTCTCAAAAAGACCTTGTGGAACTAAAATCAGGCAAACTCGACAATGAGAAGCTCTCTGACGAAGAGGCTTTTTTTCAAAAAATGTGGAAAGAATATTTTCAGAGTATCACAATTAAGGAGCGTATCAATCTTAAACTGCAACGGCAGCACATGCCAAAACGTTACTGGAAATACCTTCCGGAGATCCAGTAATTCTTTTGCGGATTATCAGCTACCCTGTCCCGGGGCGTTGCGGATTTTCAGTTTTGGTAAATTTATTGGCCCGCTTCGCTCCGGATAACATGGTATGCTTTTTAACTACTTGTTCTTTAACAAGTCACGGATTTCCGTCAATAATGTCTCTTCCTTGGTCGGTTCGGGAGGAGGTGCAGGTGCTTCCTCTTTCTTGCGCTTCAGGGAGTTCATCGCTTTGATCACCATGAAAATGGCCGTGCCGATGATCACGAAGTCGACGATCGTCTGAATGAAAGCGCCGTAATTCCAGGTAACGGCAGGCTTAACTACTTCCGCCCCTTCCATTACCGCCTGTCTTAAAACAAGCTTCAGGTCTACGAATTGCCCTTGGTCTGAGACCAACGCGAGCGGAGGCATAAGAATGTCGTTCACAAAAGATGTGACGATCTTCCCGAAAGCCCCGCCGATCACGATACCCACGGCCATGTCTACTACGCTGCCGCGCATTAAGAATTCTTTTAGTTCTGATCTGAATGACATAGTTTTTTGATTAAATAGGGTTGAAAATTATTTGTATCGTAAAAAAACGATATTGTGCAAAGTAAATAAAAAAAATGTAAAAGCTTCTGTTTTAATAAAAAATTTCGGCTATCATACATCGCGCCGATCCTCCTCCGTTTGTCTCGATCGTCGATAACGGCACGGATAAAATGGTGTTGTAGGTAGATATGATGGTTTCCTGTGGCGCGGTAAGGGCATTACGGGCGGAAGCCGACATCACCATGATAGGATGACCGTTCCGGCTCTTTACCTCTAGCATGTTACCCGCGAACCGGGCTACCTGATCCAAAGAGATATCGACAATGATCTTTCCGGCGGAAGTCAGTCTGGAAACCACTTTCTGTCGTTCATTATCGTCTTTGATCGACTCGAGGCAGACAATCGCTACCTGGTTACCCACCGCCATCATCACGTTGGTATGGTAGATGAGGTTCCCGTTTTTATCGGTTGCATCAAACACCACTGCATCGTAATTCATTCGGGCACAGAAATCCGCCAATACTTTCTCCGAGGTGCGTGGTGAACGGCAACAGTATGCGGTCTGTTTGTCCCGGTCGAATACCATGCTTCCCGTGCCTTCCAGGAATTCATCCTCCTTCTCCCAGTGTGTCAGGTCAATCACTTTGCGGTGATTCATCTTTCTGGTCAGTAAGCCCAACGCCTCCCGTTTTCTTTCCTGCCTGCGGTTCTCGGCGAACATAGGGTAGAGCACCAATTCGCCGGAGATATGAGACGAAAACCAGTTGTTTGGGAAAACCGAATCGGGAGTCCACGGTTCGGGAGTGTCCTGTACAACCGTCACATCTACATCTTTACCGCGAAGTTGATTCACAAAGGCATCAAATTCTTCAAGCGCTTTGACTGCTACAGAATCGGATTTCCCCTCCTGCTGGAAAAAATTGTTCTGTGCCGTCTCTTCGTTAAAGGCAAACCTGAAAGGGCGCACCATCAATATTTTGGATGTTGTCTGCATAAGATTTATATAGTTAAAAACTAAAAACTAAAAGTTGAAAGTTGAAAGTTGAAAGTTGAAAATCCACCTTCCCACTTTTTTACCTTACTTTAAGTAGTTTCCAGGGACTTGATTGACTCCTTGATAATACCAATCGCTTCCTTCAGCTCCTCTCCAGTGATCACTAACGGTGGTGCAAAACGGATGATGTGATTGTGGGTCGGTTTTGCCAGCAGCCCGTTTTCAGCCATCTTCAGGCAGACATCCCACGCCTGTTTGCCGTTATACGGTTCTATGACGACTGCATTGAGCAACCCTTTTCCTCTCACTTGCCTGATGAACGGACTTCCTATCTTCTCCATCTCTTCACGGAAGATCTGGCCCAGGTATCCGGCTTTTTCAGCCAGTTTTTCCTCTTCCACTACTTCCAATGCTGCGGTTGCTACCTTGCAGGCGAGAGGGAACCCTCCAAAAGTGGATCCATGTTGACCGGGTTGGATGGTGAGCATGATCCCATCATCAGCCAGAACGGCAGAGACAGGCAGTACACCCCCTGAAATGGCTTTACCAAGGATTACAATGTCGGGGCGGATCCCTTCATGGTCGCAACAGAGTTTCCGGCCGGTACGGGCAATTCCGGTCTGCACTTCATCGGCAATGAAAAGCACGTTATGCCTTTTACAGAGTTCGTGACAACTCCTGAGATAACCTTCGTCAGGAACATTTACACCTGCTTCCCCCTGGATAGGTTCCACCAAAAAACCGGCAATGGAATCCGCTTTCCCTTCCAACACGGCAGCAAGTGCTTCCGGATCATTATAGGGTATCACCTCGAAACCGGGGGTATAGGGACCATAATCGGCACGGGCATCCGGATCGGTGGAGACAGAGACAATAGAGATAGTCCTGCCGTGAAAATTGCCTTCACAGGCTATAATGATGGCTTCTGCTGCAGGAATGCCTTTTTTTAGATAACCCCATTTTCTGGCCAGTTTCAGAGCCGTCTCCACCGCCTCGGCGCCACTGTTCATCGGCAATACCTTGTCATAACCGAAATAATCATGAATAAACTTTTCGTATGGCCCCAGTGTATCGTTGTAAAAGGCGCGGGAAGTAAGGCAAAGTTTCTCTGCCTGCTCCTTCAGGGCCCTTACAATCTTAGGGTGACAGTGTCCCTGATTTACCGCGGAATAAGCCGATAGAAAATCGAAATATCTCTTTCCATCCACATCCCAGACATAACACCCTTTCCCACGGGATAGTACTACCGGCAGAGGATGATAATTGTGTGCCCCGTACTTCTCTTCCAGGTCAATATACTGTCTTGTTGCAGCTGATAAATTCATATTTCCCACTTTCCTACGCTTCCCGCAGTACCAGATTACGGAACTGCACCTCTTTGCCTTCGCTCTGGAGGCCTATGTGTCCCTCTTTTACTGTGCTGGTCGCTTCGTTTTGCAATACATCGTTGATGTACACGGAGATGGCACCGTCTATCACTGTCACCTGTACTTTGTTCCACTCTCCCGTTGGCTTTTCGCTCGAAGGGTTTTGTTTCCCGATCACAGGAAATTTTGGTCGCTCCGTTACTCCTTCGGGCAGCGTGTACTCGTTCAGGTCGGAGCCGTTCAGTAATACGAAATCACCGGCCTTTCCGGCCATTAACTGGCATTCTATCCCCCTGGGGAATGGATTTGCAGGATCTTCAATCAGAATGAAAACACCGCTGTTGCTTGCTTCTCCCGCCCAACGGTATTCCAGTTCGAGCGTGAAATTGCGGTACTTCTCTTTTGTATACATGTAACCGAGCGGCTCGCCTTTTATCGAGATCACTCCCTCCTTCACTGTGTATACCTGGTCTCCCGGTACCGCATTGTTTTCGACGACAAAATTCCAGTTCGACAAGTCCTTGCCATTGAAAATCTCACCGGACTGTTGTCCGCAACTTACTGCCAAAAAGGCTAATAGGATAATAATTGATAGTTTTGCTTGCATCTGGATAAATTTAAATTATAAAGTTCATTAAAGTTGATCCTCATCTGTGTTCTGTAAACCAAAGCAACCCTTATTTCTGCTCTAAGAGTTCAATAGCTACAAATATAAGCTTTTTCATACGATAAATAGAATGATGGTCTATAAAATTCCGTATACTCAGGATGGAGTCCCAAAAAAAGTAAAAAAATTGTGAGATATCGCGGAAATAGATACATTTGTTTAATTTCCGATAACAAGTAGATTAAGAGGACTCAAACGGATGGTCAAAGCACGGTTGCTCTGGGTAGATGATGAGATAGATCTCCTGAAACCATATATCCTTTTTCTGGAAGAAAAAGGATATGGGATGCAGTGTGTCAATAATGGGCGTGATGCGATTGAACTCTGCCGTTCACAACGCTTTGATATTATTTTTCTGGATGAACAAATGCCAGGCCTGTCCGGCCTGGAAACCCTGTCGGAACTGCATTCATCCTACCCTGAAATGCCTGTGGTGATGGTTACCAAAAGCGAGGATGAAGGTATAATGAATCGCGCTATAGGAAAAAAGATAACCGATTACCTTATCAAACCGGTCAAGCCCAGTCAGGTGTTGATGAGCATCAAGAAGATTCTCGAGCAGGATGAGCGCATGACGGAGGCAGTCACACAAGAATACAGGGATCTTTTTAATCCTCTGATTGCTGAGATAGGAGATTGCCGGATCGCAGACGATTGGATATCAGTGTATAAAAAACTGGTATTTTGGGAACTCAGGTTGGATCAAACGCAGAATCCGATGAGTGGGACACTGGTAGCGCAGAAGGCAGAGGCGAATCGTCTGTTTGCAAAATTTATCCGCAGAAGCTACGAAAGCTGGATTATGGAGGGCCGTGACCATCCTGGCCGTCCTGTGATGAGCCCCGACCTCTTTCAGCGATTTGTATTCCCTTCTGTCGACAAAGGAGAGAAGCTCTTTTTTATTCTGATTGATAATTTTCGTTTCGATCAGTGGAAGATGGTAAAGGATGTTGTGAGTGATTTTTTTATCTGTAGTGAAGATCTCTATTTCTCCATTCTGCCTACCGCTACTCCTTATGCCAGAAACGCCATCTTTTCGGGACTAATGCCGAAGCAATTGTCGGGAATGTTCCCCGATTTTTGGGTATATGACTCAGAGGATGAAGGGAAGAATCTTTATGAAGAGTTATTTATTAGGGAGCATCTGACACGTCTTGGCAGGAATTGTAATTTCTCTTATCATAAGATCAACAGGAATCAGGAGGGCGAAAAGTTGGTCACCCGGTTCATGGAGTTGGAAAAATATGATCTGAATATAATGGTATTCAATTTTATCGACCTGCTTTCGCATGCGCGTACTGAGTCGAGGATGATCAAAGAACTTGCGCCTGACGAATCGGCATACCGTTCACTTACCAAATCATGGTTCCTGCATTCCCCCTTGCCGGCGCTGCTGGAGAAGATTGCGAAAAGAGGGTATAAAGTGGTGCTCACCACCGACCATGGCTCTATAAGAGTGAAGAAAGGAATAAAAGTGGTGGGGGACAGGGAGACCGCCGTAAATCTCCGTTATAAATTGGGTAAGAATCTCGGGTATGATCCCAGGAGGCTATTCGATATGATCCGACCCGAAAATGCCGGATTACCGTCACCCAATATGAGTACCCGTTATATCTTTGCAGTGAATGATGACTTTTTTGTCTATCCCAACAACTACAATCACTATCAGTCCTATTATGAAAATAGCTTTCAGCATGGAGGTATTTCTATGGAGGAGATGGTGATTCCGGTTATAACATTGGATTCGAAATTACCAATTACTAATTATTAATTACCAATTATATTATTCACATTGGCCCATTATTCAAATTACTATGCGAATCGAAATAAAAAGTTTAGAGGCACTTCAACCGGCGGCACGGGAATTTATCGGTCAAATGGGTGATCATACTGTTTTTGCCTTTTACGGGGGTATGGGAGCCGGAAAGACTACTTTTATCAAGGCGGTCTGTCAGGCGCTTGGCGTAAAAGAGACTGTTGCCAGCCCCACGTTCGCCATTATCAATGAGTACAGGGGAGGCGACGGGGAACCTATTTATCATTTTGACTTCTACCGGATCCATAAACTTGAAGAGGTATTCGATTTTGGTTACGAAGATTATCTCTACAGCGGTTATACTTGTTTTATCGAATGGCCGGAACTCGTGGAACAGGTATTACCGGAGAATGCCGTCAAGCTATCGGTACGGGAAACCGATAGCGGAAGCCGGATAATAGAGAGTATTTCCTGAAAAATCTATATATTCGCACATTGAAAGGATTAAAGATGAAGAAAACGATCATTGCTGCCTTTATTTTGCTCGCATCGCTCACGACATCGGCACAGGTCAATACCGACCGTGTGATGATGATCGGGAAGAATGCGCTATATTTTGAAGATTACGTGCTGGCCATACAGTATTTTAACCAGGTAATCACAGCAAAGCCTTATCTGGCCGATCCCTATTATTTCAGGGCAGTAGCTAAGTTCATGCTCGATGATTTCCAGGGAGCGGAAGAAGATGCAAGTAACTGCCTGGTGCGTAATCCCTACTATACGGCTGCTTATCAGTTGCGGGGTGCTGCACGCCAGAATCAGGAAAAATATGAGGAAGCTGCCACGGATTACCAGAGAAGCCTTGAATTTTATCCCGAAGACAGGCTTACACTGGTCAATATGGGTATCGTTAATATTGAACTGAAGCAATATGATATTGCAGAGAAGTTTTTTGATGTGCTTTTACGACGTTTCCCGGATTATACCCCAGGATACCTTGCCCGTTCACACATGTATATCCAGATGGAGGATACCACGAAGGCGATGGCCGACCTGAATACAGCGATAGAGAAGGATCCATATACTGCACAGACCTTTGCAGCCCGTGGATTGCTTCATTTTCAACAGGGAGACTATAATAGTTCTCTTGCCGATCTGGATGAAGCGATCAGGTTAGATCCCTATTTTGAAGGAAATTATATCAACCGGGGATTGGTGAAGTATCATCTGAATGATCTGCGTGGAGCGATGGCTGATTACGACAGGGTGATAGAAATGGATGAAAACAACCTTATTGCCCGTTTTAACAGAGGTCTTCTGCGTGCACAGGTTGCCGATAATAACAGGGCGATACGTGATTTCGACAAGGTGATCGAGCTGGATCCGGAAAATACTATCGCTTACCTGAACAGGGCGATGCTGCACAACGAGGTGGGTGATAAGGCCGGCGCCTTGAGCGACCTCAATGTCGTGCTGGAAGAGCATCCCGATTTCTTTACCGGTTATTATATGCGTTCGCAGTTGAAGCGTGAGCTGAATGACTTGCGGGGATCTGAGCAAGATTATATGATTGCGAGGGCCGAAGAGTCTAAAGCCCGTAAGGTGGCAACCGCGGATCCTGAACCTTTCAAACAGGCAAGGGAAAGGTCGGAAAGTAAAGATACCCGTGAGCAGGCCGACCGCGATATTGAGAAGTTCAATCTCTTGGTGGTAGCCGACAAGGGAGAATCGGAAAACACAAAATACCAGCGTCAGAGCAGGGGAAGAGTGCAAAATATCAGTGCTCCTATCGAGCCGGAACCGCGGTTCGTGCTGACTTACTATGAACGTGATTTTGAAGTACGCCGTCCCGTATATTACTCCGAAACAATGGATCAGGCAAATAGTGAGCTTGGATTAAGTTGGTTGCTGAAGATGACAAACAGGGATGCGCCGTTGAATGAACTTCAGGTACAGACGCACTTCCGTTCAATCGATAACTATTCCGCCAGGATCGACAGGGAGCCGGGCGATGCTTCGCTCTATTTCGGGCGGGGAATGGATTTTATGTTGGTGCAGGATTATGAGAATGCCTTGAAAGATATGAGGCGGGCTATTGAGATGAACCCAAAAATGTTGGTCGCCCATTTTGCGTGGGCTGTAATCCGTTCCAAGCAGGTGGAATATGACCGCCTGCAAAGCGATCCGATCATGATGGACAGAAGTACAGGGATTGATCTCCCCGGATCTGCCGGCAGCAGTGGTATATCCGGTAAACCCAGATTACCGGATATCTCTACCAAATCGATTGAATATGAGGAGATACTCAGGGAGTATGAGGCGATTATCCGCCTGAATCCCAATTTTATGTATGCTTATTACAACCGTGCCGAGATTTTCAGTCTTGAGAAAGACTACCGTGCAGCTATTGCTGACTACACCAAAGCGATTGAACTGGAACCTCAATTTGCTGAAGCCTACTTCAACCGGGGTATATCGCGTCTGTCCATTGGTGAAACACGTGACGGGCTTGATGATCTTCGTAAAGCCGGTGAACTGGGGATTGTGCAATCGTATAGTATCATCAAGCGGATGCAATAACATGCCCGCTTTTCTTTGTGGGTTAACAGGCAAAATCATGCATTTGTAAATTTGTAAATGTGGTTTACTACAACAAAAATCACTATTTTTGTATTCTTAAACGTGAGAATACACGTTTTTATTCAGCTAATAGGGCATAAATTATGATAAAGATTACTTTTCCCGACGGATCGGTAAGGGAATATGAAAAAGGAGTGACAGGAATAGAGATTGCAAACAGTATCAGCCCGCGGCTGGCACAGGAAGTGCTTGCCGCGAGTGTGGATGGTGAGACATGGGATCTGACAAGACCGATTGGACACGACGCCTCTGTCCGGTTACTGAAATGGGAAGATGAAGAGGGTAAACATGCCTATTGGCACTCGTCTGCCCACCTGATGGCGGAAGCACTGCAGATACTCTATCCCGGCATAAAATTCGGTATAGGCCCCGCCATAGAAAACGGGTTTTACTACGATGTGGATCCGGGTGAAGGAGTGAGTATCAAAGAGTCCGACTTCCCGGCCATCGAGAAGAAGATGATGGAACTGATCGCCGCCAGGGAAGATATCGTACGAAAGAGTATCTCCAAAACCGATGCTGTCAGTATGTTTTCCGACCGGGATGAAAATTACAAGGTAGAGCTGATCAACGAACTGGAAGACGGCACTATCACCACATACACCCAGGGAAGTTTTACCGACTTGTGTCGTGGGCCTCACCTTCCCAATACCTCCTATATCAAGGCGGTAAAGATATTATCTGCTGCCGGCGCTTACTGGCGCGGCGATGAGAAACGTCCCCAGTTGACACGGCTCTATGGCATTACCTTCCCCAAGAAAAAAATGCTGGATGAATATCTGGTGATGCTGGAAGAAGCCAAGAAACGTGATCACCGTAAGATTGGCAAGGATCTCCAATTATTCCATTTCTCACAGACCGTGGGATCGGGACTTCCTTTGTGGTTACCCAAGGGTACCCAACTGCGTCTTCGCCTGGAAGACTTCCTGAAGAAAATACAACGCGAGTTCGATTACGAGCAGGTGATCACGCCCCATATCGGACATAAACAGCTCTATGTGACATCAGGGCACTATGCCAAGTATGGCAAGGATTCGTTCCAGCCGATCAAAACTCCTGAAGAGGGGGAGGAATTCCTGTTGAAACCGATGAACTGCCCGCATCACTGCGAGATCTATAAAGCTTTTCCCCGTTCCTATAAAGACCTGCCGTTGCGGTTGGCGGAATTCGGGACGGTGTATCGCTACGAGCAGAGCGGTGAATTGCACGGGCTGACCCGCGTGCGGGGCTTTACGCAGGATGATGCGCATATCTTCTGTACGCCCGATCAGGTGAAAGATGAATTCCTGAAAGTGATGGATATCATCTTCATCATCTTCAACGCATTGGACTTCGCTAACTTCGAAGCGCAGATATCGCTTCGTGACCCCGACGATAAGGAAAAATATATCGGTTCGGATGAAAACTGGGAAAAAGCAGAACGGGCCATTATAGAAGCATGTGAAGAGAAAGGATTGAAAACAAAAGTGGAATTGGGTGAGGCTGCCTTCTACGGCCCCAAACTCGATTTTATGGTGAAAGACGCGTTGGGGCGCCGTTGGCAGTTAGGTACCATTCAGGTGGATTATAACCTGCCGGAGCGGTTCGAACTGGAATACACCGGCGCCGACAACCAAAAGCATCGTCCCGTGATGATCCATCGTGCGCCATTTGGATCGATGGAACGCTTTGTGGCGGTATTGATCGAGCATACTGCCGGTAAGTTCCCGCTGTGGCTCACTCCTACCCAGGTAGTAGTGCTCCCGGTCAGCGAGAAATTCAACGATTATGCCTTCGACGTGGTGAAGGAGTTGAAGAAATTCGATATCCGTGCCGAGGTAGACGACCGTAACGAAAAGGTGGGTCGTAAGATTCGTGACAATGAATTAAAGCGTATCCCTTATTTGCTGATTGTAGGCGAGAAAGAGGTGGAAAATGAAGAAGTTTCGGTAAGAAAACAGGGTGGGGAAGACAAAGGTTCGGTAAAATTGAGTACATTTGCCGAAGAAATTTCCCGTGAAGTGGAAGAAATGATGAATCGTGGAAATTAAGAATTAAAAGTTAAGAATTAAAATTCCGACTCTTAACTATTCATTCTTAATTATTCATTTTTAATTTTTAAAATTTTTGAATGAGAAAAGACTCAAAAGAGCAACATCGGATCAATGAGCGTATCCGGGTACCGGAAGTCCGGTTAGTAGGAGACAATGTGCAGGAAGGCATCTATCCCACGAGGGAGGCTTTAAGAATTGCGGAACAGCAGGAGTTAGACCTTGTCGAAATAGCTCCTACGGCAAAGCCGCCTGTCTGCAGGGTAATCGATTACCAGAAATTTGTATACCAGCAAAAGAAAAAGTTAAAGGAACAGAAGGCTAAATCGGTAAAGGTGACGGTGAAAGAGATCCGTTTCGGCCCCCAGACCGATGATCACGACTACAACTTTAAACTGAAACACGCCATGAACTTTCTGAACGAAGGTTCAAAAGTGAAGGCATTTGTATTTTTTAAAGGGCGCTCTATCCTGTTCAAAGAGCAGGGAGAAGTATTGTTGTTACGTTTCGCCAACGATCTGGAAGAGTATGCCAAGGTAGAATATATGCCTATCATGGAAGGTAAGCGTATGTCAATCATGCTCTCCCCTAAAAAGGCGGCACCCGGTGCCAAAAAAGAAAACAAAGGGGAAGAATAATGACTGTTCTTCCTCCTTGCTTTTACCGTTTTCCTGCCAATATTTTTCTCACGTTCACTTTCCTGTAAATTGTTTTAAGTCCAGATTCGGGTCAATTCTATGTGGGGTGTAAACCAGTTCATCCCATGTCACTTTCTCTTGTTTCGAAGCAGCTTCTCTTCCCAGGATAGCCGTGAGGGTGGAGTTACAACCCGATTCCAACTGGTTGAGATATTTCCCGGTGATAATACTGTCGATAAATGCTTTTCCCTTATTGGGGTCAGCATCGTCGAGTGAAGAGGAGCTCGCTCCTTGGGCGATCGATTCCGGTGTGAGCTCTGCTGCAGAACGTACGATTCCCGAATCCCATTTGTGTGTGCCATTAATGAAAACGCCGCCACTGTAGTGGGCTTCTGCAATACCTTCCGTGCCAATGAACCGGGCGCATACATCCCCGAAGACTTTCCCGAATTTTGCAGAATGTACCGACACGTTTATGTCGCCCGGATATTTATAGATCACCTGGTAATTCGTCCATGCATTCCCGAAATCGGGGCTCCCTTTTTTGGTGCCGTCCCCTATGGCATATATTGGAGTAGTATCCAATATCCAGTTACAGGTGTCGATCATGTGGATGGCCTGGTCCAGATAGCAGCCGCCTGATATTTCATGGAAATGATAGTGGTTACGGATACGCATTTCGTCGTATGACATCCCTTCATGTGGAATGATGGGCGCACCCGATGAGAAATAATATAACTGTACCGTGACGATCTCCCCGATATCCCCTCTTTTTATTCTTTTGCCCATCTCAGCATAGGGAGTGGCGAACTTGACCTGGAAGCCGTCGAATGCCGAAAGACGATTCCCTATATTTCGCGCTGTTTTTATAATCTGTTGGCAGCCGTCGGCATCTATGGCCATCGGTTTCTCACAATAGACATGTTTCCCGGCGGCAACCGTATCTTCCAGCATCTGTGGATGTGAATAACCCGGGGAGGCGATAATGACTGCATCCACATCCTTGTTCTCCAATAATCTGAGGTACGCGTCATGGCCGGAGTAGGTGTTGTTTTTCCCGACTGGAGCATAATTCCTTTTCTGATTGAGCGTATTGGCAAAAGCAATACCTTGCTCTAATTTGTCTTCAAAAAGATCGGCCAACGCAACGACACGGATATTGGCATTTTCCGACATACTTCCAAGAATACCTGCAGCACGGTTGCCGCATCCCACTAATCCGATCCTTACCGCGGAATTGTTGTTTGTGGCAAAAACTATTTCAGGCTTTAAAACAGTCAGCGTGGAGAGTATGGAGGCGCTCCTGATAAAATTTCTTCTGTTCATAGTAAATATTTTCAATGAGTTAGATATATAAACATATTATTGTTATCAATGTCATTGGCCGGATAGGCAAATGTACTAACTATTTCGGTAAGCAACACAGTCGGAAAACAGATTTATCTGTATTTCTATTATGCCCTGTTGACATCTCTTTTGCCTCTTCGGACGAAAATACCCCTTTGTGACCTTTTGGAGAGAGATTTTGTATGATTGTTGCATGTATATTTTTTGGATTAAAAAATATTGTACTATGGCAACAATTCGTGTAAAATTAAGAATATCGACCGTACCGGGCAAAGCCGGGTCGATTTATTATCAGGTTATTCATCGCAGACAGCATGTCCAACTGACATCTTCCATAAAACTATATTCTCATGAATGGGATACACAGAATGCACGTGTCCGTATTAACGGAGAAAAAGTCTCTTTTCTGTTGGCCGCACAAAGGGCAATAAATGCCGATCTGGCCGTTCTTCATGACATCATTTCCCGGAAAGAGGCCTTCGGCGTTCCTTATGATGTAGCCGATATCGCTTTTGCGTTCCGCGCGCTTATACCTGCCGAAGAAGATTTTTTCTTATACATGGAAAAACGTATAGGCAGATTAGAAGAGGAAAATGCTCATGGAACGGCACTTAATTACCGGCGGGCATATCGTAGTTTTGCGGCATTCCTGGGCAAACAATATTTACCATTTCCCGCATGTACCGAAATACTCATCAGTGAATATGAACAATGGCTCCGTCAGCGTAAAATAAAACGGAACAGCAGCTCATTTTATATGCGTGTCCTGCGTGCGGTTTATAATTCGGCTGTGTCCGACGGATTGGTCCCGGCCGGGAATCCTTTCCGGAAAGTATACACGGGTATAGATACCACTCGTAAACGGGCAGTGGACAAACAAATCATCAAACAGTTAAAAAAACTGGACCTGACAGAAATCCCGGTTTTGGCTTATGCCCGCGATCTCTTTTTAGTCAGTCTCTATTTGCGGGGAATGGCGTTCGTGGATATGGCCTATTTGCAAAAATCCGATATCCAGCATGGAGTTGCAACTTACATCCGGAGAAAAACCGGAATACGGCTAAGTATCAAGGTGGAACCTTGTCTACAGGAGATCATAGACCGCTACCAGGAAAAGACAATCCATACACCGTATGTTTTGCCCATTATTACGAGTACCGATGAAAAGCAGGCGTACCGTGAATATCAAAACGCTTTGAGTTATTATAATAAACAATTGAAACGGTTGTCTGAAATGTTGGGATATGACATTCCTCTTTCGTCATATACACCGCGTCATACCTGGGCAACAACAGCACGTGACAGCAATATTCCTTTATCGGTTATCAGCGCGGGGATGGGACATTCTTCCGAAAATATAACACGAATTTATCTTTCATCCTTGGATAATTCGGTCATAGACAAAGCAAACCATAAAATAATCTCTGTGTTCAATTGACCTGTTCCGGGAAGAAATGGAAGAAATTGTGAATGGTTAAAATACCCTATTCTGCTCCAGAAACAGGACTTTATTTTTCACAAAGATATGAAAGAAACCTGAAATTACATTACAAAAACTTACATTTTTATATAGAAAAAAGATAAATAGACATCTATATCATTGAAGAATATAATATTAGATAATAAAAATCTATTAAGAAAATAAGCTAACTCGATAAGGATTTGTAAATTACTTCCTTTATAAGTGATATTTTCATATTGAATAATAAATTCTTAATATATAAATATTCATAAAATGACCCTATATGTTGTTGAAACAAAGTAATACTTATTTGGTTCTATAAGTTTTAGTATGACTTAACATTTATGGATACATATCAAGATTTCCATGGAAAAACAAAATTGCTACTCTAAAATTATCATCATTTCTATATCCTCTGGCAATTGTTTTTATCTCTTGTATTGAACTGTTTAACCTTTCTGCTCTTGCATTTGAGGCACCTGTTTCTATTGCGTTTACAATGCCGTTTTGATGTCTGTCAAACATCTCGACTACCTCATTCATTTCTTTAATATTCGCCCTTTGGGCATCCAGCCGCCAAAAGGAATATATGGCAAGGGCATCCAGCCGGTTTTGGCGAAATGCGATGTCTCTAAAATTTTCCTTTACTCTCCAAGCTCTCGAAACCTCATAATTGGCATTTGATATAGCCTCGAAAGCAATATACTGTTTATTGGTAAAGTTCATTTTATCCTTCAAAAACAGATACTTGCTCTTCTTTAAGGCATCGTTTGTTTTAACTTCTCTCTTGCGAACTTTATCTACCGCTTTATTCAAATAGCCCACCAAATGGAAGTTGTCATGACAGAGTTTAGCTTCCTTAAAATACTTATTTGCGCCATAGATATAAGCATCCCACATATCCGTGCATACGGTCTTGACGGATTTGCGCTGCTTTTGAGAAAGTTTTACGCATAAATCATCTACGCTTTTTTTGGTTCGTCCCGATACAACCTCAATAACTACTCCGGCGCGCTCATCGGATAAGATGCTTAAATAGTGATGTCCTTTTTTGGTTGCTTTCTCGTCAATGCTCAGGTGTGGATAAATGTCGCTTTTGTCTCGACGTTCCAGCCCTCGAGATACGCTGCGGTGCATTATCCGGCTTACTTGTGAGTGGCTCAATGACAAAAGTTTAGCTGTGCGGCTTTGACTTTTTGTCAGAGACAAAGTTTCTATCGTTTTTTTTCAAGTAAAGTCGTCAGACGTTCACCTGTATCTGCCCAGCTAACGTCAACGGAACGGATTTCACCGCCTATTTTATAGCGCGGAATACGTGCAGTTAAATAGGTCTTGTATTGCCATAAATCCAAATGACGCCAATTACGCTCATGACGATAATCGTAAATGGGGTAATCTCTTCCGTCAATTTCTACAAAATCAAACTTATATGATAGGTGAACATAAACAGATTTTTCTTCTTCATTTATTTGAACATTGTCTACACACCATAAATCATTGATAGGCAGTAAGATTCTTTCTAATATATCGCTTGTTGTCATACGATACAAAGGTAAAATTTATTTTGTTAAGTCATATTAAAACGGGAAGAACCGGAAAAAATACACTCTCTGACCAATCTTTTGCTGTCCCTTCAAAATAAAGGATATAGCGGAGCTTGTTGGGGTTATAATTTCGATTGGCAGGCCCGGCGTATATTCCTGTTTCCTAAAAATACCCCGACTGTGGTCGCCACTTCTTTTGCCGTGGCTGCTTTGTGTGAAGCTTACGAAATTACCCGCAATAAAACCTATCTGAGCGAAGTTTTATCCGCAGCGGATTTTGTGATTAATGATCTGCATAGAACCGAGTGTGGTAACGGTTTCCTTTTTTCTTATAGCCCGTTATCCGGAAACAATACCGTCTTCAATGCTTCTTTATTGGGAAGTAAAATATTGAGTGTCTGTTATCATTATACAAAAAACGAAGAATATAAACGGTTGGCCCGGGCATCGGTAGAAGCCTGCTGTGAAGCTCAAAATAAAGATGGTTCGTGGATCTATGGCATGTTGCCCGTACAATCATGGATAGACAGTTTTCATACCGGATATAATTTAGAGGCTTTGCAAACTTTTCAGAATTTAACCGGGGATTACTCCTTTCAGAAAAATATCATCAAAGGATTCGATTTTTATATACGCAATTTTTTTCTGGCTGGTGGTACTCCAAAATATTATCATGATCGAATTTACCCGATTGATATCCATTGTCCTGGACAACTGTTCGTTGTATTATCGAGACTGGATAAGTTTGGCGATTGGCAACAACTGGCTGAAAAGGTAATGGGTTGGACATTAAAAAATATGCAGGACAAGAAAGGATATTTCTATTATCAGATAAAACCGCACTTCAGTTCCAGAATTTCTTATATGCGTTGGAGCAATGCGTTTATGTTCAATGCAATGTCATACTATCTAAATAGTTGATTTCTTCATCGTGACACACAAAAAAGTATCATTAAACGGAGTTGAGTTGCATCCTTTCAATTCCGAAGAAGCGTTGTTGGACTATGCGGATTTATATAAAGGTATCCTCGTAGCGATAAATGCCGAAAAGATCCTTCATGCGACGGACGAAACAAGGGCGATCATTAACCGGAATGTCGGCTATTGCGATGGTGCCGGTGCCCAATTGGCCTTACGACAAAAAGGATACACGGATGCCTGTAAAATCCCGGGATGCGAATTATGGTTGAAGATCGTACAACGGTTTTATCTTGAGAAATCTTTCTACTTAGTGGGAACTACACAGCAAATAATCGAAGAAACGGTTACAAAACTGAAGAAAGACTTTCCGGCGATTCAGATCAAAGGGTTCCGGAACGGATATATTAAGACGGAAGAGGAAAAAGTGATCCTGATAGAGGATATTATGGTAAAAAAGCCGGATGTGGTATTTGTTGCGATGGGATCTCCCAAACAGGAACTCTTGATGGAAGAGATGCAAAGATGTCATTCAGCCATTTATCAGGGGCTGGGAGGTAGTCTGGACGTCTATACGGGACATGTGGAACGTGCACCCCGCTGGTGGATTGACCACAATCTGGAATTTGCTTATCGCCTTATAAAACAACCGAAGCGTATAGGCCGTCAGATTCATCTGATCCGGTATGCGTATTGGTTGGCAACAAGAAAATTATAACTTATTTCTATTATGCAGATGGTTATGGAGCTATCATGAAAATTATGAATTGGTTATATCTGGAGCCAGATCGATGTCAACAAGGCACTCATTGGCCGCAGCCATTAAAAATATTCACCTAAGCAATGGAAGATTGTATGGACGGCATCAAATCAAAAAATAACAGAAAGAATGACGTACGCAAATATTTGCTGACGGATGTGGCATCATGCACGTTTACTTTCTCGGACGGACTAAAAAGCAGGGTTACCTCGTCGCCCGATGATGAGATCGTCCTTGTGAAGTTCATCCCGCGTACATCTAAATTCAAATGGTTTGAAGAAAGGGTGTTGGGCAATTACTCATCGGCAAGGAACATGAATGAACTGGCAAGGCTTTGCGGCTACGATTGCTTAAAGACTTTCACGCGCCATTTCAAGAAAAGTTTCGGGCAAACACCTTACCAATGGATATTGGACAGGAAAATGGAAGAGATCCACTCATTGGTGGCCAATTCGGATATACCCATTACGGCAATAGCCAAAATGTACGGCTTCAAGAGCATATCACATTTGGTGAACATCTACACCAAGCGTTACGGAACCCCGCCCCGCAAAAGCAGATTGCAGGATACCCCCTGACCCCCGTTTTACCCTGACCCCTCAAAAATCATAAAGCCATCACAATGAAACATAAAACCTCGATACTGATTGTCAACTCCAAGGAAAAGGAAAGCAAAGTCCGCCAGGTTCCCACCCATATCATTATGAATTGGCGGAAGTATGCTGTGTTTTCATTATTACTCGTGGTCGCTTTTTTTGGGGTTTCCGGTTTCCTGGTCTACCAGAACACCAGCCGGCTTTACCGGGAAAGGCTCGACAGGGCCAACTATATCCGGAGCCAGATCGATGTCAACAAGGCGCTCACCGCTTTCGCTTCCATCGATTCGGGAATATACCGCCTCAACTCATTCCTTGAGGAGAGGGGACTGGAGAAGCTGAAGATAGAGAATATGGGAGGAGTGGGGCCCGACTTCGACATCATCCATATCAACGAGTTCGCCAACTTCTACCAGGAACAGATTGAAGGCCTGGAGGAGATACTGAACATGCTGCCCGTGGGCAAGCCGTACGGGGGTGCCGTCACCTCGGAATTCGGTTACCGCCGCAACCCGTTTACGGGAACCGGCAGGGAATTCCACTCGGGGATAGACTTCAGAGGGCGGGTGGGGGACAGCGTCCGGTCGACCGGCGAGGGGGTGGTCTCTTTTGCCGGCCATAAAGGCGGGCTCGGGCGATGCGTGATCATAAGGCACAATGAAACCCTGCAAACGCTCTACGCGCACCTTCAACAGATACATGTGGAAGAGGGACAGCAGGTGGGCAGCGGGCAGATGATCGGGTTGCTGGGCAACACCGGCAGGAGCACCGGCCCCCACCTGCATTATGAGATCATCGTTAACGGGGAAAAAATCAACCCAAAAAAATATTTAAATTTTGATACAGAGAAAAATTATGATTAAAGACGAAAGAAAGAGCAATGGCGGGGTTTCCAAGTTAGACTCCATGCCCATCAACACGATTATTGGCAATGATATTGTCTTTAAAGGTGACATCCACGGTGAAAGCGTTATTCGTATCGAGGGCAAAGTGGAAGGTAATATTTCATTGAAACAGGGCATCATACTGGGAGAGAAAGCCTTCGTGGAAGGCAACATGGAGAGTGACTACATCATCCTTTTCGGGCACATCAAGGGCAATATTAAAAGCAAGGAGATCATCTTAAAGTCCACCGGCACCGTCCATGGCGACATTGTGACGGATGCCCTGGAGATTGAGATGGGGAGCCGGTATAACGGGAACCTGAAGATCAGCCAGATTGAAGCGGCCAAGAACAACGACCATGAGGTTAAAACCGTCGAAATACTCCCGCGTGTGGAGAATTTGCCGAAAGAGAAAAATGCCTGACGGTTGAGCAGCGCTTTCGTCGGTGCGTTCGAACACGCATTAAGTTGGCATAAATAAATTTTAATGGTGCTCAAAGAAATCAGATATTATCTAAAGGTTTTTATTATTTTTGCAGAGAACGACTTATACTGTATCTATCTGATTTTTTTGAAATGAAGAAACTCCTTTCACTGCCACATAACGCCACAAAGAATTATCACGCGCTTCATCAAAGGAGCGGGAAAGAGTGGTTCTGCACCTCCGACCCGAAAGGGAAACGATTAGGTTCGGGAAGCGGTACAACCTGGCTTCTGGAGGAATGTTACCGGAATGAAAACCCGGGTGCGGACTTCGAAACATGGCTTTCCAACGAAAAACGGATCCTGATCCACGCGGGTGGACAGAGCAGGCGTCTCCCTTCCTACGCGGTGACGGGCAAGACCGGATTGCCGATACCGGTATTTCGCTGGGCACGGGGACAACGGTTGCGCCAGGATCTTATTTCATTGCAGCTGCCTCTGTATGAACAGATACTGAAACAGGCACCGGACTCGCTGCGGACTTTTATTGCAAGCGGGGATGTGTTGATCCGTTCTGAAGAACCCTTGCAAGAGATACCGGAAGCGGATGTGGTGTGCTACGGCCTATGGGTGGATTCGTCACAGGCAACCCGTCACGGGGTATTTGCCGCACGCAGGGATATGCCCGAGGTGCTGGACAGGGTGATGCAGAAGCCTTCGTTGCAGGAATTGGAGGAACTGTCCCGATCCCATTTGATGCTGATGGATATCGGCATGTGGCTGCTGAGCGACAGGGCAGTACAACTACTGAGGGAGCGCTCATACGGGAAAGAGGGTTCTTTGGAGTTCTACGACCTGTATAGCGACTTTGGCCTGGCATTAGGGACTGATCCGAAGAAAATTGACAGAGAAATCAACCGGCTCTCCGTGAAAATACTTCCCTTGCAGAGAGGTGAGTTCTACCATTACGGTACCACACGTGAGATGATCTCATCCACCCTCGCGCTGCAAAATAAGGTGTTCGACCAGCGGTTGATCATGCACCGGAAGATTAAACCTAATCCTGCCATCTTCACCCAGAATGCCATCATCGATTTTCATTTCAACGAGAAAAACCGGAATATCTGGATCGAGAACTCCTGTCTCGGTAACAGGTGGACTGTCGAGGCGGATAGCGTGATTACCGGGGTGCCGGAAAACAATTGGCAATTAGATGTGCCGGAAGGTATATGTATTGATTTGGTACCTGTTGACGCCCGCTCATATGCCATACGTCCCTACGGAATGGACGACCGGTCCGGAGGAAAGGTCGGTGACCGGCAAACATGCTGGATGGGACAACCGGTGGTTGAATGGCTACAGCAGAGGGGCCTGAACACCGATGTGTTGGGGGGTGATGCAGAGGATATCCAGCGCTGTAAATTGTTTCCATGCCTCGAACAATTGGATGAGATGGAGACAGTGCTGAAATGGATGATCGGCCACGATCTTTCCGGAGAGGGAAAGAGGCTCTGGTTGGAGTCTGAACGCCTTTCGGCGGACGAGTTGATGGAGAGGGCTTCCATCGCCAGGTTATACGCCCAACGTGAGATTTTCCGGCGTAAGAATTACAAGATGTTGGAGAAGAACTACGAAAAGAGTGTCTTTTATCAATTAGACCTGAGTGATGTGGCCAATGAGTATCATCATATGGGACTGGAGCTGCCCGATTTGTTGCCGCCGGAGGCTGATGAGATGCAGCATATCCATAACCGGATGTTCAGGTCGCGACTTTTGGCGTTCCTTGGAGAGACCGGGGCTGCGGACAAAGAGGAGAAGGAAGCTTTCTCCCTTTTGCGCAACGGGATGATTGAGGCTTTGTCTAACAAAAAACGTTCACCCGGATTGTCGGCATTTCCTGACCAGATCATATGGGGCAGAAGCCCGGTGAGGATCGACCTGGCGGGAGGATGGACGGATACTCCGCCCTTCTCTCTCTACTCAGGTGGGAATGTGGTCAATGTGGCGATAGAACTGAACGGGCAGCCTCCTTTGCAGGTTTATGTGAAGCCATCCAAGGAATACCGGATCGTATTGCGCTCCATTGACCTGGGGGCAACGGAAGTGGTGGAGTCTTTTGATGGGCTGAGGGCATTCCATCAGTTGGGTTCTCCTTTCTCCATCCCCAAAGCGGCCCTGGCATTGTGCGGTTTCCTGCCGGAATTCTCAGCAGAGCGGTGGAATACGTTGACGGAACAACTGCAGGCATTCGGGGCGGGTATAGAATTGACGTTACTGGCTGCCATACCGGCGGGCTCGGGACTGGGGACCAGTTCTATCCTGGCGTCTACCGTGCTGGGTGCCCTGAATGATTTCTGCGGATTGCAATGGAACAAGCAGGATATCAGTACGAACACGTTAATACTGGAGCAGCTGTTGACCAGTGGAGGCGGATGGCAGGATCAGTATGGAGGTATCTTCCATGGAGTAAAGTTATTGGAATCGGGCCGTGGTTTCCTGCAGACACCCCAGATCAGCTGGCTTCCCGATTTTCTCTTTACCGACCAGGCTTATAAACCGTTTCACCTGTTGTACTATACCGGAATTACCCGTGTGGCAAAGAATATCCTGGGTGAGATTGTAAGGGGGATGTTCCTTAATTCGGCACGGCACCTGTCGATACTGCATGAAATGAAAGTGCATGCGTTGGATATGGCAAACTCTATTCAACGGGGAGATTTTGAACGGTACGGACAGTTGATCATGAAAACCTGGGAACAGAAGAAAACGATCGACAGAGGTACAAATCCGCCGGAAGTGGAGAGGATCATCGATATGGTGAAGGATTATACGCTGGGGTACAAGCTGCCGGGTGCCGGAGGTGGAGGATATCTCTATATGGTGGCGAAGGATGAGGAAGCGGTGCTGCGCATCAGAAAAGTGCTGAATAAAAACCCGCTGAATGAGAAATCCCGATTCGTAGATATGGAGTTGTCAAAAAAAGGATTTCAGGTATCGAGGTCATAAGAATAAAAAATCACCAAAATTACTTGCGTAACGAGAATAAAATCATTACTTTTGCAAACTTTTTTACCGGATAACAGGTAAAAGGGACAATAATAATAACAAATTCAAAAAGAGCAAAATGCCAAAAATGAAGACTAATTCCGGTGCCAAAAAGAGGTTCGCCCTTACCGGAACAGGAAAAATCAAGCGGAAACATGCTTACAAAAGTCACATTTTGACCAAAAAGACTAAAAAGCAAAAGAGAAATCTTACGCAAACCGGTCTGGTTCACAAGTCTGACGTAAACAGCGTTAAAATTCTGTTGGGATTGAAATAATCCGTACGGGTAAGTTTCCAAAAAAGAGATTTAGTAACAGGATGTATGCCGCCAAGAGCCCTGTACGACAGGGACGCTATCATTCAAAACAAGTAACATTATGCCAAGATCAGTCAATCATGTTGCATCACGCAACCGCAGAAAAAAAGTTCTGAAATTAACAAGAGGCTATATCGGCGCCCGCAAGAATGTGTGGACAGTAGCCAAGAACACGTGGGAAAAAGGTCTTACCTATGCCTACCGTGACCGTAAAAACAAAAAACGTAACTTCCGCGCTTTGTGGATCCAACGTATCAACGCCGCCGCCCGTGAACACGGTATGTCTTATTCACGTCTGATGGGTGCGCTGCACAAGAATGAAATTGAAATCAACCGCAAGGTACTTGCCGATTTGGCAATGAATCATCCCGAAGCATTCAAGGCTATCGTGGATAAAGTGAAATAGTAACACACTCTTCATGCCGGGTTGATCCGGAATGGAATAGATAGGGAGAACCTGACCAGGTTCTCCTTTTTTTATTTTATCTTTGCTACGCAGATGGAGTATAAACCGGTTTGGCGAGAGATTGGTGCAAGCGGAGAAGTAATCACCTGGAAGGCGGGACCGGGGTAAACAGGTCCCGAAAATATAAAAATGGAATAATGATATGAAACTGTGCAAAGGAATAACTGCTGTTTTGCTGTTGACCGGTATATTTGCTGGCACGCTGGTAGGTTGCCGTAATACGGGTAAAACCTCTTCCGGTACCATCACCTATTCGAACCCGTTACCGGTGGCTTTTGGTGATCCGTTTATCCTCTCCGCTTCCGACGGGAAGTATTATATGTACGGGACGGGAGGTGTGGAGAAAGGGTTCGGTGCCTATAGTTCGGATAACCTTGTCGATTGGCATTTCGAAGGACAGGTCTATTCGGGCGACCAGCCCGGTTCATGGACAGTAAAGAACTATTGGGCACCCGAAGTATATGAAATCGACGGACGTTATTATATGTTCTTCAGCGCCGACTGGAAAGTGAATCCTACCGATGAGCTGGAGAATTTCCGTATCGGGGTGGCGGTGGCCGATCAACCTACAGGCCCGTTTGCCGAGATGTCCGACAATCCCCTGTTCGATCCGGGATATCCTATTATCGATGCCAATATCCTGCAACACGGTGGCAGGACTTATCTCTATTATTCGCGTTGCTGCTATAAAAATCCGGTTGAGAGTGAAGTAGCTGCATGGGCGCGTGGGCAGAACCTCTTTGACGAGATCGAGGAGAGTTGGGTCTACGGTGTGGAGATCTCTAACGATTTTACTGCTGTTCTCGGTGAGCCGGTGTTGCTACTGCAACCTCCTTCCATTATGGACGATCCGCAGACGGAGTGGGAGAGCCGTTCCGTGACTTCCGGGGAGGTCAACCGTCGCTGGACGGAAGGCTCGTTCGCTTTTGAGCATAACGGTCAAATCTATATGATGTACTCTGCCAACTTTTTCGGAGGAGAGAATTATGCGGTAGGATACGCTGTAGCTGACCATCCGTTGGGGCCGTTTACCAAGGCGGAAAATAATCCGGTACTTGAGAAGAATACCGCAACCGGCGGTGAAGTGACCGGTACCGGCCATAATATGGTGGTCTGGTCGAAAGATGGTGAGAAGATGTATTGCGTATACCACGGACGTACCCAAAAGACGGGTAATGAAAGAGTTGTCTTCATCGATGAGATGAAAATCGATGAGAGCGGAGTGCTTACTGTAGATGGGCCGTCCACATCGAATAAAGAATTATAAGCTATATGAGAACTTATCCTTTAGAGAAAGAGGAACACATTGAAAAAGTGATCCGTGCATGCCGGCTCTGTTACGTGGGAATGGCGGATGAGAACGGACAATCTTATGTGTTACCGATGAATTTCGGGTATGAGGAGGGGATGATATATCTGCATTCCGCACAGGAAGGGCGTTCCATCTCCATTTTAGAGAAGAATCCGCAGGTCTGCATTACTTTTTGTACCGACCCCGGTCTGGTGTGGCAGGACGAAGAAGTGGCCTGTAGCTACCGGATGCGTGCGGAGAGTGTGATCTGTTACGGGAAGGTGGTTTTTGAAGAGGATTATGATGAAAAGGTGAAGGCGTTGAATACCATTATGCGTCAGTACTCCGACAGGGAATTCAGCTATTCCGCCCCTGCCGTCAGGAATGTAAAGATATGGAAAGTAGCGTTGGATGAAGTTTCGGCCAAAGAATTCGGCGTACCGAGCAAAAACGCGGCCAGGTATAAAGACCGGACACAGTTTTAAACGTTGTAGTAAAACTTTAGTCCATACGTTGTTGTTGATATGATAGGTGGAAAGGTGCGTAAGTGCCTGGGTGGTTAGTGGGTATAAAATAAGATTAAATCATAAGGAATAGAACAAAAATGAAGAAAATAACAATACTTTTTGCAGCGTTGATGGTGATAGTTTCTGTCTCCGCAAGTGAACCGAAAGAGAAGGAAACGGTCAAACCGATAGAGTTGACAAAAGCGACTTTCCTGGAGAAGGTGTTCGATTACGAAAGTAATCCGGAGGCGTGGAGTTATAAGGGTGATAAGCCGGCGATAGTCGATTTTTATGCCGACTGGTGTGGTCCCTGCAGAATAGTATCACCGATACTGACAGAACTGGCGGCGGAGTATGGTGATGAGATCTATGTCTATAAGATCAATGTCGACAAGGAGAGAGAACTGGCGGGTATGTTCGGTGCGAGAAGTATTCCAATGTTCCTGTTTATTCCAATGGATCAGGATCCGCAGATAGGCATGGGTGCTCTTCCCAAAAAATCGTTTCGAGAGGTGATTGATACTTTCCTGTTGAAAAAGGAGACTCTTTGATGATGATGCGCTTCGCGCGATAAAATGACAGTGTGGGGGACAGGGGATGATTACAAGCTTACAGAATCCGGCAATAAAGAATATTGTAAAGCTATCGAAAAGTAAGGAAAGGAAAGAACAGCAGCTTTTCATGATCGAAGGAGCACGGGAACTGTCGCTGGCATTGCAGAGCGGTTACCGGCCCGAAGCAGTGTATGTTTGCCGGGAGATGTTCGAAAAGACGAAATACCCCGACCTGCTCAATTCCCTTTCCGGAGAGATTGTGTTCGATATATCACTGCCGGTTTTTGCCAAGATTGCCTACCGTGAGAATTCCGACGGCATAGTGGCGCTGGCCAAACTGAAACAGCATGGGCTGGGCGACCTGATACTTTCCCACAACCCTTTCCTTATACTCCTTGAATCGGTGGAGAAACCGGGTAACCTGGGTGCTATCCTCCGCACTGCCGACGCTGCCGCGGTGGATGCGGTGATCGTGTGCGACCCGCAGACCGACCTCTATAATCCCAATGTGGTGCGTTCGAGCGTGGGAGGGATTTTTACCGTACAGACGGCCATTTGCTCTTCCGAAGAGGCGTTTGCATGGCTGCAGGCTAACAAGATTCGTTCATTTGCAGCGGAACTGCAGGCCGCCGAGTTCTATCAGCAAACAGACTTTACACACCCTTCGGCCATCGTGATGGGCACTGAAGCCGAGGGTTTATCCGATTTCTGGCTCAAAAATGCAACAAAGCGAATCAAGATCCCCATGCGTGGGAAAATCGATTCGCTTAATGTCTCGGTATCGACTGCCGTGCTTACTTTCGAAGCTATGCGGCAAAGAGGGTTTTAACTGCCTCCAATATCATGGAATGACTTTTTGATATACTCTTACATAGTCAATCTGAAAATGGTGGGGGAAGAGAGAGTCGTCGACTCCCATCCGTCCGCCCCAATTACCTCCGATTGCAAGATTCAGCAGGAGATGAAACTGCCGGTCGAAAGGCCATTCGGCAAATCCGGTGCCTTCATTCCTGAAGGTGTAATGTTGCGGCTGGTCATCTACATAGACACGGTACTCGTCCTCTTCCCATTCAAGGATATAGGTGTGAAAAGCGGAATGACAGGTGGGAACCTCTATGTATCCGCTTGTTTGAGTCCCCAGCACATGGTTGTAACTTTTGGTATGTGCCGTACTGACAATAGTATCGGGGTCATAGCCCACATTTTCCATAATGTCTATTTCACCGCTGTCGGGCCATCCGCCATACACGTTGTCGGTGGGAAGCATCCAGATGGCAGGCCATGTACCCACTCCGGTGGGGAGTTTTGCCCTGATCTCGAAACGGCCGTAAAGCCAGTCTCCTTTCCCTTTGGTGATAAGACGTGCAGAGGTGTAGCGTTTACCGCCCATGCTGTCGATGCGGGCTGTGATGGTCAGCAGGCCATCATGCACGTAGGCATTGAGGGAATCGTAGGCAGTATAGTGCTGCAACTCGTTGTTGCCCCAATCCCATTTGTTGCCTTCGGTGTCGTAGCTCCATTTCGCGGAGTCGGGTAGTCCCGTGTAATCGAATTCTTCATTCCAGACCAATTCCCATGTCCCGGTAGGGGTGGTGATGGTTTGGTAATCGGGCGTATCGGCTTTTTTATTGGCGCAGGCAATAAAAAGGGGAGCCAAAAGGATAAATGAAAGTAATTTGTTTGTCATTAAAATCGTATAATGGTTATCATATAATGCTGAAAAAATCGCTTGTTTCGGAATTATTCCTGAACTTACTCCGGAACAATTCTAAAAACAAGCGATCAAAGTTAAATGTTTATTTCAAAATCCACATAATTTTGTTTATTTCATCATATCCGTCGTATTGACGGTTCAATGCCTCTTCCAGATTTTCCCTGTTATGACTTGCTTCACTTGCCGGGTAGAGCCAACGCATGGGAATGCCATTTTTGTTGTTCTCATTCAGGCTGGTCTCCGGATTGACGGGGAATTCCGGGTATTCATTGCGGCGGTATTCAAAATAGCTGCTCTTCGGATCTTGCATGAATTGCAGGATATAACGCTGCATCCATATCTGTTTCAGTTGATCATCGAGCGTGGTTTTGAACGCCGCTTCACCGGTGAAATAGGCGTCGATATATTCCTGCGTGATTGGCATGCCATGCGCAGCGTTGCCGTTGGCTTGTGTCATTACATCGGTTAATGCAGCTTTCACTCCCGATTCATAATAGGTTTTGGCATCTCCGGATATCCATCCTTTCAGCACGGCTTCTGCCAGGATCAACTCCTGTTCGGCAAAAGTGATAAGCCTCAATGGTTCGGAAGCTTCTTCTTGCAGGTATCTTTTATTGATCAGTGAGTAGAGGTTGGCGCTGTGCCCTGCATTCATTTGGGCATACGCGATCTCTACGTCAACACCCCTGTATGCTGCCGGATCGGATGCTCCATATCCATCTGCAATAAGTGCTCCTGCCGGCTCGGCGAAATAATACATCCTTCTGTCATTCAGTAGCTTCAGGTTGTCTATCATCAGGGAGCTGAGGATAGTCCGGCTGGTAAAAAGATCGTTCGTACCGGAAAGAGGATGCCTGTTTTGGGAAGAGTAGGCAAGCCCGTAAAATCCGGTGGAAGCATCCATAAGATTTCCCGCTGAAACAATTTCTGCGAACCGGGAACTCACATTGATACCGCCTATGGACTCCTTGTCGCTTACAGACATCAATACTTTAAGTGCAAAAGAGTTGACCGCTTTCCTCCATTTGACCGGATTACCGTTGTAAGGAGTGGGATCTCCCTGAAAAGTGGTTCCATTCGCAAAATATTGATCTGCCGCCCGGAGTTCGTCCAACACGCCTTTCAATACCTGCTCCTGCGGATCATATTTTACTTTGTAAATACCTTGTGCCCCTTGTCCGGCGTCACTATAAGGGATATCTCCCATTTTCATGGTAAGCCGGTAGAAGGTATATGCTTTGGCGAAAGCGCCGAGGCCCTTGTAGGAATCCTCCATGATACCTCCTTCTGCATATTCAATCATCTTTTCAATATTGGGCAGTATGGTCATCGGGCCAAAATCACCTCCTCCGATTTTGTTGTACTGCTGATCCATTTGCCCTTCATTGGCGTATCCCACGTATTTGGGAAGCGCGTTATCTCCAATCATTACTTTGGCGTCTCTTCCGGAAAACCTGGTATAACGCAATATCACGTTGGTGGCCAATAGCGAAGCACTGACCGTGGTCGTGTCATCGGGATTAGTATTTATTTCGTCAAAATTGTTACAGCCCAAAAGCAGTAATAATGACAAAATAGAAACTCCCGTGCGGGTTATATATTTATTAAATCGTTTCATATACTGTTTCTTTAAAATATGGTTTATTGCTTATTAAAATACCACTTTTAAGTTGAATCCTAAGTAACGGATCGAGGGATCGCTGAAGTTCTCATAACCGCCATCGGGATCGGAGTATTTGAACTGCTTGGCCCACAGAAATACATTTTGCCCGATAGCCGATATGGACGCACTTTTTGCCCTGAACTTACTGCTTACATTTCTTGGTAAGTCGTATGTCAAAGAGATTTCCCTTAACTTGAAGAAGGTGGTCGAATAGGCATCCACCGGAGAGGGGGAGCCGCCCCACGCCGTACCCTTATGGTAGGCGTTCAGGTAACTTTGATAAGTTACCGCCACATCATTGGGAGCATAGACCCTTGTATCGCTGGTGATATTTCCGTAGGTATCATAAGTCGCTTCCCCGGATACGACCTTTACTCCCTGTCCGGTATAATTACCGGTCCCGGGATTGTTTGCATCGAGGAACCTTTCCGGTACCACAGAATTGGGATGTGAACCGGCCCTCCACATATACATTTCAGTGGTAGTCTGCGCGATTCCGCCCACACGTCCGTCAAGTGCGATTCCGAGGGTGAAATCCTTGTACCGGAGAGAGGTTCCTATGCCCCAAATCCAATCGGGATCGGCATAGCCATACAGTGATGTGAAGGAGTTATATAACGGTAAACCGTTGTTGTGGATGATGTTTCCTTGCGGATCTCTCTGGTAGTCGTTCAATATATAATGATCCGCCCTTTTTCCTACGGCCACCCACGGTTTGTCGGTGGAATGCACCGAGTCGATCTGTGTATAATATCGGGCATATTTAGACCAGTTCAGTGCTACATCCCATTGAAGGTCTTTTGTTTTTACGGGAGTCACATTGGCCGCGATCTCCACACCTTTCCGGGTAATCTCTTCGTCAATATTGATAAAATTGGATGTATAACCCGAAGCAGGACTGATGGCTGCCGACCGGAGGAAATCATACATTCTCTTCTGATAGTAAGAGATGTCGAGCGAAGCCCTGTTATGGAAGACGTTGATGGCGGTCCCCACTTCAAATGTAGACGCCGATTCGGGACGTACATCTGTTCCTTTTATCGATGTCGGGAAGGCGGCGGAACTTAAATCACCCCACGCATTGGATGTGATGGAGTAGACTGAATTGATGGCATATATTCCGGCCGGTGTTTTGGATGAAGTCCACGATCCCCTTAATTTCCATAATGAAAGCCAGTTGTAATCAGCCAGCAGTTCCGAAGCGATGAAGCTACCCGAAACCGAAGGATAGAGGTATGAACGGGTCGATTCGGAGAGTGTCGAACTCCAGTCGTTACGCAATGTTGCTTCTGCATACACCATACTCTTCCATGAGAAACCTACTCTTCCGTATAAACTGTTTACCTGTTGCCTGTAAATGACAGATCTCACAGCCGCCGGATTGACGGATGCTTTCAACGAATAGAAAGCGGGGATGGTCAACCCTCCCTGGGTGCGGGCTTCAATACCGTCATCCTGTCTGTAATAGATGGTTCCCCCGATAAAACTTTCAAGGCGGAAATCACCGAACGATTTATCGGCCGATATCAACAGGTCGTTATTCATACTATATCCTCTTCCGAGACCGGTATTGAATGATCCTCTCTGGGACTCTCCCCAAATCTCGGTTCCACCGTTTAACACTGTCGCACTCCCCGCACCCTGAAATGACCCTTTTGAAACGGTTATTTCCTTTTTATCGCTGTATATATCGAACCCGGTCCGTGCTGTTGCTTTGAGCCAATCGTTAAAGTTGTAGTCGATGGAAACAGACCCGTTAAAGATGTCCCTGTTGCTGCTGCGCGTCCTTTCGTATCTGTCGAAATAGGGATTGTTATTGCCGGCCGTGTAACTGTTGTTTTGTACCTCATTGGGAATGAGCCAATAGTCTTTGTATTGCCTTAAGTCCCAATCGGGAGCAGACCAAATGAGGAGCGAGTACATGGGATCATAACCCGTATATCCGCTGAATCCGGTGTTGGGTGTGGACTGCTTATTGTAGGTCATCGATGCTGCCAGGAGGAACTTGTCGATTTTCATGTCACCGCCCAAACCGAATGTCAGTTTGTTATAGATTGAATTAGGATATTGTCCCTTATTGTTGATCCATGTGGCAGATGTGCGGAAACTTCCGTATTCACCCTGTTGCGCGATGCTGACGTTGTTATTCAGGATATACCCTGTTTCAAGGAAATTCCTGAAGTTATCCTTTCCGATAGGAAGATAGGGCATCGGTCTCATTGTTTTCGATACGGGATCCCATTGGATGACCTCCCGTCCGTCTAAAGGTGCGCCCCACGAACCGTCGCCGGTACGGACATATTCCGCTTTTCCCTCTGCATTGGTCCGAACGACACGGCCGAAACTGGATTGTAACTCGGGAATAGCCAAATGGCCTGCAGCGAACATTGTGCCTGAATTGACCTGGACAGAAAGGCCGGTGGCGGATAATCCTTTTTTAGTGGTTACCATGATAGCTCCGCTTGACCCTCTATAACCATATAGGGCAGAGGCGGTAGCTCCTTTTAATACGCTGAGGCTCTCTATGTCGTCCGAAGGCACGTCACGTAATGTCATATTGGCGTAGGGTACACCGTCAATAACGAGGAGTGGCTCTTCCCCACGGATCTGGATAGAGGGAGCTTCCGCAAATTCGGTGCTGTTGCGGACAAGCAGGCCGGCTACCTTACCGGTTAACGAAGTTCCCACATCGACACCCTTTACCGTCTGTAAACCGTCTCCGGCAACCGACTGGACAGAATATCCCAATGCTTTCTCCTCCCGTTTGATACCGAGTGCGGTGACCACCACTTCGCTGAGCATGGCTGTATTTTCCTGCATCACCACATCGAAAGTGGTTCTGTCGCTTGTGTTGAGGATAACATCGCTATATCCGAGATAGCTGATTTTCAGCTTGGCATTACGTGTGACATTCAACGAGAAACCTCCGTCATAGTCACTGACAGTCCCGTTACCGGAGACACCCTCCTCAATGATATTGGCACCGATAATTGGCTCACCGATCTCATCCAGAATCTTTCCTCTTACAGTCACCCTGTTTTGCTGTGTTGTGACGGATGGCAGGTCCTGGCTGCTTCCGTCACCCTTTTTTACCAATACAATGATATTGTTTTCATCTTGCCTGTATTCGATATCGGTGTCCGATAGTAATTGTTGCATAGCGGCATCGATGCTTGAATTGGTGAGCTGAAGGTTGATCCGTTTTTCCAGCCCGGCAAGGGATTCATTGTAAAAAAATTTGTAACTACTTACTTTTTCAACCTCTTTTAATGCCTCGCGTAGTGGTCTATTTTGCACATTCACGGTAATTTGTGCGAATAGCTGACCTGCTACTATCCATAAGAGCAAAAGCATGGAGAGCTTTGCAAAAGGATGTTTCTTCAAAAATCGTCTTTTCCCCATAAATAAATAGATTTAATAAATATTGTTTTAGGTAGCCGGATAAAAATGGATGACCAATTCTTTACCCTGCTACTTAGAATACAAAAGAGTGAAATAAAACCGCTAACCGATTAGCGTTTGTTAGGTTTTTTTAACGATAAAAATTCTGGTAATTATATTCAACTTAAATTTTGAAAGTCGTGTTATTACAACTAAAGCAGAGAACTATAGATATTTTGCGGGGCACCCATGGGCATTATTACTTCTCGTAATATAGTTCAATAACAGTTCCGTTCATCTCGTAACGCATGGGGGAGGTTAACGAGAGGATATCCAAAGTATTGCGGATACTGCTTCCTCCCAATGTGCCGGAGAATCGTATGGGACGTAATTCTTCTGATACGAAACCAATTTCTACGTTGAACACACGGGCAAGGGTATTGGCTATTTCTTCAAACGAGCGGTTCTGGAAATAGAGGTTGCCGTTTTTCCATTCCACGAAATCGGAAGCATAGACTTTGTCGGTCGTGAGAGTGTGATTAGTTTTATCGTATATTGCCCGTTCATTCTCTTCCAATATATATTCTTGTCCGTAGGCTGATACTTTCACCTTTCCTTCAAGTAAGACTGATGAGAAGAACTGTTCGGTATCATAGGCGCTTACATTAAAAGCCGTTCCCAATGCCTGAATGTCCATTTCATTCGTTTTGACGGTAAACGGGTGTTTTTTATCTTTTGTCACTTCAAAATAGGCTTCACCGGTGAGATATACATTACGTTCTTTGCGGCTGAACGTTTCATTATAGGTGAGTGAAGATCCGGAGTTGAGCCAAACCCGGCTGCCATCGGCGAGCGTTATTTCCGCTTTTTCGCCCTTGCCGGCAGTAACGGTTACAGGAGTTCCGTTTCCTGCGATATTGCCGTTCATCAGGAAATATACAGAGAACGCAGAGATAAGAGGTAGGACAAAAATAGCAGCCCACCGCAGCGATCTTCTCCATATTGGTTGGGCGAAGAGTGGTTTCTTTTTGACAGGGATAAAGGTGCGGATGTGCTCATACATACGGTTCGACGTTTCTTCGTCCATCCCGGGATCGGCATTTCTCAAACCATCTTCCAGAATAGAATGGATCTGCCGGTCATGCCGGAGCATTTCGGCAAGTAGTTGCTCTTCCGCTTCCGAAGCCTCGTTATGCAGGTATCTTTCAAAAAGCTCTATATGTTGATTCTTTCTCATTATCTCTTTTGTCTGTCTGTTTATAAATACAGTTTATAGTCGGTTTTCCACTAATCCGTCAATCATTAATTATGTTAAATTGATGAAGAGCATCGATAAGAGGAATAGTTTGTCGTAATTTTTTTCGAACTGTTTCCGGATGAATTTTGTCGCCAGCGAAAGTTGTGTTTCGACGGTACTTACGGATATCTGCATGATTTCCGCGATCTCTTTTGTCGATAACTCTTTTTTCCTGCTCAAAATAAAGATTTTTTTGCGTGACGGGGGCAATTGTTCGATTAGCTCATCCACATAATCCTCGAGCCATTTGCGGTCGGTTTCTTTTTCGGTAGCGGTATCATAGGCGGGCTGTTCTTTCAATAGCAGTTGCTGATAGAGAAATTCTACTGTTTGGCGCTGGTATTTATTCATCAGCATATTTTTCGCGATGGTTGAGAGATATGAAAGGATTGATCTTTCCGGTTCGATCTGTTCCCGCACTTCCCATAATTTGATGAAGGTGGATTGTACGATCTCTTCCGCCATGTAAGTATCCCCGCGTGAAATAGTCATGATGAAGTTGTAAAGCTTTCCGGAATATCGTCTGTAGATAGTCTCGAAAGCTTTGTCGGATCCGCCTTTTAGCGCATGCAGTTCCTTTACTTCATCAAACATCTTTTTCAGCAGTTATCAATATTTTTTAATTGACGCCTCTCCCAATTCTCCCAATCCCCCAATCTCCCCAGTCTCTCAGTCTCCTCGTTCTCCTCGTCTCCCCATCCCTCAATCAACAAATCAACAAATCATCACATCAACTAATCAACTAATCAACCTCATACCCCCACGTTTTACCCTTCTCCGTGGCGGGAACACCTTTTGTCATCCAGACAGGGACCGGCTCTCCTTTCAAATAATGATCGAAGAACTGTTGCAGGCGGATGGAAAGGTCTTTCGCATTGCGCCGTTCCCTGAGGTTGTGGGCTTCGTTGTTGTATTGCAGCATCCAGACGGGTTTTCCCAACCGGCGTAGCGCCATAAAATATTCGATTCCCTGATACCATGGAACCGCTCCGTCTTTATCGTTGTGCATAATCAACAAAGGGGTATTGACTTTATCAGCATAAAAAACGGGAGAATTTTCGATATAGAGATGTAATGAATCGATCATGGGAACCCCGATGCGGGATTGCGTCTGTTCGTACTGGAATTGGCGGCTCCTTCCCGATTCCCAGCGTATCCCTCCGTAAGCGCTGGTCATATTCGCTACCGGGGCGCCTGCACCGGCTGCTTTGAACATATCGGTCCTTGTCACCAGATAGGCGACCTGGTATCCTCCCCAACTCTGCCCCTGTATGGCCATATTCTCCCTGTCTACCCAGTTGTTTTCGGCAAGTGCCTCTGCTCCTGCCACTACAGAATTGTAGGCATCCATACCCGGTTGCCCTGTTGTGTAGTGGATATCGGGTGTAAAGACAATATAGCCGCGACTCACGAAGAAGGGGATATTGATCGTGGACCGACTGGGAGCCGGGGTAAAATAGTTGTACAAGTTATCGGAATGCTGTTCATAAAAATAGATCATCACCGGATATTGCTTCGTCGGATCGAAATTTTCAGGTTTGTAGAGAATACCCTGATGAGGAACACCGGTAAATGAGGTCCATGAGAAGAGTTCGGCTGTACCCCAGTTGTAATCACGCATTTGTGGATTGATATCAGTCAGTTTTCCGGTTGATTGCCACAGGTTTTCAGTCACATGCAAGTCGGGTGAAGTATGGAAATTGCTTTTCTGGAACGCGTACACATCCTTATCTTTCGCTTTGGTGACGGATGAGAAAGTGAATCTGTCCATTACCCTTTTCTTTAGCGGATTGGACCCTTTTTGCGCGAGGGTGTAATAACCGGACTGTTTGGTTACCCGGTCGAAAGCGGAGAGTAAGAGCAGGTCGCCGGGTTCGATGAAGCGTTTCTCAGGATCGGTGTTTATATACCGGAAAGTGATGGAATCGTTCCGGCCCGCATGGCGGGTGATATTCTCCGGTTTTTTCTTTCCTTTGGGATCGATTTTCCAGATATCGAAAGCATCGTTGACAAAGATATACCCGTCATTCTCTCCCCAGGCGGCAATCCCGTAAGAGCCGGGAGTAAAAGGGATATCGTTCTTCTCATCCCAGAAGTTGACAGGGATATTTCCGGTAATATTTCTGATGGCTCCATCGTGGTTATCATGGACAAACCATTGCTGTTCGGCGGCGTCCCACCAGTAAATAAAATTGCCTTGCGGTGAGATCATCGGCCTGCCGGAAAGAGGTGTGGCGACAATTTTTCGTTGCCCTGTTTGGAAATTCCATACCCATGTGTCATTTTTGGAAGATATATCCCATTGGGTTTCGAGTTGATAAGGTTCATTTGACCAGAGCAGGGCAAACCGGCCGTTCCCTTCATCCGAAATATTACAGAAAGGCATCTCCTCATTGGCGATAGGTGTAAAGTGGTTCGGTTGTCCGGGAAGGATTATTCCTGTGTATGTCCGGCGCTGCCTGTTTTTCAATTCTGCTAATTGTTGGGGTTGTATCAGCGGTTCCCGCCAGTGCCAGATATCGAGCGTTGCCATTTCGAAATCGACGATGGTGGTGTCTTTGGGTACCTGTTGCAGGGCAGCACCGAGGATAATCCGTTCTCCATTTTTACTGAATTTTGGAGCGGAGAATTCATTAAAAATCCATTTCCCGGGAAGTCCTGAAGCGTTTTTATCGGCAAGGATGACAGCCGAGTCGTTTCCATTCCGGAAATAGCGGACATCGAATACTTTCTGTTCGGTTTTTGATGTATCCCTTGTAGCAAGGTAGAGGAGTTGTTCCCCGTTTTCATCAAAGGAGAGTGATTTATATTCCGCATTTTCATTCGAGATACGTGTTGAGATATTCTTTTTCAAATCATAGAAGAATACGCCGGGTGTGTCGGTAGAATCTTTTTTGTCGGGTTCGATAATGGCTGCCAGTGAGTTTCCGAACTTACTGAAGAGATACTCTTTTGCATTCGGTACGGTATCTTCCTGCTGTGTGGCAATGTTCCGGACCACGAGCAACTCTTTCGGTTTGTCCGATTTATTCTTTTTGACTGTCGTGTCGGCTTTTTGGGTAATAATGTAAGCAATATGTGAAATTTCCTTTTCTGAGGTTTTGAACGATTTTACTCCGGTTATTTTTTCAATATCGAAAGAATTATTACGGATTATAACCAGCGAGTCTTCCGGCATTTCGTCCGCTTTTTTCTTTTTTATGCGTGCATCCCGTCTTTCGGCAAAAGGTGCTTTTATCAATCCTACTGTATATCTTCCATCGGGTGAAAGTGTGAACCTGTTTACCCCTTTCACTGTCAGCGACCGGCTGCTGTTCAGGTCGTGAAGAAAAAGAACGCTGTCTCCTTCCTGCGGACTGATAATGGTGGCGGCAAAACGTCCGTCGTCACTCAGGGATATATTCTGTAGACTTTTCCAGTCGTCATATACCGAATGGTCAAGAGGTTTCTTCTGGGCAAATACCACCGTACTTATAAAGATAAAAAAGAGAAGATAACAGGGTTTCCGGAAAGATGTAAAATGCATAAATTGATAGAAGTTAGAAGTTAAAACTCAGAAATTAGAAGTTAGAATAAGAAGTCGGAAGTGGAGAAGTCCAAGAAGTGAAGAATAAGAAAATTCATTTTTCACTTACAAAGTCTTGGTTCTTGGTCCTGAAATCTTGAATCTTGAATTTGAAATCTTGAATTTGAAATATACAGCGAAATTACAAGAAATCTTTGTTTTCCGCAAACTTTGAAATTATTGTTGCTTAATTGTGCTATATTTTCTGGATATAAGATGTGTTTTGGCTTTTCTCCCATCTTTCATTATATTTGTAAAATATAGAGTGTGCTCCCTATCAAATGTTTCATTTAATTAATAAACTGAATAATCATGCGTAGAAAATCATTGTTACTCCTTTTAGTCGCCTCCGTATTATGTTATACACTTCCGGCTCAGCAAGACGATTATGTAAAACCGTCGCTGAGCGATGAAGATTCATGGAGCCTTGTCCTTCTTCCCGATGTGCAGACCTATATGAAATTCGATTACAATCAGCCTATTTTAGATCTGATGCTGGCTTGGGTGACGAATAATATAGAGCCATTGAACATAGAAATGGTATTGTGTACCGGAGATCTGGTTGAACAGAACGATCTGTTCAACCCCGACGGGAAAAAAGCCAACCAAGCCAGTGTATCCCAATGGGGAGCCGTATCTTCGGCTTTCGGTCGTTTGGACGGACAACTGCCTTATATCCTGACTATCGGGAATCATGATTACGGAATAGTAAATGCGGAAAATCGTTTTACTCATTTCGACGAGTATTTCCCGCCGAACAAGAACCGATTGAACCAGAAGATGCTCCGGGAGGTAGGTCTGAATGTAGAAGGAAGACCTACGCTGGCCAACGCAACTTATGAGTTTGCCGGTCCGCACGGAAGAAAATTTCTGGTACTCGTGCTGGAGTTTGCACCGCGTGATGAGGCATTGGAGTGGGCGAAGGGCGTGATTGAAAAGGAGCAATATGAAGATTATACCGTAATCCTCCTTACGCATTCCTATTTGGATAGCAACAATAAGCATATTGTGCATGAGAATTATAAAATCCCGGACCCGAATTACGGGGAGGCAATCTGGCAGAAACTGGTACAGCCTTCAAAAAATATTCAGATGGTACTTGCCGGCCATATTGGAAAGCCTAACGATCCGGAAGGGCATATTGCTTTCAGGGTAGATGAAAATGCCGCGGGAAAGAAAGTCAGCCAGATGGTATTTAATGCCCAGGCCCTTGGTGGAGGTTGGCATGGCAATGGTGGCGACGGATGGCTGCGTATCTTCGAATTTCTGCCGGATGGAAAAACCGTGAAGGTAAAAACATTCTCACCTTTGTTCGCGATCTCTCCTACTACCCAGAAATATGCGTGGAGAACCGAACCTCATGACGAATTCACTTTCGAACTGGATTAAATTGGTTTTAGCTGAAATGAAATAGTCTTTAGTCCGCTCTCATTCCTCAAGTGGAAAATTACAACATCACTTTTTGTAAGGCTTTTTTTATAAAACTATTCAGGGTTTCTCCTTTTTTCTTGCTTCAAGGGCAATGTTTTTATGTAATTCTGATCCTATACGGATATTCAGTGTCCCGCTGAACGGTTTCTGCGGTTTCACTCTCTCCTGTTCGCAATCGAACAGATAATCATCTATATATTCCTTGAAGTCTTTTTCCAGTTCATCAAAAGTGTTGCCTTCGTAAGTAAACAAGTGAGTTATACCCAATACACGTCCGTGAAAACATTTATCCGGTACGCTAAACTCTACCGTACCGGTGTATCCTTTATATTCCAAGTAGATTATATGGTAAAATCATCATAAAAAATAGTAACAATATTCCCGATTTTATTCCATATCTCTTTATTGGAATGATGTTATGTTTACACCATAGACTGCCGAGTCTAACAAAATGTAATTTGAGTTCATATAATGAAGAGGAGGGATACGTTTGAAAATATGAATTATGTTAAAAACAAAAAAAGAATTGCATTATAATCATAAAACACTTTTCTTTGCAAACAAAATTCATAGGAAAATGAACAATTCATTACTAAACGGATATTGGTGGCGCTACTTACAACTCTCAAAGTCGTAAGGAAGAGCATCATGCGTTTATAGTGAATCAGAAATATAAAAAGCCTGTCGCAATCCTGCGACAGGCTTTTTTCATAATAGAGCCGGTTTTCATAGTGAAGCGAATGGAGTTAGGTGCTTCCATTCTGAGAGCAACCGGACGGGTAACTTGAAAATTATTAAACAGTTTGATATATGCAAAATTATGCAATAGACGAAAAGGGGTATTACGGTGAGTTCGGTGGAGCGTATATCCCCGAGATCCTGCACAAATGTGTGACCGATTTGAAAGAGTCGTACCTCCGCATTATGGAAAGCGAACACTTCCGGCAGGATTATGCACAGTTGCTCCGCGATTATGTGGGACGTCCCTCTCCGCTATACCATTCGAAACAACTTTCCGGGCGGTATGGCTGCAAAATATATCTGAAGCGGGAAGATCTCAACCATACAGGAGCGCACAAGATCAACAATACCATAGGGCAGATACTGATTGCCCGTGAGATGGGCAAAACACGTATTATCGCCGAGACCGGCGCCGGACAACATGGAGTGGCTACCGCCACTGTCTGCGCACTAATGCAGATGCCCTGCACTGTTTACATGGGAAAGACCGATGTAGGACGTCAACAAGTAAATGTAAAGAAGATGGAGATGCTGGGGGCGACAGTCGTACCGGTAACTTCGGGCAATATGACGCTTAAAGATGCGACCAATGAGGCGATACGCGACTGGTGTACCCATCCGGGTGATACACATTACATCATCGGTTCTACCATAGGTCCGCATCCCTATCCCGATATGGTAGCCCGGTTACAGTCAGTCATCAGTCGCGAAATAAAAGAACAACTTGCCCGGGAAGAGGGGCGCGATTATCCCGATTATCTCTTTGCCTGTGTAGGAGGAGGAAGCAACGCGGCAGGGACTATCTATCATTATCTCAATGATGAGAGGGTACGTATTGTGCTGACGGAAGCAGGGGGAAGGGGAGTTAACAGCGGCGAATCGGCAGCGACCATTCATCTGGGAAGTACCGGTATACTTCATGGTTGCAGGACACTACTGATGCAGACCGAAGACGGACAGATTACTGAACCTTATTCAATCTCTGCCGGACTGGATTATCCCGGTGTCGGGCCTATACATGCCCATCTTGCATCGACAGGGCGTGCACAGGTGTTGGCCATCAACGACGATGAAGCACTCCAGGCTGCTTTTGATCTTACCCGCAACGAAGGGATCATCCCTGCGTTGGAATCAGCCCATGCCCTGGCGGCACTTGAAAAGGTTACATTCTCTTCCGGCGATATTGTGGTGTTGACACTTTCGGGAAGGGGAGAAAAGGATCTGGAGACTTATTTTAAGTACTGAAGTTGGAAGTTAGAAGTGTTTTTAATTACCAATTACTAATTATTAATTACCAATGGATCGGTATGAGGCATATCCTAAATCAAAAGTCTTGTGTCTTGATTCTTGGCTCTTATGTCTAAAAAATTTATGAAATTAAAATTCAAAACTAATAGTAAGAAGATAATGGGTGACCTGCATACGCCGGTCAGTATTTACCTCAAAGTAAGAGATGCTTATCCCCAGTCGGCGCTTCTGGAGAGTTCCGATTTTCACGCCAATGAGAACAGCGTATCCTATATCGCATTGAAGCCAATCGCACGGGTAGAGGTGAACAGAGGGATATGCACATTCCTGTCTCCAGACGATAAAGAGGAGCAAAAGCCGCTGTCAGACGATTTTACCATCTCTGATGCGCTAAGCAATTTTATTGATCGCTTTGAGGTGGCGGGCGACAACAAGGAGCAGTGCGGACTGTTCGGTTATACTACATTCAATTGCGTGAAATATACCGAGAATATCCCTGTCCGTGAAAGTAAAGAGGCTAGGAATGATGCCCCTGATATGCTTTATATCCTCTATAAGTACCTGTTGGTATTCAACCATTTTACCGATGAAATTACCCTGATAGAATTATTGGAAGAGGGGGAAATAAGCAACCTCTTCAAGGTGGAGTCGCTGATCAATCAGCGCAATTTTGCTACCTACAACTTCTTTACAGAAGGAGCGGAGCGGAGTACTATTACCGACGAGGAATACAAGCAGTATGTACGCAGCGGAGTAGAGCATTGCCTTCGCGGTGATATTTTCCAGATAGTACTTTCAAGGAGATTCATACAACCTTTTTCGGGTGACGACTTCAAGGTATACCGGGCATTGCGTTCCATCAATCCTTCGCCCTATCTTTTCTATTTTGATTTCGGCGGATTCCGTATCTTCGGATCATCGCCCGAGACACATTGCAAGATACACGGATCACGTATCAGTATCGATCCGATTGCGGGAACTACAAAGCGGACCGGCAATTATCAGGAAGATATGAAATCGGTGGATTTTCTGTTGAATGACCCGAAAGAAAATGCCGAACATGTGATGCTCGTCGATCTGGCGCGTAACGATCTGAGTAGGAATGCCTACGATGTGCAGGTCGATTTTTTCAAGGAACCACAATTCTATTCGCATGTAATACACTTAGTATCACGCGTGAGTGGTCAGCTTAACGAGGATGCTGATCCTATCAAAGCCTTTTTTGATACTTTTCCGGCCGGAACACTCTCGGGAGCGCCCAAGATACGTGCCATGCAGCTTATCTCCGAAATTGAATCACACAACCGTGGCGCTTATGGTGGATGTATCGGTTTCGTCGGACTGAATGGTGATCTGAACCAGGCTATCACTATCCGTACTTTTGTAAGCAGAAACAACGAGTTATGGTATCAGGCCGGTGCGGGTATTGTTTCACAAAGTAGTGATGAATATGAGTTACGCGAAGTGAATAGTAAGCTGGGAGCACTGAAAAAAGCCATCGATATGGCAGTCACATTATATAATGCCTAAACTTTTTTGCAATGAGTAAGATACTTATTATAGATAACTACGATTCGTTTACCTACAACCTGCTACATGCAGTAAAGTCGTTAGGATATAACGAGGTGGATGTAGTTCGTAATGACAAGATCGATCTTTCATCGGTAGTGCAGTATGACAAGATTATCCTTTCCCCCGGCCCAGGTATCCCTGAAGAGGCAGGTTTGTTACTGCCATTGATTGAACAATATGCCGAAACGAAGAGCATATTAGGTGTATGTCTTGGCCATCAGGCTATCGGAGTAGTTTTCGGTGCTACATTGGAAAATATTCCATTTGTCTTTCATGGTGTACAGACAAGGGCAAAGATCACCGGAAGTGATTATCTCTTTCACGGCTTGCCGGAGGAGATTCTTGTGGGACGCTATCACTCATGGATCGTATCGGGAGAGAATTTTCCTTCAGAATTAGAGATCACGGCATTGGATGAGGCGGGCAGTATTATGGCGATGAAGCATAAGCAGCTTGATCTGCATGGTGTGCAGTTCCATCCCGAATCGATACTCACCCCGGAAGGGATCCATATTATCAGGAATTTTATTGGAAGCTGAGATGTTTTTTTAAATTACAAATTACAAATTACAAATTACAAATTACAAATTACAAATTACAAATTACAAATTACAAATTACAAATTACAAATTACAAATTACAAATAAATCGATATTAGACCGTTGAATTGTTGAATTCTCAAATCCCAAATCCGATATCCCAAATCTCAAACAGTCTTTATTCTAAAGAAATGAAAGAAATATTATATAAACTATTCGATTACCACTACCTCTCGCGCGAAGAGGCCAAAGAGGTGTTGTTCTCAATTGTAAAAGGTGATGTACCCGACACGCAGATCGCTTCGCTTATCACCTCTTTCCTGATGCGGAATATCTCGGTGGATGAAATACTGGGTTTCCGTGATGCACTGCTCGATATGCGGGTAGGAGTAGATTTGTCTGATTACGGGGCACTCGACATCGTCGGAACGGGAGGGGATGGGAAGAACACTTTCAATATCTCTACAGCCGCCTGTTTTGTGGTTGCCGGTGCAGGGTACAACGTAGTGAAACATGGTAATTACGGTGCGACTTCTATCAGTGGCGCCAGTAATGTGATCGAACAACAAGGTGTGAAATTCACTACTGATAGTGAAAAGTTGCGTGAAAGCCTCGATAATTGCCATATAGCTTATCTGCATGCTCCGCTGTTCAGTCCCGCTCTAAAAGCGGTCGCCCCTGTAAGGAAAAGCCTGGGAGTACGTACCTTCTTCAATGTATTGGGCCCATTGGTAAATCCCGTGCAACCCGAATTCCAGATGCTGGGGGTCTATAACCTGGGTATGTCACGGTTATACGGCTATATCTATCAGGAGGAAAAGAAAAAATTCTGTATCGTACATAGTATGGACGGTTATGATGAGATATCTCTTACAAGTCAGTTTAAGGTGATTACCAATAAAGGTGAACAACTTTATATTCCCGAGGAACTCGGTTATCGGCGGGTTGCCCAGGAAGAATTATATGGTGGTAATACGCTTGAGGAGGCTTCGCAGATATTCCGGAATGTGTTGCATGCCACTGCTACGGATGCACAAATGAATGCGGTGCTGATTAACGCCGCCTTTGGTATCCAGACAATCGAGCAAGAGAAACCGATTGACGAATGCCTTGGAATCGCCCGGGATTCGTTGTACGGGAAAAAGGCGTTGAAAGCGTTGGAGAAGTTTATTGAGATCAATGGATGACCAGGAAGATTGGGAAGCTGGGAGACCGGGGAGATTAGAGAAGGTTAGGATAAAAAAGAGTTGGACATTTTAATTGGTACATTGGCATATTAAATTATGAAAGATATATTAAGTGAAATTATTGCTCACAAAAAAGAAGAAGTTGCGGAGCAAAAAGAAAGACTGCCCCTTTCTGAATTGGAAAAAGAGTTGGCGAGGAGTAGTATCCCATTTTACTCGTTAAAAGCAGCTTTGGAAAATTCAAAGTCAGGGATTATTGCTGAGTTCAAACGACGTTCACCAAGTAAAGGATGGCTGTTTCAAACAGCTGATGTGAACGAAGTGGCAAAGGCATATGCATCGGCAGGCGCTTCAGCGCTGTCGGTACTGACGGATGAGAAATATTTTGGCGGAACAATGGACGACCTGCGACAAGCCACCGGGGGTGTGGAGATACCGGTGATGCGGAAAGAGTTTATTGTGGATGAATACCAGTTGTTCGAGGCTAAACTTTCCGGAGCGAGTGCAGTACTGCTGATTGCTGCGGCTATTACACGGGAAGAATGTAGACGATTTACGGAACTGGCGAATCAACTGCAACTGGAAGTGCTTTTGGAACTGCATGATGAGGGGGAAGTCGACCATATCGGGCCGCTCAACAGACTTGTCGGTATCAACAACCGTAACCTGGGAAGTTTTGTGACCGATTTGCAGAAGTCGTTCAGGATGGCTGATCTTTTGCCCAGGGAGGCAGTATGGATTTCGGAAAGCGGTATATCGGATACGCGGATTGTGAGGGAATTACGGGAGACAGGTTATCGGGGATTCCTGATCGGGGAGTATTTTATGAAAAGCGGTAATCCCGGGCAAAGTCTGAAGGAGTTTATCGAACAAGTTATTCGGCAGGACCAATGAGGCGAATATGACAAACAACGTTCAACGGAGTGAAACGTAGTTAAATATGCTAATCCCGATAAATCGGGAAGTAATGACTAATGTGATGATTTGGCTAGTTAGTAATTGGTAATTAGTAATTGAATAACAATATGATAATCAAAGTATGCGGCATGCGAGAGGAAGCGAACGTGCGTGAGGTGGAACAGTTGGGTGCGGATTGGATGGGATTTATTTTCTATCCGAAATCGCCGCGCTATGTGGGGAAGACGTTGGCCTACCTGCCGGAGAGCGTAAAAAAGGTCGGTATCTTTGTGAATGAAGATACTGATCGGCTCCTTACGTTGGCTGAAAAAAACAGATTGGATATCCTTCAATTACATGGGGACGAGTCTCCCGAGCTTTGCAAAGCGCTCCAAGAAAAAGATTTTCTCGTTATCAAGGCATTCGGTATCACCACGGAGAAACCTTTCCCTTCTGAATTGACGGAACGGTATGAAGACTGTTGTGACTATTTCCTTTTTGATACGCATACGGATCTTTATGGCGGTTCAGGAAGAAAATTTGGATGGGAGATACTTTCGGATTACCAGGGAGGTACGCCTTTTCTGTTAAGCGGAGGTATTTCGCCGGAAGATGTGGAGGAAGTAAAACGATTCTCACATCCGAAATGTGTTGGTATTGATCTGAACAGCGGATTTGAAACCTCGCCTGCCGTCAAAAATACACAGTTATTACAGAAATTTATAAGTGCATTTCGTTAGTTGATAGGATAATAATTCACTGAGTAATAAAGCCGGAAACATACTTCTTTTAAGTTTGGTGGGCTGTAAAGGGATAAAGCGAAGTCAATGCTTTTTAGGAGTTGCAAAGAAAAAGATAAAATCAAATAGAAAATCAGATAATGAACAGAATAGATCGATTGTTTGAAGAAAAAAAGAGCGGTATCCTGTCGGTTTACTTTACGGCCGGATATCCTCAATTCGATGATACCGTAAAGGTGATCAAAGCGCTGGAAAAACAAGGTGTGGATTTGATAGAGATCGGTGTGCCGTTCAGTGATCCCATGGCCGACGGGCCGGTGATCCAGGCATCCGGAGCCCGGGCATTGGAAAACGGCATGAGTGTGAAACGTCTTTTCGGACAGCTGGCCGGGATTCGTGAAAAGATGTCGATCCCGCTGGTACTGATGGGATATCTGAACCCGATCATCCAGTTCGGATTCGATAATTATTGTGCGGAAGCGGTGAAGTGCGGCATTGACGGACTCATCATTCCCGATCTGCCGTTTGCCGAATATATGGATGCCTATAAGCCGATAGCTGAAAAATACGGGTTGCATATTATTATGCTGATCACTCCCGAAACATCGGAAGAACGGATCAGGTTGATAGATGAGCATACTTCCGGCTTTATCTATATGGTCTCGACTGCTTCGGTGACAGGCGCCAAAAATAGTTTCGGGGATGAGAGCCTGGCCTATTTCCGTCGTGTGAACGCGATGCAACTCAAAAATCCCCGCCTGATAGGATTTGGTATCTCCAACAAGGATACATTCAATGCCGCCTGTCGTGAAGCCTCGGGAGCGATCATCGGAAGCAAATTCATTTCACTGTTGGGCAGTGACAAAACAATCGACGAAGCCGTAGCAAGATTAGTGGAAACAATCCGTTAAGTGATTTTGCAGTTATTTCCGTTTCATTTACCTTTGTGAGCCGTTTATCCCGAAAAGAGGAGATCGGCCAATCTCTCTATGCTTTTCCAATCGCACATTGGTGAAATGGCCTCATTGTTGACGGCTGTATGCTGGACGCTGAGTGCTATCTTTTTCGAAAAGGCGGGCCGACGGGTAGGTTCTTTGTCGGTGAACATCCTTCGTCTTTTCCTTGGGATACTCTTCCTTGGGATTACTACTCTTTTTACCCGCGGCATGTTTTTTCCAAAGGATGCTACGCTCTACAATTGGGTATGGCTCGGCATTTCCGGCATTATCGGTTTTTTCCTGGGTGACCTCTTCCTCTTCAAATCCTATACTATTATCGGTTCCCGTACATCCCAGCTTGTGATGAGCCTTGCCCCCATGATCACGGCCGTGGTCGGATGGTTCTTTCTGGATGAGATCCTTTCGGCGAAAAGCATTCTGGGTATCGTAGTAAGTGTCTCGGGGATCATGATCGCTGTAGCAGGGAAAGGGTTGAAACTGAATGTACCCTTGCGCGGTTTTCTTTATGCACTGGGAGGGGCAGCAGGGCAAGCCTTAGGATTGATCCTCAGTAAAAAAGGGATGGGCGATTACGACGCCGTGGCTGCTACCCAAATCCGTGCGATATTCGGTTTTTTCTCTTTTGTCCTTTTGGTTACTTTCCTGAATCGGTGGAGAAGGGTCTTCCGTACGGTGAATGATGGGACATCCATGAGGTCAATCACTGTGGGAACTATTTTCGGCCCTTTTATCGGTGTGGCTTTGTCGCTCTACGCCGTACAGCATACCGAAACGGGGATTGCCTCCACGTTGATGGCACTAGTACCTATTTTCATCATTATACCCACTGCCTTTATGTTTAAAGAGAAGATCACCGCCCGTCAGGTAATCGGCGCAGTGATCAGTATCGCGGGAGCAAGTATCTTTTTTTATAAGTAAAACTCAACGGAGATTATATTCCGGAATCACAATCTCCCTTTCGGTGAAAGATTGGGAGCGGATAATACCTACTCTTCCACGCATATATAATATCCGGGTCAATACCCCGGATCCGCATTCTTTCCTCCGGGGAGCGGGGGTATATTGATTTGCGCTTTCGCGGCCGATACCGCGCCGACAACTCCGATGCCGTTGTGCACGTTGCTGAACGTGATCTCCGGTTCGGAAATCAGTTTGAACGACTCTTCATCGCTGGTGGGATCGTAATCTCCTGTCAGGTAATAGTGATACAATTCCGGCGATATGGCCGTAAACAACACTTCAATAGGGGGATTGAATACCTCTGTTTTGATAGGCACATAGATCGGGTAACCCCATCCGGAATCGACTTCTTTTTCCTCGTAAGTGGTATGGAGATAGTAATAATCAGTGATTGAAAAATCGAGTGTATGGCTGTTATCACGAAATAACTTACTGGAGAAAAGTGCCGAATCGAAATGCCTCATCCCTTCGATGGAAGTGCCTTCCGATATCAGATCCTCTAGGAGGCTGTTCCGGTAAGCTTCCTCGAACACCGGATCATCGTTTGTGTATATATAGAGGTAACGGTCCGGCAGGTCGGGATACTCCCCGATCTTTTCGGCCATCAACCTGAGTCGAAGCCGGAAACGCTGGTCAGCACCGGAAGAGCCGGCAGTAACCGCCATCTTGATACGCATGTTTTGGTATAAGCCTTCTCCCGAAGAGTAGCCGTTGTTGATGATCTGTTTGGACGTGAAGAAGATCGTTGTGTCAATCCGGTGGATCTGCGGCGGCACTGGTACGGTGGTTTCCGCCCAAGCGGGTTGAAGCCCTCCGGCGGATGCTTCTACGCGCACCCGGTCCCCTGCCTGGGGATATACAGTGGAACGGTATACACTTACCAGTGCGGAGTACTCGAAGAGCCTGTCGTGGCCGCTTACGGTATCTACCCGTACCATCCGCATCGTTTCCCGTTCTTCGCCATTGATGAATAAGGTTAACGCGGCATTTTTCAACAGGCTTCTGTCCGAAAGCGTATCGGTATATAAAAAACTCTTGCTGACACTTATCTCGATGAGCGAATCGGGTGAGATGATCCCGTTCATCACGATCTTGGGCACGTGATCACCTAGGTTGAGTCTGATCTCTTTCTCGCATGCGGATAGGGCGAGTAGCATGCCGGCCAGCAAAATGGTAAAATATCTGTTGTTGGGTTTCATCAGAATTTATAAGTATAAGAAAACGAAGGGATAATGGGGAACATGCAATAACTCTGGTATGCCGGGTAACTCTTTTGCGGGGAGCCGTCCGCGGTGTCGGGGTTATGGGCAAAGTTTTCGGCAGGCAATACCAGAAATGAGTTATGATGCACATATACGTTGTAGATACTAAAATTCCAGATACCCATCCTGCCGTTCTTCTTGTGGCGATAGTAGTTGAAACTCAGGTCGAGCCGCTGGTAATTGGGCATCTTGTAATTGTTCCGCTGATGAACGTATTGCTTTTTACTGCCGTCCATATCAATATATTCTTCTATCGGGAGGGTGGTCCAGTTTCCGGTGGCGTAGATCCATGAAATATTCAGGTCGAACTTACGGTTGAATTGATGTAAAAGTACGGTATTGATCTTATGACGATTATCGTACTTCGCTGGATAGACCTTTCCCTGGTTGATCTCCCCGTTGGGAAACTGCCGTTTTGTCCACGACAGTGTGTAGCCAACCCATCCCGATGTGTTCCCAAAACTTCTTTTTGCCATTAATTCCAGCCCATAAGATGTTCCGATCCCTTGGGCAATGCGGTCTTCCCAGTTTGTGTTGCTGGCAAGTAGGCTGGCACCGTCTTTATATTCTACCTGGTTGGTCGATCTTTTATAGTATGTTTCCGCCGAAAGGTCAAAACCGCGGTATTTCCCATAGACCCCGGCCGAAAACTGATAAGACGACAACGGCTTCACATTTTTAGTGATCGGCACCCATAAATCGTTGGGAGAACTTATGTAGCTGCTTTGCAACAGGTGCACGTACTGGTTCATCCTTCCGTAGGAGGCTTTCAGGGAGAGGTCTTCCGACAAAAGATAACGGGCCGACAGACGGGGCTGGGCGCTCAGGTAGGATTTTCCCTGCACAAAAAATCCCGACAAATGCACGCCAGCGTTTACTTTTAGCCGCTTCCCAAAATCCATCTCATCCTCGGCATACAAGGATAGTTCCTGCACCCTGACCCGATCGTCGGCATACGTGATGGTGTCGTTCCTGCTTCTTTCCCCATTTTCTTCTATCTGGAAGATCCTGCTTTCCTCCGGACGGAAATTGTGCTGGAGCAACGCTGTCCCGAAGCGGATCAGGTGATTATTGTTGTATGCATAATCAAAATCGAGCCGATACCCCATATCTTTGATACCGGACCTGTATACCGGTTTAAAGAATTGATAGGTATTACCCGATTCTTCTTCCTGGGTTTCCGGATTTTTTGAGGAATAAGATGCTTTGTTTTCATAGGAGAGCGAAATATCCGACCGATAGCGGCTATACACCAGCGTGGCATTTGAAAACAGTTTGTTGTTGACGGCATACGCCCAGTAGAGGGAGGCCATGCGGGTTCCCCAACCTATGTCGATTTTTGAAGTTTCATCGGAATTTCTGTGATACTCATATTGGATGTCATTGTCAGGGTCATTTACGCCGGAAGCATAAACAGGGTTATAGTTGTAATATTTGGAGATTTCGCTGCTATTGAAGAAAATTTTATCTTTTCCGTCGTACAGACTCAGATAGATGCGGCTTTTATCCGAAAATTTATAATTGATCTTGGCATTGAGATCATAAAAATAATAGGCAAAATCTACCTTGTCATAGTTATCCTGATTTTCCCTTTTATTTTTCCTGTTGATGAAATACATTGCCGGACGGGCAAGCAGGTCAAGATAGGTGCGGCGGAGCGAGAACGAGAACGACGTTTTATCTTTAATGATAGGTCCCTGAAGATTCAAATGGGATGAAATGATTCCGATGGAAGAGGTTCCGGATAGTTTTTTCATGTCACCGTCGTTCATCCGCACATCCACTACTGATGAGAGGCGGCCTCCGTACCGGGCGGGAAAACTGCCCTTGTAGAAATCCATCGTTTTCACCGCTTCGGGGTTGAACGTGGAAAAAAGTCCCAGCAGGTGGTGAACGTGGTAGAGGGGATTCCCGTCCACAAGGTAGAGGTTCTCATCGGCATTTCCTCCCCGTACATACAATCCGGCCATACCGTCGGTACCCACCGCCACTCCGGGCATCTGTTGTAAAGCCTTGATCACATCGCTTTCCCCCATAAATGCCGGGATCGCTTTCAGTGTCGCAGAATTAAGGCTTATCTTACCTGTCTCTACGTGTTGTACCGGATTCTTCAGGTTGCCGTCCACCACCACTTCTTTCAGTAGTGGGGACGGTTGCAGAAAAAAATGGATCGCCGTGTCTTTCGTTACCGTAAAGGGATAGCTTTCGGAGGTATATCCCACGTAACTTGGACGGAGCTCTATCTCGCCTGACGGAACAGAGAGGCTGTAAAATCCGAAATTATTGCTGACGGCTCCCTGTCCCGAAACCATATCATAAATATTGGCGGCAATCAGCGATTCGTGCGATTCCCGGTCGTAAATAAATCCGCTGACAGTGACCTCTTTCGGGCGTTTTTTCAGGATAATATATTTCCCCTGTATGACAAAACGGATATTGGTCTTTCCGAAAAGTGCCTGCAGTGCTTCTTCGAGAGGTTCATCTGTGATCCGGATGGTGACCTTAGGGAAGTCTTTCAATAGAGAAGGACTGTACGAAAAAGTGTAGCCCGACTGTTTTTCGATTTGCCGAAGCGCCTCGGTAACCGGCTGGTTCTGTACATCCAGGGTAATCCTTTGCTGGGCGAAAAGCGGTGTTTTCAACCAAATAATCAATAAAAGAAAGATAGTGTAGCGTTTCATATTATTAAATTCTTACATCAAGGTATATGGAACCGGAACCCTATTCCACAAGTATAATATGCGTATCGAGTGTGAAATTGATGATGTTAATAATTTCGATAATGCTTTCTTGTGTAAAAGAGGAGCTGAATGTCAAGTCCGACTCGCTTTCGGGTAGTTCAATTTGTACCTTATAGAAGTGTGACAGCACCATCACTATTTCTTTCAGTCCTGTATTGTTGAAAGTGAGCGATCGGGTCTTACCGTTGATTTCCATCCTGCTGCCGGGGGAAGTGACATTTACGGTTTCGGTCCTGGCACTGTAATGCACGGTCATACCGGCAGTACACAGAAGGGGGATGACCGGATTGCCGGGCGTGAACCGTACTTTCCCCGATGCTACGCTGAGGCGGGTATCGTCGTCATCGGCTGTGACGGTAAATTCCGTGCCGAGTACTTCTATTTGCGCCGTAGGTGTGGAAACGATGAATGGTTTTGCCTCATTGTGGGCAACAACGAACGTTATTTCTCCATGCATCGAAACCCGTCGTTCGGTTTTATCGAAATGTCTGTCATATTTTAGTTTTGCCCCTTCCTGCATCTCAATACGGGAGTTGTCCGGAAGTGTGAATTCAGTGTGATCGTATCCGGCAATGAGCGTATCACCCCTTTCGGCGGTGAGATACAAAATTCCTGCCGTGATAACAACTATTGCTACTGCCGCAACACGCCACATCATAATAGGTGACCGCCGTTTCGGAGTGATGCCTAAACGTTCCCCCATTTGAAGCCAAGCTTTATGGCTATCGAATCTGCCGGGTTGATAGTACCGGGCTACAAAACGTACGGATTCTTCTGTTTTATCGATTTCTAACCGTCGCATAACGATCTTATATTTAGAGATAAATTACCCCCGAATCTTGGTCAACAAAATTAATACTATTTTTTAATGATACTTGTCGTACAAGATTCAGGGGTGATAATAATTCTAAAACTCGTATCCCACTCTCAATCCAATTATTGAACTGTTTTTTTCAGTATACTGTTTTAAATCTACGACGGCATTTTCTTGACGAATCATATTCTTAGTCTTCACTTTCAACAAATCATACGAAATAGCAAGAAAAAGAGAACGTTGCTTTACTACATCATAGCTTATTCCTATTGACGGCGAAATGAAAAAATCAGCACTGTACTTAATTTCACCGGAGTACTGAAGGTCATTGACATCTATGCCGGCTATTCCCATATCTGTTGAGCCAAAGCCATATCCAATTTTTAAATTAAAAAATGGCTTTAAATTCGAGTTCGTATTCAATCTATATTTAGAATGAACATATACCGGATAACTCCTTTCCGGAAAAGTACTTTTGTGTTGCATAAGACCTGCTCCAATCCCCATTGAGAAATTGTCATTAACTCGATAATAAGGTGAAAGAAAAAATTGATACGCACTGGCATTGTCTTTGTTGCTTATTATTCCATATCCTGCTTCCAGTTGCAATCCTATTTTTTTGTCCTGTGCCATTATGGCGGGGGAAGAAAATAGGAATAAAACAGATAAACTTAGTAAAATTGTTTCCCTCATAATTTATTCTTCATTATTAATATATCAATAAAACATACCTTAATTTTTACTTTTGTAATTACCACCATCTGAAAAATCTATAATGCAATGGCACTATAAAAGTATATGCTCTCAAAGCATCGTAATAAATCTGGGCCTCTCCATAAACATCTTTCTGATAATAGCCTGGTGTAGTAGTTGGGGTGGATATTTCCGTGCCGTTTACTAAGAAAAATGAGTGATCATGCGAGGAATAACCGTCTATCGTTTTATTGTCGACAACCCTCAGTCCCTGAGGACCAATATGGGCATAAGTTTTTGTAAGCGCCCAATGGTTATACCACGCTCCAAGAAATCCTTTTTTCCTGAAACAGATATCAAAACCAGCTTTCGTTCTAGCATTATTATCTACAGTCACATCATCCAGGGTAACCCATATGCGCCTATTGTTCATTTGAAATGTTTTGTCTGGTAACAACTGAAATGGTGCACCAGGGAAGAAAACATCTCCTGCTCGAGTATTTGAAGGGGAACCCTCGTCTGATATAATCACGACTTCCTCTGGTGGTGTTAGACCAAGCTCTCTTAACTGTTCATAAGTAGAAATGTTTTTCATGTTGACTGTTTCTCCATCTATAATTATTTCTCCATCACTATTAAGGAATTTAGATAAAGCTGGATCGCTTACGGGAAGGTAAGCAGAATAGTCATCCCCATATTCAGGGAAATAAAGAGAAGCATATTTTTTCTTAAATTCCTCGTAGCCGCCTTCTCTATCATAGTATGACTCTGCATCTCTCATCGCATCTACAAAAATATCATAAAGCGATTTAAAACCATCAATACATAATGTCTTATTTACGTCATTATTGAAAACTTCATCACTACCCTGTCTTGTTGAAACAGATTGATAGGCTTTCAACTTAAATACTAAGTCTTGCAATTCACTCTCGCTATTCAGTGTTAATGTATTATTTTTCAATTCTACACTAACACCCATAATCTCCACAAGCCCTTCATTACCGGCTTGTTCCACAATAGCTTCATCTCTATTGCAACTTGTAATAACAAATGCAAATGCTAACCCAATACAAAGGGTACTAGTTAATAAGAGATACTTTTTTGTTTTCATAATCTTAATTTTTTGTTTCCCTCATGCCTTTTTTAGTCAGGAATTCGGGTAAATAAATATTAAAGTAGTATTCTTATTATATGATGCACGAAAGCTAAAAATCCCTCACTCGAAAGTGAAGAATTTTACGCAAAAAAGAAAAGATACGCATTGAAGTCTTTGTTCCGGAGCGATTGCATGGCGCGAAATACGTGGTTCTCCACGGTTTTTACCGATAATCCGGTTTGTTCGGCAATCTCTTTGTAGCTTATTCCGTCGCGTTTTGCCATCAGGAAGATCTCGCGACGGCGCTCCGGTAGTTCGTCTATCATTTTCCAGATACGGGCTTCCATTTCGGCACGTTTCATCTGATCTTCTTCAGCAAACTGTTCGTCGGGGAGTATATCGAGTGAAGTAGTAGGCTTCGCATCACGGATACGTGTCAGGCAGTTATTCCGGACGGCTGTATAGAGGTATGATTTCACCGACCTGATCGATTCTATCTGTTCCCTTTTATTCCAGAGACTCACGAATGTTTCCTGAACCACATCCTCGGCTTCCTCGGCGTTACCCATAAAATGCAAGGCGTACAGACAAAGCTGACGGTAATAAGTGCAGAAATATCCGGAAAACCTTTTTTCTAAAACTCTCATTCGTAACCAACAATGAACCCAATTACAAAAATAGTAAAAATGGGAGAATGTTAAAAATGAATTTTGAAGAGGCTCGTAAGATAAAAATTACCGCCGGACAAATTGCCGCAGCGGTAATTTTTATAATAGATGAAAAACTATCCTTCAATGTTACCTAACAAAAGTTAAATCTCTGTTCGATTTGTCATACAATCGTTATAGTTCTTTTTTCGCGGCTACTTTGGAAAGCGAGTTCAATGATCCGCATCACATTGAGGGCTTCTTCAGGCTTGACGGCAAGAGGTACTTTTCCGTTGATAGCGTCACGCAGGTTGATGAAATAATCACGGTAATCTCCATGTTCACTTTCCAGTTTTCCCTGGATCTTTACTCCTTTATACTCGGCATTGATAGTACCCCAGATGTTTTCGGGTTCGCGTCCCCAGTCTTTTCCTTCGGGTTTGGCGCCTCCGTCGAGTGTTGCCTCCTGCACGTCAAGCCCATATTTCACAAACGAGCCATTGGTACCGTGAAGCATATAGGTAGCTCCGGGAATACGGCAGATCATTCCCGATTTCAGTGTGGCTGTAAAGGTGGGGTAGTGGAGGCGTACATCGAAATGGTCGTCGGCTTTTGCCCAGGGGCGTTGTGAATTGATCTTGGCCGTTACCGCTTCCGGCATACCGAAAAACCAGAGTGCCTGATCTATAAGGTGCGAACCTAGATCATAGAAAATCCCTGATCCGGGTAGTGGTTCTTCCCGCCATGCACCTCTCGGGCGGGGTTCGGTACGGTAGCGGTCGAAGTGAGTTTCGTAATCAACAATTTCACCGAGGAGACCACTATCGAGCAGTTTTTTCACTGTTTTGGTATCACTTGTGAAACGACGGTTGTGATAGACAGTGAGGATTTTTTGCTGCCGTCTGGAGATCTCGATCAGTTCGGCGGCTTCCTCTACATCTACAGTGAAGGGTTTCTCTACCACTACATGCTTACCTGCCAGCAGAGCTTCCCGTGCCCAGCGGAAATGGTCGGTATTGGGTGAAGTAACAATAACGAGGTCAATCTCGGGGTCGTCGATGATCCCTTTCCCGTCGGGAACCACTGCGGTAATAGGGTATCGTTCTTCAATAAGCGCTTCTTTCTCGGGATCGGATGTGCTGATCTTCGTGAGCTCAAATCCTTCTACTACATCGATAAAAGGAGCATGAAATACCCGGCCGGAAAGTCCGTAGCCGATAATGCCTGTACGAATGTTGGTTGACATAGGTTGTTAAGTTAAAAGTGAAAAGTTAAAAGTGAAAAATTTGACAATTTGATGATTTAACGATCCCGACAAGTCGGGACAAGTAGTGACAATTTGATGATGAAGCCAATTCAATTTTTCAACAGAAAACCGACCAGTTTCTCCATAGCCAATGCGCGGTGGCTAATACTGTTCTTTACTTCGTTGCCCAATTCAGCAAAGGTTTTATCATACCCGTCAGGCATGAAAATGGGATCGTATCCGAAACCGGTCGTACCCCGTTTTTCTTCGATGATCTTCCCTTTGATCACTCCATCAAAAAGATGCTCTTTTCCGTTGATGACTAATGCAATCACGGTACGGAATTGTGCTGACCGATTTTCTGCCCCCTTTAAAGCCAAAAGTAATTTATCCATATTGTCTGCCGGGTTGCAACCATTTCCCGCGTACCGTGACGAGTAGACACCGGGTGCACCATCCAGTGCTCCCACTTCCAGCCCGGTATCGTCGGCAAAGCAGTCGTAACCATATTTCTCCCTGACAAATCCGGCTTTGATCAGTGCGTTTTCCTCCAGGGTACTGCCTGTTTCTTCGATCTCTTCATGACAGTCGATATCGGCGAGGCTGAGGATACGTAACCGTCCTCCTGTAATTTTCCGGATCTCGTCGAGTTTATGTTGGTTGTTGGTGGCGAAAACTATTTCCCTCATTGTTACTTTCTTATTTTTTGAGCCCTTTCCCTCTCGCGTTGTTTCAGCGCTGCTTCGCGCTTCCGCTGTCTCTCTTTTAATTCCTGTTCTCTTTGCCGGACCCTGGCTTCACGTTGCCGTTCCCGCTCTTTTATCAATTGTTCCCTGTTTTTGCGGGGTGCTGTTCCCTGCTGTTGTTGTAATGCTTTGGCAGCATTTTCTTCGAGTTTTCGTTTCAGCGATTCGGGTGTTTCCCGTTCAATCTGACGGGCTGGTTCTGTCCTGACAGTTTTCTCCCCGGATGTTATCCGTTCAGTCTGATACACCGGTTGCGGTTGAGAGGATATCTCTTTTTGTTCCGGAATAGTGACCGGAGATGTCTCCAAAGATACAATCTTTTCCGATTCTTTATCCCTTTTTTCTTCAATTTCTACCTTTTCATCTTTTATTATTGATTGGAAAGACACAGCAGCCGTTGCCATATTTTTCTTATAGAAAGTATTGTATTCATCCAATTTTTTCCCTGATTGTATGAGTCTCGTGTTCTCTTCGGAAATGATGACGGGAATAGTTTCCATAACGGCAGATAGGAAACGAGAGTCGGAAAGTATTATCTCTGTGTATCGGGATACCTCTTCAAAAGACCGGAAAGGTTCGATCTGAAGTGCTTCTACCCCCGGCAGATATATATAGGAGAAGTTGAACCTGCGGAGTTTGAAATGAGAAAAATTGAAATCGGCTATTGTGAAGAGAAGTTGGTTTTTATCGATAGAACCAGGTGTGAAGGTAAGCAAAAGATAATGTAGCCCGTTTTTATCAGGACTGAAAGGGATGACTTGCCCGTTCTTACTCTCAGCGGAGCCGATTGGACGTGATTGCCATAATCCGTTTCGGAATCGCCATTGCCTGTGTAAAGCGGCATTTTCCGCTAAAGTTCTTCCTTCTGACAACCGCCCGTGAGTATTTTGGCTGTGCTGTATATTTCCGGCAATTGAATCGGTTGCAACCATAACCGTAGTCATTATTTCTTGTGTCGTCTTATTATCCGGTTCAGAGGAGCGAAAAATCTGTGCCAGTGAGTCATTTACTATGGCCGATTGCCAGAGAGTAGCGTTTGATATAAGTTCGGAGGGGGTGCGAAGTCCTTTCACCTCTTCAAAGGCTTGGAGGGCTTTGTCCTTTTCTCCGGTCACTGCATAGATTTGGCCAAGTAGGAATTGCAATCTTTTTCTCCTGAGATAATCGGATTCCTGTGCTATGGTTTTTTGTAATTGAGGGATCGCTTCCGGAAACTCTTTTTTCCGGATCAGGAAGTAGGTATAATGTTCGGTAAACAGTCTCTCTAAATGCATAGGCAATTTCTTATTCCTTAATGCATAAGCTGTTTTTTCCGCATCATATGTTCTCTCCATCTCCGTATATGTCCGTAACATCCATATCTCCGTTTCATTCACTATGTCGGGATCGTGACCAAATTGGCGCAGCATTCCGGAGAAGACCGTCAGCGCCTCGTCATAATCACCATTCTGCAAAAGGGCTTTTCCCCGTAGCATCCATACATTTTTCAGGAATGGATTGAATTCCTCCTGCCGTAGCCATTGCCGGTATTCCTGAGAGTGGGCTTTAGCAGGATCGCGACGCGGCTTTGTCGTGATGGAGTGTTCACGGATGGCTTTTTCGGTTTTTTCGATCACGGGATCGAAAGTCCCTCCGGAGGACGATTTTTCTGCATTAGGGAGTGAAGGGTAGAAGGGAAGCAATTCCCCATAGTTTTCATGAAAATTCTCCGCTCTCCCTTTTAAAATCTCGTGGTAAGCCTCTTCGGCATTGAAATAGATATTGTAGCGTGTGGTGAGTTCATGATAGGCACGTGTGGCTGTCGTATTTCTTCTGGTGGTACATCCCGTAAAAAGAGTGATACAGGCCAATATCCATAGTATATGCCCTGTTTTTTCTTTCCTCCTTATTCTTTCTGTTGACAACACTGGTGATCTCCTTTCCGGGTAATTATCTCTTTTAATTAACTCGAAAAATAGAATTTTATTGTCCTATCGTGTGTTTGAAACTAAATGGAATACCAACCCTATTGGAATAAACAGAGTTTTTGTCTCTACGGTATCTCTTGTGGCGCAGTCTTTAATGTTTTACCGGTAACAACTTTTATTGCCTTGGCAATAAAAAACATCATGATAAGCACAAAAATGATAAATGCGCCGGAAGGTACATTCAGATAATAGGAGAGTAACAATCCTGTTACACAACCTGTAAAGCTTAACAGGATTGAGAGAGAAATTATTTTTGAATAGTTCACCGTGAAGAGGTTGGCTGTCATCTGCGGCACTGTGATCAGGGACATCAGCAGTACGATTCCCACCAACCGGATGCTTAATACGATGGTAACGGCAATGAAAAGCATCATCGCATATTCGATAAACTGTGTGGGTAAGCGTCGGGTTTGTGCAAATTCGGTATCGAACGATACGGAAACAATAGCATGATAGAACAGGATAAAGAAAAGCAGGAGGATCAACGATAGGACGAGCAGGGCGGTAATATCACTACGAGTGATGGTAAGGATATTCCCGAAAAGGTACTCCGACAGGTTGGGCGCATAGCCGGGTGTGAGGAAGGTGAGCACTATCCCGATGGCCATCCCCAATGACCAGAAGACGGCAATGGCCGAATCTTCACGTACACCCTGTTTCTGTGATAACCATTGGATGCCGAATGCCGAGAATATGGAGAAAACCATAGCCGACAAAATGGGAGAGAGGCTGAAATAGAACCCTATCCCCAATCCTCCTAACGAGGCGTGGGTTATACCGCCGCTGATGAATACCAATCTTTTGGTGACTACGTAAGTGCCTATGATACCACAGGCAATACTTGCAAAAAAACTGCCTAGCAGAGCATTGCGAAAGAAAGCATAATCCAGGAGTTCAATGATATTCATCCGGTCAGCAGGCGTGCATTTTTTGTGCCCTCAATTCATTGACGAACATCAGCACTTCGTCTTTCAACTGGTCAGGAAGGGAAATATCCCTCATTTGGAGACTCCTGATCCAGCGTGGCTTTTCTTCGTCGAGTACGGAATAAAAGACTTCCCGGAATTCATCTATTTCATTGGCTGCATAGCCGTCAGAATCGCGGTGAGCATACCGGTCGAGCTCTTCATCGTCGAAATATTCCGGTTTCTCTGCAAAAGCAGCTATCAGGCTATCCCGCTCACATGTTTCATGTGCACCGCAACAGCCGCTATCTCCCAGATTTATGGAAGGGGGAGTTGCCTCACGCTCCTTATTGTTCCCTTTCCTGCGTTGCAGGTAGTTGGAGATTGTGAGTGCCACAACGAAAAAGAGTATAATGCCTGTGAAAAGGAGTAAACTTTGCATAATAATTACCTTTCTTCAATTGTAAATCCCGCCTGTTTCAGGTCGTTCCAAAAATCAGGGTAGGATTTGGATACTACTTTAGGATCATTGATAATGAGTGATCCGGACACAATGGCTCCGGGAGCCAGTGACATGGCCATCCGGTGATCGTCATAAGTGTCGATGGCCGGTTCTTTTTCCGGCAGACACCGTTCTCCGTCCCACTCCAGCATCCCGATTTCATTCTCCTTAAGCAGGTAGCCCGACTTCTTCAATTCGTTGATCAGTGCGGCCACCCTGTCAGTTTCCTTTATCTTCAGGCTTTGAATCCCGGAGAAAAGAAACGGTATGCCTTTAAAACAACAAGTGGCGGCAAAAGTTTGTGCCAGATCCGGCTCATTTACAAAATCGTGGAAAAATTTTTTGGTTCCCTTTTTTGTATTTCGGATGATAATGCCTTCCGGGACGAATTCTGTTGTAACCCCCAAATCGCTGAACAGGTTGGTCACGTTGGAATCGCCCTGAAGGCTGTTTCTACCTAAACCTTTTAACGTTACTTCCGCCCCGGGGATAAGGGATGCCATCTCATACCAGTAAGAGGCGGCAGTCCAGTCCGGTTCCACCACAAACTCTACAGGGTTGTACACCTGCGGTTTCACGACGATGTCGTTACCGTCCCACTTAGTCTGTACCCCGCATTTCTCCATCATGCTGATAGTGAGGTGTATATAGGGCTTCGATACGATTTCATTTTCGATATGCATCACCAGTCCGTTTTCCATTCCGGGCGCTATCATCAGTAAGGCAGATATAAATTGCGAGCTGATATTGCCCGACAGGTAGACTTCGCCTCCTTTTAGCCTTTTACCTTTTATTTTCAAGGGTGGATATCCCTCTTTTTCCAAATAATCAATTTCGGCTCCTAAGGCTATAAGTGTCTCCACCAGCGGATAAATGGGCCTTTCATGCATCCGCTTCGAGCCTTTGATGATCCATTCGCCTTCCATTCCTGCCAGAAAAGCTGTCAGAAAACGCATGGCGGTACCGGCAGCCTTTATATCGAACTGGTTGGATTTGGAATTGAATGCGTCTATGAGCACTTGTGTATCTTCACAGTCCGACAGATTCCTGATCGGGTAAGGACTCAAACTCAAGGCATTCAGAATAAGTGCCCTATTGCTCATACTCTTGGATGCGGGAAGCTGCACGGTTGTGCGCAGGGCATCAGGTGGGTATATTTTATATTGTAACGGCATTTGCGGGTGAAATATTGATACAAAAATAATACTTTAAACCGAAGGTTGAGCGGTTTATTTCCGCTTTTACTTTGTTTTAATTGATTTAAACTTTTTTCTCTTTCAACTACCGCGTTATGCGGCCAATCCGTAGATAAAAATAGCCAGCATGGCAGTAGGGACTACATAGCGTAACAGGAATATATAGGTTCTGAGAAATCCTATGCCAAATTTGAGCGTCCTTTCATTGGTGAGTTGTGCATATACAAGTCTGCGGTTGAGATGCCATCCTACGAAAAGAGAAATGAAGAAACCGCCTATCGGCAGCATGAATTTGGCAGAAGCAACATCGAGGAAATTGAAAAATGATGAGGAGAACGAGGCGAAGATGCCTAAAATGATTACACCTGCAGTGACCAATAGTGTACTTTTTCTACGTGAAATGTGATATTCTTCGTGGATATATACCGTGACTACCTCCATCAGGGAAATAGTGGATGTAAGGGCTGCGAGTGCCAACAGGCAAAAGAAAAGGGTGCTCCAAATCATAGAACCCGCCATCTGGTTGAACAATTCGGGTAATGTGATAAAGAGTAATCCCGGACCGCCGGCTACCAGTTCGTCGACAATGGTGCCGGGATTGGTTGTCAAAGCGAATGCCGCGGGAAAGATGACCACACCGGCGAGAATAGCCACCAGTGAGTCGAGAACGGAAACCTGTACCGCTGTTTTTACAAGTGGAGTCTTATCATTGAAGTAGGATCCGTAAGTGATCATACAACCCATGCCGAGGGAGAGGGAGAAGAAAGCCTGTCCCATGGCATCGAGGAAGACGGTCGATTTTACATGCGCCAGGTCGGGCTTGAAAAGGAAATTGAGTCCTGCTATAGCACCGTCAAGGGTAACCGAACGGATGGCCAGTATAATAAGTAACAGGAAGAGTAATGGCATTAAAATCTTGGCAGATTGCTCAATCCCTTTCTTCACGCCGGAAAGGATAAAGAATGCAGTGAGAAGTGTAAAGATAATCATCCAGATGATTTGTTTGGCAGGATTACTTTGCAATTCTATGAAGTTGGCCGAAAGATTATCCACCCCAAAGAGATATCCCGAGACCGATTGGAAGATATAGACAAGTGTCCAGCCGCACACTACCATATAAAATCCCATGATGACAAATCCGGTGAGTACACCCAGCCTGCCGACCCATTTCCATTGGGTACCGGGAGCCAGTTTGTGATAAGCACCGGCGGTATTGGCCCGGGAGGCCCTGCCGACCATGAATTCGCTTACCATAAGCGGTATGCCGAAAAACAAGATACAACCAATGTATACCAGGATAAAAATGGCCCCTCCACCATCAGCCGTCTGGCTGGGAAAACGCCAGATATTACCTAAACCTACGGCTGATCCTGCGGCTGCGGCGATTACTCCGATTTTTGATACAAATGTTGCTCGTTTATCAGACATAATATAGTTGTTTTCGTTAATTCTGATGATGGTCTTTTAAATTCTCCATTCTACCCCCTCTTTGGTGTCTTTTATCTCTACACCAATCGCTTTCAGTTCATCGCGGATTTTATCTGATGTACTCCAGTCTTTGTTTTCCCGTGCCGTTTTACGGATGTCGATAATTAAATTCATCAATCCCTCTATCACGTCACTGCCGCCCATGCTTTTTGACTCGTCAAGCAGTCCCAATACCTCGAAAATAAAGGTATGCATTAGTTTTCTCAAAGCCTCCAGGTCGGCCGTGGTGAGGGTTTCTTTTTTGTCGTTAGCCGAATTGATGATACGTACCCCTTCAAACAGATTTGCGATCAGTACAGGACTGTTAAAATCATCGTTCATGGCGGCATAACATTTTTCCTCCAGTGCAGCGATATCTACCGAAGAGGAAGCGGACGGAGATAATTTCTCTAATACCGACAGGCTTTCCATCAGTTTTTTGTATCCTTTTTCTGCTGCTTGCAGTGCTTCGTTGGAGAAATCGAGCGTGCTTCTGTAGTGTGATTGCGCCATGAAGAAGCGTACTGTCATTGGAGAGTATCCTCTTTCCAATAAGGGATGGTCTCCTGTGAACAGTTCTTTGGGTAAGAAGCCGTTCCCGGCTGTTTTGGACATGCGGGCACCGTTCACAGTGAGCATATTGGTGTGCAACCAGTATTTGGCGGGTGCGGTGTGGTTACAAGCTTCTGATTGGGCGATCTCGTTGGTGTGGTGGGTTGCCTGGAGATCCATCCCTCCCCCATGTATATCGAAAGTAGTGCCCAGATACTTTGTACTCATTGCCGAACACTCTATATGCCAGCCGGGGAATCCCCATCCCCAGGGGGAGGGCCACTGCATCAGGGTCTCCGGTTTTGCCTTGATCCAAAGGGCAAAGTCGAGCCTGCCCCGCTTCTCGTCCTGTCCGCCCAGTTCCCGTGTCCCTTCCAGCAGGTCTTCCATCTTTCGGTTAGTGAGTTGGCCGTAATCATGCTCTTTGCTGTATTTCTCCACATCGAAATAGACAGAACCGTTTACCTCATAAGCGAACCCCGCGGCCATGATCTTTTTGATCATCTCTATCTGCTCTATTATATGCCCGGTGGCAGCCGGCTCTATGCTGGGAGGAAGTGTGTTGAAGAGTGCCATTACGTCATGGAAGCCAATAGTGTATTTCTGTACTATCTCCATCGGTTCCAACTGCTCCAGTTTGGCCCTTTTGGCAAATTTATCATCACCCTCATCCCGGTCGCCCTCCAAATGGCCGGCATCGGTGATGTTACGCACATAGCGTACCTTGTATCCGAGATGGAGCAGATACCTGTATATCATATCAAAAGAGATGAAAGTGCGGCAATTCCCGAGATGTATATCGCTGTAGACAGTAGGTCCGCAAACATACATACCCACAAGAGGGGGATGCAGCGGTTCAAATGGTTCTTTTGTCCTACTGAGTGTGTTGTAGATTATCAACCTCTTTTCCTTTTCTTCGCTCATAATGAATGATGTTTTTTTAAGAGAGGCAAAAATACAAATTATAATAGAATAATATGTAAAAGTAAAGTGGGAATGTGGAAAAGAGGAAAAGCGGAAAGGTGCCTGAGTGGTTAGGCGGCTAAGTGGATGAGTGGACTGAAATGAATTGGAAATAGAGAATTGAAAATGGAAAATCGACGGAGTCAAATCTTGAAAAAGAGTCACATTTATGAGGCTGTTTTGTATATTTTTAATATTTTTGCGGCTTCTTTGGATTCACTTGAATTATTAAAACAAAAAGTCTTTATGGTACGAAACATTGTTCTATCCCTTGTTATTTTATGTGCGGCAGGGACTATTCAAGCGCAGAACCTGCAACTGCACTTCGATCCCCGTCATTCATTGTATGGAGATAAGATAGGTGCTCCTGTCAATTATCTTACCGCTACCTTTGAGATGTTTAAACCCGACCAGTGGGGAAGTACTTTCATGTTCGTGGATTTCGATTTCAATTTCGATAAACGTAATCCCGGACTTGCTTATGCTGAGATAGCCCGCGAATTTAAGATTGGTGATTTTCCTTTACTGCCCCATATTGAATACAATGGTGGATTGGGATTAGTAAGAGGGTCGGATGGCGTTGGTTTTTCCATTCCAAGTTCTTATCTGGGTGGATTTGGTTATCCGTTCCAACTGGGTAATTTTTTCATGAGTACTTACGTGGCTTATAAACTGAATGCTTTCCAGGAGTTAAGCCATGATGCGCAGTGGACACTTACATGGAACTCTACCCTTGCCGGAGGTAAGCTTTCACTGGCCGGTTTCCTGGATATCTGGAGTGAAAACAAGAACCGTACCGGAGAAGGGGACGAAAAGGGCAAGAAGATGGTTCTGTTGAGTGAACCCCAGATATGGTACAATATTACACCCCAATTTGCTATTGGAAGCGAGGTGGAGGTGAGTTATAATTTCGTTATCGGGGCAAATAGCTTTTATGCTATCCCTACGATAGCGACCAAGTGGAATTTTTAATCTAAATCCCATAAAATCATGCTGGAAAAATTATTCAAACTGAAACAAAATAAAACCACTGTACGCACGGAACTCGTGGCGGGAGTCATTACTTTCCTTACCATGTCTTATATCCTGGTAGTAAATCCAAATATTCTGGGAGCAACCGGGATGGACAGGGAAGCCCTTTTTACCGCGACGGCATTTGCTACTCTACTGGGTACACTCTTTATGGCATTTATCCCTAATTTGCCGATTGCACAGGCACCCGGTATGGGGTTGAACTCCTTTTTCGCTTTTTCTGTAGTGATAGGACTGGGTTATTCCTGGCAAATGGCGTTGACGGCTGTTTTCATTCAGGGGATCATCTTCGTGCTTCTCACCTTCTTCAATATCCGTGAACTGATCGTGAAAAGTATCCCTAACACCATTAAAAATGCCATTCCTGTGGGTATTGGCCTCTTTATTACGCTTCTAGGCTTGCAGAATGCGGGGTTGATCGTGAAAGATGAAAATACGATGGTCACCCTGGGTGCCATGTCTAATCCTCACGTATGGGTAGCTTTGTTAGGACTTATCCTCACTGCGGTACTCTTTTACAAAAAGGTGCATGGTGCTTTCCTGATCGGTATTGCTACAGCCACCATCTTCGCCATTACTTTGGGAGAAGTGCCTATGCCGGAAGGTAGCCTGATAGCTCTTCCACCCGATATCTCACCCATTTTTGTGCAATTTGAATGGACAAATATTTTTACATTTGATATGCTGATTGTGGTATTCACCTTCCTTTTCGTGAACATGTTTGATACCATAGGCACTCTGTTGGGGGTGACCTCGAAAATAGGTATTACCGATGAGAACGGTGACTTCCCCCAATTGAAACGTGCGCTCTTTGCCGATGCATTGGGTACCACCTTCGGCGCTATATTGGGAACCAGCACGGTGACCTCTTATGTGGAAAGTGCCTCAGGAGTAGCTGTGGGAGGCCGTACCGGATTGACCGCCCTTTCCACTGCGGCCATGTTCGCCCTGGCGCTGTTCTTTGCGCCCCTCTTCCTGATGGTTCCGGCTTCGGCTACAGCTCCTGCATTGATCCTGGTCGGATTATTTATGATCACTTCCGTAGTGAAGATCAATTTCGAGGATATGACTGAGGCGTTACCCGCATTCCTCACCATCGTGATGATGCCGTTCGCTTTTAGTATTGCCCAGGGAATTGTCTTCGGTATGCTCTCTTTTGTCATCCTGAAAACATTGAGCGGGAAGTTGAAGCACATATCGATCACCATGTGGGTGATTTTCGTGCTCTTTATCGTGAAGATGGTACTCGATGCAATGGATATGGTGTAAATAGGGCAGTCCGCACAATCGCTTGTATATGTCGGCTGAAATGACTATTTTTGCGCTCTAAATCAATATAAAATCATAACAATTAATATTTTATGGCAACAACTGCTGATTTCAGGAACGGAATGTGCATCGATCTGGAGGGCCAGTACTATTTCATCGTGGAGTTTCTTCATGTGAAGCCGGGTAAAGGTGCTGCTTTTGTCCGTACTAAACTGAGGAATGTGACTACGGGCCGTATCCTCGAAAAAACATTCAACTCGGGAGTAAAAGTAGATGAGGTACGTATTGAACGTCGTCCTTTCCAGTATCTTTACCGCGATGATATGGGATATAATTTCATGAATACTGAAACTTTTGAACAGATACCTATTCCCGAAGAGCAGATCGAAGGGGTGAAATTCCTGAAAGAAGGCGATGTGGTGGAAGTACAGATCCATGCCGAAAGTGGGACTATCCTTACGGCGGAGATGCCTGCACATGTGGTGCTTGAGGTGACTTATACCGAGCCGGGCATCAAAGGCGATACCGCTACTAACACGCTGAAACCCGCTACTGTGGAAACAGGAGCAGAAGTACGTGTGCCTCTCTTTATTAATACAGGAGAAAAGATCAAGGTAGATACCCGTGATGGTTCATACGTTGAGCGTATCAGAGGGTAGTTGTATATAGCTTCAGGCTTATGGATTTCTGCTATACATTCGATTTTCTTGCCCGGTTGCAGATAAATAACGACCGCAACTGGTTCCATGAGCATAAATTCGAGTATGATCAAATCCGGGCCGATTTTGAAAACTTTATTAACAGGCTCATTGTGCCGCTTGCTCAACTCGATCCGGATATCGGATCGGTTACGGCCAATGAGTCTGTTTTTCGTATTTATCGCGATACCCGTTTCTCTCACGATAAAACACCTTATAAAACCCATCTCAGTGCCTTTATAGCAAACGGGGGAAAGAAAACCCGGTTTGCAGGCTACTATATCCATATTCAACCGGACGAATCATTCTTTGCCGGTGGTATTTATAGTCCCGACCCGGCTGCTTTGGAATCCATCAGAAACGAAATTTATCATCAGCCTGAGGAGATACGGAGTATTCTTGATAATCGGAAGTTCAAAAAAACTTTCCCCGAACTGTCTGCTGAAGATAGGCTTAAAAATCCTCCAAAGGGTTATCCGAAAGATTTCAAGGAAATCGAACTATTGAAAAATAAACACTTTATTACCCATTATCCTCTTGAAAATGAGTTTTTCCAACAAGAAGGGGTGATCCACCGGCTTGTGGAACTCTGCAAAATACAATATCCCCTTAATGCGTTTTTGAACAGGGCTGTGAAAGGTTGATAATTCTTGAAATGATTTTCTGTACTGGCTTTTATGCTGTAACAACATTGTTTGTAACAAAGCTGTTTGTAATTTTGGGTATAATATATATTGTTTGATAATCTGAATAATATGCAAATCATTCTTTCACCTGCCAAATTGATGGACTTTTCCGGTAAAACGGGAGGCATAAAACCCTCAAAACCGTTATTCCCGGAAAGAACCAAAGAATTGATAGCTGTATGCCGGCGACTGTCGGAAAGGGAGATTGCAACGGAAATGGAGATCAACGCCAAAATGGCGCATGAAGTATATGAATATTTCCAGACGTTTGATCTCCGGTCTACTCCGAAACAATCGGCCGCACTCGCGTATAACGGTATTGCTTATAAGGGTTTGAATGCCCATGATTTTTCTGCGGAAGATTTCGATTTCGCGCAGCGGCATCTCAATATCATCTCCGGATTATACGGTATTGTCCGTCCGCTGGATGCAATTAAACCTTACCGGCTCGAGATGCAGCGGAAAATTGTGCCGCAAGGATATAAGACACTCTACGATTTCTGGGGAGATACGGTCAATGATCATCTCTCTAAAAAACTCCGGAAAGGAGATAAAACCATCATCAATGTAGCATCCAAAGAGTACGCCAAGGTAGTCAGGAAAAACAAGTTGCCGAAAGGGACGAAAATCATTGATATCCAGTTTCTGCAGCAGGAAAATGACACATTGAAGCAGATTGTGGTGCATTCCAAGAAAGCACGCGGTTTGATGTCCCGTTTTATCATTAAAAACAGGTTGATTGATCCGGAGGAGGTGAAGGGTTTCGATTATGAGGGATATTTTTTCTATCCGGCCCTTTCGAAAGAGGATACCTGGGTGTTTGTGAGATAAACTAAAAACTAAAAGTTAATAGTGAGGAACTAATCGGGATTTTCTTTGTATATTTGCTCTGTTTACTCCGGAAATTAGCCGTTATGAGCAAGTTAAGTATCAAGCAATGGGCGGAGGAAGACCGTCCCCGTGAAAAATTACTGCTGAAAGGAGTTTCAGTACTTTCCGATTCGGAACTTCTGGCAATCCTTATCGGCTCGGGCAACGATAAACAAAGTGCTGTGGAGCTGGCACAGCATATTTTGTCGGAAGCCGGTAATGACTTGAACCAGTTGGCGCGGATGAGTGTGTCAGATCTGATGAATAATTTCCGGGGAATTGGTCAGGCCAAAGCGGTTACTTTAATAGCCGCACTTGAGTTGGGACGACGGAGAAAGACCGTTGAAACGCCCCGAAAGAAGAAAATCACTTCGTCGAGGGTTGCCTATGAGCATTTCTATCCTCTGCTTTCCGACTTGAACCATGAGGAGACATGGGCATTGCTGACCGACCGGTCGAATAAGGTGTTGAGTTCTATTCAGGTGAGCCGTGGCGGCATCTCGGGAACGGTAGTAGATATACGGTTGGTGCTGAGGGAGGCGCTCAGCCGGTATGCATCCGGGATTATTCTTGGACACAATCATCCCTCAGGACAATGCCGGCCAAGCCCCCAGGATACGCATCTAACCAAAAAATTAAAAGAGGCTGCCCAGTGGATGGATATCTCTCTGCTCGACCATATTATCGTCTGTGGAGAAAACTATTTCAGTTTTGCGGATGAAGGAATTATCTGAAGCAACTAAACAATATGCCGGGCAATCGGTTTAATAAAAAAAATGAGATTATGAACGAAGAATTACAAGCTTTACAAGATAAAATAGTGGTGATGCTCCGTACGGTGTATGACCCCGAAATCCCTGTGAATATTTATGACCTGGGAATGATTTATGATGTGGATATCGATGAAGAGAATAATGTGGCCATTGAGATGACCTTTACCTCTCCCAGTTGTCCCGCAGCCGATTATATCCTGATGGATGTGCAGTTGAAGGTGGAATCGATCCCCGAAGTGAATAAAGTAGATCTGAATCTTACTTTCGATCCCCCATGGGACCGGTCGATGATGAGCGAAGAAGCATTGTTGGAACTGGGAATGATGTAGGACAGGTTAAAGGGATTGTTGAATAATTGACTGTGAGAGATAAAATCTATTTTCTTGCCGATGCCCATCTAGGATCCAAATCGCATGGCGACTCCATTGAGACGGAACGAAAACTATGCCGCTGGCTCGATAGCGTGAGGGATGATGCTGCTGTAATTTTTCTGATGGGAGATATCTTTGACTACTGGTATGAATACCGGTATGTGGTACCAAAGGGTTTTACACGTTTGCTGGGTAAGCTGGGCGAGATGACCGATTCGGGAATAGAAATCCATTTCTTTACAGGGAATCATGACCTATGGCTGACCGACTACCTCTCTAAAGAGTGTGGATTAATCCTTCATCTGGAACCCTATATCACCGAGTTGAAAGGGAAGAAGTTTTTTCTTGCCCATGGTGATGGGTTGGGTGACGACTCCCGTTCGTTTCATCTTCTCCGGAAACTATTTCACAGTAAATTCCTTCAGAAATGTTTTTCAGGCATTCATCCCAGATGGACCATCCCGTTGGCACACACCTGGTCGAACAGCAGCCGTGAGAGTGGGGGTGTAGTACCTTATCTGGGGGAAGACCGGGAGCATTTGGTCCGTTTTGCGAAAAATAAGTTGAAAGTGATTCCTGATATCAACTACTTTATATTTGGACACCGTCACGTTTTACTCAACCTTCCCATCGCTGAGCAGAGCCGCGTGATCATGCTGGGCGACTGGATCACTCTTTTTTCCTATGCGGAATTTGATGGTGAGGGTGTAGAGTTAAAACAATTCCTCTAAGTGGGGCCGCTATTGTTTCCACTTTCTGCTATATCCTTAGTCGCTGAAAGAAATCCCATATCACAATTCCTGCAGTCACTGATACGTTGAGGGAATGTTTGGTGCCGTATTGGGGGATCTCAATGCATCCGTCCGATGCATCAATTACCTCTTGTGCGACACCATGCACTTCATGACCGAAGATCACCGCATATTTTTTTTCTTTATCCAATTCAATATTCTCCAGCGAGATGCTGTTTTCAGCCTGCTCAATGGAGAAGACGATATATCCCTCTGCTTTCAATACTTCTACAGCCGAAAGAGGCTCCTCGAAGTAACGCCATTGTACCGAATCTTCAGCACCAAGAGCTGTTTTGTGAATTTCCGCGTCGGGTGGTGTGCCGGTGATGCCACAGAGTAAAATCTCTTTTATCCGGAAGGCGTCCCCGGTACGGAATACCGACCCTATGTTATGCCGGCTCCGTACATTGTCGAGCACGACAGCCAGTGGTATCTTCTCTGCTTCCCGAAATTCCTCGACGGAGATGCGGCTGAGTTCTTCTATCTTTAGTTTTCGTCGTTGCATAAAGAATAAAATTGTCTATTTTAGCACTGCACGAATCACAAACCAGACGTGATGGAAAAGGGTGGAGATATGTCCGTAATATTTTGCCATAATACGGTAACGTTCTTTCAAAGAAGCTTTGTGATTGGCCGTGGTCATCCCTTCGTTCAGGTAGTTGACCAGTGTGAGACGGGTATTGTGGATAGAGATGGCTTTTTTCATCATGCGGATACACCAGTCGAAATCGGAAGAGAAGCGGTAAGAGAGGTCATAAGGCTCCGTCAATTCCCGTTTCACAATAAAAGCCTGATGACAGACCAGCATTCCCTGTTTAAAACTCTTCCATGTGAGCCTGCCGGGTGCTTTCAGTCGGCGCATATGGAGAAAGCTGCCTTTATCATCCACAATGGCTGTCTCTCCATAGAGGATATCCGGTGGCTTGTTCCTGTCGAATGACTGCATCATTCTTTCCACTGTATCCGGTGCATAGAAGGTATCGCCCGCATTCAGGAAGCAAAGATAATCGCCCGAGGCCATCCCGATGGCTTTGTTCATGGCGTTGTACAGGCCCTGGTCGGGTTCACTGATCCATCTTAACCTCTTTTGTACAGTTGTCCGGTTTAGAATACTCCCCTCCTTTTGTATGTTCAAATCTCCCTCTGAATATTCCTGTATTATCCTTAATGTTCCGTCGACCGATGCTCCATCTACAATCAAATGCTCCAGATGGGGATATGTCTGTTCCTGCACGCTTTTCAGTGTGCGTTCAACCGTTTTCTCGGCGTTCCAGGTGACGGTGATGACGGATAGTTTCATTATTTTCGGGCGTATATAGCAATGTACGAAGATAATAATTTCCCTTTTACAGGGAATAGTTTGAGGGCATAGCTCAACATCTTAACCCATTTTCTCCTCTTTTGATTTTCCGGCTTTGGTTCGAGCCAGACCATTGGTTTTCCGAGATAATCTACAGAAACATCATAAAGATTGAATGACTGCATGATCTCTTTCAGGTAGGGTATTTTCATCGATTGCAGATTGTGGGAGTCCAGGTTTTCCCTGTCGAACCGTCGCTGGAGTTCTCCGTTCAGACCCAGGAAGTTGGGGATGATTATCAACAACTGCCCTTTTTCTGAAAGTAGATCAATATGTCGGGCAATTGCATCCCGTGTATCTTCGAAATGTTCGATAAAACCGGACGAAAAAACCACATCATATTTTTTTTCTGATGAAAATGCAAAGAAATCGTTGTCGATGCATTGGATGGTTCCTTCCGGCAAATCATTGATTTTCTCAAAATTGCGGACAATCTCTTTGTTGATGTGGTAATCGAGTATGGTTACGTTCCGGATGCCTCGACGGTAGAAATAGGCAGCATTTACCCCCGGAAAGCCGCCAATCTCGATAAAGTTTATTCCCCTTGTCAGCTTCGGCATGAACCTTTCGAACACCACTTTTTTTGGTATCTTGTCGTATTGGTAATTCTTCCAATAGTTGTCCCAGTATTCTTTATCGGTTATACTGTTATTCTCCTTCATACTCGTAAATTTCCTTGTATTGTTGTGCGACTTTCTCCTGTGAGTATTCCTCTGTCACTTTCCCCCGGGCGTTGATGGAGAGCGTTTCGAAATCGGCCTCAAACAATGTCCAGATCAGTCCGTTTGCCAAATCCCGTGCGTTTCTGTATTCAGCCACGTATCCGTTCTTCCGGTGATCGATCATTTCCGGAATTCCCCCGATATGAAAACCTACACAAGGCGTGCCGCAGGCCATTGCCTCCATAATGGTATTGGGCAAGTTCTCATAGAGGGAGGGAGTGACGAACAGGTCGACGGCATTATAGAGTTCCGGCATCTGTCGGGGAGAAATATATCCCATACTCCTTGCCGGCAGGGCAAGTTGTTTTTCTATCTCTTCCCCCCCGCCTCCTGCAATAAGAAAAAGCAGGTTTTCCGAATGGTGTGCCATCAATCCGGCTGCCTCCACCAGATAGTCCATCCCTTTGCGCTTGTCGGCTACCTTCACTGCCGCGAACAGGATAATCTTTTTATCAAGTGGCAAATTCAGTTTTTTACGTATTTCGCTTTTATCCATTGGACAGTAGGTGCCGGTATCGATAGGATTGGGGATAGAAGTGACCCTCTGTCCCCATGTAAGGGGGCTCTGCCCGGCCAACTCCCGTAACCAGTGGCTACATGCTGTAAAAGTGATATTGCCGGTTAAGTAGGCAGAATGCTTCCGTTTGAAAATAATATGTGAGAGGTCGTTTCGGGAGGGTGTCCTCAGATAAGGACAATGCCCGCACCCGAAAGTATAGGCGTCACAGGCGCCGGCATGGTGGCAGATGCCGGTAAACGGCCACATATCGTGCATTGTCCATACCACTTTTTTCCCGGAGGAAAGGATTTTTCCTATCTCTTTGATGGAGAGCATCCCCTGGTTTATCCAATGTAGATGGATAACGTCAGCCTCTTTGAATTCGGGAAGTTTTGTAATCGATACTCCCGTATTGGCGATTGAGACATCGAACAGGTTTTCTCTTGACAGGCGATTGTAAAGATAAATAACACCACGTTCCCAATAGAACCGGAACGTATTCCTCTTTTTGCTTCCCGCAGTAAATACTGCCGTGTCACTTCCCAGTTTGGCACGCACTACCATCGAGGCATCGCATCCTGCATGGCGCACTGCATGTAATAAACGGGTTGCGGCTATGGCCGCTCCTCCCTGTATATCGTATGTACTGATAAAAAGTACTTTCATTTCCGGATATTCAAACGTAAGATTACAAAAATAGTGAATTTATAATTATCCTCTTGGATATATTTACCGAGATAGCCAAAAAAGATCTACTCTATGGATAATATCCAATGATGTTTAGTAAAACCGATACTTCCCGTAACAAAAAGTTGCGTATTTTTGCAGGATGATTTGAGATCGTCTGAATGTAATTGGACTACCCTGTTTATTAATCTATATCGTAAATGGCTGATTCCGCACTGAAGAAAAAAACAACCCGTTCGCTTTTCTGGAGCTTTATTGATAAGTTCGGGCAGCAGATACTCAACTTTGTGAGTATGCTGGTGCTGATGAATATCGTGGTGCCGGATGCTTACGGATTGATCGGGTCGCTGGCTGTATTTACAGCGTTCTCCACTATTCTTGTCGACAGCGGTTTCGGTAGATCATTGTTGAACCGGAAAGAGGTTTCTCCGGCCGAATACAGCTCCATTTTTTATTTTAACGTAGTATTGGGTGTTTTTATATATCTGCTCCTTTTCTTTCTTAGCCCGTTGATTGCCGGCCTGTTCAATGCTCCGGCGCTGATTCCGGTTACGAGAGGCTTGTTCCTGGCTCTTATCTTCAATGCTTTCGGGTTGATACCTTTAGTGGTTCTGACTAAAAATGCCGATTTTAAAAGACTTACGAAAGCCAATATACTGGCTTTGTTTATAGCAGATGTGGTTGCCATTGTTCTGGCTCTTACCGGACATGGTGTTTGGGCATTGGTTGCCCAAATCGTTTTATATGCATTTTTCAGGACGATATTTATGTGGCTGTATTCACCATGGAGGCCGGTTGCGGAATTCAGTCTTGGCCGGTTAAGATCCTTTTTCGGATTCAGTTATAAATTACTGTTGTCGTCGATGATTTCCACCACGGTGAATAACATCTATCCAAGCCTTATTGCCGTGTTCTACCCGATGAACCAGGTGGCATTCTTCAATCAGGCAAAGAAATACCAGGAAATACCTTTTCTGACGCTTTCCAACACTTTCCGGTCGGTAGGCATGGTAATCTTGTCGGAGATCAACGATCAGACGGAGCGCTTGAAGAGGGTAGTGAGAAAGCTGATCAAATCGATTGCTTTTCTCTCATTCCCAATAGCTTTCTTAATGATACTGATTGCCGAGCCCGCTTTTTATATCTTGTTTAAGGAGAAGTGGTTGGCTTCAGTGCCTTATTTTCAGATATTGACATTGGCCGGAATGCTACTGCCTTTTACCATTATTTTTAACGAGTTATTCATCGCAAAAGAACGATCTGCTTTTTTTCTGGGGCTTGAAGTTGTAAAAGGAGTTCTATTGCTCCTGTTAATTCTTCTCTTTTTTTCGAAAGGTATTATGGGGTTGGCTATCAGTTGGGTTGTATATATGATTGTGACGTTAATTTTGTCGGTGGTTTTTTCGGGAAAAGTTATTCAATATTCACTTCTTGATTTTGTGAAGGATACATTTCCCTATTTCTTTATGGCTGTAATCAGTACGGGAGTTTCCTATTTTTCCACTCGTAATATTGGGAGCGATATTCTTTTTGTTGTTATAAATCCGGTGTTGATTGTGTTATTCTATATTGGGTTATGTAAGTTATTCAGATTGGAGATGACAGGAGAAATTGAACAATGGTTTGCGGCAAGAAAAAAGAAAAAAGTATCAAATGAATATTGAAAATCAAATAAATATAAAAACTCCGAGAGTTTAATCACAAACCACCGGACATAGAATTAATTTAAAATAATATTTGTTCAATGAAAAAATTGCTTGAAGAAATCGGGAAAAAACTAGGATATAAGTATTTTCGTTATGGGATTCCATATCAATTAGAATGTAAAAAACACAAAAATGAGATTGATTATTTGAAATCTGTTTTGGCAGATGATTTGTCGAGAGATGTATTGAATGCCGCCATTAAATGCAGAATGACGCGAAATTATAAATATCTCAAACCGTTTTACGATACCAATAATACCAAAGAATTGATGTTGAATTCTGGATATACTGTGTGTTTTGATCCGTCACAGTATTTTCCCAAAGATATTATCAATCTTTCAACAGAAGAGGTTTTTATAGATGGTGGTGGATTTGTTGGCGATACAGCTTTGAATTTTATCGGACAGACTGCCGGATATTTTAATAAAATACACATATTTGAACCTATTAAACGTAATTGTGAGCAAATCAGAAAAAACATAACAAATTTATCCGATAAAGTAATTTTGCATAATTTGGGGTTGTATTCTTCCTGTGAAGAAACTTTTTTTGAAGATTCAGGCAGTGGCTCCCGCATTGGTAAAGGTAAAGAGTTAGTAAAACTTGTGGCATTAGACAATTATTTTTCCGAACAGGAACGTAGTGAAATCACATATATTAAATTGGATGTTGAGGGTGCAGAAATGTCAGCTCTTGAAGGGATGCAAGATACAATTATAAAATACAATCCTAAATTAGCAATTTGCATATACCATAAACCGGCAGATTTATGGGAATTGCCACTGTATATCCATAAACTAAACCCCAAATACAATCTTTATATCAGGCAACACCACCCTGTTAATGAAACAGTTTTATATGCTGTATAGAGTAGAGTTTTTTTTAATGCCTGAGCCCCTAACTCTTCAAAAAAGATATTGTATTCTTTCCCGAAACAAGTTTTCTTCTATGGAAGGGCAATGCAGCCGGAAATTGGTGTAGGACGATGTGCAGGTTCTGTCAAATTTTTAAATGTCTTTTGATTCTTCGTCTTACTTTTGCCCAAAACGAATAGGTCTTGTTATGATATCTTTCTATTGATTTTCGTGCTGCCTTATTTTCTTCTATTACCGGAATATTGATGGTTAGTCTATCGGTATATAGCTGAGTAGTGTAAATGTCCTGAAGGCCACTATGTATGCCACTCCCGTCGAATCCGATATTTCTTACCAACGATCTTCCGGCATTGACCGAAAGCATATCTTTCAGAAACAAGGAAGCATTCCAGCGGATGGCCCATGAATTGTTTTTCCCATTTACTTGTCTTTGTAACATCCGGGTATAGGGGTATTTGCCATTGAAGTCAAACAATCTGGATAGATTGCGACTTTTTATTTCGTTTAATAGTGCTTCTCCGTCAGGGTTGAATTCTTTCCATGCCCTTTTCCAGGTAGCCCAGCCCCAACTTCCTGTCCACTTTATCAAAAAGGTTTCCGGCAATTCCGGAAGAGGGTAGCAATATCCATGTATATGTCCGATTCTATTTTCGTTCTCGAACATATCCAAGGCTTCGTTCATGAATGTGAGAAAATAGGGGGATGTTGACAGGTCATCTTCAATCACGATCACTTTGCCATACTCCTCAATCACCTTGGTAACACCGTCGATAATATTCTTTGCCAGTCCAACATTGTGGGTATTTTCGATAAGGTGAACTGCCTTGAATCCTTCAATAGGGCGAATGATTTCCCGTACCGCCTCCACATCTTTTTTATCTGTTTCATTCTTGTAGCCATCCGAAAATATAAATAGTTCACTTTTACTACAAAGGGCGTTATCCTGTAGTGCCTTCAATGTCTGTAGTGTATGGGAGGGACGGTTGTATGTGAACAAAAGTATAGGCGATAAGGACATTGGTGTGCGGATTTAAAAATCGGTTTTAGAGGACAATATATTCCGCTGTAATACCTGTAGCGAGACCTGTTCCCCCACCTTGATCCCTTTGCGGTTAAGATGTGTTTCTACCGTTTGGTAGGCCAGTTCCGGGTTGTTATTGTCACCGCTGAGGTGGCAGAGCCAGATATTACGTAGGTCGGACGAGTAGTTGTTGGCCAGGAATTCGGCGGTCTGCCGGTTGCTCAGGTGCCCTGATCCGGAGGTGATGCGTTGTTTCAGCGGGTAGGGGTAGCGACCGTTATTCAACATCTCTTCATCATAATTGCTTTCAATGACGAGATGATTGGCTTTGCAAATATAATAAGCTACTTCGTCGGTAATGGTACCCACATCGGTGGCGAGAGTAAACCGGTGATTGCCGAACCGGATAAAATAGCCGGAGTTATCCACACTATCGTGGGGTACATTGAAGGCTGTAATTTGGAAATCTTTAATTTGAAATGGGGTTCCTTTTTCAATATATATGGTTGACCCGTTAAGGCTGTTGCGGACAAGGGGATGATTTATAATCGCCTTGTGTACTTCACGGGTGGCATAGACCGGGATATGCAGTTTTTCTCCCAGATAGCCTACCGATTTGATATGGTCGTAGTGGTCGTGTGTGACCAGGATTGCCATGATCGATGAGAAGTCGATTCCATAGTGGGCAAGCCGTTTCTTGATGACACGCGGGCCGATGCCGGCGTCGATCAGGATGCCGTAGCGGGAATTCCCCAGATAGTAACTGTTGCCGCAACTACCGCTGCTCAGGCTGAAAAAAGAGAATCGTTCCGATGGAAAAAGTTCATACTGCATACTTACGAATGTGCCAATGTTACTGATGTGCCAATTGTCAATTATCAATTGCTAATTGAGATAGCCGATGAATAGTGCGGTTGTATTGCCCGATCATTTCATTGACAACCTGCCCTGCAGGGATGATCTCTTTTATATGTGAGGCGATCTGTCCGATCTCCAGTTCACCTTCTGTCAGGTCTCCATCAAAGATACCCCTTTTTGAACGCCCTTTGCCTAATAGTTCGCGCAATTCTTCGGGGGTAGCGCCGCGATCTTCCAGTTGCTGTACCTGTTGGTAGAACTCATTTCTTACCAGTCGTGTGGGACTCAGTTTCTTGAGTGATAATACCGTATCTCCTTCATTCAGGGAGATACACCGTTGTTTGAATGCTTCACTGGCAGAACTTTCATTGGTCAACGCGAACCGTGTACCTACCTGTACTCCTTCCGCGCCCAGGGCAAACGCTGCAGCCATCGCTTCGCCCGAGCCGATCCCCCCGGCAGCAATCAATGGCAGATCTATAGCCTTTCTCACCTGTGGTATCAACGCAAAAGTGGTAGTTTCTTCGCGACCGTTATGCCCACCGGCTTCAAATCCTTCGGCGACGACAGCGTCGACACCGGCTTCCGCACATTTAATGGCAAACCTGGAACTCGACACCACATGCGCTACTTTTATTCCTGCCGATTTGAGTGTCGCTGTCCAAGTTTTAGGATTGCCGGCCGAAGTGAAAACAACCGGTACTTTCTCTTCGAGGATAATCTGCATGATCTCTTCGATTTGAGGGTACATCAATGGTACGTTCACCCCGAACGGTTGTCCTGTGGCTGCCTTGTACTTCTGGATATGTTCTCGTAATGTCCCGGGATGCATTGATCCCGCCCCAATCAGTCCCAGCCCTCCGGCATTGCTGACTGCAGCCGCTAATTTCCAGCCGCTGCACCATACCATTCCTGCCTGGATGATAGGATAGCGAATACCAAAAAGGGCCGATATCCGGTTTATGCTCATGTTGATGATATTTGTTGCTTGAAGTTACAAAGATAGCAACCTCCCGACGATTTTCCCCCATTGTCGCAGTACAAAATCATTTTTTTAGTAGCTTTGCATACTTAATGTACCAATCCCGACACGTCGGGACAAGTAATGTCAATGTGAGTGAGGTGGAATGGTAATTGGTAAATTATAATTCATAAATCATAATTCATAACTCTATGAACGTTCTTCTTCTTGGTTCCGGTGGACGCGAGCATGCGTTAGCCTGGAAAATTCGAAAGAGCAGACACCTGAATAATCTGTATATTGCTCCCGGCAATGCGGGTACCGCAACGTTAGGGACAAATGTCGCCATTGATGTGACGGATTTCGGTGCGATGAGACAGTTTTCACTTGATAATGATATCGATATGATTGTGGTTGGTCCGGAAGTCCCTTTAGTAGAAGGGGTTTATGACTACTTCCATGAGGACGAAGATATCTGTCATATTGCAGTGATTGGTCCCTCCAGGGAAGGTGCTCAATTAGAGGGGAGCAAGGATTTTGCCAAAAGATTTATGACCACTTATAATATCCCTACTGCACGTTTCAAGACAGTTACTCTTGAAAATGTGACGGAAGGGAATGCTTTTCTCGATTCGCTCCCTTCACCCTATGTATTGAAAGCGGATGGCCTGGCGGCAGGGAAAGGAGTCCTGATTCTGAACGACCTGAATGAGGCGAAGCAGTCGCTTTGGGAGATGCTCAATGGGAAATTCGGCGCGGCTAGTAAAAGCGTGGTGATAGAAGAGTTCCTGTCGGGGATTGAGTGTTCAGTTTTCGTATTGACTGATGGACGATCGTATAAAATTCTTCCGGTAGCAAAAGACTACAAACGGATCGGTGAGGGTGATACCGGGCTGAATACCGGAGGTATGGGAGCTGTGTCACCTGTATCTTTTGCTGATGACCTATTTATGGAAAAAGTGAGGAGACGGATCGTGGAGCCTACTATCGAAGGATTGCAAAAAGAAAAGATAGATTACAAAGGATTTATTTTCCTGGGCCTGATCAATGTTGAAGGGGAGCCAAAAGTGATTGAGTACAATGTTCGAATGGGTGATCCGGAGACGGAAGTGGTGGTACCTCTGATCAAGTCGGATCTTCTGGAATTATTTACTGCCGTAGCTACCGAAACATTAGATGAGAAAGTATTGGAAATAGACGACCGTTACGCTGTGACAGTGATGATGGTTTCCGGAGGATATCCAGGAAGTTATGAAAATGGAAAAATCATTGAAGGACTGAATGATGTAGAGGATAGCATTGTTTTCCATGCCGGTACAAAGAATGTGGGGGATAAAATTGTTACGTCGGGAGGACGTGTGCTTTCCGTTACTTCATACGGGAAAACTATGGATGAAGCCTTAGGGGCATCTTATAAGAATATAGCGAAGATCCATTTTGAGAATGGCTACTTCAGGAAAGATATAGGCTTTGATCTCAGTATATAAAATCTAATGTGCCCATGCATTCTGTCGTCAGGTCATTCCGTGCAGCTTTTGTGGAGGGGCGTTTTGTTCCTCTGCTTGCCGCTTTCGGAATGATAGGTATGCGGGCTGCCCTGTTCTATACGCAGGGTTTACCCTGGATTGCCTCTCCCGGTGACAATTATGCGTGGGAACCAATAGCACATCTCTTTGCCCGTCCGCAGGTTTCACTGATTGCTTCTACGCTGGCTGTTTTTTTGATCGCATGGATCCTATCCCTGTTAAACGGTAGGTTCAATCTTATTCGTTCGCGGTCAAACCTGCCTTTTACCGCACCGGTATTCTTATTAAGCCTTCATCCCTATTTTTTGGTGATGTCGGGCGATTATATTGCTGTTATTTTTGTCCTTCTGGCATTCTTCCCTCTTCTGGACTCGTATCAGAAACCGGATCCATATCTTTGTTCGTTTCGGGCATCGATATTGATAGCGGTAGCCTCCCTGTTTCAGATCTATGCGCTTTTCTTATTGCCTTTATGGTGGGTTGGAGAACGGTCGATGCGGGGACCCCAGTTTCGCTCGTTTGTCTCGTCCTGGTTTGGACTTTTCCTTGTGTATATAACGGTGGTCTCCGTCTATTGGCTAATTGATGATATTCCCCGTTTTGCCAGGCCTCTTCTACAGTTTATATCCTTGTCACTACCTGAAATTCCCCGATTTTCTCTTCTGGAGTGGGGAGGAGTATTGTTTGTCGGATTGTTTTTTATATCCAATATGATTTTTAGTATCAAGATATATAGTCGTGATAAGGCACTCACGCTCTCGTTAATGCAGTTCATGGTCTTTCTGATTGTTTTTCTGTTGTTTCTTCAGGTGGTCTACTGGCGGGAAACTTTTTTCTTCTTGTCGCTTTCCCTCACACTGGTCTCTTATCTGAACGCATATTTCTACTCAAGAACGATTTCGAAAAACCATATTTATGTGGCATATGGTATGTTGTCGCTGATGCTGTTGCTATATCTCTCGCATCTTCTCCCTTCGATGGGGATCCTTCTATAAAACAAAAAACTATTTTCCTTTGTTTATTATATGATTATGTCACTGGTGATATGTGATTTCTGCTATATAAAGGATCTTATTTATGAAGGAGGATATATATGAAAAAGTTATCATTATTTAGTATTGCAGGACTTCTTTCAGTTCTATCTTTTTGTGCATGTGGAAGTGCCCAAACGGCGGTTGAGAAAGAGAAACTGGCAGCCGATGTGGGGAATGCGGTGAAAGTGCCCGATTTTACATTTAAAGCTACCTACGCCTATCCTACCGGTTACAAGTCGATTTATCTTTCACCCTATTATGATGTGAAAGTGTCGCCCGATACGGTGATAGCCTATCTGCCTTATTATGGCCGCGCCTACCGTGCGCCTATGGATCCGAGAGAAGGTGGATATCGTTTCACGAGTACCGACTTTGAGTATAAAGCAGATAAAGGAAACAAGAAAGGAAATTGGGATGTGGTGATCACATTCCGTGACCTGGATCGTCCCGTTACATTCCGCTTTGATATCTGGGAGAACGGAACGGCACGCCTCAGTGTGAACGATACGGATAGACAACAGATATCATTCCATGGAGATATTGTACTCCGGAAAGAAGAATGATTTCTGTCAAAAACAAAAAAAATCCACCTATAAAGTGGATTTTTTTTGTTTTATAGTAAGGCCCAAAGATTTATAATTTCTCCGCAAGGGCCACCGGCAAATAGAACGTATCGTTCTTATCGATATAGACTGTTACAGATCCGATGTCGAATGGTTTCCCATTCAATGTAGCCACGGATGAGAATGCTTTCACCTCAAGGTTGTTCTTTCCTTTCTTTACCCGGAGTACCGGAAAGTCCGGATCTTTCTTATCGATTGAATATTTTAATCCCGCAAAGACCTCATTATGTTTGGCGAAAATCTTGTCGGATAATTCCTGTAGCGATATCTCCAATCCGGTTACTTTCTGCAGGTATTGATTCAACCCTGTATTTTTCACATGTCCCTTGAGCACATCGCCCTGTGGGTGGTAAGAAGCAAGAAGTACTTCTTCTCCGGTGTGCCCTCCTGTCGTAAATCCGAAACAAGTTCTGGAATTCAATATGTTGACGATGTTATGTGCGAGATTATTGCTTGAGGCAACTTTCATATAGTCTACTTCTTTGTAATTTTTGGAAGCAAGCAGTGTTTCAAGTTCTTCGTCTGTGATATCGATATCAGTGTATTGTTTGAATACCGCTTTAATCCCTTCGGGTTTTGTATTGACCAATATTGATTCGAGCCCGTTGGCGCTCAACTGGTATTTGGAAACTGTGCCGAAAAGTTGCTCTATGGAGAGTTTATCGTATCCCGGGCAATCCCTCGAACCGATCGAAATACCACTGTTACCATGGTCTGCGGCAACCACGACTACTGTATTTCCGTCTTTTTCGGCAAATGCCATCGCCTTGCCTACTGCCTCGTCAAAAGCAAGATATTCGTCGATCATTGTGGCTGCATCATTGGCATGTGCTGCCCAGTCGACCTGGCTCCCTTCTACCATCATGAAGAAGCCGTTTTCGTTCTTCGATAGTATTTCTAAAGCCTTTTCAGTCATCTCTGCGAGTGAAGGTACCTTGTCGGGATTCCTGTCAATATTGTAAGGGAGACCCCGTTCGCCAAATAGCGCCCAAACCTTCCCATTGCCATTATAATTGAGTAATGCTTCTTTATCGTTTTGAATGAGAGTGGTTCCGTTATTTACGAAATGTTTTTTAATGTCATCGGTAAGAATACTGTTACCGCCGGCGAACACCACGTCTATGTTCTGATAGGCCATTTGCGGGGCAAGGGCCTTGTAGTTGCCTCTGTTATAATGATGTGCTGAGAAGTCGGCCGGTGTGGCGTGGGGAAACTCACAGGTAACCACTAATCCTACTGCTTTCTTTTTCTCAATCTTTGATGCTTCGAGGATGGTGGCGGCAGGTTGATAAGTCCGTGATGCGTCTACCGGAAACAGGTCGTTATCGGAAACTTCAGGATGAATAGCCACGTTACCGGTTTGTTGTAATACCCCGGTTGCGTAGCATGAGCCGGTGGGAGCAGAGTCCCCGATCGGGGCGTTAGATGAAAAGGTGGTGACGGTGCCTGTGAAATAAGGATCGATGTTCAGTTTATCCTCCATGCCATTGTAGTACTTGAACCATCGTGCAGCAGAATAGACCCCTACGGATGTACCGTCGGGGATCATCATAATTACATTTTTTACAGGCCTTACTTCCTGTGCAAATATCAGGGAAGCAGCCAGAAACAGATAAAGAAGTGTGCCAAATCTCTTCATAACGATTGTCATTGTTTTTGTGGATATGTTTGGGAACCCTATGGAATTACCCGCCGGTGCGCATAGGCACCGGGTGTCAGTTCCATCTCATACTAATTGTTTTGTGAATCCCCAAAGGTATAAAAAAAATTGGCTTATCCCTCGGCTTTCACTATATTTGTAGAATATAAGATGTGCCTCAGGTAAACTCAAACAATTTTGGCTTACCATTCGGCTTTCATTATATTTGTAATTCTTAAAAACGAGAAAGAAACAGAATGATGAATAGAAAACCCTTGATCCTGGTCACTAATGATGATGGGTATCAGGCGAAAGGAATCGCTTCATTGACGGAAGCGGTGAGAGATTTAGGAGAAGTAATTGTATTCGCACCCGATTCGCACCGTTCGGGTATGTCGAGTGCCATTTCCACCAGCCAGCCACTTCGGGTAAGATTGCATAGGGAAGAGGAAAATCTGACCGTTTATACCTGTAACGGCACACCGGTCGATTGTGTGAAACTGGCATTGAACGAGTTTGTGGATCGCAAGCCCGATTTATTGGTTTCGGGGATCAATCATGGCTCTAATGCCGGGATCAGTGTTATTTATTCCGGTACTATGGGAGCTGCTATCGAAGGCTGTGTCTTCGATGTGCCCTCTATCGGCTTTTCGTTGTGTGATTTTACACCTGATGCCGATTTCTCTTTCACAAAGGAGATCACCAGAAAACTGGCATCAATAGTAATTGATGAAGGGCTTCCCCGGGGAATTTGCCTGAATGTGAATGTACCGGCCGGAGAGGTGAAAGGGGTCAAGATAACAACGCAGACGCATGGCAAGTGGGTGAATGAGTATCACCGATCCAAGGATGGTTCAGGCAGAGACGTCTTCTGGATGACCGGTAATTTTGAAAACTGGGAAAAGGAGAATGACAACAGCGATGAGTGGGCCTTGGCAAATGGATATGCCGCGGTTGTACCGGTAAAGATCGATATGACAGCTTATGACTTTCTGCCCCAGTTGAAAGAGTGGAATTTTAATGGGATTTGACAATGGATAATTGACAATGAACAGTTGATGGTTTGATTCAATTGGCACATCGGCACATTAGTAAATTAGTATATGAAGTATTACCTTATAGCAGGAGAGGCATCGGGCGATTTACATGCATCCAACCTGATGCAGTCGCTACGGAAACATGATAAAGAGGCAGACTTTCGTTTCTTTGGGGGTGACCTGATGCAGTCAGTTGGCGGAACGCTGGTAAGGCATTACCGTGACATGGCCTTTATGGGTATTGTTCCTGTGGTGCTAAATGCCCGTACTATCCTGCGGAACCTCGCGTTCTGTAAAAAAGATATTACCACTTATCATCCCGACGCGGTGATCTTGGTCGATTATCCCGGTTTTAACCTCAAGATTGCCAAGTATGTAAAAACTAAACTCGATATCCCTGTTTACTATTATATCTCGCCCAAAGTGTGGGCATGGAAAAAATACCGGGTAAAATCGTTCAAAAAATATGTGGACGAAATGCTGTCAATCCTCCCTTTTGAAGTAGATTTCTTCAGGGAACATCAATATAAAGTGCATTATGTAGGAAATCCCACAGTGGATGCTATTGTCCAACGGGATCATAAAGAGGAAACTTTCAGCCAGTTTGTGGAAGCAAACGGTCTGGATAATAAGCCGGTGATCGCACTTCTTGCCGGAAGCCGTAAGCAGGAGATCACTAATAATCTTCCTTCGATGCTGGAAGCAGTCAAAGGTTATTCAGACGGTTATCAGTTGATCGTGGCAGGTGCACCGGGTATCGATCCGGCTTTCTATGGCAATTTTATAAGCTCTTTTCCTCCTGCAAAGGTGCTTTTTAATCAAACCTACCGTATTTTGGCACAATCGGATGCTGCGTTAGTGACTTCCGGTACAGCTACCCTGGAGACAGCCCTGCTTAATGTTCCTCAAGTGGTTTGCTACAAAACACCTATGCCGAAGATCACTTATTGGGTCTTTAAAAATATTCTTCATACGCCTTATATTTCCTTAGTAAACCTAATATGCAATCGAGAGGTTGTAAAAGAACTGTTCGCCCGCTTCTTCACAATAGATAATATTCGTAAGGAACTGAAACAGATACTCCATGTGCAAAGCTACCGACAAAATATGCTCAGTAACTACGAAGAGATGCGCCAGATCCTGGGAGGCCCGGGTGCTTCGGATCGGGCTGCGACCATCATTTATGCCAAATGTATGAAAAATAGCCACCTCTGACAATACCCGTAGTCTTTTGCCGGAAAATATTTTTATTGAAACTGCATTTTTTCTCTCTTTTTTGTTTTCTTTGTAGGATTCATAATTTCAAGATTCAAAAATTTATAATTGAGCCTACTCAGAAAACCCTGGTTTTGCCGTTTTAGCCCTCATTACAGGACTTGTGAAGGGGGTGATTTCTCGAAAAAAGACTTATCGGAGTGGACTCATAATTTATAATTCATAACTCATAATTCAGATGAAGGTAGGTATTCTTACTTCCGGCGGTGATGCCCCGGGAATTAACGCGACCATACGTGGCGTTGGAAAAACAGCCATCAATAATTATGGCATGCAGATAATTGGTATCCAGAACGGTTTTTCCGGACTGCTGTACAAAGACATTGTGGAACTTACCGATCAGTCTCTTTCGGGAATTCTGAATATGGGAGGGACAATTCTGGGTACGGCACGCGAGAAAGTATTCCGTAAAATGATTACTTCCCCCGATGAGAAAGACAGGGAGCAGATCAAAAATGCCTATAATGAGCTGGGACTTGATTGTTTAGTCTGTATAGGAGGAAATGGCACACAACGTACCACATGGATGCTTTCTGAACTGGGATTGAATGCGGTGGGAATACCTAAAACTATTGACAATGACGTATATGGTACAGATGTGACTTTTGGGTTCGATACGGCTGTGAATATCGCTACCGATGCTATCGACAGGCTACACTCTACTGCCAGTTCACATCGTCGCGTGATGGTGATTGAACTGATGGGACACCATGCGGGATGGATCACGCTTCATGCCGGGATGGCCGGAGGAGCTGATATCATCCTGTTGCCGGAGTTAGGATATAATATGAAAGTGGTTATCGATAAGATCAACCAGCGGATGGAAATGGGGAAGGCTTACTCTATTGTAGCTGTGGCTGAAGGCGTAGAGGTACCTACCAAAGAGCGCCCTGCCACTTATTTTGCCCGTGAGATCGAAAGCCAGACCGGTTATGAAACCCGTGAAACGGTACTCGGTTATATTCAACGGGGAGGATCTCCGTCGCCCTATGACAGAAATCTTGGCACATTGTTGGGTGGACATGCGGCAGAGCTGATCCATGAAGGAAAATTTGGAAGGATGGTTGCCAAAATAGGATCAGAAATCACCGCAGTACCCCTGTCTGATGTAGCCGGTAAACTCCGGTTGGTTACCCCCGATAACCAACTTGTGCTGCAGGGAAAACGAATGGGTATTTCTTTTGGTATCTGGTAAGTGAAAATAGTACTGATCACTCGTTCTCCGTAGTGGAGGCGGGTGATTCATTTCTTGTTGTTTCAACGAGCGCCTCTTGCAGTTCGTTGTTTTCACGTAACTTTTTGATAGCTACTTTTGCTGCCATCTGGTGAGATTCTTTCTTTGAGTATCCCTTTCCGGAACCAATTTCTGCCCCTCCTACTTTCACACGGGAAAAGAAGACGGGGTTATTTTGTGCATCATAGGTAGATTCAGTCACTTCAAAGTTGACTTCCACCCTGTTCTTTTGTCCCCACTCAATCAGCCTGGACTTAAAATCGACTTCACTTTTCAATACCTTATCAATATTCAGGTGCTGTTTGATGAGTGTTTCAAATACGAATTTCTTGGCTACCCGGTACCCCTGATCGAGATATATAGCACCGATAAGGGCTTCTAAAGCATCACCATATATATTGGTATTATGTGCCAGATTACGGGTCGATGAGACAATAAGTTTGTCCAGTCCAAGATCTATAGCCAGCTTGTTGAGTGTTTCCCTCTGTACTATACGTGAACGTGTACTGGTGAGAAACCCCTCCTTTTTGTGTTCGAAATCTTTATAAAGGATATCTGCGACGATGGCATCGAGAATGGCGTCCCCCAAAAATTCGAGACGTTCATTATTCACCCATCGCCCTTTCTCCGATCGGATGGACGAAGAACGGTGAGTCATGGCTTCTTTATAGAGGTCTATCCTGTCGGGATAGAAGCCCAATACGTTATAAAACGAGAGATAAGGCTCTTTCCCTCTGTGCGGGAGAGCCTTTATCCTCTTTACGAGTCTTCTTAACACACTATTTGTTGAATTGCTTGAGAATTACACTTGCGTTGTGTCCCCCAAAGCCAAAAGTGTTAGATAACGCAGCTCTTATCTTCCTTTTTTGAGCTTTGTTGAATGTAAAATTCAGGTTGTAGTCAATTTCCGGATCATTGTCTCCCTCGTCATGGTTGATGGTGGGAGGAACAATTTGATCCCTGATTGCCAAGATAGTGAACATTGCTTCGATAGCACCTGCACCTCCCAAAAGGTGGCCGGTCATCGATTTGGTCGAACTGATATTCAGGTTGTAGCTGTGTTCACCAAATACATCGAGGATTGCCTTCACTTCCGAGATATCGCCTACAGGAGTGGATGTGCCGTGTACGTTAATGTAATCGATCTCATCCGGGTTCATTTCAGCATCTTCCAAAGCATTCCGCATCACTAATTTAGCACCCAATCCGTCGGGATGGGAAGCAGTGATATGGTGTGCGTCGGCCGACATGCCTCCACCGACTACTTCTGCATAGATAGTAGCCCCACGTGCCAGTGCATGGCCTAACTCTTCGAGGATGAGTGTCGATCCGCCTTCTCCAATCACGAACCCGTCGCGGCTGGCGCTGAAAGGACGTGATGCCGTCAACGGTGAGTCGTTGCGGGTGGACAACGCGTGCATGGCGTTGAATCCTCCCACTGCCGAGGGACTGATCGTCGCTTCGGCACCACCTGTTACAATGACATTAGCTTTACCCAGGCGAATAAGATTGAATGCGTCGACAATTGCATTGGTAGAGGAAGCGCAAGCCGACACGGTCGCATAGTTAGGACCCCTCAGTCCATAAATCATAGAGATATGCCCGGCGGCGATATCCGCTATCATTTTCGGAATGAAAAAGGGATTGAAACGTGGCCCTTTGTCCATGTTGGTATAATAACTCCCAACTTCCTCTTCGAATGTTCTTATTCCTCCGATCCCGGCAGAAAAAATAACCCCGATACGGTCTACATTCTCATTTTCGAGATCGAGCCCTGAATCCGCCATCGCTTCTTTGGCTGCGTGGATGGCTAACTGGGCATACCGGTCATATTTTCTGGCTTCTTTACGATCAAAAAGATCGCTCGGATCGAAATTTTTTACTTCGCAGGCAAACTGCGTTTTGAAAAGCGATGCATCAAAATGAGTAATAGGCCCGGCTCCGCTTTTACCCGCCAAAGCATTTTCCCACGTGGTTTTCACGTCATTGCCAAGGGGGGTAATCGCACCCAGGCCTGTTACTACTACTCTCTTTAACTCCATAAAAATGGATTATTTTGCGTGTTGTTCTACGTAAGAAATTGCGTCACCAACAGTAGAGATCTTTTCAGCTTGATCGTCCGGAATTGAAATGTTGAATTCTTTTTCGAATTCCATGATCAATTCAACCGTATCAAGAGAGTCAGCTCCCAAATCATTGGTGAAGCTTGCGGTTTCAGTAACCTCAACTTCTTCAACACCCAATTTATCGACAATAATCGATTTCACCCTTTGTGCTACTTCAGACATAACTTTCGATATTAATTAATAAATAAAAAAATTTATTCTTAAATTTGCGATGCAAAGTAACACAAATTTTCTCTAACAGAGCAAATTTTTGTCTATTAAAATCAAGAAAAGTGCACAAATTATGTTTTTTTGTGCAGGAAACAACCGTTTTTATGACTCGTATCGCCCTGTTTGCATCGGGAAGTGGCAGTAATGCGGAGAATGTTATCCGCTATTTTTCCGGACATGAAGATATATCGGTCCCACTTATCATTTCCAATAAAAGAGATGCTTATGTACATGAACGTGCCGACCGGCTGGGTATCCCCTCTTTTACATTCAGTAAGGCTGAGTTCGATGAGGGGTCGGCCATAATAGATATGCTTCGTTCGTATGATATCGATTATATTGTATTGGCCGGATTTTTATTGAAAGTGTCACAGTCGTTGCTTGATACCTATCCCGGCCGGATTATCAATATTCATCCGGCGCTGTTGCCCAAATTCGGAGGTAAGGGGATGTATGGCGGCAGGGTACACCAGGCTGTGGTGGAAGCGGGTGAAAAGGAGTCAGGCATCACTATCCATTATATAGATGAAAATTACGATGAGGGGGACATTATTTTTCAGGTTACCTGTGAAGTGTTGCCTGAAGATACGCCTGAAGATGTCGCTCGGAAGGTGCATGCATTGGAATATGCCCATTTCCCGAAGGTGATTAAAGCTGTGGTGAAAGGGGAGGATCTTTCAAAATTTGGATAGGTAAGAATATGCAGATGGGGTTCTACCGTATTGTGTATCGTTTCAATGCTGAACGTCGGAGAATAAAAAAATTGAATTGAGATATCCCAAGAAGATATACACAATTGCAATAAAATTTTGCAAGAAGGAGGATCGGTAGAAAAATAAATCGTATCTTTGCGCCACATTTCACACCTGCGGCCGTGGCGTAATTGGTAGCCGCGCTAGACTTAGGATCTAGTGCCGAGAGGCGTGGGGGTTCGAGTCCCTTCGGCCGCACAGATAAAAAAATTGTTTGAGTCCCTGAAAGTAAATATACTTTTTGGGATTTTTTTATTATATGCCACTGTTATCGGTCGAATTTCTGATTAAATATTTGTAGAAACAAAAAAGCATTTCATATTTGAATGGCTTAGCTTTTAGATAGCGATCCGTCATTATCCATACACTTCTTTTGAATTATATTGAGTGGCTTCATTAAATCAAAGCTGCTTATGTCAATGGACGGTATGATCCTGTTTTTGTAGTCACAAAAGAGGATATTGATACCCTTGTTCTTAAAGTGGAATTATTGCGGGATATTACCAAACGTATTTGTGAGGGGAAAATTAAGAAGTATGAGAAGAAATGGATGAAATAGATTGATTTAAAACGGTAGATCATCCACTCCTTCATTCGCACTATTGAACGGGTTTTCCGGTGGGGGTATTTCGTCATATTCGTCTTTTGGAGAGAAAGTTGGAGTGTTGTTTTGGATGTTTTGTGCCTCTATTCTCCATGCTTTCACATCGGTATACCATCTTCCGTTGAATTCCCTGCTTTCCACATCAAAATCAATGGTGTAGAGTTCACCCGAATTGAGTGAAATATGCTGGAATTTATTTCCCCATAAAGAAATGCATATCTTTTTGGGATATTGATCCTGTGTCTCTACAATAATATCTTGTTTTCTCCATTCGCCGTTCCTTCCGGTTCCGGATTGAAGCGGAAGAAGTTGAATTAATTTCGCCGTTAATTGCATGATTTTTTCGTTCAATTACATTAGTCGTTTTCTCGCTATGGCAAAACTCAAACAAGTTTGGCTTTGCTCATTTAGCTTAACGAAAACGTTGATTATGGCCCCAAAAGATGTAGTTCGGGAACGTTTTTATTATGCGAAAATAGTATGAAAAAGGGGAATTGCCAAATTAAAAATGAATAACGGTTCCTTTAGCCTTACAATCTTCTGGATGATATGCCTGATATCTGGATAATTGGTGTTTCCTTTTCTGCTACGATTAAAGTTCTACTGCCGATAATTCCGCGAATGCTTTTTGGTAATCCCTTTCAGCTTCTAATGCACGGTTGATTGTTTCGTAGTATAAGCCGATCTCTACCATATACTCCAACAGCGATATTTCTCCTGCATCCAGGGCTTTTTTCAAGAGCCCGGTATTGTTTGCCGTTACCAACGATTGGCGGTATTTTTCAGCCGCTATTTTTAAACCGGCAGTACGGTTATAGAGTATCTGCAGTTGGTTGTAAAATTGTTGGCGGTTGTCTGTTTCCCGCGACTCGGCTGCTTTTACCGATGCTTTGGCTTGTTTTACCCGGTTCTTGTTTTCCCATAAAGGGATGGAGATGCCAAGGGAAAGACCCTGAAAGCGTTCTCCAACTACTTTTTCACTCATGTATCCGGCAGAGAGGGTGGGTAAGTTCATTGTTTTGCTCAGTGAGAGTCGTTGTTTACTTACTTCTATTTCCTGTCTGGCATAGGCTAAAACCGGATTTTGTTGTGCTGTTTGTGTAAACCAGTCGTCAAAATGCAGTGGAAGCAAGATGTCATCGTACTGCCAATCTTCCAGCAGGATGTCTGTTCCTCCATTCAGCCTTTTCAATTGTTCCAGCAATGCATTGCGTTCAACCTCGATACGGAATATTTCTCCCTGCACGCTGGTAAGGTTGAGTTGTACCTTATTATATTCCAGACGGCTGACATCACCTGAGTTCAGGCGGTCTTCGTAACCTGCAGCAATTGTTTCGGCATGTTGTAAGCGCTGATCCAGCTCTTTTTTCAGCGCGTTGTAGTAGATCAGGTCGATACAGTACTGTTTTGCTTCCAAAAGGATGTTCATACGGTCGGCTTTGTATTGCCATTCGACCAATACATTCTGCTTATTGGCTGCTTTGCTTTTCATGCCCGTAATAGTGGCTATGTCAAATGTTTGCATAATGCTGAAATCGGTGCGGTTGCCAATGTCTGCGGGATTTCCCCAAAGATAATTGAACCCGACTTCCGGATTTTCAAGATATATACCCGTTTTATTTTCCAGTTTTTGTGCTTCCGCACTTTCACGGAGCGACTTTAATGTGGTATTGTTTTCTTCTATTGAGGCCAGTATGGAATTGATCGTTGTCTGCGCATTCAGAGTGATACCTGTAAACAGTATCAACAGGGTTGCTATGATTGTCTTCATTTGAATTCTATTAATTGTTTTCTCTGTTTTTATCTTATCCAATTTTTACAAGATGCCCGATTGCCACTAAATCATCCGACTGACGATATTTTGTGGGGACTGTTAATTCTCTTTATCTTGTAAAACCTCTGTTTCAACTACTTTCCTTCCGGTTATCAGATACATGATAGGAATGATAAAACCGTTCAGAAAGGTAGAGGTCAGTAATCCACCTAATATGACCTTAGCCATCGGGCTTTGTATTTCGTTACCCGGAAGGTCTCCGCCCAATACAAGGGGGATAAGCGCCAAAGCGGATGTCAATGCAGTCATCAGGATAGGGTTCAAACGATCTAATGAGCCTTGCATCACACTTTCGAATTTTGAATGTCCTTCACTTTGTAAATCGTTATACCGGGTGATAAGCAACATCCCGTTGCGGGTGGCAATCCCAAAGAGCGAGATAAAGCCGATGATAGCGGGAATACTTAGCTCCCCGTTGGTGAAGAATATAACGAATACACCCCCTATCAATGCCAACGGGAGATTCAGCAGTATCACCGTCGATTGTTTTACACTCTTGAATTGGGCAAAGAGTAAAAGGAAGATCACCATAATGGAGAAGATGGAGGTGATAAACAACATGCGGGATGCTGCCTGTTCACTTTCGAATTGTCCGCCATATTCGATATGATACCCTTCGGGCAAGTCGATTTCGTCGCGGACTATTTTTTGGATATCGTTGACAACTCCCCTTAAATCACGTCCGGCGACATTTGCCGAAACGACCAGCTTACGGGCTACGTTCTCACGGTTAATGGTATTGGGGCCGGTGGAAGAGGTGACTTCGGCAATATTCTCCAGCGGTACTTTCCGTCCATTGGCATCCACGATCATATTCCTGATCCGCTCCATGGTCGAACGGCTTTCATCGTTCACTTTCAATGTGAGGTCGAACGAATTGTTCCCTTCATAGACCTGCGAAACGACTTCGCCGGCCAGCATCACGTTGATGATTTCTCCAAATTCAGGTAACGGGATACCATATTTTGCCAATAGCTCCCGTTTGGGTTCTATTTTCAACTGTGGACGTTCGATTTGTTGTTCCACGTTCAGGTCGGCAATCCCTTCCACATCCTCGATAGATGCTTTGATCCGGTTACCGATGCTGTACATCCGGTTGAGGTCTGTCCCGAACAGTTTGATGGCGATATTTGCCCTGGTTCCCGAAAGCATATGGTCAATACGGTGCGATATGGGTTGCCCTATTTCGATATTTACGCCGGGGAGTAATTTCATTTTCTCCCGTACTTCTTCCAATAGCTCGTCCTTGGAGCGCTTACCCAAAATAAATGGCGCTTCAATCTCCGACAGGTTTACACCTAAAGCATGTTCATCCAGTTCGGCACGTCCGGTCTTGCGCCCTGTTGTTTGTATCTCCGGTATCGAAAGCAGCAGCTCTTCCGCTATTCTTCCTAATTTATCTGATTCTTCCAGGGATATACCGGGCATGGTGCTGACACTGATGGTGAATGACCCTTCGTTGAACGGTGGAAGAAAGCTGCGGCCGAGTGTGAAGAACAGGATAATCGCTACCAGTACGATGACGCCGGTTCCGCCCAGCACCCATTTTTTATGGTTGAATGACCATCTCAATGCATGCTGATAAATCCCCTTTAGTTTTCTGGCGACGAAAGCCTCTTTTTCAGGAGTATCATCTCCCTTTCTCGATTTTCCCAACAAGTAACTACACAACACGGGCGTCAATGTCAGTGCCACAATAGTGGATGCAGAGAGTGCCGCGATAAATGCAATCCCGAGGGGTACCAGCATACGTCCTTCCATTCCCGAGAGGAAAAACAGAGGGACAAAACTGGCGATGATGATAAAAGTGGAGTAGAGAATAGGCATACGTACCTCTTTCGACGCATCATATACAACCGCTATCACGCTTCTTCGTTCCTCTACCGGTTTTAGCCGGTTTTCCCGCAGTCGTTTGAATACATTTTCCACATCCACAATCGCGTCATCCACCAATGAGCCGATTGCGATGGCCATACCACCCAAACTCATGGTGTTAATGGTCAGACCCATAAACTGCAAAGCTAAAATGGCTGATACCAGTGAAAGAGGAATGGTGACAAGTGAAATAACCGTTGTCCGTACATTCATCAGGAAAATGAAGAGGATGATCACTACAAAAATTCCTCCTTCCAGTAATGCCCTTTGGATATTGCTGATGGAGCCCTCTATAAAGCGCGACTGACGATAAATATCGGTGCTCACTTTCACGTCGGCCGGAAGAGTTCGTTGAATATCCGCTAACGATTGATCTATCTTTTCTGTCAGTTCGATCGTACTTGTGGCAGGCTGTTTGGTGACCGTTACCAGAACGGCAGGTTTCCCTTTTTCAGAGGCTACTCCCAACTTGGGGGCTTTGTCGCCTATCGTAACATCGGCTATATTTTCAATCAGGATAGGCACATCGTTCACACTTTTCACCACCGATTTCCCCAATGCATCTACCTGATTCGTGGAAAGAATACCGCGGATGATATACTCGTTCCCGTATTCATACAATACTCCTCCCGAAGCATTCTGGTTCATCTCTTTTACCACATTAATCACTTCATCCAGACTGACGTTATAATGCTTCATCCTTTCAGGACTCAACAATATCTGGTATTCTTTGATTTCACCGCCGATAACGGTAACTTGTGCCACTCCGCCGGTTGATAACAGACGTGGTCGAATTGTCCAATCTGCCAATGTACGCAGATCCCGGAGCGAAGTAGAGTCGGAAGTCAACCCGATGGTAATCAGTTCACCCAGAATGGAGGACTGAGGCCCTAAAGTGGGATTCCCGACATAAGCCGGAAGCGCATCGCTTACGGCAGAGAGCTTTTCTGATACAATTTGCCGCGCGAGGTAAATATCCGTTCCCCAGTCGAATTCGACCCATACAATGGAAAATCCTGTAGTGGAAGAGGAACGGACACGACGTACGTCGGCTGCACCGTTCAATGCAGTTTCAACCGGGAAAGTCACCAACCGCTCTACCTCTTCGGGAGCCATTCCCTGGGCTTCGGTCATCACCACGACGGTTGGTGCATTCAAATCGGGAAATACATCCACCTCCATATTGCCGGCCGTGTATAATCCTGCGACCATAAGCAAAACCGCGGCGACCAGCACAACCATCCGGTTGTTCAACGAAAATCTTATTATTTTATTCAGCATAGCGTTTCGTCTTTGCGGTTAGTGATTGTGGGTATGACCTTCCGGCATTGCGGACGAAATAGCCGCCAGCTTCACCTGATATACACCTTTGGTAACCACCTTGTCTCCCGATGCCAGGCCTGAAAGGATTTGTATTCTCTCTCCGTCGCTTTGTCCCGGAGTAACCTCCTGTTTTTTGTAATGCTCTTCATCCAGTTGCAGATAGACAAAATAAAGCCCCTGCTCTTCAGTGAGGGATGATGCAGGTACCGATATTACATTGTTTTGCGGATTGGCCAACAGAAAGACTTCGGTAAAAGCACCCGGCAGAATATCGCCTATGTTATCGAATTCAAATGTGACGGGAATAAAAAATGATTGTCCGTCCGCTGATCTGCCGAATGACAACAGCCGACCGTTCAAATCGGAAAGTTTGTAAACCTGATTGTCGTAAGCCGGTTTAAAATTGGCAGAGGTTATGTTTTTGACCGTCTTGTAATGTTTTTCCGACAGTTCGGCACGCAGTTGTAACCGTCTGTTTTGGGAGACGGTCGCGATAGGTTGCCCTACTGATACATATTCTCCCTGCGCCACCATTCTGTTCTTTATATATCCGTTGATGGGGGAGGTGACCTTCACACCGTTGACTGTCATATTGGATGCCTGTGCATTATAGGCTGTCTTGGCGGTTTCGTAGCGGAGGCGGGCCTGCTCAAATTCTTTGGTAGAAATGATTTGGTCTTTGACCAGCAGTTCCGCCCGTTGGAATTCCTTTTCGGCAGTTTCGAATTCAATTTTGGCTCTGGTTGATGGATCCCCTTCGAGAAGATTTCTGGCGGATATTGTCACGATGGACTGGCCGGTCTTGACAGCGCTTCCGTCGGTAAGGGAAGGATTGGAAAACGACACAATCCCGTTTGATGTGGCCGCGATAACCACTTCGTCGCCTTGTGCCGCCTGAATTTGTCCGCTGGTCTTGATCACATAGCTGAAAGGGGTGGGTGCTACTTGTTCTACTTCCAAACCGACCACTTCGGCCTGTTGACGGGAGAAATGGATCTCATCCGCATCTCCGGAAGAATGATCGTGGTCATGTCCTGCAGCCGTCGAATGGACGTGGCCATCACTTGCCGAATGGCTGTGCGCCCCGTCGGAAGAATGATCGTGGTCATGCCCGTGTTGATGGTCGTAATCATGGTCGTGGTCGTGACTGTGGTCATGCAGATGTTCGTGCGCATCTTTGGCATCCGCAGACGATGCGTTTTTATTTCCGGAATAGCAACCCGAAATAAGCAAGGCCATTGCGATCAATGAGCCTACAATATAAGTCTTCATTTTTGATAAAATTTATTGCTCCGTGACATGATGATGAATGGAAAATAATGCAGAGACAGCTATTTCATGTATAGCCATCTATCCTGTATAATGAAATACAGCAGGTTAATTCAGGAAAGGATGAAAGGCGGAGCACGCAAGCCATGGAACCGGCTTACTTCGGCTGATTTGTAAAATAGGATATATTCCCCCTGTTTCGGTTTCGTGTAGGTGTTATAAGCGGGGTTTATCAGGAAGTCCGAGACAAGATAAAGCAAAGGGAAAAGCTGAATATGACCCGGATTATCGCCGTTATCAAAAGAAGTCACCTTGATTTTTATCTTGCCATCGGGATTTGTATAATAGGTCGTTTCAGCGATACAGGTCGGATCGTGATGGCAGCTATGGCCGCTTTGAGCCGAGTGTTCATCATCCTGATGATCCTGATGATGCGTCACATGAAAACAGATTGCCCCGTTATCGTGATGATGATGCGGTATCGTTCCCGCCACCAGCACGATAAGTATCTCTACTACAATGGATGATATGGCAATCTTCTTCTTCAACCCAATCTATTTTGCAACAAAATTACAGGTTTATTTTCTTTTCTCCAAGTAACCGATCAAGATTTCAATAGCTATAAACTTCACTTTGAATACTTACCAATAATATCTACACCCCGAAGATAGCTGATTATAAATGATAGCAAATATGAGAACAGCACCTGTCAAATAATAAAACCTGTATTCCTTTTTTGACCTGTATTTGGAAATACGAGGGAGTGAAAAGGGTAAATTTATTTCGTTTCTTTGAACGATACAACCATAAGAACTGTTCTTTGAAAATAGAGGGATATTGCATCCCAACATGGAATAACTGGTGTAAATACGACGTTATCGAACATTAAATATCAATTTTCTGCACAAAAAGCATTTACCATCAAACAAATTGAAATATGAAAACGCTAAAAAAATTCTCATCGTAATACTGATTCTCATCGTGATACCGCTTATTGTGGCACTTTTTGTACCGAAAAAATACAAAAGCAGTGGTGAAATCGTTATCAACAAGCCCCAAAAAGAAGTGTTTGAATACATCAGGTACGTCAAAAATCAGGACAATTTCGGGGTGTGGCAGCTTTCTGACCTGAATATGACGAAAACTGCAGAGGGAACGGATGGCACGGTCGGTTTCAGGTACAGTTGGGACAGCGAAACCCTCGGAAAAGGGGCACAGGTCATTACCCGCATCGTGGAAAACGAAAGAATGGAAAGTGATTTGTTTTTTTACGATTTCGGCGACGAACCCAACAAATCCTACATCACGGTCGGGGAAAAATCGCCCAACGAAACCCTCGTAAAATGGGGGATTTCGGGAAAATCGCCCTACCCATTCAACCTGATGAACCTCTTTATGAATATGGACAAGGACTTCGACAAAGGTTTACGAAACCTGAAAGAGATCGTGGAAAAACAGCCCTCTCCCACTGCCGCTGCCAGGAAAAGGGTACAGTTCAAAACCGAGATAAAAGCCCCTGCCGAAAAGGTGTACCGCACGATGCTCGGGCTGGACGATAAAACGACCTACGAGCACTGGACATCGCTGTTTCACCCCGGTTCGACCTTTGAGGGAACTTGGGAAAAAGGCTCGAAAATCCTGTTCATCGGTACGGACGAAAACGGTAAAAAAGGCGGAATGATAGCCGAAGTTGTCGAAAACAATCCCAACAAATTCGTTTCTATCCGCTCCACGGGAATACTGGACGGGGATAAAGAAATCACTTCGGGCGAACAGGTAGAGCAATGGACAGGCGGTCTTGAGAATTACACTTTTGAGGAAAACAACGGCATCACGATCCTTACCGTTGATATTGATGTTGTCGAAAGCTATGCAGATTATTTCAACCAAAACTACCCGAAAGCATTGCAAAAACTGAAAGAAGTCTGCGAGAAATGAGAATGATGAGCACGGATATTCAAAATTACAATGACAGCCAATCGGGAAATGACAGGGAAATCTGCCGTCTGCTTTTTGAGGAAATAAACAAAAATCTTCCCGAAGCCGAATGCAAAATCTGGCACAGACATCCCATTTGGTTCTTGGACGGAAACCCGACAGTCGGTTACAGCAGACAAAAAACCGGAATACGGCTGATGTTCTGGAGCGGAGCAGATTTTGACGAAGACGGATTAAACGTGAAAGGAACAAAATTCAAAGACGCTTCCATATTCTACAATTCGGTCGAAGAAATCAACACCGAAGACTTAAAGCGGTGGCTCGAAAAATCAAGGGAAATCCAATGGGATTACAAAAACCTTATTAAACGGAAAGGAAAACTAGAACGGCTGAAATGAACTATAATGGGAAGTCCTTCAGAATTTACAAAAACAAAGAATAGAGGAAAATGCTAACACCCAGAACACCACGCATCTGTCCGCAAGGGCACAAATACTATAAAAGCGGCGACTGTCCTACCTGTCCCGTTTGTGAAAAGCTGAAAGAACCGACTTCGGGTTTCCTTGCCTTAGTGGGCAATCCTGCAAGAAATGCTTTGTTGCACTATGGCATTGATACTATTGAGAAATTAGCAGGGCATACTGAAAAAGAAATTCTTTCGTTGCACGGCATCGGCAAGGCTTCCTTGCCAGCATTCAGAAAAGCATTGGAAGAAGCGGGATTAAATTTTAAATCATGAAAAAATCTACTGAAAATAAACCCATTTTCTGTGCCTTTTTGCGTGGGGTAAACGTAAAAGGAACGAATATGAAAATGGCAGAAGTCTGTTCCGTATTTGAAAAAACGGGCATGGAAAACGTGTCGTCCGTCCTGGCATCAGGCAATATCCTGTTCTCATCCGATAAGAAAAAAGATGAGTTAAAAGCACTGCTGGAAAAAGCTATGTCCACACACTTCAATTACGATGCTTTTCTTTTCATAAAAGACAAAACCGAGGTTGAAACTATTTTTACTGAAAATCCATTTGATGCCAATCCCGATTTTCACATTTATGGTTTTGCAGGCATTGCAGGCATTGAAAAAACGCTGATGGAAGAATTTGAAAAGTCGAAAAAAACGGAAGAAGAAAGGGGTTTGATAGCAGCAAACAATTTCTATTGGAGAGTACCGAAAGGAAACACATTGGAGTCTGAATTCGGGAAAATATTAGGACGGAAAAACTTAAAAGATACTTTCACTTCCCGTAATCTGAATACGTTTGAGAAGGTCTTGAAAAAGATGTAAGAATTATAAAGCCACAAAGAAAAAAACGTAGAATATATTCCGAAATCTGATTGTGAGAAATATTGACTCTCTGATTTTTCCTCATGTTTTTTGTAATTATGATTTCAATACACCGAAAATATAGTCATTATTGTAATTATAACTTCAATAAATTTGAATAATTCGTGTTTTTGCAAGTATGGTATAATATTTCTAGTCTATAAGGAACTTATTCTGGAGATGGTTCCCATCCTGTAGTTTTGAAATGATAATAGGTGTTGCCGGTTATCCCGGAAAGGATATCAATTAAAATAAAAACTTGCTTGATTTGGATGAAATCCGGAAGACCACATCGAAATCAAACAAGTTTATCGGTTGCTTATTCAGCTTAATCTAAAGCTTCTGCCTTAAATCCTTTGCTTTGGACGATGGCGATTACCTCGTCTGCTGTGATACCTTCGGATTGTACGGTCAGGATCTTGTCCTGATTATCGATGTCCACATTCCACTCACGGATACCTTCCGTACTATCCAGACCGGGTTTTACTCTGGAAACACATCCCCCGCAATTGATGTTTGTCTTGAATTGAAGTTCTTTATTTTCCATTTTTCTAACTATGAGTTATAAGTTATGAATTGATCTTTTTCCATTTCAACCTCAGGCTGTTGGTTACCACACTTACACTACTCAATGCCATGGCTGCTCCAGCAATCATAGGATTTAACAGGAAGCCATTGATGGGGTAGAGGATACCTGCCGCAATCGGGATACCAATCGTATTATAGATAAATGCCCAAAACAAGTTTTGTTTGATGGTCGCTACAGTTTGTTTGGACAGTCGTATTGCCTGCGATATCCTGGTGAGATCGGATGAGATGATGGTCATCTTGGCGACGTCCATCGCAATATCACTTCCTTTTCCCATGGCGATACTTACATCCGAAGTGGCAAGTGCCGTACTGTCGTTGATACCATCTCCGACCATCGCTACTACCTTGCCTTGCTGTTGCAGTTCCTTGATAAAATCGGCTTTGTGCTGCGGCAATACTTCTGCCTTATAATGATGAATGCCCGTCTGCTGTGCAATAGTTTTGGCCGTGGCTTCATTGTCTCCGGTCAGCATATAGAGGTCGATACCCATATCCTGCATCTGCCGGATAGCTTCTATCGATGTCTCTTTGATTTTATCGGAAATCGCAATTACCGAAATGGCCTGTTTGCTGTTTGCGAACCAGATAACGGTCTTGGCTTGGCTACCCCATTCATCGGCATATTTCAATAAATCATCTGAGATAGTGATATTGTTCTCCGTCAATAGTTTCTTGTTGCCGGTGAAATAGGTTTCGTCGTTATGATCGGCTTTTGCTCCTTTTCCGGTGATACTCTCGAATTTTGTCAGAGAAGTGGCGGCGGTACCTTCCAGATGTTTTACCACCGCCTCTGCCAATGGATGTTCGGAGCGTTTTTCGATGTTGAACAGGATATCTTTGGTGGAATCGTCATTATTCAGCCATTGGATGTCTGTTACCTGCGGCCTGCCTTCGGTGATAGTCCCGGTTTTATCTAATACCACGGCATTTACTTTCTTGGCCAGTTCAAGGCTTTCAGCATCTTTAATCAATATACCATTTTCAGCGCCTTTGCCTACACCCACCATAATGGCGGTAGGGGTCGCCAGTCCCAATGCACATGGACAGGCAATTACCAATACCGTAACGGCAGCCAGTAATCCCTGTACTACGCCGTTATCTCCGCCCAAAGTCACCCAAAGGATAAATGAGAGAATGGCAATACCGATAACTATTGGAACGAAAATACCGGCAATCTTGTCGACCAGTTTCTGTACGGGTGCTTTGCTTCCTTGTGCATCCTGCACCATTTTAATGATTTGGGCAAGCATTGTCTCCTTGCCGACTTTCACCGCTTTGAACCGGAAACTTCCTTTTTGGTTGATTGTGCCTGCAAAGACTTTTTCGTTTTCTTCTTTCAGTACAGGTACAGGCTCACCGCTAAACATACTCTCATCTACATAAGAATTACCGGACGTTACTATGCCGTCCACCGCAATTTTTTCACCGGGTTTGACAAGGATGATATCGTCTACATTCACGTTTTCGATAGCGACCTGCTCTTCGGTTCCGTCGGGTCGTATTACTGTTACGGTTTTGGGTTGAAGGCCCATCAGTTTTTTGATTGCTGTCGATGTATTACCTTTGGCCTTTTCTTCCAGTAATCTTCCTAACAGGATAAAGGCGATAATGACCGCCGCGGCTTCAAAATATACATGTGCATGTAATCCCCTCTGATGCCAGAAGTCGGGGAATAACATATTGAAAACGCTGAACAGGTATGCAATACCGGTACTCAATGCGACCAGGGTATCCATATTGGCCGAGCGGTGTTTGGCCTGCTTCCACGCGTTGATATAAAAATCCTTTCCCAGCCAGAATACTACAGGAGTGGCGAAAAGCCACATGATCTCATTGGCATAAGGCATATCCATAAAGAACATGCCGATGACCACAACCGGTATGGCCAGTATGATCGCCCAAATGGTTTTCTTTTTGAGCTTTTGGAATTTCCCGGCGTGGATATTTTCCAATGTCTCCTGCTGCGTGGTTTCATCTTCTAACAACAGATCATAACCAACAGCTTGAACCGCTTTTTGCAGTTTGGTAGCATCGGTCATGTTAGGCAAGTACTCAACGGTAAGATTTCCCGTACCGAAGTTTACGGATGCGTTGACGACTCCCGGTTCATGCTCTACGATAGTTTGGGCACTGCTCGCACAGGAAGCACAAGACATCCCCAATACCGGGAAAGTATGCTTTACGGTGGTCACACCATAACCAAGGTCTTTGATTGCTTTTACCGCCCCGGCCACTGTTTCGTTGTTATTTACAGTAATGGCCGCCCTGCGGTTATTGAGCTCCACCTTGTGCGCTTCCACTCCTTTGACCTGGGACAATCCCTTATCCACAATCAGGGCACAGTGTTCGCTCTCCACATTTTCCAGTGGAAGATATATTGTTTGTGTATTGCCTGTTGCCATAGTTTTTATTTTCGTTGATAATGCAAAGATGGTAATAAAAAGAGTTTATCCTGTTGTAGTTTTATGGATTTGATTTGTAAGATTTACGGATGTAGGGGGAATAAGCTATTCGAAAAGGTTTTGGAATATTTCAATGTAGTAATTCAAAAATTAATTTTGATGGTTCTATAAGTTTTAGTATGACTTAACATTTATGGATACATATCAAGATTTCCATGGAAAAACAAAATTGCTACTCTAAAATTATCATCATTTCTATATCCTCTGGCAATTGTTTTTATCTCTTGTATTGAACTGTTTAACCTTTCTGCTCTTGCATTTGAGGCACCTGTTTCTATTGCGTTTACAATGCCGTTTTGATGTCTGTCAAACATCTCGACTACCTCATTCATTTCTTTAATATTCGCCCTTTGGGCATCCAGCCGCCAAAAGGAATATATGGCAAGGGCATCCAGCCGGTTTTGGCGAAATGCGATGTCTCTAAAATTTTCCTTTACTCTCCAAGCTCTCGAAACCTCATAATTGGCATTTGATATAGCCTCGAAAGCAATATACTGTTTATTGGTAAAGTTCATTTTATCCTTCAAAAACAGATACTTGCTCTTCTTTAAGGCATCGTTTGTTTTAACTTCTCTCTTGCGAACTTTATCTACCGCTTTATTCAAATAGCCCACCAAATGGAAGTTGTCATGACAGAGTTTAGCTTCCTTAAAATACTTATTTGCGCCATAGATATAAGCATCCCACATATCCGTGCATACGGTCTTGACGGATTTGCGCTGCTTTTGAGAAAGTTTTACGCATAAATCATCTACGCTTTTTTTGGTTCGTCCCGATACAACCTCAATAACTACTCCGGCGCGCTCATCGGATAAGATGCTTAAATAGTGATGTCCTTTTTTGGTTGCTTTCTCGTCAATGCTCAGGTGTGGATAAATGTCGCTTTTGTCTCGACGTTCCAGCCCTCGAGATACGCTGCGGTGCATTATCCGGCTTACTTGTGAGTGGCTCAATGACAAAAGTTTAGCTGTGCGGCTTTGACTTTTTGTCAGAGACAAAGTTTCTATCGTTTTTTTTCAAGTAAAGTCGTCAGACGTTCACCTGTATCTGCCCAGCTAACGTCAACGGAACGGATTTCACCGCCTATTTTATAGCGCGGAATACGTGCAGTTAAATAGGTCTTGTATTGCCATAAATCCAAATGACGCCAATTACGCTCATGACGATAATCGTAAATGGGGTAATCTCTTCCGTCAATTTCTACAAAATCAAACTTATATGATAGGTGAACATAAACAGATTTTTCTTCTTCATTTATTTGAACATTGTCTACACACCATAAATCATTGATAGGCAGTAAGATTCTTTCTAATATATCGCTTGTTGTCATACGATACAAAGGTAAAATTTATTTTGTTAAGTCATATTAAAACGGGAAGAACCATTTTGATAATTGGTCAATATTGCCATTTATTGTTCCTTATATATTATCTATTGTAAATATCACGATTGTCTGGTGGATTGAGGTTAAGAATAAGTCTTTTTTCAAGAGCCAATGTTCGTAAAAATTCTCTTTGAGTACGTCCGTTACCTTCTCTGAACGGATGCAAAAAATTGACAGTATCCAGTATCTCTGCTAATTTTCTCGAAAGTATTTCTTTGTCTGTTTTTTTATCTTACGATATTCTGCAATTAAAGAGTCAATATATGCAAAAGCAGTAACAAATCTGTTTGTCGGGAAAAACTGTTTTCCCTCTTTACTTATTTCTACAGTTCTTATTTTTCCGGCCCATACATAAACGTCCTGAAACAAATACTTATGGATTTCCAGCAGTGTTTCGGCATTTCTTATCTTAATCGGCTTGTGATATAATTCCTCTAATCTTCTGGCGACATTAAGGCTCTCGAATACGATTAAAAATTCCTGATCTTCAATGTTTGCGAGATTACGTAAAATCCCTGTTTTAGGATTGGTGTAAGAATAGTCAGGATCAAGATATTTGTAGCTCATATGTTTCTTTTAGCCGTTCAAAGAAAACGGTAGAACTTATGATGTTTTGTTTCCATTCCAGATAGAGTTGTATCAATGCAGGAGAGGGTTTAAACCCTTCGAACATACTAGAACCGATTGCATTTGCCGTAGCTTCAAGTGATGCTAAATCGGGAAATTTAACCCCCATCAGGGTCAAATTCTTTCTGTCTATTTTCAGAGGATTATACATAATGATATATCTATACAATATTCAAAGATACAAATTTTGGTGATTTATATTACGGAAATACAATTAACTTACTATCTACTCAGTAAATTAGGTTAATTCTCCGCAAGATTACTGCTGAGTTGGGATTATTTATAACTTTATAAGAACTTATTTACCAATTCCAGAGATCTTACCTGTGTTTTTTATATGCTTTCTCTTTCTCGGGAAACTCTTTCTCAAATTCGTTCAACTCGTCCGCATCGACATCATAAATAACTCCTTCGTTGTATATCCCTTCTATTCCTATTAAAGCGTCAGGATATAACTCGAGGATCTGTAACGCTGCTGGATATTTCTTGTTCCTGTTGGTTATATTATATTCTTTCTATACTAGGAAGCCGAAACGGTTTCAATTATTATAACTGAAACCGTTTCCCAATTTATTCAAATAGGTTTTACCAACATTTTCGTTAAGCTCAATGAGAGTGGATAAGCTTGCTTGGATTATGTCGTTGCGAGAAAATGTCTAAAGTAATTGAACCTTTTTTGAGCATTATCCCATTTTTTTTGCGATGAAAAATGTATAACCGTAAAATTCTTTATACTTGCGATATAATTCTTCTTCATGACGTTGAGAACCAACGAGTTCTTCGGCAGCTTTATTCCCTGCATATTTAGTAAGAAAAATCTCTTCGGCTGTAATCTTTGGAGCAAAGTAATGCTCTGTCCAACAAGTTTCGGGCAAAATGAATGTAGCGACAGGGAGATATCCTGCTTTGTGTATTTTGGCTACTTGATTGGGGATTGTATCTATTTCCGGATACGCATTCATCCAAAAGTCATTGATTTCCACAGGACGTTCGTCTGTAAACCACGAACTTTCAGAAACAGCAATATATCCTCCTGTTTTTAGATACTTACGCCACTTGTTCAGTCCTTGTTCAAAGCCAATATTATAAATGGCCCCTTCCGACCAGATCAGGTCTAATTCTTCATCCTGAAAAGGAAGATTATCCATTGAACCTACAATACCTTTTACCCTGTCCTGCAAGCCTAATTGCTTGGCATTATGATTGAAGATATTGATAAAGTCAGGGAACAGATCAAGTGCAGTAATATTTCCCTGCACATGTTTGGCAAGCGTCATAGTCTGTCCTCCTGTTCCGCAGCCCAGATCAGCGATATGGGATTGTCCGGTCAGATTGTCGATGAAGCTAAGAGCTTTAAGTGTAACATCGGGGCTACCGGGTCCTTTTCTTTTGGGTTCTGTCATTTGTATCTGTTTTTCCTTTTCATACCTTATCCAGCGGTTTTCTTTTGTCTTCCCTGATCTGCTTGAAGTGGCTCGGTGTCAGTCCGGTTACCTTTTTGAACTGATTGCTCAGGTAGGCTACACTTGAATAGTTGAGGCGGAAAGCAATCTCACTCAAAGACAATTCATCGTACACCAACAATTCTTTTACTTTTTCAATCTTCTGGGCGATGAAATACTTCTCAATGGTAGTGCCTTCCACTTCCGAAAAGAGGTTGGACAGGTAGTTGTAGTCATGATGCAATTCACTGCTCAACAGTTCCGACAGGTTGGTTCTGGTATCGTTATCATGATGATGGACAAGACCTATGATGATGTTTTTGATCTTTTCGATAATCCTGCTTTTTTTATCATCAATCACCTCAAAGCCTAATGGGATTAAAACGGATTCTATCTGCTTCTTTTCTTCGGCTGTAGGCTCTTTGGTGAGCATTACTTCGCCCAGCGTCACACTTTTTACGTCTAAACCCAGTTTCTCCAGTTCCTGCTGAACCACCATGATACAGCGGTTACAGACCATGTTTTTTATGAAAAGTGAACTCATAATGGCTTTCCGTTGATAGTTTCTTATAATAAAATGCAAGTAGCAACGGCTGTGCCGGAACCATATACCACTTTCATCGAGATCTCTTTATGATAAATCCCATAGGCAAATCAGTGGTAAGCCGGATAAGTCCGGCTTATCCAACTTTAACCTTTCAGAGAAGTCATATCAATGACAAAACGATACTTTACGTCGCCTTTCAACAGTCGTTCGTAGGCAGTGTTGATATCCTGTATATTGATCAATTCGATGTCCGCGGTAATAGCATGTTCGCCGCAGAAATCAAGCATTTCCTGTGTCTCTTTGATGCTTCCGATGGTCGATCCGGCAAAGTTCTTCCTTGCGGGGATCAGGCTGAAAGCTGCGATGGGTAGTGGATGCTCGGGCGCTCCCACCAAGGCCAGTGTTCCGTCTACTTTGAGTAGCCGCAAATAGGCATTTACGTCGTGTTGTGCTGAAACGCAGTCCAGTATAAAGTGCAGCGTGTTGGTATTGGCTCTCATCTGTTCCTTGTCTGTGGACAGAATGACGTCGTCAGCCCCTAACCGTTTGGCATCGGCTACTTTCGACGGAGAAGTGGTAATAACCACCACATAGGCTCCCATTGCTTTAGCCAGCTTTACGCCCATGTGTCCCAGTCCGCCGATCCCGACAATCCCGACTTTGTGTCCGGGGCCTATATTCCAATGTTTCAAGGGCGACCAGGTGGTTACTCCCGCGCAGAGCAATGGCGCAGTGGCTGCCAGATCCAGGTTTTCGGGTACGTGTAACACAAAATCTTCATCTACCACTATACGTTCCGAATAGCCGCCGAATGTTTGCTTGTTAAGATGTATGTCGTGCCCGTTGTATGTCTGGACATTTCCGTTTTCGCAATACTGCTCGTTTCCGTGTTTGCACTGCTCACATTCCCGGCAGCTGTCTACCATGCAACCGACAGCGGCAAGGTCGCCCACTTTGAATTTGGTCACGCCGTTACCGACTTTTGTAATCCGCCCCACGATCTCATGCCCCGGTACATTGGGATATACGGTACCGTGCCACTCATTTCTTGCCGTATGTAGATCGGAATGGCAAACGCCACAAAACAGAATATCAATTTCTACATCTTTTGCCGTTACTTCCCGGCGATCGATGGTCATCTGTTGCAGATCTGCTTCGGGTGCTTCCGTCCCGAATGCTTTTACTGAAAATGTTTTCATATGACTAAAAATTTTATTTTCAATGGTGTCATATGGAACTCGCTTTTAGTCATGTTCTTGTGTGAGAACAGTTTTCATGCTCGTTTCATATGCTGATGTTTTTAAACGTTTTCTTTTCGTACATAATCAACCTGAGTTTGATACAAAAATAGACAATACCTGCATAAATTACACATACTATAGACAAATTTATCAGTAGTAGTTCCGCAGTTATTGAATGGCTGAAAAATGCAGGTACATCAAAAGTGGTTATCCATTTTGATTTGGATGTTATAGATCCTGAAGAAATGGTTGCAACAGTAGGCATTGATCCCGATGGAATGAAAACTGATGAAGTGGTGAAAGTTATCAACGTTTTCGTTAAGCAAGAGCAGAAACAAAGCTTGCTTTGGTTATGCCGAGCACAGAAAACGACTAATGTAACTGAACGATATATCCAACCAATTTGATGTGATTGGCCTTACCTTTGCCGAACCAATGCTGCACATTGCTATTAAAATCAGAAATATGTTGGATCAACTGCCTCTTTTAAAGGGTTGAATCCGGTATCGGCTGGTTTGTCGATTTTTATTCTTTCTCAAAAGTGACCGTTACATTTCCCGAACCCAGAGCGGCCGCCAAACCCGATGTGTCGTCAATGCGTCCGAGTCGTGTGTAACTGTAAGATGTAGAGAATGTTTTGTAAAATAGTACCAGAGTGCGTGAGCCGTAAAGCATTAAATCTCCGTTCTGTATTGTTCGGGGATTGGATGAATTTGTCGGAAGACTTTGGGGCAGGTCGAAATATTTCTCGTTGCCGTTCAGTTCAATCATATTCATTGTCAAAGGTAGTATTTCCAAAAAGGCTTTTGCCGAATTATTATCCAAAAGAGTAGCCGTAAAGGTTTTTGAATTGACCCTGATGCTGATTTTATTACTTGTCATACTCTCATCTCCGTTGCCGCCGTTATTACTATTATCATTGTTTTCTGTGTTGTTGCCGGGATTGATATTATCGCCGGATTCCCCGCAAGACGAGGCGCCAAGCCCAATCATTGACATAAAAAGCATAATGATTAAAAATGAATATCTCATACGATGATTGTCTTAAATATAAGGTTTTACATCTATTGTAAATGTTCTTTGAAAAAACTTTCCAATTTGTCAAATGGGGCTAATCCTTTGGTATTGTCGTACAAATCCACGTGTCCGGCACCTTTGACATAGTGCAACTCTTTTGGTTCTGCCGCACGTTTGTAGGCGTCCTCGCTAAACTCCTTCGAGTGTGCCTGGTCACCTGTGATGAATAACATGGGACGAGGCGAGATTGTTTCTATATCGTTGAACGGATAGAAATTCATAAATTTGGTGTTGCTGCTCAATGTGGGGTGGGTGGTAAGTTCCGGGGAACTGCTTTCAGGTGTATATTCCCCTCTTGGCATACGGTAGAACTCGTAAAATTCACGCTGAATCGGATCGGTATTTTCGTCCAACTCGTGGCAGGTTCCGCTGGTATATCGGGTTTCACCTCCTTCAAATTCTACATAGCGTTGCTGTGCAGCCTCTGCAATGATCTGTTTCCTTTGTTCAAGAGTTAGGGATTTATTCAGGGCATTTCGGTTTGCTTGTCCCATATCGTACATGCTGACGGTGGCGATGGCTTTCATTCTCGGGTCTATCTTGGCGGCGCTGATGACAAAACTACCACTACCGCAAATGCCAAGCACTCCGATTTTTTCCCTGTCCACGAATGGACGTGTGCCCAGAAAATCAACGGCGGCACTGAAATCTTCAGCATAAATATCAGGTGCGACCACTTGTCGGGGTTCACCCTCGCTTTCACCCCAAAATGACAAATCAATCGCCATTGTGATAAAACCACGTTCTGCTAAATTAGATGCATACACATCTGCACTTTTTTCCTTGACAGCTCCCATCGGGTGTCCTACGATGATAGCGGGATTTTTTGCGTTCCGGTTTAAATCTTTCGATATGAACAGATGTCCTGCCACATTCATATCGTATTGGTTCCTGAATGATACCCTGTACATTTCTACATTGTCGCTTACGGTAAATGTCGTAAACTTCTCCGGTGATATTTTTTCCATTGTTCCCGTTGTTTTTACCTTTTCAGCATTCCCGGTCTCTTCACTCTGCCTGTCCTGTTTTGCCTGGGTGCAGGCCTGCACTAACAACATTAGGCCTGCAAATGTCAATATAGTTACTTTCTTCATTTTTCTTATTGTTTTGATTACGAGGCAAAATTAAAAAACAAATCTCTTAACGGGATTGCTGAGAGGCTCAAATTACTTTGCTGAGAGGCTCAGTTTTAAAGGTATAAGTATTGAAAGAATATTGTTTGTTTCATGGCTTTAACAAACAAATTATTGTGAACAGTTTTATTTTTGTATGTTTGTAGGGTTACCACTATCAGTATATCATATTATAACTGATATATTTATTTTCGGATAAGTTTTGCTCTAAGGCTCATTTGATGTTACTGACAGGTTCAATATTTGATATTGATTGAAAAATGCATAGAATGATCTCTTAAGTTATTTATCGGATTTTAATTTGCTGTAAATTTCCAGGTCCGTAAAAATATTTCCGGTGAGTAATTCTCCGTCTCTTTCGATACCCTCAAATTTAAAACTTAATCTTTGGGGAATCTTTATACTGGATTGATTGCCGACTGCACATTTTATTTGAACTCTGTTTATATCCAGCTTATTGAAAGCAAAATCACAAAGCTTCTCCACTGATCTTGTGATAATTCCCTGTTTCTGATATTTCTCCGAAAGCCAGTATCCGATTTCTGTCTTTTTGTTGGATCTGTCGGTATCTTTAAAACCGATAAGCCCGATGAATTTGTTCTGTTTTCTGATGGTGAATACCAGTTCGGATATCTCTTTTGGCGCATTGATTATAGAATCTACAAATTCTTTCGTATCGGATATTTCTTTGGTGAACGCTACAAATGGAAGCCATTTGCCTAAATAATCCCTCTGGCTGTCAATGGCTTCAAAAATATCAATCGAGTCTCTTAGTTCCAATTGTCTTAATTCTATTTCACTGTCGATTTCTATTACCATACTGTTTTCGCTCGTTGTATTGTAAGTAATGATAGCTATAGGTCCCTTGCCAATTAAATTAGGCAAAAGTAATGACTTTATCGCATGCTTGTTATGCCATTTGTCAACGATTATATTCCTCTTTCTCTGCGAGTTCTTTCAGTTTATTGTTCATTTCATTAAATCCCTTAATTGTTTTTTCGGGGTTAAACAATCCAGTGAAAATACCTCTAAATTGTTCGCCCTGGATAAATGTGACCGTCCCGTATGCGTTGTCTTTTAGCTCGAACGTATGTTCTCCGTCGAATAATCCTTTGAACAATACTGTTCCTAACCATTTTAATTCCCGGTTCTCCGTCCTTGTAATAATTGTCGGTTTGAAGGTCATTGTTTTCCCACCCGGAGGGGCTATTCTGACGGTTATCTGACGTCCTTCTTCTGCTTTCCCCTCTATGAAGGTGATAAATGGGTTCCAATTCGGATAATTCTCAAAATCGGTGAGGATTGCCCATACTTTTTCGCGTTTTGCCTGAATAGTTATTTCGGTTCTGATTTCTTTTGCCATAATCGTTATAGTAAAGTGGTGAATGATAGTAGAAATAAATACATTATTTTTTTATTTTTTTATGTTTTTTCGAAAAAGTTGCCATCAATTTATCAACTTGCAACCTATCAGTTTCCTCCAATTTATTTCTTAATTAACGCCGATTATCCTTTGAATGTTTATTTGTTCCAGAAATGTCTCATCGTGGGAGATAACGAGTAGTGTTCCCTGATATTCGTTGATGGTCTGAGTCAGTATCTCGATGTTCTGTATATCGAGGTTGTTGGTCGGCTCGTCCAATACAATAATATCCGGTGATTGATCGGCAATGCTTAAGCAGCATAACATTAGCCGCATTCTTTCTCCACCACTCAATGTGGTACAAGGTTTATCCCAATCTTCTTTCGTGAACAAAAAACGGTTTAGCCTGATTTTTACTTCATGTTCATGCAGAGCGGATGTATTAAACTGTTGTGTCTGTTCGTAGATTGTTAGTTTATTGTTTATCAGGGAATAATCCTGATCAATATAAACGGACCTGCTTTCAGGAACAGATACTATTCCGGTTTGTGGTGTAAGATTTCCGAGAATAATTTTGATTAACGTTGTTTTTCCCGATCCATTTGTCCCTTTTATGGCTACCCGTTCACCGCTCGTAATCCGGAGACTTAAAGGTTCGTTCCATACATACTTATCGTTCCCATAGCTAAAATTGATATTGGTGGCAGTAAAGAGTATTTTCCCTTGATGCAGACCTGAATGGTCAAATCCGAATTTCATTTTGTCGGCCTCCGGCAGGTAGGACCGCAGCTCCTGCAATTCCTGTGAGATATTTCCTGTTTTCTCAGAATGGGCACCTTCTATTTTGGCAGTACTTTTTTCCGCACTGTTTCTCCACGTATTGGCTACTATTTTCGGCAATCCTGCTTTCGACAGGTTCTTTTTTGCGCGTGCATCCAGTTTCTGCCTGCGCTCGATGGTCTCACGTTCTTTTTCCCTGGCTTTTTTCAATGCTTTTTCCTTGCTTTGAATGTCTTGTGCCAAAGCGTTGGCCTTTATCTGTTTTTGTTCTTTGTAAAAGTCATAATTACCACCATAAACGGTTATTCCGTTTTTGTCCAGTTCACAAACCATATTTAAATGGTTCAGTAATTTGCGGTCGTGGCTGACGATGATCAAACTGCATTTTGTGTTTTCTATAAAATCATATAGATAGTGTCTTGCTGGAATATCCAGATGATTGCTCGGTTCATCCAATAATACCAGTTCAGGCTGATGAATGGAGATACCTGCCAGAAAGATCTTTGTTTTCTGTCCTCCGCTTAATGTTTCTATTTTTTGTGACAGATCCAGACTGTTTAATTGCCATTCGTTCAATGCCGTGGAACAACGTTCTTCGATTGTCCAGTCGTCGTTAAGCAGATCATAGTTTTTTTCTGAAATATTTCCGTTCAGGATTTCATGTAAAGCTCTTAACTTTTGATCTATTTGCAATGCTTTGGCAACTGTCAGGTGATCATACTGCCCGAAGATTTGAGGGATATAATAGGGGTTCGTATCTGTTTTCAGTATTCCATCCGAGGGTTGCAATTCTCCTGCAATGATTCTTAGCAATGTGGTTTTACCCGCACCGTTGTTTCCAATCAATGCGATTTTCTCATTGGGATTAACCGTTAGGTTGATATTACTGAATAGCAGAGTTTTGTCGGGATGAGTATAGGACAGGTTTTGAATAGTAAGCATAATTTCTTTCTTTTATATAGATGAATAACCCGGCAAACCGTTTTTACGATTTGCCTCTATAAAAGCTTAAAAGAAATTATTTATTTCATTGGTGCCTACTTATTGATTTGTGCTGCAAAGATAAGGTTCTTGTTTTAAATTACCTACCACCATTCCTTCATAGGTAAATTCAAACTTAAGTACCTTCTCACCTTTTTAATGGATCAAGTGAGCCGGAAGTTAAAGTAATACTTTGAGCATAAAAATTCATACTTAGCACGCAAATTTACTTTACCGCCTGTAATATTTCCCGTTTCCCGGGAGGGCCGGGGAGACGTTCCACATGGTAACCGGCGGACTGAAGCATCCTTCTTACGGCGCCTTTGGCACAATAGGTGGTCAGCACTGCTCCCGGATTGCTTAGGGTATACAACCGGTCGAATATCCTTTCCGTCCACATACCAGGTTGTTTTTCGGGAGCAAAGGCATCGTAGTAGACCACATCGAAAGCTGTTCCCTGTTGAAACTTGTCCAATCCTTTGATATCCATTTGCAACTTCTTCAGATGAAAGTCGGGAGTTATCTCTACCCACTCTTCCCAGGGAGAAGAGTGAAGTTGGATAAACTTCACTTCCTGCGAGGGATCCAGCAATTTACTATAGTTGAACATCTTCGCCTCGGTGATCGATACCGGATATCGTTCAAGAGTAGTATATTTTACTGTTTTACCCGATTTTTCAGTATCGAGCAAGGTGAGAAATGCATTCAACCCCGTACCGAAACCGATTTCCAATAAGTTGATCTCCGATTTATCGCAATGGTGCAATCCCGCTTCCAGATAGACATGAAGCGACTCCTGAATGGCGCCGTGTGTGGAGTGGTAGTGCTCATCCAATTCCGGGACATACAGTGTATGCGATCCGTCTTCCGTTGTTTCTAATATATGTTGCATAACTATCGGGCTTTCTGTTAGAATCACTAACAAAAATAGGAAAATTTCATGTACTTTTGTATACTAAAATTATCACATGCAAAAATATCTGTATATCATCTTGCTATCGGCACTGACTTTGGCATGCGGTTCCGGAACCAGGAATAATAATGAAGGAAAGCGGATGCTGACGGTGACTATTGAACCTCAACGTTACTTCCTCGATCAGATCGTAGGCAATGCATTTGCAATCAATACGCTTGTGCCTCCCGGATCAAGCCCTGAGACATATGAACCGGCCCCTTCGGTGATGGTCGACATGGCGAAGAGCGATATCTATTTTATGGTGGGTGACCTCGGTTTTGAGAATGCCTGGAGCAAACGCCTCGCGGAAAATAACCCGAATGTAGCTATCGTAAATTGTTCGGAAGGGATTGAGAGGATGGAAGGGCATGACCACAGCCATGATCAGGAACATTACCACGCACACGACCATGATCACCATCATGGAGACATCACAGCACATGTGCATGCCCATAGTGGTGTAGATCCGCATGTATGGTCGTCACCCCGGGCCGTAAAGGTTTTGGTCCGGAATATGCTGGATGCGGTCGTGAAATTAGATCCTGATAATGAAGAGACATTCCGGACCAATTTTGATACATTGTCGGTAAAAATAGAACGGACAGACAGCCTGATCCGTGATTTGCTGAAAGATGCCCCCTCAAAATCATTTATCATTTATCATCCCGCATTGGGCTATTTTGCACGCGATTATGGCCTGCATCAAATAAGTATTGAGTTCGAGGGGAAAAGCCCTTCTCCTTCGCAGATTAAAGAAATTGTAGACGTCGCCCGAAAGGAAAAGATCAATACTATTTTTATAGAGCGTGGTTTTGACACGAAGAATGCATCCGTGATTGCTCAGGAGATCGGTGCGGAGGTGTTTGAGATTGATCTGCTCAGGTACGAGTGGGATGAAGAATTGCTGAGGATTGCCGCCATTTTAGCCCATAAAGCAAATGAGTATTTGCGTTAAGCTAAAATAACGATTAAGCGAGAGCAATGTCAAGCTCGCTTGAAACATTGCCGAGCAGTAGTTATTTATCAAAATGGACAGAGTCAAGTTTGCCTGAATGTTTTCGATAAGCGATGGGTAGAACACATTTACTTGTATTATGCCGTCGCGAGAAAACGTCTAAGTTTACCTGAACTATGCCATAGCGAGCAAATATCTATTTCTTGTAAAAAAATGAATAAACTGATCGACATAGCAAACCTTACGGTTGGTTACGAAAACAAACCGAATGTGCTGAAGGATATCAATCTTAGTATATATCAAGATGATTTCCTCGGTATTATCGGACCGAATGGAGGAGGGAAGACTACCCTTTTGAGAACTATTCTCGGATTGATAAAACCTCAGTCGGGTTCCGTCACTTTCTATGATAAAGGTGAAAAAACAGCCTCAATTAATATTGGTTATCTCCCTCAGATAAACCGGATTGATAAAAAGTTTCCCATCTCCGTATCGGAGGTGATCCTGTCAGGTTTAACGCCGGGAAACAATATTTTCAAGAGATATTCTTCTGCGGACAGACAAAAGGTAAAAGAGGTGGCAGAGAGGCTTGGAATAGAAGAATTGCTGTCGCGTGCGATTGGAGATCTTTCGGGGGGACAGTTACAACGTGTGTTGCTGGGAAGGGCCATTGTCGACAATCCGAAACTGATCATTCTGGATGAGCCGAGTACCTATGTGGATAAGCTGTTTGAGACCAATTTTTATAAATTGCTGGGCGATATCAATAAAGAGATCGCCATTGTATTGGTTTCGCATGATGTAGGGACGATTATCTCTCTTGTGAAGAATATCGCCTGTGTGAATCAGGGATTGCATTATCATCCGGGTACCGATATATCTCAGGAATGGCTGCTGAATGCATATGAGTCGTGTCCCATCGAGATACTCGGTCATGGATCTCTGCCCCACCGTGTGCTGCTGGAGCATGATCATCAGGAAGGCGGATCACATATACATCAATAGAGATGGGAGATACGATTTGGATTATCCTGGCCGGTCTACTGTTGCTCGTAGGAGCTGTAGGGACTATTGCACCGATACTTCCCGGCCTTCCTTTGAGTTGGGGAGGATTGCTGGCATTGAAGTTCATTCCCTCTACGCAGGATGATATCTCTTGGACAGCTATTATCGTCTTGGGTGTATTGACAGCCGTAGTCACTATCCTCGACAATATCCTGCCGGTTTGGGGGACAAAAAGAATGGGTGGCAATAAACAAGTGGTCTGGGGCGCTACTATCGACCTGTTGGTAGGTTTCTTCCTGGGGCCGTGGGGTATTATTTTGGGCCCGTTTGTGGGCGCTTTCGCCGGAGGGCTGCTTTCCGGAACACAATTTATACACGCTGTGAAACAGGCTACCGGCGCCTTTGTCGGTTATATTGCAGGGCTTGTGCTTAAATTGGTGACAGTCGGTTTGATTATCTCCTTTTTCGTGAGAACGCTTGTCATTTGAAAAGATCGCTTATCCTTTCTACAGACTCCGGAGTCCGAGTGGGCAGTGTAAAAACCTGTTTTCATAGGTACAAAAAAGACCGGTAACAATTACCGGCCTTTTATTCAATATAAAATTTTTTCTGCTTTTATCTTCGCATTATCTCTGGCTGATGAGATATTCTGCAATCTGAACAGCATTCAGGGCAGCTCCTTTACGGATCTGATCCGATACGGTCCAGAAAGTCAATCCATTCTCATTGGCAAGATCCTTACGGATACGTCCTACATACACAGGGTCTTTTCCGGAGAGTCCCAGGGGCATAGGGTATTCTCTGGCAGACGGGTTATCGATTACCTCTACTCCTTTCGCTTTGCTGAATGCTTCCCGTGCTTCTTCTACAGAGATGGGACGTTCGGTCTCGATCCAGATAGCCTCTGAATGTGCACGCATTACCGGTACCCGTACACAGGTTGCACTTACTTCTATGTTGGAGTGCATGATCTTGCGTGTTTCATTGTACATCTTCATCTCCTCTTTCGTATATCCGTTATCAGTAAAGACATCCACCTGGGGGATCAGATTGTATGCAAGCTGATAGGCGAACTTGGAAACAGTCGGTTCTTCACCGTTCACCAATTGCTTGTACTGGTCTTCCAGTTCCTGCATGGCAGCCGCGCCGGCTCCCGAAGCGGCCTGGTAAGTGGCTACATGGGCTCTTTTGATATGAGCGATCTCTTCAATTGCCTGTAGTGCTACTACCAATTGTGCGGTAGTACAGTTGGGATTGGCGATGATACCGCGAGGGCTGTTCAGCGCATCTTCCGCATTCACTTCCGGAACGACCAAAGGCACATCATCCTGCATACGGAATGCACTGGAGTTGTCGATCATGATGGCTCCGTACTTGGTGATGGTCTCGGCAAATTCCAGTGAAGTACCTCCACCTGCAGAGACGAATGCAATATCGACATCCTTGAAATCGTCGTTGTGTTGCAATTCTTTTACTTCGACCTGTTTACCTCTGAAATTATATGATGTTCCGGCACTTCTCGACGAACCGAATAACAGGAGTTCGTCCAACGGGAAATTTCTTTCATCCAGTACCCGGAGTAATTCCTGACCTACAGCTCCGCTGGTACCTACAATAGCGATCTTCATATGATTATACGTTTTTAAAGAGTAAAGGACAAAACCTAAAACACACTTTTATAATTCTAAACCACAAAGATATAAAAAAGCATGTAAATATAGCAAAATGAAGAGATTTAACGATAGTGAAAATTTATTTGACAGCAATTTTCCGGGTGAGTTTACCGATTTTTATGATATAATAGCCTTTTGGCAGGGATAGAATATATTGATTGGTGCCTGCGTTTACCCGGCGGTTATATACTTTTACTCCCATGATATTGTATATTTCGAGTACTCCATCTTCTGGAAGATTCTCAATGATAAGCTGGCTCCCTGTCAGTTTAATGGTAGTTTTATCTTGCGGATCTTCCCAATTTTGAGACCCCTGTCGTTTTTGTATTTGCGTAGTATTCTGAAGTTTTTCGGTATGTTGAAACCCTTCTCTGTTTTGCATATTCACAGTATCCGGGGAGACAAGTCTGTTTTGCAGTCCCTCCATACCAGACCCGCCCGAATCTCCCTGTGCAAACAAGGGTAAACAGGCTCCCGAGATCAGGTATATCATCAAAAAGAAGGAATAACATCTTTTCATGAGGTTCCATTTGTTCTGCAAAATTATAAAAAAATGTAAAACTTTACATATTTTGATCTGTTTATTTTTATAATACGCAAGTTTTTAGCAAGAGCAGGAGGTAAGCTTGCTTACCTCCTGCTCGTATTGCTTAACGAAAATGTTCAATATGGGCATCGGCCAACTTAGGCATGGCACCGTGTTGTTGGCATACATACGCCGAGACTTCGACAGCGAACTGGTGAGCTTCGGCTATCGGCCTGCCATGCATAAATGCCGCTACAAATGCTGCGGTGAACGAGTCGCCCGCACCTACCGTATCGGCCACATGCACTTTAGGCGTGGGTTGACAGGATGTTTCTTTGTTGTTGAAGACGAAACTACCTTCAGTACCTTTGGTGAGGATGACAATATCGAGTGCAAACCGCCTTAGCAGCTGCATGCATAGCTCCTGCTCATCTATCTCTTTCCAACCGTATAGATCGGCTACGACTTTTATCTCATCGTCGTTTATCTTCAACACATTCGATATCTTTAAGGATTCCTCGATGATGTTTTTCGTGTAGAAATGCTGACGCAGATTGATGTCGAAAATTTTTATACAATCGGCAGGAACGGTTTTCAGGAATTTTTTTATCGTCTCCCGCGATGTTTTGTTGCGTTGAGCCAGAGAACCGAAGCAAACAGCGGAAGTACTCTTTGCCAGATTCTCGGTACGTTTGGTAAACGGGATATTATCCCATGCCACGTTCTCGCATATCTCATACTGAGGAATACCTGCGCCACTAAGCGTAACCTGTACTGTTCCCGTCGGATAATCGGTAGTTTCAATCAGATAGTTTAGATTTTTCTCTTCCAGGGAATTGAGTATTTCCTTCCCTAAGAGATCATTTCCCACAGCGCTGAGAGCGTAACCGTTAAAGCCGAACTGCGACACATGATACGCGAAATTAGCGGGTGCCCCGCCCAATATTTTCCGTTCCGGAAATACATCCCATAATATTTCTCCGAGACCTACTATTATTTTGTTCATACTATTACAATTAAAAACTAAAAGCTAAAAGTTAAAAACTAAAAGTTAAAAGTGAAAAACTAAAAGTTGGAGGTTAAAAGTTAGCCCGCAAAGCGTACCGGCATTATCTATCTTGCCACTTAACCACTTAGGTATTTTTCCTCATTAATTTCATCATCACATCAGTAAATTAACTTTCATCCTTTTTTAAGTTTGAATGTGAGGAATATCAGGTAAACCACACCCACGGTCAGGACAATGAGCGCTCCTGTCTGTGAAGCCATCGCGTCGGAAAGCAAGCCCATCAGTAAAGGGAAAACCGTTCCGCCGAAAAGCCCCATGATCATCAGGCCCGATACTTCGTTTTTCTTTTCGGGCATATACAACATCGCTTTCGACAGGATTATCGGGAAGATATTGGAATTACCCAATCCTACCAGGGCAATGGAGATGTAAATGAATGTAAGATTGTTGAAGATGAGAAGCCCTGCCATTGAAAACACCATCAACACAACGCTTATGGCAAAGAATTTTTTTGCTGAATAACGAGCCAATACAAAGGCGCCGGTAAAACATCCGATAGTGCGGAACAGAAAATAAAGACTGGTGGCGAATCCGGCATCGGCAAGCGGCATCCCTAACCGCTCCATGAGTATCTTCGGTGCGGTTACGTTCACGCCCACATCGATACCTACGTGGCACATGATTCCCAGAAACGAAAGTAGTATTGTTTTATCACCCAACAAAGCGAAGCACTGCAAGAAAGTAGACGTTTTACCACCTGTCTCTTCTTCTTTTATCTGCGTAATACCCAGCCAAAGTGTGGCCAGTATCGCCATCGCCATGAATATCGGGAAAAGAAGTTTCCAGTCGCCCAGACTTGCAGCAGCCCAGGCAGCTATCAGCGGAGCGGTGAATGACGCTATTGCCTTCACGAATTGTCCCAGTGTAAGTGAACTTGCCAGCTTATCCCCTTTCACTATATTCGATAACAAAGGGTTGATAGACACCTGCATCAGCGTGTTTCCTATGCCAAGCAAGGAAAAAGATATGAGCATCGATACAAAACTGTAACTCACAACCGGGATCAGCAAGGCTGCAGCTGTTACTACCAAACTCAACAGCACCGTTTTTCTTCGTCCTATCTTATTCATCAGCATCCCCGTGGGAACGGAGAAAATAAGGAACCAGAAAAAAACCATTGAGGGAAAAAGGTTGGCTACCGTGTCCGAGAGATCGAAATCGGCTTTCACGTAATTAGTCGCGATGCCCACCAGATCGACAAATCCCATGGCGAAAAACGCCAGCATGACGGGAACCACTCTTAGAAATACTTTTTCTTGTTTTATCGTGTTCATACTATTACTTTATTTTTCCTTGCCTGTTTCATAATCAATTTCAATTCTCTTTTGATTTTAGAGGGATCCGGGATGTCAGACTTTCATTATCCTTTTCACATTTCCACATTATCACTCTTCACTCCTGGTTTTTCACCTTTCACTTTTTCACTTTTAGTTTTTCACTTACTCCGAATCGGATACACATTTATACTACTGATTGTCACTTCTTCATCGCTTTCGAAAGAAAGGGAGTTATAGGGTTCTGTAGGGAAGATGCTGTTGGTCTGCACCAACTCGCCGTCGTTTACAAAACATTCCACCGATGTTCTGTCGACAAAAAGCCGGATATGATAGTTCTCTTTTTTTACAAGAGGCGCTTCGATGGTGCCTGTTGTAAAATTATCGGTGAAGTCGACAATCCCGCTTTTTGACCGGTCAACACCGAATACGCCCTTTTCGGGATCGAAACTGAACACTGTCCTTTCACCTTTCTCGTTCGCCAATATAAAATTGAAGGCAGAGGTGCTGCCTGCCTCAATATCCATCTCTATCTCAAAGGCACCTGTATTTTCTTCCGTCAGGTTGTCTATCGTATGCGATTTGTTGACTGTGAATGCATCTATCTTCTTTGTATTTCCACGTAAAGCATTCACCTCTTCTGTCGGTGGGTTGGCTACAACAAGGTGTCCACCGTTATGTGCCAGCTTCAGCTCGCGGGGCAGCGTACTGGCTCCCTTGAAATGAACCGGTGGGATATGGTTGGCATAGTCCCAGTTATTCATCCATCCGATAAATAATTTGCGGCCGTCGGAGTCGGGAATATTGCTCCAGGTTACGCCTGCATAGTTATCACGCCCGTAATCCAGCCAGAGAGGATAGGGGAGCGGGTCAGGTTTGAAGGTTTTTCCATCGAAATCACCGATGAAATACTGTGTGGCGCTTCCGCCGTTGGGTCCGCCGGGATTGATACTCACAAAAAGTACCCATTTGGTCTGTCCGTTATATGTGAGAGGGAACAGGTCGGGACACTCCCACACACCGCCGTGTGCGCCTATGCCTTCACCGAATTCGCTGAGTTTATCCCATTCTCTCAGGTTATCCGAGCCGTAGAAAGAGATAGTCTGTCCGGTTGCCAGCGCCATTATCCATTGGTTCGTAGCATTGTGCCAAAACACTTTCGGGTCACGGAAATCGGGATAGCTCAAATCGCTCAACACGGGATTCCCCTCGTATGTGGTAAATGTACGTCCATTGTCGAGGCTGTAAGCGATTGATTGGGTCTGAATTTTTCCCGCCGAAGTATAGATGGCGATCATCGCGTCATTGCCGAAACCGGCTGTATTGTCTTTGTCAATTACCGCGCTTCCCGAGAAAATTGAGCCGAGAGAATCGGGTGCCAACGCGAACGGCAGATGCTCCCATGAAACCAGGTCTTTCGATACGGCGTGTCCCCAGTGCATGTTTGCCCAGCGCGACCCGTAAGGGTTGTATTGGTAAAACAGATGATATTCACCGTTGTGATACACCATTCCGTTGGGATCGTTCATCCAGCCGTATTTTGGTGTAAAGTGATAAAGCGGACGATAGGTTTCGTTGTAATCGAACTCGAAGCTGTCGGATTGCTTTATGCGGGAAAAGCCGATATCCGTTTTATTTACGTGCTCAAACGTGAGCTTGACTTTCCTGCCTTTGTATTTCGATACATCGATGGGTACCCAGTAGCCTGTTTTCGTCTGTGAAACACGGATATACATCGGTTCACCGATCTTTTCACCATCCACTGAGAATTGTACGACCGACTCCGGAGCGTTGTCCTCAACAGGTATCAGGATATAATTTTCGGTTACATCAAAATTTATTGTATTTCCCGCGGAGCAAGCATATAACAGGAATGCACTGCATCCTAATAATAAATGTAGAATTTTCTTCATAACTTTCTATCTATGTGATATTTTTGATTCTTGTAAAGTATAATCAGGGTGTTTCCCGGATTGTTATTTCCGTAACTTTAATAGTTCCGTTGCCCGAGAAGATTGTCCAGGGATTTTGATTCATCTTGTAAATACGGTTTGTAAATGCTGTATTGTTATTCACATATACTACGGCTATTGACTTTTCGATAATAATCTTTACGTCAAAAACCTTGTTCTCCGGAACGACAAGCGGGGTAAAGTTCAGTTCTTTCCTGTTTGAACCTGTTTCGTTGTGCATGAACAGGGAAGGCATGCTCCAACGATTGTCCGGTGTCAGATCGAAGGAGACTGAATATACTTCCGATAAATCATCGCACGCTCCGAAAGAAAACCCGAAATGATCCGATTCCGATGCGTCAATTTTCATCGAGATTTTGACCGGGCTGTTATTCCTGTTGAACAGTGCATAACTTCTTCCGGAGGCTTGGGCGGTAATGCTGTATGAGCCGTTATTGCCTGATACATTCCCTTCTGATCTTATCTTTTCGAATTCGACTTTCCGATTGAATTTTGCATCTACAGCCTCAGGTATTACCGGATATAAACGTCCGTTTGCCTGTTGCACAATCTTATGTGTTATCAATGATCCCGCCCAATCCAGTTCATTATTGTTGTTTACCGTTCCTCCGGTTGAGCACCAACCCGACAGGTAGCGGTTTGTACCGTCACCCGCCGTCTTTGCGGCATAAAGGTATAATCCGTCGAAAGTCTCGTGGTGTCCTGAAGCGTCTTCGCTTCTTCTCCACGGCCCGTCGGGTGAGTCGGCTATACGGTAAAATGTCTTACGGTGTTCATCGCGGTTGATGCGTGAAAAGACCAGGTACCATTTATCGCCTATTCTGAAAATGTCGGGACATTCCAGGATTTCGGAATCCGTTTGAATTTCATATATCGCCGGATTATCGGAAGCCGTTGCCATTAAAGGTTCAATCAACGACCAGTTTATCAGGTCGGATGATGTATAGCGTGCAAGCGCCCCTTTTCCGTCTTTGCGCGTAGTAACAAGCATCACATATTTTTCGCGGGTCTCATCCCAGTATACATGCGGGTCACGGAAATTATTCCGGTCAAATCCGTTTGGCGCCTGAAAGGTGGCCGAAGGTTGCTTCGTCCAGTTCAGTAAATCGGCAGATGTGGCAAGCATCACTTTCTCGGCAGGGTCAAGATTGCTGTTGTGTCCGGTATAATAGCCATAATAGGTATTTTCCGCTTTGATAAAACTACCGGTTCCTATCCATTCCTCCTGACTGCCTGTGGCGCCTGCCGGTAGCGCCTGTATAAAACCGTCGAAAGTGGCGTAATCTGCAGTTCTTGTCAGATAGACGGGATGGTTGTTGGCATTTTCGTAAAGGTAAAACAGGTAGAACCTTTTTTCATCGGCGTTGTAATACGGCATGGGGTCGCCTACATAACCCTGCTCCGGCTTGTAGAATGTTTGATACGTGCCGGATTCCTGTGGGTTCCTGCACGTGGTGGACATATCTACGGTCGGCTCACCGGGCTCAGGTTCAGGAATTATGTCATTACCGCCATTACATCCTGCCAACAAGTGTGAGAAGAGTAAAACCGGAAGTAAATACATTTGTCGTTTCATATACCTGTTTTATGTTGAGTACGTGGAGGACATTATTGCCCTGCCACGTACAAAAATACATATTTTACTTAATTTTTAGGGATCGCTTTCAATTCGTCCCAATACATACGATGTGTCGTGAAAGCTACAGGCTCACCATTAGGATGTTCATGCGGCATCACCAGGATATTGTTAATTATCGCCGTACGATTCTCCGGGATATTGAACACCAATTCCTGCCATTCGCCAAGATGATCTTCAGAATACCAGGCCCTCAACCAGTCTTTGTTGGTTTCACCATCGGACTGAATTTCGATCTGCACATCTCCCGCGACCTCTTTCAGTATCATAACCGAAAAACGGTCGTATTCGGCAGGGTTGATGTTTACTTTATTGTTATTCCACAAAGCTCCTCCATGCCAGCCTTCCCCGGTAACTGCATCCCGTATAAAAGAGGCACAGAAAGGTGTATTATTGATACCGCCGGTATTTGGGTTAGGATAAGGACTGTCTATGGTGACCACTAAGCCGTCCCAGTGCGGGACTATATTTTCGCCGTTGTAAATAAGCAATGGCAGTTTGGGCTCTTCTCCCGGGATCACGGTCACGGAATAGGTGAATGTTTCTCCCTGGTAAGTAAGTGTGTAGGTGACAGGCGAAGTGAAATCAACAAAACTACCCGGCTCTGGCGATATCACAGCGCCGTCTGTGTACTCTATCACAGGGCTTAGTGCAGTCACGTCCGTCCCTTCCGGAAGATAAATCACGATACTGTTGTCGTCCTGATTGATGATGCCGTTCCGGTTTCCGATACGGAAAGAAGTGATCTCTGCTTTGATCTCCATCACCGTTACCCGGTACGTATTGTACAGATTGCCATTGAATACCCGGTATTCTATGGGGGTATTTGCTGAAAAAGTGAAGTTCTGGGCTTCACCGGAAGCCGGTGATACTGTCGCGTTTGCGGGCAATCCTATAACAGGAGCCACAGCCGACAGGTCAGTACCTGAAGGCACCAGAACGGTAATCGTTCCATTGTCGTTGTTGATGGCTCCTTCCACATTATTGACTTTGAAAGAGAGGATATCCACATCAGCCGTCAGGTCGAGTGAATCACCTTTGTTGTCATTGCAGGCAGTGAAAATGCCGCCTAAGAATATGATGAGCGTTAAACTTATGTTTTTTAATGTCTTCATACGACTCAAATTTAATTTTTTCGTGTGATATGTAGCCTGTTACCGAAAAAGCAGCAGGCTTCCTATTTGACTATTTTAATACCCCGGATTCTGTTCGTACATAAACTTACTCAACCTGATCTGCGCTTCGGGGATGGGTAGGTATTCATGTTGATCCGCATTAAACTGGGCGGAAGAATAATAGGGCCTGCGCATTCTTTCCGCGTTATAATACTGATTCATGGCTTGTTCGGCAATTCCCCAGCGTACAAGGTCGAAGAAACGGCCGTTTTCCATTGCCAACTCCAGGCGCCGCTCCCAACGCAAAGCCTGGCGGGCAAAAGATTCGTCCCATGTGCAGTTTATACCGTCCCTGTATGTGTCGATATTCATTCTGTCTCTCGCGTAATCAACAAAAGCCGTACTGTTTCTTGCCCGCGTGCGCACCTGGTTGACCAACGGCAACGCTTCCGATGGTCGGTGTAGCTCAATCAGCGCTTCGGCCCGCATCAGCAGTACATCGGCAAAGCGGATCAGTATACGGTTCTTCGAGTTGGCGTAAAAAGGCACCATCGGGACAAAACAATCGCAATCGGGATCTACATTTTCTTTCAGCGAAGCATAAAAATAGTAATCTGCAGGGTTCCGGTTCCAACTTTCCTCATAAATACGATCGGAATTGTACTTGTACGGAAGACCGGGAATGGCTACCGTATGAAAGAGCCGTGGATCGTACTGTTCCTGCGTACTGTACTGATCCATCGTATTGTAGTTTTCGAGCGGCAATCCGTTTCCTGTCGTACGGAAAGCATTCACTAGACTTTGGCTTGGTTTATTGAAATCGCAGCAACCCAACCCCATCGGTACCGAAAGCAAGTCTGAAAAATTCAGGCGTCCGAATCTTGTTCCGTCGTCTTTAGAGTATTGAACCGAAAACAGCGCTTCGGGGCCATTCTCATAACTTCCCGGCAGGAAATTGAATGCGAAATCAGGCTCCAGTGTATAACCCGACGAAAGCACGATCTCCGTATTGTCCAGTACTTTTTGCAGATCCGCCTGATCGATACCGGTTACAGCATGCTTTTCAGGATCATCTTGCCGATAAGCTTTATACAGGTAGGTTTTAGCCAGATAGGCTGCTGCGGCTGGTTTACTGGCACGTCCTGTTTCAGCTTGGACATCCGGTAGGTGATCGACGGCATACTGGAAGTCATCGGCTATTTTCTGCCACAACCCATCGTTGGTCAATGCCCTGTTGGAAATGGTCTCATACTCATCCACCGGTGTATTTTCGTCCACATAAGGCACATACTTGAACAGTATTTTTAACAAAAAGTAAAAGTGTCCGCGCAGGAAACGCGCTTCACCCAATTTCTCCTCTTTGTTATCAAGGTTTTCGGCTTCCTGTATGGCGCGAATAGCGTTATTGGCACGTGAAATGGCGATATAGCATTGAAACCATAAGCGATCCACTTCGCCAAAATTCGGCATTATATTGTTCGACACTTCAAAAAAGTGAAACACCTGTATATCCTGTGGGCCGGAACCTCCTTTATAAGCATCGTCCGAGCGAACTGTCCCGTATGGCCACAGACTGAGGGGGACATCGTAATGGTCATTACCCAAAGCCGAATAGGCTGCTGTCAATAATCTTTCCGGGTCGTTTACCTGATCGGAACTCAATACGCCCTTGGGAGTTTCATTCAGAAAATCGGCACATCCCGACATAAGAACGACGACTACAACTATTGAGATGATTTTATTTAATTGCATATTATAATAATGATTTAACATGTGTAACGATAAAAATTAAAATATTACGTTCAATCCCACAGTCCATGTTGTAGGAATAGGATAACCCCACCCTGCGTTTTCGGGATCTACCCCCGTAAAGTCTTTCGATTTCACGGTAAACAGATTCTGTCCGCTGACATAAAAGCGCAAACGGCTCATTTTCATTTTTGAAACAACAGTTGCCGGTAGCGTATAGCCCAGGGATAAATTGCGTAGTTTCATGTACGAACCGTCTTCGATGAAATAAGTCGAAAACCGTCCTTCGTCGTTGGTATTGATCGTTTGCAAAGCAGGGATAGTCGACCCTGTGTTTTGCGGCGTCCAGGCATCCAGCAGACGCCTTCCCTTGTTGGAATTGACATCATCCACACTCCAGAAATCCGTCTGTGCTTTGAGCCAGTTATGCACATCAATACCCTGTACACCCTGGAAATAAGCGGTGAGGTCGAAACCCTTGTACTGAAGGGCTATATTCAGACTATATGAAAAATCGGGATGCGGACTGCCTATCCATGTACGGTCTAAATCGTTGATCTCATTATCTTCGTCATTCACGTTCCTGTAGCGTATGCGTCCGATACCTTTGCCGGTCTGATTCACATGGGCATCCACTTCTTCCTGGTTTTGGAAGATACCATCGGCAACATAACCGTAGAAAGAGCCTAAAGGACGACCGATAATGTTGTCACCCGGACGGCCGCCATACGAGTTCTCTACAGATTCGGGCAGATAGGTGACCTTGTTTTTATATGTCGAAATAACTCCGGTAATGTCGTATTCCAACCCGAACGGAGTGCTGTTTTTGTAACCTGTGGAAAAATCAAACCCCCGGTTTTCCATCGAAGCGCCGTTGGCCCAACGATAGCCTCCTTCACCCACAATACCGATATAAGCGGGATTGATCAACATATCTTTTGTAGCCTTGATATACCAATCGATAGAACCGTAAAGGCTTTGGTTGAAGAGTAAGAAATCCAGCCCGATATTGGTCTGTTCGGTAGTTTCCCATTTCAGGTCATCGTTTTCGGTCTGGATTTTCCGGTATCCTGAAGGCAGATTGCCCGAACCCGATCCCGCAAGGTCGTATGCCGTACCATCTATGATATTCCAGGTCGGGTCTCCGATACCGTATTCAGGAACGAAGAGCGCGTAAGTCGCAAGATTATCGATACCCTGGTTTCCTGTCTGCCCCCAACCGAAGCGTAATTTCAGGTCGGAAATGTAGTCTTTGGTATTTTCCATAAAATTTTCTTCCGAAATCCTCCAACCGGCTGTTACGGCAGGAAAAGTGGCAAAACGGTTATTTCTTCCGAAGCGGGAAGAGCCATCCTGCCGGATAGTAAACGAGGCAAGGTAACGGTCGTTATAGGAATAGTTGGCTTTTCCGAAATAGGAAAGCAGGGAAAACCCTGTCGAGCCACCGCCAACAGATGCGGTTCCGGTACTTACGCCGGGCCACATATATTCGGGTGTTTCGATGGCAAAAGCACCTTCTCCCGAAGTATAAGCGTTAAAGTTTATGTCGCCTTGCCGGTTCATTTCCACACCTGCCAACACATCGAACCTGTGCCTGTCGATTGTTTTCTGATAAGTGGCGGTATTCGACCATGTCCATCTCATCCAATGGCCCTGTTCCATATTTACCGCCGTATTGTCGCTGTTCATGAAGCCCGTACGGTAAGAATGTACCATATGACGTTTATAGAAATTGCCATAATCAATGCCATAGCTGGTGCGAAAGTGTAAATCCCTGATTATTTCCAGATCGGCATATGCATTTCCGAACAAACGCCAATAAGCGTAAGCATTGTTGCGATTGTCATAAAGCAGGCGCATAGGATTATGGCGGTCGTTCATGCCTCTGGAGGGTCCACCCCAGCCTTCACCGTCTATCGTGTGTACCGGTATCATGGGTAATGCTTTCAAAGAAAGGTCGAGGACATCGCCCGGCGCCTGTACTTCACTTGTCCTGTTCAATGTGAAATTTTCACCGATAACCACCCTGCCGTCAAACAATTTATAGTCGGTATTGATACGTGCCGAAATACGGTTGAAATCGGTATGCTTAAGCGTTCCATCGTTGTAAAAATACCCCAGGGACAAAAACGAACTGCTTTTTTCGGTAGCCGAACTAAGAGACATGTTATACGATTGGATCAACCCCGTTTTGGATATTTCATTAAACCAATCGGTGTCGGAAGCAAGCATTGTCCGGTCATTATCAACATATTTAGCCAGATAAATATTATTGAGTTGGGGGTGTCCGTTAGGATCGTAACCCCAATCGAAGCTGTAACCGATATTGTTGCTGTTCGGATTACCGCCCCCGTTTACCGATGCCTGCCACAAAGCCTGTCCGTATTCGCGCGCATTGAGCACCTCCATGCGGTTATTAAAATAAGTGCTCGTGAGAAAAGCATCGAAAGTCAGTTGGATTTTCCCGGCCTGTCCCTTTTTGGTGGTAATAATGATCACACCATTGGCGGCACGTGAACCGTAGATGCTTGCAGCGGAAGCGTCGCGAAGAACCTGGATACTCTCGATATCGTTTGAATTAAGCTCGTGCATGCCACCTTGCGTGGGTACACCGTCAATAATATAAAGGGGATTCTGGTCGCTGTTGAGGGAACTGATGCCGCGAACACGGACAGTAGCTGCTCCGCTCGGATTGCCATCGGCGCTGATGGTCATACCGGGAACACGTCCCTGAAGCGCTTTCATCGGGTTGTTCTCGGCAATAGACATCATATCTTCCACGCTTACCACCGAAACGGCTCCCGTTAAATCAGCCTTACGTTGTGTGATATAGCCTACGGCTACTACTTCATCGAGTAATTGCATGTCTTCGGTCATTGTGATATTCAATACCGGTTGTCCTTCAATAGGTATTTCTAATGTCTCAAAACCAATATAGGAGATAACCAATATATCGGTTCGACCCGCTTCCAGACTAAAGTTACCATCTATATCGGTTACGGTTCCCACGTTTTTTCCTTTTATAAGGACATTTGCCCCGATAACAGGCTCCGAATCGGTAGCGGATACTATGTTTCCCCGGATCGTAATTTCTTGTCCCCATGATAAAAAGGGGAGAGCCAGGAAAATCAATAAAATCGATAGTTTTTCTAACATCTTCTTCATCTCTGGTTTTAAAATTAAAATTATATATATAGACTATGCTTTTATTCCTATACATTCGTTCTGAATAAAGAAATAGATTCTTCCGTTTTATAGGGGAGGGCTTAAATGCAGAATGTGTTTCATCGTAAAGAAAACAGTATTCGCCGGATGATGATTCCCCTGATATATTAAAATGGTAATAAAAACAGTTCGCCTTACTTCACAATGTTATGCTGTTATGCTCACAAATAATTATTGTTGAAAACAGGTTTTATTTCCGGGTACAATGATAGATGCGGAGCCTGGATTTGCCAATAAAAAATGTAACGAAGGCTGTCAAATTTGTAAACGAAGAGTAAATAAACAGCCTGGATTTCAATGATGATACAGAAATGTAACAAAAATGATAAGGAATAGAGGTTGTTCCCGGGGCTGTTTTCAGGATTTAGGAGTGTGTGTGGTATGAATTCCGCAAGTGCGGTTACTTTTTTTCCATGTATTCGGAAGGAGTCATGTTAAAAACGTCTTTGAAACATTTCGAGAAATATGCCGGAGAGGAAAATCCGGTCTGATAGGCGACCTCACTGACGGAGAAACGGCGTTTGTCAAGTAGTTCCACAGCTTTGCTCAGTCTGAAGTTGCGCAGATAATCAACAGGAGTCAGTCCGGATATCTCCTTTATTTTCCGATATAGATGAACGCGCGAAATATTCAGTTCTTCACTTAGCTTTTCTACTGATATATCAGTTTTTGCATACGACGTTTCCAGTAGCGAGATAAATTGGGAGATAAAGATTTCATCGCTACTGTCAATTTTCTTGTTATTTTCGATTATCGGAATGCCGCCTGTTTGCATCGTCTGCATAAACTTCCTTTGCAGACGGCGGCGTTCTTCGAGTAACCGTATGATTTTTACTTTTACATAATCTATATGGAATGGCTTGCGGATATAATCGTCAGCTCCTTCGGCAATACCATACATTCGCTGATCTATTTCTCCCAATGCTGTAAGAAGGATGACCGGAATATCCGACAGTACAGGTGAAGCCTTGATTTTTTTACATAGCTCGAAACCATTCATCCATGGCATCAACACATCACTCAGAACAAGGGTTATGTTTGTCTGCTTTTCCATAAGCTGCAATGCTTCCAGGCCGTTTTCTGCAGTCTGCACCTGAAAATTTTCCGATAGCTCTTCCGAGAGGTATTCTCTGATTCCTTGGTCATCCTCCACAATAAGGACCGTGTAATTATACTTCCTTCCTGTTATCTCCCTTGTCTTTTCAGCATCGATAATTGATTCTGCCCCAGATTCCAAAATCTCGTTTTGGTTTTCCATTAAGCTGTATTCAGGCAGATGGTGTTTACCGGCAGGGATTTCAATAGTGAATACCGTTTTTTTTCCGGGATCGCTTTCCACACTAATTTTACCACCGTGCATTTTCACAAATTCCTGCGTAAGGTGGAGCCCTATGCCGGTACCCGTCTTATTGTCGCTACTATCGGTATAGAAACGATCGAAAACAAGCGGCAGTTTATCCTTGCTTATTCCGGTCCCATTGTCACTGACGGATATGGATATCTTTTCGTTGTAACAGTGCATATCCACAGCTATTGTTCCGTTATCATGCGTAAATTTAAAAGCATTTGACAATAGATTCACCAGTATCTTTTCCATCTTATCGGCATCGAACCATAATTGGGCAGAAGGTTTGTTTGAAGTGAATGAATAGTGGATGTTTCTGGTTTCGGCCAGTTCGTCGAAAAGTGATTTTACGGTTGAGGTGAACGAGACGATATCTTTGTTACTAACGTTGAGTTGTGTTTTATCACTTTCAATTTTCTGAAAGTCGAGCAATTGGTTAATGATCCGGGTCAGTCTGTCGGTATTTTTTTTCATGCGTGTCAGATCGGCAAGTAAAGCCGGGTCCTGCACGTTTTTGATCCATTTCTCCAGGGGGCTGACAATCAGCGTGAGTGGGGTTCTTACCTCGTGCGACACGTTCATAAAAAATCGCACTTTCTGATCGTTTACCTCTTTAATTTTTTCATTAAGAATAATCAATTGCTGTTTCTGATGCTCTATCTCATCGTTTTTCAACCGGAGCTGACTATTCCTGCGCTTTATCTTCCTGTTGATATAAAAGATATAGATCGAAAAAAGGAAGAGCAATCCAGCCAGCAAAAGAATAAGAATTAAAGAATGCCGAAGTATACTGAATTCGTTTACAATAGATTCAAGGTTTTTCCTTTGTTGCTCTATTCTGTTTTGATAATTAATGAGTTGGTCGGATTGTAATAAGAGGGTCTGCGCTGTAGGCTTGTCTATAATTCTCGTGCCTTCGAGGATATATTGTTTTTCTACAGGTTGTCCTGTGAGTATCTTCATAGCTACCTTGATGACTTCATCTCCACCGGTGGGATAGAGGAACGATGCGTCGATCCGACCATCGGCAACGGCTTCTAATCCCGCATCCTTACCGAAAGCCCCGTCAACTCCCATTATTTTTATTTTCGGTATAAGGGATGAATCCCTTTTGATAATTGCTTCTCTGGCACCTATCGCCATCACATCATTATGGGCATACACAAGATCGATGTTTTCATAGTCCGGCAGTTTTTCAGTTTCATCACGGGCAATCTCACGCCGCCATTTCCCTTCTATCGATATGATGTTGAAACCCTTCGACTTGTCCAACCCATCAATAAAACCCTGATGACGCTCTATGGCGGGAGAAGTAGTTTTTGTTCCCCATATTTCAAGGATGGTAGCACTGTCAGGTAACAGGGAACTGGCATATTGTCCTGCCATCTTCCCAATCTCATAACTATCGCCACCAACGTAAGAGGTATATTCGTCGGAATTTATTTTCCTGTCGGCGATAATAGTAGGGATACCCGCCCGGTACGCTTCTACGGCAATCGGAGTAAGGTTGTTGGATTCATTGGGTGAGATAATAAGCACATCTACCTTCCTGTTGATCAATTCCCTGATCTGGCGGATCTGCTTCTGATTATTCTCCTCCGCATCCATGACAATGATATCAATATTTTCATAATTCGATACCTCGATGTTCATTTCCACCATCATGGCCTGCCTCCATACATCGTCCATCATACATTGGGAGAAACCTATAGTATATCTTTTTTCGGTATTATCCTGGCAAGAAAGTAAAAGTAGCAGGAAAAACAGAACTGAAATTATGCTATTAAATTTATGCATATAATTGGCCGATTAAAACAAAATGATATATATGCTGGTTTTACACTGCTCCTGGGATGTTATGATACAAATTTATAAAAATAAATTATTATAATTCAAAAACTTTTCCTTCAGCGGCAAGCTCAGTGTTAGGGAATACAGCGACAGCCTCTTTTAAAAGGGTTCCCAGTTCATTATAGCGGGAAGAATAATGGCCGATCACCAATTGCCTTGCATTGGCTGCTCTCGCTATTTCTGCTGCCTGGCGTGCCGTTGAGTGATAAGTTTCTCCGGCACGTATCAGTTCACTTTCGGCAAAGGTGGCTTCGTGATATAACAGATCCACATTTTTTATATAGGGGACGATTTCGGGTGCATAGGCGGTATCGGAACAATAAGCGTATCTGCGTGGAGGATTACCTGGCGATGTAAGTATGTCGTTTCGGATGATAGTGCCGTCAGACGTGATAAAATCGGCACCCTCTTTAATTTCCGGGATTTGTTTCAGGGGAATTTGGTAAAGATCGATTATCTCACGGATAATATGCCGGGGTGATTCTTTCTCCTCGAAAAGAAACCCGTTTGTAGCAATGCGGTGTTTTAACGGGAAAGAAAATATTCTGATCGACTTGTTTTCGAACAGGAGTTCCTGCCGTTCAGGATTTAGTGGAAACAGTTTTATCCTGAATGACATATGTTTTCCCATATAGATCAAAAACGGCTTTATCAATAGGTTAATCTCTTTATGTGCGTAGATATGCAGATCGCCTGTCCTCCCCAACATGCTGAGCGTGGAGAGTAGTCCGGGTAATCCGAAAATATGATCGCCATGTAGGTGAGAAATGAACAGGCTGTGAAGTTTACTGATCCGGGCCTTGAACTTCCTCATCTGAAGCTGTGTTCCCTCTCCACAATCGATCATAAATAATTTTTCATTCAGATCCACTAATTGCGACGGCGGATTGTGCATTGTGGTGGGTATGGCAGAGCCGCAACCTAATATAGTTACCTGAAATTTGTTCATGTTAACGGATGCCGATAAGTTTATGTATCTGGAGACTGAGTGCCCACAATGGGTTTTCCTTCACGAGAGAGACACAATAATCTATATTCTCCTGAATGATATTATGATTGTCGAAAATGGGACTTAAAAAATGATGTTTTGCTTTGGGGAGGATAGTGACATCCGGTAGCGGATCCCCTTTCTGGATGGGAAAACGCAATTCATCCACTTCCGGGATCAACTCCCTGACCTTCTCGAATTGTTGCTTCGGACTGCAGGTGATGTAGTCGATCCCTTCAGGCACTCTTCTCGTTCCGTTGGTTTCTATGGCCTGCAGGTATCCTTTTTCCTTAAAGAGAGCTACAACAGCATCATTGAGTTGAAGCGTAGGTTCACCCCCGGTCCAGATAATCCATTTGCAACTATACTGTTCAATTTCTCTGAGGACTTCATCTGTTGTCATTTTCACGCCCCGTTCGAAATCGGTATCACAGAAACTGCATGTCAGGTTGCACTTCGCCAACCGGATAAAGATGGACGGCTGTCCCGAGCGTCCGCCTTCACCCTGGAGCGAATAAAATATTTCATTCACATTCAGGTTCATAGATCGCTGATGTTTTGGGAGTCTCACTTACTTCTACGGCGTAAAGCTCCGGGATCCGGGGTTTGAAGACGTCGTACAACATTTTTGCCAGGTTCTCGGCAGATGAATTGAGCGGCGAGAGAATGTCATTGAGATTCCGGTGGTCTAACCGGGTATCGATATACTCCTTAACTATTTTCAATTCGGTATAATCGCGGACAAAGCCTTGCCTGTTTAACTCTTTTGATCGGAGATGAACTGTCACCACATAGTTGTGCCCGTGCAGGCGGCTGCAAGGATGATCGTCGGGCAACCCGAAGAGGGAATGTGCCGCCGAAAAAGAAAATTCTTTACTTATCTTATACATAATTAATTCTGATTTGAGAGTTGGGATGTTGAAAGTGATTAATTACCAATTACTCTTTAATCTTGAAATTGTGAAATAATGGATTACCAATCGATGTAGTCAAATCTTGAAATCAACAAATCTATCTTCCTCCTTTCCTTCCCATTTTTCCACCTTTTCACTCCAATTTCAGATAGGTTCTAAGTGGATAATGATCCGAATATTTTATTTTATCCCTTCTTGCCCGATAGGCTTTTATATTGTCGCTGTGCATAATATGATCGATACGGAAAAGGAAGAGATCTTCGTGATAGGTGATACCCGGCCCGAAAGCGGTAGAGACGTATGCATCCCTTAATCCTTTCTTCATCCTGTGATAGGCGTATGATATAGGTGTATCATTAAAATCACCGCAGATAATAGTTCCGCGCGTATCTTGCCTGTCGATATACTGTTTCACTTTTTCAACCTGTCGCGCCCGTATCCGGTAGGCAGTTCCCAACCGGGTGCGGATATTGCTGGTTACCTGCTCAAGCCGTACCGAATCGGCATTCTGAAGAAAATCGTTATATAGCTTCTTATCTTCCGGCTTGATATTATTCGATTCCAGATGAATATTGGCTACAGTGTACCTTTCTCCATCAATATTGATAGTATAAACTGCTGCTCCGTTGTAGGAGGACTCAAACACTACTTCATGCGTGTTCTCAATCGGATATTTTGAGAAACATGCCAGCCCGAAGATATGATATTTTCCAGAAGATTCCAAACCGGTAATCGAACGATAGGGGTATCGATCGAGAATTTTGTTCACATCGCGTTGGGAAAAAATGGACTGTCCCGTTTTGCTAACCAAGTATTCCTGCAGGCAGACTATGTCGGCGTCTGTATCTGCAATATAATCGAGTATAGGATGTTTTGACGCATCTTTATTTCTCTCATGAGGAAATCCTTGTACATTATAAGTCAATACTTTGATACTTCCTTCCGGCTCCATCTTGCTGATAAAGTGAATTGGAAAGAATGTAGTCACGGGCTTATAACAGAAAAGAATTGCAAATAATGAGATTAAAGCGAGTTTCCATTTTGAAAAAACTATCCAGAAGACCAGATAGCCGATATTGGCAAGTAGAATGAAGCCAAATCCCAATCCTATGTATGAAAATAGGTTGGTTTTCAGGGGAGAAACCCACCATGAAAGGAATGAGCAGAAAAGTAGAATAATGGCCGCTACGTTGGTAGCAAAGATGGCCCATTTAATCATATCTCTAAAGCCCGTTTTTTTATTTCTTACTCGCATCAAAAAGTTTCCTTTTTTCTTCTGATGATAAACTGCTGTAACCCGATTGTTTTAATTTATCCAGTATAGCATCAATTTCCTCCTGCTCTGTATGTTTACGTTGATTGTATTCCCAATCGGTTTCATGACGGGCATGCTTCACCTTCATTCTTGCTGCCTGCCTACGTGGTTTGAACAGACCGACAAACCAATCTATTGCTCCACCTATCCAGCGGGTAATATCTTTCCCTTTCTTATATTGGATGGCGAATAAATAACCAAGCAATGCTCCGCCTATATGTGCCACATGTCCGCCAGGATTCATGGGATTTCCCAATGAAAGGAAGTCGAGCACAAATGCAAAGATAGCAATATAGACAATTTTTACAGGTCCTAAGAACAGAAGATTTAATTGTACATCGGGACGATAAAAAGCAGCACCCATTACGATAGCCATTACAGCCGCTGATGCCCCTATCATCCATCCTCTCTCCATTCCCGTATAATAAGGGATCGTATTGAATGCTATTACGTAGAGCAGTGCGCCGGCCAATCCTCCTAAAACATAGAGGCTACCCAGTGTCCGTCCGGTAAAATACTGCATGAAGATCTGGCCGAACCAATAGAGCCAGAGCATATTAAAGAGCAGATGAAGAAAACCTTCATGCACGAACATATAGGTGATAAGTGTCCATATCCTGTTCATTAATAGAGGAATATGGGACGGGACTCCAAGAAAGGTAATTAGGTCGACAGCATAAATGTTGAACAGGGTGAAAATGACATTTATGATCTTTAGTACAATAAAAACGAATACGTTGATAAAGATAAGCCTCGTCATTACGCTGCCCGTCTTATACCTATGTTTCAATCTTTCAATAAAATCTGCCATATTTCCGGTCCTTTTTTTTCCAATACAAAATCATGAAAATTCCGAAGAGCATTCCCCCCAGATGGGCAAAATGGGCCACATTGTCGCCGGTACGATTGGCAACGCCGAATGCCAGTTCCAACAGTCCGTACCCTATCACAAACCATTTTGCTTTAATAGGAAAGGGAAAGGGGATGATGAATAGTTGTGAATTGGGAAATAACACGCCGAATGCCAATAATATGCCGAAAACAGCTCCCGAGGCACCTACGGTGACACTGTTTACCATTGAAAACATCTCTACGGGTACGACCGTTTGCACTCTTAAAAAGAGGACAAGCATCTGTATTAATCCTGCACCGATACCGGTAACCAGGTAGTAGGACAGGAAGCGCTTTGAACCCCATACCTGCTCCAGCGTTCTGCCGAACATAAAAACGGCAAACATATTAAAAAAGACATGGGAAATGGAGTGGGGATCGTGCAGGAACATATAGGTTACCAACTGATAGATCCTGAAATGATCGGAAGCCACAAAATGCAATCCAAATTGTTGCGACAGGTCGATGTCAGCTCTTCTAAACAATACGAATTGGGCTAGCCAAATAATCCCGTTTATTATAATAATATTTTTTGTAACCGTGGGAAGTACCCCGGCAAAGCTATTCCTTGTATTATCCATTCTTGACAATTAATTGTTGAAGCGCAAAATTACGTATTATTTCGTTGAGAATGCGGATTTTTGCCCCATAAAAGGATTTTTTTTACCAAAAACAAATACTTTTTATCTTTTTTCTTGATTGTTTTCGATTTATCGCTTATATTTGACGCCAAAATGAGGCTCAGCCTTGACTTAATGTATGTTTAATTCTTTATTTACGTTTTCTTATGAACAAATCAGAACTAATTAGCGCTATCGCCGATAAATCGGGCCTTAGCAAAGTGGACGCCAAAAAAGCGTTGGATGCTACCCTTGAAACTATCTCTGGAGAAGTAAAAGCTGGTGGTAAAGTAGTATTGGTAGGTTTTGGAACATTTTCTGTTTCTGAAAGAAGTGCCAGAAAAGGGATCAATCCCCGTACTAAAAAATCGATCAATATTCCTGCGAAAAAAACAGCGAAATTTAAAGCCGGTTCAGAGCTATCCAATCTCTAAGATCTTGGTTGATTGTAGAATAAAAAAGGAACAAATTGACAGATTTGTTCCTTTTTTAGGGATTGTACCGTAAAGTTGAATCATACTATGGAGCAGTCCCTGAGGAGGAAATTGCAAAATTTCTGACAAAGGTTGTTTGTGCAAAAGAAAAAATCCCTACCTTTGTCCTCCCAAAAAATGACTCCGTAGCTCAGTTGGTAGAGCAAATGACTCTTAATCATTGGGTCGAGAGTTCGAGCCTCTCCGGGGTCACTTGGTAATAAGGCGGTTATCTTTGAAAAGAAGATGCCGCTTTTTTGTTATGCATATAAATCACACGTTACCTTTTATTTTTTATGCCCATTACTCACTTTATACATTCGTGATAGAGGGTATTGGGTATTTGTAAAAGAGTGATAGTTATGGTATTAGTTAATTAATGATTCACTAAAAAGAGAGATAACTATGCTAAAAGGAATTTCACCTCTGATCAGTCCCGAGTTGTTGGCCGTTCTGGCACGTATGGGACATGGCGACGAAATCGTTTTCGCCGATGCACATTTTCCCGCAGAATCGTTCAACGGTAGGGTATTGCGAGCCGATGGACTTCGCATTCCCGACTTATTAGCTGCAATCCTGCCTTTATTTGAATTAGATACTTATGTTCCACATCCGTTAGTGATGATGGATGCAGTAGAGGGGGATACGCTCGATCCCAATGTTGAAAAAGCGTATCTGGAAAGTATCCGTATCACCAATCCTGATGTAGCACCCATAGAACGGATTAATCGTTTTGCTTTCTACGAACGGGCAAAGTCGGCATTTGCTGTGGTTATTACAGGTGAAATTGCAAAATACGGGAATATTATATTGAAGAAAGGAGTTACCCCTTTGGATTAGATGCCTATATCAAAAAAACACTAATCAAAGATGTAATCAGAAAGTGTTTTGCGTTTTTTGATGATACTTGGTCGTAAATGGAAAGTAATACAGGGTTAAATTCTATAAATTTGTATTTCAATAAACTATAAATACTATGACAACAAGAAGAGAATTTATCAAGAATGTCGCGATCGGCACTGCTGCCATATCTGTCGGAGGTGTATTACCTGGCTTCAGTGCAAAAAGTTATAACAATATTGTCGGCGCCAATGAAAAAATTAGAATGGGTGCTATCGGGGTAAATTCACGGGGGAATGCATTGGCCGGAGGATTTGCAAAGGAGAAAGGCTGCGAGATAGCGTATGTATGCGATGTAGACAAGCGTGCCATGGAAAAATGTATCTCCAACGTGGTAAAAATTGCAGGTAATACACCAATAGGGGAGAAGGACATCAGAAAATTATTGGAGAAGAAAGATCTTGATGCCGTTATTATTGCAACACCCGAGCACTGGCATGCACCCGGTGCACTTATGGCTATGAAAGCAGGAAAACATGTATATCTGGAAAAACCAACCAGTCACAATCCTGCTGAGGACGAAATATTGATGGAGGTAGTAAAAAAATACAATGTGGTTGCAGGAACAGGTATGCAGCGCAGATCATGGCCCAATGTAATTAAAGCAGTACAGGAAATAAAGGAGGGGGTTATCGGAAAGGTTTATTTTGGTAAAGCTTGGTATGTAAATAACAGACCTTCCATAGGAACAGGTAAAGTTACTGCTATACCCGATTGGCTGGATTGGGAATTATGGCAAGGTCCAGCACCGAGAGTATCTGAGTACAAAGACAATTATCTACATTACCATTGGCATTGGTTTTATAATTGGGGAACAGGTGAAGCAGGAAATAATGGAGTACACTTTCTAGATATTCTCAGATGGGGTATGGATCTTACTTATCCCTCCTATGTAAATTCTTCGGGAGGAAGATATGCTTATCAGGATGACTGGCAGTTCCCCGATACCCAAGTGGTTAATCTTGAATATGGAGATGACAAATTGATTACATGGGAAGGACGAAGTTGCAATAGTCGAAATATTGAAGAATCTTCGGTAGGTTGTGCGTTTTACGGAGAGACTGGTACGTTAGTTATTGGTGGAGGAAATGCCTATAAGGTATACGATCTGAAAAACAAGCTGGTAAAAGAAGTAACCAGTGAAATGTCGTTTAAAGCCGGAGATATCTCGAATCCCACTCAACAACTTGATTCATTCCATTTTTCAAACTTCCTGGATGGTATCAGAAAAGGAACCTCTTTGAATGCTGATATCAATGTGGGATGTATAAGCACGACCCTAGCCCATTTAGGTAATATTGCCCAGCGCACAAAGACCACGTTCAGGACAAATCCTGTGAACGGACATATCATCAACAACCGTGCGGCAGGTAAACTCTGGAATAGGAAATACCAAAAAGGCTGGGAAATGAAATTATAAACTGTTTTTGAAAATTCTCTTTTTATTCCGCCGGGGAAGTATGTAAAATATGATATATGCTTCCTCCGGCGTTTTTCTTTCTTCCGTTTCCTTCTTCTGTGGGAATAATGTGATTTTCTTGAACTGGCCAGCCCATAAGGAAATCCCCTCGTGATCATTGATTTGTTTAGCCAATTCACCGATCTTTTTTACTATCGGTGGTGTATATTTCCGTTCCAGCCTTTTAAAAAAAATTCCTCAAGACAAAGAAAACCTTTTTGGGGCATATAACTTTTTACAAGATCTGCCCCAAAAAGAGTCATTATTCCCACCCCGGATTTTGTTTTAATTCCGGATTTAAAGTAATTTCTTGTTGGGGTATTGCCCATAGATAGAAATGATCTGGGAAACCTCTCTGATGACGTCCTTGTGTACCGGTGAATTCTCTCATCCACACCCCATCCAATAAATTTTTGGCAATCCTCCATCTACGGATATCCGAATAACGTTGTCCCTCTCCGCAAAGCTCAATTTTTCTTTCATGGCGTATCCTTTCACGCATTTGATCTTTATTCAGGCCTGTTGGCAGACCAGGCATGCCAGCTCTGTTGCGTACTGCATTTACAGCATCGTAAACCGACTGATCAGGAGATGACAATGCTTCATTTTGTGCTTCTGCATACATCAACATCACATCAGCTAAACGGATAAGTGGGATATTTTGAGGTGTATACAAACGCAAAGAGTATACAGAACCCGTTTCCACAAATTTCCTCCAAGCATAGCTGCCATTTTGCCAAACAATTTGATAAGAATCGGGAGCACTTGTAACAGGGAATCTGTAGGTAAACACTACATCTCCTTTACCGACAAACGTTGACCATGGAACTATAATCGATTGTTGTAAACGAGGGTCTCTATTTTCAAATAATCTCTTGACAGATGCTTCGTCATGCCAGTTCTCGGCAACATTAGGATCGAAAGGTTCTCCTTTCGCATTTGTAAAATTGCTGAAATCGAATGGAGCACCGTCTATCATTTCGTACGAATTCACTAATTCATTCGTCGGACGTGTATATTGAGAAGCCGATGTAGCATTGGAAGAGGTACTGGCGCCATAGGCCCTATCTGTTTGTATTCCATGTCCAGCCTCTTCTATATATTGTACGTCAAAAATGACTTCACTGTTGTTATTTCCTGCCACACGGAATAAAGTATGATAATCATCAAGCAATTCACGATCGCTTTTTTCCATCAGTTCCTTAAAGTCAGCAGCAGCTTTTGCATACTCTTTAGCCCAGAGGTGGGCTTTGCCACGCATTGCTAATGCTGCCCATTTGGTGGCACGTCCGATATCAGTGCCTGTATAACTAGCAGGTAATAGTGCATATGCATCAGTCATGTCCTTAACAATGAATTCATATACATCTTTTTCTGTATCTCGAGGCTTGTATGCTTCACTGGGATTCATCGGGAAATCATAAATTGGAACGCCTCCAAAATAATCCCATAGTTTAAAATAGAAGTATCCTCTGAAAAACTTGCTTTCTCCCAGGCAACGATCTTTAATCTGGCTATCCATTGTAATATCTGGTATATATTTAAGAGCAGTATTTGCCCGGTAAATACCTTTATAAAAGATACCCCAAGAGTTTAAGAAAAATCCTGCATTTGCGGGGTATGATCCTGTTGTAAGTCCGATATTTAATGAATGGTATGAGATATCTGAGAAATCATCCATCATTCCATATATTACGATGTTATTTGTAAATTCTCGATTTGCATGATAAAGGGAGTTAGTTCCCAATATTGCATTTTCTTGAGTTGTCCAAAAACCTCCTTCTGATAATCCAACCAACGAATTGCGGTTCAAAAAACCATCATCGCAAGAAGATAGAAGACAGATCGATAGCAAGATTAATATTATATTCTGTTTTTTCATCTCTTTTTTTATTTAAAATGTTAGATTTAAACCAATAACACATTGTTTCATAAGAGGATAATCCATTGAGGTGTTTTCTGGATTATATCCTTCGAAACTAGTGAACGTAAAGTAATTTTCAAGATTTGCATAGATTCTTAATCTTTCAATTTGAAATTTCGATATCATTCTTTTAGGTAAAGAATATCCCAGTTGAATCGATTTTATCCTGAAATAAGATGTGTCATATAGCCAATAATCACTATAATAAGTGTTAGATGTTCCTGCAATCTGTAGACGCGGATATTTAGTTGATCTGTTTTCCGGAGTCCAGTGATCTAATACATTAGTCCTTAACAAGAAACCTTCATTTATATTGAAACTATTAATTCCATCCTGCCCCCAATATCCTTTTGATCCAGTCACGCCGTGTCCTACAATGCTGAAATCTAACCCTTTGTATGCCGTATTGATATTTATGCCGTAAGTCATTTTTGGAAGGGTTGAATAATCTTTAATTACTCTATCTTCTCTATCAAAAACCTTGTCTCCGTTGGTATCTTTATAAAGTATATCACCTGGTTTAGGAGTACCGCCTAGGTCTGTACTAAAGGAATATCCTTCTGCTAATAACTGGTCTATTTCCGTCTGATTTTGTATAATGCGATCGAATTCGAGAACATAGAAAGCTCCATAGGGGCTTCCTTCCTTTATGATTGTTGCTCCGCTTATTGACTCATCGCCATATTTAACGACTTCATTATTTATTGTTGATAAGTTACCATTGATACTATATGAAAAATCTTTTCCAATATTACCATAGTAGGTCAATTGCAACTCTACACCCTTATTACTCATTTCTGCAATATTTTGCCAAGGAGCAGTAAGGTTTCCCAATACATATGGTACTGGAATAGTTGTTAATATGTCATTGGTCGTTTTATTATAATATTCGGCACTTAATGATAACTTATTCTTTAGGAGGACTAAATCTAAACCTATATTTGTCATGGTAGTGGTTTCCCATTTGATTTTGCTGTTAGACAGTGCAGTAGGAGCAACTCCTTGCTGGAGACTTCCTCCGAATGGATATTTTAAAGAATTGTATATAGCTTGATAAGCATAATCCCCAATTCTATTATTACCAAGTTTACCCCAAGATCCCCTTATTTTAAAATCATCGAAAATAGTTTTCAAAAATTGAGCAAAGGATTCCTCTGAAACTCTCCAACCAGCCGAGAAAGAAGGAAAAAAGCCCCACCTGTTATCTTTTGAGAATCTAGAAGAACCATCGTACCGACTATTCGCTTCGAATAAGTATTTGCCTTTATAATCATAGTTAATGCGTCCGAAGTAAGATCTGAGAGCATCGTCGGTTCCTGAACCTTCTATGGAACTCATAAGCACACCAGCGTCCATTATGTATATAGCATCGTCTCCTAAAATATCTTCCTTGGTGGCATTAAATTTATCCATACGGTTATATTGTTGGTCAAAACCCACCAGAGCAGCAAAATTATGCTCTTTATTCAAAGAATAATTAAAGCGTAATAATGTATTCACAATAGTTGTATAATTCCTCTGGCTACCATTAAATAATTTATCTTCATTCAGACCTCCAGACTCTTCTGTTTCTGTTTGAAAATTCCAGACGGTATACGGTCTGTAATATTCCCAATTACGCCTATTATCGAAATTAAACCCGAAGCTGCTTTCCCATTCCATATATTTCAGGAATTTTATCTTTTTGTAGACCTTTAATCCTAACTTTTGTCTTTCATAATTTCCACGTATATTATCTACGTATGCACGTGGATTCTTTCCTATAGCTAAACCCGGAAACATTTCTCTTCCATAGCGGCCATCCTCGGATTTTGGTATTACCCCAGGGGTTGTATTTTTTATTAGATTAAAAAATTGAATTACATCGATAGGATCTCTATCAGACCATGACCCGAATACATTTCCACCTATATCAAGCCAGTTATTGACCTTGGAGTCTGCACTTAATCGGAAAGAATATTTTTTATATCCTGAGTTATCTATAATACCTTTATTGTCAAGGTAACCAGCAGATAATGAGAAGTTATTTTTGTTATTCCCTCCTCTAATTGTTAGATTATGTTCAGTAAGAACAGAAGTGTTGAGCATTTCGTCATACCAGTTGGTATTTGGATAAAGCGGATTTCCTTTTGCTGATTCCAGCCTCCATTCTTCGATTAAGTTATTTGGAAACTGTTCACGACCATACGCTGCATTTACCATCTCCATATGAGTTGCCATATCGGAGATGAATTCGATATTATTAGCAGCATTTTGCCAACCAACATATCCATTGTAGGTGACATTTACTTTCTCTTCTGAACCTCTCTTAGTAGTAACAAGGATAACTCCGTTAGCGGCACGCGAACCATATATTGCAGAAGAAGCGGCGTCTTTAAGAACTGACACGCTCTCCACATCGTTCGGATTAACATCATTCAGTGCACCTGGTACCCCGTCAATTATTACTAAAGGTGAAGAGTCGTTCATTGTTCCTCTACCCCTTACCATGATATTTACATTTTCAGCTCCAGGGGTTCCCGATAGTTGTGAAATATTAAGTCCAGCACTTAAACCAGTTAATGCCGAAGAAAGATTTAGTGTTGGACGACTAGTCATTGCCTCGTCAAACTTTACGGCTGAAACAGCTCCTGTCAGGTTTTGTTTTTTCATTGTACCATAACCGACAATAACAACTTCGTCAATGCCTAAAATACTTTCAGACAATAGAATGTAATACTCCGTTTTAGAGTCTATTACAATCTCTTTGTCTTCAAAGCCTACGTATGAAACCACTAAGTTGCTTCCTTCAGCTACATCTAAGGTAAACAGACCATTTATGTCTGTAATGGTACCATTCGTTGTCCCTTTTTCTACAATATTCACTCCTATAAGAGGTTCCCCGGAATCATCCGTAACACTCCCTTTTATTCTCTTCTTTTGATGAGAAACCAGTGGATTAGTCTGGGCGGAGTTATTATTTTCCATGTCATAGGAACCATGTGCAGATGCAACAAATCCGGATAATCCAAAAAAGACACAACACACAAATACAACTGTTCGTAAAATACATTTTTTACACTCTTTCATGTCTCAAGCTTTAATGATTACACATTCTTTTAATAAGCGATAAATATCAATGATATCAGTAACATAAATAATCTCAATCTTACACTTATATTGTGATAGTTACGATATATTACATTGCAAATTGAATATAATCTTGCTCTATTTATCTTTATTTCTATGCTCTTTACAATATTATTATAAATTATATAATAAAAGTATCGATTTTTTATCCTCAATTATCTGTATTCACGTAAAACCATCCTCAAAATACGTAGGATTATAAATTATCCCCAAAATTCAGTTATAATGCTTAAAATATGAAGATTGAAGTCATATAGGGTTTGGTTTGTTAAGTTCTATGAAATAAAATATTAAATAGTCTGTAAGTACATTTTTATTTTTCAATGATTATTATAAGACCTGCCAGGTGAAATATAGTACAAACCCTTGGATGCACTAAAGAAACAAGTATTCTTTCCCTGTTCAACTTTGAAATTAAGATTTATGTTCTTGTCCGGACTATATATATTCCAGAATCCCGGTTTCAAATCTGTAAGTAGAATCTGATATTCAGAATCATCTGACACAGTCATTGAAAAAGGAGATTGAATTAGTTGAGAACCGGAACTCATACACAAAATCCGATCAGAAAGACGGAGAATATATTTGTCATTGTCTTCCTGTAAATTTATGGGTAATGGGGGAGTGTCATCTGAAGTCATTTGAAAAATGGTCAGAAAACGATGGCGTTTTTCCTCATTTTCTGGAAAAAATATAATTTGATATCCATTGGCCTCAGGCGAGTCGGAGGAAATCCGATCCATAGTTCCTAGAATATTTTCCGGATCTTTTCTGTGTGATATTTCCAACTTTAAGTTTTCAGGCAAAGGACGCAACATCTTAACATGGGTTTTACCAACAACTCCTTTCTTTTGGTTTCGGAGAACTATACTTGAATCGGACAAAAAAGGTTTCTCCAATGTGTTTATTTTCCAGAATTTGTCGAACTCAGCTTTGGACGTACTAATATCATCTGATAGTATGATTACTGCAGGAGTGTCGTCTCTGTCCAAGTTGAAGAAACAAAAACTGCGGGTATAATTACTGACTTTGCTCGTGTATGCACCTGTTAAATCAACTTTAAAACAGCTATATAAGGGTTTTTGTAAGGATGGGCCAAAGTCAGAATAAATCACCCTCCCATTATCAAACCAAGGATCCGACATTACTTCTTGAGGTGTTTCCGGAACCCTTTGATTAAATTTTGTTCCCCCATCATTCTTGGCTCTGCGATAAATTTCTTCTTTAGGGTCAATAACCAGCATCATACTGTGTGCAATAGACCTTTTATTAAAATTATAATCATAAGGAATTCCATAAGCAACGTAGAGTCCAAGATCACAGATCTGTAACCCGCGGTAATACAGTTGAATTGCTCCCGCATCAGCATGTTGATGATTCCCAAAATGATACCCTCCTCCCTTTATTTCTGCAACAACATCGTTACTGTTGTCGTTCATATTCCAACCTGTTCGGGCAATTAACCCACCCAAAACAGACCCAAAGTCAATAGATAAGGGTAGGGAAGAAATGTCATACTCAGGTTCAAGGTCAGGGTCATTTAGTAACAAAAACAAAACAGGATTATCTGGAAGACCTCCCTGACGTTCAAACTCGGCTTTTATGATCGGATCATTTGCATATGAGTAATCTAATAGCATCGTTTGAGGGTTCTTCCAATAAACACCACTTTTGGAAAACATGTCTCCGTCACGTAGCATCTCTCCATCAGGGAGTCGCATATATAACCAATAGTTTGTTAAACCCATGATGTTGTCATCAAAAACACGCATACCCGCCATTCGATAAAAGAGCCATGCAGCATGCATTTCCCATCCGTGTCTATATGCCCCGTAATCTACTCCTTGACTATGGCGAGGAGACTGATATTCAAAAGATCTCATAGGTACTAATTCTTCTAGAATAAGATAGGAGGTATAACGATATGGTTCCGGATCTTCATCATAAATAGCGATACTCATAGCCAGAAGATCTCTATTAACTTGTGCTTCACTTGCATGACCGCTAACAATGCTTTCTTTGAATGGAGGCCATCCGATTTCCATATTATCAGCGAGCCGCATCATTTCGGAATATAGAATCTTTCTATCCCCTTCATGAATGATGTCATAACACCAGTCATAAACAAGGGCTGTTGTGTAGATGGCTCTTCCTATATCCCTCGTTATATCCCCCGATTTTACATTTCCAAATTCGAGAACGGATAAATAATCGAGTATTAGTCTTACGGCTTCGTTTCCTATCTTGAGATTCCCAGTCATGAGATAATAAAAAGCTTTTTCCTGTACAACCCTTTCTAACACTGGATTCTGGGCTATTTCCCTTGTTGGATTAAATTCAAAAGGAAAAGGAATTAATACTTTTTCTTTTAGGTTCTTCCAAACTGAGAGATTTTCTCCTTTAGTTAACCTCTTTTGTATGACAGGTAATATATCTTTATCTACCCAAAGTCGGGGTCTGCTTGTCGGCGGGACAATTTTAGGATGATAATTTGCTACTCCTGGAGGAATTGTCAACGGAATATAACTTTCTATTTCAACAGCACCTAATAAAATACCTTTTGGTAGCCAAACTTTTAATACTTGTTTTCCCCCTTTCAGTTGAAAGCGTCCTAATGAGTGGTTCGTATAATTATATTCATCAGATATTATTCGCTTTGTGATACGTTCATTGTCTATCTGAATTTTGGCAAAACGGGTCTCTACTTTACTCCCAACTTCTATTTCTTCATCTCTTATGACAGAAGTGCTTATCGTATAAATACCCGACATGGGAATTTCTATATGAAATATTGCATCCGGATCAGTATCTGTTTGATCATGTACTTTTTCTACAACATCATCTTTTAATATCACCCAGTTTAAATGGAGGTCGCTCTCTCTTTTTACTATCTTTGTGGTTTTATTATTAATCTTTGCTTTGGAAACGTCTAATACAGATATATAACCATTTTTCTTTGATGATTCACTTGCTAAGGGGAAAGAAGATTGCGCAAGAATATCGATGCTAAGTGAGCTAAAAACAATATAAGTTATTAAACAATACAGGATATAGTTCTTAAGCATTCCTTTCATATTCTTTGATGCTGGCAAAATTAAACAATACTTATTACTTTGGATATTTCTACCAAAGTCAATTATAAATAATTATTATATTAATTATCAATGAATTACATTTAACTTACTTCACTGATTGTGTTTTGTGGATATTTGTAAAATTCGTGTTTATGCAAGTTGAATCCATTTTAATATCCAATCCCGTATAATTGAGTTGAACGATTTTATTAAAGTGCGAATCATATACAGGAGCAAGAAGTTCTAATGCAATATCAGCCTTATATGAACGAATATCATTCATGTAAATATTATACATATTTCCAGCCTTAAACCCTTGGCCATATTGTCCGTTTCCGTAGATCCGTATTATCTTCCTTTTTCCACCTTTCGGATTATCGGAAATATTAGAGCAGAAAATATTATATATCCTTGTCCTTGAGGGAAGAATAATCAACACATGATGGTTTCCCGATGTATTAACATTACGACAAACAATATCATGCATATCTGCACCGTAAGAATAATCTGAATATCTTACAGGAAGTAGAGGAAAGATATATTTCTCATTACTCCATCTAGATTCATCAAAAGCACCAAATACAATGGTGTCGTCTGATGTCTCACCAGTAATATTTTCAATCAGAATATTAGAGCCGCCCTGAATAATATCTATACCATCACCATTCTTTACAGTAGTTTTGAAATCAATTGTATGAATATGACCATTCTTACACCCATTCGTCACAACGATAGCCCAACTATGCGTTTTGGTTACTTTCAATCCGGAGATTTCAAAACCATCTACGTATGAAAGTAATATGGAAAAATTCCGCCATCCCCAAAAATCTCCTAACCATTGTTCTTTTATGCCTGTTTTGGGATTAATTCCTTCATAGAAAAAGTCTGCTCCTTCTACAGTTGCTCCATTCAGTCCTACAATACGGATATTTTGTGCAGGTAATAGTTTTTTTACATATCCATTAGGATTATTTTTATCTATCTCAAAATTGTCGGAACGAATAATATTGTCAAAAACATGATCCGCAAGTTTAATTTTACAGCCATCAATGATCATTTTTGTATTGGAAGGGAGACAGATTGACTCTGAAATCAGGTATAATGGATTATCTTTAAATAGGATGATTCCGCCATTGCATTTTTTTAAAAAATCAAGAGCATTCGATATTTTCTCCGAAATGTTACGGCCTTCAAAATCTTCGGGTTTTACGCAAATAGACTTGTTGTCCTTGTCGTATGGTAATAATTCCTCGGCATTCATTACTCCGATTTGAAAGAATAAAAACAATAAGGACAACGGATACATCAAAATAGATTTCATATCTAACTAATATTATTGGTAGAGTAAATTCGTTAATCTCTTTTTTCGGGAACGCCCTTCTAAAATTTATAATCCGGTAGTATTCGCTTACAAAAATGGATAAATTAATAATGCGTAAAGGTTGAGTTCACGCAGTTAAATTCTCAAAAAACGTTTTTTACAAGATATTATAGGGCTAGATAACCCATCAACCCTATGCTTGCTTCGATATATTTTTCGTTTATTTCCATTACAGGGGAGGGTAGTATAGGATTTGTCCTGTCGGGATAACCTGTTCCCAGCAGATCTACGTCCAGTTACCGTCGCGATACTCCTCGTTCATCCATGGCAAATTCTCATGATTAAAAAAAGGAGTTAATGCAAGTGTTATTTCCTTCTTTTCCTGGATATTCATAGGAGTAAATTCTCTAAGTGTTTTTAGGTTTGACTCCAATACTTTCATGTTGTCCATTCCTACTGTGATACCGTCAATATTTTCTAATGAGAGGGCGTAACGTATCAAATTCTCTGCATTTAGGCTTATACCTTCAATAGTGTCCAACGGACGTATCACTTTCATGAGGATAGCTCCCATATTTTTCTCTTTGGCTTTCGGAACAACCTGTTCTATTCTGGTCGTACTTGTATCCAACCCTTTCGGGTAATGATTCATAGCCACTATCATACAGTCAAAATTTCCTTTTTCGATCAAATCGGTCAATGCTAACGGATCAGCATGACCTGAAAAACCAATAAAGCGAGTTACTTTCTCTTCCTTCATCCGATACAAAATATCAAGTAGCCCTCCTTTCTTAAGGATATTTTTATTGTCTTCAAGAGAGTTCACGGCATGTATATTCAGAACATCCACGTGATCGGTTTGTAATCTCTTTAGACTGAGTTCTATACTTCTTAGTGCTTCATTCGGATCTCTTGGAAGGACTTTTGTGGACAGGAATACTCTGTTCCTTTGATTTTTTAATACCCGGCCAACTCTTTCTTCACTTATAACTTTACCGTCACTACTGCTGTAATCGCTCGCCGTATCCCAATAATATAAACCCTCATCCAAGGCTTTCTCCAGTAGGGCGATGGCCTCTTCCTCATTTTTATTATTACAGAAACGACTTCCTAACCCAAAAGCTAATCGAGGTACAATAACACCAGTTTTTCCTAAGACCGTGGTCGGTAATCCTTTTGCATCGAACTTTAGTTTTACATTTTTCTTTGTTACTTCTTTAGGAAACCCATCCACGTGTGACAAGGCTAAACCCGAAGCTGTTGTTAACGATGCTTTTAAAAATGATCTTCGCGATATTTTACCCATAATTTTGTTCTTTTATTTACTACTATGAAATGCCTAATTTAAAGATAATTACTTAATATGCGAAATTTTATCATTTATTTATCTGTCGAGAGAGGTTTACTACATCAAGTTCAGTTATAACTGAGCTTATAGTTACCAGAAAATAAATTTAAGTTTTCACTTCTTCATGTACTTATTTTGCCGATGAATATGAATAAATAAAAGAGCATAGGATTACTTTCTTGGAGTGATTTTATATGTCCCGGAGGTCATTTGGAAGTAAATTGTATTTTTATCAGGAAGTACTTCAACGTCAAAGTTGACACTACCAGGATCATTGGAGATATTCCATAGTCCTTCTTTAAGCCCCATTATCACTACTTGCTGTGTAGGGTGGCCACATTCCGGCACTACCATGGGAAATGGACTGTCGGTTAACTCTGTCTCTTTATTGATCGCAAGCAGATAATCTTCAAAGGAGAGAAAATAGTTGTCGTTTGTTTCTGTACAACTGATATCAATTGGTTTTTGATCCCCTGCAACCACTTGAAATGAAGCAAGGAAGTGATCAGATTTTTGTGGTTTGAGAGGTGATACCATAAAACGATGCCCATTCGTTTCCGGAAGATTTCTAGTCATTTCTCTGCTGGGAATTTCATATTTTGTGCCAAAAGAGCTATTAGCATCTCTGCCGCTGAGGAGTTCTACTGAGTAGGTACCGCTTTTTGGAGTCAAAAGTTGTACGTAGGTTTTTCCTACCCTCTCTCTCATTCTGTTCTCTAGTACAAATCTCCCATTAGAGATTACAGGTTTTGTGTGACTGTTAATTTGCCAATATTTTTTAAAATTCGGATTTGCTGTTATCATTTTATCCATTAGTACAATAAGGGCAGGTATGGTGTCATTCTCAAGATTGACAAAACAGAACTGCCTTGTATAATCTTCTATCTTGTCAGAATATGCGTTCTTTAAATTTACTGAAAAATAACTGAACCGGGGTGTTTTGCTTGAAGGGCCGAAATCTGTTGAGATAACGGTTCCATTATTGAACCAGGGGTCGTTCATTGCAACTTCCGGAGAGTCAGGATGTCGTTGGTTAAATCTTGTCCCTCCATCATTGGATGTGACCCTATTATCAAAAAACTCATCCGGATCAACCGCCAGCATCATACTGTGAGAGATGGATCTTTTGTTGAAGTTCATGTCGTAAGGTGTACCGTAAAAACCGTACACCCCTAGGTCGGCAACCTGAAATCCACGATAAAAGAGTTGTAACGATCCGGCATCGCTATGTTGATGATTCCCGAAATGGTATCCTCCTCCTTTGATCTCGGCTACCACATCATCACTCTCCATCCCGATATTCCAGCCTGTTCTGGCTATCATCGATCCGAGTATAGGCCCAAAATCGATACTTAAGGGGAGATCTTTTAGGTTTTCGTCAGCTTTCAGGTCAGGATCGTTAAGCAATAAAAAGAGCATGGGATCGTTAATGGCTCCTCCCTGACGCATAAATTCTCCTTTCAGTTTAGAATCATTCGCGTATGTATAAAAGAGAAATAGAGTTTCCGGGCTTTTCCAGTAGTAGAATTCTTCCGGTTTACCGGTATTAAATCCATCCCCATCGCGAAGCATTTGACCATTTGGAAGCCTCATATACAACCAATAATAAGGAAAACGTTTCAAATTCTTGTCAAAAACCTCCTTACCTGCCATCCTGTAAAAGAGCCATGCTGCATGAATATCCCACTGACTTCTGTATGCTCCGTAATTTACACCCTGGTTATGTCTTGGTGATTGGTATTGCCAGTTTCTCATGGGAACCAATTCCTCAAGTATACGGTATGAACAATACTTATATGGCATAGGGGCCTCGTCGTATATGGCAATGCTCATTGCGAGTAAATCCCTATGTATTTGTGCTTCACTGCCGTGTCCGGTCAGCACTGACTGTTTGAAAGGAGGCCATCCAATCTCCATTTCTTCCGCGAGCCGTATCAGGTTTTCGAATAATATTTTCCGGTCATTCGTACTCATTAATTCGTAACACCAGTCATATACCAAAGAAGCACTGTATATTGCTCTCCCAATCTCCCGTGTAATATCCAGCAGATTTCCAAACTCAACCCTGGAGAGATATCCTGTCATTAGCTTGATGGCTTCCTCCCCTATAACTTTGTCGTTTGTCATCAAATAGTAGAAAGCTTTATATCTGGCAGTAGTTTCCAGTTCTGGGTCGTAGGTTATTTCTTTATTATATTCATATTCTATGTTATAAGGTGTAAGGGCTTTATTAGATAGTTTTTCCCAATATACTTTATTCTCGCCTTTATTGAGGCGCTCTTTTATGATATCCAGGGATTGATTGTTAAGCCAGAGACGAGGTCTGCCGGGAGGAGGTGTATATGGGGGAATGTAATCTGCCACACGATCTGGTATTGGAGGAGGAGTATAGCTCTGAATTTGGATATAGTCAAGCCTTACCCCCTTTGGAAGCCATAGTTTTAAACTTTGTTTGTCTCCTTTGAAATAAAATATGCCTAAAGTCTGTGTTCTCACATCCCAGGGTACGTAAATTACCCTTTGAGTAGGACGTTCATTATCAATTTGGATTCTTGTGTAGAGTGATTCAAATTTACTCGTTGCCTTCTTCATCAATTCAGCACCTTCACAATCTGTGAAGGTGTGGGTTCTCAGAATATAGCGTCCTTGCGGCAATGTAATTTCAAAGAAAAGATCAGGATCCGTTCTTTCTCCTTTAATTGCACTTGAAGCTTTTTCTTTAAGAGCTATACCCTTATATTGTGACAATCTATTATCATTTACAACCTCCATATATTGGGGATTAATAATAGATGACTCTGCCTCAAATTTGACAGAAATACTTTTAGAGTTATCATCCTGCATAGTGCTTGAGTATGCAGCCATATAAAAACCAAAAATATTAAGAAAGAGCAAATAAAAGGATATTATAACTTTCATCTGATTTTTTTCTTATCGGGATTGCCCCGAAATCCAATATTCCGAACTATCTGATCATGAAGGGTTATTGTCCGATTTATTTTTCTTGTTCAAGAAAATAAATCGATCTAGTCCCGTGATATGGCTTGAAGGGAATACCACCAAAATAAGAAGTGCAGCTATTTCAATCAAGTTCCTATTTACAATCCAATAATTGCCTTCAACATAGGCTTCAACCCCCAAGTCTGCAAAAGGAGGGTAAGAGAGATAATAAAAAGCCAAAAGAGCCATACCAAAAAATGAAGATAGTCTGCAGAATAGACCGACAAATAAACTTAATCCAATTAAGATTAATCCCCATTCATTCAAAGTATCGGCAATGTTTAATATTTGGTCTGATTGTGCGATCGATTTGAAAAAGGAAGAGAACGGTCCTACCGAGTTGAGCAAATAATTTTTGGCAGTCCAGCCCGGAGTATAGATTTTTACCAATCCCTCGTATAAAAAATGCCATCCAATAAGAACCCGTAGTATCGTTAATGCACTTATTTGCCAATTTGAATAATCTGACTTTATAGTGTTATGCTTCATTTTATTTAAATTTTATCAGTATGGAAATAATTAGCCTATAATCGCTTTTTCATTTATGCTGTCCCATCTTACGGGTTTTTTATGCACATATGCCAGATTGGCCAGATTGAAAGTAACCGATTCCTCAAAACCTTTATCAATGTCGCAACTGGGTTTCCCATGCCCCCGAATAGCATCAATCCACTCTTTCACATGCAGGAATGTAACATCGATTATTCTTCCGTCTATGAATGTGGGTCCATATCCGCCTTTAAAATAGGCTCTTGATGTTGCTGTCGAGACCGCATCGATATCCATTCTGGGCTCATAATAATAAAGAGGTTCCTCAGAGTCTATTTTTACGTCTTTAAACATTTCTGAATTACGATCCTTGGACATTCGAACAGCGCTGTCAATATCTAAAGATGCTTCGGAACCTAAGATTCGGGATTGCCGGAAGTTTCCATTCTTTAGGGTAGCATCATATGTCATGGATAAGCCTTTTTCGGGATAACTGAAGATGACATTGAGTACATCCGGCATATCCCCGTGAGTCTTATAGTAATATTGTCCACCCAGGGCTACCACTGATTCTGGTATTCCCAGGTCCAGCACTTGATTCACACAATCATACCAATGTGCAAAGTCGTTTCCTGTAACACTGGTCCCATAATCACTGTAACGTTGCCAACTGAAGAAACGCTTAAGGTCAAACTCATGCCATGGTGCGTTACATAAAAATTCCTCCCAGTTTATATTGCTCTCATTCCCGAGTTTATGATCGAAGGCATCATCCCTTATCCAGGCACCAAACAAAGTGTTTCTGTTGGTATAAGTTTCAACCTGTGTTATTTCGCCCAATAGGCCTTTTTGGACTAATTCACGTCCTACCTTATAACTCATCTGTTGCCTGTTTTGATGTCCTAGTTGAAAAACGACACCGGTTTGTTTTATAGTATCCCTTAGCTCGATGGCTTCTTCTATACTATGTGTCATAGGCTTTTCCAGGTAGACATGCTTCCCGGCTTTGGCCGCAGCTATAGCAATAGGAGCATGTGAATGATCCGCTGTAGCTATTACAATTGCATCAATATTGTCGCTTTTTACCATGTCCCGGTAGGACTGGAATATTTCGGCGGCTTTTCGTTCCTGATTATTTCCTCCGAGAACATTATGCCGGGAGATTTCTACTCCCCGTTGGGTGTGGACATCAAAAACGTCACAAATACCCGTTATTTCAACATTCAGGTCTTCCTGTGCCATTACATCCCGTAGCCATTTTGAGGCTTCACCATTGGTCGTGTGTTGTTTTATTATATCAGGATGGAGATATCCGAATTTCTGCAACAATTGCTCACCGCGCCAACCGTTTCCCACCAGTCCAATCCGGAGTTTATTTCCCTGATTGCCAGTCGGAGGTACTAGTTTTTCATAAGGTGCTTCAAGTCTGTCTATTTTTAATCTCTGGTTGTAATCAATACTTTTTTTCCTGATTTGTTTAGTGATATTATCTTTAAACCCAAAAGCAAAATATCCCAAAAAAGGGACTGTCGCCAGCCCTTTTAAAAAATCCCTCCTCAGTAGCTTCATAGTTTGTTATTATAAAATAGGTTTATATAATTTCTTCGGAAATATCTTTATTCACATTATCACAGTTTCCAGGGTTTCCTGTATTCGTAGGATAAATATCTGTTTGCAATATCGGAATTTGTGAATCGTTCATTTACTGCATCCCATTCAAGTCTTTCACGCGTCATCATGGCGATCGTCCCAAGGTGTGCCATTGTCGTGGATCTATGGCCTATTTCTAATGTAGCCCAAGGTTCTTCACGCGATTTTACACAATCCAGAAAATTCCGTATCAGGCTGAAGGCACTATTCTTATAACTCCCATCAATCAGAAGAGTATCATCTTTATCCAGAGAATAGTCTTCCTGATTTATCATGGGTTTCCACGTTTGGAACTGTCCGGCACTGGTAGGAGTGATCTTGTAGTCATTTTCTCCTGTGTGTAATGTCCCTTTTGTTCCCCTTAATTCAAGGAATCCATGGGGGATAAAACTGGCGGAACTTGCTTCCAAAATGCTCAACGTAACCAGTACACCCGATCTGAATTCATAGGTAACATGCATCGTATCGGGAATTGTACGGTCATCGTCGACAACATATTTACCTCCATGCGCACTGACGGCAATAGGAGCTTCTTCATTTATCAGCCATCGAAGCAGGTCTAAATAATGAACCCCGTTATTCGAGATCTGGTTGGCATAATCTTCCCACCAACGGAACATATACGGTGCTATATTATATTGATATGGCCTGTAAGCTCTTGGTCCCAGCCACATATCCCAATCAAAATCTTTGGGTGGAGTTTCGGGTTGTAATCTCCCGATACCATTCGGATACATATTACTTACATGACATGCTGAAGCAAAAGTTATTTTACCAATTTTCCCGGCAGGTATTTCTTTCGCCAATTTTTGAAAAGTAGGTGCTCCCCGTCTGTTGAGTCCAACGCTTATTATTTGCCTGCTGCTTTTTCCCACTTCAACCATCCTGCGTCCTTCAGCAATTGTTTTCGACAAAGGTTTCTCAACAAACACATCTTTTCCGGCATTGATGGCATCAATTGTTTGCAAAGCATGCCAGTGATCGGGTGTTGCAATACATACAGCATCGATACTTTTATCTTCTAACAATTGACGGTAATCCTTAAACTGTTTTACGCTTTTGGGAAAATTCTCACCCATCTTAGGAATCCTACTACCCATGTCTTTTTTATAACGGTCAATAACCGTTGAATAATCGCGAGTGACATAAGGTTGGTACACATCACACAAGGCAGCCACTTCACAATCCGGTTGCTCCATAAATAAATGCAAAAGCTGTGTTCCACGATTGCCGACACCGATAAAACCAACACGGACTCTATCATTTGCTCCGATAATCCTCTGTCTCGTGTCAATTATAGGGGCTTTCGGTGAAGCAATACCGGCTCCGGAAATCGATATTCCGGCTGCAACCATCGATGATTTTTTGAGGAAATCTCTACGCGTTGTTTTTTCTTTCATAACTTATTTTTTTATGTGTGATTACTTATTTATTGAAAATAGCTTCGTAATGAGGGATGGGATCAAAAATGCCTCCCCCATTGTTGAAATATTCGTCGTTAGTATAATAAAACCCCTCTTTCACACCCACCCATGAAGCATCATGCTGTGGAAAATATTGCTGCATTTTATTCCAATTTACATAGTTTTGATGCCCGTTGCTCTCCACCAAGCCTAAATTTCCCAAGCCGGGAAATGATTTAAGCCGTGCAGCAATATTCTTATTCCATTCTACCAGCACTGGATTGACTGTCAGGTCAGCACAGAAACAGGGAATACCCCTATCTGTGGCAGCTTTGGCTATTTTCATTGTCATACTGAGTGTTTTTGCGATGGGTTTGAGTGCTATTGCTTTGTATCCCATCTGAATCCGCTCGATGGTATCTTTATCGGTATGCGCACTTTCATCCGCCGCTAAGCGTATAGGGATATCTGACACATCTATTTCCATCTTCTCAGGAAAAGGTTCTTCGATCATCACAATTTGATCGAATGCTCCAATTTTCCCGGCATAATCTAAAAATCTGTTGAACATATCTTTTGATTCATACCTGCCGTTGGCATCGAAGTAATAAGGCAATTTCTCATTTTCTGTGTAGGGAGTCCGGATATCTTTCAATATGTTGTGTATTTCCCGAAGCCGGTTTTTATCTTTCTCAAGCATTTCCTGCTGGGTACCCGCTTGCCCGATTTTTATTTTCATAAAGAAGTATCCCATATCCACTTCTTTTCTGAGTCCTTCAGGATTTACATTATAGGAAATCAGGGGAATTGCAGCCAGCTTCGCATGTTTTTCCGAGAACGTGGATTGGAACTCCTGAGGTATCAATCTGTCAAAATTAGTAATCCCATTCTCTTTTGCATAAAGGAGCCAGAGGGCATTATCGACCGATACCAGGGCATTCAGCGCAAATGTTTTACGAAGGTCAGGATTGGACGTTACCAATTTTCCATATTTATAAATTTCTTCAAATAACGGATCAATCAAATCCATAGGAGAACTAAACGAAACTTTATTAAGCAGATGAAGTGCCCGCTCTGTCAAGGCATACATATAGGTATTCCCTCCTGCTTCAGAATGGGAGGAGAAAATTTTTTCATCCGACCACAAAACACTTTGTGTTCCCAACCCGATAGCATGTTTACCGTTCTCACTCTGCAGATAACTGATAGCTTGCCATAACTCCGAGAGGTATCCACCTTTAAACCCGAAAGGACTAATGAGCGGTTCCCGTTCGAATTGAGAACTGGTATGGGCAATTGTAATACTTCCTTGCAAAGACTGTAGAGAATCTGCATATGAGGATGTATCTGCTTCTTTATTTGTAGTCTGCATGCAACCTGAATTCAGAATGGAGATTCCGCCTAACGCTCCGATACTGCTTAATATAAATTGTCTTCGAGATGTCATCGTGAGATAAATCGAAAAATAGTGATCTTGTTGTTTGAATATATATCTGTAAAGTTGTGGGAAAGAGATCCCACAACTTTACAGATAATGGCTAATCAATTCCTTCCCAGCCCGGATTCTGGGTTAGATTCGGATTTAATACTAATTCAGAGATTGGGATGGAGTTCAGATAGTCTCTACCGGGTACGAATCCATATCCATTTGGTACAGCCTTTTGAAACGGATCTAAAAATCCGTCTTCATCCACAGGGAATGGATTAACTGCTAACTGTGATGCTTTGAATCCTTTAGGTCTTTTCCCTATAATCAATTCATCAGCTGCCGCCCAACGGGCAATATCGCCCCAACGGTATCCTTCACATGCAAGCTCAATGCGTCTTTCCCGTCTGATTTCGTTGATAAGAGGTGAAAGTGTGGGAAAATCCCAATCCGGATCTGTAACAATATTATCCATTTTCAGATCTGGCATTCCTACCCTCTTTCTTAGTTTATTGATACTTATGTCGATGTCTTGCTGGGTAATGGTGCCAAGTTCTGCTTTGGCTTCGGCAAAATTTAAAAGGGCTTCCGCATATCTGTAGATGATGCCCGGAGATTCTTCATATTGCTGCACATGGTAATTCATATCAGGGTTGTATCCTTTAATATTGATATATCCTCCGGGTGAATTATGTGCTGCATTTGTGTTCAACTTGTTATAAACTTGTTCCCAATATTCAACAGTACCGTCTTTGTGTATCCGCCATACTCCATCATGGGGTGCGATATTTTGAAAAAATCGAGGATCTCTGTTCTTCATTTCATCTTTCAGAGTTTCATGTCCTTCAAACAAAGGGCTTACACTGATCGGTTTTCCGTCAATACAGAGATAGGAATCAGCAAGTTGCTTTGTTATTGAATTATCATTTGGAAATTCCATCCTGTGATTTCGATCATTTGTGAAATCTTGATGCCCTTTTGTAATTTCATTGTTATATTCCCGCCAGAACATAATTTCTTCATTATTAGAATAATCTTGTAATGCGAATAATTCGCGGTAATCATTCAATGGATCACCCGTAGTATAGATGTCATAAGGCCCTGATTCTATTAGTTCCAAAGCTGCCTGTGCCGCTTTCTGCAAATATTTTTCAGGATTTCCTCCTGGCACTCCGAAAGGAGTCCCTGCATGATATTTTTGCCAGGTGCCTTCATAAAGAGCCACTCTACTCTGAATTAACAAAGCCATCCATTTATTTACACGCCCTTGTCCTTTAGTTTTATCCGTTGTAAGATACATGGCGGCTGAATCCAGGGCCAAGATGATATTAGTAGCCACTATATCACGCGAATCTCTGGGATTATATAACTCGGGGGAATCGGTTTGTAATGCATGGGTTATCCATTGTATATCACCGTATTGCCGCAACATCGAATTGTAAGATAGCGCCCTAAAGAAATAGGCTTCTCCCAGATATTGCTGATAGTCTTTCAACTCATAGTTCTCCTCCACTTTTTTATAATTATCGAAGAAGTAATTAACGCGCCTGATCCAGCCAAAACCGATACTTCCACTGGTAGCTACTACCCGGGTTCCTTGCAAACGAGTGTTCACGTTGGTACCTACCTGGTTGTCGCTGTCAAAGTCAGCTCCATGATTGGGGTATTTTGCAAAGTATGTGGTACTGTAAAAGCTATTCATATATGTCCTCAGGTCACTTGGAGTAGTAAAATAGCTTACCTCCCCAATCGCATCCAAAGGGTAACGGTTCAAAAAATCATCGTTACAAGATGTTAAGCCAATAATAAACAATAGGCTGAAATATAAATATATTCGTTTCATAATATTACATGTTTTGAGTTAGAATGTTAAATTAATCCCTACGGAGAAAACTCTCGAAATAGGATAAATACGCCCTGCCTGATACCCATCATTTACGGGGTCGGATGCGATCGTTGTTTCCGGATCAAAATTGTCAGGCAGCTTGGTGAGAGTTAAGAGATTCTCTCCGGATAGATAAATTCTTGCCCTTTGTAAAAATACTTTCTCCGAGATATGGGTTGGGAGTGTGTATCCGATTTGCAAACTCTTCAACCGAAGATAGGCTGCATTCAAGAGATATCTTGTCTGTACTTGCCTGTTTTTATTGGTTTGTGCTGAAAAATAGGGCTTTGCAAAATAGGCGTTTGTATTGGGACCTAATATATTAGTTTCGTCTGCCGGTCGCCAATAATCCATAGTCCATGAATTTTCATAAAGTCCGGAACTACCGGTAGCTGTTAACATACCCCAAAAAACTTGCATAGTGTTAGGTGGAAAATAATCTTGTTTTCCTATCCCTTGCCAGAACATGTTGAAGTCAAAATCTTTCCAGTTAAATCCTCCGGATATACTATAATTATAACGTGGTGTAGTGTTGCCAATCCGGGATAGATCGCCATAATCATTCAGGGTTCTGGTACCGTCATCAATTTTTCCATCACCATTCAAATCTTTATATTTGATATCACCAGGCCCCCATGTTGCATAGAACTTAGATTGGTTGGGTATTTCTTCTCCCTCTTCCTGTATAATGCCGTCGGTGGTATATCCCCAAATCTCACCTACCATTTTACCCGGGTACCAAGTGTCGATCAATTCTTTTTCATTGAAATATTTTAGAATTTTTGCTCTACTATCCCCTAAACTCACTTTTACATCGTATGAGAAATCGGATGAAATACGATCTCTCCAGGAAAGTATCAGTTCGAATCCTTTATTGGAGAGTTCGGCATTGTTTTTTTGAGGTGTACTAACTCCTAATTGGTATGGTAGTTGTTCGGTGGGTCCCAACATATTGCTTGTTACCCTATCGTACAATTCGAATGTCAGTTGCAATCGATTGTTCAAAAATCCGGCATCCACTCCAATATTGGTAGTAGTTATGGTTTCCCATGTTAGGTCACTGCTAATTAATCCGGGGGGATTTGCATATTGGGGTCTCTCTCCGTCGATGATCCAACTCAATTCAGTTCCTACGCCGATTGTGGATAAGTATGAGTAAAGACCAACATTCTGATTGCCGAGTGAACCGTATGAAGCTCTTATCTTGAGATTATTAACTGCGCTGTATATGGGTTCCCAGAATTCTTCATTGGAGATGACATAACCTACAGAGGCAGACGGGAAGAATCCCCATCTGGTATCCGGTGAGAACCGAGAAGACCCGTTGTACCTTGCACTTGCTTCCAGCAGGTATTTTTCTTTGTAGTTGTAATTAATACGACCAAAAACGCCCTGAGTCGCCCAATGATTCATACCATCTGTAACTGTTTTGTTTCCAAGCGCTGTTTTTAGAGAGGGAACTTCATCTGTGATCAGGCCCGTCCCTGATGCAGTTATTGATGTATTTTTCCTCTCCTCTTGCTCATATCCCAATAATCCCTTAAAATAATGATTGTCCCACGTAGCTTCATATGATGTGATGGCATTCACTAAAGAATAATTAGCCTGTGAATAACCTACTCCCCAACTGGATTCCGGTTTGCCGACATTACCGAACTGGCCGGTTCCCAATTCCACCATCACCGGTTTTGGATGTGAGAATGACCGTGTGTTAATCGCGTTATAGTTATAGGAGAAACTGGTAACCCAACCCTTGATAGGCTCTAGATCAGCACCAAGGTTTACAAAAAAGTCTCCTGTTTCCCATTTATCCCTGCCAGAATCCTGCTGCCATCTAACGAGCGGACTTTGTATCGTTCCATTGATATTATACATTGGCATCATAGGGGCAAAGGTGAGCATTTCTCCAATCATATGCTCTCTCCCCACAGTGGTTTGTCCGACTGGATAATCCGACATCCCTTTGGCGTATTTAACCCCTGTCCTGACATTTAACCAGTCTGTTACTTGCGAATTTAAATTAGAAAGGAAATTGAATCTTTTATAATTATCATATCCATACCGGTAAATGCCATCCTGATCGACTAATCCACCGGATAGGTAATAATTTGTCCTTTCGCTACCTCCCGATATATTGACATGGTGTTTCTGATTGAATGAGTGATCAGCAAGTAAAACCTTTGGCCAGTTATAATTGGCATTTCCATTTCGTCGTCCGGCCCAAATGTTATCTATAGGATTTTCCGGGTCATACTCATAGGGAAAGGTGCCGTTCATGTAACCTTTTATCCGTTCCATTTGTTCGTCACTATATACCGGGGTTAGCCCTGCATTTGCATTTGCCTGGTTATAAGCTGTAGCCCATGTCAATGCATCCACAAAACTTGAAAAACGTACGGGGGTATTCATACCCAGGTTATTGCTGTATTCCACGTTAACCCGACCTTGCTTTCCTTTCTTAGTTGTAATAAGCACAACGCCAAATGGCGCTCTTGATCCATAAATAGCTGAAGCAGATGCATCTTTTAATACGGAGATACTTTCTATGGATTCAGGGTCGATGTTGTTGATATTGACTTCTACTCCATCCACCAGAATTAATGGAGCTGCGTTTGCATTAATTGAACCTAACCCTCTAATATTCCATGTGGATGTAGCACCCGGTTCCCCACCACGCATGCCCATGGAGATATTTAAGTTAGGAGAAGCACCTTTAATCAAATCACTTACAAGTACACCCGACCTGTTTTGGATTTCACTTCCTGAAATTGCGTCTACCGAACCAGTCAGAGTTACTTTCTTTTGTGTACCGTAACCCACGACTACAACTTCATCCAACTGGCTGGAGGACTCAGCCATGGTAATGTCCATATTTACTCTTCCGGCAATTGAGACTTCCATGGTTTCATATCCGATATAAGTCAGTTTCAATGTCGCATTTCTATCCGAAACAGTTAGGTCGAACCTACCCTCAATATCGGTAACAGTCCCGTTTAAGGTTCCATTCTCTATAACATTTACCCCAATCAAGGGTTCTCCATTTGTGTCTGAAACTTTTCCCCGGACAGTAAAATCCTGAGAATAGGTATTCAGCGACACCAACGATACTAGTAAGAAAAAGAAAAATCTTTTCATACACTCTTTCTTTGATAAAAAAACTTTGTCCATGTGATAAAGATTTAAAAATGTATAATTCTTTTTTATTTAATATGCTACTATTCTGGTAATTAAATTTTTTTGATTTTTTTTGGCCACTTAAGATGCTCCTGCAAAAAAGGAATAGTTTTTACTCCATTGATAATATGTCCTCCCTCATGTAGATCAATATCCGTGAAGTCTCCTTTTCCTTGTTCATCGTAAAATTTATGGATTTTGGCATATTCGTGCTCAACCCATCCGGGAGGCGCTATGCCGTCCTTTTTCCCGTGTTCCACCATAAATGGTCGAGGAAATATAAGCCTATTAGCCATTTCTGCATCTTCAAGAGTATGTCCCCTGTTCCACATGGGCATTTCGGAATCAACATGAAAAACAAAACTTGTGGGAAAGTAAACCGATGATTTCTTTCTGGCACTTTCGTTAAAATAGGCGCAATTGATACTCAATGCATATTCCGGCATCATGGATGCAATGAGGGATGCAGCCTGCCCCCCGATACTTTTTCCGTAGATAGCTATTCTATCCGGGTCAATAAATGGTAATGTCTGGAACCATCGTACTAATTGTTGGTGTTGCCTGCCTACAGTTGACCAAAGCGTGTTTTTAGAGGGTTTAGCTATCCTGTCGATCCATCTGAAACGAGTCTCACCCGTCCAGTTGCCGAAAGGGGTGAAAACCACAAATCCCATATCGGCCAATCGGCGCCCGATACCGTAATAGGTATTATTTTCGGTAAGTGCAGTATAAGGATTTCCACCCCTGCCATGTTGCATTACCACTACCGGTCGTTTTTCATTTTGTTTTATACTTTTAGGAATAAGAAGAATCCCCCACATCTCTATATTGGGTAAAACATCCAATATTACTTCATAACATACATATCCCGGTTGATCTTCAATTTGCCTGGTTCTAGGATTAATAGGTAAGAAATCCTGATAAGTCCATCCCACCATCTCTTCTTTAAAGAATGTGCGTAGTTGTTCCTGATCATTATTTTTCCACTCTTGCACAAATTCATCCCTGACATATTCACTATCTCTAAGCAGAAGTTGTGTATGTCCGACCATTTGTTCCACCATACGCCCCATCCGCGCGGTGAAATCAAAATTTGTACGGAGATCATCTGGAATTTCATCTGAAAGAGGACGGGGATTCTCATTCCCCATTAAATGTATCAATGTATTTATCGCTTTTTGTGATCCGAAAGGCAAAGTTTGGTCTAAATCATTTTTTAACAATACACGTTTTCCTATATTCCCTGTCAATGAAAAAATGCGATGAAACTCTGATTCTACTTCTATGAAAGTATGTGTCCATAACTCACCGGGAGGTTCAATCTTATTTCCATTATTTTTATTTCCATCGTAAAATGGTACCTGGCTGTATTCGATAATGAGCGAACGTGGAGCAATAAGACTGGCTATTTCCGCATCTCCAAATTCTTTTAATAGTCCCCATACATTCCGATAAATAGGCTCTTTCCAAATCTCTTCTCTTGGAGCGAAATAACCACTTACAAGAGTAGCCTCCACACGGGTATCGAGTGCTGAGGTGTAGAAAGCCAAAAGCCCTCCTTCCCCGTAACCGGCGATTCCTATTTTTTGATCTTTACCTCTTTGTTGGTCAAACCAGTCAATCAGCGCCTCCATTTTCTGTATCTCGTAACCGGTAACAGTTCGTCCCATTTCATGTGTTTGAGCATAGAGCCAGGATCGGGAGGATCTGTCGGTTCCTCGCGACCATCGATTCGATCGGTCAATGACAACGGGAATTGCCACCGTATATCCATTTTCTACTAAACGACGGGCGAATTGTGAGTGATAATCGATACCCTCTTTTGTCCCGATAAGCGCTTCCGGTTCCTGATTTGCATCGGGAATTGCAATTACAAAACCTTTAGATTTCTCCTTGGGTTCCAGTAAAAGTCCTTCTCCAAAAATTTTCTTTGGAACATCCAAAGCCGGCCAATCTTGTAAGGCCGGGCGGGGAATTATTTCTTTTAATACAGTCCAATAGACCTCACTGACGGTATATTTAACAGTTTCTGCCACTTTATTTGTTCTGGTCATAGATACCGGTTCTCGTTTATCTATTGCCCCAAGAATATTTCTGAAGTTTTTACGGTTTAACTCAATGGAGGTACTATATGCTTCTTCAGTTGAAAGGTCTCTATTCCAATATCGTTCCCTTTGAGATTTGAGATACTTTAATCGTTTCTCGTGAAATAATCGGACACCATCGATAATCTTCTCCCATTCCACCTTATTTTCCATCAGATATGTGGAGGGCATTTGATCAGCTGAATAATATTCAGTGTTGAATATCCCAGGTTTAGGGAGTATTCCGAGTGTCAAGTCATTTATTTTGTCTGAGATACGGTAACTGAGTCGTTTAAAATGTTCTTTCTCGACAGTTAATGCTATTTCCGGGGAGTCAAGACTCTTGATTATGTATTGATTGGAGTCGATTTCTTTGACTGTAATCTTTAATTTTGAACCGGGGGGAATGTTTAGTGTAAAAACGCCATTTTTACCGGTAAATGTAGTTATTCCTATCTCTTCTAAAGTAACCTTTGCTCCATAGATGGGCTTACCGTCTAAGCCGTTTTGAACTTTACCGGTTATTTTAATCGAAGCACTTGTACTATTACAAATGACGAAAAATATGAATAAAAGAGAAAAAGTTAATCTATGGAAGGTCATTTTTTTGAGGGTATTTATGAAAAAAATATTATCATTTTTTGTATTTCATATTATATTTTATATTGACAGGGCAAATTCCCTTATTTCTTTAATTTTTCCTTTGGAAAGGATCCACTAAAGCTTATAAGCCGATGGTATTCGGTTGCAAATTTGGATAAATTAATAATGCCTAAAGGTTGAGTTCCCGCAGTTAAATTCTCAAAAAACGTTATTCTGTAAGATTAAGATATCGAAAAGTCAGATAGCTCATCAATCCCATACCTGTTTCTATGCATTCTTCATTGATTTCCATTGTAGGTGTATGCAATGAAGGATTTGTCCTGCCATAATACCCCGTACCCAATAGATAAAAACAGGAACTGAAATTCTGGGCATAATAGGCGAAATCTTCCGATGCCATCCAGATATCTGTTTCAATGATATTAGTGTCACCAATGTATTCTCTCATATAGGAATGAATCTTGTCTGTTAAGGTTTCACAGTTATGGAGACAGGGGTAACCTCTTTTAATGTCTATATCGCATTCGCAACCTAATCCGCCGGCTACCGATTTTGAAACCTCTATAATTTTTTTATGTGCTTCTTCACGCCAGTGCTCATCCATGGTACGAAAAGTTCCCTCTATGAAAACAACATCAGGTATTATATTGGTTGAACCGTTTGCCTCTATTTTCCCAAATGATAGTACACTCGGAGTTTTTGGATTATTAGACCTGCTGACAATCTGTTGTAGTGTGACGATTATTGTTGATGCTGCCACAACAGGATCATTATTGTTATGTGGTTCGGCGCCGTGACCTCCTTTTCCTTTTACCTTTATTCTGATTTCATCCATAGAGGCCATGAACCTCCCTTTCCGGATCCCTACTTTCCCACTTTCAATCGAAGGCATTATATGTTGTCCCAGGATTACGTCGACTTTAGGGTTTAGCAGCACCCCCTCTTGTAGAATTTTAATTGCGCCGCCCGGTAATATCTCTTCGGCAGGTTGAAAGACCAACTTTACAGTTCCATTGATCTTCTTCTCTAATCTTTTGAGTATATGTGCTACACCGAGTAAAGATGCAACATGCAGATCATGTCCGCAAGCGTGCATCACTCCATGGTTGATCGATTTAAAAGTGAGGTTCGTCTCTTCCTGAATGGGAAGAGCATCCATGTCAGCCCGGAGGGCTATCGTCTTATCTGTTTTATTGCCTTGTAGTGTGGCTATTACTCCCGTGTTAGCAGCCGGCATCCAGGGGATTCCCCATTCATCGAGCGATTTCTTTATAAAGGCTGAAGTATTGAATTCCTTAAAAGAAAGTTCCGGATGTTGATGCAGGTGTCTTCTCTTGGCAAGAATATCATCCCTGATCTCAGAGGCGATTGCTTTTATCTCATCTTTTAGTGGCATCTGTCGTTGGCTATAAATTCCTTCACATAATTGTCGTCTGTCCATTTTTCATATTGGGAGATAACCCTTCCGATCTCGTCTGCTTGCCCTTCCGATAATTTTTCTTTGGGACTCAAGCACCATATCCCTTTCAATAATCCCTGCCTTCTCAGGACTTCATGGATTCCTGCGATGGAACCTTTGAAATTGTTGACTACATCAAAAATGGCAGCATTCATATCGGTAACTTCAACGGCTATTTTCAGTATCTCATCATAATCCAGGGTGTTGTTTTGTAGTCCGTCCTTTATATGGTGAAACAGTTCGACCGATTTCTTTGTCCAGACAGCATAATGTCCCAATAATCCGCCGACAAATCTTTTTTCAACCAACCGGTCTCCTGTATGGATCCTATAGGGAGTAATTAGATCCAACACGATATTATCATCATTGCCGGTGTAAAGGGAAATCTCTTTGTTCCTTCTGGAATTGCAGATTGCCCGTACTACCTCCAAAGTGTGATACCTGTTGAAAGGAGCGGTCTTAATAGCGTAGACATTATCTATATCACAAAATTCTTTCCAAAACGAATAGCTGAATATTCTTCCTCCCACAGAGGGTTGCAGGTAAAACCCGAATACGGGGATCTCTTGCGCGACAGCTTTGGTCCGCTCGATAAGTTCTTTTTCTGAAAGAGAACTTAACCCACCCATGCTAAGCAGCCCCAGATCGTACCCGAGATTTTTTGCAATACGGGCTTCCTTTACCGCTTGTGGCGTTGGTCCACAAATACCTGCCACTTTTATAAATGAGGTATCCGGATTTACTTTTTTGATCTCATCGGCTGTAATTTCCAGCACTTTCTCATAATAATCATATTCGGGATCCCTGATCTCGAACTGGGTAGTATGGACACCAATCGCTATCCCGTCGACACCGCAAGAGATATAATAGCGTGTCAACCTGCGTTGCATCTCTTCATCAATAGTTAAATCTTCGTGCAAGGCGAGAGGATGTGCAGGTATGCATCCGCCTCCTCTTAATCGTTCCAGGGCTTTTGGATTTATTGTAACGTTCATCTGATTATCAGTTTAAAATTTTCCTTCTCTTTCTTGAAAATGAGTTGGTTTTTCTTTTATTTTTCCTCCTTCGATAACCCAATGGCTGATCAGTTCGATCATTTGTTTCAAACTGATATTGGGATATCCGAAAAGATTGAAACACTCGGCGGCATTGCTTAACAAAGCGTTTGATTCTTCGATGCCGATAAATTTCGGTGTTTTATTGAAAGCTTTCCCGAATTCTCCGGCAATCCATCTTACCGATATTGTTTCGGGTCCCGTAACGTTTAACATCTTGGCCGGTACAGCACAATGGAGAAGTGACCTGATGGCAATTTCATTGGCATCTCCCTGCCAGATTACATTGACATTCCCCATCGTTAAATCGATTTCCTTTTCTCCGTAGACCGACCTCGCAATTTCCAACAATACACCATATGAAACATCATTGGCATAATTTAGCCTGTATATTAAGATGGGAGTATTGTTTTTCTTTGAAAAATATTGAAAAATCCTTTCCCTTCCCAGGCAGGACTGGGCATACTCTCCTATGGGAGAAGCCGGCATATCCTCAGTCATTCCTCCCGATGTGACAGGAGACAGGGGATAGACGTTTCCCGAAGAGAATACCACAATATTGGATTGTTTGAATTTTTGGGCCACCATCCCCGGCAGGAATGTGTTCATTGCCCATGTGTAGGATTCATTCCCGGTTGTACCGAACTTATGGCCGGCCAGATATATTACGTTGGGAGTTTCCGGCAGCTTTTTGAGATCATCTTCATTCAGCAAGTCTGCCTTAATGGTTGTAATGCCGTAATTGTTCAAGTCGTTCCATACGCCAGGATCAGAAAACCTTGATGCGGCAATGACCTGTTTCTGAATTTTCGTTTCGTTGATAGCATCCTTGGCCAGTTTAGCCAGTGCGGGTCCCATCTTACCACCAGCCCCCAGAATAAGTATATCACCATCAATTTTAACGATATCGTTCAATAATTGAGAAGATGGGCGCAAATATTTTTGTAATATAGACTCTTTGTCAAATGGTTTCATAGTTTTCTATTTTAAAAATATGTCGATAAAATTAAATATGGCTAGTACTATTATAATGCATAGGCCAATAAATCCCGATATTCTCAGGAAAGTCTCTATCTTATTTTCTTTCATTACTTTCCTGTCGTTTGCAATCAGGAACATGGCAATTCCGATCACGGGGACTATAAAAATGGTGATACTCTGCGCAAAAACGATCAGTTCCAATGGTGCGCTACCAAAAAGAAGTGCAATAATAGCACCAACAATCATCACAAGGGCTATCAGTAATCTGGTTTTATTGGAACCGAAACTGCTTCCAAAGGCCAGCGCATCACTCATTAAAGTGCCGCCAATGGTGGCATTGCCGACTATTGAAGAAAATCCTGCGGCAAACAGCCCAATTAAAAATACGGCAGAAGCGGCTTCTCCAAAGGCGGGACGCAGTGCCAGGGACATATCTGTTGCGGTTTTTACCTCGATCCCCAAGGGTTGGAGAATTGCAGCTGCGCAAATCATTAGGATCGTACTCAACACTCCCAGGACAATTATTCCTGTCAGGCTGCTGTTTCTGGATACTTTTTCATCCGATTTTGTATCTATTTTCTTTCTTTCCTGTACCAGATAGGATGTATAAAAGGCTCCGACAATTGAAAAACAGGATGCCATGAAAGCGATGATTAATCCCATAGATCCGGTCGGAACTTTTGGGATAACAAATCCGGAAATGACTTTACTGATATTCGGGCTTACCTCGAATAGGGTAATCAAGAATGCCAGCAACATCATGCCTATCAGAAATATCATCACCTTTTCCAAAACTTTATAAAAGTTCCGGAAGAAGAGCAATGCTATGCCGACACAATTGAAGAATATAATCCAGATGTTGTTATTTGTATTGGTTAATTCCCCTATGGCTATTCCTACACCTACAGAGTTTCCGGTTTGGAATGAAGTACATACTAGAAAAATTCCTATTCCTACTACGGCCGCAAACTTTCTCCCCCATTTTTCACCTATCACTGTGAGTAAAGACTTATCAGTAGCCAGACCTATACGTTCCGCAATGATAGTATATACTGCCATGAAAAATATGGCAATAAGGATGATCCATAGCAAATCGTAACCAAAGTTTGCCCCTATTTTCGAAGTAATGGTCAATTTACTGGGGCCGAATACCAGGGCACCGACAATTAAGCCCGGACCGATAGTATGTATCCAATTAAAATGCTTTTTCTTAGTCATATATTTTATTTTTGAAAAGAGTCCAATATCCATTGATTGGTTTTTTCTGTTTGTTCCGGATAGATCCTATGCTGACCTTCTGGTATGATAAAAACATGCTTTGGTGCTTTTATTACATTGTATGCAGAATAAAAGGAAGTCGGAGGGGTTGTTTCATCTTTGAATCCCCAGGAATAGAACCCTGGAACAGTTATATTTCTTGCAAAATTGACTACATCATAATAAGGTAGAGTGTTTAGGACATCTTCAGTTTTATAGTTTTTGATATTTTCCTGATTAAAAAAATGAGGCCACCCACCAGCACGACCATGTAAATAACCTGTAAAGTCACACATTGCGGGACATAATGCAACAAGCATATTTATTCTTTTATCAAGGGATGTGGTAATAATGGATAAAGCCCCTCCCTGACTTGATCCCCAGGAGGCTAAGTTTTTCCCGTCGAATTGAGGTAACGAAAAGATCACATCGACCGCTTTTACACATCCAGATATTACTCTTTTAAAATAATAACTATCTCGTCCATATGACCCCCAGAATTTGTAATCGATATAAGGACTGTCTCTCAAGTTGTCATAAAATTCCTTTTTCCATAGTACAGGGAATGGATGGATATATAAGTCGAGAGTAATTATATCTCTGTCTGCAATGGCAAGATTACCACCTAATGGGTGTACTCCTGCACCAGGAAAACGAATAATTGCCGGAAACTTCCCATTCTTTTTGGGTATGGTAAGGATCCCATAAGATCTGTTTTTGTATTCATTGTTTAGATAGCTAACTTGATAAATATTATATGTGTCTGTACATTTATCTTCGATCAGAGTCAATTGAGTGTCTAGCGGTACCTGTCTTACTCTGGAAATTGTTTCTTCCCAAAAATCATGAAAATCCTCGGGACATTCTATTGTAGGAGCAATTTCTGTAGGTTGAAAAGCAGCTGTTGCATACTCCGTCTTTTTGATATTTCCATCTGTAATAGTTACAGTGCACCTTAAGAAACCTGGCATTTCCAACGAGCCGCCATTGATAACGAATTCTTTATTACTAGTATTGAAAGAACCCCTTTCCCATGCGGACATCTTTTCCAAACCAATTTCATAAGATACAGAAAACGGCTTATGGATATCCCCCAGTACAGATACTTTAAAGATCACATTCTCACCGGTATTATAAATCCAATTATCGTGATCAGGAACCACGTTTATTGTTATACTCTCACTATAACAAGTAAGATGAAAGATTGCGAATAAACCAAAAAGAATAATACGAACAAAACCTCCACGTATATTTTCCATATCTTATTTAAATAGTCTTATCAAGTCAATAAGGTGTTTTGCCCTTTGGTCTAAAAGTTTTTTATTTTAAATACCATTCAAAAAAAGAGTATACTATTTCGTTAGACTCTTTATTCGGACTATGTTCCGGTCTATTACTCATGGCTACCCTGTGGCTATAGTTCAAAAGCTTATTTACAGCAATAGTATGATTCAAAGGAACCCAGCGCTCAATAGGATCAGAAGAACCTCCGGATACGAGAAAGGGCCGGGGAGCCATAAGGGCATGCAATTCATGCAAATCATACCCTTCTCTCCGCAACTTCGGGTATAGCCCTTTGGCATTTGTCCCGGTTTTACTCCATGTATTTTCCCATGGTGGCGGATAATAACCCAAATACCAAGGTTCCCAGTAATTGACTCCTGATCCTTTGGTTTCGTCGAAGACGATACCGGGATCGATCCATACGGCAGTGGCAAATTTCTCATACAAGCATGATGCAAACATAGCCCATTTACCTCCATAGGAATGTCCTACTATTCCAATCCTATCTGGATCAACCTCTTCCATCTTTGCAAGTGCTTCCAGAGCATTTGCTGCGGCATAAGCCAATGTTGATAATGGCTGGATAACAGCATTTTCCCTGTCAGGATAATAAATGGAATATGTTTTGTTTTGGGTCGTTTTCGTAGTGCCTATCGATAAAGTGACAAATCCCCTTTTTACCAGTTGGTAGGCAAAATCCCTATGTGGTTTGCCGCCTATTCCTGCGGCTGTTTCAGGTTCATAAAAAACTGTAATTACGGCAGGTTTTTTACCTTTTTTATCCGGCACGAGCAAATATCCTTCTGTTTGTTCATTGGGGGTCCAGTAAAATCTTACACGATGTTGCGTGAAGTCTTCACGCTGTACTGTTTCTACTATTTTGAATTGCTGATCTTCCATGATCGGAGGCCATTCCCCCATCATTTCCATCCATCTGCTGCGGATTTCCTCCCTGCGTTTTTGCCAATCCTGTTTTGTTTTTACTGTATTCCCATTATAGAATATAAGCGGTGAGCGATAATCGCCATATCTATCCTTAAACTCTTCAGGGGGAATGAAGTAGGATTCAAGTATTTTTCTCTCTTTCTTTCTGCATTCTTGTGATGATTGTGCAGAGACATTTTGAATGAAAAATATACAAAGAAGTAAAACAAATGATTTTGAAAACATTTTTTGAGGTATTAATAAGTCCAACTTACCCTTGAATGAAGAGAAGTGAACACTTCTTCATGTACAAAGAAAATTAGAATATAGCTTATAGGAGTTTGTTTTCACGAAATTATTTCCTCAAAAAACGAGAATATTTTTTGAAAGAAGTCAGATTAATGTAGTCACTGGATTTATAAACTGATTTAGAAATAGTGTAAACGGTTATTAGTTGTAGTATATTTAAGACTTAAACGGAGAAAAGTTGTGAATATGAAACAATTAAAAAGAATTATCCTTGATCCGGATATATGTGGGTGGTAAACTCTGTATTAGAGGTTTACGAGTAACCATTGGTATGATTATTTGGATTGCTGGCATCAGGTTATTCTTACGAGACAATCCTCAAAAGTACCCCCAATTGAATGAAGAGGATATACAAGAAGCTTTGTGGCATACCGAAGAATTAGACGCTCCATTTATAACTGCGTGAAAATACTCATTGATATGAATTCATGATTTCTTTACTAACCTAATTATCCCGACAGAAATAAGCCGGAAAAATGCAACAACCAAATAGAGGACGATCGTTATGACAATGACATATCCTATTTGAGTAAACATTTCATGCCACGGTGTTTTATACATAATGATTGCAGCTACGTTAATCAAAAAAGCGGTAGTAAAGCAACTGGAAATAATAATCATTTCTTTTTTTAGCCGCCCGGACGTTATAATTAAATCTTTCATCTGGATACTTCGTTATAATAATTATTGGCAGGACTTCTTTAAGAAAACTTCATATAAGGAATCTTGTACTCTTCCGGGAAAATGATTTGCTTTTGCTCTGCCATCGCCTGATTTCCCAAATGACAAAGCATGGTAGCCAGATATGCTTCTTCCACGATATTTTTCCCTTTTTCACCGGTAATACAAGCCTGGCAAAATGCAGACAAAATTTCATCGGAACCATCTTTTAGCGCACCGATCATGGATAATCCGTCATTCACATGAAACTCGCCTTCAAGAATGCTGTAAGGAATATAATTCCCTTTCGTTTCCGGACGCCAACTCGGGCCGGCTGCCGGTACGGAGGCATATAATTTATTGCCTATCTGCCCGATCAATTGCTCGATACCTGATTTTCTCCCTCCGGGCTCATCTTCCAAATAGTAAATACCGGTGGCAAGGTTCATCGTACCTTTGTTGCCCAGTATCTGGTCTTCCATCCCATTGAATTTATTGGAAATAAGGGATTCGTAATTGATTTTGACTCCATTGGAGTAATGATATACCAGGTTTACACTGTCATATACTTCCCTGCCGTCTTTCCAATATACAATGTCTCCCATTCCTATAACTGATTCAGGTACCATTTGCATAGCCCAGCAACATACCTCCAATTGATGAGATGCCAACTCAGTCATCAACCCGCCAGAATAATCCCGGTATAAACGCCAGTTGATCTGGCGTTCCAGTTCAGGTGAGGGAACAGGTCGTCTCCAGTCGTGATTTCTGAACCAATAACAACGTTCTCCCACGATGTCACCAATTACGCCGGAGTGGATCATCTGCATACCCTTTATATACTTCTTGTCGAACATACGCTGCATACAGAAATAAAGGACTTTATCCGTTTTTTGATATGTATCGTAAATTGCTTTGCATTCCTCCATGGTCAATGCCATTGCCTTTTCACAATATACATGTTTACCGGCGTCCAGTGCATCCAATGTTATGGGAGCATGCAGATAAAGCGGGGTAGATATAATAACTCCGTCGATGTCCGGAGATTCCAGTATTTTTTTGTAATCAGTATATGTTTTTGCGTTAGGACAAAGGCCGGAAGCTTCTTTCAGATTCGGCGGATATATATCACATAGGGCTACAATTTCGGCATGTGGTAAAGCCATTACGGCATGCATATTATACATCCCCCTGGATCCCGTTCCGATAAACCCTATCCTTGCTTTCTCTTTCTTTATTTCTTTGGCCTTGTCCGGGGTAAACGACTGCAGCCAGGGTGTAGTTGCCAGGAGTGTGGCTCCTCCTGAAATATAACCTAAGTCTTTGATAAATTGTCGCAGGCTTATGTCTACCTGTTTAGGTTTTTTTTTCGACATGATATCTATAAATTATATTCTGCTATATATTGTATTTTAAAACTCTCAGAAATTCGTTTTTTTTCTTCATTGGTGGCAATCATGAAAACTGTACTTAGTACTTCGGCATCTAATGGATTTTCTAACATTACGGCGATCGCCTTATGTTCGTTCACCGGTTTCATTGATCCAGGCCGTGCAATATGTCCTGTATACGAAGGCGTATTCCCTGAGATCGAGAGTGCCATATCCTTTAAAGATATTTCATCCAAAACTACACCTTGGTTATATGGATTTTCAAAACTCACTTTCCATGCATCTCCGTAAGGATGATGTCCAATCCCCATTATGGAGCTATTCCCGAAATCTACAAAGCAATCTTTTACACCGGTCTTATGGATTATACCCTTAATTTTCAGCAATGCATATCCCTTGGCATATCCACCAAAATCCAATGAAATATCTTTTTTCAGAAAGAATACCGTGCACTCTTTTTCATTCAGGAGTACTTTCGAGAAATCGTTTAATGTGATGTCAAACAATCCCATTGTATGTTCATAATACATCTGACAACTTCTTAGGATGGACCACATTTCCCGATCCGGATAAACCGGTGCGTGAATGGCCTCACGATTGATCTTTGAAGTTTCGCTTGCACTGTCAAAGCGATTAAAGAGCTGATCAAGTCGTTGAAGTTCGGAATTTATATAGTTCCAGGCTTCTTGGCATTTCAATCTGTCTTGATCTATAATTAGCAAATCAAAGCGTGTTCCCATTATATTTTTTAATGAGCCATGGAACATCATTGATGAAGCATAATAAATTCCGCCGTTGTCAATTCCTTTCTTTTGCAATTTCTACAGCTTTTGTTGTGATATAATATTTTGCCAATGTATTGGCTCTTTCCCATTCCGGCATATCCCGGTTTACCAGGAAGTTGAAAAAACTTTCTGCAACCTGTTTGAAATGCGATTCATGCCCCTCTCTGTTTACCTCAGGGATATTGATAAGATACTCTCCTTTAGTAGATGTGGGTGAAACAGATACGAAAGGATAAGTTGTCTGGATTTTTTTGATCGCTTTTTTCATGCTGTCGGAAAATTTGTTTTCGTCTAATCCTTCGGGCTTCTGTACGTACAACTGCTTTATAAAATTATGTTCCTTGTCCTGTACCGTTTTCAGAATGGCTTTTGTTCCTTGTACAACCGACCTGAAAGTATCACCGCTACCTTCCGGCGCCTGCCAGTTCCAGATAACTTTTAAGCCTATCGCCCGATTTTTCACATCAAAATTGACCGTACCGTTGGCATAAACCTTCAATATGGAGTTGTCAAGGTATTTTTGCAGATAATCGGGAAAAGAGGTTTCTCCGGTTGATTTTGTAAATTGTGCCAATGTAATTTCGGTGGGCCAGTGGGTGGATGAGATGTTCCCGATATCCCGGATATACTCTATGGATTGATTGGAAAAACATTTCCAGAACAGCAAGTCGATAAGGTGTGTGGTCACATCAGCAATGCCCTCTCCCTGTTGTTCTACATCGTAGTACCATGCCGGACGGATTAGCGGTGCTCCGGATACTTCTTTATAGAAATGATGTACGCTTTCCATATATACAGCAGGATCTTCCGGTGTACCTGTTTGGAGCTCTCCAAAGAAATCTTGATTATTGATGAGTTTCTTCTCTATGATATTCAGCAGATCATAACGCTCGGTCATCATATCATATAATAGCACATTGTGCGCTTCGGCATTGGCATACGCTTCTTGGAGCAAATGGAAATCTTCCCGCTTAATTGCCATGGGTTTATCAGAAAGCACATTTAAACCGGCATCTACGGCACTGAGAATATATCCTGTCTTCTCTTTGTTGTTACCGGCAAGTATAACTACATTCCCTTTCTTGTCAGTCACCATTTTATTCAGGAAATCGCCACCCGTATAGACAATAGTTTGCCAGTTCGTAGGGTCTTTATCTCTTTGGTTGAACGATTCTATAGCCGAAAGATATTGTTTTAATCCTGCATCTTCTGCAGGTGCATATACAAATACCGAATCGTTTACCTGTGGCATGCTGCTTTTTTGGAGTAGATTAGCATGAAAATGACCGGGGGCAACCACAATTAATTGTATTTCTCCCATTTCCCCTGTGAATATTGTCTCTTCTTTGGTTGCGTTGTTATTTTTTTGCACACAAGATAGTAACATCAAACCTATTGCGACAATTTTAAGATATTGTTTCATTACTGCAAGTTATTTTAATTCCTGAAGTAATTGATGGGCTTCTTTTAAGCCTTTACGATAAGTTTCTTCCATCAGAATAATTTTTCCTCCTTTGCGTTTACTTTCATTAGAAGCTTCCATAAAAGTAAATATCTCCAGAGTTTCTTTTTCTGTTACAGGAGGAATTTCGGTTTTGAAAAATTTCACTATTTCGTCTAAAAGAACCCCGTAGCCTTCAAATCCTCCGGCAGGAGCTGCCCCGTTATCGGTAAAAACAGTACCCCCGTAAACATGCTTTCCGGTACGACGACCTCTGAATGTGCCGATACGGCCATCGTTCCATAAACCGACCACCACATCTGTACCTTCAGCCGACATACGGTTCACCGATACACAACCTGTCCCCAGAATAGTAAATAATCCTTCTATTCCATGAATGCCATACCATCCGAAGTCGGGATGGGTCAATTCTCTTGTTGCGGGTGAATAGGTGTCTGCTCCAAGTATCTTTCCCAATTCTCCGTTGCGTAGTTTTTGATTTTGAGGGGTAAAGCGAACAGCGGAGGAAGAGAAAATAGGAACCTTGTATTCTTTGGACAGTTGGTAAATCGCGATGGCTTGAGCGAGTGTGGCCCCAAGGGGTTTATCTATAAACATGGGCTTCCCGGCCTTGAATACTTCGTAAGCCTGTTCCAGATGGAGATTCCCATCGTTGGTTTCCAGCATTACGCAGTCTACTTTATCCAATAATTCAGCAATGGATGAAACAACCTCCACCCCCATTTCCTTTACTTGCTCTATATAGCCGGGGATTCGATCGTAACTCGATTTGATTGTTTTTGATCCATAGGGATAGGCGGCCACAATCCTGAAATCTTTATATTGCTCCTTTTTATCATTTCCGTTCAATTCTTTAGTGAATGCGATGGCGTGAGAGGTATCCAATCCGATAATTCCTACCTTTATCTGTGCCTGGGCTATCAATAAAAGTCCCGACAAAATAGCTGATAAAATAATTTTTAGTCTCATAATAATTGAATTTTTAGAATCAAGAATCAAGATTCAAGACACAGTATCTATTGTTTTTTTAATTTAAAAGTGATGCACTTGCTTTATCCAGGTAGAGAACAGCATCTTCTTTTGTCCTCAAAATAGTAGCCGGACATTTCTCGCTGATCTCTTCATTTAATGTACGGTAGACCGCCTCAGCCTTGTTTTTAGCCGGTACCATGCAGAACATATATTTAGCTTTCAACAGGGCAGGGATGGTAACTGTAATAGCATGGGTAGGTACTATGTCTATGCTGGAAAACAGATTCTCATTTACTTGCTGTTGCCTGCAAGACATATCCAGTTCTACTGCTTTTACTTGTTTCGGATCATTGAAGTCAGCTACAGGAGGATCGTTGAATGCAATGTGTCCGTTCTCCCCAATCCCGAGACAAACAATATCTACCGGGTACTGATTCAGCAACCCTGCATATCTCTCGCATTCAGCGTAAGGATCTTCGGCCCTGCCGTTTATATAATGGATGCTTTTAAACGGGACTTTGTCGAAAATACGCTCTTTCAGGAAATTTCCGAATCCTTGCGGCGCATCTTTTTCCAATCCTATGTACTCGTCCATATGAAAAGCATTGATCTTTTCCCAGCGGATTTGCTTATCGGCAATCAATTCTTTCATAAAATCACTTTGTGATGGTGCGGCCGCAAAGATCATATTGATCTCCTCTTTTTCTCCGAGTAATTGCCGGATGGTCTCCGATACATTAGCCGCCGCTTCCTTACCCATTTCCTCTCGCGTATGGAAGATTTTTACTTCCAACATTCCTTTAGTGAATGTGATTACATTCGTGTTAATTTCGGTATATGACATTTCCTTCCAAGATTGTGTATGAAACATTAATATTATTATCAAAAATAACAAAATCGGCATCTTTACCCTTCTGAATAGATCCTTTCTGCTGATCTATCTTCATCATGCGGGCCGGGGTTAAGGTTATCATCTTTACCGCTTCCACCAAAGGGACTTCAGCTATGTTTACCATGGTTCTGACTAACCGGTCGGTAGTAGCAACACTTCCTGCAAAAGCTGTACGATCTGGCAGTTTGGCCACACCATCTTCAATGATTACCTTTTGCCCTTTGTCGAGGCTACCCAATATGGATTCTCCATCGGGCATACCTGCTCCCCTCATTGAGTCGGTAACGAGTGCAGTTTTGTCAGGACCTTTGAATTTATATACGAACTGAAGGAGAGATTTGGGCAAATGTACTCCATCGGCAATAATTTCCACATTCATGTTATCGATCAGATAGGCTGCTTCAACAATCCCGGCATACCGGAAAGCATTCCGACGGGTGACGGTCGACATTGCCGAATAGAGATGGGTGATATGGTTGAATCCGGCATTGTAAGCATCCACTACCTCTTCGTAGATGGCATCGCTATGTGCAATAGAAGTAAGTATATTCTTTTCTGCGAGCACTTTCCCGAACTCTAATGCACCGGGCAGTTCCGGTGCGAGACTCCATCGAACGATATCGTCCGATGCTTCCAATATCTTATTGTATTCTTCCGGTTCGGGATTTCTGAGATATTTGGGATCCTGTGCCCCCCGTTGGTTATATGCGAAATAAGGACCTTCAAGATGCAGGCCGAGAAATAGGGCTCCCTTATTGTTCTGTTTTACCGCTTCTTTATAGGTGGCAAAAGTTTTCAGCAGTTCTTCAAACGTACTGGTAAGAGTGGTAGGCAGCAGTGCTGTTGTTCCATGTTTGGCATGCATTTCTGCCGCTCCAAGGTATGCCTCGACGGTTCCATCCATAAAGTCGTGTCCGCCACCACCGTGGGTGTGGATATCGATGAATCCGGACGATACATATTTGTTTTGGGCATCAATGACCATATCTTCGTTACCGAAAACAACTGCTTCCGTGCTTACGATGTCAATTATTTTTCCGTTCTCACATACAATAGCCAGATTCTCTTCTATCCTATCAGGGAAAATGACCTTTCCGTTTTTTATGATGATTCGATTATTCATAGAAACTAAAAACTAAAAGTGAAAAACTAAAAACTAAAGAATTTGGGATGTTTGATTTGGGATTTGGAAAACCTTTTCACCTTTCTATCATTCCACATTATTTTCTCCATGATTTGATTTTGTGTCCACTGGCAGCGTACCAAACAATATAGGCAAAGCAGGGAATCAGGATCCAATAAGCCTGTTTCATTGCCTCAAAGGGAGATAAAGATGCATTTAATTCTACAAAAGCATTATAAACGATGGGCATGATAGCGCTACCGCTTAAAGCCATTACGAGGAATGCGGAACCCAGATTAGTGTATTTTCCTAATCCGTTAATTGCCAACGGCCAGATGCCGGCATATAGCAGGGCATTCGGAAGTCCCATCATCACTAAGTACCAAAGGGAGATATCGGAAGTGATCCCAAGAAACCGTACCGTTCCCGACGTGGTTATCATCATCACAGATAGCAGTAAATTGATAGAGGCACAAATCAGGAGGGCATTCCGTTGCTTCAGATATTTTGGTATAAGCACGATTCCTGAAAAATAACCGATAAAAGTCAGCAACATAGTGTAAGAGGGTATGTTTTGGGCAGGCCCCGCAAGGCTCTCACCCATAGTTCCCGCATATTTAATACTGGTTCCTAATGCGATCATCTGGGTTCCTATATGAAAGAACATGGCAACCACTCCTAATATGAGTGCTGGATATTGTAAGATGGATTTACGTGAATTTTCATCTTGCTCGGATCGCTTATTTACTATTGAGGGATCCAGATCAGGTAAAGGCGAATAACGGACAATTATACCGAAGATAAACAGGGCAATAGCCAAAATGAGGTAGGGTGTCATTACCCCCTTTATTAGGGTATCTAAAGCCGTTTCTAAAGCTTCCCCGGTGTAATTTCCCGCTTCAATATCCCGCATCAGTACTTTGTCGGATTCCCTGATAACGACGGCTGCAAATATCAGATTTGCAATCACTCCTGCCAGTTTGTTGCCGGTTCCTACAATGCTCATCCGTTTGGCGGCGCTTTCTATGGGGCCTACAATAGTTACATAGGGGTTAGCCGCAGACTGGAGAATAGCCAGTCCCACTCCCAACAGGAATAATCCCAACAGGAATATTTGATAGATACGCCAGTAAGCAGCCGGAACAAAAAGCAAAGCTCCTATCGACATACACCATAATCCAAACATCATCCCTTTTTTGTATCCTACCTTATTTAATAAAAAAGAAGAAGGGATTGCCATGATCAAATAGGCAATATAAAAGGCAAATGTCACCAGATAGGACTGGAAATTCGATAATTGAAGAGTTAGCTGGAAATAGGGTATTAAGATGGTGTTTACCCATGATACCAATCCGAAAATAAAAAACAGCAGCGCCAGTATTATCATCGATTTGATGGTAGTGCTTCTGTCTTGTACATGATTGATTTGAGGATTGTTACTCATATTGTTATAAGTTTGAAGAAATAGGAAGTAGGACTTCCTCTTGTACTTAAAGCACAAAATTATTTTTTTATATGGTATAGAAATGCTTTAAAAACGTAATTGTGTTTTCAAATAACGTTATGCGGTGCGGGAATCACTGTATTTCTTACGATATTCGATGGGAGTACAGCCTTTCATCTTTTTAAATATTCTTGCGATATTCTTACAGTCGTTGAACCCTGACTCCAATGCCATGTCGAATAGGGTTCTTTCAGTGGTAACCAATAAATGTGCAAAATAATCGATCCTACAACTTAGGATAAACTGATAAATAGAGGTTCCCATTTCATCTTTGAATTTCACTTCCAGGTTGCGTCGGGATAACGGAACCAGCTCTGTAAGTTCCTCAATATTGATATCGGAGATAAAGTTGTCTTCTATGAAATTTACTATTTGGGAGATGTATTCATTAGTGATATCGTATTTTTCTGTAGATTTCCGAAGCTCAAATCTAGTCGGCCGGATAATGATATTGAAAGGTTCTATAATTTCGCCTTTACTCATCCTATCAATGAGTCTTCCTGCCTCATATCCTCCTTTTTCCACATCTGTAACAATAGAAGAGATAGGCGGGTCGGACAGATTACAAATCAGTTCGTCATTATCTACACCCAATAATGCAATCTCTTCGGGTATTCGGATATTATTGATTTTACAGATTTGGGATACCCTTAATGCGAAATTATCGTCGCAGGCGAATAGTCCCACAGGTTTGGGCAGTGACAAGAGCCATTCGTCGAGTTGTATATGGCTGGTTCCCCATTCCTCTCCGTTCAGATTCTCACTTTCGAAATAGTGATAATTCCCGCCTACTTTTTCTATTTGGGTTCTAAACCCTTCCGCTCTTTCACGTGACCAAACCACCCCTTTATTTCCATAGAATGCAAAATTACGGTAGCGTCTTTTGATGAAAAACTGTGCCGCCATCTCTCCCGTACCAAAATAATCTCCGGTCAGATTGGAGAAATAGTTACTCCGTTCTTTGTAATTCTGAAGTAGGATAGGAATGTTCAATGAAGCCAGCAGATTTGTCCCTTCATGGTCCCATCGTGCCACAATGGCATCGGCTTCCCACTCTTTAGCCCACTCCACAATACCCTCTTTACCATATAGTGTTTTGTAGTAAGAGGGCAATCGGTAAAAAATCCAAGGCCCATGTTCTTTGGAGTATTGGATCAATCCTCTTAGTAGCCGGCGACTGAATTCGCTGGAATAATCAATGAGAATAAGTATCTTTAGCATAACGGTCAGATTTATTACAATTAGTCGTTTCCTCATTTAGTGTAGCGAAAACATTCAAATATCGAAAAACTTCGGATTTATTATTCAAATATAGATATTTTTTTATATATCTAACAATATGGAAAAATAAAAGTATTGAAGACGGTATCTTTTTATTGAAATTAAAAACGTGTTATGCTGCTAATTTGATTATTTACAAAGAAATCCAAAAGTGTCATTCAGGATAGCAATTAAAAGATGACACTTTTGGGTGTGAATGCTTTTTTTCCATTCATACAAGGTATAAACTCTCCATGTTTAATCATGGAGAGTTTATGCGAATGTTATTTCCTGTTTTTCAGAAAGAAATTAATGAACAGGGAGTGTGATAATTTGTTTGTATTTCAGTAATGTTTCTAATAATTTGGGGTAGCTTATATCCTGTATTTTTTTATTCTCATCTATGGCCTGAGAAGCAGCCATGGCTGCTGATTGTCCAAGTATCATAAACACCGGTTCCATGCGAAGTGAACCAAAGGCTATATGTGAAGCACTCAGGCAAACAGGAACCAAAAGGTTTGAACATTCATCCTTTCGGGGTATAATTGAGCGATAACTTACAGGATAGGGAGGATATCCCCTGGCTTCCACATTCCCTTCATTTTGCACAAAACCGTTCACATCCACATATCTTTGCACATGATGGGAATCCATCCCATATCCGGCCATGGCAATAGGATCTTCTGCTACTTCAATACCCTCACAGTTTTTCTGTGTCATTACGTAATCACTAACCATACGCCTTGCTTCCCGGATATACAGCTGGCGTGTCCAGTTGTCCTCATTTTCAGTGTATTCATCTTTGCATACTCCCCATTGAGACACAACATCTCTTACTTTCTGGGGAATGCGTGGGTGATAGGCAAGTGTCCACATTAACCCTTTCTGATAGTTTAGATGTTCTTCAACGATCTTGTCTCGTTCCTCATAACTTGCTTCAGGATAAGCATGATTTTGTCCGATGAAATCTGTTGAAAACCCTTTCTGATTATTTGTATCCGTTTTTCTGTTTGGCATGGGGGTATTGATCCAGGGTACCAAGGGATCACCGTAGGAGTACATCTCTTCTATAGGTCCTTCAGCCGCTTCATAATTTCGAAAAAGTAGTTCATAATTCAACTCATTATAATTTTCAGGCTTTTTGAAAGGAATCCGATTATCAGGATGGTCTGTAAGTGTCATTCTAAAGCAGTAAGCCTGGATTTTATTATCTCCTTCTCCGTCAATACCCGGCGGATCACTAGATATGTATGGGAGTAAGCCACTGTCCGGATTTCCTTTAATAACATACGGATCAACCCTGTTAATGAAATTATGGTGTAATGCATTGTGAGATATTCTATTACCTATTGTCTTGTTGATCTTATCCAATTGTACTCCGTTGAGGGTTTCGCCATACAATTTATTGGATTCTCTTCCTATTATATAACTGACTCCGGCAGAAGCCATGAGATCGCCTTCATATGAAGCATCTATAAACATCTTTCCTTTATAGACCTCACCTGATTCCATTGTAATTTCTGTTATGAAGGTTCCTCCTTTTTTTACACCCCCATTGCGAAGTAAACGTTTGTTGTAAACCAGGTCGATTGACTCGTTCTTTATCATTTCTTTATAGACCTGTAATGCTACAGATGGTTCGAAAGTCCACATGGCATCATCATTTTGATCCCTGTTTCTCGATTCTGAATAGTCTGCTTTATCCTGTCGTGTCCAGTTTTCAGGATTGTCGTAATACTTTTTGATATTTTGATAAAATTCACGAGAAATTCCTCCTATGGCTATTTTACTCCCAATATCAGTAGCTCCCAACCCCCCTGTAGTCAATCCGCCTATTCTGTTTGTTGGTTCAATGAGCAAAACAGTTTTGTTCATTCGTGAGCATTGAATAGCTGCGGAGATCCCGGACGAAGTTCCTCCATAAATAACTACATCATATTTTTTTTGCTTTATATCTCCAAAAGAATTCATTATAATGCAAAAAGTAAAAAAAATCGTTACAATTATTTTTTTTCTATCCATCTTTATATTTATGATTAGGATCTGTTTAATTAAATTTACTTTAACTCTTTAATACGTATGTTTCTGAATTCAATTCCGGGACGTGCCCTAACAAACCGATATGTCCGGTTTTATTCAGCACTCCGGGATGATCAAGTTTATTTATTGTTCCGTTTTAGGCACCAGCAGTAAGCATAAATTTTTTCATTTTATTCTTAGTAGTTTGGATTCTGCGTCATATTAGGATTTGCCTGCATTTCGGTTTCAGGTATGGGCCATAAATAGTCACGTGAAGCATTGAAGTGTCTTTCATCTACCAGACGCATTTTATAGTCAACTGATTCTCCGGGTGAGGCTATGACTGATTGATCGTAATACGAGTTGCCATATTCATCCATATGTGGTATTCCAGGATACGTTTTCTTCATTCTTCCCAGAAGTGGCTCATTTAATACTTTCTCTGCCATTTTCCATCTTCTTATATCGAATAGCCTCAATCCTTCACCTGCAAATTCAACTTTTCTTTCTCTACAAATTATCTGGAACAGTTCTTGAGGGTCTGTAGTGGTTACATGAGGCATATTGACTGATTCTCTACTTCTGATTTTATTGATCGCATCCAATACGGACTGATCAATCTGACCAGCTTTGATCTTTGCTTCAGCGTAAGTGAGTAATACTTCTGCATACCGGATGAGAATAGGATTTGTATCGGAATTATTTGGATCCGCGGCGTCTTCAAGATTACAATATTTCCTGAAACACAAGCCAGTCCATGTTCCATACGCATTGGTTACTTCCAGATTGTTTACACGGGTATTGTTCCGGTAATTCCAGATAAGCACACTATCACCGTGGGTTTCAAATTGATATCCCAGGAACACTGATCCAGGTACTGCTAGCGTATATTCTAATCTGGGATCCCTGTTTTGATAGGGATTCATTGGGTCATATAAGGGAGATTTGTCAATGGGAAGTCCGTCAATACACTCAAAGGCATCCTGCAGTTGATATGCCGGTTTTTTGTTTGTATACCCTCCTGCTGTTCTGGAGCCCAACTGACGATAGGTGGGGTGTACCATATATGGTTTCAAATATTGCACTGATAAGATAATCTCCTTGGAACTCTCTCCTGCGAGGGTGAATAGTTTTGAAAAATCCTTTTCAATTATATATTGCTCACCTTCCATGCTTATCACTTTCGATGAAGCATCAATGGCATCGTTCCACTTTTCATTGTATAGTGCAGTCCTGGCCTTTAATGCTAATGCTGCACCCTTGGCTATTTTTCCTGACAGGGGGTTGTTTTCTTCCGGCAGATATTGGACTATTTCGGTGAGCTCGCTCAAAATAAAATCTACCACTTGCGATTTTGGTGTTCTCGCTTCCTGCGATGTGACTGTCAGTACTTTTGTAATCAGTGGCACATCTCCATACAACTCCGTTAAATAGGAATAATAGAGTGCCCTTAGAAATCTTGCTTCAGACTTGAGTCTGTTAAAGATCACCGGATCCACATTTGTCTCTCCATTATGCATATTGTTGATGAAATAATTACAATAAGCAATTCCATCATAGAATGAAGCCCAGTAGTCCCTTATAATATCCACTGTAGGAGTTGCAGCACCCTGAGGTAACGTGTGAAGTCCGTAGGCGTTTCTTTCGTAGCCTATATCCGTTGCATAATCAAAAGCAAGGTTAAATGGTAACCCCCAATAGGTAAGCCATAAGGGATTGTAACATGAAATAACCCCCATTTCCATTTCTTTCTGGTTCGATAAGAATGTAGCATTTGAAGGGGCATCCATAGGGTATCTGTCGAGAAAGTCTGAACAAGAAACGTGCAGTGTTATCAACAGAAGAACCAATATATAATTTCTATTTTTCATTGTTTTTTAGTTTTAATTCGATTTTAAAAAGAAATTTCTACCCCAAAAGTGAAATTTTTCACCATTGGATAATAAGCGGCGCTGGTAACATTGTTGGTATTTTCCACATCATACCCATCCCAGAAATTATCGAATGTAAGCAGGTTATCTCCATTCGCGTATACTCTGATATTATTTATTGACATTTTCTTTGAAAAATGCTGTGGCAGAGTATATCCGATCTGGAGATTTTTAAGTCTCATGTATGAGGCATCTTTCAGCCAGAATGAAGAGTATTGCGTATTATTGGTTCCGTTAAAATATAATCTGGGAAAGCTGGCTTCAGTATTCTCTGGTGTCCAGTAATCCTTGTGCATTTCCAATGCGGTTCCTCCTACATAGAATGGCTGGATGGCCTGACCGCCGAGATAGCCTTTGAGTTTTCCAATACCCTGGATAAGAAAGCTGAGGTCAAAACCTTTGTATTCACCGTAAAAATTCAATCCGTAGGTAAAACGTGGTATAGAACTTCCGATGACTACCTTATCTGCATCATTGATGATGCCGTCTCCCGAATCAGGAATACCATCTCCATCAGTATCTACGGTGAGTTGATCTTTATATTTTATATCTCCTCTGCCAAATCCGGCAAATTGAGTCGCGTGTTTATATTTGCCTTCAGTATCATAATCAGAGTCCTGGATATAACCATCAGCCTCAAACCCGTAAAAAGATCTAAATGGATGGCCTTCTCTGTTAGCAATAAGCGAGGTTTGATCCTGTCCCTTTAAATCGAGAATTTTATTTTGCACGTCTGAAAGGTTGAAACTCATTTTGTAATTAAATGGGCCTGCATTATCCCGATACGTTACAGAGACATCCCATCCTTTGTTTTCCATTACGCCTGCATTTTGGTAAGGTGCACCGAATCCAATCGTAGGGGGAATATCGAGCCTGAGAAGGATATCATGGGTTTTCCTGTAATAATAGTCAGCAACTACATCCAATTTATTCCCAAAGCCAAGGTCCACTCCTACACCTGTCATTCTGGTTGTCTCCCAAATTAATTCTTCATTTACAAGGGTAGAGATTCCTGCGCCGTCAATCACTGTATTATTGCTTACATAGGGAAAATCCATGGAGATCGTCTGATAAGAAGGATAATACCCTCCTACGTTTTGATTGCCAAGTTCGCCCCACGATGCTCTCACCTTAAAGTTACTGATGGTTTGAACGAGAGTTTGCCAAAAATCCTCTTCTGAGACCCTCCATCCTGCAGAAAATGAAGGGAAGAACCCCCATCGGTTTGCTTTTGCAAAGCGGGAAGTACCATCATATCGCATATTAGCTTCCAACAAGTATTTGCCTGCGTAATCGTAGTTCAGGCGTCCGAAGTAAGAGCGAAGTGCAATTTCGCTTTCAGATCCGTTTGCTTTCTGAATTTCTTCACTTCCGGCATTCAATACAGTATATTGAGGAAACTGAAATCCTTCCCTATAACCGGAATGCCATTTGACTCTGGTACTCTCCTGTTGATAACCCAATAAAAGCTTGAAATTGTTTTGGTGAAAACTTTTCGATGCTGTTCCGGTTGCAGTAAGAAGATGAGTCAGCCCCATATCGGTTTTTTCTGTCAGTTCGGAGTTGGTTGGTTGAGTAAATGCCTGTGAGCCGTCAGAGTAAAAAGTAGTTATGGCTTTGTTGAATGCAGATGTAAATAATGCATAGTAATTAGGATTGTAATTACCTTGGAATACCAACCAGTCTGCAGGCTTATAGGTGAGTCCCAGATTTAGTGTCGCAGATGGATTCTCAGTATGCTTTAATCCTCCATCTATTGCCATTGCCCTGGCATTTAATCCGTTATATGCGTATCCCCAGTCCCCGTTTGAAAATTGCATTGGAAAAATTGCCGGGGTGCGGAATGAATAATGGACGATGGATCCTACACCCTGATTGGGCTCTTTTCGTTTACCCATGGCAAGATGTGCGTCGATTTGTGTTGCTATCTTACGTGATACATCCATATCCATATTCACGCGTAATGTATATCGGTTATATTTTGTATTGGGTATAATCCCATTTTGATCATAATACCCGATATTGACAATTGTCCTTATGCGATTGGATCCTCCACTGAGGGTCAGAAAATGATTGTGAGAAAATCCTGATTCCGTTAAAACCTCATTAAACCAATCCACATTGGGATAGGCATCCGGATCAATGTGCATATTATTCTTGTAGTTTTGGATGTATGCATCATCGAATGTGGGGTTGGTGCCGGCATTTTTCTGTGCAATTGAAAGCATTTCCATATGATCGATCGCATTTACTTTCTTTGGCAAAGTTGTGGGCTGCTGAAATCCCATATATCCATTATAAGTAACAATAAATTTGTCTGCCTGTGCCCTTTTAGTGGTGATGAGAATTACACCGTTTGCAGCCCTTGTCCCATAAATGGCGGCCGATGCTGCGTCCTTCAGTACTGAGATAGATTCAATCATTGCTGGATCAATGTTGTTAATACCCATTTCTACCCCGTCTACCAATATCAGCGGATTGTTTTCTCCCAACGTCGTAATCCCCCGGATCCTGAGAGTTCCTCCATCGGCCCCCGGTTGTCCTGAAGATTGTGTGACGGTTAGTCCCGGTACAATTCCTTGTAAGGCCATTGATGTTTGGCCGACCTTACGTTTAGATATTTCCTGTAGGTCCACACTCACCACAGAACCGGTGAGGTTCGCTTTCTTTTGTGTTCCATAACCAACCACTACCACTTCTTCCAATCCTTTCAGATCCTCTTGCAGTGTTACGTCAATTTTATTCTTTCCTGAGGTATTTATATTCACCGATAAATAACCGATATATGATATTTGCAGCGAAGAATTTTCATCAACCTCTAAGGTGAAATTTCCGTCAATATCCGTGACTGTACCATTGGTTGTACCCTTCTCCATGATATTGGCTCCTATTACCGGCTCACCGTTCTCATCCGTCACTTTTCCTGAGACCTGCCTCTTCTGCTGCTGGATCTCTTTCGTGAAATTTTCTTGTTTCGGCGCTTTTGAAATATAAACCTGCCTGTCGGATACTTTGTAAATGTTATCGGTTCCGGCAAACAATTTATCCAGCACCTCACTAATGGTTTCTTCCTTCACATTGATTGATACTACCCGTTCCGGATCCAACGTGTCCCTATTGTACAGGAATATATATTCACTGTGTTTCTCTATCTCTGTAAAAACTTCCCGAACAGTTCTGTTCTTTAGCTTCAGACTGAGGGTTGTAGCCTGTGAATAGCTATTGCCGGCGTAACTGATACTTATTCCTATGGCAAGGAACAGTGTGATTAACTTCATAATTCTAAAAGTTTTCCGAGTATTAGCGTCTTTTATGAGAATACTAACTTTTTTTGTCATATATTTGTCATGATTTTAAAGGGTTGAACTTTTTGTTTGCTTACTTTTTGAAATCCCGGATCGGATGGTGTTTGGCGATGTCGTCCGATCCTTTTTTACTGTTATCCTGTATCTTTCATTGTTAAATATTTTTTAAGTTTGTACTAAATAGATTATAAAAACCAAATTATTATACACCGATTGCCTAACAAGGGTACTCTATTTGATTCTTACCTTATATATTCCATTTTCATGCTCAATTTCTATCGGGAAAGAGAAGGTTAGGCCGTTAAGCACTTCCCCCAGGTCATTCTTCAAATCAACTTTCCCTGAACACCGCTGATTGACAATATTTTCATCGTAAATGATCTCTTCTCCATAGTAACGGGATAGCTTGGTCATCAAGATATCAAGCCTCTCGTCTTCAGCGTAAAGAATTCCATGGATCCATGAAATGTATTTCTCCACTTCAATTTTTGTTACCGATGTTTGTCCGTCTTTATATTGATACATCAGTGAAGGTGTCAGCTCCGTCTTTGACCTGTTTTTGCCGGATGCTATCTGTACCGCTCCCGTAGCGAGTACAACCTGTGTCTCATGGTCTTCTTCATAGGCCATCACATTGAATTTTGTACCCAACACCCTGATTTCTATATCATTTGTTTTTACTATAAATGGTCTATCGGGATCAGTTGCCACATCGAGAAACGCTTCTCCGTTTACGTATATTTCGCGTATATTTCCTGTGAACCGGTTAGGGTAAACGACTTTTGAGCCGGAATTTACATGTAATGTTGTCCCGTCGGATAAAGTTAACCGTGATCTTTTTCCTTTGGGAATAATGAGTTGGTTATACTCCGGCGTGTTCACTTCTGCTACTGATTTTCCCGTTATCTGGATGCTGTCGGGATTGTAAGAAATCGAAGGTTCTTTTTCTTCTATCCTGATTATCTTTTCGGAGGAAACAAAAAGTTGAATGTCCTCCGAAGATGAGTCTGCTGAAAGCGGATTGGCTTCCACGAATTCCAACAATCCGGATTCCTGTTTCTCAGAATGTTGATAGATTTGGGTAACGGCAAACAAGAGCAGGAACGAAGCCGCAGCAAAAGAAAGCCATGTATATAGTTTCCGCCGTCTTTTGTGCTGATGTATGCGTTGATAAAAAACGTTGTGATGAGTTTCTATTGCCTCGGGTGCAAGGGAATAATGATTCAGCCGGATTTGGGTACTGTATAAAGAGATGGCTTTCTCTATTGAAGAATTTAGTTCCGGATTTTTTTCCATCACATTTTTCCAATAGGCATTATCATCCTCTTCTTTGAAGAAATTCCACCTTAGGAAGTCTTCATCTTTAAGAAAGTCGATAGCCCTGTATCCCTGATATTTATTCTTCCGCATTTATTATTCGTCCTATAGCCTGTTTCATTAGATACGAACATCTCTCTTTTTTGTGAGCATTTTTTATAAGAAAATCGCTTCATTAGTGGGCACTTAAATAAAAAAATAGTTCTTTGAAATCTTTTGTAGATCGCAGTTTTGAGAAATTTTAGTTGTGTGACGATTTGAAATGCGATGATTATATTTTACTTTGCCCAAAAGTAAAAATCATGAATCAAGGCAAATATATTTTCGCACAGCTTACAGAATTTCTACCACGTAGGGTGTTTGACCATATCGTATCCAGGCACGATGGAAACAAGAAAGTCCGAAGTTTCACCTGCTGGAACCAGATGCTATGCATGATCTTTGGACAATTGACAGCCCGTGACAGTATGCGGGACTTGATGTTGAGCTTGGAAGCCCATCAATCCAAATATTACCATTTGGGACTGGGGGCAAGCGTAACCCGGACAAATCTGGGCAAAGCCAATCGTAACCGTAGCTATAAAATCTTTGAGGATTTTGCCTATGTGATGATGGACAAGGCCCGTCAAAGTCATTACAGGGAGGACTTTGAAGTCAAGGTGGACGGGAACGTCTATGCCTTTGACTCCTCCACCATCGACCTGTGCCTGAGTGTCTTCTGGTGGGCGGAGTTCCGCAAGCACAAGGGAGGCATCAAGTTGCATACATTGTATGACCTGAAGACTTCCATTCCGACTTTCGTGTTGATCACCAGCGCAAAGGTCAATGATATGAACGCGATGGATTATCTTCATTATGAATCCGGGAGCTTTTATATCTTCGACCGCGGATACGTGGACTTTGACAGGTTGTACCGGGTGAATGAATCCGAAGCCTGGTTTGTCACGCGGGCCAAGAAGAACTTCAAGTTCCGCAGGATGTATTCCCGGGAAGTTGACAAGTCGACGGGCGTGCAATGCGACCAGATCGGGAAACTGGAGGGATTCTACCAGCAAAAGGACTATCCCGGCAAACTGCGCAGAATCAAGTATCACGACGTGGAACTGGGCAGGACTTCGTTTTTATAACCAATAACATGGACTTGACGGCCGTCGAGATAGCGCTACTGTATAAAAAACGCTGGATGGTTGAGTTGTTCTTCAAATGGATAAAACAACACCTGAAAGTAAAAAGCTTCTGGGGAACGACCATCAACGCCGTTAAAATCCAATTATATTGTGCTATCATCGCTTACTGTCTGGTAGCCTCGATTGGTTACGAATTGAAAGTTGAGCGTCCAATCTACGAAATTCTGCAAATACTCAGCATCTCCCTACTGGACAAAACTCCTATAAGAGAGATACTTACGAATTGCGATTACAAAAATGTCAAAGAGCTCGATTATAAACAATTAAAAATCAACTGGATCTAAGTGTCCAGTAGTGAAATCGCTTATTTAAAAGATAATTTAAAATCCTTTGAATAACAATATGATAAATATGATTGAAGGTAAAGTGGCATTTTCTTTTCTGATTTTATTGATTGCCTGGGATACGAGTTTCCGGATCGAAGTCTCATTCCTCCCCATCATTTCGGAGATTTGGGCATATTCCAGTTCCTGAATATATCGTAAGTACACAGCTTCTTTCTGCAGAGGAGAGAGGCTGTTCAATAATTTCTCTATTTTCTGTTGTATCACCACCCGGTCTTCATCCTCAATAATTTCATCAAGAATAGTAGTCTTGATGGAAAAATTAAAAGCATCATGCTGAATATCCGTTGTATTGGAGAAAGGTTTGTATCTGAAAAAATCATATAACTTATTTTTCAGGGATTTCAGAAGAAAAAACTTAAAATGCGCTACAGAGTTAAATCGTGGTTTGTTAAAAAAAATTTTCAGAAATACATCCTGTATGGCGTCCATTACATAATCGTCTTCTACACCCAGACTCTTGCCATAGGCATACATGTCGTTGATAAAGAATTTGTAAAAGAAAGAAAATGCTTCTTCATCTCCCTTTTGTAGTTTTACGAAAATATTTGATACTTCTTCGGATGCCACATTCATAAATAGTATATCCTCTATAGAAATTGATAAAAACGATACAAGAGCAGGGTTATATCCAAATTACAGAAATATAGGGAAGTAATCTGTTCATTTCATTAAATCAGAGTGCCTTATAGTTATCTGTGGCTCTCCGGTTTGAACCGTCGACCCTCAATCTGTGCCCCAAATATAGATAATTTTTTATATAACCAAAAATTTTAAAAAAAGAGGCCCCCTCGATCGAGAAGGCCTCTTTTGTATCGGTTAACGTGATATCAGCATTAAGGTAAAAAAGATTGTTTTAGGTTATCGATACAAAGATAGAGCGCTATTTTGAATCTGCAAAATAAAAAAATATGTTATAAGACATATTTCTGTAACATATTTTTAAGCGCTGTCATCTGTCTCCCATAGAGAACATATATGTAAATAATTGTTATCCTATTCGTTATATATTGTTCTCTGGTCGCTTGTATCATTGAGTAGATGTTTAATTTTCTTTAATGCAAAAGATCAAGAATAAAAAAAGAGGATAAAAAACAATTGTTCCATCCTCTTTTCGTCCTTTTTTGAGAAAATTATTTTCTGATCCCCAGTTCCTTGATAATGGAACGATATCTTTCGATATCTGTGTCGATCAGATAATCGAGTAAACGACGACGTTTACCGACTAAAATTTTCAATGCTCTTTCTGTGCTATAATCTTTTTTGTTTGACTTGAGATGCTCAGTCAAATGCGAAATACGGTAGGAAAACAATGCTATCTGCGCTTCTGATGAGCCAGTATCAGTGTTGGACTTCCCGTATTTGGCGAAGATTTCCTTCTTTTTAGCAGAATCTAAATACATACTGATTTGTAGATAATATAATTATATAAAACTTTTGGGTTGCAAAGGTACACCTAAATTTCCTAATTCCAAACAGTTTTGTAATTTTCTTTATTTTTCCATTCCAAGGTTCGTTGTGTCTTAATTAATCCACTAGACCACTTAGCTACCCAGGCACTTTCCACATTAATCCGCTCTCCTCCGTAATTTTCCACTCAATCGTTTCACGGCATCCATTATTTCCTGATTCGGTTCAATTACGTTATATTCTCCCCAGAAATCCGGATCGAGGAAGTGTTCTACCTTTTCTGCAATCACATCAGTGGACCTGATCCTCTCGTTACGAGGAAATTTCACTACATTGTTGTCATATCTGTCGGTAATAGCCATTTCCGAGCTAATTGTATAAGTGGTGGCAAACAGGCCGAAGAATCGGTTTGTCCATCTCACACGGAATGAAACTTCGGTACTACTATAATTAAAGAACCATTTTCCGTCACTCTCGGTAAAATCCACTACATACTGCGCCTTGTTTACGTCCACCCTCATCTTGGATGGTTTTCGTCTGATAAAGATATTGGCTGCATCTTTTCGGTCTTCCACATTCATATTGAATTCCATACGGGCAAAAGCCAAAGATGCCGCATCCAAATAAATATTTCCCCTGAACAGGATCTCTTTTATTCCCGGATGAGGGGCAAATGAAATGACATAGTGCGGTTTGTCGTTAATATTAATGAGTCCTTCGATATGAAATTGATATTCCGATGCATCTGTCCCGAAAACGATTTCCGGATTTTTGGCAATGTCCAACATCAGTGCGTCGCTAATACCTCCCTGAAACTTTAAGAGCACAGTGTCCCGGGGGGAAATATCAGTAGCCTTACGTCCAATATATATCTTGGCCTGATCATTACTATATGAACTATAGGTAGCTTTATATATATCCAATACCGTCTCTACCAGCGAGATATAATTCGATCCCTTCTTAACTGACTCACGATAGAAGGCAACCATCATATGAGGATTATCGGGATAATTCTGCGGAATGCGTTGCAATGCCTCTTTTATTAACTCTTTACCGTCGCCCGATACCACGACGACCTCACTCAATTCAATGGGAGAAGGCTTTAAAGTGATATGGTTGTTTGGATTATCGATCAGTGTAATTATCGGGATATTCCGGTTTTCATATCCCAAATATCGGATAAGCAGTTGTGAATTTTTTGTAGAGGCCGGGACACGAATGGAAAAATATCCATCCTGATTGGTAACGCTTGATACATTCACCTGTTGAACCGAAACACTTGCATTGACCAGTGGCTCGTTGGTATCTCCCCCAAGCACCCTGCCTCTAATCAGATAGGTGGAATCCGGCTGTGCTGCATTCCCGGAGAGCAGACTCGAAGTTGATAAGAGGCAGAAAAATAGAATCAGACGGAATAAATTGTTCATACCAAAATAATTAAGAGTGTGATACAGGTCGTAACTTGATGTTTAACAGTCGATTTATTAAATATACAAAGAAAACAAATTAGGAGGGATTTTTTGGATGTATAACGTTTTTTAACCTTGCGGATTGCTCTATCGGGAGCTGCGTTGGAAGATTTGGAAATGTTGCGCTAGAGAGGGGAGAGGTATTTGTGGAAATGGTTGATGATTCCGGGAAAAATCTTGTAAATTTGTATCGAAATAATCCTAAAGAAGAGGTAAATGGTTTATAGATATGATTTTCTGGTGATCGGCTCGGGTATTGCCGGAATGAGTTATGCACTGAAGGTGGCAAAACATGGAAGAGTAGCTATTGCGGCAAAGAATTCCCTTGAAGATGCCAATACATATTATGCCCAAGGGGGAATTGCCTCCGTAACCAATCCGTGGGATAATTTCGAGAAGCATATAGCCGATACGTTGGATGCCGGAGCAGGTCTTTGCGACGTGGAGGTGGTGGAAAAGGTGGTGCGTGAAGCCCCCGATCAAATCAGGGAACTGATAAGGTGGGGAGTCGATTTTGATAAAGATGACAAAGGTAATTTTGATCTCCATCGGGAAGGGGGACATTCTGAATTTCGTATTTTACATCATAAGGATAATACCGGGGCAGAAATACAGGACAGCCTGATCGAGACCATCCGGAAGCATCCGAATATCGACGTGTTCGATCACCATTTTGCCATAGAGGCACTTACGCAGCATCATTTGGGACAGGTTGTTACAAGACACACCTCTGGTATTGAATGTTATGGGGCTTACATCCTCAATCAGGAAACTAACGAGATTGATACATTTCTTGCCCGGGTTACCATGATGGCTACAGGTGGAATCGGTTGTATTTATCAGACCACCACTAACCCGCTGGTCGCCACAGGCGATGGCATTGCGATGGTAGCACGTGCCAAAGGCGAGATCAAGGGGATGGAGTTTGTGCAATTTCATCCTACTGCATTGTATCATCCCGGTGCCCGCCCTTCATTTCTTATTACTGAAGCGATACGTGGTTACGGAGGTGTATTGAAGACGCTTGATGGTGAGGAGTTTATGCGTAAATATGATAAACGCGGATCACTTGCTCCCCGCGATATAGTTGCCCGCGCTATCGATACCGAGATGAAAGAGAAAGGTTTTGAGCACCTTTTTCTGGATGTAACCCATAAAGAGCCTGAAGAGACCCGGAAACATTTTCCTACCATTTATGAAAAATGTCTTTCCTACGGGATTGACATTACTAAAGATATGATCCCTGTGGCTCCTGCGGCTCACTATTTGTGTGGAGGGATTAAAGTGAATATGGATGGGGAGACGAGTATCAGTCGCCTTTATGCTAACGGAGAGTGTGCCTGTACAGGACTTCATGGGGCTAACCGGCTGGCATCTAATTCCCTGATTGAAGCGGTAGTTTTCGCCGATGCTGCGGCAAAACATTCTATTCCGCTCTTCAGGCAGTACCCGTTCCGCGAAGATATTCCCTCCTGGAATGCCGAAGGGGTGACCTCTCCCGAGGAGATGGTGTTGATTACGCAGAGTTACAGGGAAGTAGGACAGATCATGTCGTCTTATGTAGGCATTGTTCGTTCAGATTTGCGTTTGCAAAGAGCGCTTAGCCGGTTGAATATCTTGTTCCGGGAAACTGAGGATCTCTTCCAGCGTTCTGTGGTATCGCGTGATATTTGTGAATTGAGGAATATCATCAAGGTGGGATATATGGTTATTAAGCAGGCTATGGCACGAAAAGAGAGCAGAGGATTACATTATACCGTTGATTATCCCGGCCAGAATCCCGATTCGGTACTTTAAGATTCAAAATTCAAAATTCAAGATTCAAGATTTAAGATTCAAGATTCAAACTTCTCAACTTCTTGACTTCTTAGTTCTCAGTTCTACAATTATTGAAAGAATGAAGACAATTAATATAAACGGTCAACTGCTTGATTTTTCCACACCCCGTGTGATGGGTATTGTGAATGTCACTCCCGATTCCTTCTTTTCAGGTAGCAGGACAGAAGCTGCCAACGAGATTATAAAGAGGTGTGCCCAAATACTCAGGGAAGGAGGGACGATGATTGACGTAGGTGCCCAATCCACTTCACCTGCATCCCGTTTTCTCGATGCAAAGGAGGAAGCCGGACGGCTGATGCCTGCGCTGAAGTTGATCCGTGATGAATTTCCCGATACGATCCTTTCGGTCGATACATTTTATGCAGATGTGGCGAAAGAGGCTGTAGAAAAGTATGGAGTGAACATCATCAACGATATTTCGGGAGGGCAGATAGATGAGCAGATGTTTCCGGTTGTGGCTCAGCTGAATGTCCCTTATATTCTGATGCATATGCGTGGTACACCGCAGACAATGCAACAGTTCATCCACTATGATAATTTTATTCAGGATATCCTTTACTATTTCTCTGAACGCAAGGCAAAATTGAATCAGATCGGGGTAAATGATGTGATCATAGATCCCGGTTTCGGATTCAGTAAAACGGTATCTCAAAATTACGAATTGATGGCTTATCTGAAATATTTTCATATCTTTGAGGAACCTATACTGGTAGGAATATCGCGAAAATCGATGATCTACAAGCTGCTTGGGATCACACCGGAAGAAAGCCTTAACGGCACATCTGTTCTCAATGCGGTGGCATTGCTTTCCGGAGCCGGCATCCTGCGGGTGCATGATGTGAAAGAGGCTGTAGAGTGTGTGAAAATCATCGAAAACGTTCAATTTTATTCATAAAGAAATATGTTCATACATTTTGGAATAAAAGATTTCATTGATGTAGTGCTGGTGGCGCTACTTCTTTATTATCTGTTCCGGTTGGTGAAGATCTCGGGGATGCGTCCCCTTTTTCTCGGAATCCTGGTTTTCATGGTAATCTGGATTCTGGTCTCACGGATATTTAATATGGTATTGCTCGGATCTATTCTCGACCAATTTGTGAGTGTGGGGCTTTTCCTATTGGTAATTCTTTTTCAGGATGAGATTCGACGTTTTTTAATGTCACTCGGATCCAAGAAAGGATGGAATTTTATCACAAAACTGTTCTTTCCTGATAAACAGAAGAATGATAAGTCGTACCTGACACCTATTGTGCTCGCTTGTATGAACATGTCAAAAACAAACACAGGTGCACTGATTGCTATTCAAGGCGATCTTCATTTAGGACTTTATGAACAGACCGGTGAGATTGTCAATGCCGATATATCGTCGAGACTTATCGAGAATATATTTTTCAAGAACAGCCCTTTGCATGACGGGGCCATGATCGTTGTCGGAAAGAAGATTAAAGCTGCGGGATGTATTTTGCCTATCTCCCAGAACCCTAATATACCCACCCACCTTGGATTACGACACCGAGCCGGATTGGGGATATCCCAGGAAACTGACGCCAGAGTGATTATCGTTTCCGAAGAGAGAGGGAAGATATCGTTTGCATCACAGGGACGACTCAAAATGAATATTTCACCGGAGGACCTGCAACGTTTGTTGTTGGAAGACTAACCTAATGTGTCGTTGTGATTAATTACTAATTTGTAATTGGTAATTTTCAATATTATGATTTTAAAAGAACTTTCCCTTATTAATTATAAAAACCTGACTCAGGCAGATCTTACTTTGTCACCCAAGATGAATTGTTTCATCGGAAACAATGGAATGGGGAAGACCAATCTGCTTGATGCCATTTATTATCTCTCCTTTTGCAGAAGTTACACCAATCCTGTGGATTCGCAGATCATAAGACATGGTGAAGAGGTTTGTTTGTTGCAGGGGAAGTATGAGTTTGAGGATGATACCAAAGAGGAGGTCTATTGTGCTATCCGTCGCCGGCAAAAGAAACAGTTCAAGCGCAATAAGAAAGAATATGAACGGCTTTCAGGCCATATCGGGTTAATTCCTCTGGTAATGATATCTCCGGCCGATAATGAACTGATTACAGGTGGAAGCGAGGTGCGCCGCAGATTTATGGATATGGCTGTATCCCAGTTTGACAAGGAGTATCTGCGTGCTTTACTAAGGTATAATAAAACATTACAGCAACGCAATGTGTTGTTGAAAAATGAGGAATCGCTTATCGATTTCACTTTGTTGGATCTCTGGGAAGAGCAGATGGCCGAAGCCGGAGCCTTCATTTATAATAAAAGGAAAGAATTTATTGAGGAATTTACTCCTATCTTCAATCAATTCTATGCGAATATCAGTCAATCGGGAGAACAGGTCTCCTTCAGCTATACTTCTCAATTGGATGATGCTGATTTCCTTGAAAAGTTGAGACATAACAGGCAGCGTGATGTCTATCTCGGTCATACTTCGGTGGGTATTCACCGTGATGAACTGGAGATGTTACTTGATGGCTATCCTATCAAAAAGGTGGGATCACAGGGGCAGAACAAGACCTATTTTGTTTCACTGAAACTGGCTCAGTTTCACTTCCTGTTGAAAACGGGCAGGACAACGCCTATCCTGTTGTTGGATGATATTTTCGACCGGCTTGATGCGAAAAGGGTAGAGGAGATTGTAAAATTGGTTTCAGGATCGGAATTTGGACAAATATTCATATCGGACACCAACAGGGGATCGCTTGATAAGATATTGGCGAGGGTTAATAACAACTCACATATCTATTCTGTAGTGGATGGCGAGATAAACCTGATGAAAGATTAGTCTGTATGCAGAAGAAAAATGCTCAATCGTTGTCAGAAGCACTCTCCGATTTCTTTAGTGAGAATAGTGCACTCAGGGTAAAGATGGCGCAACAGCGTGTTATCAGGGGTTGGAGTGAATTGTTTGGAGAAGGGATAGCCAAGTACACCGGCAATCTCTATTTCAACCGTGATACCCTTTACGTCCATCTTACTTCAGCTGTGTTACGCGCTGAGTTGATGATGATCAAAGAGGAACTGATTAAAAAATTGAATGAACATGCGGAGATGACTGTTGTGCATGATATTGTGTTTCGTTGACTTTTGGGAAATGATCTGCCTAAAGGAAAACCCAGGCTTTAGAAAAAAGCGGAAACCCCTAAATAGATCCCTTCCGGATGAGGAGAATTTGTGTGTTGCACTAGGTCGTAGTTCAGAGTGACATGCGATCTTCCCAGACGGAAACCGGCTCCTACTACCAGTGAAGGTACAAGTCCCCTGTCCATTATGGAATCCTTTGTTGTCTTGGAGGTAAATTTAGCCCAGATATAATTTAGTTCGGGTTGTGCGAACAGGGTGATGAAGTTTACCGGATAGAAATAACCAAACAGGTTTGCGCCCAGTAAATTATTCCTTATTTCATATTCGTTAGTACGAGCTCTGGTATAGTAGTATTTGACCCCTGTACCAGCCATGAAATAATCATTGAATTGGTAGCCTATCTGCGGCCCAAAACCCAGATTTGTGTAGTTACTGCTTATCGATAGGCCCAGGTTAGCTCCAAAACGGAGTTTGCTTTTGTCGAAAGTGGCAGGCTGGTTCCGGGTTGCATGTACATTCTCCCTACGCAAGGGTTCGCTGGTTGCCTTTATATTAGCGTTTGAACGATTATTACGATGAATATTCCTTTCATCATTGGAAGACACCCTGATGGTGTCGTATGTGATGATCTGGGCCCCGGCTGACAGGGCTGAGAACAGGAAAAAAAGAAAAAACAATCGTTTCATACGATCATCGTTCTAAGGTCGTATGTCAGGCAAATCATGCCTTACTCTCCCTGTGTGCCTTCTTCCGGTTGGGGTTGAGCGGGCATTTGCGACGGAACAGGTATTTCAGGAGTTACATTCGGAGCCGTAGAAGGATTCAGCGGAGCCGGTTGTTCCACCTCAATCTGAGACTGTGGGGTATGTGAGTGTGAGGTCGTGTATTTGGCCGTCAGGATACTCAAAACGATGATCGTTCCTGCCAATGTCCATGTGAACTTCTCCAGAAAATCAGTAGTCTTCCGAACACCCATAATTTGGTTTGAAGATGCGAAACCGCTTGCCAGTCCTCCCCCTTTGGATTTTTGTACCAATACGGCGAAGATCATCAAGATCGCTGCCAATACAATAAGGATTGTGATGAAAATATACATATCTTATTTATCTTTATTTTGTTCAAATAAATTTGACGTTACTCATTTGGCTTGACGAGAACGTTCAATACTAATCAACAATTCGAGAAAACGAATTTGGTGCGCAAAGTAAACACTTTTTTTTGGAAAATTCAAACTTAACCTTTTAATTATTGTGAGAGCCTGTTCATATTTCTTTTGTTTGATGTATATCCTGGCAAGTGTTTCTGTCAGGAATTCGCTCCCACCCTCTTCTTTTTCCTCTCTTTCCTGTTTCGTTTCGGTTGGGGGTGTATCCTGTGGAACGAATAGTATATCTGATTCCGCTTTTTTGATAAACGCATCGATAATATCCTGATGTTGTAATTTTTGCTGTTCGTCAGTTTGATCAGGATTGACCCTTTCCCCGCTAAGAGATTTCAGATATGAAAAATAGTCTGTCGTAGCCAGATTCAATTCTGCGTTTTCTATAGCAGGTTCAATTATCTCTCTTTCCCCGAGCGAAGAGAGGAATGATTCTAGCAACTGTTCTGTCCTGTCGGCCCTGTTCAGGTGGATACTCTTATCCTTATTCAATAATTTCCCGTATTCTTCCCGGTAGATAAGATAGAATAGTTTTCTTCTGTCGTTACAGAGAACGGCTGTTTTGCCTAATTCTTCTTCATAGCCTTGGTTGTCAATCAGGTTTAAATTCTTTGTGTATAGTAGCCTGGCAGTATGAAAATAAGGATACTTCCCCACAACCGTTTTTAATTCTTCCAACGTGGAAGTGTCCAGCCTTTCCGGATTTTCCATCCAGTTGTATAGATCTTCCTTTTGCATATAATTACCAGTTTGACATGGTGGCGTTGAATATCTGATCTACAATTTCGTCGATGAGCTCATTAATAAGTTGGTCCTGTACAGTGTCAAATACTTGATTACTTGAGAAGGTTCGATTGGCAGAAATTCTTTCTTCAATCTCGGGATCATCTGTTTTATTATTTCGGAATCGCATCCTCACCGTCATAGTCAGTCGTGTCTCAGAAGCAAATGCATCCTCTTGTACTGCCAGAGGTGTCAGTTCGTATCCTACGATCTCTCCTTCTATCTCCATATCTCCATTTTGATTTACCAACTGTAGGCGTGTGTTGCGGGTAAACATATCTTTCATCTTCTCATTGAATTGTTGCTCAAGGGGAGGATAAACCAATGGTGCCTGATTGACGAAATGAGCTATTTGAAGTGTTTTTGTGAGATCATAGTTGATGGAGGTACCCCTGAAGGAGTAGGATATCCGGCATGAACTGACAGAAACCAGTAACAGTAGAAGGATGAAAGTAATTTTCTTCATAATCTTAACCTAAAAGTGAGTACTCCTTAATTTTACGGTAAAGTGTACGTTCCGAAATGCCCAGATCGCTGGCTGCAAGTTTCCTTTTTCCATTATGCCTTTCCAGCGCTTTCATGATCATCTCTTTCTCGACATCACTGATTGATAGGGTACTTTCCTCATATTCTGTGGCTTCCTGGATATTGTTCCTTTCAGGTTCATCCAGGTTAATTTTCTTTGGTACAGCCTCATATTTCACAGGAACGGAAACCCGTGTATTGTCGTTTGTAATGATAGAAGAAGAATGCATTTCTGATGACGTAGGATTGTATGACGTATGTTGTGCTGAATCCTCCATAATGCTTTTTACTACACGTTTCAGGTCAGTGATATCCTTCTTCATGTCAAATAATACCTGATAAAGGATCTCCCGTTCGTTGGCGAATGATTTCTGTTCCGACTCATGTATTTGATGAACCGAAACGGGTAGCATTCCTACTTCGTTGTTGGGCAGATACTTCTGAAGTATATCGGCTGTGATGAGACGTTCCTGCTCAATGACAGAGATCTGCTCCGTGATATTCTTCAGTTGACGCACATTACCGGGCCAGCGGTAACTTTTCAGTTTCTCTTTTGCATCATCGGTCAATGTGATAGGAGGCATCATATATTTTTCTGCACAATCGCCTGCAAATTTCCTGAACAAAAGAGGTATATCTTCAACCCGGTCACGCAACGGTGGAATACGGATAGGTACCGAATTGAGGCGATAATAGAGATCTTCCCTGAATTTTCCTCTTTCCACTGCTTTGATCATATCCAAGTTGGTAGCAGCCACCACACGTACGTTGGTCTTTTCTACTTTTGAGGATCCCACTTTGATGAACTCACCGCTCTCCAGCACTCGAAGTAGTCGTGCTTGCGTTGGGAGCGGGAGTTCTCCCACTTCGTCGAGGAAGAGTGTACCTTCGTCGGCCACTTCAAAATAACCTTTTCGGGTACCTGTAGCACCGGTAAACGAGCCCTTTTCATGTCCAAATAGTTCCGAATCGATGGTGCCTTCAGGTATTGAACCGCAGTTGATGGCAAAATAGGGGCCATGCTTCCGGTTGCTGTATTGATGCACAATTTGCGGGAAATTCTCTTTTCCGGTACCACTTTCCCCGGTGATAAGCACCGAGAGGTCGGTGGGAGCCACCTGTAAAGCAACGTCGATAGCACGATCCAGCTTAGGATCATTGCCAATAATCCCGAAACGTTGCTTCACCTGTTGTAAAGAGTGTTTTGCCATAAGCGTGCTGTTTTTTGAATATTCAAAGATAGGAACTATTTCGTTAAGCAAAACGAGCAGAAGAAAATTTATTTGATTTCTGCCGTTGCGAGAAATAGTCTGATGAAATTGAACTTTTTCCTATTTATTTCTTTCCTAAAGCATAGGTTTCTTTCTTCAGGTATTCACCCAATCCTGATGTATCATCCTTAAACGATGCTATCATATCCGGCATAATGGGATTCCCCAGCGTGATTACCATTTCTTTTCCCTTTTTGTTATATAATTCATGGCACAGCCTAAGGGTACGCACTTTATAACCAAATATTTTTGAAAGATAAAACGAAAGGCTATTATGTCCGGAGATATGCATCGGGATGACCGGTACTTTCGTTTTCTGGATAATCTTGACAACTGCCGGTTGCCACTCCCGGTCTTCAATCACCAGTTTTCCTTTCTTAAAAATAAGATTCGACACAGCTCCTGCGGCGAAAAAACCCAATGGAAATCCTGCCTTTACATGGGCGATACTCTCTTTGATGCCGGCATAGGTGATACTGTTTTTCTCAGCATATTTCATAGGGTTTACCGTAATGAAATTCTCTGCCATCGTATCGATCAATCCGAGAATAACATTCACCATCATTTTATAATTATGTACCCGGCTGCCCACGGTCTCGATCGCAGCAATTCCGTCGACATGTCCGTAAGGATGATTGGATACTGTGATGAAGGGACGATCCCGGAATTCATCGAGTACCTCCGTGTTTCTTACCGTACGGGTGATTTCGAGTTTATCCAGCAGATCTTTACAAAAAGCAGGGCCGGTAAGATGCTTAGATCGGTTGTAAATTTCATTTGCAACATTCAATGCAGATATTCTTAAGCCCAAGTCTATCAATTTGTCTCCGTATTTGCCCCTGAATGCAGGGTGCAGACTGCGCAACTCTTCGCGACTGATCAATGTTTCTTTCATTAATACCGGACTTGTTTAGTTCATTTAATTCAATTGCCACATCATCCGGAATGAGGTGGCAATTGAGTGGAAAAAATAGTGATATTTTTATTTATTATGAGAACTCTTGGATGAGTTTTATAATCTGTTTGCCGATCTCTTCTGCCTCTTGCATGGAATGTGCTTCCGAATAAACACGGATGATAGGTTCTGTGTTTGATCTTCTCAGATGTACCCATTTGTCGGGAAAGTCGATTTTCACTCCGTCGATATCGGTTATCTGTTGATCACTGAATTTCTCTTTTACCTTATCCAGAATTATTTCCGTATCTATGTCCGGGGTAAGCTCTACCTTTTGTTTTGCCATAAAATAGGGTGGATATGATTTTCTCAGTTCAGAAGGTGTTTTACCTGATTTGGCGAGATAGGTGAGGAACAGGGCAATGCCTGCAAGCGCATCGCGGCCATAATGTAAAGCAGGATAAATAATGCCACCATTACCTTCACCCCCGATAACTGCATTTGTCTCTTTCATTTTAGCCACCACATTCACCTCTCCTACAGCTGCAGCATTATATTCTCCACCCCTGGCATGTGTAATATCCTTTAGTGCACGGCTGGAGCTGAGGTTGGATACCGTATTGCCGGGCGTATGTTGTAAAATATAATCCGATACGGCCACGAGCGTATACTCTTCTCCAAACGGTTCACCATCTTCGCAATAGATGGCCAATCGGTCTACGTCCGGATCCACGGCAAATCCTACGGTTGCTTTAGAACTTCGGGTAAGCGAAGCCAGTTCGGCCAGATGTTGTGGAAGAGGTTCGGGATTATGTGAGAAATTACCGTGCGGTGCACAATGCAGTTTAAATATCTCCTTCACTCCCAATGCATATAATAATTCAGGAATGGCGATCCCTCCGACAGAGTTTACACAGTCTATTGCCACCCGGAAGTTGGCAGCCTCTATAGCCTTTTTGTCCACTAACTCGAGAGACAGCACTTGTTGAATGTGATCGTGAAGATATTGTTTTTGGGTGACTTTCCCCAATTCATCCACAGGTGAAAATACAAAGTCATCCGATTCGGCAATACTGAGAATTTCTTCTCCTTCCGCTGCATTTAGAAATTCTCCCCTGCTGTTTAATAATTTCAGGGCATTCCACTGTTTTGGATTGTGGCTGGCCGTAATAATGATACCTCCGGAAGCATTTTCTTTTTCAACGGCGATCTCGGTGGTAGGGGTTGTGGCCATCCCGATATCGGTAACATCACATCCCATTCCTATCAATGTGCCGGTGATGATACGATGCACCATCTCTCCTGAAATACGGGCATCTCTCCCTACAACAATACAGGGTTTTTGCTTTTGTGACTGTTTTTTGATAAATGCGGCATAAGCAGCTGTAAATTTTACGATATCGAGCGGAGTCAGGTTTTCTGCAATGATACCACCGATTGTTCCTCTTATCCCGGATATGGATTTGATTAATGTCATAAAAGGTAATCTTTATCAATTATATGTTTTGATGTTGATCAAAGATATCAACCGAAAGGTTGCATTAGGGTTACCATTGATTTTCAAATCTGTATTCCACCTGTTCATAATAAGTGGGTGTAAACTGATCTTTGTCGTATGATGATCCCATTTCGAAAGGAACGATAAGTTTCACTTTTCCTCTATGTCCTACATAAGATAACGGAACTGCCCATCCTGCGGTTGAATTTGAATAGGCACTTAACGTGGTTGAATTGACCGGCCCAAAATATTCCAGTTCTTCCGGAAAAGTACTCTGATAATTGGAGTATAGGATTGTGTCTCCGGTCGCAAAATAATGTAACCCTTTAAAACGGATATATATTTTTTCCCTCCATTGAGGTTTGATAGCGGAATCACCGTAATCAATAATATTGAAATAGACACCTGAATTGGGGTCTCTATAGAAATCATTGTCATCGAACTCACCATTTGCCGGAAACTCCCTGAGAACTTCAATATTATTCTTCGCAATAAAGAGGTCGATTGCTTTCCTTTCATCTTTTAGACGGTCAGCATATGTTTTCCTGTTATTGCAGGAGGTAGTCAGAATAAATAAACTGACAAGGATGAGAACTATGGAATTGAATAGTTTCATATATTTAGGATAAAGAGTAAAGAATCAAGACACAAAAGTACACAATCTGCTTCAAAAAAACAGAGGTTGTGCTGAAATAAACATTATCTATTCTTAAAAATGGGTTAAAGGTTGTTTGCCACATTTTTTAATTTCTCCTCATATGACTTCAAACCCTCCTTGAAAACATGGATGGCCTCTTCAAAAGAGCCGTAAAATTCACCTCCTGAGGCGTTCAGGTGTCCCCCTCCATTGAAGAAGTCGGCTGCGAACTCATTGCAAGGGAATGATTTCTGGGAACGAAACGAGAGTTTCACCAGATCTTCATCTTCGCGGATAAAGGTAGAAAAAAATATACCTTTGATACTGAGCGGATAATTAACGAATCCCTCGGTATCACCCTTGCTGAAACGAAATTGAGCCTGATCTTCCTTGGAGAGGTAAAGAAGGGCCGAATGTAGTTCAGGATACACTTCCATTCGTTGCGATAAGGTAAATCCAAGCAAGCGGAATCGCTCTTCAGAATAATTATCGAATACCTGTGAATAGATAGCATCTTTATTGATGTTTTTCCGTAATAAAAGGCTGATGATCTCGAAAACCTCAGGATCGTTTGAATTGTAGGTGAAGCTGCCTGTGTCGGTCATCATGCCACAATAGATGCATTCAGCTTCTGCTTGCGTCAACTCTTCATATCTTCCCGCCTGATAGAATAACCTGAACAGAAGTTCACTTGTGGATGATATTTCGGGATGTGACACTGTTATATCGAAATTCTCTCCCGGAAGAAGATGGTGGTCGATCAGGATTTTCCTGGCCGGTGATTTGTCGAGAAAAGGCCCCATGTCACCTACCCGTTTGGAGATGTTATAGTCCAGGGAAAAGATCAGATCGGCATGCTTGAGTATGTGCTGCGCTGCGGAGGGATTATATTCATATATTTCAACTTCCCGTACTCCCGGCATCCATTTAAGGAAATAGGGAAACGAGTTGGGTACGATGATCTTTACGGTTTTGTTTCTTCTTTTCAGGAAATGGTAAAGCGCAAGCGAAGATCCTAATGCGTCACCGTCGGGTGAACGGTGGGTGGTGATGACGATCTTTTCTGCCTTGGCGATGGCATCCATAACCTGCTCTACTTTTTGGGGCTGAATCACATTTGAGATCGATACTGTAGAATTCATTTTGTCTCTGTCATTTGATAGGGCGACAAAATTACTAAAAATTTAGCGAAAAGGCGCCTTTTTCCGTTACATCGTGTATATCAATATTGAATGCGGCGCACACTTGTGTTATCCTGAAGGCCGTATATCGGGGTATCGAACTGTCGAGGACGATCATGGCGGGTCTGAACATTCCAAGTAATTTTTCAATATGTAAGGATGTTTGTCGAGACAATATCAGAATATCTAGCGGGAATGGTTCTCCTGTGTAATGAGTGGTGAAATTGGTTTCCGATACCAGCAGGATGCGTTTTTCAGGGTGGGGGACAAAGCTGTTCTCTGTAATATCGAGATAGTGTCGTTTGTTGTTATGGAATACAGCTATTTCACTCCGGCCCGGACTATTAAATACGGTAAGTTGTGGTGCCGGGCAGGTGAGATTTTTATATGTGATTGTGAATTGGAAAAAGAGTAAGGCCGACAGTGAAATGATAAGTGGCCGGGGATGTCGTGAAACAAACATCCGGGTAACAGAGTAGATAAATAAGAGGAGTAGTATAAGTTGAAGAAAAGATATTTTCTTGTCGGAGATTTGGGCAAAAGGGATCGATTCGGAGATGTAAACGATCCTCAATAATAGTTCTATCAGGTTTTTTTCTACCCATTGAAAGAAAGTATACAACACCGTGATGATATCCCATTGCAGGGAACGGAGTAGTCCGAAAATAATAAGAGGAAAAGCTGCATAAATGATGATGCCGACCAGAGGGACGACCAGCATATTGGTGATGAAAAACCAGGTGGGGAATGTACCGAAATGGTAAAGTACCAGTGGAAAAACGCCTAACTGTGCTGCTGTGGTGATACAGAACAGATTCCATATATATTTCACAACTTTATTCGGGGGGCGGTAGAGCCGGTTTAGTATCGGATTAAAAAAGAGGATAGCAAACACGGCAGCGAAACTCATCTGAAATCCCACGTCGAATAGATAAGATGGCTGGAAAATGAGAATAAGAAACGCTGCAGCGGCCAGTGAATTATAGGTAAATCCGCTGCGATGATACAGGTTTCCCAAGCTAAACAGGGTAAGCATGATGGCTGCACGGACTATTGATGCCGACATTCCCACTATGAACACAAATGCCCACAGAGTAGAAATAACCAGCCATTGACGGATAAGGAATCCATTGCCGTTTTTTCCAAAGAACGAGAACAATAGACTGATAACTGCATAAATGATCCCCACGTGTAGCCCGCTTAATGCCAGGACATGTGCTGTCCCCGATGCCCTGAATGCCTCTTGCAGATCGTTGGAGAGGTGTACCTTGTAGCCGAGGGTAAGTGCGCAGATAAACGCATATGCGTCGCTTTCCAGATCGAATGAACGATAAAAGTCGAGTGCCTTGGCCCTGAACCGTTGAGCCATAATAGGGATGCTCTTCGTCTCTCTACCGGTTTTCTGCCAGTCAACCGCAGGAATATAGCCTGACCCTGCGAATCCTTTGTTCTTCATATATCCGGCATAATCAAAATCATCCGGATTACCAAAATTCCTGAATGGTTCTACTTTGGACAGAAAGACAATTTCATCGCCGGGATTTAATCCCCTGGCTTCGTCGGTCTGCTCTAAATAAAGAATCACCTTCTTTTCTCCGGGAGAGGCTGTTTTTACATTAACCGCAATACTCCGTGGTTTCACCTCCGGGATGTCGAGCACAACGCCGAGGTCATATTGGCCGTAACCCGGAGGAGAGAGTTCTGCGGACTCAATATGTTGCCGGAACTGGTATAGAGACAGGGAAAAAAGGAAGAGGCAGACACCCGCTCCGAACAGCCATCTGAACCTGAATTGATCGTCGGGACGGATAAAAAATGATAACAACATAAGTGACAACCCGGCCAGGGCTGTCGGTAACGATACGGATAGAATTCCGGGAAAAATCGCTCCTGCAATGATACCGAAAATCAAGGGAAGCAAGAGGCGGAAAAAAGGTGTTTTTCCGATCAATGCATTCATAAAGATTAGACTGTTTCGTTAAGCAATAGGACAGAAACATGTCTGCCTGCATTATGCCATGGTAAATGCTCTGTAAAAGAAAAGCCGGATACCTTCTTTTTCCTGGTAAAAGGCGATTTTACAGCATTTTTAATTGGTGGATGGTTTCCTCAGGATGCTCTGAAGAGAATACAAAACTACCGGCAACCAGCACATCGGCACCTGCATCTACCAATCTTTTGCCTGTTTCCAGATTTATCCCGCCATCCACTTCAATCAGGGTAGAAGTTTGCTGTCGCAGGATCATCTCTTTGAGCATAGCTGTTTTCCTGACGGAATGCTCAATAAATTGTTGCCCGCCAAACCCCGGGTTCACTGACATCAAAAGTACCATGTCCAGGTCGGGAAGGATATCTTCGAGTACCGACACGGGGGTATGCGGATTCAGGGTGACAACCGGCTTCATCCCTTTTTTCCTTATCTCCTGTACCACCCGGTGCAGGTGTATACAAGCCTCGTAATGCACATTCATGTAGGTCGCACCCGTAGCAGCGATTTCATTGATAAACTTTTCAGGTTGTACGATCATCAGATGTACATCCAGCGGTTTTTGGGTTGCTTTTTTCAAGAGGTCGATCACCGGAAATCCGAAGGATATGTTGGGCACGAAAACTCCATCCATGATATCCAGGTGGATCCAATCGGCCTCGCTGCGATTCAGCATTTCGATGTCTCTTTCAAGGTTCAGAAAATTAGCCGCCAACAGCGACGGCGCTACCATTGTGCCCATACGTTTCAAAGTTTATAGATTCAAAGTTAGTAAAAAATGATTACAGGGCAAAATCGTCTTTTTCTTCTTCTATTGAAAGGAAAAAATCAAAATCAATTTCAAAGATCTTACTTTCACCGGGTCGTAAAGAAGGAGTAATCGCCTATAACATCCATATTCATATTGGCTATTGCTTCTGCCGCATTGCCTGGAACTGGAGTTCCGGCGACTTCTGTTACTTCGGTACCATTAAGGCTGACAGGTATTCCCCATCCGTCTGTTGTTTTAGGGCCATAGAGGTTGGATTCAGACGTGTGGAGGTAGAAATCTCCGATATTACCGAGGCTGGCAGGTGGAGCGAACATACCGCTGAAAATAGTATTTCCGTCGTCACCTTTGACATTTTGGATTCCTTGCATATCCTGTTCGTTTTGCAAACTTTTTCTTTCTCCTAAAATCATTCCGGTAGTAAGTAATGCACCCAAACCTGCCGCACTCAAAAATAGAATTACTTTTTTCACTTCGCTTGATTTTTAATAAAATGTTATTCACCAAAGAAAGGGCATTCGCAAACATAATAGGTATGGGGGTTGAAATGCTAGGATTTTTCATTCGAAAATTTGTACAAATCACGCATTAACAAAAAATGGTATTTGTATTATTTGTGCAGGAAATAGATTTAAATTATTGATATTAAGAGTATAAAAAGTGCAATTTCCCCGGGCGTTGTCTGCGGTCATACGGGTGTTGAGCGTCCTCCGGGTAAACGCCGGTATTGAGAAGGAGTTACATTGGTGTGTTTTTTAAAGATGCGTGAGAAATAAGCGGCATCGTAGAACCCACATTCTGCCGCTATGTCCGCAATAGATTTATCCTCTGACATTAATTTCTTCTTGGCGTAGTCGACACGTAAATTAGTAATATATATAGATGATGTGTAGCCGGATATGGCATTCAGCTTCCGGTTAAGTTGCGACGGGCTTATACACAGTTTTTCTGCAAGTGCTATGGACGAAAAGTCGGGATTATGCATTTCACGGTAAATAATATCTGTTGTCTTCTGAAGAAATTCCATATTGACATCCTTTACCGGGGGAGTATCTTCTTTGAAGATTGTGCGCATGTATTTTTTCTTGAGCAGGCGCCGGTTTTCGAGCAACGTTTCAATTTGTACCAGTAATTCATCGGGATGGAACGGTTTTCGTATATATGCATCTGCACCATGCTTCAACCCTTTCAGTTGGTCGTCCATCCCACTTTTTGCCGTTAGCAGAATTATTGGGATATGATTTAGCAGTTCCGAGTTGCGAATGTCGTTGCAGAATGTCAACCCGTCTTTGTTTGGCATCATGATATCCGAAATAATTATATCCGGAACCAGTTCGTTGGACAATTTCAAACCTTCCTCCCCATCCCGGGCCGTTATGGTGTTATATTTGGGCGAAAGCAACGCTTTTATGTATAGTATCACATCTTCACTATCTTCAATCAGCAGGATCGTCGCGTTCACATCTGTTTTAGGTGATCTTCCCTTTTCGTATGGCCTGACAAACCGGCTGTTTCGTTGTGTTATCTTGGTCGCTTCTGTTGGGGAGGGTTGTTGCCTGTCTTCCGGGCTCCATGCCGGCAAAATCCATTCTTCCGATTGTCGTAACGGTAATGTTACCGTAAATACGGAACCTTTTTTTTCCTCGCTGTCTACCGTTATTTTTCCGTGCATGATTTCAACCAGTTGACGGGTATAATTTAAACCGATACCACTTCCTCTTTTTTTATCGGATTGACCGCTCTGATAAAAAAGATCAAAAATCCGCTCTATCTCTTCTTTCGGAATGCCTTTGCCGGTATCGGTAACTTTCAGTACGACCTCCTTGTTTTTAACCGTTGAGACCGATACAGAGACCTCATCACCCGGGAGGCTGAATTTCAAAGCATTCGACAATAGATTTTGCAGGATATCATCGATGTAGTGTGGCACAAAATCCATTTCAATAACCGGTTCGCTACTGGAAAAATATAACCTGATATTGTTGTTTTGCGCGTACAGGCGGAACGAATCAACCATCATCTGCACATAAACGGATATATTTCCTCTTTGCCATTCAGGGTTGTCCATACCCGCATTTATTTTTGCCATGTTCAGCAATTGATTTACTAATGTAAGCAAGTGTGTGCCCTGTCGGTCTATGGCTTTAAGGTAATAGCTGGACTCGGCGTGAGTGGAATTTTTCTCTTCCTGTAAATGTCTGCTTAATCCCAGGATTACGGTGAGTGGCGTGCGGAATTCGTGGGTTATATTTGTGAAAAAATTGGTTCTTAACCGGCTGAGTCTCCGGAGTATCTTGTTGCTTCTGGTGCGATGTCTGTAAGCATAAAAAAGAGTTGCCGATAAGAGTATGAGGAGGAAGACAATGATAAAAGAAGCCGTGAGGATGATTTTTTTCTGCCGGGTTTCCATCTCGTTCCGGATGTTCAGTTGGGTAATGTATTGTCTGTTTTTATCACGCTCGTAGTTTACGCGTGTATCGATGATATGATTCAGTTTCTGTGCATTACGGACACTGTCTTGATAAGCCTCGCTGAGTTTGTAATTCTTTAGTGCGTCGGCGAAATTGCCCCGCTTTAGGTTATATTGATGCAACAGGTCGTATGTTTCCGAAAGATGTTGCGGCGATTCGATGTGATTCGCTGCTTCTTTTGCCAGATCAATCTGTTTTTTCGCTGCTGCAAAGTCATTTTTCACCAACCGGATGCGTGCTATCGCCAGGCAGGCCTCCAGCCAGTGCCATGTGTCAGAAATATTTCCCATGATTTCGTAAGCCTGTTGGTATTCACGTTCCGCTTCATCGTATTGCTCCTGCAATTCGTGGATATGCCCGAAATGGATATGGCACAACCCGATTCCCAACTGTGATTGGGCAATCTGGTTTTGCTCCATGGAATACTGATAATAGGTAAAGGCTGAATCATACATCTGTTTTTCCTGGAAAATTACACCGATATTGGCGTAATTCATAGCTTGTCCTACCGGGCTGTTCAACGCTTTTTCTTCTGCAAGCGCTTCACGGAGCAGCTTTTCGGCTTCATCATAATTGTCGAATGAAAGATAAATGATGCCAATGCCGTTCAACGCCATCACGCGGTTTTTCCTGCCTTTGTATTCATTTCTTCCGGAATAGGATTCGGCCATTTGCAGTGCCTGGTAATGATACCCGGAGGCTTCCGGGAAGGCACCTATCCGCCGGAAATCAGTTCCTAAATTATTCAGGGCCTCCGTAATGCCGATGGTGTCTTTTATATTGTAGGCGGCAACCAATCCCTGTTGATGATAAGCGATGGCATTCGAGAAATCGGACATCTCCCGCATCCGTTTCCCTAATTCCCTGCAGAGGATGGAAATGGCCACTTCGTCCTGAGAAGCAATACTCTGTTCCAGCAATATACGCATAGAGTCGGTAGGGAAACCCGGTGAGATCTTATCTTCCCATTTTTTCTTGTATTCTTCTGAAAATTGTTGTTTTTTATCGTCTTGTGCGCATGAAAAAGTTAAGAACAGGACAAGCAAGATTACACCTGTTTTTAAAAGAGCAGATATCCCGCTGAAAATGCAGACAGCGTATTGACTTGAAAATACTAATTGTAAGCGCATTGCCATGATTTATTGCACAAATGTAATCAAAATATCAAATCTGCAAACAAGACCTAAAATTTTAACTAATAAGAGGAAAGAAATGAGCAGGGATATAAATGAAATCTATTTTTTATTTTATATACCTATAAGTGGGGATAAAACCTCGCGAATTTCATAATTTTTAGGGATTGTATGCTTCTTCTATACCCCTTACTTTTGCAATCGTAAGTCAAGACTATAATTTGGCTTAGCTGAACAATTCAAATCACCTGTTAAATTTTTAACAACATGAAACTAAGAACTCAATTGATTATGTTAGTTGCCATATTGTGTATGGCATCATGCGAAAAGAACGATGAACCTGAAATCAATCTTGCACAGGATATTGCGGGAGTCTATAATGGACAATTAACACTATCGGTTGGAAGCACTGCCATGGATCCGGTAGAAAACAGTAAAGTAACCATTAAACATCAGGAAAACGGAAAAGCCGAGGTCACCCTGGCAGGATTTGGCGAGGGGGCCATGAGCTTTCAGGATATTGTGATAAAGGATGTGGTAGTAACAAAAGGTGGCAATGATACTTATTCCTTAGTTGGGGACATAGATGCGATGAGCGGTACGACAAACGTAACCGGCAATGTAGAGGGAACCGTAATAAAAGGCGGTAAAGCCAATATCACATTTACCCTGAAACCCGGTGCCATGCCGATGAGCATTAATGCTGTTTTCAACGGACAATAATGAGAGATGAAACCTGTTATTCTTTTCATCAGACTAATTATGCCGGGAATACTCTTTCTGTCATTCCCGGCATGTAACGGTATTTTGGGTAATATCTATGACGAACCGTTAGCCGAAGAAAAGAACGAGTTCGGATTTATCGAAACGGATGAGACAAACAATTCCGGTACCGTTTATATAGACGCTACAAGCTATACCAAATGGACGTACATAGATTTTCATACACTTACTGTGGACTCACTTGAAATAAGTGAAGAGATGCAGGAACCCGAAAACTGGGACATCGCTATCCACCGCTACGACGCCAAAACCAACGGAGCTTTCGTCCTCGAAACGGGATTCACAGGGCTTTCGACGCTTAAAGCCTCAGGAGAGATTCCCAAAGGCGATTATGTCTCCGATGAGTGGACAACAAACAAAATTGTGGTGGATATGTCGGGGATGATGGATGGGAAACTGAAATATGCCGAATCGTACTACAATCGGGAGCTTTCCAAATGGCTGTTTGTGGATACGAGCACCATGCCTCCCGGTTATAATCCCTCGAACAAGGTTTATATTATCAGGTTGAAAGACAATACCGTTGTCGCCGTCCGGCTTCGGAACTTTATGAACGCCTCGGGTGTAAAAGGCTATATGACCATAGACTATATTTATCCTTTTGAAGTGTAAATAAAACGTTATTATGCAAAAAATATTGGTAACAGTATTTTTACTTACAGGATGCTGTTTCCTTATAAATCCTGTTTCTGCACAATCCATCGATACCCGGACTTATTCAGATAGTGCTGCATACGACACGATGCTCGACGAAATAGTAGTTACAGGTACACGCAGCCCTAAAATACTGAAAAATTCACCGGTTATCACCAAAGTATTTACTGAAAACGAGATACGAAAAGTGGATGTAACGCATATCGGAGAGTTGCTCCAATCGGAACTTCCGGGTATCGAATTTACTTATTCCATGAACCAGCAGGTATCGCTCAATATGCAGGGCTTCGGCGGAAATTCCGTCCTTTTTCTTGTAGACGGAGAACGGATTGCGGGTGAAACGTTAGAGAACATAGACTACAGCCGGCTCAACCTTGATAATGTGCAGCGTATCGAGATCATCAAAGGTGCAGCTTCATCGCTCTACGGATCGAATGCCGTGGGAGGCGTGGTGAACATTATCAGTAAAATACCTGTGGAACCACTACATGTTAATTTTAACACCCGATTGGCAACGAACAACGAGCAACGACACGGTGGAAGCATAAGTATCAATACAGGTCGGTTGAGCAGTGCAACCAACGTACAATATGTCTCTGCCGGCGATCTTAAAATGAAAAATGAAGGAGTCTATTCCAAAGTATACGGCAACCGCACGCTGAATGTTAAAGAACGGCTGCAATACAATTTAGGGGACAACTTCAAACTTACCGGGCGGGGAGGTTACTTCTTCCGTGAACGCGATTCCCAGGTCAGCAGCAAAGACCGTTATCGCAGTTTCAACGGAGGAGCAAAAGGGGAATATGCCTTTCATCAAAAAAGTAATCTGGAGCTGGCATACTCGTTTGACCAATACGATAAGAGCAGTTTCCTGGTTGAAGACCGCCTCGATGTGCGTAATTACAGCAATGTGCAACACAATTTGAAAGGATTGTATAACTATTCTTTTAATAGCAAAAATATGCTGACGGTAGGTGGCGACTATATGCGCGATTACCTGATGAGTTACCAGTTCAAGGACAATGCCAGTTACCTGCAGCATGTAGCGGATATTTTTGCCCAATACGACTGGACACCCACTGAAAAACTGAATATAATCAGCGGGTTGCGGTATGACTATTTCTCCGATGCGGATATCAGCCATGTTTCGCCTAAAATCGGATTGATGTTCAAACAGGGACGCTTTAACTTTCGGAGTTCTTATGCCGGAGGTTTTCGTGCTCCCACTCTCAAGGAAATGTATATGAATTTCGACATGGCAAGTGTTTTTATGATTTATGGAAATCGGGATTTGAAAGCCGAATCGAGCCATAATTTTTCCCTTTCCGGTGAGTACACCAGCCAGTATTATAATTTTTCGCTGACGGGGTATCACAATATTGTGGATAACCGCATCACAACCATATGGAACACGGAATTGAAAGGAATGCAGTACATGAATATTGCCAAAATCAATATTACTGGCATAGATGCAAACGCATCTGTCCGGTTACCATCCGGTATCGGTGCCCGTCTCTCCTATGCTTTCACTCACGAAAAAATAGAAAAAGGACAGCCTCTGCTGTCGCAAACCCGCCCTCATGCGGCCACAGCCCGCATAGAATACGGTAAGACATGGAGGAAATACGGTTTTAATATAGCGTTGAACGGACGTCTCCTTTCGAAGCTCACCACTTATGAATATACGTCGCTCACTTCCTATGAAGAGATGGAGGAGGTTACCTATCCCGGATATACGATCTGGAAACTCAGCCTGATGCAAACCTTTCGACAGGGGATTAACCTGATTGTTGGTATCGACAACCTGTTCAATTACGTTCCCGACTACTATTACAGTAATTCCCCATATACGACAGGCACTACATTTTCTGCCGGAGTCTCGATAGACATCAGCAGATTTTAAACAGCAATACCCTAATATTATAATATAAGTTGGAAAAAATGATAATTTATAGGGATTGTGGTGGTGGTTAATTGCCAATAACTTTGCGTTTTTATTATTAATAACAATTTTAATATAAGAAAATGAAAAAGTTTGGTTTTTTAATGTTGCTCAGCGTCTTATTCTTGGCTGCTTGTGATAAGGATGACAAAGAGCCGGCTCTTCCGGGTGAAGTAAAAGATGTGAAATTTGAAGATGTCAGATCATATACCGATTGGAAATATTTCTCTTTCTCGAAAGGAGAGTTTGTTACCGTTACTGATCATCAGAACGATCTGACGTGGGATATTGCTTTCCATCGGGGTGATGTCCGCCTGAATGGAGGTGCGTCAGGTAAAGGAAAAGGGGAAGCAATCAATACCCAGCAAACAAATTGGAATGCAGTGACGGAAGCACCTGCGAGTGGTTATATAAAAGACCAGGTCGGAAAGATAACAACTGCATTTACAGGGGATGGTATAACGGAAGAGGATCAACCTTTTTCTCAGACGGTTACAACGTGGCTGACGGTTGATACAAGTAACCCGCCTCCCAAATACACCGTTCATAATTGGATCTATGTTGTGAAAGCCGCAGACGGTAACTATGTAAAACTCTGGTTGTATGACAACAAAGATGAGAAGAATACTGCGGGCTACGTTAGCTTCAGATATCAGTATAATGCAGGCGGAAGCACCAGGTTCAACTAAAAGATCTTGATAAGAGAAAATTGGCAAGATTGTCTGATAGTTTTCACTGTTCAGGCAATCTTGTTTTTAGATAATAGGTATGAGGATTATACTGTTGGCAATATTCTTTATCACTGGTATTGGGCTTAACGCACAGCACCAGCGAATAGAAGGCCGGATTATTGATTGCAGGTCGCAGGAAGGTATACATCTTGTCAGTGTAGGAATACTCGGCACAACCAAAGGGGCTATTTCCGACGAATCGGGAAAATTCGTTATTGAAGAAGTGGCGGAAGGTGATTATACCTTTGCCGTTTCATCAATCGGTTATGAGGATAAGCGCATACCGGTTTCCGTTCCCTCAAAAAATGAAAGTCCGATAATCACCATATCGCTGTGCGAACAGACGATTGATCTGGATCAGGTTGTTGTGACGGCAACCCGTACAGAACGGTTGCTGAAAAATGTTCCTATACAGACTCAGATGATTTCGTCCAAAGCCATTGAACGCATGCAGATAACCAATTTCAGGGATTTACTGGAATACGAACTGCCCGGGGTAGAGTTTACCAACAATGGCGGTTATGCCAATATCAATATGCTTGGCTTCGGAGGCAAATATGTGTTGTTTCTGGTGGACGGCGAACGTATGGCGGGCGAAACGTTCGATAATATAGATTATAACCGGGTGGATATGGACAATGTGCAGCAAATCGAGATTGTGAAAGGAGCAGCATCTTCCCTCTACGGCTCCAATGCTGTGGGAGGAGTGATTAATATTATCACCCAAAAGCCGCGGAAAACATTTGAAACAGGAGCTAATGTAAGATTCGGGAGTAATAACGAACAGAATTACCGCTATACCGTAGGCACACGCAGAAAATGGGGATATGCAAACCTGACGGCATCATTCAAATCGATGGATCCCTACTTGCTGAAAGACCGGGAACCTCTTACTCAATGGTTTGCCAACGGAGATAAAGTGGAATATCCGTTAAGTGAAACTTATATCGCCGGATATAAGGATTACAGTGTTAATCCCCGGGTAGGGATAGATGTCTCTGAGAAGTTACATTTAGAGACAAAGGGGGGATATTATTTCAAGGAGAGAAATCCCGGAGGTTTGGACGGAACAAAAGTTACCGACCGCTACTATAACTATTCGGGCGGATTAAAAGCGGATTACAAAATATCGGATGCTCAGCATTTACAGATTTCCGGGAATTTCGATCGATATGACAAGTTCAAATACTACAAATTGTTGAGCGAAAAAGAAAAAACCTATGAAAATTCCCAACAGCGATTCAATGGGATGTATACCCTTTCTTTCGCTGCGGGACACTCGTTGGTAGCCGGTGCCGAATATTTTTCCGATAATCTGATGACATTTATGTTTGAGAGCGACGGGAGCAATGCGAAGCGTGACGCGCAGACTTATGCCGTTTATACCCAGCAGGAATGGCTGTTGGCTGAGAAATTTACACTCGTAACCGGTTTGCGTTACGATTATCATTCACAATTTAAGGGTCATCTTACGCCCCGTCTATCGGCGATGTTTAAGTTTACTCCCCGGTTCACCGTCCGGGGTGGATATTCAGGCGGTTTCCGTTCGCCCACTCTCAAAGAATTATATACCGATTGGTTCCATCCCGATGGTGGGGGATTTCAGATTATCGGTAACAAAGATATGAAGGCAGAGAAAAGTAATAACTTCAACCTCTCGGCCGAACTGTCTCTCGGGAAAACGGTTATCACTGCTATGACGCAATATTCCCTTATCGAAGATATGGTAAGTACATTGTGGGCAAACCAGGATACAGTGCTGTATGCCAATATTGGGGATGCCAATGTATGGAGTACGGAGTTATCGGTTACCAGCCAGATAACCAATAACCTTTCTTTGAAAGTAGCTTCCTCTGTAGTGACCGATAATCTTGGGAAAAGGTCGATTATACGTCCTTTTTCGTCAACCGGGCGGATAGACTATATCATTCCTGTTTTCGGGAAATATAATCCTACAATCAGTTTCAGCGGAAAATATTTCGGAGGGATGGATATTTACGGAACCGGAGATATTACGGATACTGATAACGAAACGGGGATTGAGAAGGAAGTTTCCGAAGAATACAAGGTGCATTACGACGGATATGCTATTTGCTGCTTGTCGTTTGCACAGGCGCTTCCTTTCAACCTGACGTTGAATGCCGGGATAAATAATCTTTTCGATTATAAGCCTAAATTTTCAAGTTTTTATTCGAGTATATCGCCCGGAAGAACATATTATATCGGGTTAAAATGGAAGTTATAAGGAAGCATCCTCAAAAAACAGTAAATAGTTTATATCTATATGAAAAAGAAATATACGCTCATCGCTTTATGCGCCCTGGTCATTATTGCTGCAGGATGGATAGCCTGGCAGAAAATGGCTGCCCCCACCAGAATCGCCTTGTTTAATTTCCAGTCTTTTCAGGTATCGAATATCTCGTTATCGAACGCCGATAAATTTATAAAATTCGAAGAGGTTTCGGTGGAAGAGGTCGGTAAATTGAAAAATTATGATTTCGTGCTGGGTTTCGGTATGGGGCTGAAAGTATCGGAAGAGCAGCGTGCACAGATCCAATCGGCAGCAGACAAAGGAACGCCGGTTTATATGTTTGCCGTAACCAATCCGCAAAATAATATCTGCAACCTGGACAGTACGAATTTAGAGCAGATATCCGGTTATCTTAGCAGCGGTAATAAGGCCAATTACCAGAATATGGCGCGTTATATACGCCGGAATATCGACAAGAAAATCCTGTTTGCCACCGAGGCAGAGCCTGTAGTGGAAAGTGTGTCTGATGCGTTTTTTCATATCGATGAGAATGTGTCTTTCGAAGAGGTGAATGAATATGAGGCATATCTCAAAAAGCAGGCCTTTTACAAGGACGGAGCCGATAAGGTCGCCATTATAGCCGGCATTCATGATCCGTTCAGTGGTAATAAAGAACATCTGGACAGCCTGATCATGTCGCTGCAGAATTCGGGATTGAATGTCTACCCCATCTCTTCAATGACAAAACGCATGGATTTCCTGGAACAGGTGAATCCCGATGCGGTGGTTTATTTTCCACACGGACGTCTTTTGATGGGACAGCCGGATGCAGCCGTGGAATGGTTAAAGAGCCGGAATATTCCTGTTTTTACGCCGATTACTATTCTGCAACTCAAGGAAGACTGGATGAAAGACCCGATGGGAATGTTCGGCGGCTTTATGGGACAGACCATTGTTATGCCGGAACTTGACGGCGCCATTTATCCCTATTCATTGGTAGCCCAGGAAAAAAACAATGAGGGTCTGTATGTTTTCAGAACAATCCCCGACAGGCTTAAAAGTTTCACGGCGATTGTCAATAACATGATCGCCCTCAAACATAAGAAGAATGCGGAAAAAAAAGTCGCTATCTATTATTTTAAGGGAGCGGGACAGGAAACATTGGCAGCGCAGGGTCTGGAAACCGTGCCTGCCCTCTATAACCTGTTGAAGCGTTTAAAAGCCGAAGGGTACAAGGTGGATAACCTCCCGGCAACCGAAAAAGAGTTCGAGAATCTGTTGATGACACAAGGTTCGGTGTTGAGCACCTATGCCGAAGGAGCATTCGACGAATTTTTAAAAAAAGGTAATCCGCAACTGGTTAAAAAGCAGGATTACGAAACATGGGTAGGTCAAACCTTATCAAAGGAATCCTATAAAGAAGTGACCGATGTGTACGGCGAAGCACCGGGAGCCTACATGAGCGTTGTTGAGAATGGAGAAGAATACATTGCCGTGGCTCGCATACAATTGGGAAATGTGGTCTTGTTGCCTCAACCCATGGCTGCATTGGGCGATGATGATTTTGCTATCGTTCACGGGGCGAAAATGCCCCCGCCGCACACCTATATCGGCTCTTATTTATGGACTCAGTTCGGGTTTAAAGCTGATGCCTTGATCCATTTCGGAACACACGGCAGCCTTGAGTTCACACCACAAAAACAGGTGGCGCTGAGCAGTAACGACTGGGGCGACCGTTTAGTCGGTACCATTCCCCACTTTTACTATTACACTATCGGTAATATCGGTGAAAGCATGATGGCAAAACGGCGTTCGTATGCTACCACCATCTCTTATCTTACTCCTGCTTTCACGGAGAGCAATACCCGTTCGCAGTTCAAATCGTTACAGGATAAGATACGGGAATATTATAGAACCGGTGAAGCACAGCAACCCACAGCATCGGTAGAGGTTAAAAAGATTGCTGTGGCGATGGGTGTCCACCGCGATTTGCGTCTGGACAGCGTAATTTCCCAGCCATATACCATCGAAGAAATAGAGAGGATAGAGAACTACGCAGAAGAGATTGCCAATGAAAAGATAAACGGTCAACTTTATATTTCGGGTGAACCCTATACACCCGAAAAAATAAAATCTACCGTGCTGGCTATGAGCGCCGATCCGATTGCTTACAGCCTCTCCTCTCTCGATAAACAAAGAGGAAAAGTAACCGAAAACCAGTTGAAGAGCAAAACATTCTTCACACAAGCGTACCTTGATCCGGCAAAAAATCTGGTCAATCAGGTCCTGGCCGGAAAAACCGTCGATGATGAACTCGTATGTGCGGTAGCAGGGATTACCGCTGCAGAGCTGGGAGAGAGTAAAACTATTCTGAATCCACCCAAAAGAGGTATGGCGGCAATGATGGCGTCAGGCAATGATACTCCGAAAGATGACTCGAAAAAACCGGAAACAGCTATGCCGAAAGACGGCCCTGCTAAAGCTGAGATGCCGAAACGTCCGGAAGTAGGTGCCACTAAAGACTTATCGGTGACAAAAAGTGAATCACGTCCGGCTGGAGCGGGTATGCCGGGACAATCCCAAGCGCCTGAATATACTAAAGAACAGAAGGAAAAGGCCCGTATGATTGCCGAGATTGAACGTACCATCCGCAACATTCTCCATTATAAATCGGCGTTGGAAGAGAGTCCCGAACTCGAGTTTAAAGCAATGATCAATGCGCTCTCCGGAGGATATGTAGCGCCTTCTTCGGGCGGTGATGCGGTGGCAAACCCCAACGGGGTTCCCACCGGAAGAAACCTCTACTCGGTAAATGCCGAAGCCACTCCGTCGGAAGTGGCCTGGGACAGAGGAGTGGGGTTGGTAAAAACCACGCTCGAGCAATATCATAAGGAGCATAGCGAGTATCCGCGTAAGGTGAGTTATACCTTCTGGAGCAGTGAGTTTATCGAAAGCGAAGGAACCACCATCGCCCAGGTATTGTACATGCTGGGCGTTGAACCGGTGCGTGATACCTACGGTCGCGTTTCCGAACTCCGGCTTATACCTGCTGAGGAGTTGGGCCGTCCGCGTATCGATGTGGTCGTACAGACGTCAGGGCAGTTCCGCGATCTGGCCGCATCGCGTCTGATGCTTATTTCGAGAGCTGTAGAAATGGCTGCGGCGGCAAAAGATGAAAAGTATGAAAACCTCGTGTCGAAAAGTACCGTTGAGATAGAACGCCAGTTGGTTGAACAGGGTATATCGCCCAAAGATGCCCGCGTCATGTCTACCCGCCGCGTATTCGGAGGGATCAACGGTATGTATGGTACAGGTATTCAGGAAATGATTACCAGCAGCGATAAATGGGAATCGGAAAAAGAAATTGCCGATGCCTATATCAATAATATGGGGGCGGATTATGGAAGCGATAAGAATTGGGGCGAATTCCAGGCAGGACTTCTCCGTACTGTTCTCAGTAATACGGATGTGATTGTCCAACCACGTCAGAATAATACCTGGGGTGCATTAAGCCTCGACCATGTGTACGAATTTATGGGCGGGATGAATCTTGCTATCCGCAATGTGACCGGTAAAGACCCTGACGCCTATTTTGCCGATTACCGTAACCGTAATAATGCCAAAATGCAGGATCTGAAAGAGGCCATCGGTGTTGAATCGCGTGCCACCATACTCAATCCCGAATATATCAAGGAGGTAATGAAAGGTGGCGCGTCGAGCGCTACACAGATTACCGAAGTGGTGACCAATACCTTCGGATGGAACGTTACTAAACCTAATGTCATCGATAATGAATTATGGGATGAACTCTACGATGTATATGTAAAAGATAAATTCGATCTGGGTACGGAAGCGTTTTTCAGGGAAAAAAGCCCGGCTGTATTGCAGGAAGTAACTGCCATTATGATGGAAACCGCACGGAAAGGTATGTGGAAAGCCACGCCCGAACAGCTTGCTGATATTGCTAAACTGCATACCGATCTGGTAAAAGAGTTCGGTTCGACCGGCTCGGGTTTTGCCGGAGGAAATACCAAATTGCAGGATTATATTGCTCAGACTGTAGATCCTTCCGATGCCCAGGTTTACAACAGGCAGATCCGCGCGATGAAAACCCCCGGAGCCGACGCGAGCGTAACCCCGGCAGGAACAGTCCTCAAAAAACAGGAGGTTGGGCAAATTGAGAACGGTGAAAAGAATTCACTCAACGGAATCATTGTTGCCACGGTAGTACTTCTGGTATTTGTCATTCTTTTATTAATTTTGCGGAGGAAAAGGAGGAGCTAATTGTTAGAATAAAGAACCAAGATCCAAGAATCAAGATACATCCAGTAGATTAATACAGTCTTGGTTCTTGGCTCTTGAATCTTGTATCTCAAAAGAAGATGGAAATCATCATCCAGATATTGATCCTGTTCATCATTATCAACACTATCCTGAAGCTTAGTTTCTGGAAATGGTGGCAGACGGTAATCTTCGGGGCTATTTGTGCGATTTTTGTGATTTGGGCACAACAATATGCTATTGTCCAGTCCAAAACGCAGTTGCACGATTATCTCTCGAACCGTCAGGCATTGCAGGATATGGCTGTGCTCATCACGGTAGAGTCGGCCATCTGTTTTGCTTTTTGTTTTGCCGCGTTGATGACCATGTTCGGCAAGAAGAAAAAGCATTGGGTACGGTTATTATACTGGTATCCCAGCCTTTTGTTGTTCCCTGTACTGTTTTATATGCTGACACAAGCTATATTCAGCCTCTCAGGAACCAATTTCAACACCATTGCATACACCATTGCCGGAATTACCTTTGTTGTCATTCCCGCCGCTTCCTGCGGTATGAAACTTTTTATACCGGAAAAGGAATTGCGGCTGGAGGTACATTTTCTCGTAAGCCTGTTTGTAGCCATATTGGGATTATTGACAACCGTAAATGGGAATGTCACCTACACAGCGGCAAAAGAGCCGCTAAATATCCGGGCGATACTCTATTCTATTGGCCTGTTTGTGGTATTATTCGCAATAGGATATATCTGGAACAAATATAAGTGGAAGTTTAAAAAATTCAAATAATGGAAGTTATTTCAAAAACGTTATTCTGGGTAGCCAATAGTCTATTGATACCCGATATTATTATTTTGTTGTTCCTTTTTGGGCGCTCATTGCTGCTCATCGGCAGTTTTTACGACCAGTTCATGACCAAACGGAAAAATGACAAGGCGATAGGGAATAGAATCAAGGAGTTGTCGAATTTCAGTATGGATGAATTAAAAGCTGTTATTCCCAAAAACGACAATTCGCTTTTCATTAAGTATCTGCGTGACTTGCTGACCACTCCTCCGAGCGAGGCATACTCCGATTTCTTGATTTCGAATTTCGAGAACGAGGCTGATAAAGACCTGGCTCTCTCGAAGATGCTTGCCAAAATGGGACCAGTACTCGGACTGATCGGGACGCTTATCGCCATGAGCCCGGCGTTGGTGGGACTTTCCACCGGAGATATTTCGGGTATGGCGTATAATATGCAAGTGGTTTTTGCTACTACGGTCGTCGGACTTGTGGTATCCGCAATCGGACTGGTTACATTACAAACCAAACAACGTTGGTATGCAAAAGATGTGAATAACCTCGATTACGTTTCCCGCATTTTAACCGAAAAAAATAATTGATATCATGAGCAGAAAAAGAAGGATCAGCAAATTTTCAGGCGAAGAGGATACCGATCCGCTAAGCGTTATCGTGAACCTGTTCGACGTAGCGATGGTATTTGCTGTGGCGTTGATGGTTGCCATGGTGATGCATATGAATATGACTGAAATCTTTACGCAGGAAGATTATACAATCGTAAAGAATCCCGGCAAAGATAACATGGAGATCATCACTAAAGAAGGAAATAAAATCAATAAATATACTCCCTCAGACGATCAGTCATCAGGCTCTAAAGGTCGTAGGGTAGGGGTGGCTTATGAACTCGAGAACGGTGAAATAATTTATGTGCCTGAATAGAACGTCTTTATTTATTTAGCTTAACAAAAACGCTTACTCAATCAATCTCTGTTGTTACTATAATAGGGTTATTTGCCTATGTTCTACCTGCAAATTCTATCATTTGTGGGTATATATGGTTATTTTCTACCGGAAAAATACTCATTTCTTGCAATTGATGCCTTATGTTATTGCCTATATCTTTGTCCTAAAATTTTAGGTAATTCCATTAATATAAAAAATGAATCAATTAAAGAGTCTTTATGTAAGGCTGACCGGGATAATCGTTTTCATTTTCTTTTTTCATTCTTTATTTGCACAACAAGACCGCCAGGCCGTTATTCGGGGAAGCGTAAAGGATAGTAAAGGTGATCCGGTAGAGTTTGCTACCGTCTACATAAAAGAAACCCAGCAGGGTACACAATCGGACATTAAGGGAGATTTCCTTTTGCAGGTTGCGCCGGGGAGTTACACGTTTTGTGTGCAAATGATGGGGTACGAAACACATGAACAACCCATCACCGTGCAACCGGGCGGGAGAATGACGATTTCGGTAGAGTTGGCTGAGAAGAGATATGCACTCCAGGAGGTGGTGATAGAAGCCAAATCTTCCGTACAACGCATTAATGAGTCGGCATACAATGCCGTAGCGCTGGATGCCACGGTACAACATAATTTAACGACTAATCTGTCGGGCATGCTCAATAAGGTGTCTGGTGTCAGGATCCGCGAAACCGGTGGGGTAGGATCTGAAATGCAGGTTATGATGGACGGCTTCAGTGGGAAACATGTGAAAGTCTTTATCGACGGCGTTCCTCAGGAAGGTGTGGGAGCATCGTTCGGATTGAATAATATCCCTGTAAACTATGCCGAGCGTATAGAGGTATACAAGGGGGTAGTACCCGTAGAGTTTGGAACCGATGCCATTGGCGGCGTAATCAATATTGTGACCAGGAAAGGTTTTAATAGGAAATGGCATCTCGATGCCTCCTATTCGTATGGTTCGTTCAATACCCATAAGTCTTACTTCAATTTCGGACAAACATTTGATAACGGACTGACTTATGAGGTAAATGCGTTTCAAAACTATTCCGATAATAATTACTATGTGGATACGCCGGTAAAAGAGTTTTTGCCAGACGGAGGTAGTAGTACCGACAGGTCAAAGATTGAGCATGTAAAACGGTTCCATGATACTTTTCATAATGAAGCGATATCAGGAAAAGTCGGTCTGGTAGATAAACCGTGGGCAGACCGGTTGATATTTGGGGTCACTTATTCACAGGTATATAAAGAGTTGCAGACAGGCGTACGCCAGGAGATCGTTTTTGGTGGCAAATACCGCAAGGGCCATTCTGTGATGCCGTCGCTCGAATACCGCAAACGGAATATGTTTGTGGATGGGTTGGATGTGACGCTAACGGCCAACTACAATAAAAACAATACGCATAATGTAGATACCTCCTCTTATGAATTTAACTGGCGGGGAGAAAAACGTCTGCGGACCGGTACGCCCGGGGAGCAGTCATACATGCATCTACGATCAGACAATAATAACTGGAATGGAACGGTTTCTGCCCGTTACCGGTTAAAGGATATCCATTCGTTTACATTCAACCATATTATCAACTCCTTCAGGCGTTCCAACAGGTCGCTTCTGACACCCGGATCCGGCCCTGACCCGATACCCAAAGAAACGCAGAAGAATGTCAGCGGTCTCTCTTACCAGCTTATGCCCAACGATAGATGGAATGCATCGCTCTTCGGTAAATATTACTATCAGTATGTGGCAGGCCCGATAGCTACCTCCTCTTCACTTGATGAAATTGTACGGGCCACTAAAACCATCAGCACTACCGGTTATGGTGCGGCCGGGACCTATTTTATCATGGATAATTTACAGGCCAAGATATCTTATGAGAAGGTGTACCGCCTGCCTACCAATAATGAAATGTTTGGCGATGAAGACCTGGAAACCGGAGATATAGCGATCAAGCCCGAGAACAGCCATAATATCAACTTCAATGTGAGTCTTGATGAGTCATTTGATAAACATGCCATTTACCTGGAGGGGGGATTGATTTACCGTGATATAAAGGATTATATCCAGCGTAATATCACGGGACTGGGCGGTGGACGCTATGGTGCTGCCTATGTCAACCACGGTAAAGTGCTTACGAAAGGGTATACCCTTACTGCGCGCTACAATTTTTCAAATCTGTTGAGCGTGGGAGGAAACTTCACCGAAATCAATACACGCGATAATGTAGCGACAACCATTACCGGCTCACCCAGTAATACTTATAAAGCCCGTATGCCCAATGTCCCTTATCTTTTTGCTAATGCGGATATTACTTTTTACCGTCACGACCTGGGTGCGAAAGGGAATGTGCTGACGGTTTCTTACGATAATTTCTATGTAAAGAGTTTTCCCCTCTATTCGGAGGCACTGGGCAGTAGCGAGAGTAAATCAGTTGTACCTACTCAGTTCTCCCATAATGTGAGTGTCTCCTACTCTCTGAAAGAGGGGCGTTACAATATCTCATTCGAGTGTCAGAATCTTACTGATGAAAAGTTGTATGATAACTTTAGCTTGCAAAAGGCGGGCAGGGCATTCTACGGTAAACTGAGGGTTTCTCTGTAAAATAAAATTGTAATGGATCGATTGGATCGGTTCCTATGTATACAAACTTCAAATTACTTAAATAATTAAATATTATCAATTAAAACTAAAATAATATGAAACGAGCATCTGAACTATTTGCACAAAAGAACATGATTATTGCGAGTTCCATACACCGTAATAAAAAGAATATAATAAATCGTATGAAACGTTCTAAATTGTATTTGATTCCAGCATTATTGATGGCTGGATTGTTATTCTCTTCCTGCGATAACGATATTCCGGAACCAGATGATGGAAACGGGGATGAAGTTTCAGAGAGTTATGTTATTGCCGCGTTGGATGGAACTACTACTGTTGCCAATTACCTATTAACTTCCGGTGGGCTGGATAACGGCACAATTACAACCAAGGATAATAATAATGCACATGAGACAGATCCCGGGACTTACTGGGTATATTACCAGGATAAATATTTATTCCGTTTAGTATATAACCAAGGAAATGCGGGTATCAGTTCTTCCTATATTCTGGACGGTCAGGGAAAGGTGAAAGAGCGTAACAACACGTATGAAATAAAGCGGTTTACCTCTTACGGAACTTATAAAGACTATATCATCACTTCTTCGACAAACGATTTAGGTACAGATCTTGCCGATGAAAATGGTTATCTGCCAAAAGGGTTCCAGTTCTCTTATCTCGATGTGGAGAAAGAAACCTATAACTCTAATCAACAAGTAATGCTGGCTGAGAACTACTTGGGTAACGGTGAATTTATTACCCTGGCAGGCCTCCTTGAATCCGGTAATAAAATCTATTCGGCACCGATCCCTATGGGATTGAGCCAATACGGAGTGAAAGCCGAAGGTGGAAAATATGTGAAATATCCCGAACTGGTGAAAACGGAAGACGGCGGATCTGCCAGTAGTGCATACAAAAAAGGAGAACTGCAATGGACGCAATATCCCAATGAAGCATGGATCGCCATTTATGACAACGAGAAAATGGAAAATCCGAAATTGATCAAGACCGATAAGATCAGTTATGCTACCGGGCGCCATCGGTCTCAGTATTATCAGATGGTATGGGCGGCCGATAACGGAGATGTGTATGTCTTCTCACCCAGTTTTGCCAAGACGATGAAGGACAATGTACAGAAGACTACTTTGCCTGCAGGTGTGGTCCGTATTAAAGCGGGAGCCGAAGAGTTTGACAGTGACTACTATTATAATCTAGAAGCGCAAACCAATGGTAACTCTTTTCTGCGTACCTGGCATATCGGCGACGATTATTTCCTGTTGCTGATGTATGATGAGCCGTTCCACGATAACTTTGATGCTACTAATACGCCTGCATCACGTTTGGCTATCTTTAAAGGTGAAACCGGAAAGCTCACTTATGTAACCGGCTTGCCCGATCCCGATAAGATCAAGGGATTTGCCAATACTCCCTACGTGGAAAATGGAACGACCTATATTGCAGTTACTACTACCGACGGCGTTTCTCCAGCAGTGTACAGCATCAATCCGCAAACAGCGACAGCAACCAAAGGACTTACGGTACAAGCCACTGAAATTGCTGCTATCGGTAAACTGAAAGTGTCAGGTAACTGATACCGGCATACATATTTTTATTATTCCTCCCGCTTTTGTGATTTGAACGAATGGCGGGGGGAATAGTTATATTCAGAGAATCTGTATGATATGAAGACCATTCTTCTCTTATTACTTCTTTTTACTATTTATCCTGTTCAGGGACAACCGAGCCAGGTGATAACCCCTATTGAAGAATCTGCAAAACAGTTATTTGATTTGGAACAACATGACTTGATTTACAACGAGAGAGAATATCGTCTCTATATAGCACAACCGTCTGGTAGCGGGCAGACTTCCCATCCGGTACTTTATATGCTGGATGGGAACGGCCAGTTTCCCATGCTGATAAATGCCGTAGACGAAGTTTCGGAAAATACCCCGCTTATTGTGGGTATTGGCTATCCTTCGTTACAGGCATACCCTAAAGAGCGTACCCGGGATTATACGATCCCCATTGAAGGAAATGTCGAGGGAGGAGGGGCCGAAGATTTTTACAGATTTATTGTTGATAAAGTAAAGCCTTTTATTGAAGCGAATTATGCTATGGATACCACACGCCAGACATTGTGCGGACATTCTCATGGAGGGCTTTTTACACTTTATGTGATGTTTAATCACACCCGGAGTTTTCAACATTATCTGGCTGCCAGTCCGTCTATCTGGTGGGGAGAGGGGGCAATAGTGCCGGAACACAGACCACTCTTTTCTCATATTCCTCATTCAGTGACTATTACACTGGGAGAGTATGAGGAGAATCCCGGTTTGGATCCGTCCAGAAAGAATTTAGCACCGGAGATATTGAGAAAAAAAGAGCAGCGAAAGGGTGGTATCTCTTCCCGGGAGCTGGCTGTGATCATTGCAGAAGAAGTTCCGGACTGCCGTTTTATTCTGTTCGAAGGTAAAAATCATGGCAGTTCAATCCCGGAATTCCTTAAAGAGGCGGTGCGTGTTGCAGGAGAATAATTTCAAATTTAAGATTTAAGATTTAAGATTCAAAATTTAAGATTTCACTACGTTGATTATTAATTCAGAATTTTGCAATTCATTGGTAATTAGTAATTATTAATTAGTAATTAATTTACAAACAATATATTATCCGGTATATGCAACCCTTTTTCAACATGAGAGCATTGGACAAATTGGCTGATACAAGCCAGGGATAATGCCGATGGCTTTATTTCAACGGTCATATCTGTTGGTTTGTTCGGATTCTTTTTTTTGCTACGCATAACTTGCCTTCTGATTTATCTGGTAAGATTAGAACGCTTGCAAAGACCCTTTATTGTAACAGGTTGAAAAAAAACGCAAAAAACACTTTTCATCAAACCATTTTACATATCTTTGCTGTGATTTAATTATAAAAAAGAATGAAAATGAGAAAACTAGTTTATCTTTTTATTGCTGTTGGCGCACTTTTGTCGTGTCAGAATAACAATAAATATACAATCAAGGGTACTGTAGCCGGTGACGCTTATGAAGGAACCAACGTTTATTTGCAGCAAATGACGGAGAATGCAATGGTGGCAACTGATACGGCTATTATCCAAAATGGGGCTTTCTCTTTCTCGGGAATGGCCGATACCACGGGGCTTCGTTTTATCGCACTGGATGAGACTGTAAATCCGCAACAGGAAAGCAGAATACCGGTATTGGTAGAACCGGGCAAACTGGAAGTGACTTTCGATACCGTAGTTACTGTAAAAGGTACAAAAATAAATGATGCTTATACCAATTTCAGGTTGCAACAAAGAGAACTGGTACAAAATATCAGAGGTATTATAGGACAATTCAACAGCGAAAATGCAGCAGGTACAATGACTGAAGAGCGGGATGCCGAATTGCAACAATCTTACGAAGAAATCAGTAAGCAATTGACCGATCTCAATTTCAATTTTATCAAGGATAATATTGATAATAAACTGGGAGAATTTGTTTTTCAAAACTCTTCTTCCATGTTTGAGGCAGAACAGCAAAAAGAAATCCTTGATCTTGCCAGCGAAGAATTCAAATCCACAGAGAGGATTCAGCGTGTAATAAAGAGACTTGAAAATCTTGAGAATGTGGCTGTGGGTAAGAAATTTGTTGATTTTACTTTAAAGGATACTGAAGGAAATGACATCTCTCTCTCCGATTATGCCGGTAAAGGGAATTATGTCTTGGTCGATTTTTGGGCTGCCTGGTGCGGACCTTGTCGCCAGGAGATGCCTAATGTTGTTGCGGCATATGACAAATATAAAGCAAAAGGATTTGAGGTGGTAGGCGTATCACTCGATCAGGAGCATGATCGTTGGGTGCAGGGAATCAAAGATTTGAATATGACCTGGCCGCAAATGTCCGACCTGCAGTACTGGGATAGCCCGATAGTGGATCTGTACGCTATACAGGGAATACCCCATACAGTACTTCTTGATAAAGAAGGCAAGATTATTGAAAAGAATTTAAGAGGGGAAGCGCTGGATGCTAAATTGGCTGAGTTGATGCCTTAACAGAGCGGGTATAAACCCTATATGCCGCTTCACCGGGAACCGGTAAAGAAAAGAGTCTGTCTCAATAATACATTTGAGGCGGGCTCTTTTTTTATATTCATAATTTAGGTTTAACCCAAGGTATGATGTATGTGCAGGTATCGTGAAACAAATGTATTCTTTTTATTGTTCTAATAGAAATTCTAATATGCTATAAATATCAATGGTTTACTAAAGTTAGATATTTTAATTTTGTTTTACTATTCCAAGTTTTATTGCACTATTCGTTTATCGAGATAGTTGCTTAAATAGTTCCATACACAGAAATGTAAAAGTATAATAATCATATGAAACGAGCATGAACATCATCACACACAAGATAATGATTAAAGCGAGTTGCCTCCGGCTAAGATTTTAAAAGAAGTCGGCGATTTCGCTTCGCTCAATTGTCATACAATACATTTGAAAATAAATAATTTTAATCGTATGAAACACCTCAAAGTGCGTCAATTAGCACCACAAAAAATCCGTATAAAAGAAGAAACCCGACATTTTTATAATGGACTTTTTATTGATTTGGGAGAGTTGGTCATTTTTTCTATAAACGTAATAAAGCAATTTTTTCGTCCACCTTTTGAGCATAAAGAATTGATAAAACAAGGGTTTCTACTGGGGAATAAATCTTTCGCCCTGGTAAGTGTTACCGGTTTTATAATGGGATTAGTATTAACCATGCAAATGAATCCGGTTTTAGCGGATTTTGGCGCTCAAACTTTATTGCCGAGTGCTATTTCTGTAGCGATGGTGCGTGAATTGGGACCGGTAATAACAGGACTTATTTGTGCTGGGAAAATGAGTTCCGGTATTGGAGCTGAGATTGCAGCCATGAGAGTAACCGAACAAATAGATGCCATGGAAGTTTCGGGAACGAATCCTTTGGGTTTTGTGGTGGCTACCCGTGTGTTGGCAACAACCGTAACCGTTCCTCTTCTGGTTATTTTTGCCGATGCATTCAGTTTTTTTGGGGCATTTCTTGCTGTAAATGTTTTCGAAGATACTTCCTCTACCTTGTTTATTGACAGAGCTTTTGCCATGCTTGGCTTCCGGGATCTGATCCCGGCTACTATAAAAACAGTCTTCTTTGGTTTCTTTATCGGACTGATAGGTTGCTATAGAGGTTATAATGCAGGGATAGGAACGGAGTCGGTCGGAAGTGCCGCCAATTCAGCGGTAGTGGTGGCTTCTCTTACTATTTTCGTGATAGACCTGATTTTTGTTTTAATCACCAATATTCTCTGATTTTGTATGGAAAGGGCAGAAGTAATTGTAGTAAAGGAGTTATATAAATCTTTCGGGGATAAGCATATTCTTCAGGGGATTGATCTTACGCTGCATAAAGGTGAGAATTTGGGTATTGTGGGCAAATCGGGCACGGGAAAATCGGTACTTACAAAATGCATAGTGAGATTAATAGAGCCTGACGCGGGTGAGATCAATGTACTTGGAACCGATGTCCTGGCTTGTAATAATATTGAACTGAACGAGATAAGGAAAAAGGTGGGTTATCTTTTTCAGGGAGGTGCGTTGTATGATTCAATGAGTGTAAGGGAAAACCTGCTTTTTCCGATAAGAAGAACCCAATTTATAGATAAAAAACAAGATAGTGAAGAATTGGTAGAAAGATCTTTGAGGAGTGTAGGCTTGTTGGATGCCATAGACAAGATGCCGGCAGAATTATCGGGTGGAATGAAGAAAAGGATAGCTTTGGCAAGGACCCTGATATTAAGGCCTGAGATTATTCTGTATGATGAGCCGACCACCGGTTTAGATGCTGTGACATCAGGAGAGATCAGTGAACTTATCCTCAAAATAAAGGAAGAATATAATACTGCCTCTATTATTATTACCCACGATATGAAATGCGCCAAAATAGCTACCGATACAATCAGAATCATGAAAGAGGGTGTTTTTGTTGTGGAAGGTACGTACGATGAGCTAAGCAGGAGTGCGGATAAAGAAATACGTGATTATTTTATATAGTAATAAAACAGATAACAGACAGTTATGAAGAATACAAAAAAAGCTTTACGCTTAGGTATTTTTGTCGCTGCGGCATTAATTTTATTTGTTGTAGCCGTATATTTAATAGGGAGTAAGGGAAACTTGTTCAGTCCTACCAAGGATGTATTCTCATCATTTAAAGATATACGGGGCCTCGTGGTGGGAAACAATGTCAGGTTTGCAGGCATCAATGTGGGTACGGTGAAAAATATCCGCATTATATCCGATACCTCTGTTGTGGTAACGATGTCAATACGTGAAGATTATTCAAAGTATATTTATAAGAACTCCAAAGTACAGATCGGACAGGAAGGTCTGATGGGAGGAAAGATCGTACTGATCTCTTCCGGAACCCCCGAAACGGGCGTAATTGAGGAGAATGACTACCTGGTCGTGGCTGAAGGATTGGATATACAGGGGATGATTGCCCAGGCCCAGACGATGCTTAGGGAAGCTACCCAAACAGTATCGCACCTTAATTCGGTCACTGATAAGATTAATGAAGGGGACGGGGATATAGCCCGTTTGCTGAATGGGAATGATTTAACTACGCAGTTGGGCATTGCCACCCGTAAATTGAATAACTCAATGTCCGATGTAAATGAAATAACGAGGAAGGTAAGCAGTGGACAGGGAGATTTAGGTAAGCTGATTAACGATGATGCCATTACAGGCCAGTTGTCAGGAATCATGAAGGACCTACATGCCACTTCCGTAAAAGCCAACGCAGTTGTTGAAGAATTACAGCAGACAGTGCATGCTATAAATTATGGAGAAGGTGTTTTACCCCGCTTACTTCACGACAAAGAATTAGGATTGAGTGTGGATACGGCTTTAACAAGAGTGGACCAGGGTGTTTTTGAGGTTACCAGGGCAGCCGAGACCATAGCAGACAGTTGGATTTTCAGGTTGTTTTCAAAAAAGAAAAAAGATACCAACAATCAGTCCCAACCTGTAACCACAAAAAGACAGCCCAAAGAGTTTGAAGTTCAGCCGGGAGATACCATAATAGTCCCGGTGAATGAATCGGCTGATCCCGAAATAAAAAGAAGTAAAAATTGAATCGGTGGACACTTTTATATAAAGTGATTGCCTTAAGGTTAAATCTGAAAGAGCTTTTGGGTTTGAATTTAAACGCTATGAAGGTTTATTTCATGTTAAATTCTTTCAAAGTTGGATAAATTCATCTGGCGCGTGCCCTGAAACTGTTTTCAATACAAAATTTATATCTACTTTTGCAAAAAGCAATTGGTATGGCATTACACAGAAAGCAGTTATTTTTTCTTTTTTGGATTCTGATGCCGGCTTTGTTTGTTACAGTACAGCCGCTACCTGCTCAAACCAGGAAATTTACTGTTGTGATTGATCCCGGTCATGGGGGTAAGGATCCCGGAGCTGTAGGATCGAGTTCCAAAGAGAAGGATATTGTACTGTCGGTAGGTCTGAAGCTGGGGAAGCTCATCGAGAATAATCATCCCGATGTAAATGTCGTATATACACGAAAAGACGACCGGTTTGTGGAGTTGAATCGGAGAGCCGCGATTGCCAATAAGGCACATGCCGACCTGTTTATCTCGCTTCACTGTAATGCTCTCGACCGCAGGAGAACATCTCCACAGGGAGTGGAGACTTTCGTGTTGGGGTTACATAGGAGCAAAGACAACCTGGATGTTGCAAAGGCGGAGAACTCGGTGATTATGTACGAGGAGGACTATTCAGTCAAGTACGAGGGGTTTAATCCTAATGAGCCGGAGTCTTATATTATTTTTGAATTCATGGCCAACGAGTTCCTCGACCGGAGTGTTTATTTTGCTACTATGGTACAGAACCAGTTGGTTACCAATTCAAAGAGGATCAACAGAAATGTCCGTCAGGCCGGATTTCTCGTTTTGAGAGAGGTGGCTATGCCAAGTGTACTCGTGGAGTTGGGATATATCAGTAACAGGGAGGAAGAGAAATACCTGAAGAGCGGGAGCGGTCAGAGTTCGCTCGCTGCAAGTATTTATAATGGCTTCAAAGAGTATAAGCGGGAGTATGATAAGAAGAGTTATGTGTTTACTAACGGTGGAGCACAATATCCGCAGTCCCAGGGGAGCCAGCTGTCACCTGAAGCGGTGAGTGGAAAAGAATACAGGGTTCAGTTTCTTACTTCATCCCGGAAGTATGAGAACGGTGCTTCGGTGTTCAAAGGGTTAACCCCTGTCGACTATTATACCGATGGTAAGACTTATAAATATACATATGGACGCACAACCAATCCAGAAGAAAGCCGGAAATTATTGAGTAAGGTGCGGAAGAATTTCAAAGATGCCTTTATTATCGAGTTCGAAAACGGAGAACGCGTGAAATAAACAGATTTTCAATATATGAGAACCAAATTAAGTAGGAATGCTCTTATCGGACTGGCTTTTATTGCCAGCCTTGTCATGATTTATTTCGGGATCAATTTTCTGAAAGGGATGAATGTTCTCAAAAAACAGAATCAGTATTATGCCCTGTTTGATGACGTATCGAAGTTATTGATCTCATCACCTATCTATGTGAAAGGTTATCAGATAGGGCTGATCAATAAGATAGAGATGGTGAGTGATGATCCGATGCGTTTCTCCGTGGGGCTTAACCTGTCGGAAGATATACGGATCCCGAAAGGGAGCCACCTCGAGTATGGTCTCGATCTGTTCGGGGCCTCTACTGTGAATCTCATAATGGCAAAATCCGATGTCTATCTGGAAAAGGGAGATACCCTTACGGGTGGAAAAGAGGCCGGGTTGATGGATGGTGTAGCTACTGTGATGCCTAAGGCTGATTCTATTCTGCTACGGGTAGATTCATTGATCCATTCTCTACAAAAAATCGTGGCCAATCCCGGTTGGGAACAGTCGATTAAAGGGATTGGCAGTACGGTGGAGCAACTCAATAACTCAAGCGCGAGCCTGAACAGGATGATTGGCTCCCTGGAACGGGATCTCCCCGAGATCAGCAGGAATCTTACGTCCGTTTCTTCCGATTTGAAAGAGGTCAGCAAGGAACTGAGTGAGATGGATATGGCGAGCACGTTCGCATCTATCGACGAGACAGTAAATAATCTGAAACTACTGACAGCCAAAATCAATAGTGACGATAATTCTCTTGGGCTGCTGCTGAACGATACGAAACTACATGATAGCCTCAATGTGACAATTGATACGGCAACCAAATTGTTAGAAGATATCCGGCAGAATCCGGATCGTTATTTGACCATACGATTACGTCTTTTCTAGGGGACGGAAGTTTTGAATTGATACTCCTTTGGAAATTTAAATAGAATCATTCTAAATAATGCCTTGTCCGGAAATGGAGGTGAACTCTTTGGTTGATCGAAGCTAAGTAACAATATCGTAACTTTTTGGATAATTGTGGAGTAATTGTAGGGTTTTTATATCCTATTGTCAATCAGTCCTGTTTAATATTGAGTCACTGGTTAATTATCTGATATATAATATTTTGGTTCTATTTTGTTGATAAATAGCGTTTTTTTGGAATGAGAAAAATCCTGACCTGAAGTTTATTTTTTTATCTCGGTTTTTTTTTGAAAATTTGTAATCCGTTTGCGAAAAAAAAAGATCATTTTTACTAATGAATAAAGATTGCCGACTTTTATGGAATAATTGTTTGAATGTCATCCGGGATAATATCCCCGAACCGGCGTTCAATACGTGGTTTTTACCCATTGTTCCGCTAAAGTATCAAGATCATGTGTTTACGGTCCAGGTTCCAAGTCAGTTTTTTTATGAGTATCTGGAAGATAAATACCTTGATCTTATTCAGCATACACTCTACCGGGAAATAGGAGAGGGTACTATCCTCAATTATCGGATACTGGTAGAGACAGAAAATAATACAGCCGTTGAACTCCGGGGGGAGACCAAGTCCTATGCGGGGGGGACGGACAGGAATGCTGCCGGCAAGGTGTCTGCGAAAGTGCCCAGCCCTTTTGACAGAGTGGAGACTTCGGAGTTCGATTCCCAGATCAATTCCAAATATACCTTTCTCAATTTTTTTGAAGGCGAAAGTAATCGCCTTGCTCGTACAGCTGCCGAAGCGGTTGCCTTGAACCCGGCAAAGACGGCGTTCAATCCGCTGTTTGTGCATGGTTATTCCGGTGTGGGAAAGACTCACCTCTGTCATGCCATCGGATCAAAGGTAAAGGAACTTTATCCCGATAAGAAGGTGCTTTATCTTTCCGCCCATCTGTTTAAGGTGCAATATACCGATGCGCGCCGGTTCAATACAATCAATGACTTCATCAACTTTTACCAGAGTATCGATGTACTTTTGATCGATGATATTCAGGAACTCGCGGGATTGGAGAAAACGCAGAACACTTTTTTCCACATTTTTAATCACCTGCATCAGAATAACAAGCAGTTGATTATGACTTCCGATTGTCCGCCTATGGATATGCAGGGGGTGGAAGAGCGGCTGCTTACCCGTTTCCGCTGGGGGCTTACTACCAAGCTGGAGCGTCCCGATAAGGAACTCCGAAAGAAGATCCTTCAGAACAAGGTACTCGCCGATGGACTCATCATCCCGGAAAACGTGATCGAATTTATTGCCGAGAACGTCACTGAAAATGTGCGTGACCTGGAAGGGATTGTGGTCTCCCTGATGGCACATTCCATCATCAATAATCGTGAGATCGACCTGGTGTTGGCACGGCGGGTGGTAGAACAAAGTATTAAATTCGAAAAGAAGCGTATTACTGTGCAGAAGATCCAGGATATAGTGTCTGACTTCTATCATGTGAAAAAAGAGCTTATCCAGTCCGCATCCCGTAAGCGTGAAATAGTGCAGGCGCGCCAGGTGACTATGTATTTTATCAAGAAACATACAGAATTGTCACTTTCACAGATAGGAGCCCAGGTTGGTAACCGCAATCATGCAACCGTACTCCATGCCTGCAATACAGTAAAGGATTTCTATGAAGTAGACAAAGGATTCCGATCCGATATCGATGAAATCGAAAACTTGCTTAATTCATAAAAGAGGAACTATTCTTATTCTTTTTATCCTCTTTCTCGGATATTATGCATCGTCCGGAATTGCCGGAACGGTAAAGGTTGCTGTAATAACTGATATTCATTTTCTTGATAAAAACCTTGTTGCAGAGGGGGAAGCACTCTCTGCATATGAGAGGGCGACTGGTAGAAATATTGCCGATTTACATGCCGTGCTGGATACAGTGCTGGCCGATTTGACAAGGGAAGCGCCTGATTTATTACTGATAACAGGTGATATCACCAATCACGGAGAGAAGCAAAGTCATCTCGGTTTTATAGAAAAACTCCGGTTGTTACAAAACCAGGGAACCCGTATTCTTGTAATTCCCGGTAATCATGATATCAATATCCCCGACACAAAAGCCTATCGGGGTAACAAGGCTACCCCCACCGAAACTATTTCAAAAGAGGAATTCATAGAGCTATATGCACCCTTCGGTTATTCGGATGCATTGAAAAGGGATGAGGCCTCACTAAGTTATCTCGCCGGGATAAACGATTCTCTTTGGTTTCTCTGTTTTGACACCAACCGCTATGAAGAGCATACGACAAAATCTATTACCGGTGGTCGTCTCCTTCCTGAAACAATGGATTGGGCGATTGATATCCTCGACGAGGCAAAAGATAAAGGAATTATAGTGTTGGGAATGATGCATCATGGCCTGGTGGAACATATGCCCTATCAGGCAGCCTTCTTTCCGCAGTATCTGATAGATGGGTGGGAAAAGAATGCCGGTCTTCTTGCCGATGCCGGACTGAAAGTAGTTTTTACAGGACATTTTCACGCCAATGATATCACTATGCATACCTCTTCTGCCGGAAATGTTATCTATGATGTGGAGACTGCTTCGTTGGCACAATATCCTTTTGCCTACAGACTGATGGAGTTGACTGATACTGTCCTTTCCATCGATACCCGTTTTGTGACCTCTCTTCCCGGTAATCCTGACCTGGCAGCGATATATCGCGATAAACTGGAGGCTATAACCCGGCGGGTGGCTAAAAACAGGTTGGAAGAGTTGGGTATTCCTATGTATCAGGAGACTATCGAGGCGCTTACAGATGTGATTGTGAAGTTGAGCCTGATGCATGTGAAGGGTGATGAAAAGTTGGATCCGGAGATGCAGATGGCAATCCGCCTTTTTGCTGACCAGATGGGAAGCGAAGCCGATCCCGAATTGTTCATATTCGATTTTCCGCCGGAAGATAACCGGGTGGTGATACCTCTTCAATAAAGTGAAAAAGTGCCGGGTGGTTTGGTGCCTAAGTGGTGGTGGACAGTGATTGAAAATGGGATGAAACAGTTTGATCCATTAATGATTTGTATGCAACCGGGCCGTTTGGAGGCCGGGTGTGATGAAGCCGGGCGTGGTTGCCTGGCCGGACCCGTTTTTGCCGCTGCGGTGATCTTGCCTGATGATTTTCATTGTGACGGATTGAATGATTCCAAACAGCTTTCGGAAAAAGAACGAGATGAATTACGGAAGATCATCGAAGAAAATGCTTTGTGTCATGCCGTGGAAAGTTGTTCCCCGGAAGAAATTGATGAAATGAATATCCTATGGGCTTCCGTAAAGGCGATGCATCGGGCATTAGCACGTCTGGATATACTGCCTGAATATATTCTGGTAGATGGTAACCGTTTTCGCCCCTTTGGTAGTATACCCCATACCTGTGTGATCAAAGGGGATGCTAAATACCGCTCTATTGCGGCAGCTTCAATCCTTGCAAAAACATACCGTGATGAATATATGAAAGAGCTCCATGAAATCCATTCCGAATACGGTTGGCATCGTAATAAAGGATACCCAACCAAGGCGCATCGTGAAGCGATAAGTCGATATGGAATTACTCCCTATCACCGGAAGAGTTTCCGCCTTACTGAGCAGCAGTTGACATTGGATTTTTAAGTAAATCAGCGAAGCCAAATCCTGAAATTTGAAATTTTGAATTAACAATCTATGTAGTTAAAATCTATGTAATCAAATTGTAAAAGTCTTGGTTCCTGATTCTAAAAATCCCGTTTGTGGAACGCTACATGTAATGCCTTTGAAAGTAAATTATAAAAAGTAGTTTAAACAAAAATTAAAAGTGGTTGTTGTAATAGAAATTGAGACCGAGTTGAATTGTCTCAGAAATTAAATAACATTTATGTAGAATCACTAAAACTTCAAGAAATGAAAAAATTTTTGTTTAGTACTTTATTGGTTTTTGCCTGTTCTGTAGGTGTGGCTACTGCTCAACTTCAAAAAGGTAGTACATTGGTAGGTGGTGGCATCGGAGATTTGAGTATGGGATTAGGTGATGAAAATGTTTTCAATATTACTTTGACCCCGCGTGTAGGATATTTTATCCAGGATAATGTTGCCATTGGAGGTAAGGTAGGCCTTACTTATACGGCACAACCCGGAGAAGATGCCTATGGGTATAATGTGAATGCTTTTGGCCGTTATTATTTCGGGCCGGACGAATTTGACACACTGCTGAAGCAGGGCCGTTGGTTTTTAGAAGCCGGAGCAGGAGTTGGTGGTGCCAGAGGTGTTGATCTCGGTTTTAATGTGAACTTTGGTCCCGGTTATGCCTATTTCCTGACTGAGAATGTAGCTGTAGAAGCGTTGTTGCTTTATAACGGGACGTTTGGAGATGGTAGTTCCAACGGATTATCTTTGAACGTAGGGTTTCAAATATATTTCCCAAAATCGCTATATAAAAATCTCAGATAGAATCTGCGGATCTTAAGGCAGAACCTTTGCGTTATGTCGTATCTGACCCCCAAAAGTTGAACAATGAACTTTTGGGGGTTTATTTTCCTTCTTTTTTGCCTCTTTTCCAGGCCGCTCAGCAATCAGCCTCAACTTTTTTCATGCTTAACTGGATCCGCTTGCGTTCCAAATCGACAGACAACACCCTTACTTTTACATGCTGGTGGAGGGAAACTACATCAGTAGGGCTGGAGACGAAACGGTCAGCCAGTTCAGAGATATGTACCAGCCCATTCTCCTTAATACCCACATCCACGAAGCAACCGAAATTAGTAATATTGGTGACGATGCCGGGTAATATCATTCCTTCTTTCAGGTCGTTAATGGCCCGGATATTGGGGTCAAACTCTAATACCTGAACCTTGGTACGCGGATCCCGCCCCGGTTTCTCCAATTCCTGTAATATGTCTGTAAGTGTCTCTTCACCTACTTTTTCTGTTTTGTATCGGTTGATATCGATGGTTCCGATCAGCGGTTTGTTGCGGATTAATTCTTTCACCGTACATTGCAGGTCTTCGGCCATCTGTTCCACGATCGCGTAGCTTTCGGGATGCACGGCAGAGTTATCTAACGGATTTTCCGCATCCGGAATACGAAGGAATCCCGCACATTGTTCAAACGCTTTTTCTCCCAGGCGCGCTACTTTTTTCAGTTCCTTGCGCGAACGGAAAGGACCGTTTTCCGTGCGCCAATTCACGATATTCTGTGCCAGTACCTCACCCAACCCCGATATATAGGTGAGAAGGTGTTTACTGGCCGTATTGAGGTTCACTCCCACGAGGTTTACACAATTTTCCACGGTCTGGTCGAGAGATCTTTTCAGCTTTGTTTGATCTACATCGTGCTGGTATTGGCCCACGCCAATCGATTTGGGATCGATCTTCACCAATTCTGCCAGCGGGTCACTCAACCGCCGCCCGATAGAGACGGCACCCCTTACAGTCACATCATATTCGGGGAACTCTTCACGTGCTATCTTCGAGGCGGAATAGACCGACGCACCGCTTTCACTTACTACGAATACTTTCACCTCTTTTTCATATCTCAGGCTGGTAATAAAACGTTCTGTTTCGCGGCTGGCCGTACCGTTCCCTATGGCAATGGCATCGATCCGGTAGGTGGAAACCAGTTTTACTACTTTACTTGCCGATTTGGTAAACTCGTTCTGCGGAGGATGAGGGTAGATGGTCTCGTTATGCAGCAGATTTCCCTGTTCATCCAGACAAACCAGCTTGCATCCAGTCCGGTAACCGGGATCGACACCCAGGATACGTTTCTGCCCTAAAGGGGGCGCCAGAAGTAATTGGCGCAGGTTTTCCGCGAAAACAGCGATGGCCGCTTCATCGGCCTGTTTTTTGGAGAGGTTGCCAAACTCCGTCTCTATGGAAGGTTTCAACAGGCGTTTGTAACTGTCGGTCACCGCATCCTCCACCTGATCGGCTGCTTCAGTGTCATTTTTTGCATAGCGCGGTACAAGCCTGTCGAGGCATTTCTCATCATCGGGAGAAATAGATACACGCAGAAATCCTTCGACTTCACCGCGACGAATCGCTAAGATTCGGTGCGACGGACAGCGGGATAACGGTGCGGAAAAATCGAAATAATCCCTGTATTTCTCTCCTTCCTCTTCTTTTCCCTTCACCACTTTTGAGATGATTATCGCGTCACGCGCAAACATATTCCGTACCATTTGGCGTGCATGCGCATCTTCGTTCACCCATTCGGCAATGATATCACGCGCACCTTTCAAAGCAGCTTCCGTATCGGCTACCTTCTCATTGAGATATTGTGTCGCTTTCGCTTCGGGTGAACCGTGGTATTGTGCCATCAACCATTTCGCAAGGGGTTCCAGTCCGTTCTTGCGGGCAATCTCAGCGCGGGTCTGACGTTTCGGTTTATAGGGCAGGTAGATATCTTCGAGTTCCGTGCTGTCCCAGCAATCAGTGATCTTTTTTTCGAGTTCGGGCGTCAGTTTTTCCTGCTCAGAAATCGACTTAAGTACATATTCCTTTCGTTTCTCGAGTTCTGTATACTTTTCATTCAGCTCTTTGATATTGGCGATCTTCACCTCATCCAAACCTCCTGTCACCTCTTTCCGGTAGCGGCTGATGAAAGGGATGGTGGCACCTTCTTCCAGCAGTTTGATACTGTTCTCTACATTTCTGATAGGAATATTCAGTGATTTGGAAATGAGTGTATGAATAACTGACATCTGTAATCGATTTATATGCGCTACAAAAATACAAGAAATTTCTCTATCTTTACCTTTCTAAACAATAACTGCATGGCGAAACTGAAATCTGTATATTTTTGCTCCAGTTGCGGATATGAATCTCCCAAGTGGATGGGGAAATGTCCTGCCTGCGGCGAATGGTCGACTTTTGTTGAAGAACTGGTACGTAAGGATACTGCTTCGAAACAGGAAGATACCCGTTCTTTCGGGGAGGTCAGGAGTGAACCGGTGACTTTGAGCGAGATCAAAGCCGAAGAACTGCCGAGGATCGATATGGATGACGGGGAGTTAAACCGTGTGTTGGGCGGAGGATTGGTGCCTGCCTCCGTTGTGCTGATCGGAGGAGAGCCGGGCATCGGAAAATCGACATTGGTGCTCCAAACTATTTTGAAGCTCTCCGGTGTGAAGTCTCTCTATGTATCGGGTGAAGAGAGCGCAGGTCAGTTGAAACTGCGTGCCGACCGGATCGGTATACAAAATGATGATTGTCTCATCGTGTGTGAGACCAACCTCGATGAAATTTTTAAGCATGTAAGGAAAGTGTCGCCGCAATTGTTGGTTATCGACTCGGTACAGACTATTTACAGCGAAGTGCTGGAATCGTCTCCCGGTAGTATTTCTCAGGTGCGCGAGTGTGCTTCGTTGCTCCTCAAATTTGCCAAACAATCGGGTACACCTGTGTTACTTATCGGCCATATCACCAAGGAGGGCAGCATAGCCGGCCCTAAGATACTGGAACATATGGTGGATGCGGTGTTACAGTTTGAAGGCGATCAGCATTATATGTACCGTATCCTTCGTGGAGTCAAGAATCGGTTTGGAAGTACTGCGGAGTTGGCTATTTATGAGATGAACCGGTCGGGATTGCGCGAGGTGAGTAATCCGTCGGAACTGCTGCTTACCCAGAACCATGATGGCCTGAGTGGTGTAGCTATTGCCGCAGCGGTTGAGGGTGTTCGTCCTTTTCTGATCGAAACGCAGGCTTTGGTAAGTACTGCCGCCTACGGTACGCCACAACGTTCCGCTACCGGATTTGATATCCGGCGGATGAATATGCTGTTGGCTGTGCTGGAAAAGCGGGCAGGGTTTAAACTGGCACAAAAAGATGTCTTCCTTAATATTGCCGGGGGGTTGCGAGTGAGCGATCCTGGTATGGATCTCGCGGTTATCAGTGCTGTGCTCTCGTCCAGCCTTGATATGACAATTGAAAACGAGACCTGTCTCTGTGGAGAGGTCGGTTTGTCGGGTGAGATCCGGCCTGTACATCGTATAGAACAGCGTATTCAGGAGGCCGAAAAACTGGGCTTTTCCCGTATTCTTGTGCCTTTCAACAACCTGAAAGGATTCAATAAGAAGATGAAGATCGATATTCAGCAGGTGAAAAGGGTGAGTGACGCTTTCAGATTATTATTTTCATAGAACATCCTTTTATAAATCAAAAAAATATACTACCTTTGCAGCCTCTTTGATGAGTATTGGTACCTTGGCCGAGTGGTTAGGCACCGGTCTGCAAAACCGTTGACGGCGGTTCGAATCCGCCAGGTACCTCAAAATTAAAAAATCCGGCACTGACCAGTGCCGGATTTTTTCAATATAACTTATAATCTGTATCACGCCTTTGTATCGGCATTATTGTCGTCGCAACATTCTTCGTTTTTTTCCTTTTTGAATGCTTCTGCCACTTTGCCGAAATTTTCTTTCCATGCATCAGCGACCGTAGCAAAGAAACTGCCGGCGCTCTCTTTTACCACGTCCCATTTCGAATCGGCTATCTGTTCATATTCTTCCAGTTTTGAGGCCAGATTATTTTTAATCTCTTTGAGATTCTCCAGGCGGTCACGGTATTCTTCTTTTGCATCTTCCGCAATTTCACCTGCTTTGTCTTCCAATTTCGTGATGTAATCAGCCAATTCGTCCAGTACATCGCGCGTTTTTTGTTTGAATTCTTCTTTTTTCATTGTAGAGAGTGTTATGGATTTAACTTCTACTCTATAAACAGATGACAAAAAAATTAGTTCAACTTCAATTGAATGAGGGAGTATAAAAACGGTGATGGAGCTACAGTCCGGAAAAAAATAAAAATCGTATCTTTGCATCTTAACGAAAAACGAATATGTTGAATATTGTAATTTTTGGAGCTCCCGGATCGGGAAAAGGGACACAAAGCGCGAAATTAGTTGAGAAATATGGACTCAAGCATCTCTCTACCGGAGATATATTGCGCAACGAGATTAAAGCAGACACGGAATTGGGAAAATTGGCGGACTCATATATGTCGAAAGGACATCTTGTTCCCGACGAGTTGGTGATTGATATATTGGATAATCTGATTGGCAAGCATAGAGACGCCAAAGGATTTATCTTTGATGGATTTCCCCGTACGCTTGCCCAGGGCGAAGCGCTGGGTAAGATGTTGGAGAAGCATGGTGAGGCCATAGATGCTGTCCTCAGCCTGGAAGTGGAGGAAGAAGAGTTGATCGACCGCCTGCTGAAACGGGGACAGATCTCCGGCAGGGCGGATGATAACCGTGAAACCATTGAATCGAGGCTGAAAGTGTATCATGCTCAGACCGAGCCGCTCAAGGAGTTTTACCGGACACGCGGCACATTAAAAAATATTGAAGGGGTTGGTTCTATTGATGATATCTTCGGATCCATCGAGAAAGAGATCGACCGGTTAGAAAAATAAAAATGGCAGAAACAAATTTTGTAGATTACGTAAAGATTTTCTGTAGATCAGGAAAGGGTGGACGCGGTTCTGCCCACCTCAGAAGAGAAAAGTATATCCCGAAAGGTGGTCCTGACGGGGGGGACGGGGGTGATGGCGGTAACATTATCCTCCGTGGTAATCGTAACTACTGGACACTGCTTCATTTGCGCTATCAACGCCATATCTTTGCCGGGCATGGCGAAGGGGGATCAAAGGCCCAACGTTCCGGGAAAAAAGGCGAAAGCAAGATTATTGAAGTCCCCTGCGGTACTGTGGCTTATGACGCACATACCGGAGAGTATTTATGTGATATCACCGATGACGGACAGGAGGTGGTCCTTTTGAAAGGTGGGCGTGGTGGTCTAGGGAATGTCCATTTTAAATCGTCTACCAATCAGACACCGCGTTACGCACAACCTGGAGAACCGTATGAAGAACGGTGGATAATCCTTGAGTTGAAGTTACTGGCGGATGTGGGATTGGTCGGTTTCCCGAACGCAGGGAAGTCGACACTCCTTTCGGTTGTCTCGGCTGCGAAGCCGAAAATCGCCAATTACCCCTTTACCACTCTCCAACCCAATTTGGGCATTGTGGAGTATCGCGATGGGAAGTCGTTCGTGATGGCCGATATCCCGGGAATTATCGAGGGGGCAAGTGAAGGAAGGGGACTGGGTTTACGTTTTCTTCGGCATATAGAACGTAACTCTCTATTACTGTTCGTTATACCTGCCGATGCCGACGATATAAAAGAGGAATATCATATTTTATTGAATGAACTCACCCGGTATAATCCCGAATTATTGGATAAGACCCATATTTTGGCCATATCGAAAGCGGATATGCTTGATGAGGAATTGATGCAGGAAATAGCATTGGATCTTCCCGATATTCCCTACCTGTTTATCTCCTCTATTACGGGATATGGGATCCCGGCACTTAAAGATATGCTTTGGCGTGCACTTAACTCGGATGATTATGTGCCGATATCGGCATCACGTGATGCGTTGGTACATAGGAATCTCGATATTTCCAAGTTTGAATTTGATCCGGAAGAGGAACTTTTCGACGATAATTCCGGATCGGATGAAGATGATGGAGATGAGTACAACTACTATGAAGAGGACTTTTAGTATTTGGCAATGAAACCTCATCCCCTGTATAATAACTTGCTTCTGTTCGACCTGTTCGACAAGGAGGAGAATATTACCCATTTCATTACTACCCGGGAGGGTGGAGTGAGTGAAGGCTCTTTTTCTTCCTTTAATATGGGGAACTTCTCGGATGACAGTCCATTGAATATCAGCGAGAATCGGGAGATCCTCGCCCGTATGCTTTATGCCGATATAAACAGGTTTATCATTCCTCACCAGACACACGGGACCAAAGTGCTGACGATTGACAGTAATTTTTTCAGTCTCGACCATGCTTCCGCTATTGAGACTCTGTATGGTGTCGATGCTGTTATTACAAGGGAAAAAGAAATTTATCTTTGTATTACCACAGCTGATTGTGTGCCGGTAATTCTTTATGATAGGCATAATGAAATAATTGCGGCAATCCATGCAGGATGGAAAGGTACTGTAGGACGGATTGTAGAGAAAACCGTCATCGCGATGGAGAAACAATTCGGCTCTTTGCCAGAGGATATGATTGCAGGTATCGGTCCGGCCATTGGAATGTCGAATTACGAAGTAGGAAATGAAGTAGTGGACAGGTTTTATGAGGAGGGGTTCGACCTTACAGATGTCGCCTCTTTCTCCAGAAAAACACCATCCTCCAAATATCATGTCGATCTGAAGGAGATCAACCGGAAGGAACTAATCAGGCTAGGAATAGATGCAGGCTGTATAGAGAAGAGCCCGTTATGTACATTCGATAGGGAAGATATTTTCTTTTCCGCCCGCAGGCAAACTATTCACTCAGGAAGGATGCTTACGGGAATTATGATAAAGAGATGATAAAAAAGAGGGAGTGAATTGTTGATATCCACTCCCTCCCATTCAGTTGACTATTGTGACTTTTACCGGTAGATTGCTTGCAATTAATAACGTGCACTTACCACGTCCCAATCAATTATTTTCCATATTTCCTTCAGGTGATCGGCACGGCGATTTTGATAGTCAAGATAGTATGAATGTTCCCATACATCAAAACCTAAAATAGGAACCAGACCGCTTGTAACCGGATTACCGGCATTACTTTCTTTCAAGATAGAAAGTTTGCCATCCTGGTCCTTTGCCAGCCATACCCATCCCGAACCGAACACGGAAACTCCGGCTGCATTGAATTCTTCTTTAAACTTCTCGAATGAACCGAATTGCTCGTTGATTGCATCTGCCAATTTCCCTTTTGGCTCACCACCGCCGTCTTTTTTGAAAGAGGTGAAGTAAATATTGTGGTTGAGAATCTGTCCCGCATTGTTAAAAATAGCGCCATCACTCTCTTTTACTACTGTTTCAAGATCTGCATTTTCAAATTTCGTACCTACTACCAACTTATTCAGATTATCCACATAGGCCTGATGGTGTTTGCCATAGTGGAGCTCTACTGTCTGTTTGCTGATAACCGGCTCCAACGCATCGGTAGCATAAGGTAATGCTACTTTTTCGAATTTCATGTTTACACTTTTTTTTGTATTGTCATTTTCTTTGTTTTTTGCATTGGAATTATTGCAACTGATTGCCGATAACGCAAATAAGCCTGACAATAAATAATAATGAATTGTTTGCATAAATTTTTTCTTTTTTATTTCGGTATATGAACCCATCATAATCTGTTGATATTAACGATCCATTGATGATTAATTATCATATCATCACATCACTAAATCAACCTTGTTGTCTATTTATAACGAAAAGAATCCGTGAAATGTTCATCCTTGATGAGAATGACCCTTGTTATTTTAGATGAAATAGGATACAAAAAATAGCCTGACCGTAAAAAGCCAGGCTATCAGTTACCTATTCTTCGCTATTTTCATCCGCTCTTTCCTTATTCTCTTGAGAAGAGTCGGGAAAAGGGATCTTCTCATCGGTGTCTATGAATATATGATCTCCGGAACCGTGAGGTTTGGGCGGGAGTTGTATGCCCGAAGAAGATCCTTTCTCATTCTCGAGGATTTCCTGAGAGCGGGATATCCAGGGACGTTTGCCGAATATTTTTTCCAGGTCGTCAGAATAGATAATCTCCCTTTCCAGCAGGATGCCGGCCAATTGGTTGTGCCCTCCCGCTTTATCCGTAAGGATTTGTTTGGCTCTCTCATATTGCTGGTTGATCATTGCTTTCACTTCGTTATCGATCAACTTGGCCGTTTCATCGCTGTATGGTTTTGAGAAAGTGTATTCTTGTCCCGATGAGTCATAGTAACTGAGGTTAGGAAGTTTTTCGCTCATCCCCATATAGGTGATCATGGCGTAGGCTTGTTTGGTCACGCGCTCCAGATCATTCATTGCCCCGGAGGAGATCGATCCTATAAATATTTCTTCGGCGGCCCTTCCTCCGAGGAGAGCACACATCTCATCGAGCATCTGCTCTTTGGTCGTGATCTGCCGTTCTTCCGGCAGGTACCAGGCTGCTCCCAGTGCTTTCCCACGGGGCACGATAGTCACCTTCACCAACGGGTTGGCATGTTCCAGGAACCAGCTTAGCGTGGCGTGTCCGGCCTCATGGATGGCAATGGATTTTTTCTCATTCTGGGTGATGATCTTATTCTTCTTTTCCAGTCCACCCACAATACGGTCGACCGCGTTCATGAAGTCTTCTTTCTCCACGAATTTCTTTTTCTTTCGGGCAGCGATCAGTGCTGCTTCATTGCAGACGTTGGCTATATCGGCACCGGAAAATCCGGGTGTCTGACGGGCCAGGAATTCGACATCCACAGATTCATCTATTTTGATGGGGCGGAGGTGTACTTTGAATATCTCCTTCCGGTCGTTCAGGTCGGGAAGCTCCACGTAGATCTGCCTGTCGAAACGGCCTGCACGCAGCAACGCTTTGTCCAGCACGTCGGCACGGTTAGTCGCCGCGAGGATGATTACCCCGCTGTTTGATCCGAAACCGTCCATTTCGGTAAGAAGTTGGTTCAATGTGTTTTCCCGTTCGTCATTCGATCCGAAATTATTGTTTTTTCCACGGGCACGGCCTACGGCATCAATCTCGTCGATAAATACGATACAGGGCGCTTTCTCTTTTGCCTGGCGGAAAAGGTCTCTTACGCGGGATGCACCCACACCCACAAACATCTCCACAAAATCAGATCCGGAGATGGAAAAGAAGGGAACGTTCGCTTCACCTGCTACCGCTTTTGCCAGCAATGTCTTTCCGGTTCCGGGAGGACCGACCAATAATGCACCCTTGGGTATCTTTCCCCCAAGATTGGTGTAATTATTGGGATTCTTCAGGAACTCTACAATTTCCTGTACCTCCTCCTTGGCTTCGGATAACCCGGCGACATCCTTGAAAGTCACTTTCTGGCTGGAGTCCTTGTCGAACAGTTGGGCTTTTGATTTGCCTACATTGAAAACACCTCCACCGGCGCCGGCTCCACCCTGCATCCTGCGCATCATCCATACCCAAAATACGATGAGCAAAAGAAAAGGAGCAAAAGTAAGTAATATGCCCCAGAGTTCCGATGTTGTGTCGAAGCGTACTTCAATGTCATAGTTTTTTTCGGCCTTTACATTATCTATAAATTCAGATATGGCATCCGTCGAAGGAATCTTTATCAGAATCAGAGGCGTTCTCATTGATTTACCGGCATCATCTCCGAAAACATAATTTACAGACTCCTCTCGGACGATTGCTTCCGCAGTCTCTTTGTTGCTGTACACCACTACGCTCTTCACCCGGTTGTCTCTCACATATTCCTGAAACTCCGACCATTTTACCTCTTTTACAGTAGTATCTTGTCCGAAAAACCACATTCCCATGAGTAATGCCAGTACTACGGCATAAATCCAGTAAGGATTGAATGGTCTCTTGGGATTATTATTGCCACCTATCTTAGGTCGCAGGGTAGGTTGTTTATCCTGTTTATTTTCTTTGTTCGTATTGTTCATTTGGGTGACTCTCTATTTCTTCTGAGTTATTGTAACAATTTTTTGGGAAATAAGTTTTAATCTATGGATGGAATACGTTCTGAATTGGCATCTTCCCAAAGGTTGTCGATATTGTAGAAATTGCGGAGTTCGGGTAGGAATATATGTACAATTATATCACCATAATCCATTGCAATCCATTCAGCAAGCTGTTGCCCATGCACACGGATAGGATCTTCTTTGGTGTTTTTCTTCACAATCTCATCTATTGAATCGGCTAAGGCCGATACCTGGGTGGGTGTATTGCCTTCACAAATTACAAAATAATCACATACAGCACCCGTCATGCCTTTTAAGTGGATAGTACAAATGTTTTTTCCTTTCTTCTCCTGAATTCCTTCAATAATACTTTGTAAGAGTTCGTTTTTTTCTGTCATTCTTTATTTTAAGTGAGTTGATTATACAAAGATAGGCTCTTTTTTAAAATAAAATCGAAAAAAGCCCCGTCTTTTTAAGACGAGGCTTCGACTTATATATTATTAAGATAGAGGAAGAACGTTCAATTATTACAATGTTTTTAGCTGGAGATTTTTCCAAAGCACTTTAATACCTCCTCCGTCATGGATTTGCAAAGCGATACGTCCTTGTGCCTTGCCTATCTTCTCGTCGGTCAGGTCAACCATCTCTTCTCCATTCAGGAAAGTCTTTACATTGTCACCTTTTACCAGGATACGTAAGGTATTCCACTCGCCCTCTTTTAATATTTCTTCCTTTTCATCGGGAATCTGTACCAGCCATCCACGTCCGTAGGACTCATAGATGCCACCGGTGTCATGCCCTTTGGGAGCCACTTCCACCTGCCAGCCATTTACAATAGCGCCCGGTTCCACGAATGAGCGGATGAAGACACCGGAATTACCGTCAGCTTCCTGTTTGAATTCGACGGTCAGGTCAAAGTCATCGTAGTATTCACGTGTGGCAAGATACCCGTACTGTTTGTCCGGGCCGCTTTCGCACACCAAAAGACCATCCTGTACATACCATTTTTCGGTTCCATAGACTTCCCATCCGTGTAGGTCTGTTCCGTTGAACAGGTTCACCTCTTTGGTTTTACGGGGTAGTTCTTTGATCTTTACATTGCGGAACCATGCAGCCGAACCATGGTCTTGCAGGCAGATCACACCTTTTCGCGCCAATCCGTATTCAGGGGCATTTTCCCATTTGCCGCTGTGCTTGCGCACAAACCAATCCTCCGTCCAGGCCTCAAACTCAATCACCTTCTCACCGTTCAGCCAATGTTCCACATGACCGTTATCGAAAACGATTTTGGAGGTATTCCATTCTCCTGCCGGTTTGATAATGGTCTTTTCCGGATCGGTGGTATGCATGGCATAATCGGCCGCTGTTTTCTGCCAATCTTCTAACGGTTCGGGAAATCCGAGATCATCGATCAATTGGTATTCCGGGCCGGTCACATAAGGAACAGCAAACTTCGGATGTTCTACCACGTGGTACAGCACGCCGCTGTTACCGCCGTCAGCAATTTTCCAGTCCCATACCAGTTCGAAATTTTCATACGTTTTTTCGGTAACGATGTAACCGTGTTCATCGGCGCCTTCGCCCTTGGCCTGTATCATGCCGTCTTCAGCAAACCAGGGAGCAGTCAGTTCCTCGCCATTGTAATCGCGCCACCCATTGAGTGTAGTGCCGTCGAACAGCAGTTCCCATCCGTCGGCAATCTCCTGTTGCGTCAGCGTGTTGTGCTTTGCTTCGCCTGTACAACCTGTCATTACCATAATCATACTCATTAGAGCCAATAAAATAAATTTAGAATTCATCGCTTCTTTTTTAAAGGATTAAACTTTATAGTGGGATAATATTGAATACAAAGGTACGGAAATGATGTTAATTTGAAAGTTTTTTTATGAAAATTCTCAGGAAGATAACCATCCTTGTTCTTTAAGGTATTGTTCTGACTTTTTTACATTGCCGCATTTTTTAATGACTTCTTTGGCAAATTCGTAATCGGTGATTTGTGGGTTACGTTCCATGAGCATTCGAACGGAACGATCCACTACTTTATTATTGATCAACCGGGCATTTACCATACGGTTTCCTTCTACTCTTCCCAATCGTATCAATACTGTAGTGCTGATCATGTCGAAGATCATTTTCTGTGCCGTTCCGCATTTCATTCGGGTACTTCCTGTAACAAATTCAGGTCCGGTAATCACTTCGATTGGGAAATCGGAGTATTGCGAAATGAGTGAGTTCGGATTGTTGACGATCGAACCGCAAGGAATACCGTTTTCACGGCATTTTTTTAAAGCGGCCAATACAAAAGGAGTTATTCCGCTGGCAGATATGCCTATTACGATATCCTTGGGAGATATATTTTCTTTTTGCAGGGAATTCCAGCCTTCTATCTCATCATCTTCTTTTTCTTCGAGGGCGAAGACGAGATTTTGTACTCCCCCGGCAAGAATCACATTTATGATCCCTTTTTCTATCCCATAAGTATTGGGTAGTTCAATGACGTCGAGTACGGCCAGCCGTCCTCCGGACCCACATCCCAGATAAAACATCCTGCCCCCGTTTTTTAATTGCCGCTCGATGGCACTTATCAATTTCCCTATTTCCGGTAAAACTTTTTCGATGGCCAAGGCCACGATTTTGTTTTCGGTATTGATATTCCGGATTAGTTCATCTACCGTTTTCTTTTCCAGATCATCATATCTGGATGGTTGTTCTGTTAATCTGACCATTTGTTCTCAATTTGTTGCATCCATCTTTTGATGGTTGGTTTCATATCCTGATATTATTTTTTTAGTCCCGCTTTATGCCCGGCTATCGCATAATAAAGAATATACAGATAGCAGGGGATAAATAACCAGTAAGCTTTCTGAAAATCCATTGCTTCACTCACCATGCCTGTCATCTTAACGGCATCGAGGATAAATCCGAACACCAGAGGAAGAATGGCCCCTCCCACAATAGCCATCACCAATATGGATGACCCCGATTTGGTGAATTTTCCCAACTTATCGATGGCCAATGCCCAGATCGTACCCCACATCAGGGAATGGGCAAATCCCAATACTCCCAGACAGTAGATTGCCTGTTGCGCGGGAATCCGGACAAGACAAAATGATGCGGACAAGGCGATCAGGGTAAACAAGATCAATGCCTTTTTTTGATGCATCACTTGTAAGAGAAAGATACTGACAATATATCCGATCACCAATCCTAAGGAAACAATACCCGAATACTGCGCCGGATTATCAAGACCGATAGCCTTGGAAAAATCAATCGCCGACGCCATGGGAAGAGTTTCCACACCTACGTAAATAAATAATGCGATAGCGCCCAGAATTAGGTGCGGAAACTGCCGGATACTTGTTTTCTTATTTGTCGCAAGCATTTCATTGTGGCTGTCTGCGTCTTGCGTATCCTCTTCTTCTCCAACGGCTTTCACTTCAGGCAGGGAGACGAAATAAATAAGGATTGCCAGAAGGATGATCACTCCCGCAGCAAGTCCGAAAGGAATGTAGGCCTGATCCATTAGCGGATTTTTCACATCAATGAACAAGCTGAGGAAAATAGGGCCAAGATACCATGCCGATTTGTTCATGATTCCCATAAAACACATGCGTTGTGCAGCCTTTTCTATGGGCCCGCAAATAGTAACATACGGGTTGACAGCCGTCTGTAACAAGGTATTTCCTATTCCCCCGATAAACGAAGCAACTAGGAACATGTAAAAACCAGCCATGGTAGCGCTCATATTGGCCGAAGGAATAAATAACAGCATTCCCAGGGCCATGATCAGCAAGGCTATGACCATGGATTTCTTGTAGCCGATCTTCTTTATCAGCACGCCTGAAGGCCTTCCAAAGATCAAAAAGGCGGAAAAAGTAGCCGTCAGCACCAGATAAGACATTCCTTTGCTCAAAGAAAAAGCCCCTTCAAGGATAGGAACCATAATACCATTGATCCCCACACCGAAGCCAATAATGAAAAAAGCGACCCCGATAATCAGGAGCGGGAATAAATAATTGGATTTATTTTTTTTGTTCATAATGGTTATTTAGTTGTGCATAAAGTGTAGTTTCCAAAATAAAGTATTTAATTGTTTGAAACTTCCGCTCCTAAACTTGATGAAAAGCAATAAGGCCTTCCATAGGACTTTGGATGATCTTTCCCGTTTTCATCCCGAACTCTTCCGCCACAGTCGTCAGGGTATCCATGAATACCCAGCCGATACTGCCTACACAGTTAAACAGGTACCCGGAATAATCCGGGTAATACACGACAATGTTCCTGAAAAAGTCACGGAAGCAGTCCCGTTTCACATTTTCAATATACGTATGTCCGGATACCTGCTCCCCGCTCAGAAACCGGGCGAAAGACGCACAATAACGGTTCGGCATGGGATTAGCGTAGACGCGGTCGATCAGTTCATCGGGTGACAGCCGGTACGTATCGTAGAAAATCCCTCTGATATCATCCGGCATATGTCCACGGATAAAGTCTTTTATAAGACGTTTGCCCATATATGCCCCGCTTCCTTCATCGCCAAGAAGGAAGCCCATCGAGTCGACGTTATGTGTAATTCTTTTTCCGTCGTAAAGACATGAGTTCGTACCTGTCCCCAGAATGGCGGCAAATCCGGGATCATGTCCCAAGAGTGCCCGTGCCGAAGCCATCAGGTCCATGGCCACATCAAACCGGGCTTTGGAAAATAAGGGACGCAGGGCATTTTCAATTACCGCGTATTTATCTTCATAACAGCCTGCCCCGTAAAAAGCAACTAATTCGATCTTATTCCAGTCATATTCCATGGGCAAACTTTTGCGAAGGGAACCGGTAATTTCCTCAGGATCATTGTAACACGGGTTGTATCCTTCACTTTCGAACCGAAAGACAATCTGCTGTTCTTTAACTAATGTCCAGCTGGTTTTGCTGGATCCGCTATCGGCTATTAATATCATGTTTGACTTGTTATCTATTGAAACACTTTTATTTCTTTAATTCTTTTGCGTATTTCTGAACACGTCTGACGGCTTCTGCTATCTTTTCCATATCGGAACGACCGCCGAGCAATGTAGTTTGTGTAAACCACACCGACTCTTCCCCGGTTAATGTATCGTTCTGCGGGCATTGGATACGCTCTAACCACTCTTGCATGCCTTTCTTTCCATAAATCTTCAGGTAATGTTTGTTTCCGGCGAGACCTTGCACATATGCGCTACTATTCATTTGTCCGTATCCGCTACTGCATGGAATACCCTCGGCAGACAATGCTTCTATAAATCGCTTCCGACTCAGATTTTGAAATTTGGTCTTATCATAGCGGAACATGTACAGGTGATAAGCACTGTTGGTCGTTCCCTTATATAGTTTAGCCGGAATAATACCCGGTATTTCATTTAATAAATTCGTCAGATAAGTTGCATTTTCACTTCTTCTTTTCACTTGCTGCGCTAATCTTGTCATCTGCGCCAACAATAAATTTGCCTGAAATTCGGTGAGGCGGAGATTGGTACCCCTTGTTCCCTCTCCGGTAGTGTAAGAAGTAGATGTACCTCCTTGTCCCTGGTTATGAAAACCATAACATTTACGAATAAATCCTTCATCATTACTGGTTATCGCGCCGCCTTCGGCACAATTCAGATTTTTAGTAGATTGAAAACTGAAAGCCCCGCCTAATCCTAAAGATCCGACCTTCTTCCCTTTCCATTCTGCCAGATGTGCCTGACAGGCATCCTCAATAATCGGCAAATTATGGTTACGACCGATATCCAATATCCTGTCCATGTCAGCAGGAGACCCTCCGATATGTACCGGCATGATTAATTTTGTTTGATTAGTGATGGCAGGTTCAATTTTATCCGCATCGATCTGAAAAGTTTCCGGATCCGTATCAATCAGAATAGGTAGTGCATAGTTGAGAACCACTACGTTATAAGAAGCCACAAAAGTATATACAGGAAGGATCACCTCATCACCGGGACCCACATCCAATATTCCCAACATAGTGTAAAGTGCACTGGTCCCGCTGGATACGGCAAGCGTATGATGGACGCCGATCTGTTTTGCATAAGCCTCTTCAAAGGCAGCTGTCACGCTTCCGTCCAGACGCCCCCATTTATTGCTGTGCAGGACGTCTAATAATGCTTTTTCTTCCGTTTGGTCATAAACAGGCCAACGGGAGAATCCAAAGGTGTTTTTCTTCCCTCCTAATAAAACGGGTTTATTATTGCTGCTGCTATTTCTTGCAAAGGTAAGATTGGGCATCAAAGTTAAACCGGCTCCGGCTATCGCCGAAGTTTGAAGGAATTTTCTTCTGTTGATCGTTTTCATTACTGTTCGTATTTATTCTATTCTTCTTTTATCGCTTTCCAACTATCATCCGTGATGGTCCCGTATCTGAACACGATGATTCCTTCAGCACCTCCGTCGAATGAATATTGGATCTGTTCTTTCAGTTGTTCGGCAGTAACCCCGTCAAAAGCCTGGACGCCGGAATAAATTTTACATTGTGGATCGACAAGACCTTTTGCTCCTTCCGTTATGGTCTGTAGCCAATCGGTGGACTTTCCAAAAGACTTAAAATACGCCATCGGGCTGATCATATCCAGAATAGTGGAATGAAGCTTGTAGTTCTGGGCATAAAAAACATCCGAATATGCCGGATCTGTTGCTCCTTCGGGCATGAAAGCCGCATTTAACTCAAGGTCGGGCTTAATCTGTTCTATGGTTTCCCTGATCGCCTCGATATAGTCATAGACTACATCTTTTCTCATCTCCACCCATTTAACCACATCCGGATCCCCGTCGACATACAGATTCACAAAACCATTATTCGTGACATAGTTTGTATAATTGGGCTCCGTATCAAAGAAACCCAATAAACGGATCGTATCACAACCTAAGGACGCGGCTTTTTGAAGGGAATAGGGATCGAATGAATAAACAAAGTGGCTATATCGAATGCAATCGAGATGGATTCCGTCACAATTGAAATTGGTCAGAAAATACCGGATGTTATCCAATACATATTCTTTGTATGGCGGATAAAGAAGATTGACTTTGTTGTTATTCATGGGATATGGTCTGGTATTTACAGAGGGGTTTGGACAATGATAAATGCCTGCCTGAGGATTTGCAGCCATATAGACATCATCGTCACTGATTATATACCAGAGATGAACCTTTATTTTCTCGGCATGTGCTTGTGTGATGAATTCAGTCAATTTTTCGGCGGAAGTTTTTTTACCGGCGGTGCCCTTGACTAAAAAGTAAACTTGGTGAATATTGTTTTCAACCAATTTATTTACAACTGTCTGAACATCCTCATCAGATAAAGCGTTTCCCCACATCCATACTCCTTGTGGAAACCCGGCAGGTTCGGTTTTTTCCCGGTTACAACCTGAATATACCAAAGAAAAACTCAAACACAAGAGCAATACGATACTATATCTTGTTATAAACTTTTTCATATAATTATTTTTATAAATTATTATTTTTTTAAAGATTGGATAGAGTTCGAAAACAGAAGAACTCCGTATTAACTGACACTATTTTTTTATTCAACAATGAAATGATAATTCCCCGAGCCGACTTTATAAACGACATATCCGTTATCCGTACCTATTAATTTTACCCCTTCGGCCGAAGATGCCCTTTTACTACCTTCAGCCACATCTTTTTCTGATAGAGCGGCAATATAAACGGTTGCAGTAGTATTACAGGGCACGGTGATATCCCAAATAAAAGATTGGCCTTCTTTCTTCCATGAGCTTTTAATCAACCCGTGTATCGAATGGTATTCGGAATGCACGTAATCCAATCCTTCCACCGGGATTGGTTTCATGATGATATTTTTAAAGCCCGGATTATCAGGATCGGCATTGATCCCGGCCAAACGTTGGTATAGCCACGTCACAAAATCACCCAGCAACATTACATGGTTTGCCGAATTCATCTTTGGCGGCGCAGTATCCCCGTTCCAGAGTTCCCATATTGTGGTCGCACCATTTTCAAGCATGTATCCAAAACCCGGGTATGTTGTATTCTCTGCTATTTTTAGCGCCAGATCCGGCCGGCCGTTATCGGTAAGAGTTTGCATCAACCATTGCTGGCCAATTGCACCGCAGCTTGTATGACCGTCATAATCATGCTCAATGCGGTGAACGATGTGATCAAAAACTTTACTTCTCAGTGCAATCGGGGGAAGGTCAAAAGCCAGCGCTACCACATTTGCCGTTACGGTATTGTTCGCATAATAAATGCTGTCTTTATGAAGGTAAGTACGGTTAATAGCCTCTTTCATCTTGTCTGATAATTGCCTGAATTCCCCTGCATCTTCTGTCTTGCCTAAAAGATGGGCATATTTCTCCATAAGGATGAGGTCATAATAGAAATAAGATGAGCCGAGATAATCTCCCGGTGTGATGGTAACAGGATCCTTGGAATGGATGACACTCCTGTCTTCTGAAACCATACACCAGTCGCCATACGAGTCCCTTGGCAGCAGGTCGTCTTTCATATAGTTATCCCGCATATGGGAAATCCACCTCTTCAAAGCATCATAATTGCCGGCAATGACCTTACTATTCCCAAATTGCCGGTAAAGGCAACCCGGAACCATGATAAATGTCGAAGGCCAGGTTACATTATCGGAATATACCTTTCTGTACGTCGGATTTACATCGGAGATACTTCCGCTTGTTTTTTGTCCGTCGGAAATATCAGCCATCCATTTGGAGTAAATTGCATTATTATCAAAAATAAAACTCTCACCCAAAGAGCCGGCAGATCGATCCCCTAACCAGGCTTGGCGTTCATCGCGCTGGGGACAATCGGTCGGGACACTGCGGTAATTACCCCGGATTCCCCAATAGGCAGCATTATAGATCCTATTGATCATATCCGAAGAACAATTAAACTGCCCTGTTACCTTAAGGTTATCGTGAACCACTTTTCCCTCGATCATGTGTAAGTCCGGTTTACCCGGATATCCGCTAAGCTCTACATACCTGAATCCGTGGTAGGTGAAACTCGGCTGCCATTCTTCCATTTCTTCGCCTTTTGTAATATACACATCCGTTTGTTTTGCCAGCCGAAGGTTAGCCACATTAAGCTCCCCATCCGGATGTATCGTTTCGGCAAAACGTAATTTTATTTCTGTCCCTTCCGGGGCATTGACCCTTAATGCTATCCAACCTACCATGTTTTGCCCCATATCATACACATACACCCCGGGTTTGATTTCTTTGATTGCTTTTGGCTTCACCGTTTCTATTATTTTGATGGGCTCGATCATCTGGGCTTTTAATTTCTCCGACGGGTTTGAAACCCTTTCGGCTTTTATCCACCGGGAGTCATTGAAATGAACCCTGTTCCAGCCCGGCATTTCTTTCCGGGCATCATATTCTTCACCGTCAAATTCATTATTAAAGGTAATCGGGCCATCTGCGGTCATATTCCATGTGGTATCGCTTATTATACTTTGCCTGCTGCCATCAGCAAATTCTATATTTAATTGAAAAATCATTTTAGGAAACCCGTAATTTTGATCCCATTTGACCGGGGCAAAATAGCGGCCGCTGCCGAGAATGACTCCCACGGCATTTTGGCCTTCACTGATTTCTTTTGTAACATCAAACGTCATGTAATACGACGTTTTCGGGTATTCCGACAATGCCGGGGCCAATACCTGGTCGCCTGTTTTATTCCCGTTGATATACAATTCGAACAACCCCAGGCCGCAGATATATGCTGTTGCCCGTTTAACTTTTTCTGCAGCGGCAAATTCTTTCCTGAGATAGCGTGCAGACAAGCCGAACTGTTTATCATTTCCCACCAGGCTGTCTAACCCTATCCAATAACCTTCCCAGTCGGCTTCGTCCAGTAACCCCATACTCCATTTTGCCGGTTCACTCCAGGCAGATTCCTTTCCTTCGCCATCCCACACCTTCACTTTCCAAAAGCACTCTTCTTCCGAATTCAACTCTTTTCCATTATAGATTATGTGTATGCTTTCATCCGACCCCACTTTTTTTGAATCCCACAAATCGCCTTCATTCGAACCTAATTTTTCCAGTGAACTTGAAACCAGTATCCTGTATGCCGTTTGTTTTTGATTCCTTTCCTCTGAAGCGGAATACCACGACAGATGCGGATTGATTATATCAATACCGGACGGATTAATCAAATACTCACATCGCAAATTTTCAGGGGAAAGAGTACCATCATTACTTTTTCCTGCACATCCCGCAGATACCAGTAATACGACGAACCAACATCCTATAAATATGAATTTTGTCTTCATTCTCATAAACCATTTGTTTTTCAAAACTTCTTTTCAATCATTTTACCTACTTTACGGCCGTTTTTCAGAAATCCCTGGGCACGGATTATGTCACCCTGGTTTACTGTTATGGAGTCGGAGTAAACCAGTGAACGGATGGTCGGCCGGTTACCATCTATGGTATAATAGACTTCTGCACCGGGATAGTCAATGCTCAACCGGATTTTCTTAGGAAAATCCGCCTTACGGTCGAAATGGAAAATCACATTATAGAATGCTTTACTGTAATGGATATCTTTATGATCGAGTCGTGCAAACCCTTTGACCATGCGTTTGCAAAAAGAATCCCAATCCTTGTCTTCTTTTGCGCACCAGGCTACTTCAGACATGGCCACAGCCCTTGGGAAAGCCATATATTCCGCCCTGCGTGGTGTTTGTATGTATTCCGTCCACACACTTCCCTGTTGTCCGATGAAATATGGGTGATATTGTTGCGGAACGGTATCCGGTATCGGGAAATAATTGTACACTTTCTCCAACGGCAAAAACAAAAACATGGACAATTCTTCCGTATCCGGGTCTTCCTGGTAATAATCAAGATAATTCCAACGGTTGGCAGTCACAATAGTGTTCAAGCCTTGTTTGGCGGCACGAACGGCAGGATTGTGTCCGCGGTACGACATGACAATTGTTCCCGGGACAGCTCCCCCATCAAGAATTTCGTCCCACCCGATCACGGTTTTATTGCCTTTCTCCTTCAGGAACTTTGCCATACGTTGGACAAAAAATATCTGCAACTGGTCTTCGTTTTCCAATCCCAATACTTTCATCAAATCCTGGCAATAAGGACTTTCCTTCCACCGGGCGCGTGGACATTCGTCACCTCCAATATGGTAATAAGGGGACGGAAAAAGGTCGAACAGTTCAGTAAAGACGTTTTCGAGGAACCGGAAGGTGGTTGCCGAAGGACAGAAGACATCTTCTTTGATACCCCAGGTCGTCGCCACTTCATATTCTCTGTCGGGAAAGCAGGATAATTCGGGATAGGCGGCAATAGCCGCTGTGGCATGTCCCGGCAGTTCAATCTCAGGAACAACAGTGACATATCTTTTACGGGCGTATTCCACCACTTCCTTCACATCTTCCTGGGTATAAAAACCACCGTGGGGAATGCCATCCCCTTCTTTTGTTTCCCCTATCGGGCTTTCTTTTCTAAAAGCTCCTATTTCGGTTAGCCGTGGATATTTTTTTATTTCGATCCGCCAACCCTGGTCTTCCGTAAGGTGCCAATGAAAGAAATTCTGCTTGTGCATGGACATGACGTCAATAAATTTCATGACCAGTTCTTTGGGCATAAAATAACGTCCGGCATCAAGCATAAGACCGCGATACGGAAACGTTGGGGCATCCTGTATCTCACAACAGGGAATCTCCCATTTCAAACCACCTGCTTTTGTTTCACCGTAAATCTCGGCAGGCAACAACTGGTATATCGTTTGGATTCCATAATACATCCCGTTGGGTGTAGTAGCCGTTATGACTATATTTTGCGGGGTAATATGCAGGGTATATTCTTCATGGCCCATTCCTTCATCCTTTTTGAAAATAATGCTGTTAGGTGTTGTCCCGGAAGAGGGGAAGGTACGCACTTTTATATCTATTCCGGTACAGGTTTTTATCCGGTCGGCAAAGTCCACCGCTATTTCTTCTACCAGAGTGTCTCCCTCAGGAATGATAATTGCCGTATGTTTGTTGATTTTAAATTCACCGGCTAATTCTTTTAATGACTTCGGTTTGGGAATGATCCCGTATCGGACATTGTCAGTTGCAAAAACGTTACAACATACAATGATTACAACTACACAAGAAATTATTTTTTTCATACGATACATTATATTTCATTGATTACTGGCTACATCATTTACGACCTGTTTCATGGCCATTTCATAGACTACCGGCATTTCGGCGGAAAGCGGATAAGGCGCCCCGATGTATATATGCATTTGCTCTTTCTCATATTCGTAGGCATCACGCCCAAAGGCATATTTACTGGGCAGATAAGAATTCTGGCCGTTTGTATACGCGATAAAAAACAGAGTGATACCCGGATTATTTTCACGAAGCAATGTCTGGTATTCATTGAACGGCTCTCCTTGTGAGAAGAATAAGACCAGCCCTCCGATATTTACGCTTGCTATTTCAAAAGGCAGCCAATTTTTCACTTCGTCTTTTGCGATTTTTTCCAAAGTTGCGGAACGCCATCTTTCCACATCATTTTTCCAGGTACCGAATGCATTCCACTGCTTTATTTCGTCGGCATGATCGTTGACTATCTCCGGGGTAATTTTGGAAACACGGAATGGCAATTTCACCTCCATGCTGCTAACGCGAAGAATATTACTCTTTTTTATTTTTTCGGTACGGATATTCCGTACGGCATCCGCCAGTTCCATGCCTCTTGCCTGCGTATAGGATGTGTCGGTCCTTAGTGCTCCGCACGGATCGACATTGCCGGCAGCTCCCGAAAAATAGAATACATCGTTTCCCCATTCTTTGGATAACTCTTCAACGGTTATTCCCGGAAAATCGGTAGATACCACCAAACTGCGGTGATTCAGGCTGACCGGATGACAGGCAAAATTAAGCAGCGAAACAATGGGCTTTTTCTCCTTATCGAGAAAATGGGACAGGTACACGTCATGATCGCAGGGTCCGTCTTTTTCCCTGCGGTTGCAATTGATCTCACACTCTCCTTTACCTGTTTCAATGGTGAACGGGATAAAAGCTTTTTTGTTATTTGCCGTCTGCACCGCATTCCTTACAACGGTTTCACGTAACTTTTTTACAAAAGCGTAATTCGTTCCTCCTTTTTCCGCGCTGCTTCCGCCTGCACGCGGAGCGGAATGGGTATGGGTGGAATGGATAAATATGTGATCGTATGGGATACCTGTTTGCGTAGCTATCTCCTCACGTAATTCGCCGGCCATGTTTATGGATATCTCCATCATATCGTTGGAGATAATGCACACCCTTACCGAGTCGTTTTCAATCACGATACAATGCGTTTTCAAGGGCCTGTGAATACCGGTTGAAAGTCCTTTGCGCGCAGCAAATCCTGCCAGAACAACGGATTCTTCGGGTGTGATATCCGCAATGCCGATATTGCATCTTAATTGATCAGGGGACGAAGAACAACCCGCAAACGTCAAAACATATACAATTACCGGAAGTATATATAATATTAAATGTTTCATTGTAAATCTATTCTTAATCATTTATAAAAGAATGTCTCAAAAGTAAATCGTTATGTCATTGACACAAACCGATTTTTCGGATTCTAAATAAAGTAAAGAATCAATGCACCCACTGATATATAATAAAAATAAATTCTTGCAGGTTCCTCTCCGCCAATTGACGGAGAGGAATGACACTTCTCATTCTAAATACTTCAAACCTAATCGTAAAATGGATTTTGTACGATTACTCCTTCACTTTTTGTATATTCATTACGGGGAATAGGCATTAAGTAATGCTGAGGTAAAAATTTACGGACCGTGAACTTTTCAAGACATTCGCTATAGTCAGGTTCTCCGTCAGTCCCTTTTTTAGCGATCTTCCATTCGATTCGATCGTCTTGGAGGTCGGCAGTTCCATTATCATGGCGGATGCCTTTTATCGCATATGTCATGATGTTTTCATACTTTTCAGCTAATTTCCAGCGGCGCAGGTCAAAATAACGCTGATCTTCGAAAGCATATTCGATACGGCGTTCCTGGATCAGTTTTTCTCTCATTTCTTCGACTGACAGGGACGAAGATACATGAGGCATCATGACATCTGCCCGGTCGCGTATTTTGTTAATATATTCCGCACAAGTAGCCACATCACTATTGTATTCCAGGCTTGCTTCGGCATAGATCAGGTATATTTCCGCCAACCGGAACCACGGGTACATTAACGTAGCATTAACCGATTCGCTTACCGGCTCATCATCAATCAACCATTTACGTAACCAGTATCCGGTACATTGATTGGCTTCCGCCTGATAAGGGTCATTGGTTTTGAGGACTGTATTCTCCGGAGCTGGTTCACACATATTCAGCACATACCCCATATATTCGGTTTCCGGTGGCAGGATCGATTTATAGAACCGCGGATCGCGTCCACCCCAGGGATCTTCCGGGTTGTATCCCGAACCCTCTTCAAACGGTTTTTTCCCGGTTGCAGCCATTTCATAGTCGCATATTAAGTTTTCAACCGGTGTACAACTGACCCATCCGCCAATATTTCTGGAAGGGGCATAAAAGAGTTGTGCTAGGTTACCGGAAGTAGGCAGGAAATATTTTGCCCAGATGACTTCTTTTGAACCGGTATTTGTCCAATAATCATCATAGGTGGCGGCAAGTTCATAAGCCCCTGTATTGGCGCGGTCGATCAGTTCTTTTGCAGCGTCGCGTGCCAGTTTCCATTTCTCTTTGTTGTAGGTTCCTTTAAACACATTCCCGGTGGGGTCTGTAGGATCGTTGAACAGAGGACTGGCAGCATACAGATAGGTACGCGCTTTCAATGCTATACATATGTCTGCACCTACTCTGCCCTGTACCTTTGGCTTATCGTCAAGCAAATTGATCGCCTCGTTTAAATCTGAAATCACAAAGTCGACGCAGTCATCATAATTGTCCCTTACCAGATCATACTGATCGCCAAGCTGAAAAACATTTTCAATAATCGGGACGCCGCCGTACCTTGCCAGAAGATTGGAATAGGTCCATGCCCGGAGAAAGTATACCTCACCTTTGAGCTGTTTTTTTACCTCCTCGCCGATGGGGGCATCGTCTACCCGTGAAAGGAAAAGGTTCATATCGCGGACGTAGGAAAACACTCTGGGCCACAGATTAAGGAAAGTCATACGCGTATTATGTGCCGGGCCTCCGTCCCTCATAAAAATGACATTATCCGGTGACAATTCACCCCGTACAATATAATTGGTGGAAGTACCCCCGAAGCGGAAAAAAGCCTCATCGGTAATGGCCGCCATTGTCCCTTCCGTAAAGGGGTGTGGAATCACATTATAAAGTGCATTGACATATTGCTCCATCAGGGATTCATTCGTGAATACCGCTTCTTCCGATAATTTATCAAGCGGTTTCCGGTCAAGAAAATCATCATTGCAAGATGAAAAAACTATGATGGTTATTAATACCAAGTAATATATTATCTTCTTCATATCATTCATTTTTAAAAAGTTAATTTAACCCCTGCATTAAAAATTCTTACTTGTGGGTAATTTTGCGCGTTACTATCGCTGGTCTCCGGATCGACGATTTTTAATTTATCAAAGGTCAGTAAGTTATAACCGCCAATATAAATGCGTAGGTTATTCACTCCGGTTATACTTCCTCCCAGCGATTTTCCGGGTAAATTCACCCCAAGTTCGATATTTTTCAACCGTAAGAATGAAGCGTCGCGATGCCAATAGGTAGAAGGATATACACCGGCATTGTTAATGGTGCCTCCCACGCCCGGATTATCCGCTGTCGGATTACTACTTGACCAACGCCCGTCGGCAATATCCTGCATGATATTCCCTTCGGCAGGATCGATGCGCGGCGATATATAGTATTTTGCCCGTCCCTGTCCCTGGAAAAGAAGTGTACAATCGAACATTTTATAGCGGGCGTCGAATGATAAGCCAAATACGATTTCCGGTACCGTGGTCAGATCCATCCGTTTCATATCTTTGCTGGTAATTTTATTCGGATCGGAAGGAGTGGGATCATTCTGTTTGAAAATAAAATCCCCTAATGTAGCACTGGCGGCAATTTGAGGATATTTTTCCAGATCTTCTTCCGTCTTATTGATTCCGATCACTTCATAAAGCAACATCGCTCCCATAGGATGCCCTTCCAGTTTCAGATAATCATACCCTTCTCCATATGGAGTTTCATCCATATAAACAACTTTATTTCTGGCAAAAAGGAAATTGCCCGACAGATTATATATGAAATCTCCTGATCTTCCAGCATGTGAAAGTTGGAACTCAAAGCCTTTATTGTCCACTATTCCTATATTTTCGTCCGGAAGAGACGTCAATCCCGTATAAACCGGAACGGAAGCATTTCTGGCGCATAAGATATTGGAGCGTCGGGTTTTAAATGCTTCTACTTCAAAGCCGAGCTTTCCTTTCCACAGGGTTCCGTCCAATCCGATATTGTAGGTTTTCGCCACCTCCCAGGTTACATTCACATTCGGGAAAACGCCCGGGTAAATACCGTTTACCTGTTTGCCGTCAAATACCTGCGAACGTCCGTATTGATAGGTTGTCATATACTGAAACTGATCAATCTTGTCATTTCCTTGTTCGCCATAAGAAGCGCGGATCTTCAGGTTATCGATGAACGACAGGTTATCTTTTATAAATCCTTCTTCAGATAGCCTCCATCCTACGGACAGGCCCGGGAAAAGGCCCCAGCGTTTATCTTTCGGAAAGTTTTCTGAACCGTCGTATCGTAGAATAAATTGGGTCAGATATTTATCTTTAAAATCATAGGAAAGTCGCCCGAAAAAACCTCTTCGTGCCGTTTCAGATGCCGAGCCGGTATTGTCATAGTAGGTCTTATCCAGGTCCCCGGCAAATAATTCATCCAAGGCATCCTGAGAGTATTGCTTCCGTTCAGCTTGCAAAACATCGTTCCGGGACTCGCTTTGTTCAAACCCTATTACTGCTCCTACATGATGCATATCGTTGAAGGTGCGGTCGTAATTCATAGTGGCATTCAACGTCAATGCCCATGCCGGTACGTACCGTTCCAATAACTGGGGAGTAACCACATCTTGTGATTTGTATTGATCATACTCTCCAGTTGTTTCATTAAATACATAATATGTGTAGGGTGTTTGCCATTTTTTCCGGAAAGAGCTGGTATTATCATAAGCGACATGTCCTTTTACCGACAGACCTTGCACAAATTTACCTAAATCCCAGTCTGCCGAAAGAGTAGTATTCAGGCGTTGTAAACGGGTTTTATCATATCCGGTGCGATCACTCACCAACGCTATCGGATTGCCCGAACCGGCAAGTAATCCATTGGGATAATATGAAGCCAAGGTTGGGTATCTGTCGCGGGTTCTATAAAAAATACCGTATTCATCACTGGGATATGCCGAATAGTGTTTGTTTTGTATCCGGGCTGAAACATCTACCCCGATTTTAAAATTCGAGGTAACGTTCACATCGATATTCGATCGTAAATTCAACTGGTCGTATTTAGTGGCGCTTTCACGGTAAATGCCATCCTGGGTAACTGCGCCTATAGATGCAAAATAAGCCACTGTATTGGTTCCACCGGCAAAAGAAAGATTATATTTGTGTTGGAAAGATGCCGGTTTAATAATTTCGGCAAACCAGTCAGTATTAGGATAGAGTACCGGATCCGATCCATCGGCGAATTTTCGGATTTCTTCTTCCGTGTATCTTGGGGTTACACCTAATTTTTCGTTGCGCTCATTATATAACTGGGCGAATGTAGGAGCATCTACCATATCCAACAGACGGGTAGGCTGTTGGATCCCAAGATCGTAGGAAAAAGTGATTTCAGGTTTTTTTTCTCTTTGCCCTCGTTTCGTGGTCACCAGAATAACGCCGTTTGCAGAGCGCGATCCGTAAATGGCGGCTGAAGCGTCTTTCAATATCGTAATGGATTCTATATCATTCGGATTCAAGAAGCTGAGTGATTCACGACCGGGTACCCCGTCAATAATGATCAACGGAGAGTTATCTCCTAATGTACTGCGGCCACGGATAAATATGGTGGTTGCTTCCACACCCGGTTCGCCGCTCCGGTTGTTGACAATTACGCCCGGCATGCGTCCTGCAAGTGATGATGAGATATCGACCGATGCGCTTTTTTGAATGCTGGTTCCTGTGGTAGAAACAACCGAGCCTGTAAGTGTGAGCTTCTTCTGGGTTCCATACCCTACTACCACCACTTCGTCCAGGGCCTTTGTGTCTTCTTGTAGAGTAACATTGAAAACATCTTTCCCTGTCGTATTTATATCTTGCTCCAGGTATCCTATATAGGAGATATGAATAACGGCATTTTCGGCAACATTCAGTTTAAAGTTCCCATTTATATCGGTTACCGTACCGTTACTTATTTCGCTTTTTTCTATTACATTTGCTCCAATGACCGGATTTCCATCAACATCGGTTATAGTGCCTGTTATCTCTCTTTTTTGTTGCTGAAAGAATAAAGGCTCTTCATATATCCCATATCCGTCATTGTCTAAATCATTTATAAATGACTTGTCGTTAAAGTTCAAGTTGGCTTTTACGCAAAATGCAGGTATAAACAATAAAGTAATAGTCAAACTAATGAACTGTTTGAAACATACTTTATCTGTTACTCTATTACCTGACAGATCTAATTTGTTCATACATTTTAAATTATTTTTAGTGTAACTCTAGACCTTCCTGCTTAGCAGGTGATAATATTCTTTGACTTTACAATTTTTTCTAAAAGAAATTGCGTCGGTAACGGCTATAAATCTGATCAAAATAACCATCGGCAGTAGATAATTGGTTTTGAGCAATTTTTTTCACTCATACTTACTGTTTGCTGTTTTAGACAATGTCTACTTTTTGGACCATGTCTTCCTACGTTTATTTTTTAAATACTTAATTCTTTGTTCCTTAAATTTTCATAGGCATTTCAGTTTAGATTTTTATTCTTTGCAATTTACCAGATTCACAAGTAGAAATAGGATTCATCGCCACATCGGTATGCGTTTATTAGCGTTTTTGAAAAAATAAATCACGCAAATATATGCATCATTGGAGAATAAAAATTCAAAAAAACAATAAAAAATAAACATATTAACAAAATATAACTTTAAGCGAATAAGTGTAAGGAAAGTGAAAAAAGTATTATGCTGCTCCAAATAAAGGTTTACCGTTAAAATGATTAAAACTTATTAAATTAGGTCTAAATTCAAATTTATATTTTTAAATATAAATTTAGAATATTATTCAGGGTTAGGCACTCATATCTCCTATATCATTTAAGATTTTGTTTGGTTTTTCGATAGGTATTTGATAATCAGTTGGCCATTTCTAAATTTGACAGACCCGGTATACTTTTGAATACTGGTACCTGCCGGAAAAGAGAAATGTAATGATAATTATCGGACTGATGGAGGTTTATAGGTGTGGTTGTAAAGGTGCAATATTAAATTATTTCGATCTGTTTTCGATACCGGGCAAGTTCTTTATCTCTTGGATTCAATTCTGTAATGAGATATGAAATATCACATAAATCGGCAACTTTGTATCTCTTAGAGATATTCAATTTTTCAGAAATTGCCAATAAAGCGGTTTTGTCTGCCGCTTTTATCATTGCCTTATTTACTTGCACAGTCTCCCAATCAATATCTGTAAATCCATTTTCTAAGGAGATGGCATTAACTCCCATAAAACAAATGTCGCACTGAATTTCTGAAATTGCGTTTACAACGCTTGCCCCAATGTGTATATTGGCATTTTTATTTAATTTACCGCCTATAGTATAAACATTGATGTTTTCGTGATCAGACAAAGTAATCGCAATCTGAGGGCTGACAGTAAAAACGGTAAGATTTAGTTTTTGGGGAATTTGATTGGCTAATTCCAAAATAGTTGTACCTCCCTCAAGAAGCAATGTCATATTGTTTTGTATCAATGCAAGGGCTTTTGATGCAATTTTTTTCTTTTCCTCATGTGCATAGATGTTATTATCGGCTATAAAGGGTCTCACAAAAGATTTGCTTATAGCACCTCCATGAACCTTAATAACCCTATTTTCATCGGACAATTCTTTTAAATCTCTTCTGATAGTATCTTCTGAAACGTTAAGTAACGTGCTCAAATCGACAGACAATACTTTATTATGAAGGTTAATCTCTTTCATAATAATTCTATGACGCTCTTCTTTTAACATGGCAAAATCGAATAAATAGAAATATTATTAATCACAAATTTAGATAAAAAAATTGACTTTCTTTCCATTCCGAAATTAACCTCTTATACTAAGATTAAACAAAGGATTAAGAAAAGAATCCTTCTTTTTAAACAAAGCTTCGCTAAATTCGTTTTATATTCGCGGTTTAATAAATAATTTACTCGATTTTGAAATTTATTGATTTAGCTATAGAGAAAGAGATTACCGATCTTTCATTCGTGGCGACTGTAGGTTTTTTTGATGGTGTACATATAGGACACAGGCATCTGATCGATCAGGTAAAGAGGGAGGCGGAGAGGCGCGGATTGCCCTCGGCTGTGGTCACCTTTCCGGTACATCCCCGTAAAGTGCTGCAAAAAGATTATCAGCCGGCGCTCTTATGCGGGTTTGATGAGAAAATTGAACAGTTGGCTACCACAGGTGTCGATTATTGCATTAGTCTTCCGTTTACCGTTGAGCTTTCGCAACTCTCCGCAAAGGAGTTCATGCAAAAGGTACTGAAAGAGCAACTTCATGTGGATACGCTGCTTGTCGGATACGATCATCGTTTCGGGCACAACAGGGAGGATAGTTATCCCGAATACAATCAATATGGAAAGGATCTGGGCATAAACGTGATTCTTGCTACCGAACTTCAATTTGGGGATGATGATGTGAGTTCGTCGCAGATACGCCGGTTGTTGAAAGTAGGGAAGATCAAAGAGGCTAACGAACTGTTGTCGTATAATTACAGGTTGTCGGGTAAAATTGTGGAGGGTTATCAGGTAGGGCGTACTATCGGTTACCCTACGGCCAATATGCGGGTTTGGGAACGTTATAAGGTGGTACCTGAGTTGGGCGTCTATGCCGTGATGGTACATTTGCGTGATCTTATCTATCCCGGAATGCTGTATATCGGAAGACGCCCTACATTGCATTCAGATAACGAGATCAGCGTAGAGGTCAATCTTTTTGACTTCGACGGTAATTTGTATAATCAGTCAATGAGTGTGGAATTTATCGATTTTATCCGTACCGACCGGAAATTCGAGACCAAAGAAGAATTGGTAGTGCAAATCCATCAGGATAAGGAGTCTGTGAAGCAACGGTTGAAAAGTAAAAAATGACAAAAGCCGGTTTGTGTTTAGCAGACTTTCCGTACATTCAAAACCTTATCGCGGAAAACCGTTTATCTTACTGAAGATAATTTAATAGATTCCCCGTGCATTCAGCGCTCTCTGGTATGCCGCAGCATTGCGTGCATGTTCGGCATGGGTGGTTGCGAAGTTGTGTCGGCCGGAGAGATCGTCTTTGGCACACATAAACAGATATCTGTGTTGCTGAGGCGACAATGTGGCTTCTATCGCCTGGATGGAAGGGATCCGGATCGGCCCCGGCGGCAGTCCGCCGTTTTTATAAGTGTTATAGGGCGATTCCACTTCAAGATGCCTATATAGAATGCGGCGCAACGAAAAATCTCCCACTGCGAACTTTATCGTCGGATCGGCTTCCAATCGCATACCCCTGTTTAACCGGTTCAGGTATAGTCCTGCTACGATGGGATATTCGTCGGCATAAGTGGCTTCTTCCTCCACAATGGATGCCAGGGTAGAGACTTGCACCGGCGTAAGCCCGATTTTTCCGGCTTTTTCTTTTCGCCCTTCGTTCCAGAAGAGATCATATTCCTTTTTCATACGCCTCAACAGGTTGTCGATGCTTGTATCCCAATATACTTCGTAGGTGTTCGGGATGAACATTGTGATGAACATATGTTCGTCAAATCCGAATTTTTCGGCATTGGCAGCGTCGTTGAGAGCATTCAGCAGCGAAAGGCTGTCGATCATCAACTGCTGCGAGATACGTCCTGCCAGATTCTCTCTGGTCCGCATGTTGTTGAACGTAAGGTTTACCGGCGCCTGAATGCCTGATCGCAGCCGGCGTATCACATCGGGCATTGTCATGCCGTCTTCAATGGCATATCTCCCGGTTTTTACCATGTGGGGATAATTCATCCGGTCGGCCAGCAGCCGGAATATCTTTTCTGAGGGGAGTCCCGCCTCTTCTTTTAATTGTCGGACTACTTCTTCATAGTTCTTTTCCCGGTCGATATGGATATATGCTGTTTCCGGAAGGGAAAAAGGTTGAAAGATCGTATTATACAGGAAAATTCCTGCTGCAACGACTGCCAACAGCAGAATACCGATGATCAGCAGCACGGTTTTATTCCTTTTTTTCTTTTTTATTTGTTCCATTTTATATCATGTTTCGCGAGAACACGGATGGACAATTGCCCGGGAGTGTTGCTCGTTCCATTTTTATGGAGAGATAGATAAGAGTCGGTACAAAAATAGCACATTTTCGGTAAACTAAATGAGCATAGCCAAACTTGTTTGGTTATGCCATAGTACAATAGAAATTGAAAATGACGAACTTTAATGAAAGATTCATTTGAAAAGGTCGATTTCATTCGATTATTTGAATGTTGTTCCACGAAAATGTTGTCTTTTCTTTGACAAGTTAAAAACAAACATGTATATTTGCATCCGATTTCGCGGAAATCCACAAGGAAGTGTGGGTGAGTGGCTGAAACCAGCAGTTTGCTAAACTGCCGTACGGGTAACTGTACCGGGGGTTCGAATCCCCCCGCTTCCGCTGAAATACAAAGCCAAAAGGCGACAAAAATCAGACAAGGCCTACAAGTTCAATGACTTGTAGGTTTTTTTATTTCGTTTTGTCGGGTCTGAAAGTCAGGAAAAAGACATAAAAGGACATATTTTGCGCTCCAAATCGTACCCCTTAGTGTATGTTCTCAAAAAGGGGTATGATTTGTCTGAAATTGGCGTTGTGCTGTCTGTTATTGGCGTGCTGTCATAATACTCAAATTAAGCAAGTTAAATTAGTTTTACATGTTAAAAGTTTGAGTTATGAGAAGTACATTTAGAGTGCTCTTTTTCCTGAAAAGAGACAAGCAAAAAGCCAATGGGAATGTGCCTATTTTTTGTCGAATTACAATCAACAAAAAGGAAACACGCTTCGGAATTAAAAAAGACATTAACCCTGCAATCTGGAATGTGAAGGCAGGACGGGCAATTGGACGGACGGATGAGGCCGTAGAGGTCAATACCCTTATTGACAAGATTAGAACATCTCTGTTCAATGTTTATAATGAAATTCTTTTAAGTGATGTGGATGTTACTGCCGAAAAGGTGAAAAATCATTTTCTTGGAAGCACAATCAAAGATCACAACCTGCTTGCACAATTTAAACGTCATAACGAAGACGTTAAAAAACTGATAGGGATCAGTAAGTCAAAAGCAACCTACCAAAAATGCGAAGTAACCAGAAAGCATCTTACAAACTTCATCAAAGAGGAGTATAACCTTAGCGATATTTCTTTTAAGGAAATCAACCATCAGTTTATTATTGATTTTGAGGTTTATCTGTTGTCTACGTGTAAATGTAATCCAAATACGACAGCCAAATTTATTCAATTTCTCAAACGGATGGTTATAATCGCTAAAAACAACGGCTGGATAACAACAAATCCATTTGCCAATTACAAAATCCGCACTAAGAAAGTAGACCGTGGTTATTTGACGCAACATGAGATTTACACCATCATGGAAAAGAAGTTCTCTACAGAACGTCTTGAAAAGGTAAGGGATATTTTCATTTTCAGTTGCTTTACGGGGCTTGCATATATAGACGTAAAGAACTTGCGTAAATCCAATATAAGCACATCATTTGATGATAGATTGTGGATTATGGGTAAACGTGAGAAAACCGGCGTAAATTTTAATATACCCCTGTTGGATATACCCAAAAATATTCTTGACAAGTACGAAGATACTTTACCCGATGATAAAGTGCTGCCAGTCCTGAGTAACCAAAAGATGAATGGGTATCTTAAAGAAATTGGCTCTATATGTGGTATTACCAAAGATTTGACATTTCACCTTGCAAGGCATACCTTTGCTACTCTTACTCTTACCAAAGGAGTTTCCATAGAGAGCGTTTCCAAGATGTTAGGTCATACGAATATCAAAACAACTCAAATTTATGCAAGAATCATAGACGAGAAAGTAAGCCAGGATATGGCCTTATTTGCTGATAAGCTCGAAGCAAAGGAGAATAACGATAATCAATTGGCAGTTTAGGTTATCCCGATTATTGGTTTATCTTTTTGACTGTCTGGTTGTTTATACGTCCATCCGGATATATTCCTATTTGTCTGTTTGTACGTCAGTTTAGTTGATTAGCTGGCTAACTGTTTAGCCGTTTAGCCAGCTATTTATTTCATTTTTATATTAATAATTGTGCTAGCTTCACTATATTTATTATTTGCAACCGGACAAATAGCAAGCTGTATTTTCTGCTGCAAGAAACGAGTTTTGCAGCAAAAAATGGCTTTCCCCACAAGGGGGGAAGCAATCTCCGAAGTCGTTTGCTTTTGAGTATTATTTTGGTCTATGACTGGTAACGGGAATAAATCTCTTCAAAGTGTTTATGGTTCCACATAGTTTTCTTACCAGCAAAAATAGGACAACCTTAACTGGTATAAAAGACGGACTAGACCAAATGCCGGAATTGATATGATAGTATTAAAGTTAGAAACATGTATAAGTAAGGAGACTGCTGTTAATTAACCGTAAATAAGGGTGCTGTGTTTTTGGTTGTGTCTGTGTTATGAATCAGAATTGTTATTCTAAAATCAAAGAGTAAAACAAGTTAGGTGCATACTTTGTTATAAATAGACGAATGTGGTACAACTATAATCATTTAAAGGATAGATGTTTAATGGTATTCTTGAATGTGATATTAATATTTATGCTTATATTTGCGGTAATTTATCTTTACAAATTATGGCAAATCCAGTTTATTCATTGATCCCTGACGAAATAGAGCCTGCAGCTAAAGATTTTGTGTCTAATTTAGGAGAGGACTATAAATTCACTCATATAAGTGAAACCGATACTAAGAAGAGAATAGAAATAAGCAAAGGGAAGGACAAGGGTATATTATTCTATTATATTAAAAGAGGACAAATTTCTTTCTCTATTGCAGGGAAAAAGAATTTATATACTGTATGTGAGAATTGCCAAAATTATATTATACAAGAAACAAAATTGGAGTTTGCTGAAAGAAAAAGTGTGACTCTAAATAATGTTGGAGGGGATAATTTTTTAGCATTTATAGAGACTCTCGAAGAAGCTGGATATACTATAAAAAATAAAGATATAAAGGATCCTAATATTAAATACTCCTATAAAATTATAGGAAAATACAAGGATGAATTAAATGTAAACTATTATAATAATAGAACGTTACTTGCTCAAGGGCGTATAACACCTCTTTTTCTTGATTTTACAGTTCAATATACTCCATTATTGAGCAGTAATGATACTATTGAAGATTTAAAAACTCTATTATCCATAACAGATACTGAATCAGAGATTTTAAATAGTGATTTGAGACAACATATAATGTATAATTATGACAAAATTGAAGGAAAAATTGAGATGTTTCTCAATACGTCATTATTGTTGATTAATACCATTATTAAACTTCCAGATTATAGCTCTTATTGTTTTTCTGCTTTAAAAGCTTTGGAAGGAATTATAAAGAAAAGATTTGTTGATGAAATCGGGTCAAACTTTGAAAAAATCGGTGAATTTTTCGAAGAAAAGAAAAAGACTAAGTCTTTTATCCTAAAGTCGGAAAAAGAAGCCCTGTTTGCAAATGAATCAACTTGCAGATGTTTAGAGAATGCTTATTCATTCTTTAATAAAACTAGACATCCCTTATTTCACGCGGATAATTTGGTTGAAGGAACTAGAATAATTGGGTATGACGAGAGTCTTGAAATAACAAAAGAGTGTTTAAGACTCATAAATAGCTTGTGTAAGAATTGGAATTGAATTTATATGAGATCTAATAATACATCATATACTTTTTTGATACTTTCTCAAAAAGAAATATTGGTTATATTTCAAACTTGGGAAAGACCGGATGTTTATCTAAAAGATTTAGTTTCCGATCTAAAAAATAGTATATCTGATGCTAATTTATATTTTGATTTTCTTATAAACAATGGGCTGAAGGATAGATTCTATTTTGCTAATTTCGAAAATGGAGAATTGAACGTAAAAACTTTTAGAAAAATACAGATACCCAATGAATATTTAAAAATAGCGAATAATTACTTTGCAGAACATTGGGAGGTAGTAGAAAAAAAATCTGTTCTAACTCGCATTCAAAAAGTTTTTTTTAAAAGAAAACTTGCTATTAATAATTCGTCTGGAGAACTGGTAAAAGAAAATCCTTAAATGTTGTGATCATGGATGAATTAAGAAAAAAATTAAATGAAGTAGTTCTTATATCAAGACCTAAGCTTGAGAGTAGTGGATATTCGATTTTAGAAATCAAAGAAATAAATTACGGAGTTCAATTATCTCTTAGTAAAGCTGGTTCAAAATCAATAGTCCGAATCTTCTCTAATAATAAAGGAAATATTCGTTATGATTATTCTCCGATAAATGACTTTTTGATAAAATCAGAGATAGCAAATATTCTCGAAGGAAAGCAAGAGATAGGTAATATGGAAGTAGCCCCTGTCCCCAAAGGTAGCATCCAAGATAATGATTTTTTTCCTTTGATAGGAACGGATGAGTCTGGTAAAGGAGATTATTTTGGCCCCTTGGTAGCAGCCGGAGTTTTTGTTGATTTAGATAAAAAACCTCTATTAGAGCAAATTGGAATTAAGGACAGTAAAAAAATTAGTGATAAAAGTATTCCTCTTCTAGCTAATAAAATTAAAGCAATTTGTAAAGACCGATTTGCTGTCATTGAGATTTCTCCAGAAACATATAATAATTTATATGATAAGTTTAAAGAAGAAGGTAAAAATTTAAATACTTTATTAGCTTGGGGGCATGCTAAGGCCATTGAAGAAGTATTAACTAAAGTGGATTGTGATAATGCACTATCTGATAAATTCGCTGACGAAAAGTTTATTATCAGTAAACTCCAAGAAAAAGGGAAAAAAATAACGCTTCGTCAAGAACATAAAGCAGAGAGCAATATTGCAGTAGCTGCAGCATCTGTGTTAGCTCGAGCCAGATTTCTTGAAAAACTTAATAAGCTATCCATTGAATATAATATAGCTTTATCTAAAGGGGTGTCGAAAGACGTTGTAGAGCAAGCAAAAGTAATATTCAATAATCTAGGAGAAAATACCCTGCGAAAAATAGCAAAAATCCACTTTAAAACAACGGAATCAGTAATTTCTCAAGCTTAAGTAAATGGAAAGTCTTTCTGATAAAAGTGAAAGAGCAAATGAATTAAGAAAGAAAGGAGATTTTGTTGCAGCAATCCCTTTATATGAAGAGTTGTACAGAGACAATCCTGATAAATACAATATATCAGGACTTATAAACTGTTATAGGAAAACAGGGCGTTTTAAAGACGCAACCCCTTTGGCTGATGAAATCATAGAAAAATATCCAGATTTTAAATGGGGGCGTAATGAATATGCTTGGACATTAATTCAGGATCAATTGAATAGCTTTCCGGAGACTGGCTCTTTAGATGATTTAATAGCCATCGTTAATAATATTCTAAAAGCTAATCCAGATACTATTGCCCATAACTATACGATATTCAAACTACTGAAATTTGCAAAGAATATTAAAGATTGGTCTGTCTTGAATGAGTGGATTGTCTTAATTGATCCTGAAACATTAGAGCGGGAAAATGAGGGATGGAGCCAAATTGAGCGTTGGTATTATTATCGAGTTGAAGCTTTGATAAATTTGAAGAATGAAGAACAAGCTATTTCCATCATTGCTGAAAATTCAGATAAAATTACTCGTAAAGGGCTTTATTTTGAAAGATTAAAAGCAAAAGCTTATATGCGGTTAGATGATTATGAAAAAGCTGGAGAATCATATAAGAAGGCCATGTCCTTTTCCCGAAATGTTGATTGGTGGTTATTGCAAGAATATGGCATGTTGTTAAAACTACAAAATAAGAAGGAAGAAGCTCTTTCTTACATGATTAGGGCTGCAGCATCTAAGCCTATGTTTACTGCAAAGAAAGTGACACTATATGCCAATATTGCAGATTTTTTTATTGACCAGAATGATGATGATGATGCTTACATTCATTTGCTCTTATCTAAAAATATAAGAGAAGATAATGGCTGGGGTTTGAAGGACATTAACGATAAATTGAGAATGTTAAATCCGTCTCAAAATATAGAAGGTATGTCCACAAAAGACTTAGAAGACAAGTGCAAAAATATATGGAGAACATACATCCCTCTGCAATCATCGTATGACAACTCTCAAAAAAGAATTACAGGTAAAATCCTCAATTTGTATGATGATAGGTCATTTTGTTTCATTGAAACAAAAAAAGGTGAATCTTTCTTCTGTAAAAAGCGAGATCTCCCATCTGGTTCAAAAACAGGACAAATAGTAACATTCATTCCTAAACCGTCTTTTGACAAAAAGAAAAATAAGGAGTCCTTTAGTGCGACAAATATTCGTTTGAAAGACTAAGATACTCTTTTAATTTTTTGTATTCCTGTAATTTCATATATTGTTCCATGTAGTTATAATCAGGTTCTCCCTTTGAGTTTGTAGGTAGCCTCAAGACCTCTTTTGCGAGCCTTTCCCCACTTCTTTTATAGCCAAAGTTGTATTTACCCCTAACTTTATCTGCTATTGTTGTAATGAACAACCCATTATATCTGTTCAGGTGTTCATTGTACCCCACAGAAATATCAGAAGTCGCAATAAAGTCTTCTTCTTTATATACAGAATACCCCATGGAGCCTTCTCCGTTCCTTATAAAAGCAATACAGTTTCCTCTTTGAACTAAATTCTCGGACATTTCTACAAATGTAAGAACAGCATTATTATTATTAGTTGCACCAAGATAGCTTATCCCATGAGTTGTTTTTTGTAAATGATTAAGTCCTTTAGATTTACCTTGCTCCAATATGAATAGATCACCAATCTTATACTCTCCCCATTCTTTTTCTGATAGAGGTATGATTCGAACATCTTTTATTTCAGAATATCTTTTTTGTATAAAATATTTATATACCTCTTTTTTTTCTTTTTCTTTTTGACGCATAAATGCTTCCATGAAAGGATAATCCGGTTTTCCTTGAGGGGTTATAGGTAAAAGGATTTTGCTTCTTTTTAATCGTGATAAAGTAGCTCCATTTCCACCCCAATTAAACTTGGTCATTTGTATTGATATCAATGGAATTAAATATAGCGCAATATATTTATTTAGTTCTTCACTTGATAAGATCTGAATGTTTTGCCCTGTGTAAAATGGGTAAGGTTGATAAAAAACAGTTTGAGTGTCTAAACCTACAGTAATTACATTTGCTTTATCTATTTTGTATTTTTCTGCTTGTATTTGCACAAAGTCATCATAACCATTGTTTTTATCAGTTCGTGTTATGTATGGAAATCTCCCTGATTTTGCATTCAGCTTATTTCTGTCTATGCTACTTGATGTTGAATAAATATCAAACAGATCATCAAGAAAAAAAACTCCCCAATCTCGATCTTTTAAACTCAGTTTCATAATTATTTCTCCTCTTCAAATAAATAACCTCTACCTTGTAAAACCATATTAAATTCAAAAATAAGATAGTCTGACATCGTTTTTTCAAAATCATTATCTTTGGGAATTTCGTCGTTAAAATAGTAAAATGAATGCAACCATTCATCACTAGCTTCTACGGTCGTTTTTACCATGAATCGACTCTCTGATGGTGCATCATGAAGCCAGCAATTTAATAATTGCTGCTTTTTCTCAATAGTCCGCTCTGTTTTTACTAATCCGATATGTTTACTGACGATATAACCATCATCTTCAAAATTTACAAACTTGCAATATTTATTTTTATCATGAGGTTTATGGGCAGTGAAAACGGCAATACATGGATTTGTGCCTACTCGATAAAATGTCTCTTTATTAAGTGTTATAACTCCCTCAAGTGTATGATATTTTAATATTTCAGCTTTCACTTTTTTGTCTTCCTTAGTTTTTCCAATCATTGTCGATTGAGGAACAATAACTGCACATCGAGCAGCATCAGCACATCCATCCAAAAGATGTTTTATGAAATGTATTTCTGAAAGATATGCAGTCTCTTTGTTTTTGGCCTGAGAATAAGGTGGATTCATAAAGCCAACAGTAATATTTTTTTCTCGTAGAGATTCTACCGATTGTTTCAGAAAATCTAGGTTCTCCAGATTGCTTTTCCCATCACCTCTCAGAATCATATTAGTTGTTGCAATAGAAAACATGTCTTCTCTGATTTCTATTCCATAGAGTTGTTCTTTACGTATTTCTTTTTTCTGTTTTTCAGAACTTGCTTGCAGAAGCATCTTGTGCATTGCTGCAATAAGAAAGCCTCCTGTTCCACAACATGGGTCGAACACGCGATCCGTAGGCTTTATTTCTACCAGATCACAAAATAACTCTGTTATATGAGAAGGAGTTAAAACAACTCCTAGTGTTTGTCCATCTCCACCACTAAACCGAATAAATTCACCATAAAAACGACCTAAAACATCTTCTGTGTGATTAGCTTTCACAGAAGCAAGTACATTTTTCTTTAAATATTTAGTGAAATACTTCAATGGGGTCTCTTGCAAATAATCATTTACTGTATTTAATATTGTTCTATCTTTGATAAGGTTAAACTGTCCCAATACTTTATCTCTTTTGAAAGTAGGTGTGACTTCTACACGATCCATATAATTGGATAGGGCCGAATATATCTTTTTGCCATCAGTATTTAAATCATCTCCGGTAAGAGAATCTACATTAAAGTCTTTATCACTCAAAGCTAATAGAATAGCAGAAACTACTAAAGGTTTCTCATTATCTCCTAATTGACCGTAATTCCGTAAATCCTCATGTAGACCTGCTGATTTTTTTAATATATCTTCTAATTCTAATGTTTCAATAGGAGTTTCTCCTAAAACTTGCTCTCGATAATATCGTTCAATGTTTTTCTCGGAAAAATTTTCAAAATTTTCAACCTCGTGTAGTATAATATATCCACTTTCATCTACAAATATGGGAGTTATTTCATGGTGTTTCTCATCTCCTGAACAGCCAAACGCAAATATCCGCTTATACTCGGTATTTGCAATTATATGCCTGGCATAATGCAATGCTCCATTTTTTGCGTAATTTGAGATTGATGTTGCATCTTCCGCTAATATTGTTTTATATGATTATCCGCAGTTATTCCTAAAGAATTTAGCGGGAAAAAGTTATAAATAAGTTTCGAAAATGCTTGTGCAATTCACTGATATTCATTATATTTACATCGATAACGATATAAAGATTCAAGCTATGAATATCCTGGATTTTGCTATAAATTACCCCGATGAGGAATCCTGTCGGAAAAAATTCAAAGAACAAAGAGACCAAATGGGAGTAACCTGTCGGCATTGCAATTGTAAAGAACATTATTGGCTGGAAAACAAGCAGGCCTATGAATGCAAGCGTTGTCGCGCACGCCAAACCTTGCGTTCAGGCACCGTCATGCAGCACTCCAACCTGCCTTACCGTTACTGGTTCGTGGCCATGCACCTGCTCACGGCGACCAAGGGCTCCTTTTCCGCGGCGGAGCTGCAGCGCCAGCTGGGGCACAAGCGTTACCAGCCCATATGGGAAATGGTCAATAAACTGCGTGACGTGATGGGCAAACGCGATGATGAGTACACCCTTGAGGGAGCCATCGAGTTGGACGACGCCTTCTTTTCCACCGAAATATCCCTTCAAGAGAGGGACAAACCGTTGAAGCGCGGCCGCGGGAGCCAAAAAAAGACCAAAGTGCTGGTAATGGCTGAAAGCAAAACCGTTGAAAACCCCAAACCGGGTAAGAAACCCAAGAAGGTCAGATACCTGAAGATGAAAGTCATCAACGACTTGAAAGCCGGTACAATTACAAGGAATGTCAAAGAGCACGTTGAAAGCACGGCGGACCTGACCACCGATGACTCAACTTCTTACACTAAATTGAAAGAGCATGTCCATTCACATACGGCATCCGTTATTCCACACGAGGATCTTTCCAATGTGCTGCCCTGGGTCCATACCGCGATCAGCAATGCCAAACGACAGCTCTTGGGCGTGTATTACAAGATAAAACCGGAATACTTGCAATATTATCTCAACCAGTTCTGTTATAAATTCAACAGGCGTTACTTCGGGGAAAACCAGTTTGAAAGACTGTTGATAGCCGCTGTAACGTATGCTCCTGATTTCAAGTCAAGAATTTACAATAGGAACTATTGCGGATAATCATTTTGTTTTATCATCATTGAGATAGATTGCATGTTTGTCTGTATCATGTTTGTCTTCTATGACTAGAATAAAGTCTTTTGATTTACAGACAAATTCAGGAAATCCTACTTTTCCAGTACCTTTTTTTGATGCTGTTTTCAAGGCCTCATGTATTTCTTTTATATCACTTCCGTTAGGGGTGAAATTGATTCCAGAATCGGTTAATAACTTTCCAATAAAGAAATCTGTTTTTCGTTCATTTGCCATATTATTTGGTTCTCTTTATTATCATAAAACAATCTGACTTTTCATCAATCCTATTGAATTGAAAGTCAAGTCCCTTTTTTAACAACCGGCTTTTTGCATTGTGAAATCCTGTATAGTCAGTTCCTACAATACGAAATTTCCGAACATCTCCAACAGAGAAGTCCTTTAGAGTTTCAATGTAGCTCTTTACTGTAAGAATTTCAGATACTTTCACAATAAATAAATTATCAATGATAATTCAAAGATATATTAATAATAATACTCTTGCAAATTTTGTGAATGATATTGTGAATTAAAGATTGGATTAAGCCGATTCTGTTGTAGGTGATCAGGTACTAGGAGAGAGTAAGCCCGTTTTTTAGTGCAAGGTGCAAGCCATCTATATATAGATACTTGCACCTTGCACCAAACTTAAAACATTATTCCATAGGTATTTGTAAATTAAAAAAATAGGAGTAACTTTGAACCTGAGTATTATGGTGACAAAGCTAAGATAGGAGCAATCATTAAGAATGCGCTCTTAGCCGTACCCCATAGATCCAATGAAAGAAATAAAATATTGAATTTGAATAGGTTGGGTAGCAGGGTTCGAATCCCCCCGCTTCCGCTGAAATACAAAGCCAAAAGGCGACAAAAATCAGACAAGGCCTACAAGTTCAATGACTTGTAGGCCTTGTCTGATTTTTAATTGCCATCTTTTCTTTATAAATCAAAATAACTCTTTTGGATTTATTTTCAAAAACTCATCATAAGGAAGCCCTCCAGTTCCAACAAGTAAGACTTTTTCCGGATGAAATTTTCCTGTAAATATTCCCATACCTGCATTATCGGCTTTCATACCACTTTTTACCTCAAGTCCAATCACTTTATCTCCTTTTTCCAAAACAAAATCGACTTCGTAATTACCATCCCGCCAATAGTAAAGATTATATCTTTCAGAAATGGAATGATTAATCAAATGTGCTCCAACAGAAGATTCGACAAGTCGCCCCCATAGTTCCGGATGAATGATCGCTTTCTCATAAGTATCATTACCTTGAGAAGTAATCAAAGCATTATTATAGACTTGAAACTTTGGGCTTGAGCCTCGTTTACGGATTATGTCTCCGGCATATTTATCTAAACCTCCCAATAGGCCACAATCTGATAAAAGCTTTAGGTAATTTGCCAGCGTAGTTGTATTGCCTGCATCCTGAAGTTGGCCTAATATCTTTGTATAAGAAAGAATTTGGCCCGAATATAGAGAGCCAAGTTCAAACAAACGTTTCAGTAAGGCAGGTTTATCTACTCTTGTCAGCATTAATATGTCTTTGGAAATACTGGTTTCTACAAGAGAATCTCTTATATAGTTCTTCCAACGTTGTTCATCATTAATTAAGGATGCTGATCCCGGATATCCTCCAAAATAAACATATTGCTCTATGCTCCACCCAAAAGCTTCTTGCATCTCTACATATGACCAGTGTCTCAAATACAATGCTTCAAACCGTCCGGCTAAAGATTCTGTTAATCCTTTCTGAATTAATAAGCGAGAAGAACCAAGAATAATTACTTTGATATTGGTGTTTTCACGAGTGTCTTTGTCCCATTGTTGTTTGATGACTTCGCTCCAGTTATCTATTTTTTGTATTTCATCAATAACCAATAGAAATTCTGTTGCACCAGATGCTTTCATTTGCAATCTGGCTGATTCCCATACTTGTGCAATCCACGTTGGATTTGTTGCTGAGATAGCATCCGCAGATTCAAATAGATTGGAAATGGATAATTGGGATAAGAGTTGGGTAACCATCGTTGTTTTACCCACCTGACGAGGGCCTAAAATGACTTGAATGAACTTTCTGGGTTCTTCAATTCTTGCTTTAATTGACTTTAAATAAGGTCTTTCAAACATGTGTTGTAAATTTACTCAATATAGTTAGCAAATTTACTCAATACATTTGATTGCGCAAAAAGTTCTTTCTAATATTTTTTAGTGCGAGGTTCGAATCCTCCGCTTCCATGAAACATGTAATACATTGTAGGAGAATAGTTTACAGGGAGTTCTTGTTTATTTGCCCAATGAAAAACGGAGACCCACCCTAAGATTAACGTTCACCGGCTTCTCCTTGTATATTGTTTCAACTTCACTTCCATTCTTAAAATAATATATCACACCCGGTTCTACATACAATCCTATCTTTGAAAAAAGATTATATTCTACACCCACCGAGGTATTGAACGACCATTGCAACTGGTCTATGGATATATTATCTTTTTCGGTGGATTCAAGTTTATCATTAACGACATAATCCGTGCTTAATTTGCCGGAAACGTTCTTTTCTACCATTCCTCCTCCTGATACATAGATTGATACATTCCTGACCTTCCAGAGATTATAATTAATGCTCAGAGGGATACCAATATTGTGCAGGGTTTGTTCACTGATATAATAATGACTGTCACTGCCCGACCGGAGTTGCGAGGATAGTATGGTATAGGTTAATCCACTTGTAAGACTCCATTTTTCGTCTAAATTATACTTTATGGAAGCTCCCATTGTCACGGGCTGCCTGTGTTTCGCCTCAGTATAGACCGTACTCTGTTTATTTGCATCAACAATTCCTTCATGCGGATATTTTACTAAAAGAGGCACCACATCATCTTTTCCCATAGAAACCTCTTCGGCCAGAAAACTTCTATAACCATTGTATGTCTTTGAAGGGCCTGATGAGGTATTTGAGGCGTAAAGACTTGTCTGCCACCTTGCCGGTTTGTTCCGCCGTGTAGTTATCGGATGATGGATATCGGGTTCAGGCGTATGATAATCGTGATGCTGGTCTCTTGATACAGCGTATTTATCGGTAGCTTTTTCCTCTATACCGGCTCCTTCTTCGGGATGTTCGCTTTGGTCTCCACTGTCAGGCTCGTCCTCTTCCTTATCACTAAAGAAATCATCCATTTTTCTTTCTACAGATGCTGTAGAAGCCAATGCTGTGAAGGTTATGGTATGGTTGTCAGGGGCAAGCGACTCACGGTGGCCTTCTTCCGGGAGAAGAATCTCCTCGTTATCGTGGTCTATGGAGAGATTGCTCCCCGGCTTGTGTCCCACTTCCGGTCTCTGGGAAATTGCAGGAGAGTGCAGGGTGTCTTCTTTCAGGAAGAGATTCCCGACAAAAAGTAGGATTAACAGGATGGCGGCTATCGCACCGATTCTTTTGGCCCACAACAGTGCCTTTTTTTGTCCTGATGGAAATTGAACAGGGTGTCCTTCCGTCCGGAAAGGGAGTTCTCTGGCTGCGATCCGTTCAATATCCTCCCATAACCCGTCCGGAGAAGGTTCTTCATGAGCTTCCATCCTTTTGCGCAGATTATCCGACCACTGACTATTCATGACTTCATTATTTTAAAGACCTGTACTCATTAATCTGCTTTGCTAAAAAACTTTTAGCCCTGTGCAACTGTGATGCCGAGGTATTTTCCGTAATATTCAATATCGATGCAATTTCTTTATGGCTTTTCTCTTCGAAAATATACAAGTTGAACACTGTCCTGTATCCCGCCGGAAGGGCTCGGATCATCTCCAATATAGCGGATGCCGGAATTTGTTCAAAATCAGCTTCTTCTTCACTGATATCTGGTAAATCCCATATCGGGCTATTGATGACATTCAATTTCTCATTTTTTTTGAGAAACTTTAATGATTCATTGACCACTATACGGCTGCTCCATGCCTTTAGAGATCCCACTCCCTTATATTTAAAATTGGCTATTGATTTGAATATTTTTATAAAACTTTCCTGTAGAACATCCTTTACATCGTCCGTGTTAGAGATATAACGAGAGCATACTGTGGTAAGATACCCAGAATAATTATTATAGAACTCTTTCATAGCAATGATATCGCCCGATAAGATCTTTCTCAGTAGCTCTTGCTCCTTATCTTTCTCCTCTAACATTGACATCAAAAAACTTTCTAAACCAGAGGTTGTACCATTTTACAAAGGTACAACCTCATAATTATTCTGCCTGTAAAAAAACTTTTTATTTTACAGGCACAGATATCCCGTTTTTTGTCTTTATCGTTACCTATTTTATATTAATCTCACTCCTGTTGTATGTTGTTGCTGATTGGACGGGCGATGAAGCTTGGGAGTTATAGTCAAATTCTACAGACTTCTCTCCGCTGAATGAATTCCATTTCAACTTCAATTTCACTGTTTCGCCTTCCGTATCAGGCAATCTATCCAGTTTGAATGCTACCAAAGCATCTCCCATTGTTCCATGTACATCACCAGAGGCATTATGCCTGAATTCCACTTCATACGGTTTCTCGGGATCCGGGCTTTCAACAAGATTGACATAATGGATCTTTGTCGGATCTCCTCCCCATAAGGTCCTGAAACGCAAGGTTAGATAACCGTCCTCGACAATCGTTACCCAATCGTTGATGATCTCCACCGGATCATTTCCATATACAGAATTATTTTCATCACCCAAATCAGGAACCATCGGTTTTGTCCGAATGCTGTCAATCCAGTTCACATGCACTGCTTTGCTATATATTCCACTGGGTTCATCGACTTCTTTGTAGTTCACCAAGGCACGGACCTCTTTGGAATCGAAGGGATGTTTCGTCAGGTTTACAGGCAGTAGCGTTGTGTTATCATCCAATTGCAGATACACAGAGTTATCGTCGATCAGTTTGACTGTCACAAGCGCATTTGGCCAGTAAGTGTTTTCCGAATCATCCTTCAGACATGACTGAAATAAAAGGAGGAAACAAAGAAGACCTCCTGTCAATAAAAGTGGTTTTGTAATCTTCATAACTTTAATATTGATAAATTGTTATACATCTTATATTTCTCTCGTTCTATAAATACTAAATCCCGGAAACAAGGAAACCTTGCATCAGGATAATTTATTTAACAAAATTTACCAACAAATTTCCATCATGATCCGTCCCTCTGGATATGCCGGGATTTTATCAGTATCCCATACAAATTGAATTGTTCATTAAAATTAGGCATTTTCTCGCAATGACATAGTCCAAGCAAGCTTGTCTTCTGTTCATATTGCTTAACGAAAATGTTGTATTAAAATATCTTTGTGATAGACTAATTCTATCTCATTATGCAAAAATCTATCAAAAATATGTTGTATAACATGTTTTTTGTTGTATCTTTGTGTCGATTTAAATGGCAAGCGAGTTATTTGAAATCACTTTTAGGTTATCAATTAATTTACTGACAAGGGCTTCTTGTAACTTGTGAACGGTTGCCGATAAATCATAACTTTTAAATGAAAGGAAAATTATGACTATCAAAAGCCTAACTAAAGAAGAAATTCTGTCTCAGATAAAATATCTGGAGCAGAACATCTCAAACGGGTCTGCTGCATACCGTGCAAACAGGGTGAACAGGCTTAGGAGTTTGAGAGCCGGCTTGCGTATGGCGAGCTGATGAAAAGGACTGGTGTCTGAAGCTGAGTAATCCGAAAAGGGATTACGAAAGCTTTGATTTAAGAAACTAATTGAATAAAATATATAGTAAGGCTGTTTTATACAGCCTTTTTTGCTTTTTGTAAAGCAGTGCGATTGTATTATAATCATTTATATAGGAAATCGTCTATTGAAATAATATTTTTATATATCTTTGCCTCCGTTATCTAACAAAAAGTCTAAATTTATTACAATTTATGAAGGATTTATTATCAGTCAGACTGACCGCCCTATCGCCTTCTGAAACGTTCGCGATGGCACAAAAGAGCAATGAACTGAAAGCTCAGGGCATTGATGTGATCAACATGAGTGTGGGGGAACCCGACTTTAATACCCCTAAGCATATAAAGGAGGCGGCCAAGAAAGCGATTGACGATAATTTCTCTTTTTATTCTCCAGTGGCCGGATTTCCCGACCTGAAGAAAGCGATTTGCGAAAAGCTGCAAGCCGAAAATGAGCTGGAATATACTCCTGCTCAAATTGTAGTCTCCGGTGGAGCAAAACAGTCGTTGTGTAATGTTATCCTTTCTATTGTGGACAAGGGTGAAGAGGTGATTATTCCCGCACCTTACTGGGTGAGTTATCCGGAGATGGTAAAACTTGCGGAAGGAACACCGGTCTTCGTTTATGCCGGAATTGAGCAGAATTTTAAAATCACTCCGCAGCAACTGGAAGAAGCTATCACTCCGAAGACCAAAGCGCTGATCCTCTGTTCTCCGTCGAATCCGACCGGAAGTGTATATACCAAAGAAGAATTAGCTGCATTAGCCGGTGTACTGGAAAAATATCCACAAGTGTATGTGATTGCCGACGAGATATATGAACATATCAACTATATTGGACAACATGAGTCGATCGCGCAGTTCAGTACTGTTCGTGACCGGGTGGTAGTGATAAACGGTGTGTCGAAAGGATATGCCATGACTGGATGGCGTATAGGATGGATTGCCGCACCGCAGTGGATCGCATCGGCTTGCAGTATGTTGCAGGGGCAATATACATCGGGCCCGTCTTCAATCTCTCAAAAAGCAGCCCTGGCAGCCTATACCGGAGATCAATCCTGCGTGGGAGAGATGCGGATAGCTTTTGAAAGGAGAAGGAACCTTATCGTAGAGTTACTGGGACAGATTCCCGGATTGAAAGTGAACAGCCCGATGGGTGCTTTCTATATTTTCCCTGATTGCTCAAGCTATTTGGGGCGGTCGTATAACGGAAAAACAATACAGACAGCTACAGATCTGGCAATGTATATACTGGAAGAGGCTCACGTGGCTTGTGTCGGGGGGGATGCATTCGGCGCACCCGGATGCATTCGTTTGTCGTATGCCACTTCCGATGAGAGCATTACCGAGGCGATAGCACGTATCAAAAAGGCGTTGGGAAAGTTATCGTAAAGATTCAGACCATTTAGATCTTTACAATATGCTTATAGATTAAAACCCGGTTGATTTTATTCAAACCGGGTTTTAAATCTTATTGTATGATTTGCAAGTGTACCTTGGTCAAGCCTCTTACATCTTTGCCTGAATTACTACCGGAAAGTGGTCGGAAGGAAACCGTCCGTATGGCCTGTCGTTGAGTACCCCGTATTTTTTGACTGTGATGCCGGAGCTGACCCAGATATAATCGATCCGGCTATTTGAAGGTGCGTCCGGTCTGAAGGCGTTGAAAGTGCCTTCTGTCCCGTAAGGCGGTTCCCCGGTTACAAGGTAGGAGTCGTTAAGTTTACCTGCATTATAAATGGTTTGAATAGGTTCATCGTCAGGGGTGGCGTTAAAGTCGCCGGTAGCGAATACCGGGCTGTCTCCCGTAATTTGCCCGATCTTTTCTATCAGTAACAGCGAAGAATTCTTGCGTGCCACTTTTCCTTCGTGGTCGTAGTGTGAGTTGAAAACGAAAAATTCCTTTCCCGATACCTGGTCTTTGAATTTTGCCCATGAGCAGATGCGGTTGCAGCAGGTGGCATCCCATCCTTTTCCCGGCACCTCAGGTGTTTCGGAGAACCAGAAATCACCATTGTCAAGCAATTCCAAACGATCTTTTTTGTAGATGATGGCCGAATGCTCACCGGCATCTTTACCGTCATCACGCCCGGCTCCCACATAGGTATAGCCGTTCAATTCAAGAATATCATCAAGTTGATGCTTAAATCCTTCCTGAGTGCCGATAATGTCAAGATCGTGGAATCTGATCAGGCCTTTCACCATCTCTTTCCTGTTCGGCCAGGCATTCTCACCATCGTTTGGGGTGTCCATCCTCAGGTTGAACGATGCTACTCTCAGGTTGCATTCTTCCCCACTATTGTTATTCGTGCAGGCTGCTGCTATTATTGTCATAAGAGACAAACCTAAAATAAATACTGTTTTTTTCATTTTTTTCCGTTGATTATATGTGTATGTAATGTTTTTCCTGACAAATCTTTCTGCCGTACATTTATCCTGGAGTCTACCGTGATGTCGAGGTAGGTCTCATCGTCATTGATAAGCACCTGTACCGATGGAGAGACTCGGTAAATGTTTTAAAGCCCGAAATTACATTTTCCGATCAAGAAAAACAAGCAAGCCTGTGAAAATAATTGACAGGCTTGCTTGAGATACCGGTGACAATACTATTCCCATCCGGGATTTTGTCCCAGATTGGGATTTTTCAGTAAATCCGCCTCAGGGATTGGGTATAGGTACTTTTTATCCAACCACTCTCTTGCTCCCGGATTCCAGATAATTTCTCCGGAAGTGCCATTCGATAAAATCCTGCTGCCAACCCCGGCGGAGGTGACATCAACAAAAACTGAGGCTTGCGAAGAGGAAGGCCGTTCTCCCCGGTAAAAACAGACATCCATTATGCCGTCTTCGTTCAGGTCATAATCGCCCAATGCAGGCACATACATTCCATTCATGGGAGCTTCGGCAAATAATTCGCCTAAACGCCATCTGATCAGGTCGTCGGGTCTTAACCCTTCCGTGATCATTTCCACGGCGCGTTCGCGGAGCACCTCCAATAAAACCGGATCAGTGAATTTACCATCATAAAACTCAATCATATAAGGATCGGCTGTCGAAGGTTTTTGAGTGAGTGTCGCCCCTTGTATCCCGGCACGAGCTCTTAAAGAGCCGATCGTTGATGCCCACTGGGCATCTGTCATCGTACCCAGTTCGGCTAAAGCTTCCGCTTTATTCAGGAGGATCTCGGCATAACGGAATATGAGGTGTGCGTTCTCATTCCGGCTTTCATCGTCATACGGGAATCGCTCGTCGTAACATCCTTTTATGATTTGGTAACCTGTATATGCCTGCTCCAGATTAGGAGGAGCAATGATCGGTACTCCGTTTTCGGTACGGTGGTAATCCCCGATCCGGATGGTTTGACCGAGACGCAGATCCCTGTTTTTTACCTCTTCTGTAAATGGGGTTGTTCTATAATCAGGATCGCTTGTAAAGGGAGTACCGTCGATATTCAGATAGGTATTGATAAACCGGCGCGTCAGGGAAGGGCGGTTCCCGTAAGTAGGGCTTATCGTTCTTCTGTTTCTGGAACTGAATACCTGTAAATTTGCGTCCAGAGTAACTGCCAATATCGTTTCATTGCTATTGGGAGTCTTCTGGAGGAACAGATTGCGGTAGGCGTTAGCCCCTTCTATCAAGGAGTAACCCTTGATCTCATCGGCTGTTTTCACCACTTCTTCAAACCAAGTGTTGGCTGTGCCTTCTTTTCCATATTGCGTGTGATACTTCCTGAAAGAAGCTTCATAAAGACAGACGCGTGTCTTGAAGGCTCTCGCCACATCCTTCGTAATGAGAGTGCGGGTAGGCTCCGAGATTGTTGAGATATGCTCTATGGCGTAATTCAGATCTTCCAGTACATACTCCATCACCGCAAACCGGTCATGGCGGGGACCATACAGGGTTTCATCGTCATCAACATCTATCGTGCGGTCAATCCAGGGTACATCTCCGAAACGCTTTATCATTCCAAAATAGAAGTAAGCTCTGAAGAAACGGGCCAATCCCAGGTAATGCTCTTTCTCCGCGACGGAGCTTTGTTCCGTGTTTTCAATAAAATAGTTGATATTCCGTAAGTTACTCCATGACCACCCGCTGCTTGTAGCGGGGCTTAATGCGTTAGGCATGAAACGAGAATCAACATTATTACGCGCGATCAAATCACTGTTATCGTCTATGGCAAAAACACCGTCGTAAGGGGTAGGCAGCATTTCATAAAACGAATTGGAATAAAGTTCCAGACCGCTTGCCGTTTCAAAAATGGCGATGCGCGACGCGGTAGCCTGGGGCAATTCTTCCAGGTCGCAGGCTATAAAGTTCAATATAAAAGAGAAGCTTAAAAATATATAAATATATCGTTTCATTGTACTCTGTTTTAAAAGTTGATAGATAAACCTAAAGAGATTGATTGTAGTGTAGGATAATTGTAACCGTCGCCATCAGTCCGTCTATCATCACTGTTGAGTCCGGTTAGTTGAGTACCGGCACCCCAGATGTTTGTAACATCCGTGTCCCGCGTAATTTTATAGAGAGGCGACCATGTCCATAAGTTTTCCCCGGAGAGGTAAATTTTTATATCATTCGCCTGGATCTTTGAAGAGATACCGGTAGGGAGCGTATATCCGAAATGAAGGTTTTTCAATCTTATATATGCTACATTCTGCAGGTACCGGTCATTGGGAAGGGCTAACTGACCGTTTGCATTCTGAGCGGTATAACCCGATATAAGCGGCAGGTAAGCATCGAAGTTTTGCAGCTCCGGACGGAATTGTTGATCTTCCTGCCAGCGGGGATAAGCGTTGTAAGGACGATTGTATTGTCCCCAAAAGCGAGCTTCTCTGGAAGGATACCACTGCTGTTTACCCACACCCTGAAAGAAGGCCGTCAGGAAAAAGCGATTCCAGTCGGCACCCAGATTAAATCCGTAAACATACCGGGCGGAGTTATTGCCGATAATTGTTTTGTCGCCGGAATCATCCGCGCGGTTCAAACCGTGATAAATCTCATCATCTCCATTGAGATTCCTGAACTTTAAATCACCTACATAATTTCTTCGGGTATTGTGAGCCAGGATATTGGATTGAGAGGGTGAATTGGCAATCTCCTCTTCCGATTGGAACAGGCCTTCTACCCGGTATCCCCATATTTCCCCGATTGTCTGGCCGATATAATAGTCCGTAAGGTTTTTATCGGGATTATAATAGTCTGTGATAACCGACTTCGAGTCTGCCAATGTTGCCCTGACACTGTAGTTGAACGGCTTTCCTCCCAGTATGAATCTGTCTGTCCAGTGTAAGGATATTTCCCAGCCTGTGGTCTCCAGTGCTCCGTAGTTGCCTTTGGGGACGCTGGTACCGAAAATAGCAGGCACGCTGGGTCCCACGGTATACATGTCATCCGTCCATCGTCTGTAAATATCGCCGGTAAATGATAAGCGGTTGTTTAACGCGTTTATATCCAATCCTATGTTTCCCGTCGTGGCAGTCTCCCATGTCAGGGAATTAGGTATCACCCCGGGCTGGGCGGTACGTTGAGGACGTGTATCCCCTAGTATCCTCCCGGATTGGCTGATCCCGAAATTTTCCGTAAATGTATAAGGACTGATCGATCCGTTACCTAATGAACCGTAAGATATCCTGAATTTTACATTTGAAATTGCATTTGGATCCACTTGCCAGAAAGATTCTTCCGATAATCTCCATCCGGCAGATATGGAAGGAAAGAAAGCCCATTGCTGGTTGCTGGGGAATTTTGATGAACCGTCGTAACGACCGTTTACCTCCAGCAGGTAGCGCTCCATAAAATTATAATTTATCCGGAAGAAGCTGCCTGCAATCCGCCATTTACTGTATCCGCCTGATGTGGTGATATTATTCCCCAATGCAAGATTAATATCCCTGGCATCTTCGTAAACGATTCCGTTCCGGGTCATGGTCACGTTTTTATATACGGATTGTTCATAGTTGAACCCGGCAAGAAATTCGAAGTTATGTTTTTGCTCAAATGATTTGATATAATTGGCATACACGTTTGTAGCCAGGTAATCCGTTGTGCTGCGACGTTCCTGCAAATCATTGGTGTTGGTTCCGGTATACCCGGTCTGGCCTTCATAACGGCTGTACGGAACCTGTACCCTTACCTGCTGGTGGCCGTACTCCGTATTCTGGAAAGTAAAATCCGCACGCAGCGTTAAGCTTTTATCGAGAAAAACAGCTTCCAATGCGGTTTTATTCTTTATTATGTTCTGATGCAGATCCGCGCCGTTTTTTCCCAGATACCTGTCCCCTAAGGTATACGCGGCAGGAAATGATAAGGTCCCGTCCGGATTGGTAAGCGGTGCCAAAGGATGGGCTTCGTCCGCCATGTTGCGCCATATATTGGATCCTTCACCCACATTGACAGGCTGCCGGTATTTCATAGAGGAATACTCTACATTATTATCGATGTTCAACCATTTGAATATCTGTATGTTGCCTCTCCCTCTCAGATTATACATTGAATACTTATCGGTATTATATTTATACAACCCATCCTCTCCATTATAGCGTCCGCTCAGATAAAATGAAGCAAGATCATTTCCGCCGGACATGGATATGTTGTGATCCTGTGCAAAAAAACTATCCTTGTAAAGCTCTTTGTACCAATCCGTACTATAATAATATTCATATGCGCCCGTAACAGGATTCACTTCAATCCGGGGAAGAGACGGGTCTTCCCACCTTCTTTTGATCTCCTCCAGATAAGCAGGTGAAAATGACATTGTCTTGTTGATGGCAGTGGGCGTATTTCCGTTATCGTTCCAGTTAGCCCACGCATCACTGAATGATTTTGCCCATGGATAGGAATCTGTGATGTTGTCCGGAACCGTTGTAGGCCGTTTGGAGGTGAAATTCCCGGTATAATTCAATGATGTTCTTCCTTTGGATGCTGATTTTGTCGTAATCAGCACTACGCCGAATGCGGCTCTTGCACCGTAGATTGAAGCGGAAGCTGCATCTTTTAACACCGAAACACTTTCAATATCATTCGGGTTGAGCATACGGGGGTCTCCCTCTACGCCATCCACCAGGACCAGGGCGCTGCCTCCCTGACCGATAGAGGTTGTACCACGGACATTGTATGAAGGTGATTGAGTGGGTTTTCCATCGCTTAATTGTATATTTAGATTAGGTATAACACCCACCAACGCCTGGGTCATATTGTTCACCGGCCTGTTTTCAAAAACCTCACTGGTTACCTGTTCTACAGCCCCTGTGAGATTTACTTTTTTTGAAGTTCCGTATCCGACTACCACCACTTCATCCAGAAGTTCCGCATCTTCCTGTAATACCATGTTTAAGACGGATTGCCCATCCCATTGGACTTCCTGTGTAGCAAAGCCAATATATGAAAAAACGATGGTTGCTCCGGAAGGCGCAGACAAGGTGTAATTCCCGTCGATATCGGTAATGGTACCGTTAGTGGTACCCTTTTCTACCACATTCACTCCGATAAGAGGCAGGTTGTTTGCATCCTTAACCGTTCCTCTTAACGTCACGTTTTGCGAATACACCGTACACCAGAATAAAACGCAGGCTGCAAGTAGATTCACACGTAACATGTTTTTTGATGTCATTTGTTTTTCTGTCATGTTGAATAAACTTTTAATAAAATAACTGATTATTGAAATTCGACCGCAAAGAAAGGCTAATAATGTTAAGGACCCGTGAAGAGAAAATGAAGAATAAGTTACTTAACATTCCATTTCTGGAGCGGGATCGAGTGTTTTTTTTGATAAAATTAATCCGTATGTTTTCAATCTCATTGAATTAGATTTTATTATCAATAGAGTATTATTCCATTCGTTTAGATTTTTCTTTGTTGTATTGTTATCAGGTCTCCGTTTTTTCTCCATATTTTGCCGCAGCTGCCTTTACGATCTTTATATAGGTTATCCCTTTTTGGGAACGCAAGGCGCGGCTGACGGTATTCGGATGGATGCCCAGCGTCAGGGCGACTTCTTTTTTCCAGCCGTGCGGCAAAAGCAGGGGTAATTTAGGCGGCGGTAATTTTTTTGCTTCCATATTCTTAGATTTTTTACAATTATATCTACCTTTGAAGACGTGGTGAGTATTCACACTGCAAAGATAAAGATAATTATCTATATTGTCCAAATTTTTAAAGATAAAAATCATGACCGATAAGCAAAAAATATTGGAATACCTTAAATATAAAGGAATTAGTAAAAATAAATTTTACCTGAAAACAGGTTTGTCGGTAGGTTTTTTAGACAGTGGAAAGAGCTTGGGTGTGGATAAACTGAGAGAGATATTAGATATTTATCATGATTTGAATCCGGCTTGGTTTCTCCCGGGGGACGCTCCTATGCTTATATCTGATAATGAGTTGAATGAAAAAGAGGAACAATATATCCGACCAATAGATATATCCGATTTGATAAGAAAAATAGAGGAGTTATCCGTTCAATTGGGTGCCCAAATCAATGAAAACAAACATCTCCATGAAACCAACCAGCGCTTGCTTGCGCAAATCGATGATTTAAAAAAGAGCTGTTCTAATGATGTGCAGCATGGTATTGAAGATAAATAATTCTGCCCAGTGGTATAGTGGTTGAAGTCCTATTTGTCCACTGAAGTCAGACTGTTTTTTGTACTTCTTTCAATATTTCTTTGAGTACGCCGATATAATAAAACGGCAGGTTGACCAGTTTGAATTTTTTCCCCTTTTGTGTCGTGACTTTGTCAATTGAAAACGGCTGTGACCAAATCCTTACTGCAATATCGTGCGGCGCTTCTTCCATAAACAAATGTAAGGACCGGAGTTTAGCATTATGTCCTGATTTTACTTCTATGGGGATAACCTGACTGTCATATTGCAATACAAAATCCACTTCCGCATCGGAGTCTTTTTTGTTTCGTACCCAAAAGTTCCGTTGATTCGAAACGCGGTTATCTAAAGCAAGTAGTTCCTGCGCCACAATTTGTTCGGCAATTTTTCCCCGCCACGCGTCTAAAATGTCGGTTGCCCCAAACACTTCTTTTTGCACATTTGCAGCATAATTTACCAGACCGCAATCGAGCCAGAATAATTTCGGCGAGCGTTTCAAATTTTTTGTTATGGGGACAACCGTATCGGTTGTCGGATGGCAAAGTTCCAGGACAAAGGTTTTTTCCAATGTGCGAAACGCTTCTCCCATTTCACGTGCCTTATACGAGGATCCGGCAAAACCTCCTAAAGTAATGCGTTCTGCGGTAAATTTCCATCCCGCTTGTAAAATGTGGCGGACAGTTTGACTCATTGTATCGTTTCGGGCATATTTTTCAACATCATCACGATAACTTGTCAGTAAACTTTCATAAATGCTGTTCAGGCCAACAAAATTCTTGTTTGCGGCATAGTCTGCAATTACTTCAGGCATGCCGCCGATAAGTGTGAAAGTGTTGAACAAATTTATTGTTTTAGCATGTAATGCTTCGGGTATTTGACCGTCAGGCAAGGCTTTTTCAAGTTGCGTTTCGCCGATAGCCCTCAGAAATTCGTTGAAAACGCAGGGGCGGACAGCCAAATATTCTACCCGTCCGACAGGAAAAGATGCTTTTTTGTTCAACATCGTTTCCAATAGTGAACCCGCTGCTATCACATATAAATCAGGTATTTTTGCCTCATAAAAATAACGGAGTTTAGTGATGGCCCTGTTTGAATTTTGAATTTCGTCAATAAACAGAAGCGTTTTGCCCGGTTTGTTTTCCTTGTTGCAAAAAAGGAAAATTTCAGCCATAAGATTGTCAATTTCCTGTTCTTTTTCGAACAAAGCCATTGTGCTCGGATTTTTTTCAAAATTCAAATACAGGTAATTTGTGAAATTCTTCGAAAAACAGTCCACAAGCGTAGTTTTGCCAACTTGACGAGATCCTCTTAATATCAATGGTTTGTGGTTCGATTTTGCAGCCCATTTCTCTAATTCTGCAATAATATTTCGTTCAAACATAGCTTCAATATTTCTGCAAATATAATATTTTGTGTCAAATCGGGGGTAGAAAATGGTAATATTTGTATCAAATCGGGGGTGTAAATTGTTGAATTTTGTATCAAATCGGGGGTGTAAATTGCAGAAATAAGTTTTTTTTGTACCGGGTTTCAATTGCCGTTTCTCAATTTATTGTTACCTTTGCACCTTAATTTTTGTGTGGTATAAATTTCATTGACAATGAATAAGAAATTTCCGGAATACAGCCATTTAGACCTCTCGGCAATAAACAGGGAGATGTTGAAAGCCTGGGATGAAAAAGAGGTTTTCAGGAAAAGTCTGGAGACGCGGGAGGGACATACGCCGTTTGTATTTTACGAAGGGCCGCCCTCGGCTAACGGGATGCCGGGCATCCATCATGTGATTGCACGTTCCATTAAAGATATTTTCTGTCGTTATAAAACCATGAAAGGTTTTCTGGTCAACCGGAAAGCAGGGTGGGATACGCACGGGTTACCCGTGGAATTAGGTGTGGAGAAATCGCTGGGAATTACCAAGGAGGATATCGGTAAAAAAATATCGGTCGAAGAGTACAATGCGGCGTGCCGTACCGAAGTAATGAAATATACCCGGGAGTGGGAAGACCTTACCCGGAAGATGGGATACTGGGTGGATATGAACGATCCCTATATCACTTATGACAACCGTTATATCGAAACCCTGTGGTATCTCCTGAAAGATTTATACGAAAAAGGATATCTCTATAAGGGATACACCATACAACCATACTCGCCCGCGGCCGGTACAGGCCTCAGTACACATGAACTGAATCAGCCGGGGTGTTACCGCGATGTAAAAGATACGACCTGTACGGCTCAGTTCTTAATAAAGAATCCGCTGCCGGAGTGGACTGAATTCGGGGAGCCGTTCTTCCTGGCATGGACCACTACGCCCTGGACTCTGCCCTCCAACGTACTGCTCGCTGTAGGACCCAAGATCGATTATGTAGCGGTGCAGACCTATAATCCTTACAGCGGCAGGCCGATGACTGCCGTGCTGGCTAAAAACCTGCTGAATACCTATTTCCCCGCGAAAAACGCTGAACTTTCGTGGGATGATTATAAGCTGGGCGACAAGAATATTCCTTTCCGTGTAATTGATAAGGAGTGGAAAGGCGCTGAACTGGCCGGTATAGCTTATGAACAGCTTATTCCCTGGGTGAAAGTGTCGGACAACGGTTTGAAAGTGGTGACGGGTGATTTCGTAACCACGGAAGACGGTACAGGTATCGTACATATAGCCCCTACTTTTGGTGCGGACGACGCGAAAGTAGGAAAGGAGAATGATGTGCCCGGATTAACCCTTACCGACAAAGAAGGGAATCTTCGCCCCATGGTTGACCTCACCGGGAAATATTTCCGTATTGAAGACCTCGATCCCGGATTTGTGCGGCATAATGTAAATACAGAACTATACGGTGAATATGCCGGCCGGTATGTGAAAAATGCCTATGACGATTCGCTTACCGATGAGGATGCTACGCTCGATGTGGATCTCTCGGTCATGTTGAAACAGCAGAACCGCGCATTCCGTATAGAAAAACAGGTGCACAACTACCCGCACTGCTGGCGGACCGATAAACCGGTATTGTATTATCCGCTGGATAGCTGGTTTATCCGTACGACGGCATGTCGCGATAAGATGATAGAACTTAATAACACCATCAACTGGAAGCCGCAATCTACCGGTACCGGACGTTTCGGGAAATGGCTCGAGAACCTGCAGGACTGGAATCTGAGCCGCAGCCGCTATTGGGGTACGCCCCTTCCGGTATGGCGCACCGAGGATGGTAAAGAGGAGAAATGCATCGGTTCCGTAAAGGAATTGTTTGGAGAGATACGCAAGGCAATGGATGCCGGTGTGATGAAAGAGTTGCCTTGGAGTGGCCTGAATCTGGAAGAAGGCCAGGGGGCGGACTATGATAAGATAGATTTGCATCGTCCCTATGTGGATGATATCGTGCTGTTGTCCGATAGCGGCAAACCGATGAAGCGTGAGACGGACCTGATCGACGTATGGTTCGACAGTGGTGCCATGCCTTTTGCGCAGGTATTTTATCCCCATATTGCAGAAGATGATTTTCAAAAAATATTTCCTGCCGATTTTATTGCGGAGGGAGTAGACCAGACACGCGGATGGTTCTATACCCTGCACGCCATCGCTTCAATGGTAAAAGGAAGCGTAGCTTTTAAAAATGTGGTGTCCAACGGGTTGGTGCTCGATAAGAACGGCAATAAAATGTCGAAGCGGCTGGGTAACGCGGTAGATCCGTTTGAAACGATAGAACGGCATGGTTCCGACCCGTTACGCTGGTATATGATCACCAATGCTGCTCCATGGGAGAATCTGAAATTCGATATAGAAGGAGTGGAAGAGGCACGTCGTAAATTTTTCGGGACACTCTATAACACTTATTCATTCTTTGTATTATATGCCAACGTGGATGATTTCCACGATCAATATCAGCGGATCGCCCTCGATGAACGGCCCGAAATCGACCGTTGGATTTTGTCGATGTTACATTCGCTGATAAAAGAGGTCGATCAAAGTTATGAGGCATACGAACCCACCAAAGCGGGACGTGCTATTGCAGATTTCGTGAACGATCATCTCAGCAACTGGTATGTACGCCTCAATCGTAAACGTTTCTGGGGAGGAGAGATGACCGATGATAAGTTGTCGGCCTACCAGACGCTGTACCAATGTCTGGTGACCGTGGCAAAGCTGATGGCACCTATCGCTCCCTTTTATGCTGACCGGCTCTATCTCGATCTGACTTCAGCAACAGATAGTGAGCAGTTTGAATCGGTACATCTGGCTGATTTTCCATTGTGGGACGATTCGCTTATCGATAAGCAACTCGAAGAACAGATGTATCTTGCCCAGACTGCTTCGTCCATTGTACTCTCGTTACGCCGTAAGGTGAATATCAAGGTGCGCCAGCCGCTCTCCAAGATTATGATCCCCGTCGTAGATGAGCAGCAGAAAAGAAATATCCAGGCTGTAGAGTCGTTGATCCTCAGTGAGGTGAATGTGAAAGAGTTGCAGTTTGTCGATACGGCAAGCGAGATATTAGTGAAACGGGTGAAGCCCGATTTCAAGAAACTGGGCCCACGCTACGGGAAAATAATGAAGCAGCTTGCCCCGAGAATACAGGGCATGACACCCCAAGAGATCCAGGAACTGGAAAAGAACGGTCGCTTCGGTTTAACTATAGAAGGACAGGAAGCGTTGGTGACACTCGATGATGTGGAGATCATCTCAGAAGATATCCCGGGATGGCTGGTGGCTAACGAAGGATGGCTGATGGTGGCACTGGATGTCACCCTTACGGCTGAACTCAAAGAAGAGGGGATCGCCCGCGAATTGGTGAACAGGATACAAAACCTGCGCAAAGCGAAGGAATTCGAAATTACTGATAGGATCAATGTCAGGATTTCGTCCAATCCTGCTTTTGATGATGCTGTTACCCATAATGCCGCTTATATTAAAAATCAGGTGCTGGCCGATGAGATCATCATGGTGAGCGGACCGCTTGAAGATGTGATAGAGATTGATGATGAAACGCTCACTATCAGCATTGTAAGAAACAGTTGAGAATTATGTGATTTATGCCTATATTTGCAAAAAATAAATAATGAACTATTATGAGCGAAAAGACGAGATATTCAGACGAGGAATTGGAAGAATTCCGTGCTATCATTAATGAGAAATTGCAGATAGCCAAACAGGAGTATGAAAATTACCGTGCTGCCGTCACCAATGCCGACGGAAACGATACGGTGGATACTTCCCCTACCTATAAAGTGTTGGAAGAAGGTGCGTCTACCCTCTCCAAAGAAGAAGCGGGAAGGCTGGCACAACGTCAGATGAAGTTTATCCAGAATCTTCAGGCTGCCATGGTACGCATTGAGAACGGAACTTATGGCATATGTCGTGAAACCGGCAAGCTGATCCCGAAAGAACGTCTTCGTGCCGTACCCCATGCCACATTGAGTATTGAAGCTAAATCGCAAAAGAAGAAATAATCACTTTCCCGATGAAGATGTGGGCGGTACTTGTGAAAGTAGGAAGAAGGGTGAAGCTCTTCTCAGGCTTTCTGTGCCCGTAAAACAAAGAAAAGCGCATGAAGAATAGTATACGAAATAGATGGATTGCCATTGCCGTTGTTGTGGCGGTGCTCCTTGTCGATCAACTTTCTAAAATATGGGTGAAAACACATATGGGTCTGTATGATGCCATTGATGTTTTCGACTGGTTTAAGATCTATTTTGTAGAGAATAACGGGATGGCATTCGGTATTGAGGCGGGAGGAAAATTGTTTCTCTCGCTTTTCCGTATCATTGCCGTGGTTTTTATTGTCATTTATTTGTCGCGGCTGATAAAGCAGAATTACGGAGCCGGATTTATTGCCTGTGTGGCGCTGATCCTTGCCGGAGCTTCGGGAAATATTATTGATAGTATCTTTTATGGTGTTATCTTTGAAGCCAGTTATCCGGGACATGTCGCCTCCTTTGTTCCCTGGGGAGAAGGATACGCTTCACTGTTGCACGGGAGAGTGGTAGACATGTTCTACTTTCCCTTGATCAGTGGTACATACCCCGATTGGATCCCTTTTCTGGGGGGAGAGGAATTCCTTTTCTTCCGGTTCATATTTAATATTGCCGATTCGGCTATTACTGTGGGGGTTATCCTGATACTACTTTTTTACAGAAGAACATTATCCTATTCATTGCTCTCGAAAGTTGAGCGTGAAAAACTGGAAAACGAGAAACAAGATCAGCAAATCAGAAGTGAAGAGTAAAAAGAGTGTTGCATATTTTTTTCTGTTCATTCTGTTAGGTGGACTGGCCTATTCCTGTCAGAATCGCCCCAAGGAGGTGTTGAACAGGAAGCAGATGGAGCGGCTGATGTATGACGTGTATATCGCCGAGGCAACTATGGAAAACGACTACCAGAATTTCAACACTCCCGAAAAGAAAGAAGCATATATCAATAAGGTATTCCAGGCACATAGGACTACCCAGGCACAATGGGATACCTCATTATCGTGGTATTCCGATAGGATTGATCTTTATCTGAAAATGAACGATTCAGTAAAGGCCCGTTTGCAGCGGAACCGGCAGCAGATTGATGCTATGGTGGCACAACAGAATCAGGGGCAGCAGGTCGATCCCGCACTACTGCCACCCTCTTACCTGCCTCCTGTTTATATATTCTCGATGCCCGACACAAAAAGAGGATTCAGGTTTCATTTCGACTCCTCTGAAATTTCCTCAAGAGTTGCCGGAGATGATTTTGTGTTTAGATTCAGTGCAGTCGGAATTTCACCAAACTTATCCCCTTCCCTTATATCATTGCTTACAATGGTTTATTCAGATACTACCATCTATCGGTTTCAGGAAATAAGGGAAAATAAAGTATATGAACTTTCCGGATCAAAATATATTCCGGGAGATACTATCACCGAAATAAGGGGTTTTGTACACCTGCAGGATCCGACGGGTTTAATGCCTCATATTCAGATATATGATGTATTTTTTGGAGGTAAACAATCCGCTTTTTTAGAAACAGATACTTTAACGGCAGGGTTGGATACTCTGGACGGAGAACCGTTAAATCCTGATTCTGCGAGGCTTCCAGTCCCGGATTCCATACAAGAGATATAATATAATACCCTATAGAGAAAAGTAATATGTCATAATGATTTATATTTTAGATAAATTGCTATATTTGCCGGATTATAATAAAAATAATAATAAAATTTTAACATTTACTTGTCATAACTTAATATCAAAATGAAAAAAAAGAGAGTTTATACCTTTGGAAACGGTGCAGCTGAAGGGCGGGCAGATATGAAAAACCTGCTTGGCGGGAAGGGTGCGAATCTTGCAGAAATGAATTTAATTGGCGTTCCCGTTCCTCCGGGTTTCACTATTACTACTGAAGTCTGTACGGAATATAACGAATTGGGTAGAGATTATGTGGTAGGTCTCCTGAAGGAGGAAGTTGAGCAAGCAGTAGCCCAGATTGAAGAGTTGACAGGAACAAAGTTCGGAGACAAGGAGAACCCCTGTCTGGTATCTGTCCGTTCCGGCTCGCGTGTATCCATGCCCGGAATGATGGACACCGTGTTAAATCTTGGCCTGAATGATGATGCCGTGGAGGGAATTGCCAAAAAGTCGGGTAATGAGCGTTTTGCCTGGGATTCCTATCGCCGTTTCGTGCAGATGTATGGGGATGTGGTATTGGGAATGAAACCCCAAAGCAAAGAAGATATTGATCCTTTCGAAGAGATTATGGATGAGGTGAAGGAATCCAAAGGAATAGAACTGGATACCGATCTTACCACCGATGACCTGAAAGAACTTGTGAAAAGATTCAAGACGGCCGTAAAGGAAAATACCGGTAATGATTTTCCGGTAGATCCCTGGGATCAGTTGTGGGGAGCTGTTTGTGCCGTCTTCGATAGTTGGATGAACGAACGTGCGATCCTCTATCGTAAGATGAACAATATCCCTGAAGAGTGGGGTACCGCTGTCAATGTGCAGGCAATGGTGTATGGTAATATGGGTAAGACCTCCGGTACAGGAGTTGCTTTCACCCGCGATGCTGCTACCGGGGAAGATATCTTCAACGGTGAGTATCTGATCGATGCCCAGGGCGAAGATGTGGTTGCCGGAGTACGCACACCTCAGCAGATTACTATCGAGGGGTCCCGTCGTTGGGCAAAACTGCAGGGTATTTCAGAAGAGGAGCGTGCTGCAAAATATCCTTCACTCGAAGAAGCGCTTCCCGAATGTGCAAAGGAATTAATTGAAGTTCAGCAGAAACTGGAGGACTATTTCAAGGATATGCAAGACCTTGAGTTCACCATCCAGGACGGAAAACTCTGGTTATTGCAGACCCGTAGTGGAAAACGTACCGGTGCTGCGATGGTGAAAATCGCTATTGATATGCTCCACCAGGGATATATTGATGAAAAAACTGCACTGAAACGGTGTGACGCTGAAAAGTTGGATGAGTTGCTCCATCCTGTTTTCGATAAGAAATTGTTAGCTCAGGCAAAACCGCTGACCAATGGTCTGCCTGCTTCCCCGGGAGCTGCTACCGGTCAGGTGGTATTTCATGCCGATGAGGCCGAAGAATGGAGCAAGCAAGGTAAACAAGTAATCCTTTGCCGTATTGAAACATCGCCTGAAGATTTACGCGGTATGGCTACTGCGCAGGGAATCCTTACCGCACGCGGCGGAATGACTTCCCATGCAGCCGTAGTGGCAAGAGGAATGGGTAAATGTTGTGTTTCGGCTGCCAACAATGTGGTGATCAATTATAAAGAACGTACCATGACCATTCACGGCAAGGAACTGAAAGAGGGAGACTGGATATCATTGAACGGTTCCACCGGTCTTGTATATGAAGGTAGAATAGAAACCCAGGATGCTGAACTGGATGCCGATTTTAACGAACTGATGGAGATCGCCGATAAATATGCCCGTATGGATGTGAGAACCAATGCCGACACCCCGCGTGATGCCAAAGTGGCCCGCGATTTTGGAGCTAGAGGTATTGGTTTGTGCCGTACGGAACATATGTTCTTTGAAGAAGATAAGATTATTCCCATGAGGGAGATGATCCTCGCAAAAGATGAAGAGGGACGTAGAAAAGCGCTGGAGAAACTGCTCCCATTGCAGAAAAAGGATTTTGCCGGAATTTTCAGGGCGATGGACGGCCTGCCCGTTACTGTTCGCCTGCTCGATCCGCCATTGCACGAGTTTGTCCCTCACGATGAAAAAGGGCAGATGGAAATGGCCAGGGTAATGGGGATCTCTTACAAAGATATTCACGAACGGGTGGAAGGATTGCTCGAATCAAACCCGATGCTCGGATTGCGTGGTTGCCGCCTTGGAAACCTCTATCCGGAGATCACCGAGATGCAGGCCCGAGCCATAATGGAAGTGGCCATTGAGCTGAAGGAAGAAGGTATTACCGCTTGTCCTGAAATCATGGTTCCCCTCACCGGTATCGTCCATGAGTTCAAAGCCCAGAAAGACATCATCGAAAATACTATCCAAAAAGTATTTGCAGAAAAGAACGATTCGGTAGAGTATAAGATCGGTACGATGATTGAGATACCACGTGCAGCGCTTACGGCGCATAAGATTGCCAGAGAAGCCGATTTCTTCTCATTCGGAACGAACGACCTTACGCAAATGACCTTCGGTTATAGTCGTGACGACGTAGCTAAATTCCTGCCGATGTATCTGGATAAGGGAATCCTGAAACATGATCCGTTTGCGGTACTCGACCAAAATGGAGTGGGACAGCTTGTAAGTATGGCTGTGCAGAAAGGACGTGAAGTCAGACCCACCCTTAAGTGCGGTATTTGTGGAGAGCACGGGGGCGAACCGTCGTCAGTGAAATTCTGCCATACGGTGGGACTGAACTATGTTTCCTGTTCCCCGTTCCGTGTGCCTATAGCACGCTTAGCCGCAGCACAGGCAGCAATCGAAGGATAACTTCAGGTTAGATATTTTGCTATAGAGGCGTCTTGATGGCGCCTCTGTTTGTTTTTATCCAGTGGCCAACGGGGAAATCAATGCATAATTGTCTCGTAAACGGCCTTTCTTAGGTCTCCCGCTTCGTTGTCACAGTTATACTCCCAATACATGGCGCCTAGCAGTCCCTGGTCTTTTACATATTGGCATTTGATTGTTAATGAACGAGGATTCTCAAAACCGCAGACCAATTGTCCGATTGAATCGACAAGATAGGGAACCTGCCCTCTTTCATCCCAAAGAGTGGTGAAACCTGTCAGTTTCTCAATCTCTTTATAATCGATGAAGTCAGGGATCTTGTTTTTCTCGCCTCGGCCATAAAATGGCATACCAAGCACTAGTTTATGCTTGGGGCATCCTGCCGCAAGGTGTCTTTTTACCGCTTCGTCGGATGTTAAACGGCCACTATGCTCGGAAGGATACAGTGCTGAAAGGTGTTTTGGGGCAGTAGCCATATCGTAAGCCATGATGTTCACAAAATCCACATAGGGGTCAATGGCCTTGAAGTCGATATATTTGGCAGATGCTGCAGAAGCCAATGTTAGCAACTTTTCTTTTCCAATGGCGCCTCTTATATCCTTCATAAGGAGGGTGAAATTGTCAGTGTCATCGGGAGAAGATGAGATATTTGCGGCAGAACTCGTAGGGTATTCCCAGTCGAGATCAATACCATCAAGATTGAATTCATTTACAATCTGCCGGCATTCTTCCGCAAACTGTTCTCTGTTCTTTGCCGTGGCGGCCATCTCGGAGAATCGGCCGCTGCCCCATCCTCCAATCGACAGTAGTACTTTTAGGGACGGTTTTTTCCTTTTTAGGGAAACGATTTGTTTTAATCGGTCTGGATTGTCGATACGTACTCCGTTAAATGAATCGTTTACATGTCCGAAAGCGTAATTAATATGTGTCATATATGCCGGATCAGGCATAATTGAACTCCCGGAAGTAACATATGCTACAATCACTTTTGGAGGGGTGTCCGATTTCCCTGTTGTTGAAGTCGTAGATGAAGAAAATATAACGAGCATCAATGCCAACAGAACGTAAATCTCTTTTAAGGTTGTTTTCATCTTACTAAGATATTAAAAGGACAAATATCTATAAATAAAAAAGAAAAACAAAAAGAAATTTTATTTTAAATCAAAAGGCTGCTTGCTTTTTTAAAATCGGCGAACCTTCCCTTCTGCCGATATAACTACTTTTAACCATCAAACTATTTTGCTGCTAAGGGGATTATCATTACTTTTACACTCCCAGAATTGGGGTGTAAGAGTTGGAATGTAGTTTTTCAGATGAAACGAGCATGAAAATTGTTCTCGCTCAAGAACATGATAATATGCGAGTTCCATACGGGCACAGTGTAAAAAATTAAATATTATCGTATGAAACCGACATGTTTAAAATAATCATTAAACACCCGAAGGTAATGATTATTTTGAACATCAAAGGTTCCATATACCGAAATAAAACAATAAAATAATCATATGAAATATTCAGTGAAGATATTGTTCTTTTTTATGGCGATGTTATTCGTTCCCAGTCTGATGATTGCCCAGAATAATGTGGTCGATGAGATTGTATGGGTGGTAGGCGATGAAGCTATCCTGAAATCAGAGGTGGAAGAATACCGCAAAGAGATACTGATGCAGAATCAGCGTATTGAAGGTGATCCCTATTGTTTTATTCCCGAGCAGTTGGCTATTAGGAAACTGTTTCTCGATCAGGCGAAGCTCGACAGTATTGAAGTGCAGGAATCACAGGTGACCCGTTCACTGGAGTACATGATCAATGAATATATTGCTTCCGTTGGTTCAGTAGAGAGGTTGGAAGAATATTGGGGTAAAAGTATGACTGCCATCCGGGAAGACCTGCGTGAGCAGCTCCGTGAACAGCAACTCATAGAAGGTGTGCAACAGAAGCATTTCGGAAGCGTGCAATTGACACCTTCCGAAATCCGGAAATATTATAACAGCCTTCCCCAGGACAGCCTTCCCTTCATTCCGACGACACTGGAAGTGCAGATCATCACGGTAGAGCCGGAAATTCCATTGGAGGAAATTGATAGGGTCAAGGCGCAGTTGAGAGATTATACGGAACAGATAACCAGTGGCAAAAATAGCATGTCTACATTGGCCATACTCCATTCCGAAGACCAGGGATCGGCTATGAGAGGAGGAGAATTGGGCTTTATGAACCGTTCTTCTTTGTCTCCTGAGTTTGCCAATGTGGCCTTCGCGCTGAATGACCCGCAAAGAGTATCGAATGTTGTGGAGACTGAATATGGTTTTCATATCATCCAGTTGATCGAACGGAGAAACGATATGGGAAACTTCCGGCATATATTGTTGAAGCCGAAAGCACCTAAGGTGTCTCTCGATACGGCGATCATCCGCCTCGACTCTATCAGGACTGGAATCATGGACAAGAAAATTACGTTTGACGATGCAGCCACTTACCTCTCTGCAGATAAAGACACCCGGAATAACAGAGGGATCATGGTGAATAATACCCCCAGAAGTGCCAATGCCGGTACGCCACGGTTTGCCCTGAACGAGTTAAATCAGGACATTGCGAAGGTTGCGGGCGAAATGAAGAAAGGAGACGTGTCCACGCCATTTATTATGATAAATGATAAAGGGCGGGAGGTGGCAGCAGTTATTAAAATTACCGACCGTAACGAAGGGCATAGGGCTAATATCAATAACGATTACCAGATCATCAAACAGATGGCCGAGAATGCCAAACAGCAAAAGCTGGTGGATGAATGGCTGCAGGATAAAATCAGGAAAACGTATGTTCGTATAGATCCCGAATGGCAAGGATGCGAATATAAATACAAGGATTGGCTAAAATAACTGTGTTCTTACGGCAATGAGGAAACAACGCTTGCAATCTTTCAGAGGAGGCATACTTTTGTTCGGGCTACTTTCGCTTATGTTAGCGTCGACTTATGCACAGCAGCCTCCCCGGCAACAATCTGCGGATCCTCCGGTGGAGATTGTGGAAATGAGGCAGGCTGATCTTTTGAGCAAGAGGGATGGATTCGATGCGCAAATCTTTACAGGTAATGTGGTCTTTTATCACGAAGGGGCATTCATGTATTGCGATAGTGCTTACCTCTATCAGCAGGCCAATTCATTTGAAGCATTCAGCAATGTGAGGATGGAGCAGGGGGATACCATTTTTGTGTATGGCGACTACCTGCACTACGATGGAAATATCCGGTTGGCACGGCTTCGTGATAATATCCGGATGGAAGACCGGACTGCTACGCTCTTTACCGATAGCCTCGATTACGACCGTACTACCAATCTGGGATATTACTTCGATGGAGGGATGCTGGTGGATGAGAAGAACGAGTTGACTTCTTACTGGGGGCAATATAGCCCTGATACTAAGGAGGCACTGTTCAATGACAGTGTGAAACTGGTCAATGAAGACTATATTATTTATGCCGATACGTTGAAATACAACACCGAGTCGAAATTTGTCGATATCCTGGGTCCTTCACGTATTGTATCCGACAGCGGTTATGTGCATACAAGCAAGGGATGGTATAATACTGTGACAGACGACTCCAAATTATTGGACCGTTCGGAAGTGTATAGCAATGACGGGACAAAAGTACTTATCGGCGATACTATACTCTATAACCGTCAAACGGGACAGGGAGAGGTGTTTGGCGATATGTTCCTGGAGGATAAGGCCCAGAAGGCTATCCTGAGGGGGAATTATGGCTATTATGATGAAAAGACGGAGTATGGAATGGCTACAGACAAGGCATATGCCATTGACTACTCCCAAGGCGACAGCCTGTATGTGCACGGTGACACGCTCATCATGAAAACCGATTCAATATACCGGGATGTGAAGGCTTTCTATAACGTACGTTTCTATCGCTCAGACCTTCAGGGTGTATGTGACTCGCTGCACTATGCCTCAGCCGACTCCATACTTTATATGATTGGTGATCCTGTAATATGGAGCGATAATAATCAGATACTGGGAAACCGGATCGATGTTTTCCTGAACGACTCCACCATCGAAAAAGCTATTGTGAGAGATTATGCACTGGCTATCCAGGAAAGGATGGAAGAGGATCAGTTCAATCAATTGAGCGGTAGGGATATGACCGCTTTCTTCCGTGACGGGGAACTCTATCATGTCCTGGTGGAAGGTGATGCAGTTTCACTATACTATGCAATGCAGGAAGACAGTACTATCATCGGGTTGAATAGGATGGAGAGTGCTTATCTGGAGATGGATACAGAAAAGGACCGGATTACGAAATTAAAGACGTATTCAGCGACTTCAGGAGTCATGACTCCTTTGCCCCTGTTAAAACCCGAAGAGACTCGACTGAAAGAATTTGTCTGGCTCAATTATTTGCGACCTACTGGTTCTGATGATATTTTCCGCAGGAATGAACGGCGTAGCTCCGAAGCCACAGAACCCCGTCGGGGACGCTTTGAGAGAGAAGATATCACGCTCTAATCTTGTGTGATTTGCCTGTTTTACTTCGTTTTTTTATTTTTTCATAAACCAAACAGCAGCTTATTATGGGTGTTTTCTTTTTTTATAATAACCGAAAACCGCGTAAATTCAATTATACGCCTATCCTTTATAATCCGGAAGAGGAGGAGCGCAAGAAGAACTTGCAAGACAGGATCGAGAAAGTTAAAAGGGAGATGGGGGTATTGCCGGAGGAAAAACCGGTCGAAAGGAAGGATTTTAAGACGGAATTTGTTTCCCAGACACGTCATCTGAAAAAACGTAAGGAGAAGGAAAGTTCCGGGATAAATTCTTTTTTCGCTAATAATGGATTGCTTATCATTATCCTTGTGGTTCTTTTCGCGATCTTCTTTTTCTGGTTTTTACGTTAGATAGCACGGATATAGAATATGCCTGATATTATTCATCTCCTTCCGGATTCCATTGCCAACCAAATTGCTGCGGGTGAGGTAATACAGCGCCCTGCATCGGTAGTGAAGGAACTGATCGAGAACTCGCTCGACGCCGGCGCTACACATATTATTCTCAGTGTGAAGGACGCCGGACGTACCTTTATCCAGGTTATTGATAATGGCAAAGGGATGTCTGCTACCGATCTACGGATGGCTTTCGAACGTCATGCCACCTCCAAGATACGGAGTGCCGATGATCTGTTTTCACTTACCACGATGGGATTTCGGGGTGAAGCTCTCCCTTCTATTGCTGCGATCTCCCATATAGAGGTAAAGAGTCGGAGGGAAGAGGATGAATTGGGATCGCTGCTGGTCATTTCCGGATCGAAGGTCGAAAAACAGGAGATGGTGGCAGCAGCTACCGGGACCTCAATCACCGTGAAGAATATTTTCTTCAATGTGCCGGCAAGGAGAAAATTCCTGAAATCCAATGAGACGGAACGACGAAATATTTTTACCGAATTCGAGCGTATCGTGTTGGTTAATCCTGATGTGGAGTTCACACTGATTGAAAATGGAGTGGAAACACTCCATCTGCCCAAAACGGGACTGAGGCAACGCATCGTTCAGATAGAAGGGAAAAATACGAATCAGCAGTTGATCGAAATCAACGAGGAGACTACGCTTGGGAAGATTTATGGCTATATAGCCCGGCCCGAATTTGCCAGGAAGGGGAAAGTAAACCAGTTCTTTTTCGTCAATAACCGGTATATCCGGCATCCCTACTTCCACCGTGCGGTCACTACCGCGTTTGAGCCGCTTATTGCGGCCAACGAGAAACCAGGTTACTACATCTATTTTCAAGTCGACCCGGATACGATTGATGTGAATATTCATCCAACCAAGACGGAGGTTAAATTCGAGAACGAACAGGCTCTTTGGCAGATACTGATGGTGACTGTAAAAGAGTCGCTGGGGAAATTCAATGCGATTCCTACCATCGACTTTGACAGGGATGATGCACCCGAAATACCGGTCTACGACCCTTCCCGCACCTCTTCGATGCCGAAGGTGAATGTTGATCCCGGTTATAATCCTTTTCACAGTCACCGTACTGAAACCCCGCAGCCGAAAGTGCCTGCTTTTGGCTGGGAGCAGCTTTATAAAGGATTCGAAAAAGAAAAGGAATTGGTTGATGAGATAGAGGGTAGAACCCCCGCTACCTTGTTCAAGCCGGCGGGGGGCGATCGTAATTTGCCTGAGACTGAACTTTCCCCGGAACATTACCAGTATAAGCAGAAATATATACTCACCTCGGTCAAGTCGGGATTGATGATTATTGATCAGCACAAGGCGCATGTACGTATCCTTTTCGATAAATATCTGGAGCAGATAAGGAATAAAAGGGGAATCTCCCAACGGGTATTATTCCCCGAAGTGTTGGAACTGTCGGCTTCCGAGGCAGCCGCCTTGCCTTCCATCATGGAGGATTTGGAGGCGCTGGGTTTTGAATTGAGCGATCTGGGTAATCACAGCTTTGCCATACAGGCTGTCCCTTCTGAAATTGAAAATGCTGCTCCTGCCGCACTGATCCGTTCCATGATCGGAAAAAGTATGGAGACGGGAAGTGACGTGAAATCGGAAATACAGGAATCAATAGCGCTTTCGCTTGCCAATCTGACGGCTATTCCTTACGGAAATACATTGACTACGGAGGAGATGTTGCTTATAGTGAGCCAACTCTTTGCGTCACCTTCTCCTACTTATACCCCCGACGGACAAACTATAATCAGCGTGATATCGGATGCTGAGATTGAAAAGAGAATGCAATGAGATATTCAACCCTTCATAATTAAACAGATATGACACATTATTCTTATTGTGGAAACAGCGGCGTACAACTCCCTAAAATATCACTGGGGCTTTGGCATAATTTTGGATTTGCCGATGATTATGAGACTGCACGTGAAATGGTAATACATGCTTTTGAACAGGGCATAACCCATTTCGACCTGGCAAATAATTATGGTCCTCCTCCGGGATCAGCAGAATCGAACTTCGGAAAGATCCTGAAAGAGGATCTCTCTTCCCATCGCGACCAAATGATCATTTCCTCCAAAGCGGGGCATCTGATGTGGGATGGCCCCTATGGAGACGGTTCATCGAGGAAATATCTTATGGCCAGCATCAATCAGAGTCTTAAACGGACAGGATTGGAGTATTTCGATATCTTCTATTCACATCGTTATGACCCCAATACGCCGGTAGAGGAGACAATGCAGGCGCTGGTCGATATTGTGCGACAGGGGAAGGCTCTTTACATAGGCTTGTCCAAATATCCACCCGTACAGGCGCGTGTTGCTATGAACTACCTGAAAGAAAGAGATGTTCCCTGTTTCATCTTTCAGGATAAATATAGTATGTTCAATCGCCTGCCTGAAAAGGATATCCTGGACATCACAGAAGAATTCGGTTCCGGATTTATTGCCTTTTCCCCGTTGGCGCAAGGGCTCCTTACCGATAAGTATTTGAATGGAATTCCTGAAGATTCGCGTGCCGCCAATCCATCCGGTTTCTTGCAGAAAGAACAGGTGACCTCATTGCTTGTGGATAAGGTGAAGCAGTTGAATGCGATGGCTATACAGAGAGGGCAGACCATGGCCGAAATGGCATTGGCCTGGACATTGAGAGATAAGAGAGTCACGTCTCTTATTGTGGGTGCACGTAATGTATCGCAGTTGAAGGATAATCTCAAGGCGTTAGAGAATACCTCATTCACGAAAGAAGAACTGGAACGGATTGATGCGATCCTTGACGGAGCTACATTATGAGACGGATGGTGTTTGTCCTTTCGGTTATTATCCTGCTTGCATTTTCCTGCGGGGACGAAACAGCCCGTCAGACCGTTCCGTATGCACCTGTGAATTTCAGGGTTGACCCCAGTGGTTATGACGCCATATTGAATAATCCGCACTCATATAAAATCTTTACCGAGGAAGAGCGACGTCTTCCTTCCGACCGTTTTGGCTACGCCGGGGTGTTGGTCGTCTCCGACGCAAGAGGGGATCTGCACGCCTTTGATCTTTGCTGTCCTCACGAGGACAGCAAAGGAATAACCGTAACCCCCGATTATGAAGAGAATGAGGGATATAACGGTAAGGTAAAATGTGTCTCATGCGGTTCCGTTTTTGTTACTATGTTCGGTCTCGGCAGTGTGGAGTCGGGGCCTTCAACGGAGCCCTTGCAACGGTACAATGTGTTACCGCTGCAGGATGGCAGTTACCGGGTAGTCAATTAACCTCAGGGGGATTTAATATTATTTTTGATAAAAAACACGCCTTTTTTTGATCCCGCTGCCATTATCGTGGTGGTAATTCGATTTTTTTTACTACCTTTGCACCCTAATTTTTCACGGGTATAATTCTTTTTACTTATTTTTCTGTTATACCCTTAATAATTCTACTGAATGAAAAAAGTTTTTATTTTCTCTTTCTTGCTGGTTACCGGCCTTATTTTATCACAGCTTGTCCCTCATCTTTTAGGTGATAATTTCTATTCGTTCAAGATTTTCTTAGATGCATTATTATATGTTTCGCTGGCGTTTATCATGATCAATGTAGGGCGCGAGTTCGAAATAAATAAAGAACAATGGCGATCCTATTCGAAAGATTATCTGGTGGCTATGGGAGCGGCTGCATTCCCCTGGATACTGGTAGCCCTGTATTATCTGTTTGCGGTAGCGCCGTCCGGGATGCAACTATGGGGGAGTGGAGATGCTTGGAAGGAAACATTCCTGTTGAGCCGTTTCGCGGCTCCCACTTCGGCAGGTATTCTGTTCACGATGCTGATTGCTGCCGGATTAAAGCATACATGGGTGTATAAAAAGGTACAGGTGCTGGCTATTTTTGACGACCTGGATACCATCCTGCTAATGATCCCTTTGCAGATACTGATGATCGGAATGCGTTGGCAGATGTTCGTGATACTTATTGTCGCCATCATGTTGATATGGGTGGGCTGGAAAAAGATGAACACCTACAATCTCCGTCAGGACTGGAAGTCAATATTATTGTATTCTGTCATTATGTATGCCCTGATTGAAGCCCTTTACCGGGTGTCGACCTATTTTTTCGGCGGTGACGGCAGTATTCATATAGAGATTCTTCTTCCGGCTTTTGTTCTGGGGATGATTATGAAAGGTGACCATAATGCTGCACCCGATCTGAAAAGTGAAAGGGTAGGAAATTCTATATCTTACCTCTTTATGTTATTGGTTGGGATGAGTATGCCTTTGTTTCTTGGAGTCGACTTCGGTACAGTTGCGGAGCAGTCGTCCTCTATAATTTCCCGCATACCGATACCTTCCTGGGGAGTGATTGCTTTGCATGTCGTTTTGGTAACTCTGATTTCCAATATAGGAAAGCTCTTTCCATTACTTTTTTATCGGGATCGCAAGATTGGCGAAAGACTTGCCGTTTCAGTGGGTATGTTTACCCGTGGAGAGGTAGGTGCCGGAGTGTTATTTATAGCGATCGGATATCAATTGGGAGGTGTGTTGCTGATTGTCTCGGTTTTGGCTATGTGTTTGAATCTGTTACTCACCGGATTCTTTATCAGTTATGCCAAGAAACTGACTCAGGATGCTGTGCGGGAAACGATAGAAATAGGTGTGTAGGGCGGTATAAACAAGATAAATTAAGTTCTGCTTGTAAAAATTCTCCTTATTGCTTTGAAATACGGAGAAACATATTTACATTTGCAGTCGCAAAAAAGGGCAGAGTTTTTAATGCGTTAATAATCTTTGTTCTAAATATTATTGCGGAAGTAGCTCAGTTGGTAGAGCATAACCTTGCCCCAAAAAGGAAATGGGAACTAACCTTGGCAAGGAAGTAACGGGCAGCGGATCCGGTAAAAGAATTAAATATTATTGCGGAAGTAGCTCAGTTGGTAGAGCATAACCTTGCCAAGGTTAGGGTCGCGGGTTCGAGTCCCGTCTTCCGCTCAAGGTGCGCTCGGATGGTGGAATGGTAGACACGCAAGACTTAAAATCTTGTGACCATTACGGTTGTGCGGGTTCAAGTCCCGCTCCGAGTACCAAGAAAAACTGCTGTAAATCAATTGATTTACAGCAGTTTTTCTTTTTTGCAGGACGCCAAAGGGCTCCAAAGAAAACGAGATATAAGATTTAAACAACTTTAACCATGAGCCACTCTTTTCCCGTTCCACTTACCTATATTTTCCCTTTTATCCTTATTTTTGCAATACATCACTTCAGCAATTATGGTATGGAATCAATCTTCACCCGCTTACAACATTTTATCAATAAATTCACTTCATGACGGTTGAAAAAATTCAATCGACCTTCTTGAGTTGAAATCCGAATATTGGAATGACAAGACCCTACACAGGTTGTCCGTGAAGAAATTTATAAGTCATCATGCGAGTTGGTCAAGAAGTAGAACGCTTGAAACAAGAAGCGAAAAAGCTATCCTATTATTAAAAAAACTAAAATAATGCAGTGTTTTTCAGTTTTATGTGTCTTTATTATGAATTTCTCTTTTAATCCATTATTAAGGTGAAGACGACAACGAATGATCATAAATAAATCAATGGCAAACTTTCTGACGGCATTTATTCCTAACAGATCGAAAAGGGAGAAGTGGCGTGAGGAATTGGTAAAATCTGATCTATCCTTTTTGATGCGTAAGGGGTTTGCGGAGGTCATGGCAGGAATCATCCCACACAAAATGACGAGGAACCAATGGCGGGGAATTTTGCGTTATGGATTACTACGGGCCCTTAAACTCCGCTGGAAGGTATATCGCAATAGGACGGTATCTCCGAAGCATTATCTGGCTGTCTGCGCAATAGCAAAAAACGAAGGCCCCTATTTTCAGGAATGGATAGAATGGCATCATAATTTAGGAATAGAGAAGTTTTACATATATGACAACGAAAGTACGGATAATACCAAAGAAGTATTGGAACCTTACATAGTATCAGGGTTGGTGGAATATGTGTTTAGGAAGGGGGTGAAACAACAACTGCCGGTCTATGATGATTGCTTGGAAAAACATCGTTTGGATGCACGTTGGATTGCGTTTATTGATCTGGATGAGTTCATAGTGCCTATGCAAGACAAAACGATTCCCCAGTTTTTGTGCAGGTTCGAGGGTGCGTCCGCAGTAGAAGTTAATTGGTTGGTATATGGTAGCGGTGGAGCCAGAAAAAAAGTGGCCGGAGGGGTCATGGAGCGATTTAAAAGACATTCGGAACCAAGCCATATTTTGAACAGGAATGTTAAGAGTATTGTCAATCCACGTCGTGTCTTTTCATTTATCGGTTGCCATGAAGTAGCAAGAATGTCCGGAAAAACTGTTGATTCGCACGGTCAATCGGTTCGAAAGAATTTCAGAGATCGCAACCCCCAGCACGATGTTATTCGTATCAACCATTATGCTGTAAAATCCTACGAAGAGTTTTTGGAAAAACGTGCCAGAGGTCGGGCTAGGGCACTTAGTATCCGGAATTTGGACTATTTTGAACAATTCGACCTTAATGATATAGAGGGGTGATCAATCGAAAAACCGAGCAAGCCGGGTAATTCTTGTTGTGGTTGATTCGAGATTTGGCCAATAACTCCCGTTCCCCAAGCCCCTTCGCTCGATTTTCCCGATACAAATTCCCCGATACCGTAATACAGCGACAGTAACTCTTGGATGATGCTTAACAACTATATTTTTATATCCCGATATGGTTCTTTCGTGAAAAAAATGTAACTTTGTCTTGTATGCTAAACCTGTATTGAGGTGAATTTTTATAAACTGATATGCCGGGAATCCTGTGCCTGAACCGGCCATGAGGATTAATATAAAGATAGAAGCTGGTATTTTGGCATTGATCGTGAGAAATTAATATATAAAAAATATAGTCGTATGAAGAACCTGGAAACATCCTACATGGGCATTCCGCTCAAAAACCCGGTCATACTGGGGGCATCAGAACTGTCATCTGAGATCGATTCACTGAAAAAAGCCGAGCAGGCGGGAGCTGCAGCCATAGTCTATAAAACACTCTTTGAAGAACAGATACAGTTGGAAGATCTGCAATTCGACGAGTTGAAGGACGAGTATAACGATATCCATGCCGAGATGACTTCGCTTCACCCTGATATCGATCGTTCCGAGATCGAGTATTACTTGGTAAAGATCCGCAATGCGAAAGAAAGCCTTTCCGTACCGGTGATAGCCAGTCTGAATGCCGTGAACGAATCATCCTGGTTCCGCTATGCACGCCTGATCGAAGAGACCGGAGTGGACGGAATAGAACTCAATCTTTATCAGACACCCACGCAGTTCGACCTTGATGCGGCAGAAATCGAAAATCGACAGATAGCGATGGTTACTGAGATAAAAAAACAACTGTCCATACCGGTGAGTGTAAAACTCAGTTCCGACTATACCAATATTCTTCACTTCGCGAAACGTCTCGATGAAGCGGGCGTGGACGGAATGGTGCTTTTTAATTCTTTTTTTCAGCCTGATATCGATATTGAGAAGGAGAGTCACAGAAGAGCATTTAACCTGAGTAAAAAGGGTGATTACAAACAGTCGTTGCGTATCGCCGGAATGCTCTACGGCCGTGTGAATGCTGCCGTATGTGGTAGCAGGGGTGTCTTCAACGGGGATGATGTGATCAAGCTGATCCTCTCCGGTGCAACCTGTGTACAGGTGGTAAGCGTTGTCTACAGGCATGGGATGAAACAGATCACAGGAATGATCCGTGAGATTGAGGAATGGATGGAAAGGAAAGGTTACGATACTTTGGATCAGTTCAGGGGAAAACTTTCGGACAGTGTACTCAATAAAAACGACAATCTGTTAATCTACAAGAGGGCACAGTACGTCGACCTGATACTTCATTCCGACACGATCTTCGGGAATATGCAGCACCGAGGTTTTTAAGAATAGCGTTTCGGGTAACGCACTGCAATGGCAATAGTGGCGGCTATACCGATCAGGAAGGGATAGTAAAGCCTGGGGACGATTTCTACAGGATTGATATTCGCTATTCCGGCGGCAATGAGTAATTGTGCGCCGTAAGGGATCATACCTTGCACAAAGCAGGAGAAGGTATCCATCAGGCTGGCCGTTTTGCGGTTGTCGAGTTCGAAACGGGTACTGATATCTTTGGCAATCGGACCGGTGATGATACAGGCGATAGTATTGTTGGCGGTGCAGAAGTTGGTGAACATCACCAAACCGGCAATGGAGAATTCCGCACCACGTTTCGACGATATTTTGCGCGTGAGTATATGGATAAGCCAATCGATCCCTTTGTTGTATTTGATAACTTCGAAAACTCCGCCTGCCATAATAGTGACTATGATAAGTTCACCCATATCCGAGACAATACCTGTTCTCGCTGATAACGTCAGATCCCATATTGAAAAATCGGGAGAGATCAATCCGAAAAATGACGAAAGTACTATTCCGGTCAGGAGGACGATAATCACATCCACACCTGCCAATGCAGTGATCAATACGACGAGATAGGGGATTACCTTTATCCAGTCGGCACTGTCGAAAGCCACTTTGTCGGTGACGGTAATATCACGTCCCATGAAGATATAGATCATCACCATAATGATTGCCATCGGGATAACAATCATGGAGTTGACACGGAACTTATCGGTCATTTTACAGCCTTGTGTTTTGGTTACTACAATAGTAGTGTCGGAGATGAACGAGAGGTTGTCACCGAACATGGAACCCCCGATTACTACACCTAGTATCATGGCCGGGGCTATATCGGTTTGCCCTGAAATACCGACGGCAATGGGTGCCAGCGCGGCAACGGTCCCGCTTGAAGTGCCCATTGACATGGAGATCACACATGCCGCTACGAACAATCCTGCCATGATGGCCTGTGGCGGCATGGTATAAAGGATCAGGTTTACGGTAGCGTCTACAGCTCCCATTGAACCGGCAATGGCAGAAAAAGCGCCGGCAAGGATGAAGATGACGACCATGAGCATGATAGTTTCATTACCGGCACCTTTTGAGAAGATACGTAACCGCTCCGGGAAAGGAGTCCGTCGCACAGAAAGAATGGCGACGGCCGTAGCTATTGTAAAAGCCACTGAGACGGGCATATTGCGTAGGTCACGTGTGATAGCGTACGTGATGGCGTAAAGTATAAGGAAAAGTACGAAAGGGAGCAAAGCCCAGCCGTTCCCTCTGTTCCTGTTAGTTTGAGAATCCATTCTTTAATTTATTCCCTGCCTGATAAACGGTAAGGTGACTGATGTTTCGCAGTTAAAAATGAAGTTGATAATCAGAGGATAAGAGATAAAAAAAGCAGCATATTTTAGCTGATATATCATTGAAAATGATTATCTTAGCGATGGAAGCCAAACCATTAAAATATGCTGCGGGACAAAGATGTTAAAAAGATTCAAGAGTTGAAAGCGGACTTTACCCCCGGCAGGGTTTCCGCGGAAGATATTTTTAGCCGCTTCAAGGCGTTGAAGCTAAGCGAAGGTCTTTCTGAGTTCAAATGGTTCAAGACCCGGGGATATGATTTTAAAATGGTCCTGGCCCTGCTGGTCTCCATGGTGGTCAGTTCAGACAAGACGGTCAACTCCTATCTGAACAGCCCCACAGGTGAAGGTTCCACCATGGGCAAGGATGTGTTCTATCGCCTGAAGAACAGTCCCTTTATATGCTGGCGGATGCTTATGTGGCATCTTGTGCATCGTTTTCTGACGGTGACGTCCAAAGATAGTGATGTAGATGATACCTCATCCCGTTACCTGATCTTCGATGACACCACCCTGTCCAAAACCGGTAAGCGTATAGAGAAGATCGGGAAGGTATGGGATCATGTAACAAACAGCTACGTGCTTGGATTCAAGCTGTTGGTGATGATGTACTGGGACGGCAAGTCCTCCATGCCACTGGATTTCAGTCTTCACCGGGAGAAAGGGAAGAATCAGGAACGCCCCTTTGGGATGAGCAAAAAGCAGATCCGCAAGCAATACAGTTGCAAGCGTATCAAGGACTCGTATACCGCTAAACGTGTGGAAGAAGTGGACACGAACAAGATCCAGATGGTCCTGCGGATGTTTTTCACGGCCATCTATCGCGGGCTTCGCGTTGATTACGTCCTGGTGGACAGCTGGTTTACTTGCGATGCGTTGATACAGGCTATCCGGGGTGTGAAGGACAAGGAAGTTCACCTGATCGGGATGTACAAGTTTGCAAAGACTAAGTTTGAGTACCAGGGTAAGAGCCTGACCCACGCCCAGATCAATAACATGCTGGGCAAAGCCAGGCGCTGCCGTTCCCTGGGTTACCAGTACAAACAGGCCAAAGTGCTGTACCAAGGTGTTGAGATCTGCCTTTTCTTTAGTCGTCGGGGCAAAAATGACAAATGGAAGGTTTTGTTGACGACGGACACGAAGCTGACGTTCAAGGGATTGATCAGGCATTACCAGGTAAGATGGGTTGTGGAGGTGTTCAATCGAGAATCGAAGCAATTGTTGAACCTGGGAAGATGTCAATCCAGTAACTTTGACGCCCAGGTAGCAGAAACGACCATCAGCATGATAGCCTATCTGTTATTGACACTGCGTTTCCGGTACGATAACTACGAGTCGAAAGGGGCACTCTATCGGTCAATGAACGCCGATGTGCTCAGGGAAACACTCGACAGACGGCTATGGGGGCTGTTCATCGAGTTAGCCTGCTCAGTATGCGAGGTATTGGAGATGGATGCCGATGATTTACTTGAAAAAATGTTGGCCAATCCAAAAGCAGAATCCATGATCATTGCACTGTGTTGTTCGGTGATGGTTAAGGACGATTGAGAAATTGTAAAATATAAAATGTTATAGTACAGAGATATAGATAATAATGCATTTCCCTTCTATTTCTTTGTCAATGGTTTGAGGGAAGTGCGAAACATGAGTAAGGTGATAACCTGTTTTGTTATGAATGGCAAAAATACAAGATAGTTTTTAAAATAAAAAAAATCGTAAGTTATTCTGTAAAACATTGCCATATCCTAAGTTGAACTTAGGGGTGGTTTCGGATGACGATATTGTAACCGGCCTGTTGGCAAATGATCATCAGCTTTTCTTTTTCAGAAATGGATATAGATACGCCGGCGAAGTTCCTCCTGCGTATCAGGGAGAGACAGCATCCACCGTTGAAGTGGTCAAATATGCTGCCAATAAAAAGTATGGCATAGAAGGTAGTGAGGGACAATATGAGATCCCTGAATCAAAAACAGAGGATAACCTTTTAACTTCCCGGATTGAAGTGATTATTCCAACTGATAATCCGTCCCATCTGAACGTAAAACGTAATTTAAGATGTACGGGTAATGTGAAAGAAGATTATTGGCAACTGCTGCTTTATGAAGATTGGGATAAAGAAATGAGAGAAAAGCTGGGTATACGGCAAACATTAATGGAGGAATTGCAGGAAAACAAATCAACCCGCAAGCGTGTTGATGAGTATACTTCTGTGTTAGAGAGTCATAAGAAGGAACAAAAAGAGAATGTTGAGCTGGAACTTACCGTATATCATGGACAAAAACCGGAAAAGATCGGGGACTATTTTTTCAGTTCGATGGGTATAGCAACCGACCGTCCGGCATTGGATTATATGGTGTCTTATACAGTGGACGGATTGGTGAAGAATGCAGGGAATAATCTTATCCTTGAAGTGGGCAGACTGATAGGACAACATTGGGAACCCACAGAACGGGATGAAAAACGTACTATTGAAGCCTATCTCCCGACTGCCATGAGCCTGAACTATGATATTGAGATAGAGATTCCTGAAGGATATACCGTTGATGGGTTAGATGCGTTGTCTTCCGACTATTCGAATGACTACGGTGGGTTTCGCTCCGATTATAAACTCGAAGGAAATAAATTATTCATATCAGCGAGTAAGACATATGGAAAGTCTTATGTCCCACTTGAGAGATGGAATGAAATCCTCCTGATTGCGAAGAAAACGAACGATTTCCAGGCAAAAACAGTTATTCTTAAAAAGATATAGGAAAAATAAAACTGAATATCAAATTTGCTATTATCTGCTCTTCGGGGATCGTTATTTGAAATGCTTATCTGCAAAATCCAGGTAACACTCCCAGTCGTATTCGGTTACATCATGTTTGCCAGCCCTTATATGGTAACCGATATCTCTCATGATTGGTTTATGCAACGCCGGCATTTCTCCCGAATCAATAGTAGTTAATCCGTATAGGCGATAGACCGGGCCGGCAAGGTAAGCAGATAAAAATTCACCTCTCGGGTCTGCCCAAAGATCTTCTTCGGCACTTGCCACATATACCTTTCCTGGTGCTATCAAGGCGATAAGTTGGTGCTGATCCACCGGGAGGGTCTCCTCCTTATCGTTGTATTGTCGGAAATTTTTACAGAACCAATGGGGGAAATTCTTATTGATGACGGCTGCGGTTTCACCGAATTTCCTTCTGAAAAGGGCAGCGCCCCCACATCCGGAATCATTGGATATCACAATCCGGAAACGTTCGTCCTGAGCACCGGCCCATAGAGCTGCCTTCCCCTGGCGGGAGTGTCCCATGATGGCAATCTTGTCACTGTCTATTTTCTCCTGAGTTTCCAAAAAATCCACGATCCGGCTCGACCCCCAGGCCCAGGCACCGATGGCCTGCCATTCGTCGGGAGCAATAACTTCAGGATCGTATTCCGGAAAAAGAGAGACAATGCTGTGATCCCTTAGCTCCGGGTTATCGGGGTAGATATCGTGGTAGCACATTGTCGCAATGGCATATCCACGATCGATAATTTTATCGTAACTCCATCGATTTGCCTGATTCCCTCTTTCCCAATCAGGATGATCCGGTTCTTTCACCAAATGGAAAGCAGGAGAATATAGTACCGTTGTATCAAAAGTAGTACTATGGTTTCCTTTGAAATTATACCCTACAAAAACAGGCATTTTACCCGTCGGCTTGTTGGGTATGTACATCCATAAAAGAGCTTCAATTTTTTTCTTTCCATTCGAAAAAATAAATCTCACCTGCTTGGAGGTTACCTTCCCATCCATGGCATTGGGATTTTCCGTTACTATTTCATAGGCGACATCGATATTGTCTTCTGGTGTACGGCCGTACATCTGTGAAGCGAATAACTCCAGTAGTTCCGGTCTCCTCTGCGTTTCCCACTGTGTCGCACTGGTAATCTTTTCTCCGTTATTAGCCTGCAATAGGTTGGGAAGGATATACGCAGGTACTTTCGACTCATCGTAATTCACATTTTGTTGGGCGCATAAACACACTGCAACCAGCCATGCTATTAATCCAAAATATGTTTTCATCTTTATTGCCCGATTAAGTATATATATGCAAATGTAATAATTATTTGTTACTCTGGGTCACTGGTATCTGATTAAAACTGAGATATTATTAAAATCAAATAAACCTCGTCCATTGAACCCAAATTGTTTTCTGTCGTTTCGAAATTCAATTTTGTCAAAAAGGATCCTTAAGGTGGGTTTTATCGGTCAACGGCATCCTACTTTCAATCAACAACAATTATTCTCAAATAGTTATAGTATGAAACGAGCATGATAATTGTTCTCACACAAGAGCATGACTAAAAGCGAGTTCCATACGACACCATTGAAAATAAATATTTTAGTCGTATGAAAATAAAGGACCGGATCCTTTCCCCGGGTCCGGTCCTGTAAATAGAGTATTCCTGATACTATTCAGTAGATATTACCAATTCTTTACCCTGTAGGAGTTGGTTGTGTTGAATAAACCATCCTTCTATGGGTTCATTGCCATATCTGATCTGCCGTATCTTCTTTCCGCTGCCTTCTTTTCTGATTGTAAATTCCTTTCCTTTACCCAGAGAGAACTTCACTTCGTCGAACAGGGGTACAGAGATGATATATTCCGGATCGGCAGGCGAGTAGGTATAAAGTCCGATAGCGTTGAACACGTACCAGGCCGACATCTCACCCGCATCGTCCATCCCGGCATAAGCCAGTTTCTCAGCACCCATATCGTAAAAACGATCCATGATGCTATCCAGCACGCATTGTGCTTTCTCCTGTCTGTCGATAAAGTAATAGGTGTAAGGTATCGAGTGGGAGGGTTGGTTACCGTGACAGTAATTACCGATAAAGCCGGTCATATTGTGCGCCTCATATCCTCTCCACGGTTCGGTAAAGAGTGAGTCGAGCTTTTGTTCCACCACCCGGTGGCTGGGATATAAAGCGATCATCCCTTCCGGGTCGTGAGGAGCGAAAAAGAGCGATTGCCAGGCATTCGCTTCCCGGTACATATAGGCAAAGTAGGGATAGTAGGGGTCAAAATCCTCAATCCAGTTTCCATTATCTATCTTCCCGCGCCAAAAACCGGTGGATGGGTCAAACAGGTTCTTGTAATTGTTGGAACGTCCCATCAGCAACGTGTAATGCTCTTCATCGCCCAGCTCTTTGGCGATTAAAGCTGTGGCATAATCGTCATAGGCATATTCCACTGTTTTGGTGACAGCAGCCTTGTATTCATCCCACGTAGGTACGTTGGTAGTATCTTTCTCCGCAATCCAACCCCGTTCGATATATTCATCAAGATAGGGTCTGCCGCCGCGTCCCGGGACGGTGGCATTCTTCAGTAACAGCTTGTAGGCACGTTCGAGATCGAAATCAGTAATACCGCGCAGATAACTGCCAGCCACGAATACCGAGGCATGGTCGCCGTGAAAGAAAGTTGGCATATAACCGCCTCTTTTCTCCCCCTTGTCAGTAATCGATTTGATGATATCAGCAGTCACATCGGGTGATAGCATAGCCAGTAGTACCAACTTGTTGCGATAGTCGTCCCAGAACGAGGGATTGGTATAATAGCGGAATCCTTCATTGGTGACTTCTCCTGTTTCATCCGTGAAATCCCCGTTTATATCGCTGCGCAGGGCAGGCCAGAGGAATGAGCGATAGAGGGTAGAGTAGAAGATCCCTTTTTCACGCTCGCTACCGCCTGATACTTTGATCTTTGAGAGTAAACTGTTCCATGTTACATCGGCTTCTTCCCGTACCTGATTGAAGCTTTTATTCAGCATCTCCTCTTCCAAGTTCATCTTTGCATTTTCGATGCTGACAAAGGAGAATCCTATTTTGAGTTCCAGCGGGTCTTCCTGACGGTTTTCCCCGAAATTTACCAGTGAAATTTCATGCTGATCGTCTTTTACCTGTTGGATATCCTCTACCGGATAATTGGATACTGCATAGAAATACATTTTTCCTTCGGCATCCTGAAAACCGGAAAAAGTATACTCATCTACCTTTTGGATGCTCCAGTCCTTTACCCGATTGTTGGAACGGGTCATATCGGCAATCAGCTTTTTGTCTTCCCCCTTGGGATAGGTATACCGGTGAAATCCGCAACGCAGGGTGGTAGTCAGTTCCACGTCGATACTATATGTTTCGAGGAATACCTGATAGTAGCCCGGGTGAGCCGATTCGTTATCATGACTGAAAGCGGAGGCATAATTTCCAGGAGCAATCTCTCCGGTAACAGGTAACAGGGGAATATGCAACAGATTCCAGTGCCCTTTATTTGTATGTGAGAACCCGTAGATCACCGTATCTTCGTATTGATATCCCGCTCCGCTCCGGAACTGGGTGACGGGACTCAACTGCACCATGGCGTTGGGCAGGGAACTTCCGGGAAAGACTTCGGCCCCCCAGGTACGTACATCCCAGGTACGTACATATCCCAGATCCTCAGGTTCCCATAGGGTGGCTGTACCTAAGAAAGGGTTCACATAGTCAGTGAGTTTTTTCTCTGCTGTACCTGTGCAACCGAATAAAACGATCGACAGGAGAATAATGGATGAAATTAGTTTCATCTTATGTTGTTGAAGTTGATTAAAAACAAATTAATTCTTGAAATGCTTATCTGCAAAATCCAGATAACACTCCCAATCATATTCCGTCACATCATGTTTGCCTGCTCTTATATGGTAACCTATGTCTCCCATGATCGGTTTATGCAATTGCGGCATCTTGTCAGAATCGATGGCTGTCAATCCGTAGAGAAGATATACCGGGCCTGCATGATAGGCGGATAAGAATTCACCTTTGGGGTCTGCCCAAAGATCTTCTTCGGCGCTCGCCACATACACTTTTCTGGGCGCTATCAAGGCAATAAGCTGATGCTGGTCTACCGGCAATATTTCTTCCCGGTTATTATACTGATGAAAGTTCTTACAGAACCAGTGTGGGAAGTTTTTATTGATAATGTCGATGGTTTCCCCGAATTCCCTTCGGAAGAGTGCCGCGCCACCGCAACCCGAATCATTGGATATCACAATACGAAAACGATCGTCCTGGGCGCCGGCCCAAAGCGCAGCCTTTCCTTGCCGGGAATGTCCCATGATGGCGATCTTGTCACTGTCTATCCTTTCCTGGGTTTCCAGAAAATCGACGATCCGGCTCGATCCCCAGGCCCAGGCACCTATGGCTTGCCATTCATCGGGGACAATGGTATCGGGGTTATAATCAGGGAAAAGGGAAACGATACTATGGTTTCTTAGTTCCGGTTTATCGGGATAAATATCGTGATAGCACATAGTTGCCACGGCATATCCCCGGTCGATAATTTTATCGTAACTCCATCGGCTTGTTTGATTCCCTCTTTCCCAATCGGGATGATCCGGTTCTTTTACCAGATGGAAAACGGGAGAGTAAAGAACCGTTGTGTCTGAAGTAGTACTGTGATTTCCTTTGAAATTGTAGCCGACAAAAACAGGCACTTTGCCTGCCGGTTTATTGGGAATATACAACAGAAGGATAGCTTCTGTTTTTTTCTTCCCATTGGAAAAAGTAAATTTCACCTGCTTGCCGGTTGCTTTACCGTTCAGCGCACCAGGGTTCTCCGTCAGTATTTCGTAGGTAACGTCGATCTTTCCCTCAGGCTTACATCCATACACCTGTGAAGTGAATAACTCCAGCAGTTCCGGCCTTCTCTGCGTTTCCCACTGCTCTATGGTCGAGACCACCTTTCCGTTCTCACATTGCAAAAGCCCGGGCAGCACATACGAAGGGACTTTCGACTCATCGTAATTCACATTTTGCTGGGCATACATAAGAGAGGCAAAAAGCCATACTGTTAATACGGTAATTTTTTTCATTGTCTAAGATCCTTTGTTTTTAAGTAGGTCAGCGTGGTTATACCTGTTTTCCGCTTTAGAATACCATCAGGTTATTCTCGTCGCTTGTTTCTTTAGCTGCTATTAACGGAATAATAGCTTTAATCGCGTTCGTCTCAGTTATTTAGTTGATTTCTTGCAGCAAAGATAGAGTTATTTATTTGGGAAAATAGGTAAAAGGTCATTTTTTTAATCATGAAAAAATAACAAAAACGACTATTTATCATGATAAATATAGATCTAGGGTAGATTAAGTAAGGGATTAAAGAGAAAAGGTGGAAACTAAAATTCCACCTTTTCCCGATTTATCAATCTAAATCTATACCATAATAGGGTCTGAATTCATCATTTGACTTGTAAAAATAATAAACAGATGGGTTAGTGTATGGATTATTGTAGCGATAAAGAGCCTGATTGGCATTCAATTCCGCCTGATTCCAGCCGGGAGTCCATCCAACAAATACGTCATCCATATTGAGTGCGTGTTGATAACGTTCACAATTAGTACCCAAATATCCACGATGGATTCCCAATTCCAGCCGTTTGGCGTCGAAGTAATTGATACCCTCCCCCCAGAATTCAATTCCTTTCTGGAATGTATATTCGTCGATAAAATCTTCAGCAGAAGAGGCCGTGAAGCTGTAAGTGATGTTCCTTGTTTTTATGATATCTTCCAATGCCTTGGAAGCTTCGGCTATACCGGAAGTATGAAGAAGAGCTTCGGCTTTCAGAAAATACATCTCCTCCACACGCATAATCGGATAATCAGTTGCTCCTCCAACAGCGTATGTTCTGTAATCGCCTTTATTAGGACGGAACTTAATATTTACATAAAGCCATGGCCAAGACATAAAACCATACCCTTTATTAATGCGTGAACGGATCCAAGAAGGACTACTGTTCAATTTGTATTGATAATTATCAACTCCAAAACCGGAATAGCCGTCACTCCAATCGCTTTGGACAGAGCTGGAATTGTCTTGCCCCATTGTCCATTTATTATTTACCAAATTACCTTCCGCATCTTTCTCAACCAGGTAAGGTTCTCCTTCTTTCTGGTTAGTCGATTCATAAAAGAAATTGGGAGCTAACCATGATTTTTTGCGGAAATCGTAGTCAGAAAGGCGTTCGTACCATTTACGGTCTAATGAACGTCCCACTCGCCATCCATAGGCAGAAAAGTTAGTTTCCGTTCCCATGATCATTGCAAGAACGAAGGATCCTGTGGACGAAGCCGTAGTATTACTCTCAGAAATTGATGTAGCCCACATCCATGAGTTTTGCGAATTGCGATTGTTAAAACCATTTGTCGGATCAGTCCATTCCGCTTCGGTGAGAGGAGTACATCCTGAGGCGACAATCGCTCGGTCTGCATACTCGAAAGCGCTTTTCCAGTAATCAATTTCATCTTTGTAAGTTGCTGAAATCTTTACCCGGGAAGCGAGGTTGGTGTAGGCGCGTGCATAGAGGCCATACACTACGGCAAGGTCAGGCTGTGTCTTATCGGTACGGGTATATCCTGTTAAATAGGTCTCGGCTTTTTGTAAATCACTTAAAATTAGGTCGTAAATTTCATCTACGGTGGCCCGTGGATTATTGGAAGCCTCCTCTGATGTAGTGGTTTCTGTCACGATGGGTACACCTTTATTTGTGAGATCATTTTCAGGTTCCACATAGGTATAACGATTATCAGTGGGTTTTTTATATTCCATAATTTGTACTAAATCCATATAATAGAGGGCACGATAAGCGTAACAAATACCAAGGAACCCTTTTTTGGTGTCATTCAGATCATCAATGTCTATCAATCTAATCACGTCATTCACATTTTTGATATAGCCATAATAGAGGTAAGAGGGGTAAATTCCGCGATTGGAGCCAGTAGCACTTACAGCCCCGTAGCTCCATGCACCCATTGTATTATAGCCGTTTGCTCCCGTACATATCATCGGAGTTGTAGCATGTTCAAGCATGGCACGCATACTGCCATATGAGATCGTTTCAATACCTCCGTCTTCGTTGGAATAACCGGCCATGGTAGTATAAATGGAGTTTACCATTCCCTTCAAAGCGGTTTCGGAAGCCTGTATCTGTGAGTCCAACACATACTCTGTCGGTAATGTTTCTTGTATACAGCTATTAAAAGATAACAGAGCGGCTACTATAAAAATTATTTGATATTTTTTCATCTTGTTTTGTTCTTATTGTTAGAATATCAACGAAATACCACCCGAAAGCGTACGTATTGGGGAGTACAGTTCCGGATTAGAATACCCTTTCAACGTATAACGAGGATCAAACCCCTGACGTGAGGAGAGATAAAAAAGATTCTCACCGGAGAAATAGATACGGATATTTTCAATATCAAATTTGCGGGTGAGATAAGATGGTAATGTATATCCCAGATTGATATTCTGTATGTTCAGATAACTTGCGCTGGTGATAAAGCGGTCGGAACGAGGATTTTGAGAATACTTCTCGGAGTATAGTAAACGTGGAATATCTGTATTTGTGTTAGCAGGAGTCCAAGCTTTAAGTATGTCAAGATGCCAGGTAGTCGCTGTAGTTCCACCAGTGTGCATCAATGTTTGGTAGGTATAGTCGTATGCTTTCCCTCCTAGCTGAAAATTGGTGTTGATCGAAAAATCAAAGCCGCGATACCTGAGCGTGGTACCCAAACCGCCATAAAAGGATGGAAGTGCGTCACCTATCAAATAATCAGTAGCCTGGTTGACGTCTTTGGTTGTCTCCTGACCCGTAACATTGCCTTCTTCATCCACAATATCCTTGTAATAGAGGGATTCCCCCGTCTCAGTGTCCAGGCCGGCATACTTAGGCAAATACCATGTATACAGAGAAAGACCTTCACCTACAAAATATTTGTATTTAGATACGAATGAAATATCGAGATTTACATATCCATTATATCCTTCCACATTCATGGACTTGATCGCTTCGGGAAGACTTAATACCTTGTTTTTTACATGAGAAATATTGAAATTGACACTCCATTGGAGGTCTTTATTATCTATCAATACACCTTGTAAATCAAATTCAACCCCCGAGTTACGCATGTCTCCCATATTAGTCACATAACTGGTGTAACCAATAGAAGGTGGAGTATTTAAGGAAAAAAGCATATCGGTGGTTTTCCGGTAAAAATAGTCAATACTACCATTCAGGCGACGATTAAAAAGTTCAAATTCCACTCCGGTATTCCAGTTGGTATTGGTTTCCCATGTAATTGTCTCAGAGCCTTTCTGACGCCACTGGTAAGCTACTTCGTTATCATTATTGACAATATTGTAGGAATTGGCATAAAGATAATTTCCGATATTATCGTTCCCCTGGGAGCCTACGGATAGTTTGAGTTTTAAAGAGTTGATCTTAGTCGAATTAAAAAAATCTTCCTTGGAAACAATCCAGGCACCGCCGAGTGACCAGAAATTACCCCAACGATGCTTTTTGGAGAATCGGGAAGAGGCGTCCCGGCGATAAGATACGGAAGCGTAATATTTTTGATCGTAGTTATACATTCCTCGGAAGAAGTAACCTTCATTATTGTATGCCGAAGAATATGAATATGGATTAGAATATTTATTCAGCATAGCAGAGAGCTCATAGACGCCGTCAATGCCAAAATTATATCCGGAAGCGCTTAGAGACTCATATTTATAGTTATAGTATTCATGACCGAGAAGAGTCGTTATTTCATGTTTATCGAACTGCTTCATATAGTTTAAAAGTTGTTGCATATTATATGAAGAGGTACGATATGAACCTTTGGATAGGTAACCGTTATTGGAAGAGTCGGTATAGTAATCTACGAAAGGACTAGTTACATAAGTGCTCCGACGGTCATAAATATAGCTATTGGCATTCATTGTGAAAGTCAAATCGTCTGTTAATAAGAAATCTACGAAGCCACTAGCCGTATTTGAATTGCCGTTTGTCTCATCATTTCTGTATTTGTTGCTGAAAATAGCATTGCCTCCGACACCGCCTGCACGGCTCAAATCATAGTTTCTTGCGAAATCATACATCTTCTCACCCCATTGGTCGATCATAATATTTTTGTTTTCATCACGGTAGTAGACCGGATAAACAGGCGCTAAAGTTTTTATTGTACTCCAGATGGTTCCGGTACCGATAGTGCCTTCGGATGTTTGACCGTATTTATATTTGGTGTAATTAAAGTTCGCTCCGACTCTCATCCACTTTTTTGCCTGATAATCCAGTTTCACGCGCGCTGTCAATCGATCTTGGGATGACCCCTCTTGAATTCCTTCCTGACTGAGGTAGCCCAATGACGTATAGTAATTGACACGATTGGATGTTCCTGAGACTGATACATTATATTCCTGACGGAATCCATTCTGTAAACCTTCTTTCTCCCAATCGTCGGCTTGTAACCAGAATTTTTGGTTGTTGTAGGTATAGAGAGTTCCCATAGTAGCATTGGGATTCATCACTCCACCTTGCTGAATAAAATCCTCTCCATTTGGAACCGAATAAACCATATAACCCGGGCCAACACCGCTGGATGAATTGATCAAATGGCTATTTGCCAAGGAATGCGCATCAGCGGCGGACATATCACCTCCATCGGCTGTTACATAATAGTTATATAACATTTTATAATATGTTTCATAAAACTGTTGAGAGTTCGTGGTCTCATAATTTCTCAAACCGTTGGAGTTATATCCCCACCTAAGTTCAACTTAGAAGTGCAACATCCACGTGTTGTTTTTTGAAATGATTCTTCACAACAATCATGAAAAACACCGCGGGGGTTTGCCTAACGGCCGGGGGCGCGCAAGCCCCCGAAGAGAGTCGGACAGCAACATAAAAGAAAAAGGAGACCGAAGTCTCCCTAAAATTAACTATTATGTTGCTTATGAAAAAATACAAACAGTTAACTTCAGAACAAAGGTACGCGATTTATTTAGGTTTAGAAAACGGTGACACCCAGCGGACGATCGCGAGCTTGATAGGTGTCAGTCCTTCAGCGGTGTCCAGGGAGTTGCAGCGCAACAAGGACAAGCGCGGGGGCTACTCGTGGCGACTGGCCCACGAGATGGCGATGGAGAGAAGGGAACGCCTGCCCGGCAACCGGGCCACCCCGGAATGGATCAAACAAAAGGTGATCCGGCTCGTGCGCAAGGACTGGTCGCCCGGGCAAATCAGCGGACACCTGAGAAAGAAGGAGAATATCCGGGTCTCCCACGAGACCATCTACAAGTGGATCCGGGAGGACAAGAAGGCCGGGGGCGACCTTTACAAGCATTGCCGTCACAGGCTCAAGCACCGCAAGAGACCGGTGGGCTCCGTTAGAGGCATCCCCAACCGCAGGAGCATCCGGGAAAGGCCCGTGGAGGCCGACGGGAAGCGCTTCGGCGACTTCGAGATGGACACGATGATAGGGGCCGACCAGTCGGAGGCGATACTGACGGTGACGGAAAGGAAGACGAACCTCGTGATGATCGGGGAACTGCCCCGCGGAAGGGACTCGAAAGGGTTGGCCAAGGTGCTGTGCCGCATGTTGCTACCCTACAAGGACGTGATAAGGACGATCACCACGGACAACGGCTTGGAGTTCGCGGCGCACGAACGGATCACGGAGATGCTGGAAGCCCCGGTGTACTTCACCGACCCCTATTCGGCATGGCAAAAAGGATCGATCGAAAACGCGAACAAGCTCATCCGGCAATACATCCCCAAGGGGGCGTCCTTCAAGGACTATCCACCCGACAGATTGAAGCGGATACAGCACAGGCTGAATGAAAGACCGAGGAAAAAATTGGACTTTAACACACCCAAAGTTGAGTTTTACAAACAATTAATGTAAATTGCACTTGCTGCTTGACTCTGCCTGATCAATATTTATTAAATATTTTTCAATAATAACTCAAATATGGCTATTTTTGTACGAGAAACATTTTTTTTAAAATCATGTCATGCGATTAGATTTAAGCTCTTACATCACACTTGATCGAATACCTCAAAGGTATTACAGGCCTGAAAACGATTTTGAAGAATATACGCTCAGCCGCTTCGAAAAGATTCCGGTTCACATCTATGAAAAGTCGGATCGTGCAGCAAGAAAAATTGCAGCCAATATTGCGAAGCTGATGCTAAAACATCAGAAAGAGGGTAAGAAGTTTATCCTTGGCGTATCGGGTGGATCTTCTCCCATCCAGGTGTATGAGGAACTGATCAGGATGCACAAGGAGGAGGGTGTCAGTTTCAGTAATCTGGTCGTATTCAATATCTACGAGTTCTATCCGGTTACCGAACCCGCCCTGACCAATCTGCAGTTCATCAAGGATAGCTTCCTGAATCACATCGATATTGATCCCGACAACATCTACTCGATTGATGCCGATATCGAGAAGGATCTTATCGCTGAAAAATGTGAGGAGTATGAAGAGGCGCTGCATCAATTGGGAGGGTTGGACTACCTGCTGCTGGGACTGGGCAGCAAGGGAAATATCGGCTTTAACATGCCGGGGAGCAACCTTCACTCACAGACGCGCCTTGTGGTGCTCGACGGAGATTCACGCCGCGATATTGCATCCAGCTATGAATCGCTGGACAAGGTGCCTGTCAGTGCCATCACCATGGGTATAGCCGACATGATGCGTGCAAAACGGATCACACTAATTGCATGGGGCGAACAGAAGGCCGAAAGCATCAAGCAGATGGTAGAAGGAAGCGTCACTGAATCGGCTCCCGCATCGGTACTGCAGACACATCCCGATGCAGATGTCTATATCGACCTGGCAGCCGCAAGCAACCTGACGCGCATCAGCCAACCCTGGCTCGTCACCAACTGTGAATGGACCAGCAAGCTTATCCGCAGGGCAATCGTCTGGTTGTGCGGCATTGTGAACAAGCCTATACTGAAACTGACCAACAAGGACTACAACGATTACGGACTGAGCGAGCTCATTACCCTTTACGGTTCAGCATATAATGTCAATATCAAGATTTTCAACGACCTACAGCACACCATCACCGGATGGCCAGGCGGGAAACCAAATGCCGACGACTCCAACCGTCCCGAAAGGGCAAAACCCTATCCCAAGCGTGTAATCATCTTCAGCCCCCACCCCGACGACGACGTGATCTCCATGGGTGGCACCTTCCAACGCCTGGTGAACCAGGGACACGATGTGCATGTAGCCTATCAGACTTCAGGTAATATTGCCGTGGGCGACGAGGAGGTGATCCGTTACCTGTCGGTATTCAAACACCTCATCAGGGAGTACGACCCTGACAACAAGGCCGCCCTGGATAAATTATCCAGCATACTGCATCACCTTTTCCATGAAAAGGGTTCGGACGATGTGGATATTCCTGAAGTTCGATTCCTGAAGGGACGGATCCGCAGGGAAGAGGCCCGTTCGGCCGACAGATATGTGGGGCTGCCTCACAGCCATGTCCACTTCCTCGACCTGCCGTTCTACGAAACCGGAAAGGTGAAGAAAGATCCCATCTCGGAGAAGGATGTGGTGATTGTCAAGAACTTCATTGAAAGCATCAAACCCCACCAGATATACGTTGCTGGCGACCTCGCCGATCCGCACGGGACCCACAAAGTGTGTCTCGATGCCATCCTGGCCGCAATAGACCTGATGAAAGATGACGACTGGTTCAAGGATTGCCGTATCTGGATGTACCGTGGTGCCTGGAAGGAATGGGAAATCGACCACATCGAAATGGCTGTACCGATCTCTCCCGAAGAGCTTCGTCAAAAGAGAAACGCCATCCTGCGTCACCAGTCACAAATGGAGAGCGCACCTTTCCTCGGTGATGATGAGCGGTTATTCTGGCAACGTTCCGAAGAGCGCAACCGGGCCACGGCCAACATGTACGACAAACTGGGACTGGCTTCATACGAAGCGATTGAGGCATTTGTAGAATACAAGCCATTACGCGACAACATCGAAGGGTAACGGGACAGTCACACCAGTTTCCGCTCCAGCGCTACACGTACCAGAACCGCCGTATTGCGGGCGTTGAGCTTGCACAGGAGCTTCTTGCGGTAATTGTTGATGGTTTCCACGGAGAGAAACATCTTTTCCGCAATCTCGGGATTGGTATATCCATCCACGATAAGTCTCAGTAGTGCTCTCTCACGCGGGGTCAGCCAGATCTGCTCAAGGGATCTTTTGCTCATCAGGCAGTCGATCTCCTCGCACAAGAAGGTCTTGTCGTCTGCAACGGTCTGGATACCCAACAGGATCTCTTCGGGCATGGCATTTTTAATGACATAGCCCGAAGCTCCGTTTTCAAGCATCTGCCTCACAATGGTGTATTCGGAATAACTGGTAAGTGCCACTATCTTCACCCCCGGGAATCTGTTTTTTATCGTTTTGCAGAGTTCAATGCCACTACAATCGGGCAGATTGATATCGAGCAGGAGCACCTGAGGCTGGTTAAATCCCAGTTTCCAGAGGCATTCAGCTCCGGTATAACTCAGATCAACAGTAGTGGCAAAGCCGGAACTGTCGATCAGTTTTTTCAATCCTTCCACCAGGATCTTGTGGTCATCAACGATATGAACGGTTATCATCTTACAAGATCTTTATTTCCACATCCACTTCGGTTCCTTCACCCGGTGCAGAGTGGATATTCATGGAGCCGTTTACTGCGGCCACACGAGTACGGATATTGTCCAGCCCCGCCCCGGATGTTTCGGCAGCAGTATCAAATCCCTTGCCGTCGTCCTGGACGTTGAGCGAAATCAGGTCGGGTCCGCACACCAACTGGACATTGACAGTTTCAGCACCGGAATGTTTCAATGCGTTGTTTATCAACTCCGTCGCAGCACGGTGAATCACCGTCTCTATCTTCTTTTCAAGCCGTTGCTCTGTTCCAAAGTAATGGAACTTCACATTTCTGAAGTTATTGCAGAAATCGTTCAGGGCACTCTTCAAACCGTAACGGGAAAGTGTTTCGGGCATCATGTTGTGTGCCACACGCCGAAGTTCCCTGATCGAAGCGTCCAACATCTCCATCACCTTATTGAACCGTGCCACATCCTCCTCTTCAATGATTACATTCTGTTTCATATCAAATAGGTTTAATTTCACAGCCGAGAGCATTCCACCCAGGCCATCGTGAAGGTCACGGGCAAGTCGTGTGCGCTCGGCAGTCTCACCACTCATCACAGCCTGGGCCGCAATGAGCTGCTTCTCCTGTTCCAGTTGAATAATCTTCTGCCGGTTCAACTCCTCGTTGGCCTTTATCGTCTTGGTACGCAAATAGAGTACCAGCAGGAAGAGAAAAAGACCAAAAGTACTCACCAGATAGATAATAAAATGGAGCCGCTTCTCCTTCTCCAGGTTCCGTATGCGGAGCTCCTTCTTTTCGGTTTGATACTTTTTCTCCAATTCAGCCATCGCCCGTTCGAACTCTGTCGAAGAGCGGATATCGATGAGCCTGCGGTACTTGTCGAAATACTCCAGCGTCTCCTGGTGATTGTTCAGAAATATGCCGGCCCGAACCATGTTTGCATAAAGATTGGTGGTCACGTTGGCATCCGTAGTGTCGGTGGCTATCGCCTCCCGTGCCGAATTCAAACAGTTTACATAATCTTTTTCGTTAAAATAGATATTCGACAAGATATTCAACGAACCGACAATATCGGCACCGTAACCGATCTCCTGTGTCAACTTCAACGCTTTCAGCGCATACTCCTTCGCCTTGGCATAATCCTTGAAATCGAGGTAGTAGACCATGGCTATCCCTTGAAGTGCAATCGCCTCCGATGACTTGTAACCTCCCTTGTGAAATATTTCGGCCGCCTTTTCCGAATATTCCAGCGAAGACCTAAAATCATTCCGCTTCAGCGCAATCTTGCTGAATCCCTCATATGCACGACCTATATTGTATAGATCGTTGGCCTCCTCGCTCGCCTTTTCGAGTTCCATATAATACTTCTCGGCCTGGTTCAGATTGATCAGGCTGAAGTAAAGGGTTGCAATGTTTCCAAGTAGCGACCGGATCCGGTCCTTGTTATTGTACCTCTCGAATATGGGGAGTGCCTTCAGGTAATAGGTCAGTGCCTCTTTGTAATCACCCGACACATTGTGCAGGTTACCGATGGCACTGTAAACAGCAGCCTCCAGCTGCTCATCATTGAGGTGGACCGCTTTCTCGAGCGACCGGTTCAGGTATGCCAGGGCCGTATCCATCTGGCTGTTCATGTAGTAGGCCACACCCAGATTCCGGTAAAGTCTTGCCTCCATGAGCGGATTCTTGTCCGATTTTGCCCGCTCGATACCCAACAGGGCATACTGTCTTGATTTTCCGAAATCGTGGTCGAGATAACCCCAACTCAAATCATCGCATACCGTCAGGTACTCCTCCGACGAGAGGCTGTTTCCACTCAACAGGTTCTCTAGGCTATCCAGACTCTGGGCTGTTCCGCAGAGAGATCGCATGAACAACCCGAGAAACAGGACGATCAAGCCTCTACTCCTAATGAAAGTCCCCATTTTACTTAACGTTATAATTATTAATATCACAGCGTTGCCCCGGCAAACCAGGATGGTCATTTCAGGACAAAGTTAAATTCATCCACAGCATTAAAAAACTCCCTTTTGGGTCTATTTTCACCCTTTTTCAACCCCTAATTTTGTATTCGATGAACCGGAAATAAAGATCTACTGGAAAAACAGTCAATGAACAAACAAAATTAAAATAAGTGTTTTATGGAAATCATAAGCAAAGTAAAAAACATTTTGTTGAATCCCAAAACAGAATGGGAAGTAATATCGGAGAAAAACGACACACACTCAAAAGTATTGGTCTCCTACCTGATCCCCCTGGCACTTATCCCGGCCATTGCGGGATTCATTGGATTCGGACTCTTCAGATTCAACCTGATGGGTCTTCACTCGAGTTTTATCGGATTGGGCATCCGGCACGCGGTAACATCGCTCGTCTCCACATTGGGCGGAGCTTACCTATCGGCCTGGATCATCGCTAACCTTGCCGATAAATTTGGTTCTACGAACAATTTCGACAGGTCATTCTCACTGGTAGCCTATTCCTACACGCCAATGTGCGTGGCCGGGATACTCCTGCTGCTACCCAACCTGTCGGTTGTTGCGGCATTGTGCGGACTTTACGGTCTATACCTGCTTTATCTGGGCCTTGTACCCATGATGAGTACGCCGGAAGAGAAAAAGAGCACCTATTTCATCGTGAGCCTGCTCTGTGTGATAGTGGTCTCGGCCATCCTCTCCACAGTCATGGGCGCATTGATCCTTTCAACTTCAGGACTCATTTTTTAATTAAACGTAGTGAGATGAAAAAGATCATTATCCTTTTAAGTTTTTGCCTGCTGTTCATTGCCGGGGCAGATGCGCAAAGTTGGCTGAACAAGCTGGGCAACGCGGCAAAAGAGGCTGCAAAGAATACAGTAGAGCGACGTGTGGAACAGAAAGCGGAAGAGGTGACCGAAAAAACGCTGAATAAAGCCGAGGAGTCAGTGACAAGAAGAGAGGTAACAGAGGAAGAGGCTGACATGGAGGAGGAAGCGAGCCGGGAGGAGACGACCGGGAAGGCAAGGCAGACAGCCTCGCAAAAGCTGGTCAGCACCAGCCAGTACGACTTCGTCCCGGGCGACAAGATCCTCTATTTCGAGGATTTCTCGCAGGACGCCATTGGTGATTTTCCGGCACTGTGGACGACAGACGGCAGTGGTGAAGTGAAGACGGTCAATATCGCTCCGGGAAAGTGGTTTCACTTGAACGGGGATAATGCCTGCTACTGTTACACCCGTCAGATCGATTTTCCCGACAATTTCATCGTGGAGTTCGACATCATTCCCGATGAGGAGTTTGGTCATGGAATCCAGTTCACGCTCTACCAGGATGAAGAGGGAAAACCGAAGGAGATGAACGATGGTCTATTTCCCGGTGTGGCGGGACTACACATCGTTGCCAGTCACGACCGGTGGGAGACGAATGGCTACAAGGATTCGGAGGATTGGATTACAGGCAGTGCAACCCGGAATCCGGTGATCCGCGAGCAGGAGAACCATGTAATCATCTGGATACAGAAACGGCGGGTACGTATCTATCACCAGAATGCAAAGGTACTGGACATGCCGACCAATATCTATCCCGACGTGAAGTTCAACCGTATCCGCTTCTCGGGATGGGACCGCCACAGCGCCCCTCTCGTGTCGAATATCAAGATCACCACGGCGTCGCCCGACACCCGCAGCAAGCTGATCACCGAAGGGAGACTGATTACCTACGGCATCACATTCGATGTGAACAAGGCCGAGGTGAAAGCCGAATCGTTCGGCACCCTGAAAAACATTGCCGAAGTACTGAAGGAGAATGAATCGGTAAGGGTAAAGATTGTGGGTCATACCGACAGTGATGGCGATGATGCCAAAAATCTGGAACTCTCTCAACGTCGTGCAGAATCGGTAAAGAATGAACTGGTAACCCGGTTCGGTATCGATGCATCTCGCATGGAGACCGATGGAGCGGGTGAAACCTCTCCCGTGGCACCTAATGATACTCCGGTCAACAAAGCGTTGAATCGCAGGGTAGAGTTTGTGAAACTGTAAAAAAAATCATCATGAGAAGATTTGTGATATTGACTCTCTGTCAGCTGATCCTCTCCTGTACGTTTGCAACGAATCTCCTGGATACAATCAGGGCTGTTGTCCCGGACGATTCCAAGCTGCCTCATCAGGATCTGAACACCCTGGAGGATCAGTTGAGCCAAGCCCAAATGGTGCAGCAGATGCTTGGCGGTGTTCGAGATGCAGTTAATCTGATTGAACAGCATAAGTTAGGGGATGGATCGGTTTTGGTATTCGAAGTGCCGTCGGAGTTACTGAATATTCTACCGGAAGGGTGTCGCACGGTAGGCAGGGCGAGCTGCATTCTCTATCCCCTTTTTGCCTCTATCAATTTTGATACGTTGACCGGTAGAAATGACGGCAAGGGGTACAACTTTACCGTCTCGCTCAATATCTATAATTCGGAAAGCGGCGACGAAGAGGTTAAAGCCCGGACAGAAATGGAGAGCATGGTATTGTCCATGAAGCTCGAAAAGATAAAAAAAAAGGATCCATCCAAATCATGACGGGAAGCTGTCGGATATCAGGATCCGGGAGTGGGGTGCCGGCGGAAGCTACAGGTATACTGCGGAATGGGACGGAAAAGAGATGGTGCGTTACTCCAGCTACTACACGGGACGGGTGGAGGATATCTTCTTCACCCTGGAGGCGGAGGGCGATGACATTGCGGTTCCGCAGATGGTAGTCGAGAAGCTGGTCTCGCTTGCCAGAGAAAGCATGAAATATAAATCACTGAAAAGTAGAATTGTAAAAGAGTGACAATCATGAAAAAGGTAATATCCATTTTATTGTTGGCCCTGCTTCTGGGCGGCTGCTCAGGAGAGAAGAGGGGGCAAGATACCGGAGAAGAAAAGTTATCGGTAAAAGAGCTGCAAGCGGATGCTGGCAAGAGAAGATACCCCATCGAGCAGGGAATCATACGCTCCACTTCCAAGGCAATGGGCATGAAGATGGAGATCGTCACCTATTTCGATAAGTGGGGCGAGTGGGAGGCAATCGAGACAACAGTACCGATGGAGGTGATGGGAGAGGATTACTCCTCCCACACGCTGGAGATCATCAAAGGGGACGATCACTGGAAAATCGACCTGGACAAGAAGAGCGGTGAACATTATAAGCAGACCCGGGCAATCAATCCGCTGGGGGTGGATGTCGAGAGCTTGACAGACGAGTTGCTGGGAAAGATGAAGATGGAAGATCTCGGAGAGGTGAAATTTCTGGGCTATAAATGCCGCAAGATGCGCATAAGGAGCGATAAGGGAACGGAAGTGGAATATGTGATGTGGGGCAACGTGATGATGAAGATGGAGGGTGAGACGATGGGCATAGCCACCTCTTCGGAAGTTATATCGGTGGAAGAGGTGGCACCTCCGCAAGAGAAATTTGAAATACCGAGCGATATTGTCATTACTGAATCGGAATAATCTCCTGCCTCTCCCGGGAGCCGCAACTCCCGGGAGCGACCGGCGGAAGCAAAATGGATGACCTTGGATCCACCGTTCTGGAGACGGAAACAGTCTGTTTTTCGCACTGTAACGAGATGATTCGGAGGCCCATTTGGAATCGAAGGTAATTTTTGCATCCCCACTTGTACCTCGTTTGGTGGTAATCATGATTACACCGTTTGCACCGCGTGCTCCATAAAGAGCATTTGAAGCGGCATCTTTCAGTACAGTCATCGATTCAATATCGCTTGAATTAATCAAATTGAGGTCTCCGTCGAAAGGCATCCCGTCCACCACAATTAAAGGCTCCGTATCGGAAGAAATAGAACCGAATCCGCGAATTGTTATAGAAGGGGAACTGCCTAATTGAGACGAAGAGTTGGACAACTGTACACCGGCTACGCGTCCGGCCAACGCACTGGCGGGATTACTCACCTGCGCTTTAACCAGATCATCCGATTTCATGACACCGGCAGAACCTGTAAAGGCTTCTTTTTTCATCTTGCCGAAAGCAACAACCACTACTTCATCTAGCGATTTCAGGTCTTCCTGTAAAACGATTTCTAAAATTGTCCTTCCTGTCGTAGGAATATCTTGTGTTATGTATCCAATATAGGAAACATGAAGTACGGCATTATTTTCCACACTTAAGGTGAAATTCCCATCGATATCCGTTACCGTACCGTTGGTAGTGCCTTTCTCCATAATGTTCGCCCCAATAATGGCTTCACTGTTATTATCCCTGACTTTTCCGGTAATTGTCTTTTTCTGTTGCTGTACTTTTTCTTCTAGGATAATAGTGCGGATTTCCGAGACATCGATTTTTTTCTCTTCCTTGTAAAGAACCACTTGTTTATCTAATATCCTATATTCCAGTCCTGTATCGGAAAGCAGGTTATCCATAATATTACTGATGGATCGGCTGCTTACACGGATATTTACTTTTTTCTCCGTAGCGTCTTCGGTATTGTCAGCAAAGACAAACACAAGTCCGCTCTGCTTCTCTATTTCTTTACAAGCCTCTTTTATGGTTGTCGATTTTAAATGAAGCGAGAGTTTCGCTTCCTGAGAATGGCTTGTGGCTGCGTGAGAAAAGACAATGCAGAAAAAGAACAAGAATACTGTTATTCTCATAATTTTTAGAATGCGTTGGATATAATTGGAATTTTTTTCTTTCCCAATAGATTGTTTATTCATATATTTGCATGATTTAATTATTATTGCACTAAGAAAATTAAATTATCTCCGGTCGGACGATATTCGCAGTATCGTTCGACCTTTTTCACTTTTCATTTTACTTATCCATAGGCATATCAATTTAAGAGAGTTCATTGGTAATAAGGATTTTATTTTCAGTTCTCTGATAGGACGTGGAAGATAGTAAACTTATAATCGTCATAACATTATCCAGATTATCAGATAAATATATTTTCCCCGTACAAGTCCGTTTTTGCAGGTTTATATCATTTTCAAAATCGAACGAAAGGTTGTAATATCTGCCGATCTGCTGCAACACTTCGGTCATTGGTGTCTTGTCGAAAGAAAGATAGCCGTCCTTCCAACTGATGAATTGATTTACATCGACTTTTTGTGTATCGAATGTACCGCTTCCGGAATAAACGGCCTTTTCGCTAGGTGTTATAAACAATTCCTTGTGATCTTTCGATTGCAGGCTGACACTCCCTTCCACCAATACTACCGATTGCGGTGAACCGGAATAAGTTGAAATATTGAATTTGGTTCCATATACTTTTACGTTGAAATCACCGGTCTGTACGTAGAAGGGTTTTTCTTTGTTGTGGGCGACTTCGATATACATCTCTCCCGATGCCAGACGTATTTCCCGTTTTTTACCGCTGAATTGTGCCGGAAATTCGAGTACTGATCCGGAATTGAGCCACACCCTACTACCATCAGCCAGAGTGAGTGTAGAGCGCTTACCATATGGGATAACCAGCGAATTAAGCTTATCCCGGTCAATTTTCACTTTACTGGTCTCATTATTGGCCTGTACAATTTCAGCTGTTCCTTCTTCATTGAGCGTTACCTCTACATCATTTTTAAATATAATAGCTTCTCCACTTGTAATAAGCTGAATATCCTCATTATTCAACAGTTCTCCTGTAATAAGTTCTTTATCCGGAATGTCGATGGATACCGAAGATGGATAAAACAGTGTAATTCCAATAATAATCAATGCAATCGCAGCTGCAGAGGCTGATGTATACCAAAAAAGTTTGCGCTGCTTTATCTTTTTCTCTTGCCGGATGGTCCTCTGAATTTTTTCAAGGAGCACTGTGCGTTCATTCTCACTTAAATCGCTTTCATTTAGCCCTATCTTTTTGAGATAAGTAATTGCCTTTTGTATATTTTTTTTGTGCTCAGCGTGGTGTCCGATGAAACTTTGCCAGTAGATATCTAAATTTTCATTGGGCATCAGTTGCCATTGGATGAATTTTTTATCTTTTAAAAAATCCGTATAGCTGGTATAAGTATTGTCAGTATTCATTCAAGTGTTTGTTACTGTATGCTAAAAGGATATGTTAGTGTTTCAAGGCATCCTTTTTATATTAAGACGACTTTGGATTTTGTTTATACCCTTTTTCTGATAAAATCTCATAATTTTAACATATTTGTGATGGGAAAATAATGAATTGGATGAAGTGACGGCGAAACTTTCCCTAAATTTGCACATTGTATGAGAGGAGTATGATAGTCTAAATAAATAATCGTATGAAACGAACTATATCAATATTTTTGACAGGGATCCTTACTATTGTGGCGGTGCTTGCTGTAGAAACATCGAAAATGCAATTGTCAACGGATAGGAAGGATACTTTTGAAGGTGAAAAAGAGTATAAAACGATCAGGATTACCTATCCTATGGGATCAAGAGAGGGTGCTTCCGGAGCCAAAACCGTGATGGAGATATCAGGAAACTGGGCAAAAATTACCACTGTCTCCCACAGAAGGGACACCGATGCGCCGGTGCAGCCTACCTATCTCGATTACAACACAGGAAGAGAGATCAAAACAGCGCTCCTGAAAGGTGAAGAATCTATTTATACCATCCGTTCGTTTACCATCAACGAGGGGCTTGAGTTTTTAGATGAGACGGAGGTGATTGCCGGTTATAAATGCAAGAAAGCAAAAACTATCATCAATTCCAATACTCTCGAAATTTGGTACACTACCGAACTGGGTATGTATGGCTCCGTACAGCCGGGAGTAGCAATCCCCGAAGGGATAGTATTGAAAGTAGTAAGGAATGGTAATCCTACGGCAGTGGCAAGTAAGGTGGAATTGCTCAACGAAGAGACAGTGTTGGAGCCTACGCTGCGGGGAGTTGAGTTGAAAGCACCGGCTTTTAACTACAAAATCCAGCAAAGCCGGGTGATCGCGGTCAATGTGTTTGATCACGAAAGCATATATTTCAGGGATATTCCCAAAGTGACACAGTTGGATGAAGAAAAAGTCCTCCGGTTTGCCAACGGATCGATCCTGATGAGAAAGGTAAAACTTCCGGAAGAAAATATGGGTTACTCCATCTTTACTGAGTTATCACATTATTCGGAAGGGGATGCTTATGACCGTACCGGATCGATTTTTATTATTCCGACGGAAAGGGAGCGATCCTTCTTCGATGGCCTTCTCCACGGCAAGGAAAGCCTTCCCGTATATCATGACAAGGATGGGAATCCGTATGAAGGGATGGTTGTGACCGATGATTATCTTCCCCCGTTTGAATTAATGCGCTTCTATACTTCATTTGGAGTACGCGGATACAATCATATTGAAGTGGCGGATTATAATTGGCCCGATTCCGTAGTTTTCAAGCAGGAGGTTACTGATTATGCTTCCATCCTTAAAGGTGATGTATGGGTAGGTGCATGGATCGGTAATTATTCACATGACGGGCATAATGTTACGCTTGACATTAAATATTACCCACAACGGGAAAGCGCACCAAAAGAGGTCTATCCGCTTTTCGCAACTGTTAATATTATGGAGATGGCCGGTCAGGCATATCCCGAAAATATGTTCCGGAACGATTCTCTTACCGTCAATTTCAAAATTGATAGGGATCTGAAAGACGGATATATCCGTTACATATCCACCGGACATGGTGGTTGGGGCGGTGGAGACGAATTCAACCCGAAACTGAACGAGATATTTCTGGATGGAAAACGGATTATTGCATACACTCCGTGGAGAGAGGATTGTGGCAGCTATCGTGAACTCAATCCGGCTTCGGGCAACTTTGCAAACGGACTCTCTTCTTCCGACCTGAGCAGGTCGGGCTGGTGCCCCGGCACAGTAAGTTATCCGGTATATATCCGTGTGGGTGATATGAAAGCAGGGGAACATCAACTTAAGGTTACTATTCCCGTGGGCGATCCTGCCGGAAACAGTCTTAGCTACTGGTGTATTTCCGGTGTGCTGGTCGGTGATGTGGACGGTAATCCGGCTGACTGATTGTAGGTATATTATTTAAGGGTAAGAAGAAAATAGGAGTGGTAACCCAGAAGAAAAAAAATACCGAATTTCTCCCGAAGGCTGAGAATAGCTTTAGATACCAGTTTACGACAGCCATGTACCGAAATTTGAAGTAATTCGGCAATTTGTGGATAATCGTAACCCTGTACATAACGAAGATAGATTATTTCCCGCTGTCGGTCGGTAAGAGAATTGAGCATCTGTTCAATACCTGTTTTTATCTGCATCTGTTCCTCTTCTTCGATCATCAGGTCTTCTATATTCACTTGTATATTGAAAGGTATTTCCTGTAGAAGATCTATATTTTCCAGGTCAATATGCTCCCTTTGATTTTTATGGATATCCAGAAGCCTGTTCTTCAGTGATCTGAAAAGGTAGAATTTAATATTGGATATATTGTCCAACTTATTGCTGTCGGTAGTGATTTTTATAAAAATATCGTGAATGGCATCTTTCACGATCTCTCTGGCAAAGCCTAAATAACAACCATATGTGAATAGGTCATCCACATACAGGGTATAAATTGAAGCAATATCTTTCTCTCTTTTCACCAACTTGGAAGGATCCCTCATATAATTGAAATGCAAAATAAGTGAAAAATATTGGGATTATGACTAATAAAGGGAATCTGCTTTTGCTGTTTTACCGGATTATTGTGACTCCGTCAAAAAGTGACTATCTTTGCATATATGAAAAAACTAGTGATTGTTGGATGCGGTTATCTGGCCGATATTGTGGCCGACGCCCTTTTACAAGGGTTGTTACCCGGTTATGACCTGGTAGGTGTCTATTCCAGAACGGTGTTGAAAGCTGAACGACTCGCCGCCAGAATGGAATCAGAAGGGCGTGTATGTAAAGCATGTTCCTCATTGGAGGAGTTGCTGGCTTTAAAGCCGGACTTCCTGATAGAAGCTGCTTCTCCTGCAGCGATGAAAGAATTGGCTCTGCCTGCACTTAAAAACGGAACATCTATTGTAACCTTGTCGATTGGTGCTTTAGCCGATACGCCCTTTTATGAAGAGGTGAAGAGGGCAGCTATTGCCCATGGTACGCGGGTATACATTGCTTCCGGTGCCACAGGCGGATTTGATGTGCTCAGAACCGCTACACTGATGGGAAATGCTTCCGCGGATTTTCGGAATGTAAAAGGTGTAAGGGCATTGAGAAGATCTCCTTTTTATACTCCCGAAATGGAGACTGCCAATAAGGTGGTCTTCTTGGGAACAGCCAGGGAAGCGATAGCGACCTTTCCTACCGGCCTGAATGTAGCAGTAGCGGCTTCACTGGCGACAGTCGGTCCCGAGAAATTGAAGGTGGCTATGGAGTCGACCCCCGACTTTGTAGGGGACAGGCAGCGGGTGGAAATAAAGAATGAACAGGTGCATGCTGTGGTCGATGTATATAGTGCCACACCCGAAATTGCCGCTTGGTCGGTAGTAAGCACCCTTCAGAATATTGATTCTCCTATTGTATTCTGATACCGGTATAATCCGATAGATTCCGGAGTACCTTTTCACTCAGGCGACCGAACGCCTGTCGTGTACGTCCGGTAGATGTCTGCATGCAACGTACATTCGGGTGATTGAGAAGATGTTCTCCTCCCAGTGCACCGGCTGTATCACAAAAGCATAGGTTATCTCCCTGAAGCCATTGCAGGAAAGGGACTTCATCCCATGCGGGAGAGAGACCTGTATTGAAAAGTATCTTTTTATTGCCTAATTTTTTAAATTGTGCTTCATGCAATAATATGGTATTCCTGTTGAGACAACAGCAAATCACTTCCGATTCATAAAGTAAGTCATCTAATGGCAGGAAACGATACCCCTTTGCCTTGGCATCTTCTTTCTCACTGCGGGCAAAATAGGATATCTCTGCCCCGAAGAAACGGAGAGCATCTGCGATCATACCCCCTGATTTGCCGAGACCTATAATACCTGCTTTGATCCCCGTGATTTCCCTTGCCATACCGTCCCATGGTTCCTGGTCGAATCCGTGCAGACAACGTACCAACTCACTGATCACATACTCAACAACACCTTCGTCTCCATAATCACGTATGCCTGTGACGGTTATTCCCCTGCTGTTGGCATAGTGGATATCTACATTGGCACTTTCGGGAGAATAGAGGGAGCAGCACATGCCAATATATTTCACATTGGGACATTGTTCCAGAGCCGGTTTGCCGAGGTGCGAAGTATAGCTGAGCAATACAGCATCGGCATCCCCGATTCGGTGTGCGATTTCGTTATCATCATCAGGAATGTCATGATAAAGAGTTACTTCCCTGGCAAATGAATCCAACTTTTGTTCTGCAGATGGAATTAAGCTGATTGGTTCAATAGCAACTAATTTTCGGAACATATCGTTACTGTTTGGATATTCATAGATAAAAGATCAAATATACAATTTTGATCTTACTTTGTCAAAATAAAAACGCCGCCACAGGTGAAATAGCCTCTTGTAACATGTAGGCTATCCATCTACCTGTAGCAGCGATGCATTCTTATGTTTATAATTTTATAATTTTATAGTTGCCCCTCCCGATAACCAGAATCCCGGCTGGGGGATATTGCCGAAATCTACATGTGTGGAGTTGAATATATTATTTGTATTGACAAACAAATCGATACGGGGGAATTTGTAGTTGGCCCTTACATCTAATAAAGAAAAGGGTGTAAAATCTACCCGTTCCCCGGGTTGTAAATCGACATACTGCACATAGGAGCCGGCCCTTTCCTGCCAGCGGAAATTCCACGACAGAGTGAGGTTTTTTACTACATCATGATGTAGTGAAGCCGTGAATTTGTGGCGGAGATAGTTCAGAGTGTAGTTAGAAATCAATTCATCTTCTACCATATTCTGATGAAGATGCATATATCCGATATTGAATGATTCGAAGGGCTGTCCGCTTCCGAACCATTTTTTCAGGTCGAGACCTATGGTAGCTTCAAATCCTTTTGTGTTGATCTTTGTGTGGTTCCTCGATTCCCACAATGCGTCGGGAGACGGTTTTACCCAGTCGATCATATTTCTTCCTTTCATATAGAAAGCAGCAATACTGCTTCTGATGATGGGATGTGTATATTTCAGCCCGGCTTCGAATGCTTCCGACAACTCGGCCTCAAGGTTGCTGTTGCCGGTATGGGTGGCAGTTGTATAGTAGAGGTCGGTGAAAGTGGGCATGCGGGTGGCTTTGTTCCACGAAGCATAAATCCTCAGCGACTCTGACGGCCGGTATGATGCATTCAGCGCAGGATACAGGTCGAACTTATTCACTACCGCCGTATTATGGTTCAGTAGACCACCTACCGAGAAGGTGAATTGGTTGAAGATGAAGTTGTGCTCCAGGAAATAACTGATATTAGTGCGATTATCCGAATGGGTATATTTCCCGATGGTGTCTTCCATTGGTTTCCCCAGCACATTACTCATAATACCTTCGTTACGGAATTCACCTCCAAAACCGGTGATCCCCCATAGGGAGACATATTGCATGTTGAGGTTCATGCCGAAGACATCGCTCCGGTGATAATTATGGTCTTTGTACCAGTCAGGCACGTTTGGAGTTCCTTCCCTGATAAGTTGGAATTCGTCATAATGACGGCTCCAATAGATATGCGGGATGAATTTGAGCCGTCCGTTGGTCTCACCGCGGATAGATGCAAAAACGCCCCGCGTATCGTCGAACTGGTCGGGATAAGCAGCTGTATAGAACGTGTTGGCGCCCTGTTTTTTATCATTCAATCCTGCCTGAAGGTCGAGATTGGATCCGTTGATCTCAAAGCGGCTTTGCCAGAGGAGATTTACAATATTATAGTCGCTATTCCGGATATATCCGTCGGAATGCTTGTATCCTGCCGATAAGGTATGCAGGGAACCGTCCGTTTTATATGCACCTCTTGCCTCAGCGCCGAAAAGTCCGTGCATACCACCCTCTAATTTGGCGAAACCGTTCGATTCCGTGTCTTTCCGGGTGATGATATTCACACCGCCGGAAAAGGCACTGGCGCCATACACCAATGAGGATGGCCCCTGTACGATCTCGATGCGTTCGATATCGGAAAGATTGAGAGGAATATTAAAACTGTAATGTCCTGTGTGAGGGTTGGTGAGGTTTACACCGTTGAGGAGGATGGCTGTCTGGTCAAATGACCCGCCGCGAAGGGAAATGTCCGCCTGTACGCCGTGCGGCCCGCGTTGCAGGATATCTACACCTGCCACATAATTCAAAAGGTCTTCAATACTGCGAACGGGCGCCCGCTCAATTTCCTGTCTCGAAATAACGGTTACCTGCTTGGCTGCCAGGTTCAATGGCAGGTCGACCTTTGAAGCGGTAACCACCACTTCATCCAGCTCTGTCAGAGGAATGGAGTCTGTGGTTGTTTCGGTATATGTCCGTTCCGCCGGTTCTACCGATGTCGCATGGGCGCTTATCAACGCACAACCGGACAGTACGCCGATCGTAACCGCTTTGTGCAGGCTGTTGAAAACGCTGTACGACTTACGGGCAAATCGTTTGAAACGAAATACCTTCATCGTGTTCAATTGTTTCTTACGCATATTTATTTGATTTTATAAGAATGCGGTGCAAAGATATCCCAATTTTTTGTTTGTAGGAAGTTTGTATAATCAAAATAGGGATGAGCAGAGTCAAGCAGCAAGTGCAATTTACATTAATTGTTTGTAAAACTCAACTTTTGGTGTGCTGAAGCTTAATTTTTCTCTTGGTCGATTGTTCAATTTATGCTGTATTTGCTTTAATCTCCCCGGGGGATAGTCCTTGAATGATGCCCCCTTGGGGATGTATTGCCGGATGAGTTTATTAGCATTTTCAATCGCTCCTTTTTGCCACGATGAATAGGGGTCTGTAAAATATACGGGGACTCCCAGTCTTTTAGTTATCATTTCATGGGCGGCGAACTCCGTGCCGTTATCCGTGGTGATGGTCTTTATTATATCCTTGTAGGGTAGCAGCATGTTAGCAAGCACTTTTGCCACCTCCTTGGAGTCCTTGCCCCGGGGCAGTCCCCTGGTCATTACAAGGTTCGTTTTCCTTTCCGTTACCGTCAAGATCACCTCCGATTGATTGGCTCCTATTATCGTGTCCATTTCAAAGTCACCGAACCGGCTCCCGTCGGCCTCCACGGGCCTTTCCCGGATGCTTCTCCGGTTGGGGATGCCCTTGACTGACCCCACCGGCCTCTTGCGGTGCTTGAGCTTGTGGCGGCAATGCGTGTAAAGGTCACCCCCGGCTATTTTGTCCTCCCGGATCCACTTGTAAATGGTCTCGTGGGAAACCCGGATTTGCTTGTATTTCTCCAAATATCCGCTGATCTGCTTGGGAGACCATTCATCACGGACAAGCCGGAACACCTTCTGTTTAATCCACTCCGGGGTGTCCCTGTTCCCGGGCAAACGCTCCTTTCTCTCTTGTGCCATCTCGTGAGCCAAGCGCCAGGAGTAACCTCCATGTTTCTTCTTGTTACGACCCAGTTCCCTGGACACCGTTGAAGGACTGACCCCTATGGACTCTGCGATGGTTCGCTGGCTGTCACCATTTTTTATACCTAAATAAATCGCGTACCTTTGTTCTGAAGTTAACTGTTTGTATTTTTTTCTCATAAGCAACATAATAGTTAATTTTAGGGAGACTTCGGTCTCCTTTTTCTTTTATGTTGCCGCTTGACTCTCCTCGGGGGCTTCGCGCCCCCGGCCGTTAGGCAAACCCCCGCGGTGTTTTTCATGATTGTTTTGAAGAAATCATTTCAAAAAACAACACCCGGGTGTTGCACTTCTAAGTTGAACTTAGAATGGCATTTACAATCCGAAAAACCATTTAGCCATGGAAAAATAAATGAGTACACCCATTATATCGGAAATGGTGGTGATCATGGGAGCACTGGCCGTTGCTGGGTCTAACTTCATCCGGGTAAAGATAAGAGGCAACAGCATGCCTATCATACTACCCACCATCACTGTGGCAAGCATGGTGAGAGCAACCACGGGAATGATATCTGGTGCACGCCAGGTGGCGATCAGGGAGACTCCTGCTGCCATAGTTATACCTAGTAGTAATGAAACCGCAAGTTCTTTACTCAACAGCCGTATCCAGTCTTGTCGGCGAACATCGCCTATGGCCAGGGCACGGATCATCAGGGTGGCAGATTGTGAACCTGCATTTCCTCCACTGTCTATCAGCAGAGGCAGGAAAAATACCAGGGCAACGACCGTTTCAATTACATTCTCAAATTGTGACATGGCATATCCTGAGAAGACATTCATGAACACCAACACCAGTAGCCATCCTACCCGTTTCTTGTAGAGAAATGAAACGGTAGCCAGCACGGGATTGATGACAGCATTCTGCATCGCACCGAATTTATGGAAGTCTTCCGTGTCTTCTTCTTCTGCCACATCGAAAATATCATCAATCGTAACGATACCGAGTAGTGTATTGGTACTGTCCACAACGGGTAAAGCTACCCGATTGTAATCCTTAAATATCTGTACAGCGGTTTCCTGATCGTCGAAGGCATTTAATACCACGAGTTTGTGGTCGATCAGATCCTCTATCTTTTCATCCGGATCGGCAAGTAATATATCGCGGATAGGGAGGTCGTCGAGCAATTTCCAGTGTTGATCTACCACATATACTATATCTAATGTTTCAGATTCCTTTCCGAAGCGGCGGATATGTTGCAATGTCTCTGCCACAGTGAAATGTAATTTCACCGCTACATACTGGGGCGTCATCAACCGCCCGATGCTTTCTTCCGGATATCCGAGCAATTGTGTGGTTTTCTTCAGATTCTCCGTACTCAACAATTGCATGAGTTGTTGGGCTATTTTTCCGGGTAACTCTTCAAACAGGGCTGTGCGGTCGTCCGGATCCATATTATTCATCAGGTCACTGAGACGCGATGCATGATGTGCCAGGCCGTTGATAATTTCGCCCTGTTTGTCGGGATGGAGTTCACGGAAGACTTCTTTTGCTTCTTCTCCTGGAAGCAGCCGGAATAAGATAATAGAGTGGAGTTGGTTACTATGCTCAATAAGGTAAGTGATATCGGGAACATCCAGTTTCGTGAGTTCCGTTTTCAGGGTAGTCCATGCCCTCTCTTTTATGAGTCTCTGAAAATTGATTCGGGTATCTGTCATCATACTCTCCTTTCTGCTTTGCCTGAAAGGAGGGTATTCCCTTACAGGTCAAAGGTATTACTGTTATTATATTTTCGGGAATCTTCGTCCATTTGACAATTTGTTATTTTATTGTGGCAAATATACGTTATTTTCTTGTAAAAACCATGCGGAAAGGTGGGAATGTCCTCTGATTTATGGAAAAAAGCAGGATCTAAAACTCAAAAAAGGAAAAATGCACATTCCCGTACTTCCGCTCTTCTTTGAAATGCGGGAGGTGTGAGAAGTGATGGTTTTTGGAGTGTTCCATGACAAAGAATCCTCCCTCTTTGACCAATTGTTTATTGAGGATAATTTCGGGAATTTTCTCCAGGTCGGGAAGGTCATAAGGAGGGTCGGCAAAGATAAAATCGAATTGTTGTTTCAGAGATTGCAGATATTTAAATACATCTGCTTTTACAGGAAACAATTCCTTTGCTCCGAGTTTTTCCTGTGCCCGGTATATAAAATTAAAATGATTTTGATTCTGTTCCACGCTCACTACATAGGTACATCCTCTTGAAATCAACTCAAAAGCAATACTTCCTGTTCCGGAAAAAAGATCTAAGGCGGTTATTTCTTCCCAATCCAAAAGGTTATTGAGGACGTTAAAAAGCCCTTCTTTGGCAAAATCAGTCGTAGGACGGGCTTTCAGATTTGGTGGAACCTGAATACGTCTGGATTTGTATTTTCCTCCGATTATACGCATAAGGCAGCCAATATATCAGTGGGAAGCGTCCTCTTTTGCTCTTCTGTCAATACCACCTTCGGACTCAATTCCACCTGCTCCACCCGTCGGATCAGTTTTTTGAGCAGGTCTATCGTCGCCCTTTGGGAATCGATATTGCCGGAAAGAAAAAGCCTGTCCGTAGATTGGTCGAAAGTGAGTTTTTCCCACACGCTTGCGATAAAATAAGTGGCGTCATGAGGATCAGTTGCCAGAAACGTATTCGTAGAGAGCAGCCGGTTTCCTGAGAAACAAACTATAGTGACATATTTGTCGTGAAAATCGGCGAAGCAACACTTTCCGGTTTCATCACCCCTATGGGATATGAACAGACGGGTAAGAATAGAAGAGTGGTGGTGGAATGTAGGATTCCATAAATTCCGTGAAAGGAATGAATGTACTTCTTCATCTACATTGAAAAGAGTCCGGAGATCATTTTCCAGAGTACTATCTGTAAGAATAACACCGTTCGTTTCATGAAAATTGAACCGGAACAACTCTTCAATCCGCTTCTTTTCAAAATAAGCTTCGGGAACAAGCGTATAAAAAGGAGAAACGACAGTAACTGTTACCTGATTGAATGTCTGACTAAAAAAACCAAGGTCAAAAATCAGTTTTTTGATGTTGTCTATATAGGAGAGTTTACCACTTAGTCCGGTTTCCTGAAAATGAAAAATAGACGGGTCACCCGGACAATAAATACAAAAAGAAAATCCATTCGGCGACAGCCGAATGGATAAATTGTATCTTTCCGAATATGCCAGATCAATATTTTCAGGTAAAAACATACGCTGATGTGGGAAGATCCTTATTCCCAGTTACCGGCATTATTGTTAGCCACTTCAAGTGAACCCACCTGCATTCCCGGATATCTGTTACCCGGACGATCAAGCACTTCCTGGATTTTCTGATCCACTAATCTTTGGTCAAGATCTCCCAAGTAAACCGAGTAGTGTGTTTTTGCTTCGAACACCTGGATAGGGTAACCCGATGCTGTAATCAATGAATCGACTCCCATTTCGAATTTAGCCCCGTTTCCATAGGGTACGAATGCCAGTGAATCCGGAATGAAATTGCGGCGATTCGGATACAAAACCTGAACGGCAGGGGAGTAGATAGAGTCTCTTACCAACTGAGGAGCATTTTTTGTTTCATCCCAAAGCCCCGCAGCCTTTATGGCTTTTTCATCCCCTGAATTGATGATCTGCATGGCTTTTACCTCTGTCATACCTGCTTCCAACTGAGCTTCAGTGAGATCTCCTGCTTTTACTACGGTAGCGATTCTTCCATCTTTTACGAACTGGATCAGTGTGTCAAAACTGGCTGTGTAAGATCCGGACTGGGCACGTAAAGCGACTTGCGCTGTACGGATATCCACCAAACGCTGGATAACTGCCCTGTCACGCTTTTTTACTTCTGCATCAAAATCAATCTGTCCTTGGATACTTCTCCAGCTAACATAAGCCAAAAGAATAATGGCTACTGCTAAAAGCACTCTCATTACAACTTTCATGGACTTTTCCTTTTTAATATTTATACTGTTTAAATTCTGATTTTCTGATTTTAGACTACAAATTTAGAAAAAGAATGATAATTGTGCTACTTTTACGGGAAAAAATACCAAAAAAAATGGTAAATCGGTTTTTTATTGAGAAAATCAGCGAGAATTTCCCGTTTAACTTCACGGACGACCAGATGAAAGCCCTGGAAAAGATCGCCGGTTTTCTTTTTTCAAGGATCGACGATCATATTTTTTTACTGACCGGATATGCAGGTACAGGGAAATCCTCACTTATCGGAAGTCTTGTGAAGACAATGACTGAATTCAGGCAAAAAACCGTTCTGTTGGCGCCTACCGGAAGGGCTGCAAAAGTTTTTTCAGGTTATGCGGCCCAACAGGCATTCACTATCCACAAGAAAATATATCGTCAGCAGAAGTTTGCAGAGGGATCGCCTCATTTTTCCCTTTCTGAGAATCTGCATAAGCATACGCTTTTTATTGTAGATGAAGCATCGATGATCAGTAATGAATCGCCCGATTTTTCTATTTTCGGAACCGGAAGATTATTGGACGATCTGATAGAGTATGTCTACTCTGCCCAGGGGTGCAGGATACTGTTCGTGGGAGACAGTGCCCAGTTACCTCCGGTGAAACAGGAAAACAGTCCTGCTCTCGACAGGGATATGTTACGTTCCTATTCGCTTGAAGTGACGGAAGCGACCCTAACCCAGATCGTGCGCCAGGAGGAAGAGTCGGGTATCCTGTACAATGCCACGATACTGAGGAATGCATTGAGGTTTCAGATGACGGAAGAGTATCCGAAACTAAAATTGGAAGGCTTTGCAGATGTAGTACGTATTACAGGAACAGAACTGATAGATGAGATATCCCATGCTTACCAGAAGGAGGGTATGGAGGAAACTATTGTCATTTCCCGCTCCAATAAACGGGTGAATGCTTATAATAGTGGAATCAGGAATAGGGTTTTGTACCGCGAGGAGGAGATTTCTGCGGGAGACATCCTGATGATCACCAAAAATAACTATTTCTGGGTAGAGAATTTTGAAGACCTTGACTTTCTGGCTAACGGTGAATTTGTAGAGGTACAGCGCGTGAGGGGTGAGGAAGAGATGTATGGTTTCAGGTTCTGTAATGTGTTGTTGTATCACCGTGATTATGAAATTGAATTTGAAGCGAAAATCATTCTCGATGTGTTGCATACCGAAGTTCCGGGGCTTACACGGGAGCAAAACGACCAACTCTTTTTCAACGTAATGGAGGATTATGTCGATATATCCCGTAAGCGGGAGAGGTTTAAGAAGGTAAAATCCAATCCCTGGTTCAATGCCTTACAGGTGAAGTACGGGTATGCGGTTACCTGTCATAAGGCACAGGGCGGAGAATGGAAGAATGTATTTCTCGATCTGGGATATATCCAGCAATCCTATATGGGTGAAAGCTTCTACCGTTGGCTTTATACATCTATTACCCGCAGTTCAAGGAAGTTATTTCTTGTGAATTTGCCTGATGATTTTGTGGAGCTTTCCAAATAATGATTACTTTTGTGAGTTGTAAAAGTGGAACAATGCTCATAGTGAGCCTATAATGGAAATCACCAGCAAAAAGGATATCAAATGTCGAAAAAAAGAAATGAATATATTGATCAGCTTTTGAGTGATCTGAAATTGTTGGAACAACGTCTCCTTTCAGTCAAGGAAAGTGATACGTTGCCTTTCTCATTTTTTAGTGCTTCTTTCGACCGGATAGAAAAGATTTCACGATCGCTCCATGAACTGGAACTGATGCAGATCGGGGAAATGAAAGAGCAGATGGAGCGGTTGGTACGATTCCTGTCGGAGTCGGACGGACGTAATAATCCTGCCAGGGAACCGGAACTTTCCCAAGAAGAAGAATCGGGGCATTCAAAACAACCAGAGCACCCGGAACAACCAAAGCATTCCGAAGCAGTGATGGAGCCTTCCCCGGCAACAGATGAGATTGTAATAGAAGAAAGAGTCAGCTTTACGGAAAAAATTATCTTGCCTGAATACCGGGATCCGCGAATCAGTAAAGAGACTCCCCCCTCCGTCGAAGTGGCGCAAGTTCTTCCGGAAAAGAACGGAGAGGAAAAACGGGTTGCACGCTCATTGAATGATATTATTCAGGCTCCTCCTGCTTTGTTGGATTTGAAACGAGGGATCAGTCTCAACGATCGTTTTTTGTTCCAGAGGGAACTGTTCAGTAACAATCGCCAGGAGATGAATAGAGTAATGGAGATATTAAACGGCCTGGGTAGTTTTGACGAAGCTGAAAATTACTTGAAGAAAGAGTTGAATTGGAATTTCGAAAGTCAGACGGTAAAGGAGTTTCTCCTGGTTATCAAAAAAGGATTTGAGTGAGTGCAAAAGCAGTGAACATAGGGAAACTCTATGTGGTGCCCACACCGATAGGTAATCTGGAAGATATCACGCTAAGGGCAATCAGAGTGCTGAAAGAATGTGATCTGATTTTGGCGGAAGATACCCGCACCAGCGGTGTTCTGTTGAAGCATTTCGATATAGGGACACGTATGCAATCTCACCATAAATTCAATGAACATCGGGCGGTGGCGCATATTGTGGAGAGGATAAAATCAGGAGATTGTATCGCTTTGATATCGGATGCCGGTACGCCGTCAGTCTCCGACCCGGGCTTTTTACTCGTGCGAGCCTGTGCCGAGGAGGGGGTGGAGGTGGAGTGTCTCCCGGGGGCGACAGCCTTTGTACCTGCTCTCGTAGAATCAGGATTGGCTTCCGAGCGTTTTTGTTTTGAAGGCTTTCTTCCACAGAAGAAAGGAAGGCAGACACGGTTGAAACAACTGGCAGAGGAGAGCCGGACCATGATTTTCTATGAGTCGCCGTATCGTGTAGTGAAGACGCTCACTCAATTAGCCGAGAATATGGGTGATGACCGGGTGGCCTCGGTATCAAGAGAGATATCGAAACTCTATGCGGAAACGGTCAGAGGTACTCTTGGTGAATTGGTCATCCATTTTACCGAAAATGAACCAAGAGGAGAATTTGTTATTGTAGTAGCAGGAAAATAAAAGTATAATCTACAAATAAAACTTTTTATAATATCAATCGTTTAATAGAGAAGAAAAATTTTGTAATCATATGAAGAAGATTGGAATACTGTTTTTTGTCATCGGACTCATTGTCTCATGTACAAACGTAAGGGAATCAAAAGAGTATAAAGAGCTTCAGGCTCAACGTGATTCTTTGTTGCAGCAGTCTGCCGGAACAGAAGCTGAAGCAGCCGAGATGATGGCTGTGATCAGTGAGGTAGAGGAAAATTTCACCAAAATCAGGGAAGCGGAAAAGTATATCTCTACACAATCGGCAGAAGGAGGTGAAATGAGTAAGGCTACCCGCGAAAGGGTGAATGATAATTTCAAGATGATCAATGAGATACTGCAGAGGAATAAAACCCAGTTAGATGAACTGAATAGGAAATACAGCGGAAGTAGTAAGGAAATAGTCTCGTTAAAAAATACCATCAACCGTTTGAATAACGAGATGAGGGAGAGTTCAACACGACTGGCTGAATTACAGGCTCAATTGGCGCAAAAAGATGAGCAGATCACCCAATTGTCACAGGATATCGCTTCACTCGCTGTGGAAGCTGAGCAGCAATCACACACTATCCGTGAACAGGACAGGTCATTGCACACTGCTTATTATGTTTTTGGTACGGCCGGCGAACTGAAAGACCAGAAGATACTTTCCGGAGGATTTCTCCAACAGACGCGAGTCTTACAGGATACATTCAATAAGGATTATTTCCTGAAGATAGATGTGCGTGAGGTGACTGAAATCCCGCTGTATACTTCAAAGGGTAAACTCTGGTCTACTCACCCTGAGGGTACCTATGAATTTGTGAAAGGTAGCGATGGAAATCTCACTTTCCAGATTACCGATACCCAGCGTTTCTGGAGCCTTACTAAATACTTGATTATTGAAGTGAATTGATCAACAGGTAGATAATGTCAAACTGAAAATAAATATTGCGGAGTGGCCTGAAACCACTCCGTGATTGTTTACTGATGCAATATAAAAATCTTTTTATAGATCTGGATGATACCCTTTGGGATATCCATAGAAACGGGAAAGAGTGTCTGGAAGAAATTTATCGGGATTACGGATATGAGGAATTCTATCCTACGTTTGAAGCATATTACCGTGTCTATTTGCCCGGAAACTATCATCTCTGGGGTTTATACGGGCAAGGGGAGATCACCAAGGAGAAGCTCGTAGTGGAACGCTTTTTGGCTCCTGTGAGGGCGTTCGGGATTGATGACCCGGAGTATGCAAAGAGATTGAGTGATGATTTTTTGGAAAGAACTACCCGTAAGACGAAGCTGATCGATGGGGCTCTGGATCTATTGGATTACCTGAAACCAAAATACAGGATGCATATTCTTTCCAACGGATTCAGGGAGGTTCAATTCAAAAAAATCGAAAACTCGGGACTAAAACCTTATTTTGACAAGGTAATCCTTTCGGAGGATGCAGCCATCAATAAACCTCATCCCGACATATTTACTTATGCTTTGAAGAATACCAATTCGCGGCGTGACCAGACTATTATGATAGGAGACAGCTGGGATGCCGATATTGTCGGGGCATACCAAAGCCGGATCGCACAGGTATGGTTTAACCCGAAAGGGATAGCTTCGGATGGCTTTGAACCTACTTACACTGTGCAAAGGCTGGCGGATATAAAAGATATTCTATAGTTGTTTGGTTGTTGTTCAATGCTTGTTCGGTGATTATTCGATTGTCCTACGTAACGGCATGGTCATACATCTTGGGCCGCCACCTCCGCGTGGGAGCTCCGATCCTTCGAGGGTGATCACGCAATTGCTTGCAGAGGCAATATCCCATTGACTGTTGATGACATTGGCTGCCTTCACCACTTCAAACCCATGCTTGTCCAGCTCTTCCAATGTGTGGATATTTCTTGCATAAGAGATCACTTTACCGGGTGCGAGTGCTAGAAAATTGGCACCGCTATGCCACTGTTCCCGTTCCTGGTCCCAATCGTCCGACTTACCGCCACATACTATCGGTGTCAGATCCACTCCCAGTTTACGTAGAATGGTTAAGATACTATTCACGGAGGATATTTTTGTCACCTTCCCATTGTCTATCTGCATGTGTACTGTCTGATAGGGAGAGTCGTTCATGATCAGTGGCTTGTAGACCATTGCCTTGTCGGTGTCGAGCAGGGTGAAGACCATATCGAGATGAATGAATGATTCGGGCGACTCGGGCAGTTGCTGAACGATGACATGTTTTTTCCCGGAGCCGGTCTTACAGAATTCCCTCGTCAGCAGGTCTATTCCCTGTGTGCTTGTCCTCATTCCATTTCCAATCAGCAAAATATCATCTCTCACCACCAGGATATCACCACCCTCCATCTTTATTAAAGGATTGTTTTGCGACAGGTCATAACTGTTCACCACATTTCCAGTAAAAAAGAGGTCGCTTTTAAATATGGCATCCATGATCAGCGATTCCCGTACACGAACGCTGTTAGCCATCTTGCATATCAACGCGTTATTTCCGATAACGGCCGACGGGTCGCGTGTGAAATAATAGTTATAGAGTGGTTGCAACGCATAATACTCTTCGCGTAAGAAGTCGGTCAAGGTATTGATTTGCAGGGGAAGTCCCTCAATCAGTACTTTCGTGAGGCTGGAGGCCGGAAGATACATCAGCCAATCGATATACTCTGTTGCCTGTTCTGTGATGCATATTTTCCGGATCAGATCCTCTTTTAGGTGTTCATGCTCCAGTACCTTTTCCAGTAAATCTGCCACTTCATAGACATCCGATGTTTTTTTCAGTACAGCTAACAGTTGGTCATATTCCTTGCGGGCAATAGAAAGGTTCAGTATATCGCTGTACAGAGCTCTTTGTGCATGTCTGGGAGTCATGTTTTCCACTTCGGCACCGGGATAATGAACCAATACGGCTTCCAGTTTTCCGGTCTCGGACTGGACTTGTAAAGTGCATTTTCTGTTTTCGTTCATAGTGGTAAGTTGATTATTAAGACAAAAGTAGAAAATATCTGTTGCTTTCCTCTCTTTTTTTGCTTATTTTTGAGGAACCAATAATATTGATATATGGGACAGATAACCCTGAAAGATATTGCCCAAGCACTGAATCTCTCTCCATCCACCGTCTCAAGAGCGATGAAAAACCATCCTGCCATCAGTGAGGATACAAAAAAGCTTGTGCAAAAATATGCGGAACAGCACAAATACAAACCCAATACGCTTGCGATGCAACTTCGGACGAATCGGAATAATACCATTGGAGTCATTGTGCCTGAGATTGTGCATTATTTTTTCTCTACGGTACTTTCAGGAATTCAGGAGGAGGCCGAGAGTGAAGGATATAAGTTACTCTTCTGTCATTCCCAGGAAGATTATGAGCGTGAGGTGAAGAGTGTGGAAACCCTGATTGATGCACGGGTATGTGGGATTTTAGCATCGCAGTCGAAAGAAACACAGCAGTACCACCATTTTCAGGAGATCGTCGATAATAATATCCGCCTTGTCTTTTTCGACCGGATCTGTACCGGCATCAATACCGACAAAGTGGTGGTGGATGATTATGCAGGTGCATTCAATGCGGTTGAATACCTGATAAGTACGGGATGTAGCCGGATTGCTTTTCTTGGCTCCCATCCATCGATGCCTATCGCCAATAACCGGCGTATGGGTTATGAAGACGCATTAAGGAAACATAAATTGCCTATTTTGAAGGAGATGAACAGGGTGTGTGATACTCCTGAACTGGCAAGGGAAGTAATACCGGAAATGTTGCAGTTAAATCCTCATCCCGATGCCTTCTTCTGTGTCAATGATGAGGTAGCTGCCTATTGTATGCAGATATCGAAATCTGCCGGATTTAAAATACCGGAAGAGATATCGGTATGCGGCTTTACCAACAGTTATATTACGGATGTGACTGATCCAACCCTGACAACCGTGGACCAGCATGGGTTCGAGATGGGGAAAGTAGCCGCACGGTTGCTGATAAACCGTATTGAAGGCAAAGAGACCAAACCGGGGATCGTTAGCCGGCTGATCAAGACTGACCTGGTGATCAAGGGTTCGACCAGAAAATAGTTATTCGGTAGTTGTTCAGTTGTTAAACATAAACGGAGCGAATGAACAACGACGAAGCCGAATAGTATGAGTAGGGCGAGTGGAGAAATGCATACGATTGCATGAAAAAAATAATTGGTTTTTATGAAAACCCGTTTCCGGATATTAAAAGGGAAGTATATTTACTCCATTAAATTTATATCATTCAATAATCTTACAACATGAAGAAAAGGCGCTTATCTTTTTGGGAGATCTGGAACATGAGTTTCGGTTTTTTGGGTATCCAATTCGGTTTTGCTTTGCAGAACGCGAACGTGAGCCGTATTTTCGAGACGCTCGGTGCAAGAGTGGAAGATATACCCATTCTGTGGATCGCCGCTCCCATTACCGGGTTGATCGTGCAACCCATCATCGGCCATTTGAGTGACAAGACATGGAACCGCTTCGGACGCCGACGGCCCTATTTCATGATAGGCGCTCTTTTTACTACGCTGGCACTGTTCTTTATGCCCAACTCCCCCTCCCTTTGGATCGCTGCCGGGATGCTGTGGATCATGGACGCATCCATCAATATCTCCATGGAGCCGTTCAGGGCATTCGTAGGTGATAACCTTCCTACCGAACAGAGGACGATGGGTTTTGCCATGCAGAGTTTTTTTATCGGTACCGGTGCTGTAGTAGCTTCTGCATTACCCTATATATTGACCAACTGGTTCGGCGTTTCCAATATAGCAGACGAGGGAGTTATTCCCCAGTCAGTAAAACTATCATTCTATATAGGGGGTATTGTACTGCTTGCTTCAGTACTATATACCGTTTTCACATCGAAGGAGTATTCTCCGGAGGAGCTGGCTGCTTTTGAGGAGGAGAAAGAGAGAACTACCGGAGTGAAGATGGTTGCGAAAGCAGCGGTAACTCCCTCGCAATTTTTAAAGAATGGTGCGATATGGACGATCATAGGTGTTGCCGCCACTTTGTTGATCATGTTTACCGATCTGGGAAGTCAAAATGAACAGCTTTATATTGTGGGAGGTCTGTTACTCCTATTCGGTATTATCCTGATCATCTCAGGCCTTCTCAGAGGGAAATCGGATGAGCCGACAGGATTAGTAGGGATTATGAACGATCTGTTGCATATGCCCAGGACAATGGGACAACTGGCTGTAGTACAGTTTTTTTCCTGGTTGGCATTTTATGCTATGTGGATCTATACTACACCGGCCATTACGCAGCATGTATATGGTACGACCGATTCTACATCGGTTTTGTATAACCAGGGTGCCAATTGGGTAGGGGTATTGTTTGCCGTGTACAATGCCGTTTCAGCTGTGACTGCCTTTCTTCTGCCATTGATTGCCCGGCAGGTAGGCCGGAAAGCAACCCATGCGGTAGCGTTGGCATTAGGAGGAATATCCTTTATCTCACTCTATTTTATCAAAGATCCCATGATGCTGCTTATTCCGATGATAGGAGTGGGCTTCGCCTGGGCCAGCATCCTTTCTATGCCTTATGCGATCCTTACCGGTTCATTACCGGCAGCTAAAATGGGTACATATATGGGAATCTTTAATTTCTTTATCGTGATACCCCAGATACTGGCCGCCAGTATCCTGGGTTCTATTACCCGCGATCTGTTCCATGGACAGGTGATTCTGACGATGGTGCTTGCCGGTTGTTCACTTGTCTTGGGGGGACTTTCCGTCTTTTTTGTCCAGGACAGGGATGATGTGTATCGGCTGCGTAAATGAGACTGAGGTGATTGAGGAGACCGGGAGATTTTGAATTTCCAAGTCTCAGATCCGAAATCCCAAATCCCAAATCCGAAATCCCAAATTTAAAATAGTCTTTATTCTTAAAAATGAAAAAAATATTTCTATTATTTCTTTTGTCGGTGCTGTTGGTGGCATGCGGCAATCGGGACAGGAGTCACGAAAACGGGAATGTTGTTAAAAGTGCACATCCTGAATGGGTTTACAATGCAGTAATATATGAGGTAAATATACGACAGTATACGCCGGAAGGGACACTCCATGCTTTTTCGGAGCATCTGCCCAGATTAAAGAAGCTGGGAGTAGATATCCTTTGGTTTATACCGGTACAGTCTATCGGTAAAGAGGATCGAAAGGGTTCGCTGGGTAGTTATTACTCCATCAAGGATTATACTGAGGTCAACAGTGAGTTCGGTACGCTGGCCGATTTTAAGGCTGTAGTGAAGCAAGCACAGGACCAGGGAATGAAGGTGATTCTCGACTGGGTCGCCAATCATACTTCCCGCGATGCTATATGGGTGAAAGCTCATCCCGAATGGTATGTAAGGGACAGTTTGGGAAATCTGAATATTATGTACGACTGGACTGATATTGCCCAGTTGGACTACTCTGTTCCCGAGATGCGTGAAGCGATGATCGATGTGATGAAATTCTGGATCCGGGAGACTGGTATCGACGGCTTTCGTTGCGACGTGGCCGGTGAAATACCTACTGATTTCTGGGAGGTGGCAAAGGATTCCCTGGTCATGCTGAATCCGGATATCTTCCTGTTAGCCGAGGCGGAAAAACCGGAATTGAACGAGTCGGTGTTCGATGCCTATTACGCCTGGGACTTCCATCATAAAATGAATAGTATAGCACAGGGAAAAGAGCCTGTCGATTCATTACGCGCTTCCCTGCAAAGAATGAATGAACGTTTTTCATCCCATGCCATACCGATGTATTTTACTTCTAATCACGATGAGAATTCATGGAGCGGTACCGAATTCGAACGGATGGGTGAAGCAGCAAAACCTTTCGCGGCACTGACCTATATGCTCCCTGGAATTCCCCTGATATACAGTGGACAGGAAGTGGGATTGAACCGCCGGCTGGAATTTTTTGAGAAGGATATTATTGAATGGGAAGATGAGGGTAGCTTCAGTGACTTCTACAGGAAGCTGAACAGATTCAAAAAGAAGAATAAAGCACTCTCAGCTCAGGAGCGTGACGGGGAGATGACAGAGATACCTAACGATTGTACTGAAAAGGTGTGGTCGTTCAAACGGGTGAACAATGGAAACGAAGTGGTTTGCGTTTTCAATTTCAGCAATGAAATCGTAAATGTACAATTTAACGGAAATGTGCCGGGTGAAGGATTTTCTTCTTTTTCCGACACATCCGAAGTGCTCCCTGTGGAAGAAATGGAATTGAAACCCTGGGAATACAGGATCTATTCCAAATAGGGTTTCAGTTTTTCTATCCAGTTAATGATACGCCCTTCCGTCAGGTCGGGTTCGTAATCGTCATCGAGCGGTAGCCCGATGAATTTACCGTCTTTGAATGCCCTGGAATATTCGAAATCATATCCTTCGGGAGAAACTTCCCCGATAACGGTTGCTCCTTTTTGAATGACAATTTCATATAATATACCCATGGCATCCACGTAGGAACTCGGATAAATAGAAGCGTCACCCAATCCGAAAAGGGCTACGGTTTTTCCTGTCAGGTCCAGTTTTTCCAACTTGGGATAGAAATCATTCCAATCGTCCTGGAGATCCTGTACCCCCCAGGTAGATACACCCAGAATCAATACGTCATGGGTCAGGAAAGGCGTTTCATCGCCATCATAAATATCTGCAAGGGTGGGGGAGTAATCAGCCAGCAGTTCGGCGATTCTTTCCGCTGCATTCTTAGTGTGTTCAGTGCTCGAGCCGTAAATAATTGCGATCGACTTCATAAGATTATTTTTTTTGTGTTTGAAACAAATATTCACCCGTACTTATACGGATAGTGGATGTTTGCTGTCTAACCGTGATTTTATCCTTGTTAATTACGCAAAGTTAATATAAGTTTTAAAACGGTCAAAGAGGAAGGAGATAATTGTCGGATAATAGAAGATTCTGGCCGGCAAGAATTATCTTCTGTATCTGAGAACCCTTTAGAAATAATTAAATATTAAATGGGCTATTTTTTGTAAAAATTAACAATCTTGTTCTTTTCTTCTTCTTAATTTTGTACGGCTGTTTTCGCAGCTTTCATTCTGAATAACATATATATTTTTAACTGGTTCACTTGATCAGGATTTTTTTTAACGCATGTCGTCGGATCCTGCGTTAAAATTTTGCACGGTATAGGCTATAAATTATAATAATATATCGTAATTGTGAATGAGCTATGATGAAATGTAAATTGAAATTTTGGATGATTTTTTTTGTGGGCTTCGTTGCCCTCTTACATGCGGAAGAGAAGGAAAAACAGATGCTGCTCTACACGCCTTACACTAAAATCTCCGTACCGCCGGGAGAAACCATTAATTACAGTATCGACATTGTGAATGAGACGGAGAGTCTCAAAAATCCTGACATTTCCGTCAGCGGCATACCGCGCGGTTGGGAGTGGGAAATAAAGTCAGGCAGCTATATCGTCAATCAGCTTGCCGTCATGCCTAGCGATAAAAAATCGTTTAACCTTCAGGTGACTGTTCCGCTGCAGGTGAACAAAGGAAACTACCGTTTTGTCGTACGTGCAGGAGAAGCTGAACTCCCGCTTTCAGTGACGGTATCTTCACAAGGAACCTTTAAAACCGAATTCACCACAAGCCAGCCTAATATGCAGGGCAATGCCAAGTCTAATTTCAACTTCAATGCCAATCTGAACAACAAGACCGCCGAAACACAACTCTACGCCTTGATGGCTGCTGCACCCCGGGGATGGAATGTTATTTTCCGTGCCGGAGGGAAGCAGGCCACGTCGGCACAGGTGGAGCCGAACACTACGGAGAACATTAGTATTGAGATCACGCCGCCCGGCAATGTAGAGGCGGGAACATATAAAATCCCTGTTCAGGCGACCACCGGAACCACTTCCGACGAGTTGGAACTTGAAGTGGTAGTGACCGGCTCTTATGATATGGAACTTACCACTCCAAGGGGATTGTTAAGCTCTGACATCACGGCCGGAGATACGAAGCGTATCGATTTGGTGGTGAATAATACCGGATCTGCAGAATTGAAAGATATCAAACTGTCGTCGAGTAAACCTGCCGGCTGGGAGGTAAGTTTTGAGCCTGTTTCTGTTGATGCGTTGAAAGCCGGTGAAAGTGTAAATATCCAGGCTGTTGTCAGGGCCTCGAAAAAGGCTATCCCCGGTGATTATGTATTGAATATCAGTGCTAATACGCCTGAGGTAAATAAAAGTGCCAGTTTCAGGATGACTGTGAAAACGCCTCTGCTCTGGGGATGGATAGGGGTCGCAATTATTCTGGCAGTAGTGGGAACAATCTTTTATCTGTTCCGTAAATACGGAAGGAGGTAGAAATGGCTCAGCATGTAATTGAGTTAACCGGTCTGACAAAGCGGTACGGGGATTTTACGGCTGTGGACAATCTTGACCTGAACATACGGAAGGGTGAAATTTTTGGCTTGCTCGGACCCAATGGTGCCGGAAAATCGACTACCATCCTGATGATCCTGGGCTTGACGGAGCCCACCGCAGGGAGTGTTTCGGTTTGCGGGATCAATTCTACCACTTCACCGGTCGAAGTAAAGAGAAAAGTAGGCTATCTGCCTGAAGATGTCGGATTTTATGAAGATATGACGGGAATGGAGAACCTCATTTATACAGCAGAACTGAATGGGATTCCCCTATCTGAGGCTCGTGAGAAAGCTGCGTCCCTGCTTCATCGTGTGGGATTGGGAAACGAGACGGAGAAACGGACCGGGAAATATTCAAAAGGGATGAGACAAAGGCTCGGATTGGCTGATGTACTAATTAAAGATCCGGAAATTATCATTCTGGATGAACCCACTTCCGGTATTGATCCTACTGGTGTGCAGGATTTTATCCATCTGATCCGCCATCTAAGTCATGAGAACGGACTGACTGTACTCTTTTCTTCGCATCATTTGCATCAGGTGCAGCAACTATGTGACCGTGTCGGGTTGTTCGGAAAAGGACGGTTGCTGACCCTGATCGATATAAATGAGTTGCATAATAAACCAGGAGAATTGGAAGAGGTATATAACCATTATTTAGGAGGGAATGAACATGAATAATATATCAAAGCCTTTCTGGGTAATAGTGCGGAAAGAGATATCCGATTATATGGGAAGCTGGAAAGCTGTTATTTTGATCATTCTCATTGCCCTGACCTGTATGGGTTCACTCTATACGGCGCTGAGCAATATAGGCGAAGCTGTGAAACAGGGGAGTACCGATGATAATTTTCTTTTTCTAAAACTGTTTACAGCTTCAGACGGCGCTTTGCCTTCGTTCGCTGTTTTTATAGGTTTCCTCGGCCCTTTGCTGGGGATCGCGTTGGGATTTGATGCAATCAATACCGAACAGAACAAAGGGACTTTAAGCCGCCTGCTGTCGCAACCTATCTACAGGGACTATATCTTAAATGCAAAATGGATAGCTGCACTTTTTGTGATTGGCATCATGCTTTTTGCTCTCGGCTTTCTGGTAATGGGTTTCGGATTGATATTTATCGGTATACCACCCACTGCTGAAGAATTCTGCCGTATCGTGCTCTTCCTGTTGCTTTCAATGGTTTACATTGCGCTCTGGCTCAATCTGGCGCTCTTCTTCTCCATCAAGAGCAAACAACCTGCCACCTCCGCATTGTCGGGGATAGCCGTATGGTTGTTTTTCAGCCTGTTTTATAATATTATCATGAATGTGGTAGGCAAAGCGTTGAGTCCCTCGCCTATGGCCATGCCTGATCAGGTTGTCCGCTACCAGAAGTTTATGTTGAATTTACTGCGGTTTTCACCCGGGGAATTGTTCCAGGAGATCACCATGACCATGTTGATGCCTTCGGTAAGGAGTCTTGGACCACTCACATTCGAACAGATGGATGGTGCTATCCCAAGTCCCCTGTCATTGGGACAAAGTTTGCTTGTGGTATGGCCTCAACTCACAGGATTGATCTCCATCACGCTCCTCTTTTTTATGTTGGCTTACATTTCATTTATGAGGAAAGAGGTACGATCGAGGTGACAGAACACCGATATTTTTTTGCTTGTCTGAGATTTTTGTGCATCTTTGTACTCAATTAACTAAGTCGGATCCATTCTGCCTCCCGGTATCCAAAAGCGCGTAATACAGGCTGTATCTGTGAATCTGTCAGGTAATCATCTATTTTTCTTGCCTGTTACGGAACCGGAAAAATGGTAAATGTAACCAGTTATGTATAAGACAAACAGAAGAAAAACGATTCAGTCGATTATCTATTCTTTGCTGATAGTCGCTGTTGTTTCATGTGGATTAAAAAAGGAGGAACAACAGGTTGGCCAGACTGGTCAGGAAGAGACAAGCTGTGTGTATGAATATGGGATATGCGTCGATTCGCTGGATGTAACCCATTATGAAATAGGGCGTGGGGAGTATCTTGCCACTATTCTGTCTAATCTGGGATTTGAAGCCAATAAAAGGGAGAAGATTATAGATGCGGTATCTTCCATTTATCCTCCTTCAAGATTACAGGTTGGGAATTCGTATGCGGCGATTACCGACTCTACGGCGGCCGTGAAATACGTTGTTTTTGAAAAGTCGCGTACCGATTACGCTGTAGTAGACTTAAGTGGCGATACAATCAGTGTATATGATTATACAAAACCGGTTACCCTGAAACGTGAATATGCCGAGGGAACAATTACCTCTTCTCTATGGAATGCGATTATGGATACCGGTGCACCGGCTTTGCTGGCACTTAAACTCTCGGATGTATATGCCTGGCAGGTCGACTTCTTTGATGTCAAAAAAGGCGATTCGTTCCGCTTGATGTATGACGTAGCCTATATAGACGATACTACTAGGGTAGGAATCTCTTCTATCGAAGGGGCAGTTTTCACGCATCAGGGGAAGAAGTTCCGGGCCATCCCGTTTCAACAGGATTCTATCATGGAGTTTTTTGATGAAGAGGGAAATAGTCTGCGGAAAGCGTTTTTAAAAAATCCTCTTGATTTTTTCCGCATCACTTCGAAATTCTCCAATTCACGTTATCATCCTATTTTGAAGCGCAGCCGTCCCCATCACGGTGTGGATTATGCCGCACCGGTGGGTACTCCGGTCAAGACAATAGGTGATGGGGTGGTGATCGAAAAAGGATTTCAACGTGGTGGAGCCGGAAATTTTCTGAAGGTGAAACACAATGCGACCTATACTACCACCTATATGCATCTGAGCCGCTTTGCCAAAGGGATTGAGAAAGGGAGTCGGGTAAAGCAGGGGGATGTGATCGCTTACGTAGGTTCTACCGGACTCTCTACCGGCCCTCATCTCGATTTCCGGGTACACAAGAACAACCAGCCCGTCAATCCCCTTACCATCGAGTCGCCTCCCTACCTGCCGGTGAAGCCTGAATTGAGGGATAGCTTTATGCTTGTGCAGGACAGGGTGATGTTTCAGTTGGATAGTTTACGGATGGCAGGACAGTTGTTCGCGGAAGAGGAGCAGGTTCCTGATTCCTTAACCCTTATACCGTCCCACTCCTGAAATCGTCCACTATCCCGTTCCTGATCGTCTTACACGGATTCTGAACATACCGCCACCCCGTTTCTGAAATAAAAAGAAGGGTATACCACAAAAGTGAAATGCCCCCAAAAGGTTAGACAAAGATCTTTTGGGGGCATTATTGAAACAGTTACTGAGATATCCTGTTTATTCTGTGAAACTGGTATACATTTTGAAACTGTTCGCCGGGACGGTGATATTTGTGGTCGATGTTACATTCAACGGTGGTTCGCCGGACGTCATATAATTATACCAGGTACCGGTTTCCGGGAAGGTGGCCGAGATAGGGTCATTGGTGAAGTTCCCTATCACCACTACCTGTTTCGCCTCGCCAAAAGAGGAAAGGGTGATAAACCGGCCGTCCTCCCAGAATGAGGGTGTTACTTTCCAATCGAGTTCTGCGGTCGCATTGAACAGTTCCGGATGATCGAAACGAAGGGAGATTAGTTTCGTATAGGTATCGTGTAGTTCCTTTCGCTGTGGTACATCCATATATTCCCACTTCACCGGTTTTTTACCGGTACGTCCGTTATAATCGATCGAAACATCATATCCCAACTCGCCGAATTGCCAGATCATTTTCGGGCCGGGTACGGTAAAGAAAAAGGCGGCATTGGTTGCCAGTTGCGACATTTGTGCGTTGAAGTTCGTCTTCAGGATACCGTTACCCCATTGGGCCTGTTTGTAGGCCGCACGCTCCTCGTCGTGGCTCTCCATATAGCTGACCAGACTGTTAATCGGACGGGAAGAAGAGGTGTAATAGGTTCCTGAAAAACCGGAGTCTTCCTTGTACCCCATCGCCGCTTGGCAGTATGCGTGGTTCATATTACGCCAGACCATCATCCCTTCCCCACTCAGTTCAGTTTCTTCACGGTCGTCTGCAAAGTGTTCCAGAATGACGTAGGCATCCGGTTTCACCGCTTTGACGGCATTGTTGTAATCCTTCAGAATAGCTATACGGGAAGCATCGTACACATGTGCGTTCGACTCCGTTGATTGCTTCTGCGTAAACCCTTTGGTAAGGTCAAACCGGAAGCCGTCGATATTGTACTCTTCCAGCAGGAATTGCAGGTTGCGCTTCACAAACTCCCTCACTAAATCCGATTCATGGTTGAAATCATGGAATACGCTGTAAGGGTGGGGTGCCGTTACGTTGAAGTAAGGATTATTGGCTGCCGTACGGCTGTTTGCGGAATCCCACCACATTTTGGCAAACGGATTTTCACCTGTAGCATGATTATAAACCACGTCGAATATTACTGCTATCCCTCGCTTATGGCATTCATCGATAAATTGTTTGTACATCCTGTCGGTACCGTATGCCTTATCCAGGGCGAAGAAGAACGCGGGGTTGTATCCCCAGCTGTCGTTCCCGTCGAATTCCTGTACCGGCATGAGTTCGATGGCGTTCACGCCGAGTGATTGCAGGTAATTGAGTTTCTCCATGGCGCCGTTGATATCACCGCTCTCCGTAAAATCGCGGAACAACATTTCGTAAATTACCAGGTTGTCCAGTGACGGGATCTCGAAATCAGGAACCTGCCAGTTGTAAGATTCCGGTTGGGTCCGGAATACCGAAACGATCCCGATGGCTCCCTCCGGATAGGTTTTGTTATCGGGATAAGTGGTTGGTGAAATATATTGATCGTTCCAGGGATCGAGTATTTTGCGGGCGTAAGGATCGGCCACGCGGATAGGATCTCCGTCTGTTTTACCCACGTAGTACTGGAAAGCATATTCCTTTGCAGGATCCAGTCCGTTAATTGTGATCCACCAGCAGCCTTCGGCGTCATCCCGGAACATCTGCGATTTTTCATCGTTGCTCAATGTCCAGCCGTTGAAGTCGCCGACAACATGGGCGAAATCCTTCCGGTTTCCGCTCTTATCCTTGTCGTATAGTACCAATGTGACGGTGCTATTGTTCACTATATTGATACCATGCTTTAGACCTGCCGGCATGTTTCCTGTTTTCACCGCAGCCGGCTCAAAGGCTTTGAACTGCGTATCAGTGACAGGGATAAAAAGATCTTCGGTTTGCTTCGATCCATCGGCAGAGCGGACAACAATACCCAGTTTGTTCACGGGTGTTTCTCCCGAACCAAACCATTGACGAATAGATGGGGAGAATTTGATAGTCCATGTGCTCAGTTCACCCTCTACCTTCGTCATTTTGCATTTCGGCAGATTTTCGTTCCACCCGGCAGGAACGAATCGCCATACGCCTTCCGATATAACGCCCGTGTGAATATAGACATCACCTTGGTAATTATAGAGTGGTGTGCCTGAACGTGGCTTGAACCAGATGGTCAGCTCCTTCTCGGCATCTGCCTCTTCGGGACTCCATGAAAGGCCTGCCTTAATCACTACAGGTGGTTCCGGTTCGGGTTCGGGTTCCGGAGTAACCACCGGATCTTCCCCGCAGGCAAAAGCGAAAAGCAGGAGAAGCAGTAAGTAGAACGCTTTTGAGGATATTTGCATATGATTTTTTATATTTTAGAATTAAGCATTCCAGAACGTTTTCACCGTTCAAAAAATGCGTTGAAACTTTTGTTTCTTAAGAGACTATATTAATGTGCTGATTTATTAATATGCCAATTAAATTAATCCATTATTCATATTAGTCTCATTAGTCGTATTGGCACATTTATTCATTACTTGTCCCTATTTATCGGGATTGGCTTATTAGTGAATTAGTTTTTCATTCCAGCACAAGCACTTCTTTGGGCGCAAGTGTCAGCGTTTTTTCCAGCGAAACATTTCTACCCGAGAGCAGGTCAGTCCATCCGGTACTGTTTCCTATTGACTCGGCGTACCGGTCGAGGTTTATCTCTACCTGTTTCGATGTCCCGTTCATAAAAATCAATACGCTTTCATCCCCTAAGTAACGCTCATAGACATAAACGCCTTTTTGCAGCACATAATGTTTCATATCGCCATACGCGATCACATCGTTGCCCTGTCGCCAGTGGAGCAGCTTCTTCATGAAGTTGAACGCTTCATTCTGTAACCTGTCGCGCCCTTCTGCGGTGAAATGATCCGTCTTATCCCCGGGCCACCCGCCCGGCACGTCGAGGCGGATATCGCCGTCGCTTCGGCTTTTGTTGCCATTCATCAGCAATTCGGTGCCGTAGTAGATCTGCGGGGTGCCAGGCATGGTGAGCAGGAACGTAATCCCTTGCTTCCATCCGGCCAGATCGGAGGGATACTCTTTCAGGAACCGGTCGGTATCATGGTTGTCCAGGAAGCGCAGTACATTATAGATATCGGGATAGATAAAATCGTAGGTCATGTGGTCGTAGATGCCGTGCAGTCCCCCGTTCCATTCCCCCGTTTCTTCAAAGAAAGCGCTGTGCGACAATCCCATAAAGCGGAAGTCCATCACTGATCTCAACTTGGTGTTGTTCGTGTTGATCGGACTGTTTCTCTGCCAGAAAGAGGTGCCGATAGGGTTGTTGAGCCATGCCTCTCCCACGATATTGTATTGGGGATATTCTTTCTCTACGGCCTCTATCCAGTCGACCATCATGTCATAATCGGCATAAGGATAGGTATCCTGCCGGATGCCATCGACTCCCGAGTATTCGATCCACCAGATACTGTTCTGGATCAGGTATTTTGCCACATGCCGGTTTCGTTGGTTGAGGTCAGGCATGGTAGGTACGAACCAGCCGTCCACCATTTTGCTTTTGTCATATTCCGAGGCGTAGGGATCGAAATACATCTCTTTCATGTGCGAAGTCTGCACATATTCACCCATGTTGTTGAACCAATCCGTCGAGGGCACGTCTTTCACCCAGGGGTGGTCGCTTCCGCAATGGTTGAAGATCATATCCATCACCACCTTCATTCCTCTGGAATGGGCGTCGGCGATCAGATTTGCGTACTCTTCATTGGTGCCGAAACGGGGATCCACGCGGTAGTAATCGGTGGTGGCGTATCCATGGTACGATCCGCCCTCCATATCATTCTCCAGTACCGGATTGAGCCAGATAGCGGTTACGCCCAGGTCGGACAGGTAATCCAACCGGTCCGATATGCCTTTCAGGTCGCCTCCATGCCGTGCGCTGTGGTGATTGCGGTCTACCTTGTATGGCATCCGCATCGGGATCTGGTCGTTGGATGCATCTCCATTGGCAAAACGGTCGGGCATGATCAGGTAGAGCACATCTGATGCATCGAAACTTTTTATATTATATCTGTCTGGATTACGTTCTTTCAATTCATAAGAATAAGTGATTTTCTCCTTTCCGTCGGTGAACAGGATATCGAATGTTTCGGGGCTGCTTTCCGAGATATCGAGATAAAGGATCAGGTAATTCGGACTTTCCAGCCGTACCGATTCTTTGATTCTCACATTTTTTGAAGTCACTTCCGGAATATAACCGGCAATATTTTCGCCGTATACCATCAACTGTAATTCCGGCTCTTCCATGCCACTCCACCAAAACGAGGGTTCGACATGCACCTCACGGGCGTGTGCCGTAGATATTGCTATTACAATAAGGGAAAAAAGTAAAATTATTTTCTTCATACGATTATTATATTTAATGCAGATAAGTAGATTGAAAAAATGATCAGGGATTTATATTTTTAATTCCTCTGATGATTCATTACTCTATAAAAGCATCCATTGCTTTTGTCGGCCGCCCGTTATCACCCCATGCACTGAGCGGATAACGGCTCCACGAACGGGCACCCTGCGGCTCCCAGTAAAAGACGCCCGTTCCTTTACCGTCGGGTACTTCCTTCACTTTCCGGATCACGGCACGTAACATCTCATACGTATTTTGCGGTTTGGTATCCTCACCGCCTGTTTCCACTACCATCACCTCTTTATTGTAACGATTTGCCATATCGTTCAGGTTATGGCCCAAATCGTCGATGATCTCACTGTAATCGGGTTTTCCTTCTAACCACCATGGATAAAACGACATACCGATGATATCGTATTTTGCCCCGTATTTTTCCGCATTATCGAACCACCAGCGAAAGCGTTCGTTGTTATTTCCCTGGTCGACATGCAGGATGATTTTTGTGGTGGGGCTGACTGCCTTGACGGCCTCGTATCCGTGGTTGATCAGTTGCACCAATTGAGGCCAGTTGTCGGTATGCCCTTCGGGATAGATCATTCCGGTAGGAATTTCATTCCCCAATTGCACCCATTCGGGTGTTACGCCTGCTTCTTTTAGCGCCGTTATCACGTCATAAGTGTAATCGTACAGCGCTTCTTTAAGTTGATCGAAATCGAGTCCTTCCCAATCTTTGGGTTTGTGTTGTTTGCCCGGATCGGCCCAACTGTCGCTATAATGGAAATTGATCATGACACGCATATCCCAATCCTTTGCCCTTTTTGCCATGGACACTGTTTCTTCTTTGCTACAATGGCCGCTGTGCGGATCATCCGAAGGATTCACCCACGTGCGTAACCGGACAGAATTGATGCCGTGGTCTTTGAGTATCTTGAAACAATCTTCGGGAGTGCCGTTGTCGTTGTAGAAAATGTATCCGGCAGCTTCCATCTGTGGTAGCCAACTGATATCGGCTCCTTTGGCAAACATATCTTCCGGTTTTACCTCCGTCGTCGTTTGTTGGCAGGAAAGGCACAGAACCAATAGATAAAAGCAAAAGAGAAAAAGCTTTTTCATCATTTGTCCAATTTAAATACCTGAGCGGCATTATTCTATCGTTATCGTGATTCGTTAAGCAAAATGCTGTGATAATTCTGCTTTGCCGTGCAGCAAGCGAAAAGCGACAAAAAGCACGGCACAGTCACCGTGCTTTTTATAATCCCATTTACCATTTGTTTATGGTAACTCTGATGTCGGTATGATAATATAATGTCCCGTCAAATCATTTAAAGCAATATAATAGGTTCCTGCTGTTTCTATTGCTATGTTTGCTCCATTATTCGTTGTGCCTGTTCCGAACGGGAGAGACTGATTATCTTCGGAAGTGGCTCCCCAACTGACATCCCAGGCATCATTCGCGCGGATTTTTAATAAGCCCGGCATAAGTTCTATTGCATTTGAAGTCCAGATATGTTCGGCTACCTGGGTTAAATCCGTATCGGTATCCCATCCGCCGGCCGTTGCCGTTCCAATTACCCCCATTGAATTATAGGTAACGCTAACATCACCTGTATAGGGTATATATTCAGCTGTTAAAGTCCCCAAGTCTAACTTTAAGGTATAGTAACCGTCCGTAGCGGGACCGGGTAGATTGGGAGAGTTATTTTCCAGCACCAATGCACCATCCCTATAGCCCCAGCAAGGATCCCACACTCCGGCTTTAATCGGAAACTTCTGCTCCCTTCCTCCTGTAAAATGTGCCGTGAAGGTATATTTCGAATCAGCCGAACTATTGTCGGCGAAGAGGATTTGCAGGCCGTTTCCGATTGCACCAATCTCATTGTTCCACTCCGGCAAACCAGTAATAGCGTTTCCCGTCATATAAACAACATCTTTCGTATAGCCTAAAAGTTGGATTGTATAGGTATACTCTATCATATTGAGTGTAATCCTTACCCAACCCGGTTCCATTACCCGCATAGCCTGGGAATTTTCAATGATAAGATCCCCTTCCAATTCAGTGTTCCCGTCTACGGGGTTACCCAGCAGACCATCCCACGAAGCGGCCTCTTTACTCGATTTGGGAACGATCTTAAAATATCCGTTGAAATCCCCGCTTTCCGGTTGTTTCATTTCCACCAAAATAGTAAAGATAGGATCTTCATATACATCTTTACCACTATGGTTGAATTTGTAGTTATCGAGATCTTCAATATTCCATTCATTGATATTGCCAATCAGGTAATACTCCTCTTCAATAACCGGGCCGACAGGAGTGACGGTAACAGGGCCCAATATAACCGGGGTAGGCATCATCACCGACGAAGCGCCGTCGGTGATATAGTATTTTACCCGAATAAAGAGTTCCCGGGCGTAAGGTGCTTTCCCATAGAGGCTTTTTACTGCCTCATCGAGATCTGCGGGGGTAATAGTAGCTGTATTTTTCCCACTCATCGATGGAAGTTCCAAAGCCTGTTCGAAATCATCTGTAGATGACAACTCCAGTTTGAAAGTGACGGTAGCGCCTTCCGCCAATTGCGGAGTAGCTGTTGCCTTGACCGCTTCGAAAGGGGTGTTCTCTTCCAGTGCTTCCCCCGTCAATACTATCGCCGAACCAAAGCCTGATCCCAGGGCAATGGTGAATCCTTCGACCGATTGTGCATCTTCCTGTTCATAGGCTTGCGGCGGGGCGGCCATATGGTCGTATACATCATCGCATGATCCGAAGCCGACCAATGCGAGCAGGGTTGTCAAAAGGTATATTTTAGGTTTCATTGTACACATTTTTATAGTTATTCTATTTTACCTGTCCTTTTGGTAAAGTTAATGGATAATCTCTGTCCCGCTGTTCCAGCTACACGAGCCTGGTCGTCTCCTGCGCCGCGGGGTACGAATACGCCGTCAAACACCATGAACTCTGTCTGCCACCATTCGTGGCCGGGCAACTGGATGCTGGCACGTACTCCGCCGTCGTCATCTCCCTGGGCAGCGGCAGTAAACGCAGGCGATATGAATTCTGCATCGGCTCCCAGAGATAGTGCGGGTATCGCAAACCGGTGGATCTCATCGGTAGTTCCCCAGTGACCGCCATTTACATTCCCTTGCAGATAAACATGGGGCGGAAGGAAGTCCACGCTAAACGTATACTCACGCCCTTCGATGGCAGTGGTTACCACTACTATATACCATCCGGGATTCCCTATTCCTATATTGCCGCCAGCGTCGGATGTACCGGCCAATCCGGCAGAACCTTCACCAATGGTTACCTCATTGTAGCCAAACTCATTTCCATTCCACGCCATAGCGTAATTGAATTTGATTTCCGCATTATCGCCACCTTCGGTTTGTCCGAGATATTGCATTGCCCAGAACTTTCCGGGGGATCCCCATACGGGGATCATCTCGGTGGCACTGTTCCAATCCCAGTTACCGGCCACGTTACCGATCAGGTACATCTCTTCGGGCATCGTCATTGCTTCAAGTGCAAAATAACCGAGTACCTGAGGGAGTTGGATCACATTTGAATAGACCGGTTCCACCTTGCTCCCCGCGATGGTGGCAGTGAGACGAACGTACAGGGGATGCGGATCCGCGGGATAATCACTTTCCTCTTCCACGTCATGCAAGGCGACCAATGCTACGGCTACATCCTGTGCAGATATGTCGAATTTGGCTGCGGAATAAGTACCCGGCAGGGTGGTATATTCCGCGAAATTCTGCGAGAGGGAAATCTGCACTGCATAAAGGGTTGCGGCAGTAAACCCATAGTTGGGCTGAGAAGTGGTAAACTCGATCGTTTCCGTATTCTTCAGGTCATATATCCCCGAAGCGTACTTGGGTATGTTGAGCACGAAACTCTCCGGCTGCTGCAGGACAATTTTTTCATTATCCTCGCATGCATGGAAAAATCCTATACCGGCCAGTAGAATTATTAAACTAAATATCTTCTTCATATGATTGATTATTTGTTTAGAGTCAAGAATATATTTGATTAGTTGATTTACTGATGTGATGATTCGTAAATGGTAAAATTAGCTAATGAATAGTCATTGAATTATCACATCGTTACATTATCAAATCATCTCATTAGTCTCATTGGCACATTATTCACATTACTAATATCCCGGATTTTGCGTCAGGTTTTGATTAGCTCCTATATCGTCGGAAGGAATGGGATACACCTTATAAGTGTCGGCAATGGATCTTCCTGCGGGTACATTGCCTTTCCACGGCCATATATAGGAGGAGCCGGTAAATTTCCCGAAACGGACCAAGTCGGTGCGACGCTGTGCCTCGAAGAAAAATTCACGACCTCTCTCGTCCAGGATAAAATCGAGCGTAAGCTGGCTGGCGGTAATTGTGGCTGCTGTCGCTGCCTCATTTTTATAGGCGCGTCGGCGAAGGTCGTTTACCAGTTGCAGTGCAGTGGCCTGATCACCTCCTGTTCCGCCTCTTAGGACAGCTTCCGCATAATTGAGATGGATCTCGCCCAGGCGGAAGAGCGGGAAATCGGTATACACAATATTACTGGGCGGGAGTGTCCCGTCGCTGTAGGTATTGTAGTATTTCACGATCGGTATTCCGTTATTGGTGAACAGGGAAGGGTCTACAATTTCATTGTTCTCGGTTTGGTCGGTACGTACCATAGAGAAACGGGTATCATCTTCATGTCTGTTTTCTCTTTCGAAAAAGCGTAACAGGGAAACCAACGCACGGTTACCCTGCCATGCGCCCACTGAATTTATTTCGGCCTGCAGGGCGGAAGGAACCGTACTGCTCATCAGGAAAGTCATTCCTCCCCAGGTCTGGGTATCTTCCCCTTCGTAACGGATTGGAAGGATCATTTCTACCGAATTTTCGTTGTCAGCCGTGAATACATTCTTATACACCGGGTCAAGGGCAAAGTTTTCGTCGAGTACCTTTTTGCTGTAAGTAATACTTTCCGTATACTTATTCACTCCCATATATGTTTCCGCATTGAGGTAGAGACGTGAGAGCAATGCCCAGTTGGCGGCTTTATGTGCACGTCCGTAGTAGGTTGGGTGATAACCCACAAATGGATCGAGCATATCCGCTTCACATTCTGTCAGTTCTTTTTCGATATAATCAAACAGGTCTTCCGCCATGATCTGTGGAGGAAGCGTACTGCCTACCGGACTATCTTCATTCACAAAAGGCACATTCCTGAACATATCCAACAGGTAGTAGTAAGAGAGAGCCCGGGCAAAGCGGGCTTCGGCGCGGTAGGTTTTGATTTGCGCTTTCACTTCCTCACTTGCCCCCCTTGAAGAGAGTTTTTCTTCGGTTGTTTCTCTCAACAATGCGTTAGCCAGGTTAATCTGATAATAGAGACGATAGTAAAATCCTTTGATAAATACGTTGTTTGCTGTCCAGGTCATATAATTCAGATCAGGGATACCTACGTCATTCCACGCACATAACGCTTCGTCGGAAGGGAGGGTTTGCAGGTTCCAAAGCCCTCTCAGGAAAGATGCCTGGCTTCCTCCGTCTACACCAGCCACATCGGGATCACCGTCGCCGCCCTCGTTACCACTGATAGCCAGACCGGCATAAATCTTGGCGAGCAGTTCCTGATAGGGGCCTATTTCACTTCCGAAAACCACTTCCGACACTAACTCTTCCTTGTCGAGCGGGATGGTGTTTAAGTCATCGAGACAGGATGAGAGTCCTGCAATCATTAGACTGATTGTTACGATGAACAGAAATTTATATTTTACTCGTTTCATATTTTTCAAGAATTAAAAGTTTAAATTAAACCCAAGGATAAATACGCGTGGGTGAGGATAGATATTGTTGTCGATACCGTCGTTGGTGAATTCCGGATCGAGTCCTTTGTATTTGGTGATCACAAACGGATTCTGTACGGTTAAATGAAGCCTTGCGGATTGCAGCCAATTGGATACATTATTGAAATTATACCCCACTGAGATGTTATCCATCTTTAAGAAGGATGCATTTTGGATATAATAACTTGACTGATAGTGGACGGCATCAAAATTGGTGAAAGTAGCACTATTCACTTTGTTCTTCAGCCAACCCGAAGGATCGTAGGTGATTGACCTTGACTCACGATTCGATTGTATGTTATTGTATACATAATTTCCGATATTGGACCGCAGTGAGAAATTGAGATCCCAGTTTTTGTATGACAACTGAGAAGATAGTCCCATAAACAGGTCAGGTGCTGCGTTTTTATAAACGATCATATCTTCTTCATTGATCTGTCCGTCTGCGTTTTGATCCACAAACACTCCTTCCAGAGGTCTTCCGTCATTATCATATACCTGTTCATATACATAAAAAGAACCAGAAGGATAATTTACGCTGTGGATGGCGATATTGTTACCCGTACCGCCGTCGATGCCACCGAAACGTACACCCACATAGCTGGGATCATCATTAATGGTCAACTTAGTGATTCTGTTTCTATTATAAGTGATGTTGTAACTGACATTCCAGTTTAAATCCTTGCTTACGATGGGCCGACCCGTGATGCTGAACTCAACTCCCTTGTTTTCCAGTTCCCCTACGTTAGTGAGTAACTCGTTGCTGAAGTTTGTTCCGGCAGCTATACCTACAGTATTCAGCAGGTCGGTGGTCTTACGGTAGTACACATCGAATGTACCGCTGATACGGTTATTGAGGAACCCGAAATCCAATCCGGCATTATAAGTGGCTGTTTCTTCCCACTTCAGGTTTTCGTCGTATGCCAACGGTCGAATCAGGGGAACTTTGGTGTTGCCAAAGAAATAATTAGCTCCCGCCTTACTGTAACTATATCTTCCCATCCACGGATAATCTCCGTTACCCAGGTTCTGCTGTCCGGTAACTCCATATCCTAACCGTAGTTTCAGGTCGGACATCACATCACCGGCATTTTCCATAAATGGTTCGTTGATGATACGCCATGCGAAGGCTGCAGATGGGAACAATCCCCACTTATTGCCCGGACTAAACCTGGAAGAACCGTCGTTACGTAATGTGAGCGTAAAAAGATAACGTTCCAGCAATGAATAATTCAAACGGCCAAAGAAGGAAATTACATAGCTTTCCGTAGAATAATCATTCCCTTCCTTGTAGAACTCATTTCCCGTTTGTGCAGCCATGGCTGCAGAATAGGGAAATTTATTCTCTTCTTCACTGTAGAAACGTTGCCAGGAGTATCCTCCCATCGCATCGATCCGGTGTACACCGAAATTGTTGTTATAATTCAGATAGAAGTCAAGCAGGGTATTACTTTTGTATTGGTAATAGGTGGAATTCTCACCCCAGCCCGCTTTGTAACTGCCCCATACCCAACTCATGGGAGAGTTGTCAGTTATGATTACGTCTCCGTTACTTTCTGAGATATCGTATCCCATATTGAGGTTGGCTCTCAGTCCTTCCAAAAACGGCAGGTTATAATCGACCTGCATATTACCGATACTCCTGTAGACTTTTGATTTGTCCGATTTTTGCTCCAGTATGGCGAGCGGATTGGCCAATCCGATATCGATAGGTGTCCCGTCGGTTTTGAGTGACATATGATACCCATTTCCATAAGGAGAGTTGGTCTCGGAATAGACTGGCATGGTCGGATCGAACTGGGTGGCCGAATTGATGGCACCACGATCGGCAAAGCGGTTGGTGTTATAAACACCCTTGGCATTCAATTGTACTCTTAATGAGCCGTCGAGAAAGGAGGGTGACATATTGATACTTCCCGTATACCTTTCTAATCCGGAAGTTTTCAGGATACCTTTTTCATTGGTATATCCCACCGAGACACGATAGGGAAGGAAATTAGATATTGAACCGGCAAGACTGACATTATGGTCGGTGCTGGTAGCGGTTTTGAATATCTGATCCTGCCAGTTAGTCTGGGTATTGCCTAATGCGGCGGCCTGCTGGCTGTCTTCCCCGAAAGAGTCAATAACATAATTCCTGAAAGTGGGTGCATCCATCACATCTACTAATCCGGTTTTGGTGCTGACAGACACAGACCCGTTGTATGCCACCTGCAGTTTTCCGCTATGTCCTTTTTTCGTTGTGATGATAATCACACCGTTGGATGCCCTTGAACCATATATAGCAGTAGCGGATGCATCTTTCAGAACGGTAAATGTTTCGATATCGTTTGCATTGATAGTGCTTAACGGGTCAGCCATCCCGTTGATACCCTCAGTGTCTACAGGTACACCGTCGATAACAATTAGCGGGTCATTGCTGGCCGACATTGACGATCCACCTCTGATCCGGATATTGGAAGCCGATCCGGGTGCACCGCCTGATGAAACCACGCTCAACCCGGCTACCTGTCCTGCCAATAGTGAGGAAGGAGAAGTGGCAAGGCCTTTATTTATTTTAGATGCATCAATAGCAACTACAGAGCCTGTTGCATCATCTTTGCGTACAGTTCCGTAACCGATTACCACCACTTCCTCCAATAGTTCCGTATCTTCCTCCATCGTTACATTGATAGTACTCCTATTGTTGATGGGAATCGATTGCGGTCTGTAGCCGATATAGCTTATCTCCAATACGCCGTCGGCAGGAGCCTGAAGCGTAAAATTACCGTCATAGTCGGTAATTGTACCCGAGGAAGTACCTTGTACAAGGATATTGGCGCCGATAATAGGTTCGCCGGCAATATCAGTAACTATTCCTCTCACATTTATCGTAGCGCCGGTTTGGGCACTGGCCGACAAAACCATTAGCATTCCTGATAACATCGTCATCAGAAACACTCTCGTAATTCTTTTGAAATTTACATACATATTGTTAACATTATAAGATTAACTGATTAATACTCTCTTCGTCCTTCACATAGCTATCAGGTGGTACAACAATAAGACACGAACGGTTAATGGACATTTATTTACTATATTATTGGCACCCTACTTCTGGCATCAAAATTAGATTTTCTTAGGCGGATCAATATTAAAACGAAGTTAATTAACTCGGTTTGCTTGTGCAAACGATTGCATTTTAGAGGATAAGGGTTGAATTATCAGTTAGTTGTGATTTGGTGTGAGGGGGCGTGAAAATGTCCGGTTCAGGAGTGGGTATGCAAGACCAGTACGGGAATATTGGATGTATTCCTGTCTTTTTGATAGTGTGAAGAGGTGATTAAATACCGGGAGGTACCTATTTTCTCTCTTTCCTTTTTTCTATACGCTTTAATTTCGGGAGTGTAACCTTTCTTCTTCCCGCACTACCGGCTATCCTTTTTCTGAGCAACATAAGAAAACGTTTGCTGGGATTACTCTTCAGGTAAGACTCAATGTGGCGTGCCCGTTTTTCTTCCAGTATCTGGTCTATCTCAATGAGGATACCTGATTCTTCCACATCTCCGAACTCATCGTTGATGGCAGTACCGAAGAAGCGCATGGTGGGCGATAAACTCATATAAGCATTGATCAGCGGAGGTATATTATACCCTAACGCACGTACTTCCTTATTAAGTATCCTGTAATCTTCACTGAATTTTTTTCCTGTAAAGAGCTGCTTCATCCGGACTATGTCGGTATTTGTCATGAGCGGATCGATGGGGGTTACCAGCTTTTCGTTATCGGGAAAATGCTTGTGAAGGAAATAGAGGATCATGTTGCGTGCATCCTTATTGTAGGTGCCGTACATGGTGACTTTCCCGAAAAAATATTTGATCCCCGGATCGATCACGGTGAGAGCTCCCAATCCGTCCCATAGGTTGTCAAGTGCGAAAATGCCCTTTCTACCCAGCAATGTCGACTGATACTCGAGTGAAACGAATGACCGGCCCAATTCTACGGTATGTGGCAGGTATTCTGAAATGAATTGTTCTGAAAAATTGTAAAGATGGGCGGTGGCAAGCATCGGTTTGTTTTGCCCGTCAAACTCCACATCCGAACCGCAGATAAAACGATAGCCGCCTAATATCTCTTCATTCTCGGGATCCCATACGATCAGCTGCCGATAGGGCACATCCATCGTGTCGTATTGGTCGATGTCTGCTTCTAAACCGGTCCCCCCTCCATAGTGGCGGAAAGCGATCTCACGCAGCCTTCCGACTTCTTTCATCAGGTTAGGTGAATCGTGCGCTGTGAATACATAAATCTCATTATTGGCTTTATTGGTCGTTCTGACCCTCTTTTGAACGGTCAGTTCACTTTTTATCAAATTTTTATCGATAGGATTTATGATCTTCTCCATGATACTTTTTCTTTTTTATTTTTTTAATGAGCCGTTGTTATGCCATCGAGTAAACCACATCTTTTACATATTGTGCCCACTCTGCCGGTGTTTTGGATTTGTCGAACATTTGGTAGGGAATAGGCTTGCCAAAGGTGATGGTGAACGACTTGTTGCTATTCTTAAACATTTCGTCGGGCAGATAGATCAGTTCTACATTGAATTTTATACCCGATGATTTGCGCAGATTGGCAAAATTGTAGAAAAAATTGGAATTCCTGCCTGCAAAATGTACCGGAATAACATCCCTTTTGTATTCAACCGCTTTTATGATGAAGCTTTTCATCCATTCCGGATCTCTGATGAGCCCTTTCTGCTTTCTGGAGCAGAGTCCGGCCGGAAAAGTGATTATCTGGGTGTCAGATGCATAAGCCTCATTGATGGCCCGTGCCGAATCTTTAGCTTGGGAACCGTATTTGTTAATGGGTACAAAGATAGGTTTCAGCGGATCAATATAATAAAGTACATCATTTACAAGATACTGGATTTTCCCGTTGTACTTTTCTCCCAAAATGGCAGAAAGGCAAATACCGTCAAGTCCGCCTAGCGGATGGTTGGATGCGAAAATAAACCTTCCCTCATCGGGAATGCTCTCCTCCCCCCTGGTTTGAAGCATTAATTTGAATTCTTTATCGATAAGGGCACGCATAAATGCTACCCCCTCAAGTCCCTGGTTCCGTTCCAGGATGCCGTTAATGTCATCCTGATGGAGAGTCCGCTTGAGCCAATTGATCAGAAATTTGGGAATTTTATTGTAATATCTGGGTGATTTATCTCTTAAAATACGGTCAATATCAACCCGGAATGCATTGTGATCCATTGCATCATACTCTTCTTCTAATTTGTCGCAAAAGTACAAAAATAGTGGATATAAGTGAACAATCATCCAAAAAATCTTCAATTTAGAGGGAAGGGGTGATCATTTTGGAAATAGCCGGGTAAAATTCCCCACTTTTAATTTTTTATTAATGTATTGATAATTAATAGTTTCTGTAATATTTGCTGGCTGTTGAAAACTTTTTTATAAATTTTTGTGTGGAAATGTGGGGAAAAGTGGATTATTTTGTACTTTTACCGCGTTATAAGGTATACTATATGCTGCAATTTCTGGGAAATATGGAAGCAAAAGCCGATGCAAAGGGAAGGATCTTTGTGCCGGCAATCTTTCGCAAGCGTTTGCAGAGCGAGGGGGAGGAATTTCTTGTGCTTCGAAAAGATATTTTCCAGGAATGTCTTGTATTGTATCCAGGGAGCGTGTGGGAGAAAGAGATCGAGACACTCCGTGGCAGATTAAATAAATGGAATAAAGAACAACAGCAGATCTTTCGCCAGTTTGTGCTGGATGCTGAAAGGCTTGAAATGGATGCGAACGGACGGATACTTATCTCGAAGCGTTATTTACAGATGGTTTCCATTGAATCGGATGTTCGTTTTCTCGGTGTGGATGACACAATTGAGATTTGGGCGAAAGAGAAACTTGAAAAGCCGTTGGTTGATCCCGACGAGTTTTCTTTGAAATTGCAGCAATTGATGGAGCATTTCCATTAAGCAATACGGACAGAAGACAAGTTTACTTGGATTATGTCGTTGCGAGGAAATGTCTGATGAAATCAAATAAAGGGGAATATGGTTTTGAATGGCGGACAGGGTGAAGTGGTATATCATACGCCGGCATTGCTTGATGAAAGTGTCGACGGGCTGAACATTTGTCCCAACGGAGTGTATGTCGATGTCACTTTCGGTGGCGGAGGGCATTCCCGTGAGATACTGAACAGATTAGGTGAAAAGGGACGACTTATTGCATTCGATCAGGATGAGGATGCTGTCCGAAATATTTCTGCCGACCCCCGTTTTACTTTTGTGCATACCAATTTTCGCTTCCTGAAGAACTTTCTTCGATATCACGGCGTGGAAGCAGTGGATGGTCTTCTGGCTGACCTGGGAGTGTCGTCTCATCATTTTGATATATCAGAGCGTGGTTTTTCGTTTCGTTTTCAGGGTGAGTTGGATATGCGTATGAATCGCCAGGCGCAAAAGAGGGCATCCGATATCCTCCGCGAATATGATGAGGGGCAGTTGGCTGAACTCTTTTTCCGGTACGGTGAGTTGAGAAATGCACGCCAGATAGCTTCGGCGGTGGTGAGATACCGGAAGGATAAACAGATAAGGGAGACAGATGACCTCCTTGCAATTCTGGAGCCATTCACCCGTAGGGAAAAAGAGAAAAAAACGCTGGCGCAGGCATTTCAGGCACTTCGTATTGAGGTGAACGGTGAAATGGATGCACTGAAGGAGATGCTTTTGCAGGCTTTGCGGGTGCTGAAGCCGGGAGGACGCCTTTGTGTGATCTCGTATCACTCGCTGGAAGACCGCCTGGTGAAAAATTTTTTCAAGACAGCCAATTTCGAAGGAGAACTTATAAGGGATTTCTACGGAAATGTGGAGACACCCTTCACAATGGTAAACCGCAAAGTGATTGTGCCGTCGGAAGAAGAACAGCAACGGAATCCACGATCAAGAAGTGCCAAGTTGCGTATCGCGGAAAAAGTGGATAGATGATTAGGTGGAAAAATGATATATGACCGGGGAGATTGAGAGACCGGAATTTTGAATCTGGATCTGGAATAATGAAATTTAAGTTCGATAACATACGCAAATCGTTTGTCCGTGTTTTTGGGGGGAGTGTCCTCACTGAGGACTTCTTCCTCAAAAACATGAGATTTGTTATTGCTATTGTGCTAGTGATGTTTTTGTTTATCAGCCATCGATATAAAGTGCTTCAGCAGATGGCTGAGATAGAGAAATTACAGCAGGAGCTCAGGGATGCAAAATATGAATCGCTCACCATTTCTTCGAGTCTTACTGAAGCAAGCAGGCAGGGCGAGATTGAACGACGTATTGAGGAGGCTGGTTTGGAACTGAAAGTGACAAATGAGCCTGTTTACTATTTGGATAAATAAACAGAACGTTTTCGATAAGCAAATTTATTTGTTTTGCCGAGCGTAGATTTGAAAATTAAGGAGCGAAGGCGATTCAAAACGACTAATGTAATTGATCTACTAACAGAAAATGAAGAAACAAAATCGGAATAACAAACGGGCCATCTTGGGTAGATACGGTTTTATCGTTGCCCTGTTGATGGTGTTTGCCGTGATGATCATTTTTTCTGCCGGAAAGATCGTATTTACTGCCGAAGGGAAAAAATGGCGTGAAGTAGGTGAAAAGGAGACTGTGATCAGGGATCGTGTGATCCTGCCCAAAAGAGGCAATATTTACACGCACGACGGCAAACTTCTGGCAACTACAGAACCGCTATACAGTATCTATATGGATTTCTGGGCAGATGGGATGCAGAAAGATACACTTATTAAATATGTGGATGACCTCTCGGTAGCATTGTCCAAAAAATTCCCTGACAGGACCGCCGCCCAGTATAAGAATGTGATCATGAATGGATGGTCGATGCGTGAAAAAGAAGAACGGCAGATACTTGAAAATAAGGAAAAAGAGATTGATAAGAGAGTGCCGATCCGTTCGCGGTATGTTAGGATATTGCGAAACGATATCTCTTATGTCGATTTAAAGGAGATCCGTACCTACCCCTTCTGGAACCAACGCTCTAACCGCAGTGGATTGATTGCCGAGGAACGTAACGCCCGTAAAAAACCTTTTGGCAATTTGGCCAACCGTACAGTTGGTAGTATATATAAGGATATTGACAAGGGAGGGGCCAGCGGATTGGAATTGAAGTATGACTCATTGTTAAGGGGTGTCCCGGGAGTGAAATTCCGTCAGAAGATACAAGGCAAATGGATGGATGTAGTGGAGAAACCGGCCGAAGAGGGATGGGATATAGTCACTACCATAGATGCGGCCATACAGGATATAACTGAACGGGCTTTGCGGGAGAAGTTGATTGAGACGGATGCCGAGTCGGGTACAGCCATTATCATGGAGGTAAAGACCGGTGAAATAAAAGGAATTGCCAACCTCGACCGTCTGAGTAATGGGAATTATGCCGAAGGCAACCCCAATGCATTCTCCTATATGAACGAGCCGGGTTCAACTTTTAAGACGGTGACTACGATGGTAGCACTCGATGATGGGGTGGTTACTCCCGCCGATTCATTTTATGTGGGAAACGGACTCTTCCAGTACAACAGAAGATGGGTCAGGGATCACTACTGGCGCAGGGGGCAGAATAGAGGTTACATGACTGTGGCTGAGGGGATGGCTGTCTCGTCGAATGTGGTAATGAGTAAAATTGTATTGAAAGGATACGAAAACAACCCTACAAAATTTGTAGAGGGGATCGACCGTATCGGTTTAAGAAAGCGGCTCACATGGGATGTGCCATTGAAGGGGATAGAAGGTACTTCATCCATCCGCTTTCCCGATGATAAAACCAATTACTGGTCGAAGACCACCCTTCCCTGGATGTCGTTTGGATACGAAACCCAGGTGCCTCCTATCTATATGCTGATGTTCTATAATGGTATCGCGAATGGTGGGACAATGATAAAACCCTTTATTGCCAAGCAATTTTTTGAAAAAGGGAAAGTGGTGAAGAATGTTGAAGCAGAAGTGGTCAATCCGAAGATGTGTAAGGAGAGCACATTGGAGCAGATACACCAGATGCTGTTGAAAGTGGTAGAGGACGGTACAGCCAAAGTGGTGGGTTCGGACTATTTCTCCATAGCCGGTAAGACCGGTACGGCACAGATCGCCTCCGGAGGAAGCTATGCCAATTATTATGTTTCATTCTGTGGTTATTTTCCGGCGGATGATCCGATGTATACTATTTTCGTAGGACTGAGAAAACCCAAGGGGGTACCTTCAGGAGGCGGAATGGCCGGTATGGTATTTAAAAATATTGCGGAGCAGACCTATTTAAGGAAAGTGCAGTTGGATGTGCAGGATTGTAAGACAGACTCTACATTGCATAAAGAACCGGTGTTGAAAAATGGGAACTGGGATCGGAACCGGTCTTTGTTGAACGCTCTGAATTTACCGGCGGAAGGTCCGGCAGAGGCTGCCGATTGGGTGAAGATGAAGTACGACAGTACCACTTACCGGTCGGAAGCAATAGCGCTGAACAGCGGCCTAATTCCGGATGTTCGGGGAATGGGTGCCCGCGATGCAATCTATCTGTTGGAGAAGTCAGGACTGAGAGTAAACCTTATCGGGGCAGGAAAAGTAGTATCCCAGTCGCTTTCACCCGGTCAGAAGCTGGTGAAGGGTACTACTGTCACTATTACGATGCGGTAAGGTGGTAAGGTGATTTTGAAATCCAAAATTCAAAAAAAATGAAACTGAGTAAATTGATTGAGGCTTGTGATGTTATTGCCCTGCGTGGCAACGGTGAGGTGGAGGTGACATCCATCACGTCCGATTCTCGTACGGTAACGCCGGGTTCCCTTTTTATTGCGGTAGAAGGGATCTTTACCGACGGTCATGCTTATATCGGTAAGGCGATAGAGCAAGGTGCCGTGGCAGTAGTGTATGACAAGCCGATGATCGAGGAGTATTTTTCACGCGTGACCTATGTACAGGTAAAACAGAGTGCTATCTCTCTCTCTCAGATAGCTTCGGCATGGTATGGTCATCCTTCGTCATTGCTGAAACTGGTCGGTGTTACCGGAACAAACGGGAAAACCACTATCGCTACATTACTGTACGATGCGTTCCGCCATCTGGGCTATCCTTCGGGATTGCTTTCCACAGTGGCCAATTACGTGGACGGGGAACGGTATCCCACTACGCATACCACACTCGATCCTGTTACTCTCAACGATTTCCTGCGTAAGATGGTCGATGCCGGCTGTGAATATGCTTTTATGGAGGTGAGTTCACATGCTGTTCACCAGAAACGGGTGCACGGACTTCGGTTTGCAGGAGCTGTTTTTACCAATCTGACCCAGGATCATCTCGATTATCATAAGAATATGCTGGAATACCGCAATGTGAAAAAGTCCTTTTTTGATGATCTTCCGGTTGATGCCTTTGCACTGACCAATATCGATGACAAAAACGGACCGGTCATGTTGCAGAATACGAAGGCTGCGCAATACACTTATTCGGTGAGGGGGATGGCTGATTTCAAAGCCCGTATCTTCGAAAAGCATTTCGACGGTACAGATATAGAGATAAATGGAAAAGAACTGACCGTGCAATTCGTGGGCACATTTAATGTGTATAACCTGTTGGCTGTATACGGGGCGGGAATCCTGCTTGGGCTCGATGAAGAAGAATTGCTACGAACGCTTTCTCTGCTGAAGCCTGTGGCAGGCAGATTCCAGACACTCCGTTCGCCGCAGGGCTATACGGTGATTGTCGATTATGCACATACGCCGGACGCTCTTTCCAATGTGTTGAGTGCTATTGATGGTGTCCTGAACAGGAAAGGGCGGATCATCACCGTAGTGGGATGCGGCGGGAATCGTGACAAGACTAAACGTCCTATTATGGCACGGGAGGCGGTGCAACTCAGTGATAAAGCAGTCTTTACGTCTGACAACCCCCGGTTTGAAGAACCGGGAGAAATCCTCCAGGATATGCTCGATGGGCTTACCGAAGAGCAGAAAGGCAACACGCTTACTATTGCCGACCGTCGGGAAGCAATCAAAACTGCCTGTGCGCTGGCACAACCGGGAGATGTGATTCTTATTGCCGGCAAAGGGCATGAGGATTATCAGGAGATAAAAGGAGTAAAACACCATTTCGATGACAAGGAAGAGGTGGAAAAAATATTTAATAAACTAAAAACTAAAAGTGAAAAGATTGAATGAGATTGAGTGAGATTGATCAAATCCTGAATCTCAAATCCCAAATCCTAAATTTGTATGTTATATTATCTATTTGAATATTTAGACAAACTCGATTTTCCCGGAGCGGGCATGTTCCAGTTCGTGATGTTTCGTTCTGCAATGGCAGCTATCTTCTCCCTGTTGATCGGGATTTTTGTCGGGAAGAAGATTATCAGCGTATTACAACGGAGACAGATAGGGGAAACCATACGGAATCTCGATCTGGAAGGTCAATATAGCAAACGGGGTACACCCACTATGGGAGGAGTTATTGTGATCCTTTCCATTTTAGCATCCACATTACTTTTTGGGAAATTAGAGAATATCTATATTATCCTGATGCTTGTCAGCACTGTCTGGCTGGGTACATTGGGTTTTGCCGATGATTATATTAAAGTATTCAAAAAGGATAAAGAGGGATTGAAAGGAAAGTTCAAGATCGTGGCACAGATCGGGCTGGGGCTGATCGTTGGCCTTACCATCTATTTCAGTCCTGAAATGGTTGTCCGGGAAAATACTGAAATCCGTGTCAATAATGTGATAGAGGAGGTGACTTATAAGAATGAGGATGTAAAGACTACCAGTACTACCATTCCTTTTGTAAAGAATAATAACTTCGACTACAAATGGCTTGTCAGGTGGATGGGAGATTATGCAGATACTGCGGTATGGATTGTTTTCATTCTGGTGGTGATCCTTATCGTGACGGCGGTCTCTAACAGTGCCAACCTGACGGATGGACTGGATGGACTGACCTCCGGTTCCTCGGCGATTATCGGGGTGGCATTGGGTATCCTCGCCTATGTTTCGGGGCGTGTCGACTTTGCCTCTTACCTCAATATAATGTATATACCGGGTGGTGATGAACTGATGGTTTTTGCTTCTGCCTTTGTGGGGGCCTGTGTCGGCTTCCTCTGGTATAATGCTTATCCGGCGCAGGTATTTATGGGCGATACAGGTAGTCTGACAATGGGAGGGATTATCGGTGTCTTTGCCGTATTGATCCACAAGGAACTCTTGTTGCCAATTCTATGTGGTGTCTTTTTTGTGGAGGCATTATCTGTTATCGCCCAGGTAGCCTATTTTAAGTTTACGAAGAAAAAATATGGTGTCGGTAAGCGTATCTTTAAGATGACCCCGCTGCATCATCATTACCAGAAACCGGGTGATGGAAGTATCGATGCCCTTATTCAGAAGCCTTTCGCTCCATTGGCAGAGCCGAAGATCGTAAGCCGCTTCTGGTTAGTAGGGATGATTTTGGCAGTATTGGCACTGGCGACACTCAAAATGCGGTAATGATGTTCCGGGTAAGGGAAAGGTAATGGTCGGGTAGGTCCAGGCGAGTATAGAACCGGTCGGCTTGTACAATTAAATGAAGGATTGATGGATAAAAAGTTAATAGTGGTATTGGGGGGCGGTGAGAGCGGTGTGGGTTCTGCCATACTCGCGCAGAAGAAAGGCTTCAGGGTATTTCTTTCCGACAGTGGTGTGCTGAACGATACACATCGTGAAACGCTTCAAGCATACCGGATCGCTTTTGAGGAGAAACAACATACTGGGGAATATATATTGACGGCCGATGAAATTGTGAAAAGCCCGGGTATCCCCGACACTGCCTACATCATGCAAAAGGTGTTGGCAAAAGGTATTCCTGTAGTCTCCGAGATTGAGTTTGCCGGAAGATATACGGATGCAAAGATGATCTGTATCACCGGAAGTAACGGTAAAACCACCACAACCAGCCTGATCTACCATATCCTTCGCTCGGCAGGATTGAATGTGGGATTAGGCGGTAATATCGGAAAGAGCTTTGCCCGCCAGGTGGCGGAAGAGTCGTATGACTATTACGTATTGGAATTAAGTAGTTTCCAATTGGAAGGGGTATATGATTTTAAAGCCGATATTGCAGTGCTCCTGAATATTACCCCTGATCATCTGGATCGCTACGATCATAATTTACAGCATTATGTGGAGGCCAAAATGAGAATCATCCGGAATCAGAGGACTGAAGATGCTTTCATTTATTGGATAGATGATCCTTTAGTGACGAAAGAAATTGAGAAGTTGAAACCAGCGGCCACCACTTATCCCTTTGGAGAGAAAAAAAACGGTCATATGGCTGCATATACCGAAAATGGGAAACTGTACATTCAAACGAAAGAAAATATATTCGATATGGAACTGGAATTGCTTGCTTTGGAAGGGATGCATAACGTGTATAACTCGATGGCATCGGGTATTGTCGCAAAACTGATGGATGTCAGCGATGAACAGTTACGTACATCCCTGTCCGATTTCAAAGGAGTCCCGCACCGGCTCGAGAAAGTGGCTACGGTACGTGGAGTGCAGTATATCAACGACTCCAAAGCGACCAATGTGAATTCATGCTGGTATGCCTTGCAGAGTATGCGTACGAAAACAGTATTGATCCTCGGAGGAACTGACAAAGGGAACGATTATACCGAAATTGAAGAATTGGTACGCAGCAAGGTGAGGGCACTGGTCTTTCTGGGGAAAGATAACAGTAAACTGCACGCCTTCTTCGATGGTAAAGTGGATGAGATTAGAGATGCCGGTTCTATGACAGAAGCGGTAGAGGCAGCCTATCAACTGGCACAGAAAGGTGATACGGTTTTGCTGTCACCCTGTTGTGCAAGTTTCGACCTGTTTAAGAATTACGAAGACCGTGGTGACCAGTTTAAGGAGTGCGTCAGACGATTGTGATTGAGGTGGAAAAGTGCCTAAGAGGAAAAGGAGACTGGGGAGAGTGTCTAAGTATTTGGGTGATTTTATTAATTCAATCTTGTTCAATCTTGTTCAATCTTGTTCAATCTCAATCAATCTTGTTCAATCTCCCTCAATCTCTCAATCAATAAATCAACAAATCAAATTATGCTTAACGACAGTAATCAAATGGCCGATCCCGATCAACTTTATGAAGGGGGAATGGAGACGGAATCTTCGTTAGGTGATTTCGGACGTAAGATATTTAAAGGTGATAAAGTGGTCTGGCTGGTCTTTATCATTCTGTGTGTTATTTCATTGGTAGAGATATTCAGCGCTACCAGCACCATAGTTTATCGCCAACAGAATATGTGGGGGCCGATATTGCGGCATGCCATGTTTCTGATAGGGGGGGTGGGGGTGATCCTGCTTATCCATAATATACCCTATCGCTATTTTTCATCGTTGATCTTTGTATTGATAGGAGCTATTGTATTACTCATACTGACGCCATTTATAGGTACCAGCGTCAATGGGGCCGACCGGTGGATATCTTTTATGGGTTTTACTATCCAGCCTTCGGAAATAGCCAAGATATCACTAATGGGAACCATCGCTTTTCTTCTCAGCAAACAGAACGGAGAGAACGACGGCCTCCTCTTCCGATGGATGATTGGGTTGATGGTGGTTGTCTGTGGGATCATCGCCATGGATAACCTGTCGACAGCTGTGTTGCTGTTTGGGATCTGTTATCTGTTGATGTTTATCGGCAATGTGAAGATACTGCGGTTGTTAAAAGTAGCCGGAGTGGGGATTGCCGTAGTGCTCCTGTTTATCCTGATGCTAAACGTGATTCCCGACAACTGGACCGAATCCGGCCCGTTAAACCGTTTGGGTACATGGAAGAACCGTATTGCCAATTTCAGTACCCATAAAGAGTTGTCGGAAGAGGAGTATTTTACAATTACCGACGAAAATTATCAGGTGGCACATGCCAAGATAGCCATTGCCAACGGTGGTGTATTAGGAGTCTTTCCCGGCAACAGCACCGAACGCGATTTTCTGCCACAAGCCTATTCCGACTTTATCTATGCTATTATCATTGAAGAGATGGGGCTTCTGGGAGGGCTTTTTGTCCTGTTGCTCTATGTAATTATTCTGATTCGCGCGGGAATGATCGCGCGAAAGACTGAGAAACTCTTTCCCAAGTATCTCGTCCTGGGGTCGGCACTGATGCTCTCCATACAGGCTTTTGTCAATATGGCGGTGGCAGTCAACCTGATCCCGGTCACCGGCCAGCCGTTACCATTAGTGAGCCGTGGGGGGACCTCCACACTTATCACTTGTGCCTATTTCGGGTTGATCCTGAGTGCCGATCGTTTTGGTATCGGCAAAAAGAAAGAGAGGAAGGCATTTGAAACAGGACCAGGGCAGGATGAGGAGAACAATAACAATTTCCATAATCCTGCAAATAGAATAAAAGAGTCGGTCGACAAGTTGGAAGATAAGGTTGAATTTGAAATTATTCAGGTATGAAACGAGCAGGTAAATCATTAATTCATAAGTTTATGATTAAAGCGAGTTCCATATGATACCTTTGAAAATAAATAGTTTTGATCGTATGAAACGGATAATCATCAGCGGCGGCGGTACGGGTGGACATATTTTCCCGGCTATAAGTATTGCCAATGCCGTGAAAGAGCGGTGGGCCGACAGTGAAATACTTTTCGTGGGGGCGGAAGACAGAATGGAGATGGAGCGTGTGCCGGCAGCCGGATATAAAATCGTTGGACTGCCCGTTGCCGGATTCGACCGGAAGAATCTTCTGAAGAATTTCTCTGTGTTGATGAAGCTCTTCAGAAGTATGCAAAAGGCACGTAAGATCATAGATGATTTCAAACCCGCTATCGCGGTGGGGGTAGGAGGGTATGCCAGTGGCCCCACACTGAGAGCGGCAGCCGCGAAGGGTGTGCCGACACTTCTTCAGGAACAGAACTCCTATGCCGGTGTAACCAACAAGATGCTGGCACGCAAGGCAGCCACTATCTGTGTAGCCTATGAAGGAATGGAGCAATTTTTCCCAAAAGAGAAGATTGTCCTTACCGGTAACCCCTGCCGGCAGGATCTGGTGGTATCGGAAGAGAATCGGGCGGAGGGATATGCTCATTTTCAACTGGATCCCGCCAAAAGGACTATTCTAATGGTGGGAGGAAGCCTTGGAGCCCGTACACTCAATCAAAGTATAATACACGCATTTCCAGAGTTGGCTAAAGCCGATGATCTTCAGGTGATCTGGCAATGCGGGAAATATTATTATAAAGAGATACAGCAACTGCAGTCGGAAGGTAAAATACCACCCAACATACATCTGTTTGATTTTGTTTCGAGGATGGATTGGGCCTATTCTGTGGCTGACCTGATAATATCCCGTGCCGGTGCAGGATCTATCTCTGAATTCAGCCTGCTGGGAAAAGCTGTCATTCTGGTGCCTTCCCCCAACGTGGCAGAAGATCATCAGACAAAGAACGCACGGGCACTGGTCGACAAAGACGCAGCTATTATGGTGACGGATACTGAGGCTCCTGCTATTCTGTTTGATAAAGCGATAGCGCTTGTGAGAAATGACGGGGAATTGAAGAAACTCAGTGAGAATATCATAAAACTGGCACAACACGATTCGGCAACACGGATCGTCGATGAGATTGAAAAGATTATTCTCTCGGGAGATTGAAGGAGATTGAAGGAGATTGAAGCAAATGAATTACGAATCGATATATTTTATAGGTATTGGTGGCATTGGCATGAGCAACCTGGCCCGCTATTTCCTTTTGAAAGGGAAAAAGGTGGGGGGATATGACCGTGTTGAAACGGTACTTACAAGGTCATTGCAGAAAGAGGGTGCATTTATCCATTATGAGGATGACATTCACTCCATTCCGGCATTATTTTTCGATAAAGAAAAAACATTGGTAGTCTATACTCCTGCCGTCCCCGCATCACATGGCGAATTGCTCTATTTCCGGAAGAATGGTTATATGGTAATGAAAAGAGCTCAGTTGCTCGGTGAGATTACAAACAGTAGCAATGCTATTTGTGTGGCGGGAACCCACGGTAAAACCACCGTATCGAGCATGATCGCTCACCTTTTACGGCAGTCACAAGTGGATTGTAATGCCTTTTTGGGGGGTATCCTGAAGAACTATAATAATAATTTGTTGCTCTCGGAGAAGAGTAATATCACGGTAGTGGAAGCCGATGAGTACGATCACTCTTTCCACTGGCTGGAACCATGGATTGCTGTCGTCACTTCGGCTGATCCCGATCATCTGGATATTTATGGTACGGAGGAAGCATATCGGGAGAGCTTTGAGAAGTTTACCTCTCTCATCCGTCCTGATGGACACCTGATCATGAAAAAAGGGATACCGATGACCCCCCGTACCGGAGAAACGGTAAAGATATGGAGTTATGGTGAATCGGAAGGCGATTTTCATGCGGAGAATATCCGGATAGGAAATGGAGAGATTGTCTTCGATCTGGTGACCCCTTCGGTAATAATCAGTGATATTTCACCCGGTATTCCTGTGAAAATCAATGTGGAGAATAGCGTGGCTGCTGCCGCAGCGGCGTTACTGTGCGGCGTTACTCCGGATGAGGTCAAAGAAGCAATACACACGTTCCAGGGAGCCGGGAGGCGGTTCGACTTCCATATCAAGAGCGACAGAATTGTTTTCATTGATGACTATGCCCACCACCCCCGTGAATTGTCGGCTGCCATCACTTCGATCAAAGTGCTTTATGCTGATAAGAAAATAACAGCTGTATTTCAGCCCCATCTCTATTCGCGTACCCGTGACTTTGCGCTGGAGTTCGCAGATAGTTTGTCTCTTTTGGACGATGTGGTACTGCTGGATATTTATCCTGCCCGGGAGGAACCCATCGAAGGGGTTACCTCTCAGATCATTTTCGATAAGATAAGGTCGAAGGAGAAATTGCTTTGTAAAAAAGGGGAATTGATCGCATTGCTCAGGGAAAAAGATGTGGAGGTCCTGGTGACGTTCGGAGCAGGTGATATTGACCGATTGCTCCCTGAAATAGAGCAGGTACTGACAGAAAAATATTTGTCGGGAAGTAAATGATTTTGAAGAGTTCATACGATTGAATAACAAATTGTATCTTTGTAGTTGAAAATATTTTTGGCCGGTGAAAAAATTTCTCATCATATTGATTGCAGTGGTGGTCATTGGATACCTGATCTTTTCGGCATCCTATTTCAGGGATATGTCGAGAAACAGAGTATGTGAGAGTTTTGGCGTAGTGATTGAAGACAGTGCCCACTACCGGTTTGTATCGGCGCAGGATATTGTGAATCTGGTAAAGCGGTACGACCTCGATCCGGTCGGCAAGACATTCGGTGAGATCAACACGCTGGCCATCCGGGATACCATCCTTACCAACAGGCTGGTAGAGTCTGCAAGGGTGTTCATCACCCCGGGCGGTTCCGTCATGGCGACGGTATCTCAACGGAAACCGGTATTGAGAGTTATCTCTGATGTAAAGGGTAATTTTTATGTGGATAATGAGCGACGTATCATGCCCGTCTCCGGTAATTTCGCTGTGTATGTACCTGTCGCCACCGGGGTCATTGACGAGGAGTTTGCCCGGAACCAGCTGTATGACTTTGCCCTCTTCCTCAGTTCCCATCCCGATTGGGATGCATGGATAGAGCAGATAGTCGTGCAAAAGAATCAGGATGTGGAGTTGATCCCGAGGGCAGGTGATTTCAGGATCATTATGGGGAGTCTCGACGATTATCAGGCAAAGCTGGCCAAATTTGCCCGTTTTGTGGAGGAAGGACTCAATGTGGTGGGATGGAATCGCTATTCTTCCATCAATCTGAAGTATGATAACCAGGTGGTTTGTACGAAAAAATAGGTATACAGCCGGTGGAAATTTCATTTCCGGTTGGTATGCGTGAATTGCTTTGGTGCAAATGATGTTAAAAAGCAAACAAAAGGCATTGTCAGGACGTTTGTTAAAAAAATAGTGTAACTGTAACCAAGGTTCATCTTTGACTGAATAATATGACGCAATCAGGATTTATAGCTGTAATTGATCTTGGCACTTCCAAGATCAAAGGAGTTGTTGGCCGTAAAAACGAAAATGGGGTTATCTCCATTCTGGCAAGCAGTTCCATCGATTCCGGGAACTCGATCCGCAGAGGTATGATTTACAATATCGAACAGGCCGGAGCGAATGTACACAAACTGATCATGATGCTCGAAAATAGCCTGGAGCGAAAAATCGGTAAAGTATATGTTTCTCTATCAGGGCAATCATTGCATACGATGGAATTCAGTGAGATGCTGCGGATCTCATCCGGAATGGTCACAGAGGAAGAGGTGAACCGGTTACGTAAATTGGCAGAGAAATTCCAGCCCGAACTGAAACGCAATTACAGGATTGCGGATGTGGAATATTATATCGACGATAAACCGGAACCGGGTCCGGTGGGAGTAACAGGCTCCGAGATAGAGGCCGGTTTCAAGCTGATTGTCGGGCGCCCCAATCTTCTCGTAAACATAAAGAAAAGTATTACAGCTAAAACCGATCTGGAGATTGCAGATTATATCGTAGGGCCGATGGCATCGGCATCCGTTGCGTTAAATGATGAGGAGAAAGAGTTGGGTTGTGTCTTTTTGGATTTTGGGGCAGGCACTACCACATTGTCGGTCTACAAAGGTGGAATACTCCGTCGGATGGTAGTCATTCCTTTTGGCGGAAAGAATCTCACGAAAGATATCTGTGCGTTGAACTTTACCGAGAATGATGCCGAACAACTTAAGATAAAATTCGGGAAAGCTTTCGAAAGCCAGGACGGACCCGTGTTCCTGTCTCCTTTTTCTTCGAAACCGGATGTCGATCTTACCGAACTGAATAAGGTGATAGGCATGCGGCTGGATGAGATAACGGCCAATATCAAGGAACAGATCTCTCTGTCGGGATATGAAGGCCAGTTGGGTGCAGGGCTGATCATTACAGGCGGTGCCTCGCAACTCAAAAACCTCGACCTCTATCTCACACAGAAACTGAAGATGCCGGTAAGAAGAGCATCTGCCAAAAAAACCTCTATAAATAATTCTCCCGACCTGATGCATGATCCCGCATTCACCCAAGCGTTGGGAATGCTTCTTTTTGGTGAAGAGAATTGTGAGATGATAAAATCAGAACCCGTCGAAGTTGAAGATGAAGAAAGCGGCAGATCCGGTGCTTCCGGTTGGTTCAGCGGGATAGGGCGAAATTCGAGACCCGAAAAAAAACCTAAACCCCCTAAAGTGAAGAAATCCAAGCCAGAGAAGCAGGAAGGGGGATTTTTCTCGAAAATGGAAGATGTATTCGGAGGTATTTTCTCTGAAGAGGATGATGAATAACACTGTTTTTATTTGCAGCAGATGGACGACGAATTATTGGATTTTCAGATAGAGAGCCGCACCGACGCTATTATCAAGGTGATCGGAGTGGGTGGCGGTGGCGGTAACGCCGTGAACCATATGTTTCAAGAGGGGATACACGATGTCTCTTTCGCTTTGTGTAATACTGATAACCAAGCGTTGATGGAATCGCCGGTACCGGTAAAGGTGCAACTGGGCGGTCAGACCACCGGAGGACTTGGAGCCGGTAATAAACCCGAGATTGCACAGCGTGCGGCTGAAGAGAGTGTCGGCCTGATTGAAGATCTCCTGAACGACGGCACGCGGATGGTTTTTATCACTGCCGGGATGGGCGGTGGAACCGGAACAGGAGCTGCCCCCGTGGTGGCTAGGGTGGCAAAAGATATGGGAGTGCTCACGGTTGGTATTGTAACCATTCCCTTTATGTTTGAAGGCCCAAGGAAAATCGTGCAGGCATTGAAAGGGGTGGAAGAGATGGCGAAAAACGTGGATGCGCTGCTGGTGATCAATAACGAACGCCTGCGTGATATCTACAGCGACCTGACTATGTTGAACGCTTTTGCCAAGGCGGATGATACTTTGGCTACAGCCGCCAGGAGCATCGCCGAGATCATCACCGTGCACGGACATGTGAACCTCGACTTTGCCGATGTGAACACCACACTGAAAGACGGTGGTGTGGCTATTATGAGTAGTGGTCTGGGTAAAGGAGAGGACAGGATCAACGATGCGATAAAGAATGCGCTGCACTCACCGTTACTCAATAATAACGATGTGTTCAGTGCCAAGAAGATACTTATCAATCTCTCTTTTGGCGAAGCACATCCGCTGATGATGGAAGAGATGAATGCGCTCCACGACTTTATGTCGAAATTCAGCAGGGAGATAGAGGTTATCTGGGGAGCTGCCGTGGAAGAGTCGCTCGACGAAGAAGTGAAGGTGACATTGCTCGCTACCGGTTTTTCGATTACCAGCGTGCCGGGTATCGAAGAGCATGAACAGGAAAAGAGCAGAGCCGAGCAGATCCAGCAACAGATCGAGAAGGATGCGAAACTGGAGCAAGAGAAAAAAGATAAAGAACTGATCGAGAAATATTACGGCAAAACCGGTTTGAAGACACTGACCAGTGTCAACTACCGATTAGAGCCTTTCGTATTGACTATCGACGAGTTGGATGATGATAAAGTATTGGAGGCGTTGGAGAAGACACCTGTCTTTAAACGCGAATCCAATTTTAATCCCCGTATCTTTTCGACGGAAGTACAGCAACAACAATCATCCTCATTATTCGATTGAGTAAGATTGAACGAGATTAATATTAAATCATCAAATCAAACATATGTCACTAATAGATACAATTACCGACGAGATAAAGAAAGCCATGCTGGCCAAGGATAAAGTGCGGCTGGAAGCATTGAGGGCGATTAAGAAAGAACTGCTGGAAGCCAAAACCGCTAAAGGTGCGGGGGATGAGCTTACGGACGCGACGACGACAGCCATTTTGCAAAAGATGGTGAAACAGCGCAGGGACAGCGCCGAAATCTATACCGCACAAAAACGGGACGATCTGGCTGAACCGGAGATCGCGCAAATGGAAGTGATCCGGGAATTCCTTCCGGCACAACTTTCCCCTATAGAACTGGAAGCCGCCGTGAAGCGTATTATTGAGGAGGTAGGGGCATCTTCCCTGAAAGAGATGGGGAAAGTGATGGGAATTGCGTCCAAACAACTTGCAGGCAAGGCCGAAGGAAAAGATATCTCCGAAACAGTAAAACGTTTGCTGGCATAACCGGCAAACGTTTTGTACAAGGAATTAGTTTCTCCTGTTATAGGGTATATAGACCTTTTTTAACCGTTTATCCAGTTTATTGGTTTTTCGTGCCCTTTTTTCTAATTTCTGTAGTTCCTTGTCCCTGTTTTTGCCGGTCTTAAAATCCTCTGTCAGCATCAGCAGGGAAAGGGTTTCCTCGTCAATGAAATTGATCTTGAAAACAACCGTCCTGTTTTCTATTATATCGTTCTCTGCAAGTCTTATCTGGTAATCTTTTCCCGGTGTGTAATCAAGGGAGATGGAGTTATATCCCAGTGAAGTGGCTGATATGGAGGCGATTTTATTGCAAGGGGTAAAGAATACTTTTCCGTCGTTACCTGTTACCTTGCCGCTGATCAGTTTACCCGACTTAGTTCGTGATTCCACAAGGATGCCCTGAACGGCATAGTTCTGTGAACTGACTGTATGCACGACACAAGTGTCTTTTTTCGAACCGTCCAACAACTCGAAATTAGTCTTATCACCGCTGTAATCCGTTGTGTGGATAAAAAGATAATCCCCCGATAACTCATACTTCCCTTCTCCCACGTGTGCTGAAGAGAGTCCTCCGAAACCGCTTATGCGGAAGGTCACTTTTTCACCCGAGAAAGCAATGGAGTCTGCCCCGATTTTATAGGTCCCGTCTAATTGTGCGAAGAGAGGTATTCCCCATAGGAGTATGCCCGCAAGTAACAGAATTTTTTTCATGTGTCGTGTTTTATATGAAAGGCAAAAATACGATTAATATTCGTGATGAAAAAAAATGAAATGTTAAAACGGGCCTTATCACGGATATCTTTCAACTCTTCTATGAGTAGTCTCAAAACAAAGAAGGAGAAAAACCCCTGTGGGTTCTTCTCCTTCCCGGTTATTGAATAGGATAAGCAATAGTAAACTGTTTTTTACAAGCCTTTCTCCGCAAGATAACGTTCCGCATCTATAGCAGCCCTGCATCCGGTTCCGGCTGCCGTGACAGCTTGACGGTAAATGGGATCGGCCGCATCGCCGCAGGCGAAAACTCCTTCCTCATTGGTTTTCGCAGTAGGGTGTTCAGTAATGATATAACCTACTTTGTCCATCTTGATGAAATCTTTGAATATACCAGTATTGGGAGTATGTCCGATAGCGAGGAAAAATCCGTCGATGGGAAGGTCGTACCGTTCTTCATCCTGTTCACCCAAACGTTTTACTAAATGGACGCCTTCCACTCCGTTTTCACCGTAGAGGCCTACCGCGTTATGTTCGAAAAGTATTTCGATTTTGGGATTGTTCATTACACGCTCCTGCATGATCTTGGAAGCACGCAGGTGATCCTTGCGGACAATCATATAGACTTTTGACGCCAGCCCCGACAGATATGTGGCCTCTTCACAGGCTGTATCGCCGCCACCCACTACAGCCACTACTTTTTTACGGTAAAAGAAACCGTCACAGGTAGCGCATGCCGACACACCTTGTCCGGCATACTTGGTTTCGTCAGGAAGGCCTAGGTATTTGGCGGATGCTCCGGTAGAGATAATGACCGTGTCAGCTTCGATCACATGTTCATTATCGATCGTCACTTTAAGCGGACGTACCGAAAAGTCGACAGCAGTAGCCCTTCCGGAACGGACATCCGTACCGAATCTCTGCGCCTGTTTTTTAAGATCTTCCATCATCTCCGGCCCTGTGATCCCGTCGGGATAACCGGGAAAATTCTCCACCTCGGTGGTAGTCGTTAGCTGTCCTCCCGGCTCCAGGCCCTCGTAGAGAATAGGTTCGAGATTGGCGCGTGAAGCGTAAATGGCAGCTGTATAGCCGGCCGGTCCTGATCCGATGATCAGGCAACGTGTCTTATTTCTCATATCTGTTCTTGAATTTAAAATCCTTCCTCACTGTTGTTATACCGGGGGAAGGCGTATGGATTATTAATTAGTTCAAAGTTACAACTTTTCTTCCATATACCGCATCGGTTATTATCATAATCTATTTGCGGTAAACGGAAAATATGGACTTACCTGAGATCTACTATTTCAACGCCGGGATAATCGTTTTTGTCGAACCTGAATAGGGTATCACTAAATTGATGGTTCGTGTTGTAGCCGGAAATATCGATTTTATTTTTCATTCCATCGGCCATGGTAAGGATTACCTGTATGATATTGCCGCTCTCCTTATCAATGGCTGCGGTGATGGATTTGAAATCTTTATTCTGACTGGCGGGAACCATATCGATCAGGTGTGTGCTCCTTCCGTTGATTGTTTTGGAAGCAGGTGTTTTCAACGTAAATCCGTTCTTGTATATCCCCAGAAGCGCCAATGGGCTGATAGAGGCTATTTCACTGGCTGTAGGAACACTGATATTTACCTCGTTCACATCTTTCATCAATACCCATTGGGTTTTTCCGTCGAACCAGATATCCATCGCTTCCATCTCGAGTTTGAATTTATCGCCTTTTATATAGGCTTCGCCTGACTGGGGTATATAGACTGTTCCATCCTTATCGGTCAGTGTCGATTTGAATGATAATCTGATGCCGCCGGAAGTCTCGTAAGTGGCATATGCTTTGTCCAAAAGCGCCTTGGCATCGTTTGAATTCTGGGCGAATGTATATCCTGACAGGAGAAAAATTAATAATATGGATGAGATCGTCTTCATTTTAGCTGTTTTGGTTTTGTTTGTTTGATGGATTGGACTGCAAAAACGGGAGTTAGTTTATTTTGGGAATTCACATCCTGAGAGTCTACATCCGAAAAACTATACCGGTCGCTTATCTCAATGAATCCAACAACTTTTCCAGTGAATATTCATCGGCAATGAATACTTCGCGGGGCTTGCTGCCCTGTACGGCACCTACTATTCCTGCGGCTTCGAGTTGATCCATCAGTCTTCCGGCACGGTTATAGCCGATAGAGAACTTACGCTGTATAAGCGAGGTAGATCCCTGCTGATGCACCACAATAAGGCGGGCGGCCTCATCAAAAAGAGGATCCCTGTCACCCAGGTCGGTAGCACCGGCTCCGGCTTCCATATCGGAAATCACCTCCGGAAGTGCGAAAGCAGCATCATATCCCCGCTGTTTTCCGATGTATTGGGAGATCTCTTCCACTTCGGGAGTATCCACAAATGCACACTGGATACGGATAAGCGAACTTCCTTGTGAAAAGAGCATATCCCCCCGTCCGATGAGCTGGTTGGCCCCGCTCATGTCGAGGATGGTGCGGGAGTCGATCTGGGAAGTAACCCGGAAGGCCATCCTGGCAGGAAAGTTCGCTTTGATGGTGCCGGTGATGATGTTGGTAGTGGGACGCTGTGTGGCGATCACCATATGCATCCCCACGGCACGCGCTTTCTGTGCAATACGGGCGATAGGCATCTCGATCTCTTTTCCGGCCGTCATGATCAGGTCACCAAACTCATCAATCACTACCACAATATAGGGCATGTACCTATGTCCCTTTTCGGGGTTCAGACGGCGTTTGACAAACTTTTCGTTATATTCCTTGACGGTACGGACATGCGCCTTCATCAGCAACTCATAACGGTCGTCCATCTCTTTGGTGAGTGAATTCAGTGTCTGGGTCACTTTGGTCACATCAGTGATAATGGCTTTCTCTTCATCCGGCAGTTTCGCCAGATAGTGCTTTTCGACAGCGGAATAGATATTGAACTCCACCATCTTGGGGTCGATCAGTACCATCTTCATTTCCGACGGATGCTTTTTATACAACAAAGAGGTAATGATGGCGTTCAAGCCGACCGATTTCCCTTGCCCGGTGGCCCCTGCCACTAACAGGTGGGGCATTTTGGTAAGGTCGAAGATAAAGACTTCGTTGGTAATGGTCTTTCCCAATGCCACGGGTAGTTCGTAGTCACATTCCTGAAACCTTTTAGAACTGATCACCGATTGCATCGAAACGATTTGCGGGTCTTTATTGGGAACTTCAATACCGATGGTTCCCTTTCCGGGCATGGGTGCAATGATACGGATACCCAGTGCGGAGAGGCTGAGCGCGATATCATCTTCAAGATTCCTGATCTTTGAAATACGCACGCCCGCTTGAGGTACGATCTCGTAAAGCGTAATAGTGGGGCCTACGGTCGCTTTGATAGAGGTGATCTCGATACCATAGTTGCGCAACGTATGAATGATCTTCTCCTTGTTTTCATTCTGCTCGTCCATATCCACAGCTCTGTCGCCTGTATTATATATCTTCAACAGGTTCATGGTGGGGAATCTGAATGAAGAGAGGTCTTTCCGCGGGTCGTAATCTTCTTCTAGTTCCTGTGTCATTCCTTCCGGGCTCTTTGTCTCCTCCTTTGGTTTATTCTCTTCCGCATGGGGTATGTGGATAGCTGTTTCATCATCCTCAGGAACGATCACTTCGAAATCATTCTCAACCGGAAATGGTCTCTTTGTTACCGGTGGCTTTGGAGATATGGTCGTGGACTCCGTAAAGTTGTGTGTAGTATTGGCAGTCGGGGTTTTACGTTGCACTATTTGGTCTGTCTCTTCATCCTCAGCTATTTCCTGCTCATGCTGCTCTTCCCTGAGCGGTTTTATTTTTTTCATCCATGTGAAGAAGCGTTTAAGCAATCCCGGTTTTTTTTCTTTTTCAGGCTCATACCAGTCGTCTTCCTCTGGTGCAGGAGATGTCTCATTTTGTGGTGCAAAAGAGGATGTGCCATTGATCAGTGTTTCCTGTATCTTGTACATCGAACTCTTTCGTAATGTTACGACTATTATTGTGATGAACAACAGGATGAGTAATATAATTCCGGGCCATCCTATGCTGTTCTCCAATATCCGTTCAATCTGGATACCGTGGGCGCCACCCCATTTCACATGCGTATTTGGGAAAAGCCTGTCAAGGATAAATGCGCTGGACACTGAACCGCCGATAAGGCCAAATGCGGTGATAAAAAGGGCTTTCAGGAATGAGAGACTCGTAGCGTTCATTATTTTCAGCCCGATATAAATTAGGAAGATGGGGATAAGTGCGGAGAAGAGACCGAACCAGTCATTTACCAACCTTTCAGCCATATAGGCACCTCCCGCGCCTGTCCAGTTATCTATATCGGATGTACCTGAACGGACGACCTCCATGTATGTTTTGTTTATTACTTTACTTTGGTCGGCTGCGCCGGTAAAGAAGAATGATATAATGGCGAGCAGCATAAAGATGCCGATGAAGGCGACAATCACCCCCCAAATGAAATGCACCCGTTCATTCTTCAAAAAGGAAACGATTTTCTTCTTTTGACCTTGTTTTGGTTTCTGTCTTGGGCTTTGCCTTTTTCTCTTTCTTTTGGCCATATAGGATTAATACATGAATTTCTACAATTATTTCAATTCCCTTAGCAAACGCTAAATGAAAGCTCTACTACAAAAATACAAAAAAATGTCACATAACTGGTGGATATATGGAAACAGTATAAAAGCTGTATTTCTATTTTTACAGTCTTGCAACTTCCAGCGCTTTTTCTAAATATTCATCCCGTCCTTCCCTTATAGCCTTGATGGTTTTATTTACCGGATAGTCGGGTTCAAAACCTTTTAGATAAAGTTGGTTCCCGTCGTGCTTCAATACTTTCATCCCTGTCCACATAACCCGGTAACCACATGGCAGGTTAATATAATTGACATTACCGTTACAGCCGGCTGTCAGTTCTCCTACGGTAGTTGCCAGGTTGTAATGATCAATGATACCCATCATTGTTTCGCCTGCGCTTACAACTGAGGGATCATTGATTATGATAGATTTGGACTTAAAAAACGGTTGCTTAGGTTGAACAGTCCAATTTGAGATATGAAATTCCACCTCTTTCCGGTCAGGATAAACGGTTTGCGGAACATTCCACCATGCAGAAGTAACCGGTTCTTCTATCAAGTAGGGCAGGATTTGAAAAAAACTCAATCTGCTGCTACCTCTTTGGTCATAAATTACAGCTTTTGCTTTGGCTAAAATGTCTTTTTTTTGTTCAAATTCTTTTTCGGTGCAATTAGACATGTTGATATAATATATTCCGGATTCTATTTCAATAATCGTTTCGGACAAGTATTCTCGTCCATCTATCGGGTTGAAAATTATGCTTCCATCCCTCGAATTTGCAACGATTAGGTTTTGTCCTTTACCGTCTCGCTCAATCAAAAGCCGGGTTCCGCCACCCAATTCAGGTTTGTTTTCCTTCTTATTATTCGCAAATTCAAATGTATGAATATTTATTGCATTGCCTTGATCCAGTTTGCCTCCCAAGATATTCAACGCCCTGTATCTCCGTAATTGGGGTGAGCCGGATATTATTTTTTCCTTTTCATCCAATGCATCCATAACTGATTTTCCGTCTATATCGAGGATGATATCACCTCGTTTTAAAGTGGTATCATTTGAAGCTGTAATAACAATCTTATTTTCGATAAACTCTGTCCTTATCGGCAGAAGATACATCGGTTCTTCAAAAACAATCCCGTGTCCATCATCAATTTTCGAAATCATTTGGCTCAGTGTCACAAAAAAATCTTTCTTTCGTTTGTTGGTAAGCGTACTTTTTATTGTTTCTCCCAAAACTTCATTCCAGTCCGTATCAATTACATCGAAATATGGGAAAAAGTGTTGAAGCACATTCCATGTAATAATAACGCTTGCCAAATTTACCTGCGGATCGAAAAAATGCCCGTCGATATTTATATTATCCAATTCAGATTGAAATCGGGCTAATGTTGGTTTATCTGTTTTGGGATAAGTAGAAATATCGTTCGTAAGTAAGGTCAAAGGAATCACACAAATCAGGTTACTACCAATGGGTTCTTTAATGATTTCGCCAAATTGAGGTATACGGTCAAACATCGCTGTATCTATTTCGCTTTTATAAGTCCTTATACTATTGTAAATATTTGGTCGGTTATCCACGTAAACACCGTAATGTTGCCATGCTACCGGTTTTGCTTTTGGATCAGGAGAAAGAAGAATCTCAGGATCAAATATTTCCGGTTTTTGCGTTTCATAAATCTGTAATTCTTGCACTATTGGCGAGAAAAGTCGATAAAGAGTATCTCTCAATTCTGCACATGAATTGACATTTTCAACTTTTTGAATGCCAAGAACGGCAAACTTGTCCCAATCTATTTCCTGTGCTTCGTCACTTGGATGAAACCATCGGGCATATCCATACAATCGAGAAAATGTTTCCAAGTTTTGAAGGAACATTCCCTGGTCTTGAGCAATATTGTCCGGTTTCCTTTTGCAACCTATACAAAATGTTACTAAGGCAATAATCAGTATTGTGCTAAATTTCATATAGTTCAACTTATAATTATGACATATGTTCACCTAATTAGGATACGAGAAAGGATTTAAAGAATCTCTCTTAGTTTACTAATTCATTGGAACCTCGGAGCCTTATATTGGAAATGAACCTATATCTCGATAGTTGCAGATGTATCATTTTTCTTCAGAATAATCTTTTAATAATCTCGGGCTGAATTGCTGCATCATGTTGAGCGCCTTCTGTATTGTCTCTTCTTCCATAGCCCGGTGTAACGTATCGTCGGCAGAGGTGGAATAGTATCCGCGTAACGAACTGTCGGTGATTTCTTTCAAGAGCGTGTCCCCAACATAGGGAATACCTGATGTATAGAACGTTTGCGCCCGTTGCAACAGGTCGTTGGCCATTATTCTGTATTTCTCTTTATCATATTGTTGGTAAATGTTTGTGATCTGTAACATGGGGGTGATGTTGTTCCATATCACATCGGAGAGGGAATTCGACAGTTGTACGGGGTTTAACCGTACGAACCAGTCGAGGTTTTTATTGATCCTGTCGCTGATGTCGGCTATAAGCACTTCGCCCTTCTCTTTTTCGCCCAGACGGTAGTACGCCCTGGCAAAAATTATCCCGTCAGTACCGTAAGCTACGGCTGAAGAGGGAATCATGGTTGTGACTTTATCCAGTGCTGTGAGCGCTTTTTCGTTCTCTCCCTCATCAATCAGGGTGTCGATCAGTTGTGTGAAAGAAAGGCGGTAGGAGGAAAGCATCCCCCGGCTGGTTTCATCGAAGTAGATATCCGGATTCTTTTCAAGCCCTCCCCACCTGAATTTGTTCACCATATTGTCGTATGCGGCTTCTATATTCACTCCGTTATAAAGAGGCGTACCGGGCACCACCTGATAAGTAAGGCCGTTGAGCGAGAAGTTGCGGTTTTTCAGGTTCATATAGAGCGAAGGGGTGACGGTGGTTGCGAAATGGACGGGGCGCTGCCAGTGACCGTCATTGATATTGTCGAGCATCTCCAGGATCATCTGCTCACTAAAAGAGACATACGACTTACCTTTAAGATCAATATACATCTTGTCCGAGGGTTTTGCCGCAAGGCTTTTCCAGTTTACCCGCGCAGTATCCACATCTAACGAAAGAACATTGCCCGGGATAACAAGCATATCATCGATATTGTAAAGTTGAGTCATCGGTTTGTTTTGTCCCGTCTTCAGGTTCTCCATCGTCTGCTTCAGGGAAAGCGTGTCTTTAAAGGCATTCACATCGAAATAGGATCCGAAAGAAATGGATGGGATATTATTCTGACGAAGTATATCTTCCTGTGCCTGACGTGTAATAATAAGTGCAGCACTTCCCTCTTTGCCAGCATACTGCTGAGGTGTCCAATTGATGGGAAGTGGTTCCGATTTGTATGCCTGACGCAACAGTTGGGCCACATACCATTCCGTCTGGAGGAAGCTGAGGTTGGTGACCCGCACGTCGGTACGGAAGCCTTCTGTTTCCTGCACGTACCAGAGCGGGTAGGTGTCGTTGTCGCCATTGGTAAAGAGAATGGCGTTCTCACCCACGCAGCTCAGGAAATTCATGCCGGTATCCCTTGCCAGTGTCCTTCCCGAACGGTCGTGGTCGTCCCAGTTCTGCGACGCCATCTGTACAGGGACGCAGAGGGTTGCCACTGTGGCAAGTGCCGTGGCGGCAATGGTATTCTTTATATATTTCCTCAGGAAGTAGCTGATACCGGCCACTCCCATCCCCACCCAGATGGTGAAGGCATAGAAAGAACCTGCGTAAGCGTAGTCGCGCTCTCTCACTTCGAACGGGGTCTGGTTAAGGTAGAGGATGATGGCCAGGCCGGTCATAAAGAATAGTAGAAAGACCACGGTGAAACTCTGTTTCCCCTTATTTTTCAGTTGTAACTGGTAAAGGATACCGATGATACCGAGCAGCAGCGGAAGCATATAGTATTTGTTATGTCCCTTGTTGTCAACAATGTCGGGTGCGACCTCATCCTGCGGCCCCAGGCCCAGTACATGCTCATCGAAGAAAGGAATTCCGGTGATCCAGTTGCCGGCGGTAATGCTGCCGTGGCCTTGTATATCGTTCTGCCTGCCGGAGAAATTCCACATGAAATAGCGCCAGTACATGTGGTTGACCTGGTAGCTGAAAAGGAATTTCAGGTTCTGCCGGAAAGTGGGCTTTTGGTTCAGGTTGGTTACACCGCTCCATTGTTCATATCCCATGCTATGGTTCCTGAACGACGGGTTCCCGGAGTGCGAATGCATCCTGGGAAGCAGCATGGTATTGGTGTATTTATAGTTGATAGATGTCACTTTCTTTTCGTATCGGTCTTTTTGTTCGGGCGAAGTTTTCACTACCGGCCGATAGGACGTACGTTCACTCTCTACAATATACGATCCGTCGGCATTCCTTGCCGGTTGAGAGGCATAAGTAGTTCCGTAGAGAAGAGGTCTCTGTCCGTACTGTTCGCGGCTCAGCATACCTCCGAGCGAAAAGATATTCTCCGGCGAGTTCAGGTCGAGCGGAGGATTGGCGTTGGAGCGGATAGGGATTATAGCATAGGCTGAGAAACCTATAACGATGACCATCAGGCAGGTTGCCGCAAGATTGATAAATCTGACCTCTAATTTTTTGTGTCTGAATGCAAAATAGAGGCCTGCGGCAATGAGTAATACCCATAGCCAGGCATTGCTGCCGATGAAAAGGATTCCTGTCATACCCAGGCTGATAAAGAAAGCAGTCCTGGCACGGCGTTCCTGCCCTTTTGTGGAGAACGTTTCATAGAGTGTCCATCCGATCACGCCAAACAGGAGAACAATATAGACAAGTGTGCCTGTATGGTATGAAAATCCCAACGTGTTCACAAAGAATAGTTCGAACCATCCACCCACTTTGGTGAAACCGGGGATTATCCCCCACATTAATATAGCGATAAGCCCGAAGGATAACAGAAGGGCCTTGATCCCGCCTTTCCAGTCGGGAGCCTCATTCTTCTTGAAGTAGTAGACCAGTACGATAGCCGGGATACACAACAGGTTAAGCAGGTGCACGCCGATAGATAACCCCATGACATAGGCGATCAGCACGATCCACTTGTCGGAATGGGGCTTATCGGCATTATCCTCCCATTTGAGGATCAGCCAGAACACCAGGGCGGTGAGCATGGATGAGAAGGCGTATACTTCACCTTCCACGGCCGAGAACCAGAACGTGTCGGAAAAAGTGTAGACCAGCGCACCTACAAGGCCGCTGCCGATCACCGCGATAGTTTGGCCTATGCTGTATTCGTATTCTCCACCTTCTTTTGCAATCACAAGTTTACGGGTCAGATGGGTGATAGTCCAGAAAAGGAACAGGATGGTGAACGCGCTCATCAATGCCGACATGATATTGACCATTTTAGCTACCTGCGACGGATCCTGTGTTAACTGGGTGAAGAGATTGCCCACCAGCATGAAAATAGGTGCGCCGGGGGGATGACCCACTTCCAGCTTATAGGCCTGGGTGATGAACTCTCCACAGTCCCAGAAACTGGCCGTGGGTTCAATAGTCATTAAATATACGATTGCAGATACAAGAAAGACGCTCCAGCCTGATATTGAATTAATTAGTTTGTATCCCTTCATCTTAGGTTCGTTTTACATGATATGCAAAGATAAGAAAACCATAAAGAATACTGTTCAAATTCAATAGAATTGGGATCAAAGTAGACTAAAATATAAGTTCCTGTGTTGTGAATTACGAAAAAAAAACAATAGAACTCACCCCTTCCTGAACTATCTGAAGGGCGTTAGTTTTTCGCAAAAAAGACTTTTTAAAGTGGACTCATATTTGTATCTTTCAAAAGTAAATACTATGGGAATGAAAAAATAATTAAAACAAGTGGGGTGCCTATTATTGCTATTCTGTTTATGGGACTCTCTTCCTTTACAGCTCTTTTGCAATAATTAAGGCCTGCTCATAAACGGTATCGATATTATTTTGAATACTTTCTATGGTAGGTTCAGTAAGCTGATCAATACGTACGCCTACCCGTTGTGTGGGTGTCAAATCAAGGTAGTAAATACCAATACCGGAAAAAGTGGTTGTGACTTTCCCTGGAAATTCAAAGAATGTAACATTGCCATCTGCCCCGGACATAGAATTTCCCACGGTGATGATGTTTGGATTTGCCTGTAATGCCATGACGGTATATTCAGCATAACTGGCAGTATATTCATTGACCAAAACGATAACACGACCTTTAAAATATTTTTTATCTCCAATTTTCCGGGAAGTAGATTTACAATACCGTACCATGCCGGGAAACCTTGTATCAGGATAAGTTGTATAGGCGAAAAAAGAATCAGGAGGGACAAACGCGTCTGTCAAATTGGCTATTAATCGGCCATTGGGATAACATCTTAGATCCAGAATAATAACAGCAGCAGACTGGATAGGTTTATAATTTTTATTGAAATTCTTTGGAGTGGCTGACTCCAAATTAAAATACACTATACTGTTATTGACCCATTTATATAATTTATTTTTTCGATTTTGTTTTTCAATATTTAATTCTTGCTGAAACAGATCATATGCTGTATGGTTTCTTGATTTGACAGTGATTGTATCATTCATTCTTAAGAGTGTAAATACTGTAGTAGTGTCACTTCTCGACAAGACAGCATTGCACCCGAATGATTGATTCGACCATTTGTTCCCTCCGCATACATATTGGAGTAAATTGTCGTATAAACCCCGTATGGCATTGTTATCCACTTTTAATACAATATCTCCAATTTGAAAATCCTGGGATGGAAGTTGGGGAACTCTTATTTTGTGAATAATAAAAGTATCGTTGATACAATTCATCCTAAAATTTGGGCGATAACTGCCAAAAACATAGGTGTCTATTGTGGGCGGAATAGAAGCATGAGTGTCTCTCAATTCATTGGTTAACCGGTATATCGATTGGCGATAAGTGGTATCCGCATCGGCAACACGAAAACGGGGTATTGCATCATACAGCGCTTCATCCCAACTTTTATCCATGTAGTTCTTGGAAACATAAAAATAGTTGATCATGTTCCAGTAGCGAAATAAGCCAACAAGCCGAATCGTTTCATCCGGAAATTCAGGATATACAGGTTCGTTGGTAAGACGAATAGTACCTATGTCTGATTTGTTATAAATAAAATGATTTATTTTTCCCGAGTGGGAATGAAAAATATTTTCTAATTTTCGTTGGATATCCCTATTCAAACAGATTGAATCCTGCATCCAGTCATTGTTGATAAGGTTATAATCTTTTATGTCAGGATAAGGATTGGTTCCTCCGTTTAAGGAGTTTTTCCTTATGGATGCAATAAGGTTATTAATAACTGCATGAAACGTTTTAGTATCCTGTGCCTGTATGGCCTGAGGGATTGATCGTATCAAGAGACTGTCTATATGTGGGGGTCTTGAATTTTCAAATTCCAGATAATATTTTTATGAAGGAGCCAAATCATGTTTTTGTATATTTATATCTCTCACTGATATCTCTTCAGGAAAACCTCTTCCTGAAGAGTATTAGTGTTGTTTAACTTTTTGGATGCAGCACTTTCTATGAAACATCAGAAAAACAATGGAAAAGGACGGATCGGTTAGTAAGGGCATACGATAACGAGTGGTGAAAATATAATACGGTTAATCTTTTCTATAATTACTTGCTAATCTGAAATAAATTACTTATCTTTGACATTAGTAATGTGAAATGATAGTATGATTATTTCATTTGGTTCAAAGGATACTGAAAAAATATGGGATGGAGGGCGTGTCAAAAAGATGCCTGTTGAAATTCAACAAATCGGTCGAAGAAAATTAAGAATGCTTAATAACTCGCAAAATTTATCCGATTTGAGAATCCCTCCATCCAACCGACTTGAAAAATTACAGGGTTCTGACTTCTATAGCATCAGGATTAATGACCAATGGAGAATTGTTTTTCAGTGGATTGATAATAATGCACACGATGTTGAGATAATGGATTATCATTAAAGCCTGGAGGATTAAAAATGGATAGATTAGCAAACATACATCCTGGAGAGATTTTAATAGAGGAGTTCTTAAACCCTCTTGGGATAACAGCATACAGATTATCTAAAGACACAGATATTCCGCAGACACGAATTTCTCAAATTATAAAAGGGAAAAGAAGAATCACTGCTGATACAGCACTCAGATTAGCATCCTATTTTGGGACAACAGCTAAATTCTGGCTTGGATTACAGGATGATTATGATATTGAGGAAGAGCGCGAAAGTAAAAAAGAAATATTGATAAGAATAAAGAAAAACGCACCACAACGTGCGGTATAGCCAAGTATTTATACTATTCAGCATTTTTCCTATTTTTTCTTACCTACCAGATAAATACCTCCGATAAGGAGAATAACAGTCCCGGCCAGTTGAATGTAGGCCGTCTGTTTGGAGCCTTTGTCTTCTGCTAAGAATGATGCCGATAATTGTTCTTCCTGCGATGTATGGAATAATCTTACCTGCTTAAAAGCGGAAGGTCCGCGAATCACTTCGCAGACCTTCCTTGTTAACACAATCTTCATGAAACAAACTACACTATCGAGTTGATTGCAGAATGATAATCCGGCTCCTGTGCAATCTCGGGAACCAGTTCGGTATATACTACTTTCCCATCACGATCCACTATTACCACAGCGCGGGCCAAAAGTCCTTTTAATGGGCCGTCGCTCATTAGCAGTCCGTAATTTTCGGCGAATGATTTGTCGCGGAAACAAGAAAGTGTAACAACATTTTCAATGCCTTCAGCCGCACAGAATCTCCCGGCAGCAAAGGGCAGGTCGGCAGAAATACAAAGCACTACCGTATCTTTTAATGAAGCGGCTTCCTGGTTGAAGCGACGCACAGAGGCGGCACATACTCCGGTATCGATACTCGGGAAAATATTGAGAACAACATTTTTTCCTCTGAAGTCCGATAATTTAGCTTCGGAAAGATCTCCCTTTACCAACGTAAAATCGGGTGCAGCCACACCTTTTTGGGGCAGCTCTCCGGTTGTGTGAACGGGATTGCCTTTAAATGTAATACTTGCCATTATATTATTGCTTATTTAAAATTGTTCAATTTCATTAGTCATTTTGAGTCGCCTTTGCTCCTCGATTTTCAATTTTCGCTATGGGAAAGTTCAAGTATGCTAATCGAAAACATTCAAACAAGTTTGACTTTCTCATTTAGCTTAACGAAAACATTCTTAATTGTCCTTTTTCTGTAATCTCTAAACAAAAAGTTGGTTTAAATGTTCATGGCTATGACATTTTTAACTTTAAATGCAAGTTATTATAACTCCTCTTTGAGATAAACCGCAGTATAACTTTTTCCGTTATTGACAATCTCTTCGGGAGTTCCTTTAGCGAGGATCTGACCTCCTCTTTCTCCTCCTTCCGGCCCCAGATCGATGATATAATCGGCACATTTGATAATATCGAGATTATGTTCGATGACAATCACGGTATTGCCCTTATCTACCAATTTGTTCAATACTCCCAGAAGTACGCGAATATCTTCAAAGTGTAACCCTGTAGTGGGTTCGTCCAACACATAAAGGGTATTCCCAGTATCGATACGGGCCAGCTCGGTAGCCAATTTCACCCGCTGGCTTTCTCCCCCCGACAAGGTGGTGGAGGATTGTCCCAGTTTGATATATCCTAATCCGACTTCTTGCAAAACTTTTATTTTATGTAATATGGTCGGCACATTTTCGAAAAAATCCACTGCCTCGTTGATGGTCATGTCCAGTACATCGGCTATCGATTTTCCTTTAAACCGTACTTCCAGTGTTTCACGGTTATACCGTTTACCATGACACTCTTCGCAGGGGACCATTACATCGGGCAGGAAATTCATTTCAATGGTTTTATATCCGTTCCCGCCGCATTTTTCACAACGACCTCCTTTCACATTAAAGGAAAACCGTCCCGGTTTGTAACCTCTGATCTTGGCTTCGGGCATTCCGGCAAACAGCAGGCGGATATCGGAAAAGACTCCGGTGTAGGTTGCCGGGTTGGAGCGGGGCGTACGGCCTATGGGGGACTGGTCTACACTTACTATTTTGTCGAGATGTTCGATCCCTTTCACAGATTTATAGGGCAGGGGATCTTTTAACGAGCGATAAAATTTCTGGCTGAGAATGGGTTGCAGTGTCTCGTTGATCAATGTCGATTTCCCGCTGCCGGAAACGCCGGTTACGCAGATAAGAGTACCGAGGGGGAACATTGCCGTCACATTTTTCAGGTTGTTACCCGATGCTCCTTCGATAATGAGTTTCTTGCCACTTCCTTCCCTCCTTTTTTCGGGAATGGCGATTTCTAACTTGCCATTCAGGTAGTTGGAGGTAAGTGTGTTTCTTTTCAGCATTTCTGAAGGAAGGCCTTCGAATACCACATCACCCCCCTTTTGACCGGCAAAAGGCCCCATATCGACTATATAATCGGATGCCAGCATCATATCTTTGTCGTGTTCCACCACTACCACCGAGTTACCCGAATCCCGCAGTTTCTTCAGCGAGTCGATCAGGCGGTGGTTATCGCGTTGGTGGAGCCCGATACTGGGCTCGTCGAGTATATAAAGCACATTTACCAGTTGCGATCCGATCTGGGTAGCCAGACGGATACGCTGGCTCTCACCACCGGATAGGGATGCCGATGAACGGGAGAGAGACAGGTATCCCAGTCCCACATCCAGCAGGAACTGGAGACGTGAAAGGATCTCTTTCTTGATCTCTCCGGCGATAAGGCGTTGCTTCTCCGTTATATCTGTTTCTGAAGAAATAATCCATTGATACAGCGATTGGATATCCATTTCTGCCAACTCGGCAATATTTTTTCCGTTGATCTTGAAATGGAGTGCTTCCTTGTTGAGCCGTTGCCCGTGACATTCGGGGCAGACCGAGGTGGTGATGAACTGGCCTGCCCATTTTTGGGCGGTAGCCGAAGCTTCATCTTCCTGCTGCATCTCAATATATTTGGTGACCCCTTCGTAGGAGACCATATAATTGGAGTTTCCCAGCGACTCGTTTTTTATTTTGAGTCGCTCATCGGTACCATACATGATCTCATCGATAGCTTCCTGGGGGATATCTTTGATCGGTGTTTTCAGTGTCACCCCATATTTCTCGCAGATGGCTGCGATTTGCCAGAAGAGCAGGTTGCTTCGTTCCTTCCCGAGTGGTGCAATACCTCCTCCTGCAATGCTGAGATTGGGATCGGGGATGACCTTTTCGACATCGATCTGATCGACCGAACCGATACCCTTGCAGCGGGGACAGGCTCCCTGTGGTGAATTGAAAGAAAAATTATGGGGTGCAGGTTCATTATACGAAAGACCGGTGGTCGGGCACATAAGGCTGCGACTGTAATGGCGCACTTCCCCGGCTTCTACATCCTGTATAAGGATCAGGCCGGAACCCTGCTTCATGGCGGTACGTACGCTGCTTTGCAATTTATCTGCAAACTTATTGGATACAACCAGCTTATCGATGAGTATCTCGATATTGTGGTTTTTATATCTGTCCACACGCATGCCGGGCATGATTTCCCTGATTTCACCGTCGACCCTCACATTGAGATATCCTTTTTTCCGGATCTGTTCAAACAGCTCCTTATAGTGTCCTTTCCTGTTTCTCACCACCGGAGCGAGGATATAGATCTTTTTACCGATATATTTCTCTAATATCAGTTCCAGTATCTGGCTGTCGGTATATTTCACCATTTTCTCTCCGGTGATATAGGAGTATGCTTCACCGGCACGGGCATAAAGCAGGCGGAGAAAGTCATATACTTCAGTAGTGGTACCAACGGTAGAACGTGGATTTTTATTGGTGGTCTTCTGTTCAATGGAAATGACCGGGCTTAAGCCTGTGATCTTGTCCACGTCAGGACGTTCCATCTTGCCCAGAAATCCACGGGCGTAAGCCGAGAAAGTCTCTATATAGCGACGCTGTCCCTCGGCAAAGATGGTGTCGAATGCAAGCGATGATTTCCCGCTGCCACTCAATCCGGTGATTACCGTGAGAGAGTCGCGGGGGATCGTTACGTCAATATTTTTTAAGTTATGTACGCGTGCGCCGTACACCTCTATTATCTGTTCAGTTTCGGATGCCATAATCTTTTTTATTTCACTACCCATGCCGGATTATGAACCTTAGGGCTTTCCCCTTTCTTGTAGTACAGGTCTTCCTGTGTGGGAATAAGCAGGGTGTAGGTCTTGCCCGACGGGTTGCTCAGGCTGGTATTTCGTAGCCATGAGTTGAAGTCTTTCAACTGCGCATAGGTGATGTTGTGTTGTTTGGCAAAAGTTGCCAGGTCGGGTATAGAGGAAGATACCTTCACCTCTTTGAACTGCATGGGTTTATAGAGATGATCCGGCCTTATAACGAATCCGTATTGCTGCGGATTTTCGAAGATCTGTTTGATGGCAAGCATGCGGTAGTAATAGCGGGAAGTCTCTTCCACCAACCAGAGGTCGAGCGAATCGTCTACCCCCTGGTCTCTTAACCCGTTAGTGATACGCGCTTGTCCTCCGTTATATGACAGGGCGGCGGCACTCCATGAACCGTGGTTGCGGTAGGCCTCTTTCAGATAGCGACAGGCGGCCACAGTCGATTTTTCTACGTGATAACGTTCGTCGACATCAGTCCTTGTTTCAAGACCGTATTGTTTGCCCGTACTTTGGAGGAACTGCCAAAGTCCTGCCGCACGGGCGGGGGAGACTGCCCTGGGATCGAGGCTGCTTTCTATTACCGCCAGATATTTCAGGTCGTCGGGAACCCCTTGTTGTTTAAGGATTGGTTCAATGATCGGGAAGAAGCGGTTGGCCCTTTTGAAAAGGAGTAGGGTGGTGGAATGGAAGTAGGTGAAACTATTCAGTTCCCGGTCCATCCGTTCCCGTTTATCATAGCGGTCAAAAGTGATCTGTTCTCCTGCAAATTCCATACTTTCCGGAATGGCTACCGAGGCTGTCATGGAGAGTACCAATGGTCTTTCCGATTCGGTTTTCTCGATGTTATTTCCCGATGTGAGGGCTATGAATAATACCCCCAATCCTATTATCAATATTGAGAAAGAGATCAATAGTGCCGATTTCTTCATTCTTTATTTAGCTTTGTGAATTCTTATAATATTTTTCCGGCGAGTGGGTGCCGGTATATTTTTGAGTAGAACAAAGATAATCGTTTTTTTGGAAATTTGGAAATGAGCAGTGAGAACTCAGATTTTTCATATATATTCGCACTTCGTGTTATTCGGCTTTGCCGATATTCATTCGCTCTGCTTATGTTTAACAACAGAGCAACAACTGAATAACAATCGAATAATAACTTTATTGCTTTATTCTAAAAGAATATGAAACTAAAAACGCCAGGGTCAGTAATTAAGGCACATGATATAAACCGGTTCAGATTCCGGGATACCCCGTTTGTGAAGTTGATGAACAAACGTATTTTCAATATATTGATGGTGGCTTCCAGGTATGATATGTTCATCCTGGAAGACGACGGTCGTGTCGATGAACAGATTTTCAATGAGTATACCTCACTCAACCTCCGCTATCCGCCGCGTTTTACACAGGTTGGGAGCAGTAAGGAGGCACTGGCAGAGTTGAAACAGAATCGTTATGAGTTGATCATCTGCATGCCCAACATGGACAATAGTGATACTTTCGATCTGGCGAAGCAAATCAAAGCGCGCTACCCGGATATTCCTGTAGTGTTGCTCACACCTTTCTCCAAAGCGGTCACACAATCGTTACGGAAGTCAGATCTGAGCGGTATCGATTACGTATTCAGTTGGTTGGGGGATACGGATCTGTTGTTGGCTATCATCAAGATTATTGAAGACCGGATGAATGTGGAACACGACGTAAAGACGGTCGGTGTACAGACTGTAATGTTGGTGGAAGATTCCGTTCGTTTCTATTCAACGGCATTACCATTGCTTTATAAGTTTGTGCTCAGTGAATCGAAAGAGTTCTCGAAGGAGGCCCTCAACGACCACCTGAGAATGCTCCGCATGCGCGGACGTCCAAAGATACTGCTTGCCCGTAACTATGAGGAGGCAATCACCTATTACAAAAAGTATGGTGATAATATGCTGGGTGTGATCAGTGATATGAGTTTCAATATTGAAGGGGAGAAGGATAAATTAGCCGGCAAGCGGCTCGGTGAATGGATCAGGAAGAAAGACCGTTATATCCCGATTATTTATGCTTCTTCGGAGTCGGAAAACCGGAAATATGCAGCCGATGTGGATGCTGTATTTATTGATAAAAATTCCAAGACTTTTCCACAGGATCTGCGTAAAGCAATCAAAGAGAATCTGGGTTTTGGAGACTTCATTATAACCGATCCCATTACCAAACAAGAGATATTCCGGATCAAGAATCTGAAGGAATTGCAAATGAATATCCGTAATATTCCTGATGATGCTTTATATTACCACCTTTCAAGAAATCATTTTTCCAGGTTTTTTTATTCCCGTGCCATGTTTCCCGTAGCGGAGATGCTCAAGAAGATAGATGTTTCGGAATATGCCAATATGCATGATGCAAGAGAACTTATTTATGCCACTATCGTGCAATACAGGCGTATGAAGAATACCGGAGTGGTAGCTGTTTTCGAGAAAGACCGATTCGACCAGTATTCGAACTTTGCCCGTATCGGAGAGGGTTCACTCGGGGGTAAAGGAAGAGGATTGGCTTTTATCGGTTATATGGTGAAAACCCATCTGGAGTTAAATAATAATCACAACTTTCCTGTGACTACTCCGAAGACGGTGGTGCTTTGTACCGATATCTTCGATGAATTCATGGAGGCCAATAATCTCTATCCGATGGCCCTTGCGGATCTGGAAGACGAGATGATCCTGAAGCATTTTCTTGCTGCCAAACTTCCGAAGCGGTTGGTGAGTGATTTTCTTGTGTTCTTTGATGCGATAGAGACGCCTATTGCCATCCGTTCTTCAAGTTTGCTGGAGGACTCACAGTATCAGCCTTTCGCCGGTATTTATTCCACTTACATGATCCCTTATGTGAATGATAAATATGAGATGGTGCGTCTACTCAGCAATGCTATCAAGGCAGTATATGCTTCTGTTTTCTATAAGGATAGCAAGGCCTATATGTCTGCAACGCAAAACCTGATCGATCAGGAGAAGATGGCGATTGTCCTGCAGGAGGTGGTGGGATCGCAATACGGAAACCTGTTCTATCCTGCCATTTCAGGGGTAGCCCGTTCCCTTAACTATTATCCTATCGGCAATGAAAAACCGGAAGATGGTATTGTGAGTATGGCATTTGGATTGGGGAAATATATTATGGATGGGCTTATGGGACTCCGTTTTTCCCCACTCCATGCATCTAATATTCTGCAATTGAGCTCGCTCGATCTGGCGTTGAGTGATACCCAGACCCGTTTCTATGCCCTTGACCTGAATTCGGAGATAAAGGATTTTATGATTGATGATGGTTTTAATCTTTTGAAACTTCGACTCAAAGAGGCAGAAAAAGAAGGGCCACTCAGGTATGTGGCTTCTACTTATGATCCTCAGGATCAGATTATACGGGATGGATATTATGAAGGAGGTCGTAAGATTATCTCCTTTGCCAATATTCTACAGCATGAAATGTTTCCACTTTCGGAGATCCTGGATAAACTCCTGAAAGCAGGACAGAAGGAGATGGGGCGTCCCGTAGAGATAGAATTTGCCGTGGATATTGAGGACAATCAGTTTGCTTCTTTTTATGTATTACAGATCCGACCCATTGTAGACAACAAGGAGGTGGTGCATGAGAACCTCGAAGAGGTGGAAATAGCCAATACTATACTATTTTCAAAGAATGCCCTTGGAAACGGAATATCAAACGATGTATATGACGTGGTTTATGTGAAAACTGCGGCTTTTAACGCTTCCAGGAATCCACTGATAGCTCGTGAGATTGAGTCCCTGAATAGCAGGTTCGCAGCTGAAGGAACCAATTATGTGCTGGTTGGTCCGGGTCGCTGGGGTTCTTCCGATCCCTGGCTGGGTATCCCGGTGAAATGGCCGCATATTAGTCAGGCAAGGGTAATTGTGGAGTCGGGAATGGAGAATTACCGTATAGAACCGAGCCAGGGGACTCATTTTTTCCAGAATCTAACTTCCTTTGGCGTGGGATATTTTACAGTGAATCCCTTTGCCGAAAATGATGGATTTTTTGATGAGGAATTTCTCAATTCGCAATCCTCCGTCTATGAGACGGAATTTATCCGTCAGGTACATTTCGACCAGCCGGTGGTCATCAAAATAAATGGTAAAAAAAGAGCGGGAGTAGTGATGAAACCGGGAAAATGATTTGTTTTGGCTTTATGTTTTGATAGTTAGATTGTTGCGGAATGAAATCGAGCTGATTTTTGCCGTTAACAGGAGTTAAGAGTGGGTTATCTGTGGTTAAAATTTATGTAACCATGCAACGTTTCCATGTCTGTATTCGTCTCTCCTTATGTGTACACGAGATCTCAAACCACACAGATTACACTATTTTTTAACTATTAAAAAAGAGAGTTATTATGAAAAGAATTTCTATTTATCTATTGAGCCTGATGGTATCAGGCGCGTTTTTCGTGGCATGTGACGATGATGAAAGTAATGGCAAATTGACTTTCGATAAGAATAGCGTTGAAGTGATTATTGGTGAGGAAGATGCCGTGAAAGTGAGCGGCGGGGTAGCTCCTTATGAAGCGACGCCGGCCGATGAAACGGTTGCCGAAGCAACGGTAAGTGGCAGTGATATAACTATCAAGGGTCTAAAAGAAGGCAATACCACGGTAAAGGTGACCGATAAGAACGGCCTGGAGGCTGTCATAGCCGTTGCCGTGAAAGCGGATCCCTATGAGGAAGAAAAAGAAGATGCCACCGTACGGATCAAATGGGATACCTATGAGAAGATAGAAGGTACGGATGAGGGAACTTTTACGCTTACTAAGGACGCTGAAACCAAAACTGTTACTTATTCATGGACGAATGAAGAGGAAAATGAGTCTTTGGTACTGATATTTACTGACGCTGAAGACAAAATAGGCGGTAACGGTGATGGAGAAGAAACTGCTTCTGTAAAAGCGGAAAATTCCGAACCGGTAGGGAAACTCACAGTAACGGTGGAAGGGGAAGATCCCGTTGATTACGACGTGACTGCTTGGAGCCTTTTGCAAGCTCAACCAGCAGACGATGAAGAAGGAACTCCCGATACTTACTGGATCGCCTTTACGGCAGATGGTAAAACCGGACTCTGTGTAGCTCCGTTGACAGTGGAAACAGAATAATAAAAAGTTTATTTTTTACTTTACCGGTATCTTCTTTCAATGCATGCTATGGAAGAAGATACCGGTTTTCGGTTTTTGCCGGTCACTCCCCTTCATTGCCCTATCCCCTTTTTAATCAAAACAAAAAGTTTCTGAAATTGTTAAATGGATAGTTGATTCTTGATCCAATTATTCGCAAACAACACCCCTATGAATAAAATTTTCCTCACACTGCTCCTTGTGGCACTTGCTTCAGGAGTTTTTTCCCAGACTAACCGACCAATGAACAGAGACCATTATACAAACGAATGGGCAAAAGTAGCCGAATTTGAAAAGAAATCACTTCCCCGGTCAGCTTCGGCTACCGTAAATGCTATTTTGCAACAGGCTGTAAAGGATAAAAACAGTCCTCAAATCATCAAGGCCTTGATCCATCAGGGAAAGTATGACCTGACGCTGGATGCACAAAATGATACGCTTATCTTCCGGAATCTGAATGAAATGCTGGGGAAAAGCGGCAGTGTAGTAGAAAAATCGGTATTGCACTCCATGCTGGCAGAGTTGTACCTGCAATACTATCAAAAAGACCGGTGGAATATCGACCAGCGTACCTATTTAGGGGATTTTGTGCCGGCCGACATGAAGGAGTGGACACGCAATATCTTCTTCAACAAAGCCGTGGAACACTTGGATGCTTCTGTTGCTGCTGAGGAGGAACTGGTGGAGGCGAAAGTGGAATCTTATGCTGCTGTGGTAGAATTGGGCAAGGCTTCGAGACGGTTTTACCCTACCATGTATGACTTTTTGGCGCGGCGTGCCATAGAACTATCGGGGCAAGTCAATCAGGATGAAGACCTGAACCGTGTGCTGGCAAGGAAGAATATCTCGCAGGAGTCGTTGTTTGCTCCGGCAGATGAGTTTGTGAAATTGTCGTTCACTCCCCAACAGGCAGAATATGGATTATTGGTACTCGAAAATTATAAAAAGCTGTTGAGTTCCCTGTTGCAGCGAAATATGGATAGTTCGGTTTTGCTGGTCGAACTGGAAAAATCGGATTATTTGAGGGGTCTCTATTATTCTACATATATTTCTCTGGCACGCCCGGCATTGGAGAAGTTACTGGCAAAATGGGAAGGGAACGAAATGAGTGTGGAAATTATCGACAAGCTATCTCAATTTTATTTACACGAAGTCGATCTGACCAATGCAGAAGATACAATTCAACGGAGAGAGAAGACAGGAGAGGTATATGAATTACTGAAAAAAACAATAGCGGATTTCCCGAAATACGAACGGATATCGATACTTCAAAACAGGTTATCGCAACTTACACAGCCGGCTTTTACAGTTACAGGAGCGGGTACTTTCCCTAAAGAGGGTAATAAAGAGTTAAAAGTGAATTTCAAAAATATACGGTCACTCACCGCAAAGCTGTATCGCATTAACTCACCCATAGAGATGTTGGAAGAGAAATCGAAAGTGCGAGGCCAGATAGCCGGAAAACGTGTATTGATCAAGGAAATACCTATATCTTTGCCGGATACACCTGAATACTGGCATGGAGAAACAACGTTTACGGTCAATCCCGGAGGTTTCGGTAGCTATATGTTGACTTTCAGTTCTTCACCTGAAACCAATGATGCCCGAGGATCAGATTATTATTTTTCAGTCTCTGATATGGCTGTTTTCACCAGAGGATCTTCTGATAATCAATATGATTTTTTCGTGGTGGACAGAACGACCGGTATTCCTGTTCCTAATGCCAAAGTCGATATTTATAAACTGCCGGGTAACTGGAACAATTCGCAGCTTACGTTGGATCAATCAATCATTACCAATGAATTAGGATTGGCTGTGTATAATAAAAAAATTCCCAATAACGATGTCTTTTATCATGCTGTTTCAGGGAATGACAAAGGCTCCGCATTGAATCGATTGCCATCGGCTTTTTATAGTTACTCCGACCGGAAGATCGAATCGCGGGAAATGACAAATATTTTCACTGACCGAAGCCTCTACAGGCCGGGACAGACAGTTTATTTTAAGGCGATACAGGTTCGGGGAGGTGCCGGTGAGCAATCCGTTATTACCGGTAAACCTATTGAGATTGTATTGAGAGATGCCAATCGCAGGGAAATATCGAAGCAAACCATAACGACGAACGAATTTGGTTCTATAGCAGGTGAATTTGTGTTACCGCAAGGTGTACTGCCGGGACATTTTACGATCGGATCCGGAGAGGGAACTGTGGGTTTCCGGGTAGAGGAATACAAACGCCCTACCTTTGAGGTGAGATTCGATAAAATAGAGAAAACATATAAATTCGGTGAGGAGATCACACTCAAAGGAAAAGCAGTAAGTTTTTCAGGTATCAGCCTTCAACAAGCGAATGTGGAGTATGATATTACGCGAATGCAAATGTGGTGGAGGATATGGAATGGAAGAACTATAGACCACTATACGTCAGGCAGTGTAACCACCGGGGAGGATGGTGGTTTTGAGATTACTTTTACTCCGGAAAAACCTGATAGCCAATCTTCTTCTAAAGTGGTTTATTCGTTTGAAGTGGCAGTTACGGTGACCGATATTAACGGCGAAACACAAACGGCTTCTTATACAGTGACGGTGGGAGATGTCTCCATGATGTTATCGCTGGATATACCCGATAGGTGGGCAAAGGAAAGTGATGAAAAGATCATTATTTCAGCCAAAAATCTGGATGATAACGATGTGGTAGCCGGCGGAACTTACCGGATTTTTTCCCTTCAGGAGAATGACTCTATCCGTCAATCGGAAGCAGAGGGGGAATTCAAGACAGGTGACCAGCCGGAATTGAAAAAACGACTGACGGGTTTGCCATCGGGAAAATACCGTGTGAAACTGGAATCGAAAGACGACAGGGGAAATTCCATTGAGACAGAAAAAGATATTATTCTCTTTTCTTATTCCGATAAGCGCCCGCCAATAAAAACCAACGAATGGTTTATACAAAAAAACAGCAATTTCTCACGCGAGAAAGACGCGGAAATGATACTGGGAGTATCTGACAAAGTGCATGTCTTGTATGAATTATGGCAGGAGGATAAATTGCTGGATCGGAAATGGATCGGATTGGATAATGAAAACCGGCTCTTTTCGATCCCCTATAAAGAACAATACAAGGAAGGTGTCACCCTGATGCTTACCTATGTAAAGGATGGAAAGTTCTATGCCCATAAGGTGGATCTCCTTCCTGAAAAAGAGAAGAAGGAACTAAAAGTGAAATTAGATGTGTTCCGTGACAAGATCCGCCCCGGCGCGGAAGAGGAATGGCGGATCACGGTAACCGGTGCGGATAATAATCCCGCATTGGCAGAGGTGCTGGCGTCGATGTATGATTTTTCGCTCGACAATATTTCTCCATCACAAACATGGAATTTCTATCCCTTCTCGTATACACGCTATTTCTCGAGGATGGGATTCACGAGTGATCAATCGTTCCATGCCGTTACGGCCCATAGTAATATACCCGTGCAGTGGAAGAATGTTACAGCTTTTGAGTTCGACCGTTTTAACTGGTTCGGTTACTCGCTGTTCTACTCCGGGAGGATTATGCTGAGAGGAGCCAGAACAGGAGCAGTACAAACACAGGCATATTCGCTACAAGCAAAGTCCGTAGACGAAGCGTTGATGGTTCAGGATGTGTTGGCTGAAGAAGAAATAGAAATAATGGCTCGTTATTCCACACCTCCGCCGCCTCCTGCACCTCCCGCACCTGTCTCCGGAGAGCCCGGGCAAGAAAATGAAGCCCTTCAGATACGGCGCAATTTTAACGAAACCGCTTTCTTCTTCCCCCATCTTAGAACCAATGAGAAAGGGGAGACGCAAATTGCTTTTACAGTCCCTGAGAGCAATACAAAGTGGCGTTTCCGTGTATTGGCACACGATAAGAAGTTGAATACCGGAAAAGCGGAAGCTTTTACCGTGTCTCAAAAAGAGCTGATGGTGACGCCCAATATGCCGCGTTTCCTACGTCACGGCGACAGGACGGCAATTTCTACCAAGATATCCAATCTTTCGGATGGTGCAATTAACGGTAGCGTGAAGCTGGAATTCTTCAATCCTCTCACAGAAGAGATCATCAATGATATATCGTTTGAGAACCGGGAACAGGCATTTTCCTTAGAGCAAGGCGCCTCTTCCGATGCATGGTGGACATTTGATGTGCCGACCGATATCGATATTCTTGGTATCCGGATCGTAGCACGAAGCGAACAGTTCAGCGACGGCGAGCAACATGCGTTGGCGGTGCTCCCCAACCGGATGCTGGTGACCGAAAGCATGCGGATGGATCTGAGCGGGGAGCAGACGAAAGAGTTCACCATGGACAGGTTGATCGACAGATCGTCCAACACCATACAAGATTACCGGTTGACGCTTGAGTTTACCTCCAATCCCGCCTGGTATGCGGTACAGGCTTTGCCTGTATTGGGAGAACCGGAGAGCGACAATGCGGTCTCATGGTTTGCCTCCTATTATGCCAATTCATTGGGTGCACATATCGGAGAGGCATTTCCGAAGGTGAAAGCGATGATAGAGGCATGGAAAAAACAGGGTGGCAGTAAAGAGACGCTCCTCTCAAACCTTGAGAAGAATCAGGAGTTAAAGAGCGTGTTACTGGAAGAAACTCCCTGGGTGCTGGAAGCCCGGAGCGAATTAGAACAGAAAGAGCGACTGTCGTTGCTGTTCGACCTGAACCGTAGCCGCAACCTTACCACGACGGCTATTGGCAAACTGCAGGATCTGCAAACCAATCAGGGCGGATGGAGTTGGTTCAAGGGCTTCAATCCGAGTGTAAGCATTACGCAATATATCCTTTACGGATTTTATCAGTTAAAAGAACTGGATGCTGCGGAGTTCTCGCAAGAGATCCTTTCAATGCAGGAGAAAGCAGTTTTTTATATCGATACTGAAGCCCAACGCCGCTTCGAGGCGCTGAAGAAATACAATAAAGAGTGGAAGAATATCAAAACCATTTCCACCACCGACCTTGAGTATCTCTATGTGCGCTCCGGTTATACCGCGTATCCGTTGGACAAGGAAGGGAAAGAGATGACCGACTTTTATCTTTCTGTCGTCGAAAAGAACTGGACACAATACGGATTATATGAGCGCTCATTGATTGCCATGCTGATGGGTCGGCAAGGGAAAACGGGTGTGGTGGAAAGTATTTTGAAATCTTTTCGTGAACACGCTGCCAATTCGGAGGAGATGGGCATGTATTGGGCAAATAATCGTGCGCGGGTATTTATGTCGCAATCGGCTGTTTCGGTGCATACCTTTATCATGGACGCTTTCCGTATCGGAGGAGCTAAAGCCTATGAAATGGACGAAATGAAGCGTTGGCTCCTGAAACAGAAACAGACACAGTTGTGGGAAACTACCCATGCTACGGCAGATGCCGTATATACGCTATTGAATACCGGAAGCGATTGGTTCTCTACAGAAGGAGAAACAACCGTTACATTGGGTAAACTGCGTGTGGAACCTGAGAACAAGGATCTGGGTAGTGGCTACTTTAAGGAGTCGTGGTACCGTACCGAGGTAACTCCTGAAATGGGTAAGGTTACGGTGGCGCATCAGGGAAATACTCCTGCATGGGGCGCACTTTACTGGCAATATTTCGAAGATATGGACAAGATCGAAAAAACCGATGCTTCTCTCGACATCGAAAAACAACTCTTCGTGGAGCAGACTACCGTATTCGGATCGCAATTGGTGCAGATTACGGAGGATAGCCCATTGGAGGTAGGAGATAAGGTGGTTGTACGTCTGACTCTACGGAGCGATCGCGATCTGGAGTTTGTCCATTTGAAAGATATGCGTGCAGCTGCTTTTGAGCCGGTCAACCAGATTTCAGCTATGAGGTGGCAGAACGGGATTCCCTATTATCAGACATCGAAAGACGCCTCTACCGGCTTCTATTTCGATAACCTGCCCCGGGGTACCTATCTGTTTGAGTATGCGGTGTATGTGAGCCGGCCGGGCAGCTATTCCAACGGCATCACCACCATTCAGAGTATGTATGCCCCTGAGTTCACCTCACATACCGCCGGAATGAGAATTATTGTTAAAGAATAAACAAGCTTTAAACGAATTTGTTACTTTTGTGTCTTTAGATATTGAGAAAATTGCAATTCTCAAAATGAAGAGGGTGATGAAACTGATATATTTTGAATAAAGGTTCCATACACCGAAACAAAAATAAAATGATCATATGATGAAGAAGGTAAGTTTAATAGTATTATTTGCCGTTTTGGTGAGTGGCATGGCTTTTGCACAGCAGAAACCGGAAATGGATTTTAAGAGAACAGAACATAATTTCGGGACTATCAAAGAAGAGATAGGCTCGGTTTCCACGCAGTTTGAATTTACCAATACAGGCAAGAGTCCTCTTATTATACAACGGGTATCGGCATCGTGCGGATGTACCACTCCCAGTTATACAAAAGAGCCGGTGTTGCCGGGTAAAAAGGGAACCATTTCCGCCACTTATTCCACCGTACGTCGTCCAGGTACATTTAACAAAACGATCAGAGTGTACACGAATGTTCCCGATACGGTATACGTACTCACTATTAAAGGGAACGTAACGCCCAAACAATAAATGCCGCTTCGATTGATAATACAGGCCGAATGAGCTATCTTTGCAGGAGTTCATTCGGTTTTTTAATTTGCTTACAATATGATGGAACATCCCGAGAATGATCCGAGATATAAGGGACTTATTGTCAATAAAGGTGTTGTCCGCCCGCCCAGTGTGAATCCTTATTTACAGAAAAGGACAAAAGAACATGAGCGTTCTGTGACGGAATATGCAGAAGGTATTTTGTCAGGCAACAGGGTAGTGCTCAGTCAGGCTGTGACACTGGTGGAGAGTTCACGACCCGAACATCAGGAGAAAGCGCAGGCTATTATTGAACAGTGTCTCCCTTATGCCGGTAATTCAATCCGTGTGGGTATAACAGGCGTTCCCGGAGCCGGGAAAAGTACCTCTATTGATGCATTCGGGATGCATCTGTTGCGAAACGGACATAAATTAGCGGTACTGGCTATTGACCCTTCGAGTGAGCGGTCGAAGGGGAGTATCCTTGGAGATAAGACAAGGATGGAGAAACTCTCTTTAGAGCAGAATGCCTTTATCCGCCCTTCTCCTTCAGCGGGATCCCTGGGAGGTGTGGCGCGCAAGACCCGCGAAACGATTGTCCTTTGTGAAGCGGCCGGATTTGATTATGTATTTGTGGAAACCGTGGGAGTAGGGCAGTCGGAGACAGCAGTCCACTCCATGGTGGATTTCTTTTTACTGATCCAGCTTGCCGGTACGGGTGATGAGTTACAGGGTATCAAACGTGGGATCATGGAGATGGCCGACGGCATTGTGATTAATAAAGCTGATGGAGACAATATTGAAAAAGCCAAGATGGCCCAGCGTCATTTCAGCAATGCGCTGCACCTTTTTCCACTTCCGGATTCGGGGTGGGTACCCAAAGTGCTGACTTATTCCGGATACTATAACCTGGGTATTGCGGAAGTATGGGAGATGGTGCACAAGTATATCGATTTTGTGAGGGAAAACGGTTATTTCGAACGTAAACGGCAACAACAGGCGAAATACTGGATGTATGAAACCATTAACGAGCAGTTGAGGAACAGCTTTTACCGTGATCCGGAGATTGACCGGTTATTACAAAAACTGGAGGATGATGTCCTTGGTAACCGGAAAAGCTCCTTTATCGCAGCCAGGGAAGCGCTTGACAAATATTTTGAATTGTTTCTCAGGCAATGAATAGCGGTTCGATTCCGCTGTGCGCTACTTCTCCGGATAATGTGTCGATGCCCGATATTTTTTCATTTTACTCCCCTTCCGCCATATTATGGAACACATTCTGGACATCCTCGTCCTCCTCAAATTTTTCCAGTAATTTCTCGATCTGAGCACGTTGCTCTTCGTTGAGATCTTTGGTGTCGCGCGGAATGCGCTCGAACTCGGCTGAATGAATTTCAAAGCCGTTTTCTTCCAGATAACTCTGGATTTCGGAATAGGACTTGAAGTCGCCGTAGAGAAGAATATCCTCCTCATCAGCCTCTACCTCATCCACACCATAATCGATCAGTTCCAGTTCCAGGTCTTCCAACGAAATACCATCTTTAGGTGCAATTTTGAATACGCACTTATGGTCGAATAAAAATTCCAGGCTGCCGGAAGTACCCAATGAACCCCCATGTTTATTGAAATAGCTGCGGACGTTCGCCACGGTACGCGTGGGATTGTCGGTTGCTGTTTCCACTACAATCGCGATGCCATAAGGCCCGTATCCTTCATATACCACTTCCTTATAATCAGAATGATCCTTGTCGGTCGCCTTTTTGATGGCACGCTCCACGTTGTCTTTCGGCATATTCTCTTTCTTCGCCTGCTGTATCAACACACGTAAGCGGGGATTGGTATCGGCATCAGGGCCACCTTCACGGGCGGCAATAGTGATCTGTTTCCCTAATTTAGTGAATACGCGGGCCATATTTCCCCAGCGTTTCATCTTGGTCGCTTTTCTATATTCAAATGCTCTTCCCATATTGTTTATATATCCTTTTATCTAATAGTATTAAAATTCTAATTACCAATTACTAATTACCAATTACCAATTTTACCAGAAATTTTCACTTTTAATTCTTCACTCTTCACTCTTCATTTTTCTCCCTTTTTCCCAATCATCAAGTCTCCCCAGTCCTATCTCAACTGAGCCCCCAATTCCTCTTCCAGACTTTTTTGGATCCTCTGCATTACGTTGTCGATCTGTTTATCGTTAAGCGTCTTTTCTTCGTCCTGTAACAGGAAGTTGACCGCATAGGATTTTTTGCCTTCAGGCAGGTTTTTTCCTTCATAGACATCAAAGAGTGATACCTGTTTCAGCAGTTTCTTTTCCGATTTGAGGGCAATCTGGCGGATTTGGGCAAAGGTGATCTTTTTGTCGATCAGCAGTGCCAGGTCTCTGCTTACGGCCGGGAATCTGGCTATTTCGGAAAAGCGTACCGATTGTTTTTCGGATTCTTTCATCAGCAAATCCCAATTCATCTCGGCGAAGAATACCTCCGTATCGATATCGAACTTTTTGCATATCTTAGGAGAAACAATGCCAAAGAAACCTATGGTGCGTTTGTGTGTTTTGACACTCATACCGGCAAAAAGGAGTTCGTTTCGTTCTGTTTCAAAGAACACCTGATTCCCACTGATCCCCATTCTTTTCAGGATATTTTCCACATGCGCTTTCAACTCGAAGACGGAACTTTGTTCACCGGCTGCCGCCCAATTCTTATGGGTACGTTTACCACATATCCATAGTCCGATATGAAATTCTTCGGAATATGGGGCAAGAACATTCTCTTCGCTCTTTTTGGCGGCATTAAAGAAATAGCAGTTGCCGAATTCATAGAACCGGAGGTCGCCATGTTTGCGGTTGCGGTTGTAAGCAATGCTCTCCAATCCCCCGAAAAGTAATGTCTGTCGCATCACGTTGAGGTCATTGCTTAGCGGATTTACCAGCGGTACGCAGTGTGAGGCAGGATAAGTTTCGAAGCTCTCATAATAACTTTTTTTAGTAAGAGAGTTATTCAATATCTCGTTAAATCCGTTTGCCGTAAGTTGTTCAGAGATGAGTGTCTGCAATTTCTGCTTGCGGTCCGCAGGCATTTGAATGGAAAGATTCGCCTTTAATGAGTCGCTGATCTCCACATTGTTGTATCCATAGATGCGGAGGATATCTTCAATTACATCCACATCGCGCGTTACATCCACACGGTAAGTGGGGATACGTAGGGTGAGTTCGTTCTCTGTCTCGTTTTCTATTTCAATCTCCAGACTGTGCAAGATATTTCTGACTGTCTCTTTCGGTATTTCTTTTCCTATCAGCTTGTTTGTTTTATCGTAAGGGAGGCTTACCTGTGCTCTTTCAACAGGTACAGGGTAAATATCCCTTACTTCACCCTCTATTGTACCGCCTGCCAGTTCCTTTACCAGCATGGCTGCCCGTTTCAATACATAGACTGTATTGGCCGGATCGGTACCCCGTTCGAAACGGAATGAAGAGTCGGTGTTCAGCCCATGTCGACGGGCAGTTTTCCGTACCCATGTGGGATTGAAATAGGCTGATTCCAGGAATATATCGGTCGTCTTTTCGGTTACGCCCGACTCCAATCCTCCGAAGACGCCGGCAATACACATTCCCTCTTCCGCATTACAGATCATCAGGTCGTTCCCGCTCAGTTCACGTTCTTCTTCATCCAATGTGATGAATTTGGTCTTTTCGGGCATGGTGCGTATCACCACTTCGTTTCCGGTGATATATGCAGCATCGAATGCATGCATCGGATGTCCCGTCTCGTGGAGTACGAAATTGGTGATATCTACGATATTGTTGATGGGACGAAGCCCGATCAATAATAATTTATTCTTCAGCCAGTCGGGGCTTTCTTTCACTGTCACATCACGGATAGTCAGTCCCGAGTAACGTGGGCAGGCTTCCCTGTTCTCCACGATCACTTCGATACCGCCTTCCTGAGAGTCAACGGCAAATTCTTCCACAGACGGTTTTGTAAGTTTATAAGGTTTACCTGCCTGTTCCAACCATGCTGCCAGGTCGCGTGCCACGCCAAAGTGGGAGGCAGCATCTATACGGTTGGGGGTTATGTCTACTTCCAGTACATAATCACTCTTTATATTATAGTACTCTTTAGCAGGCATTCCTACTTTTGCTTCATCAGGCAAGACAATAATACCATCATGAGAAGTGCCTATCCCGATCTCGTCTTCGGCACAGATCATGCCGAACGACTCTTCTCCACGAATCTTGGAACGCTTTATCGTGAACACATCATCATCCGAATACAATTTCGTGCCGATGGTGGCAACCACTACTTTCTGGCCGGCTGCCACGTTGGGTGCACCACAGACGATTTTCAATGGTTCTTCACCGTTGCCGATATCTACGGTTGTCAGGTGCAGATGGTCTGAGTCAGGGTGGGATACGCATGTCAGCACTTCCCCGATCACTAAACCTTCCAATCCCCCTTTGATGGTTTGTATCTCTTCCACACTCCCGGTCTCCAGTCCTATGGAGGTGAGTGCATCGGCTGTCTCTTGTGGCGACAAATCAAATTGAAGGTACTCTTTGAGCCAGTTGTACGAAATGTTCATTCTTCTAAAATTGCAATGGGATTTATGCGGATTAAAACAGATTAAATCTTACTGATACAGATCGATTCAGATTGATTTAGATCGATTCAGATTGATTTAGATTGATTTAGATTGAAAAAGATTGATGATCGTTTGGTTTTTCAATCTGTTTTAAATCAATATCAACCTGTTAAAATCCGGAATCCTGATTCTTTTTGAAATAAGGTTCAAAATTACAAAAAAAAGCGATAACCTCTCTATATTTGGATTCAAGATTTCAGATTAGTCAATGATTGCCACACCACCATAACCGAAATATGAATGAAACTTTCAGTTAATTCAAGTTTCGTATGTCGTATGATTGTAGAACTTATCTAATATTATGTCGAAATCACTCTGCTTTTTACTTGCAATGATATAGGAAATTTTTTTCTGTGAAGAAAATCCTTGTGTTTTATAAAATTGCGTCAGATTAAACCGGAAGAGATGAGGAATCCTGAAGTTACAAAAAATATTTTGATATTAAAACCAATATCATTACCTTTGTGCAGTAATAATTAAGCGACAGAAGAAATGAAGTACCATGAACTTGAAAAGAAACTGAAGAAAGCAGGTTGTTATCCGGCAGGTAGTATGAACGGGCATCCGTTATGGTACAGTCCTATAACCGGAAAGTATTTCAAAATGAGCCATCACGATAAACAGGAAGTGGCTTTGGGAACATTAAATTTTAATCCCCATTAAAGAAGAATAGTATGAAAACAGTAAAAGCATTTATAGAGAGGTCTTCTGAGGGCGGTTACAGCGTGTATGTAGATTTAAACGAGAAATCGCTGAATTACGGAATACATGGTACTGGCAGGACTGCAAGAGAGGCTGTTGAAGATTTTATATCAGCATATAAAACAATGAAAGAGTTTTATAGGAATAAAGGTCTGGAGTTTGTGGAAGCTGGATTCGAATATGTATATGATACGGCATCGTTTATCCAGTTCTATAGCAGCTACTTCACTCTCGCCGGATTATCCCGTCTGACAGGTATTAATCAGGGACAGTTGAGCCATTACGTGAATGGAACACGTAATCCAAGTAAAAGGACAATTGAGAAGATAGACAGTTCTATTCAGGATTTCGCTAAGAATCTAAGTCAAGTTCAAGTCGTTTAATTATTATACCCTACGATTCTTGACTACTATCGCCCCGGATATCCAGGGCGGTTTTTAATAAGTATATCGTGCGTATATTTTTTACACTGGAAGAGGTCCGGAGTTTTGTATTTACAAACAAGTGCGAAACATTCGTAAATTTATATGCGAAACCAAAGTCAGTTAATTTTTTGCTAACTTTGTTTTTTCTATGCGTTGAGTGTCGTTTGACGGCGGTATTTTTCGCCTGACTTGTAGATATAAATGAAAACAATCATATAATGACGAATAGAGGCATGGCTGAGTCGCTTATCATAACCTTGATCCATCATCCCAAATTCGGTTATATGCTTCAACCTTCGTTTGCATTGTTCCGGCATGAAACTGAAGTATATACCATTGTTGAAATAGCAAGCACTTCCTCTTCGGCTTTTTCCTTATTGGGCAATGATGAGCAGGAGATTGTGAAGAGTGCTGAACGGTATGCCGATAAAAACTTAATGTTATCCTATTCACGTGAGAAAAGTGAAGCCGCTTTCCTGCAAAAGGTGACAGAAAAGGATATCGACCTCTATATCCGTCCGTTTATAGAACACCGGCATAGGGAGATTAGGGCATTGATCCTGAAAACAAATATCCCGGTCTTTATCCGTAACAAGATACAAATCCGGGATTTCCGTATAAACCAAGCGTTGGAGTTGATGAAAGCGCCCTCACGGATGGTATTTATTTTTCGGAACAAGGAAACATTCACCTATACGGCCAAAGTGCAGAATGGAAAATCAGAGATTACACTCGATGGCCGTTTTTTTGCCCCGCTTGTCTCAAGCCCCGCCCTTGCGGTGATCGGTAGTCAATTGCATCATTTTATGGATATTGATGCTAAAAAGCTGATCCCCTTTTTTAGTAAAAAACAGATAGAAGTCCCGGCGAACAGTGTAGCTGATTATATTCGCAAGTTTGTAGTGCAATGTGTGAAAAACTATGAGACAATAGGGGAAGGGGTGACTATTTTCGAGCAGAAACATAACCCGGTAGCGGTGTTGACACTTGAGAAAGGAATGGATTTGCTCCCCGTGCTCAATCTGCGGTTTCAATATGGCGATAAACTTTTTTCTATCGATAAGCCCTATAAGAAAGAGGTGGAACTACATGATAATGAAGGAGACTTTTCTATCGGCTGGTATTATCGTGATAGAGATTGGGAAGAGAGGCATATACAAATGCTCACCGATTCAGGATTATATAAAACTCCCACCGGACATTTTGTGACGACAGCAATGGTCGCAAATCTCCCTGATCGATTGGATCATACAGATAAAAATGATACCGGGCCTTCAGGAGTGGTGGAGTGGTTGAACCTGCACAGCGACTTGCTGAAAAATTTCGAATTAAGGCAGTCGTTCGGCAAGCTACTATATTATACGGGTGAGATCGGGTTACAAATGGATGTCAATGACACCAACGATTGGTTCGATATTCATTGTGTGGCATGTTTTGGTGAGGTGGCAATACCTTTTGTAAAGTTTAAGGATCTTATTCTTAATGACATCCGTGAATATGTTTTACCGGACGGACGGATCGCCATACTGCCCCGGGAGTGGTTCATGCGTTTTAGAGAAATGTTCAGGTACGGTATCGTTTCAGATAATGATATTCGTCTTTCCAATTATTACTTTCGCGTGAAAGAACTGGTGGAAAACGGCCGGTTTTCAGACAAAAACGGAGAGTGGCGGCCACAGCACGTCATAGAAATGCCGAAAAAACTGAAAGCCACTTTGAGGCCCTATCAGGAAACCGGTTTCCATTGGTTGGTTTATTTGTATGAGAACGGATTCGGAGGCTGTCTCGCAGATGATATGGGATTGGGAAAAACATTGCAAACCATTGCTTTATTGCTTCATATCTATGACAAAGCGCCTGTAATGGCGAAGATAAAGGAGAAGGTGTCACGGCAGCTTTCCCTCTTTGATGAACCTCTTTTCCGAGGAGACGGGAGGGACTGGGAAGATGTGGGAGATGTGGGAGAACGGGGAGACCGGGAAGACCGGGAAGGCCGGAGAGACCGGGAACATAAAGGAAACTGTGTGGGAGACAGGATCCCGCCTTCGTTAATTGTAATGCCCACTTCACTAATCCACAACTGGATGAATGAGTTGGAGAAATTTGCTCCATCCCTCAACGTGTATGTCCATACCGGGAATACCCGTCTTCAAGGGGATAGATTTGCCAAATCCGTCTCCGATAACCACATCGTCTTAACCACTTACGGGATTATCCGGCAGGACATTCATTTCTTATCCGATTATCCCTTCCACTACCTGATCCTGGATGAGAGCCAATATATCAAAAACCCCTCTTCTCAGATTTTTTCTGCTGTCAAGCGGCTATCTTCGGCCTATAAACTCGCTTTGACAGGAACGCCGGTTGAAAACTCTCTTTCGGACTTGTGGGCACAAATGGATTTTCTGAATGATAACATTCTTGGAAAACAGGGAGAATTCAAGATGCGTTTCCGGGAAGCAGATGTGGTGAATGATGAGTGGGAGCGGCAACAGTTGCTGAAAATTATTGATCCTTTTATCTTGCGCCGGTCTAAAGAAGAGGTCGCACCGGAACTACCGCCCCTGACCGATGAAATTATTTACTGTGAGATGGAGGATGACCAGGCCCTGCTTTATAACGAGGAAAAGAACAAGATCCGGAATTTACTGATGGAACAATATAAGGAGGACAACCGATTGTATAGCACAGCCGCGTTGAGTAGCCTTATGCGTTTACGGCTTCTTGCCAATCATCCAAAGATATCGATGCCGGATTATGAAGGATCTTCCTCCAAACTGGAACAGGTTATGGCGCAGTCGGATATACTTTTTTCGGAGAATCATAAAGTATTGATTTTTTCCTCGTTTGTGAAGCATCTTGAAATTATTGCCAGCCGGTTTGATAACCGTGGATGGCGCTATGCGTGGCTGACCGGGAGCACGGTCAACCGGGAGGCGGTGATTGACCGGTTTAATTCTGATGGAGATGTCAGGGCGTTCTTTATCTCGCTCAAAGCGGGAGGAACCGGGTTGAACCTGACTGCCGCGGATTATGTATTTATCATAGACCCGTGGTGGAATCCGGCGGCAGAGATGCAGGCGGTAAGCCGTGCCCATCGAATTGGGCAGGAGAGGAAAGTGACCCTTTACCGGTTTATCACAAAGGGTACGATCGAAGAAAAAATTCAGCGGCTGCAACGGTATAAAAAAGCATTGACGGATGCACTTGTCAAGCCGCAACTCTCAATGACGGAGATACAAGAGTTGTTGGATTAACAGGTCCAATCCCTCTTTTATGTCGCATATAGAGTTGGAGACATGTAGGGTTGAGAAAATGATATTCTATTGGAAAAGGAGTTTTTGATGAAAAAAACAACTGCAAATGGACAATAACAAATTAGCATTTGATTTTGCACTTCACACCAATCGTAATTTGTTTATTACCGGAAAAGCAGGTACGGGAAAAACTACTTTCCTTCGTCGCCTGAAAGAGATATCCGGAAAGCAAATGGCGGTGGTGGCGCCTACGGGCGTAGCGGCGATCAATGCGGGTGGGACTACTATCCATTCTTTTTTTCAATTGCCGCTTACCCCTTTCTTTCCCACACCTGAAGGACGGAAACAATTGATCAGCCAAACAAGGATGCGGGGACATCGACGGCGGGTATTACAGGAGTTGGAATTGCTGGTGATCGATGAGATAAGTATGGTGCGGGCCGATCTGCTGGATGCGATTGATGCTTCCTTGCGCCATTTCCGATACAGGAGTGACCAGCTTTTTGGCGGGGTACAGGTCATTTTTATCGGTGATATGTTCCAGCTCTCACCTGTAGCGAAAGAAGATGAGTGGCGTTTACTATCGGAATATTATCAGAGTCCCTATTTCTTCCATAGCCGGGCGATTATGCAGGACCCGCCTGTCTATATTGAATTTGAGAAAATTTACCGTCAGACAAACAGCGATTTTATACGGGTATTAAATGAGATCCGGAACGATTGTCTTTCCCCTGAAAGCTTCCGGATGCTCGAAAGTCGTTATGATCCGCTGTTTACACCCAGGGATGAAGATGACTATATTGTCCTCACTACACATAACTACAAAGCGGATCAGATCAATACCCGTGAATTGGTGAAATTAAAGGGGAAAGCCCATAAGTTTTCTGCCAAGATCGAAGGTGATTACCCCGAGAAGAACTACCCCACCGAGCCGGAATTGGAACTGAAACCCGGTGCAAAGGTGATGTTCCTTAGGAATGATACCGAGACAGCTCGTTTCTATAATGGTAAAACAGGTGTGGTCGATAGAATTGATGGAGACACTATTATTGTGTGTTGTGATGGGAATGAGTATATCGAGGTGGAACGTACCCAGTGGGAGAATATCGGTTATTCGGCCAATCCCGAGACAAAACAGATAGAGGAAAACACATTGGGGCGTTTTATACAATATCCTTTACGTCTGGCATGGGCTATTACGATCCATAAAAGCCAGGGGCTTACCTTTGACAAAGTGATGATCGATGCCGGACAAGCCTTTGCACCGGGGCAGATATATGTGGCATTGAGCCGGTGCCGCTCGTTGGAAGGCATTGTACTATTGAGCAAGATACATCCTGATAGTATCCGTAATGACCATCAGATTATAGACCATGAGAAGAATAAGCTGACCGTTGATGTGCTTGAAAACCAGTTGGAAGAGTCGCGCAATGCTTACCGTTCCCATCTTTTGTTGTCAATTTTCGATTTTATGGGCATTTTGACACAAGTCAGGCGTTTGTCGTCGAAAATCAAGGAGTGGGGAGAGTCCTTCAACGATGAGACGCAGTCCTACTTGCGAAATATCCAACAACAATTGGAAGAGACAGAGCAGGTAGCGGCTAAATTTCAGGTACAGTTGAACTCAATTATTCGTCAGCAGCCCCTTAGGGAAGACTATTTAAAAGACCGGTTAAGCGCTGCTGGTGATTTCTTTATGGAGAAGATAGACCTGTTGATAGAGGAACTGCGGCAATCTCCTGCTTCGACCGATAGCCGTGCACATGCCGCCGAGTATAACGAAGCAATACAGGATGTTTTTTCCGATCTGGCATTGAAGAAGCATCTACTCGGTAAATTCAAATCCGATACAACAATTGAGGCCTATTTTGAAGCGAAAAACAATTTCAGGCTTCCCTCCTTTAGTGTGAATGCTTATGCTATATCGGCCTCCACAAAATCCGGCCTGTCGCATCCCGGTTTATACCGTCTGCTGGTAGAGGAACGGAATAATATCTGTGGACCACGGGACCTGCCAATTTATTTGGTAGCTGGCAGTAAGACGCTCTATGAGATGGCGGAATATTTGCCTCAAAATAAAAAGGAACTACTCCAAATCAGCGGATTCGGGCCGGCCAAAGTAGAGAAATATGGGCCGGCTTTCTTATCGATCATTCAGGATTATTGTAAAAGGCACGGCTTAGAGTTGCGTTTAGCGGAGAAAGGAGTATCCAGGCGAAAGCAAAAGGAAAAGAAAGAGAAAAAAGAAAAGAAAAAGAAAGGTGACAGCCGGCGACTTAGTTTGGAAATGTTCCGTTCCGGAAAAACCATTGAAGGAATAGCCGAAGAACGAAATCTGGCTGTATCTACTATCGGTACGCATCTTGCAAAATATGTGGAGACAGGCGAGTTGGTCATTACCGACTTTATTCCACGGGAACGGTTGCGTCTGGCCGAGGAGAAGTTGAGGACTGCTTCGCCCGACGCCCCCGTATATTACACATTGCAACCTGATTTTTCGAATACCGAAATCATGATGATACTTGCACATAAAAGAAGAGGAGGCTCCGAGAGTTCATTTCCGTAAACAATAAAGGGTGGAAGCTCACGGAGAGTTCCACCCTTATTATCTTTACTCTTAAGAAACAAGAGCCAAGAATCAAGATACAAGACTGATTTCTTTGCTACAAGGCTTTGTTCATTTGTTTTTCTAAATAGTGCACTATTTTGAAGTACTACTAATGGGGAAGATCAATACCCCCTTATTGCTTTGATTCCCGGAAGCACTTTGCCTTCGATCATTTCGAGCAGGGCACCGCCGCCGGTAGAAACATACGATACTTCATCTGCCTGTCCGAATTTATTGACGCAAGCTACAGAGTCGCCACCTCCTACCAGTGAGAAAGCTCCTTTTTTGGTGGCATCTACAATGGCATCGGAAACAGCGCGTGATCCTCTGTCGAAATTGTCGAATTCGAATACGCCGACCGGTCCGTTCCATAAGATAGTTTTGGAGTTTTTAATCACTTCGGCGAAAGCTTTTTCCGATTCGGGGCCGATGTCAAGGCCTTCCCACCCGTCGGGTATCTCTTTTACGGATGCAAAACCGGTCTTGGCGTCATTACTGAAGCTGTCCGCAATTTTTGCATCGGTAGCCAGTACCAGGTTTACACCTTTTTCTTTTGCCAGTTCCACAAGTTCTTTCGCCAGATCCAGTTTATCGTTCTCTACGATAGAGTCTCCGATTTTTCCTCCGAATGCTTTGGCAAAAGTATAGGTCATTCCTCCGGCGAGGATCAGATTGTCTACCTTATCCAGCAGGTTCTTGATAATCTCTATTTTGGTAGATACCTTTGAACCTCCCATAATAGCTGTGAAAGGACGTTGTGTTTCATTCATCACTTTCTCAACAGCAGTGATTTCGTTTTGCAACAGGTATCCGAACAGCTTATTGTTGGCGTCGAAATGGTCGGCAATCAGTGCTGTGGAAGCATGGGCACGGTGTGCTGTCCCGAAAGCGTCATTTACATATACATCGGCATAAGAAGCCAATTTTTTGGTGAATTCTTTCTGAGATTCTTTCACCTCTTTTTTTGCTTTCGCAGTTTCTTCTTCAGTAGCGTCTGCGGCTAAGCGGGGTTTGCCTTCTTCTTCCGCATAAAAACGGAGATTTTCGAGTAACAATGCTTCACCGGGACGTAATGCAGCGGCTTTGGCTTCGGCTTCTTCACCTATGCAGTCGTTGGCGAACTGTACATCCACTCCTAACAGTTCCGATACACGGGGAAGGATATGTTTGAGCGAAAATTTATCGGTTGGTCCTTTCGGTCTGCCTAAATGCGATCCTATGATTACACTGCCTCCATCCTTCAGAATTTTTTTCAATGTAGGAATAGCAGCGCGGATACGTGTATCGTCGGTGATGTTGAAATTCTCATCGAGAGGAACATTGAAGTCCACACGCACAAATGCCTTTTTACCGGCAAAATTAAAAGTGTCCATTGTTTGCATAGTTCAGTATATTTTATAAAAAGTTTTGCGAAATAACCCAATTACGGCAATGCCGAATAAAGTGCAAAGTTACAAAAAATATGGAATTTTTTCCATAATAGCTGTAGGGAAAATTCAGGAGTTCTTTATCACCACTTCGCAGGTTACAGGTACCGCTTTTTTATACATGGCCAATACACCGCAATAGTTGTCGAACGAGAGTTTACATGCCCGTTCCAGTTTTTCTTTCGGAAGATTATCCCCTTCAAATTCGTAGATTACTTTTAGTGATGTATATTGTTTAGGATGTTCTTCGCTCATTTCTGCGTCGATACGTATATCAAAACTCTTCAGGTCGATTCTCATCTTGCGGACAATTTCCACCACATCCAGTCCCGTACATCCTGCGGCTGCAATCAAAAGTAACCTCTTCGGCCTTGGCCCCTCATCATTGCCTCCTGCTTCTTCCGCCAGATCAATAGTAATCTTGTGTCCGTCGATCTCGGTATCGAAAATATTATTTTTTCTCCAAACTGTTTGAATAGAATGCATTGCCATTTTAGCTCTCTCTTTAATGATTATCCAACTATCTAATTAAAACAAATTATTTTCCCTTTTGGTTCGGAAGATGAAAAAGTAAATTTTTAAGGTGTTAAGTTCGTTATTATGATTAAATTTATGTCAAAAAGATAATCATTTAATTGCAAATTGCTATTTTTGTATAAAAATTATGTAGATATGATTGATAGAAATACGAATGTACTCCTTATTTACACAGGCGGGACTATCGGAATGGTAGAAAATGTAGAAACAGGTGCTCTCGAACCGTTTAATTTCAGTCATCTTCGCTCTAACATGCCGGAGATAAAGCGATTGAATTTCAATGTGGAAACCTACCTGTTTGATCCTCCCATTGATTCATCGGATATGTCTCCTTCGATCTGGCAACAAATAGTTAAAGTGATTGAAGATCATTATGATGAATATGACGGATTCGTGATTCTTCATGGTACAGATACGATGGCTTATACTGCTTCAGCACTAAGTCTGATGCTGGGTAATCTTACCAAACCGGTAATCCTGACCGGATCACAACTTCCTATCGGTAAACTCCGGACGGACGGGAAGGAGAATCTTATTACCGCTCTTGAGATTGCAGCCGACAAAAATGCTATCGGCCGTCCTATCGTTCCTGAGCTGTGCATTTATATGCAAAACCTGCTGATGCGGGGAAACCGTACTACTAAGGTCAATGCCGATCACTTCAGTGCTTTCAATAGTCCCAACTATCCTTATCTGGCCGAGGCGGGCCTGGATATCCGGTACAATGACCAATTCATCCTCAAGCCCGATTACGAAAAGCCGGTATACTTCAATTATGCGATGGATTCCCATGTGGTGATCCTGAAACTATTTCCCGGTATTTCCGAGGAGTCGGTGCGGGCACATCTCGGAATTCCCGGCCTGAAAGGGGTTGTATTGGAAACATATGGCACAGGGAACTCTCCTATTCATCCATGGTTTACGGACTTATTGCAGGATGCAATAGAGCGGGGTATTGTGATTTTGAATGTTACCCAGTGCCTCTATGGAGGTGTAGAGATGCATCGTTATGAAAACGGACAACGTCTGGAGAAATTGGGTGCAGTGAGCGGACACGATATCACTACCGAAGCTGCTCTTGCCAAGCTGATGATCCTTTTCGGGGAGGGTAAAACGCCGGCCGAAGTAAGCCGCCTGATGTCTGTCTCCCTCCGTGGTGAATTGACGGTGAGAGGATAAGGAATTTATGTGAAATATTTGGGTTATTAGATATGGGGTGAAAATTATGTTGTATATTTATTGCCAGGATAGGGGAGATTCATCGAAGTAGTTCAGGAATATGCAACATGAAGACTATATAATCCGTGAAATAAAAAAGTTTGGACTGATAATAAGTGCCTTCCGGAATATGCTTTTTGGAGATGGGGAGAATCTTGCAATAACTATAGAGAATAAAGTGGATGAAGCAAAGGGGATGCTTCTGGACGAAATTAACTTTGACCTGGAGATGTTTCTGCATCTAAACGATGAAAAAACAAGTGAATATTTATTGGGTTTTGACGGCTTCAATACTGAAAATATAGAATCCTTGGCAAATGCTATGGCAGAAATAGGTTTTAATGCCCAATACGGGAGTTCCAGGAAATATTTGGAGAAAGCATTGCAGCTTTATAGATTCTGTAGTTTGAAAGATAATACTTATTCAATTGAACGAGAGATAAATATCATGGCAATAAATAATGAACTTCAAAAATGATCAACAACTAATAATGACACTATTATTTAAAAAGCTCAATTTCAAACAACATAAAGCAAGTTATATGGTTTAGTCGAATACATCTGCCAAGCCGATTTGCGAAAGTTGAGTAAGACAACAAGTGATTCACTCTTGGAAGAGGGGAATGAATATAAAACTGATTGTAATGAGATATTTAATTTTAACACTGACATTCTTATTGTGCATAACGGATCTGGCAGCACAAAAGCCCGTCAAAGTAGCCTGTGTGGGTAATAGTATCACCTATGGTGCCGGAATTATAAACCGTGAAAAAAATTGTTATCCTGCACAACTCCAGGCATATCTGGGTGATAATTGGGAAGTGAGAAATTTTGGAGTATCTGGCAGGACAACTCTTTCCAAAGGTGATCACCCTTATATAGAGACGGATGCTTACCAACAATCTTTATCTTATCAACCGGATATAGTTCTGATTAAGTTAGGGACTAACGACACTAAACCCCAGAATTGGAAGTACAAAGAGGATTTTCTAAAAGACTATCAGACACTTATTGATAGTTATAGGGCGTTGGGATCTCATCCCCGTGTTGTTTTACTTACGCCGGTACGTTGTTTCTTGCCGGAGGGCTCTTCTATCAACTCACAACTGATAGAGAAAGAAGTGCGCCCCATGCTTGAAGAACTGGCCTGGAGAAATGATCTGGAGATCATCAACATGTTCAATATATTTGGGGATGATTGGAAATCCTATCTTATGCCTGATAAACTACATCCTTCATCTATCGGAGCAGGAGTCATGGCAAAGAAGATATATAATTTCCTCACTTTGAATTCTTCTCTTCAGGCAAAATCTATTGAGTCGGTCGTACCGCGTGATGCACAAAAATTCAACTTTCATGGTTATCAGGGGTATGAATTCTATGATAAAGGTGTACTTTGTAAAGTGGTCAAACCATATATAGAAGCCGAAGGGAGGCCATGGGTAATTCGTGCACGTTTCTGGAATCATGAACCTCAGACAGATATCGATCTGTTGGAACAGGGGTTCTATATCACTTATTGTGATGTAACAGATATGTATGGATCCGATAAGGCTGTTAGACGATGGGATCGATTCTATAAAAAGATGGTCAAAGCCGGATTTAACAAGAAAGTAGTACTTGAGGGAATGAGCCGTGGCGGTTTAATTGTGTATAACTGGGCAGCAAAAAATGCGGATAAAGTGGCATGTATTTATGCCGATGCACCGGTAATGGATATTAAAAGCTGGCCGATGGGAAAAGGAGGATCTACCGGATCGGTAAATGATACCCGGAAGCTTTTGGCTGCTTACGGTTTTAAAAACGAAGGAGAAGCACTTGCATGGAAGCGTAACCCGCTGGATTACGCTTCGGTCATAGCAAAAGCGAAAATTCCTGTGATCCATGTAGTAGGAGATGCTGATGCAGTAGTGCCGGTGGATGAAAATACAGCTGTTTTTGAACAACAGATGAATAAGTTGAATGCTCCGATTACTGTAATTCATAAACCGGCTGTAGGACATCATCCTCATTCCCTGAATAACCCCGAAATGATTGTCCGTTTTATCCTTACTGCTACCGGACGAAATAAAAATGATTGCGTACATCCTGTCCCGGGAAATGAATTCCGTACGACAGCGGGTTGGGTTGAAGGGGCAGATTGGTATGGAGTCGCTGAAGAGATCACAGAGACCTTACAGGGTAAGAAATTGAAACTGCTTTTGTTAGGTAATTCTATAACACAAGCCTGGGGCGGTACACGTAAAGCCATTACCAATTTTAAGGGCAAGCAGGCTATGGATGATGCCATCGGTGAAGGGGTATGGGAAAGTGCCGGTATTTCGGGTGACCGGACCCAACATCTCTTATGGCGTCTCCAACATGGCAATTACAATGTTTGTAGGCCTGAGAATGTGGTCATAGCTATTGGTATTAATAATTTAGGAGGGACGGATACTCCGGAAGATACTGCAGAAGGGATTATAGCTGTGGCGAATGAAGCCCGGAGACAATTCCCCAACTCTCATATTATCCTTTTAGGCCCTTATCCTGCCGGTAAGGAAAAGCAGGCTGCATTACGTATTAAATGTGATAGAGTTCATGACATCTTAAGTACATACCCATTTCATCAGCTAGAATATGTCAATCCTACCGGTTGGTATGTTGATGATAACGAAACAATCAGAGAGGGGCTCTATGGCAATGATTATATCCACATGACAAGTGAAGGATATAAAATCACAGCGGAAAAGATTGCAACACTTATACGAAAATAAATACCCGAAGAAGAAGGCTAAAATCAAACTTTCCGGTAGTTAATTTGTGAACAATCTAGCACAGTGTACGTTCATTTCTGTATATATAGATGAATAAAATTGTTGGCAATGAAATATTTATTTGTAGCAATAACACTGTTGTTGGTGAGTGCGGTTTTTGGTCAATCCGATCCTCAAAAAAACAGTGAAGTAGCATTGCAAAGAGATACAACAATCTCAAATTCCAATTACGACAAGGCATTGGCCGTGAAGTTGGGTGCAGATGACTACGGGATGAAAAGTTACTTCTTTGTTATCCTGAAGACGGGGACGAATACTACTACAGACAGAGACTTTATTAGCGAAAATTTCAGAGGCCATTTAGATAATATCCAAAGACTGACGCAAGAAGGGAAATTGGTTGTGGCAGGCCCATTAGGGCAGAATGAAAATAGCTACAGGGGAATTTTTATTCTGAACAATATTGATTCAGCGGAGGAAGCGCGAGGGTTATTACTCACTGATCCCGCTATCAAAAGCGGATTGTTGAATTTTGAGATTTTCACTTGGTATGGTTCCGCTGCGTTACCCGAATATTTGCCCGTTTCCGATAAAATATGGGAAGTCAATCCTTGACAATAATCGATATTCCGTTAGGTTAATCTATTGGTTGATGAACTGGTAGAAGAAAGATCGTTGCGAATCGTAAGAAATTAATAAAAGATAATTTATGGCAGAGTTAAAGACAAAACAGCATAATGGAGATGTTCACGAGTTTATCGACTCGTTTGCCGATACGGAGCAAAAGAAAAAGGATAGTTTTGATCTCTTGAAACTGATGCAGGATTGTACAGGTTTTGACCCCAAAATGTGGGAGAATCCATTATCGGATTCGGAAGTTATCATTACAAATCGGAAAGAAGCCGTCAGGAGGGGGATTGGCCGTTTGTTGCAACGGACACGCGACCATTCAATTCGATACTAAACCGTTCTCCTTGGTAACGAGAGCCAATAGGCTAAGTCAAATAATAGTAGATAAGCCTGTTATTTTCCGGGCGGAATGCCGCAAAAAAGCAAATAAACGTTTACTCCCCGTCATCATTAAGTATATGAGATTACTCTCTGTCACATGACCTTCATTAGTATAATGACAAGGGGGTAACATCAGTAAAATTTGTTTTATATGTTTGTGTTCCTTCATTTTTCTTTTTCTAAGAGGGTTTTTCTATCTTTGTTTTATAGAGAAGATATAGGAACCCGTAAAATTGATTGGAATGAAAAATTTGGATTACGGAATAATCGGGAATTGCCGCACCGCGGCATTGGTATCGAAAACCGGGAGTATTGACTGGTTCTGTCTCCCTGATTTCGACTCTCCTTCAGTCTTTGCAAAACTATTGGACGAAGAAAAGGGAGGTAGTTTTCATTTTGAGGTGTCGGATGAATATACCATTACCCAGAGTTATCACGGCCATACCAATATGCTATTGACAAGATTTGATTCGCCTGAAAACGGATTTATCGTATTTGATTATATGCCCCGTTATCAGACTGAAGCAAACCGCTATTACATGCCGCCGGAGATTCACCGCTACATACGCGTCACCAGAGGACGTCCTGTGGTCAGGATAATATATGATCCGAAGATCAATTATGCCCGCGAAGAAGTCCGCCATGAAATAGTGGGGAGTTATATCAAAACGCATTCAGCAGAAGATTCAGAAGATAAAATCTATCTCTATAGCAGTTTTGATCCGGAAGTAGTGATCAGCCGTGAGGAGATTGAGCTGACCGGACATCATTTCTTTCTTTTGTCGTATAACCAGAAATTAATGACTGTGGATATCAACCGTATCCTGTTGGAGTATGAACGCACGAAAGTGTATTGGCTCAATTTCGTGAATCGCTCCAGGGATTATCTGCAATACAACGACATGATCAAACGTAGCCTGCTTGTGCTTAGATTGTTGTCATACCAGGAATCGGGAGCCATGTTGGCAGCGGTGACTACCAGCCTGCCCGAAAGCATCGGGGAAAACAGGAACTGGGATTACCGCTTCTGTTGGCTGCGAGATGCTTCTATGTCGATAGATACGCTGCTGTTTATGAAGCAGCGGGCAACGGCAGAGCGTTTTATTGGTTTTGTGAAACGTATCCTGAAATCATCGCGTAACGAGACCATCCAGATCATGTATGGCATCCGTGGTGAACGTGAACTGACGGAAGAGGAACTGCCCCATTTGAGCGGTTACGAGGGATCACGCCCCGTAAGGATCGGGAATGCAGCCTATTACCAGGAACAGAACGACTCTATCGGTTATCTCCTGGATGTCATTTATAAATACTATCTCTATTTTCCGGGAACGCTGGATGAAGTAGAGGAGATATGGGAGATCATCAAGAATCTGGTGCGCTCGGTATTGGCTGCGTGGGACAAACCGGACAGAAGCATCTGGGAATTCCGTACAAGGAAGATGCATTTTGTCTTTTCGAAAGTGATGAGTTGGGTAGCTGTTGACAGGGCATCGCTGATTGCCGAACTGTTGCACAGGGATAGCTATGCCGAGAAATGGCGCCGGGAAGCGGATATGATTAAGGCGGAAGTACATGAAAAGGGATGGAACGAAGAATTGCAATGTTTTACGCAGGCCTATGGTAATACCGATTACGACTCTTCGTTGTTGCTTATGCAGTTCTATGACTTTATCGAACCCGATAACGAACGGTATGTAAAGACTGTGAAAGCCATTAAAAAGCACCTCTATCATGAGGGACTTATGTACCGTTATAAAGCAGAAGATGATTTCGGTGTGCCTACCTCTTCATTCACTATTTGCACTTTTTGGCTGATCGAGGCGCTTTATAAGATCGGAGAAATAGAGGAGGCGCGTGAAATATTTGAGAAGATGATATCCTATTCCAACCATCTGGGACTCTACAGTGAAGATCTCGATTTTAAGACCAAACGTCAGTTAGGCAACTTCCCGCAGGCTTATTCACACCTTGCATTTATTAACACAGCAGTGCTGTTCTCGGAGGAGAAGCACCTTTCCAAATTTATTCGTCCGTAACAGCTGGAGTCCCTTTTTCTCCCGTAGCGGCAGAGTTGATCTTTGCAAATGAACCGGGATAGTACCGATTGATAAAATCGATCAGTTTTTCGCGGACAGCTACCCGGAGATCCCAATTGCTGGATGAGTTGTTACTGCTGACCAATACCCTTATCTCTTTGTACCACTGCTTGCTTTCGGTGACTTGGATGTTATGGACACGTCCATCCCAATTGGGGTCATCTTCCACTATGCGTGCCAGTTCTTCACGCAATGGTTCCAGAGGCAGGTCGTAAGAGACATACAGGAATACTGTTCCCAATATATCGGAAGTGGTTCTTGTCCAATTTTGTATGGGGTTGTTCAAGAAATAATCGATAGGTATGATTAACCGTCGCTCATCCCAGATCTTTACCACGGCGTATGTGATATTGATTTCTTCAATACGCCCCCATTCTCCCTCGATGACTACTACATCATCCAGTCTGACCGGCTGTGTAAAAGCAATCTGGATACCGGAGAATATCTGTCCGAAACTACGTTGGGCTGCGAATCCTATAATGATCCCCGCCACTCCTGCCGAAGCCAGCAGGCTGACACCCAGTTGCCTGACTGAATCGATGGTCATCAGTGCTATCGAAAAGAAGATAAAGGCTGTGAGTATGATCGTGATCCTCTCGATCATACTCATCTGTGTAAGCCTCTTCCTAGCTTCAAGATTATTGGGATTATTGATGTCGAGCTTGTTCTGCCAATAATGAAAGGTACCCCTGATAATCTGTACAATTATCCATCCGAGTGTGAGAATCAGCAATATCCGGCTTATTTTCTGTAAGACTTCAAAAGTGCGTGCATCTTCCTGTAACAGCGTACTGAATATATTTAATAATATAGCGAAAATGATCCATATCCCGGGAACTCTGAAAAGGCGGACAATAAAATCATCAATGTGGCTTTTACTTTTTTGTGTCCGAATCCTCCATTTCCTGATGATAAAATTAAAAACAAGGACCAGTATGATGAATAATGCAATAAATAGCAATGCAATAAATGGGTATCGTAGTGAACTGTTGGGGATAAGATGGTCAATAAAATCCATAGGGAGATTGTTATTTAATTAAGTTGGATAAAAATGGAATTACAGATGACTGTAAAGGGAGACGATATTTCGCTGCAGGAGAGAAATTACCTACCTTGATGCTGATACCACCCGGAGGAAGTACCCTGAACATATCTTCATCAGTAGTGTCATCGCCCATAGCCAGGACAAAATCATACTCTCCGTGTTCAAGCCTGCGCAACACTTCACTTCCCTTGGTGAAATCGGGTGGTTTGACCTCTACGATCTTATTTCCGGGAACAATCTGCAGGTTCAACCTGGAGCAGGGACCGATCAAGGCGTTGATCAGCTGCTGTGCCCTCAGTTCGGCAAGCCAAACATCCACCTTGCGATAGTGCCACACCAGTGAAGTATCTTTTTTCTCCAGATGAGAGCGGGGTGTTTTGTCGATCGTATGCTGGATGATATCAATAATTTCGCCGTCCCATTCTATTTCCTCCTGCATATTCTTATGCCACTTCCCCTCTTCCTTGTAAAACATACCATGTTCAGCGGCAAAATCGAGGTTAACTCCCTGAAACCATTGATCGAGCACCTGGCGGTTCCTGCCACTGTTGATCACCACCTTGTTTTTCTTGTCGGCAGTCATCTCTTGTAGAAGCGCTAACAATTTGGTTGAAGGTATGGCATCTTCCGGTTTTTTGACGAACGGGGCGAGTGTGCCATCGTAATCCAGCAAGATCAAGCGTGAGGAGGCATCATCATAGGCCTTCTTAATCTGATTGAGCTGCCGCTTTCCTACAATCTTTTGCAGTATTTCTTTATTTTGGGTTTTTATGGACTGTAGTTCTTTTACAAAATCGTTCGCCCATTTCTTGACTGATTGCTTCGATATCCGTTTCTGCATATTCTGCAGCCTCGCCTTCTTCTCCTGTTCAGGCATCCGCAATGCCTCCAGAATCGCACTCTCGATCTCGTCGCTATCATTAGGGTTGATGGTGATGGCATCTTGCAATTCAATGGCAGCCCCGGCCATTTCGCTGAGGATAAGTACACCGCTATGGCTGTTCTTGGTAGCCAGATATTCCTTGGCCACCAAATTCATTCCGTCGCGCAGAGGAGTTACCAAGGCAATTCCGGAGACGTCATACATGGCGATCAACTCCTCGAAGGAGAAGCCGCGGTAGAAATAATGGATCGGTGTCCATTCCAATCTGGAATATAAACCGTTGATCTCGCCAATAGTCTGGTCGATCTTGGTCTTCAGGTCGGCATAGATATCCACATTATCTCGGGATGGAACCACTATCATCGCCAGCGATACTTTTTCGTGATATTCCGGATTATGTTCCAGGAATTGCTTGAATCCCTGTAGACGATGCAGGATACCCTTACTGTAGTCGAGACGGTCCACCGAAAGTATCACAGTGGTGTCGCCCAGCTCCTGGCGAAGTATTTCCGACTTTTCCCTCACTGCCGGCAGGGCCGGTGCGTGATGGTATTGTTCATAATTGATACCCATCGGGAAAGCATCCACATGTACTATACGGTCTTGCAGGTTGATCTCATCGAGACTACAGTTCAGGTCGAGTACACGATAAATGGCACTGATGAAATGCCGCATATAGTCATGCGTGTGAAAACCGATCAGATCGGCGCCAAGCAGACCCTCCAGTATCACTTTCCTTTGTGGGAGTACTCTGAAGAGTTCGTAGGATGGAAAAGGAATATGGTGAAAATAGCCGATATTTGCATCCGGCTTTTCGGTACGGATCATTTTAGGCAATAGCATCAGCTGATAATCCTGCACCCATATCATGTCATCTTTTTCAATAAAAGGGATAGTTTCTTTGCAGAACAGTCGGTTTACCTCCTGGTATGCTTCCCAATACTCTGTCTTGTATTCTATATAAGAGAAAAAGTAATGACAAAGAGGCCAGATCGTACTGTTGCTATACCCTTCGTAATAGTTTTCAATCTGATCGGCAGAGAGGAAAACCGGATGGAAATTCATTTCATGCAGTCTTTCCGAGATCTCCTGCTTCTCGTTTTCATCCTCAGAGTGAATGCCGGGCCATCCAACCCAATATATGTCGGAATCAGTCTCTAATGATCCGAGACCCGTAGCGAGGCCTCCCTCACTCCTGACGATACAAAAACCCTCTTCTTCTCTCTCAATTTTAACAGGTAACCTGTTGGCTATAATTATTATCTTCATGTTTTGTTTAAGACTTTTAGAGCCAAGATTCAAGCACAAAGGCTCATTGATATATTGACCCTGCTTCACGAAATTGGGGACAACCTGTCCCGATTTCCCGATAAATTGGGACAAGTGGCCGGGATTGGCTTATTGATTATAACATCCTATTTCCATGAAAGATTAAATTTTAACTTGTTTTTGCTATTTTATGACTTGAAATTGCATACCCTGCGTGTGCTTTTACCTTTTGTCCGATACTTTTTACGATTTGCCCGTTCGGTTTTGTCACGAAACCTTACTTTCGTTCTTATAAAACAGGAGAGGTTTTAATCTCAAATGTATGTTTTGAAAAGAGTAACCTCTCATTCGTTTGTAAATTGGTAAAGAAAGATGAAATTTTCCACACTCACGGTATCATTCTCCATAGTGGCACTTCTATGCCTGCTCTTTTTGTTTTCCTGTGACCGAGACGAAGAAGAACCGGTTTATCTGGGGAAATGGGTGCTTGAGAAAGCGGAGCCGCGCATTGACGACAGTTACTTCCAGTCTTACATCCATATTAAGGAGGACAAATCGTTCGAGCTTTACGATAGTAGCCGGGAGCTGTTGATAACCGGTCGTCCCGAGCATTTCTCAGTGAAGGGGTTCAAGCTCACACTTACGGATCCCGCCAGCGGGGAGAGATATCTCTTTACCATTATCAGCCGAAAAGAAGACATGCTAATACTGCGCACCTCTGTTTTCGGTAACGAGACTACATTAACGATGCACAAAATTTCCAATTAAATCCCTCCCCGCTATGCCTTTCACTGGTATAATACGAAACACAAAATATTTGCAACTGGCCGTCATTGCTCTCCTCCTGTCGTTGACCTTCTTCCCGGCAAATGCGCAGGGCGACTTCACGCTGGAGGGATGTCGGGCGATGGCCCGCTCTGTGTTCTCGGCTGAAATGCAGAGAGAACAGATCTCCCAATCGGCTGCCTTCCGACAGCAGCTCCTGAAAAAAATGATCACCCCGGATGTGTCGGCCTTCGCTTACGGGGCTTACCTCTCGGAAGTACCCGATCCCACTGCTGCCTTCGAATATGCATTTGATGTCTCTCCCGCTCCGCATGAAAGGCTCAAAGCCGGACTGTTCCTCTCCCAACGGATATATGATGGAGGAGAGTACCGGTTGAAGAAGGAAGAAATCAGATTGGACAGAGATATAGAAGAGCAAAAGGCGGAAGAGTCATTACTGCAAATCGACAATCTTGTCGATGAGGTTTTCTTCGGAATCATACTTGTCCATAAGGGATTGCAAGCGCTCGAAACACAACGGGAGATCGTTTCTCTGGCATGGAACGACGTACAGTCGCTTGTCGGAGAAGGAAAATTCCTTAAAAAAGATTTGCTCCAAGCCGAAATGGCATTGATTGATGTGGAGACCCGCATCGAAGAGTTGAGAGCCGAAGAGCATAGATACCGCCGGATACTTTCGGAATTGCTGGGGCAGGAAATTGGCGCCGATGACCGGTTGGTCGACCCTGTCTGTGATGATCAAGGAGAAGAATTTACCGATCCGGCTTTTCTTCAACTCGATCTGCAAGAGGCGAAAATTGAACTGACACGTGATCTCTCTCGTACGGCAGCGCTGCCCAAAGTCCGTCTTTTCGGCTCGGTGGGCTATGGCAAGCCCGGACTGAACTTTTTTGAAAACCGTTTCGATTGGTTTGGCGGTGTAGGACTGCTGCTACAAGTGCCTATCACCGTATGGCGCGATCATGCTCGCGAAGAAAAAATCCTGCAAATCGAATCGGACCGGTTACGCATATACCGCAACAACCTCCAAAAAAAGCGCGATATAATCAAAGCGGCACATTCGGGAGAAATATACCGGTATGAGACCCTTGAAAATCGACAGATTATTCTCCTTGAAAAGAAGGGGCAAATCAGGCAACAGATGGAGATCTTGCTGAGGGAGGGAGAAGTCTCTTTGTCGGACTATCTTGCTGCCCTCGGCGAAGAAACCGCTGCGAAGATCAAACTCCAGCTCTATGCCATCCACAAGACGAAAGAGACAATAAAACGGAACCGTATGCTTGTTAACCACTCAAATTATTCTGAAAAATGAGAAAAAACGCACTCCAGAACCTGCTTGCCGCATTTATAATCATTTTGTCGAGTTGCTCGGAGGCAGATCGACCGGCAGCTTATGGGCATTTCGAGGCACGTGAATGGATCGTTTCCGCTGCCGGAAGTGGTAAAATCCTCTGGCTCGACATAGAAGAGGGCGATGCGCTCACGAAAGGGCAACCGGTCGGTCAGATCGATACCGCGGAACTGTCACTGCAGAAGATCCACCTCGACAATCAAATTGTGAATCTCCGTGCCTCGTTACCGGATGTGGGACTACAGATCGGGACGTTGAAAGAGAAAAAGAATGTCGCTGAAAAAGAGTACCTGAGGGTTGATAGATTGGTGCAATCGGGTGCTGCCGACCGAAAAAAACTGGACCAGATTGAGGATGAGCTGGCGCTTGTAGACCGGCAGATTGCTGCCGCATTGTCGTCACTGCACCGTGAAACGGCTGCCATCCTCGCCCAGATAGAAGCACTCGAAATGCAACGCGATATCACTACGCACCGCATCCAAGAGTGCGCTATCGTGAATCCCGAGAAGGGAAGAGTGGCGTTGCAATTTGCCAAGAGGCACGGATTTACCGCTTCCGGGCATCCACTCTATAAACTGATTGACACTGGTGAAATGACCCTCCATAGTTGGTTCCCGGGAGAGCTGCTTCCACAACTCTCAATCGGAGGCGAAGTGAAAGTGGCCATAGACCATCCCTACGGGAAAATGAAATATCATGTCGGGAAGATCTGCCATATCGCCGAAAAACCGGAATTTACACCAGGCCAGGTGCAGACCCGGCAAAACCGGGCTCTATTGTTCTATCATGTGAAGATCAACGTGACAAATGATGGTACGATTAAGCCGGGGATGCCGGCCGAGATTTATCTCCTGAATTTATCCCCTGAGGAATGATTGAGGCGCGACACATATCGAAACATTTCCGCAGCCGGCAGGTTCTGTGCGACTTGAACTTTTCCGTCGAAAAGGGTGAGATCCTGTGCCTGGTAGGCGCTAACGGTGCGGGGAAGTCGACCCTCTTCAATATCATCGCCACGCTTGACGATGAATATGAAGGTCTTCTCCAAATCCGCGGGGTAAATGTACGGGAAAATAAACGGCAGGTGAGGGAGATCATCGGCTATGTGCCGGGACGGTTTTCCCTCTATGGCGAGCTGACCGTTGCAGAGAACCTCTCCTTTTTTGCGTCGGCTTATGGTTGTAATCCATACGAAGCACATCAGCGTTCTTCCGGCCTGTGGCGCCATCTGGAGGCCTCTTCACGCAAGCAGGCCAAATACCTGTCGGGCGGGATGAAGCAGAAATTGGGAGTATGCTGTGCCCTGGCGCATGACCCGCACCTGCTCCTGCTCGATGAACCGACCACCGGGATTGATCCCTTTTCGCGCCACCTGTTATGGGAAGAGCTTAGATCGCTCCAGAAAAGTGGGATGACCATTCTTGTCAGTACGCATTATCTCGAAGAGGCGGCTATTGCCGACCGTGTTTTGTTCATCCATGAAGGGCGACAACTGAAGCTCGGTCCTCCTGATAAGATAGTGGCTTCATACCCCCGGCAGCTGTTTACCCTCGGTGGGTATCCCGTACAGCCATTGTTTCACTCGATGAAAGAGCTGCCGGGCGTCATCAACTGTTACATCCGTGGCGAGCATGTTTATATCACCGTTGACGAAAATATTTTGCTTGAGACGATAGGGGTATTCGCTGCCGGAAAAGGATTCGAAAAAGTGGAGATAGCACAGCTCCCGGCCGACATGGAAGATGTCTTTATCGATTGTCTGGCCACGAATGGAGGAGGGAGCATCTCATGCTAAATATTCGTACCGATAGGCTGACGCGCGATTTCGGCACACTCAGGGCTGTCGATAATGTCTCGATTGAGGCTGGTCGGGGTGAGATCATCGGCTTGCTGGGTGCCAATGGCGCAGGCAAGTCGACATTGATACGGATGCTTTGCGGGCTGGTAAAGCCCACTTCCGGAAGGGGTGAAGTGGTAGGGTTTGATATCGTCCGGCAAGGAGCGAAGATCAGACGAAAAATAGGTTATATGGGGCAGCAATCGACGCTGTTTGAAGATCTGACCGTACGTGAGAACATCGAATTCTATGCGGCCGTTTACGGGATGAGCCGCCGCGAAACCCGTAACCGGATGAACGAGTTGATGCACGATCTCCGTATTGGACGCTATGCCGATAAACGGATAGCCACCTTACCCTCGGGCTGGCGACAGATGTTGGCTTTCTCAACGGCGATGTTGCACCGTCCCGAAGTGGTTTTCCTCGACGAACCGACCAGCGGCCTCGACGCCATCAGCCGTCGCGAGCTATGGAACCGCATCTCTCTGGAAGCCGGAACAGGCACGACCGTGATGGTAAGTACCCATTACCTTGACGAAGCGTTCTACTGCACCCGCCTCATCATCTTGGAGGAGGGAAAGGTGAGGGTATGCGGAAAGACGGAAACAGTAAAATCCGCCGGAGGCGCCGACGGGCTGACACACTATTTTATTCATCACGAAGCATGAAAAGGGGGAAAAATATAGTGGCCATTGTACGAAAGGAGGCGCTTCTTATCTGGCGTGATAAGTTGAGTGTAGCGATTCTTTTCCTCTTACCCGCGCTGATTCTCCTCGTTTTCGGTGTTGTTTTATCCTTCGAAATCAAAGAGCTCCATATCGCCGTCATCAACGAACGGCACGAGCCGGCCGTAGAACGGCTATTCGCCCAGATAGAGGCGTCGAGCAGCTTTCATATAGTGAAACGGCTTCACCATTCCGGCGAAATAGCCGCTGCCTTTGGGAGGGATGATATCCGGATGGTGATCGTCGCCCCCGGCGGCTTCACCCGCCAATTAGCAACCGGACAATATCCCGATATATCTCTTTTTATTGATGCTTCCGATCCCAAGCTGGCGCTGGCGGCTACGAGTATCGCCCGTAAGATAATAACGGCTTTCGTACAGGAGGAGCTCCCTGAAATGAGGCCGCTGCAAAAGCAGCCGGTAGCGCGCTTCCTCTACAATCCCGGATTGCGGAAAGAGACGGCGTCGGTTCCCGGGTTGATGATGATTATTTTTATTCTTATTTCTTCTATCATGCTTAGCATCAGCTTTGTCGGGGAAAAAGAGCGGGGGACTGACAAGATGTTGGCGATGACGCCCTTTTCAACTTTCGATATCGTGTTGGGGAAATCGCTGCCTTACCTCGCCATTACGATTTTCCACATCTTCTCGGTGTGGGGTGTCAGTTATTTTATTTTTCATATCCATATAGCAGGCAACCCGATACTTTTCTTGGCGCTCAACCTGCTGTTCGCAGTCAACTCGATGGCCTTCGGCCTGTTGATCGCTTCACTGGTGGATCGGCAGCTTGAAGTGGCTATCATCTGCTGGTTGTTCCTTTTCATTCCGAACGTCTTCATGTCGGGCTTCATTTTCCCGCTCATGTCGATGCCCGCTCTTTTCCGGTGGGTCGCATGGATACTACCCGGCACGTCGTTCATCGAAGCATATAGAAATATTGTTTTTAAAGGTGTAGGGTTGCAAGGCAATGCGCTGCCGTTCGCATTACTCCTATCTCAATTGGTGCTGCTTTTGCTGGCCTCCCGTAAAGGACTGGTGAAGCGGTCGGGAGGATACAGATGAATATATTGTTTGCCGCCATAAAAAAAGAGATCAGGCAACTGAAACGCAATGTTTCGTTGCTGGTGATCATTGGTGCCAGTCCATTGCTCATCATGGGTATTATTCCGTTTTCGATAGAGAAGCGGGTGAAGATCAGCCTCTCCGTTGTTGATTGCGACAATAGTGCTGCCAGCCGTATCATGACCTATCGAGTGAAAGCTTCTCCCTATTTCGTGAAGGTGACGGAAATGGAGAGGGTGGAAGAGGCGCTCGATCGGGTCAAAGAGAACAAAAGTGATATGGTGATGATACTCCCCGAAAAGATGGAGCGTGACGCCGGAGAAGTAGAGGCAGCACCACTGAGTATCGCTCTTGATGGTACGCACACGCTGAACGCCCAAAGCCACTTTGCCTTCCTGGAGCAAATGCTGCAATATGATCTCTCCGAGGGGGAGATCCCCTCTCAGCTACACCAAAACCTGCTCTTCAACCCCTCCCTCGACGGGCGGATGTGGTTTATTGTCTCATTGCTGGTTTTGCTGGTCACACTTATCGGTGCCTGCCTTGTCACCCTCGATATAGTGAGCGAAAAAGAGTCGGGTATATGGGAGCAGTTACAGGCAACGCCGCTTTCTCTTACCGTTTATATCGTCTCGAAGATGGTTGTATTCGCGGTGGCCGGCCTGTTTGTCCTGGGTGTCGGCCTACTTCTATGCCACTCTTTTTTTGGCTTTGCCTTGGCGGGACGGTGGTATGTTTTCTGGCTGTTGGCATTAGCGTTCCTGTGGCCAATGCTCATGATTGGTATTGGTATTGCATCGATATCCAAGAACCAGGTGCAGGCGATATACTTGCTGGTCTTCGTGCTCCTGACGATTATCCTGATGAGCAGCATGTTCTCCTTTCTGAATGCTATGCCTGGCTGGGCCAGGGCGACGCGGTTCGTCAACCCGCTCTATTTCATGCTCGATGCTTCGCGGCTGGTAGCGTTGAAAGGGTTCTCGCTTGCCGATGTGTGGTCGCAGTTCGCGGCACTGTGCATCCAGGGTGCGGTGCTATCGGTCTTGATCTTCCGGCGGATGGAACGGACAAAATAGTGATAAATAATATAAATTAAAATGAGAAACAGTTACGAAACATTTCATGCCTTATGCCAAAGTAGAAGAAGCCACCGGAAATTCAGCCCCGAGCCGGTACCCGAAGAGATGATCGCGCAAATATTGGAGACCGCCGCTACGTCACCGTTTGCTTCAGGCAGGAAGAACTGGAAAATATTGGTTATCAGAGATAGAGATGTGTGCCGGGAGATGGTGGAGGCGATCCGACGGCAAACCGAACAAATGGCGGCCGACATGGAGCCGGAGATGGCGTCGATGTTCAGGCGTTATGTCTCAAACTTCACGCAGTTCGCAGATGTCTCCGCTTTATTGCTCCCCATATTCCGGGTCGCACCCGTAATGCGATCTCTCTTGCGCGACAGGCTGACACCCTCCCTGCAATGTTGGGAGCGCGACAATGCCGTGAAGTCGATTTCGTGTGTAGCCATGCTTATTCTGCTGGCTGCCGAGAGCCTGGGATTGGGTGCATGTTACATGACCGGCCCGCTCATCGCCGGTGAGGAGTTAGCACAGATTACCGGACTCTCTGCCGGACAAGAAATCGGCGCTATCATTCCAATTGGTTACCCGTTAAAATGATCATGTCGATGGAATTATTTGTCCACTCCTTTGTTTTCAACAACAAGAAAGAGAACAGCTATCTGCTGTGGAACCGGGCAGGAGAGTGTTTGCTGGTTGACCCGGGCTGCTCTACACCCTACGAGCAGGAATTGCTTACCGGATTCCTCTCCCGGAACAATCTCTATCCGAAGAGACTATTGCTTACGCATGGCCATTTTGACCATGTTGCCGGAGTACCATTCCTGATTCAAGAATATGGTTGTGAATGTTGGATGCACTCTGCTGAAGAAAAAGAACTCCAGCTATCCCGGACGTTGGCACCGATGTATGAGTTTGAGACAGTTGAAGAGTTTCAAGTAGATCATCATTACGACGACAGCACCCAACTCTCTTTTGGTGGAATCTGCCTGAGAGTCATCCATATTCCGGGGCATACCGATGGTTCTGTCTGCCTGTTTGTGCCGGGCGGTCCTTACCTGTTCGCGGGTGATGCGCTGGTGAAAGGCAGCCTGGGCTTTGTCAATAACAGTTATGGCGAGGTGCTGGCCCATCTCCAAAAAAAGATCTACCCGCTTCCGGATGAGACGATCATCCTTTACGGCCACGGACCCTCTTCCACGCTGGCTGAAGAGAAACAGACGAACCCCTTTTTCCATCGGATGAATCGGAAAAAGTAATATCAATAAAGTAGATCATTCTCTTTTCTCTGCCCGTCTCATTGACTTTGCACTACCAAAGCCGCTCTGTAGCGCAACCTCTTCTTTCGATAAACCGGGCTGTTCGGCGGTAAGACGACGAGCGTGTGCAAGACGGTGGCCGTTGACGAATTGCGAGAAGTTAACGCCGATATCGTTGTTGATCACCCGTGAAATATAGGTGCGGTTTGTACCTATTTCCCGCACTAAATCCCAAATGGTAAGATTTTCATTCAGATAAATCTGCTTATCCGTGAAAAGAGTTTCTATCTTCATTTGTAATGAACGCTGCTGTGCCGTAATTCCTTTGGCCGGAGGCTCTTCGTCCATCTCATCATCCTTTCCACAGGTAAGCAATACTTGCCGCTGGCTGTTTCCGAGCAAGCCGATCCAGAACAGCATGCCTGTCAAAATCACCGACGGCGCGATCAGAAAAGAACTGTTCCCGGCAAAATTCTCCTTGCTGATTATCTCCATAACGATACAGGTGAAGATCGTAACCAGCAAAGTAACGTTCAACCACTGCACTTTACGCAACGAATATTCAGAGTTGGAATAAAAATTGGCAACCTTTTCGCTATTACGTCTTACCGCTATGATCGACAGCGACATGTATGCCATACCTTGCGTGACAAATACCACATTGACGAGATGTCTCATAATTTTCTGGTATAGGAAAATTCCGGTGACAGGGGGTTCCGATAGAGTAGGATACAAGAAACCGATGTAATCCGCTTTCGACATGAAAAGTGTCCCGATGCCATAGAGTAGAAAAATAACAACCGGTAGTATCAGGAATTTGTAGTGTTGCCTCAACGAAAATCTGGGATCAATTGCCAGCAACCGTACGTAGATATAATAGAGAGGAAAGGTCAGTAAATGGGCAAGGTAGTAGAGAGAGTCGGCATAGATATATAATTCAGGCAAGGGCAGATAGTACAATGTGTGAGATATGAAGATGATGAGCGACACGATCATAAACTTACCTAGGAACCATTTCGGCTCGTTTCCTCGCCTTTCCACAATATTAAGCACCACCGCCCAAAACAGGGTGGTATAGAGAGGACTTAATAAGAGAAATAGTTTGAACATATTGATAATATCTAATAGCCCAAGGCAAAATTACAAAAAAATAATATAATAAATTATTTTTTTATCTTTTGTCCGGATGTTTTACCTTTTGTCCGAATGTTTTTACAATTTGCCCGTTGGATTTAGCTTTGCATCCTTACTTTTGTTTTTTGAGAACAATATTTATTAACTTCATAATTTAGATAAAGCAAACTATGAGAACAACGATTATTAAATTTTTATGGTTAATACCTGTGATCTTATTGGCAGTATCATGTAGCCTAATCGAAAAACTTGACGACGTTGATTTCGACGTCACGATGCCGGTTACTTTCACGGTGATTGAAACGGCCAGTTCCCCATCGGGCAAGTCTTATTCCGATTCCGAAACGCTGAGCGTAGCCAATGACCCCGACGTGTTGAAATATGCCAAAAAAATTAAAAAATTTAAGGTGAATAAGGTTACTTACTCCATCTCGGGTGCCAATCCGGCCACGATAAAGCTAACCGACGGAAAAGTTGCGACCGGTAACGGAAAAACTATCGCAAGTGCTGCCACCATCGACCTGTCGAATACCTCTGAAACCAATCTGACAACCGACAATAGTGGTATCTCCGAACTCTGTAAATCGTTACTTGAAAACAAGCAAGAGCAGATAACACTCCAAGGAACGCTCTCATCAACTCCCGTCAGTTTCACGGTAAGATTGAAGTTTTATCTAACGGTCACGGCCAATGCTCTCGACTAATGAATTTTACAAATCTGACTTTACAAATATCATTTCATCAATTTAAATTCAACAAAATGAAAAAGCTAAGTTTATTAATTGTCGCTTTATTACTTTTTACAGTAGCAGGTGTCCAGGCACAATCAGAGGGTGGCGATTTTGCCAAAAGAGGTGCAATCTTACTTAATCCTCAGTTGCTTAATGTGTCATATCAGAGCATGAAAATCAACAGCTCCGATAGTGATGCCAGCGATGGGGAGAAGTTATCGCAACTGGGTTTATCCGTCTCAGGTGGTTATGCCATTGCCGACAACCTGTTTATTCTTGCTCAGGTAGCCGGACAGTCATTACAATTGGGAAGTGATGATGCAACCAAAGTCTCTTTTTTCACTATCGGTGCTGGCGCCCGTTATTACATTGGTAAATTTTTCCTGGGCGGAGGTGTGCTTGCAAATAACGGTAAGATAAACATTGGTGGCTATTTTGACGACTTTGACGATATGGAGGTGAGCGGAGATGACCTCAGCACAACCATTATCGGATATCGTGCTGAGGCAGGATATGCCATATTCCTGACTCCGTCGGTTGCCCTTGAACCATCGGTCAGTTATGGAGGCAAACTTACGGGAGGTGAAATAAAAGTCGGCGGTGAAAAAATGGACTCCAAAATTAAATACAACCAATTTGGTGTCAATCTCGGAGTAAGCATCTTCTTCTAAAAAAACAACGGAAAGAAGGGGTTGTTTTTATTCTGAAAACGGCTCCTTTCTGTTTTGTTGAATCACAATTGTAAGCAACATGGAGATCGAATATAAATTAAGGGAATTACTGATGCCGGTGCTGGGCATTGCTAACATCGAGGAGATACAACCTTCACATGCGCTTGTGAACGACCTGGGAGCCGAAAGCATCGACTTTGTTGAAATACTTTACCTTATTGAAACCCATTTCGGGGTGAAAATACAGATACAGGAAATCACCATGGTTGACTATGCTTCGGTGGATACGTCCGTCGATGGCAAGGTAACCCAGGTGATCGCCGAGAAACTGAATCGCGACTTCAAGACCGATAAGTTCCATGAAGGGCAATCCGTACGCGATATTTACGAAAATTTCACGGTAGGTGATTTGTCCACTATCATCGCGTTGAAAACAGAGAAGCCAAAACAGGAAGCATGAGGTTTTATTTAATCGACCGGATTACGGAAGTTGCTCCGGCAAAATATGTAGAGGGATTGAAGCTCATCTCGATGAGCGACGATGTTTTTGACGAACATTTTCCCGGATACCCGGTTTTTCCCGGTTCCTTAATCCTGGAAGGCCTTGCCCAAATGAGTGGATTATTTTTTGAATACTGCCTCAAGCAAGAGGGGGTAACCGGTAAACGGGCCGTGTTGACATTGGTCAACCGGATGAAATACCGTCGCCTTGTTATCCCGGGAGACTGCCTGCATTACCGTGCCGATGTGAAAGCATTTTACCCGGATGCGTACGCGACGGTAACCGTAAAAGCCACGTGCGAAGGGAAACGATACGCTGAAGGCGAACTGTTTTTCAGTTTCTTAAACGACATCATGGATGAAGAAATGCAAAAAACAACCGATCGGCTGATGACACTGGCTTTCCGTAACGCGCGGGTAATTTCGGAGAAATGAGAGTGATATATAAGAAATATTTGCCCAAGGAGGAGATACCGGTTTATGACTACGCTCGAAACCGGAAATTGGTAAAATATTATACCCGCGAGACCATGGCTGCAGTCGTGTCTGTCGCCTGCCTGTTTGAAGGGCGCGCTCCTGACCCCTGCATGCCCTTTTTCTACTCATCGGGTGAAACCGAAATGATTGATCTCTATCGCGGCATTGGTGACAGGATTACCAGCGTGGAAAAGGATTTCAGGTCAACCTGGTTTGTCGAGAATGTGGCCGTGTTGATCTCTCCGCTGGAACGGTTCAAAACGATGCGCAACACCACCGCCTGTTTAGTGGCCATCGAAAACGGATTGAAAGGGGATAATGGCGTGTTGTTAGCCTCGGCGTCCGGATTACTTTATTCGGCAATGTTCACCGAAACGGAGGGTACCGTACTTATTGGCGCCGGAAAATTGTATGCTGACGGAACGGTGGAATGCGGGTTTGCCGAAGGATTGCCCGCCGAATTTGCGACACACCCGTTACTCGACAGCCCCGGAGATGCCATCGAAATTTTTCAACCTTCAAAATCACCCGCTGTATGGCCGTCGTAATCACCGGGTACGAAATACAATCGCCGTTGGGATGTACGTGCGAAGAAAGCTTTGCCAGCCTCCAGGCCGGTCTTTCCCGCGTGGGAAACATCCAAAGCTTCGATGCCGAAGGATTTCCCTTCAAGGCTGCCGGAGAGGTGAGAGAAAACGGGCAGGTGGTTGCAACGCCGTCGAATATTGACAGGAAAGTCTATTTTTTGGAGCGGGCACTCAGTCAGCTCATCGAAAACACCACCCTCGATGCACGCTACACCTCAGCCGAACGGATCATGAACATTGGTACCGGGATTGATTATATCGATATCGCTTCCTTTTTCAACCATCGGGAATACCGGCAACCGCCGGGATCGGAAACCACGTACTACAAAACGGCGGCACAAATTAAAAAAATGGCCTTCGAAAAGCAGGTATCCGGAGGCTGTAACATCTTTACAGCTGCTTGCGTGGCATCAGCCCAAGCCATCGGGCTGTCCTACCGGATGATCAAGCGCGGGATGAAACGCGCCATCCTGACTGGTGGCAGCGATTCGATGATCTCGTACGTGAACTACATGGGTTTTTATCTGCTTGGCGCCATGTCCACCGATCCCAACCCGGCCACCGCCTGCAAGCCTTTCGATCGCCGGAGAAGCGGCACCGTGCTGGGCGAGGGTGCCGCCATGCTGTTGCTTGAAGAGAGCAGCTTGGCACGGGAAGAGGAGATACTGGCCAAAATTGTCGGTTACGGCTGCACCATGGATGCCTATGCCATCACCGACCCTGACCCGTCGGCACGGCAATTGGCAAAAGCCATCCGCTTGGCGCTGGAGGACGCGGCCCTCGCACCCGGGTTGATCGATTGTGTTCATCTCCACGGTACCGGAACGCCGAAAAATGCTCCTGCCGAGTACCTGGCTCTTCGCCAGGTGTTTGGAGAGCGTGTGGCCGAGCTGCCTGTCTATTCCATGAAAGGACAGACCGGTCACCTGGTTGGTTCGTGCACTGCCGTTGAGATGCTTGCTGTAATGCATTCCATCAGGGAGCAGGAGGTACCACCCACGCTGAACTTCACGGAGAGTGATCCGGAAGCACCGCTGTTTGTAGTGCGCGGAAAACCACTTTCCTTGCCAATAAGATACGTGCTGAAGTTGAACTCGTCGTTTGGCGGGCACAACACAGCCATCATCATTGAGAAATACCAATAAGAGATATATTACCGGCTGATTATGGGACAAATTGTCATTACCGGCGCGAGCTCCGCAATTGGATGGGCAATCGCTGAAGAGTTGTCGACAATCGGGAAACCCATGCTTTTACAGGGGACCCGAAAGCACGAACTGCCGTTGAATGAACTGTCGGCAAACGCGGAGTTCGTGATGGCCGATTTTTCCTCGCCTGCCGCGCTGGAACACTTTATCTCCCGGTTGACCGATGTAGATATTTTAGTCAATGCGGCAGCCTGCACGATTACCGAACTACTTCCGCAAACCAGGGACGAGTCGATCGACAAGATGATTGCCGTCAACATTGCCGCACTGGTAAAAATCTGCAAGGCAATTATTCCACCCATGTGTGCCAAAAGGTCGGGTGTCATCGTCAACATCACCTCGGTAGCAGCATCGAAGGTCTATCGGGGACAAAGTGTTTACGCCGGGACGAAAGCGTTCTCGGAGGCATTCTCGAAAGGAATTGCTGCCGAGTATGGTCGGAAAGGAGTGCGTTGCAACTGCGTGGCACCGGGATGCATCAATTCAGGAACATTAAAGCTCCTGGCCCATATTGCCAAAGACAAAATTAATCAATCCAATGCCATGGCGAAGATGGGGGAACCGCGGGATGTGGCTGCCGCTGTCGCTTTTCTCTGCCGGGAAGAAAACGCGTTCATCAACGGCACGGTACTGCACGTCGACGGGGGACAGTGGATCGGTCTCTGAAACATCCTATTTCCATAAAAGATTAAATTTTAACTTGTTTTTGCTATTTGGGCTCTTTTTTTACATGATCCCGTGTGAACAAAAAAAGAGTATGGTTTGTTGTTTCCACTTTTTTATAGTAATTTCGTAGCTCAGATGGCAAGTAATTAATACTATATTAATTGAAATTAAGATTATTTAGTAATATCATCATATAATTATGGCAAAACAAAAAACTTACTTAACCTGCGACGGTAATCAGGCCGCCGCTCACATCGCTTACATGTTCAGCGAAGTAGCTGCGATCTATCCGATAACCCCTTCCTCCACCATGGCCGAATATGTGGATGAATGGGCAGCATCCGGAAGAAAAAATATTTTCGGACAGCCTGTGTTGGTACAGGAGATGCAATCGGAGGCCGGGGCTGCCGGAGCAGTACATGGTTCTTTGCAGGCGGGTGCACTTACATCCACATTCACTGCTTCACAGGGCTTATTGTTGATGCTCCCCAACATGTACAAAATAGCGGGAGAATTACTTCCCGGAGTATTTCATGTTTCGGCACGTGCATTGGCATCACATGCCCTTTCTATTTTTGGTGATCATCAGGATGCGATGGCTGCAAGACCTACCGGTTTCGCACTCTTCGCCACCGGATCGGTACAGGAGGTGATGGATTTGGCAGCAGTAGCCCATCTCTCCGCAATAGAAAGCCGTGTTCCTTTTCTCCATTTCTTCGATGGATTCCGCACATCACACGAGATCCAGAAGATAGAAGCTTTGACGAATGACGATCTTGCACCGCTCATCAATCAGGACGCACTGAAGGCTTTCCGCGACCGTGCACTGAATCCCGATAATCCTGTTACAAGGGGAACGGCACAGAATGACGATATCTATTTCCAGGCGCGTGAAGCTTCCAACCCGTTCTACGATGCAGTACCAGGTGTTGTGGAAAAATACCTCGAAAAGCTGGCTGCAGTGACTGGCCGTAAATACGGCCTGTTCGATTATTACGGTGATCCACAAGCTGAAAGAGTAGTGATCGCCATGGGGTCTGTAACGGAAACCATCCGTGAAGCGGTGGATTATCTCAACGAAAGAGGTGAGAAAGTGGGAATGGTGGCAGTCCATCTCTATCGCCCCTTTAAAGCCGAAGCATTCCTGTCGGCCATTCCTGAAACGGCGAAACGTATCGCAGTTCTAGATCGTACCAAGGAACCCGGTGCTGCCGGACAACCGCTCTATCTCGATGTCAAGGATTGCTTCTATGGAAAAGAAGGAGCTCCAGGGATTGTAGGTGGTATTTACGGCCTTTCTTCTAAAGATACAACCCCCGCACAGATCGTATCGGTATTTGAAAATCTTTCGATGAATATACCAAAGAACGATTTCACCATCGGTATTGTAGATGATGTGACATTCAAATCACTTCCTTTGAAAGAGGAAATCACGATAGATGAGACTACTTATGAAGCCAAATTCTACGGACTGGGATCGGATGGTACGGTAGGAGCCAATAAGAACTCTATCAAAATCATCGGTGATAATACCAATAAATATGTGCAGGCCTATTTCGCCTACGACTCCAAGAAATCGGGTGGATTTACCTGCTCGCACCTTCGTTTTGGAGACAATCCTATCCGTTCAACCTATTTGGTGAATACACCCAATTTTGTGGCATGCCACGTACCGGCCTACCTGCACCTGTATGATGTAACCCGCGGATTGAAAAAGAACGGTACGTTCCTGCTCAACTCGGTATGGCCTAAAGAAGAGGTAGGTAATCATCTCCCCGACCATATCAAGAAATATTTTGCCGAGAACAATGTCAGGTTCTACATCATCAATGCGACGAAAATTGCCAATGAAATCGGCTTGGGCAATCGTACCAATACCATCCTGCAATCGGCATTCTTCAAGATATCCAATGTAATTCCTTATGAACTCGCTGTGGAGCAAATGAAGAAATTCATTGTGAAATCCTACGGAAGAAAAGGGGAAGAGGTGGTGAAAATGAATTATGCTGCTGTCGATCGTGGGGGAGACGTTGAACAGGTGGAAGTACCTATTGAATGGGCATCCATCCAGACCACTGCCGATATTTCCGATGATGCTCCCGAATTTGTCCGCAAAGTGGTTCGCCCGGTGAACGCCCAGCGCGGTTACGACCTCCCTGTTTCTGCATTCAGTGGCCGTGAGGATGGTACTTGGGAGATGGGCACGACTGCTTACGAGAAACGTGGAGTAGCAGCAAAAGTGCCGGTATGGAACCCCGAAGCATGTATCCAGTGCAACCAATGTGCTTATATTTGTCCTCACGCTACTATCCGTCCGTTCGTACTCACTGAGGAAGAACAGAAGGGATTGGGTGCTGATGTGGAAATATTGAAAGCGCAGGGTAAACAATTCCCGGATATGGGTTATCGTATTCAGGTCGATGTGCTTGATTGTCTTGGTTGCGAGAATTGTGTGGATGTATGTCCCGGCAAGAAAGGACAAAAGGCGCTTCAAATGGTACCGATCGGTACACAGTATGACAACCAGAAGAACTGGGATTACATGATAAATCATGTGACCAGTAAAGCCCATCTGGTAGACGTGAAGCTGAATGTGAAAAATACCCAGTTTGCCACGCCGTTGTTTGAATTCTCCGGCGCTTGCTCTGGTTGTGGTGAAACACCTTATGTGAAACTGATCACCCAGCTCTATGGCGACCGGATGATGATCGCCAATGCCACAGGTTGTTCTTCTATCTATGGTGCTTCTGCCCCGGCTACCCCTTATAGGAAAAATGAAGAGGGAAAAGGACCGGCATGGGCTAACTCGCTTTTCGAGGATAATGCCGAATATGGATATGGTTTTGCAATTGCCCACATGAGCATGCGTAATCGTATCCGGAGCTTGATGCAACAAGGGCTTGTCTCTGGAGAATTTAACGAAGAGCAACAAGGGCTGTTCCGTGAATGGATCGAAAATGGTGAGGATGCTGAATTATCAAAAGAACTGGCACCGAAAATCGTTGCTTCTCTTGCCAGTGTGGATAACCACATCGCAACTGAGATTATTTCATTAAAGAAATACCTCTCCAAAAAATCGATCTGGGTATTTGGTGGAGACGGTTGGGCATACGATATCGGATTCGGAGGACTCGACCATGTATTGGCGAGTGGGCAGAATATCAATATATTAGTGCTTGATACAGAGGTGTATTCCAATACCGGAGGTCAATCATCCAAATCTACTCCTACTGCTGCGGTCGCTAAATTTGCCGCTGCCGGGAAGCGGATACGTAAAAAAGATCTCGGAATGATTGCTGCTACCTACGGATATGTATATGTAGCTCAGGTGGCCATGGGGGCTAATCAGGCACAAACCCTGAAAGCAATCAAAGAGGCGGAGTCTTATAATGGACCTTCAATTGTGATCGCTTATTCACCCTGTATCAGCCACGGATTGAGAAGAGGAATGGGGTATGCACAGTCTGAACAGAAGGATGCGGTACAGTGCGGATATTGGCATCTGTGGCGCTATGATCCCCGTCTTGAAGATGAAGGCAAGAATCCTTTCCAACTCGATAGTAAGGAACCTGACTGGAGTCGCTTTAAAGACTTCCTGCTCGGTGAAGTGCGTTATACCCAATTGATGAAATCATTCCCCAGGGAGGCAGATGAACTTTTTGCTGCTGCAAAGGAGAATGCACAGTGGAGGTATCGCTCTTACAAACGTATGGCTGAAGCATCATTTGCTACACCGGTAGCAGAAGGACCGGTCGCTGGGACGATCGATGATGAAGCGAACTAAGTAACGACATAACTGTTATATTTTCGGGGGTATTACTTATTGTAATGCCCCCGATTGTATGTACCTTTGTGCTCTAAATAGATATACAGTTATGAAAATTCAAATCATCAATGGACCAAACCTCAACTTATTGGGTGTTCGTGAGCCGGAAGTCTACGGAGGCCGGACTTTTGGAGATTATCTGGATCAGTTGAGAAGCGATCATGCAGGAATAGAGATCGATTACTTTCAATCAAACGTGGAAGGAGAGATTATCAACAAGATACAAGAAGCTGGATTTGAGAGTGATGGTATTATTCTTAATGCGGGTGGTTACACCCATACTTCCGTGGCTATTCGTGACGCCATTAAAGCGATTCCTGCTCCGGTAGTAGAGGTGCATATTTCCAATGTACATGCCCGGGAAGAGTTCCGGCATCACTCTATGATATCGGCCGTCTGCCTTGGAGTGATCGCCGGCTTTGGAATGGACTCCTATCGCCTGGCACTGAGTGCGCTGGTAAAGTTAGAATTTTCTTAGGAACGAGGACAGAAGCAAACTTGTTTGCATTTTGCCGAGTGACGACAGAAAATGGACGAAGTCAAATAAGAAATAAGAGATAAGAAGTTAGAAGTTCAGAATCTTGAATTTTGAATCTGGAATATAAATAAATATATATGTATAAACATACTAAAATTATTGCTACGATTTCCGATAAGCGTTGTGACATACCCTTTTTGGAACAACTCTATGATGCAGGAATGAATGTTGTAAGGCTTAACTCGGCCCATCTCGATGAAGAAGGGTTCCTCAATATTATTAACAATGTACGGACAGTCTCCGACCAGATTGCTATATTGGTAGATACCAAAGGCCCGGAGATTCGTACTACCGTCCTGGAAGATCCTATTGAATTGAAAATAGGAGACAAAATAAAAATTGTAGGGAATCCTGATAAGATATCGTCAAGGGAGACCTTATATATCACCTACCGGAATATCACCGATGAGATGCATATAGGAGATGATATCCTGATTGATGACGGAGAGGTAGATTTGGAAGTGATTGGGGTCACGAATGATTCTCTTCTTTGTTGTGCTAAGAATGATGGTGTGATCGGAAGCCGTAAGAGTGTGAATATCCCCGGTGTACGTATCAATCTTCCTGCGATTACTGAACGGGATAAGAAATTCCTTGAATTAGCCGCCAAAAATGATGTGGATTTTGTGGCTCATTCATTTGTGAGAAGCAGGGAAGATGTTGAAGCCGTACAGGAGATCCTGGACGAGTTGGGAAGCCATATCAAAATCATAGCCAAGATTGAAAACCAGGAAGGTGTGGATAATGCCGATGAAATACTGGAAGCAGCTTATGGTATCATGATTGCCCGGGGTGACCTGGGAATAGAGGTCGCACAGGAGAAAATTCCCGGTATACAACGTGTACTGATCAGAAAAGCCATCCATCATAAGAAACCGGTTATTGTAGCTACTCAGATGCTGCACTCCATGATCAATAATCCCCGTCCTACACGGGCTGAGATCACTGATATTGCCAATGCGATCTATTATCGTACCGATGCCGTGATGTTGAGTGGTGAAACAGCTTATGGTAAATATCCGGTAGAAGCGGTACGTACAATGGCAAAAACTGCTTATGAGGCCGAATTGACCAAACTGTCAGAAAATGATATCCGTGTACCTTATGATCCGGCAGACAACCGTGAAGTGACGGAGTTTCTGGCCAAACAGGCAGTGAAGTCATGTGCACTTCTAAATGTGAAGGCAATCGTGACCGATAGCCACACAGGCAGAACTGCCCGGGTTTTGGCGGCATTTAGGGGAAAGAGTCCCGTTTACGCTATCACCACTACTAAAAGGTTGGCGCGTGAGTTGGCGTTATCATACGGTATTTGGGCAGAATTCCAACAGGGAAAAGGTGACGGTAATACCAAGGAAAGCCGCAGGGCTTATTTTACAGAAGCCATCCAGCAGTTGGTAAATAAAAATACAATTGAATCGCAGGATAGGGTAGCTTATCTGGGAGGAAGCTTTGGGGAGACCGGTGGGACTACCTATTTGGAGATTATAGATGCCTGGAGAATTCTCGAGGCAAAAGAGAAATATAATCTGCCCGATTATACGATGTAGTCTCTTTGAGTGAATGATAATGCCTTCGGCGATATGCGCTTCGCACGATAATACTTTCAGTGATAATGCATTTCGTGCGATAAAAATAATTAGTAATTAGTAATTGAAAAGGGGGCGAATGAGTAAAATAGAAGAATACATACTGTCCCATATAGATGCGGAGCCGGAGGTGCTGAAAAAGATCGACCGGGATGCGCATATGAAACTGTTGCAGGGAAACATGACTTCCGGCCATCTGCAGGGACGCTTCCTGAAAATGATCACGCAAATGATCCGTCCGAAGCGGGTACTGGAAATCGGAACCTTTGTCGGATATTCAGCTCTCTGTTTTGCAGAAGGCCTTGTAGAAGGCAGTGAACTTCACACCATCGAAATTGATGATGAATTAGAGGATCGGATACGCGATAATTTTGCACAGTCTGAACACGGAAACAAGATTATCCTTCATATTGGTGATGCGTTGGATATCCTCTCCGGTTTTCCGGATGAAAGTTTCGACCTCGCTTTCCTTGATGCCGATAAGGAAGATTATTGTCTTCATTACGAAGACACCCTCCCGAAGATCAGGAAAGGAGGTTTTATCCTGGTCGATAATACCCTTTGGTACGGAAAAGTAATAGAAGAGGTGAAAAGTAACGATTGGGCAACCCGGGCGATATTGGATTTTAACAGGAAACTGGCCGACGACGACCGGGTGGAGAAGGTGATCCTACCTCTCCGCGACGGATTAACATTGATAAGAAAAAAATGACAATAGCATGGATACGAACAGACAACAAAAAGTAAACCGGTTGATACAGAGAGAACTCAGTGAGATTTTTCTGCTGGATGCCAAAAAGATGCAGGGCGTATTGATTTCGGTAACCAACGTACGGGTATCGCCCGACCTGGGTATCGCTCATGCCTATCTGAGTGTGTTTCCGTCGGAGAAAGCAGAAGAGCTGGTTAAAAATATCAATGAAAATGTGAAGACCGTCCGTTACGATCTGGGCAAGCGGTTAAGAAACCAATTGCGGGTGATCCCTGAACTGACGTTTCATGTGGATGACTCGCTCGATTATATCGAAAACATCGACAGGCTATTGAATGACCAGTAAAATCCCGGCCGGTGAACGTCTCCTTTTTCATAGCGCGCAGATATCTCTTCTCAAAGAAATCACACAATGTCGTCAATGTGATTTCTGCTATATCGGTGTGCGGTATTGCTGTCGCTACTGCGGCTATAGTATGCGTACTTTCTATCTTTAATGGTTTCGGAGGTATTGTGGAGGGTACCTTCAATGCTTTCGATCCCGATCTGAAGATCACGGTGAAAGAGGGAAAAGTGTTCGATTATCATACGCCGGAATTTGAAAAGGCGTTACAGATAAATGGTATACAGATCATCTCCGAATCACTGGAAGAGAATGCTCTTTTTATGTTCGGCGAAAGTCAGGTTCCGGTGCTGATGAAAGGAGTATCGGAGGAGTTCAAGTTGATGACCGACATGGAGAAGTTATTACTGGAGGGATCGTTTAACCTGCGCGAAGATGTAGTGGACTATACTACGCTGGGTTCCGGATTGGCAATGACACTTGGCGCACGTCCCGGTTTTATCAATCCGATTGAAATATATGCACCCAAGCGTGACGTAAGGGTAAACCTGGCTAACCCGGCAGCAGCATTCACTAGAGCATACATTCAGATTGGTGGTGTGTTCAGCCTCAATTCCCCGGAATATGACGAACAAATGGCTATCGTTCCTATTCAACTGGCGCGGGATCTTTTTGGGTATGAAAACCAAGTGACATCACTGGATATCAAATTGGAACCCAACGTCTCGGTAAACAGAGTGAAGCGTGAAATAGAACGTATCCTGGGAGATAATTTTCTTGTGGAAGACCGGTATCAACAACAAAAAGAATCGTACCGGATGATGCAAATTGAGAAATGGGTGACCTTCCTTATCATGGTATTCGTCTTGTTGATTGCTGTTTTTAATCTGGTAGGTTCGCTTTCAATGCTGATCGTGGAGAAACGGGACGATATCAAAAGCCTGCAGAATATGGGAGCATCCGAACAATTGATATCGCGTATCTTTTTGTACGAAGGATGGCTGATTTCGTTTATCGGTATCATCTCCGGGATAATTACCGGATTGGCATTATGTTTATTACAACAATATTTCGGATTACTTCAGTTAAGTGATACGCCCGGTGCTTATATTATCGATGCCTATCCGGTGATCGTCAAAATGACGGATGTGGTAATCGCCTTTGCGGTTGTAAGCTTGATAAGCCTGTTGACAGTGCTTTATCCCGTCAATAACTTGAGAAAGAAACTCCAACAGTAAAGTTGACGGGATAAGGTGGGTGACTTAACGATGTGATGATTAATCTGCCAATGAGTCAATATGCCAATCCCGATAAATCGGGACAGGTGATGCCAATGTGATAATAGGACTAATGATTCGATGATTTGAAGATGTGATAATTTGACGATTTGATGATTGAGAATTTTGAATTTTGAATCTGGAATTTTAAATCTATTAAAATATGAAAATAGCTATTGTTGGAACAGGTTATGTAGGGTTGGTTTCCGGAGCCTGCTTTTCTGAAATGGGTGTCGATGTGACCTGTGTGGATATCGATAGTGAAAAGATAGAGAGACTGAAGAAGGGAATTATTCCCATTTACGAACCGGGGTTAAAGAATATTGTGGTACGCAACTATGAAGCGGACCGTCTTCATTTTTCGACTGATTTGCCGGCCATACTGAACGATATGGAAATTGTGTTCATCGCGGTGGGTACTCCCTCCGGCAAAGACGGGACTGCCGATCTTTCTTATGTGATGACGGTGGCAAACACTATTGCCGAGCACATGTCCAAACCCTTGTTGATTGTCACCAAAAGTACTGTACCCGTTGGAACTTCATATCGTATCAGGGATCTGGTGAGAAAACGACTTGATGAACGGGGATTGACAGATCTGCGATTTGATGTGGCTTCCAATCCCGAATTTCTGAAGGAAGGTGCGGCTGTAAACGACTTTATGAGCCCCGACCGGGTGATTGTGGGAGTGGAAAGCGAAGAAGCAAAAAACCTGATGACTAAGCTTTACCGTCCTTTCGTGCTGAATAATTTCCGGGTTATCTTTATGGATATCCTCTCGTCGGAGATGACCAAGTATGCGTCCAACGCCATGCTGGCTACCCGTATCAGTTTTATGAACGATATCGCCAATCTGTGCGAGAGGGTAGGGGCCGACGTGAATATGGTGCGCCGTGGTATGGGCAGCGATTCCCGTATCGGCAGAAGTTTCCTTTATCCCGGTTGCGGTTATGGAGGTAGCTGTTTTCCCAAAGATATTCGTGCATTGATTAAGGTGGCGGAAGATGCCGGATATGAGATGAACGTTTTGAAGGCAGTCGAAGAAGTGAATAATCGCCAGAAAGATATCCTGTTTCAAAAATTTAAACATCATTTTAACGGCAAGATGGAAGGGAGGACCGCAGCTGTATGGGGATTGTCGTTTAAGCCGGAAACCGACGATATGCGTGAAGCCCCGTCACTCACTCTGATCAGAAGCCTGCGGGAGGCAGGCGTGTCTGTACGGGTTTATGATCCCGCAGCAATGCAGGAAGCCCGTTATTACCTGAACGATTCTATCTATTACGCTACCGATATTTATGATGCCGCTAATGGCGCTGATGCGCTGATAGTACCTACTGAATGGAAAGAATTCCGGTTGCCCAACTGGAGCATTCTGAAGAAGATCATGAACAACCATGTTGTGATCGACGGGAGAAATATCTACAATATGGAAGAGCTTGCCTCTTACGGTTTTGCTTATAGCGGTATCGGGCAGTAATAGGAAACTGTTTTACAGCTTTTCTCTTTTATCCATATTTTGTAAAACGTCCTGCCTGGTCAAAAATGCGGGACGCAGCCTGTTTTCAGAAAGCAGTTGCAACTGATCGCCGATAAACTTACTGTCCGGCTGAGTAGCATTGCCATAACTTAGTAAAACCTCTGCTTTCACTATCTCTCCAAATTCAACAACCGCTACAAACGTGTCACCATGATATGCATAGTTTTTATTGTTCCCCCCGTTTGGTTGAAAATACATAGTTCTGAAAACGCCGTATTTGCCAGGACCTCCATTCGCCGGAAATTCATATTCACCTGCTTTGTACCGGTTAACATCACCCCAGGCAACATCCATTGAACCATAGGTCTCTTCTACCTCCCTGGCAGCACTTACTAACAGCTCGACAGCCTGCTTTGGATTATTTAATCCTTCAGGAGTGGAAACAGGTCTCTCGGCACTCCATGGAATTGCAAACATATCACTGTCAAGCTTATCGAGCCATCTTCCAAAAAGGACAGCACCACGACTATCTACATTGGTAGCTCTATCCCACTGTTCCAGTACCAAAGCAGCTCTCAGTGCTGTTGAATCAGGGTGTTGTTCTACTGCAGTCAGCAGGTTATCTAAAAAACGGCCGGCAGCCTCCATTCCCGTGTCTAACTTATAATCAACCAGTTCATCAAAACTGATAGAAGCATCATCTTTAATCAGGTTCACTGCACGTTGCGCCCTTAAAGATACCGGCATATCCTCCGGAGACATATAAGGAGGAAAGTCCTCAAAGTCCAGTAAAAGCGGATAAGTAGATGTCCAGGGCGGATCATTCGCATTTTGTACAAAACCCGAAGAGGGATTAATCAACTTCGGCAGATCATCATAATCATGGTACCTGTTCCAGATATATTTCGACTGTGTGCCATCCACAGTACCATTCCAGAAAACCCAATCACCTTCAGATCTTACAGGAACATTGCCATTAAAGAGATAGAGAATGTTACCCTCTTTATCGGCATATATGAGATTGAACATTGGAATTTGCATCATTTTTAAAGCATCTTCAAACTCTTTCATGTTTTTAGCTTTACCCATTTCATGATACTGGGCATAATATGAACTGTTTTCAAGTCCTGCAACCCTTACGGCATAAGCCTTGTTGTCTTTCTCACCCATTACGGGTCCATGTTTGGAATACCTTAATTCAATATCCAGCTGTTGAACCGTGCCATCTTTTTGCAGTACTTTTAAAGGCACTCTCTTTTCCTGGAAAGGCACACTTTTGCCATCAAGCAGGTAACCACCCTCCTGCAGCGTTAACTCGTATCTGTCCGAAGCATCAATGGTATTTACAGTATGCGTCCATCCTAGCTGTTCGTTAAAGGCGATGTTTAACACAGGCATACCTACCAAAGTAACACCATACACGTTAAAGCCGGGAGCAGTCAACTGTGCTTCAAAAAACAAGTAAAAATCATTCCAGGGTAGATGAGGATTGGCAACCAACATCGCATTCCCTGATTCGGATTTAGAAGGAGCAATTGCATAGGAGTTAGAGCCCGGCGTTGTTTCTTTTATGGTCTCGGCTATATCGTTTCCTCCAATAAATTCAAGACATATAACTCTTTTACCGTGAGCCAGTACATCCGTGACTAAAACAGGCAACACCTGTTTCACCCTATCATCTATTTTATCGGGATGTGCTTTTGCATAATCGTTGAGACCCTTTACGAATGCCTCTAAATACTGTTTATCTCTGCTGCCGGATTTGTTATAGTGCGCCTCTGCAGAATCGGGCAGGTTGAACAGATGGACCAGTTTATCAGAATCCATATACTCCTCGCCGAAATATTCCGATGCCCTCCCCCGCGCCTGGGCATATAATTTCAAGATCAGGTTGGCATGGTTCTGCATTTGTGCCCATCCAAAAGCATAATACATCTCCGCTTCATTGTTAGCATACACGTGCGGCACGCCGTAATTGTCCCAGATGATTTCCGTGTTCTCCGGTTTTTGCGGGTTAGAGCAGGAAGAAAGAATAAAGATAGTGAAGACTATCGTTATCATTTCTGTTTGTCGCGTTACATAGGTGTCCCAAACTGTTACTTGCATTTTATCTGAATTTATAGATTAATACTATCCCTGAAGGCTCGCCCATCAGCGTATTAGGCTATTATTCACAAACTGACAGATATTATTAATATCTTCTGTCTCTCATTGAAACGGAAGCAGCGCCGGACGAACTTATCGGAGGTCTTCTGTTGTTCCGGCGGTTTACTTTCTGCTGTGGAGGGACAATGGAATGATTTTCATGCTTCCAGAGACTCTTTTCGAAATCAACCAGTTCCTGTTCAATCCTCTCCTGTTCCGCCTTTATTTCTTCGGGAGTGGAGGTGTACTGCGAGATGGCAAGGTTCCGTGGATTCTGTGCTTTGTAGATCTCCCCGTCGTACTTTCTCATGCGAAAAAAATCATCAACGCTGCCGCTCATGTTGTTATTGAGTGAAGAACTCATGACCGGTATCCGCCGTGCATAAGGAGCTATTTCGTCGTAAGGAATCCAGAAGAGGGGATAACGGGTGGTGGTACCATAATCGTCCCGGCGCTGCAAGACAGGGCAGATGGCGAGCGGTCTTACCTTGAAAGAAGAGCTGCCTGTATCGAAATAGTAAGCTTCTTTCACGAAATAACTTTCTACCTCATTGCCGGGAATATCGACGTCATTCACTACGATTTTCCCGTCGGCTGTTTCATAGTAAACACCGAACCGATCCAGCAATTCCTGGAAATCGACCCGGTACTCCTCTGTAAACTCTTCCCGTCCGTCCAGATATTCATAAGCCACAACAGCATCTTCCTGTAATAGATTGAATAGCATAGTAAACAGGCTCATCTTTCCATCTACAGGGGTGGGCGGGTAATAGAGCGGGGCATTGGCCTCTTTGGTAAGATCGAGATAGCGGTAGATGATACGCGACCATTTGGCATTTTCTATGTTTTCGTCGCTGTGGCGGTTTTGTTGTTCCATACGGATATTTGTACCGGCAGTCTGTACAGTACTTTGTCGACGCCGTTCTATTCTTTCCCTCGCCGTTTCCTGTGGGAAAAGGGCTGTAAAACTTCCTGTGAAAAGGATCAATATCAATAATACTTTTGTTTGCATATCTTTATTTCAGATTCAAAATTCAAGATTCAAAATTCAAAATTTCTTTACTTCTCAACTTCAGACTTCTTATTTTGCCTTTCCACTTTTTCACTGTACCCTCACTTCCATCACTGCAATCTCCCGCTCAGTACCATCAGGGCCAACCGCACGTACGCCCGAAATATAGAAATAACTGCCTCGTGCAAGACGTCTGATCTGCTCTTTCTGCCTATCAGAGAAACGGCTCCCATCAGAAACTTCGGGAATAGCATTTCCCATGGAATCGAAAAAGACAGTACGAAAACTGGTCACCCGGAACGGAATGGAAAGGATGCCATCGTCAATGGCTGCCTTGATCCCGCTGGCATTCATTAAAACCGCTTTCTGTAATCCTCCTCCCCTGAACATCACCGGATTTCCGTTCGCATCGCTGTATTCAATATATGGAGTGGGATCGGGGAGCGCGCGTACCCTGAACTCTTTAATGGCCACACGACGAACATCTCCGTCCGTGGTACGGGCCGATACCGATATCGTGACATCCTGTCCTATGGACGAGGGACGGGCAACCCACATATTTCCCCGACGGGTGAGGGTGCCGTTGGTGATAGTCGCACTGACATCCTGCGGAGCGATACCGGGTACGGAAATGCCGATCTCGTTATCGATGCCGGCATACAATACATTCATCAGGGTAGGAGCAATGGTAGCGATCGGTTCAATCACAGTGTAGCTGCCTGCAAACGGGCGACGGGTCACGCTACCATCACTGCCGGTCATTTCTAAATATCCTTCTACAGGGAATGTTCCGGTACGGTCAGCCCGGACGGAAAAGGATCCGTTTTCTTCTGTATCGAGAATCTCCCCGTTGACCATAATAAGAGGTTGTCGGGTAGAGTCTTCTGCCGAGAGTACAATACGGGCATTATAGGAACCACCTTGGATGACGATATCGGACTCGGGGATGATATAGGCATTCAGCCGGTTTACACGAAAATCTCCAATATCCACATTGTGCAGGATATTGGAGAGTGCTTCTCCTTCCGATGAACGGATATCATTCTCTATCTTGGTAAGCATGGTGATAGCTGCAGCCAGCGGCATTTGTTCAAAGAGAGAGGCTTCCCAGCTTTTATTGGCTGACCGTGGTTGTGTGCTGAGATTTTTTTCGATAATTGCCCGACGGGCGGGATCTGTTACGAGTTGCGTTACTGAGTCGCGGTAGGTATCGATTGTATTCCTGAATTTTCTTCCTTCACCATTTACGGGGGAGAGCATAACCACCGACGCGGCTTCCAGATCGTCTTTGTGTTTGATGTTACTGATATCCGCTTTTCTTCCGTCGGCTTCACGCACCATACGCAGTTTCAGTTCTCCAATATACCTTGTCAGCGAATCGCTCATGGCGCGTACCTGCACCCCTTTCCGGTACCACTCCCCGGCCTTTTCCGGGTTTTGTGCATGATAGGCCGTTAATTCATCCATGATCAGCCTATTGCGTTCCAGCATCGTACCGGATGAATTTCCCAGACTATTATCCACCATTTCGAATCCGTCGAGTACTTCGACCGATACGTTCAACGCCAGCATTGCAATGAATACCAGATACATCAGGTTGATCATTTTCTGACGGGGGGAGTTGGGACTGTTGACTGCCATGGATAGGATTATGTGATGGGGTTACCGGGATTGTTCTGTTTGTTGACTGTCATAGCATTCAGCATACGCGCATAGACTTCGTTCAGTTCTCTGAGCTGATCCGCCATTTTCTCTGTTTCTGCTTTAATAACTGATCCGTCGGGGAGGGTATCACCATACATAGTTCTGAGGCGGGCCAGCCCCTGATTGATCTGCTCGATAGCACCGATCTGGCTGCTGACGCTTTTGAGCTGTATCTCATAGATGGAGTTGAGTCCTGACAATGTACGATTAAGGTTTTCCATCTGTTTGCCGTATTCTTCGGAATGTGCCGAAAGATTATGAGGGACTTCATACCCCGGTTCGCCGGGCGAATTTGTTGGATGGATGTGGGGAGTTGTAGATACTTCGGAGTGTTGTGGAGTAAAATTGTGGGTAGCGGAAACGGAAATCGTTTCACGAGCAGATGGTGGTGTCTGTTGTGCTATAGCAGCGTTAAAACCGGGATCCTCTTCAGAGTTTACGGAAGAGAGTGCCGGGAATACCTGCTCCCACCTGTAATCGCGTATTGGTGAATCGAACGCCGAGAGGATAAAGACGATACATTCGGTGACCATCCCGATGAAGAGCATCTCATTGCCGAAGGGAAAGTGGAGCAGTTTAAACATCGCACCGAGTATCACGATGGCAGCTCCGAAACTATAGGCGAAATTGATGAACCGTTTCCCCCGCTCGGTTTGTAGAAACCGTTCAAGCCGGTTTTTATATCTTTTGTAGGCGTTCATTTTTTTAATTATCAATTACTAATTACTAATTACCGATGAATAGGAATTGTACAAATCTTAAATATTGAATTTGAAATTTTGAATTTATTTCCCCGAGCTGACCTGTGTTCTTACGCATCGGAACCCAATATAAGAACGTCCCCGGTTCTGGTATTCATTATCGCGCATATCCGACCGGATAAAGGTAGAGATATCTTTCCATGAACCTCCTTTCACTACTTTTCGTTTCAGGACATAGGGATCTTCGGTAGTAGCATTATAACTGTATTCAGGGTTCAGGTCACCCATCAGTTCGTTCCCCGACTCGGTGTAAGCGGTAGAGGTCCATTCCGCCACATTCCCGGCCATATCATACAATCCTGAGTTATTAGGCTTGAAACTTCTTACTTTAGCGGGGATAAGGTGGTTATCGGCACCATAGGCTCCGTCGCCCGGCTTGAAGTTGGCCTGGAAACAGCCGCTTTCACTTGTTGTGGCATCTGAATCCCATGGGTATTTATTGTCGGAGTTGGCATTCCGTGCTGCCATCTCCCATTCAGCTTCGGTGGGGAGACGGTATTTTTCTATTGTCACCCCTTGTTTGTTAATACTCCTGCGCAGAAAGAGGGTACGCCACTCACAGAAAGCAGTCGCCTGCTCCCATGAAACTCCTACTACCGGGTGGTGTGCGTAGGCGGGATGGGAAAAATAGTTACGTAAATAGCGTTCATTATCCGCGTTCGGAAAATCGTTCACCCAGCAGGTGGTATCAGGGTATATATTGACGATACGTGTGTGTACGAAGTCGTAAAGGCTGCTCAGGGGACGGGTAATGGTTTCATTGACAATTCGTCCGTCGGAAGCAATATAAGCTGTATCTTTCGATATTATGATGATTTCATTCGGATCGATGATGATGTCACTGTTCAATGTCCTCTCTGCGGGATTCAGTCGGTGCTGTCGTCTGGCCGCTTCTGCCGCATCAAACCACTCGTAACGAAAATTCATCTGGCGGGCATCCAGCATTTTTTCTCCTGTGATGGGATGTGTGGTATAAACACTGTTGATGGCAGCCTCTTCCTCTTCGGTATTTCTTGTCCAGGGGATGGGAATCCTCCAGTTCAACCGGGGGGTGACAGGATCACCGTATTCATCCTCAGTGATCTTGTAAAAGTCATCGCCGGCGTAGGCCGGGTCTGCCAGCCGTTCTCGGATGATGGAATCCCGTACCCAGTAAACAAACTGTTTGTATTGGGAGTTAGTGATCTCCGTCTCATCCATCCAGAAATTGTCTACCGATACGCCGCGGGTAGGTATCGAGAATCCCCAAAGCGAATCGATCTCTCCCGGCCCCATGATATAAGCTCCCCGTGACACCAATACCATATTGTATGGTGTGGGTTCCCCCCACACTTTACCTACAGGAACGCCGGTCAGTTCACCGCCGATACTGTTACCGATCCCCCGTCTGCCACAGGAAGCAATCATAATCAGTATCAGCACGAATAATATATATCTTTTCATAATTTCCAATTAAAAATTAAAAGTGAATAATTAAAAATTAGCATCAATCGTCTCATTTTTCACTATTCATTCTTCATTTTTCACTATAAAAGCCGGATGCTCTTATGCGGTTGCCGCTTCGGTTTGAAATGATCGAGTGGAAAATTATACCGGAGGTAGAGCTCATGACTCCCCCTGCTATTTTGTCCGATTCCCATAGTATGCAATCCGTAGGCATATCCCAACTCTACTTCACGGATGGTAGTTCCGGCAAAAAGCAGATATCCGTCGTTCATCCTCCATGATGCACCACCTGATAATTTTTTATTGTATTCGAGGCGAAGCGTAGCCTGCACTTGTAGCGTGCTGAGGTCGGTCTGAACCCACAACATCGGTTGTATTTCTAACGTATGAAAGAGAGTAATATTGTATCCGGCCATCAAATTATAGGAAAGGGGGATAGCCGACAACGTAGAATCGCTTTGAAGATCAGCTCCGAGAGAGTCATTATGTGCATAAAACCGGGGTTGATTGAGATGTATTGCCGACAGACCTATGAAAACAGATTTCCCTGTCCAGGAGATACCGGCGCCCAGGTCGATCACCTGTTTGTCGGCCGGATCCACTTTCAGCGTCCCCCGGCCGTGTTGTAAGGAATCTTCAAAAATATATTTGCTTCCTGCATCGAAATTCAAGTCATACACTCCGGCTTGTAGCCCCATATTCAGAAAGCCTTTACCGAACTCTTTTTTGAAACTGTATTGTACTGCCAGTAATGAGTTGCGCAGTTGACCTACGGTTTCATTATTAATCACCAATCCGACGCCGTGGCGTCTGCCGAAAAATTCAAAGGGCATATCAGCAGTAAGGATAAGTTGTTGAGGTGCATTTTCTATGCCTCTCCATGCATAACGGTAAAAGGCAGTGGTGCTGATTGCCTCTGCATCACCTGCAAACGAGGAATTGAGATAACTCTTTACAGCCCAGTATTGACCGGGCGGGTCATCCCATTGTGCCTGCAGATGTAATAGGCTGCATAGCAACAGGAGTATGGTTAATAATAAACACCGTTTTTCCATTATGTGTATAACTGAAAAACGACGAAAAAATTGTGTCCAGGAGGAATTTCCTACTATATTTTGGAGGATTTTACCCGCATAAGCCGGAGCATTCCGAGCATCCATTTCGGAAGCGGTTTTTCGGGATCCCTGTTTTTCAGGTTAAGGCTTAGTCCTAATTTTTTTGCGATTGGTATTTTGTGTGTTTCCACAAATTCGATCAACGTACCGTCCGGATCTTCAATATAGGCAAATTGTCCTGCGGCATCACCCATATCGAAGGAGTTGCCTTCCTTGATATTTTGTGTGGTGTCTACCGTAAAGGGATGCCCCAACTCCGCACACTTTTTGCGTAATGCATCCATATTCCGGATATCGAAACAAACCTGAATAAAGCCGGGATCACCCCAGAAACGCCCTTCGTAAAGTTTTTTCGGGGTACGTTCCAGTACCTGCACCAGTTCGATATAGGAGGGGCCGAACAGTTCACTAAGGCTACCTTTTCTGGGTTGTGAGTGTGTCAGCAAACGACGACGAAATTTTTGTGTGCCTGAAGGCAATCCTTCGAAATCGGGAAAAACGCCTGTCTCGTCTGCGATAATCTTGTCGTAACCCAGAATATCACGATATACTGTCATCGCTTTATCGATATCTGTCACACCGATAGTTACGCCAACCGCACCGCCTGTCGACTGCCCTTCGTCTTTAAAAATGTAATCGTCCTGTACGATTTGAAACAGATTTTCATATGGGTCTTTCACATAAAAAGTCTGATTTCCGTCGATATTTTTGTTGAGTCCGCCGAGGATATGGGCTTTCGGATTTTTGGAAAATTCTTCGAACGTGTGGGCAACGTCCCTGCTTTTGACTTTGCATATCAAAACACCCAGGTCGCCCATATTCAATGTGAAGTCAAGCGGTTTTGGCTTCCGTTCTGAGTATTGCCACACTTCAAAACCGCCGCCACCCTGCATATTAACAGCAATCAGAGCGTGGCGCCGTTGTGGTTTTCCACCCGTGTAGGGTAGCATCAGTTCGGCAACTTTATCGTCCTCAAGAATACGGATATCCATATTGAACAGGTCAATATAGTATTTCCATGCTTCATACAGTTTTTCTACTCCGATACCTACCTGTTGGATCCCTGCAATGATATAGTTCTCTTTCATATAGTTATGTCGCTTTGATCTTTCTAACCATTTTTCTTGCCAGTCCGGGAAAAAAACGCTTGATATATACCATCAGTAACTCTTTACCTCCGACGAGCACCTCAGGTTTTTGTTTATCAATAGCCTTCACGATCTTCTTTGCTGCTTTCTCCGCAGAGATGCCGCTGTTCTGCCCGTCATCCATTTGTCCGTGTTTTCTGCCATCGGCTTCTAACGCATTGTAAGAGATGTTTGTCTTTACCCGTCCGGGACAGACCATCACTACCCGGATATTCTGGTCGTAGTACTCCGCGTGGAGGGTTTCGAAAAAACCATAAAGGGCAAATTTGGATGAAGCATAGGCCGATCGCAGAGGAAAGCCGAATTTCCCGGAGATGCTGGTGGTGACAGCGATAGTTCCTCCGCCTTTTTTAATCATGTCAGGTAATAGCCGTCTACTGATCTTTACCGGTGCGAAGAAGTTCACGGCCATGATCTTTTCATCTACCTTGCCGTCTGTTTCCAGTATTTTGGAGCGTTGACTGATACCGGCATTCAGAAAAGCAATGTCGATCTTCCCGAAAGCAGCAATGGCTTTGTCGGTCAGCTCGTCGATATGTGCCAGGTCGGTCAGGTCATATGGTAATATTACGCATTGTGCACCAAGCCGGATACACTCTGCCTGCACTTCCGCCAACCGGTCAGCCCGTGTAGCCGTAAGGATCAGGTCGACTCCTTCCCGTGCATAGAGATAAGCGCATGCTTCACCGATACCCGATGAAGCGCCCGTGATCCATATGGTTTTATTATCAATTACCAATTATTAATTACCAATTTCATTCTTCACTCTTCATTCTTCACTCTTCATTCTTCACTCCCTCATCACCTCATTCCAGAGTTGTGACCGGTAATCGCCAATGGAGTGGGGGGCACATTCATCCACATTATAGACATTATGGGAAGTGTAAATCATCTGCTCCAGGAAATAGGGAGCACGATTGGGGCCTTCTCCGATATTGAGCAGCACTGTCTCCCCGTTTTTGATCAAGTTCTTCCTGAGTGCCACGAAGAATCCGGCGATGGAAACGGCAGATGCCGGTCCGGGGATTACTTTCTGCTCATAGGCAGTCAGTTTACCCACAGGTACCAGTTTCTTTTCGTGCATTCGCAGGAAGCTGCCTCCTGACTCTTTTACCAATTTTGCTACGATGGGGTAGGTAGCAGGATTACCGGTCGCCAGGGTAGGTACCTCTGTCTGGGGATTGTCGATGATAGGATACTTCTTCTCGAAACCTTCGGGGAATCCGGCGGCTTCGGCATCTTCCCACGCCTGCACCATTGGGTCGCAGCCGTCTGTCTGTACCAGAAGGAAGCGGGGATTTTTCAATTCAGGATAGACATGTTTGATCTCGCGGATACCTTTGTCTATGGCAATGGGGCCTGTACCGCCGCTGACTGCCTGGATATATACGTCAGGGAACTTATCCATCTGGCGGAGCCATTCGAATACCATGGTCTTCTTTGCTTCCACACGGATAGGATCGATATTGCCGGTCGATATTGGGATATTGTGCAATTTGGCATATCCTGCGGCGATCTCCTTTGCTTTGGCATAGTCGCCCATCACACGGAACACCTGCTGCCCGTAGGAGCTGATGGTCGCTTCCGATGTCTTGATGGCATCCTCCGGCATAAATACCGAGCAGTTTACCTTTGCCAGTGAAAGGTATTTTGCGTAAGCTGTAGCTGAATTACCGGTGGAAGCGATGCAATATTGGTCGATACCGATCTCGTTGAACAGGCTGGCCGCCAATGAAGCAGCAATATCCTTGAATGTACCGGTACCTCCGTTTAAATCATTCCTATAGACATGTACATTGAGATCGAGCCCGTACTTCTTTTTTGCAAACTCTTCCAGGAATGTCCATCGTTCTACCGGAATGGCACCTTCTCCTTTTGATATGATATGTCTCCTGCGTAACAACGGAAGAAAAGGGAAATAGTGCCAGAAACTGTTAGGAGCACGGCGCCCGATAAGTCGGGATAACCGCTGATAACGGCGGTTGTACCATACCTCGGAATGTTTACTTCCGCATTTCGGGCATTGTTGGTTCTGTTCGAACCATGTCCAGAAGTTGGGAGTAACGTGCCCGCATTGGGTACAGGCCAAATGGTACTTATGCTGAATTTTTATACGGAGCATTCTCTTTTTTTATGTAGTGGACATCGATTTCATCTCGTCGGCCATATATTTTCCCGCTTCGAGATTTACCTTTATCTTCTTGAATACCTCAATGGTCTCATCCACATCCTTCTGCGTATGGGAAGCCGTGGGGATCAGTCTGAGCATTAATACTCCTTTGGGTACTACCGGATATACGACAATAGAGCAAAATACGTTGTAATTCTCACGCAGGTCGATCACAATATTGGTACCTTCGGGAACCGAGCCGCTGAAATAGACGGGTGTCACCGGTGATTGCGTATTGCCAATATTGAATCCCTCTGCAATCAGCCCTTGTTGCAGCGACTTGGCGATTTTCCACAGGTTTTCTTTATATTGGGGCTGTGTTTGTAATATCTCGAGGCGTTTCAATGCTCCGATCACCATGGGCATGGGAAGTGATTTGGCAAAAATCTGAGAGCGCATATTGTATTTCAATGAGTTGACGATAGCTTTTTCAGAAGCGACAAAAGCACCAATACCGGCCATCGATTTAGCGAAGGTGCCAAAATAGATATCTACTTCGTCCATCAATCCGAAATGTTCGCTTGCACCCGCTCCGGTCTCACCCATGGTACCAAATCCGTGTGCATCATCTATCATGAGGCGGAAATTGTATTTCTCCCTGAGTTTGACAATCCCGGGAAGATTTCCCAAATCGCCCGACATACCGAATACCCCTTCGGTAATCACCAGGATGCCACCGTCTGTCTCTTCTGCTTTTTTTGTTGCGAAACCAAGCATCTTGTCGCATCTCTCCATATCATTATGGGGATAGACAAAACTCTTTCCACCCTTGGCTTTATGCAGAAAAATACCGTCCATGATACAAGCATGGGATTCGGAGTCGTAAACAATGACATCATTCCTTGAGACCAGTGAATCGATAATCGAAACCATTCCCTGATAGCCATAATTCAGTAGGTAGGCAGCCTCCTTTTTCTCAAAGGCAGCGAGTTTTTCCTCCAATTCTCTGTGATATTTCGTTTGGCCTGACATCATGCGCGCTCCCATGGGATATGCCATTCCCCAGTCGGCTGCTGCTTTCGCATCCGCTTCACGTACTTCGGGATGGTTGGCCAATCCCAGATAGTTGTTCAGACTCCAGGTGATCACCTCTTTACCGAGAAACCTCATTCTTGGGCCTATTTCACCTTCCAATTCGGGAAATATAAAATATCCTTCCGCTTTTTTGCGATACTGTTCAAGCGGGCCTTCGGCACTTTTCAGCCGGTCAAAAATATCTGTCATGATTGTATATGATTGTAATGATTTTCCTTTTTGCAAAAATAGCTATTTTTAAACTAACTTAGAAATATCTGTACAGGTAAATCCCTTTCCTGTAGAAAATGAGCCGCCCCTATCCTGAATTGAAAAGAGCGGCTGTCGACGGGTTGTTTGTATAGATCCTTTATCTTGTCGGATTTATATTTTACGGCTGTCTTTTACTTCTACAAAATCTGCATCTTCGATTTCGCTCGACTCGAATTTCTTTTTCTGATACTCAATGATTCGATCCTGCTGGTTTTCAGGTTGTTTGTCTTGTTGTGCCCGTTGCTGCCGGAAGTTTGAAGTCTGTCTGCCACGCTTTCCCATAAGAAAGGCGGCGACTGCTTTCAGCAAAAAATAGACAACCATAAAACCCAGAAGAAATTTAATTAGGAATCCCATATATTGTGTGATAAATTGATTTAGGAATAAAGATACAATGATTTACGAAATGATAATCAATCTATTTGTATTATTTAACGGTTCACTAAAGTTAGACTATTTGAGTCATAGGTTCCTCGATTTTCAATTCTCGCAACGGCATAATTCAAATAATTTAGTTGTTTTCTACACTTAACATAGTAAAAACTTGTTTTTCCTCTGTGTTCGCTTATCGAAAACATTCAGCCAAGTTTGTCTTCTGCGCGTATTGCTTAACGAAATAGTTCTCTATTTTCTACTGTGCCCTATAACAGAGAGAAAGATGTAGGCACCGATTCCCCAGAAGATGCCGCTGATACCTTGTAATGCTATAAGCAGTAACATTACTACAATCAGGAGTATCTGTTTCTCATTGCCTTTGAACGATATTTTTTTGATTTTCAGTGAGAACATCGGTATTTCGGAGACCATCAACACTGACATCACGATAATCAATCCTGTAGTGAGATAGAAAAAGTTCTCATTCCCGGTTACGAATTGAGTCATTCCGTAACTGTAGCTGATCCAAAATAGTCCGTTGGCGGGAGTAGGCAGGCCTATAAATGAACTGGTTTGTCGTTCGTCAATATTGAATTTAGCCAGCCGGTAGGCAGAAAAAACGGGTATGAGAAATGCCAGGTATGGGATCCAGACGTGTAGAGGTTCCAGATAACCTGGTAGTAAGAAGTAATCCCTGAGTAGTATAAAAACTGCCGCTGCAGGAGCCACACCGAAGCTGATCACGTCTGCCAGGGAGTCCAGTTCTTTTCCCAGAGGAGAATAAGCCTTTAACAATCGTGCCGCCATCCCATCCAAAAAATCGAACAGGGCGGCAACTGCCACCCATATCACCACCGCCTTGAAGTTGGCCTGAAAAGCCATGACAACGGCTATGCATCCCGAGAAGAGATTTGACAGAGTGAGTATATTGGGTATTTGTTTCCGCATAGTCCGTTATCTTTCTTTTTGGGATAGCCTTGCCAAAAAGGTGACATTGGCATGTACTTCTTCTCCCAGTTCGACCAATATTTCACTGTCGGGTGGCAGGAAAATATCCATACGTGAGCCTAGTTTGATGAATCCGAGTGGAGATCCTATATGTACTTCGTCTCCTTCTTTCACATAGGTGACGACTCTTCGTGCCACTGCCCCGGCGATCTGTTTGGTAAGTATAGTCCCATGATCGGGTGTTTCAATCAAAATATTTGTATGTTCATTTTCATGACTCGATTTAGGCAGGTAAGCCGCATGAAAGTTCCCTTCCACATGGGAAAAATGGGTGATCTTGCCGGTAACCGGTATCCAGTTTGAGTGAGCATTAAAGAATGACATAAAGATGGATATCTGGATACGTTCATCATGAAAGAACTCTTTTTCGAATACTTTCTCAATGACCACGACCTTTCCGTCAGTAGGTGCATTTACCAATCCATGCAGATCGCCTTTATAGGTGCGATTGGGATGCCGGTAAAAGTTGAGAGCCATGGCATATAGCAGTATTGACAAAGATACCTGGATGGACGTAAATATTTTACCGGATGGTAATATGAAAAAAATCACATTGAATATTATCAGCACTATGCCGATCTTTATCACTGCAGATTTACCTTCTTTATGTATTCGTAATAGTTTCATTTTTTAAGAATAAAGAGCCAAGAACCAAGATTCAAGACTAATTTTCAACTTTCAATTTTCAATTTATCACCATACTTTCCACTTTCATTCTTAAGTAGAAAAATGACGTTGTTGGTATGTTGAGTCAATAGCGGGTTCACTCTTTTTTTCTATCTCTTCCCGATATTTCTCGGGTATAACCTCTTCCCAGAGTTGGGGTTGCAGATAGGGAACGATAGCAGGAACTACTGCTTCGACCCGTTCGAAGAAGAATGATTCTTCTTTTGTTTTTTTATTGATGACTTGCTGGTTGAGGTCGAGCATCAATACGAGATTGAGAATAATACTCAGGAAAACCATCATGGTACCGGCGGCAATCACAGCTCCCAACAACCGGTTGATAAAGCTGAGAAAAACTATATCAATAAAACGCTGCAATAACCGGCCGACCAGAGAGAGACCTACGGCAATGGCTACGAATGCCAGAATGAAAGACAATACCCTCGCCACCTCGGGTGAGAGATCAATTATTCTGTTTATTTGAGGTAGGATGGTCTGGGCCAACCTTCCTCCGAAGACAGCTGCCAATATGATGGTTGCCAATCCCACGAGCTGCATAATCAACCCCTTACGGTATCCATTGATGAAGGCAATGAGCAGCAGTATGCCTACGGTCAGATCAAACCAGTTCATAACTTTTATTCGAGATTGGTTTGTAATGCTGCAACCTGCTCATTCAGAAAGATCGACGCTTGCTGTCCGAATCTTTCCGCCGAATCGGTTGTAAAATAGTACATGTTTCCATTCTTTGTGCAGTTCCTGTCCATTTCCGGATGTCTTTGCAAATAGTTTTTGAGGCTTTCGGCTACATATTTTCCCTGAGAGATTATTTTTACGTTTTCCGGCAGGTATCGGGTTATCTTTTCCGTGAGAAGCGGGTAATGGGTGCATCCCAGGATTATCGTGTCGATAAGAGGATCTTTTTCAAGAATCCTTCCCAAATGTTGTTGTACAAAATAATCGGCTCCCGGTTTGTCATACTCCCTGTTTTCTACAAGGGGAACCCACATGGGGCATGATTCACCGGTTACGGTTACATCAGGATAAAGTTTTTTGATTTCCAGTTCATATGATCCCGAGCGAATAGTCCCTTCTGTCCCCAAAATACCTATATGACCACTTTCCGAAAGAGTTGACACTGACTCAGCAGTAGGACGAATCACACCCAGCACCCTTCTCGAAGGGTCTAGTTGCGGAAGGTCGACCTGCTGGATGGTTCTTAATGCTTTTGCAGATGCCGTATTACATGCGAGGATTACCAGATGGCACCCTTGCCTGAAGAACCATTTCACTGCTTCGAGTGTAAACTGGTATACCCGCTCAAATGAGCGGCTGCCATAGGGCGCGCGGGCATTATCGCCCAGATAAATATAATCATACTCCGGCATCAGCGTCTTTATTTCGGAAAGTACCGTAAGTCCGCCGTATCCGGAGTCGAAGATACCGATGGGATTTGTTTCCCGGCTTTTATAGTTACTCTGTTCCTCCACGTCTGTTGAGGATTTCGCTTAACGGATGCCTAATTTTGATTTTACGTAAGGATTGGCATTTACCGCGTCAGGCGATACAAAAGCGATCCCGGGATTGGCCAAATCGTAAATCACAGTATATCCCTGTTCGATCCCGACAGCATGAATGGCATTGTTTATTTTTTGTTTCAGGGGTTCCACTAATTCTTTCTCCTGATTTTCAATGTCTTTCTGGGCCAGTTCCATGAATTGGTTTATTCTGCCTTCCAATTCGGTTAGTTCCTGCATCCTCCGCAGCTTGATATTTTCTGAAAGAGAGGCTTGATAAGTGATGTAGTCGGAATACTTTTTGTTGTACTCGTTCTGCATCAGTTCCAGCTCTTTTTCGTAGTTCTCACTTAATGTAAGCAGTTGCTGTGTGGCCCGTGCTTTTTCAGGCATTTGATCCAATAGTTCAGTGGTATTTACATACGCAACGGATACTTGTGGCAACACCTGTGAAAAAGCAGTTCCACCGACCAATGAAATAAGCAGGGTAAGCGTGAAAAAAACTTTTTTTGTCATTGTCAACTATTTTTATAAAGTGAATATTCAATTGATGAACCATGGTTGCTATTGTAATTTCTTTTCCATCTCCTGTGTGTTGTGGCCGCATCTACTTGTAAAGAGCAGATGCGGCCGCTCTCAGGGTAGGAATTAAAATTACAATGTCAACTGGTTACCATAAATAAAGCCCCTGAATTCCCTTCGTGTTTGACAGGTAATTCATGATTGGGGATTTTTTATAATCTCTTTTTTACTTCAGTCTCTTCATATGCTTCAACGACATCACCCACTTTGATATCATTGAAATTGCGTATGGTGACTCCACACTCATAGCCTGAAGTAACTTCTTTTACATCCTCTTTGAATCGTTTCAACGATTCCAGTTCTCCTGTGAAGATCACAATACCATCGCGGATAAGACGGATACGGCTTGAACGTTTTATTTTTCCGTCACGTACCATACATCCGGCTACAGTACCTACTTTTGATATTTTGAATACCTCCAGTACTTCAACGTTACCGGTAATCTCCTCCTTGATGTCGGGAGAAAGCATGCCTTCCATAGCCGCTTTGACCTCTTCTATGGCATCGTAGATGATAGAGTAGAGGCGGATATCCACACCTTCTTTCTCTGCCTCTTTACGTGCTCCGAGTGAGGGACGTACCTGGAAGCCGATAATAATGGCATCGGAGACCGCAGCCAGGCTCACATCCGATTCTGAAATTTGCCCTGCTGCCTTGTGGATCACATTCACTTGGATCTCTTCTGTGGAGAGACGTATCAATGAGTCGGAGAGTGCTTCTACTGATCCGTCCACGTCCCCCTTCACGATGATGTTCAATTGTTGGAAGCTGCCGATAGCGATGCGGCGCCCGATATCGTCGAGAGTAAGCATTTTCTGCGTACGCAATGACTGTTCACGCTGCAACTGTTCACGGCGGTTGGCAATTGAGCGTGCCTCCTGTTCGGTCTCCATTACATTGAATGTGTCACCGGCTTGAGGCGCTCCATTCAAACCGAGTATCAATGCCGGTTCTGATGGGCCAGCCTCTTCAATACGTTGATTACGCTCGTTGAACATAGCTTTCACACGGCCGAAATAAGAACCTGCCAATACGATATCACCCTGTCTGAGCGTCCCGTTTTCTACCAATACGGTGGCCATATAACCTCTTCCCTTATCGAGTGACGATTCAATGATGGATCCGGTAGCTCTCCGATCCGGGTTGGCTTTCAGCTCCAACAGGTCTGCCTCAAGCAATACTTTTTCCAGTAGTTCATGGATACCAATACCGCTTTTTGCCGATATATCCTGCGATTGGTATTTTCCTCCCCAATCTTCCACAAGATAGTTCATTTCGGCCAGTTTCTCTTTTATCTTTTCAGGATTTGCCCCCGGTTTATCGATCTTGTTAATGGCGAATACAATCGGTACGCCGGCTGCGCCTGCATGGTTGATCGCTTCTACTGTCTGCGGCATCACATTGTCGTCGGCCGCTACGATGATAATTGCCACGTCAGTCACCTTAGCACCACGTGCACGCATGGCGGTAAAGGCTTCGTGCCCCGGTGTATCGAGGAAGGTGATCTTGCGTCCGTCGGACAACTGTACGTTATATGCTCCGATATGTTGCGTGATACCGCCGGCTTCACCCGCAATCACATTGGTGCTGCGGATCCTGTCGAGCAGTGAAGTTTTCCCGTGGTCTACGTGCCCCATCACCGTGACAATAGGTGGGCGCGGAATCAGGTCTTCGGGTGCATCTTCCTGATCAGCAATTGCTTCAATTACGTCGGCACTCACATACTGGGTCTTGAAACCGTATTCTTCCGCCACAATATTGATGGTCTCGGCATCGAGGCGCTGATTGATCGCCACCATTACACCCAGACTCATACAAGTGGAAATAACATTGGTTACAGGAACGTTCATCATATTGGCCAGGTCGTTTGCCGTAACAAACTCGGTCAACTGCAATATGCGGCTTGCCTTTTCCTGCTGTTTGAGTTCCTCTTGCTGCTTTTGGGCGCTGGCTTCACGCTTTTCACGACGATACTTCGCTCCGGCTTTTTTACCTCTCTTTTCTGTGAGGCGCGCAAGTGTCTCTTTTATCTGTTTTTGTACATCTTCTTCACTGACTTCAGCCTTAAGTGGTTTTCTGAGCGACAATTTTTTGTTATTGCTCTTGGACCCCTGATTGTAGGTAACCGGTTTATCAATATTCACCTGTCCGGAACGTATCCGTTTTCTTTTCTTTTTCCCGCTGTCGGTATCTCCCTCTGAAGTGTCAGGCTGTTTTTTCTTTTCATCAATAGCCTCTTTCTTCAGTTGTTTTACTTTTTCTTCTTTCAGCTTTTTGTTGTCAAGCGCTTTCTGTTCACGTTCAAGGCGTTCTTTCTTGCGCTGTGCCCTCGACTTTCTGGGGGGGCGGGTACGATCATTGATAGAATCCAGATCTATAGACCCTTTTACCACAATATTGGATTCCAGCTTGTTGTTGTGTAACCGGAATACTGAGTCGGACTTAGCTTCATCGGTTTTTTCTTCCGTTTCCGCTTCAGATTCATTCCTGTATGGTTCTGCATCCGCCGCTTCAGGTACAGATACTGGTTCCGGTGCTGTTACCGCTTCCTCCTTCGGTTCCTCCCTTTTTATTTCTTCCGGTTTAGTTTTTTCCGCCTCAACCTGATGTACTATCTCTTCCTTTTTCTCTTCGACCTGTTCCTCTGTTTTCTCTTTTGGACTCTTCTTCGTTTCCTCTTCGGGTTTTTCTTCAACCTGAGGCGAAGTTACCTCTTCATAGGGGACTTGTTCAATAGGAGTCTCCTCTGCAGCCACCTCTTTTACGGAATCCGGTTTTTCTAGTTCCGGTTCGGGCTGTGCTTCTACTTCCGGAGTATCGGGAGCAACAATCTCTTCCTTATCTTCTTTTGCCGGCTCTTCGTTCTTCGGTTCGCTTTTCCTTTTATGAAGGTTGTCCAGATCAATACTGCCTACGACATTGAAATGAGGTTTCAATTCGTCCGGGATCTCTGTCTCGATAGCTTCTTTTTCCACTTTTTTCCTGGGAATTTGCTGTTCCGGAAGTTCATATCCTTCTATGGCGACAGTCTCCCGCTTTTCGTCACGACGATGCAATTTTTCGCGGGTGATAGTCGCTTCTTTCCGTATATTTTTGTCTTTCCCGAATTCGGCAATCAGTATATCATACTGTTCATCCTCAATTTTTGCGTTGGGATTTGCTTCTATTTCAATACCTTTCTTGTGCAGAAATTCAACAAGGGTGTTGATTCCTACATTTAAATTTTTTGATACTTTTATTAGTCTTACAGGCATATATCTCTCCTACCTTTACTCTCTTTTAATGTTGTGAACAGTATGTTGTACTATTTGACCGGGACCGGATTTGAGATCAGTGGTTGTTTTCCTCGTCAGTACCCATCTCTACATCTACATCTGCGTCTGTATCTACGTCTACGTCTACATCTACATCTGCATTTATCCCCATGTCTACATCCATGTCTGTATCTATTTCTGTATCGTCATCTTCTTCCTCAAATTCGTAACGTAAGATGGCCAATACCTCATCTACTGTACTATCCTCCAGGTCTGCCTCCCTGATTAGCCTTTCACGTCCCATCGCAAGTACGTTCTTGGCCGTAGAACAGCCGATTTTTTTCAATTGGTCAATGACCCAACCATCGATTTCGTCACGGAATTCATCAAGATAGATATCTTCCTCGTCTACCTCATCTATGTCGCGGAACACCTCTATGTTGTAACCGGTGAGCATGGAGGCCAGTTTGATATTGGCTCCTCCCTTCCCAATGGCGAGGGAAACTTCCTCGGGATTGAGAAATACTTCTGCACGACGCTCCTCCTCCCTTACAGTGATGGAGTTGATCCTTGCGGGACTCAACGCCCGTTGAATGTAGAGGGTGGTGTTGTTGGTATAATTGATGACGTCGATATTTTCATTTCGTAATTCACGCACTATGCCGTGAATGCGGAATCCTTTCATTCCCACACAGGCTCCTACCGGGTCGATGCGGTCATCATAAGCCTCTACAGCTACTTTGGCACGTTCACCCGGGATACGGGCAATCCCTTTGATAGTGATCAGTCCGTCCGCAATCTCTGGAATCTCCTGTTCAAACAATCTTTCAAGGAATACGGGGGATGTGCGTGAAAGGATGATCCTGGGATTGTTATTCTTGTTCTCAACCCTTGCTACTACGGCGCGGGCGTGTTCTCCTTTACGGAAAAAATCGCTGGGTATCTGTTCCGTCTTGGGTAGGATTAATTCATTATGCTCATCGTCGAGCAATAACAATTCCTTTTTCCATACCTGATAGACCTCTCCCGAGACAATTTCTCCTACTTTTTCCTTATACTTATTGTAGAGGTTGTCCTTTTCCAGTTCCAATATCTTGGATGCCAGCGTCTGCCTGAGATTCAGGATGGTGCGGCGGCCAAAATGATCGAGTGATACCTCGTCAGTAACCTCTTCTCCCACCTCAAAATCCTCGTCGATCTTCCGGGCTTCCGACAGGCTAATTTCTAAATTGGGATCCTCCAGTTCATCGTCTTCCACAACCACCCTGTTACGCCATATTTCCAAGTCGCCTTTGTCGGGGTTAATGATGATATCATAGTTTTCATCCGTACCGTTGTTTTTGGAAATAACATTGCGGAACGATTCTTCAAGCACGCTGATGAGTGTGGCTTTATCGATATTCTTCAGCTCGTTGAATTCGGAAAATGTATCGATGAGACTGATGGTTTCTTTCTTCTTACCCATATATTATTTAAATCGTATAAGATATTTTGTATGTTTTACTTCATCAAACGCAAAGCGGATATCTTCTTCCACTTCAATTTTACGTTTGGCACCTTCGGGCTTTACTTTCTTTGTAATAGAGACGGTAAAACCGTTATCATCAGACGATTTCAACGTTCCTGTAATTTTCTGGCCGTTCCTGCAGAGTACTTCTACTTCCTTGCCTTCATATTTTTTGTATTGGCGCAATATTTTAAAGGGAGAAGAGAGCCCGGCAGATGTAACTGTCAACTCGAAATCTTCCGTGTCACGGTCGAGTTTCGACTCCAGATAACGGCTCAGTGTTACACAATCGTCAATATCCACCCCATGATCGTTATCTATTTCCACGGTAATCGTATTATCAGCACTAACCGAAACATCCGTCAAGTAGTTTGGCGAACCGTCCAGATATTGTTCCGTGAAATCGACAATCAGTTTCTTTTCGATCATATTATTTATCCGCAAGGGAGTACGATGAGCACGAGTTTACAGACAAGAATGTGATTAATATATCTTACATCTTGATTTTTGGCTCTTGACTCTAATTTTTATGAACAAAAAAGGAAGCGGTGTGTCCTGCTTCCCTCCTCCTTTACGAGTGCAAAGATATTATTTTCAAACGGATTCACAAAATCTTTGCCACTTTTTTTGTGTTATTCCGGCTTCTGTTTGATATCACCGTGTGTAATATTATCGAAATATAGTGAAAGGTGAGGGCAATCTTGGATGCTTGCATACGAAGATTGCCGAACCGCATCCTATATTCTACAAAAATAATGTGTAATTTTGTCTCCTGAAAAAAAAGTGTACATCCTGAACGAATTAGAAGATGTATGCTGCTAAACGGATTGAAAGTATGGAGAGAGCAGATATTGATAAGATCGTATACGACAAAAGTGTGATCGATTTTGTCACGATTGCTGTAGAGGTATGTGTCTTTTTAGAAAAGAATGAGCCTCTCCCGCGCGAAGAGTGGGTGGACAGGCTATTGAAAATGCTTCCCCTTTTGTATGTGAAAGCACTTTTGTTACCCGGGACAGTATCTACGGAGGAAGAAGTTCCTGCCACTTTTGTACGTGAAGAAGATTATTCCCGCGTAGCGAACATGGTGTCGGAAGTGATGGGGGAGGAAGATGTTTATCTCGATGTGTTTGTAGAGGATATGAAGTATAGTGATACGCCCGTATCTACATTCATTTCGGAAAATATTGCAGATATTTATCAGGATATCAGGAATTTTGTGTCTGTGTACCAGTTTGGTCTGACTGGACAGATGAATGATGCGCTATATCAATGTAGTGAGAATTTCCGTCTCTATTGGGGGCAAAAATTGGTGAACGTGCTGCGTCCGCTGCACACGTTGAAATGTCTGTCTCTGGAAAATGAGAATGATGAGGCGGATTTATCGGAGGACGAATTGTGGGGTTGACGATTTCAAAAGAGCAGGTGGCGGAGTTGCCTTTAGAGACCTTTAGGGGAGATGTAGTGGTTGTTGACCATGTTGAGGAAGTACAGGACGCATGTAATTTTCTTTCTTCACAGAGTGCGCTCGGTTTCGATACGGAGACCAAACCTGCATTCAAACGGGGACAAGTGAATAAAGTAGCGCTAATGCAACTCTCCACGGAAGAGGTGTGTTTCCTGTTCCGTTTGAATAAGATCGGTTATCCCGACGAACTGGAGGCGATCATGAGTGATCCGGGAATCAAAAAGATAGGTCTTTCGTTACGTGACGATTTTGCTGCAATCAGGAAACGTTCCGTACGAAAGCCGGAGAATTTTATCGACTTACAAGGTTTCGTGGATCAATACGGGATAGAGGACAATAGCCTGCAAAAGATCTATGCTATCCTCTTCGGTAAAAAAATATCCAAAAATCAACGTGTTTCGAACTGGGAAGCAGAAACGTTAACCCCTGCCCAGCAATCCTATGCTGCGATCGATGCCTGGGCTTGCCTTCGCATTTATAACCATTTAACCCGAACAGGGAAATGAAACGACTATTAGTCTAAAACGTTTCATACACCGAAACAAAAAAGTAAAATAATAGTATGAGTTCTTACAAAGAGATTGTATTACGTTCCGGAAAGGAGGCGTCGCTGCAGCGATTTCACCCGTGGGTTTTTTCAGGTGCCATCGCCCGAAAGCCTGAAGACCTGGTTGAAGGAGAGACGGTACGGGTGTTGGCTGCCGATGGTACTTTTTTGGGAGTGGGACATTTCCAGATCGGCAGTATTGCGGTACGCATTATGTCTTTCGTGGATGAGCCCATAGATGCAGCATTCTATAAAAAAAGTCTTTCCAATGCCTATAGGATGCGCTCATCATTGAATCTTGTCAGGCCTGATAATACGATCTTCAGATTGGTACATGGAGAGGGTGATTGTCTCCCGGGTCTAATAGTCGATATATACGGAGATACTGCGGTGATACAGGCACACTCGGTGGGAATTCACAGAGATCTGGAACTTGTGACGAATGCATTAAAGCAGATACTCCCCACCGATATGGTGAAACATATCTTTTATAAATCGGAGGGAACGCTTCCCTATAAAGCCGGTATTTTTCCTGAAAACAGTTATCTGTCGGGAGGTGAGGATGTCGATGAGATTGCCATGGAGAACGGTTTGCGTTTCCGTATCGATTGGCTGAAAGGGCAAAAGACCGGTTTTTTCGTCGATCAACGGGAAAACCGCGCACTATTGGAATATTATGCGAAAGGCCGCCATGTGCTGAATATGTTCTGTTATACGGGAGGTTTTTCAGTATATGCCCTGCGGGGAGGTGCTGCTTCGGTGATGTCGGTCGACAGTTCCGCGAAAGCGGTTTCGATCACAGACCAGAATGTAGCCCTCAATTTTGGGGAAGATCCGCGGCACAGTTCCTTTCCTGAAGATGCATTTAAGTTTCTGAGACAACTCTCCGGTGGAGAAAAGGATCTTATTATTTTAGATCCTCCGGCCTTTGCGAAACATCGTGGGGCTATTAATAACGCATTGCAGGGTTATAAGAAGTTGAACCTGCAAGCATTGCAGAAAATTGCACCAGGTGGTTTCCTTTTCACTTTTTCTTGTTCACAGGTAATCTCCGCCGAACAGTTCAGGTTGGCGGTTTTCAGTGCTGCAGCCATATCGGGCAGGAAAGTGCGTATTTTGCATCAACTTACACAGCCTGCCGATCATCCTATCAATATTTATCATCCGGAAGGAGAGTATCTGAAGGGGTTGGTGCTCCAGGTGGAATGAAAAACTAAACGAAGAATGAAAAATTAAAAGTGAAATAAAGGATAAAGAACAGGAGGGATGAAGATAAAAAAATAGATAGATATTCCATTTAAATCTGTTTAAAACTTCGCTGTTCAATCCTTTCTTAGTTAAATTATATGAAATGTTTGATTTTTATGCTCGGAAAGTATGTTTTATAACACAAAAACGCTTATATTTGCAACGTGTTTTTCATGGTATTAGATTTAAGGTTAACAATGAAGATTGGTTGTCGTGAGACAACCTTTCCTTTTTTATATAGATCCCAGATTTAAAATTCCAAACTTCCTATAATCACATCATCATAGTGCGGTTTCACAAAATATACACTTGTTGAATGGGTAAAATGGCTCCATTATTGTTATTTTTGTAATGAAAATGATTTATATATGGATTTTAGGACAATCATAAATATTCCCGTCTCGGATATACAGATTAATCACTCTTCCCGGATGATGCTTTTCGGTTCCTGCTTTTCTGAAAATATAGGCAGGAAGCTTCAGCAATCTAAATTTCGGGTGGATGTAAATCCTTTTGGTATTTTATACAATCCTTTTTCCATTTCTACAGCCATGCAAAGGTTACTGTCTACAAAACCTTTTTTGGAAGCTGACCTTATATTCAACAATGGGCTATATCATAGTTTGATGCATCATGGACAATTTTCGGCTCCCGACAAAGAGGTCTGTCTGCGGAATATTTCGGAACGGTTTGAAAGTGCTGTTTTGCAGATCAAACGGGCCAATCTTTTCCTGATTACTTTTGGCTCGGCCTATGTGTATCAGTGGAAGGAAAGCGGGGAAATTGCAGGTAACTGCCATAAATTACCCGCCCGCCTGTTCCACAGGTTCCGTTTATCGGTAGAAGAAATTACGGAGGAGTGGGAAAAGCTGATTTCAATGCTTACAGCCATGCATCCGGACATCAAACTATTATTTACTGTGAGTCCTGTCCGTCACTGGAAAGAGGGTGCGCATGAAAATCAGATTAGCAAATCGATACTTCATCTGGCGATAGATAATTTAGTACAACTTTTTCCGGAGAACGTGCGTTATTTTCCTGCTTATGAAGTAATGATAGATGAGTTACGTGATTACAGGTTTTATGATGAAGATATGATACATCCTTCGTCCTTTGCCATTGATTATATCTGGCAGCTTTTCAGCAATACATTCTTTTCGAGTGAGACAATCGGGATAAATAAAGAATGGGAGCAGATCAGGAGGGCAATGGAGCATCGACCGCTTTATCCGGGAACGAAAGAGCATGAGGCATTTGTGAAGGATACGTTGAGGAAATTGGAGACTTTTAGCCGGAGATATCCTGAGATTTCGTGCGATGATATTGATCTGCCCAAGTGAAGAAGGTGGGAAGGTGATAATTGATAATTGAAAATTGAAAATTGAAAATGGACAAATTCATAATTCATAATTGGTAATTGGTAATTGATAATTAATTATGCAGTACAGTATTCAAGAGATAGGGACTATATTAGGTGTACCGGTCAATAAGGAGGGATCGGATAAAATATCGATTTTGCTTACCGACAGCCGTAAATTGGCATTGCCGGCTGAGACCCTTTTTTTTGCGTTGGAAACAAAAAATAATGATGCACATATTTTTATAGGTGAACTGTATGAAAAGGGTGTACGTAATTTTGTAGTATCTAAGACTTTCCCGGAATGGGCGGATTTTGGAGATGCCAATTTCCTGAAAGTGAAAAACAGTTTGTCGGCACTGCAGAAGATCGCAGCTTATCACAGAAAGAGATTCAATATACCTGTCATTGGAATTACCGGTAGCAATGGGAAAACTATTGTAAAAGAATGGCTTTACCAGATACTGGAGAAAGATTACAATATTGTCCGTTCACCCAGGAGTTATAATTCCCAGATTGGTGTGCCTCTCTCGGTCTGGCAATTGGATGATGATTCGCAGTTGGGTATTTTTGAAGCGGGTATATCGCAGCCGGAAGAGATGGGCAAACTGGAGCCTGTTATCCGGCCTACTATTGGAGTATTGACAAAAATAGGGGAGGCGCATCAGGAAAATTTTGTCTCCTTGCAGCAGAAGATCATGGAGAAACTGGAACTTTTTGTCAACTGCGATGTGTTTATTTTTGATGAGGACAACCACCTGGTTGCCGAGTGTGTCGATCAGATGGTGCTTTCCCAGAAAACCTTTACCTGGTCCAGAAAAAGCAGGGATGCGCATTTGTATATATCTGCGGTGAAAAAGAAAGGGGAGAAGACGGTAATCAACTATTCATTCCTGGATTTTGATGACTCCTTCACAATCCCTTTTACCGATGAGGCTTCAATTGAGAATGCCATCAGTTGTCTTGCCGTTGCACTTTACCTGCATATTTCACCTACAGGTATCTCCTCCAGGATGGCTATTCTTGAACCTGTAGCTATGCGATTAGATGTCCGGAAAGGAAAAGAAAACTGCATTATTATAAATGACACCTATAACTCTGATATCAATTCCATTAAAATTGCACTTGATTTCCAACAACAGCGTAAGGTTGACCGGCATTTAAAGAAAACATTGATCCTTTCCGATATACTTCAGGCGGGAATTCCTCCGGGATCCCTTTATAAAAAAGTGGCAGGAATGATAGAACAGAGTGGTGTAGAAAGAGTGATAGGCATAGGCCGGGATATCACAACTCACCAGGATCTGTTTTCAACGCCGGAGAAATCTTTTTATTTGACAACAGATCAGTTTATCTCTTCCGGAGAGTGGAAAAATTTCGATCATGAGTTGATTTTGCTGAAAGGTGCACGTAGGTACCATTTTGAACAGATTGGAGCTCTTATTGAGGAACGTATACACGAAACTCTGCTGGAGGTCGATCTGGATGCCGTAGTACATAATTTCAATTTTTATAAATCCCGCTTGTTATCAGATATAAAACTGGTCTGCATGGTAAAAGCGAACGGATATGGTGCGGGTGCTGTGGAGATTGCCAAAACACTTCAATACCATCGTTGTGATTACCTGGCAGTGGCTGTAGCCGAAGAAGGAATACAACTCAGGAAGGAAGGGATTTCATTGCCATTGATAGTATTGAATCCTGAAGTGAACGGTTTCGAAGAGCTCTTTAACGCAGATTTGGAACCAGAAGTATACAATTTCCGTATTCTGGAGGCGTTCATTAAGGAGTCGGAACGAAGAGGCATCACAGATTATCCGATCCATTTGAAGATCGATACCGGAATGCATCGGTTGGGTTTTCTTCCGGAACAGATACCTGATATGTTATCCGTGCTCAAAAAACAAAAAGGATTGAAAGTGATATCTGTATTCTCACACTTATCTGCAAGCGAAAGCTGGCATTTTGATGATTTTACTCACCGGCAAATGGAGATATTCAGGAAGGCAGCAGAGGAAATAGAGCAAGCATTCAATTATCCCGTCTATAAGCATATACTCAACTCGGCTGGTATGGAACGTTTCTCTGATACCAAATGGGATATGACCCGTCTTGGAATCGGACTATATGGTATCAGTGCTAGCGGTTTGCCGGGTCTTAAAAATGTCTGTACCCTGAAGACGACTATTCTACAGATCAAACATATCTCCTCTAACGAGACTATAGGTTACGGAAGAAAAGAAAAACTGGAACGGGATGCACGCATCGCCACAATACGTTTTGGTTATGCAGATGGATTGGATCGGCAATTCGGCAACCGTAAAGGAAAGGTTCTGATTAACGGGCAATATGCACCTATTGTAGGGAATGTCTGCATGGATCTCTGCATGGTGGATGTGACCGGCATTAAAGCAGAGGAAGGTGACACGGTTATCCTGTTTGGTGAAAATCTATCGGTGATCGAGTTGGCTGAGAGTATCGGTACTATCCCCTATGAAATACTTACCTCTGTGTCTCCTCGTGTTAAACGTATTTACATAAAAGAATAGATAAGATAATAGCTTTTAATCTTCGTGCATTTTTACTGGGCATATAAAAAAATCCCGGCCAATTGGCCGGGATTTTTTTATACTATTTGTTGTGCCTTAATCTTACTCAACGAAGAAGATAGCAACACGGTTCCAGTCGTTTTCTGCATACGGCTGTTCGGTATCACCCTTCCAGTCAATAGAGATACGATCGCTGCTGATTCCGTGGTCGTTAGTCAAAGCATCGGCAACCGCTCTTGCACGTTTTTCAGAAAGTGCAAAGTTGTATTCAGGAGTACCTGTTTGTCTGTCGGCATAAGCTACGATGTTAACTTTCGCATTCGGGTTAGCTTTCATGTATTCAGCAGTATTGTGAACACTGATTTGCTGACCTCTGTCGATCTTCGCGGAATTGATGCGGAAGAATACTACGTTAGGAACGTATACAGCTTCTTCAACAACAGTCGGTTGAACTTCAGGACATTCCGGGCAAGATTCCGGTCTCAGTCTCAGTTCTTCGTTTTCAGCACGCAGTCTGTTGATCTGGCTGTTCAAGTCGTTGATCAGGTTGTAATCCATCAGTTCGGCAGGAGTGAAATCCTGTTTTCCTCCAAGACCGAATTTGATACCTGCAGTACCGGTGAACATGCTGTCATATTCATAATCTCCGGCTGCTCCGCTCTTATCAAAGGATTCCTGCATTACTCTCCATCCCAGTTCGAGGAAGAGGGCTACGCTCTTGGAAAGTTGGAAATTGTTGATCAAACCCACATTGTAGGTCAATGTCTGATTCTGGTGTTTGAACAGATCGCCGTCAGGATTGGGTTTTTTCCAGTCGTCCAGTCCGTACATGTAACCGATACCAAGATAAGGAACCAGGCTGTAAACCCTGTCAGGATTGTAGCTGCCCCATGCATTGGTAACGTTGTACATCAGGTCTAAATGACCGCCTAGCCAGTTTTGTTCATCAGGAACAGGAGCACCTGCTACGTGCTTGATAAGGCCACCGTCAATTACCACACGAGCACCCCAGTTAGGAGAGTTCCAGCGTCCGATTTCAAGTTGTCCCATCCATCCCAGACGATCACCGAAGTTCGCATCGGCATCATTTTCGCCTTTAGTCATGTAGAGGTTGGTTCCACCGCCAAGACCAATATACCAATTATCACTTGCTTTGTTTTTCAGATACACTGTACCGTGAGAAACGTTTTGTACTTCTTGTGCACTTATGCTGAAAGCAACAAGAGCAGAAAATAAAAGTAAACCAAACTTTTTCATAAATTTAAATTCTAATTAAACATTTTATTACAATAACTCGATATTATTTCCGTCGTCCATCAACATGTGTATTATACACTCAGCGCAATTTTCATTGCTTTCATGTATAACATCTCCATTGAAATAATGTTCATCGAAGTATATTCATTCTTACTTCGGATCACAAATATAAAACTTAATTTTTACATATGTCCAATTTTGTGTAAAAAATCACCAAAAAACATGATGATGAGGGCATTTTAAGCCATTTTTTTACTTTTTCCGCTGATAAAAAGGCCTAAATTAGCCAAGGTAAGTTTTTAATAACTTGCTCCTGGAGTCTTGTCTGAGTCTGCGTATGGCTTTCTCTTTGATCTGGCGGACACGTTCACGCGTCAACTGGAATTTATCACCGATCTCTTCAAGAGTCATTTCCTGGCATCCTATACCGAAAAACATTTTAATTATATCGCTTTCTCTTTCGGTTAGTGTGGAGAGTGCCCTGTCGATCTCCTTCTGGAGAGATTCATTAATTAGTGTACGGTCAGCAACAGGAGCGTCATCGTTCACCAGGACATCCAACAAGCTATTGTCTTCTCCTTCCACAAAAGGAGCGTCCATAGAAATATGGCGGCCTGACACTTTTAGTGAATCCGTCACTTTTTCCACAGACAGATCCAGTTCGTGAGCCAATTCTTCTGCAGAAGGCCTCCGTTCATTCTCCTGTTCAAACTTCTGGAAAGCCTTGCTGATTTTATTGAGTGATCCCACCTGGTTCAACGGTAATCTGACAATTCTGGACTGCTCGGCTAAAGCTTGCAGAATCGATTGACGAATCCACCAAACGGCATAACTGATAAATTTAAACCCCCTGGTTTCATCGAATTTCTCGGCAGCTTTTATCAGACCCAGGTTCCCCTCATTGATCAGGTCAGGTAAGCTCAATCCCTGGTTCTGGTATTGCTTCGCTACCGATACCACAAAACGGAGATTGGCCCTGGTGAGTTTTTCCAGTGCCTGACGATCACCCCTTTTGATGGCTTGTGCCAACTCGACCTCCTCCTCCACAGTGATCAGATCTTCACGACCGATTTCCTGGAGGTATTTGTCCAAAGAAGCACTTTCCCGGTTTGTGATTGATTTTGTAATCTTTAATTGTCTCATTTATGCTTAATCCTTCTAAGTTATCTTATGATTCATCATTTGGGGGTGCAAAAGTACAAAATATTTCTGATAGTGAAATAAAAGCCCTGTCAATAAACCATAACAAAGGAATTTGGGATGAAACCCAATTCCTTTGCTATAAAACACGAATCACTACTTTTTTGTTACTTAAAAAGTTGAGATTAACCTTTATTAACCGGATATCATCGACTGCTTGTCAAATCGATGGCAATATATTGCGTTCTTCCGTTTGGATAAAAACCTGCAATCAACAGCACTTTATCCTGACTGTTGTTAGCAGCCGATACAATATTAGCCACGTCACTTTCGCTATTGACCGGAGTATTATTTATCCTCATAATGATGAAGCCTTTGTTAATTCCTTCTTTTCTGAAAAGTCCGTTACTTTTTACACTTTCTACTTCGATACCGCTTGAAATGCCTAAAGCCCTTTTCCTTTCATCCGGTATTTGTTTGAATGTGGCACCTAAAGTGTTCAAGGCGTTTGTACCGCGTGTTATTTCGGTGCTGCCTTCGTTGTTCGTCAGTTCAACATTGAATGAGTGGCTGTTGCCGTTGCGGTCGACCGTAACGCTGATCTTGTCCCCCGGACGGTATCTGTTCAACTGGCTTTGTAGTTCGGCGAAATTGCGGATAGGTACATTGTTGATGGCGTTGATCACATCTCCCTTTTGGATACCTGCTGCTTTGGCCGCGCTTCGGTCGCTGAAATCTTCTACCAGTACGCCTTTGATTTGTGACAGTTCCCGTGCTTTTTGGGGATCCTGACGCCCGATGATCTCTATATTGGGTGCCTGGATTCCCAGCAGTGCGCGCTGTACGGTGCCGTATTCCTTCAGGTCTGCAGCTATTTTGCCGGCAATGGAAATAGGCACGGCGAAAGCATACCCTGCAAAATTGCCCGTCTGTGAATAAATGGCAGTATTGATACCTACCAACTCTCCGCGTGTATTGACCAGTGCACCACCACTATTCCCGGGGTTGACCGCGGCATCTATTTGGATGAAGGATTGGATACCTAATCCGCCTCCCATCACATTACCTCTGTTCTTGGCGCTCACAATCCCGGCGGTGACCGTAGAGGTGAGGTTGAACGGATTACCTACCGCCAAAACCCATTCCCCTACTTTTAACGCGTCAGAGTTTCCGAAAGTGAGATAAGGAAAATCATCCCCATCAATCTTCAGTAAGGCGATATCACTCATACGGTCAGTACCGACTACCTTAGCTTTGAATTCCCGGTTGTCATTCAGGGTGACGGAGACCTCATTTGCTTTATCCACTACGTGATTATTCGTGATGATATATCCGTCTTTGGAAATGATCACTCCGGAACCGTAACCTACCTGTTCACGTGGTTGAGAAGGCATGCGGTCGCCAAACCCGAAGAAAAAATCAAACGGATTGATGTATTGTTGCTGGCTAATTGTTGTTGTTTTCACGTGTACTACTCCATCGACCGACTTGGCAGCTGCTTCGGTAAAATCGGGATATCCATCCGATGTGGTGAGATTGGTGAGCACTACATTTTTGTCTTGTTCAAAAGAGTCGGCATAAGCACGTACTTCTTCGGAAATCCTGCTCCCTGGTAAATCGGAGAATGAACTGCTCCCGTTGTTTCTGTTTATTACATTGTAACCCAATAAAGTGACAACTGAACTTAAAATTGCCACTAATACGATAATGAATACGTTTTTACTATTTCCTGTGTTCATATTCTTTGTGTGTTGATGTTTATTATTATTCATACCAATACAATAATATAGAGAAGGTCGAGAGGCAAGCTAAACTTGTTTTGGGCTTACCCGAGGTCGCACCTATATCCTGCAAATATATGACAAATAACATGCAGAATTTTTAGCTGCAGACCGGCTTTTTAACACTTTTAACGCAAACAAAGAGTGATTAACCCGATTTAACCCTATCGGTTTCATTCAGAGCAGCTTTTGCCTGACAGATTGACGGGTTTCCCTCTCTTTGCCTTATATGATACCTGTTTATTTTGATTTGCCTTCCCTCTTTCTGTTACTCCTGTCAGTTGCTCTTGCATTATCCTCTTGCCCTGTTCCGCTTGATGGCATATCTCCTGAATCGGGTGTTATTAAGAGGTTGAAAAATATCGTAAAAGAAGAGATTGAGATGGTATTTCCCTGCATTGAAGAGACGGCTGTTAAGGGTGGTTACTCTCCATTGAACCACATATCTGATCACAAAAAATAATAAGGCCGAAGCTGTCAGTATGTGGTTACCGGCTACTATCCCCAATGCAATAGTGCCAATTAATGAGATATAGAAGAGATATTTGGAGAATGTTTCCAGGCTAAATATACGGAACGAGAATCCTTTGTAGTACTGTTTCGAATAGAGATACCGGGACTTTAAAGTACGCCATTCCGAGAAATGATGCACACTGCCGGTTTCAGTCAGGCCCTGTTGGGAAAGTACTACGCCTGTCTTTTTTTTCGGGGCGATCCTGTTGATATATATGTCGTCTTCTCCTCCCTCCAGGTTTAATACCGGAGAGAAACCCTTATTTTTGAAGAAAAGTTCTTTTTTATAAGCCAGATTGCGCCCAATTCCCATAAAAGGTTTTCTCAATATGGCCATTGATAGGAATTTCAAATGATGGATGAGATTATCATATAGCATAAACCCCCGTAGGCCTGTCTTCTTGGGAATCTCCAGCCGGCTAAAACCCAGGATCACCTCTTTTCCCTGCGTGAATTCTTTTCCGAATTCTCTGATCCAATGTTTAGAAGATGGTTTGCAATAGGCTTCGGTGAATAGGAGGAAATCGTACTTTGCTGCTTTAATTCCCAGTGTGAGTGCCAGTTTCTTTTCATTGATGCCACCGTCGGCTTCTGCCGGCACATAAGTATGGTAAAGATGGGGATATTTTAGTTCAGCGGCTTTCAATACCATGTCGGTGTCATCTGTCGATCCACTGTTTACGACAATCACTTCAAAGTTCGGATAGTCCTGTTCCAGTATGGACGGCAGGTTTCGTCCCAGTTCTTCGGCGTTGTTCTTCGAGGTGACAATGACCGAGATGGCAGGGAGTGCTTCATCAGGAATGGAAAGTTCACCTTTTTTTTTCTGGTAGCTGTAAGGGCGCCTGTAAATGAAAAGCCAAAAAAAGAGTTGTATCAGGAAGCAAAGCAGCAATATGCCTCCCAGTATCCATTCCGTCAGGGTGAATTGGTTGAATAATGAATTGAGAAGATCCATCTTTTGTGTTCCTGAAAGCATATCATTTAAAGTTGGTCGGAAAAGTATGATAAGGGCAGGTTGCGGCAGTTATATCGGGATGCCATGACTTCTCCGTATGCGCCGGCGGAACGGATGGCAATCAGGTCTCCTCTGGCACTTTCGTCAAGCATGATCTGTTCTGCAAAAACATCACTCGATTCACAGATAGGCCCCACCACATCATATAGCGCCGGTCCTTTTTCGGAGGAGATATTTTCTATATGGTGGAAAGCCTGGTAGAGTGCGGGACGTATCAGGTCGGTCATCCCTGCATCCACGATCAGGAATTTTTTTTGGATGCCCTCTTTTACGAAAAGTACCCGTGATATGAGTGAGCCACAGGGTGCCACTACTGCCCGTCCCAGTTCGAAATGCAGTTCCTGATTTGGTTGTAGTTGCAGGTTTTTTTCAAAGAGCCGGAAGTAGGATTCGAAATCGGCCATTGGGATGTGGTTAGGATGCTGGTAGTTTATCCCAAGTCCTCCTCCTACATTGATGACCGGTAGTTTAATCCCCTGTGTATTAAACCACTCCTGTAACTCCTTCACTCTTACACAAAGGTCTTCAAATGATTTGAGATCGGTAATCTGTGAACCGATATGGAAATGTATGCCTGTCAGTTGCAGGTTGGATGAATCCTTCATCACTTCCAGGATCCGGGGCAGATCCTGTTCATTGATGCCAAATTTATTTTCAGTTAGTCCTGTAGTGATATACTTATGTGTATGTGCGTCTACATTGGGGTTGATGCGGAATGCCACCCTTGCCGTTTTTCCTTTTGCAGAGGCCAATGTGTTGAGAACCTCGAGTTCAGGGATTGATTCCACGTTAAAACAGAAAATGTCATTATCAAGTCCGATCTCTATCTCCCGGTCGCTTTTCCCCACACCGGCAAAGACTATTTTATCCGGGGTAAATCCCGATTCCATGGCGGCCAGTATCTCGTTGCCACTTACACAATCAGCACCAAAGCCAAAAGCGGCAATCTCTTTCAGAATGCGCGGGTTGGCATTCGCCTTTACCGCATAATGCACATGAAAACGCTTATTCTCTGTCTCTTTTTTTATAGCCTGGAGTGTGGCACGTAATAACTCTATATCGTAATAATAAAATGGGGTGTCGAGTTGTTTGAACTTCTCAACGGGAAATATTCCTTTGATCATTGGTGTTAATTTATAAAAATGGAGTTTGTTAAAAGCACCTTGCGTATCTTATTTTTTCAGGCGCATCACTATCTGAACGGCAAAATTACGATTTTTTTCTTTAATTGACAATTGACAATTGACAACTGAAAATTATCCACTGTCCATTATCCATTGTCCACTGCCAATTTACCTGCCAGTTGCAGTTTTTGTTCGGAAGTCAGGGATGCATCTATCCAGTGAATAACGAATCCCCGGCGTTCCATACCTCTGAACCATGTCATCTGCCGTTTGGCAAATTGGTGGATGGCAATCTCCAGTTGCCGGAACATCTCTCCGTAACTTAACTTACCGGTCACGTGAAGTGTTACGAATTTATATTCCAGTCCGTAATAAATCAGATCTTCGGGTGAAACTCCGGAATCAAGGATACTCCGCACCTCTTCGATCATCCCTTCCTGAAGACGTGCGTGCAGGCGTGCGGTGATCTTTTTTCGCCGGAGTTCCCTGTCTATATCGAGGCCCAGGATAATACTTTCTACCGGAGGGAATGTGGTGGCAGAACTCTCTTGTTTCGATTTGTATTCTTCTATTTCGATGGCCCGGATTGCCCTTTTTTTACTGTCAGTGTCGGTTGTGTTATGTAGTGGACGGTAACTTTGCAGGATGTCGGTCAGCTCCTCGAGTGATTTTTGTTCGAGTGCTGACCTCAGTCTCGGATTGGCGGGTACATCAGGAAGATTGTATCCTTTCAGCACCGATTCGATATAAAGTCCGGTGCCGCCGCACAGGATGGGAGTCTTGTTGCGGCTGAGGATGTCGCAGTAGATTTTATGAAAATCGTGTTGATAGTCAAAGAGGGTGTATTTCTCTCCCGGTTCGCGGATGTCGATAAGATGATAGGGGATAGAAGATCCTTCTACAGTGTATTCCGAAAGGTCTTTGCCGGTACCTATATCCATCCGCCGGTATATCTGACGGGAGTCGGCACTCACAATTTCGCCATCGAGCGTGTATGCTAATTGTGCAGCAAATGCGGTTTTTCCACTCGCCGTGGGGCCCAGAACGGTGATCAAAGTTTTCTTTTCCATGTTACCAGCTTCCTCCGGCGCCTCCACCACCGAATCTGCCGCCGCCACCGCCGCCGAAGCCGCCTCCACCTCCACCGAACCCCCCGCTCCAGCCGCTTCCGCTGCCAAAGCCGCCGCTTCTACGCCCACCACTCATTGGCGGGAAGAATATAGGGGGGCTTGTCCGGTGACCACCGCCGCCGATATGCTGGTCTCCTCCCTTAGAAAGGAAAGAGAGCAACAGGATGATGCCGACCAGAATAATAATGATCACGAAAAAGGGGATTCCTTCCTCTTCTTCGGCATCGGCAACAAATTCACCGGAGAGGCGTGCTATCATTACGTCAATAGCGGCATTCACTCCACCAAAATAATCCTCGTCAATAAAGTAGGGGATCATCTCGTTGCGTACAATACGACCGGCATAGGCATCATTGATCCGTGCTTCCAGACCGTAACCGGTGGCGATAAATGCCTGTCCGCGGCTATTCCCTATTTTCGGTTTGATAAGGATGACGGCACCGTTGTCTTTACTCTTCTGTCCAATCTCCCATTTCTCACCAAGCCTGAAAGCATAATCGGAGGCGGGATAACCGCCCAGATCGGTTACTGAGACTACATATATTTGTGTGGATGTGGAGTCATTGTAGGCACGTAGTTTTTGCTCCAGAGCCTGTTCTTCAGCCGGAGAGAAAATATCTGCAAAGTCGTTTACCAAACGGTAGGGCACCATCGGTTCGGGGATATCCTGCGCCGATAACCCTAAAGAAGAAAAGAATATAAGTATAAGAAGATATTTACTCTTCCATAATAACTTCATCGCCTAATTCATTTATATCATTTTCCGATACAGGATAACGGGACTTGATCAATTCTCCCACTTTTTCTACACCTTTGCAGATCCCTTCCGAAATTTCTCCTTTTTTGAAATAGGAGAGCATCTTTTCCAGGGCTTCATTCCAGAATCCACCATTCACAGCGTCATGGATGCCCTGATCCCCGATAATAGCTGTTTTATGGTCGGATGGAGATACGTAGATGAGCACACCATTACGGAGCCGGGTCGTATCCATCTTCAGTTGATTGAACTTTTTGAATGCGGCTTCCAGCGGATCGCCTTTGCATTGCCGGGCCACGCATACGCGTATCTCTCCCGAAGTATGGCTTTCTGCGAGTTGGATCGATTCCGTGATTCTCTGTAGTTCCTCTTTGTTCAACATATCTCAACCGGTTTTTATTTTCCCGTTAAGTTAAATTGTATGGTGTGGAAATATCTTCTCAGAATTGTACCTCAGGAGCAGTCTGTGCTGCGGGAGTCGCTTCGAAATAGGCTTTTGGTTCAAATTTGAACCATTTAGCATAGATCACCTGTGGAAATTTGCGGATATAGGCATTATAGTCCTGCGCCAACTGGTTGAAACGGTTCCGCTCTACCGAGATCCTGTTTTCTGTTCCTGCCAGTTCATCCTGAAGTGCGAGGAAATTCTGGTTGGCTTTCAGTTCAGGGTAATTCTCCTGTATCAGTAACAATCTACCCAGTGCCTGGCTCAACTGGTCTTGTGCCTGCTGATATTCCTGTAAGCTCTCTGCCGTGAGATTTTCAGGATTGATAGTTGTTTGCGTGGCCTTGGCTCTTGCTTCTGTTACTTGGGTAAAAGTCTCCTGTTCATGTTGGGCGTATCCTTTTACCGTGTTTACTAAGTTGGGAATGAGGTCGGCACGACGCTGATAAGCATTCTGTACGTTACCCCATTGTGAGGTTACGGCCTCTTGTTTTTCTACCATCCGGTTGTATCCCTGGCATCCGGTGAGCCCCATTGCACCTACTACGATCAGTAAAACGAAAGAAATTTTTCTCATTTGGTTGTATTTATGAGTTATGAATTACCAAATTATTAATTACTAATTACCAATTTAAATTAGTCCTATTAGTACATTGGTATATTAGTCTCATTGGCACTACTTGTCGGGATTATTCGCATTGTCTTGTCCCGTCCGGCAAAAGTAAAACAATTTTTTGTTGCTACCGTCTGCCTCAAGAGATCTTAACAGATATAAATAACAGATAAACGGAGAGAAAAGTTTTTCTTTTGAATGCATTCGTTATTCCACTTCTGAGAATTGAATTTTTGTTTCTGTGTTCTGTGTCATGGGAATAGCCATGGATTGTGGGCCGGATATTATGATACTCATATCCATACCGGTTTTCTCTTCCATTCTTACCGGATGCATGCTTTCATCGATTTTTCGCTGTAGAGTCCTCAGCGAATCCACACTACCGAATAATTCATTAATCACATCCCGATTCACCTGTACTGCGGGAATATTTGCGTTTTCTTCGCATACATTATATGTAGGATTTGTCTTGCCTTTCATATACAGGCTGTTCCACAAATAACCCTGTGCGGTAATGGCTACATTGTGAAGCGGGTCGGTTACCAGTAAAAGTCCTGCTGCTCCGTGTTCCGCCGCGTTCCGTATTTTGTAGGGTATGCCGGAATATAGTGTCTCTTTTTTTCCTTCAAAGAATGTGGCGATAGTGTCGTTTTTGCGAGGTTCCTGTTTCATCACCAGCACAATCTTGCCTTTTACATCAATATCTTTATAATCATCATAATTATATTGGGGAGCTGTGATACCATATCCCGCAAAAACCAGTTCACCTTGTACCTGGTTACTTCCTGTATTGAACAGAGGAGTGAAATTTTCCTTTAAGTCATATGCGTGATTTATACTGCCCTTAGTTAAAATAAATTTACAGTTTTCAATATTCAGGTCGGCCGCACAAAATGGAATTGGTTGAAAATAAGATCCATTTACAGATCTTATCCCGAACTCTTTCAATTTCATGGCGATATAATTTGCGGCTCTATCTGCTTCTATACTCGGTGCCGAGCGTCCACGCATTTTGTCTGAAGCCAGAATATCTATAAACTCTTTCACCAAAGGTTCCGAAATTTGTTCTAATCCTTTTGAGGATACTTCTTGCGAATGAAGACAATTAACAAATAAGCCGGACAGCAGTAACAGGAGAATAATGATGATTCTTATCATAATGGAGGTTATAAAACGGTAATTATCAATTAAGATATAAACGTCTGTTTTTCGGTTTTAATTCTTTACTCCTCAAAAATAGTGAGTTTTAAAGTCCTAGGCAAGAAAAACAAAGAATAAATAAAACTTTTTTTATATCTTTGCCCATTGGAAGAATGTATAGGTGAATTGACGTAAAAAATAAAATAATCGTATGAGACGAATTATTATCCCCTTTTTGATAATAACAATATGTTCGTTCGGAGTGATAGCTTCCGGGATTGAAAATAAAGTTGTCGAGAGGCCGGACTCTATAACAATGATAGATAGTCTTGATCTGTTCAGGGATATCACCGATATCAGCAGGCAGATTGAACGTCGTACAATGCAAGCCAAGGAGAGAATTGATAGTGAGGTTATATCTCCGCAACAAGGGGCTGATACACCTCCCAACCCCATTATCACACCTCCCGATACTATCATCATACCTCCGGTTTCAAACCCGGTAGCGAGGGGAACAGTCTCGATAATAGTTAAAGATTCAATCCCTCTATTCCGTAACCCGTTGGATTCCATTTATTTCAGGAGGGAAAATGGGACGCTGCAACTTCCTGTGAACTATAATAATGTTGGATCAATGAATGGACTCTCGTTCCGTGACACACTCTTTTATAATCCACTTTTCCTGCCTATGATATTTACGGGGAAGATGCTTCCTCGGGAATTATCTTTATACCCTGTTGAAGAGGATCATGATAAGGGAGCCCTCATTCCCCGGGAAAAGACCTTTGCTCCCCGGCTGGATCATGTGGACTTTGTTCAAAAGGTGAGACGCGATTATTATGTAAAATATCCCGACAGGATCAGATATTCCGTGGCTAGTTTTGATTCAATACCCAGTTTGGAATCAGATGACCGGGTAGTGAGGGAGACATTTAATCCTTTCCGTGAGTTGATAAAGGTTGAAACAGCTTATTCATTAGATGCTCCCGGTATTGAAGGTGTTACAATTGGTAGAAAATACTGGGTGCGTTCCGGAGAACACTCTTTCCAGTTTGCCCAGAACTATTTCTCGGATAACTGGCACAAAGGAGGGGTTAATAATCTGAATTTTAATAGCCTGCATATATTGAGGGCTAATTACCATAAAGATAAGGTGAAATTTAATAACACACTGGAGTGGCGTTTATCTGTCTTTAATGCTCCTGACGATTCGTTACGCAAGCACCGTATCGGTAATGACCTTATTCGTTATTATGGCGACTTTGGGGTAGATGCTTTTGGTAAAGGATGGTCTTACTCTACCAACTTAGAGGCAAAATCCCAGATGTTTAAAGCATATCCGGTCAACTCGAACGATCTTCTTTCGTCATTTATGTCTCCTTTGTATGTCAATGCAGGGATCGGGTTAAAGTATAATATCGACAAAAAATCCGAGAGAGTACGGCATCGCCGGGTGAGATGGGAATTGGCGCTTGCCCCTATCTCCATCAACTACACCTATGTGTTGAACAATGATGTGGATGTGAAACGGTTCGGGATTGATGAAGGAAAGAAATCCCAACTGGATATCGGTAGTACCCTTACATCAATATTGAAATACGACATCACTAGGTATATTTCCTGGGATTCGCGTCTGACCTACTTTACCAGTTACGAGAAAGTTATATCGGAATTTGAGAATAGCCTGAATATGGCATTGAGCAATGCTTTCTCCACGCGTATTTATGTGAACATGAGGTTTGACGATGGAGTTCCCGCAGATCCTAAATTCAAATATTTACAGGTGAATCAGACCCTTAGCTTTGGGCTGAATTATAAATGGTAATCTTAATTGAATCGTACTTTCTTTTCGAAATGGTATCCATTCAGGAAGTCGATGATACTCATTCGTTTCTTGCCTGTTAATTGAAGTGAGCCAATTCGTAAGAAACCATCCTTTACAACCACATCGAGGTATGTCTTATTGTCTGTCCTGATGCTTCCCGGCAACAGGTTGTGTGTTGTGTCCGCAATCGGTTTACTGTCAAATAGTTTGAAGCGGAGTTTCTCTTCACTGTTTTCGGTTACTAATTCTGTCCATGCTGCCGGATAGGGTGATAAGCCACGGATAAAATTATAGACTTCCTGTGTGGATTTATCCCAGTCGATCTGGCAATCTTCCTTGAAAATTTTTGGAGCACTTTTTAATTCGGAGGCATCTTTGAAAAGTTTGTCCTGGGGGATCGATTGTACATTCTCTTCCAATATGGCGTCGACCGTCTTCAGTACCAGTTGAGCTCCCATTGTCATTAACCTGTCGTGTAGAGTACCCGCATTGTCCTGATCATCGATTGTGGTTTTTTCCTGAAAGATTATCTTACCGGTATCAATCTCGTGTGAAAGAAAAAACGTAGTCACGCCGGTTTCTTTCTCTCCGTTGATAATAGCCCAATTGATAGGGGCAGCACCCCGATATTGGGGCAGGAGGGATGAATGGAGGTTAAAAGTGCCTTTCGGCGGCATATTCCATACTACTTCGGGCAGCATGCGGAAAGCGACGACGATTTGCAGGTCGACACCCAATTCTTTTAGTTTATTTAGGAACCCTTCATCTTTCAGTTTTTCGGGTTGCAGTACCGGTAGCCTCTGTTGGAGCGCATATTGTTTTACCGGTGAAGGTTGTAGTTTATACCCCCTGCCTGCCGGCTTATCGGGCATGGTGACAACCCCCACTACATTATATCCGTTCTCTACCAGTGATTTTAGAGATTCTACGGCAAACTCGGGAGTACCCATGAAGAGGATACGTAATGATTTTTTGTCCATGAAATAGTTAATTAAAAATTACTAATTACTAATTACCAATTACCAATTACCTCATTGGCATATTGGCACATTAGTCTACTCATCTGTTTCGGAGTAATTTTCAACCAAAACCTCCCTGTAGGAATTGAAAACAGACGATTGTGACAGCAGACCCTGATAGACTCCTTTCTGGTCTACCACAGGTAAATTCCATGCCTTGGTATTCTCAAATTTCGCCATTGCCTCTTCCATAGTGCTGTGTAATTCTATTGTGGCTGGCGCCCCGACCATGAATTTCTTTACGGTGAATCGATCATATAATTCGGGGCGGAACATGATATTGCGGATATCATTCATCATCACGAGTCCCAAAAGAATACCCTTGTCATCTACTACCGGGAAAATATTCCGGTGGCTGGTAGAAATCACCCTTACTACATCACCGAGCGTCATTTCAGGCGTTACTGTCGGGATATCCTTTTCGAGCAGGTCTTTAATCTTCAGAAAAGTGAGAACGGCTTTGTCTTTGTGGTGAGTGATCAACTCCCCTTTTTTGGCAAGACGTATGGCGTAGATACTGTGCTTTTCGAATATCATGATAGTCCCGTAAGAGAGTAGCGATACGATCATGAGGGGGAGGAACAGGTCATAGCCTCCGGTCAACTCTGCAATAAGGAAGGTGCCGGTAAGCGGTGCATGCATTACCCCGGCCATCACCCCAGCCATCCCCATCAACGCAAAATTTTCCTGTGGCAGAAATATTGTATATCCCAGTTGATTGAGTGTGTACGAATAGACAAAACCAACGATGCAGCCTAAGAACAGGGTGGGAGCGAATACCCCTCCGGTACCGCCCCCACCGTTGGTTGCACTGGTGGCAAAAACTTTAAAGAGAATGACCAGTATCAGAAAAGCCACAATAGTCCATCTGCTTTCCAATTGGTGAAAGAAACTTTCATTGGTAAGTGAATTGAACAGATCTCCACTAGCTAACAGGATATTGATAGTATTGTATCCTTCCCCGTAAAGCGGTGGAAAGAAAAAGATAAGCAAACTCAGCATGGTTCCCCCAAGCAGGAATTTTTTCCAATATGAAAGTCGGTGGAAAAGTCTTTCCAAACGGCTCATGACACGTATCACGTATAAGGAGAGGAAACCGCAGAGTATACCCAGAAAGATTACATGGGGAATACGATTGAGCGTGAAAGGTTCGATCAGCGTAAAGGCAAACATGGCGTCCATGCCCGTGAGGATGTATGATACCGTAGTGGCTGTCACGGCTGTTACCAGAAGAGGCAATATGGAGGCCATGGTAAGGTCGAGCAGCAATACTTCTATCACAAAAAGAATGCCTGCGATGGGTGCTTTAAAGATACCTGCGATAGCTCCCGCGGCTCCACAACCTACCAGGATCATCAGGCTGCGTTGCTCCAGTTTAAAGAATCTTCCCAGGTTAGAACCGATGGCGGAGCCGGTCAATACGATCGGTGCTTCCGCTCCTACTGACCCCCCGAATCCGATGGTGATGGAACTGGCTACTAACGACGAATACATATTGTGAGGCTTGATCCTGCTTTTCCGCTGGGAGATGGCAAAAAGGATCTTTGTGACACCGTGACTGATATCATCCTTCACCACATATTTTACATACAGGCCTGCAATCAGGATTCCTGCAATAGGGTAGAGCAGGTAAGAGAAGTTGAGGTTGGGACGACTGAAATTTTCGGTGAGAAAGACCTGGAAAAAGTGGATCGCCGTTTTAAGGAAGAAAGCCGCCAATGCCGTGAGAATTCCCACTAAAAAGCAGACAAACAGTAAAAAATGACGCTCCTTTATGTGTCTGTCGCGCCAAATAAGAAATTTATTGAATCTTTCTGTCAGTTGCATCGGGGAATGAAATTCAAAATAACTAACTTTAGTGAATGAACAGCCTTTATGCAAAGATAATTAATTTTTTTACTTACGTATAATTTTGATGGAGCCGTCTTTTCCCAGTTTAACTATTCCCGATGGTTTGGCTTTGGTTTGTTCTTTTTGCCGGTACGTAACAATATAATCCACTCCCTCTTTGATCGTTTGCCCGATTTCCGAAAAAGAAGAGGGCGAGGGATCTCCACTTATATTGGCTGATGTGGATACAATAGGTTTGCGGAATTGCCGGCATAACTCCATGGAAAAAGTTTCGGCTGTAATACGTATGCCGATGGATCCGTCCGGAGCAATGAGGTTTGGTGCCAGGTTCTTGGCTCCGTCATAAATGATGGTGAGGGGTTTGTCGGCCAGATCTATCAGGTCCCAGGCAATGTCGGGTACCTCCTTTACGTATGTCTGCAATTTGGCGGGATTGTCCATCAGGACAAGCATCGATTTGGTGTCGTCTCGCTGCTTCAGATCGTAAATACGTTTTACGGCCTCTTCATTAGTCGCATCACAACCGATACCCCAGATGGTATCAGTAGGATAAAGGATGATTCCTCCTTTCCTTAATATGTCGCATGCTTTTTTTATATCGTCTTGCATTGTTCTCTCAAAAAATATTGTATGGTCTTATGAATTGAGTTTTTGCATTATCAACGCGTGGCAGAATGAATCTTCCGAGGCAAGCCACTCTTCCAGCAGCCCACTCTTCCGATATCCCGTTTTAGAGAAAAGACGGATACTGCTGTTGTTCTTTTCAGGAATGATGGCGTAAAGTTGCCTCAAATTGAGAAATCGAAACGCGTAATCTTCAAGTAGCATGAGTACCTGCATGCCATATCCCCGGCGACGGTGTTTACTGTCTATCAATATCCCCACACCGGCTCTCCTGTGGAACGGGTCAAAATCATACAAGTCGACGGTGCCTATGCATTCGTCCGTTTCCCTCAGTGTTACCATCAACCGTAACTGCTTGTCTACATATATGTCATGCTTATAGTCGATCAGATATTGTTTGATGGAGTAACGGGAAAAAGGTACGATAGAGGCTCCTTTTTGCCAAATGGCAGTGTCGTTTTCCCAGGCGTAAAGCAAATCCAGATCCTCCGGTTCGGGAGCACGTAGGCGAAGGATATTATTTTCCATCAACTTGTTCATTTTCCGGATAATTATATTCTATTGGCTCGGGATTATTTTGTATCTCTTCCAGAAGTTGTTCTTCCATCTCTCCGGATTCTCTTTCCTTTTGTTTAGGTACCACTAGTCCCTCTTCTTCTGTCAGACCCTGCCCTTCCGGTAGTTTGGTGAGACCTTCCAGTTCCGCATAAGATGGCTTGCAAAAAAGAAATACGATAAAAAGTACCACTGTAAACCAGAAAAAATTCATGTTTCGGGAGATATTAAACAGGAAGATATTCATAAGTGCCACTGTGCTGATGGTGTATAGACGTATGAAAGAGATATTTTTATATTTATTTGAGGCGGTCGGGATATCTACGGGACAAGCCGACTTTTTCAGCCGGTCGACAAAAAATTTCAGTGAAGCCGGAATGGCTATAATAGTGATCATGATGGCATATCTTTCCAGAGTGGCACTGATTGCCTGTCTATCTGCAAAGAGCGGGATCATACTAAATATGGAAAACAGGAAAATGACTGCCAGCAGGATAATGTTCCCGTAATAATGTCCTCTCAAGAGTTTTATGGTTTTTTCCATTACATGCGTGTTTTTCATTTTGATACCAGTTTATAGGATTCATCAAATGGAGTCCGGTTCATAATAGAGCGGCCAAGTGTCACCTCATCAGCATACTCGATCTCATCTCCAATCGATACTCCTCTGGCTATGATGCTTACTTTCACCCCGTAAGGTTGAAGTTTGCGGTAGATATAAAAATTGGTAGTATCACCCTCCATGGTTGCACTGAGGGCAAGGATCACCTCCCGGATTTCACCCGATTTCACCCTCTCTTCGAGACTGGCGATTTCCAGATCAGACGGGCCAATGCCATCGATAGGGGAGATAATACCTCCTAAAACGTGGTAAAGTCCACCAAATTGTACCGTTTTCTCGATGGCCATCACCTCTTTTACATTTTCCACAACGCAAATCAAAGAACTATCCCGTGATTTGTCGCTGCAAATATTACATACATCCGTATCGGAGATGTTGTGACAGACAGAACAATATTTGATTTCCCGCTTCAATTTTAGCATAGTACCTGCAAAATTGGCTACTCTCCCTTCATCCTGACGCAACAGATGGAGTACCAATCGTAATGCCGATTTTCTTCCAATCCCGGGGAGATTGGCAAATTCGTTGACTGCATTTTCGAGTAAAGCGGATGGGTAAGGACTGTTCATTTATGTAACATTTTCGAGTCGTACAAAGATACGATGATTCAATTTATCGGACAAATAACTTTTAAATCACAGAAAATGGAATCATCATGGATTTTTTATTCCGATTTCGTTTTTTGTTAGATATAAGTTTGTAAATTTGCAATTCTTAATTACAAAGTGATAATTTTAAAAAGTATATAAAAAGCCCTGACTTGAGGGAATCGGTCAAGTATCCGGTAAAATTTTTATAAACAAAGAATGAATATGAAAGTACTTTTGGCAACGAGTAAGCCATTCGCTTTACCTGCTGTACAGGGGATTCAGCATATTATTGAATCTGCGGGTCATAAGTTCGTGAAGTTAGAGAAGTATGAAAATGAAAGCCAGTTGCTTGATGCTGTGAAGGACGTGGATGCTTTGATCATACGAAGTGATATTGTCAATAAGGAGATAATGGAGGCAGCCCCCAATCTGAAAATAATCGTAAGGGCAGGGGCCGGTTACGATAATGTGGATTTGGAGGCAGCTACCAATTGCGGTATCTGTGTGATGAATACCCCGGGCCAGAATGCCAATGCCGTAGCTGAGCTTGTTTTTGGCATGATGATCTATGCTCAGCGTAACCATTTCGATGGTTCGGTAGGGCGTGAGTTGACCCGCAGACGGCTGGGGTTATATGCTTTCGGGAACGTAGCAAAAATGGTGGCCAAGATAGCGAGAGGCTTCGATATGCCGGTGTATGCTTTCTCACCTACGCTTACACACGACGACTTGCGTAAAGAAGGGGAATATGGGGTAATCACTGCCTATACCAATAAGGAACTGTTCGGGAATAGTGATTTTGTATCACTCCATATGCCTTTGCTGGAAGAAACACGGTACTGTGTGGATTATTCTCTTTTGTCCCTGATGCCACAAGATGGGCTTCTTATCAATACAGCTCGTAAGGAACTGGTGGTTGAAGATGATCTCATCCGTATCATGGAAGAGCGCCCCGCTTTCCAATATGTTACTGATGTCAAGCCCGACAAACATGAGGAGTTCCTGGAAAAATTCCCGAGACGTTATTTTGCCACTCCTAAAAAATTGGGTGCGCAAACTACAGATGCTAATAAAAATGCAGGATTGGCAGCTGCCAATCAAATTGTGGCATACTTTCAGAACGGAGACGAACGTTTCAGGGTAAATCTGTGAATTTAAGTGGGAAAGTGATTAGGTGCCTAAGTGTCCGAATGTCCAAGTGCCTGAGTGGTTAATCCCTCACTATTCACTTTTAATTCTCAGGAATTCATAACTTATAACTCATAACTCATAATTCATAAATATAATCGTATGCAAAAGTACAATTTTAATGCTGGTCCGTGCGTACTTCCCCGGCCGGCAGTAGAGTCAGCCATTGAAGCGATACGCGATTTCGACAACACCGGAATAGGTATTCTGGAAATATCGCATCGTACTCCGGGATGGGAGCGGATCATGAAAGAGACAGCAGATTTGTGGAAAGAACTGCTTGATATTCCCGATAATTATCGGGTACTTTTGCTTGGCGGAGGAGCCAGTACACAGTTTTTTATGGTTCCGGCCAACCTGATGAAGACGAAAGCGGCATACCTGCAGACCGGGGTGTGGGCTAAAAAAGCGATCAAAGAAGCGAAATTTTACGGGGAAGTGGAGGTGGTGGCCTCTTCAGATGACAAGAACTACTCCTATATCCCCAAAGGTTATACTATTCCGGCAGATGCCGATTATTTTCATATCACAACCAATAACACCATTTACGGAACTGAGATACACGAAGATATAGATAGTCCCGTGCCATTGGTTGCAGATATGTCGTCCGACATAATGAGCCGTCCGGTAGATATTTCCAAATATGGTATTATTTACGGTGGAGCCCAAAAGAATGTGGGGCCGGCGGGTGTGGCCTTCGTAATTGTCCGTGAAGATATCCTGGGCAAGATCGACCGGCCATTGCAGACCATGGTCGATTACCATACACATATCAGCGACTCCGAAAAGAACCGTTCCATGTTCAACACACCTCCCGTATTTCCTATTTTTGTGATGCATGAGACCTTGAAATGGGTGAAGGAACAAGGTGGTGTTGAGGCGATGCACAGGCTCAATAAAGAGAAGGCGGGACTTCTCTATGATGAGATAGACCGTAATAAACTTTTCGTGGGGACTGCTGCCAAAGAAGACCGCTCCATCATGAATGTCTGCTTTGTGATGAATGAAGAGTATAAAGATAAAGAGTCCGCTTTTCTTGAGTTCGCGAAAGAGAGAGGTATGATAGGTATCAAAGGCCATCGTTCAGTAGGCGGATTCCGTGCTTCTATCTATAATGCCTGCCCAAAAGAGGCTGTAGAGGCTTTGATCCGGTGTATGCAAGACTTTGAAGAACAGGCCTGATTCCTGTTGCATGTAGATTATCAAGAGCTGTCTCTACCATTGGAGGCGGCTCTTTTTATAATTATTTAACCAGATTATTTTTACGAAACGTATTGTTTGTTACGATAAAGTCGTAGATTTGTATTATTAATATAGATAAAAAGATATGGAACGTTTAACTCATCAGGAAGAAAATGTAATGTTGCATGTGTGGCAACTCAACGAGTGTGCCATTAAGGATGTGGTAGATAGAATGGAAGATCCGAAACCGCCCTATACTACGGTGGCATCTATCTTCAAAAACCTCGAGAATAAAGGATATCTTGCAAAGAGACGATTTGGGAATGTGAAGGTATTTAAGCCCGTGATATCGGAATCGGCCTATAAGAGGCACTTTTTATCAGGGGTAGTGCAAAGTTATTTCGATAACTCTTATAAAGAGCTGGTTTCTTTTTTTGCCAAGGAACAGAAAATTACGGCAGACGAACTTGAGGAGATTATTCGCCTTATTGAGAAGAAACGGAAGTAAGGAGTTGTTTCAACCAAATTGAACAAATCATGTCACTCTTTTTTATATACCTTATACAAGTAAATATTGCGCTGTCCCTTTTTTATCTCTTATATACAATTGTATTGAAGAGGGATACCTTTCTGCGGTTAAGGCGCCTTTTTTTCTTGTCAGTGGTTATTTTTTCTCTCCTTTATCCTTTTTTTACGATTCCTGGCCTGAGTGATGTGTGGACTACCCGATCTTCTGACCTTCAGGAAACGGCTGTCACCGTTATGAAGGGTGAACCAACTACTACGTCAACGGTATTGGAAGAGGAGTCTACACGACCTGTAATTATTCCTTGGGGAAGCATCCTTGCACTGTTTTATACAGTTATCACGCTTGGACTCTTGTTACGGTTTGTCTTTCAGCTGCTATCCATTTATAATATATGGGTAAAAAGTGAGAAGCAGGTTATTTCAGGGATACCTGTGCATCAACTGAAGAAAGATATTACTCCCTTCTCTTTTTTCAGTTTGATTTTTATTCATGCCGAAAAGCATTCCGAAACCGAATTGTCCCAGATTCTGTTGCACGAACAATCTGACGCAGACATATCTTGAAAATATTAATCCCGCACAGCAACTAATCGGTCAATTGAACGGGATGGCTCATTATTCGGCAGGCAATTATAAGGAAGCGACCGAACGGTTAAAAGATAATATAATTCTGGGTGACAGTTCGTATACAACCTGTTACTATCTCGGTATGAGCCTATATGCCTCCCAATTGTATTATGAGGCCGTTACCTGGCTGGAAAAAGCATACAATCAGAATAATAGCGATACCAATATCTATCTGCTTTATTATTATGGAACAGCCCTTTCCTGGACATACAACCGGAAGAGAGGGATAGAGGTGCTGGCGGAAGGAGTGGAGATAATCGAGAAAATGAATGAGATGTTGTTTGATTTCGATCGCTCCTTTGGTGATGCCTATATGCGGTCGGGAAGTTTTGTCAAGGCCGTGGAGTATTACAGTTCGGCATATAAGCGCGATTCCCAGGCCCACTCACTACTCTACAATATTGGTTACTGCTATGATTTAAACAAGGATTATAAGAATGCGATCAACTACTTTGAACGTTTTCTAAAGACGGCTCCCGAGGGGTGGGATGCGGATATGGAGGATCTGGCAGATGGTGAAGCCGGAAAACCTAGCACCACTGACCGGCTTTACAGATATGTTGCCTTACGCCTTGAAAAATTAAGGGAGGAACTGTTCTTCCAGAATAATAAATAATGCTTGTTTGCGCTCGAATAACCATCGAATAACAGTTGAACAACTACCGAACAACAATTGAATATCAATTGAATATATCGTCAATGCCTTCACTTTCTATCACCGGATCATTGTTCCGGTAGAAGTCGGGTGAATATCGCTGCATATCGTGACAGGGGTCAAAATCGGCCGGGATATCAAAGACCCCGTTGTCGGTGTAATTCAACTCCTTATCGGCATAGACCTTCTGATAGAAGATGCCGTGAATAGGTAGTGCCATACTGGCTCCCTGCCCATAAGCCATCTGGTCGAAATGGATAGAGGGTTCATCTCCTCCTACCCAACAGCCGGCTACCAGGTTGGGAGTAAAGGACATGAACCAGCCGTCGGAGTTGTTGTTGGTAGTACCGGTCTTGGCACCCATTTGTCCTTTCAGGTTATAGATGCGGCGTAACCGGCCACCTGTTCCACCGTCAACAACTCCTTTCAACATATCGAGCATTTTGTAAGAAGTTGATTCGCTAAAGATCTCCTTCATCCGTGGGACGAATGAAGCCACTTCATTTCCGTAAGAATCTTCAATTCGGGTCACTACCATCGGTTCCACACGGATACCTCTGTGGATGAAAGCTGAATAAGCGCCCACCATCTCATATACGGAAGCATCATTCGGCCCTAATGCCAAGGAGACTACCGGATCGGCAGGTGTCTTTAACCCGAACGACTGGAGCATCCTGGCAAACGCATAGGGTGAGAACTGGCTCATCAGCCAGGCGGTGACCCAGTTGTCGGAGTTCTGCAACCCCCATTTTATACTCACAAACTCTCGGCTTGCCGGACGTGTATTACGTGGAGTCCATGGTTCTCCTACTTCGGGCATCAGGGTTACCGGCCCGTGGATCATACCGTCGCAGGGGCTCATCCCTTCCTCCATTGCCAATGTGTAGAGATAGGGTTTGATAGTAGAACCGATCTGTCGTTTGCCGGTGGCACTATCATATTTAAAGAACTTGAAATCAGGACCTCCCACGTAGGCCTTTACATGGCCCGTCAAAGGATCCATCGCCATGAAACCGGTACGGAGGAAATTTTTGTGGTAACGGATGGAATCCCAAGGTGTCATGAGTGTATCTACTTCCCGGTGTTCCCACGAAAAGACCTTCATTTCCACCGGTTTTTCCTTGAAGTTCCGGATAATCTCCTCTTCGTTGAGGCCGGCTTGTTTGAGGACACGATAGCGTTCGCTTTGCCTCATGGAGACCATCATCAGGTTGTCTACCCTGTCGCTTACTTCACGGGAGTAGGGTGCATAACTCTTTCCTTTCTTTTCACGGAAGAACTGATTCTGGAGATAACCTCCCAAATGTTCTTTTACAGCTGCTTCCGCATGGCGTTGCATACGGGAATCGAGGGTAGAGTAAATTTTTAATCCGTCAGTATAGATATTATAGCTGGATCCGTCCGATTTTTTATTTTTGTTGCACCACCCGAAAAGCGGGTTTTCTTCCCATGAAATCGAATCTTCAACAAATTGTTGTCCTTCCCATGACGCATAATTTTTCCTCTCCGGCTTTTTAGCCATCATTATTTTTGCGAGATGCTGACGGTAATAGGGAGCGATAATATCGATGTGGTCGGAACGGTTGAAATCGATTTCCAGAGGAAGTTGCTTCAAAGAGTCGGCTTCCTGTTTGCTGAGGTGGCCGGCTTTCTGCATCTGTGTGATTACCACATTCCGGCGGTCTCTGGTTACTTCCGGACGGCGTTGGGGATTATAGAGGGAAGAGTTTTTAAGCATTCCAATCAACATGGCCGCTTCTTCAATGCTCAGATCTTTGGGTGTTTTGTTGAAATAGGTACGGGCGGCAGATTCAATTCCTACTGCATTATAGTTGAAATCATATTTGTTCAGATAAAGATTAATGATTTCGTCTTTTGAGTAAAAGCGTTCCAACTTGGCTGCAATTACCCATTCGACCGGTTTCTGAAAAATACGTTCTATTTTATTATTAGCCCTTGGTGAATAGAGTAGTTTTGCCAACTGCTGTGTGATAGTACTACCTCCTCCGCTTTCTTCCTGGCTGAGTATAAGTGTCTTAAATATTACTCTTCCCAGGCCGATAATGTCGATGCCGGAATGAGAATAATAGCGTATATCTTCCGTAGCGATCAATGCATTGATAAGATGGGGTGAGAGCTCAGAGTAATCTACTAATATACGGTTATCATCACTTAGAGAATAGGTGAAAAGCAGTGCATTGTCCGTTGAAATTACCTGCGAAGCGTATTTGTCAATCGGATTTTCCAGTTGTTCAATTTTGGGAATATAACCTATCATCCCCGCGGAGACAAGTAGGAAAAAAAGGATGACACCTCCCGCTGTGAGGCCGAAGAGACCCCACATCACTTTGATGATGCCATTCTTTTGTGATATATCCTTTGTTTTCGGGTTTTTCTTCTGACCCTTTGTTTGTTTACCCATACCTTACTTATTCCTCCAATAGTTTATTAACGCAGAAAGATTGCGACAAAAGTAATGACCGTTGAGCGGCAAGGCGAAAATAGATTTTCAGACTCGCCCGAAACGCATCTTACTTTCTACAAAAGTACACAAAAGCATTGTAAACAAGAAGGGAGATCTATTAAAAATAGTTTTAAACGCTTTTCAATGCTATGCAACCTCACTGTCAGACCGGGAACGAGATTCGCCCGGGCTTTCGGAAGGGAGAATCGGGCGGTTCGTTCACAGGAAAATATCGTCAGAACCGGAAGGTGAATCCACCGGAAGCATTGATGCCCTGTGCCGGATGTCCATACCAGATATCATATTTTTGAGATAACAGGTTGTTTGCCCTCAGATGGATGGAGAAGGCGTCGTTGATCTGGTAAAGTGCGCCGGCATTGAGATCGTTGATATTGTCCATCTGCGCGTTCGCCCCATCGTAATAGGACCAGCGGTCTCCGGCAAAGTAGTAATTAGCCGTAAGTTTCAGGAAATCGGTAAGAGTGAATGCGGCACGAATGTCCACTTCAAAACCGGGTTTGTTGTAGGCTTTGGGATCATTGATCTCTGCTTCATCAAGGGTGACACGATCCAGGCTGTAGAAATTCTTCTTCAATCGCACCGATACATCGAGCGGAGCCCAGATATTGGTTTGGATCATTCCTCCGATATGCGCATGAGACAAGTCACCATAAACAGGGTTGAGTACCTCTTTATGAGCATCCGATTCCCCTCCTTCAACCACATCATATCCATCCAATATCAGAAAATGTTCATCCTCGGTTTTTTTGAATCCACCGAAGATGTCGAACCGGAATCCACTGACTTCACCGATTTTTGCACCGGCATCTAAATCAATAATGGAATAGGAAGGTTTTACTGTGCCATAAGGACGAATATATCGAGATTCCTGCATCATTTCGAGAAAGGTGTTATTGCTGAATCCGCCGTGAACATTTGCATAAAGTGATGAATGTTCAGTCACCGCCCATTGTAGTTTCACGTTGGGGGCAACGCGTGCTCTTGTGCCGGCGGCAGTCTGGAAAAGCACATCGGCGCCTAACCTGGCATAACTGTTGGGAGTCCCAAAGGTTATATAAGGTGAGGCACTCATCAGGTAATAGTTGTCGAGATCACCATTATAGAAGGTGGTGAAGATCTTTCCGTCAATACCCAATTTACTTTCTGCATCGCCGAAAGGTTTATCAAATCCTACCATGGCATTCACCTCATTCCCCTTTATTCCTTCCGAATTGAGGAGTTCCCCGAATTCTGTGGAGAAGTTGCGGAAATTAATATATCCTCTATAATTCAGCAGTTCCGATTCGTGTGAGGCAATGCTGATTTTTGTATCCAACACTCCCAGACGCTGGTTTTCATCTTCATATAGAGCCGGATGGTCGAATCTGTTCCCATAATAATTGAAGAGTGAGTGAAGGTAGGAGAGGTCAATGTTGAATGTGAGCGCTTCGGCCCGGTGACGGTATCCTAAACGTCCTTCATTATCCATGAAATAGGCTTTGTTGGTCTTTGCATCAACACTTTGTATATATTTTATATCACCATTTGTGGAATTGTGCAGAAATGAGAATGTGAGGTTATTTTTTTCGTTTTCCACCAGACGATAACCAAAAGCACCATCCATGTTGGCATAATTACCCACGCTGAATGAAAGATATCCCTTTTTTGTGCTGAAAGGGATATCAGTCATGATATTTCCCGGGCGGGGTAGTGCTATTTCCAATGGGGGAGTCGTACGTCCGGCCCAGGAGGAGTAGTTTGTGTTGGCTTTCTGGACAACCGGCTCTCGCAGTGCCGGGAGTGAATTGATCTTGTCGGCATCAAGAAGGGTGGGGTTGAAGTCGCGTTCCAGTTCCATTTGACGCTTTAACAGAGAGTCTGCAGTTTGAGCAAAACTTCCGGCGGATAACATCAATGCTGCTATAACTATATATATCTTCTTCATTTGTATGTTAATTTACTGATTTATTAATTTCACAATTTCACGACGTCGATTTTCAATTCATAATTTTAGAATCTTGAAATCCTGAAATCAAATTTTAATTGTTGAGTCTCTCATTGATCATTTGTTGGATATCGGCTTCGTCCCCTTTATAATTGGATTTCAGACTTTCTATATATTGTTTCGCCTGAAATTCGTCTCCTTTGGCAAGATAGGTGTCCGATAGCACTATAAGTGCGCGAGCCATCCAGTATTGGTGAGGCGTACCTTTTTGCATGAACTCCTTGACTTGCGATTCGGCGCGATCATATGATTTCCACCGATAATAAGTATCCGCAAGGATGAACTGCGCTTCCGCTCCATAAACACTGCGGGTATCGTTGGCTACAAATTGAAAATCAGCCATCGCATTGTCTGTTTCATTCGTTTGCTGGTATGCCTTTCCACGTAAATATCTGGCTTCAGTCACTGTTTCGGGTGAAAGATTACTGTTGGAAAGTAGTTCGGTTGCAGCACGTGCTGCTTCATGATAACCTCCTAATTTTGACTGGGTGCGTACAACTCCCATTTGTCCCAACTGCTTGTTGGTGGCGTTTCGGGCTGAATTGGCCAGCCTGGAATAGTCGGCAAGCGCCTGACGGAAGTTGCCCTTTCCGTATTCCGTTTGTGCCGTATAGATAAGTGCGTTGTCAAGGAATTTTATATTGCCGGCATCAATTACTTTCCGAAAATGGGATAGTGCCAAATCCTGGTTCTTCCTTTCATCGGCAATCACTCCGAGATAGTAATGGGCATCACTGCTATATGCACCGTTGGGATAAGATTGGATATACTTTGTCATGGCTGATTCAGCATCTGCGCGATTACCACGCATATACACACTTTCAGCTGCCAGATAGGTGAGCGAGTCCTGTCTCGACGGTGTAATCCGCATTCCGCCCGGTAATGAATTGGCGTATTTCACATAATTGTCGATATCGTTCATATCACGATATACTGTCTCCAGGGAGATCAGCGCATTACGGGCGTCGTCCGAACCGGGGAAGTTGGAGATCACATTTTTGTAGGCAGTAATACTTTGTTGATAATTACCCGTATTGTAATACAATTGTCCTAACTGAACGCCCCCCTGGCTGGCAAGGGGACTTTTTGGAAAATCATTTACGAGCCGTTGTAGTACGGCAATGGCTTCGCTTTCCCTGTTGAGCATGGTGAGTGCCCGGCTTTTTTCATACAAGGCATCGTCAAAGTATTGGGAATTAGGGTGATTGCGCATCAGGTTGTCCAATGCGGTGATCTTTCCCTGATAGTTACGTTGTAATCCCATCACAAATGCCCGCTGGTAGGCGGCGTAATCGGCGGAAGAAGGGTTGATATCTGCTGCCTGTGCATAGAAACGTTCCGCTTCGTTAAAATTACGGTTAAAATAGTAGCTATCACCTATACGGTTGAGTGCATCGGCATATTCAGGCCGGTTCCTTGTTTTCTCTGCCGAAATGTATTGCTGAAAAGCATTGACCGCCTGATTGTACTGTTGTTGCTTGAAGAGTGCGTATCCCAGGTTGTACCAACCGAGGGAGTAATTTTCGTCTGTAGAGGTGGCGTTTTGGGTGAATTGCCTGAAATCGCTGGCAGCATTGCTGTAGTTACCCATCCTGTAATATGTCTCGCCTCGCCAGAAATAAGCATTATTACGGGCTTTGGCATCCTGATTTCCCAGGCTGATGCTGTTGTTGAAATGCTGTGTGGCTTCATTCATGTTGCCATTGATAAAGGCCTGTGCTCCCAGTTGGAAGAGTACCATCTGTTTGGCTTCGAGTATCCTGCGTCCCGGGTTGCTGATCCGGTTGATAGCATTCAGGGCAGCATTATAATCTTTGGTCGTAAGGAAAGTCTCGGCCAGAATATCGTTTACCTGATTTTTATGAGGTGAATTAGGGAATTCTTTGAGAAAATTCTCAAACAGGGTGATGGACTCACTGAAGACTGAGAAGTTGGTTTCGTGGGCCAGCAATGCGTAGTTAAACATAGCCGTTTCACGTACCTGAGGATTGAAATTATTCCGCGAAGCCGCTTCGAAAGCCATTTGGGCTGATTGTTTCTGGTTCAACCGTAAATAGGTTTGCCCCAATTGCAGTTGTGCATTTTGAGTGAGTTCATCCGGTTCTCCTACCGCCTGCTGGAACATCTGCACAGCCTTGCTATAATTGCCGGTTTCGAAATAGGATAATCCAAGGAAATATGCATCACCCCTGAGTGGCCTGTCCACGCCTGAAAGATATCTCTCGTAATAGGATACCGCCCTGGAGGCTTGTCCCAGCCTGTAATAACTGTTGCCGAGAACTCTGTATGCTTCGGTAAGGTGTTCGCTTGCCGGATATCTCTGCACGAACGCTTCCGACAAGCTGACCGCTTCTTCTATTTTACCGTCGAAAAAAGTTGCCTGGGCTGTATAGAAAGCAACTTCCTCACTGTATTCAGGATGATTTTGCAATCGTTCAAAACGACGCAATGCTTCCGCATAATTTCCACTGGAGTATTCGATATATCCAAGATAAAAGGCGGCTGCATCCCGATATTTGTTACTGTTTTGAGAGAGTAACCCAAATAGGCGGGTAGCTTCCTCTTTGTTTCCTAATTGTAATTGGGTGTAAGCTGACCGGAAACTGTAATCTTCCTGTTCCGAAAGGGTGAGGTAATCGAGATCCGCCTGATTGAATCGTTCTCCGGCAGCCTGCCACTCTTTCTTATCGAAATGATACGAGCCGATCAGGAAATTGACTTGGTCGCGGTGGATGGTTTCAGGATGTGCGTCGAGAAATGCTTCCATTATATATCCACTGTTATCACTGCCTCTATAGAATGAAGAGACAGCCATCATATAGGCTGCTTCCTCACTCAAATAAGTATCGTCGCTCCCGGCAACGAACTTTTTCAGTAATTGCTCCGCACCTTCCCAATTTCCCCCAAGAAACATCTCTTTTCCCCGATTGAACAACTGTTCCGGCTGAGTGTAGTATATTGTCTTTTGCGCAATGGAAATCTGTGCTATAAAAGCAAGGGTAAACAGTAAGATTATTTTTTTCATATTTTAGATTATTTATTCTCACTTAATAATTTTTCAACTCCTTTACGAATAGAGACTAATCCAAAATCAGATGGATTAATTTTATCGTAAGAAATAAAAAGCAATTCCGAGACATCGTCTTGAGCTGTTAAATGATTGAAATCATTTACTCTACACTTGAAGAAGATATCTACAGTATGCACTTCAAACCCCGAATATAGATAAATATTTGGAATAGAGAACAGATATTGTGATGAATTTATCGATAGGCCTGTTTCTTCCCCAATCTCGCGGGTGACAGCCTCTTCCGCCGTTTCGTACATATCAATGAAACCACCCGGAAGATCCAGGGTGCCCTGTGCAGGATCTTTTGCCCTGCGGGCCACCAGTACTTCACCTTTATTGTTCTCAATTACCGCCACCACGGCGGCCGATGAGTTGAAATAATAGATAAATCCGCAGCCGGAACACTTCTTCGACTTTTCATTATGTTCGGTAAAGCGGTTTGAACCGCACTTCGGACAAAAATGAAATTGATGTAGAGGATGTTTCATTGATTTGTTGATGTGTTTAACTGTTGAATTGTTTAACTGTTGAATTGAAAAGGTAAAACCTAAGATTTGACAATTCAACGATTCAACGATTAGTAAATTACTTCCGGCTTACTTCCACTATTTGAGTCCTGGGTTGTTCCCGGTTTCGTTTGTCGACTGCTGCAATCAAGTTATCAGCCAGTGTGGAGAAAGCCATGCCGGTGATACTGTTTTGCTGCAATGCTACCGGTTGGCCGTCATCGCCACCTTCACGAATGCTCTGGACAATTGGTATCTGTCCCAATAGAACGTAACCCTGCTCTTCCGCCAATCGTTTACAACCCTCTTTCCCGAAGATATAATACTTATTCTCCGGCAGTTCCGCAGGTGTGAACCATGCCATATTTTCCACTAAACCCAGAATAGGTACATTCACCTTATCTCCTGTAAACATGCTGATCCCCTTACGTGCGTCTGCCAGTGCCACCTCCTGGGGAGTACTTACGATCACTGCACCGGTAATGGGAAGTGTCTGTACCAGGGTCAGGTGGATATCGCTTGTCCCCGGCGGAAAATCAATCAGGAAATAATCCAGCTCTCCCCAATCGGCATCGCCGATCAGTTGTTTCAATGCATTGCCTGCCATTGCTCCACGCCAGACCACAGCATCTTCTTTCTTGACAAAGAACCCTATGGAAAGCATTTTTATTCCATAGTTTTCGATCGGAACAATGAGGTCACGGCCATCTTTTTTCTCCAAAGCCGGCCCTTCATCTTCCACCCCGAGCATTTTAGGGACTGACGGGCCGAAGATATCGGCATCGAGCAATCCTACCTTATATCCTTTTTGTGCCAAGGCCACCGCGAGATTGGTGCATACGGTGCTTTTGCCTACTCCGCCTTTCCCCGAAGCCACTGCAATAATATTTTTTACTCCCGGCAGTAGTTCAGGGAGTTCCGGACGAGGAGGTTGTTTTGACTTGACAGAGATATTACCCTGTATCTCGATATTTTTGTCGGCATACATCAGGATAGCCTGCTCTGCCATTTTCACGACCGATTTAATAAACGGATCATTTACTTTTTCAGTGATGAGCGAGAAGCTCACTTTCATACCTTCGATTCGGATGTCGTCGGCTACCATGCCGGCAGAAACAATGTCTTGCCCCGTTCCCGGGTAGCGCACATTCTTGAGTGCGTCGATGATTAATTGTGGATATATAGCCATAATATTGATTTTTATCACATCTATATGCGGGCATCGCGACCAAAGCTGCGATACTCGTCTTTTTCTATTTCTACGTTCGGCTCTGTCCAATTGTGATTTTTCGGGCAGAGAAAGCGGATATATTTGATGTTTAAACCACGTGAGAGCCACTGTTGTTCATAGAACGTGCGGATTTCGAGGATATCCCCATTCAATCCGGAGTTGTAGAGATCTTCTGTATCAAAGAAGGTTTCAAGCCGGTTTTCCGCTATCATTACTTTGGAGTATCTGTACAGGAAATTACTATCCGTCTTCAGATGGATGATACCCCCCTCTTTCAGCATCCGGCTGTACTGCTCCATAAACCGGGTAGATGTGAGCCGTTTGTTGGTTTTCTTCATCTGGGGATCAGGAAAAGTGATCCATATCTCTGATACTTCATCCTGAGCAAAGAAGTGGTTGATAAGTTCGATACGTGTCCGGAGAAAAGCTGCATTTGTCAAACCTTCTTCCAGCGCCTGGGAGGCACCGGTCCACATTCGTGCACCTTTGATATCGATCCCGATAAAGTTCTTCTCTGGAAATTTACGTGCCAGTCCGACTGTATATTCTCCTTTACCGCAACCCAGTTCAAGTACGACAGGATTGGTGTTGCCAAAATAAGTATGCCATTTTCCTTTGAAAGGAAACCCTTCTTCCTTTAACGTATCGAAGGTATATTGAAACACGTTCTCGTAAGTGGCCATATCGGCAAATTTGGCCAGTTTATTCTTTGCCATCTCAATAGTAGATCAGAAATTCATCACAAAAATAGGCATTTAACCGTTAACATCCGAATGTTTTTTGAATTGCAATAGTGCATAAAGTGTCTGGGTGGTTAGGAGGATGAGTGGTTAGGTGGAAAGGTGTCTTGAGCGGGAGAGTGTCCCAAATTTTGAAATCTTGAATTACAAATCGACGCAGTCAAATCCTAAATTCTGAATCTAAAATCCTAAATTAAATAGTATCAATATTCCAAATTATTCTATACCTTTGTCAGATTGAATTCCTAAATAAACCTTATAAATATGAGAGTGAATGACATTATGACACAACTCGAGGCAAAACACCCGGGTGAGTCTGAGTATCTTCAAGCCGTAAGAGAAGTGTTGGTATCGATTGAAGACGTATACAACCAACATCCTGAGTTTGAAAAGGCGGGCATTATCGAACGGATAGTGGAACCCGACCGTGTGTTTACTTTCCGTGTCCCATGGGTGGACGACAATGGGAAAGTACATGTGAATATCGGTTACCGGGTACAATTTAATGGAGCAATAGGCCCTTACAAAGGGGGGATTAGGTTCCATTCCTCGGTCACCTTGTCTTCCCTGAAATTTCTGGGATTTGAGCAGACTTTTAAAAACGCGTTGACTACTCTTCCGATGGGAGGTGGTAAAGGTGGATCTGATTTCTCTCCCAAAGGCCGTTCCCAGGCGGAGATCATGCGTTTCTGCCAGGCCTTTGTGATGGAGTTGTGGCGGAATATCGGTCCCGATACCGATGTGCCGGCCGGAGATATTGGCGTTGGTGGACGCGAAGTGGGCTATATGTTCGGTATGTACAAGAAGTTGGCCCGCGAACATACGGGAACCTTTACAGGAAAGGGAATGTCATTCGGAGGCTCGAGACTTCGCCCGGAAGCTACCGGATTTGGAGCACTCTATTTTGTGCAGAAGATGTGCGAGGCACACAATATCGATCTCAAAGGAAAGACCGTAGCTGTTTCCGGTTTTGGAAACGTGGCATGGGGTGCAACCATAAAAGCTACTGAGTTGGGCGCCAAAGTGGTGGCGATCTCAGGCCCCGATGGTTATATCTATGATCCGGATGGTGTGAATACTCCTGAAAAGATCGACTATATGCTTGAATTGCGTAACTCCGGAAATGATGTGGTAGCACCTTATGCCGAGGAATTCCCGAGGGCAACCTTCTATCCCGGAAGGAAACCATGGGAACTCAAAGTCGATATCGCTTTGCCTTGTGCTATTCAGAACGAATTGAACCTGGAAGATGCCAAGCGCTTGAAAGAGAACGGAGTATTGCTCGTCGCAGAGGTCTCTAATATGGGTTGTACGGCCGAAGCGGTAGATTTCTTCCTGGAGAATGAAATACTCTTTGCTCCCGGAAAAGCGGCCAATGCGGGTGGTGTGGCTTGTTCGGGACTGGAAATGACACAGAACGCCATGCATATTTCCTGGAGCAACGAAGAGGTTGACAAGTGGTTGCACCAGATTATGAGTGATATTCATGAACAATGTGTGGTGCATGGTAAAAACGGGCAATATATCAACTACGTAAAAGGAGCCAATATCGCCGGTTTCATGAAAGTGGCCGATGCTATGATGGCCCAAGGGGTAATATAAATAAAAAACATGGGGCGCATTCCGTATTCCGGCGTGCTGCCCCATGTCCGATTGTTAACCAATCTCTCTACTTCTTAACTTGACTTCGTCCATTTTCTGTCGTCACTTGGTAAATTACAAACAAGTTTGCATTTGCTCTCGTTCCTAAGAAAATTCTTGACTTCTTCACTTTTTCAACATCACTTCTCTTCTACTATTAATACCGCATTATTTATCCCTCCGGATACATCTACAGTAAATACATAAGTTTTACCAGCTGTCAACGTTTTGCCCTCGATAATACCCAGGTTGCCGTTATCCCGGCCATTGGTTCCGTTACCGACAAATACGATGTCGCTTTCGCTGGTAAGCGATTGACTTCCAAATTCTCCTCCCCAGTCTTTCTGGTGGAAGAATTTGAAGTTTATGGCATCCACACTTACGGTTTCACCCCCAACTACGGTCACCTGATACTTTTTATCGCCTACAGGAGCCATACACAATGCCTTTGGTGGGTTCCATCCTACATGATTGGCTGTGTATGAAGGCTTACCAATGTTATCACCGATAATCCAGATCGCACCGGTTCCGTCTGGCTGAAGTGTGGCTAAGTTGCTGCCAATAAGCGCTTCCACTTTCAGGTAGTTGAGCGGAAGATTGGCCGTTACACGGTATTTTCCGCTGATCGGTACGAAAGTCATCTTGTCTTCCCCTTCCGCGAAGAAATCCGGATCTGCCCACCAACCTGTCAGTCCTTCAAAAGTGATTTCCTCTCCCTGGACCAGGTCAATATCCAACTGGTAATTGTCTTTGTCGAGCATATTCATCTTTTGACCGTTAAGTACAACTTCGAAGAACGGTGACGCATCAAACGTCCTGGTATTGAAAGTTACGGAATAAGTACCGCCGGACGGACTTGCAAATGGAATATCAGTAGAAATGCCTTCGGCAACTCCTCCTTCGCCTTCGTTCCATCCAAAAAGGATTTCACGTCCCTTGTCATCTACTATCGGTGTTTTTATGTAAGCCGGTAATTCGGTAGATGGAAAAGCAGATGAGACCGTATATTCATTAGGCTGACCGGTCGGAAGCATGGGATAAGATGCATCGGCGGTTACCAGGATGAGGTAGGGGTAGGGAGCGCGGGTAACCGGCACATCGAATGTCTGGGTCGCTTTCTTCATCGTGGTATTCACCAAAATAAATTCCAATGTAGCAGTTCCGTCGGGAATATTTTTCCCGTAAGGGACTTCTATACTTCCTGCATATTGACCGTTCTCTTTCGTACGTATGGTTGTTTTAGACACTTCCTCTTCTCCGAAATACAATATGGCTGTCAACGTAGATAAGGGTACATTGTCATTGACCGTCACTTCGAACGGCAGGACATCTCCAAAATGCACATCGGCAAATTGATTTTCTATCTGCATAGTGGGATTCCCTTCCTGTTGGGGTTCTACTACCTCATTGGAGCATGAGGCCAGTGTAAGGGAAACAATGAATGCAAACATCCAATATTTTATTTTTTTCATGTTCATACGATTATTATGTTTTATTTTTTCCATCGATAAGAGATAACTGATTTGGCCGGTACTTCATAGGCGAAGTGATGAGACCCGTCGTCGAGTGTAATCATCCTGTTTGCCGAAGTACTATTGAGCAACACTACGGCGTATGTGCCGTCGGGGTTTTCAAATGCAGAATAGTAGAAACCGGATTCCGAAAAACCCGATGTGCCGATACGTACTGCTCCAGGCTTTACCACCGATGAAAGGTGTCCGACTATATAGTAATGTGAATTACGGGTGATGGTTGAATAGTTGGAACGGTCTATATCGACAGCACCGTAACAGGTTTGGCAACCACCATCGCGATTGGGGCCGCGATCGGTATCGAGCATCAGATTCCACACGATGACACCCTTGCACCAGTTGTTTACAGTACCCAGTGCCACTTCCCTCATATCATCGATCAGTCGGACTTCCAGATTACGGCCGTCGTTCCATGTGCCGATGGATGTTTCGGTAAATACCAGTTCCTTGTCCGGCCGTGACTGATGGATAAAGTTCAGCTCCTCCTTATTCCCTCCATAATTATGATAGGCCGCGCCGGTAATAAATTCAGCCGCTGCCGCATCTTCATATATCTTCAGCGGATATTGTCCCTGATCGGCATTCTCCGGCTTATTGCGGTCGTAATCATAATTATGGTCGTAGATATATATCCTGGTGTTTAACCCTGCAGTTTCCATTTTAGGACCTAACGCGGTTTTTACAAAATCACGCTGTTCCTGCCACGTCATATACAGCGAAGCGGAATTCCCCCTGTTGAGCGGTTCATTCTGCGGTGTTACCGAATAGATTTTTATTCCCTGTGCCTCGAAAGCCTGGATCCACTTTACAAAATAATCGGCATAATCAGCATAATATGCCGGGTTGAGCTGACCGCTGGTCCACGAGTTGAACGGTTGCAGGTCGGTGAGATTATTTACTTTCATCCACCGGGGAGGAGTCCACGGTGAACCCATGATCTTTATATCGGGATTGATAGCCAGGATCTCTTTCAGGATAGGAATCACATAATCCGTCTCTTCAGAGGTTAGGGCAAAATTCTCCAACCCGGGCGTGTCACAACAGGTGTATTCACTCAACGAGAAATCGGAACAGCCGATAGATATCCTGATATAACTTTGTCCCATACCTTCTGTTGTAGAGAATGTTTCCTTCAGGAATTTGGTGCGGTTCTCCTGCGTCATTTGCATCAGGTTATAACAGGTAGATCCTGTTACGGCGGCCCCGAAACCGTCCATGGTCTGGTAACGCGTACCGGGCTCCAGCTTGAGGGTTGTCGGCGACATATTGTCCTTTGTGCTGAAATCGACCGTCTGTTTTTTGAAATCCTGGGAACGGGTGTTGGTGGTGATATACATCGTTACATCGCCTGCTACCGGTGGTTCCGGCGGGGGAGTGGTACCCCCGTTATCTTCTTTTTCGACATCGCTGCAGTATGACAGGCAGCATAACGCCAGTATCAGTAGTGTTGTCATTTTTAAATTAAATATTAACTTCATACGATTATATTTTAGAAAGTGAAAAATTAAAAATGAAAAGTGAAAAATGAAATTTCATTCTTCGCATTATTCATAAAATTAATCACATTTAACTACGTTTCACTCCGTTGAACGTTGTTTGTCTCATTGGCATATTAACTACACTCCGTTCCGTTGAACGTTGTTTGATTAATTGGCACTACTTGTCCCGATTTATCGGGATTATTACAGTATTACCTTTTCAATATGTACTGTGTTGTCATTCAGGTTGATGGTGAACCTGTAGTTGGCGGATTCTATTACCGGATCATTCTCTCCGTTCGGGATATCCCAGTTATTGCTGCCGGAAATGATCTGTTCGCCGGTAAAAGTAAATCCACCCGCTTGCTTTTCATTACCCCAACCGGTATTTTCAAACGGTTTGAAGCTTGCATAATGGTCGTGGTCACCCGGCGTATAGAATGTTCCCTGATACACGCCATCTTCGATCTGACGCAGTAACACATAGTTCATAACATGTCCGAATCCCCAATCGGTATGGGTTCTGCCTTTCCCCGGATATACCGAAGCAATTTGTTCGGAAGTGATATTTGTTGGATACCCCAATCCCCAGCCGCAAGCCAGAAGATAATCAGGATACGAAGGATTCTCTACACCCACGAAAGTGTTCTTACGGACAGGATTATAATAAATGGTATATTCCCCTGTTTTTCCTAAGAAAGTAACCTTATCAGCAGCTGTACGTCCGAAGAAATCCGGATTAAATAGATTTCTTGTTTCAGCCAGTACTCCGAATACCGAATAGGTCTTACCATTCTCCAGTGTACGTTTAAGCACAAGGAAAGATTCGCCGTTGATATCCTGTGGGGTGAAAAGGCTTAATGCCAGATCTTCCGCGCCGAGAGTACTTCCCGTTGTTGCTACGGAAAATCCATAATGATCGAAGATGAGTTCTTTTGTATAATCAGCCGATGGGGCATACACAAAAGCCGATTCGCCGGTCTCGTTGATCATCGCTATCCTTCCGTTCACATTTCCATATACATCTCCTGTATAATCAATCGTATTGTCGGCATTGAGTTTTTCCGCTATCCTGAACTGAAATGAACTGTCGAAAGTCAGTTCTCCGGCCTGGTATTTATTTTTATCTGAGGCCTGAGGCTCCAGAATGGCTATACCTCCATTGTCAGTAACCAGATAAAGTTGCTGGTAAACCGGACGGTTCCCGGTCAGACCCGTGACCTGAGTTGATGCGAATCCTTTCAAAATATTCCGTGCAACCAGGTTGACCTGTACTTCTGAATTATCGGCCTGATTATTCAGCAGCGGCACAAAGATTGCATGGGAGACTTCGTACGAGTCACCTCCTATGGGTATTTCCCCTGACGAAATGACCCGGTTTTCGGAAACTATTTCATAAACTAATGTGGTAAGGGTAGTAGCCGGATCGGTTATTTTTGCCGTAAGTGTAACAGAATCTCCGAACGTAAAAGAGGACGGACTCATACTTGCCGACTCAAATACCGGGGTTGATTCTTTGCGGGGACCGTATTCATCATCATTACACGATATAAGCAACAATGAAATTATTCCGGTCATGAATAATATTTTATGTATCAAGTTCATATGGCTGTTTTTTTATTATTGTATGGAACAATTTTAGAACCAGGACTTTATAAGTGAAAAATTAAAAATGAATTTTCTTATTTCCACATTGGCTCATTCGTAAATTAGTCTTTATTTTTTGTTCTTGAGTCTTGACTCCTGGTCCTTGGCTCTTTGTTCTTTTAATATCCCGGATTCTGGACAAGGTTCGGATTCTGATCGATCACATCCTGCGGAATAGGCAAAATATATGACAGGCTTGTGTAAGGATACACCTGTGCCGGACGGCCTTCATCTTTATCAAATACAGCATTCATCACCTCTTCCACTTTATCGAGACGAACCAGGTCGAACCAGCGTTGTCCCTCCAGCGCCAGCTCGAGACGACGCTCTTTCAGATAAGCGGTGAGAATGGCTTCTTTGCTTGCCGACGCTGAAGCGGGTAAATTATTCAACCCCGCCCGCCGGCGTGTCTGATTGATGATCTGGGCTGCGCCGCTGTAATCGCCTTTTCCGATCAATGCCTCCGCTTTGAGCAGGAGAAGATCGGCATATCGCATTTTAATTATACTGTTATAAGCGCTACGGCATTTGTACATGAAGGCATAATTATTCATCGGATAATAGATGCTCCAATCGCACTGATAAAATACAACAGTCTGGTTATAGCGTTTATCACCCTGTTCGCTGTTAAAAGCCCTGATCAGGTCGCGGGATGGCGTGATCCATTTTGCCCAGGTGAACGCTTCCGTCCAGTTATTCAATGGACGACCGAACATCCAGGTGACCCAACTGCCACTTCCCGTAAAAAATTGTGCTTCGAAGATGCTTTCCCTGGTGTTACGCGCTTTTGCATCTATTGCCATGTTTTGTTGTGACGGAGGAAGGTTCGGGTCTGCCAGCACCACTTCAAACAGATCACTGTAATCATCGACCAGCGCAAAACCGTCGGCTGCAAGCTGATCAACGTACTGTATGACCTTATCGTAATCACGTAACGGTTTTTCGGCATAGACCTTCGCCAGCAATGCACGGGCCACGGATTTCGAAAACTGTGTCTTATCAGCCGGATTATTATCGGGAGCATATTGCAATCCTTCCAACAGGTCTTCCTCAATCTGTTGATAGATCGTGAGGGCATCCGTTTGAGGCGGAAAATAAGCGGGATATACTTCGGCAATGGTTTCGGAAGTAATATCCCCCGCTATGGTAGTGATCAGAGGAACATTTCCCCATATTCTTACCATATCGAAATAAATCATGGCCCTCAGTATTTTGGCTTCAGCCTTGTATTGGATTCTTTCTGCTTCGGTCAACGCCGGATCGGGTACTTTGTCGATGTTGACGATCATCCTGTTTGCATGGGCTATGTTTGTCATATGGCCGTTCCAGTCGCGTCTCATGTTTGTGTTCGATCCTTCGATGGAGTTCACCTCAAACGGCGTTGTTTCGGCATTAGGCGCACCGGCATACGCATTATCGGAATGCGATTCGGCAAGCAGCAACATATCGAGGTACCAGTGTTCCTGCCCGTTTTTGAACAGGTTCAACAGCGTTTGCCTGTGGGACAGCAATGCCGCTTTGTCTTTAAATACGATCCTTACACTGTCGGTCTCCACACCTTCGGTTACATCCGAATAGATGCCTACCGGATCATAATCCAGCGAGCAGGAAGCCAGTAAACAAGCGAAAAGGATGGATAAAATATATTTTGTCTTCATTCTTTTATGATTTAAAATTCAAGATTCACTCCAAAAACAAATGTTTTACTATGGGGATAGGTCCCCCAGTCAATACCTTGTACGGCACCGTTATTGCCCCATTGATTCACTTCAGGGTCCATACCCTTGTATTTGGTGAGTGTCAGCAGGTTGTTGGCCGTCACATAAGGTTGGAGGCGTGAAATGCCGGCCCTTTCCAGGATACTCCCTTTAAAACTGTATGACAATGTGATATCTTTTACCCTGAGATAACTTCCATCTTCCACGAAGTAGGTCGAGGGTTGGAGGTTAAAGCGTGCCCTGGGCACGTCGGTAATCTGTCCCGGCGTACGCCATCGTCTCAATACCTCTACCGATTGGTTTTTTAAATCATGCATCCCTTGCGTATCACCTTTTGAAGCGTTAAAGATATCATTTCCCTGTGATCCCTGGATAAATATATTCAGCCTGAAACCTTTATAGGAGAAAGAATTGGTCAATCCGTAAGTGAATAACGGATTGGGATCCCCAATATAGGTTTGATCCGTAGCAGAGATTCTTCCGTCTTCATTTATATCGCGGTACATTAAGTCTCCGGTTTCAGGATCTACCCCGTCGCTGATATATCCCCAGAAACCTCCTAAGGGACGTCCCGGTTCGTTGCGTACGATGTATGTCTGATGAAAAGCGTCGGTGGTTTGGGCAGCTTTATAAATTTTCTGCAGTTCAAGACTTTTTAAGTTGTTCCTGTTAAATGAAATATTGAAATCGGTATCCCAGGTAAATGTTCCGGTCATATTACGCGAGTTCACAGAGAACTCAAAACCGCGGTTTGTCATTACACCTTCGTTCCTTACAATGGAGGTTATCTCTCCTCCTCCGGCCGGAACTTCAACATACATCAGCATATCGGTTGTATGCTTGTAATAGTAATCCATGCCGATGGTGAGCCGGTTTTTTAACAACGTTGCATCCAGACCGATATTGGTTTGTGATGTTGTTTCCCATGTAAGGTCAGCCGTACGCAGATTTTCCGGAATAATCCCCGGCACAGCATTTGCTTTGCCATCTTCAAACCAGGGCTCCCGGCGAATAATATACCGCTGCAGATAGGCGTAATCACCGACACCGGACTGGTTACCCGTTTGTCCCCAACCGCCCCTTATCTTCAGGTCATCAATCCAGCTAAGATCTTTCATGAAGTCTTCTGATGATAAGCGCCATGCACCGGAAAACGACGGGAAATATCCCCATCGGTGGTCGGGATGCAGTTTGGATGATCCGTCGCCACGAATATTGAAAGTAAAGAGGTATTTACTGTCGTAATTATAGGAAACTCGTCCGAATCCCGACATAATAGCCCATTCAGATGCTTCCGATCTTGTACTGTTCCAGTCGATTTTATTCGCTGCATTGAGTGTATGGATATGACCATCCTTGAAATGGGATCCGCTGATATAACTTTTCGACCATTTGGAATCGGTCCATGATGTACCGGCCATACCTTCAAAATTGTGCTTTTCTGCGAAGGTTTTTTTATAGGTCAGTACATTATCGAATACCAGCAATGTATTCATTGCACGGTTATCCCACGCATTTCCCCAATCATCCCTGCCCGGACCGTGTGAAGGAGGGGTGAACCCGGTTTCCTTACCATTGCGACGGTCCAATGTGAATGATGTTTTCAAAACCAGTTCCGGCATGAAAGTGATGGTTGTGTTACCGGAAGCGATCAAACGGTTTTCGTTATTCTTATTGTTTTTACCGTTTTCAATCTCTTCGATGGGATTGGCAATGTTCTGTCCGTAGAAAAGACGGTTATACAATCCGGTCTCCTCATTCCGGATGGTAGCGGCAGTAGGGAGATTTACCACAGCTAACACCACTCCTCCACGATTGGATCCTTGCCCGGTGGTAACGCCATTACTTGTGTTGTCGGAGTAAGATAAGTTTAATCCGAAACGTAGCCAATTGCGTACCTGGCTCTCCACATTGCTGCGTAGATTGAACCTGCGGAAAAATGCAGAACTCAATATGCCTTGTTCATCGAGGTATCCTCCTGATACGAAATAGCGCAACCTGTCGTTTCCATCGGATACCTGTAGTTGATAGTTCTGTGTGATTCCGGTGCCATACACCTCCTTGAACCAGTCTGTCTGGTCGGTGGTTCCCTCTGGGATGGTGCCGGGACGGATCTCATCGATCAATTCCTTGTATTGTGCGGCATTTAATGATTGAATAGGGTTGCTTACCCGACTCATTCCATACTGTATATTTGCGGCAACCTTTGCTCCCGCAGTCGCCTGTTTGGTCGTTACCAGCACTACGCCATTCGCCGCGCGCGAACCGTAAATAGCCGCCGACGAGGCATCTTTCAGAATCTGCATATCGGCAATATCCATAGGAGACAGGAAATTGAGGTTGTCGACAGGCACACCGTCCACCACGTACAGTGGGTCATTGCTGCCGTTAAAGGAGGTTGTTCCGCGTACACGTATTACCATCTCTCCTCCGGGTGTACCGCTGGGACGATATACATTCACACCCGCCGCCTTGCCTTGTATGGCCTGGGCAGCAGAGGTGATCGGCCGTTCATCGAGGTCTTTCAGTGAGACCGAGGAGACGGCGGTCGTAATATCGCCTCTTCTTACCGTGCCGTAACCGATTACTATTAATTCCTCGAGTGTTTGTAAATCTTCCTGTAAAACAATATTGAAAGTGCTTCTTCCGGCGGTATTAATTTCCTGTGACAGATAACCTATGTATGAAATATGAAGCACCGCGTTGTTTTCAACGTTCAATGTGAAATTACCATCGATATCCGTAACAGTCCCATTTGTAGTTCCTTTTTCCACTACATTGGCACCTATTACAGGCTCGTTGTTCCCGTCGATAATTGTTCCGCTTATCTGTCTTTGACTGATTTGTCTCTCCGGGACAATCACTATGTAATTGTCTTTCAGTTGATATGAAAACCCCGTACCCTTCAGTATCTGGGTCAGCACATCCTCTATTGGCTGATTGTTGATGTTTAAATCAAGACTCTTTTGATTCTTCAGCTGTGATTCGTTGTAGGCTACGAACATTTTCGACTGTTTTTCAATTGCCTGTAACGCTTCTATAACCGAAATATTGTTTTGTTTTATGGTTATTAGGGCATTGTTCTGGGCAAACAAAAATGTCTGCGAAGCAATAAAACAGACGAAAAAGATAAAAAATCGGGTTTTTGCCTTTTTCACGTAAAAAAATTTCATAACTTTAGTATTTATTTCTTAGTGTTAGATTAGAAATTTGACTTATTCTTCAAGAGTATAACTCTAACGCTTATTTTGCCGGAATAGAGGTGCCACTTTATTCCGGTTTTTTTTATTATGATGTATCCATATAAAGTAAATTAAAAGTGAAAAATTAAAAATTAAAAACTACAAATAGCTTATTACAACGGTAATATGTAACATTTATCATCTTCTATGCGGTATCTTATATGTCCCGATACTTCTGCAATGATATCCATCACTTCCTGCAATGAAGTTTTATCCTTGAAACGGAAGGTGTATTTGTCATCTTTTAAGGTATTCAGGGCATAAACGAACGAGTAGGGGTATTTTCGTTCCAGCACGGTGATGATCTCTCTCAGGCTTGTCGACTTAAATACAAGTTCACCTTTTTGCCATGCCGTTGCATCATATAGATCGGGATGGCTGATCGTTTCTTCTTTCGTTTGTCTGTTATAAGTAAATTGCTCACTCGGTTTTAATATCAGGGCTGAAGCCAGGTTATTGAACCTGACCTCCACGCTTCCTGAAAGCAGAATAGCTGAAAGGGTCGAATCACCGGGATATGCCTTCATGTTGAATTCTGTTCCCAATGCCGTTACCTGAAAATCGTTAGATTTTACAATGAAAGGCTGTTTCTCATTTTTCGCTACTTTGAAATTTGCTTCCCCGAGCAGATAAACACTTCTGCTTTCCCCGGTGAACTGTTCCGGATAGAGCAAGGTAGTGGTGGAGTTCATTTGTACCTCAGTCCCGTCGGGTAAGGTCAGACGGGTCATTTCAGCGACCGGTACATACTGCTCTATAAGGTCGGCGTTCACCAGAGTTTTATTGGAAGGGGAATATAGTGCTGAAAGCAGGGCGATTAGCAGAACAGCAGCCGATACCTGCCAGAAACGGAGAAATCTGACATTGGTCCCGCGTTGGCGTTGTTTTATCTTTTTTAGGACATCATGTAATGATTGTTGAGTTTGAGTTGAAGTTTCTGCAGGAGTGCCTTCCTTCAAGTTATCCCACAAACCGTACAGCGCCTTTTCTTTTTCCACGGAGAATTTTTCTCCGATAAGCCACCGATAAAATTCATCTTGCGAAGAAGTTGAAACATCGGATTTTACAAATAATTCGATAATCTTATTAAAATAGTTTTCCATCTCGTGTGTCCATCTAATAAAAGCGGTCTTTCTCAATAAGCCGGCTATATTTGGTTTGTCTATTATATATTAGATACAATCGAGACTGGAGTACTACTTAAAATTTTATGAAAAAAATTGCAATAAGAAAAAGTTTTTTGAGATCCTTTAAGACCAAATAGATGTGTTGTTCTACTGTTCGCACCGACAAATTCAATCTTTCTGCAATTTCGTTATTGCTCAAATTTTCAAAGCGACTCATCTCAAATATTTGCCTGCGCTTGTCGGGCAACTGTTCCAGTGATAATCTCAATAATAGCTGTAACTCTTGAACGTATATCTCATTAAGAGGGTCTTTAAATTCGGTTATCTCCTCCAAAGAATGCCGGTTCATCCGGGAGTTTATATATTTCGATTCTATATTTTTCCGTTTAATGCGATTAAAAACATGGTTCTTAACCATCGTATACAGATAGTTTCTCACAAGATTTCCTTCCCATAAATCAGGTTGTTCCCATAATTTTACAAAGATATCCTGTGCTATGTCCTCAGCTTCCTGTTCCGATTTAAGAAGAATGGCGGCAAACGTTCTGACTTTCGGAAAATACTGAATGAATATTTCTTCAAACTCCCTCCTGTATGATTCAGTATTCATGGAATATATTCAAATTTAGACTATTTTTTATGCTTGCTTGACAAAACCATTCGATTTCATCAGACATTTTGAGTCGCCTTTGCTCCTCGATTTCCAATTCTCGCAACAACATAATCCAAGTGAGCTTGTCTTCTGTTCGTATTGCTTAACGAAAATGTTCGATTTCATCAGACATTTTCTCGCTATGGCAAAGTTCAAACTAGTTTGACTTTGCTCATTTAGCTTAACGAAAACGTTCATTTATCTCAATCATTCATTCACTCACAACCTGATAGTCTTCCATGAGGTCTACACTATCAAAATCAAAAGTACCCCTCGCGGCAAAGATAGTATTATTCAATCGAAATTTATTTGTAAGTCCTTGCCCTTTGTGTCCTTGCCCATAGAAAATGCATCAACGAGTACGTATCAACATATGGCATAATCAAAACGTTTTTCATCGGAGACTTGTTCTCAAGTACGTGTTATTCGACAATCATCCGGGAAAGTTTACTATTTTATTGCAGGTAATAGATATTCCCATATAAGATTAAGTTCTGCCTGCATATCGCCAATATTGGCCGTTGTGACAATAACAGCTTCTTTTTCAGGAAGAACAAGAATAAATTGTCCGTTTGCCCCATCAGCACGATAGCCGTTATGCCGGCTACGCCACATTTGATAGCCATATCCCTGTAGCCAGTCACTCTCATCCGGTTTTATTTTCAGATCTTCTTTTTTTATGCCTGCAGGAAGCGATGCTATATGCGAAGTGGTGGCTTCGACAATCCATGATTCGGGAAGCAGTTGCTCTCCTTTCCATTTCCCTTTCTGTAAGAAAAACTGACCGAGTTTCGCCATATCTTCGGTTTTGACATACAACCCCCAGCCACCGATGTTTATCCCTTGCGGACATTCTTCCCATCTGGCTCCTACTATTCCTAATGGACGGAATAAACGGGGATACAGATAATCGATCAGTTTCTCACCTGTCACCTGTTGTATTATGGCGGAAAGCATATAGGTGGCCAAACTGTTATAGTTGAATTGTGTTCCCGGTTTCTCTGTAATGGGTTCAGCCAGAAATGCTTCGACCCAGTCGTCATTATTCCGTGTTTTTTCTCTTACAGCATTGGGATCATGTCCTACGGACATTGTCAATAGATGCTTTATTTCCAGATCGTTTAAATTCTGGCTTACATTGTCAGGTAACTTATCGGGGAAGAATGATATTACCTTGTCAGCCACATTGAGTTTACCTTCCGAGACAGCAAAACCAATAGCTGTGGCTGTATAGGTCTTGCTTACGGAGTTCATTATATGGGGTTTATTGGCTGCATGCTCTCCTAACCAGTGTTCTGCAACAACTTTTCCATTCCTGAGAATCATAATGCTATGTAAATCCTGCCCGCTTTTCTTTACAGTATCCAGATAATTCTGGATACCTTTTGCCGAAACCTTTTCTGTGTCCGGAGTACTGCGGGGAAGTGCTTTCGTAAGATCATTATAAGTGATCAGTTCTATCCCTTTTTCGTTGATCGTTTGTTTAACTTTTTTACTGGTTAATATATCTGTGACTCCCTGACGGTCTTCTGCCACCCATTCATAACCAATATGTCCGACAGTTTTCATTTCATCGTTATCCAATGCCGGATGATCAACGAATATGTAATTCTTTCCTGCTTCGAGTTTGTTCAGCATACTGACAAAACCTGCTTCCTTTTTATCCGTTTCATTAGAACCGTCATACCAGACAGAAGTGGCATTGTATTTCTGTCTTAAATCGTCGCTCTCAACAAATGTCAGATTATATTCCCGGGCTAACTTATGAGTCAATTCAAGTACTTTTGGGTCAAAGCGCAAAGCGCCCATGTGTCCGGAAAGATGGCTTGCCTGGGGTATATTTTTTAGCGTCAGCTCTATTTGTGCCCTGAATTCTTTTTCTATCTCATCTATATCCCATTTATTTTCAAGAATGGATTGACCGGGATAAGCATTATGAGGGTTTATCATGGGGTAAAAATAGCCGTTCTCATCTGTCAGGCTTGGACAATAAGTCAACGGACGCCATTTAATGTTTTCCCATTCACTGGTAATAGCCAGATGTATGCCGACATCAATACCTTGATTTTCGTTCAGCATACGGGCTGCTTCCGGAAACCATGCAGTGACAGGCATAACTTCGACAACGGTCTGAATACCCTTTTTATATGCTTCAATACATGCAACATTCACAGAATGGAACGCTCCCATATCATCGGAACGCACAATTAAACGCGGTTTTTCCTGAGAGAAGAGAGTGATCGTGGTGACTGAAAATAGGGTGAAGAAGAATATCCCTTTTATTGATAATGGTTTCATACGATTATTTTATTTTTTTCATTATGGTGTATGACAATTGAGCGAAGCGAAATCACCGACTTCATTTAAAAGTAATATCCGGAGGCAACTTGCAATATTGACTATGTCGATTACTTCGTAATTCATGTTTCTTGGGTGTGAACAATTATCATGCTCGTTTCATATGATTCTCATGCATGTTTCTTAAGTGGTATATTTATTACGAATGGCACAAAGATAATGGTTCTTTTTTAAATTGGATTTACATTTTCAACTAAGATTAACGGATATCGGCTTTCACTAAGTGTAACCATTTATTTATCGAAGTACCCTATAATATCTTGTGGGTAGTAGTGTGATAACAAAAGTAAAAAATCGAACCAATCCCTCTACCATTTGTTTGACATGTATTAGATTATTATCCACAATTAATTCATTCATATTATGGCACATTCTACTATAATACAACTGCTGGGAAACCAAAGTGATTATCTCCTGAACCATGTGAGCAAAACCGTTGAGAAGTCAATGATTCATCCTACCGGACCGGATGTTATTGAAAGGTTATGGATTGATTCCGACCGGAATATTCCGACTTTGAATAATCTCCAGCGTCTGTTTGGGCATGGACGTCTGGCGAATACCGGCTACTTGTCGATATTGCCTGTAGATCAGGGAATTGAACATACGGCAGGTGCTTCTTTTGCACCCAATCCTATTTATTTCGATCCGGAAAATATTGTGAAACTGGCACTTGAAGCCGATTGTAATGCTGTAGCATCCACTTTCGGAGTATTGGCTTCTGTAGCCAGAAAGTATGCACACAAGATCCCTTTTGTGGTTAAAATGAATCACAATGAATTGTTGACCTATCCGAATTCCTATAATCAGATTCCTTTCGGTACTGTAAAAGAGGCCTGGAACTTAGGTGCTGCCGCGATAGGAGCAACTATTTACTTCGGGTCGGAAGAGAGTCGCCGTCAGATTGTAGAGGTGGCTGAAGCGTTTGAATACGCACATGAGTTAGGGATGGGAACTATCCTGTGGTGTTATCTGCGTAATAACGCTTTCAAGAAAGATGGAGTGGATTATCACAGTGCAGCCGACCTGACCGGCCAGGCTGACCATATCGGAGTGACAATCAAGGCAGATATCATCAAGCAGAAGCTGCCGACCAATAATGGAGGCTTCCCCGCTATTGGCTTCGGAAAAACGAATCCCGGCATGTACGATCAATTGAGTTCCCAGCACCCGATAGACCTTTGCCGGTATCAGGTGATCAACGGCTATATGGGACGGATAGGACTGATCAATTCAGGAGGGGAATCACGTGGCGAGAGCGATCTGGCAGAAGCGGTTTATACCGCGGTGGTGAACAAACGCGCCGGAGGAATAGGGCTTATCGCTGGTCGTAAAGCTTTCCAAAAGCCAATGAAAGATGGTGTGGAACTGATCCATGCCATTCAGGATGTTTATCTTGATAAAGGAATCACCCTGGCTTAGTGGATTGTGATCTCTTTTCATCATAAAATAGAGACCATATTAACAAAGAACACGGATAACCGCTTGAGTTGTCCGTGTTCTCATTTACAATAGGTGTTTTAAATTCAATAATATAGACCTTTAATTCCTGACGGGAAATTCAGTGATCCTGAGTGTGGTGCAGCCAAACGGGATCAATTCGATTTCCACCTCTTCGGTGGTGTCGGGGCCTTGCTGGGTGAAATAGGGAACGGAACCGGCCGAACCCCTGTATTCTTTCCAGGTAGGAATCGGGCGACCTTTCGCTTTGATAGTGATCGGGGCACTTTCTAATGTCCAGGGATAAGTGGCAACTGTAGGCGTTTTCTCTACTTTAAAATGATCATTGATAACCTCAGGGCGGAGTTGCCGACTGCTCAGTGCGAAATTCCAGGGGCTATCGGAAGTTACCTCGTAGTACCATTCGCCGTATTCACGCACTTTTTCGGGTTCCATTGTTTTCTTTTCCCAGTTTTCCTCCATTTTCAATGCATAGACCAGTGGTCCGCGTTCGATTACAGCAGCGCCATCAAACCAATACGTGGCTTCGAGATGCATCGGAAGTTCGAGCGTCAGTTTATCTCCCTGTTGCCATTCCCGGTTAATACGCAAAATCTCTCCCTGATAGGCATCGACCGGAATCACTTCTCCGTTGAGACGGACAACCGGCTGTTTACACCACGCCGGCACGCGCAAATGAAAAGGGAAAAAAGCCTTTTTCACATTTCTCTCCGTAAAGGAGATATTGAAATGGATAGCTTCCTCAAACGGATAAGCAGTCTCCTCGGTAATATATACTTCAGTACCGTTTGCCACCCTGGCTTTTACCTTGGAAGGAGCATATACCAGTGCTGCAATACCGTTATCGGCTGTGGCATACCATAGATTCTGCAGGAATTTCGGCCAACCCTGATGCAGGTTGGAGGTACAGCATGGGTAGCCGCACAGGATGCCGTGAAGGTTATCCGTATCTTCGTGAGGCGTCACAAAATCACGCCATTCACGGCTGACGGCTATCTGGTTGATCTGATGATAATACTGGCGGGCAGAGAAATCATCGGTAATCTGGGTGGGCAGGGCGTTAAAAGTGACCCGTTCCAGATGATCGGCCCACTGGACATCACCTGTGATTTCGAGCATCTTTTCCAAAGAGAACATCATCTCGACAGCCGTACATAATTCCGAACCCAGATTCGGGTTCCCAAAACGAAGCAGTTCGTCACCCGCCCATAAACCGGTAGGAAAAGCAATGGTAGTACGCATGTCTTTTACGGCTTTTTTTACAGCCTGTATCTGTTTAGCGTCTTTATTCTGCTGGTAATAGATTACCGGCTCCTTAAAGCCCTGTGCCAGATTTACACAGTGAAGGCTATGCTGGCGCTTCAGGTGATCCTGATGGAGAAAGATATCAGTCCAGTCCAGGGTTTGTTTGTGAATAAGTTCCCCCAGTTCCAGAAGGAATTTATCGCCGGTGATATTGTAGAGCCAATAAACAACCATCAGGTTATCACCTCCGCGTTGTTGCCCCCAAAAAGTCCAGTGTCCCAGTGGTGTGTTGGGTAGTTCCTGCAACTGATACCTGAAGTAATTGGTCATAAACGGAATAACCCGTTGGTCGCGGGTTGCGGAATAATATTGCTGCATTACCTTTAGCATGACCATCTTAGGCCACCAATCCTGTGAATTATTCCTTTGGAGTCCGTGTTCATGTGGGCGGTCGGTATCCGGCCCGAAATAACCGTTCGGTTTCTGTGATGCCAAAGTCCATTCGATCCAGGGTTGTACCTTGTCGATCATGGCTTTATCTTCCAGAATATAAGCCAATGGAAGCAGACCGTCGATCCAGTAGGGACCCCGTTCCCATACATCACCGTCCCCACCGAGCCAGCCGTTGCGCGGGCCCATGACCTGTTCGTAAATCGTATCCATATGGCCGGTCATTCCGGTTACCATACGATTGAGCTGCTCTTCCAGCCAACCGGAAGGTTTGATATTGCCAATGGGTAGTTCCATATAAGGCTTTGTCAACAAAGGAGCACGGTTATTCCGGTAATTGCCGCTCAGGTTTTTCCCCGGAGGGGATGCTGCTGTGGTCATTGCCGCCACAGTGAATAAAGAAAGAAATGCTAATCCGATCTTTTTCATATTGCTATCTAGAGGGTATGTGCTAATAGGGTGTTATCTCGGTGTGAAAATTGATATTGCTCCAGTGCCCATTTTGCTTGTCATTGATTAAAAATCAAATGTTCTATATTTCATGAGTTTACTTTATTTCTTCAATATTGATTTCAAGGATACCCACTGCGTGTTCCGGCTGGGGCTTCATTAGTAATCGTACTTTGTCGGTAATGATTTGTCGCCCGGGATGTACCATGTTGAACTGATCTTTAAAAACATTATAAGCATCGGTCAGATATAGAGGGAATGTTTTCCATTCATTCTCCTGTTCGTATTCCAATGACCACTCCTGTGGAACTTTGGTTCCCCTGCCATCATCGAACCAGTAGACGGAGACGCTTTGTATATTGGTCGGTTTATCCAGCGTGATTGTGATCCATTGGTCTTTTCCCTGTTTTCCCCAACTGGTCCAGCGCTGTATCCGTTTGTCGGAAGAAGATGAAGGAACTACATTATCGGCCACAGCTACCAGATTATCGCCCTGATAGGTATGAGAAGCTTCTAATGCTTTGTATTTACCGTGAGTTGCCATATAACGGTCGACATAAGGTTGAACAGTATCCGATTCAGGGAACCAGACCATCATGCTTCCATCGTTCCGGTTATTCCAGGCATAATAAGGCAAAAGCACCAGGCTGATCTCTTTATTTCCTGCCGGTTTTTTTTCCCATGCAGGGACTTCTATTTTTGGAATTCTATTCATCAATCCGTCCGAATAAGTTGAGATATTGAAGAGGCCGGACATGTCGGTAATAAATACATTCGGCAAACGGTCGTTATTATCCACTCCCTCGGCAGCATACACCAACGGGCCACGGGTGAGGCAAATACGTCCTTTGTTGGCCACTACCTGTTCGATCGCTTTGGAGTAGCGCAATGGCATAGGTAGCGTCAATTCTACGACATCTCCTTTTTTCCATGTCCGGTCGATGATGGCAAAGCCTTTTCTCAAATCGGCTTTTGTTTCTTTACCGTTCACTTTGACGGTCCAGCCGGAAGGTGCAGCATTTATATATGAGTATAGCTCTCCGGGTACAAACTGGTTACCTGTCCAGGTAGGTATCCTCAGGTGCATGGTGAAGGGCTGTCCCTCTTTCTCTGGTGTTACTTCCCATCGGATTGTTTCGCTGAACGGATATTCCGTGGTCTGTTTCAGGTGAACGTTACCCTTTTCTAATGTAAGGGTTGTTGTGCTTCCCGCATAAAAAGAACAATAGATCTCATTTTGAGTGGTAGCATACATTAATCCCGGAACCTGCGGGATCAGTCTTGCCAAATTCGAAGGACAACAGGCTGTACCGAACCAGGGCGAACGCCCCCGCATTCCGTGATTGAAGGGTTTGATGCCATCGGCTTCCAGGGGATTGAGATAGAAAAAACGATTACCTTCGAGGTTGACGCCTGCCAATACGTTGTTTAGCAGGGCAACTTCAGCCACATCCATATACTTGCCGTCTTTTTCCATCAGGAACATCCGATGATTGAAAAAAACATTTCCTACCGCTGCACAAGTCTCATCAAAAGCTTCTTTATTGGGCAGGTCATATTCCGGGCCGAATCCTTCAATACCATGTACTGCTCCCAAACCTCCGGTAATATGCATCCGGGTATCTACTATATTATGCCAGATACTGTCCAATGCCGGTCGCAGGCTCGGATCCTGGGTGTACACACTTACATCCGCCATTCCGGAATAAAGGTAAGTGGCGCGTACGGCATGGCCTACCGCTTTGGTCTGTTCCCTTACCGGCAGATGTTGCTGGGCATATTCGGGAGACATGGTGCCCTCTCCTTCCGGGCGATAAGTAACGCCCCGGATATCGATAAATTTCTTCGCCATATCCAAGTAGAGGCTGTCGCCGGTTACCCGGAAAAGTTTTACCAGTGCCAGTTCGATCTCCTGATGTCCGGGCGCCTGATTGACAGGTTTACCGTCGTTATAGTTGGGATCACCTTCAAAGAATACTTTGTTAATATGGCGGGCATTGGCTTCCGCCACACGTAACCATTTATCTTTACCGGTAGCCTGGTAGTAGGCAATAGCTCCTTCATACATATGCCCCATATTATACAATTCATGGCTATGGACAACGTAAGAATAAGGCCGTTCTCCCATTCCGTTCACATCGTGCCTGGCTACTCCCGTAATATGGGATTCATAATTATAACCGTCTTCCTGTTGGGCCTCGGAGATAATATCGATGATCCGGTCCATCTCCTTTTCCAATTCAGGATCGCGTTCCAGTTTCAATAAATAAGCAGCCCCTTCCATTACCTTATACAAATCGGAAGAAACAAACCGGTGAGGAAAAGGTAATTCATCCGGAATACCTTTCAGGAAATTGGCTGTCCTTTGTAAGTTCTCAACCGCTGGTTTGGTTTTATCAAGAGCAAAAGGTACCAATACCTCTTTTTGCGTATGCAAGCGAGGGAGCCAGAAATTATCTTCTAACGTAACTTCATTAAATGGTATCGGGGTTAATATCTCTTGTCCTTGTACTACCGGTAATGAAAGAGATAAAATTGTGAGCGTCACAATTAATAACTGCTTAATTTTCATGATGTAAATGTCTGTTATTCTTTATAATCAATCCAAACTTTCATTTCTCCTGCTTCCCGGTTATCCCATGCATAGTAAGGGATTAAAGTGATGTCCTTTCCCGGGGTAGAGGCTGTAATGGAAACTACTCCATGTAAGAGTGAAGGATTATAAACCGTCGAAAATGTAGTATTTGGGGTGAGAAAAGCTTTTTCAAAAGAATTTGTATTGTCGGTTTCTTCCATACAATACACTAACGGGCCTCTTTGAACGGCTCGCTTCCCTACATTCTCTTTCACTTGCGGATCAGCAGCAACAATCTCAACCGGCATTTCAAAAGAAAGCGAGATCTTGTCACCTGTGTTCCACTTGTTCTTTATAACAGCATATCCTTTTTCTGTTACAGGAGATATCTGCGTTTGTCCGTTGATCGCTAATGAATAGGATTTGCACCAATCGGGTATACGCAAACGTACTTCTTTCTCAATCGGTGAAGATATGGATTTTATTGTTAATGAAATATCGCCTTCCCATGGATAATTGGTTTCCTGGACGATCGTTAACTTATTTTTATCAATATCTAGCACTGTTTCACCTCCAATGTAAAGATTTACCCATATAGCTTCATTGGAAAGCCCATATAGATAATTCCCGATAGAAGGGAGAAACCTTGAAATCTGGCTCGGACAGCAAGCGCAACCATACCACTCCTGGCGATGGTGATTACCCCGGGAAGCCAATGGATTGACATAGAAGAAGCGGTCGCCTTCCAGAGAGATTCCGGCTAAGGCTCCATTATACATTGAACGTTCCAGCACATCTATATATTTACTATCACCAGTGAATTGATTCATTCGAGAATTCCAATAGACCATACCGACAGAAGCACAGGTCTCACAATACGCATCGTAGTTAGGAAGGTCATAAGGTTCAGTAAATCCTTCATTGTGGCGGGAAGAACCGATTCCTCCGGTAACGTACATCTTACGAAAAACGACATCATTCCATAAGCGATCTAAAGCTTGAATATATCCTGTATCATTTTTTAAAGCCGCTACATCAGCCATTCCACAATACAGGTACATTGCACGGACAGCATGGCCGGCTATATCTGTCATTTCCCGCACAGGTTTATCATCCTGGCAATACTCCGGGTTCCAGTCATTATCGTCCTTACCCCGTCCGTGCCCATGACCACGTTCTTCGATTAACCAATTTGAGAAGTCAAGGTAACGTTCATCGCCGGTAACATTATACAGTCTTACCAGCGCCAGTTCAACCTCTTCATGTCCGGTAACCCAATGCCGTTTTCCTGGCCCGAAGATATCCATCATATGTTCCGTCATGCGGATAGATACATCCAGCAGTTTCCTCTTCCCCGTAGCCTGATAATAGGCTACTGCCGCTTCTATGAGATGTCCCGCACAATACATTTCGTGCATCCACATATTTTGCCAGCGTTTATCCAATCCGGTCAGAGAGTAATAGGTATTTATATATCCATCCGGCTCCTGTGCAGCCGCAAACTTGTCGATCCATTCATCTGCTTTTGCTTCGAGTGCCGGATCGGGGTTATTAATTAATGAATAAGCAATACCTTCCAGAGCTTTGTATACATCAGAGTCATCGAAATAGATCCCTGAGTGTTCTCCTTGCTTTTTTGCCACATTCTCGAAATTACGGATACGTCCTGTCTGATTCTCGATCTGATCGATACACACAGCCAGGGTAGTAGTAGCATGTTTCTCTAACCGGGGAGCCCAGAAGTCATCTGTAATCTGCACATTCGAAAAATTAACCTGTTCGATCATTTTGAATGGCTGTTCTTTTATCTTTTGAGATTCCTGGCAGCCCAAAAGGGCTGCACAGGATATGAGTAATAACAAATAACGTTTCATGACATCAAAAATTATTTGTAGTTAGGGTTTTGTTCCAGATTCGGATTCGCATTTATAATACCGTCAGGAATCGGGAATACAGTGCGGTAGTCCCCCTGGGGTTTGTGTGATAACCAGCTTTTTTTAGTATATATTCCAAAGCGGATCAAATCTCTTCTACGATGCATTTCCCAGACGAGTTCCCAGGCATATTCATCGAGTAATCTTCCGAACTGGATGGGATCCTGGTTACCCGGATCTACAATCTGATAATTTTCTACATATCCGTATTGATAGGCAGAGTTTTGTTTCAATTGTTCATCAGTAACCGTTGCCTTCGTCGGGTTATCCTTAAAGGCCCTTTGCCTTACCTGGGTAACCAGTTCACCTGCGCCTGCCTGATTTGTACGAAGTAGGCATTCGGCTTTCATTAATAATACATGAGTGTACCGAAAGACGGGAATGTCTGTTGTACTATTGTGAGTACTGCCTTCGGCAACTTCAAATTTATTCATACGGTAGCCTTCCATTTCGCTGGTATAGCTTGCGCTTGGTACTTCTTTTGTATACACAAAAGGTTCTCCTTGTTTATCGTAGGTTCCTTTGAGTTGTTCTCCGTTGGCATCGTATTGAGGTCCCATCAACCATGTGTCTGTCAGACGGCTATCGTCCACATCATAGGTATTGATGAATTGTGTTAATCCCATTGCAGCACCACTTCCCCACGGGGTAGCTTCTATCACGAACTTTTTTTTCAGTTCACCATGCCAGGAGAACATGTGGATATAATTTCCACCACCAAAATCACGGTCGAACGGGATTGTGAAAATCACCTCTTTATTGGTCTCCACGCCTGTGGCACGGAACGGATCTTTAAAGTTGGGAGACAATATAAATTTCTGGCTATTGATAATATCATTACACTGAGCAAGACATTCATTCCAGTATACCTGTCCACTATATACTTCACCATTCAGGTATATATTTGCCAGTGTCGCTTTGGCAGCCCATTTTGTCATTCTACCGTAGTAATTTCCACCTACCTCTTCAGATAGCATAGGAATTACTTCATTGAGTTCTTTTACTACGAAATCAAAGATTTCTTTGCGGGGAGTTTTAGCCGGGAGATCAGTTTCTATCCCGGTAACTAAAGGGGCATCTCCATAATTATCCAATATCAGCCAGTAATAAAATGCTCTCATCGCCCTTACTTCAGCCAACCCGGCTTCTTTTTCCTGAGAGGAAGGAGACGGTAATGCTTCACTTTCAATCTGATGAATGATATTATTCAAGTTTCCCACCTCTCCTTATAGCGATAATTGAAGTGGTTTGATTTTATATTAATCTCATATTTAATCATTTATCAAGAAGCTTTATTGGATTTAACATTGCAGCTATCTAAATGATTTACTGCATTTAGCAAAACAAGGATCTCTTGGGATGTCTTTTCTGAAGAAGTCAACTTGTAAAGAGTCCTTTCGATGTCAATACATAGCAATTCCAATAAATCCCGCAGTATTTTCAATATAACCAATTCAATCCGTTCACATAGCGTTTTTTCCAACATCTCTTCCCGTGTGTCCCGGAACAGGGCTCCCAACGTCTCATATGCCTGGAAACGCTTGTATAGTGATAATATGGTGTATGTTATCATCACTAAAGTGGTATCGGCCACCTGTCCGCAAAAATCAGTGTTTTGAGATTTTCCGAGCCGCAGGTATTGTTTGCATTCCTTGAACAGGACCTCGATACCCCAACGTATTTGGTAGAGTTCCATTGCCTTGACAAACGTCAGGGAGGTGTCGGTCGTGAGCAAAAGCGCCCAGCTTGTCGCATTTTTATATTTGACATAGAATAATTTAACCGGCGTACCCTTGTAATTGGCAACAACAGAAAAATACCGTGACTTGTACTTGTGGCAACTATGTACCTTATTGGAGCGGGATTCATTAATCCTGACGATTGCCTTCGAGTTAAGCTCTTTCCCGTCTACCTCAAACCGGCGCTTGTCCATTTTGCACATGCCGACCACATGCAGCATCCCCTTGCCAATCTTGCGGATTTCCCTGATCATGCCATCGGTCACGAACCAACTGTCCATCAGCACATAGCTTGCCGTAATGGCCCGTTTCACACATTGTTTCAACATCTTAACGCCCACGGAGAGTTTGTCTTCGTCCAGTTCGCCATGGCGTTCCCCGAAATGGCTTTCGACGTCCCTCTTTCCTGCGAACTGCCGATCCTGTGAGTTTTTATCCAACCCGTACCCATTTTTCTTGTTTTCCCGATGAAACGAAAAATCGCAAGGGATCAAACTTTTGCCATCCCAGAAACAAAGCAGCAACAGCTTGAAACCGAACAGGAACCCATGTTCCTTGTGGCTGTAGATTTTGCTGATACCCTCAAATGTCCTGCCACTCTTTTCAATGTCGGTATCATCAAGGACAAAACATTTTATGGACTTACTGTCCAAATCGCCTTTGCGAATGACACACCGGATGAATTGCCGGGCAAACGACATTAGAACCGACCTCCAATCAACAAGCGGGTTGTTCATCAAACGGTATACCGTGTTGTCGTCAAATCCGATATATCCCGTTTTTTGCGCGGAGTGGACGCTAAATCCGCCCATACGGCTCAAAATCATCGCTACCAGCATCCCTATTAACGGGTAACCTTGCTTTTTTGATGTTGAAAAAGGCTTTAATAGCTGCCCCATATTGAATTGTCTTGAAAAGGAGAGGACCTTCTCCCCTGTCCTTGTCTTTTTGCCTTAGGATGTTGCTTAATTCGTCTAATTTGCCTACTTTCGTACTCATAAGTGATGGTAGTTTTAGAATTGTTATATTTTCTGTTTAACTACCTCAAAAATAGCAATTTATTTTAAATTACCATCGCTTTTTCCCTATTATTTTAACTCATTCTCAATCTTTTATAAAAGGTGGGAAACTTGAGTGAATAATTATCTAAATAAATACGAACAGTTGAGCGAATGCGTATGCAAAATAATGAAAAAATAAAAGAAAAAAGAAATATATTCGTGGAAAACAAAAAAATAAACGTTTCCTGTTACAAAATAAATTGCGTAAATTTGTATAAGAAAGGAGATTCATCACATGGGTAATAACAAAGTAATAGCCACCATAGACATATCCCGGCCATCCGGTCGCAAGATTGTGCGTGAACTGCAAAACAAAAGAGCCGTAACACTTGAATACCCCTTGCCTGAAGAAATTATTGATAAGGGGCATGACTGGGAAGAGGTGTATGAACGGGGGCTGGATAAATTGAGTGAATTATACAATACTGATATACGTAAATTGGCAAAAGAGCATGATATAAAATTATAATGAAATGTATCGCATAAAGCTTTCAGACGAAGCGGAAAAGGATTTTGATGAATACATATATCATATTCGGGCTGTGTACCATGCACCTATTACAGCTACAAAACATTATGCAGGACTTTCAAATTGTATTAATAGTCTTAAATTTTTTCCTGAACGTCATCCATTGCAAATCTCAAATTTTTTCTGCGTTTTGGACCAAATGTCCGTCGTATAAATTACAAAAAAATGGCGATTATCTACACTGTACACGGCGATATTGTATATATTCACCGGATTATATCAGCGAACCTTGTAACCAGTTTATAACCTTTTATGACCCCATTCCTGTATAAAATAGCGGAAGTCTTTTATGCGCAATACGGTAACGAACTATATCGACATACGTTTGTGTTCCCAAATCGGCGTGCCGGTTTTTTCTTTCAGAAATACCTTGCGGAAATTGCCGGTAAGCCGCTTTTTTCTCCTTCCGTAATAACTATCCAGGAGCTTTTTGCGTCTTTGTCACCCTACCGGCCGGCCGATAAAATAGAGATGCTTGTGATGCTCTACGATCATTTCGGCAGGATCAGCGGTTCCGACGAGTCGTTCGACGATTTTCTGTACTGGGGCGAAATGCTGCTGAATGATTTCAATGATGTGGATAAGTACATGGCGGATGCTAAACAGCTATTCCGCAATGTACATGATTTCCGGTCGATGGATGATGATCTGACCCATCTTACCGAAAAACAGAAAGAAGCTATCCGTCGTTTCTGGACCAATTTTATGCCGGTAGGGGAGAGCGAAACCAAGAAAAAGTTTCAAAAGACATGGCAGATATTGTATGAATTGTACTCGTCTTTCCGTGCGGAATTACAAGAAAAGAGGCTCGCTTATGAAGGAATGATGTTCCGGGAGGTGGCAGAACGCGCCGGGGCGGGGGGATTAGACAGTCCGGGTAAACATGCCGGGTTGGCAGAACAAGGAAATCAGGATAAACCGGGATTCCCGGATGGACAAGACAGAGCGGATAAACCAAACGGACAGGGAGAGCAGAGTTATGACCAGTCGGCAAGCTACATATTTGTAGGATTGAACGCGCTCACACCGACGGAAATAGCACTACTCGAATATGTGAAAAACCAGGGGATCGCCGATTTTTACTGGGATTACGAATCACCGCAGGTGCATGACAGCCAAAACCGGGCGTCGTTATGGGTCAAAGACAACCTGCGGAGGTTTCCTTCGAAATTTATCCTGCAGGATAGTACCGGCAATGGAGAGGGTGGGAAAACAGATGCAGGGAGGCCGGAGAAAACAAGCATAGAGGTGATTGGCGTTCCCTCAGGGGTAGGGCAGGCGAAACATGTTACGCAGATCCTTTTGCGACTAATCGGTTCAGGGGCTATCCCCAATCCGGATGAGGCGATCAATACGGCCATAGTGCTGCCGGATGAACGGCTTTTGTTACCGGTACTCTATTCCATTCCTGAAGAGATTGAAAAGATAAACGTCACTATGGGGTATGGGCTCTCTTATTCATCGATCTCGGCGCTGATGGAACATATTGCCGGTTTACAGCGTAATATACGGGAATCGGCCGGAGAAATGATGTTTTATCACCGGAATGTGTTATCGATCCTGAATCATCCGTTGGTGTATACATCGGCCAAAGAGGAGGTTGAAGCGCTAAAAACATATATCCTAACCAATAACCGGATTGTTGTGTCGGATTCGGAGTTTCCGCAACATCCTCTGCTTCAACTGATATTTCGACCGTTAACTGCATGGCATGATATTTTTGAATATATAAAAGACATCCTCACCTTTATCTACAACACCCTTACAGATGAAAAACGGGTTAAGGAAGAGGCCGGAGACAGTACACGGCCGATAGATCTGGAACGGGAGTTTATCGTACAGTATCATAAAACCGTGACCCGTTTGCAGGACAGGCTTCATACTGCGAGAAACATGTCGCTGGAAACCTGTTTCCGGCTGTTGAACAAACTGGCACATTCCATCAGTGTGGCATTCAGCGGTGAACCGCTCTCGGGCTTGCAGGTGATGGGTGTGCTGGAAACACGTGTGATCGATTTCGAAAACCTGATTATCCTTTCGATGAATGAAGGCGTTTTCCCCTTGAAAGATCCGGTCAACTCTTTTATCCCATTCACATTGCGGAAAGGATTCGGTCTTCCGGTATACGAACACCAGGACAGTACTTATGCATATCATTTTTACCGTATGATCAGCCGTGCGAAGAGGGTGTTTATGCTGTATGATACGCGTACGGAGGAGATGCAGACGGGCGAAGTAAGCCGCTATTTTTATCAGTTGAAATATCTTTATCCTGATTATTTCAATATTTCGGAGCGAGTGGTGGCTTACGATGTGGCTGCACCCGAAATATTACCGGTATCGGTCACTAAAACGCCGGAAGTATTGCGGATGTTAGATGCATTCAGAAAGGGTGGGGAGTCGTTTCTGTCGGCCTCGCTCATCAACAACTACATCAATTGTCCCCTGCAGTTTTATTTTACAGCGGTGGAAGGTCTCTACGAAGAAGATGAAGTGCGGGAGTCGGTAGAGTCTGACCTGTTCGGCTCGATCTTCCACAAGTTGATGGAGACGATCTATAGTCGTTATAAAGCCAAAACGGTTACGCCTGATGTGCTGACATCGATTGCTAAAGATGATGCTTTGCTGACGAAGCTGCTCGAAAAGGCATTTGCGGAGTATTATTTCAAACAGAAGGATGAACCCCGGCCGTTGCTGGGGCAGCATTATCTGATCGGGGAGATTCTCCGGAGCTATGTTAAACAAACCCTGGAAACGGACAAACAGTTTACACCCTTTGAATTTGTAGGGGCGGAATACCGTTTCCGCACACCATATCGTGTGAATGCTGGACTCTCGGTGAATTTCAAGGGGATTATAGACCGGATCGACAAAGTGGGGGATAGTTATCGTATCATCGACTATAAGACCGGAACGGGGATGACTGATTTCAAGCAGATCGCTGACCTGTTTGACGGATCAAAACCGAACCGGCCATACCAGATCCTGCAGGTATTCGTGTACGCACTGTTTTACGCCCAGGAATATCCTGATGTGCGATTATCACCGGCCATTTATTACCTTCGTTCCATTTTTGGTGATCCATCACCGGCTGTTACCTGTAATAAACGTCCTATATCTGATATCTTGGTTTTCATGGACGAGTTTCTGTCGTTATTCAACAATTGCCTTGAGGAGATTTTCAATCCCGAAATCCCGTTTACCCAAACAAGGAATACCAAAAACTGCCAATGGTGTGCTTTTAAAGAACTTTGTAATAGGTGAATGGGGGGAGATCGGAAAAACTGTTGATCACCCAATCTGCTCCGGCATCTTGTAAGGTTGCAGCGTCAAATGAAGTAGTCAATCCGGCTACCCTACATCCGGCTGCTTTTCCGGCGAGTATCCCATTGATGGAATCTTCAATAATGAGGGTCGATCTGTGATCAGCCCCTAAATTTTCCAACGCCAGAAGATAAGGTTCCGGATTTGGTTTATGCTTTTGGGTATCCTCCTCCGTGATGACAATATCGAAAAAAGAAGTCAGATTCAATAGTTTGTCCACTTTTCGCACTGTGAAAAGCGAGGAGGAGGTAACCAATCCGGCCTGTAGTTTTATGGATTTTACTTTTTGAATAAAATCAGTAAACCCTTCTACATACTTCAACTCTTTCAAAAGATCTTCAAAAAAAGCATTTTTCTCTTCCAGCAGCTCTTCCATGGAGTGAGTGTTGTCCATGTTTTCATATACATACCGAAAGAATGACTCATCCGATCTCCCCACATAATCGTTTAGAAACGATTGTGAATATTTGATACCATGCTGTTCCAAAGTGAGCCCCATAGCCCGGAGGTGTAGTTTTTCCGAATCGATGACCACACCATCCATATCAAATAAAATAGTCTTTAACTTCATTGTAAATAGACTGCCACAAATCTGGCCAGCGGCGTTTCTCCCTTACTCAGTGTGAGCGTATCATTCTGAACAACATAGTTATCACTCAATTCAAATACCTGAAGGTATTCATGCTCGTAATCGATCCCGATGCAGGCCATCCTGGTGGTTGCCAGAGGCGTGAAATGGATACCGTTGTCTTCTGCGGAAAAAGAGTAACTTCCATTCATGTTGTTGCACCCCGTATTACCTATTATCCGGTTATCTTCATTTTTCAGGATAAAATGGGCTTCCCTGCCACCGGTTTCGGAAGGAGAGATCTCTTTTCCGTTCAGTTCTACCAGTTTCCAGTATTTTTCGGTGATGACATTGTCCATATCTATCTTCCTGAAAATATAGATTTCCGCTGGTAAGCTGCTTTCAATCGGATTCCCTTCGATATCGAGTGCTATCAGTTGGTTTTCGCCCACCTTAAACCATCTGTCCGTATCGTTGGTAGAGGTGGTGCTGGTCAGTTTGATCCTGCTTCCCGCTTCATCCCATTCGAACCGGCCGTTATCTGGAAACCGGTTTTCACCCTTTCCCAGATAGGTCGAAACCATTTCATAGGTCAGGTCATCGTTCAGGCGGATCTCTTCCTGTATTCCTTCACAGTCAGCACAAGGTAGTGTTCCCTTGTATACTCCCGCCCAATCCAGTGAATTGCGGCTGTTATGGGCCGGGTCGGCAACTTCTGTTTCATTTGTCTGGGCATTACTGCTCCGTTTACCTGTATTGCACGCACTGAGCGCAGCCACTACGATACATAATAAAACGATACTTTTCTTCATAGTTTTGTTTTGATTGTTTGTGTAATTAGTCAATTAAATTTTTTAACCTATTCTTACTCTTCGTGCGCTTGTCCCCTCACACGGAGCCCAAATAGGATCACCTCTGCTTCGGTATCTCGGATTTTGATCCTCGTACCGAACAATTTACAATCTCCTGCTACTCCTTTACAGTCATATTACAAATATATGCTATAATTTTTAGATTATGCGGCAGACACAAGAAAAAATAGGGGAATTATGGTCGATCATTGCGTCTTACCGCATTGTACACAAGAAAGAGGACAGTGAGCAGCATGATAATCAGCGCTGCATAGGCGATGCTGTCCGTCACCTTGATGCTTTGCGGATCGAAATGGAATTCGACTGTATGTTGTCCCGCCGGAATATGGAGTGCCCGCAGGGTGTAGTTGGCCCGCAGCATCTCTGCCGGCTGTCCGTCGATAGTAATCTGCCATCCCTTGGGATAATAAATTTCTGAGAACAAAGCCAGTTCATCTTTTTTTGCATCTACAGCATAAGTCACAAAATCGGAATCGTAGTCGGTTAACTGGATGGTCGATGCCGAATCGGCCGGTGTCGGTCGGAAGCCGGCGAGGATTGACTCATATTTTTTATCAGCTACTGCTTCTTTCCGGAGATCGATAGCTCCCAATGCGTCGATTTCTTCGTCGGCATTCTCTACAAAACGTATATCATCTACAAACCACGCATTCCCCATGGCATACGGATTCTCCAGAGGAATAGTGGCGCCATCCTGTGCCGGCATAATGATCCATTTGGCATTGAGCATATTCAACACTTTGAACCTGTCGGCATTCAAGGAATCCATTTCGCCTTGTGCCTGGATAATTCCTTGTTGTAAAGCCATCATTTCGGATCTGAGATGTATGTCTATCAGATCCTGATAACGACGCAGTTTTGCGGCATGATACCCTCCGATCACTTTATGGTGGTAGGGTGTAATACCGTCGTCAAAGGTACTGGTTGCCATATTCAACACACGATAATATTTGGTGGTATCCTGTAATATATACTGGTCGGCAGGTGATGGGGCAAATAGTTGTTGCTGGTTACTTTCCGGTACGAAATCACTATCGTTCAGGTAACGTTTGTTCACCCCCCACATATCCACTAAACAAAGCAGTAAAATGGCTGCTACCGTCCATTCTGCTTTTAACTTTTTATTGATGAACAGCCAAACAAGAACTCCTCCGATGGCAACAATAAAAAAGCTGCGCCAGGCATCTGCCGTAAAGATGGCAACACGCATATCGGTCAGATTGGCGATCACCGCTTGAATATGCTCGGGTGGCAGTGATTGTAATGCCTGCGTTTCCTGTCCGGAGATAAAGGAAGAGAAGAAGAGTTTTGGTGCGACGGCAAATAATAATGCCATTCCACCGGTTACCCCAAGGCTGATATAGAGTTGTTTTACATTGTTTTTCAGTATTTCCGGCTTTTGAATCAGTTCCTTCACTGCCAGTACGGCCAGGAGCGGGATACAGAATTCGGCTACCACCAGGATAGAGGAGACTGCCCGGAATTTATTGTACATCGGGATCCAATCGATAAAAAAATCAGTCAACCCCATGAAATTCTTTCCCCAGGAGAGCAGGATAGAGAAGAGGGTACCGGCCAATAAGGCCCATTTCAATGGCCCTTTCACAATAAAAAGCCCCAATACGAAGAGAGCCAACACAAAGGCACCTACATAGACCGGTCCTGCTGTAAAAGGTTGCTCCCCCCAGTACTGTCCGATCTGTTGATAGAGTTGTTGATATTCCGGGCGTGCTTTACTCATTGCCCTTTCATTCTCAGCAATTCTAGCGGCGGAAGTTCCACCTTTGGTATTAGGTACCAGCAATGTCCATGTTTCACCTATACCATAGCTCCAGGCGGTGATATAATCACGTTCCAGCCCATTTCCGGTTTTATTCTCTTCTCCATGATGGGCTAATTCTGATTTACCCCGCATGGTCTCTTTCGAATATTCGTAAGTGTGGTAAAGGTTACTCGCGTTGGCCGCCACACCGATGATCCCCGCTGCAAGCAGCACCGCTGTCGATCTCACGAAACCGGGTAACTCTTTTTTTTGAATGGCTTCTATAAAAAAAGCAATCGCTATAAAAAGCATGACGAACAAAAAGTAGTAGGTCATCTGCGGGTGGTTGGACGATACCTGGAAAGCAACGAAGAGCATGAAGACCAGTCCGCCCAAGAGGTATTTCTTTCGGTAGATATAGATCATCCCGGCTATAGTGGGTGGAATATAGGCAAGCGTGACAAATTTCCAGATATGTCCTGCTGCGATAAGGATGAAGAAATAGGATGAGAAAGCCCAGATAACAGCTCCCAGTGCACTCAATAGAGGGGAGGCCTTCAATGCACGCATCAGGATATAAAACCCGAGCAGCATAATGAATGCCAGACCGACATAATTCGGCAGAAAGAGCGAATAGGCCTTTTTAACAGCATCCTGTGGTTTGGAAGAGTCGTAGGTGGGACTCATCTGATAGGAAGGCATTCCGCTGAACATGGAGAGATTCCATCTTGTACGTTTTCCATCGTGGCGTTCCATATAATCGCGCTGCTCCTGTCCCTGTCCGATGGCAGCCAAGGAGTCGCTTTGTGCGATTACACGTCCCTCTGTCACTGGCGAAGCGAAATAGATAAATGAGACCAGGATGAATCCTGCGATCACGATCAGGTCGGGTAGTATTTTTTTGAAATCGAAAGAATTTTTCATATGATTAAAATAAATTTCCTGCGGATTCAATTCACGTCAGCATATCATTAAATTGACTACCGTTTATTGTTTAAATCACAAAATTAACAGATTATTCCGTGAAAGCCTTATTTTTGGTACAATTCTTTTGGGCTCCACCGGGCAAAAAAAGAGAGAACCACTTTATAGTGGCTCTCTCTGCTGAATATCTTATAACTGTTTCTTTTAAAACCGCTTTCCGATAGAGATACCTAACCGGGGATAAGCTCCGTCATTGACAAAATCCCGTCCGGCTCCAAAATAGAATTCTCCTACCCAGTTATTGCGTGTAAGATATTTCCATCCTAAGGCTAATCCCAATCCGGCACCAAATTCAGATGCGGAATATTCTTTTTGAGATAACAGGGCTCCGTTGGCCTCAATGAAAAATCCGGCGCCATACTTTTGTAAATTTTGGGAACTTCCTCCAAAAAACCAACGTGCATAAGGCATTAGTCCAAAACTCAAAGGATATTCGTCCTCATCAAGACTTACTCCTGCTGTTACCCCCAGGCTGAAGTCTTCGCTAAGGATCCGTTCGTATGAAACTTCGGGATACAGCCCGAAAATAGTAGTTCCGAGGTTTAATTTCACTTCGTTTTGTGGAATATCTCTCGATATTTTCCATCCCATCACGCGGTGTGTCTTTTGGGAAAAAGCACTGAAGCTAACCAATAACGCGATAGCGAGAATAGCTTGTTTTTTCATAAAAGTAGTTTTTAGTTTGGAATTCGTTTATTTCACGCAACAGCAACCTTGTATTATGCTTATTACGTGCTGAGCACCTCTTGTCTCTATTCTCAAGATGCAAATAACGAAAAAAGGTTACCTATAACTATGTTAAAAATAACGAAATGTTTAATGAATCCCAATTTTTCTTCTCTTACTTTCAACGAAAGACTATCTCTATTTCAAATCACACTACCTGGCTTCCGGGCAATACCTCTTTCGTAGGCGCTACCAAGGAGAGGCTGCCGTCGGCATTTTCTGCCGAAAGGATCATCCCTTCGGAAAGCAAGCCTCTCATTTTTCTCGGTTCGAGGTTTGCAATGAAACATACCTGCTTACCGATCAGTTCTTGGGGATTAGGGTAATGAGCCGCGATGCCGGAGAGAATAGTCCGTTTCTTCAGTCCATCGTCGAGGAGGAAACGGAGCAATTTGTCGGTTTTGGGGACTTTTTCACATTCCAATACCCTGCCCACCCGGATATCCAGTTTTTCGAATATGTCGAACTGGATAACCTCTTTTATCGGGTTGGCCTTGTGTTCACTTGCTTCATTCGCTTTCTTTGTGTCGAGCAACTTTTGAATCTGTTTTTCAATTACCTCATCTTCTATTTTTTCAAATAGCAATGCTGACTCTCCCAATGTATGTCCTTCCGGAAGCAAGTTGAATTTGCCTAAATCGTTCCATCCCAGATTTTCGGTATTGATGAAGGTTTTGATCTTTGCCGATGAGAAGGGTAGGAACGGTTCAAAAACAATGGCGAGGTTGGCTGTGATCTGCAGTGCTATGTTAAGGATGGTGGCAGTCCGTTCCATATCGGTCTTGGCTATCTTCCACGGTTCAGAGTCTGCCAGGTATTTATTTCCGAGACGGGCAAGGTTCATTGCTTCTTTTTGTGCTTCACGGAAATGATAGCTTTCAAGATTGTATTCAACAACTGCCTTTACTTTTCCCGCTTCGGCAATTGTTTCACGATCATATTCGGTCAGTTCTCCCGATGCGGGCACTTTATTGTCGAAATACTTCTGTGTAAGTACCAATGCGCGGTTCACAAAGTTGCCAAGTACGGCTACCAACTCGTTATTGTTACGTGCCTGAAAATCTTTCCAGGTGAAATCGTTGTCTTTGGTCTCCGGAGCATTGGCAGTGAGTACGTAGCGGAGGATATCCTGTTTGCCGGGGAATTCTTCCAGATACTCATGCAACCATACCGCCCAGTTGCGTGAGGTGGATATCTTGTCATTTTCAAGGTTGAGGAACTCATTGGCCGGAACGTTTTCCGGCAGAATGAAAGAACCTTCTGCTTTCAGCATGGCAGGGAAGACAATACAGTGGAACACGATATTGTCTTTGCCGATGAAATGCACCAGTTTGGTTTCTTCATCTTTCCACCATTTCTCCCAGTTGTCGGGCAACAGCTCTTTGGTATTGGAAATATATCCGATGGGCGCGTCAAACCATACATAGAGTACTTTGCCATCGGCACCTTCCACGGGTACCGGTACGCCCCAGTCGAGGTCGCGGCTCACGGCACGCGGTTGTAATCCCAGATCCAGCCACGATTTACACTGGCCGTACACGTTTGTTTTCCATTCCTTGTGATCCTCAAGTATCCATTGGCGCAGCCATGCTTCATGTCTATCCAGAGGCAGGTACCAATGTTTGGTCTTTCGCATTACAGGCTTGCTGCCGCTGAGCGTGGATTTTGGATTAATAAGGTCCGAAGGACTGAGTGATGTGCCACATTGTTCGCACTGGTCACCGTAGGCTTTCTCATTTCCGCAGTGGGGACAGGTGCCGGTGATATAACGGTCGGCAAGGAACTGTCCGGCTTCTTCATCGTAATATTGTTCGCTCTCCTGTTCAGAGAATTCATCTTTGTCGTACAAGGTGCGAAAAAAATTGGATGCTGTCTCCTTGTGGATATCCGATGTGGTACGTGAGTAGATGTCGAATGTAATGCCAAACTCTTCGAACGATTTTTTGATCAGCGTATGGTAGCGATCCACGATATCCTGGGGAGTAACTCCCTCGTTACGGGCTTTGATGGTGATAGGAATTCCATGTTCGTCAGAACCACCGATAAGAAGTACCTCTTCTCCTTTCAGGCGCAGATAACGGGCATAGATATCAGCAGGGACATACACCCCGGCCAGATGTCCGATATGTACCGGACCGTTCGCATACGGCAGCGCCGATGTAATGAGCGTGCGTTTAAATTGTTTTGACATATTCGAATTTCAAATTACGGACTGTGTGCTCATGCTTCGAAAAAACGTTTTCACATGGACAAACACCCCTTTCATTAGAGCTTGCAAATTTACATGATTTTTTTGAAACTAACTTTATTCGATGGTTATTCAGTAGTTATTCGATAGTTGTTCAAATTTACAGAGTAAATCTGTATTGGCACATTAGCATATTGGCACATCAATTTTTTGGATGTTCTTTCTTAAAATCTATCCAGTAATCTTTGATTGTCGATTTCACCTCTTTGTGCAGAATAAGTAGTCCGATCAGGTTCGGGACTGTCATAAGGGCGATGGTGATCAACGATAAACTCCAGATGATTGTGGTATCGGTAAAGGAAGCAAGAAAAAATCCCAATACGAAAATGATCCTATAGACCACTATATATTTTGCTCCTACTAAGTAAGTGACACTTCTGTCCCCGTAATAAGACCAGGCGATAGCGGTGGAGAAAGCAAACAGGAGTAATGCAATGGCGACAATATATTGTCCGGAGTTGCCTAGTATGCTTTTCGAGAAAGCCGCGGTAGAGAGAGGGGCACTGTGAATAAGGGATTGCCCGGTGAAGGTTAAATTACCGGACCGGTCGGTTATCTTACCATTAGTGACCGGAATTTTGCCGGAGAAAAGATCTCCACCCTGTCGAACTTCAATATTTTCTGCCAATGAACGTGCATGAATAATGGAAATCTTATCCAGGATTTTACCTTCTTCTATCTGAATTTCCCCTGTGAAGAGGGATACCTTATCCTTATTATTCAGATGGTTCTTGAGGGCAGCTAGATTTTCTTCATTTTGTTCGTGATAATAACCTGCCAGAATTTCGATATCGGTTTGCTGGAACTGATTGGAGAGTTTTTCATTCCATACACCTGATGATAAGAGCACCATGCCGGTAAGAAAACAGATGATGATGGTGTCGATGAACGGTTCCAGGATGGCAACCATCCCTTCTGAAACCGGTTCATGGGCTTTGGCTGCAGCATGGGCGATGGGTGCGGAACCCTGTCCCGCCTCATTGGAGAATAATCCTCTGTTTACTCCATTGTTGAATGCGAAAGCGAATCCGGCTCCCAGAAAACCGCCGACAGCAGCTGTACCGGAAAAGATATCACTGAATATAGATATAAATGAAGGGATAATATTTTGATAATTGGAGAAAATGACCGCTATGGCTCCTGCAAAATAGATGATCGCCATGAAAGGGACCAGTTTTTCGGTTACCTGTGCTATCCTTTTGATCCCTCCGATGATAATCAAGCCGAGTAAGACGGATAAGACAGCCCCCGTTACCATATGTTGTATCCCGAAAGTGGCAAACATGGCATTCGATATGCTGTTTATCTGTGGCAGGCTTCCGGTCCCGAAAGAAGATAAAATGGTAGCTATCGCGAAAAATCCCCCTATCCAGTATCCTGTTTTGATTTGCTTCCCATTTTTCAGATTGATATTTAACCGTTTTTTCATATAATACATGGGGCCACCGGCTACCATCCCTTTTTCATCAAAATCCCGGTATTTATGTGACAGGGTTACTTCCACGAATTTGGTACACATCCCTAAAAATGCAGTCATCAGCATCCAGAACAATGCAGCCGGTCCTCCCAAATGGACAGCCAGCGCCACTCCGGCAATATTCCCGGTACCCACCGTTCCTGAAAGGGCGGTAGCCAACGCCTGAAAATGGGATGTGTCGCCTTTGTCTGTCTTTTTGTCGTATTTTCCTTCATTAGTGTCCACTAAAAAATCATAATAGTTCTTTGAAATTGTTGATATTCAATTTATTGTATCCGATTTTCGAGTCAACGGATTTGAATTTATCTTTGCGGTCAGAATCAGACCGTTATGCATAAAGACCCATTCGTTTTCTCCCAATTAGTCCAGTTCATGGATAGGAATCACTTCAATTACCTTGTACGCAAGTATGAAGGTGATAGATACGTCAAGAGCTTTACCTGTTGGAATCAGCTACTTACGATGATGTTCGGGCAACTGACCAACCGCGAAAGCCTCCGCGATCTAATTGTAGCGACCGAGGCGCATAGCGGCAAACTTTACCATCTTGGAATGGGAAAGTCGGTGACCCGAAGCAATCTTAGCAAGGCTAATGAGCAGCGCGACTATCGTATATTCGAGGACTATGCCAAGTTCATGATCAACGAGGCAAGGAAGCGGCGGATTGACAAAATCTTCGAGCTTGAAGGGCATGTCTATGCGTTCGATTCGACTACGATTGACCTGTGTCTGTCGGTGTTCGAATGGGCTAAATTCCGTAAGCATAAAGGCGGCATCAAGATGCACACGCTTTACGATATAGAGGCTCAAGTTCCTGCTTTCGTGCATATTACTCCGGCAAACGTACACGATTCCAAGGCTATGCTTGAGATACCATACGAGCCAGGGGCCCATTATATTTTCGATCGCGGCTACAACGATTACGGCAACCTGTACACTATTCACCGCACTAAAGGATTCTTCGTTCTGAGAGCCAAAAACAACGTCCAGATGAAGCCGAGAACTTGGAAAAGGCGACTTGCGCGAGGCATCGTTTCCGACATAGTCGGCACTTTCACCGTGTATAAAAGCACCAAGGTTTATCCGGAGGAACTGCGAAAGGTGATTTGCATCGATCCTGAGGATGGTAGCAAATACATTTTTCTTACCAATAATCTGACAGCCACGGCCTCTCTGATTTCGGAACTTTACCGCAATCGGTGGAGTGTGGAACTATTCTTCAAATGGGTGAAGCAACATCTCCGAATCAAGAAGTTCTGGGGTACATCAGAGAATGCCGTGCGTGTCCAAATCTATTGTGCAATAATTACTTATTGCCTTGTAGCAATAGTTCAACACGGCATGAAATTGGAACGCAGCATCTACGAAGTCCTTCAAATTCTTGGAATCTCGCTTACCGACAAGACCCATTTGCGGGACTTGTTCGACAAAAAGAATATCAATGATGTCAAAGATCTCTATGGTTCGAGTGAACTAAATTTATTCAACTTTTAACCGTGTCCAATTTTTAGTGGACACTTGTGATTTTCCTTTTACAATGCGGATAGCATGTGAAAAATACCTGATTTGAGGAAACTTTAAGTAGAATGTGAAAAAAACGCCTGTTCCCAGAAGTAGAAAAATAAACCAGTTGTTTCCTGCAATATATTGATGTATAAAGAGAAAGAATTCGTTGAGTTGTTGCATAAAACTAAATTATAGGTAGAGTAATCGATGACCAGTTTGCAAATATAGTTATTCATTTAAAAAATCAAACATTCACTTAAAAAAAGATTAATATGACGTTTTGTACAAACTTTATTATCTTTGTCTTTACTTTTGATGTTATTTCTTTTCTATTGCAGTACTGAGGTGTTGACGTGAACATGATTGCCAATCCGATAATTTTCTGGTGGATAGTTCGTACAGACCGAAACTAACAAAATATATAGAAACAGACCAAATATAAATTTAAAATAATACTTTATCATGGACAGACGAAATTTTTTAAAGAAATCCGCCATTTCAGCAACGGGGTTAAGCCTGGCTCCGTTGATGGGAAGCTCCTATTCTTCCGTTTTCGGTCAATCTTCACCGGGTAATAAAATCAAGGTAGGCCTGATCGGGTGCCGTAATCAAGGATGGAGTAATCTGAAAGCTTTTCTTCAATACCCCGACGTGGAGTGTATCTCCATGTGTGATGTGGATGATCAATGGCTCTATCAACGTGCTTCCGATTTGGAAGAGTTGACCGGTAAAAAGCCACCTCAGTTGGTGAAGGACTGGCGCAGGGTGATCGATAACAAAGATGTGGACATGGTGATTATCGGGACCCCCGACCATTGGCACTGTCTCCAGTTGATCGCTGCCTGTGAGGCAGGTAAGGATGTCTTTGTGGAAAAACCGCTGGCCAATACTATTGAGGAGTGCGACCTGATGGTAAAAGCTACGCGTAAATATAACCGTATTGTGCAGGTGGGGCAGTGGCAACGTAGTGACCCACACTGGGACGAAGCGGCTGCATATGTGCAAAGCGGAGAACTGGGCCGTGTGAGAACCGTAAAAGTATGGGCTTATCAGACCAGCAAATGGACATTGCCGGTAGTCCCCGATTCGGCACCACCTGCAGGCGTGGATTATGACATGTGGTTAGGTCCGGCGCCTAAGCGTACTTTTAACCAAAACAGGTTTCATTATAATTTCCGTTTCTTCTGGGATTACGCCGGTGGGTTGATGGCCGATTGGGGTGTGCACCTGCTTGATTATGCCATGAAAGGGATGAATGTGGGATTACCTTCATATGTCTATGGCGCCGGAGGAAAATATGGCTATCCGGATGATGCCATGGAGACGCCCGATACACTGATGGTGACTTATAAATATCCTGATTTCAATATCATCTGGGATCATGCATGTGGAATAGGTACAGGATTGTTCGGTCTCAGGGAAGGGGTTGCCTTTTTTGGAGAGAACGGTACGCTGATCCTTACCCGCCAGGGGTGGGAGGTAGTCCCCGAACAAGCTATCAATAGCCGTACGTTCCCATATTGTTACCCTTGTGACGATGAAAGAAAACCCAATACGCTCCGGATGGAAGCAGTGGAAAAAAAGAAAGGTACAGGCAGAGGTCTCTATCTGCATGCCGGCAATATGCTCGATTGTATGCGTTCACGTGAATTGCCTAATGCTGATATCGCCATTGGCGCTGAAGTGGCTAAACTGAGTCATTTGGGGAATATCTCATGTCGTGTAGGGACTGCACTGAACTGGGATGACAAAGCTGGAAAATTTGTCGGTAATGACGAAGCCAACAGGTTAATCAAGGCAAATTACCGCGCTCCATGGAAATTGCCGGAACTCTGATATTTTTTATGGGTATAAATGAAAATCGCTCCGGAAGTATAATCACACAGCCGGAGCGAAATTTTATATAATAGGTGGATATCTTAAAACTTGTATACCCATTTGGCAAATGCATTTACCCAATTCTTCAGAAATTCTTTGGTGCTTTCGTTCTTCAGGTTGTTTTGTTCGTCGAACAGCTCCCATGAATTTCCGATATATGCTTCGGGTTGTTGCATCATATAGATGTTCAGGAAGACCATGGGTTGACGCAGTGCGTGGTTAGCTACTGAGCCGCCAAGAGGACTCATGGAACTGCTCACGATAGCTCCCGGCTTTCCTGCCCATTTATTCTGCCCATAAGGTCTTGATCCTACATCAAGTGCATTTTTCATTACCCCGGAAGTACTTCGGTTATACTCAGGAGTGAAAAAAAGATATCCATCAGCCTCACCGATCTTTTTGCGGAATTCAACCCATTCTGCCGGAGGATTTGCATCGAGGTCCTCATTGTAGTGAGCTAACTGCCCTATTTCTATAATCTCCAACTCCAAGGAATCAGGAGCTAACCTAATTACCTCATTTGCCAACTTTCTGTTGACCGATTCTTTTCGCAGGCTGCCTACCAGGACAGCTATTTTCTTTTTACTCATAACACCTGTTTTTTAGTTGATTTGCAGATTTATACATAAAAATTTCCGTATTAGTATTAACGCTTTTTCCATGGCTTTTGTTTGATAGTAAATATTGATAGGCTATCGGGTTCCGGTTTTGGAATAACAGCAGAGGGAAGCAGTAAAAGTCTTTGAATTATTTCCTGAAACGTGCGAAGAAAAGTTTCATCAGGTCAGCGCAATCATCGGCTAGTACACCAGAAGTAACGGTAGTCTTGGGATGGAGGAGATAAGGTGAGATCTGTGTATAGCCTCTTTTTTCATCTGATGCCCCGTATACTACACGCGATATTTGTGCCCATCTCAGTGCACCGGCACACATAGGGCAGGGTTCTACTGTCACGTAGAGGGTGCAATCGGTCAGGTATTTCCCCCCCAACACATTGGCTGCAGCAGTGATGGCTTGCATCTCGGCATGGGCTGTAACATCATTCAGGGTTTCTGTTAGATTGTGAGCACGGGTAATAATGCGTTCGTTCACTACGACAACTGCACCGACGGGTACTTCTCCATTTTCGAAAGCTTTGTGTGCTTCCCGCAAAGCCTGTTGCATAAAATATCGATCGTCGAGCATCAGTTAGAAAAATTACTAATTACCAATTAGAAGTCCAAGAAGTCAAAAATCTTGAATCTTGAATCTTGAATTCTTGAATCTTTAAATCATCAAATTATAAAATCAAAAGATTATCTCCTCATCTCATTTTCTTCGAACAGTGTAGGATAGTCCTGTTCCATATTTTTTAGCACATGGTTGAGAACGGTTTCACGGAACCATCTGGAACGGTTTGTGATTTTATACTTTTTCAGATAGAAATGAATCAGACTGTATTCTTCATCGCTGAGCAAAAACACGGCCTTTTTTGTACGTGGCTTGATCTTGCCCTGCGGTTTGTATTGTTTCGTTCTCATCAAATAACTATTGAAATTTCTGCATGCGCTTTTCCTTTGCCAGTGCAAAAAAACAAAATATTTTCGATAAAACGGGGGATTTACAGGGTAAAGTTGTATTTTTACAAGGTTTAAAAGCTGTTTTGTATCAAGAGAGATGGCCAAACACAATGAGTTGGGAAGGAAAGGTGAAGAAGCTGCGGTGAATTGTCTTAAAAGGAAGGGACACCGGGTTCTGGAACGGAATTGGTCTTTTTCCGGTTATGAAATCGATATAATATCAGAATATGAAGAATTTATCGTGTTCGTAGAGGTTAAGACCCGTAGTTCTGTCGAATGGGGTAATCCGGAAAATGCTGTTACTGAGCAACGTATGCGACGTATGATACGTGCTGCCAGTCACTATCTGAAAATAAACCATATCGATAAACCGGCCCGCTTCGATATTGTTACGGTAATAGGCAAAGAACAGAATTTCGAACTGGAACATATCGAAGATGCATTTTTACCTTTTTTGTGAAAAGAGCTTTGACTGAATACAATATGGTATGACAATTTTAATTGCATAAAACGGGAATCAAACGGGGTATGAATATCGAAGAACTTTTTGATTATTGTCAATCCATTCAGGGTGCGGAAGCGACGACCCCCTTCGATGAGTGGACCATCGTAATGAAAGTGATGGGGAAGATGTTCGCATTGATACCTACGGATGGGGACAGATTTTGTATCAGTCTCAAGTGTGACCCGGCAAAAGCCATCACACTGCGTGAAAAATATGTATGTGTGGAAGGGGCTTATCATATGAACAAAACCTACTGGAATACCATTTATTTGGATAGGGATATGCCCGATGATGAACTCAGGGAGTGGATTAATCATTCTGTAGAAGAGGTTATAAAGAAATTGCCAAAAAAGCAGCAGCAACAATATTATGGAACAATTAAGTAAAGATCGCCAAATAATCCGGTTGGAAGAGACTGAGTCAACCAATCTCTATTTAAAACAACTGGCCAGGGAGGAGCACCTTGAAGAGGGATCGATGGTTATAGCCGATTTTCAGACCGTTGGACGAGGGCAGATGGGGAATTCCTGGTTTTCTTCGAAAGGTGAAAATCTCTTATTCAGCCTGTTGATCTATCCCAAGGAGGTGCTGGCCAATGAACAATTCATTATTTCCCGCATTGCTTCACTGGCTGTTAAGAATACGCTCGACCGGTTTACGGACGATATTCGTATCAAATGGCCGAACGATATCTATTGGAAAGAGCAAAAAATAGCGGGGATACTGATAGAAAATGATATTGATAACAAATATATCGCCAATTCAGTGATCGGGATCGGGATCAATGTCAATCAGCAAATATTTCCACCCGAGCTTTCCAATCCTGTGTCACTTTGGCAAATTATCGGCTCAGTACAGGATCGGGATTACATCCTCGATATTTTTCAAAGGGAGTTTTTCCTGCTCTATCGTGATTTTGAGAAAGGGGAAATCAAAACTATTGAAGATGAATATATGCTCGATCTGTACCGGGTAAATGGTTATTATTGGTACGAAGACAAGAATGGCCGGTTTATGGCGAAGGTCGAAGATGTACTCCCTTCGGGTCATCTGGTGTTGAAAACAATCGATACAGAAGAGGAACGGAAGTACGCGTTTAAAGAGGTCACCTTTGTGGAATGAGTGGGTGACTGCATCGGGCTTCTAATATCTAACATTTTCATTTTTAGTTTTTCACTATTAGTTTTTAGTTTAAAAAATGCAATTTAATAGGATTTTACTCAAACTCAGCGGCGAATCGCTGATGGGCGACAAACAGTACGGAATTGACGAAAAGCGTCTGCAGGAATATGCCGAACAGATATATGAAGCGGCACAGACAGGCGTGCAAATAGGTGTCGTGATTGGCGGAGGAAATATTTTCCGTGGCCTGAGTGGTGCTACCAAAGGATTTGACCGGGTAAAAGGCGATCAGATGGGGATGCTGGCCACTGTAATCAACAGCCTTGCGCTGAGTTCGGCACTCACCGCCGTTGGACAGGAAAACCGTGTTTTCACGGCGGTTCGTATGGAGCCTGTAGGTGAGCTTTATTCTAAATGGAAGGCCATTGAGTCGTTGGAAAGAGGTGAAATCGCAATTCTCGCCGCCGGTACCGGAAATCCTTTCTTTACGACCGATACCGCATCCGCACTCCGGGGAATTGAAATCGAAGCCGATGCGATGTTCAAAGGAACCCGTGTAGACGGCGTATATACGGCTGATCCGGAAAAAGATCCTACCGCTACCAAATTCAAGACGATCACTTTCGATGAAGTCTACAATCGTGGACTGAAAGTGATGGATCTGACCGCTACAACGATGTGTAAGGAGAACAACCTGTCCATCGTCGTCTTTGATATGGATAGTTATGGAAACCTGAAAAGAGTGCTTGAAGGCGAAGATATCGGAACACTGGTGCATGTTTAGAAAAATTTCACTATTTTTGTTCACAACTTTTTCGTTAAGTGCAATGACGATTGAATTCACTAAAATTTATTGAAGATACTTATGGAAATAACGACAATCAGAAAAGAGGCCGAGGAAAAGATGCAGATGACCCTCGAATTCCTGGATGAAACTTTTTCACGTATTCGTGCAGGCCGTGCAAATGCCCGTATCCTGGACGGTATACGCGTGGAATATTATGGTAGTCTTGTACCGTTGTCGAATGTTGCAACAGTGACCACACCCGATGCCAAGACTATTATGGTTCAACCCTGGGAAAAAGCGATGTTGAGAATAGTGGAAAAAGCTATTTTGGACTCCGATGTGGGCATTACTCCCGAGAATAACGGAGAGGTAATTCGTTTAGGGATTCCGCCGCTTACGGAAGAACGGCGCAAGCAATTGGTGAAACAGACCAAACAGGAGGCAGAAGAGGCAAAGATCAGTATCCGCAATGCGCGCCGTGAAGGAATTGATGAGGTGAAAAAGGCTGTCAAAGAGGGTATGGCCGAAGATATGGGAAAAGATGGAGAAAACGAACTGCAAAAACTTCACGATAAGTATATCAAGAAAGTGGATGAGATGTTCGCCGAAAAGGAGAAGGAGATACTTACCGTTTAATGGCAAAAGGCGGGGATGAAAGCGGTAAGATAGGACTGCAGGGGCTGGTTGTCAGGAATACCGGGAATGCCTATCTGGTGCGTGATGATAACGGCAACGATATCATTGGCATAGCAAAGGGAAATCTGAGACTTAAAGGGATCAGAAGTACAAGCCCTATTGTAGTGGGCGACCGGGTCTTTATGGATCCCAACCCCGACGGTACCGCTTTTATCACCGATATTGCCGAACGGAAGAATTATATCGTCCGTAAGGCTTCCAATCTCTCCAAACATGCGCATATACTGGCTGCCAATATAGATCTGGCATTCCTTTGTGTCACGGTGAGTTATCCTGAAACAACTACCGTATTCATCGATCGTTTCCTGACTACCGCAGAAGCATATTCGGTACCGGTCTGTCTTATTTTCAATAAAATAGACTTGTATGATGAGGAGGAGAGTGAATACCTGAATGCACTGATGCATCTCTATTCCACAATTGGCTATCAATGTCTGAGAACATCGACAGTGACCGGTGAAGGTAAAGGTCAACTGGAGGCTTTGGCAGAAGGAAAGACCGTTTTACTTGCTGGGCATTCGGGGGTGGGGAAATCGAGCATCGTTAACCTTCTGGTAGGGGATCAGGCGCAAAAAGTGAGAGAGATATCCGGTTATCATCATAAAGGGATGCATACCACCACTTTTTCGGAGATGATCGAATTGGAGAATGGTGGTTTCTTGATTGATACCCCGGGTATCAAAGGTTTCGGTACCATTGATATGAGTCGTGCCGAAGTATCGCACTATTTCCCTGAAATATTCAGGATATCGAAAAACTGTAAATATAACAGTTGCCTGCATCTTAATGAACCTGGCTGTGCAGTGTTGGAGGCAGTCGAAAATCACTACATCAGTGAAAGCCGCTATCATTCATACCTGAATATACTGGAAGACATTGAGGAAGGAAAATACCGGTTATGACTATACAACTTAACAGTGCACTGCTCCTGATCATTGAAATACTCTACCTGCTCACAGTAGTAGGTATTGTAGTGGTGGTGATCTCCGAAAACCGGAATCCCATCAAAACGGTGGCATGGATAATGGCGGTGGTGTTTCTGCCCTTTATCGGTATTATCTGGTACGCCTTCTTCGGACAAGACGCGACAAAAAAACAGGTAATCTCCCGCCGGATGTACAGCAAGTTGAAGAAACGCCCCCTGGACGGGATGGAAACTGCCGTAGAGCATATTTTCCCGGAAGAGTATATTAACCTTATTAACCTGCTCCAGAATATGGATTATACGCCGTTGCTGGGAGGAAATGATGTGACGTTGTTTACCAATGGTGGGGATAAATTCGCAAGCCTGTTTGCCGATATCGAAAAGGCCGAAAAGCATATTCATATAGAGTATTATGTATTGCTTGACGACGAATTGGGCCTGAAACTCCAGCAGGCGCTTATCCGTAAGGCCAGGGAGGGAGTGGAGATACGTATTATTTATGACAGTTTCGGATCGAGGAAGGCGAAGAGGAAATTTTTTGAAGATTTCAGGAAAGCAGGCATAGAAACCGAACCTTTTTTAAAGCTGAGTCTTTCGAGACTTACTTCGAGGCTCAATTACCGTACACACCGCAAGATTGTGGTTATCGATGGACGGATAGGCTACGTGGGAGGAATGAATGTGGCTGACCGCTACCTGAAAGGACTTGATTGGGGCTGCTGGCGTGATACCCACGCCCGGATCGAAGGGAAGGGGGTACAAGGATTGCAGTCGGTCTTTCTGATCGACTGGTATTTTGTATCGCAGACGCTGATTACTTCCCGTGATTATTTTCCTGTACTTGGAAATTATGGTGAATGTCCCATGCAGATAGTAAATAGCGGCCCCCTGAGTGAAACGAATGAAATATCGCATGGCATTATGCAAGCTATTTATAATGCACGTAAATCGATTTTTATCCAGACTCCCTATTTTCTGCCTCCTGACGCGATGGCCGATGCACTACAGGCAGCAGCTATCAGGGGTGTCGATGTGAGGGTTATGATGTCTAAACGATCGGATGTCCCTCTGGTACAAAGAGCTTCATTCTCTTATATTAAGGATATGCTGAAGGCGGGAGTGAAAGTGTATATGTACCACAAAGGCTTCCTACATTCCAAGATGATGGTATTCGACGGATCGCTTACGCTGGTTGGTTCGGCCAACTTCGACTCGCGTAGCTTCGAACAAAATTTTGAAGTGGAGGCATTTATCTATGACGAAAAATTGGGGATGCAGGCTAATGATATTTTTGTGGAGGATCAACGTTTTTCAGATCCCGTTTCAATGCGTGAATGGTATAAGCGGAGCGTGAAAAAGAGATTTATAGATTCTTTTCTACGACTCTTTGCCCCTTTGATGTAAAATCATAGAACACTCATGGGATACAGGTTTATGCACGTGTTTAAAGTTAAAATGTCTTGTATCTTGATTCTTGGCTCTAGTATTTAATTAGATGGAACGAATTTTTATTATAGGCTATATGGGCTCGGGTAAAACCACGGTAGGGAAACGGTTGGCCGGATCGCTTTCTCTTTCGTTTGTCGATCTCGACGCTTATATCGAGAATAAGTATCGAAAGACCATTCCCGCTCTTTTCGAAGAGAAGGGAGAGGATGGTTTTCGGAAGATAGAGGGGCAATCGCTTCGGGAAGTTGCAGAGTTCGAGGATGTGGTGATCTCTACCGGAGGAGGTACACCCTGTTTCTTTGATAATATGGAGGTAATGAATCGTGCTGGCCTCACTATTTACCTTGAGGCTCATCCCGAAGATCTTGCCGATCATTTACTGGCGTCGAAAACAGTGCGACCTCTCATTGCCGGGAAGTCGAGGGAGGAACTTATCCCCTTTATCTCGGAGCATTTGGCCCGCAGAGAGAGCCATTACCGGAAAGCAAAGATTATTTACCCCATTGACCGGATGAATACAAAGGATGAGATCCATCTAACGGTGTGCGGTATTGAAGAACTAATAAAAAGGAGGAACGCGGAATGATGTACGATTCCCACAGAAGCACTTCGTTTGTCGTGCGTGAATTGCTGCAAAAGGTAGAAAAGCAGAGAGCATCCTTAGTGATCGGGATTCCCCGGGAAGACCACAAACATGAAAAACGGGTGCCGTTGACGCCCGAAACCGTTTCGTTGCTGGTCGAGTCAGGCTACAGGGTACTGCTTGAAGCCGGGACGGGGATGACCATCAATTATACCGACAGCTATTATGCCGAATCGGGTGCAGAGATAGTCGAGACTCCTGAAGAGGTTTTCCAGGCCGACCTGATCCTGAAGATATTACCTCCTACATTGGAAGAAGTGAGTATGATGCGGCCGCGTGCTACTGTTTTTTCGTTTCTCCATATCCATAAATTATCTCTTTCTTTGCTGGAGTTGATGTCTGAAAAGAAGATCAACGCGCTGGCTTATGAACTTTTATACGACAATACGGGCGTCTCTCCGTTTGTGACATCCATATCCGAGATCGAAGGTACTTATTCCATTACCCTGGCGGCAGAACTCTTAAGCAATGCCCACGGTGGAAAAGGCATTTTATTGGGAGGTATCCCCGGCATATCACCTACCGAGGTGGTGGTGATCGGGGCGGGGGTGGCCGGTACCATGGCCGCCCGTGCGGTGTTGGCCATGGGTGCGTCGGTGAAAGTGTTCGACAACGATGTGGTGAAGCTGCGTACTATCCGCCATGAGTTGGGTAATCTGGTATTTACTTCCACGCTTCAGCCCAATGTACTAAGAAATGTGTTTCGTTCTGCCGATGTAGTGATCGGGGCCATGCAGTATATCAATAAAACCCACTTTTACCGTATCTCCAACGACCTGATCCGGGAGATGAAACAGGGAGCCGTGATCATCGATGTGCGAATGGCGCAGGGAGGATGTTTCGAAACCACCATGGAAGCCTGTTTGCCCGGCCATCCGGCGGTTTTTGAGAAATTCGGCGTGTTGCATTTCTGTGAGATGAGCCTTAGTTCGCGTGTAGCCCGTACCGCTTCCATCGCCTTGAGCAATATTTTTGTATCATTGTTCTCTACCATGGCTGATTGTGGAGGAACCGACCATTTTGCACGATTCGACCGCGGTTTTGCCGCCGGCTTCTACCTTTACTCCGGAAAGATGGTCAACCGGTATGTGGGCAACCACTTCAATATACCTGTAACCGATATCGGATTGTTCTTGCCGGGGTATTAACATATTATTTGAATATTCCACTGGGCTGGGAAAATGATCTCCCGTCAGGATCGATATGAAATAAACTACTTTTCCGAAACGGGTTCGGAAGACAACCTCTTCTGCAGGATCAGATACCAGATAAACAGGATGATCCCTTTGAATATTGAGGTGATGGACAGGGCCCACCAGACTCCGGTCACACCCATGCGGGTGCCCAGTACCATGGCGATAGGGATCCGTAATGTGTTGAATACAATGCTGATGATGGCCGGTGGAGTGGTCCTGCCTAAACCATTGAACATGCCCTGGGTGGTGATCTCCAACATCATAAAAACCTGGGAGATCCCTATGATCAACAGATACTCACCGCCGGCTTCATAGGCTTCTTTTTCCGGGACAAAGACAGAAAATATCCCTTCCCCGTATAATACAAATGCCAGGGTTACTGCGATTCCCAATGCTCCCATCATCATCAAAGTATAACGGAAAGCCCTGTTGGCACGACTCATCTTAAGTGCGGCAAAATTCTGCGCCACAAAGCTGCCGAGTGCAGTGGAAAAGCCGGTGGAGGTATTCCATGTAATCCCCTCGATCTGTCCCCCGGTGGTCTGGCTGGTGATACCCAAATGTCCTCCGTACAACGATGCGATACGGGCCAGATTCATATTGATAAATGCGAAATAGGTATTCATGGCGGCCACCGGCAACCCTAATTTCAGGATATTCAGTGTGTACCTTCTGCGTGGGCGGATCAGAAATGGGAATTTCCCCAACAATCCGTTCTTCTTTTTCAGGTGTCGGACGAACAATAGGAGTACCACGCTCTGAGACAGGATGGTAGCCAGTGCTGCGCCTTTTACACCCATAGCAGGAATAGGCCCAGCCCCGAAGATCAGAAGCGGGTCCAGCACAATATTTAAAACAAGGCCGGTAGCGTTGAAATAAAAGGGGATATCACTCCGTCCGGAACCGATATAGATGCCGGAGAAGTTGAGAATCAGAAACATGATAGGAATCCCTAAGGAGATGATCTGCAGATATCCGGTTGCTTCCACTGCAATCTCCTGTTCCAGTTTGTAAAATGATATATAAGGGTGGGGGAAAAGAAGGAAAAACATACCGAAGAGGAGCCCTAGCAGTATAGCGATGGTGGTGGTATGCGAAGCATAGAGTGATGCCTGGTCTAACCGACGGGCGCCGATGGACTGTCCGATAGATATCTCGGCAGCCACCTTGGAAATAAGCGCGACTGAGTTCATCATCCACATAAGCATCCCCACGGCGCCTACTGCCGCGACCGACTGACTGCCCAACCGTCCTATCCAGATGATGTCCACCAGGTTGTAGGCCATCTGGATAAAACTGATTGCCATCAACGGGAGGGCTAACGTGAGCAACTGCCGGAAAATGCCTCCCCGGGTAAGATCGCGCACTGCAGATGTTTGTAAAGATTGAGATTCCACCGGCAACCCTTTTTTATTAAAAAAGGAAGTAACCGTTGAAGTTACTCCCTTATATGCTGTTTTAGATAAGAGGAAGAGGAGATTTTCCGGTGGTACCGGAGTAAATTTCCCCTCTCCTCTCTGGAGCGGAAGACGGGACTCAAACCCGCGACCCTCAGCTTGGAAGGCTAATGCTCTATCAACTGAGCTACTTCCGCAAAATTAATTGACAATTGAAAATGGGTAATTGACAATTTTGATTGGTGTTCCCCTCATTGTGCATTGTTAATTCTCAATTGTCCATTCGTCAGTGGGCAGTGATGGATTCGAACCACCGAAGGCGTAAGCCAGCTGAGTTACAGTCAGCCCCATTTGGCCACTCTGGTAACTGCCCTTTGCGAGTGCAAAGATACAAAAAATTATTTGTATCTTGAGTGAAGTTCCATCATTTTTAACGCGGTGATGGCCGCTTCGTCACCTTTATTCCCGTGTCTGCCACCTGCCCTGGCTTGTGCCTGGTCGAGTGTGAGGGTGGTGAGCAATCCGAAAATTACCGGTATGTCGTACTTGAGGTTCAGTTGGGTGGCACCCTCGGTCACACTGTCACAGACAAATGTGAAATGTGGTGTTTCCCCCTGAATGACACATCCCAGAATGATAACGCTGTCAACCTTCGCTTTCTCGATCATCACCTTTGCAGCGTATGTCAGCTCAAAACTGCCGGGCACGTGTTCAATGATTATATCATCGGCCGATACACCGAACTTCAGCAATGTATTGGTTGCTCCGTTCAGTAAACTGTGGGTGACAGACGAATTCCAGTCGGACACCACGATGCCTACCCGTTTCCCTTTCCCATCGGCAACTGCCGTGGGATCATATGACGAGAGGTTACTCAATGCTGTTGCCATGACCTTATTACTTATTTTCTTTCAGGAAGAGAGCCTGTTGGATGAACTTATCTGCTTCCCGGGATTCAGGAGAGTTGAGATAGGTTTCTTTGATCTGTGTGAAAACCTCAATAGCTTTGTCGTAGTCGGCTTTACTCAAATATGCTTCGCCTGCTTTTTTATAATAGATGGGGCTGAGCATTTCGTTGTCAGCTTCCTTGGCCGCTTTGAGAAAGTTGTTAATAGCCTGGTCGGCCTGTCCCATATTCATATATACATCACCTATCGCACCGGTGACGGCCGGAGTGATCAGCAAATCTCCTCCTTTGAATTTCTTCAGGTGTTCCAGCGCTTTCTCATTATTACCTATCCGGCTGTAAGAAATGCCGGCATAAGCATGTGCCAGGTCAGCCGTTTTGGTTCCTTTATAACGATCTATGATGGATTCAAATCCTATATAATCGTTGCCGTTCCCGAAAAGAGCCAGGGAGTCGTCTCCGTTCTGGAAATAGCGTTCTCCCTTAAAGAGAGCAGCTTGTGCTTTCTCAGTGCGGGGTGTCTTGTGCAAATAGTGGTAGGCGAGAAAAGCCCCTACGAGAGCAATTACTATCAGCAATCCAGTTACAATGATTTTCTGATTTTTTTCGAGAAACTGTTCGGAAGTGGTAAGTGCCTCCCCGATATTTTCGAAATTCTTTTCGGCTTTCGACTCTTTTGTTTTTTTAGCAGACATATTTCTTTGAAAAAATGTTACGTTTTATTTTTCGAGATGCAAAAGTACAGTTTTTAAATGATAAATAAAATTTCAACACCGGTTTTTTATAAAAATGATGAGTTGTTTTAATCTTTTTCGTAGGTTTGTAGTCTAATCGGGAGTTTGGCATCAATTTATCAAGGTGGTTAGATGAAGAGGAGGGAAGGTGGAAGAAGATAATGTGCTTTGCACGAATTTAGTTTTTAGTTCACAATAGTTTTGCCTCTAAAGAAGATTTTAATATGAAGAAGTATATGTTCATTGTAGGTGTGTTGATAATGGGGCTGTCGAATATGACAGCACAGGTCGACGCAGGTTTTGCTACTGTTCCGGTGGTGAATGGTAAAGTGGTCTTTGAGCAGTTCATACTTACCGATCAGGGACTTTCTGCTAATCAGAAATATGCTATCCTGCAAAAGTGGGTGAAGGATAAGTATACCGGTAGTCCATTGGTGTCGAGTATTCGTTTCGATGATAAAAATCAATCTGCTACAGTAAGTGCAAAAACAGAATTGACAGGCGTGCCGGAAAATCCTGTGATGAATTACCGGTTCGACCTTTCCGTAGCCAGTGCCGGATGTGTATTGGTGGTAAGGGATATCACCTATCAAAGTGCACCGAAACAGGGAGCATCTTCTTTTCCGAAGACCATTACTGCCGAGCAGACCATTACCGATCAGGCAGTGAGTGCACCGGGAGAAGAGGGGAAAATAAGGAGTGGCACACGAAAAGCGACCCTTTCGTTTCTGAATAGTCTATATAAAGAGGTGTTAGGCCTGTTTTAATAAACCATCTACACTCGTGCGATTTGCATGATCGATTTACCGGGTTAAATTTAAATTATCGTATGAAAACTTTGGTAGATTGAAATTATATGATTAATTTTGCGCCCTGATTTACCGGAAAATGATGTTTCGGTGAAGTGCTGTGGGTGTGATCCATAGATATAAATTGTTGGTGAATAATAAAGTAAACACATTATATAGCAATGTCTAAGATTTGTCAAATAACAGGTAAAAGAGCAATGGTTGGCAACAACGTTTCTCACTCCAACAGGAAAACGAAACGTAAGTTCAATGTCAATTTGTTCAGAAAAAAATTCTATTGGGTGGAAGAAGATTGCTGGATCAGCCTCAACATATCGGCATCCGGTTTGCGTACCATCAATAAGATCGGTTTGGATGCAGCCTTGAAAAAAGCCGCTGCAAATGGATATTTAAACGCTTAATGATAGGGAGGAAGCAGCAATGGCAAAAAAAGTAAAAGGAAACAGGATACAGGTGATCATGGAATGTACTGAGCATAAGGAAAGTGGTATGCCCGGTACTTCGAGGTATATCACTACGAAGAACAGAAAGAATACGACAGAGCGGTTGGAGTTGAAAAAATACAATCCCATCCTTAAAAGAATGACTGTTCATAAAGAAATCAAGTAAAACAAGATAGACTATGGCAAAGAAAGCAGTGGCGGGATTCCGTGACAAAAATACAACTACCGGGCGTAGTCATACCAAAGTGATCAAAATGGTAAAATCGCCTAAGACTGGTGCATACAGCTTCAAAGAAGAGATGATCCTGAACGACCAGGTGAAAGATTATTTTTCGAAATAAATCCGATCAAATTTAGGATTTTTCAGGCTTGGCAAAAACAGATAGGTTTATTTTTTGGAATTGTTTAGTCTGAAAAGTCGGTTAAAAATATATAAAAGCTTCCCTGTGCTCAAACGCAGGGAAGTTTTTTATTGACTATTTTGTAGCTTTGTAGATTGTGCGGGTTGCCTGCCAAATCCTAACAAATGGAAAAATCAAAGGTATCTTAATAATTGTTCTATGAGCTTTTTTGACAGATTCACAAAAGGGAAAAAAGAAACACTGGATAAAGGTCTCGAAAAGACAAAGGAGAACTTTTTTTCGAAGATCACACGTGCAGTTGCCGGTAAGTCGAAGGTCGACGATGATCTGCTCGACAATCTGGAGGAGATATTGGTTACCTCCGATGTAGGCGTGGATACCACTCTCAAAATTATTGAACGTATCGAAGCACGTGTGGCCAGGGATAAATATGTGGGGACAGATGAGTTAACGGCTATGCTTCGCGATGAGATTGCGCTGCTTCTGACTGAAAATAACAGTGACGACCTGTCGGAATTCACTCTTCCCGAAAGGAAAAAGCCTTATGTGATTATGGTAGTGGGAGTAAATGGTGTAGGAAAAACAACTACTATTGGTAAGTTGGCATATCAATTCAAACAAAAAGGATACTCTGTTTATCTGGGAGCAGCCGATACGTTTCGTGCAGCGGCAGTGGAGCAGCTTGATATCTGGGGGCAAAGGGTAGGTGTGCCGGTAATCAAGCAAAAAATGGGATCCGATCCCGCTTCTGTGGCGTTCGATGCAGTCAGTTCGGCCAAAGCGCATGATGCCGATGTAGTAATCATAGATACCGCCGGCCGTCTGCATAACAAGGTTAACCTGATGAACGAGCTGACCAAGATAAAGAATGTGATGGGAAAGATCGTTCCAGGTACACCGGATGAAGTACTCCTTGTCCTTGACGGTTCTACCGGTCAGAATGCTTTTGAACAGGCTAAACAGTTCACTGCCGCAACCGAAGTAACAGCGCTTGCCATCACTAAGCTTGATGGAACTGCCAAGGGTGGTGTGGTGATCGGAATTTCCGACCAGTTTAGAATTCCGGTGAAATATATCGGCCTGGGTGAAGGAATAGAGGATCTGCAGGTGTTCCGCAGGCGGGAATTTGTGGATTCCCTGTTTGGAGAGTGATGAATAATAAAATATATGGTTAATAACAAGATAGATGTTGTTACATTGGGGTGCTCGAAAAATCTTGTCGATTCGGAATTACTGATGAGGCAACTGGTGGCCAACGGGTATACCGTGGAACATGATCCTGAAACGCCCCGCGGCGATATTGCTGTGATCAATACATGTGGCTTTATTGGCGATGCAAAAGAAGAATCGATCAATATGATCCTCTCTTTTGCCGAAGCTAAAAAACGAAATAAACTCAAAAAACTGTTTGTAATGGGATGCCTCTCGGAACGATATAGGGAAGAATTGTTGGAAGAGATCCCCGAAGTGGACAGGTTTTACGGTAAATTCGACTGGAAAGGCCTTATTACAGACCTGGGTAAATCCTATTATAAGGAGTGGGAGTTCGACCGGTCGCTATCGACTCCTTCCCATTATGCCTATGTGAAAATATCGGAAGGGTGCGACAGGACTTGTTCATACTGCTCTATCCCGTTGATCACCGGGAAATATAAATCGCGCCCTGTCGAAGAGATCGAAGATGAGATCCGCCGGTTGGTGATCAAAGGTGTAAAAGAATTCCAGTTTATTGCGCAGGATCTTACCTATTATGGGCTCGACCTGTACCGGCAGATGAAATTGCCGGAGTTGATAGAGCGGGTTTCTGATATAGAGGGAGTGGAATGGATACGTCTTCATTATGCTTATCCGACCCATTTCCCGACCGACCTGTTACGGGTGATACGCGAACGGGAAAATGTATGTAACTATCTCGACATTGCCCTACAGCATATCAGCGACCATATGCTGAAAACCATGCGTCGCAATATCACCAGGCAGCAGACTATTGATCTGATTCAACGTTTTCGCGAAGAGGTGCCGGGTATCCATCTGCGTACTACTATGATGGTGGGACATCCCGGAGAAACGGAAGAGGACTATCTGGAACTACTTGAATTCGTCGAAAAGACCCGGTTCGAACGGCTTGGTGCTTTTCCCTATTCGCACGAGGAAGATACGCATAATTACAGGTATTATTCCGATGACGTGCCTGCGGAGGTGAAACAGCAAAGGATGAACAGGCTGATGGAACTGCAGGAGGGGATAGCCCTGTCGGTGAATGAAGCAAAAGTGGGAGAGATACTGAAAGTGATTGTCGACCGGGAAGATCCTGAGTTCTACGTCGGTCGAACCGAATTCGACTCGCCGGAAGTGGATGGAGAGGTGTTGATCGATAAGTCGAGAGTGTTGGGAATTGGCCGGTTTTACGATGTGAAAATCAATGCGGCAATGCCTTTCGACTTGATGGGAACGGTGTAGTAATTACCAATTACTAATTACCAATTATTGGTTAGAAGCCTAATAATGTGGAGAAGTTCGAGAAACCAGGAATCCTAAATTTTGAATCTTGAATATTAAGAGGTATGACTCACAGGGATTTTATTGCTGAAGTGGCGAAACGGCTTGAATGGCCGGAAGAAAAGATATCCGGTGTCATTGAAACGATACTGGAGGTGGTGAGCACAGAATTGAAAATGAACAATCCTGTGATCATCGATGATTTCGGTACTTTGAAGATCGATATTCAACCGGAATATATCCTGGTAAATCCCGAAACCAAAGAACGGTATTTGATGCCACCTGCCGTTGAAGTCATTTTTGAAGTCCCTTCTCAGGAAAACGGGGAAAATTCATCCTTTGTTGATTTTACACTCGATGAGATACTATATAATGAAGTGAATAGTTCTTTCTCACACTTTGAGCCGACACCATTGGATGAGGATGTAGGGTTTCCCGGTATTCCGGAAATTGTGTTTGGTGAGCAAGAAGCTGAAAACGAGATTGTAGAACCTCCACTTTCGCAGGAAGAACAAAATGCTATGCCGGAAGAGATTTCATCCGTGGAGCCGCCTCACTCTCGCTCTCATCGAAGAATGAGAAGTAATAAAAGAACATCACTTGTTTGGATTCCGATTGCGGGGGGGATAGCCATTGTTGTGGCGTCACTTTTTTTTTTCAAAGGAGACAGGAATAGGTAAGGCAGAGACAATAGCTGAAGATACGCTCCAGATAGAGGAATCCTCTCGAATGGAGCCGGTTACGCCACCTGTCCCTCATCAAGAGATAAAAACTGTAGTTCTTTCTGAAGGAAAAACATTACGGTTGCTGGCGCTTGATCTTTGGGGAAACCGGGAGTTTTGGGTCTATATCTACCTGGCGAATAAAGATAAAATACCTAATCCCAATAGAGTTCCTTCAGGAACAACATTGGTCCTGCCCGAGAAGTCAGCCTATCCTATAAATGCGGCAGATCCCCATTCGGTAGCCAAAGCAAAATCCCTTGGAGATGAAGTGCTGAGAGCATTTTAGTGGATCGTAATCATTAAAACTATTTTAATATAGTCAAGACGGAAATAAAATAGTAAGGATTTATATTATCAATGCTAAATAAACAATCTTATGCAAAAACAACTGACAACATTTGCCATATTACTGGCAACTATTATCCTGTTCAGCTGCACCAACGGCACGCAGGGGAGAAAAGGAGAAGGAGGGAAATGCCAACCCATCCGCACGGAAGTGCCTGAACGCCCGGCGGGACAAAAGGATGTGCTTGGTCTGGTAACCGAAAAGATCGACACTGTGCGTGTCGGCTTTATCGGCCTGGGCATGCGCGGCCCGGGCGCCGTGCAGCGCTTTACCCATATACCGGGGACAAAAATTGTAGCCTTGTGCGACCTGCATGGGGAGAGGGTGGAAAAGGCACAGGGTATCCTCGAGAGGGCCGGCTTGCCCCGTGCCGCCTCCTACAGCGGCAGCGAAGAGGCCTGGAAGGAACTCTGCCGGCGTGATGACATCGACCTGGTCTACATCGCCACCGACTGGAAAAAACATGCCCCGATGATGGTCTATGCCATGGAGCAGGGCAAGCATGTAGCCTGCGAAGTACCCGCCGCCATGACCCTTGACGAGATCTGGGACGTGGTGAACACCGCCGAACGGACGCAGTTGCACTGCATGCAACTGGAGAACTGCGTGTATGACTTCTTTGAGCTGACCACGCTGAACATGGCCCAACATGGCCTTTTCGGCGAGATATTGCATGCCGAGGGAGCCTATATCCACGACCTGGGCGATTTCTGGGGTGCCTATGAAGGGGACTGGCGTTTGCAGTACAACAAGGAGTTCCGGGGTGACGTGTATGCCACCCATGGTATGGGGCCGGCCGCACAGGCGCTGGACATCCACCGTGGGGACAAGATGAACACCCTGGTGGCGATGGACACCAAACCGGTAAATATACCCGAATACCTGGTCGAGAAGAGGGGTGTGGACCGCGACAGCGCCTACCGGTTTGCCAACGGCCAGCACACGATGACGATGATCCGCACTGAAAAGGGCAAGACGATCCATATCCAGCATGATGTGGCATCTCCGCGTCCTTACAGCCGGATGTACCAGGTGAGCGGCACGAAGGGTTTCGCCAACAAGTACCCGAATGCGGGTTATGCCCTTGAGGGCGATATGTTGGCAGGGGATGGCGTACCCAACCATGAGAACCTGAGCGCCCACAACTATGTACCGCAAGATGTGCGTGATGCCTTGATGGATAAATACAAGCACCGCATCCACCGCGAATTGGAGGAAAAGGCCAAGGAAGTGGGCGGCCATGGCGGCATGGACTTTATCATGGATTACCGCTTGATTTACTGTCTGCGGAACGGATTACCGTTGGACATGGATGTGTATGACCTGGCGGAGTGGTGCAGCCTGGCTGAGTTGAGCCGTATCTCGATAGAGAACAACAGCGCGCCAGTGGAAGTGCCCGACTTTACCCGGGGCAACTGGGACAAGACCCAGGGATTCAGACATGCATTTGTGGATTGATAGATAGGATTTGAAAAGATAGGTGTGAAGGGACTTCTTGTCGTCAGGCATTAATAGAAGTCCCTTTTATTTAAAAAAATCTTTTATCTCTTATCCTTCTCCCTTTAAATCTTTCTCTTTAATAGTTCCGGGATCAAACTCGGTTCTTTTGCTACCGGTACACCTGCTGCCTCGAATGCAGCTATCTTTTCGGCTGCGGTACCGCTTCCGCTGGAGATGATAGCACCTGCATGCCCCATCTGTTTTCCGGGAGGGGCTTGTTGTCCTGCAATAAATACAGCTACAGGTTTGGTGACATGTTCTTTGATATAAGCTGCAGCACGCTCCTCTGCATCGCCTCCGATCTCGCCGATCAATACAATGGAATCGGTGTCGGGATCATTCTCGAACATTTCAAGAAGTTCTATGAAGTAGAGTCCTACGACCGGATCACCCCCCACTCCTACAGCGGTGGATTGCCCTATCCCATTCTCTGTGAGATTGTAAACTACTTCGTAAGTAAGAGTGCCGCTACGGCTGATCACACCAGTACCTCCCTGTTTGAAAATCATAGACGGCATAATCCCTACCAGACTTTTCCCCGGAGAAATCAGTCCCGGACAATTGGGGCCGATAAGATTGGCTCCCTTGTGTTTGATATAGTGGTATGCTTCTATCACATCGAGTGTAGGTACGCCTTCAGTAATAGTGACAATCAGTTTTACACCAGCATCTGCGGCTTCCAGCATGGCGTCTTTTGCAAATGGGGCAGGGACAAAGATAACCGACGTATCGGCGCCTGTTTCCACTACTGCGTCCCTAACCGTATTGAATACAGGAACTCCGTCTACAAGTTCTCCTGCCTTACCGGGTGACGTCCCACCCACTATATTGGTCCCGTAGGCTTTCATTTTTGATGTGTGAAATCCACCGTCGCGGCCGGTTATTCCTTGAACGATTACTCGGGTATTTTTATCTATAAGGATACTCATATATTATGTAAACTAAAGGTGAAAAACTAAAAAATAAGAACTAAAAGTGAAAGATTATTTTATTATTCTCATCCCGTCAAGCCGGGATCTCCGCTGCGCTTCGATTGGCATATTAGCACATTAGGTCAGTGATACCGCTTTTTCAGTAGCCTCTCCCATAGTTTCAGCCACATAAAGGCCGGATCCTTGTAACATGGCGCGCCCCTCTTTTTCATTGGTTCCGGTAAGGCGGATGACGACGGGGATGTCTGTTTTAAATTGCTTGAAGGCTTCCAATAAACCCTTTGCCACGTCGTCGCACCGGGTGATACCTCCGAAAATATTGATCATTACTACTTTTACATTTTGATCGCTCAGCAGCAACTTCATTGCTTCAATCACTTTTGTTGGATTGGAACTTCCTCCGATGTCGAGGAAGTTGGCCGGGTTGCCGCCATAAAGTTTTATCATGTCCATAGTAGCCATTGCAAGACCGGCACCGTTCACCATGCAACCTATCTCTCCTCCCAGGTTTACATAGCTGAATCCTTTACTTTTGGCGTTTTGTTCTTTTTTCTCCTCTTCGGTGGGTTCGTTAAGTGCTGCTATTTTGGGATGGCGGAAAAGTGCATTGTCGTCGAATGTCATTTTTGCGTCGATAGCCATGATATCTCCTTCTTTGGTAAGCACTAACGGATTGATTTCAGCCAAAGAAGCATCGGTGGCCACAAATAGTTTGTAAAGTTTCTGGAAAATTACGGCAGCCTGACGTACCTGTTTGATATCGTCGAATAGTTTAAATGCTGCCTCACGGGCCAGATAATCAGGTACACCTATCGAAGGGTCAATTACAAACCTGTGAATCTTTTCCGGTGAAGTACGGGCCACCTCTTCGATATCCATTCCACCCTCTTTACTTAGCATGAGAATGGTAGATTTGGATTTTCTGTCGACGACGTAACTTACATAATATTCTTTTTCAATATTGATGGCCTGGCCTACCAAAATACGGTCGACAATGAATCCCTTGATATCCATTCCCAGGATTGCAGCAGCATGCTTGCGCAATTCTACTTCCCCATTGGCCAGCTTTACGCCACCAGCTTTTCCCCGGCCACCGGTATGTACTTGTGCCTTTACAATTACTTTTTGTGAGTCCAGTTGACTGTAAGCTTTCACTGCGTCTTCCACTGAACGGCATACTATACTCCTGTCGACGGGTATCCCATACGTTGCAAACAATTCTTTTGCCTGATATTCATGAATTTTCATGGGCTTTTTCTATAAATTTATTTGATGATTCTAAATTGCTGTAAATCTAATAAAATATTTTGAATTAAGAAACGAGCATGATAATCATTGTCACACAAGTACATGATTAAAGCGAGTTCCATTCGATACATTTGAACTTTTTCGATAAGTGAATACAGAGGCAAAACTTGTTTTGACTATGTTGAACGCTGAAAAAGTCTAATGAAATTGAAAATAAATAATTTTAATCGGATGAAATCCAATAGTGTTAATGGAGAACGCTTCATTGCGTTAAATTGTTTAACAGCATTCAGTGAATTTTTCCTTCAACTAAATATCGATATCTTCGATAGAGATAATTTTCTTGGAAATAGCATAGATGGTAAGTCCTGACTGGCTGCGTATTCCGGTTTTCATGGCAATATTTTTCCTGTGTCTTACAACCGTATGGATGCTGATGTTGAGTGCATCGGCAATTTCCTTGTTCAACATACCGTTGACAAGTCCGGTCAATACTTCAATTTCTCTTTTGGTGAGGTTCTCTTCTCCCTCTTTATCATTTGGCTGGGATTGGCTCTTTTTATCGAGCTTCAGAAGCAGGTGTACGATATGTTCGGTTGAGTCGTAAAGGGTAAAAGTGATATCGGTCAGTGTGGATGGTTTATGCATCATCCCGAAATCGATGCCGGCAATAGATAGGGAGGGGTAATTCTTTTTGATCTTATTAATTTCTTTCTCCCGGTTTACGAATTGTACCGGATTAGCGATCAGTATGTCGACAGGGTTGGATTCGAGGAGTTCGATCAAGTCATCCAATGTTTCTAACCGGTAGATGCGGCAATCCATATCCGATTGGTAGAGAGTCGCCTGTATCCCTTCGCAAATAATCTTCGATGATTCTAAAATGGCTATATGGAGCTGTGCAGACTTATTCATTTTGTTCCCTTTCAATATCTATTCCTGACGGGATAAGAATCGTCTCCTCTATCAAGGAGTGAATGTATAAATCGAACTCAAGTTCATAAAGCGACATGAACAACTTACGACGAAGATCCAGGTCATTATCGATCTGTATATATTTTAATAGAAGATTTTTTAGATCCTTCAGTTTCAATTCTATATCAGTATGATGGTCACTGTATTCCAGGGAGGAGTAAACTTCCTGGGTGTTATCGTACTGGTTGTTTCCCAAGAGTGTAATAAAATAAGGAAAAGCCACTTCGTCTTCATAGTCGAGATGTTCCCTGACTTCCGTGAAATATTCGTTAAAGAATTTCTCCAATAACTTCAATTCTTTCTCAGGATGATTTTCCTGAAGCTGGCGGATATAAGTGCTGATTTGCGGGTATTTATCAAATCGATAATAGTTATGGCTGTTCTTCAGAAAATCGATTACCTGAAGCAGGTCCTTCCTTGTGAAGGGGCGTTCTCCTCTGATTCCGGACCCGTTATAAAGATTGGCAATGCTGATGAATAACTGTTCACTAATGTCATACTGGATACAAAGCTGCAGCACGGTACGGTCGCTTACCCGGAAGTCGATGTTGAAATGCTGCAACATGAGCAACAGGTAAGGGTTACTGTCAATCAGGTCTGCCACCTTCATATATGGCTTTACTCTTATCCTTGAAGAATGATACATACCGTAAAATCGATTAGCTTAGTAAAAGTGATACAAAAATAGTAAAAAAAGATGATAATTTAGAATGGTTCTATATTAATCTCGGATAAGTTGTCTTGATTTTCAAAAAATGATGTTTTATCCCGGATTTTTTTCGTATTATTGCGCTCCAAATTACAAGAAAAAATGTTCGATTTTCAAAATTTACTGATTCGTAGGCGCAGCATCAGAAAATTTAGTGCAGAATTATTATCTCCGGATGAGATCCGGAAAATCATTGAAGCTGCCCTGCTTTCGCCTACTTCCAAAAACAGGCACTCATGGGAATTTATCGCTGTGGAAGAGAATGGGACCCTGGCTAAGTTGTCGGTTTGTAAACCGGGAAGTGCTTCCTTTATAGCCGATGCTGCCTTGGCCGTTGTAGTACTGGGAAACCCGCTGATTAGTGATGCCTGGGTGGAAGATGCCTCCATCGCTGCGATCAATATGCAGTTACAGGCCGAAGAGTTGGGTATAGGCAGTTGTTGGGTGCAGGTGAGAAACCGTAATTATTCCGATACAATATCAGCAGGTGAATATATCAATGAACTGCTGGATATTCCCATGCCGATGGAGGTGTTGTGTGTGATCGCCTTTGGAAAAAAAGAGAAGGAGAAGACTCCGGCCGATCCGGATAATCTTCATTGGGAAAAGGTGCATGTCGGGGCATACGGGCCGGTGTGATGAGAATTCGGCTTTACCGTTGTTCAGCTACGCTGTTGTTTCCTGCCTTGCGGGATTATTTCAAATTACAACTGAACAACAATCGAACAACAACTGAACAATTATGATTGATTTTTCAAAAATACCCTCTCCGTGTTTTGTGATGGAAGAGGAACTGCTTCGCCGGAATCTCCGGTTGATCCGGTCGGTACAAGATCGTGCCGGTGTGCAGATTATTTTGGCTTTCAAAGCATTTGCCATGTGGAAGTCATTTCCGATTGTAAGGGAATATATCAGACATTCAACTGCTAGTTCTGTCGCAGAAGCGCAGTTGGCATTTGAGGAGATGGGTAGCCCTGCCCATACCTATGCACCTGCATATATCGACAGCGATTTTCCATATTTTCTCAAGTACAGCAGCCATATCACCTTTAATTCATTCACACAGTTCGAGCGTTTTTATCCACAGGTACAGTTGTCGGGAAAAAAAATAGAATGTGGAATAAGGATTAATCCTGAATTTTCGGTGGTGGATACCGACCTGTACAACCCAAGTGCCCCGGGGTCGCGTCTGGGTGTTACTGCCGACAAGATAGGAACAGAGTTGCCTGAAGGCATTACTGGGTTACATCTGCATAATCTGTGTGAAAATAACTCTTACGATCTGGAAAAAACACTGGAAGTGGTGGAGCAAAAGTTCGGGCACCTTTTCGGACAAGTGCAATGGCTCAATCTTGGAGGCGGGCATCTGATGACCCATAAGGATTACAACGTGGAACACCTGATAGGGGTGTTAACCGGTTTAAAAGAACGTTATCCTCATTTACACATCATTATGGAGCCGGGTAGCGCTTTCGCCTGGGAAACCGGCATATTGGTGGCAACCGTGGCAGATATTGTGGAGAACCGGGGGATAAAGACTGCAATGCTCAATGTATCTTTTGCCTGTCATATGCCGGACTGCCTGGAGATGCCTTATAAGCCCCGTATCAGAGGTGCCGGTCAGGAGCCGGTTCCCGGTAAACCCACCTACCGTATGGGAGGAAACAGTTGCCTGAGTGGGGACTTTATGGGTGACTGGTCTTTCGACGAACCGCTGCAGGTGGGTGACAGGGTGGTTTTTGAGGATATGATTCATTATACGATCGTAAAGACTACTATGTTTAATGGTGTATCTCACCCGTCCATCGGGCTTTGGACTACAAAAGGAGAGTTCGAACTCTATCGCCGGTTCGGTTATGAGGATTATAAACAGAGGATGAGCTGAATAAACTTGTCTTCTGTTCATATTGCTTAACGAAAACGTTGATATTTTTAAACAATTTCCAAGCTGACAGCGTTTACAAATTGAGAAATTTGATTTCTCCAATTAATCAAAAAGTATTAATATTAAAAACAATTAATTATGGGTTGGTTATGGTGGATTATTGTAGGTGCTGTTGCCGGCTGGCTGGCAGGTAATTTGATGAGAGGCGGAGGTTTCGGTTTTCTTGTGAACCTCCTGGTAGGCATCGTGGGTGCCGTTATTGGAGGCTGGGTCTTCGGCCTGTTGGGAATCAGTACCGGAGATGGTATTATAGGCAGTCTTGTTACCGCGCTTGTAGGTGCTATATTGCTGCTCTGGATTGTTTCTCTCTTTAAAAAGAACAGGTGACGGGATCCCTGGGAAATAATTAGAAAAATCGATGTGTTTTAGTCGCATATCGGTTTTTCTGTTTAAAAAATAACCCAATCTATCTGATAAGTATATATATCATTGTGCCTTATGCAGAAAAAGTCGGTCGGTATCTTTTCCGGATCATTTAACCCCATCCACATCGGGCATCTCATTCTGGCAAATTACATCTGTGAGTTCACTGATCTGGATGAGGTCTGGTTTGTGGTAAGCCCGCATAATCCGCTAAAAGAGGCAGAAGACCTCTTGGATGATAATCTGCGTCTGGAGATAGTACGTCTGGCACTGGAAGAATTCACTCTTATGAAGGTTTCCGATGTGGAATTCCATATGCCTCGCCCTTCCTATACCATAGATACCCTGACAAAATTGACGGGCGAGTATCCCGATAATGTTTTTACACTGATTATAGGTGGTGATAACTGGAAGCAGTTCTACAGATGGAAAGAGTTTGACCGGTTGATCAAAAATTACCAGATCTTTATTTACCCGCGACTGGGTGAAGAGGTGGTGATTCCCACAGAATTACAAACATCCGCACGGCTTATTGATGCTCCTGTCGTGGAGATATCTTCTACTTTTATCCGGGAAAGCATCAGGAATGGGAAGAATATGCGCAGTTTCCTCCCTCCCAAAGTATATGATTTTATAACCAAAAAGGGGTTGTACCGTTAAAACCGGGTTACTCTTCCTTATCGTACCTAATCTTGTCCAGGATGACAGGCAAGATGGAGATGTCTACTCCTGCTTCTTGTAACTCATCTTCATCTTCGGCGAGCATCGTCTCGAATGTTTCAAAATTGCCTGCTTTCCCGAGTGACAGTTTGTATAGCTCCACCGATCTTTTTGTCTGTTCGAGACATAGTGCCACATGTCCGGCATTGAGATAGTCATGGGCATTGGGTTTTGTTTCCAATATGCGGGCGTAATATCTTTCGGCTACATCGAGTTTACGTGAAAGGAAAGCGCACCAGGCTATGGAGCGCCATGCCCGGGTATTGTTGCTGTTGAGCATCTCCACCTTGAAGTAATAGTTAAGTGCTTTCTCATACTCTTTCAATTCAAGATAACAGTGCCCGATGTTAAGCTGTATATTGAGATCGTCGGGACGGAACTGTTCCAGACGGCGGTAATATTCGAGAGCGGTTATGGGTTCTTTCAGTACCCTGTAACAATACGCAATCCGTTGCAGTACCCATGTGTTGTTTTCTTCTATCAGATCGGCATGCAGGTAGGCTTCCAAAGCTCCTTTCATATCGGCCATCATCTGTCGGCAATAGCCGATCTTCTGCCAAATTTCGCTCTTGCCGTTCCTTGTTTCTGCGAGTAGGGTATAGGCACTGAGTGCTTCAGTGAAATTATTTTTCTCGAAATAGTAAAGCGCTATTTTCTCTAAATGGTTTGGCTGCATGACTACCGGTTGAAATGCGGGTAACCGGTGATAGTTGAGGGGCAGCTCGAAAATATCACGGAATTCGGCACGACGGGGAAACAGTTTAAAGAAGCGGTATAGATCCTGGATATACTGCTTGCTTATTGTCTCTTCCTTTTGGAAAGGCTTTAGCGCCTCCTCTTCGGCCTGCATATTCTTCAGTTCCGCACTTTCGGCTCCCAGTTGGGAGGCCATCATCTTCCGGTAATTCTCGGGCATCATCATGATGCTGAGGCAGAAAGAGTATTTATCGGAATTGCAGATAAGTGACGATCCCGAAAGGGCTTCCACGAGGGAATCTCTTTCCGACCGGTTGCTAAAGAGTTGTTGTACGCTGCTGTGTTGGGGTGTGAACGGAAGAAACCAATTGCTCATCTGTTGAAAGAAGGGGTAGGACTTAAGGTTCGAGAAGGTGGAATGGAACACGTCGGCACCCTCTAACTGTAATTCGGTAAACTCTTGTAATTTGTCCGTCAACCCGGTTTCATCCAGTATCTTCTGCCATTCGGGATTCTTCTCGTCAAACCCGGTTTCACCCATCCATTCGTCCAGTTTTATCTTCTTGCCTATCATGGGGCTCAGCTTCATCATTTCGGGAATAATCTCTTCGGTCAGCTTTTTTGTGATTTTTTCCGTCTCGTGTGCCTGGATGAAGCCAATAATGGCTGCAATAAAACGACGGCCAAAAGTCTTGTCATCGGACAATAACTTCAGGCGGTCGCTGCATCCGGAATACAATTCTAATCGTGGGCTATATATCTGGAAAATGGGTATGATGCCCGTCACCGCCCGGATTGCAAGTTCTGCCTCCGGGTGGTTGCAGAGATCAAGCAGGAATTCAATCTTGCGCGCATCGAAGCGTTGTAGGATATTCATCGTCAGTGCCGAGATAAACAACATTTTATCCTGTTGCGGAACTGACTCGTCTTCCATGAAATGACGGCAGGAGGCGATGAAATCATCGTTTGCCCGTGGAGAGACAAAAATTGTATAGAACAGGTCTTGTTGGGTATTTTCGTGGGTGATTGTTGTTTGCCTTATGCGTGACTCTTTTTCGGGGCCATCCTCCAGCAAGTCGATGAAAGAGATGGTGTCTGCCTGTTTGGTGATGATGCTCCTATACTCCTCCATGGTTATGGGAGTACGCACCCCCATCAATCTTATTTTATCGAAAAAGAGAGAGGTGCTCTCTTGCAGGAACAATTGTTCTGCAGCATCTTCAGCCACAATATATATGTCGCGGATCAATTTATTGTAAATACGTTGCTGTTCCGGGTCTTTTTTACCTTCAATCAGGTAGTGGAGCATAAACCGGTAATTGGTGGTCAGTTCGTTTATTTTTTCTGTCACCGCCCAATTCTGTTGTATGGATGAAAGCTCCTTGACACCCTCAAGGGCATCTTTGAGTTGCTTTTGTTCGATATATGAGTAGATGATTGCCAGTTTTTTTCTTATTTCGGATGAATTCATACGATTATTTTATTTTTTCTTGTCGGTGTATGGAACTCGCCGATATTGACTCCGTCGATTACAAAGTAATTCATGAACTCGGGAGAGAACGGTTATCATGCTCGTTTCATAATTGGATTGAATTTGTTGTCTCTTTGATGATCAGTGTCGACGGGAGACAGTCAGTCCATGGCAGTGGAGTACAAATCAATTTACCCCATCCTTCCGTACCGATGATAACAAGATCCTGATCGCGGATAAAGTCGCATCCTATCTTCTTGTTATTGTCCCATAGGTAGATACGTCCTTCCGTCTTCTTCGTGATGAACTGGTAGAGTTTTTGCATCTTCGCTTCCGATTCAATAATACCAATCGCATCCCAGATCATAATCTTCACATTCTCCCGTTGGGCGATCCGATAGAGATAAGTGAAGATATGTATATCGGATTTTTGCAGAATGGGAATAAATATTTTCCTGAACTGCATAGAGCCGTTATCAAAAAACAGGCCTGTAGACACGCTCTCCCGGTTGAATAGTGCGTTGAGGTTTTTCAACGTTTCGGCTTCCCTCTCCTCAAATTGCTCGAGTATGAAGATCTCGGAATGCGTGGGATCACTTTTGAGTTGACCATATTTTTTTACTAATCCGGGATCAAACTCTTTATTATTTATACCCAGTAAGATCAGATTTGATTTCTGCTCCTCCGAAATCCTTATAATATCGGCATAGTAATCGTCGGTAGGTTGAATGAACAGACGCAGGGTGATCTTATCCCTCTCCTCCGTGGAGAGGATATCGGAGATAATCCTATGCTTATATTCGTCCATCCCTTCGCTGAGTCGTATTTCCTCCGATTTATCAATAAAATAAAGGAGCGTGATGGACGACTTTTCCGATTTCGACCGTATAATCCGGGTGGCCAGCCTGCTCAATACTTTACCCGTTTCCAATGAAGAGAAACAGATCAATGCACTATTGTTTTTTTTCATTTCCGCCTCGCCGTCGAAGCGATTTGATAACATATCCGCAAAATCCATACCACCCTGTTTTTAGTGATCAAATTAACTGTTGATAATTTCGCTGTCGAGCATCGAGTCCTTGTACCCAAGGAAATAGAGGATGCCGTCAATACCTACCGTGGAGAGCGATTGTCCTGCATTTCGTTTTACCTTTGGTTTGGCATGAAAGGCGATACCCAAACCGGCTATTCCCAGCATGGGCAGGTCATTGGCTCCATCACCCACCGCCACCGTTTGGCGAAGGTCAATCCTTTCCACCTGCGCTATAAGCCTTAATAATTCCGCTTTTCGTTTACCGTCTACAATATCTCCCAGATAGTTCCCGGTGAGCTTCCCATTCTCAATTTCAAGTTCATTGGCATACATGTAGTCAAACCCGAATTTATCCTTCAGGTAGTTACCGAAGTAGGTAAATCCTCCTGACAATATGGCGGTTTTAAACCCTACTTTTTGTAATACTTTTACCAACCGGTCTACACCCTCGGTGATGGGGAGATTTTCCGCAATTTCTTTCATCACTGAAACATCCAGCCCTTTAAGCAATTTTACCCGTTGACGAAAACTTTCATTGAAATCTATTTCACCCTGCATGGCCTGCTCTGTGATGGTCTTTACCTGACTGCCCACACCTGCCCTTTCAGCCAGTTCATCGATCACCTCCGTTTGAATGAGTGTGGAGTCCATATCGAAACAGATAAGCCTACGCATACGCCTGAACATACTCTCTTCCTGGAAGGAAATGTCGAAGTTGAGTGTAGAGGCAAGCTCAAGAAAGGCTTGCTGCATCTGTTGGCGGTCGGTAGGCGTACCCCTTACCGACAATTCTACACACGACTGGGGTGCGCGCTGTTTCTCGTCGAGTGGGATACGGCCGGTCAGGCGCACTATATTATCGATATTGAGATTTTGTTCTGCTATGATTTTCGATACGGCTGCAATCTGTTTGGCAGTGAGTATCCTTCCCAAAAGGGTAATGATATAGCGGTTCTTGCCCTGCAGGCCCACCCAGTTGGAGTATTCTTCGTCAGAAATAGGAGTAAATCGGACATTCACATCCATCTCGTAGGCTTTGAAGAGCAGGTCCTTCATTATTTCACCGGAAATATTGGTCTTCGACCTGAATAGGATACCTAATGACAAATTCCGGTGTATATCCGATTGCCCAATGTCAAGAATAAATGCACCATGTCTGGCCAGAATTTCTGTAAGGGCAGCGGTCAGGCCTGGTTTGTCTTCTCCGTTGATATTGAGTAAAATAATTTCTGATTTTTCCATTATTATGATAATATTGTATTGTTATGGCATTGAACCTCGTTGCCGGTCTCTTTTCCCGTTTCAAATAACAGGCATGGATACCTGGGAGTAAATATCTTCAATGTCTTGTTTGCTGATTTTCTCAAAATCCTCTTCTCTTACACATATCATCAGTCCTGCCATATCAAGCGCACCGGGGCTGATAAGCAATTGTTTTTTCCCTTTTTCGTAATAATGTCCCGGACGGTGTGCTTTACGCGGAAAGACGTGGAGTTTATATTTATTATCTTCCGTAAAGGCGATTACATTCATCATGGGTTCCGCCTCTTCCGGTTGCAGTTGATGCAGGTATTGATATACATCCTCAAAAAGCTCTTGTGCTTCACTTCTTTTTTCACTTTCGATTTGCAGGCATGAACGAAGTTCGTTATCGCCTTGCATGAGCAAAGGAGTTTTGAGTCCTGCCTGTAAATGGAAATGATCGGGTGCTGATGCGCCACATTTCGGGCCATTGTAAAAGATCAGATAATCGGGGAGTTGTTCAGCCAGTGTGAGCATGTCTTCCGTTTTTTTACGGATACGTTGGGGTACATGTGAATGGAGGGGGATTGTAATATGATTCCTAAGTATGGGAAACGGATTGCAGAGAATAATATATTTTTCCATGAACGGAATCCCTCTTTGTTGAGGAGGTCGGTTGCTTTCACATAAAAAACAGGGCCTCTTTTCAAGCGCTTCCTTAGTGATAGACGCTGAAGTAGAGACCATCCGTGCAGGATTGAACTGTAGTTTTACCTGGTAATCACCTCCCCATGCAAACTCTCTTTCCCGCAGATTATCCATCTGTAAAATACCATTTTTTAATTGCTCCCAGTCTGCCTGTTGTGCAGAAAATAAATGGCCTATTTCCGTTTGAAGATCCATTCAGTACTGATTTTTATAAAAACAAAGATAAGGATATTTTCTTTTACTCTTTACGGATGTGGGAGGAAATAAAAATAGTGGTATTACTCTTTGATTATCATCCTAATTTTTATACCTTTGCGTTGTAATAACGAATAGTCGGAATCAAAACCGAATCAATAGAGGACTGCTCAGCAATGAAAATTTTGAATCATATCTTTTTTTGCTTGCTTGCCTTTTTCATTTTCTCCTGTACGGAGGCTACGGAAAAGAAAGGGCGTGTGGCGGGTAAAGGAGGGGCTGAAACGGAAGCAAACATGGCAGACAGTGGGCAGGAAGCTATCTCGGGTGAGGAAAATTTTGATCAGTTTATCCGTAAATTCAGTACCCAGGAGTCTTTCCAGTTGGAACGGATCAAGTTCCCGATCAACGTGATTGTCCCTGATGATGAAGATGAGGGAATGGCTCCTATGGAGGAGACAATCGGGAGATATGAATGGGAACTGCTCGATCTTACCTATGATAGTACTTACCTGACACGTCCTTACGATCAGTATTATCAAGGCGTACGCTACGGGAAAGATACCGCTGTGGTGGAGATCCGAGGAATCAACAATGGTATTTATGCCGATTACTACTTTGCATTGATTGATAGAAAGTGGTATCTGGTAACACTTTATGAAGCGTCATTTTAACATCTCATCTCCGAAACTGAGCGGTAACAGGTCTTTTGCACTCCCGAGCATATAGACGCCCTTGTTGCCGTACATCAATACCTTCATAGGTTCCTTGAAGCGGTTCTCCGCCTCCAAGAGCACCTGCCGGCAACCACCGCAGGGCGTGATCACATCGTCGGTGAAGCATCCATTATGCCAGGCAGCTACGGCGATGGCTACAATTTTCTGATCAGGATAGGAGGCATTGGCAAAAAAAACGGTGGTCCGCTCAGCACACAATCCCGATGGGTAAGCTGCATTCTCCTGGTTGTTGCCTGAGATGATTTTGCCATTTGCCAACAAAACTGCGGCACCTACCCTAAACCCCGAATAGGGAGCATATGCATTTTTTGTGGCCTCTTTTGCCGCTTCGATAAGTTTTTTTTCCATTTCGGAGCATTCCTCTAAAAGATAAACAGCTATCTTTGTGGCTAAATTGATTTCTTTCATAATGCAAAATTTGTTTCGCAAATATAGATATATTTTACCGCTCTTTGTCGTTTTCTCCTTTTTATTTGCTCCTGCACATCACCTTTCAGCACAGGCCAGGGTGAGTACTTATGAGAATTACATTCGTAAATACAGCGACCTGGCGATAGAGCATATGGAGAAATATAAAATACCTGCATCCATTACACTGGCGCAGGGAATACTTGAGTCGGGAGCGGGAATGAGTGACCTGGCTCGCCGTTCTAACAACCATTTCGGGATTAAATGTCATCGCGGATGGGATGGTGGAACGGTATATGCAGCCGACGATACGCCCAATGATTGCTTTCGGAAATATAGAAGTGTCGAGGATTCTTATCAGGATCACTCTGAGTTCTTGGCCTATGGCAGCCGTTATAAAACCTTGTTCGATCTCTCTGTTACTGATTACAAGGGATGGGCAAGGGGGCTTCAAAAGTTGGGTTATGCCACCGACAGGGCGTATGCCAATAAGTTGATAAAACTGATAGAGGATTATGAGCTCTACCGTTTTGATGATAAAAAATACCGGAAAGGGGTCAGTCGGAAGGAACGGGATGAGCAACGCAAAAGAGAAGTGGCACGGGTAACTTGGACGCATCAACCCTATATCACTCACGGTCTGGTATATGTGGTCGCGGTTGATGGTGATACATTCGCCAACATAGCCCGGGAATTCGGGTTCAAGGAAAAAGACCTGTTGAAATTCAACGAAGTCCCTGAAGATTTTCCCCTGAGTGAAGGAGATATTGTATATTTCCAGAAAAAGAAAACACGTGCCGATAAGCCCTATGAATTCCATACCGTACAGGTAGGGGAATCTATGTACAGTATTTCTCAAAAATATGGTATTCAACTGCGTAATTTATACCGGCTTAACAAGAAGAGCTACGAGTATATTCCTGAAGAGGGGGATGTGCTTAAATTGAGGTGAAAAGGAGAAAAAGTGCTTTGCACATAATTAACAATAACAACCGAACAACAATAGAATAACAATAGAAATATGCAATACAACACACAATTGAAAAAGCTGGCACTGCCGGAATATGGGCGTAATATCCAGAATATGGTGGATCACTGCGTGGGAATTGAAAATCCCGAAGAGCGCAAAAGGTGTGCCTATACCGTTATCGATATTATGGGGAGTATGTTTCCTCACCTTCGTGATGTGAACAATTTCAAACATATTCTGTGGGATCATCTGGCCATTATGTCCGATTTTAAGCTCGATATTGAATACCCCTATGAAGTGATTACCAGGGAGGAACTGAATACCCCTCCCGGACATCTTGATTATAGCAGGCCTACAATGCAATATCGCCATTATGGCAAGATCATGGAAAGAATGATCAAGATCGCCGCCAATATGGAGGAAGGGGAGAAGAAAAATTATCTGGTGAAGCTGTTACTCAGCCAGATGAAGCGCTCTTATTCCCAATGGAACAAGGAGGCGGATGATCAGAAGATATTTCACGACCTCTACCTACTATCGGAAGGCAAAATAAAGATTGACTCGGAAGAGTATGTGATTCCCGAGGTGAAAGTAAATACCAACCGGGATAAGCTGAAAAACATCAAATATCAACGTAGAAAATAAAAAGGTGATTTCCAGGAAAGATATCCTTCAGGTTGGGAGTACACAGAAACCATACGGAATAAAGGGTGAAATCGTTATCCGGTTCCGTAAGGCTGAGTATGCCGATATAGATACGGAATACTATTTTCTGGAGATAGAGGGTATTCCCGTACCCTTCTTTGTGGAGGAATTTACCTACTCAACCGATGTAACAGCCCGGGTGAAGTTAGAAGATGTCGACGATGAGACAGCGGCGGCACGATATGTCAACACAGATATTTATCTTCCACGCGACTTGGTGAAATTGCAGGCAGAGCAGGAGACGGCCGATTGGGATTACTTTACGGGTTTTACAGTCATTGATCAGTATGGAAAGCGACTGGGTATTATAGAAGAAGTGGACAATTCCACCATGAATGTACTCTTTGTCGTGAAAAATGATCAAAAGGAATATCTGATCCCGGCTACCGAGGATTTCATAGAAGCTATTGATGAAGAGGAGAATCTGATAGAGATGTTTCTTCCGGATGGACTGATCGAAGAGTGAATCCGGAAAGCTGCTAATAATCGTGGCTCTTCCGCAGATTAGGGAAAAAACCATACCAAATTTTTATTATCTTTGCAGGCTTTACAGTAGATAAGCAATCCCGATATGGAAGATGGAAAACGAAATATTGCCATTTTAGGTTCAACAGGTTCAATCGGCACGCAGGCGTTGGAAGTTATCTCCCGTCACCCGGACCGGTTTGGAGCTTATGCGCTGGTTGCCAATAACCGGGTTGAGTTACTTATAGAGCAGGCTCGGATTTATCTCCCCGAAGTAGTGGTGATTGCCAACGAATCGAAATATGATCAATTGAAAGATGCGTTGAGTGACCTGCCCATTAAGGTATGGTGTGGAAGCAAGGCCATCGAGCAGGTGGTGCAGGATGAACCGATCGATATGGTACTTACAGCTATGGTCGGTTTTTCGGGTCTGCAGCCTACAATAAATGCGATAAAAGCCGGAAAGACCATTGCTCTGGCCAATAAGGAGACATTGGTCGTAGCCGGAGAATTGATCACTTCGTTGGCACTAAAGCATAGAACACCTATCCTGCCGGTAGATTCGGAACATTCAGCTATTTTTCAGTGTTTGAACGGTGAGGGTGATAACAGAATCGAAAAAATATTGCTTACCGCTTCGGGAGGACCTTTCCGCACTTTCTCAAAAGAGCGGTTGCTATATGTGACCAGGAAAGAAGCGCTGGCTCATCCTAACTGGAGTATGGGTGAAAAAGTGACCATCGACTCATCTACCCTTATCAACAAAGGGTTAGAGGTGATTGAGGCGAAATGGTTGTTTGGGGTGGAACCGTCTCAGATTGAAGTACTCATACATCCCCAGTCCATCATTCACTCTATGGTACAGTTCGAAGACCGCTCTGTGATAGCCCAGTTGGGAGATCCCGATATGCGTATGCCTATCCAGTATGCCTTTTCATATCCGGTCAGGCTCAGGTCGGATATCAGGCCGCTGGACTTCCTCGAATTGTCGCAGCTGACATTTGAAGCGCCCGACACGGATAGATTTCCCGGTCTTTTGTTTGCTTATGAGGCGATTGCAGCAGGCGGGAATATGCCCTGTATACTGAACGCTGCTAACGAAGTGGCGGTGGAACTGTTCTTACAGGAAAAAATAGGCTATATGCAAATGAGCCATTTGATAGAAAAAACCATGCAGAAAGTATCGTTCGTGCAATCACCGTCGTTAAGTGACTATTTGCAAAGCGATGCAGAAGCAAGAGTAATAACAAGAGAACAAATAATTGAATTTACTAATTGATAAAAGTAGCACCACCGGTAAGGTGTGTGCAATAATAACTGAATGGAGACATTTTTAATTAAGGCGTTACAACTCATCTTGAGTTTGTCGATATTGGTGGTTGTACACGAGTTCGGACATTATATCTTTGCGAGGATGTTCAAGATAAGGGTCGAGAAATTTTATCTTTTCTTTGATCCCTGGTTCGCACTCTTCCGCTACAAACCCAAAAACAGCCATACCGAATATGGTATCGGTTGGTTACCCCTGGGTGGTTATGTGAAAATAGCAGGAATGATCGATGAGTCGATGGACAAGGAACAGATGTCGCGTCCCGCAGAGCCGTGGGAATTTCGCTCTAAACCTGCAGGCCAACGACTGCTGGTAATGGTTGCAGGTGTAGTTTTCAACCTGTTGCTGGCATTTTTTATCTACTCTATGGTGCTCTTTACCTGGAATGATACCTATCTTCCCCTGAAAAATGTGACTCAAGGGATGGAGTTCAGCCAGGCGGCACACCGGGCAGGCTTTCAGGACGGGGATATTTTGCTCAGGGCCGACAATAAGGAACTGCAACGCTTCGGTGTGCGTACACTGCTTGATGTAGCCAATGCAGAAAAGGTGACAGTATTGCGTAATGGTGAGGAAGTGCAACTGACCATGCAGGAAGGATTGATGGAAAACCTGCTGAAAGATAAAGAAGGGTTTGCCGTTGAGAGGATACCTGCCGTTGTATATCAGACAATGGAGGGAAGTGCCGCCGATCGGGCGGGACTGACTACCGGTGACAGTATTGTGGGGGTGAACGGTATGGCTACACCGGTTTTCAGTGACCTGCGGGCGGTCCTCGACGACAATCGCAACCAACAGGTTACGCTCGATTATTACCGGAACGGAACATTACAAACCGCAACTATAGAGGTGGATTCAGCCGGAACTTTAGGTTTCTATGCAATGGGATTGGGACAGGTTTATCAGACCGTTACGATTGAGTATGGATTCTTCGAGTCATTCCCGGCAGGGGTCAGATTGGGTATACAGACATTGAAGGATTACGTGGCACAGTTCAAATATGTGTTCACCAAAGCGGGTGCTTCTTCTTTAGGCGGATTTGGGGCGATCGGAAACCTTTTCCCCGCACAGTGGAACTGGCAGGCATTCTGGATGATGACCGCCTTCCTGTCGGTGATCCTCGCTTTTATGAATATCCTGCCTATTCCGGCCCTCGACGGTGGCCATGTGATGTTCCTTATTTATGAGGTGATTACCCGGCGGAAGCCCAACGAGAAATTTATGGAGTATGCCCAGGTGGCAGGTATGATCCTGCTTTTAGGATTGGTGCTGTATGCAAACGGTATGGATGTGGTCAGGGCTATTTTTAATTAGTGCTTTCGGATGATTTAGTGATAAACAATCAAAAAATCATCATAACTTGTCCCGACTTGTCGGGATCATCAAATCAATGTAAGATGAGGGTTTCGGAATTAATTAACAATACAGGGAAGACTGCTTTTTCATTCGAACTATTACCCCCGTTGAAGGGAAACAGTATTCAGCAGGTGTACAATGCTATCGACCGCCTGAAGGAGTTCGACCCGAAATATATCAATATAACTACACACCACAGTGAAAGTATTTATAAGGAAGATGAGAACGGTACTTACCGGAAAGTGAATGTACGGAGACGTCCCGGATCAGTAGCCATCGCTGCAGCAATACAAAACAAATACGGGATACGGGCAGTACCTCATATCATTTCCCAGGGTTTTTCGAGAGAAGAGACCGAATATGCATTGATAGACCTCTCCTTTTTGGGAGTTACCGATTTGCTGTTACTTAGGGGTGATACAAAAAAACTGGATGCAGAACAGCGGAAAATGGATTGCCATCAACATGCTACCGGTCTTCAGGAGCAGGTGAATAACTTCAATGAAGGGATTACATTTGACGGATCCTCGTTCACTCCCCCTGAAGAGCCTTTCTCTTATGGTATGGCCTGCTATCCCGAAAAACATGAGGAGTCGCCCAATATGGAGTCGGAGATCTATTATACCAAAATGAAGGTGGATAATGGTGCCGAATATCTTGTGACTCAGATGTTTTTCGATAATAGCAAATACTTTGACTTCGTGAAACGCTGTCGTGAAGTAGGGATCAATGTACCTATTGTTCCCGGGATCAAACCAATCCATCTGAAGAATCAACTTACGGCACTGCCCCGTATCTTCCGTTCTGATATTCCCGAAGAACTGGCTGTAGCGCTTCGTAAGTGTAAAGATGATGATGAGGCAAAAGAGGTAGGTGTGGAATGGTGTATTACGCAGTGTAAGGAGCTGATCCGCAATCAGGTTCCCAGCATTCATTTCTATTCATTGATGGCAACTGAGAGCGTACGTAGGGTAGCAGAGGAGATATACTGATGTATTTTCGCGATGTCATAGGGCTCCACGATGTAAAAGAACACCTGATCAATTCGGTGGGGAAGGGATTTATTCCTCATGCCCGTATCTTTTACGGACCGGAAGGAGTGGGGAAGTTGCCCCTGGCCATCGCTTACGCCAGATATCTGAATTGCAGCAACCGGGGTGCCGAAGATGCTTGTGGTGAATGTCCGTCGTGCCATAAATTTGATAAACTGGCACATCCCGACCTGCACTTTGTATTTCCCGTAGTGAAATCAAAAGTGAGTGACCAGTACCTGCCTCAATGGAGGGAATTCCTGTCGGAGCATCGCTATTTCAATCTGAACGACTGGCTCAACTTTATTGATGCTCAAAATGCGCAGGGAATTATCTATTCCAAAGAGAGCGATGAGATCATCCGCAAACTCAATCTTAAAGTGTATGAGGCACCATACAAGATCATGGTCATATGGCTACCGGAGAAAATGCATGAGGCGTGTGCCAATAAGTTGCTGAAGCTGGTTGAGGAACCACCCGAGTATACAATTTTCCTTTTGGTTTCAGAGGATAGGGAAAATGTACTGCAGACCATCTGGTCGCGCTGCCAGCCGCTGCATATCCGTGCCATAGAAAAAGATGAGATGGTGGTGGCATTGCAACAGAAATTCGGATTGGACAATGAAAAAGCTCGCTCAACGGCGCATATAGCCAATGGTAGTTTCACCAAAGCTATCGAAATAATACAGGCATCCGAACATACCGAATACTTTTTTGAACTATTCAGGCAGATGATGCGCAACGCTTTCTCCGGCAAAATTAAGGCCATTAAAGAGATTGCTTTTGAGATTGCCGGGATCGGCCGGGAAATGCAGAAAAGCTTCCTACTCTATTCGTTGAGACTGTTCAGGGAATATTTTGTGAGTAATCTTCATGAACCGGGAATGGTATACCTGAACAATGACGAGTGGCAGTTCGGCGAACGGTTTGCCCCTTTCATCAACGAAAAAAATATAGAATCTTTGAGCGAGGAGTTTTCTCTTGCTTACCGCCAGATAGAACAAAATGGCAATGCTAAAATTATTTTCCTTGATCTTTGTCTGAAAGTGACGATGTTTTTAAGAAAATAATTTTGTAACTTGCGTTCAGATTTAGGATTTTAGTTTTTAGATTTAGGAATTAGCAGCGCAAATTTTTATTGCGTCGATCCCTGATCCATTCAAATTTAATTCTCCCGCCAGGAAAAACAAGGCGGTTTATATATATGGACAAAGAACAATTAGCAGACAGATTAGCGGATATAGCGCCATTGAGTGCTACTACTATACGAAATACAAAGAGTTGCCGGGGATGTACCCGTCACAATAACAAACTTCACGTTTACGACTGGTTACACGATTTTCCCGAACTGCAAAAGGCCACAAAGATGGTGGAGGTGCAGTTTAAAAATACCCGTAAAGGCTATTATATCAACAGTAATGACCTTCAACTCGAACAGGGTGATGTAGTGGCTGTGGAAGCCTTGCCCGGCCACGATATTGGTACTGTGACACTGACTGGAAAGCTGGTCGAGTTGCAGATGAAGAAAAACAACTTCAGGGATGATGTCAACGGGGGACTGAAACGGATTTACCGGATAGCTCGTCCCGCCGACCTGGAGAAATATGAGCAGGCAAAAGCACGAGAACAGTCTACCATGATACGCTCCAGGGAAATCGCCGAAGAACTGGGGTTGAAAATGAAAATCGGTGATGTGGAATACCAGGGCGACGGGAACAAAGCCATTTTCTATTATATTGCCGATGAGAGAGTAGATTTCCGCCAACTTATCAAAGTGTTGGCTGCGGAATTCAGAGTGAAAATTGAGATGAAACAGATAGGCGCACGTCAGGAAGCCGGTCGTATCGGCGGAATTGGTCCGTGCGGACGCGAGATGTGTTGCAGTCGCTGGATGTCGAGTTTCGTATCGGTCTCTACCTCTGCTGCCAGATGCCAGGATATATCTATCAATCCCCAGAAACTGGCAGGGCAGTGCGGAAAACTGAAGTGTTGCATGAACTATGAAGTGGATGCTTATGTGGAGGCACAACGTGCACTGCCTTCGCGTGAGATCGTGCTGGAAACAAAAGATGCCAGCTATTACCATTTCAAAACCGATGTCTTCGCCGGTAAGATCACCTATTCGTCAGATAAGTACAATGCCGCCAATTTAGTGACTATTGACAAAGACCGTGTGTTTGAAATCATCAAAATGAATAAGAAAGGGGAGAAACCGCTCAAACTGACTGTGGAAACCGAGGAAAAATCCGGTAATAATGGAGCGTATCCCGGGGATATTCTCGGAGACCAGAGCATTACCCGTTTCGATGGCCAGGGTGAAAACCAGGGTAGGAGAAGGAGGAAACCCCGGAAAAAACGCCCCGATAATTTTTCAGAAAACAGAAAACCCAGAAACAGAAAATCTCCGGGTGAGGACAAAGAGTAATATCTTTATACTATTTGCAGGCCTTCTTTTTGCCATTCTTATCTCCTGTTCGGGAGGAGAGGCCTATTCCCGGTTTCACCATATTGAAGACGGGAAGTGGTATCGTGACTCTGTGCTTGTTTTTAAGATTGACTCATTGCTACCTCCTCCCGCTGTGGAATATAATGTGACAGTGGAGCTGACGACCAATCGCAGTTACCTTTACCGGGATCTCTGGTTATTTATAGATCACAACCTGACGGATTCTCTTTTCCATACCGATACCCTTCGTTGTATCTTAGCCGATGAACATGGGAAATGGCTGGGAGGTAGCGTCGGAGGATTGAACCAGTTGTCTTTGCCTTACCGTAGTTTCATTCCACGGGATTCGGCCTGTAGCTACCAACTTGTAATCCGCCACGGAATGGAGGAAGAACTGTTACGTGGGGTGGAAAGAGTGGGAATTGAGATGGTAGAGATGAATAGAAGTTATCGATAAATGTAATTCATTCGTATTATGGAGATTGTAGTCCTGGGATCAGGTAATGTGGCTACCCATATGGCCGTGGCGCTAAATAGAGCGGGTCACAAGATTGTACAGGTGTATAGTCGAACTATAAAGAATGCGGAACAGCTTGCCTCTAAGGTTGGTGCCGAACCGATCAGTGGCTTGGATGCTATCCATTGCTCTGCCGAACTCTATATTTTTTCAGTAAAGGATGATTCCCTGCCGGATATCGTATCCCAAATGCCGCCGACTACAGGTGTATGGGCACATACGGCAGGAAGTATTCCTGTCTCGGTACTTTCTCCGCATAAGGAAAGGGGAGTGCTTTATCCGTTACAGACATTCAGCAGGGACAGAACACTGAATTTTAGGGATATTCCACTCTTTATAGAGGGGGAAAGTGAAGAGACAGTTGCTCTATTGAAGGAATTGGCTGAAACGATATCCGGAAACGTCCATCTGCTTTCCGGCGATAAACGGCGTTTCCTTCACCTTGCAGCCGTTTTTGCCTGTAATTTTACCAATCATATGTATGCACTCGCATCAGAAATAATGGATGAAGAGGGAATTTCATATCATCTGTTGAATCCTTTGATCACTGAAACAGCTGCCAAAGCGACGAAGATGGATCCCCATACAGCACAAACAGGCCCTGCTGTCCGGTTCGATGAAAAAGTAATCCGCAAACATCAGGAGCTGTTAAATGACCCTCGGAAGAGGGAAATTTATGCCCTGCTGAGCAGAAGTATTCACAAGACTCATCAATAGAAACTTTTGCATCATCAGGGCAACTAAAGCGGAGGCCTTTAGTTACCCGAATAAACTATTAACATAAGATGAAAAATTAACATAGAAAAATTGAGTTGTTTGAAAACAACTGTTACTTTTGTAACAGACAATTAAAAAACCACATCTAATAATGGGAAAAGTCAAGGGTTATGTGGAGGTGAATACGGGTCGCTGTAAGGGTTGTAATCTCTGCGTTGTATCGTGCCCTACCGATACATTAGATTTACAGCCGCGCGAAGTGAATGACCGCGGATATCATTATGCCTATATGAAGAGTCCCGATGATTGTATCGGATGCGCGAACTGTGGATTTGTATGTCCGGAAGGATGTATTACGGTCTATCGGAAGAAGATGGTATGATTATTTTCCGAAAGAGAACAGTAACAAAACTAATATTATGTCAGAAGAAATTTCTTTGATGAAAGGAAACGAAGCCATTGCCCATGCTGCTATACGCTATGGGGTAGATGGTTATTTCGGTTATCCTATCACCCCTCAGTCGGAAATAATAGAGACACTCATGGAAGCAGCTCCCTGGAAAACGACAGGAATGGTGGTACTACAGGCCGAAAGTGAGGTGGCTGCTATCAATATGGTGTATGGTGGAGCTGCCTGCGGTAAATATTCTATGACCAGCTCTTCCAGTCCGGGTATCAGCTTGAAGCAGGAAGGTATCTCTTATATGGCGGGAGCAGAGTTACCCTGTCTCATCGTGAATGTACAACGAGGCGGTCCCGGTCTGGGGACGATCCAGCCATCGCAGGCCGACTATTTCCAGACGGTGAAAGGGGGTGGGCATGGAGATTACAAGTTAATTACCCTTGCCCCCAACTCTGTGCAGGAGATGGCTGATTTTGTAGCGCTCGGTTTCGAACTGGCGTTTAAATACCGCAATCCGGCCATGATACTGACCGATGGCGTGATCGGACAAATGATGGAGAAGGTGAGGCTTCCTGAATTCCGGCGCAGACGGACCGATGAAGAGGTCAGGGCCCAATGCCCATGGGCAACCCTCGGAAAAACGCCGGACAGGGAACCTAATATCATCACATCCCTTGAACTCGATTCGGCATTGATGGAGAAGAATAACGAACGGTTCCAGGCGAAATACCGTGTCGTGGAAGAGAATGAAGTGCTGTATGAAGAGGTGAAATGCGACGATGCCGACTACCTGTTGGTCGCTTTCGGATCCGCAGCACGCATCTGTCTGAAGACGATTGAAATGGCGCGGGAAGAAGGAATTAAGGTAGGACTCCTCAGACCCATTACACTGTGGCCCTTCCCCGGTAAGATACTGCATAGTTATGCAGATAAAGTGAAAGGGATGCTTACCGTGGAACTCAATGCGGGACAGATGGTGGAGGATGTACGCCTTGCGGTGAACGGAAAAATACCCGTGGAACACTACGGACGATTGGGAGGAATCGTACCTACACCCGATGGTGTGCTTGATGCGTTAAAAGAAAAAGTGGTCAAATAGATAAATTACGAAATATGGATCCCAAAATACGAAATATATTCATGGTGTTGTTTATGCTTGCCTTTGTGGGGACAATAATAGTCTATTTCTCCTCTAACCAGGATATGAAACTTACCTGGTATTTTGGCGGAGCAGCCATCCTGTTTTATCTGATATTTAGATTCAGTAAAAAGTGAAATTAGATTCAAGATTTAAGATTTGGGATTTAGGACATCGGACGTAAAATTTGAGATAATATTATTCTTGACTTCTTAACTTCTTAACTTCAGACTTCTAATTTCTAATTTCTTAGTTCTAACTTCTTAGAAAAAAAATAACCATATGAATGCAAGCGATATAGTAAGTCCTGAAAACCTGGTCTATGCAAAACCGGAATTGATGAACGATAATCATATGCATTATTGTCCGGGATGTTCCCACGGAGTAGTGCATAAAGTGGTTGCGGAGGTGATCAAGGAATTAGGCTTACAGGAGAGGACCATCGGTGTCGCACCTGTAGGGTGTGCTGTTTTTGCCTATAAATATCTCGATATCGATTGGCAGGAAGCAGCCCACGGGCGTGCTCCCGCGGTGGCCACGGCTGTTAAGAGGTTGTTGCCCGACAGGATGGTATTTACTTACCAGGGTGATGGGGACTTGGCCGCGATCGGGACGGCAGAGACTATCCATGCAGCCAACCGTGGTGAAAATATAGCCATAGTCTTTATCAATAACGGTATTTACGGGATGACCGGTGGACAGATGGCTCCCACTACTTTAAGCAATATGGTTACATCGACCAGCCCCGACGGACGCGATGTGCAAACTATGGGTGGTCCTCTGAAGATACTCGATCTGCTGGCACTACTCGATGGTGTTTGTCTTGCCACCCGCGTCAGTGTACATACGGCAGCAGCGGTAAAAAAAACAAGACGGATGATCAAACTAGCTTTTGAAAATTCCATGGCAGGAAAAGGAACCTCTATCGTGGAAGTGGTTTCTACCTGTAATGCCGGGTGGAAAATGACACCTGCGGCTGCTAACGATTGGATGGTGGAAAATATGTTTCCGGTATACCCCATTGGTGATTTGAAAAACATCTAAAGTAAAGATATATAATGTTACAGGAGATAGTCATTTCAGGTTTTGGAGGGCAGGGTGTGCTCTCGATGGGGAAGATTCTCGCCTATTCGGGAATCATGGAAGATAAAGAAGTATCATGGTTTCCGGCTTACGGTCCGGAACAACGGGGCGGCACAGCCAATGTTACGGTCATCATTTCCGATGAATCCATCAGTTCGCCTGTGGTGAACCAGTACGATATTGCGATAGTATTAAACCAACCCTCACTCGAAAAATTTGAAGGAAGAGTAAAACCGGGTGGGACGCTGATCTATGATGGATATGGTATCCATAAGAAAGTAGAACGGAGGGATATCAATGTATACCGTATCAACGCGATGGACGAGTCGATGAAGATGAATAATACCAAAGTATTTAATATGATCGTGTTGGGTGGATTGCTCAAGATATCGCCTATGGTGGAGGTGGAAAATGTGATGGAAGGCCTGAAAAAATCTCTTCCGGAGCGTCATCATAAACTTTTACCCATGAACGAAGAGGCCATCCTTCGGGGGATGGAGATCATCCAACTGGAGCAGAAAGCGGTGTAATCAGTATTATCCCAATCATTTCTTCCCAAATGGCCACCAACTCCACCTTTTTGATTTCTTTCCATCAGTAGCTTGTTCCGGCGCTACATCAGCTTTTTGGGGTGTCGAAACTCGTTTTGTTTCTGAGAAGTTCCTCGTAGATGGATTTTTCTTGGAAGTATCTGTTGCCGGAGAATCGGAATTCCGTGGTATCCTTTGTTTACGGGGTCTTTCTGAGTTGCTTTGTTCCCGGGATGATCCCTGCTCTCTTTTTCCGGACACTCCCTGTTGTTGTGGGGTTCCTTCTCTTTTAGGTCCACGCTGTTTCTTTTGTGCGCCTTGTTTTTGGGATGCTTGTCCTTCTATCTTCTTTTTTTCGCTGCGAGGGGACTCGTTTGGTTTTGAACCGCCTTCTGGATGTAATACTTCTCTTTCTTTGGTTTGTTTTTCGGGGTGGGATGGTACTCCTTCCTTCCGGGTATTGTGATCCGAACGCGACTTATTGCCTTTTCCTGATCCTGTTCCCTTTTTCCCGCTTCCTTTTGCTGAACGGGAGGATCCGCCTCCTCTTCTGTTATCACGGACAGGGTTATATTCCGGTGTTTCTCCCAATTCCGAAGGAACAGGAATCCGGTATATCCTTTTTCCCAGAAACTCTTCGATTTTGGAAAAACGGTACTGCTCTTCGGGTGATACAAAGGTGATGGCCATACCCGAATCGCCGGCTCGTGCTGTACGTCCGATGCGGTGTACGTAATCTTCTGCGTCATAAGGTACATCGAAATTGATCACCAGGGTAATATCATCAATATCAATGCCCCGCGCAACAATATCAGTCGCCACCAGGATATTCACCCGTTCATTTTTGAACTCATGCATCACATGGTTACGCTGAGACTGATCGAGATCGGAGTGCATCTCTCCTGCCGACAATCCCATGTGTGTTAATATTTTGGCAATCTCTTTCACTTTCTGTTTTGAACCGGAAAAGAGAATTACCTTATTGGGCGCTTTCTCTTTGAAGAGATATTTTACAATATTGATCTTCTGCGCTTCATGGCAGATGTAGGCCGATTGCAGGATTGTTTCAGGCGGCTTGGAAACGGCGATGGTGATATCTACCGGGTTGCGTAGTATGCTCTTTGCCAGTTGTTGTATCTTAGGCGGCATCGTAGCTGAGAACATGATAGTCTGCCTCTCTTTTGGGAGCAGCTTTTCAATCTTCATGATATCGTCATGGAATCCCATATCCAGCATCCTGTCCGCCTCATCTAAGATAAAATACTTCACCCCCGAAAAATCGATATTATAGAGATTGATATGCGACAGAAGCCTTCCCGGCGTAGCAATTACTACATCGGCGCCACTCATTAACCCTCTTTTCTGTATGTCCCATGCTTCCCCGTCGTTACCACCATATACCGCTACCGAAGAGAAAGGGGTGAAATAGGAGAATCCCTCCATCTGTTGGTCGATCTGTTGTGCCAGTTCACGGGTAGGTGCCATCACGATAGCGTTGATCTTGCTTTCATCGTGGGAATCAGTCTGCAGATTATTAAGCAAAGGGAGCAGAAAAGCAGCTGTTTTTCCTGTACCGGTCTGGGCACAGGCGATCACATCCTTTTTTTCAAGGATGACGGGAATAGCTTGTTCCTGTATAGGGGTAGTCTCTCTGAAGTTCATTGCTTGCAGGCCTTCCAGCAGAGAGTCGCATAGGGGTAGTTCGTTAAATAACATGACTCATTGATAGTTTACGCAAAGATACAATGAATAATTGATTTTTTTGAAGTCAATGAAAAATAATGTGACATAGCTATTTTTTCTTTCCAAAAATAGTTTTACCTTTGCACTCGCATTTTCAGAGAAATTGCAAGGAGAGATGGCAGAGTGGTCGATCGCGGCGGTCTTGAAAACCGTTGAAGTGAGAGCTTCCGGGGGTTCGAATCCCTCTCTCTCCGCTTAGAGGTGGTTTGTCAAAATCCACCTCTTTTTTCATAAAACTGTTGCCATATTTACGCTATTTGGATATTCCTTCTCTATTTTATTGAGCGATTGCTTTTTATTCTGATGATCAAAAACTATTTTATTGGTGAAAATATATGATATTTCCGAAACATATGCAATGTTTCTCTTTACCCCAAAGTTAAAACGTTATTATTCAGAATAGTTGTTTATTTGAGAATATGTTTTTATTTAGACTCCTTTAGCCGTTGCAAATATTTGCTTGAACCCTTCTGGCCATTCTTTTTTTGTCAGCCACATTCTTGAAAATTCAGATCATGGTTATGTTTTTCAAAAATATGTATTGTAAGGTTCGTTTTATTACATACATCAAATCGTGCCCGCAAATCATAAACACTTTCTATCGGGACGTTAGCGTCTTCTTCGTTTCATCTGTTTTGTGTTTATTCGTTTGATTCTTCAAATTGTGTATATAACTCTTTTAACTCATTAAGAGTCTTTCTGTAATTCCTATTTAGAGAGCGTCTTACAATCCAAAGATAAATAACAAGTCCGATTGGAATAATAAATAAGTTTAGTAAACCCGGAGTCATCTTTGTTGCTACCTGATAAAAAGCATAGAAACCTGTTGCAAAAAGGAAAGAACAACCATATATAAGCAAATCATATTTCTTGTTAAACTTGATGCTTTTTTCAATTTGTTTGATACGATATTCTAACCATTCCTTTACCGGCATGCCATAAGTATATTTTCTCATTTTGTAGGCAGAGCGTTCCCATAAAAAATAAGATACAGATAGTATTATTAATCCGCTAAAATCCAAGAATATCACTTCTTTACTTCGGTTACTCCAAAGTAATATTGCGATAAGATACATAATCACCCCAATGATAATAAGCCGGAATATAGTTCCCGGATATACTGCCTTTATTGATTTTCGTGCAGACTTAACAACCATTTTATTTAGTTCGGAATCGGAATAACGGTCGATATCTCCCTCTATTCCTGATTTCCAGATATTTTTAATGTCATTTGCTTCCATTGATATTACTGTTAAAATGTTTTTGTAATTGGGCTTTAAGCCGGTGAATCTTAACGCCGATGTTGGAACTACTCATACCAACGATTTCGGCAATCTCTTCATAACTATAATCTTCCATGTAGAGTAACATGACAAACCTGTCTATTTCATTCAACCCATAGAGGACATTTATCAGCTTTTGGTAATTCTCGTCCCATTCTTGTTGTTCGTAGGGATCAACTGTCGCAACGTCAGGTATATTATCAGAGAATTTGAGGCGACTGTCCTTCCGGATCTTTGAAATGGAAGTGTTTATCGCTACCGCATAAATCCATGAGGCAGGTTTTCCTTTGTTTCGGAATGTAGGGAAAGAACGCCAAAGTTGACAGACGACTTCCTGAAAATTCTCCTCTTTGTCTGCTTTCGACCTAAAATAAATCTGATTTACCTTGTGAATAATACTTTGGTAAGCAGATAGCATCTTTAGGAATTCTTCCTGATTTGACTTCATTTGTTTTGACTTTACTTTATAGTCGGAGAAGGAGAGGTTTTATTACAAAATTGAAAAAAATGTTTTTCATTGCATGACAAAATCGGCATCATCAATTGATTTTTTTTGACAAATCAATTAACAACCAATTATTTAAAATCATCTAAAATCTTAAAACATAAAGAGTTAGAAGGGGTATTCTAAATTATCAAAAATGATCTATGTCAGGAATTTATCTGTTGGTTCCCTCAAACATATCATGATTGGGGCCTTCTGCTTTTCTCTGTTGTCTGAAATTATTGAAAGTATAGGTCAATGTCATTGTGAACAACGGGGAACGCGGATAGATTTTAGTAAGCGTTTCCATTCCGATGCCGGAACGTGTGTTGGTATACTTTGCAGTTGAGAGAATATCCCTGACTACAAGGCTGGCCGTTAATTTCTGTTTTGGAAATTGCTGTCGGGCAGCGATATTCAGATAGAAAAATCCGTCTACCCGTCCTTGTGTACTCACCATCGGTCCTACATAATAGGCTTCCAGCCGGACGCGTGTATTCTTTGCTACATCAAAGTTATTGTTGACGGCTAACTGCCAGTTCCAACTCTCCTCGTCATCATCTATCTTAAACTGGTTTTTTATCCTGTAGAAATAATAACTTGTGTTTGCGTCCAGGTTCCAGTACTTATTGAATTGCAGGTTCGCCGCTAACTCCATACCGGTGGAATAGTCGTTGCCGACATTTGCCATGGAGTCGAGTGTGACACTTGAATGATAGGGAACACGGAGGCGTTCGATTTTATCTTTTCGGGCACGGTGGAAGAGCGTAGCGGAAATCGTATTGCCATTCTTAAAATTATAATTATACCCTCCCTCCACAGAATTCGTGTATTCCGGTTTGATAAACGGGTTTCCCATCTGGGCAGTGTTATAGTCCACATATACCACATAAGGCTCCATGTAAAACAGTTCCGGTTGGGTGATCCTGCGTGTATAGGCTGCCCGTATCTGTGAATGGTCATTTAAAGTATAGGAAACATGTACCGACGGGAAGAGGTCGAAACGGTGGCGACTATGACGTGCCCATTCGAAGTTGTTCCCGAGTTTACGATAGGTGTATTCTCCCCGTAGGCCTAACTGGTATCCGAAGCGTTCGTGTACATCGGATACCAATGCATACATTGCATGTATATCCCGGCGAAACAGGTATTTGTTGTACAGGTCGTCACGCCTGATAAAAGCATCCTGTTCCTGGTCAAACATATCGATTGTATAATCCCCGTCTTCGGTGTAAGAGAACAACTGATAGCCCGATTCAAACTTTCCGGTTTCATTATCAAAAGGGTAAACATAATCCGCATTTACCTGGCCGGTAAACCGGTACTCATACTCCCATGCACGATGACCATTTACCTGTTTTCCCTGCATATCCCACAGGTCGGTCTGGAAATTTTCCATTGCTCCCCCTTCGTATAATCCATACAAAGAGGCGGTCAATTTATGCCCTTCCCTTCCGGAGAAGTTATGCTCCACTCCCAGGTCACCTCGTAAATGATATTCGTACAGGTTCACGAAATCCTTGCCATCAAACGATCCGTACGTTTTTTCTCCTGTGGCTACAGGCTCGTATATGTCTTCATAATGAAGCTCTCCGCCTCTCCAACGGTCCCTGTAACCTCCTGTAATACCTGCCGACCAGATGGTGTTCTCCTTGAACCAGTCGAATGACGAAGTGAGGTAATACCATGCCGTATGTCTTTTCCTTAAGCCGGTGGAATGGTCTGTTGTCAATAATTCGGGAGTGATGATTGTCTTTAGTTGATCGTAATCACTCAGCACAAAACGGCGTGACGCTTCGCCTGATAATTGCCACCGGAAATCTTTTTTGCGGAGTGCCACCAGAAAATCGATATTTCTCGACCAAACGGAACTTCCCATCAGGTTGACCATTCCGCTCCATCCCTCCATATCACTTTTCTTTGTGTTGATATTGATAATACCGACCGCACCATCCGCATCGTTTCTGGCCGAGGGAGTCGTTAACACTTCAATATTATCGATCTGTCCGGCAGAGATTTGTTCCAGAGCGGCAGCACCGTTCAAGGAACCCGGTTTTCCGTCGATATATACTTTAAACCCGGAACTACCCCGGAAGGTTATTTCACCTTCTGCATCTACACGAATTGAAGGAGTCTGCATCAGAATGTCTGCAGCGGTGCCTCCCGCAGCAGAGAGAAATTCTGCCGCTTCGATCACTTGTTTGTCCAGCTTATATACGACTTGTCGCTTGCGTCCCGTTACCACAACTTCAGATAAGAGTTGCTCGCTCTCTTCTAACAGGATATCGGGTAATACAATTTTTCTTTTTTCAGTTGAAATTTCAAATGGACTGGTTTTGAGTGGTTCATATCCGATAAAGCTGACCGCGATGAAATACCCTCCTTTGTTCCTGGGAGTGAGGCTAAAATTTCCTGAGATATCGGTAGCTGTATAATCGACAGGTGTACTGTCATTTGCATTGTATAAAACAAGACTGGCAAATTCTACGGGCGTATTGTCGGTCTTGCTGATAATCCGGCCTTTTACCTGATAGGTTGATGAAGCTCCGTTGCTTTGTGCAAAGATATTTGTGACTGCCGGAAAGAAGAGCAGTATCAGAATAACGAAAAGGTTTGATAAAAATCTATTAAGGAACAATTGCTGTAAATCCGGTGGATAACTAAATGAAAGAAGATTGGATACTATTGCTTGAAAAATTCGCATACGATATTATTCTAATAAAATGCAAATGTAAGTAAAATTAAACTATCAAAAAATGTAATTGCGTATTTCATCATTTATTGAAAGTAATATAAAAGCTTCTTTTAGTACTAACAATATTTATTTGAATTAACTTTGTAGTATTGAATATGAATATCAAGATGAAATGGGTGTGAAACATATCCCGGAAAAAATAGAATAGTCATATGAAAAAATTAATTATTGCCATTTCGTTAATAGCTTTATTCCTTTCTTGTACAGAAAATTCCGGAAAAAACAGCAACCCGGGAAAAGAAGTAGCGTTCAGTTTTGCATTTCTGACAGATGTGCATATGAACAGCAATAATATGGATGTCAGTGCTGCCGGACTAAAACAGGCATTAGAACATGCAAAATCGCAAAACATAGATTTTGTGATTTTTGGCGGTGACCTTGCAGATCTGGATCACTTACAACCTCAGGACTCACTCAGAGCCGATTCTCTCATGAGCGTATTTAAATCGGCCGTAACCGGATCCGGCGTAAAAGCTTATTTAACTATTGGTAATCATGATAGATATTATACGTTTAATAATGAACCCGATGTGTCGGGATCTAAATTTTTCGAAAAATATTTTGGTGATACCTATTATTCTTTTGATCACAAGGGAGTTCATTTTGTGATATTAAACAGCGTGCAAATCAATGATTCAACGGGGAAATACTGCGTAGGTCCCGAACAGGTGGAATGGCTAAAATCCGATTTGGCAACCATATCCCGGGAAACTCCGCTGGTGGTTGTTACGCATGTTCCTTTTCAGTCGCTATATTACCCTGCTATGGAAGGCGTAGTCAAAGATGCGGATATGTTCTCCAATTTCAAGGAGGTATGGGATATCCTGCTGGATTATAATTTGAAAGTCATTCTTCAGGGACACCAACATTTACATGAAGAGTTGTTGGTGAACAATACTTATTTTGTGACAGGTGGAGCTGTTTCTGCAGGATGGTGGGGAGGTCCGCTGCTCGATACCGAAGAGGGATATATGCTCGTCCGGGTGGATAACGAGGGGAATATGTCATGGAATTATATTGATTACGGTTGGGAGGCAGCCAACAAACAGGAAAATAGATAAAGAAACTCTGTCTTAAATTCTTACCACTTTATCAACCACCCCTTCAAAGTCTTTCAGGTGGGTAGCCATCAGAATGGTGATGTCAGGGTACTGTGATTTAATATTACGGAAAATATCAATTGCGTTTTCGGAACTGATACCGGCAGTGGGTTCGTCAACGACCAGCAGTTGTGGCTCTTTGAGGAGCGCCTGTGCCAACAGTAACTTCTTCCGCTGTCCGCCGCTCAGCGTTTCGCCGTTTTCACCCAGCCAGCTTCCCAGACCATCGGGAAGTGATGACCGCCAGCTTGAGAGATCGACTGTTTTCAACACCTGTTCAATCGCTTCATCTGGATAGCCTTCGAAATTTTCACGTAAGGTGCCGGTAAGTAGGTAGGCTTTTTGAGTGACATAGACAGCTTCAGGCACGGGTAAATGAGTCAACTCCTTGTCACTGTTCCAGGTCAATGAGCCGCTACGCCGGTACTCAGGGTAAAAAAGGCTGTTCAGCAGGGTGGTTTTCCCTTTCCCTGTTTCGCCAAAGAGTGCGATCCATTCTCCCTTTTTAATCTCTAACGACACATCAGCAGTGCGTACGGGCGTATCGGGGATTTTCGCACTTACACCATTCAGGGTTAGATTTTCCAGGGCAGAACTTACCTGTACCGTCTCAACGGGTTGTTCACCTTGCTTGATAATCGACTCCACATCACTGATCTGCTGCTTGACCGAGCTTTTTTCCGATTTTCCTGAGAAAAGCATCTCCGATAATTCGGCCTGTGCCATGATACCAAAGAATATCCCGATGGCGGTGGAAGCCTCAATACCGTAATTACCCGAATTCCAGAGAAGGAAAGCGGCTATATAGCTAAATCCGAGTCCGGCAATCAGTTGCAGATAGAATGAGTTGGTTTGTAGTTTATTTTCCAATCGTTCAAGTTGTCCCAATCTTTGCTCGTATTGTCCGATCACCTTTTCCTCCATATTGTATTTTGAGATCTCTATCCGCCCCCGGAAACTTTGGATAAGTTCCTGGTTGTTTTCGTCCCGATATGTTTTCAATGACTTGTAGAGTTTTCCGTTTTTCCGGAAAAAGAGTTGGGGGACAATGAACAGGAGTATGGCGGCAGAAATCAAAAACTCTATGGCTATGACCTGTGAGAACAGGATAAGAAAAACAAAGTAGATGATAAGGGTAACTACCAATGCCGTGAGCGGTAAAAGCCATAAGAGGATGTAATTCAGTATCTGTTCAACACCTTGTGTGCTGTTCTCCAACAATGTCGAGTTGTTGTTGACCTGTTTCTTGAAATAGGGAAATTTAGCTACCGCCCGGAATATCCTTAACTGGATACGCTGCTGTGCGTCGAGGGTGGTTTTGTGATTTTCTATCCGCTCGAAATACCTTGTCGCAGTGCGTAGCAGCGCCAATAGACGGATGATGGCAGACGGGATCAGATAGGAGAATGTGGTGCTGGCCGTGATGAATGCTACACTACAGATGGCCAGAAACCACCCCGAGATAGCCGGAAGGGCTATAAATGCCGCCGTCCATAGGGCGAGCAGCAAGAAACCTCTTACCCATTTACCTGCGAAGGGTTGCAATATATGTTCTACAACAAACTTATGCATACGGTTAATTTACTTTTTTGACCATAATTGAATGAGATATCGGGCGGCTCATTAGTCCCATTGTCCCATCAGTTCTATTATTCACATTATTCTCATTGGCATATTGGCACATTAAATCTGTTCCCCCCAGTTTAAGTTTAATGTGACATCGGCCACAGCGTCGAACATTTTCTCGTGCGAAGCAACAATTACCAACCGCTCTTCGGCCAATTTAACAATTTGAGGAAGAATGATTTCGATTGTATCGCTATCCAAATTGGCCGTCGGTTCGTCCATGATCGCTACCGGCCTGGGATGTAACATCATCCTTGCAAGCGTCACCAGTTGTCTTTCTCCACCCGAAAGTTGTTTTCCGTTATGACTCAATTCGGTCTGCCATCCATCCTCCTTTTTAGCAAGTATCTTGTCCAGGAATTCAGGATACCAGGCCTGTTTCTCTGCCTCTTTCTCAAGGAAGACGTTGTATCGCAGCGTTCCGTCGAAAATGAATGGAAACTGGTTCATATACGACGAGTTCTCTTTTAACCACTGGTGAGACCACTCGTTGTCCTTGCCATTGACTGAAACCATACCCTCCTGCGGGAACAGGCTACCTGTGCAGATTTTCAGCAGGGTGGATTTTCCTGAACCCGAAATACCTTTCACCAATACCAATCCTTTTACAGGCAGTTGCAGGTTGATATTATTCAGCACTTTGACCGGCGAATCGGGATAAGCAAAATGCAAACCTTTGATCTCAAAACTATTGATCTTTTCATTTAGGTCGGATAAAGGAGGGATGATCTCCTGGTTCAGTATCGGCATCAATAGTTCTGCCGAGGCCAAAGCCTTGTTCCGGTCGTGATAAGCACCTACGAATTTCCGCAAATAGAAGAAAAAATAAGGTGTAATAGTCAGCAAAAACAATGCAGTACCGAAATCATAACCTTTCCCGTAATTGGGACCGGGCATAATCCCAAGTAAGCTCATCCCCAGGTAAATGGCAATAGCGGCAATGGCAATTGTAACGAAAAGTTCCAGCGCTGTGGACGATAGGAATGCAACCCGCATGACACTGGTTGTCGCTTTACTCAGTTCCTTACTCTTTCCCGATAAAAAGCGGTACTGTGCTTTGAAGTTGTCCAGATTGACGATCTCCGCAATGGTTTGAAGACGGTTATAAAACACAGCTGAATATTTAAGGAAGAGATTGGTATGTTTTCTGTGAAGCGCTTCAGCGCCTATACCGATGACCGCCATCTGCATGGGGATGACCAGCAACGATACCAGTAATATAATCCCTACCCATCTTTCAATCCAGAAACAGGCGATCAATAACACTGTACTGACCAAAGCCGTAGCCACGGAATAGGGGATAAAAAAAGCGTAAAAAGGCTTCAGGTCGTCGCTTATCCTCGTAACGTACAAAGCGCTTGAGGTGGAGTCCAGTTGGCTGTTGTTAAGTAACAGAGGATATATTTTTTTCTTGATTTTGGAAACGATTATATTGCCGGCATTGTAGTTGAACTGTGAAGCAAAATGGGCGAAAACATACCTGCCGGTGAGAAACAGTGATGCATACAGCAATCTATGGGGTTGTACAATCCCCTTGTCGACCCACGCTGCAGCGAATTCCGACAAATACCAGCAAAAAACAACAAAAGATGCCGCGCTAATAACGGTAAATACCGAGGCAGCTAAATATGCTCCTTTTGCTTCTGCTATCCTCTTACCCAGCCATTGTGAAGCGCTTTCCTGATTTGAACTCATTAATTATCTGTGATCTTAATTTCCCTTTTGCTGAAATTGAATGGGTTTTATTATCAGCAAAGATAATTATTTTAGGCAAATAAAAGCCACAAAACGAATAAGACTATGGGAGATTGCAACCCAGTTGCACCGGATTGGTTGTACTTTTGCATTAGATATATTAAAACTGAACTTTCGCGAGTACATCAGATGAAAATATACGATTAAGTCGAAAAAATTCAGAGAATGATTTAGTGACAATTATTCAACTTTCGAAAGTTGAATAGCAAAATACGATATTATGGCAAATTGTTGTAGTAATGGCTCTTGTTCGGTAACTCCGGCCACTTTAAGCGCCAATAAAACAGATAAGATATCTCAGAAAGGCCCCATTACAAGAGCTGTGATATCATTTGTGTTGTTGATTGGTGGAATAACCATGTCCGCTACGAATATTTCCTTCTTCGAAAATCAATGGGTACGATTGGTGTGGTACCTTATTGCCTATTTTCCGGTAGGTATTCCCGTATTAAAAGAAGCCTGGGAAGCCATGAAGGAAAAAGATATTTTCAATGAATTCACCTTGATGAGTATTGCCACAATCGGGGCTTTCTTTATTGGAGAGTACCCGGAGGGCGTAGCGGTCATGTTGTTTTATTCCATCGGGGAACTATTCCAGCAAGCGGCTGTCAATCGGGCCAAGAGAAATATTGGGGCATTACTTGATGTCCGTCCCGAGAAAGCATCTGTGATCAGGGATAATGGTATTGAGACAGTTTTGTCTGAAGAGGTCAGTGTAGGTGAAACGGTCGAGGTAAAGGTCGGCGAACGGGTTCCGTTGGACGGTATTATGCTCACTGATTCGGGATCGTTCAATACTTCTGCGCTGACGGGTGAAAGTGTTCCCCGAAATATCAAAAAAGAGGAAGAGGTACTGGCGGGTATGATCGCTACGGATAGCGTCTGCCGGATAAAAGTAACCAGACCATTCGGGCAAAGTGCGCTTGCACGTATTTTAGAACTCGTGCAAAATGCCACTGAACGTAAGGCTCCGGCCGAACAGTTTATCCGTAAATTCGCCCGTATCTATACCCCGGTTGTCACTATGTTGGCTGTGCTGATTGTGGTATTGCCCTGGATGTGGTCGCTGATTGACCCTGAGTTTATGTATCTGTTCAATGATTGGTTATACCGTGGATTGGTATTTCTAGTGATATCCTGTCCATGTGCATTGGTGATCAGTATACCATTAGGTTATTTCGGTGGGATCGGTGCCGCATCGCGTCAGGGGATTCTGTTCAAAGGCGGCAATTATCTGGATGCTATTACCAGGATCAATACTGTGGTGTTGGACAAGACCGGTACGGTGACCAAAGGTGTATTCGAGGTACAGGATATCATTCCCGAAGAGGGTTTTTCGAAAGAAGAATTGTTGCACGCCGTGGCTATTGTGGAAACGCAGAGCAACCACCCGATAGCCAAAGCCATTGTTTCTTCGGTACCCAAAGAAAGAATACCCTTTGCACAACCGGTAAATGTCAAAGAGGTGGCGGGACAAGGTCTGGAGGCTGAACTCGACGGGAAGAAGATCCTAGCCGGAAACATGAAACTGTTGGAGACCAATGGTATCGCTTATCCTCCGGAAGTGGCAGATATTCCCGAAACTACTGTTTTGTGTGCAGTAGATGGGAAGTATGCCGGGTACATTGTTGTAGCCGATGAGCTTAAGGAGGATGCAAAAGTGGCGGTCGAAGAGTTACGCAAAGCCGGGATAAAAGATATCGTGATGCTTTCGGGTGATAAACAAGCTATCGTCTCGAAGTTGGCCGGAGAGTTGGGCATCGACCGTGCTTACGGAGATCTGTTGCCCGAAGGCAAGGTACAACGGTTTGAGGAACTTTCTATTAATCCGGGCAATAAGGTATCTTTTGTGGGAGATGGAATAAACGATGCTCCTGTGCTGGCTATGAGTGATGTGGGTATCGCGATGGGAGGTTTGGGGAGTGATGTGGCTATAGAAACGGCAGATGTAGTCATTCAGACCGACCAGCCGGTTAAAATCCCTATGGCGATCCGTATTGGCAAAGCTACCCGTCAGATCGTAATACAGAATATCACAATGGCTTTTGGTGTTAAACTTATCGTGCTAATTCTTGGAGCCGGAGGACTGGCCACTTTGTGGGAAGCGGTATTTGCAGATGTAGGCGTATCGTTACTGGCTATACTCAATGCCATCCGTATCATGCGAAAGAAGTTTTAGTGCTATCTTGCTTTTAGTCGGACTAGAATGGTTATCTTTATACTTTCTTATATTGGATAATAATTAGTAACTATATTTTCACAAATACATTAGTTGCAATAAACCAACTTGCGAAAGTTGAACTGGTAAATTATGGATATGAAACATATAGAAAAGATACTTCACCATAGGGAAATAAAGCCGACCGCCATCAGGATGCTGGTATTGGAAGCCATGCTTCATCATGATTCAGCTTTCAGCCTTTCCGATCTGGAGGGTGAAATGGGAACAGTCGATAAGTCTACGCTATCGCGAACGATAAACCTTTTCCATCAACATCATCTGATCCATAGCATAGACGACGGTTCCGGCTCCATTAAATATTCGGTCTGCCGTGACGATTGCCAATGCTCCCTTGGCGACCTTCATGTACATTTCCATTGTAATAAATGTGGAAACACTTACTGTATGGAAAGTATTTCCATCCCTGATATACCTTTACCCCGGAACTTTCGTCTTGAGAATGTTAATTTCGTGATGAAAGGAGTTTGTGCGCAGTGCGTCCGGTAAACAATTCCGGTTAATAATAATTCAAACTGGCTTTTTTATATTCCATAAACTGCTTAGCGTCCAAAAGCAAAATAGGGTGATAACAAATGCTTTTTCCCTTTAAGCCAGTTGGAGACCATCTCCATTCCAGTTACGGAGAAGGTGATACCGTTGCCGCCAAAACCACAGACAAAATAAGAGTTTTTGAAATCGGAGTGTTCACCGATGTAGGGTAAGCCGTCTTTGGTCTCGCCGAAAGTACCTGCCCATGCGAAATCGGAATAGAATGATTTATCGGGAAACAGTTTTTTGAATGCTTGGACCAGCTTTTCCTCTTTCTTGCCGATCAGTGCATCACGTTTGGATGGATTCCGGAATTCTTCGTCTTCGCCTCCAATCAGGAAACGGCCGTCATCCGAAGTACGCATGTATAAATAAGGATCTGCTGTATTCCAGATGAGTATATCTTTATATTGGCAGTAGAGTTTTTCGTCCACTTCCGAAATAATGGCATAGGAACTGAGCAGGTCCACGAACTTCTCCCTGATCATATTGACGGCTTCGTAACCTACGCAATAGACGACCTTTTTCGCTTTGATAACCGCTCCGGTAGCAGTCGTACAGTGATTGAACCCTCTTTTGTACTCGACACTGGTCAGTTCGGTTTTATCATAGACCTGTAATCCTTTCTTGTGATTGTATTCCAACAACTCGTGTGCCAGGCAGAAAGCATCTATGCTCGCTCCCTGTTTAGAAAGAATGCCTCCGTATGTTCCGTGTATACCATATTTTTTCAGGATTTCTTCTGCTTCGAGCCATTTTCCCTCAAATCCGGCCTTATTTCTTGTTTCAAGTTCTTTCTTGAGCCAATCCATATCTTTTTTAAAGGCGGCAAAATAGAGTGAGTCTTTTTTCTTGAAACCGGCTTTCGATTTTATCTTCGAAGCAATTTCTCCCAATTGGTCTATTGCCTTGTAACAAGCATCGTAACTTGCTACGGCTCCTTTCTCGCCGACTAATTCAATCAATTTATACAAAGGAGTATCAATCTCGAATTGGAGCATTGAGGTGGTAGCGGAAGAACTTCCGTTGCATACCTCGCGCTTGTCTATCAGTATCGTTTTATATCCTTCTCCAACACATTGGTGTGCTATCAAACTGCCTGTAATACCGCCGCCAACCACCAGCACGTCGCATTCGTCATCATTGTGAAGCGAGGGATAAGATGCCAGTAATCCGTTCTTTACCAACCAGAATGGTTCGTTAGATTTTACATCCATATTACTTGGTATTAAAGTGGTAATATATTATGAGTACAATTTCCCTTCCCTGCCGATGTCGATTTTATCCATCAGTTCCTTCAATTTGTCAATGGCGGCATGGTTACTTAAATTTTCTGTATTCATAAGGCTTTGATTTTTTAAGAATGAATAAAATTTAAACTTATTTTTCTTATAACAACATTTCGGTAATTTAGTTTGTTGTAATATTAAACTATAAATGTTCGTAGTAGTGGTAGTCGTGGAGTCAGAAAAAAATGACGATAAATGGGGTAATGTAAAGTAAAAGTTACAATATAATCCGGTATTAAGGAAAACCACGCACTGGAATTTGATCTTACGACCGATAATCTCGATTATAAATTGTTGGCGGTCTCTTCGTTCTAAATATAATACTCCATTAAATCGAGTAAACCGGCTTGCAGCGCATATTTTGTGGCCTCGTGCGCATTATTTACGGCCAGTTTCCGGAAAATATTCCGGCGGTGGGTATTTACGGTATGGAAACTGAGGTGTTTCTCAAAAGCTATTTCTTTAGTGGTTTTCCCGAGGGCTATTTCCCGCAGAATACTCTTCTCTGAGGGGGTCAGAGTATCCGACTCTTTTTTCTGAAAGTTTCCGTCCTTTAGTACCGACTCTGCAATATCGCATAAATAGGTTTCACCGTAGGTGGCACAGGTAATGGCATCGAGGATATTCTGTAGTGGATTGTGCTTCATCACTACGCTGATACTGGGATCGATCAACAATATCTGATGTAAAAAACGCTCCTCCAACTCGTCAGAGAACAAAATCCATGACGATGCTTTTGCTCCCATCTTCATGTTTAAAAGTTGATTGACGGAAACAAAATCAAATAGCGTGTAATCCAGTATCACAACCGATTCGGGATAGCTGCGCAATCGTGCCTGCAGCTCGCTGCGGGTACGAGCCGTTTCCACACGGTTTTTCATATCCTGTGATCTCAGTACAGATATAAGTCCTTCCCGTGTAATATCCTGATTATCGGCGATGAGATAAGTACGCATTTTATTATTCTGAATGAACTGACTACGAAGTTAAACAAAAGTTTCAAAACATCCTTTATGGAAGCTCAGTTTTTGTATAAATAAGGTTATATTTGCAGAACATAAGATGGGCCTCGTCTTGGCTTTTATTATGTTTGTGATTCAGTTTTCAAACCGTAGTAATGATGGATATCGATATAGAGAAGGTGGTCGGGGAATGTGTTTTTACTGCTGTAAGGAGTAGTGGCAGTGGGGGACAGAACGTGAATAAAGTAGCCTCGAAGGTCGTGCTCTCGTTCGATGTGAACGCCTCGGAAGCCCTTACTGATGTCCAGAAACAGTTGATCCTCGGGAAATTATCCAACCGTATCAATAAAAACGGAGTATTGCAGGTCAGTAGCGATTCCGAACGCACCCAGTGGCTGAACAAAAAAACAGCAATAGGAAAATTCCGGCTTCTTATCCGTCAGGCCCTGAAACCGGAAATGAAACGGATTGCGACCAAACCGACATTTCAATCCATACAAAAACGGTTGGATGATAAAAAACAACAATCCGGGAAGAAGCGCCTCCGCTCCGGTGATTTTGATATGTAGATTTTTTCGAATCTTTCGGATATGCTATTCTACTTATCCATCTTTAGAACGAAAAATATCTCCCTACGATACTCTTTTTTAAATATACTATATTTATGGTATTGCCATACTTTATCCCTTGCCCTATCTTTGCATCGTTAAACAAGACTAAAAGTAAAAAAATAATGAAAACGACAGACATTTATTTTGCTTCTCTTCCCTATACAAACAACCTCCATAAGGCTTCTCTCCCGTTAAGCCGAATGTGCTGCTGACAGCACACCTGCAATTCTACATACCCTTTTTGCAATCGCAAAACTTCAATATTTTTCTATTTACACATTGTATTTTATTTAAAACATTACCAATATGAGCAATTATAAATTTGAAACCCTGCAGGTACACGCGGGACAAGAAGTGGATAAAACAACGCATGCCCGTGCTTTACCGATATATCAGACATCATCCTATGTGTTTGAAGATGCGAAGGACGGAGCCGATCTTTTCGGACTTCGCAAATTCGGGAATATCTATACCCGTTTGCAAAACCCGACGACCGACGTTTTTGAAAAACGTGTGGCAGCTTTAGAGGGCGGTGTGACCGGATTGGCCACCTCTTCGGGACAATCGGCGCAATTCATCGCACTGAATAATATCTTACAGGTAGGAGATAATTTTGTTTCGACTCCTTTCCTTTACGGTGGGACGTATAATCAATTCAAATCGCAGTTCAAACGATTGGGTATTGAAGTTCGTTTTACTCCCAATGAAAATCCTGAAGAGTTTGAAAAACTGATTGACAATAATACCAAAGCCATTTATCTGGAGTCGATCGGTAACCCGGAACTGAATATTCCCGATTTCGATGCCATTGCCGAGGTCGCCCGTCAACACGATATTCCACTGATCGTGGACAATACATTCGGTGCAGGCGGTTATCTTTTCCGTCCCATAGAACACGGTGCAGCAGTAGTGGTAGAGTCGGCTACTAAGTGGATTGGCGGCCACGGGACCTCCCTTGGAGGAGTGATTGTGGATAGCGGTAAATTCAACTGGGGAAATGGTAAATTCCCTTCCTTCACCGAACCTTCTGAAAGCTATCATGGATTGGTTTTCTGGGATGTATTTGGTGCGAATGGCCCGTTTGGGAATATTGCTTTCAATATCCGTGCGCGGGTAGAAGGATTGCGCGATTGGGGAAATACCATCAGCCCGTTCAATTCTTTCCTCCTTGTACAAGGATTGGAAACCCTGTCGCTTCGCCTGGAACGTCATGTGGAGAATACGCAGGCGCTGGCCGAATGGCTCGAGCAGCATCCGAAGGTAGAATATGTAAACTATCCGGGATTGAAGAGCAGTAAATATTATGCTTTGGCACAGAAATATTTCCCCAAAGGACCGGGAGCCGTGCTTACATTCAAATTGAAAGGTGCACCTGAGGATGCTGACAAACTGATCGATAGTGTACAGTTATTAAGCCATCTTGCCAACGTTGGAGATGCTAAGTCGCTTATCATTCATCCGGCAGCTACTACGCACGAGCAATTATCGCCTGAAGCCCAAAGAGCAAGCGGTGTGGAACCTGGATTGCTTCGTATTTCTGTGGGTATTGAAAATATCGATGATATCAAAGCCGACCTGCAGCAGGCACTTGACAAAATTTAAGAATAAACCCTTTAAATAACAACCAGATGCACCTGTTCAACGCTAAGCGCATGCATATCACGATGATGAATTGTCGCAAATTACCCGACAGTCGGTATCTCTTATGTACATAGGTGAAACAGGTATATAAAAAGAAACGGCTGATCATTAAAATGAATCAGCCGTTTTTCATAGGAGACAATTTGTAGTCAACATTTAGAAGAGAAACTTCACAAATTATTAAAACAGAGAAAAGATATTTTTCTAACATAAATATTGAGAGAAGATGAAGGTTATCAAAGCAAGTCTAGTTCTATTTCTCAGCCTTTTTGTGCTTAGTCTTTCGGCACAGAATAGAGGCACGGTTACCATTACCGGAAATGTAACCGATCCACAAGGAAGTCCGCTTACCGGTGTTACCATTGTGGATAAGAATAATCCCGCAGTGGGGACGGTATCTGATATTGAGGGCGATTACAGTATAAACATTGAAAGTGGAACAGTCCTCGAATTTTCCTATATAGGCTTTACAAGTCAGGAGGTTCAGGTATCAAAATCGGAAAGAATCGATATCATCCTGCAGGAAAGCACTACGACGTTGAGCGAAGTGGTGATTACTTCCCTGAATATCCCCCGAGAAAGGAAAGCGCTTGGTTATGCGGTGCAGAATGTTTCATCCGATGCATTTCAGACGCGGCCGACGAATCCGTTGACAGCCCTTTCCGGTAAGATAGCAGGGTTGCAGGTTATCTCGGGTGGAAGTAACCTTGGTGGTTCTTCGCGAATAACCTTGCGCGGAATTAATTCCATCACCGGAACCAACCAACCGTTGTATGTTATCGATGGTGTTCCGCTGGATAACAGCGATCTGAACAGCTCCTCTACAATCCACGGCAGTGCAGGGAAAGATGTCGGCAGTACTATCCAGGATATTAATCCGGATGATATTGCCTCAGTAAACGTGCTGAAAGGTCCATCCGCAGCTGCTCTCTACGGTTCCCGTGCTGCCAATGGGGTGATCCTGATCACCACTAAAAAAGGAGAGAGCAGTGCCGGTAAGATTGCCATTGAAATCAATACCGGCCTGGAATTTGAAAATGTGGTACGATTGCCGGAACGCCAGAAATTATACGGTGGCGGGTATAATATGAGTTTTGCCACGGCGACCATCGACGGCCAGACCTACAATATAGTGGATTATGCTGCCGACGAAAGCTGGGGGCCTAAATTAGACGGTACCCCTGTGTTGCACTGGTACAATCTCGATCCCGAATATCCGGATCAATACCTGAGACCGGAACCATGGGTATATCCCGAGAACGATGTGAATTATTTCTTTAGAACCGGGATTGCCAATACAAACAATATTTCGCTCTCCAAATCAAATGAAAATTCTGCTTTCCGGGTATCGTTCACCAATAAAAACGTAACGGGAACTATTCCGAATGCTTCACTCGACAAGAACTCGCTTATTCTTTCCGGAAACGTGGACGGAGAATATGTTTCGTTCTTTGCAAGTGCCAATTACCTGAAGACGGTATCCAAAGGCCGTCCGTGGACAGGTGCATCCAACCGGAATATCATCCTCGAAGCGTACCAATGGGGAGCGGTGCAGGTGGATTACAAGAAACTGAGTGAATACAAACGCCCGGACGGAACGCCCCGTGCATGGAACCGTACCGGTTACAGAAACACGGTTGAAGACGAAAAGACAAAATATATCGACAATCCCTACTGGTCTGCCTATGAGAGTTATCTTGAGGAAGACAGGGACAGATTGTACGGAAATTTCGGAATACAAGTCTCCCCCGTATCATGGTTTTCGGTGACCGGCCGTATTTATGCCGATGTTTTTCAGTACAACTTTCAGGACAGGATTGCGTATAATTCCCGTTCGCAATCCATGTACCAGGAATATAGCCAAAAGTATGGCGAATTTAATTACGAATTATTGACTACCCTCAATCGTTCATGGGATGTCCATTCACTGGTTGCTAATTTAGGGACAAACTTCCTACAGAGGAACCGTCGTATCAGCGATATATCTACTTCGGGCGGATTGATTGTGCCTAATTACTACAGTCTGAATAACGCTACCTCTACAGTCATCAGCCCTGAAACAGGATTATACAAAAAAGAACTCTCTTCTGTTTTCGGAAGTGTCTCTTATGGATGGAGAAGTACTGTTTATCTCGACGGTACATTCCGTAACGACTGGTCCTCGACTTTGCCTGTAGGGCATAATTCCTATTTTTATCCTTCGGTAACTTCATCGGTTATCCTGAGTGAACTACCCGGTTTGAGAGAACAAAGATGGCTGTCGTTTGCAAAATACCGTTTGGGATGGGCGCAGGTTGGGAACGATACCGATCCCTATCGGCTCTATAAAGTATATCAGGCTATCACACCCATTAACGGGAATATTGCCTATACGTTACCGGACCAGTTGAACAACCTGAACCTCAAACCCGAAATTACCTCTTCACTTGAAACCGGGTTAGAACTCCAACTGTTCAAAAACCTGTTGAGTATCGACTTCACTTATTACAACAATACAAGTCGCAATCAGATTATTTCGCTTCCTACCTCCGACGCGTTCGGTTACTCTTCAAAGTTGATTAACGCCGGTGAGATCAATAACAAAGGTGTTGAGGTGATTCTTGGAGTGAATCCGGTTAGAACCCGCGATCTTGACTGGAATTTTTCAGTCAATTACTCTAAAAACAGCAACAGGATCATCGAACTTTCCGATGCCGTAAGCCGTCTCGATTTAAGTACTTCACTGGTCAGTTTGGTTGCCCAGGAGGGTGAAAGTTACGGACAATTGTATGGTTATGATTTCGTGTATGCTCCTGATGGACAAAAGGTGATCGGTGACGATGGACTTTATATGCGTACACAACAACTGGTGCCACTTGGCAGCGTTTTACCTGATTTCCTGTGGAGTTTCCAAAACGGATTGCGGTATAAGAACTTGCGGTTCAATTTCCTGATAGACTCCCGTGTGGGAGGTAAATTCTTCTCCCAAACTTATAAGGTGGCGATGTATTCGGGAATCCTACCGGAAACGGCAGCCAATGGAATCCGTGAAACGGGGGTTGTCGCTGATGGTGTGACTGCTGATGTAACATTCAATCCTGACGGAACTTATTCGGTAACCAATACAGCCCAGAACACACAAAATGTGACAGCGCAGGCATGGGCAAGAAACCATTACAACGGGCCGACAGCATTCGATATTTTCGATGCCACATTTATTAAACTCAGGGAATTGTCGTTAGGATATGATTTCAGATTACCCGAAAATGCGCCGGTTAAAAGTATCGGAGCTTCGCTTTATGCACGCAACCTGTTTTACCTGTACAGGAAAAGTAAAATTATCGATCCTGAACTCACGAACAGCAGTGGAAACGTACAGGGAATTGAAGGCGGTAATATGCCGACTCCTCTTACTTACGGAATTAATCTGAGTATTAAGTTTTAAATAGATTCAAAATTTAAGATTCAAGATTCAAGATATTTAGCAAATCAATAATTCCATATACCGAAATAAAATAATCATATGAAACCATTATATATACTTTTTATCCTGTCGGCAATCGGATTTACATCCTGCATCGATGAAGACCTGAATATCGACCCTAACCGGCCCTCGTCGGTTCCGACTACCTCGTTGATCTCAACGGCGCAAAAGCATCTGACTGATAATGTGAGAAGCGAACAGGCATCGTTACGAAGCTCGGCATTGTTTGTCCAACAGATCAGCCAGATTACCTATACCAGCCAATCGCGTTATGATATTCCTTTCGGCTATTCGGCGGATATTTGGAGCGGATTGTACAGTGTGCTGAACAATCTGCAGGAAATTATCAACCTGAACACCGATCCTGTCACCAAAGATCTGGTCACGGCGGACGGAGCGGGCAGGAATGCTAACCAGATAGCGATCAGTCGTGTCCTGAAATCGTATGCATACTATGCGCTCACCGATATCTTCGGCGATGTACCCTATAATTCTTACGACAGCGATGATCCCGATTTTCAGGCATTGCAGCAGAATCCCGATAACATTACGCCCAAATATGCTTCGCAGGAAAAGATCTATACGGATATCCTCAACGAACTCAAACAGGCGGGCGATACTTTATTGAAATATTCGGAGGAGAGAACGTTTGGTGTATCGGATATTATCTATGGTGGCGACAATGCGAAATGGGCAAAGTTTGCCAATTCATTGCGGTTGCGGTTTGCCACCCGCTTAAAGACAAAAAACAACTCCCTTTATCAATCACATTTTGCCGATGCGTTAGAGAAAGGCGTGTTCACAAGCAATGCGGACAATGCTGTTTACAAGTATGCCGCCGCTGCACCCAACGAGGCACCTTATTATCGTGCTACTGTCACTGCAAACAGGCGCGATTTTGCCCTGTCGAAACCATTTATAGATTTGCTGAAAGGTGAAAACAACCAGCTCCCGGTTGCTGATCCGCGGCTAAGTAAGTACGCATCAGTAAATAACCTTGGTGTTTATGAAGGATTGGCTTACGGGTTGACTGAAGCGCAGGCAGGCAGTTTTGCGGCAGGTGATGTCAGCCTTCCCGGAAGTATCTACAGCGCCGCTGATTATGGAGAGGTATTATTGGAATATGCCGAAGTGGAGTTTTTAATCTCCGAATACAATAACTGGAGTCAGGCTAACTATGTGAACGGAGTAAGAGCATCTCTCGAAAAATGGGGTGTTGCCTCTGCTGATATAAATGCTTATGTGTCGCAACTGCCGCCGGCCAACGAGCGGAATGTGCTGAATCAGAAATATATTGCCCTGTTCACCCAGTTTCTCGAAGCGTGGAGTGATTATCGCAGAACCGGTTATCCCGATTTCCTGATAAAAAAGGATGATGTGATCTTTTCAGGAGTGATTGAAGGTCAGCCGGTCACTTATACATTCTCACCTTTGTTCGGTGATGGAGGCGTTCCGTCCAGATTATATTATCCAATCAAAGAGCAGACCGTCAATCTGCAAAGCTATCAGGATGCAATAGCAGCCCAGGGGAATGACGTAATTGAAACCAGGTTGTGGGTTTTCAAATGATCGTTGAGGAAATTTTTAAAACGGACATTCGTAAAACTGAAAACAGTTTCTTAGCTTTGTAAAATATAATGAAAGCCGAGCGAAAAACCAAACTCGTTTGAGTTTTTCCGAGGCGCATCTTATATTCTCTAAATAAAAAAGAAAAAATCATGCTAAAAATTCAATGGACGGTTTATTTATTGGCAGCGCTTTTGATAGTGTCCTGCCAAAAGCAAAATACCTTGCAAAACGGAATCTGGAAGGGGGAACTTTCCGTTGCAGAAAATAAGAAAGCTCCTTTTCTCTTTGAAGTCAGTGATGCAGGTACAGACAAAGCTTCGGTTACATTACTGAACGGCGTGGAGCGGGTGAAGTTAGACAGCGTCCACTTTCAATCCGACACGCTTATCATCCCTATTGCAGCTTATGATGCTTATATAGAAGGGATTATTTCCGGTGATGCTATCGAAGGAAAATTTATTAAAAACTATATCGAGAACGATCCCGGAGTTTTGTTCCATGCCACATTCGGGGTGAAAGAACGTTTTAGTCCGGCTGAAACCACACCTGATACCCGTATCGATGGGAAATGGGATGTACTTTTCATCAGTGAAGAAGGCGATACGACCCGTAATGTGGGAGTTTTTAAATCGGAAAACAATGTTGTAACCGGCTCTATCCTTACTAACTCGGGAGATTTGCGCTTTCTGGAAGGAGCTTATACCGGATCGGGTGTTGATCTTTCTGCTTTCGGCGGTTTAAGCCCATACCTTATTGAGATTCAATTTTCAAACGATTCGGCTTTTAACGGGAAATTTTATACTACCCGTGGCGTGACGGAAATCATTGGTGCGAGAAATGATTACGCCGAATTGGCAGATCCTTATTCATTGGCCAAATTAAAGCCGGGATACAGTTCCCTTGGTTTCAACCTGCCGAATCTTGAGGGTCAGAACATATCATTGAGCGATGAACGCTATCGCGGTAAAGTAGTGGTCGTATCCATTCTCGGAAGTTGGTGTCCCAACTGTCTGGATGAAATGGAGTTTCTGGCGCCCTGGTATGATGAGAACAAAGACAGAGGTGTTGAGGTTATAGGAATCGCTTTTGAGCGCAAGAACGATTTCGATTATGCGAAGACCGCTTTGACCCGGTTGAAGAACAGATACGGTACAAATTACGAAATTCTGTTTGGCGGGGAAGTCGGACGGGAAAGCGTAGCCAATGCACTTCCCGAAGTGGAGAACTTTTCAAGTTATCCCACCACGCTGTTTATCGACAAGAAAGGAGAAGTGCGTAAAATACATACGGGTTTTAACGGCCCGGCAACAGGACTTTTCTATGAAGAGTTTAAGAAGGATTTCAATTCTTTGATAGATAGTCTTTTATCGGAATGACGTAATGATCTTTACACCTGATCATTCTTTTTGTTTTGCCGTAAGGTGTACTATGGTTATATTTGTAGAATATAGGATGCACCTCGGATAAGCTCAAGCAAGCTTGGCTTATCTCTCGGTTTTCGCTATATTTGTAGAATATAGGATGCGTTTCGGGCAAGCTTAAGCAAGCTTGGCTTACCTCTCGACTTTCACTATATTTGTATCTGCAAAAAATATAGTATAATTTAATTTTAATGATATGTGTTTTTTAGATATTGCAAAGAGCAGATACACCACCAAAAAATATGATCCAAATGGGAAAATCGCCGATGAAACGATCGAACAGTTGAAGGAGATCCTGCGATTAAGTCCCTCCTCGATAAACAGCCAGCCATGGAAATTTACTTTTATTTCGGAGGAGAAAACGAAGAGCGAGTTGTCGAAGGTGTCCTATCATAACGAACAGAAAATCAATGATGCCAGTCATATAGTTGTTTTCAGTGTGATTGAGAATGTGGAAGATTTTGAGAACGGGAATCTTACCCTTTTGGGATCTGAAAAAGCTGGTTATTATAACCGTATGGTAAAACCCAAAGGTGAGTCGGAAATTAAATCGTGGTTATCGTGTCAGGTGTATCTTTCTTTAGGATTCTTTTTGAGTGCCTGTGCAAGCATGGGAATTGACTCCACCCCGATGGAAGGGATCCAAACGGAAGCGTACGATCGTATTTTACAACAGGACGGGTACAAAACACTGTTTGCTGTCGCTATCGGTTACAGGGATAAAGAAGATGCCAACCAGCCCTCGATAACCCCTAAATTCCGTCTGGATATGGAAAATGTGATCCGGACTATTTAGTATGGGCTAATGAACGATTAACTCCCACGACACTTGCACCCATTCTGGATAGTGAGATAGAATCCATCCCGAAATGACATTGCAGGTGCAGAATTTTCTTTCCCGTTATGTTGCCCAATAAAGCTGTTTCAATCTGGTTTAAAGATGATTTGCCGCCGACGGTCAAATTATTAAAAGGCTCTTTCAAGATGGCAAAATATGAGATTGGAAGGTTATGATTATAATTACAAGCCGACAAAGTGTTCAAAATTTTCTCGGCTGATTACTGCTGTCTCGTGGTTAGGATATGCTTCCAGAAAGGAATTGGCAAAACGAACCTTTTGTGCTTTCCACTTAAATTCAAAAGCGCTCAGCAATCCGTCTTCTTCTTCAATGTAGTCAATTTCCGCCTTATCATGCGTTCGCCAGAAGTACATATTGGTATATCGTCCCTGATAGTGATTGTTTTTTATCCGTTCCGAAATCAGGAAGTTTTCCCACAAAGCCCCTTTGTCTTGTCTTAAATCAATACCGGAAAAGTTATTAATAAGTACATTGCGTATACCATTGTCGTAAAAATAATACTTCTTCCCTTTTTTTATTTCGTTGCGCAGGTTTCGGCTTAAAGCAGGTAATTTAAATATGATAAACGCTTTTTCAAGTAGATCAATGTATTTTTCTACTGTCGCAGTATCTATATTCCCGATGGTTTGGGCCAATTCGTTGTAGCTGACTTCGCTGCCAGCCTGGAACGCCAAAGACTGTAGCAATTTTTCAATATGAGTAGGCTTACGGATATTGTCCAGTTTCAGGATATCTTTATACAGATAGCTATTCGCAATCTCAATAAGTGTACTCTTTTCACTACCCGGATTGTTTACTACTTCAGGATATGAGCCAAAAATCAGCCGTGTTTCCAAAAGTCTTCTCGCTTCCAGAACAGACTGATCCTGTGCTATTTCCTTATAACTAAGAGGATACAGATAAAATGTTCGTTTTCTCCCGGTGAGTGGTTCTGCCATCTTATTCTGTAAATCAAAAGAAGAGGACCCGGTAGCAATAATCTGGATATCGGGGTTAGTGTCGTAAATTAATTTTAGTTTTTTGCCAATATCCGTAATTTGTTGGGCTTCATCTATTACAACCAGTTTGTTGTTTTTTCCAATCAGTTGTAATAGTTGTGTGCTGGTGGTTGCCGTTTCAAAAGCCTGTAAAATATCAGCCTCATCTACGTTCAACCAGATGGATGGTATGTCAATTTGAGAAATGACCTCTTTCAATAATGTCGTTTTTCCCACCTGACGAGCACCTAAAAGAAGTATGATTTTCCCTTTAAAGCAACTGCTCTGAATAGTTTGCTGTAAATCCCGAAGTTTCATAATTAACCAATTTAAACCTCAAAAGTAGCAAAAAAACTTTCTATTCTAAAATATAGGCGTAATTTTTCGATTATAATCTAAATATTAGGCGTAATCTTTCGATTATGATCTAAATTCCCGGTCTGGTTTGCATACTGGCATACGGCCTCCGCTGATGAAAACAAATGGCAGCACATTCTGCAATTGTATAATCAACTCATTCTGATTGAATATTCTCCTGTTGCTGCATTGAATCGGACATTTGCTTTCGCTAAAGTGTACGGACACGAAAAAGCCATTGTTGAAGCAGAAAAGCTGAATCTTACGGGTAACAACCACTATCACGAGTTGTTGGGTTACCTGTATGCCGATATAAATATTGAAAAGGCTGTCAATCAATATGAACAAGCCATCCGGCTTACAAAATCCAAAATGGAAAAACAAACATTACAAAAAGAGATCAATCGCCTGAAAGGGGATAATCGCATATAGCGCTGTTAAGCAATGTTTTGTACTCGTTCTGCAAAGCAATCTCCGGTCATCTTTGCCGGGTTGATCTCCTTTATATAAATCTGACGATTTTTTCTGAATCAACAAAACAAAAACGACTTTGCAGATGTTCCTAATAAATTGAAACTCCGGTTCTAAACTGTCGACAACCGACAGTTTAGAGTTCAATATCTATAACAACCCTTTTAAAATAGATATAAAATGCAAACAATCAGCCGAATAATGATCCTCTTTCTCTCCCTCTTTATGATTGCCTGTTCTTCCAATAAGAGCGAAAACTCAAATAAACCACTATCCTATACAGGATATGATTTTGATTTTTTACTTGGTGAATGGAATAGAACCAATGATGAGGAGGGAAAAAGGACTTTTGAAAATTGGAAAAAGGAGAACGACTCAACTTATATAGGAGAGAGCTTTACATTAAGAGATAACGATACGATTTGGAAAGAGAATACGGTCCTGTCACCCATTGATGGAGTTTGGTATTATCAGGTGAAAATGAAGGGTGATAAGGAATCTACCGATTTCAAAGTGATCGATTATGAAAACAATTCTTTTACTTGTGAGAACAGGCAGAATGAATTCCCTAAAACGATCAGGTACTGGAAAACAGATAATATACTGAATGCGGAGATTGCAGACGATGAAATAAAAATCCCGTTTATATTTGAAAAGTAATATGAAAGTACATTCCCTGCAGCATGTACCCTTTGAAGGATTGGGTTATATTGGAAACTGGTTGACGAAAAATAATCACACGATTACATCCACCCGTTTTTATGAATCTGCCTATCATTTGCCCGAAGCGGAAGATATAGACGTATTGATCGTTATGGGCGGACCGATGGGTGTATATGACGAAGACTCTTTCCCCTGGTTGAAGGAAGAAAAAGCATTTATCAGTAACTGCATTCAATCCGGTAAAAGAGTATTGGGTATTTGTCTGGGCGCTCAACTTATAGCTGAATGTCTGGGTGCTAGGGTAGATAAAGCTGTACATAAGGAAATCGGTTGGTTTCCTGTAATGTGCACGCAAGAAAGTAAGCAGTTAGGGTGGTTTTACGAGTTGTTCAAAGACAATCCGACCGTTTTTCATTGGCATGGCGACAGGTTTGAAATACCGAAGGAAGGACTCAACCTGCTTTCATCCGACGCCAATACCAACCAGGCGTTTTATTACAGCGAAAATGTAATAGGTCTGCAATTTCACCTGGAGGTAACGGAAGAAACGGTCGGGTTAATATCGGAAAACTGTGCCGATGAGCTCTGTGAAAACCCTTGGGTACAAACCAGAGAGCAGATAAAAACCGGAACAATGATCTATGCTGATAACTGCAATTGGATAATGGAAGGGATTTTGCAGAATTTACTGGATGGATAGTGTGAAAAGTTAGATTGCGTTTTCACTTATGATATCTATGAATTTTACGGGAATAAATTACAGGCAATAACTTCGTACTGTATTGCAGACAAAGCTAGGAAAGAATTACAACCGATCTTGTGTGAAATGGATTTACTTTGGATAAACGGTATTGATCCCGGGAAACACCATATGCAATTTGTCAGACCTGTTACTTTTGCGACAGGAGACACCTGCCAATTTTGGTTTATGAGAAAGTTAAATAAAATGGAACCTGGTTAAGGAGCCTGAAAGGACGAACATTCGTAAAGTCGGCCTTGTTTCATGTATGGAGCTTTCAATAAAGAAACTCTTTTAAAGACTGTTAATTATGGATGATTTAAGGTTTAAAGGAAAATGGAACGAGTTGAAAGGTCGCGCCAAACAAGAATGGGCTGATCTGACGGACGACGATCTTCTCTATGAAGAAGGCAAAGAAGATGAACTGTATGGAAAAATCCAACAAAAGACCGGCAAAGCCAAAGATGAAATACGCAACTGGTTTAATCAGCAATTGGACAAACTATAAGTCAGATACTTTACTGTGATAAGGGTAGTTGTCACCAGACAATTTCCCTTATTCTTTTATAAGACAAATTTTTACCATTGAAAAAATAATAACTATGACAACATATCAGGATTATCACTAGTGTCCGGTTAAGCGAATAGCGATTTGCTTGTAGGATTGATGAACAAACGGTTTTGAGCGTTTTTTTTATTTTTCGATTTGAAAATATTTTTCATATTTGTCGTAAAAACGCCAGATATGAATGTAGGGAAAACCGTATTTGCTCAATTAATGTCATTCTTCCCGGACTATGAGTTTAATAAATGTGTTACTAAATACAACGGCAACTATAAAGTGCGAAGCTTTACCTGCCGTGAACATTTCCATGTAATGAGTTTTGCCCAACTCACCTACAGGGAAAGTCTCAGGGATATCGAAGCCTGTTTGAAAGCACTTTCAAGTAAATTATACCATAGCGGTATAAAACAGGCAGTCTCAAAATCCACATTGGCAGAGGCTAATGAAAATCGTGACTGGCGCATTTATGCAGACTTTGCGCAAGTCCTGATAAAGGATGCGCGCAAGCTGTATAAAACAGACAACGATTTTTTACTTGACATTGACAACATGGCCTATGCCCTTGACAGCACAACGATAGACCTTTGTCTCTCATTGTTCCCATGGGCGAAGTTCCGCAAAAAGAAAGCAGCCGTAAAGGCTCATGTCCTTTTGGATCTTCGGGGCTCTATCCCGACTATTATTGAAATAACAGACGGGAGTGTGCACGATGTCAATATACTGGACCATATCACAATTGAACCCGGTGCCATCTATATCATGGATCGGGGATATCTTGACCTGGACAGGCTCCATTCCATTCATTGCAAAGGTGCTTTTTTTATTACCCGGGCAAAGGGGAACACTGCGGTGAAGAGGGTTTATAGCCGGCCGGTCGATAAAACCACGGGGCTCAGGTGTGATCAATCCGTAAGGTTTACAGTCTACAAATCGAAGAAAGAATATCCGGAACTGATTCGCAGGATAAAATCCTTGGACCCCGATACCGGAAACACTTACGTATTCCTGACGAATAACTTTGAGTTAGACGCCTTGCTTATAACTCAGTTATACAAAGGACGCTGGAAGATTGAATTGTTTTTCAAATGGATAAAACAACATCTTCGAATTAAAAATTTTTACGGCACGAGCTACAATGCGGTATGTTGCCAGATATGGATTTCCGTCTGTGCATATCTTTTAGTAGCGATCGTAAAGAAGAGGCTCAATCTGGAGCATTCACTCTACAATTTATTACAGATTTTCAGCCTTACTCTTTTTGAAAAGATGCCTATAAATGAACTATTTACAAAGAGCGATTACAATTTAACAAGTCCGAATGATAATAAACAATTGAATTTGTTTGATTTATAACCGGACACTAGTGCAGGATTATAAATCATGTATTGATGCTTGTCTTGCCTGCGCAAGCGCGTGTAATTATTGTGCTTCTTCATGTACGAAAGAAGAAGATGTGAAAATGATGGCAAAATGTATCCAAACGGATATGGAATGTGCTGCTATATGTTACGCTGCCGCCCAATTGATGAGCCTGGGCAGCGAAAAATCGAAAGAAATATGCAGGTTATGCACCGAAATATGCGACCAATGCGCCGATGAATGTGAAAAACATTCGCACGATCACTGTCGGGAATGTGCGGAAGCTTGCAGGAAGTGTGCCGATGAATGTCGGAAAATGGTAGGATCCCATTATTAATTCTGTGATCGAAAATCTGTAGGGGAGAATCCGGCTATCTTTTTGAACATCCGGCTGAAATGGTGCGGATACTTGAATCCCAATAAAATTTTGTTTCTATTCTGAATTTTAGACCCAATACTTCGATTATAATCGAAGTATTGGGCTGATTTTTCGGTTATGATCTGAATTTTTAGCCTGATCAAAGTATCGAGGTATCAAAAACATCTGAATCTGAAGCAATATAAACAAGAATGATTACATTATTTGCCCATATGATAGGATTGGAGGTACTTCTTTTTAAAAAAATCATAGGAGAAATAGATTAAAAATTTGTTCATTTAAAATAATGTTCGTAATTTTACGAACATTATTGTTAAGCAAGAGCAGAGTAACAGACGACAAACCGAAATCAAAGGACAAACTTGTTTGGATTTTGATGAGCTGAGAAGGAAGATGGCAAAGTCAAATTTATTTATCTTGCCGAACGCAGAATTGAAAATCGAGGAGCGAAGGCGACTCAATTACCAATTAAGGAGCGAAGGCGACTCAAAACGACTAATGTAATTGAACAATTTAATGTAATTTTGAATATGAAGATCAATAATAATATCGAAGAACAGGAAATTGTTGCCCGTTTTGCCAAGGCAATGGGGCATCCTACCCGGATTGCGATATTGCTATTTTTAGCATCACAGGAAAGTTGTTTTTTTGGTGATATTCACGATGAACTTCCGATAGCAAAAGCTACCGTATCTCAGCATCTGAAAGAACTCAAGGAAGCAGGTCTAATTCAGGGAGAGATAGAAACCCCCAAAGTGAGGTATTGCATCAACAAAGAGAACTGGGTAATAGCCAGTAAGCTGTTCGCAAACCTTTTTAGTGTATATGCCACAAAAGATGTATGCTGTTAATGGCATATATTTTTTTATAATTATGTTCGTTGTTTGGCGAACAACGATTGATGATAATTGTATGGAAATAAAAATATTCGATACAGAATGCTCAAGGTATGAATGAAACTCAGAAAGTCATAAGCAAATAGGGTAGTACAATTATATTTCTTGCTTTAATTGAAAAACAAATAACAAATGAAAATATTAATTCTTTGCACCGGTAATAGTTGCAGAAGCCAGATGGCTCACGGATTTTTACAATCTTTTGATGATATGTTAGAAGTCTTTTCTGCCGGAACAAGACCTGCGGAAAAAGTTAATTCAATGGCCGTTCAGGTTATGTCTGAAATAGGTATAAATATCACTAACCACATTCCGCGTAGTATTGAGAAGTATAAAGACCAGGAATGGGATTATGTAATAACGGTATGTGATAGCGCAAAAGAGAGTTGTCCGGTATTTTCCGGTAAGGTAAAACATCGTTTACATATTGGATTTGATGATCCTTCCGAAGTTACCGGGACCCCCGAGTTTATTAAAAACGAATTTCTACGGGTTAGGGATGAGATAAAAATGCGTTTTCAGGAATTATATATGAATCAGATTAAGCCGGAGTTATCCCGCGGATAGTTGATGATTATTGGAATGGAAAAGAAACAGGGGATAAGTGCTTTTGAAAAGTACCTCACCATATGGGTGGCTATTTGTATTGTCGTAGGTATTGCTATAGGACAATGGTTTCCGGTCATCCCGGAAACGTTGAGTAAGTTTGAATATGCCAATGTATCAATTCCTGTAGCTGTTTTGATATGGTTAATGATATTTCCAATGATGCTCAAAGTCGACTTTCAGAGTGTCAGAGATGTGGGTAAACGGCCGAAAGGAATAATTATCACCTGTATTACCAACTGGTTGATTAAGCCTTTTACGATGTTTGGGATTGCCTATTTATTCTTTTTTGTATTGTTTAAAGCATTCATCCCGTCGGAATTGGCAGAAGATTATTTGGCTGGGGCAGTATTGCTTGGTGCTGCGCCTTGCACGGCAATGGTATTTGTATGGAGTTATCTCACCAAAGGAAATGCAGCCTATACACTTGTACAGGTGGCTGTAAACGATTTGATCATACTTGTGGCATTTGTACCTGTTGTGGCGTTTTTGCTGGGGATGGGTGGAATTTTCATACCCTGGAATACATTAATAATTTCAGTATTTCTCTTTGTTGTAATACCGCTTGTGGCGGGTGTTATCACCCGTATTACAGTGATAAAGAAAAAAGGGATGGAATACTTCAATAACGTTTTTATAAATAAGTTCAACAACCTCACAATTGGTGGACTTTTGCTTATGCTGATAATTCTTTTTTCTTTTCAGGGAGAAACCATATTAAATAATCCCCTGCATATTTTACTGATAGCCATTCCATTGATAATACAAACCGTTTTCATCTTCTTCGTGGCATATGGATGGGCAAAATGGTGGAAACTTCCGCATGACATTGCTGCCCCTGCAGGAATGATTGGGGCAAGCAATTTTTTTGAACTGGCTGTGGCTGTTGCCATTTCACTTTTCGGATTACAGTCAGGCGCAGCGCTGGCAACGGTTGTCGGAGTATTAGTAGAAGTTCCTGTTATGCTTATGCTTGTCAGAATAGCTAACAATACGCGAGAGTGGTTTAAAGCTACATAGCCTGGCTTATCGCTCTATACTCACTTGGAGAAATACCTGCTGATTTTTTGAACATGCGACTGAAATGCTGCGGGTATTTAAACCCCAATTCATAAGCAATCTCGTTGATAGTTTTGTCACTATCGAAAAGTTTGTCTTTGGCAACGTCAATGATTTTGGCCTGAATGTATTCCTGCGCAGATTTTCCTGTTTCTTTCCTGATTAAATCACCAAAATAATTAGCTGACAGGTTGAGTTTGTCAGCGCAGTAAGCGACAGAAGGCAAACCTGTTTCTACGGGGTTATCTGATAAAAAATAACTGTCCAATAAGTTTTCAAATCTTTCCAGAATACCTTTATTGACATCCTCTCGGGTGATAAACTGGCGGTCATAAAAACGTTCGCAGTAATTGAGGAAAAGCTCGATACCGGAAGCAATCAATGTCTTGCTATGCTTGTCAACCGAATGTTGCAGTTCATCTTCTATTTTAGAAAACAAATCCAACACCAAATGACGTTCTTTTGCCGACAAATGCAAAGCTTCGTTAGTGTTGTAGCTGAAAAAGGTATAATCGTTCATACGCCCGGCAAGAGATGTGCCACGTATCAGGTCGGGATGGAAAACCAGTGCATGTCCCATAGGTTGGTAGTAATCCGTTTTATTTTCAACGTCTATAAATTGTCCGGGCGAAATAAAAACCAATGTTCCTTCCTGATAATCGTAATAATGGCGTCCGTATTTCAAATCACCACAATCAACCTCTTTCAGGAAGATGCAATAAATTCCGAAATTCATTTTATGTCCCGTCCTTTCCTTTGCTTTTGAGAAATCAATCACACTCACTAATGGATGTAACGTTTCAAGATTGTTAAAAGCATTGTACTCGCTAATTGTATCAAAATTGAGAACCTTTTCCATTGCCGTCATAATTTATTAGCGCAAATTTAATCATTCCGATAGACACTCTGCTACTTTTATGTGATAATCAGTAATATTGGTAGAATAAACAGTAATATATATACGATTATAATATGCTAAAGCCCGAAATTTGTGATTGATAAAAAGGCAAAAATTAATCATTCTGTTATTATCCATATAAAGAGATTAGTGTCCGGTAAAATTAAAAATAGATATGAAGAAATTATTATTCGTTAGTGCATTATATTTATTCACCATTGCATCTAATATGGGTGCTCAAACAATAAAGAAACAGAAGCCTTTAGTTATTGAACAGCAGGGAAGTTTTGCCGTGGGCGGTAGTGTAATCACCAATCCCGGTACATTCGATCCGATCACGCGAACCCCGGAGGGGCAGACTTTCCACGGAGATCATGCATATATCACTTATCAAATCCCTGTTAAAGCCCGCAAACTGCCTTTAGTGTTCTGGCACGGTATAGGACAATTCTCGAAAACATGGGAGACAACCCCCGACGGACGGGAGGGATTTCAGAATATATTCCTGCGCCGGGGTTTTGGTGTATATCTTATTACCCAACCACGACGAGGCAATGCCGGGCGCAGTACCGTACCGGTTACTATAAATCCGGTTCCCGATGAGCAGGAATGGTTCAGCACATTTCGTTTGGGGGTATGGCCTGACTTTTTCGACGGGGTACAATTCGACAGGAGTGAAAAAACACTCAACCAGTATTTCCGGCAAATGACCCCAAATATGGGAGCATTTGATACGGAAGTAATCACTGATGCCATTCCTGGACTTTTCGACAAAATAGGTAAGGGTGTTCTTGTTACACATTCCCATTCGGGAGGGTTCGGGTGGCTGACCGCTATGGATAATCCCAATGTAAAAGCTATCGCATCTTATGAACCCGGAAGCGGGTTTGTATTCCCCGAGGGTGAAGTACCCGACCCCATACCCGGTTCGTCGGGAGCACTCACAGCCAATAGTGTGTCGATGGAGGACTTTATGAAACTTACTAAAATTCCAATCATCATATACTATGGCGATTTTATTCCTGAAAAGCAAATAGAAAACCCGGGTATCGACGGTTGGCGCACCCGTCTGGAAATGGCAAGAAAGTGGAGAGACGTTGTAAATAAATACGGTGGGGATGTAACAGTGGTACATCTGCCTGAGATCGGGATTAAAGGCAATACCCATTTCCCGTTTTCAGACCTGAATAATATCGAAATAGCCGATTTGTTATCAGAGTGGTTGAAAGAAAAACGACTGGATTAGGAAACAGGTTCAAAACAAAGAACATGGATAAAAATAAGAATATGAAGAAAGTAAGTTTATGTATAGTAATAATTACGCTGTTACTGGGTATATCCGGTAATATAAATGCGCAGAATGATATGTTGGACGAGAAACAAAAAAAGATAATTACCATTTCCGGACTGACGGCAAAAGGTGATTTAGAGAAGCTGAAAACAGAACTAAATGCCGGTCTCGAAGCCGGACTTACCATCAATGAAATAAAGGAAGTATTGATACACCTTTACGCATATTGCGGATTTCCCCGCAGTATCCGGGGACTACAAACTTTCATGGAAGTGCTGGACGAACGAAGAGCCGGCGGGATTACCGATAAACTGGGTGTAAAAGCCTCTCCTATAAATGATGACGGTAACAAGTATGAAAGGGGCAAAAAGATTTTAGGAGAACTTACCCAAACACCCCAACCCGAAACGCTTTCGGGATATTCGGCTTTTGCACCGACCATAGACACTTTTCTGAAAGAACATCTGTTTGCGGATATCTTTGAACGTGATGTACTTACTTATGCCGAAAGGGAACTGGTAACCGTTTCGGTAATCAGCTCGATTGGGAATGCAGAACCGATGCTCCGTTCGCATTTGACCATTTGCCTGAACGTAGGCCTGGCCCCGCAACAATTAAATGAATTTGTGGATATTATTCAATCGACCATTGGCGAGGAAGAGGGAAAATCTGCCCGGTTGGTTTTGGATGAAGTCCTAAAAAATAAGAAGTAAAATTTAGAAGTTTCAGAAAATGAAAAAAATAACATCAATAATCGCAATAGCAACGTCAATAGCAGCTACAGATGTGGTAGAAGCACAGTCCATTCAAAATGAGCGTCAACAAAATCCTTACAGCCTTGTGTATGATGGTGCTATAACTCAAAATGAAAAAGGAAAAGTAAATATCCATCCCGTTACTTATAAAATCAAAGATATTACAATAGCTGCCAATGTTTACACTCCGGCTAATTATGATACTTCTCAAAAATATCCGGCCATTGTAATTGCGCATCCCAATTCCGGTGCTTATCCCAACTCCGGAGGTGCTTACACACTAAGTAGCTTGCTCGACCTGATGAGTTGGGATGCAACCGACCAGATCGAACTGATTAACCAGCCCCTACTGATGATCGCCGGTAGTAGAGCTGACAGCTATTATATGACGGACGATGCTTTTAACAAGGCAATCAATGCAAAGAATAAAGAGTTGTTCCTCATTCAAGGTGCTACCCATATAGAAACCTATTGGAAGCCTGAATATGTATCGCAAGCGGTGAATAAATTATTGAACTTTTATCAGGCTAATCTTTAAAACTTAGAAGAATGAACTTTGAAAATTTCAAAATAATGGGATTTAAAAATATAGTTGTAATATTCCTATTCGGGACATTGGTATTGTCGTGTAATCAACAAAGTCAGTCGGAACAGGCCGTACAAACTGAATCACAAGAACCTGTCTTTGCAAAAGGAGAAAAAATTACCAACGATAATTTTACAGGGACTGCATGGCTCAATAACTTAATTTTTCCTGATAGCCTTAATCAGAATGCAGTAGGAAGTGTAACCTTCGAGCCCGGAGCAAGAACCAGGTGGCATACCCACCCCGCGGGACAGATTATATTGGCTATAGACGGAGTTGGCTATTATCAGGAGAGAGGAAGTCCAAAGGTTATCGTGAAAAAAGGTGATGCGGTAAAATGTCCTGCCGACATCCCACATTGGCACGGAGCAAGTGCCGATACTGAGTTTGTACAGATTGCCATTACCGGTAGGGAAAATGGCGAAACAGTATGGTTGGAAGAAGTAACGGATGAAGAGTACTATAATTAAGGGACAAAGAGTAGGAATGATATAAAATATCCTGTTTCGTGACTGATGATATTTTCCCGATTTAAATTGTAAATTTGTGAAAATCATTAATCGGCACAGGCATGAATACATCAGAATTGCTCAATATCCGTCTATACAACCAATTGCTTTTAACTCATGAAATAAAAGAACCCTGCGATATCGTTTCATGGATGGGTGCCATGCAGGCCCAGGCGCTTGACTTGGCTAAATGGGCAATTGGTGCACGTCTGGAAAACAGGAATGTGAAGGACATCGATGAAGCATTGAACGCGGGGAAGATTATCCGTACCCATATTTTACGCCCTACCTGGCATTTTGTGTCAGCAGAGGATATTCACTGGATGTTCGACCTTTCCAATCCGCGGTTGAAACCCATCTATCGTTCATATGCGAAAACATTCGGTGCAGACGAGTCGCTGATATATCGTGCTGTTCCTGTACTGGAAAGGGTACTGATGGGAGGGAAGCACCTGACTAAACAGGAAATCGGGGATGCCTTGCACGAACAGGATATAATACTGGATGATGGACACCTGCAACTGACCCTATCTTATGCCGAGATGGAAGGAATCCTGATTAACGGGCGGTTAAAAGGAAATAAGCAGACTTTCACTCTGTTTGAAGAGTGGGTTGCCCGCCGGAAAACCCTGAGCAAAGAAGAGGCGCTGGAATGTTTGGCACGGAGATTTTTTACAAGCCACGGCCCTGCTACCATCCATGATTTCGTCTGGTGGTCGGGATTGACTATGACAGAATGTCGACAGGCTATCGAAATGATCCGGACGGACTTTATTTGCGAGACGATAAACGGGCGTGATTTCTGGATGAGAAACGATACCAAAACTCCTCCTGCGGATGAGAACTATGCTTTGTTGCTTCCTCCGTTCGATGAATTTGTGGTGAGCTATAAAAACCGTTCCGAAATAATTGAAGACACACACTATGGCAAAGTGATGACGAAAAACGGCCTGTTTTCCCCAACAATTATACTGAATGGGGAGATTATCGGCTCCTGGAAGAAAGTTACTCAAAAAGGCTCTCCCCGAATAGAACTCTCTTTTTTCGAAAAAACACCTAAAAGAAAACAAGACCTCTTCAAATCCGAAATAAAACGATTGGAGCACTTCTATTCCATCTGATAGCAGGAATAAAAAATTATCAAATAATCTTATGTCTCTTTTATTGTTTTATTAAATTTTGACTAAATTTGCAGTGATTATATAATTTGAATATTTTACGGATAATGTATTAGTTATTAATTATATAAATATGGGCATTATGTGTGAGAAAACACGAAAAACAGGTTCCTCAAGCGATGCTGTCTATGGATTGGGGCTGATAGGTGCAGCCATCTATTTTATCTCCACCGCCACGACGTTTTGGATGGGAGTGCTGGGATTCCTGAAAGCGATTGTATGGCCGGCATTCCTGGTGTATGAAGCTTTCAGATACCTGCTGGCCTGATCGGGGAGATTGATTTTTCCCGGCTCAAAGATAAAATAAGGGCATAGAGTACCGGTAATTTATCTTAAAAATGAAACGGGCCTAAGAATTCCAGTTTGTCGCTTGCTGCCAGTCCATTGGGATTGCATCCCGGTTCTCCTTCGGGAATTGTTACGCCAAGACTGTCGTAATAGGTTACCCATGTGTCATCGAATTCTCCTGTCTCCGGATTGATAAAAGTCATGGGATTCAGTTCAAAGATGGAATCATTCTCAAACATCCTGTAGATAAATTCCGAACAATAATGGCTTGTGTCGTTCCATATATAGGAGAAATTATAGGGTTTTCCTAACATCTCTTCAGCCAGTATCCATCCTTTTTCGATACTACCTCTGTATTCATCCTTTAACCTGTAACGGTAAACGGCTGACCCCCGCTCATCCATAAAATCTTGTAGTAATATCTTACGGGTTCCATCTTTTGGAGAAGCGTCCAGTACCCAGATGGTATCAGAACTGATATGGATAATAGCTACATGTTCGTAGTTTGTTTTCATTTCCGTTTGAGTGACCCGGCTAATGGCGGAGGAGAGTCCGTGATCTTCTGCCACTACAAATAAAAGATCCCCATCCCTGATCTCATTCTTGTTGGAACAGGAGTATGCCAGTGCCAATAGGCAGCAAAAAAGTATGATATTCCTTCTTTTCATTCCGATTAAACGTGAAAAAACTCATTATCTTATCCAAAGATAATCTTTTCCTCGTGAATATCAATCCTTGAATGGTGGGAACATTCTATTAAAAATGGAGTGATAAAGAGAGATTGAGTTTGATGTTGATACTCTTCAGATAGATTTATGACACCTGAATAATTTTTCCTCGTTCCTTTTGAATTATAATAAATTGAGACTATATTTGTTACTTATGAATCGAAAGGTAATCCATATCGACATGGACGCTTTCTACGCATCCATTGAACAGCGCGATAATCCCGACCTTCGGGGTAAACCGGTCGCGGTGGGATATGGTGAAAAACGGGGTGTGGTCGCGGCGGCGAGTTATGAAGCACGTAAATATGGGGTTCATTCGGCGATGGCTTCGGTGACGGCTCTACGCAAATGTCCTCATATTATTTTTGTTATGCCCCGGTTCGATGTCTACCGAAGCATCTCCAACCAGATCATGCAGATCTTTCTTGAATATACCGATAAGGTGGAACCTCTCTCACTTGATGAGGCATTTCTTGATGTGACGGTGAACTATAGAGGATTACGTTCCGCAACCATGATTGCGAAGGAGATCAAACAAAAGATTTTTAACCGTACGCGCCTTACTGCCTCTGCAGGTGTTTCCTACAATAAATTCCTGGCAAAGATCGCTTCGGACTATAATAAACCGGACGGGCTGTTCGTCATTGAACCGGATAAGGCGGAGGATTTTATAGAAAAATTGCCTATAGGTAAGTTTTTCGGGGTAGGGAGAGTGACGGCGGCACGAATGGTGGAACTGGGTATCAACACGGGATACGACCTGAAGCAGTGGAGTGAAGTCGATCTGGTACGCGAGTTCGGGAAGGCGGGGATTGGCTATTATCATTTTGCCAGAGGTATAGATGACCGGGAGGTGGAGTCGGAGAGAGTCCGTAAGTCGCTGGGTGCCGAAGAGACTTTTCTGGAAGACCTGAATGAAATTGTGGATATGCTGGCCGCACTCGATGGGATCGCGCGCGAGGTATTCCGCAGGGCCGAAAAACGGAAATTTCTTGCCAGGACACTCACGCTGAAGATCAAGTATGCCGATTTCACCATCATAACCCGAAGCAGAACTGTAAATTATTACATCAAGACCTACCGAGAGTTGTTCGAATTAGGTAAGGAACTGTTATTACAGGTCGATGATCTGGAAGAGAAAAAGATCCGCCTGATGGGACTTACCCTGAAAAATGCCGATGTCGACTCAACCCACCTACCGGTCGATGGATTTCAGTTATCACTTGATTTTAAGGACTGAATACTGATTAAGAATTACCAATTACCAATTACCAATTACCAATTACCAATTACCAATTACCAATTACCGAGTGCCATTACCATTGTCAATTATCCATTGTCAATTATCCATTGTCCATTGTCCATTGTCCATTATCCATTGTCCATTTCCAAAGCCGAATAATTCTAAAAGAGATAGTCCCCCTATAAGAAGAGTAACGAGTATGACCGCTGTAAAAATAATTAGCAGAAGACTATAAAAGAACATCAACATTGTCCGTCTGATAGTTTGCCACCAGGTGCCACGGAAAAGTTGCTTATAATCCCATACAAACAATACAAAGATACCTAAAACGGAAAGATCATATAAATTGCCTACTTCAGCCTTCCCTCGAAATAACAAATAAATGCTGCTGACAAGCAGTATCTGACCGGCAATATATGTTTGCACAAAAATATGTTCGGTATAATTATAGTGGCGGTTATAGACCCGTTTGCGAAAAGCCATACGGGTAGCCAACGCAAAAAGAGGAAGAGTAAAAATGATACTGACGGCCTTGTTTCCATGTGCCCAGTTCTTCAGAATATTCCATACCCTTTGCATGAAAGGACTTTCTATCAGTTTTCTTTCAGAAATATGTACCGTGTTATCTACAATGTTATCTATCCAGTCAGGAGAGATGTCAGTATCCTCTTTCCCATCATGGCCCGATTGGGACTTTTGGGTGTCTGATTGACCGGATTCCAACTCAACAGGTCTGTTTAAATATCTGATAGCTTGTTCCAACACTTTTTTACCGGTTTCATCCTGCATGGTGTCCAACTGCATTTGTAACTGATCTCTGGCAGCCATTATTTCCTGTTGTTTTGTCGATTTAACGGTATTATCCTTTTTTAATGCATCAGGATCGATAAACTGAACCAGCAAAATATATACGGCAGCCAATACAAAAAGCGTCTGAAAAGGACGAAAATACCGGACACGTTTTCCCGCAATGAAATCATTGATCATGTATCCCGGCCGGTATAACAGTTCAAGTAATGTGTATCCGAACCCCCGGTCGATATTGCTTAATCCGCCCAATGCATGCAAAATGCCTGACCGGAAGTTGAACCGTCGTATATCTTTGCTTTGGGCGCAATGATTACAATAGTTTCCGGTGAACGTATGTCTGCAGTTTTTACAAATGGTGGTTTCTTTCGGATCAGCCTCAGGGGTGGAACGTCCCCTGATCTGTTTGATATGGATCATCCTTCGGAATGCTACCCATTTCCGGAGTTGAAAGTATCTATGGTAAATACTTTTCCAACCTTTCCGTGTTGGAGGGAACAGCAAATCGTTTAAATCAGTCAGTATGACCCGGTGCGGAAAAGACTGTAATTCCCCCGCTGTTGTCATTCCGGTCAGCACGCCGGCGAAGTCCACGCCGGCCTCCATTGCTGTTTCGGCATCGACCAGAGAGTCTCCGACATACAATGTTTCTTCCCGGGAACAACCCAGTTGCGCAAGCGCCAGAAATACACCTTCCGGCGAGGGTTTATGCGATTCTACGTCCTCGCCTCCGATGATCACATTAAAAAAATCATTGGGAAAGTAATCTTTCAGGAAGGTCTCTATCCTGAAACGGAATTTGGTGGAGACAATACCCATCCGCGCTCCCTGTTCCTTCAGCCTGGTTAAAACGGCAATAGTTGCGGGGAAGAGAACCGTATTTGCATTCATATGGATATTTGCCTCTTCGGAATATTCTTTTTGCATGGACGCCAATTGTTCCGGGTCGGTTATCCCTGTAAGAATAGAAAACGATTCTTTTAAGGTTTTCCCGATCGTACGTTTGATCGCATCGTCAGTAATATCCCTGAATTGTCGACGATCAAGGACATTCCTGAAACATATAAGGATTCCCTGTGATGAATCGGCCAGCGTATAATCGAAATCGAATAGATAGGCAGTGTAGTTCATTGAATGCAATTTTCGGTAAAGGTAATATTTTGAAGTTAAGATTGCAGGCTTTTCCCTTTCGGCATGGCTTTCAGTATATTTTTGCGGACAGTACGTATAGCGGGAACTAAATCGTGTTCCATCATTTCGAGTATTGTTTTAAGTTCCTGCAATAATTCCGGTGTGAGACGGCAAAGTTCATAAGCCAGCTTCATGCAAAGGGATTGTACGCCCGGTAGTTCCCGCTTCGAGATCATCCGTTCCAAGCAGAAATCCAGCAAATCGATCCGTGGTGGATGGTGTAATGGCTGCCGGAACAATAAAGAGAGGATCAGCCTTCGTTTTCCCGGATGTTCACACACCAGGAGAGCGTCGATCAATTCATCCTGTTTATCATATAACCATACATTTTCGCCTGAGGAGAAATGGGTCATTACCCAGGCTGCATTATAACCTATACTGTCGTCATTGTCGAAAAGGCATTCATACAATTCCTGCTTTTTCTGATTATTATTTTGGACAAGAAAGGTGATTTCATGAATGTCTTGCATTCCTATCCGGTGGGATAGTCTGGTTTTTAGATCAGAATTTGTTTCCGGTGCCATAGTGTCCATCTTAAATGGGGAGTTGAACTTCTGATAAACAGGCGGGATTTTGGATTGCCTTGATATCCTATAGTAAAAAGTTCTCAGGCTTCTTTCCCTGAATACCTTTGTAACGGGATTTTATCTCCTCGATATCCTTCTCATAATCTCCGGAAGGATGGATGAGGCCCAGAGACAAGGCTTCCTTTGTGCTGTAATCCAGACCGACCAACAATATCGGCACACCCGCTTTATACGCAATATAGTAAAATCCCTTTTTCCACTCTTTCACCGGCTTACGTGTCCCTTCCGGGGTGATAGCCAGTTGCATCTGGTCGCGTCGGTTGAACTCCGATGCCAGGGTATCGGTGAGTGAGGAATTCTTTTCCCTGGTTACCGGGATGCCCCCTAAACTCTTAAAGAACAGGTTGAAAGGAAAGACGAACCACTCTGCCTTAATAAGGAAGTTGGCGGTCCTGCCGATAGAGGAGTAAGCCACCTTTGCTATCAGGAAATCCCAGTTGCTGGTATGAGGCGCCACGGCGATCACGCATCTGGAGAGAACGGGAAATTCGCCCCTGACTCGCCAGCCGAGGATTTGATTGAAAATAAATTTACTGATCCGTTTCATTCTCTCTGTTTCTTAATGATTAATATGCCGGTAGGAGTGCATTTTGAAGGATTATTCCGGTTTAGGGCGCTATAGCGCCCGGTACAGCCGTAACATCACCTGATTTACAGATCAGAGTTCGTTCTGCAACTGTTCCCAATGGTGCATTGTCTGGTCTAACCGGGCTTTGGTGTCCAGATATTTCTGCAGTAAATCCATATCCGATGCACCTTCCGGAGTGGAGAGTGTCGCTTCCATCTCCGAGATCTTCTTTTCAAGCGCTTCTATCTTATTTTCCGCCTCTTCAATCTGCTTCTCCAACTTGCGCTGTTTACGATTCAATTCTTTTTGTTCCTGATAAGAGAGTTTGCTCTCCGACGGTTGCTCCTGTTTCTTCTCCATTTTAGCTGCCACAGTTGTAGAGAGTTCCAACTGCTGCAGGGTTTCCAGCTTCTTTTTGTCCAGAAAGTCATAGATGCCACCCAGGTGTTCCGTCACTTTTCCTCCGCCGAACTCATATACTTTGCTCACCAGTCCGTTCAGGAAGTCGCGGTCGTGCGATACGATGATAGCAGTACCGTCGAATTCGCTGATCGCTTTTTTCAGTACCTCTTTCGAAGCGATATCGAGGTGGTTGGTCGGCTCATCCAGAATAAGCAGGTTGACCGGCTCCAGAAGTAGGCGGATCATCGCCAGACGGCTTCGTTCGCCACCCGACAACACCTTCACTTTTTTGTCGGACGCTTCGCCACCAAACATAAAGGCGCCGAGGATATCACGTATTTTGGTGCGGACATCTCCCACCGCCACATAGTCGATGGTATCGAATACCGTCATCTCCTCATCCAGCAGTTGTGCCTGGTTCTGGGCAAAGTAACCGATCTTCACATTATGTCCCAGTTCCAGTTTTCCACCGTGATCGATCTCGTTCATGATGCATTTCACAAGGGTGGACTTCCCTTCACCGTTCTTTCCTACGAATGCCACCTTCTCACCCCGCTCGATGGTGAGCGTGACATCTTTGAAAACAAGATGGTCGCCATAGCTTTTCAATACTTCTTCCATGACGACGGGGTAGGAGCCTGAGCGTGGTGCGGGTGGGAATTTCAGGTTGAGTTGCGAATTATCCACCTCATCCACCTCGATCCGTTCTATTTTCTCCAATTGCTTGATGCGCGACTGTACCTGGTTCGATTTAGTCGCCTTGTATCGGAACCGTTCTATAAATTCTTCGGTATCCTTGATCTGCTTCTGCTGATTTTCGTAGGCCCTCTGCTGTTGCTCCCGCCGTTCCCGGCGCAACTCCAGATATTTGGAGTAATTCACTTTATAGTCGTGGGCACTGCCCAGCACGATCTCTATAGTCCGGTTGGTCACGGCATCCAGGAAAGCCCGGTCGTGCGACACCAGCATAACGGCGTTGGAGTGTGTAGTGAGGAAATTCTCCAGCCACTGGATCGACTCTATGTCGAGGTGGTTGGTCGGTTCGTCGAGCAGCAGCACATCCGGCGCCTGCAACAAGATTTTCGCCAATTCGATACGCATGCGCCAGCCACCGCTGAATTCACGAGTAGGGCGGTCGAAATCGCTCCGCAGAAACCCAAGCCCCATCAGCGTCTTTTCCACTTCGGCCTCGAAATTGTGGATCCCCGACATTTGTAAAAGTTCCTGCAAGTCAGTCGCCCGTTCAATCACCGTCTGGTAGGCTTCTGTCTCGTAATCGGTGCGTTCGGCCATTTCGGTGTGCAGTTGTTCTAACTCTTTCTCCATCTTTTGCAGGTGGGAGAAAGCGAGGGAAGCTTCTTCACGTACGGTACGGCTGTCGCTCAGCTTCATTTGCTGCGGCAGGTAACCGATGGAGACGCCTTTGGGTAAGGAGACAGCACCGCCGGAAGGCTGTTGCAGCCCCGCCATAATCTTCAGGAGCGTCGATTTCCCTGCACCGTTCTTGCCGGCAAGGGCTACCCGCTCGTTCCTGTTCAGGACGAATGATATACGGTCAAGTAGGGTGAAACCGCCGAACTCAACGGTAAGGTTCTCTATACTGAGCATTTAGTAGTTCTTTATATCACTGATGATCTCCTGAATGGTTACCGGCTTTTGTTCTCCGGTTTCCATATTCTTCAACATGATTTTTCCCTCTTTCATTTCGTTTTCGCCCACGATAGCCACGAAAGGGATATGATTACTGTCGGCATACGACATCTGTTTTTTCATCTTGGCCGTATCGGGATAAAGTTCGCAACGGATACCGGCGCTTCTCAGTTGTTGCATTGCGGGAAGGAGATAAGCGGCTTCCTTTTCGCCGAAATTGACGAATAGCAGGTCTGTAGTATACGTGAAATTTTCTGGAAAAAGGTCGAGTTGATTCAGTACGTCGTAAATCCGGTCGGCGCCGAATGAGATTCCCACGCCGGAGACGCCCGGTAACCCGAAGATGCCGGTTAGGTTGTCGTATCTGCCACCGCCGGTGATGCTTCCGATTTCCACGTCGAGTGCTTTCACTTCGATGATAGCGCCTGTATAATAGTTGAGTCCCCGTGCCAGAGTCAGGTCGAGTGTCAACTCATTTTTCAGTGAAAGCAGGTCTGTCTTATCGAAAATATATTCTATCTCTTCCACGCCTTTCAATCCGGTAGGAGAGGATGCCAGTACCTCTTTCAGCTGACTGAATTTTTCCCGGGTGGTGCCACTCAGCAACAGGATTGGTTGTAACTTTTCTATCGCCTCTTGTGTGATCCCTTTCGATGCCAGCTCTTCGTTCACTTTTTCCGTGCCGATCTTGTCAAGTTTATCGATGGCGACGGTGATATCGGTGATCTTATCGGCTTCACCAATGATCTCGGCGATACCGGAAAGTATCTTGCGGTTGTTCAGTTTCACCGAAACACGGATGCCGAATTGGGAAAAGACTTCGTCGATGATCTGGATCAACTCCACCTCGTTGAGCAGGGAGTCGGATCCCACGATATCGGCATCACACTGGAAAAACTCGCGGTAACGTCCTTTTTGGGGACGGTCGGCACGCCATACCGGTTGTATCTGGTAGCGTTTGAAGGGAAAGGTGATGTCGTTTCGGTGCATCACAACGTAACGGGCGAAAGGAACGGTAAGGTCATACCGAAGCCCTTTCTCCGAAATCTTATTGGCTGTCTTCGCGGAATTACCTTCGGTAATATCTTCCGCACTCATATCTCCTAAGAAGTGGCCGGAGTTGAGTATCTTGAACAGCAGTTTATCGCCCTCTTCGCCATATTTCCCCATCAGGGTGGAGAGGTTTTCCATTGCCGGCGTTTCAATCTGGCGAAAGCCGTAAAGACGATACACCTCTTTGATCGTATAGAAAATATAGTTCCGTTTCGCCGTCTCTTCAGGCGAAAAATCCCTTGTCCCTTTAGGTATAGAAGGTTTTTGCATTGTTCTCTTGATCTTTGTTTAGGGCTACAAAGATAATGATTTTTGACGTACAGGAATAATACTAAAAAACGAGTTCCGGATTACTTTATTTATTTGTAACCCGAAACTCGTTATTCACTTTTAATTCTTCATTCTTCACTTTACAAAAGGTTACTTGCTAGTTCGGAGAGTTCGCTCCGTTCACCTTTTACGAGGTTTACGTGTCCGAACAGGTTCTGTCCCCGCATCTTGTCGATCATATAAGCCAACCCGTTAGACTGTGTGTCGAGATATGGCGAGTCGATCTGCTGAAGGTCGCCCGTGAACACCATCTTGGTACTTTCTCCGGCGCGGGTAATAATAGTCTTTACTTCATGCGGAGTGAGGTTCTGCGCTTCATCAATGATGCAGAAGGTGCCGGTAAGGCTTCGTCCGCGGATAAATGCCAACGCTTCTATTTCCAGTTGTCCTGATTTCTGCATTTCGTCGATCAGCCTGAGATCGGAACTATTCTGTCCGAGGGCTGCCTTGATCACATTCAGGTTATCAAAAAGCGGCTGCATATAGGGTGCGATCTTCTGTTTCTCATCACCCGGCAGATAGCCCAGGTCTTTGTTCGACAGTGAGACGATAGGACGTGCCAGTAATATCTGGCTATAGATTTTATTCTGCTTCAGAGCGGATGCCAGCGCCAGCAAGGTTTTTCCCGTACCCGCTTTTCCGGTAAGTCCTACCAGTTTTATTTCCGGATCGTTCAATATCTCGAAAGCAAATGCCTGTTCCGCATTGCGTGGCTGGATGCCGAAATTGAATTCTTTCTCGATCTTTTTTATTTTTTGTGTGAACGGGTTGTAACGTGCCAACACGCTGTTTCTTTCGCTCTTGAGGATAAAACATTGATTGGGATCGAGTTGGATCTCGAAATTGAACTCATCGATATCCACACCGCCTGCCTGCGTATATACCTTATCGATCAGGTCGGGATTGATACCTTCGATCACCTCTTCGCCCTGGGAAAAAATATCGACATTCGTCACCTTGTCGTTGATATAGTCTTCGGCCAGCATGCCGAGGGAACGCGCCTTCATCCGCAGGTTGATATCTTTTGATACCAGAATGGTTTTCATCTCCGGGTGCTTCTCTGCCACTTCCGAAACTACAGTAAGAATACGATTGTCCGGTGTTTTTTCGGGGAAAGCGTCGATAATCTTTCTGTTATCTTTTGAACCGTTTACGATATAGAGTTTACCTCTGCCGACTCCCATATCGGCACCATTGGTGAACAGGTCGTCATCGGTGATAAGATCCAGTTCACGCACAAAAGCGCGGGCATTGAAATTGATCTGGTCGCTTCCTTTCTTGAACTTGTCCAGCTCTTCCAGTACCACGAAAGGGATATAGATGTCGTTCTCCTCAAAATTGTCGAGGCAGTTGAAATCATGCAGGATCACATTCGTGTCGAGGATAAAGTTTTTCTTGGCACTTGCTGCTGTAGGTCTTGTATTGGTCTTACTCTTGCTTTTTGTTTTGGTGGTTTTTGTTTTCTCGCTGGTTTTACTCTCAGTTGTTGCCATATCTTTCTAATTTAATATGTGTAATTCAGATCCCATTCTTTGTTTGTCGCTACCCATTGTAATAAAAAACACAATTCAGGGAAGAATGTTTTGGCTGGTATGATTTTTTGCTCTGCTGGAACAAAAAAACTATCTTTGCCGGGTTTCTTACTCCCTGCAAATGTAATGAAAGTTGAGAGGCAAGTCAAGCTTGCTTGAACTTGCCCGAGACGCATCTTACATTCTATAAATATAGTAGAAGCCGAGAGATAAGTCTAACTTGTTGAACTTATCCGAGGTGCACCCTAATTATTCTACAAATGTAACGAATTTTATGAAGAAAATATTATTAACAATCAGCTGTGCAATGATAATGATGACTACCCCGGCAAAAGAGAACCCTTTTCTTAAACCTTTTGCTACCCCTTATGGAACGGCTCCGTTCGATTTAATCAAAATAGAGCATTATGAACCTGCTTTCGAAAAAGCGATAAAAGCACATCAGTCGGAGATTGATGCAATTGTCGCTAATCCCCAGAACCCTACTTTTAGCAACACCATCGAAGCGATCGAATATTCCGGTGAGATGTTATCCCGGGTGAGCAGTGTCTTCTTCAATCTGCTGAGCGCTGAGAGCAATGATGAGATGATGGAGATATCGCAACGGTTAAGTCCGGAGTTATCACAACATTCCAACAATATCAACCTGAATGAAGAGCTCTTTAAACGGGTAAAAGCGGTGTATGACGTACGCCATACTTCCGGACTTACTCCAGAGCAAATCCGGCTGACCGAGAAATACTACGAAAACTTTGAAAACAGTGGAGCCACGCTATCTCCCGAAGGAAAAGAGAAATACCGCGAGTTGTCGATGGAACTGAGCAAGGCTAGCCTTGCATTCGGGCAGAACAACCTCCGGGAAACCAATGCTTTTGAGATGGTGCTTACCGATAAGGCCGATCTGACGGGATTGCCGGAGACCCTGATAGATGCTGCCGCCACAAAAGCAAAGTTGAAAGGAAAAGAAGGGTGGCTGATCGATCTGTCGGCGCCCAGCTATATGGGATTTATGAAATATTCCTCGCGCCGCGATCTACGTGAGAAACTTTATATGGCTTACAGCATGAAAGGTGTGGCCGGTGGAGAATTCGACAACCAGGAAAATGTGCGGAAGATCGTGAATCTCCGTCTGGAGATCGCCCGTCTGATGGGGTATAACACCTATTCTGAATACATATTAAAGAACAGGATGGCGAAGAATGAGGCGGCAGTTTTCGGATTACTCGACAGGCTGGCAGAGGCATTTACGCCGACAGCCCACCAGGAACTGGAAGATGTGAAGTCGTTTGCCTCAGAGATGGAAGGAAAACCGTTCGACCTGCAACCGTGGGACTGGAGCTATTATGCCGATAAGCTGAAAGACAACCGTTTTGATTTGAATGACGAGATGACGCGTCCCTATTTCGAATTGGAGAATGTGAAAAAGGGCGTTTTCGGACTGGCAACGGATCTCTACGGTTTACAATTTGTGAGAAACAGGGATATTCAGGTCTATCATCCCGAGGTGGAGGCCTATGAGGTGTTTGATGAAAACGGCGATTTCCTTTCCGTTTTATATACTGACTTCCATCCCCGCGATGGCAAGCATTCCGGTGCATGGATGACCTCTTTTAAAGAGCAATATATGAGAGACGGTAAAGATAGCCGTCCCCATGTTTCCATTGTAATGAATTTCACCCGTCCAACCGAGACCAAACCGGCGTTGCTTACTTTCGACGAGGTGAAGACATTCCTGCATGAGTTCGGTCATGCGCTACATGGTATGCTGTCGAAATGCACTTACGAAACACTTTCAGGTACCAGTGTTTACCGCGATTTCGTAGAACTACCCTCGCATATCATGGAAAACTGGTTGGTACAGAAGGAATATCTCGATAAGTTCGCTTTCCACTACCAAACAGGTGAAAAGATGCCTGAAGAGCTGTTGCAGAAAATAGTGGATGCATCCAACTATAACGTCGGTTATGCTACCTTGCGTCAACTCTCATTCGGATACCTCGATATGGCGTGGCATTCTTTGGAAGCACCGTTTGAAGGAGATGTCCGTGCATTTGAACAGGATGCCATGGCACGTGTACAACTCCTGCCGGTAGTTCCCGAAACATGTATGTCTGCTTCATTCAGTCATATATTCTCAGGAGGTTATGCGGCTGGTTATTATAGTTATAAATGGTCGGAAGTGATGGATGCGGATGCTTTCTCCGTTTTTAAGAAGAATGGTATTTTTGACAAGGAAACCGCCCGTTCATTCAGAATCAATATTTTAGAGAAAGGAAACACTGAAGATCCAATGACGCTTTTTATTCGTTTCCGTGGTCAGGAACCTAGTGTGGAAGCCCTACTCAGAAGAAGTGGTATTGATAACTAAAATAGTGTTTGATATTTTTTTGCAAATTTATTGCTGATTTGTTTTGTCGGAATTAATTTATCCCTATCTTTGTTGTGCATAAGTATTTTTTTAGCGGGCCGTTATTTAGTTTCTTCACTCATTGTTAAGTTATTTCCTAACTCCTCTTTAATTGAAAGGACTTCTGCACAATTTATTTATTTTTTTATTTTTATTTTTTTTACATGAACATTTTTGTAGCTGGCTTAAGTTATCAGATTACTGATGCCGATTTAAAAGAACTGTTTGAAGAATACGGAGACGTTTCTTCTGCCAAGATTATTACTGATCGTGAAACCCGCCGTTCAAAAGGCTATGGTTTCGTAGAAATGTCCAACGAAGGTGATGGACAACGCGCCATTGAAGAACTCAACGATGCTGAATACGACGGACGTACATTGTCTGTCTCTGTAGCTCGCCCTCGTGCTGAGGGAGATCGTCCGAGGTATAATAACAACCGTGGAGGTGGTTACGGAAACCGCGACAGGAACAGGTATTAATCTTTTATTAGATTTAGAGAAACTGCATCACAACCGATGCAGTTTTTTTATGCCCTTTCGGTTCTGCCGGGAGAAAATTTGTTATCTTTACGCCGTTAAACTATTTTGCCCTTATTCCTCTTATGTGTACGCTGCTTACAATTGAAACATCCACTCCCGTATGTTCCTGTGCGCTTTCGCGTGATGGGGAGATCCTGGTAAATAAAGAGAATTATGAAGGCCGGTCGCATGCAAGCCTGATAGGTCTGTTTGTCCATGAGATAATGGAGTATGCCAGAGAACAGGATATCCACCTGGACGCTATCGCTGTGAGTAGCGGCCCCGGCTCTTATACCGGACTGCGTATCGGTGTATCGGAAGCCAAGGGATTGAGTTACGGCCTGGATATTCCAATGATCGCCATTCCCACGGCCCGTATCATGGCTTCGATGATGAGAGAGAAAGCAGATGAAGATACGCTGCTTTGCCCGATGATTGATGCCCGGCGGATGGAGGTCTATGCCACCTTCTTCGACCGGTCGCTGAATATGATCCGTGAAACATCGGCCGACATAGTGAAAGAGGACAGTTACAGCGACCTTCTTGAGAAACAGAAGATCATCTTTTTCGGAAACGGTGCAGAGAAATGCCGTACTGTCATCACGCATCCCAATGCGCTGTTCTTTGATGATATTCACCCGCTGGCTTCGGCAATGGTGTCTCTGGCCGAAAAGGCCTTTGCCGATAAAACGTTTGTGGATGTAGCCTATTTTGAACCTTTTTACCTGAAAGAGTTTGTAGCTACCGTACCAAAGAATAAGGTGATTGACGTTAAAAGCTAATCATTCCTCTTTTTGTATTTCCGTAATTAACCCGGAGTGAGTTAAATAGAATTCTTTCATAATTCAGGATTTCAGGGAGCTAATCGTTGCATATTCCAGCCCTTGTCTCCTTTATAATACGCCATGCGGTCGTGCATTCGGTTGGGGCGTCCCTGCCAGAATTCGATCATTGTCGGTCGAATCAGAAAACCGCCCCAATGAGGAGGTCGTGGTATTTCACTGCCGGAGAATTGATTTGCATACCTCTTCTCCAGCTCTTCCAGTTCTTCGCGTCCCCTTACTATCCTGCTTTGGGGTGATGCCCATGCCCCTATCTTGGCATCATTGGGCCGTACGTTGAAATAGGCATCCGCCTCTTCGTCCTCCACCTTCTCGGCAATACCTTCGATCCTTACCTGCCGTTCGATCTCATGCCAGTCGAAAACGGCTGCAGTAAAAGGATTAGCAAGTAATTCCTGTCCTTTCCGGCTCATATAGTTGGTGTAAAATACAAATCCTTTCTCATTCAGCTCTTTTAAAAGTACCACACGCGCTGAAGGCCTTCCGTCGGGAGTGGCTGAAGCTACGGTCATGGCGTTGGGTTCCGACAAACCGGAGGCAATGGCTGTTTCCAACCATACCTTGAATTCATCGAAAGGATTCGGTGCCATCTCTGTTTCGTTAAGGCTTCCTGCTTGGTATTCATGCCTCATTCTACTTAATTCGTCCATCTGCTGTGAAATCTACATTTGCTCCTCACAAAAGTACATGATTTTCTGCTGAAAACCACGCTGATTCTTTTAAATAGTTATGCATTTTTCTTATCTTCGCAGATTGATTATGTTGTGGTAAACGGATCAGATGATAAAAGCAGAAAAAATTTATAAGAGCTTCGGCCCGCTTCAGGTACTGAAAGGGATCGATCTGGAGGTGCGGAAAGGAGAGATAGTATCTATCGTGGGGCCGAGTGGCGCGGGTAAGACTACCCTGCTTATGATCATGGGGACTTTGGAGAAAGCCGATTCAGGCAGGATTTATATCGATAATCACGAATTAAGTTCACTGAGTGAAAAAAAATTGTCTGATTTCCGGAACAGGAATATCGGATTTGTTTTTCAGTTTCACCAGTTGCTGCCTGAGTTTACCGCCCTCGAAAATGTGATGATCCCGGCGCTGATAGGGCATGCGAAACATGTCGAAGCAGAAGCGAGAGCAAAGGATCTGCTGTGTATGATGGGACTTTCAGAACGTATCACCCATAAGCCGGCGGAATTATCCGGCGGTGAAAAACAACGTGTCGCAGTAGCCCGTGCATTGATAAACGATCCCCTTGTAGTGTTTGCCGATGAGCCTTCCGGTAGCCTCGACTCCGATAATAAGGAGGAGCTTCACAAGCTTTTTTTCGAACTGCGGGACAAGCTTAACCAGACCTTTATCATTGTGACGCATGATGAGCAGCTGGCATCGATCACCGACAGAACCATCCATATGATAGACGGACAGATAGTCGATCAATAAAAATCATAAGTATAACCATCAAGTATATCGATCCAAACCGTATGAAGAGTAAATCACTATTTATGGCAATTATTATTACCGGGAGCATGCTGGCCTGCAACGAAGCTTCCCAGACGCCGGCTTCCAAAGAGACGGGTAAAAAAGGAAATAAAGAGCTGACCGAGACGATAGGCAAAGCAAAACCCACTATAAAGGACGGTATCATGACGCCTGAAATCCTTTACAGTTTTGGCAGGGTAGGGAGTGTGGAGGTCTCGCCCGACAAATCGCATATCCTCTATCAGGTGACTTATGTGAGTATTCCCCAGAATAAAACCAACTCGGAGTTGTTTATCATGAAAAGCGACGGCTCGGAGAAGAAACAACTCACCATCACCAATACGCAGGAAAATAACCCGCAATGGATCGCAGATGGTAAAAAGATAGCCTTCCTTAGCAATGAGACCGGTTCTTCGCAGATATGGACTATTAATCCTGATGGGGGAGGGATGAAGCAGATATCCAATGTAGAAGGTGGAATCGATGGATTTAAATATTCTCCTGATGGGAAGAAAGTGCTGTTCATCAAAAGTGTGAAAACGGTGGAGACGGCAGCTGAAAAATACCCCGACCTGCCGGATGCATCGGGTAGGATAGTAGACGATCTGATGTACAAGCATTGGGACAAGTGGGTGGAAAGCGTGCCCCATCCCTTTGTGGCTGATCTTTCAGGTAATAAGTTATCAAATATAAAAGATCTTTTGGAAGGAGAGCCCTATGAAGCGCCGATGGCACCGTTTGGGGGTATAGAGCAACTTGCCTGGAGCCCCGACGGCAAAACTATAGCCTACACATCCCGCAAAAAGACAGGAAAAGAGTACACTCTTTCTACTAATTCCGATATCTATTTTTACGATGTGGAAAGCGGTCAGACTCAAAATATGACTGAAGGGATGATGGGGTACGACGTGAATCCGCAGTTCTCGCCCGATGGGAAATATCTTGCCTGGCAGAGTATGGAACGCGACGGATATGAAGCTGATAAGAACCGGTTGTTCGTGATGGATCTGGCGACAGGTGAAAAGACCTACGTTACGGAAGCGTTCGATTATAATACCGATGATTTTGTCTGGAACAGTGACAACCGTACTATATATATGGTATCGTCCGTAAAAGGAACCACTCAACTGCACACGGCAGACATCGTTACCAAAGAGATCACTCCTCTTACTCAGGGAAAATATGACTATACCTCTGTCGCCCTGGGAAATGGCAAACTGATCGCGAAACGGCAGTCCATGTCGCAACCGGCGGAGATCTACAGTGTGGATATTGCGTCGGGGCAGGCTACCGAAATATCGTTTGAAAATAAAGAGATACTCGACCGGCTACGGATGGGAGAGGTGGAAGAGCGCTGGATCACCACTACCGATGGTAAGGAGATGCTCACATGGGTAGTCTATCCACCCGATTTCGATCCTAAAAAGAGCTATCCGGCTTTGTTGTATTGTCAGGGAGGGCCACAGAGTATGGTAAGCCAGTTCTGGTCGTATCGCTGGAATCTCCAGATGATGGCAGCCAATGGTTATATCGTGGTAGCGCCTAATCGCCGCGGCTTACCCGGATTCGGACAGGAATGGCTCGAACAGATCAGTGGTGATTACGGTGGACAGAATATGAAGGATTATCTTGCAGCCATCGATGCTGTGTCGAAAGAACCTTTTGTAGATGAGAACCGGCTTGGTTGTACCGGAGCCAGCTACGGCGGTTTCTCTACTTACTGGCTTGCCGGAAATCACGACGGGCGCTTTAAAGCGTTTTTGTCGCATGCAGGTATCTTCAATCTGGAAGCGCAATACCTGGAGACGGAAGAGATGTTCTTTGCCAACTGGGATATGGGAGGCCCGTTCTGGGATAAGTCAAATGCCATTGCACAACGGACATATGCCAATTCTCCCCATAAGTTCATAGATAGATGGGATACACCGATCATGATTACCCATGGTGAATATGACTATCGTATTCTGGCATCGCAAGGAATGATGGCGTTCAATGCCGCCCAATTGAGAGGTATTCCGTCGCGTATGCTTATCTTCCCCGACGAGAATCATTGGATCAGCAAGCCTCAGAACGGAGTCCTGTTTCAGCGCGAGTTCTTCCGCTGGTTTGATGAGTGGTTGAAGTAACCCACGACCTCCCTGCGGGATTGTTTTGGTATAAAATAGATTGTTTTTGTGAAAGACGGCTCCATTTTTAATAGCGAGTGTAAAAAAGTGAATTTTTGGCAGAAAAAATCCCCTCAAAAGTTTTGTAATTCTGAAAATATCCTTACCTTTGCACTCGCTATCGAAATGATACTGTTCACAGTGGTGAAGGTCTTCAATAGCGACCAAAAAAGGTGTGGTAGTTCAGTTGGTTAGAATATCCCGACTTCCTCGGGAGGGTCGCAGCTAACAAGTCCATACATAGTAACCAAAAATGGTGTGGTAGTTCAGTTGGTTAGAATATCCCGACTTCCTCGGGAGGGTCGCAGCTAACAAGTCCATACATAGTAACCAAAAATGGTGTGGTAGTTCAGTTGGTTAGAATACCTGCCTGTCACGCAGGGGGTCGCGGGTTCGAGTCCCGTCCATACCGCAAAAGCTAAATAGTTGGAATTAAAAGCGTTTGTCTTTATGGCAGACGCTTTTTTCTTTGTCTTAAAATTAAACATATATCGGTTTTATTCGGGTCATATCCGTTTAAATTGTACCTTTGTCTGCAAATAATCTGCAAAAATATGGCAACTTTAAGGGTCTATCTGGATACACGAAGGGCGAAGAGTAGCGGGGAATACCCGGTGAAAATTGTAGTAAACCATCGCAAAGATATAATGATATCAACGGGGATCAGCGCATTTAAGTCGCAATTCAAGGACGGCAGGTTAATCCCATCGGCAAAAAACAGCGCTTCAAAGAATGCCATTCTCACACGAAGTGTTGACAAGATAGAGAAAGCCTTATTCGATCTCGAAAGAGAGGACAGGTTGAACAGTCTTTCCGATACGCAACTGAAAAACATATTAACCAAAAGAGAAGACGTCAATCTGTTTTTTGAGACTTTTGAAAGAGTAATAAAAACCCGCCGTGCTCCAAAAACAGCAGAAATATACCAATATACCTTAGATGTCGTCAGAGAATATGACGACAGGGTGAATTTCAGGTCAATAAACAGGGAATGGCTTGATGAATTTGTCAAGCATCTCTCGCAAAGAATGTCCGTTAATTCTATTTCAATCCATCTAAGAAATATCCGGGCGGTGTTTAACCTCGCCCTTGACGACGGGATTACTACCTCTTATCCTTTCAGGAAGTATCAAATAAAAAGCGAAAGGACAGCGCATAGAAATTTAGAATTGGACGAGATGAAAAAAATAATAGCATATAACGGAAAATACGGCGTTTTCCGTGACTTTTTCCTATTGTCCTTCTATCTCATCGGGATGAATATGAAAGACCTACTATACCTCGAAAAAACAGCATTACACAAGGATAGGATAAGTTATAACAGGTCAAAGACGGGATCATTTTTAGGGATTAAGGTTGAGCCGGAAGCGATGAAATTAATTGAAAAATACAAAGGCGAAGACGAGTATCTGCTCAATTTTATCCATCTATACAAAGATTACGACGGGTTCAAAAGGGGTATAAACTACTCTCTAAAGAAGTTATCCGACGATCAGGGTGTGATTAACAGTAAGCTTTCCACTTATTATGCCAGGCACTCATGGGCGAGCATTGCCTCTTCTATAGATATACCAAATGACACCATTTCTGCCGCCTTAGGGCACTCTCATGGAAGCAGGGTGACATCCCTCTATATAAACTTCGATAGGCGTAAAATAGATGAAGCAAACAGGATGGTGATTGACGAGGTGGCGGGGAGGTGAAGAGAGCAAAGAAACAACGACCTTTCACTGTTCATCGTTTCGTGTGATGATTTTGATTATTCCCTTGCATAATAGTCGCCGCCGTACTTTATTACCTTTTCGTCCTTCAGCACGGTAAATAAATAACCACCCGAAACGTCCTGTCCAATTCTTCCGATAATAAAATATTCATCATCTCGATGAATGTCAGCCAGATGGAACTCTCCAAAAACGGTGCTATAAGATCTTTTTAAGTGAACCCTCACCGATTTTGCTGTAAATTCAATCTTTCCGGTTGTTTTATAAGTTATATCACAAGTGTCCACTAAAAATTGGACACGGTTAAAAGTTGAATAAATTTAGTTCACTCGAACCATAGAGATCTTTGACATCATTGATATTCTTTTTGTCGAACAAGTCCCGCAAATGGGTCTTGTCGGTAAGCGAGATTCCAAGAATTTGAAGGACTTCGTAGATGCTGCGTTCCAATTTCATGCCGTGTTGAACTATTGCTACAAGGCAATAAGTAATTATTGCACAATAGATTTGGACACGCACGGCATTCTCTGATGTACCCCAGAACTTCTTGATTCGGAGATGTTGCTTCACCCATTTGAAGAATAGTTCCACACTCCACCGATTGCGGTAAAGTTCCGAAATCAGAGAGGCCGTGGCTGTCAGATTATTGGTAAGAAAAATGTATTTGCTACCATCCTCAGGATCGATGCAAATCACCTTTCGCAGTTCCTCCGGATAAACCTTGGTGCTTTTATACACGGTGAAAGTGCCGACTATGTCGGAAACGATGCCTCGCGCAAGTCGCCTTTTCCAAGTTCTCGGCTTCATCTGGACGTTGTTTTTGGCTCTCAGAACGAAGAATCCTTTAGTGCGGTGAATAGTGTACAGGTTGCCGTAATCGTTGTAGCCGCGATCGAAAATATAATGGGCCCCTGGCTCGTATGGTATCTCAAGCATAGCCTTGGAATCGTGTACGTTTGCCGGAGTAATATGCACGAAAGCAGGAACTTGAGCCTCTATATCGTAAAGCGTGTGCATCTTGATGCCGCCTTTATGCTTACGGAATTTAGCCCATTCGAACACCGACAGACACAGGTCAATCGTAGTCGAATCGAACGCATAGACATGCCCTTCAAGCTCGAAGATTTTGTCAATCCGCCGCTTCCTTGCCTCGTTGATCATGAACTTGGCATAGTCCTCGAATATACGATAGTCGCGCTGCTCATTAGCCTTGCTAAGATTGCTTCGGGTCACCGACTTTCCCATTCCAAGATGGTAAAGTTTGCCGCTATGCGCCTCGGTCGCTACAATTAGATCGCGGAGGCTTTCGCGGTTGGTCAGTTGCCCGAACATCATCGTAAGTAGCTGATTCCAACAGGTAAAGCTCTTGACGTATCTATCACCTTCATACTTGCGTACAAGGTAATTGAAGTGATTCCTATCCATGAACTGGACTAATTGGGAGAAAACGAATGGGTCTTTATGCATAACGGTCTGATTCTGACCGCAAAGATAAATTCAAATCCGTTGACTCGAAAATCGGATACAATAAATTGAATATCAACAATTTCAAAGAACTATTATGATTTTTTAGTGGACACTAATGAAGTTATATCATGAACCACGTCATCATCCCGGTAATTATCCCATTGGTTTTGAAGAGTGACAAGCGTGCAAGATTCACCGTTCGCTGTTTTATTACAGTGCCAATACGTGGATCTCTTTCTGATTGTTCCGTCAATTCCCACCCTCTCCTCTTTAACCTCCTCCTTATACATTGTCCACGTGGTGCCGGATAGGCTAAAATCATTTTCAGTGACTACTTCCGATTTTTCACAGGAGACAAGTATGATGAGCAATAGAAACAGAATCTTTTTCATATCCGTACGTTTGGTTTACAAAAATAATAAAAAGGGATCAATAAATGAAGTAATTATGGTATATTTTCATGATTCGATATAACATTGGAAATAAACCATGAATCAACATGCTTGAAGATTTTAGGCTTTTCTCTCATTCCATCTTTTTGAATTAAAATTCCATCGGCAAAAGTCTGGGCAAGTATTATCTTGGATAGAGGTGTTTTCTCGAGCGATCCTCCACAATAAAAATAAATGTTCTTTGTTGTCAATATTAAGGATCCATCTTTCTTTTTCTCTAACACCTCTGTCCTGATTGGATTCCCTTTAAAGCTTCCAGTCCTGTAATACAATCCTTTTGCGATCCTAATGCTAATGCCGTCTGAACTCCCTCTATATTCAGTTTTAGTCTTGTATGTGAAATATCCTACATTATTGAATAGCCACAACGGAGATTCGCCTTTTGGGAAAATAATAGGCGATTCATTAATAGTAAATCTTTTTTCTAACGGTCGACCATTTATGATATCTGAAAGGATGGCTCCTTTGATAAACCTTTGATACTGTTCTCCATCCTGTATATTGTCAATTTCGCTAACAACATCCCATCCATGCTTAGCTTTTAGCTTCTTGAACTGATCAGAATAAAATGAAACGAATCTATCTAAATTACTCTTTTCCTTATCACTTAATACGCCATCATCTAATAATGTATCCACCGCTTCTATCAAAGGAATTCTTCATCGCTTTATAAACAGGGATAAATCCCATATCTGGTTCAACGTTTTCAATTTTACGCATCACATCCGATTTATCAAAACCAGAAATAATTAATTCGTATATCGAATTTTGAAAAGTCCTAAGCACTATCTCTTCTTTCCTTTTCCGCTCATCCTCTTTTCTTGCGTGATCCTCTTCGCACTTTTTATGCACACCTCGGAATATTCCTGCGCTTTTTCCGCAATATATACATGCTCCCATATTATTCCAATTCAGCCCGTAATAACCGAGCACATTAATTGTATTTAATCTTTTTTATTACTTTTGTATCGGACAAGCTGATCCGATGGTGATATATTATACCGAAGGATTTATAGAAGGGGTGTTACTGTAAGTAATTGCCCCTTTTACCATTGCCTGAAGAGCTATTTCATTTCTTCGTGGCATTGAGCCACTTGAAATGAGGACAAGCTGAACCTCAGGATCCTTATTGCCCGATGGTATGTCATCATTTTCTTTTCGCTGGTTTTCAGCGTACTTTTCCCTGTATTCTACAGGTGAACAGTATTCCAGTCTATGAAGTATCCAATCCGTGTTGTAATCATTAATAAATTGATTAATACTGTTATAAGCTTCCTCAAAAGAAGAAAATGTTTCTGTTTGCAACACCTGTTCTTCCAGGGTGCGGTGAAACCGCTCTATTATCCCGTTGCATTGCGGTGACCGTACAAACGCTTTGGACATCTCCAATCCCAGGAATTTCATTTCATTCATAAAATCAGCAGAGTCATACTGCGAGCCATGGTCGCTTCTTAATTGCAACTTCATTCCTTTACACACATCCTTACCTACCGAACCGAAAGTCTTCCGTACAGCGGCCCTAACAGGCTCCATGGCGGCAAAACGGTTGCCTTTCCTTGCAATATGCCATGAGATAATCTCATCGTTAAAGTGATCGATCACACCAAAGAACCAATGCCAACCTGACCCATCAATCCAGAACTTCTTCCCATCAGTGGCCCACATGACATTGGGTGCATCCGTGATTATAGTACCATCATGTTCGCGCTTATTCGTCTCCCCGGGCCTTCTGTAGGGGCTCAGCAGGTTGTTTTCCCGCATGATGCGGTTCACACGTGCCTTGCCGGCTACCAGAGCGTTTATCTTCCTTTTACCCATGCGGTTTTTCACTTTCAGATAACCTTCAGCGTTGAATGTACTCTTCTTAATTTCTTCCTTAATCTCCTGTAAAACCTCTTCATCGCTATGCTTGGGTTTTCTGCCCCGTTTCCCTGTTTTGGGAGTAGGGTTTTCATACCAGGTGCTGCTGCTGTAGCCGACTACCTTGAATATCAAACGCTTCGGATATGGTTTCCCGGTTAATGGATAATGTTCCTCTATCAGCATGGAGATTATTTCCTTTTTAGTTTTGCTGCCAATTCGTTCTTTTTTTTTGTGAGTTCGAGCTCCATCTGCAGTTGCCCGATCTTACGCTCGGCAGCACCCAGCCTCGAATCGTCGGGTTTACGCTTGAACCCGTCGGTACCACTCTCGATAAATTGATCCCGCCAAAGGTTGATATCAGCCAGAGTAACTCCGTATTCACGGCTAAGCAGCTCCGGATCCTCTCCACGCAACAAGGATAAAACTATTTCAGCCTTGATTTTCGATGTAAAATTCCCTCTTTTCCATAGCAGTTGTAAAAATAACTTTTATTTTTTACTGCTCGGTTTTTTTGAGGGCTAATATAGTGTATTAGTTTATTGCTCAGCGATAGAAGTTTAGGAAAATAATTTTCTCGATATTTCTCAGCCGTTTTTCTTGCAATGTTTTGTTTTTCATACCATTCATCCAGTATCGTTTTTTCAGAATTGTATTTCTCGCTCAATGTTTCGTGCCTTTCCCAAAGGCGTATTTCTTCTTGTTCGGTGTGTTGACGAAAACCAATGGCATCTAATGAATTGTTTACCTCGCTCAACTCTTTCCAATGTTGTTGAGTTATGTGCAGTTGGTCGCTGATTTGGGTATCGTATTGATTGGCAAATTTATCGCAAGTTTCTTCTATATTCAAGTTTTCAAGCACGTTATTATTTGATGAAATAAGCCGGATATTATTCTGTATTTCAGTCGAAAGGCTTTCTGTCAAAGTTTTGTAACGTTCCGATTCGGCTTGCATCGTCAAACTAATCAGCATCGCTTCAAATGCTTGGATATTATTGAATTGAGTATAGAAATCCACAACTAACTGCTGTTGAATAAACTCAATCGATTGTCTGCGTGAAACTTCTGCTACAATTGTATTGAGTTGGGTGTATCGGGGAAGGATGTCGGCAATATTGAGCATTGTTTTATTGGTATTTGAGTAATTTTTAATTCACGCAAGAACCTCTTGCGCAAATTAAAATAATCATTTACTGTTTTATCAAAATCATTCATCAAAAAAACTTGCAAATTCAGGCGGAAATATGTTTAATTTCCTCATTGGTAGGAGTTTTATAATCATCTATGCCAGGGCGTCGAGTAATGTTTTCTTTGTTTACACAATTTTAGGAGTAACAGAAGAAGTCAAAAAATCTCGAATGTAAATGTGTTCTATTCCTTCGTAAGTATTTTCGAATGAACGTTCGCCGGATACTACTATTTTGGGATAATTGTCTTTTATCTTCAACAAATTGCCAAATTCTCTGGCGATAGTTTCGGGTTTAGACAATTCAACTGCCACTTGTACATATAGAGTTTCACCGGCTCGTGTGCAGACAAAATCTATTTCCTCGGTTGAAAGTGTACCCACAGTCACCTCATAGCCACAATATAAAAGATGATTGCATACGATATTTTCCAATCGTTTTGCTCTATCTTGCGGTTTGTAGCCCGCCACCACATTGCGGATTCCCATATTTTCGAAAAAGTACTTTTCGCCACGTTCAAATAAACGTTTCCCAACAATATCATAACGTCCTAAGCGATGAACCACAAATGCCGAAGCCAGAGAGTCTGCATATTCGGACACCAACGTTGGCGACATTCGTATATTTTGACTTTTCAAAAAATCACTAATGCTTTTTGAAGAAAAGAGACTTCCGATATTATCTGCCAAGAAACGGATTAATTGTTCTAAAAAGGCTGTATTGCGGATATTATTGCGAGCAACAACATCACGAAGAACAATGGTTGAATAAACCGAGCGAATGTATTCCATTACCACCTCTTCACGCATTGGCAAGTGGATTAAGTAAGGCAATCCTCCAAAATGAATGTATTTTTCAAGCGACTCATCGTCATTAAGAAGTTCGTGAAAGTTCAAAAACTCTGTATAGGAAAGACTGTATATTTTAAACTCTACATATCTGCCACCAAGCTCATTAGCTAAATCGCTTGAGAACATCTGTGAGTTGCTTCCTGTTATGTAGATATCATTGTTATCATCAAGTGCCAAGGATCTGACGGCTACTTTGAAGTCCTCTATTTCTTGAATTTCATCAATAAAAATGTAGTTTTTCTTTTTATCAGTCAATCGCGGTGCGATATAATCGTGCAGATCTTTTGCCGACACAATATCCACATAGGCAATATCTTCCTTGTTGATATAAATGATGTTAGCATCTTGCTCTTTTTTCCTTATCTCCTCAATAAGTTGATAAAGAATATAACTCTTGCCTACCCTTCGATGCCCAATCATTACTTTTACGATGGGCGTCTGCATAAATGGCTTTATGCGTTCAATATAAATATCTCTGCGGTAGAGTACGGTTGGAAATTTAGACATATTAATTGCTTTATAAATTTAGTTCTCTGCAAATGTAGCAAATATTACAGACATACATGCAGTATTTTTATATTTTATGGTATTTTTCATGTATAGATGTAATGATGAGGGTTTATGTAACCACAATTAAATGCACAGAAAAACTCTCAATCCGTCCTTATAACTGATTAAATTTACTCATGGCACTCGCTTTAATATCATCCGCAATATCAATGTAGGGCTTCATTGCTTTATAATCGCTGTGTCCCGTCCATTTCATCACCACGTTAGCCGGAATGCCGAGTGAAAGGGCGTTGCAAATGAAAGTACGACGGGCGTCATGAGTACTTATAACAGCATATTTAGGCAGAATTGTTTCAATACGTTCACTTCCTTTGTAATACGTTTGATGTACCGGATTATTAAGCCCAGCCAGTTCTGCCAAATCTTTCAAATAATCGTTCATTTTTTGGTTGGATATTACGGGAAATACCTTTTTGCCCTCAAAGTGAAAATCTTTATATTTATAGTATATGGCTTTGCTTTTATCGTTAAATTCAATGACAATTCTGTCATTGGTTTTTACCGTAACTATTTCTATGTAAGAGTCTTTTATGTTTGAATGGCATAAATTGCAAACATCTGAATAACGTAAACTCGTGTAGCAACAAAATAGAAAAATATCACGAACCTTTTCTAAGTATTTTTTATCTTCAGGTATCTCAAAATCTGTTAGTTGTTTTAACTCTTGAGCATCCAAAAATACGACTGTTTTCCGTGCGGTTTTTAATTTGGGTTTGAAGTTAATAAAAGCATTATCCGATGTCAAATTCTTAGATGCAGACCAGCGAAGCACCCATTTTAAAAGTCCAATTTGCTTGTCTATAGTGGAGTTTTTCAAATCTTGCTTGAGCAAAGTATCAGCAAAATCGCTAAGTCCTTTTTCCGTAAAATCATCCATTGTTGGATTAGATTTCCATCTTTCAATGTGCTTTTTTAAGGCATTGAATTTTTGCAGAGTTCCATTTGCCCAATTGTTCCTTTTGCTGTTTTCAGAAACAAATTCATTGAATATTTTCCAAAAGGATAATAATTGTTCTTCTTGATTGAAATTTTCCTCCGATTCTGTTTTCTTGATTGCAAGATTAAATGCTTCACGAAGTTGAGTCGGAGATGGAATTTCTTCTCTTAACTCAAATTCCTTAAATATTTTCTGAATTTCAGAAAAGTAGTCAGATAGGTCACTATTTATTTCCGAAGATGATTGTTTTAACCTGTTGGTACAACCATTCCTCACTCGTTGCTTATCCGAGTCCCACTTGGACACATCAATTCGATAACCGGTAGTGAATTCCACTCGCTTATTGTTATAAATCACACGCATTCTAATGGGTACATTGTCCACAATTGGCTTTCCATTCTTCTTTCTGCTCTCTAATGCAAAAATCACATTTCTCTTAATATTCATAAATCTGGGTGCTTGAAAATTTACACCCAAAATTACACCCAGTTTTTGATATATCAAAGGATATTTGAAGATATTTTATGAAAAAATATTCAGAATAAAGTATTGATATACTGCAATTTGACATTTTATGATATTTTATGAGGATTTTGGTATTAGTCCCGTCCATACCGCTAAACGCTTGATAATCGATAGATTATCAAGCGTTTTGTCTTTTGTTATGTTGCATATTCCTGTTTGTATTACTCTGGTCTTGTTTTTCTGAATATGAAGAAATATTTCAAAGCCAAAGAAATTTTACTATTTTTGCCTCAATTTGATAACCATTGTATGCAAGACAATACCATTAATCAATTCAGATAATTGGATTTAAAAAGCACGTGAAATAAATACTTAGCATGAGACTTAATACGATGTCAATCAAAGAAATCATAAAACAGCCCGAAGGCAGGCGGTTAGAGTTCAAAGAAACTCTTCCTGAGAATGCTGATTTGGCAAATACCATCATTGCCTTTGCAAATGATGCCGGAGGTGAACTGTATATTGGTGTTCGGAATGATCCGAGAGAAATTGTCGGACTTCCGGAGGAAGAGCTTGTGAAAATTGAGGAGCAGATCAGCAATATTATATTTGATCGGTGTTATCCGGCAATTTTACCGGATATCACTTTTCTGACAGAAGATGACAAGCATATTATACGGGTAACGGTGTATCGTGGTAGTGCGTTGCCTTATTATCGGAAAGACAAGGGAAAGCTGAAAGGAACTTATATTCGGGTTGGTTCATCTAATCGATTGGCAGATGAGGAAATCATAGCGGAATTGGAGCGCAGGAAACGAAACATATCATTCGATAGTGAACTGGTAATGGATAAGCCTGCAAGAGAGTTAAACATTGAGAATTTCAAGCAGGAATATCAGGATAAAACCGGAGAGGCTCTGGACACGCAAGCCCTTCGTAAGTTGGAACTTGTCAAAAAGGTGAATGGAACGGAATACCCGACGAATGCTTTGGTCTTATTCTCTGATGATGAGCTTCGTCGTTCACTGTTTCCTTTTGTCAAGGTGGAATGTGCAAGATTCAAAGGAGTTACTTCGGAAGAATTTATTGATCAGAAAAGCATTTTGACCAATATCGCTACACAAGCGGAGGAAGCCTATAATTTTGTGTTGCGCCATATAAACAAAGGTGCTGTTGTGGAGGGGATTTATACCGTTTCCCGTTGGGAATATCCGGTAAAAGCGATAAGAGAAACCATCCGGAATGCCGTGGTTCATAGGGATCTATCCCTTTCCGGAAAAGATATTAAAGTGGCTATTTATGACGATATGGTCGAAATAACAAGTCCGGGGCTTTTACCTCCTTCGATTGATTATGCTGCCATGGAGAGTAGGCAGAGTGATGCCCGCAACAAAGTTATCGCACCTGTTTTCAAACGAATGGGAATTATTGATCAATGGGGGAATGGATTGAAGCTTATAGCCGATGAATTGAAAGAATATCCTCAAATCGAATTTCGCTGGAAAGAAACGGGATTATCTTTTCAGGTGCAGTTTGTGAAACTGAATTATATTTCAGAGCAAGAGCAGCAAGAATTAGGGCAAGAGTTGCAGGGGGAGTTGCAGCAGGAGTTACAGCAGGAGTTACAGCAGGAGTTGCAGCAGGAGTTATATAACCCTACATTATATTCTGAAGTACTATTCAAAATAGTAGATGCGCCTCTTTCTCGAAAAGAAATTTCGGAAGCTCTTGGTCAGAAACAAGTTTCAGGCCAATTATATAAGATATTAGCTAAGTTGACAAAAGATAAACTCATAGAGAATACTATTCCGGGAAATAAAAATCATCCGAAACAAAAACTTCGTATAACCAAACGGGGCATCATCTTTTTAGAGTTATTGAAAAAGTGAATTTTATGAATAAGAAAGAGGAACTACAAAAATACGTTGAAAAACGGATACGGGAAACAGGTATCGGCACTCCAACTATCGAACAACTCAACGGATTTCTTGCCGAATGGATGCAAATTGAAAATAGTCGCCCGATAGCACATTTCGATGGTTATTCTCCTACTCAAATGCAACAGATCATGCATAATCTGTTTGGAGAGAACTGCCCTGTTCAATTGGCAAATTTTGTCGATGAAGATTGTAATTCCGTGCCGTTATTCCGGCAGATAAAAGAATTACTGGAAATTATCGAAAAGGAAGAAAATCTTAAGTTAACCCAAACGGGGAACCTTCCACCACGTATCGTGAAGGAAGTGTATTCCGCGGGAGCCCCTGAACCTCATATCCAGAGTGGTATCGTTAAATTGCGTACGGAGAAAGATTCTGTCTCTGTCCAAATGGCAAGAATAGCTGTAGAATTGATGGGGGCAGTAAAGAAACGTAACAATACTCTTTCTTTGACAAAGAAAGGAAAGGAATTCATGAAGGATAACCGCAAGTTGTTGTCGGGCTTATTAATCGTGATGTTTACAAAATATAATCCCGCCTATTTCGATTTCTATTCGTCTGAAAATATCGGATATGTAGGTCTCGGTTTTAATCTTGTGCTATTGCATAAATACGGGAAGAAAGACCAAAAAGATACATTCTATTCCGATAAATATTTTAAAGCATTCCCCTTATTGCTTGGCGAAGTTACAGAGGGATATAGCTCACAAGAGGAAGTGGCTACATATTGCTATTCATATAGGATATTCGACGTGTTGTTTTATCATCTTGGACTTGTTACCATAGATGAAAGGAATAGATACAGTCCAAATCATGCCAAATTGATTCATAAAACTCCTCTTTTCGATGCGCTATTTATTATTAAACCTGCCCGGTAAGCAATATACTATCGCTTTATGAACAAGATAATCGAATTACAGGAAACGAGTCCAAACTTTTGGAAGGCCAGGTATCGGGGAAACTATGGAACCTACACCATAAAAATAGAAACCGACGGCAAAAATACCCGGAATTTTTCATGCTCCTGCCCCAGTGACTATTATCCTTGCAAACATATCCCGATAGTGCAGGCATCTATCAATGAGCGTATTCACCGGAACAAGGTAAAACCTGAAAAGCCTGTGTTTGAGAGTGTGGTGAGGGGAATATCCTTGCATGATTTGCAGGAGTTTGTTATTCGTTTCGGATCGCACAATAGCTCATTCCAACAGGCTGTTTTGCTGGAATTAACTCCTCAACAAAAACAGCACGGAAATATTGATTATTCGGAAATCATACGTTGTGCCTTGGAGGATATCGATTTTGATATGGATGATATATACGATTATCATTACGACAGCTTTGAAATCGACGTTTTGGATCAATGGCTAAATAAGGCAAGAGAGTATATTGAACAGGATAATTGGAAGGAAGCAATCCTGATAGCCAAAGCCTGTCTTGAAGAGTATGCTGAATGGACGAGGAGAATTGATGTTGATCCGGATGGATATATCAGTGAAGAGTATTTGTATGGGCCATTCGATATTCTTGAAAAAGCATACGAAGCTGGTTGTTTAACAGCGGAAGAACTTTTGGCATATTGCAAAAAAGAGGTAGGAAAGAACAAATATGACAAGGTTACCCGGAATCTGTTTAACGATCTGCTAATGAATCTGACGCAAGATACCGATCCTGAAGCCTATATTTCGATGCAAGATAGGTTGTTCAGCAATCTTTCGGATAAAAGCTCTTATGAAGCCAAACAAATCCTGGAGCGGAAAATCGACTTTTATAAGCAGCGAGGAGACGCTCAGATCGCACGGAGAATACTTGAAGAAAATCTACAGATCGAAGACTTTCGTCAAATTATTGTCAAAGAGATGATCGCAGATAATAAATACAAGGAGGCGAAAAGATTGATCAATGAGTATATCCAAAGTAAAGATACGAACAACAGTTTTAATGGATATCATTCTTGCTGGGATGAATACCTGTTGGAAATAGCCCGGAAAGAAAGCAATACAAAAGAGATACGGAGAATATCCCGTAAGTTTATTGATAGGGCTTTTCACCTTACATATTACCGGCTCTATAAATCAACTTTTTCAGAAGACGAATGGGCTACGGAAAATGAGAAGTTGATAAAGCATTACCAGAAAGGGAACAATTGGTTTATCTCAAGTATTGCTGATATTTTTGTGGAAGAGAAACAGACTGCACGTTTATTGGCATACCTGACGAAACATCTCCGCTGTAATATTTTAGAACAATATTACAAGCATATAGCCGATGAGTTTCCGGAAGAAACAGTAGCCCTTTTCAAGCAAGCGGTTGATGAATACATGAGAAATACCGGTCGGGATGTATATGAAAACAGTGTCAAGCATTTCGAGTCGATGCTCAAAATAGATGGAGGTGAAAAGGTTGTAAGACAGATGATCGATGATTATCAATCGAGATACAAGCCCCGGAGAGCAATGATTGAGATATTTACACGGTTCAGTAAATCAAGACTGTGAACTTTTACATATTCTAAACTGTTTGGTTTTTGTCCGAAATTATTACTTTTTTTCGGACAGGAATTTTTTTATAATTGCATCTTCACAAATATTCCTTACCTTTGTGAGGTAGTTCATTGACAAAATTGCAGAAGGTTGAAAATCATCGAAAAAATCACGGGGACAATTCGTGGGCGTGGATTTTCAGGCTTTGCTAACATATTGGTCGGACGGTGATTGGCCTTGTGGTTCATATTCCGTCCATTATCAACAAATGGTTAAAGCGCTGACAATAAATTTTATATATTGGTTGTCAGCGCTCTTTTTTTGCTTTTTTCAGGTAAAAATACCTGCAATGAAAGATTATTCCATCCTTATTATTGATGAATTTCAGGAATTTGACAGTGAAAATTCGTCCATATTCAGTGATATTCAGAATCTATGGGATCGGGTTCTTCTTCAAAAGAATCCCTATTTTCTGAATGTCCCCTTCATGCGATAGCGGATAGTCCCCTGCATGTAATCATACCAGAAGGTGAACGTATTATTGCTGAATGTCGCTTCACCGTCTTTAATATCCATCACACCCCAGGAGTAGGGGATGTTTGTGCTTGTTCTAATGTTTCTAATTTTGAGTCCGCTCCGAAAAGTCGGAGTGATAATTTAGTTTAAAATTTTTTGTACAATAAATTTTATAAATCAGGTAAATTTCACCTGAAAAGTTCTTTGAAATATTTGCGTATATAGCTATTATTCACTACCTTAGTAGGGCTTAAAACTGTATAATATGTTCAAAAAATCGGACGAAAACCCTCAATTGGGCATTTTTTCATCACCGACGGAGTACTTCAGAGACTCTAAGAAGAAAGAATACCTAAAAAATGACTCCTGGCATAACCGGTTCCGAAACCATGTTGTAATGCGTGTGGATGAGTCTATTTTCAGACCACTTTATTCTAATGGAACGGGGGCTCCTAATGCCTCTATCCGTATTTTGGTCGGTATGATGATCCTCAAGGAAGGCCAGGGATGGAGCGACGCACAATTGTTTGAGAACTGCGCATACAATTTACTTGTTCGCAGTGCTCTGGGTCTGATGTCGTTAGAGGACGCTGAGCCTGTTTCATCCACTTACTACCTTTTCCGTCGCCATCTGGTTGACTATGCAAGGGAACACGGCGAAGACCTGTTCAAAAAGTGCCAGGGGCAAATCACCCGTGACCAGCTATTGGAGTTTGAGGTGAGCGGCAAGCAGGTGCGCATGGACAGTAAACTGGTCGGCAGCAATATCGCCTGGTACTCCCGTTACGAGTTGATTCATGAAACCCTGCGTCTGTTTATCAATGAAAGGGAGGAACATATCTTCAATAAGAGCCTGTCCAAAGAGATGTTTTCCCTTATCGAAAGCATACAGGGTGAAACGGGCAACAAGGTGGTGTACCGCAGTACAAAGGCCGAGGTTGATGCCAGGTTCGTTGAACTGGGCAAACTGATGTACCGTTTTATAGGGCTCTTCAAGAAGCATGACTATGGTCATTACCAGACCCTTAAAGCGGTTTTCGAACAACAATACTCGGTTGGCAGGGACAAAACTGTCGTTCCTCTGGAAAAGGAGAAAGTCAGCGCCAAATCCATACAGTCACCCCATGACACCGACTGCCATTACCGTGACAAAGACGGCAACAAGGTCAAAGGGTATTCGGTGAACGTCACCGAGACATGCGACCAACCGGGAGATGACAAAGATACGGCATTGAACCTGATAACCGATACCGAGGTAACGGTGGCATCGGCTCCGGACAACGGCTTCCTTGAACAAGCCCTGGATCGGACACAGGAAATAATATCCGACAAAATAGAGAAAGTATATGCCGACGGGGCTTACCACAGTGCTGATAATCAGGAGTATTGCCAAAGCGATAAAAATGGCATCGAGCTGATACTCACAGGCATGCAAGGCCCCGCACCGAGATATGACATCCGTTTGGACGAACAGAATGAAATCAATTTAATAGTAACCGACAACAAAACAGGAACAACAATACAGGCACAACGGGTAAAACTCCGCAAAGACAAAACACAGAGGAAATGGAGGATCAAGACTGAAGAAGGAAAATACCGCTACTTCGATGAGGATAACCTCAGGGCTGCCGCTCTGAGGAAGAAATTGGACGATATCCCGATAGATGAAAAAAATATCAGGAACAATGTCGAAGCAAGCATTTTCCAGTTAGGATACCATTACCCGAATGACAAGAGCCGTTACAGGTCACTTGCCAAGCACAAACTATGGGCATACTCCCGCTCGTTGTGGATAAACTTCGTCAGGATAGTGAATTATATGACGCGAATAAGTCAAAGAGCGCTTTTTTGGCAAAAACTGCCACAATATATAATTAATTTATGTTTCAATATGTATATTATTGTAAACATACTTTCAATTAATAAAAACAATCACATTTGTCCGGTTAAACTTCATTTTTCAGCAATTTGAAAAAATGGGGTTTTCAGAGCAGACTCAAGATTATTATTTTCAAAGGCAATCCTTTTTCTGCGGCGACATCCACTAAGGAATTATGTACATGAAATTCTGTAAAAGGACATCGGTTGGTATAATAAACAACCAAACCATTTTTCTCCGGACATTCTCCACTTTTGACACATTCCTTAAAACAGGGATTATGTGCTGTTGCATTTATCTTCAATACCAGAAGTGAAAAACCATTTGGTAATCTTTCCACTTCCTCGAACCCTTGTCCCAACAGCCATTTAGTGTCGCTCATAAAGTGAAATTTCTTTGTCCCGACAACGGTGACTAACCCGTTTTTACCTTGTGATCTTGCGTCGGAAATGGCTGATTGAAGTAGTGTTTTAGCATGGCCTTTTCCCTTATATTGTCCCGAAACCCAAAAACAGTTTATCATCAGATAGTTGGGTGCACTGACCGGAATCCATGCTTTTTCAGCGGAAACGTACTCTATGAAGACTTTTGCATGTACATCCAGTCGCCTGAAAACATATCCGTTATCAAACTCCTTCTTTAGCCATGCTTTTTTGAGTTCATAGCCTTCCCTGCATTTTTTATCGGAAAGAGCACAGCAAATATGCTCTTTGTCAATGTTTTCCTTTGTAAGAGTGATGTAATTATTTTCCATAATTTTCTATTTTATTGGTGTATATATTTTCAATGGTATTGTGCATACTTCTTTATTATTTAAGGCAAAGGTATGCAATTCAACATAATAATTGTTGTCCAATACCGCCAATTTTATTGTAATATACTTCCCGGATGATATTTTTGAAATATCTCAGTGTGAAATTTTATTTTTTGTTATTAATGCCTGCATATTAGTTGATTTTTGCTGATTGTCAAATAACTACTACTTTTGTCAGTAATAAGTAAACAGTAAGGTTTCTAATGAATAACCAAAACAATACACATTTACATCCGTTAGAAAACGCAAGTGCGTTGGAGAGCCGATTTCGCAGATTACTGCAAAATCCGAGGAGAATACTGAAGAAATATATTCGGCAAGGCATGACAGTCCTTGACTTAGGTTGTGGCCCCGGTTTTTTTACACTTGAAATTGCAAAATTAGTTGGCGAAGAAGGAAAAGTCATAGCGGTTGATGTGCAAGAAGGGATGCTTGAAATATTGAAACAAAAGTTGAAAGGCAGCGAACTGAAAGAGCGAATCCAAATTCTTAAGAACGAGCCACAAAGCCTCGGATTTTCAGAGAAAGTAGATTTTATCCTTGCCTTTTACTCTTTCCACGAAATGAAACACATAGACCATATCATTCAGGCCCTGAAAGAAGTAATGAAACCAAATACGGAAATTTTAATTTCTGAACAGAAAATGCACGTCTCAAAAGACGTGTTTAAAAGCATAGTGATCAGAATGATAAACAATGGATTTGTCGTTTGCCGGCGACCGAAGATATTTTTTAGCAGAAGTGTTGTTATGAAAATTGGAAAATAGACCCAATTGTCCAACATCCTTGTATAAGTAATGCCGGAGACAATAGGAGGAGAGTGGGGTGGAATGATTTTGTGAAGAGATAATTTATTCTTCAATTCTTTGGCATTCGGGGCAGTAATAAACTGAACCGCCTAAATAAGCTTCTTTTACGATGGTACCGCCACAGCGGGGACAGGGATTTTTCCATGTCTTGGCAGACATGATTGTCCGGTAACCTCCGTTATTGCCGTATAGGTCTGTCTGCGTATCACGTCCACCTTCAATGGTCATATCTATCAGGGTATCTTTCAGGGATTTGAAGAGAACTTCCTTTTTCCTGTCCGACAGGATTGATATTTTCTGCTTTGGGTTGATCCGCGCGTTGAACAAAATATCCTGCGTCACACCGTTGCCTACACCTGGAATACGTTGTTCAGTGGCCAGCAGGGCTTTGGCACTCAATGTTTTTTTCGCTTCGACAAATAGTTTTTCAAATTCTTCCTCACCATAGTCGTTGCTTATCGGAGAAATACTCTCCCTGCTTAACTTGTAATATTTATTATCGATATTTCGATCAGGATAGGCGTTGATAAATCCGTACATGGCGACTGAGAACGCAAGGAACGATCCGTCATCGAACGTCAGCAACAACTGGTAATTGGCAGGTATCTTGTCGTCCGGATTGTAATAACGGGCAATAACCCCGTCGCCGATATTGATCAGGGCGTTGTCCGAAAGGCTGAAGTCTACAAACATGCCATACCCTTCGGAGGAAAGTATGGTTTTGCCGACAAGCAGTTTTCCGTATTCCTTCGGGTTGCCGTTATAGAATGTAAATTTATGCGGCTTGGTGGCATTGAACACTTGTGTGATTGTTTTGCCGCTCAGCATGTTATTGGCCTGTTTGCTGAGAGTCAGTACTTCGGGTAATTCTAACATACTATTCTGGTTTTATTTTTCAATGGATATATATATTTCCGGAGCGGCATACCGCAACTCTGGCAATATTGCATGTCAACAGTCTGATCCATACCACAAAGATACAATACCTACTCCGGATATGGTTGCCTGAAACAGGTATTTTTCTACATAGATACAAAATAAAAAAGACGGTCTGTTTTTTTACTCTTTTTATACGATGGAAAATCATAAACTTTTACAGAATAAACTAAATAATAGATATTCTTGTTGTATTTTTGTCGTGCCGAATGCATAGTTATCCTGTAAATGGGATAATCCGGCACATATATGTTTATCATTTTAGTCATATGAAACTCGCTTTTAGTCATGTTCTTGTATAAGAACGGTTTTTATGCTCGTTTCACAGAATTTCCGGCTGTTCTCATCCATGGTACACTTTGGACTGATTGGACTGCACCTGTCCGGTGGGAATAGTTTTTAAAAAGAGTTTATTTATCATGCCTGTACTTCATAATCGTATTTCCAACGCTGAACTTAAGTTGCGGATGTTGCGGGAAACTGAACCTCGTATTACGATTTCATTCTACAAATATTTTCATATTACTGATCCGCGTCAATTCAGGGATGACCTTTATGTAAAGTTCGATGCCATAAAGGTGTTCGGCCGCGTCTATATTGCACATGAAGGGATTAACGGACAAATCTCCGTCCCCGAAAGCAATCTGGATGCTTTTCGTGATATCCTGTATGGCGCCGATCCGGCGTTGAACGGTATCCGTTTGAATATCGCGGTGGATGACGACGGCAAATCATTCTGGGTGTTACGCATGAAAGTGCGCAACAAGGTGGTTGCCGACGGTATCGACGATCCGGCATTCGACCCTTCCAGGACGGGAAAATACCTCAAAGCCAAAGAGTATAATGAGATCACGCAGGATCCCGACACGGTCGTGGTAGATATGCGTAACCATTACGAATATGAAGTGGGGCATTTTGAAAATGCGGTTGAAGTCCCTTCCGACACGTTCCGCGAACAGTTGCCGATGGCGGTGGAGATGCTGAAAGAGCACAAGGATAAAAATATTGTGATGTACTGCACAGGCGGTATCCGTTGTGAAAAGGCGAGTGCCTATATGCTTCATAATGGATTTAAGAACGTGTACCATGTGGAAGGTGGTATTATTGAATACGTTCGCAAAGCGCGTGAAGAAAATCTTCCGGTGAAATTTATAGGGAAGAATTTCGTGTTCGATGAACGGTTAGGCGAACGTATTACGGAGGATGTGATTGCCCGGTGCCACCAGTGTGGAGAGCCGTGCGATACACATACCAACTGTAAAAACGAGGGCTGTCACCTGTTATTTATCCAATGCGAAAAATGTGCGGCAGAGATGGACGGATGCTGTTCCGACGAATGCAAACAGGTGGTTCAACTACCGGAAGAAGAAAGTAGAAAATTGCGGAAAGGGACTGATCGCGGACGAATGATTTTTAATAAATCGAGAAACAACCCACTGCTTCGTAAAAAACAGGTTTCGGCAAAGTAAATAAATGCACTTTGCACTTGTTTAACGAACTATTTCCGTTCTATTTCCCGGAGGTTCTCCATCTTCTTTTTCTTCAGGAATCCGTAGATATCTTCGAGATGTTCGGCTACTTTCCGGTTGCCGAATTCGTATACTTTTTTCACCAGACCATTCAGGAAATCGCGGTCGTGCGATACAACAATCAACGTACCATCGAAATCGACCAGCGCCTGTTTCAGGATATCTTTGGTCTTCAGGTCGAGGTGGTTGGTCGGCTCATCGAGAATAAGCAGGTTGACCGGTTCGAGCAGCAGTTTTATCATCGCCAGGCGGGTGCGTTCGCCTCCCGAGAGAACTTTCACTTTCTTGTCGATATCTTCCCGTCCGAACATGAATGCCCCCAGAATATCCCTGATTTTTGTCCGGATATCGCCGACGGTAATATCATCGATGGTCTGAAAAACGGTCAATTCCTCATCCAAAAGCGATGCCTGGTTTTGTGCGAAATAGCCGATCTTCACGTTATGTCCTAATTGCAGATTCCCTTCGAAACCGGTTTCTTCCATGATACATTTTACGAGTGTGGATTTCCCTTCACCGTTGCGGCCGACGAATGCCACTTTTTCTCCCCGTTCGATGGTGAAATTCACATCGTTGAAAATCAATTTTTCACCGTACGATTTACTTACATTCTCTGCAATAACAGGGTAGCTTCCCGAACGCGGCGCCGGAGGAAATCGCAGTTTCAGGGCCGATGTATCCACTTCATCGACCTCCACCAGCTCCAGTTTCTCCAACATTTTCACACGCGACTGCACCTGTAATGTTTTCGAATAGGTACCTTTAAACCGTTCGATAAACTCTTTGGTTTCGGCAATCATTTTCTGTTGGTCGTCATACTGCTTTTGTTGCTGTTCGCGGCGTTCCTTCCGCAATTCAAGGTAGTGCGAGTAGGTTGCTTTGTAGTCGTAAGTACGCCCCATGGTAATTTCTATGGTGCGGTTGGTGATATTATCTACAAATGCACGGTCGTGCGAAATAACCACCACTGCTTTGGCACTGTTGATAAGGAAATCTTCGAACCATTCAACGGAATCGATATCGAGGTGGTTAGTGGGCTCATCAAGCAAAATAAGGTCAGGATCCTGCAAAAGGATTTTTGCCAGTTCTATGCGCATACGCCATCCGCCGCTGAATTCCGATGTCATCCGGTTGAAATCGCTTCGCACAAATCCTAATCCAAGCAGCGTTTTTTCCACAGCTGCATCGTAGTTGATCTCTTCGACACCATAAAATTTTTCGCTCAATGCGGAAACGCGTTCGATGAGTTGCATATATTCGTCCGATTCATAATCGGTGCGTACGGTAAGTTGGTTGTTGATGCTTGCAATTTCCTCTTCCAGTTGATGGATACGCGAAAAGGCCTGTGCTGTTTCCTCGAAAACAGTGCGTTCATCTTCGGTCATCAGGTGTTGCGGAAGATACGCAATGGTGAAATCTTTGGGTGTGGAAACTCTCCCTCTGGTCGGTTGCCTCACGCCTGCCAGAATTTTCAGCAATGTGGATTTTCCCGCACCGTTTTTACCCATCAGGGCAATGCGGTCTTTGGGATTTATTACAAAAGAGATGTCCGAAAATAATGCCGCTCCCCCGAACTCTACGGCCAATCCATCGACTAATACCATAATCTTGTTTTATTTTTCAGGGTGCAAAGATACGTTTTGAAATCGACTAAGTATACTTTTATTTCTTCAATCCGGATTTCTTTATCCCCAAATGTTGTACTTTTGCATCCGTTTATTGAAAATGTAAATTATGAACGGAAAAGCAAAAGGATATATACTTGCGGCCATCGCTGCCGCCACATACGGAATGAATCCTCTATTCGCATTACCTCTATATCAGACAGGAATGGATCCGGATTCTGTATTGTTTTTCCGCTATCTGTTTGCAATTCCTATTTTGGGGATTATGATCAAAGCACGTGGACGTGATTTCAAGATACAACAGAAGGAAATTCTACCGCTAATTGCTTTGGGACTTCTGGTCGCTCTCTCCTCACTTACCCTCTTCCAGAGTTATAATTTCATGGATGCCGGAATTGCATCGACCCTGTTGTTTGTTTACCCCATTATGGTAGCGTTAATTATGGTTGCCTTTTTCAAGGAGAAAATGACCTTGCTGACTATACTGTGTATTTTGATGGCATTGGGTGGTATTGCATTGCTCTTTAAAGGGGGTGGGGGGGACGGCTCTACTTTGAGCATGACAGGGATCCTGCTGGTGATGGCTTCGGCCTTATCATACGCTATTTATATCGTCGGAGTGAACCGTCCCATACTAAAAGAGGTCGCTACCCTCAAAATTACTTTTTATATTTTGCTGTTCGGACTTTCTCTGTTCCTGATACGTGTTGATTTCGGGGCAACCCTGATTATGCCGGAGAAATGGTATCTCTGGTTTAATCTTATAGCGCTGGCGGTTTTCCCGACAGCTATATCGTTTCTTTGCACCACCAGCGCTATTCAGTATATCGGTTCCACACCAACCGCTATACTTGGCGCACTTGAACCTGTAACAGCGGTATTTTTCGGGGTTGTAGTATTTGGTGAGACTCTCACCCTTCGCATCATCTCCGGGATTATATTGATTATTATGGCCGTAACGCTTATCATTGCCGGTAGTAATGTTAAAACCTATCTGGTGCGTTTCCGCAAGATGTTCCCGAAAATTCCGGGAAAGAAACCTTTTCGCCCATAACCAAATTATTTATTGGCCTAATATGTCTTTGACTGATTGAATCAAAGGAGTTGTCGGACGGCCGATCAATCTGGAGAGCTGCTTGTTGTCGTCAAACAGATCGTTTTTAGATGCTCCGGTATCAAAGCTTGCAATAGCCTTTGCCATTCCTTCCGGTAGCCCGAAACTTTTCAGCATTTCAGCATATTCTGTTTCGGGAAGATTCTTATAAGGAATTTCTTTACCGGTCTGACGGGAAATCTCTGCTGCCAGGTCTGTTAATGTAAAATAGTCATCTCCGGCTAATTCGTAAACTTTTCCTTGCTGGTTTTCACTCGTCACTACGACTGCTGCTGCCTCAGCGAAATCTTCACGGGTTGCCGAAGATATCTTTCCTTCACCGGCACTACCGACAAGAACGCCGGCCTTCACCGCTCCGGGAACAGAGCCCGTATAGTTTTCGGTGTACCATCCGTTACGTAAAATGGTATAGGCGATTCCGGATGCTTTTAATGCGTCTTCTGTCGCTTTGTGCTCTCCCGCCAGGCTCAAAGTCGACCTGTCGGCATGTAACAGGCTGGTATAGACAATCCATTTTACCCCGGCCTGTTGCGCGGCTTTTATTACATTCTCGTGTTGTTGTCTGCGCTTTCCGATTTCATTGCTCGATATGAGTAACAAATGGTCGATACCATGTAATGCTTCGGCTAAGCTTTCCGGTTTTTCGTAGTCAAATGCACGGGTTTCAATACCCAGATCCGATGCCTTTTCAGGTGTGCGTACCAATGCCACCAGATTTTCCGCAGCCACTTTTTTCTTCAAATTCTCTACTACCAGGCGTCCTAACTGGCCTGTAGCTCCTGTGATTCCTGTTTTCATAAAATCCAAATTGTAATATTAACTGTTACATTTATAATTAAAAAAAATGATTATCCGCAATAGTTCCTATTGTAAATTCTTGACTTGAAATCAGGAGCATACGTTACAGCGGCTATCAACAGTCTTTCAAACTGGTTTTCCCCGAAGTAACGCCTGTTGAATTTATAACAGAACTGGTTGAGATAATATTGCAAGTATTCCGGTTTTATCTTGTAATACACGCCCAAGAGCTGTCGTTTGGCATTGCTGATCGCGGTATGGACCCAGGGCAGCACATTGGAAAGATCCTCGTGTGGAATAACGGATGCCGTATGTGAATGGACATGCTCTTTCAATTTAGTGTAAGAAGTTGAGTCATCGGTGGTCAGGTCCGCCGTGCTTTCAACGTGCTCTTTGACATTCCTTGTAATTGTACCGGCTTTCAAGTCGTTGATGACTTTCATCTTCAGGTATCTGACCTTCTTGGGTTTCTTACCCGGTTTGGGGTTTTCAACGGTTTTGCTTTCAGCCATTACCAGCACTTTGGTCTTTTTTTGGCTCCCGCGGCCGCGCTTCAACGGTTTGTCCCTCTCTTGAAGGGATATTTCGGTGGAAAAGAAGGCGTCGTCCAACTCGATGGCTCCCTCAAGGGTGTACTCATCATCGCGTTTGCCCATCACGTCACGCAGTTTATTGACCATTTCCCATATGGGCTGGTAACGCTTGTGCCCCAGCTGGCGCTGCAGCTCCGCCGCGGAAAAGGAGCCCTTGGTCGCCGTGAGCAGGTGCATGGCCACGAACCAGTAACGGTAAGGCAGGTTGGAGTGCTGCATGACGGTGCCTGAACGCAAGGTTTGGCGTGCGCGACAACGCTTGCATTCATAGGCCTGCTTGTTTTCCAGCCAATAATGTTCTTTACAATTGCAATGCCGACAGGTTACTCCCATTTGGTCTCTTTGTTCTTTGAATTTTTTCCGACAGGATTCCTCATCGGGGTAATTTATAGCAAAATCCAGGATATTCATAGCTTGAATCTTTATATCGTTATCGATGTAAATATAATGAATATCAGTGAATTGCACAAGCATTTTTGAAACTTATTTATAACTTTTTCCCGCTAAATTCTTTAGGAATAACTGCGGATAATCATATTAAAAAAATATCAGTGAAATTGTTTTACAAAATCTTTCAATGTTTTATGCCTGAGAGAATCGGTCACCAATTGATCGGTTTCTGCAAACAACTTCGCCAGGTTCTTATTAATATCTTTACCGATAGGACATTTAGGGTTGGGACTTACATTCTTTTTTCCCAAAACTTCCGAGTTCTTCACAGAGAGGTAAATCTCCGCCAATGAAATCTCATGGCTTGGCTTGTTCAATTTCGAACCGCCTTCTTTTCCCTTTCTGCTGATTACAAGACCTGTATTTTGTAATATACCCAGTTCCTTCCGGACAATGACAGGATTGATATTGATACTTCCTGCAATCCAGTCGGAACTTAACCATTCATCGGGAACGTTTGCCAGAAGGGTCAAAATATGTATTGCTGTGGCAAATCTCGTATTATTCATATCGGGTGCAAATATAAGTATATTTTTAATTGTAATAAATATTATTACAATTAAAAAATTACAAAAGATGATAAGTGGATTGGTAGTAAAGGGTTATGATTTGCATTATTTTATACCATATAGTCGAAATATTTCTTTCCGAACTCTTGCGTGATCCGGGTTTTTCCGATTTGACGGGCTCCTCTAAGCAGGATAGACTTACGGTTATCGTTTCCTTATTATGCTTTTGAAGATTTATAAAACTCTTCAAGTTTACGGATATCACCGTTAACAATTAATGGAAGTGCAGAAGTAATTTTTTCAATATTCCAGTTCCACCATGCTATATCCAACAATTTCTTTATTTGTTCATCAGTGAACCGCTTACGGATTAACTTTGCAGGATTTCCTCCAACAATTGAGTAGGGCTCTACATCTTTCGTAACGACAGAATGTGCAGCTATAATGGCACCATTCCCGATGTTGACTCCAGGCATGATAGTAGCTTTATACCCAATCCAAACGTCATTTTCTATAACGGTATTCCCCTTGAAAGGTAATTGTTCCGGTGTGGGTGTAATTACACTCCAATTTCTACCGAAAATATTGAAAGGAAATGTCGAGATTCCATCCATTTTATGGTTCGCTCCATTCATTATAAATTGGACGTTGGAGCCAATAGCGCAGAATTTCCCTATGATTAATTTGTCTCCAAGAAAATCAAAATGATATAAGACATTTTGTTCAAAATTCAACCCATCTTCATGGTCATCATAATACGAATAATCTCCTACGATAATGTTGGGCGATTTAATGATATTCTTTAAAAAAACCAATCGGTTGTAATCTTTCAATGGGTATATCTGATTGCTATCGGGTATTTGCATAATGAGCTTGTTCTACTGGTTTACTTTTCCATCGCCTTGCCCTCAACCCGGTAGGCATTTTTTCAATGGCATAGCGTAGAGTCATTACCATCCTATGCCGTAGTCCTCTCCATGATTACTGCTCCCTCCCCAAAAGGATCCATGCTCATTGTCTAAGAATATGGCATTAATGGGGCCGCTCGTGCGATTCCCTAATTGTATTTCATATCCCATTTTCTTTAATTCGTAGATCACCTCTTTCTTCGTATCCTGGCGAAGCAGTATGCTTCCGGGTCTGGGCATACGGTCTTCGAATCGGATCCCGCCCAGTGAAAGCCACAGTTGATTACTATTAATGTTCGCTGCCTCGGATGCTTGTTGCACAGTCATGCCGAATTCGACGACATTTAAGAAAAACTGGAGCAGGTTTTGTTCCTGTGTGTCCCCTCCCTGTACCGCGAAAGCCAGGAAAGGCCTGCCATCTTTCAATGCCAGGGAAGGGGTGAGGGTTACCCTGGGGCGTTTACCGGGTTCTACCACATTAAAAGGATTCAGTATAGAGTCCAGTACAAAACTTTGCATCCGCTGGCTCATACCTATGCCCGTCCGTCCTGCTATACAGGCGGGTATCCATCCGCCGCTGGGTGTTACCGACACCACCCATCCTTCCTTATCGGCAGCCACGATGCTGGTCGTTCCCCGGGTAAGTCTGTCCTGGTAAAGTCTGTCCTGATATCCGTTGACAGACGAGATCTCCGCATGATAGAACCGTTCATCATCTACAATGTATCTGCCGGCATCATGTCTGGGGACAAAATCTTTTACTTCCGGATCGATGATTGTAGTGTCTGTAAGATGACTCCGTTGTTTCAGTAAGGCTTCATACGGATTGTTTTTCCCTTCATAAGCGTAAGGATTTCCCGGCATGACCCGGTTATCGTTTTTATCTTGGCGAATCTCTTTCGATCGTGCACGGGCATACTCTTTACTGAGTAACCCCCGGATCGGCGATTCAGGAGAGAAATAAGGGTCTCCATAGTAAAAATCCCGATCGGCAAAGGCCAGATTCATGCTTTGATAAATCGTATGGATATACCGGGCCGAATTATATCCCATTTCCTGCAGATCGAAGTTTTCCAAAATATTAAGTGCCTGCAATAACATGGGCCCCTGTGTCCACTCCTGCAATTTATAGACCTCTATGTCTTTGTAGGTTGTATGTAGGGGAACTTCTTCTATCGGTTCCCATCCTGCCAGGTCTTCAAGCGTGATTAATCCGCCTTGTTCCCGGCTTCCACGTACGAATTCCTCGGCAATATCACCTTTATAAAAACGATCCTGTGCCGCCTTGATCGCCTCTTTCCTGTCCTTACCCTGCCGGATGGCCTCCTGTTCCGCTTCCACCATCTTATCCAATGTGTGCAAAAGATCTTCCTGTACAAAGATCTCCCCGGCTGCCGGAGCTTCCCTTTGCCCACCTGCATGGGGCAAAAAAACGGCTTTACTATACGGCCATTCTTTAATGCGCTCCTTGTTCCGTTCTATACTGTTTGCCGTTTGGGCATCTATCGGATAGCCCCTGGCCATCTCCATAGCCGGAGCCAACACTTCTTCCAGGCTCAACGTGCCGTATTCCGCCAGCATATAACATAATCCGCCCGGGGTTCCCGGGGTTACGGCGGCCAAAGGGCCGTATTCGGGAGGGAAAGCATATCCTTTATCCTTGAAAAAGGAAACAGTCGCACCGGAGGGAGCCACGCCCAGAGCATTTATTGCCAAAACCTTACCGTTAATCGGATTATAAATCAGTGCCTGGGTTTCTCCTCCCCAACTCAGTACATCCCACATGGTACAGGTGGCGGCCAGCATGGCACAAGCCGCATCAACCGCATTACCTCCCTGCTGAAAAATCATCGATCCTGCTGTGGCGGCTAAAGGTTTTCCTGTGATGGACATCCAATGTTTACCATGCAAGGGAGGCTTTTGTGTGGATTGGGCCAGAACGGCACAAAAGGAAACAGCACAAACAGTTATTGTAAAAAAATATCGTCTTATCATAATGATCTATTTTTGAACAAAAGTAACTATTTTCTTCCACCCTTTCCTTAAAAAGTTAAACCTTTGGGACCGTTTGGCATAATCTCTATTCCCAAAACATGTTCTACATACTGAAAATAATAAAACAATTTATGGTTCAGTTCAAAACCATAATCCACCCCCCGCTCATACCCGTAAATTGGCTGAAAGAATGATCTTCTTCGGGGCTGGGTAGCATTATAATTCCAGGCCGAAACATATTGGTGGTTCCAGTTCTCATAATATTGTTGTGAACGGTATTTCGCCGGAGAATTCTGAAGCACATACCATGTTTCGAATCCCGTATCGAATACAATCAACTCGTATTCGACAGAATCTTCCTGCACTACTTCATTTCCGTTCGGTTCGATCTTTACAATCCCTTTTGGGCCCGAACAGGCAACCATAAATGACAAAGCTGCGAATAAATAAAATATCTGTTTCATAACCATGGGTTTTAATGCTGATATATATATAACAAATTTCACTTGAAAAGGTGTGAAAAAACAGGGAAAAAGATTTCCTTTGTAAGGATTTTGTAAGGATATGGATATGAGTGAGATGAATAAGGAGCAGGAACTTGTTTCAGAAATACGAAAATTGAAACGACAATTGGCCATAGCTAATAGTCGGGCCAAGACAGTCAAATATGGACTTGTCTGGATGGAAGTGCCTGAAACCTTTGATGATGAATCTGAAAATCAATTGCCCGTCATAGAGGAGGTGAAAGAGAAATCTATTGGAAATAAAGATAAGAAACCGACCCATATTCTCATTGAAGGAGATAATTACCACGCGTTGACTTGCCTGAACTATACCCATAAGGAAAAAATAGACATTATATACATAGACCCTCCTTATAATACCGGATCAGATGAATTCAGATACAGGGATAAAAGGATACTCGATAAGTTTCCTGATGGTTCCGATGTACCCAAAGATCATCCATTAAGACATAGCTATTGGTTGTCGTTTATGAATAAGCGCCTGGAATTGGCTTATAATCTGCTAAAACCTGACGGTGTAATATTTATATCGATCAACGAAGACGAATATGCGCAATTGAAGTTGTTGTGTGATCACATCTTTCAAGCGTCGAATTACATGACCACCTTTACTGTAAAGGTAAGGCATGAAGACAGGATACTTAAGGGGGATAAAGATTATCATGAAACCACCGAACAACTGTTACTATACCGGAAATCCCCGAAGTTTAAGTCTATAAAAAGACTTCAGGATAACAGTTCCATTGAGAAATATATATATACGATAGAAGAATTGATTGATAATCCGGAGCAAATCACACTGGGTTCAAAAGTAGTCTCTGTATTTAAACCCGGAGAATACAGAATAACCAAATCCACACCTTCTGCCGATAAGTTCCAGAAAATCAATATCCGGGGTTCATTAAAAGAGGGAAACAGCTCCGGACGTTTCCATATGAAATACCTGGAAGAAAGGAATCATCTGTTTGGTTATTTATATAAAGTACCCGATATGGGAGGAGATATGTATGGCTACAGGTATTTTCTCACGCGGGAATCGGCAGCTAAGGTAAATAGTTCTTACTTTCAGGGGATCCCTTTGAATAAAAAGGAAGTAAAGGAAGTGCCTTATCCTAATTACATGGATTTTGAAGAAGCATTTAATAGTGTGGGATATGAAGGCGGTGTCGAGTTTAGAAACGGGAAAAAACCCGTCGATTTCCTGAAATTCATATTTTCGATCGGTTCCTGCAATAAGGATGCCGTTATTCTGGATTTTTTTGCGGGGAGTGGTACTACGGGACACGCCGTAATGGAGCAGAATTATATCGATGGGGGTCAGCGGCAGGTGATATTGTGTACCAATAACGAGAATAATATTGCCGATGAAGTGACCTACCCCAGGATTAAAAATATCATTCAGGGGTATTTGCAGAGTAAGAATCAGAAAGAGGTACTATATGAGGTTGCGCTAAATACCAAATTGCTATTGGATAATAGTGTAATCCGTGCTGCCAGAGACCATTTTTTTTCGGAAGAGTATAAATCGCGGTACGACGAGATAAAAGAAGAGGTAAGAAAAAACAAGTACACTATTTACGGTGTGATAAAAAAAGGGAAAAGAGTCCCCGGATTGGGTAATTCTTTGAAGTATTATAAAACCTCATTTGTCGGGAATAATAATATTTCATCTGTTTCGGATGAAGAGAAAGTGAATCAGGCACAGAAAGCCGGATATTTGTTGGCTTTGGCAGAAAATACGCTGGATGAGGTAGAGCGTACTAACTATTTTCAATTGTTTGGGAATAATGAAAATACTACTGCGATATATTTTAGGAAAGAATTGGATGAAATGGATCTTCTCCTAAAAAAACTGGAAAGCATTAAGACACCTAAAGTGCTGTATGTGGTTAACCGGGAGGACTCCCGTGATTTTGAGAACAGGTTTGCCCATATTGATAATCTGACAATAAAAGAAATGATCTCTATCATTCCGTCGTTCTTACAAAGGTGCTCGGTCGATGGGTAGTTAAAAACATAACCAATATAGTATCAAAAAGGGTTGTTTTTATAATTAGATTCAGAATTAATTTAAGTTAATTTTATTGGCATATTTTGTCCGAAAAAAACTTAATCAATATATTTGTGATCTTAATGATAGTATAATTTTTTTAATGAATAATCTCTTAATTTTTTTATTATACTATGTTGAAAATAAGACTATAATATAAACTGTTCCATCAAACGGGATCATGTAACAAACTATCTTTATCGCTTTTGTATCTTCTCGAATTAAATCATTTATTAAACATAGACAATTATAATTGTGTCGGCAGACTTTAGTCCCTCCTTCTTTTACAGTTCGTCGTTCTTCCCGTTTTTTGTTTTGCTTATCCTTCTTCTTACAGTGATTCCTGCTTTGCTTATCAGTAATAGGATCAATCGATTATCGGGAGGTGATGTGCGTCAGTTGTTTGTGAATAAGAAGAATCATTGGATAGGAGTACTGGTGACAGCACAGTTTGTAATTGGCGTGGCATTGATTATGGGAATGATCACTGCTAACCGGCAAATGGGTTTGGTGAAGCAAGCCGGAGAGCGTTACAGGAATCTGATAGAGATATGGAATACCTCAACTGAAACCGACCTACGCCTATTTAAACAAAAAGTGCAATCTGTGCCGGGTGTATCGGGTATTTCACTGGGAAATATGCGACTGATGAACGTATGGATTATGCATGCCGATATGCGAAAGGAAAACGGCGAGAAGTTTCAGACCACCGTATTCGGACTGTCGGGCGATGAAGGATTGTTCCGTATCCTGCAACTTCAGCAGCTCGTGGGAAGCGAGTGGGAGACATTACCCGAAAGGTATGGATCGGCGGTATTCGTGAACCGGACTTTTGCCAATCTGGTAGAAAAACCCGTCGAAGAGTTGATTGGCGAACCTTTGGGGAGGTATATGGACTCGCTTGATTCAGTGTCTGTGATTGCAGGAGTAGTAGAAGATTTCTATTTCAATTCACTCGAAAAGAAAGCGATGGCGGTAAAGATGACGCGGATTTCGTCCCTCGAGGATAGGCTTACAGCTATGCAAATCCGGTTAGACGGAAATGATAACGGATTAGCAATAAAAAACATCCGGCAACTCTGGGAACAGACTTATCCCGATGAATTTTTTACCTATGCCGATGTCTATAATACATTTATAAGTCGGAATAGTAAAGTAACAGAGATGTCAGATTTATTGCAAATGTATTCATTGATTAGTATTTTACTTACCTGTTTCGGTTTGTTTGGTATTTCATTCTATGCTGTTCGTCGGCGGACTAAAGAAATTGGTATACGGAAGATCAACGGTGCAAAAACGTATCAGATACTGTGGTTGCTGCTCAAACCGATATTTGGTTGGATTATCATCGGTTTTGCCATTGGTGTGCCGCTGGCGTGGTGGCTTATGGAGCGTTGGCTGCAACAGTTCGCTTACCGGGTGGATGTTTCCATTGGCTCTTTCTTCCTTGCGCTTTTACTGGTTTCTGTAATAACCATTCTAACTGTTCTATGGCAGTTGTGGCGAACAATAAAGGTGAATCCCGTGGAAAGTTTGAAATCGGAATAAGAAAGTGAAGCCGGACGCGTTATGACTTTTTACTGGTTCAATCGTTTCTTAATGGTGGCGGGATTGCCGGCTACCATACAGTCGTCCGGCACATTTTTGGTAACCACGCTGCCGGCTGCTACGATACATCGGTTACCGATGGTTATCCCGGGGAGAAGAGTCACATTGCCACCCAGCCAGCAGTCTTCACCGATGGTAATAGGATAGGCGTACTCTTTCTCTTCCCGTCTCGCCACATGATCCATCGGGTGATTGGGTGTGTAGAACTGGCAATTGGGACCGATAAAAGTATGTTTGCCTATACGAACATATCCTTCGCCGATACACATAGCATTATAGTTAATAAAAACATTTTCCGCTATAATGAAGGAACTTCCGTGATCGCATTGGATAGGCGGACAGACCGTACTTGAGGCGGGAAGATCCGGTATAAGTTGACTGATCACTTCCCGGTAATCGTCATCGAAGATCGTCATCGTTTGCAGCTTGATGCACAATTTCCTCGAGTGCCTGAAACTCTCCTGTATTTCAGGATCAGAGAAGTCGGCCAACTCTCCACTGCGCATTTTTTCAAATTCAGATTTCATTAGTTAGAGTAAAGAATAAAGAACAAAGATATAAAAATATGCCAAGCGAAGGAAAACCGGATCATCTCTTCTATCTTTCAAAAAGAGTGAACAATATCAGAAAAACAGTTGTTAATCTTGTAGTTGGATTTGTTTGATTGTAGATGTAAAGATAAATGGATTTGACAATTTTAATTTCAAACCCATAATATTGATCATTATGAAGAGAATCATTTTAAACGCGTTTTGTATGTTGAGTATTGTATTGTTTGCTGCCGGATGTACCGGTAGCGGTAGCAGTGAAGAGAGACGATCGGAAGTGATTGTACCGGATGTGCAAGCAGTGAATCGCCCCCATGTAGCAGTATTGCTTACTGAGGGATTCCAGGATGCCGAGGCTTATATGCCGATCGGTTATCTGGAAAATAAAGATATGGATATTACGGTGATAGGTCCTGAAACGGGACGGGTGAAAGCCTATAACAGCGATTTTGAAATAGTTGTACAAAAGAAAGTAGGAGAGGTGAGCGTCGATGAATTTGACGCGCTGGTACTACCTGGAGGAAGAGCCCCTGCTGCATTGAGAGAAGACCCGACGGTAGTGGAGTTCGCCAAGAACTTTTTCAATTCAGGGAAGCCGGTGGCGGCTATCTGTCACGGCCCGCAAGTATTGGCTAGGGCAGGAGTGCTTAAGGATGTAACTACCACGGCTGTGGGATCTATCCGCGGTGAATTGGAGGAAGTCGGTGCGAATTACGTGGACGAAGCACTGGTAATAGATGGTAACCTGATCACATCAAGAGTACCAGGCGATCTGCCGGTATTCAGTAAAGCTATTGAGGAAGCGATCAAGAAGGCTCGCTGACTTGTTCCTATTTTAGTTTAGCATAGTTAAAAACAGCTTTATGCCGGTCACGGGAAACCGTGATTTAGGGGTAGGGCTGTTTTTCAATACACGAAAAAAATGCCATACATTGATTATTACAAAATGCTGGGAGTCGATAGGAATGCATCGGCTGAGGATATCAAGAAAGCTTACCGCAAGCTGGCGCGTAAGTTACATCCCGACCTGAACCCGAACGACAAGGAGGCACAGAAGAAGTTCCAGGAGCTCAATGAAGCCAATGAAGTGCTGAGTGATCCGGAGAAACGCGCCAAATATGATAAGTACGGTGAGAACTGGAAGCACGGCGAAGAGTATGAAAAAGCACAGCAGCAATATCGGCAGCAAAGTAGCAGGCAACAACAGTGGAGCGGCCAGGGTGGACAGACTTTCTATACAGAAGGTGATTTTTCGGATGATGACTTCTCAGACTTTTTCCACTCTATGTTCGGCAGCGGGTTTAGCCGGAGGCAAAGCGGTGCCGGCACCCGTAATAAATTCAAAGGTGCGGATTATCAGGCGGAATTGCGCCTGACACTTCGTCAGGCCATGCAAACGCATCAGCAGGCATTGTCGATTAATGGAAAGAATGTACGTATTACCATTCCTGCAGGAGTGGCTGACGGACAGAAGATCAAGCTGACCGGATACGGTCAACCCGGGGTGAACGGTGGCCCGAACGGTGACCTCTATATCACTTTTATTATTGAGGATGACCCTGCTTTTAAACGCCTGGGGGATGATTTGTATACCGATGCTGTGATCGACCTTTACACCGCTGTGCTTGGGGGCGAAACAATGATCGATACGCTCGACGGGCAGGTGAAAATGACCATTAAACCCGGTACCCAGCCTAATGCCAAACTACGGTTGAAAGGCAAAGGGTTTCCCCTGTATAAGAAAGAGGGACGGTTTGGCGATTTATACGTGACGTTGAAGGTGCATCTGCCTGAACATCTTTCGGATAAGGAGAAAGAACTATTTACCCAATTATCAAAAATCAGGAAACAATGAGTGGAAACAGATTACTATACAGCGAATGCCTGAGGATTTACGAGGTAGAAGAATCATTCATTGAGTCGCTGCGGGATGTGGGATTAATCCATGTGATCGATCAGGACGACGACCGGTTTATAGAATACGACGACCTTTCCGACCTGGAACAATTCATCCGGTGGCATTACGAGATGGATATCAATGTGGCAGGGATTGATGCACTTCGCCATATGTTGGACAGGGTGCGATCGTTGCAATCGGAGATAGAACGGTTAGTCGGTGAGTTGCGGTTTTATAAATCCCTGCAACAATAAAAACAGGAGATAAATCCGCTTTTTTTTTCGTCGACATTAGTTCCGGTCTCTTACTTTTATCCCTACGGCTTTCAGTTGTTGCCAACCCGATTTGTCGGTCAGGCGTATCATGAAATGATAATCACCGGTATCCACATCGTCGGGAACATGGATACTGCTTTCAGCTTGGTAGGAGACCATTCCGTCAGGGATTCGGAAACTCTCATTATAGATAAACGGATTGACCGGTGTTTTCTTTTCATCCGGTTCACAGTCCACATCATCGGTGCTGTGTGAATGATGGTCGAAATTGTTATGGATTTCAATATTATAATTTCCTAACTCCCGGTTATCGGTGAAGAATGCTTTAAATATAAAACTTTCTCCCCTATATACTACATCGCAGGTCAAAGGAAAAGCCGATGCCCCGCTCATGTCGATCTCCGGTTTTTCCATATCGTGATCATCTTCCTGACCGCATGAAAGTAGCAACAAAAGGGCAGTCAGACAAAATAATGCTTTTCGGATCATATATTTTCTTTTTAAATTATAAAGTGGTCTCAAAATAGGAGTTTAATTGCTGAAAATAAGTTGTTTGAGATTATTTCCGGACAGAGGGGATTAAAGAGAGGGTGAAATCACATATTGTGATACACCCTCAATTTCTCTATTAGTGATTATGGTCGTGGTCATGCTCGTCATCATGGCCGTGTCCGTCGTCATCGTTTTCGGATGCCGGTTTTATAATCAGTTCGGATTCTGCCATGCCTGTCTGTCCCTCCTGGTCTCTCACAACCAGATGCAGATGATATTCACCTTCCGGTGCTTCGGCAGGGATATCAATGTGCTTATGCAGGGTGGTGTTTTTTAGCCCTTTGGCATCAGTATATACTTCGTGAAATTCGAAATCTCCGTCCTCCTGATGAACTTCTAGCGTGATGCTTTCAATTAACCCTTCAGCTGTGATCTCGGCGTTAATATGGATATCTGAACCAGCATACCCTATTTTGTCGTTCGGGCTGTCATGCCCCGACCCCAGTTCGGTAATCTTGACGCTAGGCGCCAAAGGCTTATCGTTATCATCCTCGCAGGACGAGAAAAACAGTACGTTGGCACTGAGAAGGAGTATCACTCCCAAAAATAATTTTCTTTTCATACGATTTAATTTATTTGTTTACACTATGGTGTATGGAACTCGCTTTCAATCATGTTCCCGGGTGTAATGAATTAAATGCTCGTTTCATACGGATAATTTTTTAATGGTTTATATAAATGATGATTGCTTAACAATCCGGCAAAACGAAGTTTTACCGGGCTATTCATCGTTGCTGTTTTTTTAAAAAGTAAATCCCAACATTGCCGAAATATTTCTTCCCGGTTCGGGTATATCGATCAACCGGTAGAAACCGGTATGGTCGTAATATCTTTTGTCCAGCAGGTTTTGTACCTGCAACCGGAATTTTATGTTGTTATCGTTTAATTGCCAGCTGCGCCCTAATGATAAGTTCAGCAGTTGGTAACCTTCAGTCTTTTCTTCCGGGGGCACGATCCTGTTTTGAGTCCCCGTTATTTTGTATTCCAGCAGTATGTCACCGTCGGTGCCGAGAAATCCTTTGCCGGGCCGGTAACCGATACTGAAATTGGCTGACCAGGGAGGCGAAAAAGGAAGGGAATACCCTTTCTTATCTCCTGAGAGCTGTTCCGCATATAAGTATTCCGATTGTATTCCCAAAGTAATCTGCCGGGTAAGTTGTAATTGTACATCTGTCTCAAAACCGTAGCGGATCACTCGTGCCTGTGCATAATGATACATTTGTAGTCCTTCGTAATATTCAGGCGTGGGATTCAGGTAGATATAATTGGGAAAGTAGTTGAGGAAAGGTTCCAACCGGACTGTTAGCAGGTTGTTTTGCCAACTGATACCCATATCTGCCTGATACGACTCTTCCGCTTTCAGGCTGTTATTTCCCTTCTCATACCTGAATATGTGGTAATTCACCCCGTCTGAACCCAATTCTTTCGGTGTCGGTGCACGAAAGCTCTTGCCTATATTGGCTTTTAACATCCATGCGCCTTGTTGGTAATTCAATCCGGCAGACCAGGTGAAACTGTCGAACTTTTTCCGCAGGTCGGCAGCCCGTTCCTTATATACCGGGTTACCTTGTCCATCCGGTGTCTGGTACCAGTCCCGGTAGCTATCGATATCTATTTTTACTTTGTCGGCACGTACACCCGAACTGATAATTAAGTTATCAGAGATATGGTATCGTCCATAAACAAAGAATCCCATACTGGTAGTACGAAAATCGGGAATTACAAAACCCCATCCCCCTCTTTTGTTATGCTGATGTTCTATGGATAGTCCACCCTGAAAGCTCAACCGGTCCTTCACCGGCATCCTGAGCAGGGTAGATGCGGTATAGGTGTTTTTGTCGAATTGACGTTCCAAAGCATCGGGAGGAACAGGCATATAGCCGTGCGATACCGGTTCGGAGAACTCTTTCCTGAGGTTGTTCTGAAACGCGATATTCCCTTCCCAGGTAATATTCCCGATGCGCCATGCCAAATTATTGACTAACTTGAAATGATTGACCGAGTGATAGGGTAGGTCTATATCCCTGGTAGACCTGTCGTAATCTATATCGGATAGCCTCACTTCCAATCCGTGTGCATCGGCAAAGAACCCGCTTCGGGAATTAATGTTCGAGACTAGTAGGTGGGACCGGAAATTTTCTCCCAAATAACCCAATGTAAACCCCGCATTCCGGTCTCTTCCGGCGGTATTGCGTAGACGACGTTTTTTTAATTGAATATAGTAAGAGTAATACTGTATGCTGTCGGCAGGTACTTTATAATCTGCATAATCCATATAAGTAGCATTGATTTTATAGTACCATTTGTTGATTTTGCCGCCAACTTGCCCCGAAACACCTGCCGACTCGTTGTTGTTCCTGCCGTATAGGTTGATATTGCCCTCTGCCTTTTCTGTGGGAATATAGTTGTTACGCAACTGGATTACTCCGCCAATAGCATCTGAACCATATAAGAGCGACCCCGGCCCTTTTACAATCTCCACTTCATCGACCGAAAACTGGTCTATCTCCAGCCCATGGTCTTCACCCCATTGCTGGCCTTCATGTTTTATACCATTCTCTGTCACGATCATCCGGTTAAAGCCAAGCCCACGGATAGCGGGTTTGGACTGGCCGGATCCTATAGTCATAGCCCTTATCCCCGGAATTTTTTCGAGGGTTTGCATCAGGCTCCCCGAAAAGTTATCTTCTATATAGGATTTATCGACATGAACAATATTCTGTGCCGACTTCATTTGGATATTTCTTGTGCGGTCGCCTCGTACGACCACTTCATCCAGTTCTATAGGGCTTCTCTCCTCTTCCGGAATAACATTGCCTATTGTGTCGGGTTGCTGCGGATTCCACGATAAGTAGTCTGGTTCGGTAACCGTTTGTAAACCTATCGGTTGGGCCGCCGATTTTCCGCACAAAAAAACAAGGGTTAATATGGAAAAGCAAAATTTAATCTGCATCTGTCTGTCATTTGTAAATTGAAAAACTCTGCAAATATACAAAATATTCAATTGCAACAATGATGCAGTTGAATATTTTTTACATAAAATGTATGGTTTGTTTCTAAAATAACAGTACTTTCGTAGCAGAATATCATTTGAAGTATTGTTGCATTATGACCGTAGAAGAAATTTTACATGCCCATGATCTGAAGAATACCGGTTGCAGGAAATATATTCTTGGCGAGCTGCTGAAAAGCGAAGTGGCGATGTCGGAAAATGAGTTGAAAGAGTCATATCCTGACCTGTTCGACAGGGTTACCCTGTACCGCACCCTGAAGACGTTGGAAGACCGGGGTATTATCCACCGGATTGTGTTGAACGACAACACGGTGAAATATGCCCTGAACAGGCATCATCATGAAGATGACAATTTCCATTCCCATTTCCATTGTGAGAAGTGCGACGAGGTGTTGTGTTTGGATGGCGTCACTCACTTTGACGCAGAGTTACCGAAAGGCTTTGTCTCCAGGGAGGTGTTTGTTGTTGTGGAAGGATTGTGTGCCGATTGTGTGAAAAAATAGAGAGGCACATGGTAATCATACACCTCTCTGATTAATTAGTAATATCTGTTCCAGACCTTTTCTCTTCTATTTCTTCGGACTGTTTGTCATATAAAACACTAACGTGCTACCGTTCGTGATGTCTTCATGCGTAATAAATTTCTTATCATACGGCTGCCCGTTCAATTCTATCTTCTCTACATACATGTTCTCTTCTGAAAGATTTTTCGCCTCCATAGTGAAGTATTTCCCGTTGCCTGTATTGATGGTAGCTTTGGGAATCTGCGGTGCGCCGATAACTAATTCGCCGCTCACCGGATCCATGGGGTAGAAACCCATAGCGGAGAACATATACCATGCCGACATCTGTCCGCAGTCGTCGTTACCGATCAACCCGTCCGGTTTGTTCCGGTAGAAATCGGTGGTAATCTGGCGTATCAGCCGCTGAGTTTCTTCCGGCCTGTCGAGAAATGAATAGATATAAGCCACGTGATGGCTTGGTTCGTTGCCGTGCGCGTACTGGCCGATCAACCCGGTAACATCGGATAGAGTACCGGTGGTTTCCTGTGTGGTGTTGAAAAGGTAGTCGAGCACCTTTCCTGCGGCCTCTTTTCCACCCATTAGTTCTATAAGTCCGGGGATATCCTGCATCACGTGCCATGTATATTGCAGTGCGTTGCCTTCCGTGTAATGACCCCCGATCTGTGAGTCGGCGTGCGCCAACTCATAAGGATCGAAAGGAGACAACCATTCGCCTTTGGAATCTTTGGGGCGCATAGTGTTGGTTTCGTTATCAAATAAGTTCCTGTAATATCCGGCACGTTTCATAAAGAATTCGTAGTCTTCCGCCTTTCCTAACTTTTTAGCCATCTGTGCGGCGGCATAGTCGTCAAATCCGCATTCGAGCGTACGGGAAACCGACTCTACTTTGATAAGGTCGTAGGGATAGTAACAGTATTGATCATATATCTCCCAGCCTGATTTGTAATGCCTGCTTTCGGTAATCGATCTTTTGATCTCCCGGTAGGCTTTCTCAGCGTCGAATCCGTCGAATCCTTTGAGGTAAGCGTCCACGATCATGGGGATGGAGTGGTTGCCTATCATGGTGAAGGTCTCCTGTCCCATTAGCGTCCAGATGGGGAGATGCCCCTTCTGTTTGCTGTAATCGACCATAGAATTTACCAGGTCGGCGATGATTTCCGGACTGAGGATGGTGTACATGGGAAAAGCGGCACGGAAGGTATCCCACTGTGAGAGGGTGGAATAGAACTTTCCGGTGGGCGACTGTGTGATCTCGCGGTTAGGCCCCACGTAGCAGCCATCCACATCGGCTATATTATTGGGTTGGATATAGAGGTGGTAGAGTGAAGTGTAGAAATTGACCTTGTCGTCTTCCGTCCCCTCTATCTCCACCCGTGAAAGATAGCTGTTCCAGGCCTTTTTGGCGTCCCGGTGCACTTCGTCGAAATCCCATCCGCTTACTTCTGCCGCAAGGTTTTTCTTTGCACCCTCAACGCTTGTGGTGGACATGGCGATCTTCATTTGCAGGGTAGGATCGTCCTGCATGTCGAAGGTAAGGATATAGCGGGGTGCCTTCTCCCGTGGATCCCGTGATTCGAGCTGTTCCGAAGAGAGGATCGGTTTGTCGAACTCGATAGCGAAATAGTAAGTGCGTTCCACCCATTCGGTGCGGCGGGTATAGCCGGTAATAAGGCGGTCGTTCTCGAAAGTGACCTCATTATCGAGTACGTGGGTGAAGAGTTTATCTTGCGTCCATACCAGCCCGCTTTGAAAGTCGGCCAGCAAATTCGCCGGTTTGTCCTTGGCGAAAGTGTAGCGGTGGAATGCCACATGCGGGGCGGTAGTGATTTCCACACCTACTTCGTTATCGGCCAGCTCCACCGCATAGTAACCGGGAGAGGCTTTTTCCGTAGCCTTGTCGAAACTACTGCTCAGGTCGTCGCGTTTCTCACCGGAGAAAGGTTGCATCAGCAGGTCGCCCAGATCGACACACCCCGTACCGTTCAGCCTGTTCTGCGAAAAGCCGTTGATGCGCTCATCGTCATAGAAATAGCCGGAGCAGTATTCCCATGAGAAATTACCCGTTTCCGGGCCCGGCTGCATCATACCTAACGGATAGGTGGCGCCGGGGAAAGTATGTCCCGTGAAGGCTGTTCCTATAAAGGGGTTTACATATTGAGTAAAATCTTTTTCAGTGTCGCTTTGCTGTGTCTGCGTACAGGAAACGACCGGAAGGGCAAGTAACCCAAATAAAATGGGTTTTATTTGTTGGAAAATTTTTGTCATCTGTCTATTAATTTCAATTACCAAATACTAATTACCAATTATCAATTACTTGTCCCGGTTTATCGGGATTGGCACATCATTAAATCATCACTACTTGTCCCGACTTGTCGGGATCAATTAATCCTCTCTTTTTGCGCGTCTGGCTTCCCAAACAAAATAGCCGACCAGTCCGATGAAAGCAATGAGTGCCACGATTTGTGCACCGGTACCGTGAGGATTACTCCATAGATTGGAATTAAGAGCTTCACCATCCCCTGTCAGGAATATGATGAGTGCACCTAATACTCCAAAGAGAGCGGCACCCGCGATGAATCCGGAAGATATCAGGATAGCACGCTGATGGCGTGCATTGGTCAACTGTTTGTCGGCACCTTTTTTATTGATCCAGTGGTTTAGCAGTCCTCCTACGATAAGTGGAGTATTCAACTGGAGGGGGATAAACATGCCGAGTGCAAATGCCAGGGGCGATACACCAAGCCAGTTCACAAGGATCGCGATCACTGCGCCGATACCTAGTAATATCCAACTCACACCACTTCCTGTCATCAGCGGTTCTATGATGGCAGCCATGGCATTGGCCTGCGGGGCTACCATAGGGTTCGGATGCTCAGGAGTGGCTACGAAGCCGTATGCTTCATTCAGGATAAAGATTACTGCACCTACAGTGGCGGCAGAAACAAGCGTTCCGAGAAATTTGTACGATTCCTGTTTTGCAGGGGTAGTCCCAATCCAGTAACCGATCTTCAGGTCGGTGACAAAACCCCCGGCCATAGAAAGTGCAGTACAGACAATGCCACCAATGATCAGCCCGCTCACCATTCCCTGCCAGCCTTCCAGGCCTACGGCAACAAGGATTACCGATGAGAGGATCAACGTCATCAGCGTCATTCCTGATACAGGGTTAGTCCCCACAATGGCAATGGCATTGGCAGCCACGGTGGTGAACAGGAATGAGATAACGGTGATGGCAATCAGGGCTACAATGGCCTGTATAAGTGTAATCTTTACTCCGATGAGCAGAAAGATAAATACGGCGATAAGCGTGAGGAACAGGAATAACATCACGAATGACATCTTCAGGTCCCGGTTTGTACGCTTTATATCCGTTCCCACAGCACCAGTGGCCACTTTCTTACCGACTGCCAGTTTAAAAGCGCTGCCGATCACACCGGCCGATTTGATGATCCCGATGATCCCTGCCATTGCAATGGCACCGATACCGATCGGACGTACATATTCTGCAAATATTGCTTCAGCCGACAGGGCGGCAAACGGATTGACACCACCACTCATGGCTGCCGTCAACGCACCGATCTCATTTACCAGCGGGATCAGTACCAGCCAGGAAAGTAGTGAACCTACAACGATGATCAGCGCGAAACGTAATCCTACCAGATATCCGAAACTGAAAATGAGGGCGCTCACGTTGAATTTAAGCACCATTTTGAACTTTTCGGCCATCATGGCTCCGGCCGGGATAATACGTGTGGTAATCTCTTCACTCCAAAGGCGGAAAGCAGAGAAACAGAAATCGAATAATCCCCCGATAAGTCCACTGGTGATCAATAATTTTGCTTTGTTTCCACCTTTTTCCCCGGTCATCAGTATCTCGGTGGTTGCCGTAGCTTCAGGAAATGGTAATTTCCCGTGCATATCTTTTACGAAATACTTACGGAAAGGGATAAGGAAGAGAATTCCCAGGAATCCTCCCAATAGCGATGAAAAAAAGATCTGCCAGAAGTTGATCTGAATGTCGGGATATTTGGCTTGCAGGATATAAAGCCCCGGAATAGTGAAGACCGCTCCGGCGACAATCACTCCCGACGATGCCCCAATAGACTGGATAATGACATTCTGTCCCAACGCATTCTTTCGGCGGAATGCCGCTGATGCTCCTACGGCAATGATGGAGATGGGGATGGCAGCCTCGAAAACCTGGCCGATTTTCAAACCTGAATAGGCTGCTGCAGCCGAAAAGATGACTGCCATTAATAATCCCATCCCTATTGACCATGGAGTTACTTCCGTCACCGGCCTGTCAGAGGGAAGTACCGGCTTGTACTCTTCGCCCGGTTTTAATTCCCGATATGCATTCTCGGGCAATTCTGTAATTTTCTTTTCTTCTGATTCCATATATTTAATGTGCTAGTGTGCCAATATGCCAGCCAATCCCGATAAACCGGGACAAGTAGTGGCAATGAGATTTAATTGATTGGATGACTTAACGATCCAATAATTTGATGATGAATTGAAACAACGTTTGGCGGAGCCAAAATCGACGTAGTCAAATACTGTTGCCGAATTTTTTGCCGAAAATACAAAAAAATATGTGAAAGGAGCCCCTATTTTCGTAACTTTGTCGAAATTGAATATAATCATCAATCCTCAAATCCAACATCCCATATTCTAAAATGGATTATATTTGTATTTCTAAATTATAAGACAAGATCGATGAAAAAAATTCTTTGTAAGGTTATACTAACAATAATTATTGTGATGACAAGTGTTGTGACGGTATCTGCGCAGCACTTTACATTGGAAAACCTGTTGGGAAATGAATTCCTTCCCCGTGGTATAAGGCCGATGGTATCGTCGGAAGATGGAATGTATTATTACCAGGCTGACCCACAGCAGACGGCAGTGATCAAATATGCATATGCCACCGGTGAAGCGGTGGATACCCTGTTTAACACACGTACGGCTCGAAACTGCACCTTCGACAGTTTTCAGGGATTTTTGGTAAGTCCCGATGAGAACCGGGTACTGGTATACCGCGACAGGGAACAGGTCTATCGCCACTCCTTCCGTGCCAATTACTATTATCATGACGTACGTCGCAACATGGTGAGGAAGCTCTCGGAACATCCCTCGAAACAGATGATCCCTACTTTTTCTCCTGATGGAAAAATGGTTGCCTACGTGATAGAAAATAATATATGGCTGACAAAGTTCGACTTTGATACCGAATCGCAAGTGACAAAAGATGGTGAATGGAACAAAGTAATCAACGGGGCGACCGATTGGGTATATGAGGAAGAGTTCGGGATAACCCGGCTGATGGAGTTTTCGCCTGATAACAATCTGTTGGCTTTTGTGCGCACCGACGAGTCAGCTGTGAAAGAATTTTCTTTCCAGACTTTTAATAAGCAGTTGTATCCCGATTTTTATCGGTTTAAATATCCCAAGGCGGGGGAGAGTAATTCCACTGTGGAATGCCGTGTGTTCGATATTGCGGCACGTACCACACGCACTTTGGATGTGCCGCTGGAGGAAAATGGTTATATAGCACGTATCAAGTTCACACACGATCCCGATCAATTGGCGGTGATGACACTGAACAGGGACCAGAACCGGTTCGACATGTATTTTACAAGCCCCCGTTCCACGGTTTCAAAATTGGTGTTGAGGGAAGAGAATAAATATTATATCGATTCTGAATGGCTCAATTCGATCCATTTCTTAAAAGACCGTTTTATTTACGTATCAGAAAAAGATGGTTATAGCCATATTTATATTTACGGTCTTTCAGGTACGCTGCAAAAACAACTTACTACCGGTAACTACGACGTGACAGCGCTTTTGGCCGTGGACGGGCAAACGGAAACGGTCTTCTATGAAGCTGCCGATGAGTCGCCCATAAGGCGCAATATATATAAGGTGAACATTAACAAGGGGCAACCCCAAAAATTGTCGCAGCAGGGGGGATATAACAGCGCCTCTTTCAGCGGACAGGGCAAGTATTTTGTAAATCGCTGGTCAGACGCTGAAACCCCCACTGTGATTACCTTGCACGATGCAAATGGAAAGCAATTGCGCATTCTGGAAGATAACCAGTCAGTCCGGGCCAAAGTGGCGGCCGCTCAGTTTCCCAAAAGAGAATATGTTACTGTGACGGCTGCCGATGGTATAACACGTCTGAACGGATGGATATTGAAACCCTATAATTTTGATCCTACCCGAAAATATCCTGTGGTGATGATCCAGTACAGCGGCCCCAATTCGCAACAAGTCTTAGACCGGTATAGTGCCGATTGGTATTATGCATTGCTGAATGAAGGCATTATAGTGGCTTGCGTAGATGGTAGGGGAACAGGCGCACGGGGTGAAGAGTTTCGTAAGGGTACCTATATGAATTTGGGGATTAAAGAGTCGGACGACCAGATTGCCGCTGCGCGTTACCTTGCCTCATTGCCTTATATCGATGCAAAGGGTATTGGTATTTGGGGATGGAGCTACGGGGGATACACCGTGCTGATGAGTATGAGTCGTGGAAACGGAACCTTTAAAGCGGGAGTGGCCATAGCGCCGGTAACCGACTATCGTTTCTATGATACTATCTACACCGAGCGATTTATGCGTACGCCGCAGCAGAATAAACAAGGATACGATAATGGATCGCCTATTGCACTTGCAGGCCGGTTGGAAGGTAATCTCTTGCTGGTACACGGTACGGCTGATGATAACGTCCATTTTCAGAACTCTGTGGAATATTCGCGTGCATTGATTGAGGCCGGTAAACATTTCGACATGTTTTTCTTTCCGGATAAAGATCATTCTATCAGAGGCGAAAATACAAGGAAATACCTTTATGAAAAGGTGATCGGTTATTTCAAACAGAATTTGAAGTAACTATCTCTTGTTAATTATTCAGGGATTTGTTGCCGGATGGTTTATAACTGTCCGGCAACGTTTTTTATGTCTAAACAAAAAGGCCGTTTTGTTGTTATTATTGGGTGCGTTCAGATAGTGTGTGTGCGAAATAAGGTTATGCAAAGAGTATTAAGGAATCCGGCATTAGGACTTATGTCGATGTTTATTTTTTCAATTCTGATATTGTATGTGGATTCCCGCATCGCTACCGGAATTGCATTGGCATTGTCTGTAACGGGATATATTGCAGTAAAAAAGTATAGCCGCCTTATCTATGATATTTCCATTATTACATTTGCAGTTGCATTATTATTCTCTTTTACCGTCTTCCCGAAATTGCCTCCCTTTAACCGGTTCGCCATTGTGGAGATCATTTTTGTGATATCCCTTATCATTATGCGCCTTTCGAGAGGGAAGATTATTACCCGGGTGGCAAAGGGGCGTAACATAATGTTGAAGAATTATCTGAAAGAGTCACTGAGAGTATCCTTTCAGACGCAATACGGATTATCGATCCATCTTCTTCTTGTATTGGCTTTTTACCTCTTCGATGCTGCAGAGCTGCGCTTTGTGAGTAGTGCAGCCATGGTGGTATTGTGTCAGATTATCATGCTGGTGATCATGATTATGGAAACAGCCCGGTTATACATCCTTGATAAGAAATTGTTTCAGGAAGAGTGGTTGCCCGTGGTGACGGAAAAGGGAGATGTGACGGGGAAAGTGGCGAAGTCGATCACCAAAAACCTGAAGAATAAGTTCATGCATCCGGTGGTTCGCCTGGCGTTGATCTACAAAGGAAGAATTTACCTGCAGGCGCGGGATCAGGACCGACTGTTGAATCCCGGAAAGCTGGATTATCCGTTTGAGAAATATATGCAATTCAACGACAAAGTGGATGAAACTTTGCGGAATAGTATCAGAAAAGAATGCGGGGGTAACGATATTCCTCTGCGTTTTTTGTTGAAATATACATTTGAAAATGAAATAACCAAACGCCTGGTATTTCTCTATGTGTCCGTTATTGAAGATGAAGCGGTTTTCAACAGCCTGCATTTGCAAGGAGGAAAATTATGGACAGCTTCACAGATTGAAGATAATATGGGAACCGAAATTTTCTCCGAGTGCTTCGAATTGGAATATGAATACCTGAAAAACACGGTCTTGCTGGCACACCAATTCCTGAATAATAGCAAATAGGCATAAATTTTTCAAATCTCCTGTAACTTTTTGGTGGTTCGCCCGTCATTATACAATGAACATTGATTCTTTCCATACCGTCATCCTCCCCCTGAAAGACAAACTCTTCAGGCTAGCATACGGCATTGTAAGAGAACAGGCTGAGGCTGAGGATATCCTGCAGGATGTGCTCCTGAAACTCTGGAGTAAGAGGGATGAATGGAATTATATAGAGAATCTCGAAGCTTACTGTTTCAGGGTTACCAAGAATACGGCACTGGATAGGTTGGCTTCCATGGCTGTCCGAAAAACCGGAGTGATCGATCCCGAAAAAGAGAATCTCTTTTTTGTTGACAATCGTTCTCCGCATACAGAAATGGAGAGAAAGGAACAACGCTCGGCCATTGACCAGAGCATTGGAATGCTTTCGGAAAATCAACGGTTGGTTTTCACTCTTAGGGAGATCGAAGGGATGAGTTACCGGGAGATAGCTGAAGCGCTTGCTATCAGTGAAGATCTGGTGAAAATAAGCCTTCACAGGGCAAGACAAAAAATGAAAGAAATATTATCGGTATATCATAAAGATGAATAGTGAAAAGATGAATAGTCTATTAGAAAAATACTGGAACTGTGAAACATCAGTACAGGAAGAGAAGGAACTGCAAACGTTTTTCTCGGGCAACAGTGTGCCTGAAGAACTCCGGCAATACGTCCCTCTCTTTTCTTATATAAAGGATGAGCAGTCCATTTCGCTGAGCGACGGTTTCAGCGAAAGGCTGCAGAATGCCTTCGGGGTGGAAGGGGAAGGGAAAGAGCGCTATATCACTATTCGTATTTTTAGGCCTTTGTTGCGTATAGCGGTCTCCGTTTTACTTGTGGTAGGGATGGGTGTAAGTTTCTACTTCATCTCCAAGCAGGATAACCGCCCGCAGTTTGTGGAAACATTCGAAGACCCCAATGCTGCCATGCAACATGCTGCTTACGCACTTGAGAAATTGTCGCATGCACTGCGTAAAAGTGAAACGGCCTCGGTGGAAACCATCCAATTTATCGATGATCTGGATATTGATTGGATTGCCATCGACTCATTAAACAAAGACAATCCGGTTGAAATAGATAGTGTGGAGAGCGAAGAGTGAAGAACTGGAAAGTTAAGAATAAAGAATAAAATTGGTAATTAGTCAGTGGTAATTTGTCATTAGTCATTAGTAATTTGTCAGAATAAGGTAATAATATGAGAATAATATTAGGAATAATGTTTTCCTTCCTTCTTCCGGGAGCCCTCTTCGCCGATAATTTTGTGTCGGTATTTATGGAAAGATGTGCTGAAGACGAGAGGCCGCTAAGCAATATAAACATCGGTAGGACAATGCTTGATAAGATGGCTGCTAATACCGATGATGAGGAATTGAAGAATACATTCAAAGAGTTGAATAGCATTCGTATGATAAACTCCGACAATGTAGAGGACTCTAAATATTATTTTAAAAAAGCAAATGAACTGATCAAGGAGTCATTCTATGATTATGACGAGGCCGTCTCTGTAAGCGAAATGGGATCTAAGATCTCTGTTTGGGTAAAGAGGCAGGGAGAGGAAAGGCAGGATCTTATACTCATCGCCCTCGATAATGACGGGAAATTATCCATCATTACTGTTTCGGGAAAGATCGATTTCAATTCCATATCCAAATTGTCGGGATCACTACGGAACGGGCAACAATTTCCCTGACGATGATTGGCTACTAATCAGCCAATAGTATAATGTCTCAAAAAATAGTGTTTCTGATTTTTAAACATACATTAATGGTCTTTTTAAAATAACTTTTTTCTTTTTTATATTTAAACGATGAGCAGGCAGCCGAGCGTGAGTTTAGCTGCCTGTTGCTATATTTCCCTGTTTGCAGTTTGCAGGTGAACTGATTTTTTTCAAAAACTTAAAGAAACACTTGCACATCTGATTGATTATTTGTAATTTTGTGCCGTTTTTCATGTGAAAGGAATGGTTATTGGATGATAATCAAGGTATTAATATTATGCCATAACGTGAAAGGCAAGTGAGACAGTTAATTATTAAAAAACTGAAATAGAAAAAAGAAAGCAGAAGATGCCTACAATTCAACAATTAGTAAGAAAAGGACGTACCACACTTACGGAGAAAAGCAAATCGCCTGCTCTGGACTCTTGTCCGCAGCGTCGTGGTGTTTGTGTGAGAGTGTATACCACTACTCCGAAAAAACCAAACTCGGCAATGAGAAAGGTGGCTCGTGTACGTTTGACCAACTCGAAGGAAGTGAATGCATACATCCCGGGAGAAGGACACAACCTGCAAGAGCACTCTATCGTGCTGGTGCGTGGAGGACGTGTGAAAGACCTTCCAGGTGTGCGTTATCACATTGTGCGTGGTACTTTGGATACTGCCGGCGTAAACGGTCGTACCCAAAGAAGATCGAAGTACGGGGCTAAACGGCCTAAACCGGGCGCTAAACCGGCTGTAGCAGGTAAGAAAAAATAATTAAAAAATGTCGAATCGCTGTTGAATTTTTGGGATACGCTATTTTATGAAGGGTTGAGTAAATAAATTCGGAGGAGTTTGTTGAAGACTTTGCAAAGGCAACCAAACAACACAAATTTTTTAAGCAATGAGAAAAACTAAACCTAAAAAAAGACAGGTTCTTCCTGATCCTGTTTATGGTGATATAAGGGTGACAAAGTTTGTTAACCACCTTATGTATGACGGTAAGAAAAGTATCTCCTATGATATTTTCTATTCCGCATTGGATACAGTAAAGGCTAAATTGCCTAACGAAGAAAAATCGGCTCTCGAGATTTGGAAAGCCGCGCTCGATAATATAACCCCCCAAGTGGAAGTAAAGTCTCGCCGTGTGGGCGGAGCTACATTCCAGGTTCCTACTGAAATCAGGCCGGATAGAAAAGAATCCGTTTCAATGAAAAACCTCATTCTTTATGCTCGCAAAAGAGGGGGGAAGACGATGGCTGATAAGTTAGCTGCCGAAATTGTAGATGCTTACAACAACCAGGGTGGTGCTTACAAACGTAAAGAAGATATGCACAGAATGGCAGAGGCGAACCGTGCTTTTGCCCATTTCAGATTTTAATTTAGATAGAAGGTAAAAAAGATGGCTAAGGGTTCAAAAGAAGCATTACAATTCACTCGTAACATTGGTATCATGGCTCATATCGATGCCGGCAAGACTACCACCTCCGAGCGTATCCTGTTTTATACGGGATTGACGCATAAGATCGGGGAGGTACATGACGGCGCTGCGACCATGGACTGGATGGAACAGGAGCAGGAGCGTGGTATCACCATTACTTCCGCTGCTACCACCACGAGCTGGAAATATGATGACAAAACATATAAAATCAATCTGATTGACACCCCGGGACACGTTGACTTCACCGTAGAGGTAGAACGGTCGTTACGTGTACTCGACGGAGCGGTTGCTGCGTTTTGCGCCGTAGGCGGCGTGGAGCCGCAGTCGGAGACCGTATGGCGTCAGGCAGACAAATATAAGGTGCCCCGTGTAGGTTACGTCAACAAGATGGACCGTTCGGGCGCTAATTTCTTTGACGTGGTACGTCAGGTAAAAGAGATGTTGGGCGCTACGGCATGTCCCATCCAGATACCTATTGGAGCGGAAGAGACTTTCAAGGGAGTGGTTGACCTGGTCACCATGAAAGCGCTCTACTGGCACGATGAAACTATGGGAGCCGACTACGATGTAGTGGATATTCCCGCCGATTTGCTGGATGAAGCCAACGAATGGCGCGAGAAGATGCTTGAAACCATTGCAGAGTGCGATGACCAGTTGATGGAGAAATACTTCGACGATCCTTCCACTATTACAGAAGATGAGATCAGGGCAGCCATCCGTAAAGGTACGCTGGCAATGCAGATCAATCCTATGATTTGCGGATCATCTTTTAAAAACAAAGGGGTACAGACACTGCTTGACGCAGTATGTGCTTACCTGCCCAGCCCGATCGATACAGAGGCTATTGCCGGTACCGATCCGAGAGATCCGGACAAAGAACTGGTACGCCATCCCGACCCGTCGGAACCGATGTGTGCTTTGGCATTCAAGATTGCCACAGACCCCTATGTGGGTCGTCTCTGCTTCTTCCGTGTCTATTCGGGAGAACTCGATGCCGGTTCATATGTGTACAACACCCGTTCCGGCAAGAAAGAGCGTATCTCACGTCTCTTCCAGATGCATTCCAACAAACAGAATCCTAAAGATTTTATCGGAACCGGAGATATCGGTGCCGGTGTAGGTTTTAAAGATATCCGTACGGGAGATACCCTTTGCGACGAAAATCATCCCATTATCCTGGAAGCGATCGATTTCCCGGATCCGGTGATCGGCATCGCGGTAGAACCCAAAACGCAGAAGGATTTGGACAAACTTTCCACCGGGCTGGCTAAGCTGGCGGAAGAAGATCCTACCTTTACTGTGAAAACTGATGAAGATACGGGACAGACTGTGATCTCAGGTATGGGTGAGCTTCACCTTGAGATCATTATCGACCGTTTGAAACGGGAGTTCAAGGTAGAAGCCAACCAGGGTCGTCCGCAGGTATCTTACAAGGAAGCTATCACCAAACCCGTTGAATTACGTGAGACCTATAAGAAACAGACTGGTGGTCGTGGTAAGTATGCCGATATGATCGTGCGTGTTGAACCGGCCGACAAGGATTTCGAAGGCGAATTGCAGTTTGTAGATGAAGTGAAGGGTGGTAACATTCCAAAAGAATATATCCCCTCTATCCAGAAAGGATTCCAGCGTGCAATGAAAAACGGCGTACTTGCCGGTTACGCGTTGGATAAACTGAAAGTGACAGTAATCGACGGTTCATATCACCCGGTAGACTCCGACCAGCTCTCGTTTGAGATCTGTGCTATACAGGCTTTCAAATCTGCAGCTGAAAAAGCAGGTCCGGTATTGCTTGAACCGATTATGAAGGTAGAGGTGGTGACCCCCGAAGAAAGCATGGGTGATGTGATTTCCGACCTGAACAAGCGTCGCGGACAAGTGGAAGGGATGGAATCGAACCGTTCCGGGGCACGTGTGGTGAAAGCCAAAACGCCGCTGTCTGAAATGTTCGGTTACGTAACCTCTTTGCGTACCATCACCTCGGGACGCGCCACATCCACTATGTCGTTCTCGCACTTTGAAGAGGTTTCTTCTTCCATTGCAAGACAGGTATTGACGGAAGTGAAAGGCCGTGTAGATTTGATCAAGTAATAAACATTTTACGCCGCATTTTCGGTAAGCAATACGAGTAGAAGATAAGCTTGCTTATATTATACCGTTGCGAGAAAATGTCTAAATTCATTGAAATATTTTATGAGCCAAAAAATCAGAATTAAACTGAAGTCTTACGATTACAGCCTGGTGGACAAGTCTGCCGAGAAGATCGTAAAAACCGTAAAAGCTACGGGTGCAGTGGTAAGTGGTCCAATTCCGTTGCCGACGCACAAACGTATTTTTACCGTGAACCGCTCCACGTTCGTCAACAAGAAATCGCGCGAGCAGTTCGAACTGGCCTCTTTCAAGAGACTCATCGATATTTACAGCTCTACGGCCAAAACCGTAGACGCCCTGATGAAGCTTGAATTGCCCAGTGGTGTGGAAGTAGAAATCAAAGTATGATAAAATAGACACAAGACAAAAGAACCAAGAGCCAAGACAGAAGGGTCAAGACAAAAAAGTCTTGAATCTAGTCTTGAATCTTGCATCTTGGTTCTTGAATCTAAATTAAAACAAGAGAGAAATGCCAGGATTATTAGGAAGAAAAATCGGAATGACATCCGTTTTCAGTGCCGAGGGGAAAAATATCCCATGCACTGTTATCGAAGCAGGTCCTTGCGTGGTGACTCAGGTGAAGACCGTTGAAAAAGACGGTTACGATGCTATTCAGCTCGGGTTTGAAGACAAGAAAGACAAGCATACCCCCAACGCTGAGAAAGGGCATTTTAAGAAAGCCGGAGTTAGCCCCAAGAGACACTTGGCCGAGTTCAAAGGTTTTGGAAACGAGTACAAAGCCGGATCCGAGATCAAAGTAGATCTTTTCAATGATACCGTCTATGTAGACGTGATCGGGAAATCGAAAGGAAAAGGATTCCAGGGTGTGGTAAAACGCCATGGATTTGGCGGTGTCGGCCAGTCGACACATGGTCAGCACAACAGGTTGCGTGCTCCCGGGTCAATCGGGGCATGTTCCTATCCCGCGAAAGTATTCAAGGGAACCCGTATGGCCGGACAGATGGGTAACGAGCGGGTAACCGTTCAGAACCTGCAGGTGATCAAAGTAATTCCCGAACACAATCTTTTGCTTATAAAAGGTTCTATTCCGGGAAGTAAAGGTTCAATCGTAGCAATAGAGAAATAAAATGGAATTAAGCGTATATAATATCAAAGGAGAGGTAACAGACAAGAAGGTGACACTCGACGATTCCATTTTCGGGATTGAACCCAATGACCATGTTATCTGGTTGGATGTAAAGCAATATATGGCCAACCGGCGTCAAGGTACGCACAAATCGAAAGAGAGAAGTGAAATTGCAGGAAGTACGCGCAAGCTGATCCGTCAGAAAGGTAGCGGTGGTGCCCGTCGCGGTGATATCAAATCGCCCGTGCTGGTAGGTGGAGGCCGTGTATTTGGCCCCAAACCGCGTGATTACAGCTTCAAGGTAAATAAAAAGGTGAAAGCATTGGCACGTAAATCGGCCCTCTCACTGAAGGCGAAAAACAACGCCATCGTAGTGGTGGAAGATTTCACTTTTGATACCCCTAAGACCAAGCAGTTCGTGGAGTTGACAAAGAATCTGCAACTCGCTGATAAAAAGCTACTTTTCATTTTGCCGAATCAAAATAAAAACGTATATTTGTCGGCCCGAAATTTGGGCGGTATCAATGTGGTAACAGCTTCTGACATAAATACATACAAAATTATGGATTGCGCCAGTCTGGTGATGATGGAATCATCGGTAGCTGTAATTGATAACCTGTTTAAAGCATAAGGAGAATAGAAATGAGTGTAATAGTAAAACCCATATTCACAGAGAAACAAACCGCATTAACGGATAAATTCGAGAACCGTTACGGTTTTATTGTGGAGCCTTCTGCTAATAAGGTTGAAATTAAAAATGCCGTTGAAGCGCTTTATAACGTACATGTGGAAAGCGTGAATACGATGAAGTATGATGGTAAGCTGAGAAGCCGGTATACAAAATCGGGCGTTGTGCAGGGACGTACCTCTTCATACAAGAAAGCAATCGTCACCTTGAAGAAAGGTGAAACAATCGATTTATTCAGCAATATCTAAAAGTAATGGCAATACGTAAATTAAAGCCCACAACACCGGGGCAAAGACACAAGATTATCGGTTCATTTGAAAAGATCACTGCAAGTGTACCGGAGAAATCTCTTGTAGTTGGTAAGAGAGCGTCGGGCGGCCGCAACAACCAGGGTAAGATGACCGTTGGTTATATTGGTGGCGGACACAAGAGACGTTTCAGGGTTATCGATTTCAAGAGAACAAAAGATGGTATCCCGGCCGTAGTAAAAAGCATAGAGTACGATCCCAACCGTTCGGCACGCATCGCGTTGCTGTATTATGCCGATGGGGTAAAAACGTACATCCTCGCGCCCAACGGCCTTGAAGTAGGAACCTCAGTGATGTCGGGGCCCACAGCGGCTCCTGAAGTTGGAAATGCACTCCCCTTGTCGGTTATTCCCATCGGTACGGTAATTCATAACATTGAATTGCGTCCGGGACAAGGGGCAAAGATGGCACGCTCTGCCGGAACATTTGCGCAATTGGTATCCCGCGAAGATAAATACGCGATTATCAAGATGCCTTCCGGTGAAGTTCGCAAAATTTTGTCGGCATGTAAAGCTACTATTGGAAGTGTTGGTAATTCGGACCATGCTCTGGAACAATCAGGTAAAGCCGGCCGTTCTCGTTGGCTCGGACGTCGTCCCCGCACCCGTGGTGTGGTGAAAAACCCGGTCGATCACCCGATGGGTGGTGGAGAAGGTCGCGCGTCGGGAGGCCATCCCAGATCAGCCAAAGGCTTATACGCAAAGGGCTTGAAAACAAGAGCGCCTAAAAAACATTCTTCGAAATACATCGTAGAGAGAAGAAAAAAGAAGTAATCTGATTAATTAATAAACAACTATGAGCAGATCATTAAAGAAGGGTCCGTATATCAATCTGAAATTAGAGAAAAAAGTGAACGCCATGAATGAGAGCGGCAAGAAAACCGTGATCAAGACCTGGGCGCGCGCTTCGATGATATCACCTGATTTTGTGGGACACACCATTGCCGTACACAACGGGAATAAATTCATTCCTGTATATATCACGGAAAACATGGTGGGACATAAGCTTGGCGAATTTGCCGTGACCCGCACATTCCGCGGCCATGCAGGCAACCGCAAGAAATAAGATCAGGGCGCTTAACGAAATAAAAAACAGAAAAAGAGATGAGTGCTAGAAAAAGAATATCAGCCGAACAAAGAAAACAAGAGCGTAAAGAGGTTTCTTTCGCGGTGTTGAAAAACGTTCCCAGTTCGCCCCGTAAAATGCGTTATGTAGCAGATATGGTGCGCGGCATGGAAGTGTTTAAAGCATTGGGCGTTTTGAAATTCTCCAACAAGGAAGCGTCGGGCAAGGTTGAGAAACTGTTGCTCTCGGCCATCGCTAACTGGGAACAGAAGAACGAACGTAAAGCCGAAACCGGCGAATTGTATATTAAGACCATATCCGTGGATGAAGGTGCTACGTTGAAACGTCTCCGTCCTGCACCGCAGGGACGCGGATACAGGATCCGCAAACGCTCCAATCACGTGACGATCGTGGTAGATACATTCAAAAAAGAAGAACAAGAACAAAACTAAGAAGATGGGACAAAAAGTAAATCCGATAGCAAATCGTTTAGGGATCATCAAGGGATGGGACTCTAACTGGTACGGCGGAAATAATTATGGCGACATTTTGCTGGAAGACAGCAAGATCCGCAAATATTTGAATGCCCGTCTTGCCAAAGCAAGTGTATCCCGCATCGTGATTGAGAGGACATTGAAACTCGTGACGATCACAATTTGTACGGCCCGCCCCGGTATCATTATCGGTAAAGGTGGCCAGGAGGTCGACAAATTGAAGGAAGAATTGATGAAGATCACCGATAAAGATATCCAGATCAATATATTTGAGATCAAGAAACCCGAACTCGACGCCGTAATCGTTGCCAATAACGTAGCGCGCCAGATCGAAGGTAAGATCGCGTATCGCCGTGCCGTGAAGATGGCCATCGCTTCCACCATGCGGATGGGGGCAGAAGGGATCAAAATCCAGGTGTCGGGTCGTTTGAACGGTGCTGAAATGGCTCGTTCGGAAATGTACAAGGAAGGAAGAACTCCTCTCCATACTTTCCGTGCCGACATTGATTACGCACAGGCGGAAGCACTTACCAAAGTGGGTCTGATCGGTGTTAAAGTATGGATTTGCCGTGGTGAGGTGTATGGTAAGAAAGACCTGGCACCTTCTTTTGCCACTTCCAAGGAAAACCGGGCCAATAGCGGTGGCAACCGTGGCGGCAACCGTCCCGAAGGAGGCGGCAGAGGCGGTAGACGCAGAAGAAATAAAAACAATGCTTAATTGAAGAAAATATGTTACAGCCAAAGAAAACAAAATTCAGAAGACAGCAGAAAGGCCGTATGAAGGGCAATGCCGGACGGGGCAACCAGCTGGCGTTTGGCTCTTTCGGGATAAAATCACTGCAATCTAAATGGATTACCGGACGCCAGATTGAAGCTGCGCGTATCGCCGTAACACGCTATATGCAGCGTCAGGGACAGGTTTGGGTACGTATTTTCCCCGATAAGCCTATCACTAAAAAGCCTGCTGAAGTACGTATGGGTAAAGGTAAAGGTAATCCTGAAGGATACGTGGCACCTGTTACTCCCGGAAGAATCCTCTTTGAGATAGAAGGTGTACCTTTCGATGTGGCAAAGGAGGCTTTGCGTTTAGCGGCTCAGAAATTGCCGGTTACCACTAAATTTGTGGTGAGAAGAGATTATAATTATGAGCAAAAATCGTAAGGCGAGATGAAGAAACTAGAAGAATTAAAAGAATTATCCGATAAAGACCTGAAAGAAAGATTGGATGCTGAAGTGATCGCGCTCACACAGTTGCGTATCAACCACACCATTACTCCTCTCGACAATTCAGGCTCATTAAAGGAGAAGCGCAGAAACATTGCCCGTATCCATACCGAGTTGCGTGCAAGAGAGTTGAAAAATGATCAATAAATGACAGAATGGAAACGAGAAATTTAAGGAAAGAAAGAATCGGGGTCGTTTTCAGTAATAAGATGGATAAAACCGTCACTGTTGCTGTAAAATGGAAAGAGAAACACCCTATATATGGGAAGTTCGTTAATAAAACGAAGAAATTTCACGCCCATGATGAGAAGAACGACTGTAACATCGGTGATACGGTGCGTATAATGGAAACCCGTCCTTTGAGCAAAACGAAGAGATGGAGAGTGGTTGAAGTAATGGAAAGGGCCAAGTAAGATGATACAACAAGAATCAAGATTAACAGTAACCGACAACAGTGGAGCCAAAGAAGCGCTCTGTATCCGTGTTCTGGGTGGTACCGGAAGACGTTATGCATCGGTAGGGGATGTGATTGTTGTAGCTATCAAGAGCACAATCCCTTCGAGTGATATTAAGAAAGGCGCTGTATCAAAAGCGATCATCGTCCGTACGAAAAAGGAGATCCGTCGTGCCGACGGTTCATATATCCGTTTCGACGACAATGCCTGCGTTCTTTTGAACAATGCAGGAGAGTTGAGGGCCAGCCGTATTTTCGGTCCGGTTGCCCGTGAGTTGCGTGCGACGAACATGAAGATCGTTTCCTTGGCTCCCGAAGTATTATAATCTATTAATCAATCACAGGCAATGAGTAAATTACATATAAAGAAAGGCGATACGGTTTACGTCAATTCCGGCGAAGACAAAGGAAAGACCGGCCGCGTGCTTGAGGTTTTGGTAAAAAAGAACCGCGCCGTGGTAGAGGGAGTAAACATGGTATCGAAACATACCAAACCCAACGCCCAGAATCCGAACGGAGGGATTGAGAAGAAAGAGGCCTCAGTGCACATCTCAAACCTGAACCCGGTAGATCCTAAAACCGGTAAACCTACCCGCGTTGGACGGAAAGAAAACAGTAAAGGCAAATTGGTTCGTTACGCTAAAAAATCTGGGGAGGAGATTAAATGAGTACTACAACATACGAAGTAAGCTTAAAGAAAGATTATAAAGAGCGTATTGTCCCTGCGCTGGTGAAAGAATTCAACTACACCACCGTGATGCAGGCTCCCAGACTGGAGAAGATCGTAATCAACCAGGGATTGGGAATCGCAGTGGCCGACAAGAAGATCATCGAAACGGCTATCAACGAACTGACTGCCATTACCGGCCAGAAGGCGGTAGCTACAGTGTCCCGTAAAGACATCTCGAATTTCAAGTTGCGTAAAAAAATGCCTATCGGCGTGCGGGTAACACTGCGTCACGATAAGATGTACGAATTCCTCGAAAGACTGGTGCGCGTGGCATTGCCCCGTATCCGTGACTTCAAAGGGATTGACGCCAAACTCGACGGAAGAGGTAATTATACGTTGGGTATCCAGGAGCAGATCATCTTTCCGGAAATCAATATCGACAATATTAGCCGTTTACTGGGGATGAATATTACATTCGTTACCACTGCTGCTACCGACGAAGAGGGATACGCCCTTCTGAGAGAATTCGGATTACCGTTTAAAAATGCACAAAAATCGCAATAAGCTAAATGAGCATAGGGCAAGTTTACTTGAATGTTTTCGATAAGCGAGCACAGAGGCAAAACAAGTTTTGACTATGTCGAGTGCAGAAAACAACTAAATTTACTTGAACTATGCCATAGCGAGTGATTGACTAAATGAAATTGAAAAAAATCAGTAGATAATGGCAAAAGAATCAATGAAAGCCCGCGAGGTGAAGAGAGCCAAGATGGTTGCCCGTTATGCCGAAAAAAGAGAGAAATATCTGGCAGAAGGTAATTACGAAGCGCTTCAATCCATACCTAAGAATGCCTCACCGGTACGTTTGCACAACCGTTGCAAACTCACCGGCCGCCCTAAAGGATATATGCGCCAGTTTGGCATCTCACGTATCCAGTTCCGCGAAATGGCATCCAAAGGTTTGATACCAGGGGTAAAGAAAGCAAGCTGGTAAGGTTAATGTACCAATGATACTAATGTGCCAATGATACTAATAACGGTTCAATTGGTAATTAGTAATTGATAATTGGTAATTAAGCGAAGCGAATAACTAAATATTGTCCCGGCAGTCGGGATCAATTTAAATTTTTTATATATGACAGATCCAATAGCAGATTATTTGACGCGGCTAAGAAATGCCATCATGGCAAAGCACAGAGTGGTGGAAATACCCGCATCAAATTTAAAGAAAGATATCACCAAGATACTTTTCGAAAAGGGGTACATACTGAACTATAAGTTCGTAGAGGACGGCCCCCAAGGCAGCATCATGATTGCTTTGAAATACGATCCGGTAAACAAGGTGAATGCAATCAAGAAACTTGAACGCGTTTCAACTCCCGGTTTGCGTAAATACGTCGGATATAAGGATATGCCGCGTGTGCTCAACGGTTTGGGTATCGCCATACTGTCAACTTCAAATGGAGTGATGACCGATAAAGAAGCCCGCGAACAGAAAGTGGGCGGAGAAGTTTTATGTTTCGTTTATTAATTTGAAGGAGAGAGAGTATGTCTAGAATAGGAAAATTACCCATCACGGTTCCTGCAGGAGTTGCAGTGACAATTGGAGATGATAATGTGATTACGCTGAAAGGCCCGAAAGGGGAACTGAGTCAGCCTGTGAGTGGGAACATGAAGATCGAATTGAATGATGGTGTGCTGACTATTGAACGTCCTGACGACGAGAAAGAAAGCCGCTCATTGCATGGTCTTTACCGCTCTTTATTGAATAACATGGTGATTGGTGTTTCGGAAGGTTTCCGTAAGGAACTGGAACTCGTGGGTGTTGGTTATCGTGTATCCAACAACGGCCAGGTACTGGAGTTATCATTGGGATATACACACAGTATCTTCCTGCAACTGCCCAATGAAATCAAGGTGGAAACCAAAATGGAAAGGAACAAGAATCCGCTTATTATACTGGAATCCTGTGATAAACAATTACTGGGCCAGGTATGTGCCAAGATCCGTTCATTCCGGAAACCGGAACCTTATAAAGGTAAGGGTGTTCGTTTTGTGGGTGAACAGGTACGTCGTAAGTCAGGTAAGACGGCATCTAAATAACATGTAAACTGAATTCACTATGTTGACAAAGAACGAAAGAAGATTAAAGATAAAGACCCGTGTACGGGGTAAAGTACACGGAACTCCCGAGAGACCCCGCCTCTCGGTATTCAGAAGCAATAAACAGATCTATGCCCAGGTGATCGATGATACCACCGGAAAGACCTTGGCTTCAGCCTCTTCTCTGAAAATGGAAGAAAAACTTCCCAAGAAAGAGATTGCAGCCAAAGTGGGTGAACTGATTGCCCAGAATGCGAGGGAAGCCGGAGTTGAGCAGGTAACTTTCGACAGGAACGGTTACCTCTATCACGGACGTATTAAAGAATTGGCAGATGCAGCCCGTAAAGGCGGACTTAAATTTTAACGATCATGGCAGGAGTAATAAATAAAGTAAAATCGACCAACGATATTGAACTGAAAGACCGTTTAGTGGCGATCAACCGTACCACCAAAGTAACAAAAGGTGGACGTACGTTCACATTTGCCGCGATGGTAGTTGTAGGAAACGAAGACGGCATCATTGGCTGGGGTCTGGGTAAAGCAGGTGAAGTAACTACGGCCATCGCCAAAGGTGTGGAAGCTGCCAAGAAAAACCTGATCAAGGTTCCGGTGTATAAAGGAACTATACCACATGAACAGATTGCGCGTTACGGAGGCGCGGAAGTCTTCCTGAAACCGGCTGTTACCGGTACCGGAGTAAAGGCAGGGGGTGCCATGCGTGCCGTGCTTGAGAGTGTAGGTATCACCGACGTATTGGCTAAATCGAAAGGATCATCCAATCCGCACAACCTCGTGAAAGCGACTATCGCTGCGTTGACCGAGTTGAGAGATCCCATCACGGTGGCCCAGAACAGGGGAGTAAGTTTGGAGAAAGTGTTTAACGGATAAAAACGATCTGAAATGGCTACAATAAAAATTAAACAGACAAAGAGCAGAATCGGAGCTCCTAAAGATCAGAAAAAAACGTTGGACGCTCTGGGACTTACCAAAATGCAACGTGTAGTGGAGCATGAAGATACTCCTTCTATCAGGGGACTTGTGCGCAAAGTACAGCACCTGGTTACGATAATTGACAATTGACAATGGCAATTGGTAATTGGTAATTAATAATTAGTAATTTTTTAAGACAATATACAATGGATTTATCGAATTTAAAACCGGCTGAAGGTGCTACCAAAACCCGCAAACGGATTGGCCGCGGCTCCGGATCGGGAAAAGGAGGAACTTCTACCAAAGGACATAAAGGGCAGAAATCAAGATCGGGTTATTCAAAGAAAGTCGGTTTCGAAGGGGGACAGATGCCTTTACAGCGTCGCTTACCCAAATTCGGATTCAAACCCCTGAAAAGAGTTGAATACAAAGCCATCAATCTGGAGACATTGCAGGAACTGGCTGAGGCTAAGAAACTCACCCAAATCAATCCTGAAGTGTTGATGGAAGCCGGGCTTATTTCCCGTAAACATTCAGTGAAAATTCTCGGCAGAGGCACCTTGTCAGCCAAACTGGAAGTATCGGCACACGCCTTTTCCAAAACAGCCGAGGAAGCCATTACTTCAGCAGGTGGAACCGCAGTAAAACTCTAATGAAATGGGATTCGTACAAACAATAAAGAATATATGGAAGATAGAAGACCTTAGAAAAAGGCTTATTATCACCATAGGTTTTGTCGCCATCTACCGGTTCGGCTCGTTCGTCGTGCTGCCCGGAATCAACCCGGAACAACTCGTGGCATTACAAGCCAATGCCAGCACAGGGCTGTTGAGCCTTCTCGACATGTTCTCCGGAGGAGCCTTTGCCAACGCATCTATTTTTGCATTGGGTATCATGCCCTATATCTCTGCATCTATTGTGATGCAGTTGTTGGGCATTGCCGTACCTGCTTTCCAGAAAATGCAGCGTGAAGGTGAAAGCGGACGTACGAAAATAAACCAATATACCCGTTACCTCACCGTGCTTATCCTGCTCGTGCAGGGGCCGGCCTACCTCTACGGAGCCGTAGGCAGCGCTATTCCCGGTGGTTTTTGGGATTGGGTATTACCTTCCACCATCGTTCTTGCCGGTGGTAGCATGTTTGTGTTATGGCTGGGAGAACGTATCACCGACAAAGGAGTAGGAAACGGTATCTCGTTTATCATCCTTATCGGTATCATCGCCCGTTTGCCCCATTCACTGGTGGCAGAATATGACCGGTTGATCGATGCCCCGGGAGGATTGATCCTGCTCTTGCTCGAATTGTTGTTCCTCGTTGCCGTTACTGCCGCTGCTATTATGCTGGTACAGGGTGTCAGGAAAGTCCCCGTACAATATGCAAAACGTGTTGTGGGTAACAGGCAATATGGAGGCGTAAGGCAATATATCCCACTGAAAGTAAATGCAGCAAACGTAATGCCTATCATTTTCGCCCAGGCGATCATGTTTATCCCCATTACCCTTGCGCAGTTCACTGCACGTGAAGGGAGCGGATTCCTGGCTTCGCTGATGGATTTCACCAGTTTCTGGTATAACTTCATCTTTGCAATGCTGATCATCGCTTTCACCTATTTCTATACGGCAATTACGGTGAATCCGGTACAGATGGCGGAAGACCTGAAACGTAACAATGGTTTTATACCGGGAGTGAAACCGGGAAAAAGAACGGCTGAATATATCGACACAATCATGTCGAGAATTACACTGCCCGGATCGTTTTTCCTGGCCATAGTCGCCATTTTACCTGCTTTTGCCGGGTTAATGGGGATCAACTCCCAGTTTGCCCAGTTCTTCGGAGGTACATCTCTGCTGATCCTCGTGGGTGTGGTACTCGATACATTACAACAGATCGAAAGTCACCTCTTGATGCGCCATTATGATGGTTTCCTGAAATCGGGAGCCAAAATTAAAGGGCGGACAGGATCAATAGCTGCTTACTAAGATCAAGATTTACCTGAATAGATGAACAGTAGAGTGATCATATTGAAGACCGACGAAGAGATCGAATTTATGCGTGAAGCGAACCGGCTGGTGGGCATGACTCTGGGAGAGTTGTCGAAGCATATCCGGCCAGGGATCACCACGCTGGAACTCGACCGCATCGGGGAGGAATTCATCAGGGATCATGGCGCTGTTCCAACCTTTCTGGGTTATGGGGGGTTTCCCAATTCACTCTGTACCTCCGTAAATGAGAATGTGGTGCATGGAATTCCCAATAACAAGCCGTTGCAGGAGGGAGATATCATATCGATCGATTGCGGTACCAAATTGCGTGGTTTTTGTGGGGATTCGGCCTATACTTTCTGTGTGGGTGAGGTGAGCGAAGAAGTGAAAAAGCTTCTCCGTATAACAAAAGAATCGCTCTACAAGGGTATTGAGCAGGCAAAGGAAGGAAATAGAATCGGGGATATTGGTTCGGCTGTCCAGACCTGGTGCGAAAAACACGGTTATTCCGTGGTGCGCGAGCTGGTCGGTCATGGGATCGGTAGGGAGATGCATGAAGCGCCGGAAGTCCCTAACTACGGACGGCGTGGAATTGGCCCGCTCATCAGGAACGGGATGTGTATTGCTATCGAACCGATGATCAATATGGGTGGCAAGAAAGTGGTTTTTGAAAATGACGGATGGACGGTACGCACTAAAGACCGTAAGCCATCGGCCCATTTCGAACATACTGTTGCTATCCGTAACGGTAAAGCCGATATCTTATCGACATTTGAATTTATTCAGGAAAATAATTAAAACGGAGTATTCATTCATGGCTAAACAAGCAGCGATAGAACAGGACGGAACAATTATCGAAGCATTATCGAATGCGATGTTCCGTGTAGAACTGGAAAACGGACATGAAATAACCGCCCATATCTCCGGCAAGATGCGGATGCACTATATACGTATACTGCCGGGAGACAGGGTGAGAGTGGAAATGTCCCCTTACGATCTTTCGAAAGGAAGGATTTCGTTCAGGTATAAATAGGTGGAAAGGTGAATTTTCTTAGGAACGAGGGCAGAGCCAAGTTTACTTGTGTTATGTCGAGAGACGACAGAAAATCTACGAAGTGAAAAGGTGAGAAAATAAAAAGGTGCGTATTATAGTGAAAAATACGTAATTTCTCCCTTGAATCCTGAAACAGTGTAAAAAAAGAATAAAAATATAGATAATTTTCTGATCTTTGTAGTCACGATTAGGCATAGGTGCCGTTCGGGAGTCAGAAAGATCTGAAATATAAAACAGATTTAATCGTATGAAGGTAAGAGCATCATTAAAGAAACGTACGGCCGACTGCAAGATAGTGAGAAGAAAAGGTCGTTTGTATATTATCAATAAGAAAAATCCCAAGTTCAAACAACGTCAGGGATAAATAGGATCGTAATCAAAAAAACTAGAAATAATATATGGCAATAAGAATTGTAGGTGTCGATCTGCCGCAAAATAAAAGGGGTGAAGTAGCGCTCACATATATCTACGGCATCGGCCGCAGCGCAGCTAACACTATTCTGGAAAAAGCAGAAGTTGACAAGAACATCAAAGTGAAAGACTGGACTGATGATCAGGCAGCCCGTATCCGTGAGATCATTTCTACTGAATTCAAAGTAGAGGGAGATCTTCGTTCCGAGGTGCAACTGAATATCAAACGACTGATGGATATTGGTTGCTATCGCGGTATCCGCCACCGTATCGGTTTACCCGTACGCGGACAAAGTACCAAGAATAACGCCCGTACACGTAAGGGAAGAAAGAAAACCGTTGCTAACAAGAAAAAAGCTACTAAATAACAGATAGGTAACATGGCAAAGAGAACAGTTGCAGCAAAAAAAAGAAATGTGAAAGTGAGCGCGGTCGGACAAGCGCATATCTCATCATCATTCAACAATATCATTGTTTCATTGACCAATGAAAACGGTGAGGTGATCAGTTGGTCATCTGCCGGAAAAATGGGTTTCAGAAGCTCTAAAAAGAATACTCCCTATGCGGCTCAGATGGTTGCACAAGATTGCTCCAAGGTAGCATACGACCTGGGGTTGCGCAAAGTGAAAGCCTATGTGAAAGGTCCGGGTAACGGACGTGAATCGGCCATCAGGACTATTCATGGCTCAGGTATCGAAGTGACTGAGATTGTGGATGTGACTCCACTTCCGCATAACGGATGCCGTCCGCCGAAAGCAAGAAAAGTATAATCAATTAATAATTTAAGTTTCATTTACTTGAGACTTGAGCTGTGATTTGATTACACCACAACTTCTCTGTAATCGCGGCTGCACAGTTTAGGCTTCAGTTTTTAAAAGTTTAATTTGTAAAATGGCTAGATATACCGGTCCAAAATCAAAAATCGCCCGTAAATTCGGCGAACCCATTTTCGGTCCCGATAAAGTTCTCTCCAAAAAGAACTACCCCCCGGGACAGCATGGAAATTCACGCAGGAGAAAAACCTCTGAATATGGCATCCAGTTGCGTGAGAAACAACGTGCAAAATATACCTATGGCGTACTGGAAAAACAGTTCCGCCTTACATTCGAGAAGGCAGTACGTAGCCGGGGAGTTACCGGTGAGGTATTGTTGCAATTATTAGAATCGCGCTTGGATAATATCGTGTACCGCCTGGGTATCTCTCCTACGAGAGCAGGAGCACGCCAGTTGGTATCACACCGTCATATTGTAGTGAACGGGAAAATCGTAAATATTCCCTCTTATACAGTGAAACCCGGTGATGTAGTAGGTGTTAGGGAAAAATCGAAATCGCTGTTGATCGTGGCCAATGCACTGGCAGGATTCAATCACAGCAAATATCCCTGGCTGGAATGGGACAAAGCCACATTGAGCGGTAAAGTACTGCATGTGCCTGAGAGAGCCGACATTCCGGAAAACATCAAAGAACAACTCATCGTAGAATTATATTCTAAACAATAATTTCATGGCAATATTAGCATTCCAAAAACCCGATAAGGTAATCATGTTACAGGAGGACGCGTTCTCCGGTAAATTTGAATTCCGTCCGCTGGAACCGGGATACGGCATCACCATAGGCAACGCCCTGCGCCGCATCCTGCTTTCGTCGCTGGAAGGATTCGCTATTACATCGGTGAAAATTGAGGGCGTGGATCATGAATTTGCGACCATTCCCGGCGTGATAGAAGATGTAACAGGTATTATCCTTAATCTGAAAAAAGTAAGGTTCAAAAGGATAGTGGAAGAGTTTGAGACGGAAAAAGTAAGCATCGCTATTTCGGGAACGGAAGTGTTTAAAGCCGGAGATATTGGTAAACTGCTGACCGGTTTCGAAGTACTGAATCCCGAACTGGAGATCTGCCACATGAACAAAAAAGCAGATCTGCGTCTCGAATTGACTATCAATAAAGGACGCGGTTATGTGCCTGCCGACGAAAACCGTGACCTGGTTGCGTCTGACGATGTGCAAACCCTTGTGATCGACTCTATTTACACTCCGATCCGTAACGTAAGTTTTGAAGTAGAAGATTACCGTATCGAACAGAAAACGGACTACGAGAAACTCACCATTGAGATTAAGACCGATGGATCCATCCAACCGAAAGAGGCGTTGAAAGAAGCGGCCAAGATATTGATCCAGCACTTTGTATTGTTTTCCGATGAAAACAAGATCATGCTGGAAACATCCGATGCCGAAAGTATCGAGGAGTTTGATGAAGAAGTACTCCATATGCGCCAGCTCCTGAAACGTAAATTGTCTGACCTCAACCTGTCGGTAAGGGCATTGAATTGTCTGAAAGCTGCCGACGTTGAAACGCTTGGGCAACTGGTTTCACACAACAAGAACGACCTGCTTAAGTTCCGTAACTTCGGAAAGAAATCGCTGACCGAGCTTGAAGAATTGCTCAGCAGCCTGAAGCTTACGTTCGGCATGGATATATCGAAGTACAAATTAGATAAAGACTAAAAACTGCAATGAGACATAATAAGAAAAATAATCATTTGGGACGTAAAACTGCGCATCGTTCGGCCATGTTATCCAATATGGCCAGCTCGCTCATCATGCACAAGCGCATCTTTACTACGGTTCCCAAAGCCAAAGAATTGAGAAAATACGTAGAACCCCTTATTACCAAAAGTAAAGAGGATACTACCCATTCGCGCCGCGAAGTTTTCAGCAAGCTGCAAAATAAAGTTGCCGTCACGGAATTGTTCCAGGCCGTATCGCAGAAAGTGGGAGACCGCCCCGGAGGATATACCCGTATCATCAAGACCGGATTCCGTTTGGGTGATAACGCTTCCATGTGCTTCATCGAACTGGTTGATTTCAATGAAAACATGTTGAGCGACGGTAAAGCTGCCAAGAAAGGAAGAACCCGCCGTTCACGCAGGAAAGCATCTGATGTTCCTGTAGCTGCCGCTGCTGGCGATGCACCTAAGGCAAAGAAAGCCAAAGAAGAGGTGAAGGAAGCCGAAGAAAGCGTGAAGGAAGAAGTTTCTACACAACCTGCCGAAGAGAAAACGGAAGAGGTTGTCAATGAACAGGAGGCGACAGAAACGCCTGCCGACGATACGACTGAAAAGTCTGAGGAAGGCAAATAAAAAGCCTTGCCTTCTTCACAATAAACACTGTGGGTACATCGTCATGAAGACGGAGACCTAAAAGACTCAGTCGATAATGTATTTGCAGTGAAGCTGTGATTTTTAAAATGTTAAACATTAAAGAAAAGCGCCGCAAGTGATTTGTAGCGCTTTTTCGCTTTTTTATCGCATAGGAAACTAATGCTATTGAATTGGGCACGTTAACCGTTCTGACGTCCAACTGTCAATTACTATCTCTATCCGGTCCCTGGGTAACAGCGATGAGAATTCGACCTGGATCTCTTTTTTATCCCCCGGCATCAAAGTAATATAATTATCCGAATAGTGTACGGGCAGGATACGCTTACCGCTGTTTTTATCGAACACCTTTACGCGGTTAAAGAAGGATATATGGTTGTCTGCTGCAAGAGATATTGTTCCGGTATATAGATCTCCCTCCCTTTGTAAAGTCGTTTTTACTTCCGGTTTTGCCTGAGGTAAATCAGCAAGCCCCCTGTAATCTTTCGGGCGGGTGCACAACCAGTAAATATTATCGGTGACCGGTCGGCCGTTTTCTTCCAGTTCCAGCTTAAGAAAATAAACACCTTCATGCTCTTCCGGTGGAGGGATGCTGAACATCCGGTGTACACTATTGGCATGAATGGTGGTCGCTTCTTCTTTTTCCCAGATGATACTTCCGTCAGGCTTATATAAGCCGGCTTTCACAGATATCTGATGGGTGCCCAAGGCTGTATTGACCAGTTCTACTTGTTTACTGACGATGTTATATTGTGGATGAAGCGGCTCGCACCCTTTTTTCGTGCCGTAAAGAGAGGCATTTACATCTAGGAACCAATCATACATTTGTCCCCGCAACGACGTCCAGGGATTCTGTGTTTTCCAGATCAGGATACCCGTGTACCATTCCCACATATGAGACGCCCAACCTTCCATAAAACTTCTGTACTGGTCATAATTTACAATCTGGGCGTATTTGGAGTAGGTCTCTATATCGGTCACATCACCGTATCTTTCCAGATGATCCCTGTAGCCGAGGTCTTTATGATACCGCCATGTAGTATGGGTACGCCGTTCCGGACGGGGAAAACCGGCCAGTTCTTTCTCCGTCATCATTTCTCGCATACTTTCCACTTCGGGTGAACCTACGGATCCTGCTTCGGGATTAAAAGGCGTGGAGCGGAATGAGAAAAACCATTCCGGTTCCTGTATCCCGTACGGTCCATCACCTACACCTCCAATCGTATTGCGGGTAAACAGCGTATCGGTAGAAAAACTTATATATAGCCTTTCTGGATCCAATCGGTGGAAAAGAGTGTTCTTAAGCGTTTCGTCGATATCTTTGGCCAATGGCCATTCATTGCCACCGCACCACAAACAGAGGCTGGGATGATTCCGGATCATTTTTACCTGATCTTCCACCGATTGAAGGAACAAGCTATGGTTATCGGGGTACTCCCACCGCCGTTCACGTGAATCTTTCTTCATGGGATCTTCCCAGGCTCCATTGCAGTCACCGGTTCCCCATAGGTCCTGGAAGACCAGTATTCCGTACTCGTCGCAGGCTTCATAGAATTCGGGGCGCTCCAGCAGTGCGCCACCCCATACGCGGATCATCCTCACGTTCATTTCCGCATGAAACCGTACCTCTGCCCTGTATCTCTCCGGCGACAGCCGCAGCAACCAATCCGAAGTTATATAATTGCCACCCGTCATGTAGATGGGTTGTCCGTTCACATAGAATTTACGTCCTCCCGTGGCGGGGTCTTTCTCGGAAGTGATCTCCCTGATCCCGTAACGCAGTGAATGGCTGTCACTGATTTCATCGTCTTGGTGAAAAGAGATATGCATGTCATACAGCTCTTGCCTTCCAATTCCGTTGGGCCACCATAGACGGGGATTCTTTATTGTTATCTCTTCAAATGTCACCGTTTGGTGTTCCCGTGGAGATAACGAGACTGTTTGGGTAATGTATTTACCGTCTGTTTCGCAAACCACCGAACCTGATTGTGTTTGGTCGGAACTGTTCTCCAGTTCTACGGTTACTCTGACCAGTGCCTCTTTCTGGTTTTCTGACGGTATGCGTGTTCCGGGTACTTTGGTAACAACATAAGGATGTGATACTTTTACACTTCCTGTGGTTGTAATCGATACTTCGTCCCATATCCCTGTATTCCGATCGCGCACAGGCTGTATCCAATCCCAGCCGGGGGTGAACTGCATGGTGACGTTCTTCGCTATTTGCCCGTCGCCTCCCTGTCCTCCATTCGGATTGCCCGGATAATCCGGTGGGTATACGATAACTGCCAGCAGGTTTGTTCCCGATTCCCTGAGGTAAGATGTGATATGATAACTTTTACGTAAAAACATTCCCTCGTGGGTATCCGGATTGATGCGCTTTCCATTCAGGAAGATATCGGCCTTATAATTGATTCCCCGAAAGTTCAGCCACACCTGCCTCTCCGCCGGTAAGTTTTCAATTTGGAAAGGACGGACAAACCAGAAGGTGTAAAAATCATTTCCTGTTTCATATATGTCGGGAATCAGCTCGTTATTCATGCTGAATTCGGGAGCAGGAAACAGGTTATTATTGAGCATGGTGGTAAGTACGGTTCCCGGCACGGTGGCCTTCATCCAGCCGTCGGAGTTAAAAGCAGATATACTCAATTGATTCCCGTCACTTGTAACCTCATTGGCACGCCTTGCATACCAGCCGGTGTTGAGCACTGTTTTCTCTCCATTTCCGGGAATGCGGATTGATATGTGTTCCTGTGAATGAACCGGACCGGTAAATCCAGTCCACAAAAATAAAATTAACCAAAATAGGGTAGTGTACTTGTTTTTCATACTATTTATCTATTTTTAATTTCCGTACAGGTATTCGTAAGTGATAAGTATACAACCCATTGTTTACACGCGAAACTTGGATAATTGATACCTTTTCCGGTACCGGGAATGGTTGTACGCTTCAAAGATAAATATATAATCTGAATATATGTTTAGTACTTCGATTTTATCTGTCATGCCGTTCAACTTTTCGAGCTGCCGGATGTTTATATCAGGGATTGTAACCGGGAAAATTCCCGATAAAGAAGAGAATCCCGGTAAATTATAGTAAGAAATTCAAGATGGACGTTACGGTAAGTACCGTAAGGAAGGAGGGTGAGATGAAAAAGATTGTTGTGATAGGTTGTGGATTTGGTGGTTTGCAATTTGTGAATCATCTGAAAAAGGATGTATTCGATATTATTGTGATCGATAAGATAAACCACCATCAGTTTCCTCCCTTATTTTATCAGGTAGCTGCCTCGCAGATCGAACCTTCCACCGTGTCGTTTCCTATCAGAAAAATATTTCAGAAGAGGAGGGATGTCCGTATCCGTCTTGCTAATGTACACTCCGTGAATGGAGATGAGAAGTATGTCGATACCTCTGTCGGCAGGTTCCCGTACGACTATTTAGTGGTTGCTACCGGTACACGTACCAATTTCTACGGTAATGGACAGGTAGAGAAGAATTCGCTCGTACTGAAATCGACCTACCAGGCAATCAATGTAAGGAATGCTATCCTTTATAATTTCGAGAAGCTATTGTATGCCGAAAAGAAGGATGGATTGTACAATATTGTCATCGTGGGAGGAGGAGCCACCGGTGTGGAGTTGGCGGGTGCCTTTGCCGAGATGACCAAGGAGATCCTGCCGAAAGATTATCCCAATATAGACTCTGACAAGGTGCAGGTCTATTTGCTTGAAGGTAGTCCTCATACGCTTTCCAATATGAGTAGTTTCGCCCAAAAATATTCGGAGGATTATCTCCGGTCGATGGGAGTAATTGTGAAAACCGGGACCATTGTAAAGGATTATGATGGTGAGAAGGTTATTTTGAATAACGGCGAGGTTATACTGACTAATAATGTGATCTGGTCGGCAGGTGTAACTGGCAACGTCATAGAAGGAATTCCCGTAGGTTCCGTATTACCGAACGGCAGGGTTAGGGTAGACCGGATCAATAGGGTAGAAGGACTGCAGGATGTGTTTGCCATTGGCGATGTAGCATATATGGAGACCGAAAAATATCCAAAAGGACATCCTCAGTTAGCCAATGTGGCGATCGGGCAGGGTAAGAACCTGGCAAAGAATCTGCAGAAGATCGAAGAGGGCAGAACAGACCTGAAATCCTATGAATACCGTAACCTGGGTACCATGGCTACCGTGGGAAGAAATAAGGCAGTGGTAGACCTTCCTTTCGTCAAGTTCAAAGGGCGGTTTGCCTGGCTGGTCTGGATGTTCCTCCACTTGATGCTTATCCTGAGTGTCCGCAATAAACTGGTGGTCTTTATTAACTGGGCATGGAATTATGTCACTAAGAACAATTCGCTCCGACTGATTCTGAAGGATAGTGACTAAGTTATATATAGGGCAATTGGCCGATTGTTTCAATTAATTTCTATTTCTGTTGTCAAGGAAATTTGCTTCTACTTGACTTTTTGAAGTGTTGAAAAATCCCGATTCGCTTATCCGACAGCATCTCCCTTTCGACCGCTTCAATGCCTCCGTATTATTTTCGGGATACAGGGATATAAGATAGCTCAGTATCAAACAACTTCCGGAGGTTTCTTCGTCTATTCCATTCGTAACCTGCTCCTATAACGATATCAGCAGCTATTACTGGATTATGTCCAGCAGAAGTGCTGCTCAGGGTGCGGTCAAGATATTGTGAAAAATAAACTCTTTTTGTATATTTGCGTTAGATAATTAAAGATACTGATATGGCAACACGTGAAGAATATATGAAACAGATTGAAACATTGGCATTATTCATTTTAATATCGATTTTTATAACAACTTTTCCTGCGCAGGCACAGGAGAATAGTGAAACCCAGTACACGTTCCTGCTCACAGGGGCATCTTTTGCATCTCCCAACAACGGGTGGTTCGAAGTGGGATGCCAATTGACCGGTGCTACACCGCTTAACCGTGCTATAGGAGGGGAAGCGATTGCCGATGCAGCCAACCGCATGGCGGAAGGTACGCTATACTCCAAAGAGGAGTTGGAAGAGGTAGATGCACTGGTAATCATGCAGGTGCATGACAGGGATGTGTTCGGTTCCTCAACATTGAAGGAGGAGTATACGGATTATGAGATCCCATTCGACCGTAGTAACTACGCCGCCGCATTCGATTATGTGATCAAACGTTATCTCACGGAGTGCTACAACTTGAAATTCGACGAAAAATCCAGATACTATAATACCCGTATGGGGAAACCGGCAGTGATAGTGCTCTGCACCGACTGGCACGACGGACGGGTGACCTACAATACCTCCATACGCAAGTTGGCGGAGAAGTGGGGATTCCCGGTGGTGGAGTTCGACAAGTATATCGGTTTCTCCAAGAACAGTGTGCATCCCGTGACCAAAGAGCAGACCAGCCTGCTCTTTACGGGCGATAACCAGCAGATCGCCGGCGAGAAGTTCGGGTGGCACCCCGAAAACGGCCGGGATAGTTATATCCAACGGCGTATGGGAGCTATCTTTGCCGATACGATGCGGAAAATATTTCCATAAACGATTAACAGTGCATTATCAGTGAAACTACCCAATAATTTGTCATTGGTAATTAGTAATTAGTAATTTTATTTATGCGAATAAAAGAGATTATCCAGACGATTGAGCAGGTGGCTCCATTACCCCTGCAGGAGGGCTATGACAATAGCGGATTGCAGATAGGCGATGCGAACCGTGAAGTAACCGGTATCCTGTTATGTATTGATGTGACCGAGGACGTGATCGATGAGGCCATCTCCCTTGGATGCAACCTTATTATCTCGCACCATCCGCTCGCATTCCGGCCGTTCAAGTCGCTTACCGGAAAGAATTACGTGGAGCGCTGTATGCTGCAGGCTATCCGGCACGATATCGCGCTTTATGCGGCGCATACCAATCTGGATAATGCCCGGGGTGGTGTCAACTACAAATTGGCGGAGATGCTGGAATTGCAGAACGTGAAGATACTGCAACCCCTCGAAAATGCGTTGTTGAAGTTTGTCACCACCGTGCCGCTCCAGCATGCCGAGAGTGTCAGGAATGCCTTGTTCAATGCCGGGGCAGGACATATAGGGAATTACGACAGTTGCAGTTATAACCTCTCGGGAGAAGGCACATTCCGGGCAAAAGAAGGTGCCAACCCACATATAGGGGAGATCGACCGGCTCCATTTCGAACCGGAGGTGCGGATAGAAACCGTGATTCCTGTCATGAAGAAGGAAGAGGTCCTCCGGGCGCTACTGGCAGTACATCCCTATGAGGAACCGGTGTTTGACTTCTATCCCATAACCAACGACTGGCCGCAACACGGCAGCGGTGTTGTGGGAGTACTGCCGGAACCGATGCCGGAGCAGGAATTCTTATATTTATTGAAGGATATCTTTAATTTGCCCACTATACAACACTCAAAAATGCAAGGAAGGGAAATCCGTGACGTGGCGCTCTGTGGCGGTGCCGGCGCATTCCTTATCCCCAGGGCTATCGCTTATGGAGCCGATGCCTTTATCACCGGTGAAGCAAAATACAATGACTTTTTCGATGTGGAAGGACGTATACTCCTCGCCGTAGTCGGCCATTATGAGTCGGAAATCTGCACAAAAGAGATTTTTTTCGATCTTATTTCGAGAAAATTTCCTACCTTTGTACTACATAAATCGGCGTTCGACTCGAACCCGGTGAAATATCTGTAAAAAAAGCGGTCCGACTTGTTCCCGCAACTACAGGGAAATGTGGTAATGAAACGATTGATCATCGTTTGATTACTGCATTTTTTGATTTATAATGTTATTATTGTGAGTCTTTGGTGTACGATTTAATTACATCCACACGATTTGCAAAACTTGATTGAATGAATATTAATAAACAAATATGAATTATGGCAACAAGAAAAAAAAGTACTGAACAGGAAGTCTCGGTAGAAGATAAACTGAAATCCCTGTACAAATTACAATCTTATCTCTCCGAAATCGACCGGATCAAGACCCTGCGTGGGGAATTACCCCTTGAGGTGGCCGACCTCGACGATGAGATCGCGGGTCTGGGTACCCGTATTAACAATTTCGAACTGGAGCTCAAACAACTGGACGAGAACACGAAATTACAAAAGGGTAAGATTGAGACCAGCAAAGCAAAGATTGAAAAATATAACAAGCAGCTTGAGAACGTACGCAACAGTAAGGAGTATGACCATCTTTCCAAAGAGATAGAGTTCGAGACGCTTGAGATAGAGCTTTCCGAGAAACATATCCGGGAGTATGCCCAGGAAGCTGCCTCTATCAAAGAACAGATTGAAGCTGCCAATGAACTGCTGAAAGACAAGACATCGGATCTGGAGCATAAAAAACAGGAGTTGGACGATATTGTGTCGGAAACCAAGGCGCAGGAAGAAAAAATCCGCGAGAAGGCAAAGAAGACCGAGGCAACGATTGAACCCCGTCTTTTGACCGCTTTCAAAAGGATCCGCAAAAATGCCCGCAACGGTCTGGGAGTGGTGCCTATCCAACGTGGTGCTTGTGGTGGATGCTTTAACAAGATACCGCCTCAGAAACAGATGGATATCAAATTGGGTAAGAAGATCATCGTGTGTGAATATTGCGGGCGTATTATGATCGACCCCGAGATGGCGGGTGCTTGATAAATAGGAAAAAGGAGTGCCCGAAAGCATCTTAAAAGTTAATTGGAGAATTTTTTCTCCAATTTCTTTTAATTTTTCTTTTTTTGAAGGGAAAAAATGTATCTTTGCGTCCCGGAAGGAGGCACTTCTCCTGCCATTATACACAGCTTATTATAACCCATTGATTTATCATTGGATATCAGCAACTTAGGCTATTTCTGGCAATGACATAATTCAAGCAAGCTTGTTTTCGGTGCGTATTGCTTGACGAAATAGTTCAAAAAGATAACAGGCAAGGTTATTTATACAATACTATATGGCTAATCGAATAAAAATTAAGAAAGGCTTACGAATTCCGCTGCTCGGTGAGGCTGAAGAAACACTAAGAGGCAGGGTGACGAGTGAATATGTGAGGATTTGCCCGGAAGATTTTCATGGCATTACTCCCAAATTGGCCGTCAAAGTAGATGATGCCGTGAAGGCCGGAACACCCCTGTTCTTTGATAAAAATCATCCCGAAATGTTCTTCGCGTCACCTGTCAGCGGCGTGGTAACAGCCATTGAACGCGGTGAGAAGCGGCGTATCCTTTATATTGAGGTGAAAGCCGATAGCACTACTCAATACGAAGATTTCGGCAAGAAAACGGTGGCTTCGCTCTCTGCCGAAGAGGTGAAGAAATCGATCCTTGATGCCGGTATCTGGTTCGTGATCAAGCAACGTCCCTACGATGTGGTGGCGGTACCCGGCAAAGAACCGCGCGACATATTTGTAACTGGTTTCGATACGGCTCCATTGGCACCGTCTGCCGATTTTATATTGAATGGACTGGAGGCTGACCTGCAGGCAGGATTCGATGCCCTGGCAAAATTGACTGCGGGGAAGGTCTATCTCTCTGTCAGCCCCAAAACAACCAATGGAGGGTTACGTGAAGCCAAAAATGTGGTGATTACCGAATTTGACGGGCCGCACCCTACGGGGAATGTGGGCGTACAGATCAACCATATCAAACCGGTGAACAGGGGCGAGACCGTATGGACCCTTAGCGCACCCGATGTGGCGCTGATCGGCCGCCTCTTCAACCAGGGGATCGTGGATCTTACCCGTACGGTAGCGCTTACCGGATCGGAAGTGAAACAGACCGGTTATTACCGGATGGTGGTCGGTACACAGTTGAATTCTATTTTCAAAGGGAATGTAACAGAAGGCATCTCCCTGAGATATATCAGTGGAAACCCCCTTACAGGACGCAAAATTAATGCGGATGGCGTACTTCGTGCTTATGATACACAGGTAACTGTTATTCCCGAAGGCGATGATGTACATGAGGCTTTTGGATGGGCATCGCTGTCGCCCAAACGTTACAGTGCCGGATGTACGTATCCCACTTACAACAAGAAATACCGTCTCGATGCCCGTCTGTTGGGCGGCCCGAGAGCTATCATTGTTTCCAACGAATATGATAAGGTATTCCCAATGGATATCTTCCCCGAGCAACTCATCAAATCCATTATTGCGTTCAACATCGACAAGATGGAGCAATTGGGAATATATGAGGTGGCTCCTGAAGATTTTGCCCTGTGTGAGTTTGTCGATACATCCAAGCTGGAACTGCAACGTATAGTGCGTACAGGCCTGGACCTGTTGCGCAAGGAGATGGAGTGAACATCGTTCACAATAGTATATATAACTTATAAATAATAGAACTTTGAAAGCGTTAAGAAAGTATCTTGATAAGATCAAACCGAATTTCGAGGAAGGCGGGAAACTGCATTGGCTCTATTCTACATACGATGCGTTTGAGACGTTTCTTTTCGTGCCCAACACGACATCGAAATCGGGTGTGCATATCCATGATGCGCGCGATTCCAAACGTACGATGATCATTGTGATCCTCGCACTGGTCCCCGCGCTGCTGGTCGGTATGTATAACGTGGGATTACAGCATTATCTGGCAGTTGGCCAGGAGGTGACATTCCTTACTAAATTTTTCTATGGGCTCCTGGCGATGCTGCCGCATATTGTGGTTTCTTATGTAGTGGGCCTCGGTATTGAGTTTGCCATGGCACAGATAAAAAAGGAGGAAGTGGCCGAAGGATTCCTGGTTTCCGGGATGCTTATCCCGATGATCGTGCCTGTGGATACTCCGTTGTGGATGGTGGCTGTAGCTACTGCCTTTGCCGTGATATTTGCCAAAGAGGTGTTCGGTGGTACCGGATATAATATTTTTAATGTGGCGTTGATTACGCGTGCATTCCTCTTCTTCTCCTATCCTTCAAAGATGTCGGGCGACCAGGTATGGGTACGCACCGCCGATACTTTCGGAATGGGGAAAGGAACGGTGATAGATGGTTATTCGGGTGCTACCCCGTTGGGACAGATCGCTACTACCGAGGTCGGTGGATTCTCTGAATTTACTTTTCACGGTATTACCGGACAACCCCTCTCCATCAGTGATATGTTTCTCGGATTCATTCCGGGGTCGATGGGTGAGGTTTCTACCTTTGCTATCTTGCTGGGAGCTGTAATCCTGATTGCAACCGGAGTGGGCAGCTGGAAAACCATGCTTTCGGTATTTATCGGAGGATTGGTCGCGGTTTTACTGGTCAATGCCTTTGCCCAGAATCCCATTATGGAGATGCCCGTACATTACCACTTCCTGTTAGGCGGATTCGCTTTTGGAGCGGTATTTATGGCTACGGATCCGGTAACCTCGGCAAGAACTGAAAAAGGAAAATGGATTTATGGTTTCCTTATTGGACTGATCGCGGTAGCCATTCGTGTGTTCAACCCGGGATACCCTGAAGGAATGATGTTGGCTATCCTCTTCATGAACGCGTTTGCTCCGCTTATCGATTTTTATGTGGTTGATGCCAATATTAAACGTCGTATAAAACGGGCAGCAATAGCAAATAAATAATAATAAAGATATGAACAGGGAAAGTAGTGGATATACGATCATATATGCATCGGTAATGGTGATAGTGGTGGCACTCGGATTGGCTTTCACTCACCAGGTATTGAACGAACGGCAGATTGCCAACGAAAATACCGACAAGATGCAGCAGATATTGCGTTCTCTCAACTTAGATGTAAGTGCGGCCGAGGCCCAGGCAAAATATACCGAGTTGATAAAGAATGCCTATCTTATCAATGATGAAGGGATGACGGTAGAAGGTACCGAAGGGATTACTCCTAACGATCCGGCCTTTTCAACCGAACTGGGTGATCCGCAGGCAGCTGGATTGCCCGTATATGAGGCCGAAGTCGACGGTTCTACCAAATATATTATACCTATGAGCGGCACCGGACTTTGGGGTCCCATTTGGGGATACCTGGCTATTGAATCCGACGGGAGTGCTATTTACGGTGCGGAATTCGGTCACGCCGGAGAAACTCCTGGATTGGGAGCAGAAATAGAGACTGCCCCCTTCAGAAACCAATTCCGGGAAAAGAACCTATTCAGAAATGATGAGTTCACCTCAGTGGCTGTGGTAAAACCGGGACAGACCAATACTAGGAGAGACTATGTGGACGGTATTTCCGGAGGGACTATCACCAGTAAAGGAGTGGACAACATGTTGCTCAACAGTGTCGGTAGATATAAGAATTTTTTAATGAACTTACACACTGCCAATCAATGACAGTGGGACAATTTCGTTAGTGAAAATATAACAGTGAAAGAAAATGGCATTATCAAGTAAGACAAAAGCGGTTTTATTGGGGCCGCTGAATAAAAATAACCCTGTTATCGTACAGGTATTGGGTATCTGTTCTGCACTGGCGGTCACATCCAAACTCGAACCTTCCATCGTGATGGCGGTTGCCGTGGTTTTGGTGACAGCTTTTGCCAATGTGATCATTTCCCTATTGCGTAAAAGCATTCCCAACCGCATTCGTATTATTGTGCAGCTTGTGGTGGTGGCTTCACTCGTAACTATCGTGAGCGAAGTGTTGAAAGCGTTTGCCTATGATGTAAACAAGCAACTCTCGGTATTCGTCGGGTTGATCGTGACGAACTGTATCCTGATGGGACGCCTCGAAGCATTTGCACTGGGTAACGGCCCCTGGCCCTCTTTCCTGGATGGTATCGGAAATGGATTAGGGTATGGATGGATACTGGTAGTAGTTGGATTTTTCCGTGAACTGTTAGGCTCCGGAACATTGTTAGGTTATCAGGTAGTACCGCAGGCGCTTTACGATGCCGGTTATGAAAATAATGGTTTGATGATGCTCGCACCCATGGCGATATTGCTGGTGGCTTGTATCATATGGATACAACGGTCGAGGGTGAAAGAACTACAGGAAGAGACGAATTAAGTGAAGAATTGATTAATAATGAAGAATTAAGAATGAATAATGAAGAATTAAAAGTGAAGAATTGGAACTCACAATCCAATATCTTACAATTTAATTGAAAAATCATTTTTTCATTTTTCACTTTTAACTTTTAATTTATAGAATATATTATGGATGCAATTAGTTTGATTGTACGATCGATATTTGTCGACAACATGATTTTCGCCTACTTCCTGGGGATGTGTTCGTTCCTGGCCGTATCGAAAAACGTGAAAACAGCATTGGGGTTAGGTATTGCGGTGACTTTCGTGCTCGTACTCACCCTGCCCATCAACTATATGCTGGAAAACTATGTGCTGAAAGCAGGTGCCCTGCAATGGCTGGGAGAAGAGTATGCTGAAGTCGACCTGAGTGTCTTCAGCCTCCTTATCTTCATTGCTGTCATCGCCTCTTTCGTGCAGTTGGTGGAGATGGTTATCGAACGTTTCAGCCCCTCCCTCTATAGTTCATTGGGTATCTTCCTGCCGCTTATCGCAGTGAACTGCGCGATCCTCGGAGGATCATTGTTTATGCAACAGCGTGAGTTCGCTAATGTCGGGATGGCCACTGCCTACGGATTCGGTTCAGGGATCGGCTGGTTACTGGCCATCGTGGGACTGGCAGCCATCAGGGAAAAACTGGAATATTCACATGTGCCAAAACCATTGAAAGGATTAGGTATCACCTTTATTATTACGGCGTTGATGGCCATCGGATTCATGAGTTTTTCCGGAATCGACATTTAATCGACAATAGACAATAACAAATTATTTATTAAAATATGAGTGTATTATTGAGCGTGGGTGGGTTGACGATATGGGCGAGTGTCATTGTATTCCTGCTGATCATTTTGGTGCTTGTGGTGATTATTCTGGTAGCCAAAGCAAAGTTGATGCCTTCCGGTAACGTGAAGATCACCGTGAACGATGAAAAAGAACTGGACGTGCCGATGGGAGGTACCCTGTTGAATACGTTGCAGTCACAGAATATATACCTTTCTTCTGCCTGTGGAGGTGGAGGGACTTGTGCCCAGTGCCGGTGCCGGGTAGTAGAAGGTGGTGGTGAGATCCTGCCTACCGAAAAAGGACATTTCAGTCGCAAGGAACAGTTGAACGATTGGCGTTTGAGTTGTCAGGTAAAAGTGAAGGAAGATATGACCATCATTGTGCCGGAAGAGGTATTCGGTATCAAAGAGTGGGAATGTGAGGTGATCTCTAACCATAACGTGGCTTCGTTCATCAAGGAATTTGTGGTGAAATTGCCCGAAGGGGAGAAACTCGATTTCAAACCGGGTTCATACAGCCAGATCAGGGTTCCTAAATATGACCAGATAAGGTACTCAGACTTCATTATCGATGAAGAGTACAAGAGTGAGTGGGATAGAAATAATATGTGGGAACTAGTGGCTAAGAACGAAGAAGACACTGTACGCGCTTATTCCATGGCCAATTATCCCGCAGAAGGTAATATCATTACTCTCAACGTACGTGTGGCAACTCCGCCGTTCGACAGGGAGAAGGGTGCATGGATGAATGTCAATCCGGGTATCGTGTCATCTTATATCTTTAACCTGAAACCGGGTGATAAGGTGATGATGTCGGGTCCATACGGAGATTTCCACCCGATCCTCGATAGTAAACGTGAGATGCTTTGGGTAGGTGGTGGCGCCGGTATGGCTCCACTGCGTTCGCAGATCATGCACCTGACCAAGACGTTAAAAATTACCGACCGGAAAATGTCTTACTTCTACGGTGCAAGGGCACTGATCGAGGCATTCTATCTGGAAGATTTCTATGAACTCGAAAGGGAATTCCCCAACTTCTCGTTCCATCTGGCACTCGACAGGCCCGATCCGGCAGCCGACGCAGCAGGTGTGAAGTACACGCCGGGATTTGTACATCAGGTGATCCACGATACTTATCTGAAAGACCACGATGCTCCCGAAGATATCGAATACTACATGTGTGGTCCCGGCCCAATGGCAAACGCAGTACAGCGTATGCTCGACAGCCTGGGTGTTCCGCCCGAGATGATCATGTTCGACGACTTCGGATAATTACGGAAGGAAATAAACAATCTATATATTTGACGGCATTCTCTGTAGTAGGGGATGCCGTTTCTTTTGGAATAAGGAGATGTGTTGTATTATATAGAACTATATCTAATCATACAATATTGCATACCGGGAGGGATATTCCATCATCTATATCCAACATGGCATTGATAAGGTAGATGCAATCATATTCCGGGAGAGTATTGCGGTGGATAATTCTCTCTGCGATGACCCCTTCGCGAAGGAGTTTTTGCCGCTTGGTGCCATTTAACAGCGGACTCTCCGGTGTAAAATACTGCTCCCCCTTGCTGAATACTACATTGCTGTAAGAGGTATCTGTAATAAGACCGTTCCGGGTGATAAGGATCCCATCACAGTCGCCTTTTTGCGCCAACAGGGCATTTAGCTGCCTCCTGTCGGCAAATTTAAATGAGTAATCGACCGACGCCTCTATCAACTTCAACGAGGTTATCTTATTGAGAAGATAGGATTCAAATGATACCTCTTGGATAGCCTTGTGATAAATGATCCGGCATTTTACTTTAGTATCCTGTAGTTTATCCGGAAGAAGTGTTGGTAGATCGGGCAACTTGGGCGCGTTGAATCCAAAATGGGCGGCTGTCTGTTGCATCCGTTCTTCATGGCACTGCATGTTTTGAATCTCTCCGTGAAGTATGCAAATGGTTTCTAAAAACATATCAGTCGAAATTTAGAATGACTAATGTAATGGCAGATATATTTTCCGGATTGCTTCCTCGTACTCTTTCCTGCTACTGCTATTGGCGGTAATGCCGCCGCCGCTGCGGAAAAAGAGTTGTGAACCGCATTGTTCAATGAATCGGATCAATACAAACGATTCTAGTTTTTTACCATCGAAATAACCGGCTACACCGGTGTAGAAGCCGCGTGCTTCCTTTTCAGCCTCCTTGATGATGCGAAGCGTAGCCTCCTTGGGCGCTCCCGATACGGAACCGGCCGGCAATAATTCGAAGAAAAGTGTTCCCAGGATATCGAGATACCCTTCCGCCAGAGTTCCCTCGATCTCGGAACTTACCTGTAATATGGATCCCCTGTTTGTCTCCAATGCATCTATGTATCTGAAACGGTTTACTTTTACAGAGGTAGCTATCCGGCTCAAGTCGTTACGAAGCAGATCCACGATAGTATTATGTTCCGCCGTCTCTTTCCGGTCATTTAACACGATATCCCGCGCATAAGGCAGACGTCCGTCGATAGTTCCTTTCATCGGGAAAGTGAATATTTTTCCCTGCTCTATCCGTACAAAACACTCCGGAGAGAAGCATACCCATTTGCCTGGCAGGCAGAGCTTATAGGTCGCCCTGCTGGAGAGAAAAATTTCTTCAAATGAGAGAGAACACCTCAATGGAGTTTTTATAGTGAGATTGACAAGGTAGGAGTCACCTCGTTTCAACCCGTCCATCACCACATTAAAACGCTGTAGATAGGTGACGTAATCTTCAGGATCGGCCTCAAATAAATAGCTGTCTGTCTGATGAGAAAGAAAAGAGAATGACTTGGGTGTCCCGGAAAGCCCGTGAGGGAAGGTGTTGGACATGCCTTTGATGTCGAAAAGGATCTCTTGTTGCGACAACGGATCGGCAACAAAAAATCCCTCCCGCATCTCAAAATCTACTGCAAACAGAAACGGCTTTCTCGCTTTTCCCGCTTCGTTCATTTTCTCCTTTATTTCATTACTGTCGAAAAACATGATGCAAATATAGTGAACTATTTCGTTAAGCTAAATGAGTAAAGAGCAAACTTGTTTGAACTTTGCCATAGCGAGAAATAGTCTGATAAAATCGAAAGCCGAATGGTAAGCCAAACTTGTTTGAGCTTACCTGAGGCGCATCTTATATTCTATAAATATAGTGATAGTGAAAGCATCCTATATTCTACAAACATGAACAATTCGCAACTGATAGATGTTTTGTGTGATGAATGATGTGAGGTGTAGTCCTATTTTGTTGTGCGAATCCACCGGATAACAGGATCAACGATAATATACTGATTTTTTGACTTATTTGAGTAGTATAATGTTTCAATTCGGAGATTATTGGCTCAAATAAAGAATAAAATGAAATTTTTTTGAAGAAAATTGTGAAAATATTTTGTTTGTATGGATTTTTGCGTTTACTTTGCACCCATTAAACAGGAAAAATTTCAATTTGTCGTATGTATTATCAGGTCGATATTCTAGTCATTTCTATTCTACTTCTGGAAAAATTCGGAGGGTGAGACTGGCATATCTGTGATTTACATTAGGTAAAAAATATAGGGATAACCTTTCTCACCGAGTGAGAAAGGTTATCCTTTTTTATAAAGCTAATAAAAAGGTGAATAATAATGGAACGTATTTATGTATTTGATACAACATTAAGAGATGGCGAACAGGTTCCCGGTTGTCAGTTGAACACCATTGAGAAGATCCAGGTTGCACAAGCTCTTGAGTTGTTGGGGGTGGATGTAATAGAAGCCGGTTTTCCCGTATCAAGTCCGGGCGACTTCAATTCGGTAGTCGAAATCTCAAAAGCGGTCACCTGGCCGACTATCTGTGCACTAACCCGTGCTGTTGAAAAGGATATTGAGGTGGCTGCCGAGGCGTTGAAGTATGCCAAGAGGAAACGGATCCACACCGGTATCGGCACATCCGACTCACATATTAAATACAAGTTCAACTCCAACCGTGAGGAGATCATCGAACGGGCCGTAAAGGCGGTGAAATATGCCCGTCGTTTCGTGGATGACGTGGAATTCTACGCAGAAGATGCAGGACGCACCGACAATGAATACCTTGCCCGGGTGGTACAAGCTGTAGTCAATGCAGGGGCTACCGTAGTGAATATACCCGACACGACCGGCTATTGCTTCCCCGACGAATACGGAGCAAAAATAAAGTATCTTATAGATAACGTAGACCTGAAAGATGCCATCCTCTCCACCCACTGCCATCAGGATTTGGGAATGGCTACTGCCAACACCATTTCGGGTGTGCTCAACGGGGCCCGTCAGGTGGAAGTAACCGTCAACGGTATCGGTGAACGTGCCGGAAATACATCGCTCGAAGAAGTGGTGATGGCATTCAAGAGCCACAAAGACCGCGGATTCGAGACCAATATCAATACACAACATATTTATTCTGCCAGCCGGATGGTATCGAGCCTGATGAATATGCCGGTACAACCCAATAAGGCGATTGTGGGAAGGAATGCTTTTGCACATTCTTCCGGAATCCACCAGGATGGTGTCCTCAAGAATGTTGAAACTTACGAAATCATCAATCCCAAAGATGTAGGAATCGATGATAATGCTATCGTGCTGACTGCCCGTAGTGGACGTGCGGCACTCAAAAACCGCCTGTCGAGCCTGGGCGTGAAACTCGAACCCCAGGAATTGGATGAGATATATCAGAAGTTCCTTGAAATGGCCGACAAGAAAAAAAATATCAATGACGATGATATACTGATGTTGGTGGGTAAAGATGCACGTTTGGACAGGATTAAAGTAGAATACCTCCAGGTATTGTGTGGTATCGGTGTGCGCGATGTAGCCAGCATAGCCCTGAATATTGCCGGAGAACGCTTCGAAGCGACAGCAAGTGGTAATGGCCCGGTAGATGCAGCTATTCGTGCGGTGAAGAACATTATCCGCAGGAAGGTGAAAATTCGGGAATTCCTTATTCAGGCAATCGACCATGGTAGTGATGACATAGGTAAGGTCCACATGCAGGTGGAGCACAACGATATTGTTTATTACGGTTTCTCGGCCAATACCGATATCGTCGCAGCATCTGTAGAGGCATTTATTGACGCTGTGAATAAGTTCGTTGAATGAAGTGGGAAGGTGTAATTTGTAATTAGTAATTTGTAATTAAAATATATGAAGACTCTTTTTGATAAGATATGGGATGCGCATGTGGTGACGACCGTGAAAGATGGTCCCACCCAATTATACATCGACAGGCATTTGTGTCACGAAGTGACCAGCCCCCAGGCCTTTGCTGGCCTTAGGGCACGTGGGTTGACGGTGTTCCGTCCAAAGCAGACTACGTTGACGGCCGACCATAATATTCCCACGATGTGGCAGAACAAGCCTATTCGTGATTCTATTTCCCGTTTTCAGGTGGAAACATTGGCTAAAAATGCATCGGATTTTGGATTGACTTATTATGGATTAAATAACCCTAAGAATGGGATCGTACATGTAATCGGGCCGGAGAATGGTTATACCCAGCCCGGTATGACCATCGTATGTGGCGATAGCCATACTTCTACCCATGGTGCTTTTGGTGCCATTGCCTTTGGTATCGGTACCAGTGAGGTGGAAATGGTGTTGGCGTCGCAGTGTATCCTGCAGACACGCCCCAAAACCATGCGGATCAATTTTGAAGGAAAGTTGGGTAAAAATGTAAGTGCAAAAGATATGGCACTTTATATGATTTCCCAGTTGACTACCGGGGGCGCTACCGGCTATTTTGTGGAATATGCCGGTGAAGCGGTACGCAATCTCACTATGGAAGAGCGGATGACTCTTTGCAACCTCAGTATTGAAATGGGTGCACGTGGAGGATTAGTGGCTCCCGATGAAACTACCTTTAACTATATCAAGGGACGTGAATTTGCTCCCAAAGGTGAAAAATGGGAAAAAGCAGTGGCTTATTGGAAAACACTGAAAAGCGATGATGGTGCCGCCTTTGACAAAGAGGTGACTTTCGATGTGGGCAAGATCCGTCCGATGATTACTTATGGAACCAACCCTGGTATGGGAATGCCTATAGACGGCACTATCCCCCGCCTGGATGAAATAGACGAGGCCGGGAAGATATCATTCGAAAAATCGTTAAATTATATGGGATTCTCTCCCGGAGAAAAATTAGAAGGGAAACAGATCGATTATGTCTTTCTGGGGAGTTGTACCAACGGTCGTATCGAAGATTTCAGGGTATTTACCAGTTACGTGAAAGGTAAAAAGAAGGCCAATAATGTAACGGCATGGTTAGTACCCGGCAGTTGGCAGGTGCGTAAACAGATTGAAGCAGAAGGACTCGACAAGATACTGGAAGAGGCCGGTTTTGAATTGCGTCAGCCGGGTTGTTCAGCCTGTCTGGCGATGAACGATGATAAAGTCCCGGCAGGGAAATATGCAGTTTCCACTTCTAACCGGAATTTTGAAGGAAGACAGGGACCCGGAGCAAGAACGATCCTCGCCGGTCCGTTAGTGGCTGCAGCAGCAGCAGTTAATGGGAAAATAACGCAACCGTAACTAATCCCGACAAGTCGGGACATATAGTGCCAATCGAAGCGTAGCGAAGATCCCGATATGTCGGGATGAGATTAATAAGCTAATGAGAATTCAGAATTCGGAGTTCAAAATCTTGAATCTTGAATTTTGAATCTTAAATTTTGAATTTTGAATCTTGAATTTTGAAAAAATAATGGAAAAGTTTAAAACAATAACATCAACATATGTGCCACTTCCTATTGAGAATGTGGATACTGACCAGATCATCCCCGCGCGCTTCCTGAAAGCAACTACGCGTGAAGGATTCGGTGATAACCTGTTTGCCGACTGGCGTTATGACAAGGATGGAAATCCCAAATCGGATTTTGTACTGAATAACCCGACTTATTCGGGAGAAGTATTGGTAGCCGGAAAAAATTTCGGTAGTGGCAGTAGCCGCGAGCATGCGGCCTGGGCAATCGGTGGTTACGGGTTTAAGGTGGTCGTATCGAGCTTCTTCGCCGATATTTTCCGTAACAACGCCCTTAACAACGGCATCCTGCCGGTAGTCGTGAGCGAAAAGTTCCTGAGTGAACTGTTTAAATCTGTAAATAACAATCCGCAGGCAACGGTGACAGTCAATCTGGAAGAGCAAACCATTTCAAATAACGAAACCGGCACGGTTGAATCGTTCGAGATCAATCCTTACAAGAAAGAGTGCCTGTTGAAAGGTTTGGATGATATCGACTTTCTCCTTTCCAATAGGGATAAGATTGAGGAATATGAGAGAAATCGTGCCTTTGCGTACGAATAGATTCCAGATTTAAGATTCAAGACGAATTGGTAATTAGTCATTAAACAAAGGTTGTTTTGGGAGAAGCAAGAAAAATAGAAATCATGGATACCACGCTCCGGGATGGTGAGCAGACCTCCGGCGTGTCGTTTGCGGCACAAGAAAAGGTGAGCGTGGTGCGCCTTTTGCTCGAAGAGCTGAAGGTCGACCGGGTGGAGATCGCTTCTGCGCGGGTCTCCGAAGGGGAATTCCAGTCCGTGAAAAAAATGGCGCAGTGGGCGCATACCCATGGTTATATCGACCGGCTCGAGGTGCTGGGATTTGTAGATGGCACCACTTCCCTTGAATGGATCGTGAATGCCGGGTGCAAGGTGGTGAACTTGCTCTGCAAAGGTTCTTTGAAACACTGTACCTATCAGTTGTGTAAATCGCAGCAAGAACACTTGGCTGATGTAAAGAATACTATCGTCCATGCACAACGGATGGGGTTGACAGTCAACCTTTATCTTGAAGATTGGTCGAATGGGATGCGCGACTCAAAAGAGTATGTGTTCCGGATGATGGACGGATTGAAAGATGAAGCAGTGACCCGTTTTATGCTGCCGGATACGCTGGGAGTACTCAATCCCGATGAGACTCATCTATTCTGCTCGGAAATGATTGCTCGTTATCCAAAACTTCATTTCGATTTTCATGCGCATAACGATTACGATCTGGCTGTGGCTAATGTTTACGAAGCCATCAAAGCCGGTGTGAAAGGGGTGCATGTCACTGTGAACGGATTGGGAGAACGGGCCGGCAATGCGCCGATTACCAGTGTGGTAGCACTTATTCATGATCACATGGGATTATCTACTAATGTAGATGAATCGAAGCTCTATAGTGTAAGTAAGGTAGTGGAGAGCTACTCCGGCGTACGTATCCCGAATAATAAGCCGGTTATAGGTGATAATGTATTTACTCAGGTGGCGGGTGTCCATGCTGACGGCGACAAAAAGAAAAACCTCTATTTCAATGACCTGATGCCCGAACGGTTTGGCCGTTTCCGTGAATATGCACTGGGAAAAAATGCAGGCCGGTCCAATATCATTAAAAACCTGGAAGCATTGGGTATCGAACTCGATGATGAGGCGACACGTAAAGTGACGGCACGTATCATTGAACTGGGTGACCGGAAAGAGATCGTGAACCTCGATGAATTGCCTTATATCGTTTCCGATGTGCTGAAGAACGGTGTCGAAAATCAGGATATCAAGATGCTCAACTATTCGCTCACACTGACAGACGGATTGAGACCAACCGCCACTGTGAAGATATCGATAAAAGGTGAAATATATCAGGAGACCGCAGCGGGAGACGGACAATATCATGCTTTTTCAAAAGCAATGTATAAGATATACAAAAAACTCGATAAACCTGCCCCCGAACTGATTGACTATGTCGTGGTAATCCCCCCGGGAGGGAAAACGAACGCATATGTGCAGACTGTAATCACCTGGAAATTCCAGGACAAGGTGTTCAAAACCCGTGCGTTGGATATCGACCAGACGGTGGCAGCTATCAAGGCGACAATGAAAATGTTGAATATGATAGAAAGCGGGAATATTCCCAATATGAATTATATGAGATTACCCTGATTGATGTGATGATTGAATGAGATTGAGAACTTCTTAACTCTTCACCTAATTGGTAATTAGTAATTTGTAATTTAAATAAAATGCAATTAAAAATAGCTGTACTGCCGGGCGACGGAATAGGCCCGGAGATTATGAAACAGGCGCTGAATATTACTTCGGCAGTTTGTGAAAAATTCGGTCATACTTTGACATACAAAGAGGCCATTGTAGGCGCCTGTGCTATTGACGCAACCGGTGATCCTTATCCTGCCGAAACGCATGAACTCTGTATGCAGAGTGATGCAGTGCTTTTTGGCGCTATTGGTGACCCCAAATATGATAATGATCCCAATGCCAAAGTACGTCCAGAGCAAGGATTACTTCGCATGCGCAAACAGTTGGGGCTCTATGGGAATATCCGCCCGGTAATGACTTTTCCTTCACTGGTCCATAAGTCACCCTTGCGTGCCGACCTGGTAGATGGTGCTGATTTTGTCTGTATCCGTGAACTTACGGGCGGTATGTATTTCGGTCGCCCCCAGGGTCGCAGTGAAGATGGCAATACAGCTTATGATACTTGTGTTTATACCCGCGAAGAGATAGAGCGGGTGTTACACCTAGCCTATAAATTTGCCGGTCAGCGACGCAAAAAACTGACCGTAGTAGATAAGGCAAACGTAATTGCTACTTCACGACTATGGCGTCAGATTGCACAGGAGATTGCACCCCAATATCCTGATATTGAAACCGATTTCCTCTTCGTGGACAATGCTGCCATGCGTATTATCCAATGGCCTAAAAGCTTCGATGTGATGGTGACCGAAAATCTTTTTGGTGATATCCTTACTGATGAGGCATCCGTGATTACCGGTTCATTGGGATTACTCCCTTCGGCATCCGTCGGCTTACATACATCGCTTTTCGAGCCGATCCATGGATCCTATCCGCAGGCGACCGGTAAGAATATTGCCAACCCCTTGGCCATGATTTTATCTGCAGCACTGATGTTTGAATATGGTTTCAACCTGATGGAGGAAGGTGCGCTTATCCGTAAGGCAGTCAACGCAAGCCTTGAAACGGGAGTTGTTACCGAAGATATTGCCGATGGTGGAAAAGCATACAGTACCTCAGACGTAGGAGAGTGGATCGAACGGTTTGTGAGAGGTTGAGAAGATGGGAGATTGGAGTGGAGAAGTGGAAAGGTATGAGATTGGGAGGAATATGCCCCCAATCTTGAATCTTGAATTTTGAATCTTGAATTTTGAATTTGAAATGAATAAAAATATAAATAAAAGCGATTTGCGCAGCGCGACTAGTACACAGGGACGCCTTATGGCCGGTGCGCGTGCGCTTTGGCATGCCAATGGCATGACACGCGAACAGATGGGGAAACCGATTATCGCTATCGTCAATTCCTTTACGCAGTTCGTTCCGGGCCATACGCACTTGCACGGGATAGGACAGATGGTAAAGGCGGAGATCGAGAAATTGGGTTGTTTTGCTGCAGAGTTCAATACCATCGCCGTGGATGACGGTATCGCCATGGGACACGACGGTATGTTATACTCCCTTCCGTCGCGCGACCTGATCGCCGACTCGGTAGAGTATATGGTCAATGCCCACAAGGCAGATGCCATGATCTGCATCAGTAACTGCGACAAGATCACTCCGGGAATGCTGATCGCTGCCATGCGGCTGAATATACCAACAATCTTTGTATCGGGTGGGCCGATGGAAGCAGGGAAGATCGGTGATGAGCAGATCGACCTAATTGACGCCATGATCGAATCGGCCGACGAGTCGGTTTCCGATGAACGGATAGCCCAACTCGAACAACTGGCTTGTCCTACCTGTGGATCCTGTTCCGGAATGTTCACTGCTAACTCCATGAACTGCCTCAATGAGGCAATCGGATTGGCGCTTCCCGGTAACGGAACCATCCTGGCAACGCATGTCAACCGCAAGCAACTGTTTATCGACGCTGCACGCCAGATCGTGGAGAATGCTTACAGGTACTACTCTGAGGGTGACGATACGGTGTTGCCGAGGAATATTGCCACACGTGAATCTTTCCTCAACGCCATGACGCTCGATATCGCTATGGGTGGTTCTACCAACACCATTCTCCATACGCTGGCCATAGCCCACGAGGGGGAGATCGACTTCTCACTCGATGATATCGACGCCCTCTCTCGCCGTGTACCATGCATTTGTAAGGTAGCACCCAACTCGAAAAAATACCATATCCAGGATGTGAACCGTGCCGGTGGTATCATGGGGATACTGAATGAACTGGCAAAAGCCGGACTGGTCAATACTTCGGTGCATCGTGCCGATGGACGTACTCTGGCTGAGGCATTGAAAGAATATGATATTACCAACGGAAATCCGGGTGAAGAGGCCCGGAGGATCTATTCTTCTGCTCCGGGTAACCGGTACAATATCGTGATGGCTTCACAGAATGCACAATTCAAGGAGCTGGATACCGATAGGGAGAACGGCTGTATCCGTAGTGTGGGGCATGCTTATACCAAAGACGGGGGATTGGCCATCCTGAAAGGGAATATCGCTGAAAAAGGGTGTGTGGTGAAGACTGCCGGTGTGGATGAAAGCATCTGGAAATTCAGCGGTACTGCCAAAGTATTCCATTCGCAGGATGATGCCTGCACCGGCATCCTTAACGGAGAGGTACAGGCCGGCGATGTGGTGGTGATTGTCTATGAAGGCCCGAAAGGTGGCCCCGGTATGCAGGAGATGCTTTATCCTACATCCTATATCAAAGCAAGACACCTCGGAACTGAATGTGCATTGATTACCGACGGGCGTTTTTCGGGTGGTACTTCGGGCCTCTCCATCGGGCATATCTCTCCTGAAGCGGCCGCAGGTGGCGCTGTCGGACTAGTACGCGACGGAGACATCATCGAGATAGATATTCCTGCCCGTTCCATCAACTTAAAGATTTCTGAAGCAGAGCTTCAGGAAAGAAGAAGAGAAGAAGAAGCTAAAGGTGAAAATGCTTTTAAGCCTCAACGCGATAGAGTGATTTCAAAAGCATTGAAAGCATATGCCGCTTTTGTGAGTTCGGCCGACCTCGGAGCGGTCAGGATCATTTAATGTAACTTTTGCAATTATATTTGCAGCTGAAGATGAGGCCTCTAAATATTTTGTAGGTCAGAAAATATCGTCAGTCGGAGGTTTTAGTTGCAACTATACGACTTACGAAACTTAAATTAGTGAAACAAGAAATACAATTTTAGGTTCAAGTTTAAAGAGAAGAGTGTATGAACAGAGATAATCAAACGGAAAACATTCCGGGTAGTGAGATACTTATTCGCTCACTGATCGCCGAAGGGGTAGATACCATATTCGGCTATCCGGGTGGGGCTATCATGCCTGTATTCGATGCCTTGTACGATCATAAAGATAAGATCAGGCACATACTGGTGCGTCATGAACAGGGTGCGCTCCATGCAGCACAGGGATATGCAAGGGTTTCGGAAAAGGTAGGGGTGGCTCTTGTCACATCAGGCCCCGGGGCAACTAATGCGATCACCGGCATCACCGATGCAATGATGGACAGTACGCCGTTAGTGGTGATCTCGGGGCAGGTCAATTCCACCTTGTTGGGATCTGACGCTTTTCAGGAAGCCGATGTGATCGGCGTTACCCAACCCATCACCAAATGGGCTTATCAGGTGCGCCGCGCTGAGGATATCGCATGGGCAGTCTCAAGGGCATTCTATATTGCTTCAAGCGGCCGGCCCGGCCCTGTGGTATTGGACATTGCAAAAGATGCACAAGTGCTTAAATGTGACTATTCCTACCAAAAGACGACCTTCTTAAGGAGTTATCATCCTCTGCCCGAAGTGGAAGAGGAGAAGATAAGGATGGCAGCCGATCTCATCAATAGTGCCAAAAAGCCGTTTGCACTGGTTGGGCAGGGAGTAATCCTCGGCAATGCCGAGCAGGAGTTATGCGACTTCCTGGAAAAAGGAGGGATTCCTTTCGGGTCGACTATCCTGGGATTGTCGGCTATACCTTCCGGTCATCCTCTTAATCAAGGTATGCTGGGTATGCACGGGAACGTGGCAACCAATATCAAGACGAATGAATGTGATGTGTTGATCGCTATCGGGATGCGTTTTGACGACCGTGTGACCGGTGACCTGAAGACCTATGCAAAACAGGCTAAGGTGATCCATTTCGATATAGACCTTGCCGAAATGGACAAGAACGTGAAGACTACCGTGAAAGTATTGGGCGATGCCAAACAAACACTGCCGATGGTAACTGCCCTGATGGAGAAAAAGTCTCATCCCGAATGGTTGGAAGAGTTCAAACCCTATGCACAGAAGGAATACGATTGCATCATAAAAAATGAACTCTATCCTGAAAATGGAGGAGAGATAAAGATGGGCGAAGTAGTGAATAAAATCACCGAAGCCACACAAAACAAGGCAATTTGCGTGACCGATGTGGGACAACACCAGATGATGGCTACCCGTTATTTCAAGTACAATCAATCGCGCAGTATGGTTACATCGGGCGGATTGGGTACGATGGGATTCGGCCTGCCCGCCGGTATCGGTGCCAAATATGGCGCACCCGACAGAACGGTTTGCATCTTCGTGGGTGACGGGGGACTGCAGATGACGATCCAGGAATTTGGCACCATTATGGAGTATGGTATAGATGTGAAGATCATTCTCCTGAACAATAATTATCTGGGGATGGTACGTCAGTGGCAGGAACTCTTTTTTGACGAACGCTATTCGGAAACACACCTTAAAAATCCTGATTTTATCAAGATTGCTGATGCATACAATATCAAGGGACGGAAAGTGACACAGCGCGCAGAACTCGATGCCGCTATACAGGAGATGCTCCAACATAAAGGGGCATACCTGCTTGAAGTGTTGGTGGAAACCAAAGGGATGGTTTACCCGATGGTGCCTGCAGGAGGGACTATTACCAATATTCTTCTTGGAAATGGAAACTCTTTGTAATGTGAAAAATGAAAAAATGAAAAATTAAAAGTGGAAAACTAAAATGGACGGGAATAAAACATTATATACCATCACTATTTTCTCCGAAAATACGGTAGGTGTGCTCAATCAAATCACGACGATCTTTACCCGAAGGCAACTCAATATCGAGACATTGTCTGTCTCTCCTTCTGCAATCCGCGGGATACATAAATTCACCATTACCACTTTTTCCGACAGCGAAGAGGTGATGAAAAAACTGGTACGGTTGATCGACAAGCGGGTAGATATCCTGAAGGCCTATTTCAATACAAACGAGGACCTGGTCCATCAGGAATTGGCGCTTTATAAGCTCTCCACAGAGAAAGTGATGGAGCACGGTTCCATAGAATATCTGGTGAGAAAGTATAATATCCGGGTTCTGGAGGTCAACAAAGACTGCGTGGTATTCCTGAAGGCAGGACATTACGAAGAGACCCAGGGACTCTTCGAGGAACTGGCCGATACCATCGGTGTGTTGCAGTTCGTTCGTTCGGGAAGGATTGCTATCACCAAATCGAAAGTAGAACGTTTGAGTGATATGCTGGCCAAATGGGAACAGCAAAGGATCGTCATTGTCAATCCGGAAAGTGCAATATAAAATCAATAAACAGAAAAATAATAAAAATTTAAACAAATGGCAAAAATGAATTTTGGCGGGGTTGAGGAAAATGTAGTTACTCGCGAGGAATTTCCCCTTGAAAAAGCTCGGGAGGTATTGAAAGATGAAACAATCGCGGTGATTGGTTACGGCGTGCAAGGTCCCGGACAATCCCTCAACCTGCGTGATAACGGTTTTAATGTGATCATAGGACAACGGAAAGAGAGTAAAACCTGGGATAAGGCGGTAGCCGACGGCTGGGTGCCGGGCGAGACGCTTTTCGAAATTGAAGAAGCATGTGAACGGGGGACTATTATTCAATACCTGCTGTCTGATGCGGCACAAATTACCTTATGGGACACAGTGAAGAAACATCTGACTCCCGGCAAGGCACTCTATTTCTCACACGGCTTCGGTATTACCTATAAAGACCGTACCGGGATTGTTCCTCCTGCCGATGTGGATGTGATCCTGGTTGCTCCCAAAGGGTCGGGTACGAGCCTCCGTAAGATGTTTCTGGAAGGACGGGGGTTGAACTCCAGCTATGCCGTTTATCAGGACGCTACCGGAAAGGCACACGACCGTGCTGTCGCACTCGGTATTGGCGTTGGTTCAGGTTACCTGTTTGAAACTGATTTCAAACGCGAAGTATATTCCGACCTGACGGGCGAGCGTGGTACGCTGATGGGGGCTATTCAGGGATTGTTGCTGGCACAATATGAAGTGTTGCGTGAAAACGGACACACACCCTCTGAGGCATTTAATGAAACTGTAGAAGAGCTAACCCAGTCGTTGATGCCGTTATTTGCCGAGAAAGGGATGGACTGGATGTATGCCAACTGTTCTACTACTGCGCAACGTGGCGCTCTCGACTGGATGGGGCCGTTCCATGATGCTACCAAGCCGGTATTCGAAAAGCTCTATAAAGAAGTCGCCTGCGGCAATGAAGCACAACGTTCTATCGACAGCAATTCTCAGGCCGACTACCGGGAAAAACTGGAAGAGGAATTGAAAGCCCTTCGCGAAAGTGAAATGTGGCAGACCGGAGCTGTCGTGAGAAAGCTGCGTCCGGAGAATAATTGATTACTGCAAAACTGATTAGCAGTAGATAAAAAGAGCCTGGCATTTCGTCGGGCTCTTTTTTTATTATCAAAATCGTTGAATTGTGAAATTGTTGAATCTTGAAATTCCAAACTCAGCCTGAAATTTCAACCTCAAATCCTGAATCTTGAATCTTGAATTTTCTTATATCTCTTCCTCACCGGTCAGATCGAGTTTTTCATCGTCCTTACCGCGATCGAAGAACATCTTTTTAAGGGGGTTCTTACGGGCTTCATCATAAGCCAGCCGGTTCCTGAAAATATCGATCCCCATATAGATAGCCTGACGGAACGATTCATCGGAAGCCAGGTTCTTTCCCGCGATATCGTAAGCGGTACCATGGTCGGGTGAAGTGCGGACGATAGGGAGTCCGGCCGTAAAATTGACTCCCGAATCCATAGCAAGGGTCTTGAAAGGGATCAATCCCTGGTCGTGGTACATCGCCAGTATGGCATCGAACTCCTTGAAGCGCCCTGATCCGAAAAAACCGTCGGCAGCAAAAGGACCGGCACAGAGGATCCATTCATCCTGCGCCTCTTTCACCGCGGGTGCAATAATCTCTTCTTCCTCTTTCCCCAATAACCCGTTTTCGCCGGCATGGGGGTTCAATCCCAGTACGGCAATGCGGGGATTCTCTACCCTGAAGTCACGCTTCAACGAATGGTTGAGCGTTTTCAGTTTCTCCATGATCAATTCTTTGGAGAGTTTCGTCGAAACTTTAGAGAGAGGGACATGGGCAGTGACCAGCGCTACACGCATGGTTTCCGTGGCCATGATCATCAGCGCTTTTTCTCCGTCCGAGGCAAACCGCTCCTCCAGGAACTCGGTATGCCCGGGAAATTGGAAATGATCGTTCTGGATCGTGTCTTTATTGATGGGAAGAGTGACCAGCAGGTCGATCTTGCCATGGGCCAGATCGTGGCATGCAATATCCAATGCCGTATAAGCTGACTCTCCGGCTTCGTTGCTTGCCGATCCCAACTCTATCTTAATCTCCTCCTTGACACAATTGACCAGATTGACCTTCCCTTCATGCGATTCTTCAACCTTGGAGATAATATGAAAATTCATTGCGTCACTGTTCAGCACCTTTCGGTGATAGGACGCCGATTTGGATGATCCGTATACGATCGGGTGGAACAACTCGAGTATTCTGGCATCCGAGAAAGCCTTCAGCAGGATCTCATATCCTACGCCGTTCACGTCGCCATGGGTGATGCCCACCTTGATTAATTCTGACATGTATATGTGTTAATTAATAACTTATGTGTGATTAAAAATCTATATAATAATTTATTAAGACTCCTTCTTCTCATCTTTTGGAATACTGATGGTGTATAATGCGGATTCCAGATTACGAAGCAGATTCCGTTTATTCATTTCCGGGGCATATACAAATACCTCGGCGACCACCACCATGCCGGTATTCTCGTTTACAAACGCATGCATTACAAACGGTCCGCCCATCATATCGGTGGTCATTTCCCACAGGCCACGCAATTCGGCCCTAAAGAGGCCGTCCGTCTCCATTTTTCGGTAATCGGGAGAGTAGACGGTAGCTGTAGCCATTTGGGAGTCGAATGACCCTTTTATATATTCACCCAATACCCTGTTGCGGATACTGATGAGGGAATCCTTCTCGAAAACGGTCTCTGAGGTATAGGGAAACTGGTATATTACGATATCCTGACGACCGCGTGCAGCATTGTTGGTAGCCCAATAAAAGTTCTCATGTTCTGTAATGTTGGGCAATCCCTTTGGAAAATGCATATTAATACCAAAAATCTGCTTTACCCGTGATACCGGCTCTTTTATCTGGTTTTTCAGATAGTTGGCATTCCGTTCCAACTCCTTGGTGATGAAATAATCTACGATGCTCTCCCTGTTTTCAGTCACGAACTCCACAAAACTGGCCGTATCGGGAGCATGGATATTCATGATGACCTGTCCCATGGCGTATTTGTCGAGATCTGCCGTGAGTTTGGGGTAACTGTATATGTCCGATATTTCGGGAATAATCACGTTCCGGGCTACCTTAAAAGTACTGGTGAAATTTTCCGGGGTAAGTTGCAGTATCCGGAAGTTAGGCTCGGGCTGGGGTAGTGCCTTTACGTTAGAATTAAGTACGCCGAAAAGAGACCTTCCTGCAGGACCTTCCCAAGCATTCTCGTCCATTATTACAATCACTTCATTGGTTGTTCCCGAAGCGGAGAAAAAACTCCCACTGCCATCACACGATGTAAACAGCGTTAGCAGGGCAAGAATAACTGGCAGTAATACGGCATATTGCTTCTTCATATCGACGTAGTTTTAAAAGGTTTATATTTCGTTTTTAACTTTAGGAACCTCCATATTAAACCCAATAATCAAAATCAGGCTGAACGGGCCGTCAGTCAAAAGAACTCAACGGCTCTAAACATTGAACCGGCCTGTTTTAATAAACAAATATACGATTATTTGTGTGAAATAAAACCGGAAAGGTTAAAATAATCGTTAAACATACCGGGAGAAACATGGTTTTCAGGAATCGGTATGAACAATCATTGATTACAATACCCTTGTTGCTATTCGCGTGTTCAGAGTCCGGAAATCAGGTAATAATCCGTAATATCTACTTTACCAGCTTCGCCGTCGACAGCATGCCACAGGCGGCGAAGATATCCTCTCCCCGCGAAGCACGGATGGTGCAGATAAACCCTTTGGCGGTAAGGAAATCGCGGAATTTGACCATATTCTCGTTGGTGGAGGGTTTGAGGTTACTCATCGGGATCACATGGAAACGGATCAGGTTGATGCGGCAATCCAGTCCGGCGAGCAGTTTGACCAGTTCGCGCGCGTAGAGCAGCGAGTCGTTTACTCCGTCGAACATGATGTATTCGAACGAAAGTCTGCGCTGATGGCTCCAGTCGTATTCCCTCAACATATCGATCACTGAAGCCGAAGGTGCCGATTTCTCAATCGGCATAATGGCAAGCCGCTCTTCCGGGATCGGGTTGTGAAGGCTGACCGCCAGATGGCATTTGCTTTCATCGAGAAACCGTTTCAGGTTTGATGTCAACCCGATGGTGGAGAGTGTGATCCGCCTGGGACTCCAACCCAGTCCATATTCAACCTGAAGCAGTTCCGACGCCTTCTTCACGTTTTTGTAATTATCCAATGGTTCACCCATTCCCATAAATACCAGGTTGGTGATCTCTTCTGAGCCGGGTACCGAGTAGACCTGGTTCAGTATTTCCGTAGCAGTGAGGTTGTCATGGAATCCCTGTTTACCCGTCATGCAGAAGTCGCAGTTCATCCTGCATCCCACCTGTGAGGAGACGCAGATGGTGAGGCGGTCCTCTTCGGGGATAGTCACTGTCTCGATAAATTTCCCGCTGTATGTCCTGAACAGCATCTTCCGTGTGCCGTCTACTGATGTCTGTATATCTAACGGTTCTGACCTTCCTATATCGAATTTCTCCGAGAGAAGTTGCCGGTTTTTTAATGAAATGTTGGTCATCTCATCGATGCGCTTCACCCGTTTCACATAGATCCAGTCGGCAATCTGCTTGCCGGTGAATTTGGGCAATCCCAGTTCAGTAACGCTTTCGGTAATTTCGGTAAGCGTCATCCCCAGAAGATATTGTTTTTGATCCATTTGCTGCAATTATAATTAGAGTGCAAAGATAGCACCAACCGACCGTTTTTCTTCTATCATAGTAATATAAAATGAATCTGTTTCATCTTCGGATTTGAAAAATCCTTATCTTTGCCATGAAACAAAATCATGTAAAAAGACAATGAAACGGACTATATTCTCACTTTTTTTCTTTTCAGCAATGACGATAACCCTTATGGCACAACATAATCCGGTACTGTTATTTCCCGACGGAGCACCGGGCGAATCCCGGAAGATGAAACAGGTAGATGACCTGGGTGGCAACAAGGTCGCCGGATGCCCTGTACTCCGTATCAGTAATGTGAGTGAACCGACGCTCACCTTTTATCCTGCACCTGCCGGCAATAATACCGGTGCCACTATCATTGTGAATCCGGGGGGCGGTTACAATATCCTGGCATATAACCTCGAAGGGTCTGAGATTTGTAAACGTTTCAACAGTTTCGGCGTCAACTGTGTATTGGTGAAATACCGTGTGCCGCGTCGTGAAGGATTGGAAAAGCATACAGCGCCATTGCAGGATCTGCAACGTGCCATTGCTTATACACGTTCCCATGCAAATGAATGGAATATCGACCCGGATAGGATCGGAGTGATGGGGTTCTCCGCCGGAGCACATCTCGCAGCCATGGCCAGTACGGCGTATGGAGAACGTACCTATCCGAAGACCGATGCTTTTGATGAGGCGAACCTTCGTCCCGATTTCTGTATCCTTATCTATCCGGCGTATTTATCGGGAGAGAATTTCTCGATTACTCCCGAACTGAAAGTAAATGCTGGCACACCTCCCACCATCCTTATCCAGACTCAGGACGACAAGAGCTATATCGACAGCAGTTTGTTTTATTATTATGCACTGAAACAGGCAAATGTGCCGGCAGCAATGCATCTGTATCCCTCCGGTGGTCATGGTTATGGATTACGCAATACCGGCCACACGGTCAATGAATGGCCTCACCGCGTCCTTTCCTGGCTGCGGGATATCGGAATGACAGGGAAAGTGAAGAGTGGAAAGTGAAAAACGAAGAATCTGCCCGCCGCAGAGGATGGAAAACCTGCCTGTTATAGGTACGGTCTATCCGCTGGACGGATGAAAATTAAAAGTTTAAAACCTGATCAAAGTATCTATATTTGCAGAATAAAATCACTACTGTCCAAAGAAATTACCCCATAGGTTCAGTTGATTTGAATCGGAATCATTCATAGGACGTTTAGGTTTAATAAACAGTTCGCCTAAAGGCTTCCTCTCAAAGAGTACTTTGCCGACGACTGACGATAAAATATAAAGTTCCTGATCAATATGAAACATCTTTCTGGCAATGGCAAGCAGCAGGTAATCGCAGATGGCAATCCATATCTGCGAGTATACCGTATTCTGGCTGGTTCCGTAGAACGCCTTGATGTTCAGATGTTGTTTGATCCATTTGAAGAAACACTCCACTTGCCAACGTTCCCTATAAAGTTCAGCAATGGTCAGGTAAGAATGTGTGAAGTCATTGGTCAGGAACCGATAGACATTTCCCGTGGCATAATCCTCATACACAACCATACGGAGTGTATCCGGATACCATCGGGAGGTTTTCAGTCCCGTAAGCCTGATAGTGGAATCGCTAACAACTCCAGTGCTTTTATCAACCGGATGCTCTTCTATCACCTCATACTTCATGTTGTCCTTGGCCCTGGTGACGAAGAAAGCCCGCTGGCGATCAAAGTGGAGGAACAACTGCTTGAAATCCACATATCCATTGTCCATGAGGTAATAATTACCAGGCTCCACGGGCACCAGGCTCATGGCTTTGGAGTCATGGACTGCAGCCTCCGTCAGATAAACAAATGTGGGAATCGATCCTCTCAAATCCAGCAGGGTATGCATTTTTACACCACCTTTATCATGATGAAGCCTTGCCCATGGACAGAGTTGCAGGCAAAGTTTCATAGTACTGCTGTCGAAAGCATAGACGATTCCGTCCACGTCGAGTCTGGAAGGCTCTTTGCGGTACAGGTGTCTCGCTTGTGCAATCAGTATCTGACCGAAGTCGTGATAGATCCGCCAATCCTTGGTTCCATTAATATGTGCCAAAGTCGAGCGTTGGATATATTTGATTCCGGAAGTGTACAACTTGGAGGACAGGGCAACCAGCGTTGCATCAATGCTGCGCAGGCTATCCTGACCGGTGAACTGGGCAAAACTCATCACCATGAACTGGTCTCTGCATTTGAACTCGATGGCATGTCGGTTGCCATTGTATCTCTTTACGCATTTATCAAACTCATATCTCGGTATGAGCGACATTATCTGAGCGAATACGGTCTTTCCCTGATTCATGATTTCTATCTCTTGCAATACTATTTGCAAAAGTATAAAATCAAATCCCGGAAAATATTTATTCGTGTAATGCATTAATATAAACTAATTTAAATCATGTCTGAGAAAATTTCTTTGGACACCAGTGATTCATTTTATACCCATATTCCCGGGCTAATGAATCGTAATCGTAATAAAAAGGGGCGCATATATCAATGATTTCTTCACTTTGTGCAAAAGAGCCGGGCATATTCACTATAAGAAATTCGGCTGCTTTTAGTTTTTGCGGATCATTCTTAAAATGTTCGAGTGCCTTCTCTAATTCAGTTTTATTTTTGCCGGCCAATCTGAGAACCTTTTCCAGTTTAGTATCATTCACTTCGTGACAAGATATTAACATACATGTATGTACAAACATTACACTGGTAATTAACTTTATGATTATTGTGATAAGTCCTGTCAGTTTCATGGATTACTATTGTTTTTTGTTTATGTCTCCACATTCATTAATGCCAAATCCGAAAATCCGGAATCACTTTTCGTCCTTCTACTCACTCGGTAGCCTGTGGCTACCAGAAGTGCGAGGCAAATATGCCCGATGAAAACTTCTTTCTATAGGCTGATTGATCTAAATTACCACCAAACCTGTTCTTCGTTTTCATACGTGAATATCCTTTCTTCCTGTCCTCGTGTATGATTTTTAAGTAAGAACAATGCGTTCGTCGGGCAATTATGGTAAATTAAAGAGTCATTCGTGGCTATCTGTTCTCCCAAAGATTTCCAACCTTTATTGTTCCAGAAAACTAACTCATATCTGTGTCCAATCTCAATGCAATTTCCATCATTTCTGGGTATAAATCTGATCATATCTATTTCTTTGGGTTCTGGAAATTCTAATCCAATCCAGGAGCCACTGGAAGTATGTCCGTCGAATGCAGTTAAAATATCCTTGTCAAATGCCTTTTCCTTTACATTTCCAAGATCTTTATAACTCCCTTCCGATCCTATTACTTTTCCTTCCACTTCCAATCCGTTTTTATCATAAAACATAATTTCGCTGATGGTTGAAAAACTTTCGTCCGTTCCTATGTATCGTACGTATTTAGTCTCTCCTTAATAAATCACTTTTATCAGGTCGCAAGTTGTAATCTCTGCTTGAAAAATATTCTGAGAACAAAATCCAAAAACTCTCTTACGAGTTTTTCCATCATTTTCTTCAAGTTCCAAGCCGTTGCAGCCATAAAAGCATTGATTTGTATGCCTTTTTCGCCCCACAAGTAGTTTTGTTCCATACGAAAGTCTTTTTTCAGATGTCCGATAATGGGTTCGATGGCTGCTCTGGCTCTACATTTGTTGCGTTTGCACCGTTTTTGATAAACCGTATCCGATGCTTTGGGTTTGTCGGGGGTAATGATGGTTACTCCCTTAATCTGCTTTCTGCCTTTCCCGCCACGATCGTATGCCAGCTCTTGGGGTAGTTTCAGCTTGTTCTGCTGCATTTGTTCCAATAAAGGATCGATGGTGTCTCCGTCATAAGGCGTATCCAAAAAAGCTTTTATCGCCGTGATAACTTTTCGACCTCTTTTTCCCGTAGTTATCAGTCCGACCTTATTGCCGAACTCATATTGTTTGTGCGTTTTGCCCTTGGGGATACAGCGTGTAAAAGGCTTGTGAAGGCTGTAAATCTTGTCTTTGTCATCTTTCTGTTGATTGATAACACGCTTGTAAAGCGACAGCTCTTTCCGGTAAAGCGCTTTTTGCTCATCGCTCATTTTGCGTTCAAGTTCTCGCAACAAGGCCCCTGCTATGGTTTTCAACCGTCGCTTTGCTTTTCCGGCTTTTTTTGCCCGCTTGGGATGCTTGCCGTTGTAAGTGTCGCGAACCAACTGCTTGCTCTCCCGTGTATAACGCTGACGCTGCTTAATACCCGATTCTTCGGCTATTTTATTGCATTTGTCGATAACCTTTTTACACAATTTGGCATCGGTGGGAAAAGTGGTGTTGTTTTCCTGGACTGTGGTGTCCGAAAGAACAAACTTGGATTGCCTGGGTACTTCTTTTCCGTGAAGATGCACGCTGTAGGCGAATATTTTGCCTATGCCTTCTTTTCCCACACGATTACGGAAGTGAACAAAATCACTCGGATCGAAAGGAAACTTGTGTTCGAAAAATTCTCCGCCACAAAAATACTGGAAGTAAACGTCTCGAACCCAAAACTCGGGTATACGTTCATCGCCGAGATTGTACAGATGCTTCAGCATCAAACAACCCACCATCAGACGAATGGGAACGCTTGGAGCCCCTTTTTCTGAATACAGCGGGGAAAACTCGTTTTCGAAGTATTCCCAATCTATTTTGTCTGCAAGCAAAACAAGTTCGTGCTTGCTGTCGATAAAGTCTTTCAGCATAGGACGGAATAAATCGCGCTGTCCTTTTTCCGGTAATTTTCCTATCATAATTTGCAGGGTTTCATACCGTAAAGATACAAAAAACGGCAAAAACACACAAGAAATACTAACGTTATTTTGCTGCTCATCAGATAATTATGCCTATTTTAAGGATCGACTAAATAAAAACAGATTGTTCCAACAGAAGTAATAATTATCAAATTTGGTTTCAAAGGATATAAAAATCCCAATTATTTATTTAAAATAATCGGGATTTTTTAGTTGAAAAAGGATCCAATAAATTTTTTTATTCTGTTATATTATTCTTTAAGATAGGTTTGCTACTATTTTCTGCATCTCACCTCCGTCCGGAAGATCTGCCGGATCTGTTGCTTTCACTGCTGCTCCTTGTTGATGAAGTGCTTGTAGCACTGCTGTTTCTACTTGACGAACTGGAGCTGGATCTTACCGTAGAACTTTGGTTGTTGCTCCCTGTGGAACTTGAATTCGAGCGTGTCGTAGTAGCGTTTCTATTACCCGAAGAATTTTCTGACCTTACAGTAGTATTGCTATTACTTCTGGTGGAACTTTGCGGTGTAACTGTGGTATTCCGACTGTTGGATGAGTTGCTTCGCGTATTGGTTACCGAACTGCTGTTGTTCCTGCCGGAAGAATTCTCCTGAGATCTAACAGTGGTACTTCTGTCATTGCTGCCGGATGGATTTTGCGATCTGACCGTTGTACCGCTATTGCTTCTGGTGGAACGTTCCGGTGTAACAGTGCTGCTCCGGGTGTTGGGTGAGCTGTTTCTTGTAGAACTCTCCGATGACCTTACTGTAGAGCTACGATTCGTGGATGTTCCGCTCCGTGAAGTTGTTCCTTCGGTGACCCTTGTATTGCTGTTGCTGCTTCTGACGGTTCCGCTGCCAGTGGTAGTATTTCTGTCAGTACTCCTGCCACTTACAGAAGATCTCGTGTTTGTGGTTCTGCCGCTGTTTGCATCGGGGCGATACACACTTACCGAATTACCACTAACTCTTGTTGCCCTGCCGGAACGGTTGTTGTTGCTTTCAAGTCGGCGTACCGTGGCTTTTCTACCTGTTTCACGTTCGTAGTCCCTGGCGCTTGGCCCGCTGTAGTAGCGGTTATCGTTATATATGTAAGTATTGTTGATGATAGTAGTCCTGTTGTAGATAGTAGGGCTGTACCTGTTATAATACCTGTGCATACTGCGATTATACATGTACCGGGAGGGTAGGAAAGTCCAGTAATTGTTGGGTGCATTCACATGGATATGGATATTGATTCCGGGACCCATTGGCGCCCATCCGTAATAACCGCCGCCGCTTCTCCATGTCACCCAGGCAGGTGCCCATTCGTAGCCGGGAACCCATGCCCAACCGTAGAAATCGTCATAATACCATCGCCCGTAATGGAAAGGAGCCCATCCCCATGAGAAACTCGATACCCAAGTATTTCCGTAATCGGTCATCACCCAGTAGCCGTTGGTAGCATACGGATGAAAGTCCCTTCCTACATTGGGTATCCAGATGCGGCCGTAGTTACGGTCGTTGATCCATCGACCGTGGGGTCTCAATTCGTTGTAGAATACGTTGAACGATATACCACCTCCTTGATAGCCGTCATCATAATATCCCTCTTCGTAATAATACTCGTCGTATCCCTGTGAATAGACATAATTCTGAGAGGTTCCGCATGACCATACTGCCAGTGCGATTACCGCGAGGATGAGGGGATGTCTTAAAGCTTTCATATCCGTAGTTATTAAAGGGTGTAACTTCATTTCTTTCTTTAGCAGTATGACATCCTTTTTACGGAATGGTTTAACAATTCAAGATTCAAAATTCAAAATTCAATATTCAAGATTTAACGGGAGTCGTTTTGGCTTCACCGAACATTGTTTCATTCCACAATTTCACAATTTGGCTTACACCGATTGTTAATTGACTACGTCGATTTATAATTCATGATTCAGTGAATTTTCACTACCTTCCCCATTTTTTACTCTTCACTCTTCACTCTTCACTTTTCACTTTCACTACTTAAATACCTGGTCGATGCCGGAGAATCCCATAAACGCCATGGCCATGATACCGGCGGTAATCAGTGCGAGGGGAATCCCTTTCATTGCCTTGGGTACTTTTGTGAGTGCCAGTTGTTCACGAATTCCGGAAAAAATGATCAATGCCAGTGCGAAGCCAATGGATGTGGCAATTGCGTAAATAACCGACTCCAACAGATTGTAATTTTTCTGTGTAACTAGGATGGCAACCCCCAGGATGGCACAGTTAGTAGTGATAAGCGGCAGAAATACGCCCAACGCCTGGTAAAGAGAGGGAGATATTTTTTTAAGGATAATCTCCACCATCTGCACCAATGCTGCGATTACCAGGATAAAGGTAATGGTCTGCAGGTATTCCAGTCCGAATGCTTCGAGAATCCCCTTTTGAAGAAGAAATGTGACGATGGTAGCAATGGTCATTACAAAGGTGACAGCCAATCCCATACCGATGGCAGTATCCACTTTCTTTGATACACCCAGAAACGGGCAGATACCCAGGAACTGGGCCAGTACGACGTTGTTGACAAATATGGCAACAATAATGATTCCTATAATTTCCATAATCATTCAGGGATTAGTTGGATTCTTTCTTTTGAAGCTTATTAAAAATGGCGATCAGGAATCCTAACACGATGAAAGCTCCTGGAGCCAATACAAATATCAATGATCCGAACTGCTCGGGATAGATATTCAGTGAGAAAATTTTTCCGGTACCCAGTAATTCACGTACAGCACCCAACAGGGTGAGTGCGAAAGTAAATCCCAGGCCGATACCAATACCATCGAAGACAGAAGGGAGTACACCGTTCTTTGAAGCAAACGACTCTGCACGTCCCAGTACGATACAGTTCACCACAATCAGCGGGATAAATATTCCCAAACTATCGGCCAATGCCGGTACATAGGCATTCATCAACATCTCAATGATCGTTACGAAAGTGGCGATCACTACGATATAGGCAGGGATACGTACCATATCGGGGATCACGTTTTTCAGCATTGAGATTGCTGCGTTGGAACAGACCAGCACGAACATGGTCGCCAGTCCCATACTCATCCCGTTGATGGCGGAACTGGTGGTTGCCAGGGTAGGGCACATCCCCAGCAGCAACACGAAAATGGGGTTTTCTTTAATAATGCCGTTGATCAGCACTTTCAGGTTGTCATTCATTGTCGTTTCCTCCCTCCTGTGATGTTATATCCTGTTCATCATTGTCATTTGTTTCCCCGGAACCGTTTGTTACGCTGCCTGATTGGGTGGTTCCGGTAGTGTCGCTTTCGGATTGGGTAGCTCCGCTTGTCGCATCCATATTTCCCGAGTAGGCGGCGTAAGCTCTGTTGATCGCTTCGAGAAATGCCCTCGAGGTGATGGTCGATGCGGTAATGGCATCCACATCTCCTCCGTCATTCGAGACGGCCAGGGCTCCTTTTGACAGGTCTCGTCCGATGATCGACTGCGACGGTTTGGCTGCATCCCTGAACCACTCTGACATCTTCGAACCCAGTCCCGGTGTCTCGGCATGTTGCAGTACAGAGTAATTCACGATCCTGTGTTCCATATCGAAACCTACCATGATTTGTATGTTTCCGCTGAACCCATTGTTGGAAAAACTGTTCAGTGCGTATCCTACGATCTCGTCCCCTTTCTTTGCGGGATAAACCAGCAGCGAGTCACCTTGCCCGGCCGGCATCACAAATGCTTCTGCGGTCGGGTCGTTATCGAATTCAGGGACTACTTCGCTGATGGCGTTCTGCAATTTCATCGCTTTGGCGTCTGCGATCGGTTTTGCCGTCATTTTGTTCACCTGTGCCAGTAGTACGGCCACCGTAAGACATATCAGCGACAGCGACAGGAACATATTTTTAAATGTTGATTCTAATTTAGCCATGTTTCACTACCTCCCCGAATCGTTTTGGCATTGTGTAATTGTTGATCAGCGGTGTAAAGGCATTCATCAGCAGGATTGCGAATGAAACCCCTTCCGGATAGGCCCCCCAAAGTCGTATGGCGACGGTGATAAAGCCGATGCCGGCACCGTAAATAAGCATTCCTTTTCTGGTCATCGGCGACGTTACATAGTCGGTCGCCATGAAGACCGCACCCAGCATCAATCCTCCCGAAAAGAGGTGGATCAGGGGGTTGTAGAGCGGGATGGGATTAAAAATATAGATTATCCCGGTAAAAATGGCTACTGTAGCCATAATAGAGACCGGGATATGCCATGTGATGACCTTCTTCCAGAGCAACCAGCCTAAGCCGAGAAGCAGTGCCAGGGCACTCATCTCACCGATGGAGCCGGCTTCGGTACCAAAAAACATCGTTTGTAAAGATGGTAGCAGTTCCGGATTCGACTTTAGATTGCCCAATACGGTCGCCGAAGTGACGGCATCGACTGTACCGGCAATATCGGGTGCCGGCCAGACGGTCATCTGTGCCGGGAACGAAATCAACAGGAATATACGTCCCGCGATGGCGGGGTTAAAGATATTATTACCCAGTCCACCAAAAGAGAGCTTAACCACGCCGATGGCGAACAGGCATCCCAATGCCAGTATCCATATTGGCAGATTAGATGGTACGTTGAATGCCAGCAGCACACCTGTGATGATAGCCGAGCCATCGAGCACGGTGGGCGTTTTTTTCATAATATACTTTACGATGAGATATTCAAATCCCACGCAAAACAGTACCGCCAAAGCGGTAATGATCAGTGCATCGAGCCGGAAGACGTACAAAGCGACCAGGAACGCCGGAACAAGTGCGATAAGCACCCCGTACATGTTTTTTTCAATCGTGTCCCCGCTGTGTATATGAGGTGAAGGGGAAACAACCAGTTTGTTCTCCATATCTAAAGTTACTCTAAGCGTTAGTTTTTCTATTCCTGATGATTGTGTTTACTCTGCCTTTACCCAACCTGATATAATCAAGCAGCGGGCGGTCTGCGGGACAGGTGTAACTGCACGAGCCGCATTCAATGCAATCGGTGATACGGTGTTTCTCCGCTCCGTCCCATACCTCGAACTCTGTCAGGTTCATCAGCAGGGTAGGGTTTAATCCCATGGGGCATACACTCACACATTTGGCACAACGGATACAATCCTTCATCGCCTTCCGCTTGGCCTCCAGTGTAGGAATGACCAATATACCCGAAGTTCCCTTGGTTACCGGCACATCTGTGCTCGCCAGTGCTTTCCCCATCATAGGACCGCCACTGACGATCTTGCCGGTGGTTTCCGGTAATCCGCCGGCTGCATTGATCAGGTTAGCTACCGGGATACCCACACGTGAGAGGATATTGCATGGTTGTTTTATATCTTTTCCGGTGACGGTTACCACCCGTTCAATCAAAGGCTTGTTTTTCTGTACCGCCTCATAGATAGCCAAAACAGTTCCTACGTTTTGTACTACCGCACCCACTGAAATAGGTAGGGCACCGCTTGGAACCTGTCGTCCGATCAGTGCGTCGATCAGTTGCTTTTCACCTCCCTGCGGATACTGTACCTTCAGCGCTTCCACACTGATACCGGGATATGCCTCTGCACATTTCCCGAATTTTTCGATAGCGTCTTTCTTATTGTTTTCAATACCTATGATGGCCTTGTCCACGTTCAATGCTTTCATCACGATAGTGATCCCCACCATGATCTCTTCCGTTTTCTCCATCATCACACGATGGTCGGAGGTGAGCCATGGTTCGCACTCCACTCCGTTGATGATCAGTATTTCGGGTTTCGATCCCGGTGGAGGGGTTAACTTTACGTGAGTGGGAAAGGTTGCGCCACCCATACCGACAATGCCGGCAGCGGCAATCTTGTCGAGGATCTCCCTGGATGAGAGGTTGCACTCTTTTTTCAGGTCCGATGAGCGGTCGATCGATTCTTCCCACTCATCACCTTCTACTTTGATGAATATGGCATCGCGCCTGTACCCGCTTGCATCGATCGCTTTGTCGAGTTTTAACACGGTACCCGATACGGATGAGTGGATATTGGCTGAAACGAACCCTACAATCTTGCCGATAAGAGTCCCCACCTTCACGGTATCGCCTTTTTTTACCACAGGTTGGCAGGGAGCGCCGATGTGCTGGCCCAGCGGAATAATCACCTGATTGGGAATAGCAATGGGTTGTATTGCGTTTCCGGCAGAGACTTTCTGCTCTTTCGGGTGAATACCGCCAATTCTGAAAGTTTTTAACATATATAATATACTTAAATCTTATGCGTCAACTGTAGCTGCTTCTTCTTTGGGTGATTTGTCTTTCCTTGGCGGGAAATTCAACTCCAGGATGGAATTGGTTGGACAAACCGGTACGCACTTGCGGCAGAGCCGGCATTTATCGTCAATGATATAAGCCAGGTTGTTTGTAATGGTGATAGCCTCGAAAGGACAAACCTGTTGGCATTTGCTACACCCGATGCATGCTACTTCGCACGACTTGCGGGCTACACCTCCTTTTTCCTCATTCACGCAGCTGACATAGATCCTTCTTGATTTAGGCCCCTGTTTACGTAGTTCGATGATATCTTTCGGACAGGCTTTTACGCAAGCACCACAGGCGGTACATTTGTCTTCCACCACTTCGGGGAGCATGGTCTCCGGATTGATGTGTATGGCATCGAATGTACATGACTCCTCGCAGTCTCCCAGGCCCAGACAGCCGAAAGAACATCCGGTGTCGCCACCGTAAAGTGCTGCGGCAATAGTACAGTTAGAGACTCCATCGTAGAGGTTGGTGCGTGGACGTTGGTCGCAACTACCGCTACAACGTACCACGGCTATCTTTTTTACAGCCACCGGGGCGGTTTGCCCTAGGATCTGGGCTACTTTGTCCATAGTGGGTTGGCCTCCTACGGGACAGTTGAGGCCGTCCAGGGTTTCGGCTTTTACACAGGCAGATGCGAATGATGCACATCCGGGAAATCCGCAACCTCCACAATTGGCAGCGGGTAGGGCATCCTGAACCTCCTGTATGCGAGGATCTTCTTCTACCTTGAATTTTTGCCCTATCAGGTATAATATGGCGGCACTACCGGCGCCGATTACACCCAAAGTTACTACAGCAGTAAGTAATACACTCATATTTTAAACTAAAAACTAAGAATTAAAAATTAAAAGTGAAAAGTTTAATTAAGATATCCGGTGTCTCACATGAACAATCTAATTTTTCACTATTCACTATTCATTTTCTTTATGTTGAATTGAAACGAATTTGCCATTTTTTTTCTCAGAAAATAAAGGATCAGGTAATAGGGAATAAGAGCGGTCATGGCGCTAATCGCTGCTTCTGTTTCACTAAAGTTCCATAATGATAGGGTGAGGATAAGCGTTAAGATGAGTATAACCAGCGGAAGAACAAATGCCCAGAAAACAGCCTTGTATCCCATTGACTCTTTTCCCTCGATAATGACCCGTTCGTTTTCACGAAACCGGCCGGAAAAGTCGACTACTTCAACCAGCTTCTCTTTCGAGTCGGCGGCCATGCATACACCCTTGGCATGACACGCACTGCAGGCCGATTGTTGCAGGATACGTACGGTCACTTGATTGTCGTTGATTTTCTCAATAATTCCTTCGTGTTCGATCATGAAACAATGGTAAAATGATCCTTATCCCTTACATCCAAATTAGAGGACAAAGTTAAGATTATTTTCGAGATAAGTAAAAGTTTTTTTGAACTTACTCATGACTTATATGTTATTAAACGACCAAAGTATTCGATATTCAATTTTTCATTCTGATACCTCCGTTTTAAATATAGATTTTATTTATGAGGTAGCCGCGATAAGTTTCTCTAAATTAGCCGAACATTTAGAGAAGGGTATTTGTTAAAAAGTTGAATAGCGGTGCAAAATAGCTAATCTTGCTTTTATTGAATTTTAAAAATAATGTATTTAATTACTCTATCTTTATGGTTTTTGACATTGACATGATCCGAAAGGTCTACGAACATCTTCCTGAGAAGATCAAACAGGCAAAAGATATTTTACAACGGCCTTTGACTTTAACTGAAAAAATCCTTTTTTCCCATCTCTGGCCCGGTGTTCCGGTAAAAAATTATCAGCGTGCCGGTGATTATGTGGATTTTGCCCCTGACCGTGTGGCTATGCAGGATGCTACCGCACAGATGGCACTGCTTCAGTTGATGAATTCCGGACGTACCAATGTAGCGGTTCCTTCCACTGTACACTGTGACCATTTGATACAGGCATATAAGAATGCTGAAACCGACTTGGAGACAGCCAATATGACTAACAAGGAGGTATATGAGTTCCTTCGCGATGTCTCCAACAAATACGGAATTGGCTTCTGGAAACCCGGTGCAGGGATTATCCACCAGGTGGTACTCGAAAACTATGCTTTCCCGGGTGGAATGATGGTGGGTACCGACTCGCATACCCCTAATGCAGGCGGGTTGGGCATGATAGCCATTGGCGTAGGCGGTGCCGATGCAGTGGATGTGATGGCTGGCTTGCCGTGGGAGTTGAAAATGCCGAAACTGATCGGTGTGAAACTGACAGGGAAGTTATCGGGTTGGACCGCACCGAAAGATGTGATATTGAAAGTAGCAGGCATTCTCACCGTGAAAGGAGGAACCAATGCCATTATCGAATATTTCGGCGAAGGAGCAGCATCGCTCTCCGCCACGGGAAAGGGGACTATTTGTAATATGGGTGCCGAAGTGGGAGCGACCACTTCTATCTTCCCGTTCGACGAAAAATCGGCAGCCTATCTTGAAAGTACCGGAAGGAAAGAGGTGGCCGACGAAGCCCGTAGGATCATGGAACACCTTCAACCGGATCCGGAGGTAGTTGCCGACCCTGTAAAATATTATGACCAATTGATCGAAATAAACCTTTCAACGCTCGAGCCCCATATCAATGGGCCATTTACGCCTGATGCGGCATATACCATTTCTGAATTCGGCAAGGCAGTGAAAGAGAATAACTATCCGCAGAAAATGGAAGTAGGATTGATAGGTTCATGTACCAACTCATCGTATGAAGACCTCACCCGTGCGGTTTCGATAGTCAAGCAGGCGCGTGATGAAAGTGTGCCTGTCAGAGCACAGTTCCTGATCAATCCCGGCTCGGAACTGGTTCGTTACACTGCTGAGCGCGATGGCGTTTTAGAGGTGTTTGAAGAAGCAGGTGCCACCATTATTGCCAACGCCTGCGGTCCCTGTATCGGACAGTGGAAACGAGAAGATGAGGTAAAAGACCGTCCCAATTCTATCGTAACTTCGTTTAACCGTAATTTCGCGAAACGGAACGACGGTAATCCCAATACCCATGCATTTGTAACGTCTCCCGAATTAGTGGCTGCATTGACCATTGCCGGAGACCTCTGTTTCAATCCGCTGACCGACACCCTTCAGAATGAAAGGGGGGAGTGGGTGAAACTGGCCGAACCGACCGGTTTTGAAATGCCGCCCGCAGGATATGATGTGAAAGATGCGGGATACCTGGCACCATCGGAAGATGGAAGCAGCGTGCAGGTCTCGATTGATCCCAATTCGAACCGCTTGCAAAAACTGGAACCTTTTCCTGCATGGAACGGTGGGGACTATATCGGATTACCGTTGCTTATCAAAGTAAAAGGAAAATGCACTACCGATCATATTTCCATGGCCGGACCATGGCTCCGTTTCCGTGGACACCTCGATAATATCTCGGATAATATGCTGATTGGAGCGGTGAACGCTTTTAATGATAGTACCAACTCGGTACTTGACCCCGGAACCATGGAATATTCCCCTGTACCGGCGTTAGCCCGGAAATTCAAATCCGAAGGAGTCGGTTCTGTAGTTGTGGCGGAAGAGAACTACGGGGAAGGCTCTAGTCGTGAGCATGCTGCCATGGAACCGCGCCATCTCAATGTGAAGGTGATACTGGTCAAATCGTTTGCCCGTATTCATGAGACCAACCTGAAGAAACAGGGCATGTTGGCGCTTACTTTTGTTAATAAAGAAGACTATGATAGGGTTCGGGAGAGGGACAAGATCAGCGTGAAAGGATTAAAAGAGTTTACTCCCGGTAAAAACCTGACCGTGGAATTGCTTCATGCCGATGGAACGAAAGAGAGTTTTGAGGTGGCCCATACCTATAATGAACAGCAAATTGAGTGGTTTAAGGCAGGGAGTGCACTGAATGCTATGAAATAAATGAAAATATGCAATATATAACGCGTCAAAACGGTCAACTTATCGTACCGGATCATCCGGTCATCCCCTTTATTGAAGGGGATGGGATAGGAAAAGAGATTTCACTCCATGTGCAGAGGATTGTTGACAATGCTGTCGACAAGGTATTCCAGGGAAAGCGAAAAATTGAATGGAAGGAAGTCCTGGCCGGCGAAAAAGCTTTCAATAAAGTGGGAAGCTGGCTGCCGGATGAAACCATGGATGCATTCCGTAGTTGCCTGGTAGGGATAAAGGGTCCGCTCACTACACCGGTAGGTGAGGGGATACGCTCCCTCAATGTGGCACTACGTCAGGAGTTGGATCTTTATGTATGCCTCCGGCCCGTGCGATGGTTTAAAGGGGTGTCCACACCGTTGTTGCATCCGGAGAAGGTACATGTTACTATTTTCCGTGAAAATACGGAAGATATTTATGCCGGGATCGAATGGGCTGCCGGTACACCGGAACTGGAAAAGGTATTGAAATTCCTGCAGGAAGAAATGGGAGTAGGAAAGATCCGTTTTCCTGAAACTACTTCGTTGGGAGTAAAACCGGTCTCTGTGGAGGGGACGGAACGGTTAGTGAGGGCTGCCATCGAGTATGCGCTGAAACACCGGTTACCTTCAGTGACCCTGGTGCACAAAGGGAATATCATGAAATTTACCGAAGGTGGCTTTAAGAAATGGGGTTATGCCCTTGCCGAACGTGAATTTCCCGATCAGACCTTTACAGAGCATATTTTCAATAAAATAAAAGCAGAACAGGGTTTGGAGAAGGCGGTGGAAGTTTATAATCATGCCATTGAATCCGGAAAGGTCTTTATCAAGGATGTAATAGCTGATGCTTTTTTACAGAATACCCTTCTCAAACCTGAAGAGTATTCGGTGATTGCGACGCTTAACCTGAACGGAGATTATATTTCCGATCAGTTGGCGGCCATGGTGGGTGGTATCGGCATTGCCCCGGGCGCCAATATCAACTACCATACAGGGCATGCTATTTTTGAGGCGACACATGGCACCGCACCTGATATTGTAGGGAAAGACAAGGCAAATCCCTGTTCCATGTTGTTGTCGGCAGTAATGATGCTGGAATATATGGGATGGCAGGAGGCGGGCGATCTGATTACTTCCGCTTTGGAGACTCTTTTTGAAAATGGTTACGGAACCTCTGACCTGGCGCGGTTTATGGAAAACGGAAAACCTTTGTCAACTTCTGAATTCTCCCGCAAAGTGATTGAAAATTTATAAAAATGTTTACTCTTGTAAACAAAGCCGGTCAAAAGAGTGTTAAAAAGACAGGAGCGCTTCAGCTTTATCATCCTTTGAAAACTATTTCCTAAAGCTAGGTGAGCTAAATGAGTAGAGACTAAACTTGTTTAGATTATGCAATAGCGAGAATTAGAAATTAAAGAGTATATGCTCAAATAGTGAAATGTAATTGAACGTAAGCAATATAATTAAACAAAATATGTCACTATGGATAATGAACAATTGAGAAAAACATTGTCGGACTCCGTTGCCTTCACAAGCAATATCGACAAAGACCTTTTTACTAAGATGGGTGTGAAGCGCGGCCTTCGCAATGAAGATCACTCAGGAGTACTCGCCGGACTTACACGTGTAGGAGATGTAGTGGGTTATGAACGTCAGCCTGACGGCACCTTGAGCCCTGTTCCCGGTAAGCTTTTTTATCGGGGAATGGATGTGGAAGAGTTGGTGAAAGGGATACAACAGGAAAATCGTTTGGGATTTGAGGAAACCACTTTTTTGCTTCTTTCGGGTCGACTGCCCAACAGTGAAGAACTCAAAGCTGTAGAACACCTGATTGCCCGGACGATGCCATTGAATCACAGGGCGACGATGAATATTATGGCTTTGAAAGGTGGGAATATTATGAATATCCTGGCCAGGAGCGTGCTGGAACTTTATACCTATGATGAAAATCCGGATGATATCTCTCCTGAAAATCTTATCAACCAGTCAATTAACCTGATTGCCAAATTCCCTACCATTATCGCCTATGCATACCAGGTGCTTCGGCATGACCAAATGGGACGTTCCCTGCATATCCGTCATCCTTATGAAGACCGTTCGGTAGCTGAGAACTTCTTGTATATGATGAAGGGGCGTGACAGTTATACGGAACTTGATGTGAAAATTCTTGACCTGGCGCTGCTACTTCATGCGGAACATGGGGGAGGAAATAACTCCACTTTCTCGGTACGTGTCACCAGCTCGACCGAAACGGATACCTATTCTGCCATTGCCGCAGGGATTGGTTCATTGAAAGGGCCGCTCCATGGAGGAGCCAACATCAAGGTGCAGGGCATGCTGGAAGACATGAAGCAAAATGTAAATGACTGGACAAGCCAGTCACAGATAGACGACTATCTGACAAAAATATTGAATAAAGAGGCATACGACCGTACCGGTCTTATCTATGGTATCGGCCATGCCGTCTATACGATCAGTGACCCGCGTGCTATACTATTGAAAGAGATGGCGCGTGATCTGGCTAAGGAAAAAGGGCGTGAAGAGGAGTTCGCCTTTATGGAGTTGATAGAAGAACGTGCCGTAGAGGTATTTCTTGGCTTCAAGAAGAGTACGGCCAAGGCCCGGACATGTATCAACGTGGACTTCTATTCGGGATTTGTGTACGATGCTCTCGGATTACCCCCGGAGGTGTTTACGCCGCTTTTTGCCATGGCACGTATCGTGGGTTGGTCGGCTCACCGGATCGAGGAGATGAATTTCACCAGCAAACGCCTGATCCGTCCGGCATACAAAAACGTGCGTGAGAGACAATCCTTTATCCCGATGAATGAACGATAACCCCCATTCCATGCAAAAAATAAAAGTAAATAATCCAATTGTTGAGTTGGACGGCGATGAGATGACCCGTATCATCTGGTCATTTATCAAAGAACAACTGATCTTACCCTATCTCGATCTGGAGATTAAATATTTCGACCTCGGCATACAGCATCGCGATGCTACGGATGACCAGGTGACGGTAGAGGCTGCCGAGGCCATCAAAAAATACAATGTAGGCATCAAGTGCGCCACCATCACGCCCGACGAGGCGCGTGTGAAGGAATTCGGACTGAAGCAGATGTGGAAATCGCCCAACGGGACCATCCGTAATATTGTGGGAGGAACTGTATTCCGCGAGCCGATCATCTGTAGCAATATCCCCCGTTATGTACAGGGATGGACTGAGCCGATCATCATAGGCCGTCATGCCTTTGGTGACCAGTACCGTGCCACGGATAAGGTTATCAGGGGGAAAGGCACGCTCCGCCTTACGTTCACCAACGAAGAGGGTGAAACACAAAGCTGGGAAGTGTATGATTTCAAGGGTGACGGGGTAGCTATGGCGATGTACAATACCGACGAGTCTATCTACGGATTTGCCCGTTCGTCCTTCCAGATGGCGCTGACCAAAAAATATCCGCTCTACATGTCTACCAAGAATACTATCCTGAAAGCCTATGATGGTAGATTTAAGGATATTTTTCAGGAGGTGTATGAGAATGAATTCAAAGCCGAATTTGAGAAGGCCGGTATCACTTATGAACATCGGTTGATCGATGATATGGTGGCTGCGGCCATGAAGTGGAGCGGGGGATTTGTATGGGCATGTAAGAACTACGACGGAGATGTGCAATCCGATACGGTAGCGCAGGGTTTCGGTTCGCTGGGGATGATGTCCTCCGTATTGGTGACACCCGACGGTAAAACGGTGGAAGCCGAAGCGGCACATGGTACGGTGACGCGGCACTATCGCCAGCATCAGCAGGGTAAGGAGACCAGTACCAATCCTATTGCTTCTATTTTTGCCTGGACACGTGGATTAGCGCACCGGGGACGGCTCGACGGCAATCAACCGCTTATCGATTTCTGCGAAAAACTGGAACAGGTATGTATCGAGACTGTGGAAGGTGGGGAGATGACCAAAGACCTGGCACTCCTCGTCTACGGGAACGATGCATCACGTGATACATATCTCACTACGCAGGAGTTCCTGCAGGCGTTGAAGCGGAATCTGGAAAAGAAGTGGGAAGGTGAAAAGGTGGAAAGGTGAAAAAGTGGAAAGGGTGTTTCTTGATGTGATAATTTATCGATTTGATGATTATATAATAAGATAAAAAGCAGGAGCGATCAAAACGGTCGCCCCTGCAGTTTTTCATACACCTGTTAGTCTAGTCTGTATAGGCAATCCTATACACATTGAATGAACCGGCTTCTGCTGTCGTTTGCAATACCGTTCCGTTGACAGAAACGGAAGAGTCGACAGGTACAATGGCATCAGGATTGTCCAGCGTATTTTCTTTGTCCGCTTCCCCCTTCAACAGGATCGCCTGTGCTTCCGGTTGTATCTTCATTTTCCGGCTTAAACCCTCTAAGCTGATCCGTATCTCTTTGTTTTCTTCCGATACGTTGCTTAACTTCACGATGATTTCTTTCTTATTGGTATCGATCACGGCAGAGGCATACAATCCGTCTTGTCCTGTAAGGGCTTTCTTATTCCATGTAAGCGGTAATACATTGGTACCCGCATGGTGTGCGTATAGCTTCTGTACATAATAATTGGGCGTACGCACACAACGCAGGTTATCGAACCAGATCAGGTCGGGACGCCACTGCCATGCATCCACATGTGCCAGCAGAGGGGCATAAGTCGCCATGTGGACAATGTCGGCATTCCGTTCCAGTCCCGTCATAAATGCAGATTCGCACAATGCCGATTCAAAATTGTTCTTTCTGTTCTGAGGATGGCAGGCATACTCACCCGCGAATACTTTTGGCCCTTTACGGTCATAGGAATCGTAACGTGCGGCTTGTTTCAGAAACCATTCCGGCGAACGGTAATAATGTTCATCCACCAGGTCTACTTTCAACCGTTTCATCTCCGGCCACAGATAATCGAAATCCTCACCTTCGGCTTGTGGCCCGGAGCTTCCGATGATCTTTATTTCGGGATATTGTGCACGGATAGCTTCGATAAATTTTTCCAGTCGGGCAGGGTATTCAGGTCCCCATTGTTCATTACCGATACCGATAAACTTCAGGTTAAACGGTTCGGGATGTCCCATTTCCGCCCTGACTTTACCCCAGGTAGTCGAAGTAGAACCATTGGCAAACTCAATAAGGTCTAACGCATCCTGGATATAATCCTGCAGTTCTCCTACCGGTACATGGCAATGTTCCCCTTCGTTCTGGTACTGGCAGGATAATCCCACGTTCACTACGGGCAGCGGTTCAGCACCCATATCTTCGGAAAGCAGGAACAGTTCATAAAATCCCATTCCGTAGGTCTGGAAATAATCCGGGAATAACCGGTGGGCAAACGTGTAGTGCCAGCGGTTTTCGTTCAACGGACGGTTTTCCACCGGTCCGACAGATTTTTTCCAGTCGTAGCGCGTTTCCAGGTCGGTTCCCTCCACAATACATCCACCAGGGAAACGAAACAAACCGGGATTGAGTTCATTGAGCGCTTCCACCAGATCCTTGCGCAAACCATTCTCCCTGCCTTTCCATGTATCGGTGGGAAAAAGGGAAATATGTTCCAGATCCACCGGCCCTTCCGATGTAAGGAATATACGCAGTGAAGCTTTTGGCTCCTCTTTTGGAGAGATAAGAACAATTTCGTATTTCTTCCATTCCTTAGAATCGATTGCCAGTTCTTTTCGTTCAAAAGGATCGTTATTGGCGTCGATCAATTCGATCCTGATCTTTTGTCCGGCAGCACTACCGGATCGTGCCCAGACCGAAAAACGGTATGTGGCATCTTTCTTCACACCAATCCCACGGAAACCCTCGTTTTCCAGTCCGGTATGCTTATGCCCGTGTCCTGCGTTGTTCAGGCGTACATAGTGAGGATTGCGCTCAAAGGGAGCGCCGTCGTTGCGTACTTCCACTTTGCCGAAACTGTTCCAACCCATCAACGATTGTGGAAATTCGAAAGAGCGGTTTTTGACCAGCTCGGCGTACAAACCACCATCGGCTCCGAAATTGATATCCTCGAAGAACAACCCGTACATGGTGGGCTGTATTTCTGCTCCCGGTTTCCTGGCATTGACAACCAATTCGTAGGTTTGTTGTGCGGATATACTACTAATGTATATGCACGATAAAAGAATGATTAAAAAATATTTCTTCATATTCAATATGTTATTGAGTTAATTTAAAAGGTGTTTTCTTTATATATACCCTGTAATCTTTAATCATACCCGGTTTTCCCGATTCGGGACGTGGCAGGTATGAAAATCCGCTGATGACTTTATCTTCACCCAGATCGATGACGATATGGTGCGGATGGCCGGGATTAAGGGTAGAATAATCGGTATGCCAGAAGGTCGATTCCTGCAGGTCGAATACATTGGAGGCAATATTATTGGCGCTGTTGGTCTCCTCACTATCTGCATACACCACTTTCCAGTGTTGACGTGAAACGGGTTTTCCGTCTTCTCCCAGCAATTCCAGTTCCGCGATGGCGGCATAATTGTCTCCTTCGTGTGAATTGAGTGATTCAAGGCAGAAATAACGGATCTGCTGTTTCCCGAATTTCACATGCTGCCACCCGTTCCCCGGTTTAAACGATCCGGTATAGTAGGCCTGCTCGCCGCTGAGATTCAACTCTTCTCCCGCTTTCCGGTGCGCATAGGCAGAACCTTGCAGTGAAAGCTGATCGAGAATAGGTTCACGTAATCCGTTCAGTGCTGGCTTCTCTGGAGAAGCCATATCCAGCACGATCACTTCGTTCTTACCCTTCTTCAGCCAGCATCCCGGCACATATAACGCTTGCTGGGGACCGATATGCCAGTAACGTCCGATAGCATAACCGTTCACCCAGACCATTCCTTTACTCCAATTCCTCATATCGAGGAAGGTGTCGCCGGTTTCATCCAGCGTAAAGGTGCCCCGGTAATAGGCGGGATGCCCGGCAGTGTTGGCCTCTTCACGATAAGTTTTATTTTTTGCAAATGCATAATCTACCGGGATATTGTATACTTCCCAGCCCTTCAGTTCGGTTGTTCCGTCCTCAGTAACAAGTTCCACCTTTTCGGTAATTCCTTTCCAGTCGTATATCCCCTTACCGAAATTCATACGTCCCATCGCTTCCACAAGAATATCCAGTACATCACCTTCCTTTACGGGTGGCAGTACGGCACTACCTTCTCCTTTCAGGCGGCTGAGAGCAGCTATCCGTTCACCGTTTATAAATACCTGTGTCCAGTCATTGGCTTCCGTGATCACCAGTGTCTGACGTGCCGCCGATTCTTTCAGTTTGGTGCGGTAAAGTATACTTCCCCATCCCTGCTCGAAATATTCCATCGATTTTACCTCTTCACTGCGTACCGGTTCCGGGAGATTGTCGAATAGCACTGCATTTTCATTCAATTCAAATTCAGGGATCGAAATAGTGGGTATCGAATCCGGAACGGGAGGCAACTGTTCTCCTTCGGGAAGATATTGTTCCAGCAGTCTGCGTACCTGGTAATATTTCTCTGTTGCCCTGCCATATTCGTTGATGGGAGCATCATAGTCGTAAGAGGTGGTAGTAGGCGAAAAATTGGGGAAATTGGCTCCACCCCAGTGTCCGAAACTTGTCCCACCGTGCGTCATATATAGGCTGAACGAAATATTCTGATCCAGCATCTCCTTCAATCCCGCTACCAGCGCTTCCGCACTGCGTGTTTCGTGCTTGGCACCCCAGTGGTCGAACCAGCCCGACCAGAATTCGCTGCACATCAGCGGACTTTCGGGACGCAGTTCTTTCAGGCGGCGGAACTGGTCTTCTATATTTGCTCCGGTACCGAAATTGATCGTCCATAACAGGTCGTCGAGTGCATTGTTCTCGAAGTTGGAGTTCCAGTCACACTGAAAAAGAGGCACTTCATCCAATCCTGCATCTCTTACAATATCGCGGATATTGGCTACATACTCCTTATTGGTGCCGTATGCACCGTACTCGTTTTCCACCTGGAACATGATGATATTACCACCTCTTGTGATTTGCAGGTCTGCGAGCTGTTTGCTCACCTCGTTCATAAACAGCCGGGTGCGTTCGAGAAAATAGGGATCGTTGTCCCGAAGCTTGATATCGCTTTTCTTCAATAACCACCAGGGTAATCCCCCCATCTCCCATTCGGCGCAGACATAGGGTCCCGGACGGACGATCACATGCATTCCGTGCTTCCGGGCCAACCGGCAGAAGGCGGCCACGTCGTTATTTCCGGTGAAATCGAATTGTCCTTCTTCCGGTTCATGGATATTCCAGAAAATATAAAGGCAAATCGTATTCATTCCTAACGCTTTGGTCATTTGAATACGGTGTTCCCAATATTCCCGCGGAATACGCGGATAATGGAGTTCTGCCGCTTTCACCACGAAAGGTTCACCATTCAGGAGGAAGGTATTCTGCCCTACTTCGAACGTTCCCTTCGCGTTGTTATTACAACTGCTTGTCAATATGGCCAGGAGGCCGATGAGAATTAGTGAGATAAATTTATTCATTTGTTTAAATATTTAGAACCAAGATTCAAGAACCAAGAACCAAGACTGTTTTAGATTTGGGATTTGGGAAATTACCAACAGGTCCAATAAGCAATTACCAATTATCGATTTTCCATTATTCCTTCTCTTCTTAACTTTCCAACTTCTTAATTTTCAACTTTCAACTTTCAACTTTCAATTTTCCATTGTCCATTGTCAATTATCAACTGCGGTCGGCACTACCGGTTTAATACTCCCATCCTCGTTGAATTCCATGCGGTCGATACATACTTCACGGTGATAACCGGCAGCATCGCCCCACTTGATTCCTTCGGGACGGAAAAAGCGGTGATACACAATATACCATTCGTCCTTATCTTTTATTTTTAATGTTGAATTATGACCTGTACCCCAAATCCCTTCGTCAGGGGACTTCGACAGGATCAGGTTATTCTCAGGAATGGTAAGTGGCCCCAATGGAGATTTTGAGGTAGCATAGCGTACCCTGTAATTCTCACTTCGGGTATCATCTTCCGACCAGAGGAAATAATAGATGCCGTTGCGGTAAAAGAGATGGATCGCTTCACGGAATGTATTGTCGGGCGTCATCACTTTGATGGTGTTCCTTTTAATGGATACCATATCGTCATTCAGTTCCGCCACGGCCATATAGCCGTTGCCCCAATAAAGATAATTTTTGCCTGTTACAGGATCACAGAATACATCAGGATCGATTTCCTGTCCACCTCTCACACCTTCGGGTTTGAAGTCGATCAGTGGTTTACCGGAATCGACAAACGGACCGGCGGGATCATTGGCGACCGCTACACCTATTTTCTGTGCTGCCGTAAAATAGTAATAATACTTATATCCATCTTTCGTCTTTTTTTCGATGGCGCAGGGTGCCCAGGCGTTCCTGTCGGCCCAGGAGACATCTTTTTTCAGATCAAGGATGATGCCTTCGTCTTTCCATTCGGAAAGGTTTTCCGACGAGAAGGTTTTAAAATAGGTACCTGACCACCCGTTATACCCATCGCTTGTGGGATAGATGTAGTATTTGTTCGTTTTGTTGGAATAAAGGGCATACGGGTCGGCAAAAAATCCTTTCAGTACAGGGTTGGGGATATTTACAGAGAATTTTTCAGGTTTACCCCATTTTGCGATCAGGGCATCCAGCTCTTTTTGTGTGATAGGAATAATGGATCCATGCCGGGGATGGAAATCCATGGAAATCTCATGGTCGATCACCCGGAAATTCATCAGGTCGGTACTCTCAGTGAACTGATAAGCTCCTTTCATATAGACGTCGTACATCAATATGTATTTGTCGGAACCGATCAGTTTGAATACGCTCGATCCTTCCACCGCTTCCGGCGTCTGCTGCTTGTAATCTTCATATTCTGTCCATTGCCCGGAGGTAAGTGAACGGGTAGTCGCCAGCTTGATGCCATTGCCATGCCCCTCGGTCTTATAGAACATATAGAACAGTCCGTCTTTCAGCACGATATCCCCATCGATACATGATTTTCCGTTTTCAGGCAGGAACAGCGGCCGGGGTTCTCCCTCCAGGTCCGTGAAATCGTCATTGGCATAGGCATAGTAAATGATATCAGTTCCGTCACCGTGTTTCATCGACCAGTATACCATGTATTTCCCGGCTTCCGGATCGTAGATGGTTTGCGGCGCCCATACCCGTTTCAGGTCTCCCTGTCCTTCATATTTCTGCTGGATATTGATGATGCTTGATGTCCAGTTGACCAGATCGGACGACTTAAGTAATACCATCGCACGATTGGAGTCCCACCCTGTGGATGAAGTCATATCGGTCAGCACCATATAAAAGGTCTTACCATCTTCTCCCCGCAGGATATGGGGATCACGCACGCCTCCGGTCGAACTGATCTTTTTCGAGTCGATCACCGGCTGGTTGTTGTTCAGCGTATAATAGTTATAGCCGTTGCTGCTGATGGCATACCTCACCGCTTCTTCTTCCACCTTGTTACCGGTAAAATAGGCAAACAGGTAGGCAACATATTCAGGCTCTCCGACAGATTGAGAGAGTGCACGGACCTCTGCTATCTTTCCGGTCATGCTTCCCGGCATTGCCAGGAATTTTACCGTAAGGGTCTCACTTTGGGAAATACTCTCCGGAATGGGAATAATCAGCTTCTGTACCTCATCTCCCTTATTTCCCGTTAATGAAAAACCTTTTACCCGTACATCATTGACAAGTATCTCAAAATTACGGGATCGATCCTTGTCGAAATATGCCACATAGAGGTGACGGGCTTTCCGATCGTTGTTTTTTAGTTTATAACTGAACCATCCGTTTGCTTCACGCCAGCGGATATCTTCAAAAACGCCCGCTCCAGAATTCTCAGATGCGATAAAATGATCCGATTCGGGTTGCTGTTCCCCGCATACTACTCTGTCTATCGTTACTGCATCCAGTTTCAATCGTTCGGCTTCCTGCTTTTCCTGCTCAAGCCGGATATTATCTGCTTCTTCTTCGGTCGCCTGCGGCCAGTACATGATATAGCGGGACTCATGCAGGCTGAAGAAGGGAACCAGCTCCATACCCTCTGCATACTTTTCCGGGTAAAGGTTACTCAGATGGAAGGTCAGCGGCTTACCGGGCACAGGAGAGAGGTAAGAGGTCAACTTATCGGGCTCTCCCACTAACAGTGGCATATTTTTCATCGGAATTTGTTTTCCGTGTGCGATATGCCCGCCTCTGCTGTCATCGGCAAACAAACCTGCCAGGTCTTCAGTGCCGGTTTTTGCAGCAAGTACTATCGGACCATACAGGAACGAATAGTAGCCGGATCCGTCCGGTAGTTGTTCAGCTTTCAGCGTCATCGGCATCTCCATCACCACTTTATCGCCTTTTTTCCATTTTCTGTCGACAGGAATATATCCGTTTTTATTCTCTACGGGATATGATTTCCCGTTCACTTTAATTTTTACAGTTCCTTCATTTACCCATTCAGGATAACGCAATAACAGTGTAAACTGCTTCTGTTTGCGGGGATTCACGGTAATCTGCGTAGAGGCTTCATAGGGAAAGTTATTTTCCTGAATGATCTCCGTATCCTGTTGTTTCCACTGTAATGAGGATGGAATAAAAAGATTGACATATAGCTCGTTGTCCGCACGAGCGTAGATCATCTCACCATATTTCGAGTGATTTTCCATCCCCGATCCCACGCAGCACCACATACTGGTATGCGGTTGCGAATAGACTCTGTAATGTCCGGGACGCATCTGCGTGAAATAGACATAACCGCCCGTATGTGGATGTTGGGTAGAGAGGATATGATTGTAAAGAGCACGTTCGTAATAGTCTACATATTTCTTATCTTTCGAGGTCTGATACAACATTTTAGTCAACCGCAACATGTTATAGGTGTTGCAGGTCTCGGGGCCTTCTATGCTGCTGATCATCCGTGAAAAATCGTCCACCGGGTTGAAATGTTCGGAAACGCTGTTTCCCCCGATCGATACCGACCGGTTTTCCACCACCGTTTCCCAGAAGAAACGGGCTGCCTCTTCCCACGATTCGTTGCCTTCGAGGTCTGCAATACGCTTGAACCCCAATACCTTTGGTATCTGGGTATTGGCGTGCATCCCGGTCAGTTTGTCCTGATGATGAATCAAAGGGTCCAATATCAATTGATGGGAGAATTTATGTGCCAGTTCGAGGTATTTTTTATCACCGGTGATGGCTGCTACATCGGCAAAGGTTTCATTCAATCCGCCGTGTTCGCTGCGAAGCATATCCTGTAATTGCTCTTCCGATAAGTTGGAAACAAGTTTGATTGCCCAATCAGTCATTTTTATCAGCATCTCCTTTGCCTCTTCATTTCCGGCGATCAGCCATGCATCCCTCAATCCGGCGTAGGTCTTGTGGATATTGTATAGCGGCACCCATTTACCGTTCAGGTCGAAACCGCCGGCGCGGATATTTCCGGAAGCGACTTCTTCCCATATAGCTTTTCCACCGGGTACACCACCGATATATCCGTTACCGTTGGCGTCCTGGCACCGTTTTAGTTCAGCGATCATGTAATCCAACCTGCTTTTGACCTGTTCGTCTCCGGTAGATGCATACATCAATGACAGTCCCGAGAGGTAATGCCCTCCGATATGTCCGTCGAGTCCGGTATTTTCCCAGTTGGTATAGCTATCGGCTTTTCGGGGCAGGCCAGCCTCCCTCTGAAAAGGTGCAAGGAGACGGTCGGCATCCATCTCCAGCAAGTATTGCTTGTTTAATTCTTCTGCTTGCCTGAAAGGACTTTCCAAAAGTCTTACATCCTGTAACCTGAAATATTCTATCTGCGGATTTACCTGAGCATTCGCAAAAGAGAAGCAGATAAAACAAAGTAGTATCCAGTTGAGCTTTTTTCTATTCATCCTGTTTTTCTATTGTTATAGTTAATATCTCAAGTTTTGCATTTAAATTTGAAATGTATGTAACTAAAGCGAGTGAACAAGAACTGTAATGGGTCACAAAATATCGTCAGACGGAAGCTTTAGTTGCAATCATACGACTTGCGAAACTTAAATTAATATTTTTATCAAAACTCTATTTGCAAATCCCAATGGGCGGCCAGCCTTTGCGCTTCCTCTTTGGAGACCTGGATCACTGCCCCATGCTTGGGCGAACTGAAGTTGGTCGTTTTCATTTGCCCTTCATTAAAATGTCCCAAGTGAGTAAAATTTACAAAGTCGGATGTTTCGGCAAAACCGAAATTATGCGGGTTGATGCTGAATATATCATACATCAACACCCATTTATCTTCGCCGATACGTTTCCATACATTCGGAGCCTCGCAGGAGGCTGGTTCAAAATCGATCTGTTCCGGCTGATACACGTAACCACTGTTGATTTTATCCGAAACGGCCATCTTAATTCCCGCGGGTCCGTCCTGTGCGACATAGGTCATGACGAACCGTCCGTCAGGCAAGGGTGTTATATCGGCATCCAGCACCTGGATCTCTGGGTCGGGATACTCGAAAATCAACTTTGGTTCCGAAACGAGTTTTGTAAAATCATCATCGGTATAAGCATAATACATTTTTGTCTTACCACCATCGAGCCGCATGGTAAAATAAAGCATCATCTTCCCTTTCGCCTCGTCGTAGATGGTTTGCGGCGCCCATGCGCAGGAAACGTTAAGATGCGGGAACTGCTCCTCTACCAATACACTGCTCCGCGTCCAGTTGATCAGGTCATACGATTTCATCAGTACAAAACCGCGGTTATTGCCCCATCCGTGGATATCCCCGTCACGTTCCCATTGTGTGGTACGATAGCCTTCACGTTGCCCGAAGATATGCAGGTCGGTCATTGCCAGGTAAAATGCACCATCGGGGCCGCGTGTGATATGCGGATCGCGAATGCCCTTTTGTGTAGCGATAGTGTCGCCTCCAATCACCGGCTGGCCGTTATTCACATCCGTAAATGTGTACCCGTCGGGACTTAATGCCATAAAAAGGCTGTGGGTAGGATCGGTGAAATAGACAAGCAGGTAGGCAGCCATCTCTTTTTCCTTTGGCCCGGATTTACAGGAAGCCGATGTTGCGAGTAAACATACGAAAGAGAGCAGTAATGTTAGTTTTTGTTTATCCATATTACAAAATTATAATTAATTGCGGGCGGAGACCATAGGAAAATCTTGCAGATATGAGTAATAAATTAGTCATTGAAAGATTTATCCTCTTTTCTGCAAGAATAAAATCTCAGTTTAATAATCTTTTATGTTTTGTAAGTCGTACTATTGCAACTGAAGCTACCGTCTGTCGATATTTTGTGACCCATTATAGCTCTCACTTTTTACGCTCATCACGAGCTATGGGTTCCCACAAAATATCTCAAGGTCTCCGCTTTAGTTGCATACAGTTCAAAATCACATGCGGAACTTGAATAATCTATATATTCGTCTTTACACGAATAATCGAAAAAGAATAAGCCGGCAATTCATATTCGAGTTGCCCGGAAACGGTCAGTTTTGATTCTTCGGGTCTGACAGTTTTATCGTCCGGTTTACCTTTCATTACTGTTAAGTCTGACTGGCTGTCGGCTATCTTTATGTCCGACAGGTCAATCGAAGAAGAAACGGGGACAGGCAATAAATTCACCAGTTTAATGATCAGGTCATTGGTCTGGGTATCTATTACAAAAGAGGACGCAACTCGTTTTCTGATATCTTCCCGGTTATCCGAACGAACGATATTGCTGGAAATGTATTCATTTCCGGAATGGTGTCCGAACAATTTCTGCACATAATAACCGACGGTCGGTTTCACCTCCGTGTTGTTGAAATAGATGAGATCGGGGTTCCATTGCGTAAATCCTTCTTTTGCCAGTAATGGAGCATAAGACGTCATCTCCACAATATCGCCGTTCCGTTCGATATTGACCAGGTGCAATGCTTCGCAGAGCGCCGTTTCGAGATTGTTATGGCGTCCGGGAACATGTGCTGCGTATTCACCCAGGTATACTTTGGCTTTTGAGCGGTCGTACCGGTCGTAATAATCCTGATTGTTGAGATACCATCCGGGCGGCTGGTAATAATGTTCGTCGACCAGGGCAAGCCCCAGTTCGGTTGCCAGATTCCAACCTTCCACATAATCAGACCCTTCGCTGAAAGGACCGGCCGTTCCGATCACCGTTATTTCAGGATACTTAGCCTTAATGGCATTATATATCATCGTAAACCTTTCCACAAAAATATCGGAGATCAGGTCTTCATTACCGACTCCGATATACTTCAGGTTGAAAGGCTTCGGATGGCCGGCTTCCGCTCTTTTTCTACCCCATTCGGATTTTGCATCTCCGTTGGCATATTCAATCAGATTCAAAACGGATTGAATATATTCATCCATCTCTTCCATGGGGATACCACCTTGCTGTCCACCGATCACACATCCATGGTGTGCAGAGTTCTGGCAGGGAACACCTGCCGCCACAACAGGGATAGGTTCGGCACCAATATCTTCACAGAACTGGAAATATTCAAAATAACCCAGTCCGAACGACTGATGATACCCCCAAAGATTGCGTTGCGGTTTTCGTGCTTCAAGCGGCCCGATGGTGTTCTCCCAGCGATAGATATTTCCGATCCCGTCGCCATGAGCTACACACCCGCCCGGAAAACGCATGAAGCGGGGTTTCAGGTCGGCCAGCGCTTGCGCCAGGTCGGCTCTTAATCCGTTTTCGCGTCCTTTGAACGTTTTCTGTGGGAAAAGGGAGACCATATCCAGGTCTACCCGGCCCGTTTGTTGCGGTATCACTTCAATACGGGCGTCGTTGGCAGTGCGGGTTGCCGTAATAACAGCTTCCAGTTTCTTCCAGTCGGTACTGATTGTACGTGTAGTAGTTTCTCCGTATATTTCACCGTTTTTTCCGGTGAGCCGCACTAAAATCCGGCCTCTTGTTTTCTCAGGACTACGGGCAAACAGGGAGAGATCATATTTTTCACCTGCTTTCACCGGAATACCGTTAAATCCTTCATTGACGAGTGCAACTCCTGTTTTCTCAATCTGTAAAACGGCATAATGTTTATTGTTGGCATGAATAGGGGAGGCCGTATCGATTAAAAAAGTGTCGGTATTGATTACCGACCAGGCAGTACGGTTATTCCAGTTCTTATCCCGGCCTTCCTTATCACTCAAGGCATATTCGAAGCCGCGGTTTTGCACCAATTCGGCATACAATCCTCCGTCGGCAGCATAGTTGATATCCTCATAAAAGATACCGATCAATAAATCGCTGATCGATTTCTTTTTCCGGATATCCGGTGAAATAGAAATAGTGACAGGTTCCTTGAACTGACCGGGATCCATCTCTACTCTTTCCTCATTTAAAATCTGCTTATAAGCAGACAGCCTCTGCGCCCGGATAAGTCTGTCGATCACCGCCCATGAAACGTGATGGAGCGTGCCGGTCTGTTGCCTGCCTGCGATGGAAACATCCCTTCTGGCACTTTCGAATTGGTCATTTCTTGCAGCGGGCGAGTAATGCTTGAAATCGCCGGTAAAACTGTGAAACAGTCCTTGTTCGGGTTTATCGCTATGCCAGAGAATATGAAATTCTTTTCTTTGCACATCGCAGGAAATTTCAGGTCTCAGGCAGTTCCCATGGGGCATCAATACCGGATAAGATTGTGGTTTCCAATATACCAGATCGGAAGAGGCGGCATGAGCGACGGCTCCATCCGTATCATTCAGACTCCAGACGGAGTGCCATTGCCCATCAGATGCCTGAAACAGGAACGGGTCGTACATCCTTTTCTGAGAACCCCATCTGCCGTAGTCAGATCTCAGAAAGGGGTATTTGTTGCCGATAGTATGCCAGTTATCCTGATCGATACTCCATGCGAAATACAATCCCCCTCCGTTCTCATCACCATAAGCAAAAATATATGCTGAATCGGGTTCATTGGCTCTTAAAAAGAGAATATTGAATAGCAATATGCTCAGGGAAAAAAATATCTTTAAAGCTTTACTTTTTTTCTCGATTACTATCATTACAGAACGGTTTTTATAAATAATTTGATTCAGCTTTCGCATGTAAATTGAGAATGTATACAACTAAAACGGGTTCCAGATTCACATGCGAAGTTAAGTGGAAAAAACAAGCGGAATCCGGATAGGATATCCGCTTGTCGATAAAAGAGTTTTTACCAGAAATAAATATAAAATAACGCACAAAGAGCCACTACCCCAAGGGAAGCAATCACATCCCACTTATTCCAGCTTTTTCTGATAAGTGCTTTGTAATCGCCTGTGAAAGTGATCGCTTCAATTTGCTTAGCAGTTGGTTTCGGGGTGAAAAATGATACTACAACCATCATCCCCATGATAAATACGAGCAGCCATACCTCGAAGATAAGCCAGTTGGTCTGCCAGAACCATGTGGTATTTTCCCAAAACCAGCCTGTCATCACATCTTTCCCTGTATTGGTAAAAATATTGGTCAGCAGGCGTACCATTCCGATAATAAAGCCTACGATCATCCCTGCCTCTCCGGCTTTTGGTGTAATTCTCTTGGAAAATATACCCAACGCAAATACAGCCACCATTGCGGGAGCGAGGAGCGACTGAATACCTTGCAGATAATCGTAAAGGCTGCCGAGACTCATCATGATAGGTATCCATACAATACCCAGTATCACAACCACGACTGTGGCGATGCGGCCTACCAGAACGTAGGTAGCTTCGCTTTTATTTTTGAACATCGGTTTGTAAAAGTCTTCTGTAAACAGCGTGGCACAAGAATTGAAGAAAGCCGCCAAAGAGGCAACCAACGCAGATATAAAGCCTATGGTAACAATCCCTTTTACACCGGCCGGCAATACAAACTTGACCATGGAACCAAAAGCGGTATCAGGGTCGCTTAACGAGAAACCGCTATCGGGACGTGCTGCCAATGCAGCGGCTACCATCCCCGGTATCAAAAACATAAATACAGGCAACAATTTGAAATAACCCGCAGCAATGGTTCCTCTGCGTGCACGTTTCATCACTACGTCAGCAGGTTCGCCCTTACGTTGTCCAAGGACACGTTGAACGATGTGCTGGTCAGTACACCAATACCAAAAACCGATGATCGATGCCCCGATAAATACCCAAAAACCGGGATAATCATCATATAACGGGTCGCCTGTATTGAAATGGAACATACGGTTGGTACCGTATGCGACGCCATCTTCTCCTACGTTCAGCGTTTTGGCATGTTCAATCATTGCAGTCCAACCTTCAGCAATATTGCCGCCTCCAAGTGCCGACAATCCGAGGAACAACACAAGGAACGAACCGAGGATCAGTATAGGTGTTTGAATTGCCGACAGCGTCATCACCCCTTTCATCCCACCCAGGACGGTAAAGATCCCTGTTAAAACGATCAGGCCGATAGCCCCGAACCAGAAAGGCAAGCCAAGAAGGCTTTGCATAAAGATACCACCGGTGAATGCCGTGACACTCACTTTTGTCAGCACATAGGCTATAAGTGTAATGATAGAGAGCCACGAACCGGTTGTAGGTGTGTAGCGGTATTTAAGGAAATCGGGCATTGTGATGATCTTTCCCATCTTAATATTCAACAGTTGATAGAAGGGTACAAAAAGCCACCCTAAGATGAGTATCATCCATCCCTGCATTTCCCAGTGTGCCATACCGACTCCTGCCTTTGCACCGGTACCGGCAAGGCCTACCAGGTGTTCCGAACCGATATTGGCGGCAAAGATAGCCGCACCAATAATATACCATGGCTCACCTTTACCAAACAGGTAATCTTCACTGTCAGGACCTTGTTGCGAACGTTTATCTTTCTGTATAGAACGCCATACAGCCCATGTTACCGCTAAAATTCCAATAATGATAATTGCCCAATCCAGCCAAATAAATTCATGTGAATTCCAATTCATAAGATGTTTTTTAAAAGTATATATTCGATTGACGAAACAGTTAGTTTTCAGTGAACTTGCCGATTTGTTGGTATTTCTTATACAACTCCATATATATGGCGTGATTTTCACCGTTCGGATGGTATTCGAAAGCAAATCCCTGTCCCATCGCATCCTGGGCATCCTCCACTTTCTCATATACACCTGCTGCAACGGCTGCGAACATGGCGGCTCCGAAGGCGCATGCCTGCTCGGTCTTTGCCACTTTGATCGGCATACCCAACACATCGGATAATGTCTGCATCACAAAAGGAGATTTTAAAGAGATACCGCCTATACCGATCACTTCTTTGATCTCGACACCATTTTCCAGAAAACGATCGACGATCGCTTTGGAACCGTAAGCAGTTGCTTCTACCAGTGCCCTGAAGATCAGGGGTGCGGTGCTTCCCAACGTCAATCCACAAATAGAACCTGTCAACAGTTGATTGGCATCAGGTGTACGGCGTCCGTTCATCCAGTCGGTAGCGATAAGGGTGCTTTCGCCCACCGGCACTTTTTCAGCTTCCTTAGTCAGTTCGGGGATGATCGCATCTGTAATTTCTGTAATCAGTTTTTCTTTTGTTTCCATATCCAGCAGATTCGATTTGGTGACGAGCTGTTTGAGTGGCCATTCCAATACCTGTTTGAACCAGGCATAAATATCTCCGAAGCCCGATTGTCCGGCCTCCAGCCCGACCATTCCGGGGATCACCGATCCGTCTACTTGTCCGCAGATACCCGGGATCAATTTGTCGCCGATTTCCTCATAAGGCACCGCCATGATATCGCAGGTAGACGTACCGATCACACGTACGAAATCTCCCGGCTTGATCTGTGCTCCTACAGCACCCATGTGGCAGTCGAACGCTCCCACGGCCACGGCCACGTTGGTAGTCAATCCCAGCCGTTCGGCCCACTCGGAAGTCAGGTACCCCACTTTTACATTGCTAGGGTAGGTCTCTTGATACAAACGTGAACGGAAGCCGGCAAGCAGCGGATCCAGCGCCGTCAGGAACTCTTCGGAAGGCAGTCCGTCCCACGAAGCATGCCACATCGCTTTATGTCCTGCAGCGCAACGGCTTCTCGGCATCGTTTCCGGTTTGGAGTTCCCGGTGATCAGCGCAGGCATCCAGTCACAGTGTTCAGCCCATGAATAAGCCGCTTTCCTTATCTGCTCATCTTCACGCAGAATATGCAGCATCTTGGCCCATACCCATTCGGAGGAATAAATACCTCCTTCATAGGCGGTATAATCAATTTCCCATTTCTTTGCCAGTTCGTTTACTTCGGCCGCCTCTTTTATGGAGGTATGGTCTTTCCAGAGAACGAACATCGCATTGGGGTTTTCGGCGAACTCAGGCCGTAAAGCCAGAGGAACACCTTTTTCGTCGATCAGCACGGGTGTCGATCCTGTAGTATCGAATGCCATACCTGTCACATTTTCGGCAATGCCCGCAGGAGCTTTTGACAATGCTTCCCGGATGCATCCTTCCAGTACTTCTATATAATCAAGCGGATGCTGACGGTAACGGTTGGTCTTGGGATCACAATACTTCCCCTGTTTCCAACGCGGATAATATTTCACCGCGGTAGATATTTCCTTACCGCTCAAGGCATCGGCAATGATGGCACGACATGAGTCCGTGCCGTAATCTAATCCTATGACGTATTTACTCATCTCTTCTTATCCTTTTTATTTTTAGTTTGTTTTGTCTGATTTATTCACTACTGAAGTGTTGAATTAGGGGCCGGTTTAGCAACCCATTTTAGTAGATGGCCTCTTCTACGCCGGGCCACTGGCTCTGATCCCATGAGAGCCGGAAAATACGCAGTTTGGACCGCCCTTCGTCGTTAGCATCGTATCCATGGAATACAAGATAATCTTCACCGTCGAAACTGACGACCGCATTATGTCCCACACCATGCCAGTTTTCATCCCCTTCCATCAGGATTGTCCCCCCACCAAAAAGGAGATCTTTTCCCTCTTTGTCATAATAGGGCCCATCGATCTTGTCTGACCTTCCGTATATCATCTTGTAGGTACTTTCCACTCCCTTACAACAATAGTCTATGGATGCAAACAGATAGTAGTGGTTGTCTTTCCTGAAAACAAAAGGAGCTTCTATCGCATTTCCTCCGGCATCCACCGGATTGTTATCGATTGCCGGCGGATTCTCCTGTCGTCTCTCTTTTTTGCGTGAGGCAATGGTAACCGGCTCTTCACCCGAATAGCAGGATTTGAGGTCATCGGTAAGCCTGACCATCTGCAGTCCATCCCAGAACGAACCGAAAAACAGGTAAGGAACTCCGTTTTCATCAAAAATAAGATTGGGATCGATTGCATTCCAATTATCGACATCGGGCGTAGAGCAGATAACGGCTCCGTGATCTACCCACTCAAAATCGGGATCATCGGGATGAAGCGTCTTGTTGGTCACCACGCCCATGCAGGATGTATTTTTCCCAAAGGCTGATACCGAATAGTAGAGATAATACAATCCGTTATGGTAGCTGATATCCGGTGCCCAGGTATGTCCCCGGTAAGTAGGTACAGCATCGACAGCCCACTGAGGTGCTTCTGCAAATACCGGTTTCTCCCGTTTCCATGTTTTCATGTCGGTCGATGACCAGACAGCGATACCCCTACCTGTAGTGAAGAGGTAGTAGGTATCGTCTTGTTTGGCCATTACCGGGTCATGTACTCCGATCCTTTCCGGTAATTGGTCTGCAGCTTTACCCTGCGGTAAAAAAACAAAGAGGAAAAATACAAATGGAAGAAAGAAGGTATTTCTCTCCATAGATTGGAAATTAATTATTTTTACTGCAGCGCTTTATTCAATAAATAGTAAACTTCATTGACTTTAAGTTCGAACTTGAAGTTGTTGATAGTTGTATCTTTATCGATAGTAACCAGCTCGATACCGGCTATTTCGGCATAATCTTCCAGCATTTCGGTGGTCACTGAAAAAGAGAAACTGGTGTGATGCGTTCCTCCGGCCAATATCCATGCACCGGCTCCGACCTCCAGGTTAGGCATTGGCTTCCATAATGCGCAGGCAACCGGCAATTTGGGTAAAGCTTGCGGTTTTACCACTTCCACCTCATTGACAATCATGCGGAATCGGTTACCCATATCCACGATAGTGGCAGCCACCCCTTTCCCTTCATGCGCCTGGAATACCAGACGGGCACAGGTACGGGCATCACCTATCCCAAGGAAATGCACTTCAATGCGTGGTTTGGTTCCTGTAATATCGGGATTGATCTCGAGCATATGCGATTGCAGGATGGTACTGTTCTCCCCATCGAAATTCAGGGTATAATCTTCGAGGAACGATTGTCCACCGGGTAAACCCTGCCCCATTACCCACATGGTACGTACAAGGGCAGCAGTTTTCCAGTCGCCTTCAGCACCAAATCCATAGCCTTCGGCCATCAGTCGTTGAGAAGCGAATCCCATCAACTGTTTCATGCCTTCCAGCTCGTTAAAGCTGGTTGTAAAGGCTTTGGCACCCTTATCCTGGAGGAAACGGCGCAATCCTATTTCCTGTGCTGCGGCATCGCGTACAAACTGATGTTTTTCGGCGCCTTTCCTGCAATCGTCAGCAAAGTCGTATATTTGTGCATATTCGGAAACAAGGGCATCGATTTCGTCATCTGTAACTGCTTCCACATACGGAACCAGGGTTGCGATAGGTGCATTGTCGACATGGTATCCCAGACGTATTTCCGCTTCTACCTTGTCTCCGTCCGTTACAGCCACATTGTTCATATTATCTCCAAAGCGGATGATCAACATCCCTTGAGCGTCAGCCCAACCGGCACAAACCCGCATCCATGACGCAATTTTCCGCAGCGTCTCTTCATCTTTCCAATAGCCAACCAAAACCTTGCGGGGCATTCGCAAACGGCTTGTAATATGTCCAAATTCACGATCGCCGTGTGCTGACTGGTTCAGGTTCATGAAATCCATGTCGATCTCATTCCAGGGTATCTCCTTGTTAAACTGGGTATGGAGATGCATTAACGGTTTCCTGAAATTTTGTAAACCTCTGATCCACATCTTGGCAGGAGAAAAAGTGTGCATCCAGGTGATCACACCGATACATTTTTCATCCGTATTGGCTTCTTTGAATATTTTCTCCACTTCGGGCGATGAATTGGCAGTTCCTTTATAAACCACTTTTACGGGGAGTAGTCCCGCGTCATTCAGCCCTTTGACCATTTCTTCCGAATGGGCATTGACGGTTACTACCGCGTCGCCCCCGTACAGGAGTTGTGCTCCTGTAACAAACCATACTTCCTGATCTTTGAATTGCATAATATTGAACGTTTATGAGTTATGAATTAAAAATTAAGAATTAAGAGTTATGAAATCTTGAATTTTGAATCTTGAATTTTGAATCTGAAATATTATTTCTGTCCGTAATACGCACCGGGCCCGTGTTTCCTGAAAAAATGCTTTTGGATAAGCAATTCGTTCATGGTGAGGTTCGGGTTGACCTGATAGGCGATAAAAGCCATTTTCGCCACCTGTTCCATTACGACGGCATTATGAACTGCTTCGTGCGGATCCTTTCCCCAGGAGAAAGGTCCGTGATTTTTCACCAGTACACCGGGAATATGAGCCGGGTTGAGTTCACTGAAACGCTCGATAATGACGGTACCTGTTTCTTTTTCATACTCGCCTTTCACCTCAGGTTCGGTCATATCACGCGTACAGGGGATATTTCCGCTGAAGTAATCGGCATGGGTGGTGCCGATGTTGGGGATGTCACATCCGGCTTGTGCCCATGCCGTAGCATAAGTCGAATGGGTATGTACTATCCCACCTATGGAAGGGAATGCCTTGTATAATTCCAGATGAGTAGGTGTATCGGACGAAGGTTTCAGATTACCTTCCACTATGTTGCCGTCCATATCCACTACTACCATATCTTCGGCTTTCATGTCGTCATACGACACCCCGGAGGGTTTGATAACGACCCATCCTTTTTCCCGGTCGATACCGCTTACGTTTCCCCAGGTAAAGATCACCAGACCGTGTTTTACCAGATCCAGGTTAGCCTGGAATACCTGCTGTTTCAGTTCTTGTATGCTCATTGTCTACTCTTATTTATAGAAGTTTCGTATATATACCACTAAAGCGGAGACATTTAGATATTTTGTGGGAACCCATAGCTTGCAAGGAGCGTAAAAAGAGTAGCTGTCTGAGTGAAACGAGTTCTACTCTTTTAGCGAATGAGAGCTATAATGGGTCACAAAATATCGTCAGTCGAGGATTTAGTTGTATAATTTATTGAAGTTCGATCAATACCACCGATTTAGGCGGCAATACCACCGAAAGACCACTATTGGAGAGCGAAGCGCCTTTGAAGTCACTCACTGTTACTTTAGACGGTTGTTCAAAAGAATTGTAATCGTTTATTTTTGCGGAAGTAAGCATTTTGCCACTCACCTTCTTTGCCGATGCACCAACCAACTGTGTTGAGATACGTTGTTCATTGTTAGGATCGGCATTTACCAGCGTGATATGAATTTTACCCCCGGCATTTTTAGAAGCGGAAACGCTTACCGCGTCTATCTCTTTGTCACCCTGGCGGTACTTATTGCTGGTAAAGGAAATGGGCAAAAGCGTCGCATCCTGATGTACCTTGTAGAGATGGAACACCCAGTAAGTAGGAGTAAGTATCATCTTTTCCTCGTCGGTAAGTATCACAGCCTGCAGCACGTTCACTGTCTGGGCCAGATTGGCCATCTGTACCCGCTCACTGTGGTTGTTGAAAATGTTCAGGTTGATACCCGCTACGATGGCATCGCGCAAGGTGTTCTGCTGATAGAGAAAACCAGGGTTAGTACCGGGCTCCACATTATACCATGTGCCCCATTCATCAATAATCATTCCTACTCTCTTTTGCGGGTCGTAACGGTCCATGATGGCCGAATGTTTGGTGATCAGTTCGTCCATGAACAGTGTTTTTTCGATAGTAGTGAAATATTCCTTTTCATCAAAATTGGTTGCCGAACCTTTATCACCCCAATTCCTGGGTACAGTATAGTAATGCAGTGATAAGCCCTGCATATGGCGGGCAGCGTTCTTCATCACAGTCTCCGTCCAGTTATAATCACCCCCGTTAGCACCGCAGGCAATGCGGTAAAGACGATTGTCGCCGTAATTGCGGCAATAGGTGGCGTAATGGCGATACAGGTCGGAATAGTAGTCAGGCGTCATATTACCGCCGCAACCCCAGCTTTCGTTCCCGACACCCCAGAATTTCACTTTCCAAGGTTCTTCACGACCGTTCTTGCGCCGCAAATTAGCCATTGGGCTTTCACCATCGAAAGTGATATATTCGATCCATTTCGACATCTCCTCTACTGTGCCGCTGCCTACATTTCCGCTGATATAGGGTTCTGCGTCGAGTTGTTCGCACAGGTCGAGAAATTCGTGCGTACCGAAACTGTTATCTTCCACAACTCCTCCCCAATGGGTATTGATCATTTTAGGGCGATCCTCACGGGGACCTATACCGTCCATCCAATGATATTCGTCGGCAAAGCAACCACCCGGCCAGCGAAGGTTGGGAATACGGATATCTTTCAGTGCCTGCACCACATCGTTACGGATACCGCGTGTATTGGGAACTGACGAGTCTTCACCTACCCAATAGCCGCCATAAATACAGCGTCCCAGATGTTCGGAAAAGTGGCCGTAGATATGCCGGTTGATGGTGTTCTGTCCACGGTCGGCCTCGATGATCAATCGGTTCTGGGCCGAGATTGATATACTACCGATAAGCAGTAGTAGTGCCACTTGGAATGTTCTTTTTGATTTCATGAGTCTCTGCTTTTTTATTGTTTATGTTCATCTGATTTTATGTAAGATATAAGTCATAAAGGTCTCGTTTACAGAACACGGCAATAGTCATTTTTCAGATAACAGACAAATAAGCGTAAAGTTAATACTTATTATTTTATTACCTATATTGTCAATCTGATTAGTAATTATTACATCGCATAATTCTTAATCCTAAGTGAGATCGTATATAGATATCACAAAAATAAAAAGCCAGTGACCTCCTAAGGTGGACAAATGACCATTTAAAGAGGAAATTCAGCTTAAAACAGGAAATAACAGTTTTTTTACGGTTTATCTTCATCATTATCGATTAATTTACTTGGAGTTATGTTGAAATGTCTGGAAAAGCAACGGGTAAAATATTTCGGATCGTTGAATCCCACATCATAAGCTATATCTGAAATGTTTTTATTCTTTGTTTTCTTATTATGGAGGATCTGGCTGTAAGCTATATTGAGTCTGTAAACCCTTATGAATTCCCCTGATGATCTGCCACTTAGTGCATTCAGTTTGTTATTGAGAAGAGATTTACTCATTCCCATTGCTTTTACAAAATCTCCTGCCGAGAAATCCGGATTCTGATAATTATCCTTCATCACCTCTAATACGCGATCCATAAACTTTTTATCATTCGACTCCTCATCCATCTCTAAAATATCAGTACTCATCTTTTCGGAGAACAATTGCTGATAGCGTTGCCGTGCCTTCAGGATATTCCTGATACGGGTTATCAGCATCTCCTCATCGAATGGTTTTATAATATAGGAATCCACACCCACACGGTAGCTATCGAGCTGGGCTGTTTCAGATGATTTGGCTGTAAGCATCAGGAAGGGGATATGTGAGGTGGACATCTTCTCTTTCACCCTTTTCGACAGTTCTATGCCATCCATCTCCGGCATCATCAGATCGCTGATGATAAAATCGACATGATGGCTGTCGAGTATTGTAAGCGCTTCAACGCCATGGGTGGCTTTGAGTGTATTATAGCTGGAGGAAAGGATAGAACAGATGTAATTTCTCATATCGTGATTGTCTTCGACCACTAAAAACGTCAATCTCCCTTTCTGTTTGTTTTTCTGTTTTTCTGTCGATTGCCCTGTTTCGGAATCACCGCGTTTATCGACCATTTGATGGTCTGTCCCGCCCGATTGCGGGTTTGATCTGTATAGCGGGAGAAGGATCCGGAATGTACATCCCGCTTTTTTATTATTTTTAACCCATATAGATCCCCCTAAGAGTTGGATAAGCTGTTTGCACAGATATAACCCGATCCCTGTACTACTTTGCCCATATACCGGAAATATGGTGCGATGGCGGGATTGATAAAAGCGCTTGAAAATTTTTCCCAGATCTTCTTCCGGGATACCTGCTCCTGAATCCTTTACAGCAATGTATAATTTTTCTTCGTCTGTTTTCCTGTCATGGACTGGCCTTACATAGACAGTTATATTGCCTCCATTCGGGGTATATTTGATAGCATTCGACAAGAGATTTATCAATATTTTATGCAGTGATTCACTGTCGAAAAAAAACAGCGGGTCGGACAGTGAAAACCGTCTCAGCAGGGATATATCCCGATCCTGTACCTGTGGTTCAAAAGAGGAGAGTATTGACTCTATGGAATGCAGAAAATTATCTTTAGCAAATGTTATCTCAATCTTTTTCGATTCCACTTTTTGAAAATCCATTAACTGATTCACAAGACTCAACAGGTATCTGGAATTTCTTTCCACATAATTCAGTTGTTCAATCACATACGGATCGGAACTCAATCGTATGGCACGTTGTGCCGGTCCTATGATTAACGTGATCGGAGTCCGGAATTCATGGGAAATATTGGTAAAAAATTCCAGTTTGTCCACGTGCATTCTGTGTACTTTGCGGGACATTTTTATCAATTGGTTTTTTTGTTGGGTGATCTTTTTATTTTGCTGACTCAGGATCAGATTTTGTTGGGATAATTCTCTCTTCTGTTCAACCAATGTTTCTTTTTGCAATTCCAACTCTTTGGTACGTTCTTCCACAATCTGCTCAAGAGCTCTCTGTTGTGCTTCGTAAGATCTTATATGACGAAAATACCATAGGAGAAAAGCTGAAATAAGCAGAGCCAGGACAATCAGTGCAAACCATGTTGTTTTATAGAAATAGGGTCTGATATAAATTTGCAATTCAGTGATCTCTCCCAGGTCGATTTGATTTTTCGGTACATACTTTACCTGGAAAGTATAATTTCCCGGAGGCAGATTCATATATCTCGCGGAATGCATATTTTGCGCCAGTTCAATCCATTTCTCTTCATATCCTGCCAGCCGGTATGCGTATACAAAATTGGGCGTGGTAGTAAAGTTCAGGGCAGAGAAATCAATTGAAAAGGATTTATACTTCTCATGCAAAACAATTTTATTTATCCGGGAAATATCTTTTTCAATGATCTTCCCGGGGTAGATCTTTTCATTTTCCAGATAAAAATCAGTTAAGGTCACCCTGTAATTTACTGGTTGAGGTTTCATAAGTGCCGGGTTGAGCGCTATCAATCCGCTTAAAGTCCCGAAATATAGTGTGCCGTTTTTGGCTTTATGATAAGCATTCCAGTAGAATTGATTATTTTCGATCCCGTCATTCCTGAAAAAATTGATAAAACTCTCCTCTTCCCTGTTAAAACAAGAGAGTCCATGGCTGGTACTGATCCATAAATTCCCGAAATCGTCTTCCAATATACCTTTAACACTATTGTTCGCCAATCCGTCTGCGATATTGTACGATTGAAACGAATAAGTTCCGTCGCCGTTCTCAATTCTTTTATAAAAGCCGAAACCGTCGCTTCCAAGCCAGAGCACATTGTCAGAGTCGAGACAGAAGCTTGTAATCTTTTCGACCAAAAAAGATTGCGGATTATCCAGTTTATATCTGTAATGGTGAAAACCGAATTGGTTGTGGTTTCTACTGTTCAGGTCAATCGCATACACACCTTCCTGGCTTCCTACCCATAAAAATCCCTTATTATCTACAGCCATCCCGATAATACCCTGGATATTGGCAAAAGTATCAATGGGAGCCGGAATAATTAATTTGTCGTTATCCAGATCATAGAAGTATAATCCCTGATTAGAGCCAATCCACATGACATTGTTGATATCATCATAAAAAAGACCGCCGATCAGGTCGATCAGGAGTTCGGGGTATTTACCGGAGTTGATATAGATGGATGAGGGTTTAAACGGATTATCTTTATCAATAACCGAAATACCATATCCCCAGGTACCTACCCATAGCCGGCTTTTATTATCAATACTTAAAGCACTTACGGAATTATGGCTGAGACGGGTAGAAGAAGAGTCCGTGAAATGAGAGAATGTTTCCTCTCCCTCCTTCTTCAGATTCAATCCTCCTTCAACAGTACCAACCCACAGGTTCTGTTTTTCGTCTTCTAATATGACATTGACCGGATTTTGTGAAATGCTTCCTCTTTCATTGTTCCTATGGGAATAGCTTTTTATGTCCAATGTGTTGGAATTGATCTTATTGACCCCACCGGTTTCAGTACCGCACCATAGACTATTCCCGTCATAATAGATCCGACTGATAAAATTACTGTTGAGTCCGTTTATGCTGCCGGAACTTTCGGAGAACACCTGTTCAAAACCATCTGTCATAGGGTTATAGATGTTTATTCCCTTCAATGTTCCGATTATTACCTGATTGGTTTCGGTTAATGCCAGATCAGAAATATAATTATGGGATAAGGAGGTGAGGTCCAAAGGATTATTCTCATAAACCTTTACAGCGTCTTCATTCCTGTAGTATCTGTACAAACCGTGTACGGTTCCGATCCAGACTTCATTCTTGTCGGGAAGAAATTTCGTCAGGATACTGTTACTCCTGAATTTCAGGTTTTTTGATATGGGAACCGCTCTCAAATTATGATTATTATGGGTGTATAGTTTATATATGTTATCGTTATATCCCGCCCAGATATTACCGTCTCCGTCCACATCGTTCATCGCTATATAGCGTACCGATTGCAAATTTTCAGGAAGCCTGAATATATCAGCTATCCCTCCCTTTTGATTGAAATGTATTTTATAGATATATCCTGATAAAAGCCAGATATTTCCTTTATTGTCTTTTATGATATTTTTTACCGGATTTTTCAGAAATGCTGTCATTTCAGGATCAATCTCTTCGAACAAATTCACCAACTCTGAATTCTCAAGATCCAGAATATCCAATCCGCCGTCAGATGCGATCCACAATCTGTTGAAATTATCTTCGTACACCCTGTGTACAGAATTCCCCTTCAGTGTAACCGGAGAAGTTTCCATCTGGTAATTCGTAAAGGAAAAACCATCATATCTTGACAATCCGCCCCCGGTAGAAAGCCAGATAAAACCTCTGCTGTCCTTGTAGATATCATCTATATAATTATGCAATAGCCCATCTTCCATAGTGAGATAAGAGATATTACAATTGTCTCCGGACAATTGTAAATGCTGTGCATGGAGGGAGAGAGGGAGCAACAGGCATACAGATAATAACTGGCGCTTCATGTATCAGGGATACTTCTTTAATTTTTCAATATCATTCCACTGCCGGATTGTATTTCCAATGTGATTTCACCGCTCTTTTCAATATTTACCTGTTCCAATTGCGGAGAACGGTCTTTTCTGTCGGAATATATATTCACTTTCGTATCAGAGAACATCGGAAGTTTCACCTTCAGTTTCTTTATTTCTTTTTCGGCATTGATGGCTGCCACATACCACTGCTCGGCGTAACGACGGGCCAGTATTACATACTTCCCGGGATAACCGTCGATAAACACTGTCTCATCCCAGAGGGTGGGCACCTCTTTCATAAAATCGATAACGAACGGGGGATATTCGACCAGGTTGTTGGGGGTAATACCGAAATTCTGCACGGGCGTCTGAAAGAGTATGGCTGTGGCCAACTGGAATGTTTCTGTTGTCCTGCGTTCGGTTCCTCCGTCGTTATTACGGTTGTGACGCTTGTTCAGTAAAACCGGCCCGAAATCCATGGACGCCACACTGTTCCGGATAAACGGATGCAAGGTTGCGTTATAGGCTTCGGTATCATTGGCATGTTGGGTGAAGATCAGATTTTCGGAAGCTAGCACTGCTTCACTTCCTGCGAAGTTCGGATACATCCGTTCCCATCCCCGCGGTAATGTACACCCGTGGAAGATCACCGCCAGACCGTAATCGTTGGCATCCGACAGGATATCTTCGTATAACTTCATGGTTTCCTGCTTGTCGCCGCCAAAGAAATCCACCTTTATCCCTTTCGCACCGATACTTTTTAGCCAGGCCATCTCTTTCTTGCGGGCTACGGAAGTGTTCATCCTGTTTTTCGGTCCTTGTGGAGCATCGCTCCAGAATCCGTTAGAGTTATACCACAGGCAAATACCTACATTTTTAGAAGCAGCATACTGCGCCAGTTCTTCTATCTTTTCACGACCTATGCGGGTATCCCACCAGTTATCTATCAGTACCAGTTCATACCCCAATTCAGAAGAGAGATCGATGAATGTCTTCTGGTCTTCGTAGTTGATACTTCCGTCCTGCCAAAGCAACCAACTCCATGTAGAACGTCCAAACCCGTATTCTTTTGAAGGCTCATATAATGGTTCCACTACGTCGAACGCAATAGTGGTTTCAACGATCGGTTTCAAATTGTCACCCACCGTAATTGTACGCCAGGGTGTTTCACCCGGCAATGAAATCGCCGGTTTGGCACTGCCGATACCGTTATTCTCACCCTCCTCCGGAAAGGCAATTGTGTAAAGCCCCTCTTTTGTTCCTTCACTCAGTTTTGATCCGCAGTACAGACTGCTGACACCGGTTTCTGAGATTAACGCCCAACCGTTATCCCCCACATGGAACAATCCCGGAAAAGTATATCCTACACCATATTTTGAAGGCGTGCCGACCGGTTCATCGGGTATATACTCCTCTTCGTAACTCGGTTTGGTGCGCATCCAACCGGTCATGGGTGTTGCCTGAGGTGTGAGAAATGTAGTGGTCTGTTGCGGAAATTTGAATCCCGTCAATTCCTTTTCAATGATGCAGCGGGCTGTCTCACCATTTTGAGCTAATGCGTATTTGAACGCGATATCGTTGTTGCTGACCCGAAAAGTAACGGTAATCTTTTCTTCCTGCGGTGTCTGATAGGTATAGACCACTTCGTTTGCCAGGTATTCCACATGGCTTTTCTTAATCTTAGGCTCACTGTATGTTTTATTGACAACCTGATCCCTTTTCTCTATAAATACCAGATCCTTGCTGAAGTCACTTACATTGGTGATCATTCCCATCGGAGAATCTTCCAGAATAACTTTCCCTTTATAGTTTACATTGTAATTCAAAGTTCCTTCTTTCAGAAAAACCGAAACCTGCAGATTCTTATCCGGACTCACTATAATGAAATCATTGGCAGAAATATACTGAAACAGGCAAATCGTTAATAATAAAGTCAATAATTTCTTCATGATGATAAAATACTATTATTTTCTCTCGCTTAATGAAATAGATTTATTGTGACAAAGTTAATAATAAGTGTAATAACGTACACTTATTTTTTTATGTTTAAAAACATAAAATTGAAGATATTCATTTTTACCTCATACTAAGGTTATTATATCAAGATGATCTTTTCATGATAATCGTATGCAGTGGTATTACATATATTCAAATACAGGAGATTGGTGAAATATATTGTACCTTTGCGCAAAACACAAAAAAGGAGATATTTTTAATGGCGCCGTTTTATATAGAACAAGAGAAGTTTTTACTATCGGTCGATTGTATAATACTTGGCTTTAAAAAAGGGAAATTGTATTTATTGATCTCGAAACGAAAATTCGAGCCGTTGAAAAACCAGGATACCCTGATGGGAGGATTCCTGCGTTCTGACGAAAATCTCGAGGATACTGTTTCGCGCGTACTATATGAATATACCGGCATTAAGGATGTTTATATGGAACAGGTGGGCACATATGGAAGTATCCACCGTGACGAAGGTGAGCGTGTGATCTCTGTCGCTTATTATGCCCTTATAAACCTTGAATTATTCGATGAGGAACTGTGTAAAAAACATAACGCCCGCTGGGAGGAACTGGATAAGGTAGGTAAATTGATCTTCGATCATAATCAGATGCTGGAGGATACAATAGAAATACTGAGAAGAAAAGCAGCTACCCAGCCATTAGGTTTTAATCTGCTCCCCGAAAAGTTCACCTTACCGCAATTGCAATCTTTGTACGAAGCCATTTATCAGACTACACTGGATAAACGCAATTTTCGTAAAAGGATACTGGAAATGGATATACTCGAGAAACAGGGTGACAAAGATAAATCAACTTCTAAACGCGGAGCCTTCTATTATAAATTCAACAAGGAGAAATACGATCAGTTGCTTCAAAAAGGGTATTACTTCTCTTTGTGAAACGAGCATGAGAACCTTTCTCATCCGTGAACATGAATTACGAAGTAATCGACGTAGTCAATATAGCGAGTTCCATACACCGAAATAAAATAATCGTATGAAATTATTTAGATTCATGTTTGATTATTTTATTTGCCTTTATTTTGTATCCTGAAATTTTTTGGGGTAGTTTTATATAGATCTTTAAAACATTTGATGAAATAATGGGCTTGATTAAAGCCGGAAAGGTAGGCTATTTCCGACACGGAAAGTTCAGTCTCTTTTAACATATTGGCCGCCTTCTTTAACCGGATATTACGGATAAAGATATTCGGAGTTTCGCCGATGATTAATTTAAACTTACGATGCAAAACTGTTTTGCTCAGGTTCATTTCAGAAGCAAATTCGTCCAGTTTAAAATTCTCATCCATCAGATGTTCTTCGATTACCCGTATAGCACGTTGCAGAAAGTCATCCTTTGGCTGTAATTGGGAATTTTCATTCTGAGGTGAAAGTAAATCTGCAATGATCTGTTTTCTGTGTTGCTGGCGGGTAGCATACACATTTACCATTTGGTTTATCAGTATATCAGCATCAAAAGGTTTCTTAATATAAAAATCCGCTCCTGCCTTATAGCCCTGCATTTCATCTTCTGTTGAAGCTTTGGCCGAAAGCAGAATAACAAGTATATCCGAATACATCGGTGTGTTCTTAATTGTGGAACAGAGAGTAAACCCATCCATTTCGGGCATCATCACATCTGAAATCACTATTTCAGGCAGGTTATTTTTAATAAATTCTAAAGCCTCAACACCATTAGAGGCTAACCCGACTTCAAAGTGTGTCGATAACTTATTTTTCAGATAATCCCGCAATTGATCATTGTCCTCAACCAGTAAAATAGTAAACAAATTATTCGTATCAGTATCTTCTTTATCTTCAAAAACAGGTTCTACCGTTTCTGCTATTTTTGCAGGCAGATTGATAGTAATCGTCGTACCTTTTTCCGGCGCCGAATCTACATTTATATCTCCACCCATCAGATGAATAAATTTTTTTGCAGTATATAGACCTAAGCCGAGGCCTTGTGTATTAGCGACTTTTCCTTCCTGGTAAAATTTCTCGAAAACCTTGTTGCGATTTTGTTCATTGATACCAATCCCGGTATCATTGATCATTATATAAAAAACTCCAGCCGATTTATTATAATTAAGTATCACCTCTACCCTGCCTCCTTCTTTTGTAAACTTAAGAGCGTTGCTTATTAAGTTATACAAAACCCGTTCAAGTTTGATGGTATCAATAGACACAAACAGTGTAGTAACATCGGGCTTATATGATAACTCTATCCCGTTGGATTTAGCGAGATAATCGAACGCATTGACTATTATACGGATAAAAGAGATGAGTTCCACGTTCTTTTCTTTCACCTCAGTATCTATCAATTCCGCCCGTTTGAAATCGAGGATGGTATTGAATATATCGGATAAGAAAGTAGCATTTTTGGATATAATTTCAAGTTTTTCCTGCTGGTCTTCATTCATATTCCTGTCCCTCATTAAATCTTTAACAGGGGCAATAATCAGAGAGAAAGGCGTTAACAAGTCATGCGATAATCCTGCAAAAAAACTTTCTTTTTCCTTGAGTAGCTCTTCCTTCTTTTTCTTTTCTATTTCTTCGAGCCGTTGAAGCTGGCGTTTTTTGTAATAATTCTTCGTATAGCGGGATAAGCAGAACAATATAAGCAATATTACCGCTGATAATATCAGATAGAATAGATTTGTCTGCCACCATGGAGGCGATATGGAAATATGCAGACTCCAGAAGGGCTCATTTTTTTCAGTCAACGATTCACCGTTGGAACGAATCAGCAACGTATAATCTCCCGCAGGTAATCGTGAGAATGTGATCGGTTTCGAAATATCAAGATGTTGCCATTCTTCACTAAAGCCTTTTATCTGATATTGGTAGCTATTCTGGTAATTATCCCATCCCACTTCCGTAAAAGAAAGGCTTATCCATTTACATAAATATGACAAGGTAAGAGAGTTTATATACTCTGTATCTTCGTGAAGAATGACTTTTCCATGTACTTTCTGCCCTACATTCACTATCTGATGGTCTATCTGCAGTTCTGTGAGCAATATCTTGGTGTGGTTAGGCTGACTCAGTACAGTTTGCGGGTCAATAAGCAGAAGGTTTTCCGTCCCTCCGAATACAATATATTGTTTATTATTCATCTCGCAATGAGCAGACGAAAAGAATACCTGTTTATTCAATGCTCCCGGATTTATTTCTTTCAATTCATGATTCGCGTTCACATAGCAAAATATACGACTCGAAATGGAGAACCACAGGTTATCATATTCATCGAGAATCACATTCCGGATGGCGCCATCGGGCAACATCTCAGGTGAAAACGGATTTTCTACTTTATCAACCTCTGAATAATCAAGTTTGCGTAATCCGCACGATGTTCCCAGCCACAAACATTTATTCTTCTTGTCGTCAGTAAGACTGTAGACCATTTCCGAAATACTGTCACCATACTGTTGTATCTTATTGGTAGACGGATTGAACAGATAAATACCGCTATGGGAAGAGACCCATATTTGTCCGTCAAAAGCCTCAGCAAACCCGGTTATTTCGTCCATGCCAAAAGAATCATAATGAACGTAGTCGGTAAATATATCATTGGAAAAATCATATTTGACTGACACGAGTCCAAACTGTTTTGTCCCAATCCAAAAACGGGATTTACTGTCTCGGAATATGGATGTTACTTTGCCAAAATTGTTGTCGACACTGAATTTTTTTAAAGAGAAATCCGCGTAACCATCTTCTTGCAGCGAGGTATACATCATACCCGTTTCATCATTGCCGACAATAAGCAGCTTGTCGTCACTGTATAAGGATAAGATGTAATTATGAAAAGAATTTCCTGTGCCTTTTATTTCCTTGGGCAACAAAACCTGTTTATCGATGTCATAAAGGAAAAGTCCGTCTCCCTGTGTCCCTACAAGCATATAGTTATCACCAAAATAGCGAAGTGTATAAACAGCTGAAAAACCATTTCTGTTGATAGGGGAAAGTCCTGTGATACCCCGGTTTTCATTATCCAAGCGATACAGTCCGTTTCCATATGTGCCCATCCAGATTTTATTATACCGGTCCTGAAAGAAGGACATAATCACGGGTGCATCCGTTTTTAGAGGAATAACTGACGGGCCGTGTTTCAGATTTATTTTTTTTACACCGTCGCCCCATGTACCCAGATAAAACTGATTGTCTGCCGTAGAAAAAATTCGATATACATCCTTCACATCACTGTTTACTGCTCTTTCCGTTACAGAAAAAGTATCTTCGTCCCATTCCAGTGTATGCAATCCGTTTGTCCATGTGGAAAACCACAAACTATTTGGTTCGCCGGTATCAAGGAATTGGGTGATGGCGTAATGATTCCTTTCTATATTTATATCTTCCCGTTTTTTAATATCATATAAGAAGTAGCCGAAATAGGTTCCGATCCAAAGCTTTCCCGTCGGTTTTTCTATAATGCCGGATATAATATTCTGCGGATAATGTTTTGATACTTTGTATAACAGTCCACTGTCATCGGTAGGTTCTAACTGATAAAGACCGTCTTCCCAACTTCCGAGCCAGATATTATTTTGCGAATCTTCATAGATAGAAATTATCCTTTGGGGGTAATCATCTGTAATTTCGCTGATATGGGTGAACTTATTTTCACGGGGATTAAAAATATCCGCTCCCCCTGTTTTGAACCCGATCCATAGTAATCCCCGGGAATCGAACATCAGTGTTTCGATATTATTTTCCGTAAGGCAATTATGGGAAGTACTATTATTTCTATATACTTTAAATTCCCGGCCGTCAAAACGATTTAATCCGTCATTTGTGGCTATCCAAAGATAGTTTTCGTTTTCACAAATGGCTGTAACGTCTGTACCCGATAAACCGTCGATAGTGGTATAATGGATATATTCCTGTGCAAAAAGGAACAGGGGTACGATAAGAACAAAAAGTATGGAAATAATACGTTTCATTTATTGGTTCCTTTTAAAGTTAGTTATACCCAATAATTTCTAATACTGGAATTTCTTTTTCATTCAACATAACTTTTTTGTCCTTTACAAACTCTATCAATTTGCTCCAATTTTCATCTTCTGCATCATACCATAAAGTTCTATTAAATTTTCCCGCATGTTTTTTGAAACCCTCCCCGCTATATTTCAACGGTCCGACATAAAGATTGGCCTCTATAAAATTGTTTGTCGATTTTGTTGTCTCAAACGCTATAGTTGGTTCTTCCACAAAAATATAATTGTTACGAAAGAATGTACTATCGGCATATCCGCGCCAATCGTCGGAATGGATAATTCGTTTATCCATTTCGGGCAATTCTTTTTTGCAGACATAGAAAATATTTTTTTCTATTCTGCTGTTACGTGTTGGTCCTGTAATATGTATGATCGGAGAATAATATTCTGTTTTCTTTTCAGTTACTATGTGTTTTCTGATACCATCATTTATACTGATATTATATTCCACAACTGTTCCATTATTCCCAACACTCCACTCTTCCGGCCATCCACCCGAGTTGCAAAGTAAAAGAAAACCTCCTTCACTGTTGCTACTCAGATTATACCGGAATTGAGTATTATTACAATTATAGTCCGAATCGTAACTATAGCCGTCCGTTTGTGATTTATGCCCATCCACAATATTGTACTGTACAATAGTATTGTCACTTGAAAATGGCCATATTCCGTCGCAAGCCTCAGTGGCAGGGAGAGTGGGAGGACAATTCCTCATCACATTGTATTCCACTATTGCACCGTCACAAGCCGTAGGAACAATACCATCACCGGGAACACCGTCTATTATATTATTACGGATGACGACGTTCAGGTTGGGCAACCATTGTTTCCTTATCCAGTTACCCCACATCACAATGCCATTACGTTGCGAGTCTTTTATTAAGCAGTTGTGCACGAATAGTCCATCGAAATAAGAAAGAACAGAGTCTGTTCCGTCATCCTTGAAATTCCTTAACATCATGGCTTGTCCGCCACCTGCGTCTTCATGCACATGTCCTTCTCCCTTTATAAGTGAACCATATACGTCATGGATAAAAAGATTATCAATAGTAATATTCTCAGCCTTACCGTAATTATATAATTCAATCAGTAATCCACTAAGATGTGGACGGATTTTCTCTCCTTTGTTCGATATTTCAAGGTCGCGAATGATGATATGTTCACTATTAAAAATATGTACCATTTCCAGAGAAGTAGCATCTCCTTTTATATGAGGCATTGCTTCTCCTCCGTATTTACCTATTACAATGGGTTTACCTGCTTCTCCCTTCCCTGAAAAATATAATTTATCAGTAAAAACAGATCCCGATTTAAGCAATATACTATCACCCGGTTTTACCGCAATATCCCCCAACTTACTCAGACTTTTCAATGGATCTCCGGGTTTTGTACCGGAATTGGAATCGTTGCCATTTATAGCATCGAAATAATAGTTGGTGGTAGTCTTCGGTGGTGTACATGAGATTGATATGGCTGCCAGTGATAAAACAATGAATCTAACAATACTTTTCATAACGGGGTATTTGCTTATTTGATTTTTATTACCAATCATCAGTTCTAAACGAAGACACCGGTAGTCCGCCGGTACCGAATAATTCGGCATCTACAAAATCTTTGAAGGCATATCGTACAGCTATAGGCTCTTTTACCAGATGGCTGTATACTGTAACCGTCCCATTCTCTTCGTTGATATAGGCTTTTGCTTTTTGAAAAACTTTATTTTCTCCTGCGATTTCAAATAAGCTAAGTTCTTTTCCGTAGGTAGTAAGTCCCATAAATTGTTTTGAAAAATGAATAATAGCCTTATTCCCTTCAATTTCCATGCGTTCATATTCCGGGCTCTCAAATTCGAACCCGGTCATTCCATAAGTTTTTGCCAATGCCAGTAAAGCAAGACGTTGTCCGACTTCTTTTTTTCGAGGCGGGTGTATCTGGAATTCTTCTCCTACGTCCAATAAACCAGCCATAGCACTATTGGGGATTAAAGTCTGTGCTTTCATCTGTGCTTCACGTTGATAGGCAGATATCTCAGGCCATTGGGGTGTAAAGAAATTCCACTCTTTATAATTGTAAGGTGCTATTTGAGCGAAGTAAAAAGGAAAATCACCCTGATCCCATATTTTTCGCCAATCTTTCACCATGGCAGCAAGTGAAGGAGCATAACGCGGCACATTAAATATATTTGACTCCCCCTGATACCAAATCATACCCTTTATGCCGTATCCCTTCACAGGATGAATCATTCCGTTATACAGCAGGGTTGGCACATTGTTTATCCATGGCGATGTTTCGTCACTTTTTGGTGGAACAACTATATCTTCAAATTCGGCACAAGCGGCATCTGTCATCCATGCTTCAACATTGGATCCTCCATAGCTGGCATTTATAATACCCACCGGGACATCCAGTTGCTGATAAAGTAAATCTGCAAAAAACCAGCCAACGGCACTACAATCTCCGGTTGTAGAAAGTGAAGCCGTTTCCCATTTAGCACTTTTGAACTCATCCTGAGATTTATATGCCGCCATCGTCGGAATATTGATAAAATGAATTTTTTTCCCTTTCGAGTTCAGTATAGTTTCAGTAAAGCCCATTACAGGTTGATTAGGATACCCTTTAAGTGGCATACTCATGTTTGATTGTCCGCTGGCAAGCCAAACTTCGCCGATATATATATTTTCCAGTTTGATTGTATCCGAACCATTTATCTGTATATTGTACGGACCTCCTGCTATAGGGGTTGTTACCAGGGTTTTCCATTTACCGTTTCTATCGGGTATAACGTCATATACTTTCCCGTCCCATGATGTTATTATGCGAATTGTAGCGTTTTGTTTTGCCCAACCCCAGATAGGCGCTTTTACCTGTTGTTGCATTACCATATTATCCGTGAATATTGAACCCAATTTTAAATTTTGAGCAGTTATTGAAATATGGTATAATAGAAAAAATAATATAGTTAGTCGTGCTGTATTCATAATTCCTATAGGTATTTTAGATGTATATGTTTTAGTCTAAAGTCCATTTGTCTTTCCATTCTATTACCGGCTTACCATCCTTGAATGTAAGCGGCAACCAGACATACCGGGAGTCGATCAGGTTTGTTTTATTCCAACGGTCGAACATGGCTATGTACGTATCTTTCCTGCCCGCAACAGGAAGCACAAACGTGCTCTGTGCGAAAAAAGTACTGTCCGCGTCTTTACCTACACAAGGGTTTCCGATGATTTGCCATTCTCCAAGCAAAGAGTCGGCAACGGCACATTCTGCCACATTCGGATCCCAACCTGTACAGCCCGAACTAATCAGATAATATTTCCCTTCATGCCTGAACACAGCCGGTGCTTCACGCGACAAATTTATAAAATTTCGGGTGTATTTACCTGTATGTTGGGTATATTCATCATTTAACAATCCAATGTACAATGTTTTATTCCATTCTGATGAATAAATATGATAGGCACGTCCGTCATCATCTTTGAAGACAGTCTGGTCGCGGCTATCATTTCCGTTGGGTTTAAAAGATCCCAGATAGGTAAATTGTCCGGTGGGTGTATCGCTAATTGCAACGCCGGCATGCGCTTTTTCATAATCGGGACTTTCGATATGCATCCACATAACAAATTTCTTTGTTTTGTCGTTATAAATAACTTTAGGACGTTCTATCACTTGTGAAGGATGAAGGTCTGAAATTGTATCGTGGGGTGTACTTGGCAAAACAACTCCTTCAAACTTCCAATTCAGAAGGTCTTTTGAGGAATAACAGGATACCCCTCCTGCATCGGCACGCCAGCATTCCCAGGTAGTTACCCATTCAAGGCGATAGGTGGAATCTCCCTTATACTCCCCATACCAATAGTAGGTTCCCTCATGATACATGATGCCGCCACCGTGAGCATTGATTGGATTACCCTCCGTATCGTACCATATAATTCCCGGAATAATTTCCGCTCCCTCTTTTTGTGATTGTGTACATGCATATATATAAGATGCCAGAGTGAAAATGAGAAGACAATACTTGACAAGGCCTGGATTGGCTTGGAGAACTTCTTTTCTGATAGATTTTAACATACTCTTCTTTTACTTAATATTTGAGTTAATGAATAGCACCAATAAGGTCGGTATTTGTTTTGTTACCATTGAAATCTATAAAATCATCCTGAATATTATGTTTTCCGGAGAAATCAAATCCTTTATTTCTTAATACCGAATTTTCAGGTAATTCATATGCATCATATGTTTTTAATAATGCAGGGTCTGTAAGGGTCGTTTGTCCCGGATTCTCAAATTGCGGGTCAATGTTCAGTCCTACTATTTTTCCGTCTGATTGCTCTTTTCCGTTTTTCTTCGCCCATTCTTCGAAATCTCTGATCCCGCCGATGTTGAATCCTTTATTATCCAGGCTATACCAGTTGTTTGCTATAAAATAACTGGGTAACTCTTTAAGACCTTTCACGAGATCGTCTTTGCCGACAAAAATATTATTGTAATAATAGAAGTTCTCATTGCTGCTGTCGATATCATAACATATGGCACCTCCATAGGCATTATACGTCGTATTATTGTAAATAATGCAGTCTCTCAGTTGGTCGGGATCACCCGTATCATTCCAGACAAAAAAACCACCCATGCCATTGGATATATTGCCGTCGTTCTCACTTATACAATATCTCACAATATTATTGAACCAGGGACTGGCGCCGCTATACTGAAAAAGACCATAACCACTTCCCTCGTTTTCGTATGATAAACAATATTGTATGATAGAGTTGCTTACCCCGCCATCCAAATCAAAGCCGCCTCCGTCTTTCCCTCCTTGAGATGTTTTATTTTTATATGAAATACAATATTGGATCAATACACTGTCTGCCTCATATGCCCATATTCCCACAGGGCCGTTTCCCGTACGTGGCATATCCCAGCCGTTATTGGTCGCGGTACAGTATTCGATAATCACATTGGTACAGTGGCTTACCAATATTCCGTTTCCACTATGATTGGTAAAATTGGTCGGATCGCCGGGGTTATTTTCCGCTACACTATTTTTAATTATAATATCCCGGGAGGTAGCTTTAGAATTTGCTTTGCCACTGACATATATTCCGCAAAAACCGTTGTTATGTGCATACACATTGTCTATAACTATGCCTTTGGAAGAATTGATATGGATCCCTGATTTCTGATAACCTTCCACTTCAATATTATTTACAGTAACGTTCTTGCTTCCGGATATAAGTAATCCGTCAGATGTGTTCCCTTCCTTTCTTCCGCTACCGATCAAGTGTAGATCTTCAACCAACAGATGCTGTGAGTGGGAAATATGTATTCCCCCCTTATTGCCCGACCTTACTGTTGTTTCAGGGATACTCCTGATCACGATAGGCCGTGTCTTGCTTCCTTGCAGGGAGTCAATGGTTATGGTTTCTCCGGAATAACCTGTACCTGCAATATAGAGTGTATCACCTGCTTTCAGCAAAGCTCTGTTTTCAGCAGTCAGTGATATCCAGGGAAACTCTTTTGTTCCGTCACTTTTTTCACTGTGCCCTACAGATTCCAGATAGTAACCGGCATACTTCTGTTCTTTCTGGCAAGAATACATACAGGATAGTATCAAAATCAGAATGAGATACTTTTTCATTTTTTCTGTTATTTTATTGTAAAGCAATTTTCACCGGTAGTATTCATACTTTTTACCTGTGTCATTTCGTATTCATCTGCTCCGGGCATAACGTCGAAAAACATTTTAGTTTCCTTTGATAACGGATAGATTACCAGGCGCAGGTTTTTCCCGTTCATTGGTGGAGTCATGCGTTGCCAGCCTATTTGCCAGGGAGTATTGAAATTAAAATCATCCCAACAAAGTATATGTCCGTTATAGATTTCAGCCCGGTCTCCTATATAGCTGATGTGTGAATATAATGCGCTTAACCCTTCTAATGATCCGTATGGTAATTCTATATCCCATTCACCAAATGAAGGATGCTTTACCATTTTTGCAAAATCAGGGGCTTCCACGACTATTGGTTTTTCAGGACGATTATAAACTCGTGTAGCCGAAGGGTTCGTATACATATCTGTAGTCAGCCATGATTCGTCAGTTGAAAATTCTACCCTGTCGTAGTTACTGTATTCTGCAATTACTCTTGCTGCAAACCTGGCTTTGCCCTCAATATATGGAAAATCGACAAACAGCATGTTTTCTCCTTTCGATACATATCCTGTTATATCAATTGCATTCAGTTGATCAGGGACAAGGTCTTGTCTTACCCAATTATAATTTACACTGAGTTTACCTGCTGTTTCAGGATAAATGTAGAGAGTGACCTTTCGGAAACCGGACGGATTGTCCAGGCTAAACTCTTTGAAGAAAAAGCGGTGATAGCGTTCCTGATAAGCCGGCAGATTTTTAAAATTCGCAGTCTCTAACCATTTTGCACCGGCAAAGACAGGACGCTCTGTTAAACTCAAACGGCTGTCGATTGATTCCGTTGTATATACACGTTCTGTAAATCTGCCATCCTGTAATTCGCCAACAACAATACTCCTTTCGGAAGAGAAAGCCAATATATCACCGTGCTTTGCATACATATTTGCTTTCGACACGTAAAATTCTTTTTTGCCATTACGCTCCAGTAACCAAGAATTTGTCGCTTCTTCTTCTGTAAGAACAATAAGCTTTTGTTGCTTACCATTTGTCAGAGTCAAAGTAATAAGACAATCTTTCCCTGGCTTTATATCCGACACAATGATCATGCTTCCCTTTCTCCACACTGTTCCTTTAGATATATGAATGTCTGCTACAGCGCTGTTGTCAAATGCCAGTTCGGGTGTTATTGTCTTATTTTGGAAGAAAATATAAGTGTCATCAGCCATACATAGGGGTTGTGCTGTCGCATATTTTAGTAGCGCCTCGCCAATATTGAGATTTACGGGCCAGATAAAGACCGTGCTATCAGGTATATTTACGCCTGATTGGGGAAATTGTATAATTTCCCCGTCCAGTTGTACACTGAACAGGACGTCTTTCCGCTCCGGTTTAGGCACATACCGGCAATAATTCAGGCCGAAGAGGTAGCCGGATGTTTTATCTGAGCGTACAGCCAACTGCAAATCGTCATCATTGGTTTTTGCCAGGGTCGGCAGCATAGGAGCAAGCTTTTCTCCAAAATCGTTGATGAAATAATGCAACTTCTTTACCTGATGATATGACGGGGATAACTCTCCGGACTCTTTTATTGCCGCCTGGAAATCGTAAGACTTAACCGGTGTACGACTCCAGTAACCGGTTTCTTCTTGTTCTTCCTCATTTGAATGAAGCTCGCCCCGGGGATTCGTTCCTCCCGCAAATACATAATAGCCAAGTAGATTACTGCCTGATCCTAACTTGGCGATCATCATGGCATAGCCATCAATTGGGGAAAGGACAGGACGGCGATGATACATTTGAGGGATACCTACACCCATTTCGCATGTAAAATAGGGGTAACGCTCATACGTCATATATTCTTCCTTATGGTCGATCTGATCGTTTCCGATATGTTTACTGTCCCTGAAAGAATCGAACCTGAAATAGAATGGCAATACATTTTTATGTACGCTTTCTATCCATGGTTCATCGGCATAACCGCCCCACAATGGAATAACCTCTAACGGAGGAACCGAACCTCCTCCCCATCCGGTTACAGTATAAAGGGGAACATCCATACCATACTTCTTTGCTGTGTCTTTAAGCCATTGTATATGAGGTTCTCCTTTTTTTGCATACCAATATTCATTTTCCAACTGGATGCCTATTATATTACCCCCATCTTTATAGTAAAGCCCGTTTAGCTGGGTGGCTATTTCTTTGAAATAACGCTCTACATATTTTTGATACACAATATCATTCGATCTGTTCTGTATATTTTTCTTACGCAGTATCCAATCGGGTGTTCCTCCGTTTCGGGCTTCTCCATGCGACCATGGCCCAATACGGGGATAGACGAACATATCATGGGATTGGCACAATTGAATGAAAGATCTGAGATCCTTGTCGTTATTCCAGACAAATTGTCCTTCTATTTCTTCGTGATGGTTCCAAAACAGATAAGTGGAAATAATATTTATTCCTGCTGTTTTCATTTTGAGAATGCAGTCTTCCCATTGATCGGGCTTCATGCGTGAGAAATGCATTTCGCCCATTACGGGTAATACAGCTCTTCCCCCGATGGTCATAAACAGGTTGTTTACCTCTATTTCTTTTCCCTGCGGTCCGGGATTACCCATTTTTAAATGTCCTTTTTCGAGGGGTATGCTTGTGTTGCTTACATCAATTGTATATTTGTTTTGAGCCCACCCTGATATTGACAGGTTTATTATCAGTAATATTGAGATCAGTATCTTATTATTCATCTATATTCATTTTTCTTCTTCACATCCATGAATTTCCCGATCACCCCCGGAATTATCAAACAGTCCAGGCAGCCCGATGTGGCGAAAGGAGCGAAGCGGATTTCGCCACATTATTCGGATAAGACGGCCTGGCGATAGTTTCTATTTATAATGAGGGTTTTGTATCAACGCTGTATTCTTATTCATTTCTGTACGCTGGATAGGAATCAGATAGTGAGAATTATTCCATTTGCGATTTGGATCCACAACGATCTCTTTATATTCAGAATAATCAAAGTTCACTCCTTTTGCCGGCACATAAGCTTCCGGGGCAATCAGCCACCGTCTGACATCAAAGAAACGATGACCTTCGAAAGCTAACTCTACCCTACGCTCGTTTCTGTAACGTTCCAAAAGAGCGGCTCCACTTTCTGACGCCGGTATTTCGGGCATTCCGGCTCTTTCTCTTATATCATTCATTGTTGAACGTGCAGACACTTCTTCTTCCAGGGCCAAACAGGCTTCGGCATAATTAAGCAATACCTCTGCATAGCGGATCTGGATATAGGGTTGAGGCTGAGGGGTCCCGTAATACCAATTATTTTCTAATGGAGAAATGAACTTCTTCATAAAATAACCGGTACCCTGTTTTTCAAGAGTCACATAATCCGCACCCCATGGTGAGGCAATATCAATCCAGTTTTCATACCCCCAGGCATACCACTGTGAATAGTTATGCAGGATAGAGGCTTCAAACCGGGGATCGCGTCCGGAATATGGATCCCAACGTTGTGCTTCCCAATCAAAAGGAGTTCCGTCACTATTTTCAAAAGCATTGGCCAGATTGGCTGTGACCGTATTAAGGGCATATCCCCCAAAGCTGGGCGGTCCTGTTATCCATGCCGGCCAATCGGTAGCCCAATAGCTCCAGTTGAGCTTATCGTATTTAGTAATGAATATTTGCTCTGTCGAACTCATTTGTAAGAAAAGGTCGCTGAAATTCTTTGCCTTATCGGCATTCACATTATACAATGAATAACCCTGGTCCATACATAATTCAGCGGCTCTTTTTGCCCCCTCATAGAGAGACCGACGCAAAGCAACAGTAGAATTTGGATAGCCAATTAACTCCAAATGATCATACGAACCGGCCCACGAAAGATCATGGTGCATATCGCTGGCAGCATACAGCAAAACACGTGATTTCAATGCAAGCGCCGCACCTGTTGTTGCACGGGTCTTATCTGTTTGGGTAGCTAATACTTCACTGTTTATTGCGGCATCCAGGTCATCAACGATGAAATTAATTGTTTCTTCAAAGGAAGAACGGGGTATATTATAGTTATCTCCCATTTCTACAGGTTTATCCAATAGGATAACACCTCCATATTGAGCCATCAGAACGTAATAGAAATAAGCGCGTAAAAAATGGACTTCAGCAATCAGTTGCTCTTTTTTCTCCTGATTAGGGAAAGGCACCTGCTCTACTTTTTCAAAGAATTTGTTACATGCTCTGATTTTAGTATAAGCGTCATTCCACCACCATCCTTGCATGCAGGCACCCCAGTTGTCAGCAAAAGCGCCTAAGTCATCAGGTGTCAGATTACTTTCGGTCACACGTGTAACGATCCCATCCACCTGGTTAGGCACCTGTTCGTCGACAAGAGCGCCACTCATATACCATTGGTATGGATAAGGAATCCCCTGATAGATATTAAATACAAATTGTTCTGTATAGACAGCATTTCCCCATACGCTTGCATCATCATATTTGTCGCCGGGTAAGGTGTCAAGATAATCGCTGCATCCTGTAGATACAGCCACTATTGCGATTATTAATAATTTAAAATTCTGTTTCATAATCATTTGATTTAAAATTTGACAGAAGCGCCCACGGTAAGCATTTTTTGTAATGGATAGCCTTCTCCGGCAAATCCGGAATAACTCAGTTCCGGATCGAAATCCTTCATGTCCGGTGAGAATGTAAAAAGATTCATAGCGCCTACGCTAAGACGTATGTTTTCCAAACCTAATTTTCCTGTAAAATAATGGGGTAATGTATATCCTAATTCCAGGTTCTTTAAACGGATAAAATCGGTTTTTTTAAGCCAGAATGTATTCGGATTTTCCGAACTCATCCAATATTCATTATTGCGGTCAAAAGTTCGGGGATAGTCTGCCCATATATTATCTTCCGTCCAACGATTATCGTAGAATGTTTTCCAGTAATTGAATCTGGCAGAGGCACTTCCTCGCGCTTGTACATACCGTACGGCGCCGGCCTGCGCATTGAACAGCGTAGACAAGTCAAATCCTTTATATGCAAAATAGAGGTTTAAACCGCCTGTCCATTTAGGTACACTGCTTTTATGGATACGAACCTTATCGTTTCCTGTGATTTCTTCATCTCCGTCTACATCTTCAAAGATGATATCTCCGGGACGTGCATTTTCCATATGGGGATAGTTCTCGATCTCTTCCTGTGTATGAAAAATCCCGATGGCTTTATAATACAATCCTGAGTGCATCGGATAGCCTGTATTCATTTGCCAGGGGAGAGCGCCGGCTGCTTCGTCAAAGAATAAAACCTTATTCCTGGCGTATCCTCCATTGAGTGTAACAGCGTAAGTAAGGTTGCCCGTATTATCTTTCCAGTTCAACGAAAAATCGAATCCCCGGTTGCGGACTTCTCCCAGGTTTATATCCGGGAGTATCCCTGATATCCCTGTAAAATAGGGAGTTGAAGAGGTCTGAGGTATAAGGATTTTGGTACGAAGATTATTAAAGTAATCTATCGTGAAATTTAATCTTTGATTCAGGAAAGATAAATCCATTCCTATATTCCATTGGTCTGCTTCTTCCCATTGAGCGTATGGGTTACCGGTCAGGTTTTCACGAATGACCGGGTTATTTTTTCCGTCCCCTGTTACAAATGTTTGAAAATATACTGCATACTGGGAAAGGAATTGATACGGTGCAATCAGGTCGTTCCCTGTTTTTCCCCACGAAACCCGTAATTTTGCATCATCTATTATATTCTTTAAAGACTCTTGCCAGAAGCTTTCTTCAGAAATACGATAAGCCGTTGAGATACCGGGGAAAAATCCCCAACGGTTTGAAGAATGGAATTTACTGGACCCTTGATACCGCCACACGAATTCAGCAATATATTTATTCATAAAAGAATAATTCACACGCCCGAAATAGTTTAACCACCGGTTCTTACCGGGAGTGGAGCCACTTGCATATTGGGAATTCGGATCTCCAAAATTAAGCTCATCCGGGAAACTTCCGGCAAAATTCCGTCTCTCGGCTGTGAACCAGTTTGAATCTTCTTCAATGGTTTCTATCCCTGCCAGGGCATTTATATCATGGTTTCCGAACTGGCGTTGATAATTCAGCAGGAGGTTTGTCAAATACCTTCTGCTTATGCTGGATGTTTGTGTCAATAGAGGAGATCCACCATAAAGACCCTCTTCCAGTATGGGTGTACCATCTTCATCAACTGTATTACCATCCCAGGTATATAGTTTATACTGATTATCAAACTTTTTTGTCAGATAAATTCCACGGTCAATTGCACCCATGGCAGTCAATGACAGCCCTTCAATCCAGGGTACTTTGATGTCTATCTTGCCATTGACATTCAATATATAGTTCTCTTTGTCATTATATCCTGATTGTTTTGTCCCATGCACAACCGGATTACTCGATTGCTGATCATCAATGGGAGGGCCCGGTAAGCCATTGGGCCAGAATGCATGAAACACAGGAGCTGCCTGCAGCAGACTGTTAAACATAGTGCCGGATCCGATTCTTAAAAAACCGGCATCTTCCATACGTATACCGGCATCCACTGATACCTTTATATATTTGTTTATTTTTCCATCCACATTAGCGCGCAGATCATGTTGTGTATAATTGCTGGCGCTTTGTTTGAAATACCCATCCTGATAACGGCTAGAGAGCGAAACAAAAGCCTGCACATTATCATTACCGCCTGACATGCTTATATTTGCATTCTGTTGGGGGGACCATGTTTTCATTACAGCCCCTAACCAATCGGTATCGGGATATCCCCACGGGTCACTTCCATCTGCAAATTTACGAATGGCTTCCTCGCTATAGGTTTGGAAGTGTCCCCCATCCGGATTCGAATAGTAATTGACTTCATTGACTAATGTAGCATATTCTGCAGAATTAGTCAGTTTGGGCATCCGTGTCGGCTGAGACCATCCGGTCTGATAGCTTGCCTCCACTTTCATCTTTTCGCTCTTTCCGCGTTTGGTAGTTACCAGGATAACTCCATTTGCCGCCTGAGAACCATAAATAGCCGCTGAGGCATCCTTCAGCACAGTGATAGACTCAATCGTGTTGGGGTCTATACGCTCTAAAGAACGATTCGGAACGCCATCGACAACAACCAGCGGATTATTGTTATTCAAACTACTCTGCCCACGTATATATAATTGTGAAGCATCGTTCCCGGGTTCTCCGCTTTGGCCGACTACAACGAGTCCCGGGAGGGTGCCGGCTAAGGAGTTCGTCACGTTCATGGCCGGAGATTTAATGATCTCATTGCCACTTATGGCCGAAACCGATCCGGAAAGAGTTGCTTTTTTCTGTACACCATAAGCAATGACGATCACTTCATCCAGCCCTGTCGATATTTCTTCCATCGTCACATCGTACTTACCCTGGTTCGGTACAATATTCACTTCTGTTGTCTTGAACCCGATATAAGTAAAGACCAGTATTTGTTGTTGGCCAGACGGAGTCTCAAAGCTGTAATATCCATTCATATCCGTGATTGTTCCAATTGAGGTTCCTTTGAGCACAACATTCACGCCCGTAAGAGTTTCTCCATTTGTGTCAGTCACTTTTCCTTCCACCTTTAAAGTCTGTGCAATAAGAGAGAAAGTCATAAATAAATGTAAAACAAGAGAAAGGAAAATTTTCTCATACCATGTTTTTCCCATAGGTTTAATATTTTAAGAAATAATAAAAAAAGTTCATTCACAAAATTATTTCTTTATATAGGAATGAAATAACAAAAAACTTCCATTTTATAACAATGCGAATAAATTGTTATAATAAAAAATGGATTATTTATTACAGGGTAATTTTCCGGTTCTCCTGGCTTTGACTCTTTAATTTCACCTATTTTACAACTTATATATTGTCAAATACTTATATTCCCAAAAGACCACTCTGTATATTGAGCAGATAATAAATGTTAAACATATGTATAATTCGTTCTTATTATGCATTGATAGACCTTGAATTCTTCGTCGAAGATTGTGTAAAATACACAACGCTCGCTGGGAGGAACTGGATAAATGCAATTTTCGCAAAAGGATACTGGAAATGGATATACTCGAAAAACAGGGTGACAAAGATAAATCAACTCCTAAACGCGGAGCCTTCTATTATAAATTCAACAAATAGAAATACAATCAGTGGCTCCAAAAAGGATACTATTTCTCTTTGTGAAACGGGTATGAGGCTTTATGCTATATAGAAAGAATAATTTTCATAACAACATTATAAAACGATATTATCAACATTGAAAATGTCATTTATATGATCGCCGAATATGATCTGGACTTTATAGTTTCCGGTCAGTGACTGATTATGATGGCGACAGATAGGTAAATTTGTATTCTTTACTGTTTATTCGTACATTCTTTACTGTAAAATTTGTAATGTGATCTGTGTAAATATCCGGTGTTTTTGTCTGGATATTCAGATTCTCGAACGTAAAATCAGACAGGATATACTGGTCTGATTTGCTTACGTCGAAAAATATGTCGCAATTCAGCGTGATATTGCGCATGGTTATATTACTACCGTAAGAAAGTGGCATTTCTTTTTGTCCCTGCAGATCAAAAAACTGAGCCCAGGGTTTGATATATAAGAAACGGGATGCGTTTCCCGTAATATCTTCAACCAGGATATATTCATAGTTTTGAGGAGTGTCGGGGCGCATTTTCAACCAGAGAAGGCGTTGAGCCCGATTGATTTTGCAACGGCGGAAGATGATGTTGCGATTGTGTATCGACTCGCTTCCGCATGTGAGCGCACTATGGCAGAACCCAAACGTACAGTCTTCAATAATGATATTCCGGTTTCCTCCGTTCGTTTCATCTTTGTCGGCCAACGGTCCTTTTCCACCTTTCAAAGCGACCGCATCATCATTTACCGACATATAGCAATCTTTAATATGAATATAAGTGCAGGCATCGATATCCACCGCATCGGTGCTTGGCGCCTTGACCGGTTTTTCGGGGGAAAATATGTATAAATCCAGTAACTTCACTTTTTCGCATTTATACAGATGGGTTGTCCAGAAAGGAGAGTTGGTCAGCCTCACTCCCGAAAGCTGCACGTTTTTGCAATTGGATATATATACAAGACGGGGTCTAAGTTCTTCTATATTCGTACATTGGGGATTAACTTGTCTTCGGAGCCAAAACGATTTCCAGTAACGTAATCCGTTCCCGTCAATCGTTCCTTTACCGGAGATGGTAAAGCCGTCTAATCCGTCGGCGTTGACCAGTGCAGCAAAGTAGTTAATACTTTGTCCTTCGATCCGGGTGGGTAGGATGGGGAAATCACTGATATCATCACTTCCTTTTAATACTGCATCTTGGTCTAAATACAAATGAGTTTTCGGTTTGAAAAAGAGCGCACCGCTCAAAAAAACACCTTTGGGAATGAGTACTACTCCCCCGCCGTTTTGATGGGCCTGATCAATAACCGACTGGATTGCTTCCGTCTGTAATAGTGTACTGTCATTCACCACACCATAATCTGTAATCCGGTAATGCTTTCCCAAAGTATTGATATCAATAATTTCATTTTGGTTGAACCAATCCGGAATGGGTGTACCGTCGGGGAATACGTTATTTCCCAAAAACGGCAAACTCAGCATAATGCAAAATAATGATAGATATACTCGTTTCATATAATTAAGAGTGAAAAATGAAAAATTAAGAATTAAGAGTGAAATTTATTCGAATTTTACCGCATTGTCCGGCAGGTTGTTTCCCAGCACCAATTGATCTTTGTTGTATCCGGATGGAATCACAATATCTTCGGTTCGGTCTCCACCAATTTCAAAAATCGTTTTTATCGAGTGATCGGTATCCAGACCATGTATCGTTACATTTTTGACATTGCCCATTGTCAGTACCGGACCTTCTTCCGGATAGATGGCAACATTTTTCAATGTTATATTTTTTGATTCCATCAATTCGGCGCCTATTTTCGAATGGATAATGACATTTTCCACCTGGATATTTTCGATATTCTGTTCCGGCAAACCATAAAAATACATTGCCCGGCGGGCATTTCTACAAGTGACCCGGTCAATATATATATCCCGGAAACAAGGGGTTGTTTCGTCTACCGGAGGGAATATTTCTTCCTCCACGATATCATCTCCGTCTGCGAGTGATTCTACCGCCGATTTACCACCGTAATACAGATTAAACAGTATCGGCTCGGTAGTGATATCGAACATACTGATATTCGAGATATGAATGTTTTCGACAGTGCCGCCACGACCTCTGTTACTTTTGAAGCGAAGGCCTACATCTGTGCCCAGGAACTGGCAATTGGATACATATACGTTCTTTACCCCTCCCGACATTTCACTGCCGACCACGAATCCGCCGTGGCCCTTGAAAACCGTGCAATTATAGACGATCAGGTTTTCCGTCGGACGGTTCCGGTTTCTGCCGTCTTCGTCTTTCCCCGATTTGATACATATACCGTCATCACCCACGTCGAACGTGCTATTGACGACAATCGTATTCCTGCACGATTCCAGATCGAGTCCGTCCCCGTTTTGTGCGTAGGAGGGATTGCGCACCTGTACCCCGTCGATGATCACATTTTCACACATCAGCGGATGGAGGTTCCAGGCCGGTGAATTTTGAAATATCACCCCTTGGAGGAATACGTTCGTACAATTTTGGAGACTGATCATTACGGGACGAAGGAAATCCCTTACCGTTGCCCATTCTTCATCTGTTTTCAGATGTAGTGGCACATTCATGTCACTGATGGTGTCACCATGCAGGTATTGTGTCGATGGCATCCAATAGGTATCCCGTTTAAATGCTCCCCCTTGTGAGGTAGCCCTTTTCCAGTAACTTTCCGTCACTTTCTCTTTTTTCAGCGGACGCCAGTAATGGCCGTTACCGTCGATTGCCCCGTCTCCCGTGATGGCGATATTCTCCAGGTTTTTTCCCCAGATGGGCGATTGACAACGACGCGTATCCAGTCCTTCGAATGAAGTTTCCACCAAGGGATAGAGATCTTTATCCGCTGAGAACAATATGATCGCCCTCTCTTTTAAATGGAGGTTGATATTGCTTTGCAGGACAATAGGGCCTGTAAACCATACGCCGGCAGGGATAATCAGCCGGCCTCCCCCTTTTTGGGAAAGATGTTCGATGGCTTTTGCAAACGCATCGGTGTTTATAAATGTACCGTCTCCCTTTCCCCCGAATTCGGTAATACAGACATCGTAATCCGGGAAGGATGGTGGCGTCAGTACCGGCATATCAAAAGGCAGATTCTCGTACAGGTAGTCATAGTTATATGACGATTGTGTAGTGTTATTTGTACATGAAGAAATTCCAAAGCCTATCAATAGGATAAGGCTAAATTGTCTTAACAGATTATTTTTGGACATCAATGATTATTTTTAGTGTCTGTTTAAAAAATATATGAGGGTACAGGTGCTTGCGGATATCCCTGGGACCGTTGCAATACATAGCTTCTGTAAAGCGCATCCTGCATTAAAGCCATTTTCTTGTCTTTGGCCGGAATATTGGTGTGATAGATACGTATCTCACCCGGTAAAGCGGTAATAACCTCTTCCCGCCAGTCACCGAAAAGGTCGGCGATCATAATAATATTCCCGTGGATATTATTTGCTACAGTTTCGCCTTTCCAGTACCCTATTGTCTGTTCTCTGCCGCCCGAAAAAGAACTGGCGCCCCAGCGGTTGTCGCTACCGAAGAACGTCTGCCGGATATTTCCGGAATCCCACCAGATCCAGTTTCTGCAGGGAGGGACATCCTCGTTTGATGCCAGCCTTTCCCCTTTGGCACTCAACATGTATTGATCGGTAGAGCCTCCTTTCTTGTCTTCGCTGGCGAAACACTCCATTCCGGGGCGTTCTGGGTCTATATCTGCGACCATCCCGTCGCCTACATGATAGGTCTTATGGCCGATTCCCCAGATCCGTTCCCCTGTCCGGGCATCCAACAAACATACGCCGTACCCGTTGTCATGCCAGGGTTCCAGCGCTAAAAACACTTCCATTCCCGGACGATCGGGATCTATATCTGTCAGGTAAGCTTTATCGGAATGTCCTAATCCTGAAGACCAGAGCAATGAGCCATTGTCGTCGAGCATGCATGAACCTAACAGGATTTCATCCCGTCCGTCGTTATCCACATCGGCGCACACCATATTATGTGCTCCCTGGCTCCGGACAACAGGATTTTCTTCGTCTCCGTCCCAGCGCCACATCCTGGTGAGTTTTCCGTCATGGAACTGCCAGGCATCTACTACCATTAATTTGTATGTGCCGCGGGCAGCCAGTATAGAAGGTGTTTTCCCATCCAGATAGGCCATCCCTATCTGATTACGGTTTTGGCGATTCATGTTCCCGTATCGTTCGTTCCGTTCGGGCCAATCGACCCGGGCTAACTCTTCTCCGGTCATCCCGTCTAACACAGAGAGGTACTCACTTCCACCACAGATCCGCCCGTTTTCATCTTTCACAAAATCATCACCGGCTGTTTTCAGGGCAACCTCCGCTTTCCCGTCGCCATCCAAGTCGTACACAATAAAAGGAGAATACCACACTCCGGGTTCTATGCCGTGACCCAGGTCTTTTGTCCAGAGATAGGTTCCGTCACGGAGATAGGCTTCTATTTTGTAGGTGGTTCCGTCGTTCGGATTGGGCACGCCGGGATCCACATTGCTGTTCGGATGCCGGATAATATAGTCGTATTCACCGTCACCGTTCAGGTCGCCCACAGCTACCATTCCTGCAGTCACCTGCTCTTTCAGCCTGATGCTTTTGTAGTTGGTCGTTTGTAACCCGGCAGCATCGACGGCGATCTTTTCCGATACGGTCTTGTTTTTCCCTTCGACCGTTTCCACCCAATAGGTCGATTGACCTGAAACCGGTTGGTTGTCTGTAAAACCGGTAGTTGTAAGGATCGGTCTCCTGTTTAATTTCTGGGTTTTCCCGTTCACACTGCGATACACATTGAAGGCTACCTTGTCACTGTCGGACTTCAATAACCGCCAGCTAAGATGGATCTGTTTTTCATCCGATGTCTTTGCTGCAACCAGTCCCCTGTTGAACTGTTCTTCCACCCGTTCCTCTGTGTATTCCTCTACTAAAGGTTTGGGAGTATGTTGCGGTTCCAGAATTTCGTAATAATAGGACCGTTCCCGGGGATCCTGTCCATAGAGGACAACGGAGAGAAGTAGTAAAAATGCAAATAGACCGTAGTTCTTCATGACTGCATTATTTATTTTTTGAGTTCAAGACATCCCATAATAAAAGGGCCTGTTGCTTTGGAATCGTTATCACGGATCTTTTCGCTGATATAATATTCAAAACTTCCGTCACGGTAAGGATTTCCACCCAATCCACCGACAGAGCAACATTGCGTCAGGGTGAGGGTTCCGTCTTCATTTTTTACAATAAGCTCTTTCTTCAGGCCGTCATACGCCTTTTCTGCAATCCGGCGGTACTTCTGATCGATATATCCTTTATTTACGGCTTTTGCATAGGAATACATGAACATGGAAGAGACAGATGCTTCCAGATAGTTGCCCGGTTTATCTCCTTTATCCAGTACCTGGTACCAAAGGCCGGTTTTATCCTGGTATGCAGGAAGAGATTCGGCCAGTCCGCGGATCATTCCGATCAATTCCGGTCGCTGGGGATGATCGGCCGGAATGAAATCCAACACATCCACCAGGGCCATGAACCACCATCCTATGCTCCGTCCCCAGAAATTGGGAGACTGCCCCGTCTCTTTATTTGCCCACTGTTGCTTTTTACTTTCATCCCAGGCATGATAGTACAATCCGGTTTTTTCGTCATAAGTGTGTTTCGCACATACTAAAAACTGATTGATTACATCCTCGATTAGTTCCGGTTGGTTGAATGTGACTGCATATTCAGCCAGAAAGGGGGAACCCATGTATAACCCGTCAAGCCATATCTGGTAGGGATAGATCAGTTTATGCCAGAAAGCACCTTCTAAGGTCCGGGGATGGAGTTTCATCTGGTTGACCAACCGGTCCATCGCCAGTTTATACTTCTCATTGCCCGTCTCGCGATATACATCAAACAGTACCTTTCCCGAGTTGATATAGTCGATGTTGTAAGTTTCCACTTTGTAGAGGTGGATCTCTCCATTATCGTTGATAATGGTATCTGCCCATTGAATCACATAATCGAGGTATTTCCGGTCGTGGGTCTCTTTCCACACCTTGAGCATGGCCAGGCATCCCACTCCCTGTGCATATCCGAAATACAACCGTTTTCCGTGATCGAGCTGCCATGCCTGTGGCGCACGTTTCATTTCCGAGTCGGCAAACCATATCCCGGTCTTTTGCGCCAGTGTTGCCTGAGAAAAACATACTATTGCTAAACTGATTACGAGGACAATTTTCTGTTTCATATATTTTAATTTTAGAACCAAGAGTCAAGAATAAAGACACAATTCAATTATTCACTTGAGTACTGCTCTTTTATCAGGGTTGTATTTATATTATCTGACCAGGGTGATTGCCATCATCCCTATCACCACTTCGTTCGCAATGGATTTTATTTCTATACTTTCCAATTCTTTGTTTTCATCCAGTGGGATATCCAGGATTACACCGGCACCACCCTCTATAGACCGGCCGTATACTTCGTCGGGATCTACTTCGTCTTCAAAGGTACGGCTTACTTTTCCTGTCTTTAGTGCTACCCTGTAAGGACGGGGAAATTTCGACTGAAATGCATGGCCGTCAATATAGAAATCCTGTTCGATAGGCATCCATGTTTCCGGATTCACCAACTTTAATACTGATACCGAACCGTCTTTATAGGTGACGGTCACTGCGCCGTTGGTCACATGGCACTGCATATGATTGGTCGATCCTGCCATCATCAGGTAGGCGTGGGATGATTTACCTGTCAGGGGGATAGTTGCCTGAGTCGGATAATTGTCCCATAAAGTGGTGAAAAGAATGTTGTTTGAGTGGTCGGAAGGAGTTCTGAACGGAATACCGAAAGGAGTTTGAAAAATCATCTCCTTACTCGATTTCCTCAATCCCGAGTCATCTATCTCCGCTGTCAGGGTAGGGTGGCACCATTCTCCAATTCCCTGTTTGGGAATCTGCAGAGTAGTGTAGGGTGAACGTGGCGTCAGGTACTCATTTTTGAAGATCTGCGAAACAGAAGCATTGAGATGCTTGTCTATGTTTACCGTTTCGTAGTGTATATTCCTGTTCTTCAGGTTCCAGTTAATCAGTTCCGCACGCAGGATAGTAATCCCTTTGCTGACAAGTTCCACGACATTTGTCCCGAATCTTGCATCCTGTTCTGTGACTTGTATTTGTGAAGAAGTTTGATAGGCCGGAATCATCTTGTTTCGTGCTATCACCTTACCGTTTACCTGTATGTCGGTGGTAATGGCTTTGTCTGTATTGTTCCTGACTACAAAGCGCAATCGGGTATCTTCCGGGTCGTATTCGATCTGCAGAGGTTCGGTAATATGGATGGAGACAGTTTGCCACCATTCCATACTCCCCTGCCGTACCTTTGTAAAAAGGGTACGATGGCCCGGTTCGCCCTCAATTCTTCCCGCCAGGGTTTTTCCTGAAGTTCTCAACGCTTCCAGCGCTGTTTGAGGATCATACACCTCCTCTATCGTCTGATTGCATCCGATCTCTATTTGTTGTTTCCGGTAAGCCGATATTTTGATCGGATCATTTTGTATCTGATCCCCGTTCCATTCTATTGTAATGGTATAGTTGGCGGATGGTGGGCAGTCGATCCGTATCATTGGATTGTTCACCGACTCTTCGATACACCAATCCGATTTTTCATTGTTTACCAGTATATTTTTGATTCTGCTATAGGGTGCTTTTACCAGAAGGCTGAGAGCCAACCTCTTTTTAAATGATGATTTGATCGTATAGGTATCGGTTTTATTTTCTCTTTTGAAGTCGAAATTAATATCGGGGGTTTGTATGGACGCAAACTGCCAGTCCGAAGGAAATCCGGGACGGATGACCAGTTTATCGTTCATCGCATCGGGCAGGATACCGTACAGTCCCTGCACTAACACCCGCGAATAGACTCCTACCGGATCACCGAAATCGCGATAACATTCGCCTCTGGCGGCATCATAAAAACTGACCTGGCCTATGTTCCCGGGACTTGTCCCCAGGTACATGCCATCGAGAATATTGCTTTTGAACAACCGGTATGCCTCTTCATGCCTTCCTGCCTGCCAGTATGCCAGGCTTGTGTGCCCCACTTCCGCGAATGCCACATTATTGATCGACCAGGAGTAGGGTAACCAGTTTGTGGTGGATATTGTATAATAAGTATCATCTTCCAGTCCTTTGGCTTTTACCGGGATGTGAGGAATTTGGGTGTCGATATAACGGGTTGCCTCATACGCCTGGAATGGTGTGTGGATATCCGAATCAATCGCATGGTAAACAGTCCATATCCCTGCATTGGGATGTATCATTTTGTTTCCCATCACATCTTTGTATTCGGCCCACCAACCCTGCCGGGGCAGCCACAACACCGAATTGATCGCATTCAGTATTTTGTCAGCTTCTCTCTCATAAGGAGCAGGATCTTCACCTATCTTTTTTGCGATCTCTGCCGCCATTTTATTTGCCCTGTAATTATAGGCAGATGAGAAAGTAACACCGCCACTGTTGTATTGCAGTGCATCGCTGGCCCAGATGCAGGCATACGAATCATATAAACCGTCGTCGTCAGGATCGAAGTTTCTTTTCTCCCAGGCTAAATGGCGCTGTAACACGGGCCACATTTGCTGCACATAATCCATATCGCCTGTCCAGTTAAAATGCCACAGAAGTTCGTCGATATAAACGAGGTTCATATTGTAGTGGTGCATCTGGGATGGATTCCGTGGGTTACGGCAGATGTACCCGTTGCTGTACATTTGTGTACCCCATCTCTTTTCTGCTCTGGCCAGATTCAATTCCTGATCCTGTGCCGGATGCGGGATCACCGGCTCAACATTGGTAACCTGCGAAGCGGCATAACCATCAAAATGCTTTCTGGCCCTGTCGTGCCAACCGATAGCATTACCCACGTAAGCAGCCCGCCATCCGTTTAACGGCATGCGCCAGCCCACGGCGCCATGCTGCCATACTTCGGTCGCATCATCCCAGATCCCATCCGCTGCGATACTTAAAACCCCGCCTAAGGTGTTGAAATAGGGATCGGGAGTGTGTATTTTTACGGTCGCTGCTATTTCCTGTCGTTTAAACTCGGCATCGTTAAAAACAGATGCCAGCATGTCGGATGATAATTTCCTGTTATCTTGTGCCTTTATGGCTATATATGTTCCTTCCCTGTACAAGTCGGATTTCGCCACAAGTATCGGTTTATCGTCGGTTATACTTGATCGTGTTATCGCAGAGACACTGTTCATCGCATAGGGAGAACCCAATTTCAGTTCAGTGCCTTTTGAAAAGAAACCTGTCGTTGTTCTCGGGCCGTTCTTCGTATTGGCTCCGTAAATCAGGGAAAAAGAATCATCCTGAATGTCGAACAGGTTGCCGGTACAGTCGCCGGCTTTCAGGGAAAAAGCGTCCGGATCGTCGACTCCCAGGTCACCGTTCCGGAAAAAACCCCTGTTGCTTGCCCCACCGAAGATAGTCACCAATTTACAATCTTCAGGAATATTTATCGATTCTACTTTCAGAATGATCCCTTCGGCATCGGCCATCGCCAAAGCCGTAATGATCAGTTCGCCCGAACCGAGCAGCGGATCTTTAATTTCATAGATCCGGCTACCTGCCCTGTACCTCGATTTTATCTGTTTTGCATCATTCAGCCACAAATCCCCGCTTTCCGACAGAATACCCAGTTGGATATTTCCTCCCATACCGGGCATAAACAATCCGAACTCGGGGACATCTCCTGTTTCTACCCTGAAAGCGGTATTGGTGCCGTAAAGGGCCCTGTTGAACCGTTTATCTCCATTCAGGATCACGAAATCTTCCCCTTCAGGCATATATCTTAGTTCCCGTTCTTTGCCGTGCCAATATCCTGTAGGATGGGCCGGCAGGGAGACGTTGAGAGAGATGAGAAGAAAAAAAGATAGGACCAGGCGCATACATTAAAAGTGAAGAATTAAGAGTGAAAAATTAAGAATGAAGAAGTTAGAAATAAAAACTAAAAATTAAGAGCCAAGAACCAAGACACAAGATTCAAGACAGATAATTTGTTACGGCATGGGTACCAGATCTTCCCATACCACATTCCATTTGCCGTTTTTAGGGAATCCGGGGTTAGGAGTCTCGTTTCCATCCCATCCGGCGCACATCATGGCTACGGCAGTAAGCAAGCCGCCATTGCCAGGAAGATAAACGCGGAGACGGGAATCCTGATAGTTGTGCCCGTTGACCAGATAGGTGTTGGTGCGTTTGTCCATCAAGAGTGCTCCCACAGCCTTTTCCGGATCACCCAGGCGGGCAGCGCTCATTGCGGTCATCGGATAATCCCATCCCCAGGTTTTTCCCCAGTTCCAGTTATCCCAGATCCAATCCAGGGTGTTTTGCATATAATCGGGGCGGACCAGTTTGCATTGAGGCATCATGCCTAGTGCTCCCAATACCGCAGGATGATCGGAAGTAAAGCGAATATCCTTATAGGTATCTGTTGCATCTTCCGATGCCAGGTATAAACCATCCAGATATGCCAGGGGCGAGAGCTTATCGATCAATTCGTCCCATTGCGGTTTACGTTTTTGTCCCGCACGCTCGCGCCATTGCTGGGCCACTGACATGGCATAATGCCAGTAGGACAATTCAAATGGCGGATTGATGGTTTCCGAAGCACGCAATGTTTCCTGTGCGGGAATAATGCCTTTGAGGACATAACGGCCTTCCAGTTCGTCGTAGGTGGCAAAGGAAGCCATAAACTCTGCCGTTTCTTCCACTAAGAACCCATATTTTTCCAGCACCTCTGCTGTAGGATTGCTGCGATAGATCAGCTCTGCCATATAGATAAAGTGCGGTTGCTGCCAGATCAGGAAAGAACCTACCTTTGAGGGTGCTTCCGTACCGGAGGGATCGGTCATCTTCATCCAGCGTGCCCCTTTGAAACCCTGCCGTTCGGCGATTGACTTTGCCACCGGATAGGCGGTCGCGTACCAGTCCATACTTCTCTCCAGCAAATCGGCCCGGTTCCATAGCGCGAAATGTACCGCATGCCACCAATGCATCTCCAGATGGAACTTCCCGAACCAACTGTTATAGGTCAATCCGGTTTCCTGGGGGGGATACATCCCTGCCGATTGAATGGCCATCAGGTGTTGGGAAAGAATGACACGGCGTTCCAGTTCGCTGGCCCGTTCATCCGTACAACCGGAAAAATCGATTGCCCCCCCTCTTTGCCAGAATGATTGCCAGTAGCGGGACGATGCCTCAAAAACCTGTTGAGAAGTTTGACCGGATCCTTCCGGCGCTTTATCCAGAAACTCACAGGTAAATGAGAATTGGTCGTTCACCGGACTCAGGACAAAATAATGGGCTTCTTTTTCAGACAAGGAAGCCCCTCCTTCATAAGTAACCGACATATAGTACACGGTTGTGTCCAGTGTCCTTTTCAGCACGAAAGAATGGTCGTCCTGCAGGATCACCTCCGTAGAGTGTTTTTGCGGAACGCTCCAGTCCGTAGCATCATCTGCATGGTTACCAGTGGGATAAGGAAAGCGGAAGTTGACTTTCATCTGTCCCTTTCCGATCAGGGCTGAATTCAGACTGACCGATAACTGGTCATAGTCGGGATGAACGGATGTGCTGGCTGACACGGAGTCGCCCCCCACTTCATACCGGCTAATGATGGTTCCGTTCCACAGATCAAGTGTCTGGCAGATATTTCCAATCTCTTCGGCCTTTATTTTATCGCCTGTCGGACTGGTCAACTCCAGCCCTACATAACCCAGGTGCAACCGATGCGGGTTTATCCGGTAATAATTGGCCGCATCCTGTTGCCTTCCCGGTTCATTGAACTGGACGGCATAAGGCTCTTCTTTACCCCTGAAATTATAGTTTTTCAGTGTTTCTTCCGGTTTGAAATTTTCGGGATTTGGAAAACTGTGCCACCCCCACTGTGATTGAGTACCCAGGGGAACCCCGGCAGAATAGAGTTCAGGAAAGGTTTGTAGCCCTGTTGCATCGACTGTGTAGGCAAAATTACCGTTCCCTGCCGAAAGGGATGATAGTTCTTCGAATTCAGTGACCTTCGGGTTATTTCTTTCGACCAAAGCTTGCCGGTCGATTTTTGCCGGTTTCTCCGTTCCGCAGGCGATCAATAATCCTGTCAGACACGCAAAAGTCCATTTTTTCATTTTTCTATAGTTATTCATTCCTCTTTTTTTAACCATTTTTCCGGTACGGGGACAATACAGATATTCATTGAACGGTTATCTTCTGAAAGCATGGCCGACTGGATATGTATTTTTGTACCATCCGGGCTGAATGTAGGGTGGACATGATCTGCTGCGGTGGTTTTGTGGCCTGCCGTGAGGAGTATCATCTCGTCCGTTTCGCGGTTGATGAGATAGAGTTCCCGGTCGAAGTTATCTCCCACGGCAAAACGCTTGTCGGGTGAACCATGAACATGCCAGAAGCCGCTTCCATAAGGGATTTGTCCTGCTATATGCATCTCTCTTGTCCGGATATTAACGATGCCGAGGCCGGTAGGCTTTTCACGGATCCCGGAAGGACCCCACGCTGCTTCCTGACCGGGATTAGCACCTCCTACCGCCGTTCCTTCCGGCCTGTCCGGGTCGTTCGTGTAGGGGATAGGCCGGTGTCCCATAATGGCAAATGCCACCTCATCGGGACTGATAACCGCTTCGTGGGTTACCCACTCGTGCTCCGACCCGGGTAGAGAGGGCGCAAACCGGTACCGTCGGCATTTACTATCCATTCCTCCCGGGCCCGGACCCATGTTACGGGGACCGAAAGGTTCTGCTATTCCGGTTCCTTCGGGGAGATACTTCAGGGCCTCTTCCTTTCCCACGCGGAACCATACCCATTCTTCTCCGCCATCGAGAGCCATGTCTCCACCGGCTCCCATTTCGGGAGTGGTAATCCCACACACTCTTTCATACGCTGAAGCTGGTTTCAGGTTACCGGATTTGCTGTCGGAGAAAAGTTTTTCCAAATCGATTTCAACCACTTCTATTGCACCTGGCTCTTTCTCTTCCTTGTTGACTCTTCTTGCGTAATACAACTTCATTGATTTTCTTGCCACGTTGAGCATTCCGGAGTATTAAATGACATGGACGTAAAGACCAGTAGGAATATGAAAAGCGTTTTATTCATTTCAATCTCTATTTAGAAGTTCCGTATAGGTAATATTCTTTTCCGTAATGTTTTCTGCATTTTCCGATCTTTTCAGGAATTTATTCACCCGGTCGACATGAATGTTCTTCATTTCCACATTCTTTATCGGCAACCTTTCATCACCCTTCAACTCGTAAATGGCATCCGCTTCCTCACAGGTTATATTGCTGATATGGATCCCTTCTATACGCGTGATCCTTGTCTCGTGTGTGGGCACAAGATGCCGCCACTGATACAGCACATCGGTGTCTATTTCGAGGATACGCTGTGTTTTTCCCGACGTGAGATTATCCATATAGATGTTTTCCACAAATCCTCCCCTGCGGTGGTTGGTTTTGATAAAGATAAACCGATGTACCGATTGCGGAGCGGCACAGTCATGCATGTAGATATTCCGTACGCCTCCCGAGAGCTCACTGCCGATCCCTAAAAGCACATGCCCTTCGAGTATTGTACAGTTGCGGATGACAATATTTTCGCAAGGAGTATCCAACCGCCACGCATCATGATTCCGTCCCGATTTGATTACTACGGCATCGTCTCCCTGATCGAACGTACAATTTTCCACCAGGAAATTCCGGCTCATTTCAAGATCCACCCCGTCGTTATTGTGTCCGTGTGCCTTGACATCCAGATTGCGTGCCACGCCGCTATTACACATATACAGGTGGATGGTCCAGAAGGGGCTTTCCCGTATCCTGAATCCGTCCAGCAGGATGTTCTCACACCTATTGAAATGGATCAGGTGAGGCCGCAGATTATTCTCGCCGACCGCCATTTGGCGCTCTTCTACCGGGACGCCTGCAACGGCTTTTTCATGCAACTCCACCAAGGCGTTCATATGCGGTTCCGGACGTTTGAACCATACCCTCCATCTGTCCATTTTGGGTTGTAGTATACCATTGCCTGTGATGGCTATATTTTCACATTCATAGGCATATACCAGGGGTGAATAGTTGTAACATTCCAACCCTTCCCACGAAGTCTTTACCGCTGGCAGATAGTCGTTAGGATCATCCGTAAAACTTACTACTGCATTTTCTCCTAAATGAAGATTTACATTACTTTTGAAATGGATCGGTCCGGTCAACCATACACCTGCGGGAACAACCACACGCCCGCCGCCCGCTTTATTGCAGGCATCGATGGCAGCGGCAATTGCCGCCGTATTGATTGCTTCACCGCCTTCTACCGCACCATATTCAGTGATGGGGAAATCTTTATCGGGATAAATCAACACCTTAATCGTATCCATAGGGAAAGGGGCTTCCACGACAATTTTCTCAAATTGACGGGAAGGCTGGGATGAACACGCTACCATAAAAACGGCCACGGTCATCACTATCAATATTGCTGATTTTTGAATTGTCATTGTATGTTGTTTTATGTTATTCGTTGAAAGTCGTTGCGGGTTTTTTGTGCTGCAAGGGAAAAGGCAGAAAGAACTGAAAAGAGTAATAGGCAGATTGTTTTCATTATAGTGAAATGGTTTTAAGCTCCTGAATCGTGACAGGCCCTAATAAACCGGAAGGAGCGATATCCCAGATGTCGAACATCGTAGGTTTATAGGTTATGCTTACAAAATTGATCTCGTGGAAAATACGCCATTCTACCCCACGACGGTCATAATCGGCGATGCGGTTGGCCGGGAGGTTGGTTACGTCGATCTCTATGGTGTTCTCCCCGTCGCGCAGCAACGACCCGATCGTTGTTTCGAAAGGTACGGCATACAGAGTTCCTGCATCCTGTCCGTTGATCTTTATCCGGGCGCTTTCCCGTACATCACCCAGAGAAAGGAGGTATTCGCATCCGGGTGTTTTGATGAAATCGAATGTCATTGAATATCGTCCCGTACCCATATTCTTTTTCAGTACTTCATTACCGATATCTGTCCATGATACGAGTGCATCCAATGCAAAACTTTCGGTAACTGCCGGTTCACTTTCTTCAAACTGTAACGTCCAACCGTTGTTGAGGGTGACGTTGTTTCCTGTGAGTTGATAGTAAGGCCATTCTTCGGCTTCTATTTTTTTCCTGTTGAATGTTTTCAGGATAATTGATTCACCGGGTTTCAACTGCATATACAGCTCTGTTCTACCGCTATTCTTACGCAGTCTGGCCAACCCTTTCTCCCCGTTCATCGGGTTAAAGAAGAGGGCACTTTCGGCTTTTACTCCTAATGGAACCCATCCGTCTACGGGGTTGTTCTTCAACATGGAGAAGAAATAGATATGTCCGTTGTCATGTTTTCTGCGGATCAGTTGTCCACCCAATTCCGATACGAAGAGTTCTTCGTTCTCTTTCCATGTCGCCAGCATATCCTTGTAGTCGTTACCGGTGATAACCGTCCCTTTTTTCATTATATTGACAGATACATTTTCGAAAGAGGCGACTTCCGGGAATAGCGACAGTTGTTCCTGAAACAGGTTTTTCCGCTCTTCCAGACGGGATAATCCCGGTACATCGGAAGGATAGTGATCCGAAATGATCACGGTAGCTCCCTGTTCTGTCAATTTCCTGATCTGTTCCATTGTTTCGGCCGGGATATATTTCACTGCCGGTAATATCAGGGCCTTGTAGGTGGTTCCACCTTCTGTTTTCAGCAGTTCGTTTTCAACAGTAGTGGTACTTATGAAACGATCGGAGATATAATCGAGATCGTAACCGCATTCCATGATCTTTTCCACCGCTTCACAGAAGTCCGGAATCCTTTCCCGCATTCCGTGGATGGCAAATGTGGCAAAATAGTTTCCGCGCAATCCTTCCCAGATATCGTAAAGAGGGAGGTATAACAGAAAATCGTTGTCAGGTTTTCCGCTTTGCAGGAATGATTGTACCCGTGCGATATAGTCGAAGAATACAGGAGCATCTTTCCAGATGGTATTAGTGGGGGACATGTCCACCGACGCGTAGAATTTCCATCCCGGCCATGCGGCATCTTCGGGCGAGTAGGTGGTACCGTGGAAGTAAATCCTGTTTACTCCGGAGGTAAACATCTGGTCGATCTCCGGTTTGGCCTGCGAGAGGGAAGTCCTGAAATGCTCGGTGAGCCAGGTAAATGTTTCGGAAGAGGTGTATGTTTTACCCGCTATATGGGCAGCCGACGAAGCATATTTGAGGATGGTGGGGTCGCTGTCGTTCTTTTTGCGGATGGAATCTTTCCGCAGGCCGGGGATGTCGAAATCGGTGATACCGAATGATTCGCACTCGGGTATGTCTACGGCGGCATACAGATCCAGCAGGTTTGCCGGCGATCCGTGTGCCTGGTTCCTTGTTTTTACCCCGTGCGCATGTGCCCATTCGGTCCAGGGTCGGGTAAAGTTCTCTTTGAGCAATTCGCCAATGGTTTCCCTGTAATCGGTGATAACACGTACGGAAAGCTCCGTTGCTCCTTTGGCCAGCAATTCGGGGAAATAATCCTGCAGTTTGTATCCCCTCCTTTTTTCAAATTCGTCCAACAGTTCCGGAGTCCAGTCAGCGCCGTACACTTCATACGAATCGTTGAAGAAGGTGTTTGGGAAAGGGGTGTTATTTTCGGCAAACGCGGTATCGAATTTTCCGAGGTAACGCATGACCGCCTCCTTATCGAAATGGTTGAGCACGTAACCCTGTCCGCCCGGCGCCGCCCTTTTTACTTCTTGCCGGGTTTTTCCTATAAACAGCGCGACCAATGTGAACTCTTTTCCTTCCGGCGCCGTCCAGTTGAGTTTCCCTTCCGCCGATACCTTATCCGTAATATCCACACTCCCACCATCCGGGGTGTATGCGATAAGTTTATTTAACCGGGCAAACGGTTTCTGTCTTTCGTCCCGTACTGTGACCGGCTCATCGAGTGATTGCCCCCCTTTGAGCTGGTATTCCTGAAAAACAGCCCTGGTGGCTGCATCCTCCAGGGTCACCTCAGGTCCCCCGAAGGGCCATCCCGTACCATTATTCATATCCACTCCCATTCCCAGGCGGGCCGCTTCGGAAATGGTGAAATCCAGCATATTCATCCATTCGGGTGAAAGGTAATTGAGATAATGCGCTTCACGCCCTTTTACGCCGTAGATAGGTGTGATTTCCACGCCCCCTATCCCTGCCTTGCCCAACGCTGCCAGATTGTATGCCAGGTTTGCAGAATCCACGTCACTTCCTAACCACCACCAGCGTGTCCAGGGTTTACTTTCCCGGGTTATCCGGGGCCAATCAGTGTCTCCCGCAACCCCGGTGGGGGAAGAACATCCCGTCAGGATAAAGAACAGGACGATGGCCATAATTACTGTATTATTCATTATAACTTACTGTTAATTGAATGGGTTGCCCATCCGTGGAACACACGTTGACATTCTCCATGCGCCAGTTTTTTGTATGCCGGACGGAGCCGGCATGCTGTGCATTGATTCGGATATTACTTAAATAAAAATCTTCCATTTTCGAGAGCTCACTTCCTTCCACGCTAAAGGCTCTTGTGGCATTGGAAACCCTTATACCGGATAAATGGATATTGTTGAAAAAGGGTATTGCCTTCTCCGGCGGATTTACTTCCTGTAGCATCTTATTCCAGTGGTCGGGCAATTCCTTCCCTTCGAATTCTTCGGGAAGGACAGAGTAGCTGTACGATGGATTCCAGTTCATAGTCGCTTCAATGGCTATTCCCACTTCTTCCATCTCAATATTCTTGAGGTAGATATGTTGCGTGGTGCCGCCCCTGTTCATGGCCGATTTGAAACGAAGTCCGACTGATGTCCCTTTTGCTTTAAGGTCATGCGCCAGCACATACCGGATATCGCCTGAGGTTTCGCTCCCGCATGTGAACAGGCCGCCTCCGGCTCTGGATATGCAATGGCGGATGACCACGTATTCCGTGGGTTTGTTTACCCGCAGTCCGTCGGCATCACGTCCCGCTTTCAGGCAGAAATTGTCATCGTTGCAATCAATATCGCAGTTTTCTACCAGAATATAAGAAGAGGAATCGATATCGATGCCGTCGGTACTGGGGCCATGTCCTCCTATGTTGTTTCGTATGGTCACTCCGTCTATGGTACAATACCGGGAGTAGAGTAGGTGGATCGTCCAGAATCCGGCTCGTTTGAATGTCACATCCTGCACGGTTACGTCTTCCGATTCCGATACCAATAGTGTCCGAGGGCGTTTGCAATCGTAATCTACGATCCAGCGTAACCCTTTCATTTCATATTCTTTTCGCATCTCCCAATAGGAATCCCAGAAAGGTTTGCCTTGTCCGTCGATCTCTCCTTTTCCGGATATCCTGACGTTCTTTTTCCCTATAACATTTACAAGGGCTGAGGGCCAGACCATCTCTATCCCCGCCACCCGTGTGTCGATATCGGGATAGTCTTCAATTCGTTGACTTCCCAGAATGGTTACACCCTGGGGGATTTTGAGATGAACCTCGTCTTTCAGATAGATGGATCCTGTCAAATAATTTCCGGGAGAGAAGGTTACAATCCCTCCCCCAGCACGTTCACAAGCATCGATCGCAGCCTGTATCGCTTTTGTGTTCAATGTATTTCCGTCGGCGACAGCTCCGAAGGAGGAGACATTGAATACCCTGGTACCGGAGGGTCCGGTACGTGCTCCCACGTCGTTTACCCAGGTGAGTTCCGAAATCCTGAATCCGGCAAAGACAAAGGCGGGGATACATAAAGAACACAGGATAATCAGCGTCTTTATTCCTCTCATTGTGCACTGTTTAGTTTCATTATTTCGATGGCTGTGCCGATGATCAATCCCAATCCGTGTTTTTCATTGTCGCCGACTGGGCGGTTGAAGTAGAACGGCAGGTCGTTGCTGATACCGGTTCCTACGCACACGTTGGTAAAACGGCCGTCAGTGGTTATCTCGTTGTTTTTTAATACATTCCATCCTGCTTTTGCAATACTCTGGTAAGCGGGATCAATCCACTGGTTATTGATTGCTTTGGCAACACCATACACAAACATGGCCGTCACCGACGACTCATCGTAAGAATCGCTTTTATCTAACAACTGATTCCACATTCCGTTGGCATTCTGCCATCGGGAAGCGCCTACGATCTGTTTTTCCAGTATGGAAATCAGTTTACCTCGTTGGGCATGATCCTGTGGCATGGCTTCGATCAGATCGACCAGCGAGATCATGATCCAACCATTCGCCCGTCCCCAGAAAGCGACTCCGTTTCTCTGCCAGTCAGTATAATAGCAGTGAAAGTAGAGTTGTTTTTCGGAACACCACAAATATTCATCCATTAGGATAAGTTGTTTGGCTGCTTCGTCGAAATAGCGGTTATCTCCCGTAAATTTCCCCATCCGTGTCAGGAAGGAGGTCCCCATATACGCATCGTCGGCCCAAACAGTCATATTTCTCGGGAAAGTTCGGCTGAGGGTGCCGTCGGCCAGGCGGTTCTGACCGTTCATGATATGGTCTGCCGCAGTATTGATATAATCGAGATATCGTTGCTCTTTTTTCAACTGGTATACTTCGATAACCGCAGCCCCCATAGCACCGCAGTCATCCAGTTCTTTCGTGTTCCAGAGTTGTCCGAAAGGCCAGTGCCAATGATTGCGGTCGTGCCTGAAAGTGTTCTTGAAGTATTCATAGTTGTCGAAGCCGAAAGCGACATGTCTTTTGGCATAATCTATATATTTGTCCTCGTTAAGATATTCTCCCAGATTGATCATGGCCATATCCAGTACACCGTTCGAATAGTGCCATTCGGTGAGCGGACTTTTGAACCGTACATCTTTCCCTTCGGGTATCTCTGCTGTACTGTTGTAGACGGTGCCGTCGTCCACACCTACAAATTGGGTGACAGGCTGGGACAGGATATTGTCGGCCACAGCTCTTACGGCTTCTTCATCCGTTTTTTTCTGTGCAAACAACGATCCTATAAAAAGGAATAAAAAACAGGGTACCAATACATTTCTCTTCATAATTTTATTTATTGTATAGTTTTAATTTCCATCAGGTTTTATTACGGAATAGAACGGTGTAGGGGGAATAAGAAAGTTATCTATATCATCGGGCTGTGCCGGATCGAATCGACCATAATCCTCTACAATATATTCTTTTAATGGTGATTCATTCTCTATCAACCCTTTCAGGACGCATTTGCAAAGTTGATACCCTCCATACGCATTAAAATGGGTATTGTCTTCCAATGTCTCGGTCTGGCCGGGAAAGGTACCGGCCGGATAATGCACAAAAGCCTTTTTTGACTCTTCAGGCCCCCATGCTTCATATAATACCTTACTCATGTTGTTCAGGTCGATCAGCATCACATCCTCTTCTTCAGCCAGTTGCCTCATCGCATCGGGATATTCGCCCAGCGTATTGATAACCCGGTTGTTATCGTCGAATCTGCGGCGGTGCATCGGCGTGATTAATACGGGGGTGGCACCCTTCCTCCTTGTTTCGTCTATCATATACTTCAGGCTCTCCTTATAACTGGTATAGGGACCTCTGTTTTCTCCTTTTTGCTTTTGATCGTTATGGCCGAATTCGATCATCAGGTAATCCCCTTCCTTCATTTGAGAGAGTATCTTGGCAAAGCGCTTCGCAGAGATAAATGAATTGCCCGCTTCACCCGATTCGGCATAATTGGCGACGGCTATCGCGGGTTTCAGGAATCGGGGCAGCATCTGTCCCCAACCGCACCAAGGCTCATTGTCCTGATCCACTACCGTGGAGTTACCCGCCAGAAAAACGGAAGGAACCGAAACACTTTCTATAACCATCGTCTGTAGTCCAGCCTGTATGCCATTCACTTCGATGGTCAGCTTATCGTCCCAGTTCAGTTTGCCTATCTCCCGAGGTTTGATCCTTACTGAATCCTTTTCTCCGATCTTTGTATTGCGTATGTTAACGATAAAGGATTTGCTGGCAGTCTCTCCTTTTGGTACGTCGATATTTTCCAGCATCAATCTCCTTGATTCGGATTTGATGGTGGTATTGGTCGATTGATCCCTGTCGCCTAGCGTAACAGTTACTTTATAATTTCCTTCGGGTAGATCGATAGAGAAAAAGAAAGGATCATTACCGGCAGGCGTACTGTCCAGATCGTAACCATACGGTGAATTAACGCCGTATATGGTTTGTTCTGTAATCTTTACGAATCCTTTTTTATTCCCTTCACCGAAATAGAACTGGTAATTTTTGTTCTTTCCGGTAGTGCACGATAGTGAAAAGAGAAGGGACAGGCACAGGATACTTGTTTTCCCAAGAAAAGATAGTAACGTCATTGGTCCGTTCATTTGAGTGGTTTCAATCCATGTGGAAAACTTCTTTCAACGGGATAGATACCGGAGAATTGTCAGGATTTGTCTCCATTATATCCGCCATATACGCCCACCATTTCTGTACGATCGGGTTGTCGCCCAGATCCTGTGAAGAGGCATCTCCCTTTACTTTCTGTACGCCAAACAATATGTTCGTATCCTTATCCCAGAAGATGGAATAGTCATACACTCCCGATTCGTGCAATAATAGTGCAAGTTCAGGCCATATTTCGTTATGCCGTTTTTCATATTCCACTTCACACCCTTTTTTCAAAAACATTTTAAATGCATCTCGTTTCATAATAGATATTGTTTTTTAGAGAAATTAGAAGTTAGAAATCTTAAATTTTGAATTTTTATTTAATAATATATTTCCTCAAATCCAATTTCGGCATTGTCTCTATCCCTTCAATCAGCGCTTCACAGTTCAGTATTGCTCCTTCGTAGGAAGTATGTACCCTGTCTTTAAAGAGCTCATTGGTTTTCTCTTTTCCCAAGGTTTCGCATTTTGTGGCTATCAGGTCGTTCATATCGATAAAGAGGACCCCTTCCTGTTCGGCCACTTCCCTCGACCATTTGCCGTATGTCTCATTGTTACGTACCATTTTATTGCCATCCCATGTATTTCCGGGAGTGTGTGACAGTACAATGGGGATTGCGCCACGGGTTTTTGCCTGTCGGATATATATGCGCAAATAATGGCCGAAGGTAAATACTTCCTCGGGACCGCCGTTCCTCTCCATAATCACTGTTTGTGATTCGTCGCCAATCCCTTTCAATGAGGCTCTTGCCCGGCCGGTATTAAGCGGTCCTCCGTCGTTATGGCCGAACTGGATGAAGAGGTAATCGCCCTTTTGTATGCCGGGTAAGACTTTGTCCCATAGTCCTTCCGTATAAAACGTGCGGCTGCTTCTTCCTCCCAACGCATGATTCTCGACAGAGATACGGGTGGTATCGAAAAACTGTTCGAAGAAGCTTCCCCAGCCCCACTGTCCGTTCTCCCCTTTCCCCCGGCCATTTTTCATCGTAGAATCACCTATCAGCATGACGACAGGAGCGTTTTTACTTTTCCGGGTACTCCCGGCGACGATCTGGTCGGGGCGTGTCGCATCATTGACACTGAAAATAGGTGCGGTGGTGGTTTGTGCGGATGAGTAGAATTGTACGGCATTGTCGTTCATCTTCGGGTATTGATTATCCAGCAGACGGATCACTTCCGCGCCGGCCCAGATGACAGGCCCGTATCCGTGTGCCGCATAGACACTGGTAGGACGGTAATAGTAGAAAGCGTGATCGAACGCCATTCCTGTGCCTACACAGGTACCTTCTACCTGTCCGGAACTGTTTATTTTTGTCGAAACGGCATTCCATCCCAATAGCGCTGCCGGGCCGTATGTCAACGCATCGATCCAACCTTCATTGATGGAATGGGCGATGCAATAGGTGAAGATAGCCGTTGCCGACGTCTCATAATAAGAATTGTTCCTGTCCAGCAGTTGGTGCCAGAATCCGTCCCCGGACTGATAAGCGGCTATTCCTTTTATGTGCATTCGCAATAATTGCAGAATAGTTTCTCTTTGAGGATGTCCTTCAGGCAATATATCCAGCGTTTCGACTAACGTCAGCAGTGCCCAACCGTTGGCCCTTCCCCAGAAGAAAGAGGGGTGATCCTGCATGGATTCCACCCATCCGTGACGGAACAATCCTTTTTCCCAGACAAACATTTTGTCGGCAAAAAGGCTTATTTGCCGTGCCGCTTCGTCGAAATAACGGTTCTCTCCGGTGAAAGCTCCCATCTGAGCCAGAGCAGGAATGCTCATAAACATGTCATCCAGCCATACCGTGTTCATCTGTGGCCGCTTACGCGCAAATGTCCCGTCGTATAACCGGTACTCGTTGTACATGATATAGTTCATGTAGTTCCGGATCATCGGTTCGAGTTTTAGTTGGGCATTTTTTCTGCCGGCCTTTATCATTGCCGCACACATGGCACCGGCATCATCCAGCGCTTTAGGAACCAGTACTTGATGTATCTGCGGATCAACGGTACCATGATCATTGATTATCTTCCTGAATTCAGGAGTAACTTCCGATAAAAACTGAAAGCGATTGAATACATAGTCCTCGTATTTTTTATCGCCTGTCGCTTCGGCCGCAGCGAGCATTGCTGCATAGGTTACACCCCATTCGTAGCTGGCTAACCGGAAATCACCTCTTTTAAGACCTGAGTTGTGGTTTATGTCGGATAGATTTATTTCTCTTCCGGTCGCGTTATCTATAAGGGTGGCCGGGGTTGCATTATCAAGGTATGTCAATATCCTGTCGAGTGTACTTTTTATCTCTTTTTTGTCGGGGATACCATAGGGGATAGCATAATCGGGCTGTAATAAATGAAGTGGTGTATTAAAATCATTTATCGGATCCGATTTTTTTTGAGCGTAGGATGGTAACGCAATGATACACGATATAATAAAGAGTAAAACAGTAAAATATTTTTTCTTCATAGACTATTTCATTTTGTAAACATAATATCAACATGATCTTTCAATGCATATCCCCGGTATGTAACTTCCATCTTGATCCGGTGTTTTCAAAGTTACGACATCCGAAGTTGTTTATATCGCTTTTTCCGGAAAAATTTCCATTAAATTGCTGCCAAAATAAAAGCCGGGGTGCAGATGTTATTTTGTGTAGTCGTAAACAGGCCGGGAGGGTAGGACATTGTTTATAGGGATCAGTAAGCAGACGAGGATATAGCTATATCGATATTCCATTTCAAGAAATTCCAAAAATCATCACATCTTTTTTAAGCGTATACATGAAGTTCAGATATTTAATCGGTTATAATCAAGATTATAAAGGAAGAGTGCCTGCTCGAAGGCGATTTTTGAGTATACGTAATGGGGCACCCTTCCTTTTTCTTTATTATTAATGTATCATATTAACATATCCTTAATTATAACTTTTAAAGCCTGTGTTACAATGAAATTATTACCATCCCGGGTTCTGAAAGGCTGCTTTTTGACTGTCAGTAAGCGGTGAACCGTCGTTTTGGGTCAAACCATCGATGAAGGTTTGAGGTATTGGTCTAAGAACATGTTTCTCTGCAATATTGGGAGCCGCTTGCGGATTAAACGCTTTGGCGCGTTTTATTAACAAGCCGGTACGGCTCAATTCTTCCCAACGATTCCATTCACCGTTCAATTCACGGGTACGCTCGTTAAAAATAAAGTTCAACATACGGTCATAATCACTCGTCACACCCAATGCAGAAAGAATGCTTTCATCTTCGGCAGGTAATTGGTTGTAATCACTGATTTGTAATGAAGATGCCGCTGTTGTCCTTTCAATTCCCGTAGACAGATAATAAGTGTTCCGGGACAGATATATATTACCGGCTGCGTCCTTAAGATTACCATTGTCATATCCCGGATGGGAATTTCTAAACCAATTCACATAATTATCCGTTTTGCCGTTTTTGGCATAATTAGTCGTTGTTGAATGAAGCGGATTGCTTAACGGAAAAGCAATAGAACCATCGACATACAATTCACGATCTTCACCAGCTTTCCATTGACCACGTGCACGCAATATGTTTACTGTTGCAATGGCTGCCTGATAATTTCCCTGTCGGACTTGTGCCTCGGCTTTAATCAGGTATGTTTCGCCCGTACGGGCCATCGTTACATCGCGGAAAGCATCTCCTCCTTCTGCCGTGCGTGTTCCGTCCTGCGTTTTATTTAATCCGCAGAATACATTGGACTTGGTGGCATCGCCGTTACTGTTGTAATTAGGCAATACATATTGTCCATTCAGGAACAACGGAAAAGCATTCGGCACCCATTTGTTTGTTTCCGGATTAATAAATGTACTTCCGCCGGTAACAGGGCGTCCGAATTTACCATACGGTTCTCCGTTAAAACGGTTGTCGTCTTTTTTATTCAGAATAAAGATAATACCCTCGTCCCCTAAGTCAACGGCACTTTCACCGAATGATTCATTTAATTCGTTATTTACTATGTTATTCACGCCATACACCGTCCTGAATGATTTCCACAAACGAGCGTCACTAATATTGTCATACGTGGTGTAATTATATTCGGTAGGACGGCAACGTTGAAAATCCTGCCCCCCGATATGCGGTCCACGACTTACCCAGCCACCGCTAAACGTGTTAAACTGAGGAGTAAAATAGGAATGTGTACGATTGCCAAAACGTCCTTTGCTAGACGCATCGGCATTGTGCTGGGCCGACATCAATATTTCGGGTAATCCTTCGTTTGGATTATCCACGCCTGTCCAACGGGCAAACAGATCCCAATAGTCGCTTGCCAACGGACGGGCTGCTATTACTTCGTCACAAAGTGAAATGCACTTGGTAAGATCTGCTTCAATATAATTAGAGTTCCAACTACTGTTTCTTTCCGAAGCCCTGAATAGCAAAGCTTTCGCCCAGAAATGGGCCGCAGCATATTTTGTCCATGTACCCACACCCCTCCAGTTTGTAGTTGGAAGCAGTGCATATGCGTTCTCAAAATCAGAAATAATCTGGGCCATGGTTTCTTCTTCATTGGCACGTTCAAAGTATCGTACTACTCCACTCAGCGGTTCTGTTTGGACAACTACGCCACCGTATTGGGCAAACAGTCGGTAATAGTTATAACCACGCAGGAGATAGGCTTCTCCCATGCACCTGTTACGGATTTCTTCATTTGAAATTTTATCTCCGTTGGCTATTAGTAAATTGGCGGAAGAAATGCCGTAATACATCTGATTCCATAAACCGTCTACCGGAGGGCAGTTATTATTGGCGGCACCGGTTGCAACCGTAGCATTTGAAGGATTTAAACGGTTGTCGTAAGTGTTCCACGGTTCACTGGTTAAATCTGCACCGTTAGTGAACTCGTCGGTACCGTAAAGCGTAATACCGTAGGCCCATTCATAACCAAAATGCCAGCGAATATTTCCATAAAGAGAGGTGGCTAATGCTGTAAGACCTTCCTCTGTTTCAAAATATTGTGTGGTATAGGCAGTGGTATTTTCTTCGTAAAGAAAATCATCACCACAAGATGAAAAACCAATAGAAAACGATAAAGCTGTGGCAATCAATATTTTATTATATAAATATTTCATAAAATGATCTTATTTAATAAATTCATAAATTAAAATCCTATTTCAATACCGAATGTAACTCCCCTGTTATAGTAAGTTGTACCAAAGTCAAGGTCGAGGAAATCTATGGAAGAATACAAGTTACCCGGATTGCGTAATTGAGTATAGACTTTCAGATTATTGACCCCGATTGTTTTACAAATATTGTTCGGCAAGAAGTATCCCAAAGAGATATTTCTAAATTTGACGAAAGAAGCTTCCTTAAAGCCGAGCAGACTGGAGTACGCATCGCCACTTACACCCGGTGTTCCCGTGTAAACCGGCTTCTGGTATTCGGCTCCTGTATTATCCGGAGTCCAATAATCGATCTTGCGTTGGTTGGGGATGCCGTTTTGAGTTTCACCTCCGGTTGATACCAAATAATTCATACGTCCGTAGAGCTCAATATTTAACTCGATACCTTTATAATTGAAAGTATTACTCCATCCCAAAGTCCAGCGTGGATTGCGATTTCCTAAAACTACACGATCCTCACTGTCAATTATATAATCGCCGTTCTGATCGACAGGCCTTACACTACCCGCAGTGAATTTTTCACCATTTTCATTGAATTTAGCCATTTCCGCAGCATCACTTTCCTGCCATAGACCGGCATTGTCATATCCGTAATAGACACTAATAGATTGTCCGATAAACCATGAGTTATCGACCATATCATTTTTACCGTTAGCCAATTCTACAATTTCCTCTTTTTGCCAGGCTGCGTTCAATGTAGAATTCCAATTAAAGTTTCTTGTTTCAACCGGAATAATATTCAATGAAACGTCTACACCTTTATTCTTGGTTTTGCCGACGTTAGCCATTGTACTGCTGTAACCGGTCAGGGTAGGGATAGACATTTGCATCAGCAGGTCTTTTGTATTTGACTTGTACAGGTCAATCGCACCTCCGATTCGTCCTCTCAGGAAAGTGACGTCAAGCCCGAGATTCCATTGAGTGGTTTTTTCCCATTCAAGCGCCGGGTTAGCCATCAATACGGAGTTTGAAAAATAATAGGGTTCGTTGGTCCCGTAAGCCAATGCATTACCGGTACCACCAAAAGGAATATAAAAAGAACGGATACTTCCTAAAGTAGCATAAGCATCAATTGCGGAGTTCCCGGTCATCCCCATACCCAAGCGGAGCTTCAACTGATCTAACCATGAAATATCCTGCATAAATGCCTCCTGATCCAATCGCCATCCCAAAGCCGCACTGGGGAAAAATGCCCATTTATGGCCTGCCGAAAGGACGGATGATCCGTCGTAACGACCCGAAACAGTCAGTAAATAACGGTCTTTAAATGAATAATTAATACGCCCCATGTAAGAAGCAAGTTGCGATTGAGTTAATCCTGTACCCATAGAAGCTCTCGAAGTCGAATTGGTAATATCCACAGAACCCATATTGTTCCATTTATAACTTTCTTTGGGAATATTCTCTGCACTCATACTGGCGGTTTCAATATCGTATTTAGAGGCAGATTGCAGTAATGTCACATCAAACCTATGGTCATTTATCGTTTTATTGTAAGCCAGGATATTGTCCAATACCCATGAGAATCTTCTGTCATAATTCCAGGAAGCATAACTTGTGCTGCCCTGACGTACAGCTGAAGACTTATCGATATAAATGCCACGGCGATAATATCTGAAATCAGGGCCGAAATTGCTTCTAAAACTCAACCCTTCTAATGGATTCCATATATTACCAAGATCGATATTTGCATAAAAACTACCTAAAACACGCAATGTTTGCCTATGCTCATTCGATTTTGTCCACTCATCAATAATGGTATACACTCCGTTCAGATTTCCCGGAGTCAATATAATTTCACCATTGTCATCATAAGGTAATGCGACATTGAATATTTGTTTTGCTGCCGCATAAATTTCCGTAGGACCGGAATTTGAGGATTGTCCTGTTCTGGAGAAACCATAGCTTTGGTTACTCCAGGCAGCATTGATTGAACCACCTATGTCAAACCATTTTGTCGGACTGATATCAGTAGACATGGTTGCATTGTATCTTTGAAATGATTGTCCTATTTGAGTTCCTTCATTGTTTAAATAACCGAGTGAAAAGAACGACTTGATCCTATCGGTTCCACCGCCTGCACTGATGGTGTGCTCCTGGGTTACCCCGGTTTGAGTAACAAAATCCGTCCAGTCCGTATTCGTAACTTTTGAACTGTCCCAACTGCCGCCCGACCAACCTTTCATAACGTTGTCGTAAGCTGTTTTATCTAATGCACTGAAGAATATTTCATCTTGTTCTTTAGAGGGTTGGTTACCAGTGGAGTAATCGCTGGGATTGGCATTGTAATGAGCCCAGCGCCGCCAGGTAATGTATTCGCTGGCGCTCATTGCAGGAGCCAAATCGTGTATTTTTTCGGAAGTGAAAGTTCCTGAATAATTCAGTTGGAAAGAGCCTGATTTACCTCGTTTTGTTGTTACGAGAATTACCCCGTTAGCGCCGCGCGAACCGTAAATAGCAGTGGAAGATGCGTCTTTCAGCACATTAATACTTTCAATATCACGGGGGTTAATACTTTCTATACCACCGGAACTTAATACTACTCCATCAACCACATAAAGAGGAGCATTGGTCGCGTTTAAAGACCGATTACCACGAATACGAATCGACCCTAGTTCTCCTGGACGTTGGGCGGAAGTAATATCCACACCAGCCACTTTACCCTGTAGAGCTTCAAAAGCATTGGTTACCGGTTTTGTTGACAGATCCCTGGCTGAAACAACTGCTAAAGCTCCGGTCACATCACTCTTACGCATGGTTCCATAACCGACTACGATAACCTCATCCAATAATTCCGTATCTTCTTCGAGTATTACGTTTATGGATGTCCTTCCGTTAACAGAGATCGATTGTGAACGCATACCCACGTAAGACACTTCCAATGTCCCGTCGGAAGGTACGTTGGTTAGTACGAATCCTCCATCCACATCGGTAATTGTTCCGGTCGTTGTCCCCTGTACCTGAACAGTCACACCGATCAAAGCTTCTCCCGATTGGTCGGTAACTGTGCCTCTTACGGTAAGATTCTGGGCAAATGCACCTACGGAAATTGCCCATATCAGTACGGATAATATTCCTTTCGTCAGATTAAAAATTTTTCTTTTCATCTCATTTCTCAATTTGTTTAGATTAAATACTAATTCATTTTCAATTTGGGCTATTACTGAAATATAATCATTATGATTTTGTGTGAATTACATATAATATTCTAATGGTAAATGATAAAGTTGTTATAGCGTCCCTTTTCTCTTTTCAGTTCTTTCAAGTAATAACTTCAGCCATTATTTAAAGTATTAAATTTGAAAAAAACTCTATGGTTAGATAAAATTCCGATTATACATTTTATTACAACTTAAGTCGTTAACCAATAAATCAAATCATTATAATTATAATAATAATTGATGGAAATTTTGAAAATTTATCGTTGCAAAAATAGCATTGAAGAAGGGAAACCACCTGTAATTTCCGTTCGATTTCATGTAAAATTGTACACATTAAAGCATCCTGAACATTATTACATGTTTTGTACAATATTCATTATTGCTGAATAAGCGCTTCATGAATAATGGATTAACAATATTTAAGTTAGCAGATGGTGCTGTTGAGCGTAACTTCAAATCGGCGCATTGATATTTCTATTACGGATAAAAAACCGGAATATTGTGCACGGGCAGAACTGTAGTATGAAAAAAGAAAAGTGCGTGTTTTTCTAATTTTGTAGAATTCTTGTCAGGGTAACCGTATACTCAGGCATAAGAAAAGCAAAGGTGGGAGCCTTTGCTTTAACGGATGCAGACGTGGAGTTTGTGACCGGTATAAATTACCATTGGACAGAATTATTGATTTTTCAAAAATGGAAATGAATGTGCCGAATTCATAAATGGCGCCCGCTGAAATCAAACCACAGGTTCATGTGTACCCCTTCGTCTCCTATTTTTATCCGGATATTGGAGGGCTGGCTGTTCGGACCTTGTTGTGAAACCGGTTTGAAACAGCGTATGGCCGGTATTTCATAGAGGAACGATATATCTCCTTCCGGAAATGCGGGATTGGCACTCCAATTGGTTTTGTTGTCTGCCGGTTCCGCCGGAGTAAAGACGCGCATAAACACGCCGTCGCTTGCGCTGTAGACCGTAAAAGGAGACTCGGAAGTGAGGAGTGTGCCCCAATACAGGTTGCCGTGATAGCCTTTGAATTCGGGATAAACCATATTCTCAAAGTCGGCTCCGGTAATGGTATTGTTGTAATCTTTATTCCAAATCCCGTAATTGGCTCCGCGGATACGGTTCCGCCAAACACGGTACGGGCCGCGCCCGAACCATTCCATGCTCTTTACGTTTTCTTCGGGATAAGAGAATGTGAACCCGAAAATGGGTATATTGTCTTCAAAAACAGCTTCATCGAATCCTATTCCCGCCCTTGCGTTGTTCAGCGTAACGGCGTGCATGTTCAACAGTCCGGCAGGTGTCATTTCCCAGCGGATGGAATCGACCGCACCTGCATAAAAGACCGTAAAAACGGCGTTGTCGCCTTCCTGACGATGTTTTACCTCTTTTACACGGGCTTTCATGCCGACAGGCAACGGCCCGTTATTGAATGATAGGGTACCGTTGTTATTCCGTACTTCGTGGATCAGCCCGTCTGTGGTGTTGAAACTGACGATTACGCCCGGGGCCGACAGTTTTATTTTATCACCTTCTTGGCGAACCGTGGCTGTACCCGGTTGAATGGCTTGTCTCAACTGCTTTTGCGTGTATTCTCCGGCATACCGGATAGGCCATGTCCACGTACATATCTCTTTATTGTGACTGTCCCATGCCTTTATTTCCAGAATATCCCCGTCGAAAAAATTGGGCGGCACACTTATTTTTGCCCTGCCGGCTTCGCGCGGGTCAATGGCGGGAAGATGGACGTCTCCGGAGGAGATTACTTCCTGTCCGGTTCTCCCGCTTAACGGAGAGGGGGCGCTCAGCACCTTGTATTCCATCCGGCAGGTGTTCAGGTTGGAAAACAAATAGTCGTTGCGAACGAGAAATTCTCCGTTAAATGAAGATGTAATAAAGAGCGGCTCGAACCGGATAGGTGCCCAGACTTCACGAACGGTATAGTAACTTCCCTCCTTTTGACGGTAGGGGCCGAGAATACCGTCGGTTCCATTGGAGCCGTCCGAATCCAGGAGCCCGCCCTTGTCTGTACGTTTTACGGCGTTGTCCGAAAAATCCCACATGAATCCTCCTGCAAAAAGCGGGTGGGCGGTATATCTGTCCCAGAAATCTTCCAGACCTGCCCCGTGCCCCTGGTCATACATCCCGTGCTGGAATTCGGTCGGCATAAACACCTTGTATCCGTTTGTAAAACGGGCGATTCCCGTCAGATAAGTCGGGTAATGGTGGGTATCCAAATTGTCAAAATCAGCCCAGGCATGGATTACGTGACGTTTTTGCGGATCGTATTTGCGGTACAGCGGGTTGAGGTCATAATTGAAACCGCCTTCGTTTCCATTGCTCCACAGGATCAGGGAGGGGTGGTTGACATCGCGGGTAACCAGCGACTTCACTAATTTTGATCCGATTTCGGTGCCATATGAATTTTGCCATCCGGCCAGCTCGTTCACGACAAAAATTCCGAGCGAGTCGCAGACATCCATAAAGTGCTTATCCGGAGCGTAGTGGAAGCGTACGGCATTCATATTCATTTCTTTAATCAGTTCCCCGTCCATCAGGCTGATCTCCCTGCTGGTAGTGCGCCCTCCGTCGGGATGGAACGAATGGCGGTTGATCCCTTTCAACACAACCTTTGTGCCGTTTACATAGAGGCCGTCTTTCACGCGGAATTCGACGGTGCGAAACCCGATCCGTTCTTTATGCACATGCACGGTGCTGTTGTTTTTATCAATAAGCTCCAGTTCTATATTATAGAGGTTGGGGGTTTCCGTGTTCCACTGTTTAACAACATCCCACCTGAAATTAACTTCATGTTTGGTACCTGTTTTTAATGAAGCGGATTGTTTTTTATAAGTCGATGGTTGATCGTTACCGTACAGTTTCACGGGAGTGATATTGGCGTTTATCTTATATCCTTCTTCCAACGGGGTAGTGAAAACATCCGCATAAAACGAGCCGTCGGCTTTCGCGTCTACGGCAATCCGTTCGATATTCACTGCGGGTTTCGCTTCCAGATAGACCGGGCGGTAAATTCCACCGAAGATCCACCAGTCGGCTTTCCGCTCGGCTGCATTCACTAACCGGTCGGACGACTCTTTGCTGACTTTTACCTCCAGGTTGTTCTTACCGGTCTTGATCTTATCGGTGATATCATACGAAAAACGGTTGAAACCTCCCTGATGGATATCTCCGGCAAGGCTTCCATTCACGAGAACTTCCGTGTCGGTCATCACCCCTTCAAAAACAATGACTATCTGCTTTCCTTCCCAGTCGGACGGTATCAGGAAAGAGGTCCGGTAGATACCCGTTTCCGTTGGCGGTGTGGCTCCCTTGATGGTGTACCACCTGCCGTAACTGTATTCGCCGAAACCTTGCAGTTCCCATTGGGAAGGGACTTCTATTTTCGACCATTTTTGGCTGTTCATACCGTCACTGCAATAGAAATCCCATGTTTTGGTATCTCCCAGGCCTGTTCCGGAGAGATAAAGCGTTTCCGTTTGCTGTGCCGCTGCATGGAGGGAGAGGAACAGCGTTAAAAGTAAAATCCCTTTCTTCATGTTTATTTTATTTTTAGTTATTTGCATTTTTGAATGGATACATCCCGTTTAAAACTGCTGTTTGTTTAGCGCATTCCCGATTTTCTTCCCGTTAACCGTTACGTTTTTCACGACAAAAACAGATCGCACCGCAGATCGATGTTGCACATGGTCACATGGCAATTTTAAAAATTTGTTATTACAAAATTACGGTTTGAAGTGTGAAACCACCTGTAATTTCCGTGCGATTCTATGTAAAATAGTACACATTAAAGCATCTTGCATATTAATGCAGGTCTAGTATTATATTCACTGTTGCCGAATAAGCGCCCTATGAATAATGGGTGAATGGTATCAAACTATTTATTCGGTGCTGTTTTTTGTTCTTCAACTAATCATTTGCCCGTATTTTGAAGGGGAGCAGTTAAAATGTGTTTTGAAGCACTTGCTGAAATAGAAAGGATCTTCAAATCCGACTTTGTAAGACACTTCTGCGACCGTCAGATCCTCTTCGAGAAGATATTTGGCAGCCCTGTTAAGCCTTTTTATCTTGATCAGTTCGTTGGGTGACATTCCTGTTATTCCTTTTACTTTTTTATAGAAAACAGTACGCCTTTGCTTTGCCAGCTCTGCAAATTTATCTACGGAAAACAGCGTATCGCTAAGGTGTTCTTCTAGGATACTGTCGATCAATTGAAGGAATTTTTTGTCCTGGTCGGTGGAGGTTATTAAATTTCCATCGAAAACATGATCTTTGGAGAATCGTTTCTTTAATTGTTCGCGTTGTTCTATCAGCTTAAATACCCTGGTCACTAAGTATTTTATACTGAAAGGTTTGGTTATATATGCATCGGCACCGCTTTGGATACCCTCCACCTGATGATCAAGCGAAGAATGGGCGGTCAGCATGATAATAGGGATATGACATGTCTCAAACTCTTCTCTTAGTTTACGGGTGACTTCAAATCCGTCCATTCCCGGCATCATCACATCACAAATGATCATGTCAGGATTTGTTTGTATTGCTTTTTCCAAACCCGATTTGCCTTCTTCTGCCGTATCCACCATAAAATATTTACTGAATTCATCTACCAGGAAATTACGGATATCATCATTGTCATCAATAATCAACAATTTGTAATTCGACAATGTGGTATCATCGATTTCCGGCAACCGGATATTCTCCATTATTGGACTGGACAGTGATAACTTATTATTGTCACACTCAGAAGGCAGTATATCGTGGTGCAGGGGGGTAATAAAATTTTCACCTTCATATATTTGGGCATTTGTGGATAATTCAACATTAAACAAAGAGCCTTGATCCTGATTGCTCTCATACCAGATCCTACCTTTATGTACCTCCACAAATTCTTTAACCAAAGATAAGCCGATACCTGTACCTTCAGATGAGAAGTTAATCTGCATAAAACTGCTAAAGAGAATATGTTGTTTTTCTTTCGGTATTCCAATTCCGTTATCTTTAACGGATATTAAACATGTTTCCTGAGTCGGATTAAATTTTAGGGCTAATTCAATTTCTCCTCCCCGGGGGGTATATTTAAACGCATTGGACAATAGGTTGTAGATGATCTTGTCCACTTTCCGACTGTCGATAAACATCTTAAATTGATTCTCTTCACAATAAAATGTATAGTGTATATTCTTTTGAGCCGCTGCTATCTGGAAGTTGTTGAAAATTTCTTTTGAAAACTCAACGATATCTGTTTCTTCCAGGTCAAGAGTGAGTATGTTATTCTGTAATTTCCTGAATTCCAGCAGTTGGTCGATCAGACGGGTTAATATTGTCGAATTTCTATCCAGCACATTGAGTTGCTGTCTTATAGGTTCGGGAGTATCATTCAGGCTGTTCAAATTTTCCACGGTTCCCCTTATCAATGTCAGCGGTGTACGGAACTCATGGGATATATTGGTAAAGAAGCGGAGCTTATGGTTTGTCAGTTCCTTTTCTATCTCTATGTTATTGTTTAATTTGTTGAATTTTCTGATTAGCCTTATAACTATATATACCATAGTTAAGGCTAATACCAAATACACCATATAGGCATACCACGATGCCCATATCGGGGGTGTTATTTCTATGTTTAAACTGGTTACTTCCTCATTCCATATACCGCTGCTGTTGGTTCCCCTTACTAAAAACAGATATTTTCCCGGAGGCAGGTTTTTATAATCTGCACTATTTGTAGAGCTTACTATACTCCATGTTTTATCGTATCCGGTCAGCATGTAGGTATATTTGTTATTGGGGGAATCTTTCAGATCGAGTGCAGCAAATTCGATCCTTATACTATTTTCCTTATGATTTAACTTTATATCGGTTGCATAGCTTATTGCGGTTTTTACGGACGGATTTCTGGTATTTCCGCTAAGCGACTGATTGTTTACATAGAAGCCTGTTAATGTTACATCGCAGACATTCGTGCCGGGTACAAATAATTCCGGGTTAAAATAGAGCAGGCCGTTGAGGCTGCCCCATAACATATATTTGTTGGTAGAATAGATATTCGCATTCTCATTGTATTGGTTCCCATGCGACTTTTCTGCAAACTGATAGACCATGGAGGATTGATTGTCTTTATCGAATTTGGTTATGCCGCTCTCCGTACTGATCCATAAATTGTTGTTTTCATCTTCCAGTATTCCTGTAATAAAATTACCGGATAAACCATCTTCAACCGTATATGCTTTAAATGACTCTTCTTCGGTCTGCGTGGGAGGGATGTATTTATTCAATCCTCCTCCCGCAGTGCCTATCCATATTGTACCTTCGCTATCCTCAAAAATTGTTTTTATATCATTGCAATTTAATCCATTCTGACCATCAAACAGATTCATCTTATTGGCGGTATAAGCCTGAGGGTCGTTTATCAACTTATCGGGATCAAAGCGCAGTATACCATCCCGACTTCCTACCCAAAATATTCCGTTGGAATCCTGTAAGATACATCTTATATAGCTTCTATTGCCTTCATTGTGAAAGAAATATTTAAAATGAATATCATCCAACGTCTCTTCGGCCAGGATCAATCCTCTACCAAACGATCCCAGCCACATACGGTCTTTATGATCTTTCATGATGCAAAATACCGCATCTACGGTCTGATTGACGGAAAAATGGTGTAATTGTTCTTTTGTTTGGGGATCGATTATATATAATCCCTTGCCTTTGGTGCCAACCCAAAGCCTGTCAGATGCATCCTGGGTAATTGCATAGGGATTAATGTCTTCGTAAACAGATTTGCCGGTTCTCAAATCATTATCGTACAAATAAAGATTGCCGTTTTTCGTTCCAAACCATATATTGTTAAAATTATCTTCATATATGGATCGTACATTATTATTTTTTCCGACAGAAGATTCTTCTTCTGGCTTAATAGTCTGTACATGGTAATCCGATTCAACGACTTTTATGATACCTGCATATTCACTACCAATCCATATATTACCGTTCCTATCCTCGGTTATGGAAAGGAGATAATCGGAGGCCGGACTATTTTTATTGGAGGAATACTTGAAATGCTGTAAATTTTCAGAATCAGGTTCGTAAAGAAAAATACCATTTCCATATGTTGTGATCCAAATATAATTTTTTGAATCGATAAATACATTATAGCGTTCCAGATCAATTGATTTTAAAATATCATTAGGAATCAGGGGAAGTTTCTTCAGTTTTTGGTTTGATATATTGTAATACCACATATATCCCGAATGATTATACAACCATAAACCGCCATTCTTATCCGTAATTAAATTGATATTGCCTCTTTGCATATCTTTATCGTTCATCCAGACAGAGATCTCCAATTGTTTATTCCTTACGTTATAATTTAAAAGCTTATTGTTTTCAGTAATGATGAGTAATTCCGAATCCGAAATAACGGCAATATCCGTAAAGAGATCATAGAATTGGGTATCTATTTCGTTGAATGTTTCTTTCGATATGTCATATTCTATAATAAAACGTTCATCTGTAATAAAATAAATCTTGTTCTTTTGCTCTACGGCATTTATGAAAGTATTGTTTTTCTTGTATGATGTAAACTCTCTTCCGTCCTTTATCCCCAATACACAACCGTCACCTCCAATCCAGACGGTAGATTTAGAATCCTCGAAAAGAAACGTGCAATCAATTTTGGGTTCCGTGAAAAACTGATTTGTAACAAAGGATTGGCCTCTTTTTATTATTTGCACACAGCCGTTTATATTGCCCCATAACCAGATATCGCCATTTTCAGCTTCATAATAATCCGTATAATAAAGCGATTGATTGTTGTGTAATCTTATTCTGTTTTTGCTGTAAAACAAATCTTTATAGGGATCGTAACAACAAAATTCATTATCGTATGTTTTTATCCAGATATAGCCATCACGGTCCAGATGTACATCCTTTATCTGATGGTCAATCAAAGAATAGGGATTGCCCAGCTCAGGTAAAAATGTAACAAACTTATACCCGTCATATTTATTTAATCCCCCTAAAGTTGCCGCCCAGATAAATCCTTTCTTATCCTCAATAATGGCTCTGACCGTGTTTTGAGACAAACCTTTATTTGTGTTGATTTGATGAAACCGGATATCGCCTCTTACATTAGAAAACAGAGCCAAACCATGCATTAAAATGCAGGATAATATAATTAATTCCTTCATGTATTTATCTCTATATTTCATCAGGCACAACAATGTGAATAAACTTACAAAAACGTTTCTATTTATCTTCTTAGATTTCTAAGTATACTTTCCGATACTTTAAATGCTGTTCCATGTCTTGTTCCGCCAGGGAAAGAGATAGAATCGGATACATCTTCCCAATGCAGCATATCTTTTGAACGTACAGCTCCGTATTTCCGATCCCTGTATTTATCGAAATAGACATACACATAATCATCTACCAGAAGAGGTGCAGGCCCTTCCGCCCAGTAATTACCGATAATAGGGGCAGATACTTCAGTAGGAAAATCATACGGTTTTGTATGAAAAGTTACCCGGATATTTTTTTCGGCAGGCGCCGAATTCTCATTTTTTACAAACAGATAGTACAGACTATCCTTTTCCAATATGGCTCCGTCTATTACGCTAAAGCCGGGTTCAAAAAAGAGTCTGGTATCACTGAATGTTTTAAAATCTTTGGTGGTTACATAGTATTGCCGATGGTTAAGACCCTGTTCACTTTCTGAGGTTGGCAGTTCGGGAAAGGCGCCTGGGACGGTGGATGCCCAGAAAATATAGAATGTTTTGCTTTTCTTATCATAAAACAATTCAGGTGCCCAACTGTTCTTTGTCCCTTCGAATTTTTCCATCACCGGGATATTTTGTTGTTCAGACCAATGTATAAGATCTCGGGATGAGGCATAACCAATTCCCAGATCCCACCATCCAGTGGTCCACACCATGTGGAAAGTACCCGATTCATCCTGGACGATACTTGGATCGCGCATCAGTTTATCTTTTCCTATTTCGGGTTTCAGTAAAACAGAGTCGTCAAATAAAGCTTCCCATTTCAGCCCATCCTCACTGTAAGCCAAATGCAACCCGTCACCATTTCCTTTAAAATAAGAGAACAGATAGATTTCTTTTTCATTTTTCGTATTTTGCTTGTTGTTACAAGCGCTTAGGCATAGTAATAAGAGTGCTAATCCGATTAAATTTTTCATATTTACAATTGAAAGGTTTATAGTATTCAGTGAAGACAGTAGATTTCGGTTTATGGCTGTCACAAACCATTTTGCGTATGCTAGCTCCTGTTCTCCATCCTCTAAAACAAAGATACATAAAAATATTCGGTAAAAATAGCCGATTTTTATTCATTCTGCAATACTAATAGTATCCTTGCCGTGTTTTGATGTTAAAAAAGCAACTCCTCGAAGAGTGATTAAAAGAGAAAGAATTTCAATTTTCAAACAAAGGAAGGTTGTATTTTGTTCTCTAGTTCGAACAAATGGTAGCAGTAAGATAAATCCCAGCAAAATGTATAGATTGACAGGAATTCTCTTTTTCCTTTTGGCAGTATGCAATGTATCTGCACAAAAAGGCGCGATTACCGGACGGGTATATCATGGTACTACCAATGAACCTATTGAGTATGCGACAATACTGATACAGGGGACTGACCGTGGGACAGTATCCGATAGTACGGGAGTCTTCTCCCTTCAGGAGGTAAATCCCGGATTCTTCAGGCTTATCGTGAGCTCAGTCGGTTTCAAAAGTGTAGTTTCTCCTGAAATTCAGGTACAGGGAAACCAAACGGCGTTCATCGATATAGCGCTGGCTGAAGACGAAATTGCATTAAAAGAAGTGGTCGTACGCCCCAATTTTGAGACGCGCCGTATTGAAAGTCCAGTCTCCTCTTTTTTTGTGAATGTGCAGCAGATAGAAAAAAGTGCCGGGGTTAACCGTGATGTGTCTAAGGCATTGCAAACACTGCCCGGAGTCGGAGCCATGGATCCTAACAGGAACGATCTTATTGTACGCGGCGGGGGACCTTCCGAGAATGTCTTTTATCTCGACGGAATTGAAATCCCGGTAATCAACCACTTTGCCACACAAGGATCATCAGGGGGAGCTATCGGAGTGATAAATCCCGATTTTGTACGTGAAATAGATTTTTATACCGGGGCCTTTCCTGCTAACCGTACCAACGCTTTGAGCTCGGTGATGGAGATACGACAAAAAGAGGGTAGCAAGGATCGTATTCATACAAAGCTATCGGTTGGTGCTTCTGATGCAGCATTGACAATCGATGGTCCTGCCGGGGACAATGCCACCTTCATCGTGTCGGCACGGCAGTCTTACCTGCAATTACTATTCAAGGCACTTAAATTGCCATTCTTGCCTACCTATAATGATTTTCAGGTAAAATATAAATATGACATCAACAGGAAAAACGAAATTACGTTTATCGGAATCGGAGCGATTGATCATATGACTTTGAACAAAGAGCTTCAAACAACCGGCACCGAAAGCCAAAAGTATATTCTCAACTACCTGCCAATCTATGAACAATGGAATTACACGGTAGGTGCGGTCTATAAACGTTTTAGTGATAACCATCTCGACACATGGGTCCTCAGCAGGAATATGCTTCGCAATAAGAATTACAAGTTTGAAGACAACAATGAATCAAAACAAAAGACATCAGACTACCTCTCGGACGAAGCTGAAAATAAACTTCGTTTTGAACGTGATTTCCGATCCCTGCCGGTACAACTTAAAGTAGGAGGAGGATTACGCTACTCTCGCTATGTAAATGACACTTACAGACGTTTATACAGAAACGGTAGCGTAACTGATCTTCGGTATAACACAGAACTAAACCTTTTTGGTTATCAACTGTTTGCGCAGGTGTCTGACGAGTATATGGACAACCGCCTGAAACTCTCCTTTGGACTTAATACGGTAGGAAATAATTTCAATAAAAATATGCAGAATCCGTTGAATCAACTTTCTCCGAGATTGTCTGCCTCGTATTCCTTGTCGGGACGTTGGAGTATCAATGCAAATCTCGGACGTTATACTGCCCAACCGGCCTATACGACAATGGGATTCAAAGATGGAGAAGGTAAATTTGTAAATCGCAATGAAAATTTAAAGTATATAGTCTCCGATCAACTGGTGCTGGGTTTCGAACATCGTCCACATGAAAATATGCGATGGACAATGGAAGGATTCTATAAGCATTATGACAAATACCCTCTCTCGGTTGTAGACGGTTTGAGCATCGCCAGCAAGGGCACCGATTACGGACAGGTAGGCGATGAGGAGATTATTTCTACGGGCAAGGGAAGAGCTTACGGTATAGAGATCATGTACAAAATTACAGAATGGAAAAATCTCAATCTTACATCTACCTATACATGGTTCAGGAGTGAATTTACCGATAATAACCTGGTTTATCGTCCCTCTTCATGGGATACCAGGCACCTGCTCAATCTTATTGTGGGATATCGTATCGCAAATAATTGGAACATTGCGGCCAGATGGAGATATGTGGGAGGGGCTCCCTATTCTCCTATTGATGAATCGCTCTCATCGGATAGGGAAGCGTGGGATGTAATAAACCAGGCTTATATTGATTACTCCCGCTTCAACACGCTAAGGCTAAGCGATTCGCACCAACTCGATGTCCGGGTTGACAAGGAATTCTATTTTAATAAATGGCTGCTCAACCTCTATGTTGACATTCAGAATGTTTACAACTTCAAAAGTCAGAGACCTCCGATATATACAAATAGGAATCAAAACGGAGACATAATTTCCGATCCGGGAGGGGACTTTTCCAAACAGGGACTGAGAGTGCTCGAGAACAGTAGCGGTACAATTCTTCCAACAATCGGACTGATTATTAAGATGTGATCAGGGAGAGATAATAGTTATCATGTTTATTTCATCCTGAGACAACGACCTGTTATAAATCCGGATGTTCTGTATAACGCCTTTAAATCCACCGGAGACCACTTCTGAAAGGGATAATTCCTTTATTTCGGCATGTTGATCGATAAGCCCGTCGATATAAGTTCTTAAAACACCATCTTCGTAGGTGATGGCCAATTGAAATGATTCCGGTTTCACAGGAGCGTACCAATGTCCTCCTGTTCCCCTGTTTTGCATTTTCCATGCGTCGGAATTAGCCAATATATTGCTGCTGATTATTTCACTATTTCCCATTTTTATATAAGGTTTTGACTGTTCACCCTCTTTAAGGCCATATGCGAAAGCATCGGTTTTTAAAATCTCGCCGTAATATGCATCATGATCGACAGCAACCGTAGCAATAATGGTAAACTTATCCGATTTAGGTATGTCGATAACTTTTAAATCGCCCGGGGAAACAACGTCCTCCGGATGTTGATACAGAAGACCGTTATCGGGATTGATTTCACCTGAAGGAATATGTATATTGGTATGTATGGCGGTGGGATAACCTGGCCGCGCGGAACTTACAATCCAGTCATAATAATCGCCATTCATCCACACCATTTGCGGATTCTTTCCTTCATTGGTTATGACAAAGGGACGGATATTGTTTTTGGGAGAATCGTATGTCAACTGCTCCGTGAATGCCACTGTCCCTTCGGATGTAACGGTGAACTTCTTGAGTTCATATACAAGCCCGTGCTTCCCTTCCACCGGTACTGAGCCGTAGATAATTGACGGATCGGCTTTATCGATAGCCATACCGCCGCTGTAACATTTCTCTAAATCGGGAGTCTGGTGAAAATGGCCTCCCGCATGCGACAGGAATGTTTTACGCCACTCTGTGCCTGTCCACCTTACATGGTAATATTCATGAGAACTCTTATCCTCACTTATCCTCACCACGGCGATCACCGGTTTTTCTTCATCCGTTACTGAAATTTCCCACAACCAGTTGCGGTAAGGAGAGTCTTCAGCAACCGCATCGGGATAGCTTTTTCTGTAATCTGCAGTAGCTTCCACATTGTGTAAAATTCCACTTCCTACCTCCGCTAATTTTTGGCCTTTGATATCTTTCAGTTCATAGGTGTTGATATCGATATAATTGAAGTAGATATAATTGACGCTTTGATTGTCAGGATGGGTTGTAGTGTAGGCCAGATATATTTTGTCTTTTCCATTCGACATGTATTTTGCATAAGGCCTTACTCCTCTTCCGCCTTCCTGTGATTGCAGGATCTGATAAGGGCCCCAGTCAAAGCGAACTTTATCCTCCTTGTCGGGCATAGTGAGTCTGGCAATGGTGGGATGCCATCCTATTCCACGCCAGCAGAGATAGATATGGTCAGGATCATCGGAGAGGATGAAAGGAGAGGGGTAGGTGGTGTTATCAGCTGTTTCCAAGCGTATTTCCTTGCACAATGTAGAGATATCACCCGGTTTCCGGGAGATGCGATAGTAAAAACAAGGCTCATCGGTATGACGTGAGTAGAAAATCATGACCCGTTCGTCGGGCAGCACAATGAATGTGGGATTATTATGATCATCGGGTTGGAACCACGAGCGGATCAAAACCTCACTGGTTTTGTTGGTAAGATGATCTATTTGCGTAGCCTTGATATTGCCATGTACATCAATATAACCGATATAGGTGCTTCTAATCGTACCACTTTGGTTTTCATAATAGACAGCACGTGGATCGGCAAACCAGCACCAGGCCCCTTTTCCCGTTATGGTGTTCACCGCGATACCCTGGCTGTCAACTTGCGTGGTAGCCCAGATATAGGCATTCGCCGATGCTACAAAGCATACAACTAAAAAAATAATTATTCTGTTCATGTATCCAGTTACTTCATTGTATTACCGGTATCTTTTCCCCACTACTAATCTGTCACCGGAAAGATCTACCTCGAACAAATGTGGAATCCTGTGGTAATGCCCGTTTCTGTTTTCATGACTATGTACCGACATCAGCCATTTGCCGTCAAAAGTCTGAAATAACATCCCATGTCCGAAATTCGGCGGGGTGATAGGTTTTTCTTCATGTATCCATGGTCCGTCTAATGTGCCGCTTTCCGAATAGGCGACTCCCTGCATATATATGTCAAACACCCAGCTTGTCCATATCATACCCAACCGTCCGGTACCTGTACGGAACAGGAAGGGCCCATCGGTTACTTTACTGCGCCTTAATCCGCCATTTTCATCATTTTCGCAACTCCATGGTGAATCACTGGCACGGAATAGTAATTGTCCTTCACCTATCGATCCGCTTAAATCGGGTTTCAGTTCTATCTTCTCCATTGTTCCGTCCCAGTTTTGTAACCATTCGTAGCAATACACCATATAAGGCTTTCCATCTGTATCCACCCAGAAAGTTCCGTCTAATGTCGGTTTATCGGCCGGCAGATAGATAGGGTCCTTCATCGGCACATAGGGGCCGTCTGGCTGGTCGCTAACCAGGATATGGCTGGCACGGCGCTCAATGGGATTTCCTTTTACCGTATCGATAATTACAGCCCTGTTCGTGAAAGTGGCGAAATAATAATATTTGTCTTTATATGTGTGCAACTCGGCTGCCCATATCATTGGGTTCGGTCCCATCCAGGAATCCGGATCGGTCTCTGCCACCTGATAGGGGCCTGTCCATAGCTTCAGGTCTTTGCTTTTCCATAACCTGCCGCCGGTACCGGTCATATAATACATTTTCGTTTTCTGATCTGCCAAAATAGCCGGATCGCTTAACACGATAGAGTCTAACGGTATATTTTCCCGTAGGGAATATCTTCTGTTTCCTTGTTGTGCAAAAACCACAAGGGATGCCAATAAATATCCCGCAAAAAACATAAATACCTTTCTCATAACAAATTAAGTTTTATCTGTGAGTCGTTATTCATTTGTATCTGAAAAATGTTTACACAGAATTCAAAGGTAGACTGGCTGCATATAAACAAACTCGAACTATCACTTAAAAAGGTTGAGTTATCACTCTAAATAACAAATTAATTCCATTTGACCGTTCTTTGAATCGTATGGGTGGCTGAAGTATTAACTATTCAGCGTTCAATGTTATTTCTGCCGGTTCTAGCCAGGGAGAAGTAAAGTCTATCTTTATTTCGCCCTGCTCACCGGTTGCCTGTACATAGGCCAGGATACGGCCGTGGAATACACGGTGCCTGTTATCGGTATAGTCGGTCATATCGGAATTGTTGCTGGCTTCCAGACCGAGGAGTTTGGCAGGACCGCTTATCCGGCAGGTAACCTCGTCGTCCGACAGCATCACCGGGATGCCGTCTTCATCCACTACCTGTACCACAATATGGGAAAATCCTTTCTCTTTTTTTATCTGTTTGTCAGCCTGGACGATCCGTAAGGCATGGGGACGTTTCGATGACTGTATGGTATAGCCGGAAACAGGGTTGTTATCCTTATCCATACCCACCACTTCCAATTTTCCGGCTTTGTAGGGGATATCCCAGAATATAATGCCGGTATTGTCGTCATACTCTTTTGTCTCGCCGACCTCTGTCCCGTTCAGCAACAGTTTTGCTTTGGCGGCATTGGTATAGCATACCACCCGGATCGATTGGCCTTCACTGTAGTTCCATACAGGCCATGCATCCATCGAGGGTGCTCTTTCCACATAGTTCGAGACATTCCCGGTTTCCGTCTGCGACAATACGTCCCTTGACTGGTTCCGGCTTCCTCTGCCCGGTGTGGGATATGTTCCCAGATAGGCCATCGGTTTGTCAGACCATAATGACTGCCGGAAGTATCCTCTGGGCTTGATGAATCCACCGAAATCGAGCAGTCCCGAATAGAAGCCTCTTGAAGGCCATCTGCCCGACTCCCCGAGATAATCGATCCCTGTCCAGAGGAACTGGCCGAAAATATGTTCCCTGTCGCGCGTGGCTTTCCATGCTGCCATATCGTGCCGGTTCTCACTTCCATAGATCACCCGGTCGGGATACTTCTTATGGTCGCTATCGTACCGGTCTTCGGTATAGTTATATCCGGCAATGTCCAATACTCCCGGGTATTCGGTCTCGTTCGACATGGCCACTCCGGCTAATCCCGCGGTCACGGGACGTGCCCGGTCGTATTCTTTTACTACTTTGACCAAACGCTTTGCAATATCACCCAGTTCCATTGCATCAGGGGCATCGGGATTATATCCGCCATAGGTGGCCTGCGTAAATCCCGCTTTCTCTCCTCCGAGAACCGGATGCGAATAGGGATCGTTGGGATAGTCCACCTCGTTACCGATACTCCATGCAAAAACAGAGATATGGTTCCGGTCGCGCCGTACCAGGTCGGCCAGATCTATCTCCCCCCATTCCTTGAATATATCATAAGAGCCCTGAAAGCCGGGAGTCCCTACATTCCAGCCTTCTATCCATTTGCGTTTGGGGAATACCCACTCGTCGTACATTTCGTTGAGTACCAATATCCCCATTTCATCACAGAGTTCGTACAGATCGGTGGCCTGCGGATTGTGACTCGTACGGACTGCATTCACCCCTATCTCTTTCAGGGTCTGTAAACGTCTTTTCCATACTTCCCGGGGAACAGCCGCACCCAGTACACCTGCGTCATGATGTATACATACTCCTTTCACTTTCATCCACTCCCCGTTCAAAGCAAATCCTTTATTGGGATCGAAGGTGTAGGTGCGGAATCCGGTACGGGTTGTGGTCTGATCGGTTTCAACACCATCTCTGAGTATGGTCGTCTTCAACTCATAGAGATTAGGATCGGACAGGGACCACAGTGCCGGTTTATTGATCTTTAAAGAAGTAATCAGTTTGTTGTCATTGCCCGGCTTTGCGGTAAGCCTCTTCGAATCTTTCGCCACAAGTTTACCTTCCGGAGAGAACAGTTCGTTCACAATAGTTAATGAAGTGTTATTTACTTCTTCTCTATTAATATCGACTTCCACATTCAACTGGTAGCCATTCCTTACTTCTTCGGGATAGGCATATACACCCCACTGGGCAATATGTACAGGATTGGCATATACCACCCATACATCGCGGTAAATACCCGAACCGGTGTACCATCGTGAATCGGCATACTGGCTGTGATCGACCCGTACTGCAATTACGTTCTCCTGACCGTATTGAATATAGGGAGTCGCATCATACATGAACGAGATATACCCGTTAGGGCGCTTGCCAAGCGATTGCCCGTTGAGGAATACTTCGCTGCGGTTATAAACTCCTTCGAAATAGAGATATACTTTCTGCCCCTGTTTGTCGGCTGGAATATCGATTGTTTTACGGTACCATCCAATGCCTCCCGGAAGGTATCCCGTGCAACTGGCAAGCGTAGGACTTAACTGACCTTTTACACTCCAGTCATGGGGTAACGATATGGGTTGCCACCTTGTGTCGTCCAACGTGACCGATTGTCCGTCCTGCGCATCGTTCAGGACAAATTTCCAGTTGCCATTGATCTTTTCAGGCGACCCGAAAGATACCTGTGCCTGGAGAGACGGGGCAATGCACATAACCAGTAAAATAACGATTGACAGAGTTTTTTTTCGCATGCGATTATTTTTTAATTAATTAAAATTCATAGACGAATGTAGTAACAGACAAAGGGTCAATTACTGTTTCCTCCCCGGAAGGAGTATTTTCTCCCAGGTCTTTTGTCCGGGATGTTGTATATTGTTTCACTGATGAATGCCTTCCCAGCCCTGTAACGTTCAGATTAATGGCGATAGATTTTCCGGTCATATTGGTATATACCACCACCAGCCGTTTTTTGTCGGGGGACATCCAGGCAGATCCGAAAAACGAGCTCGACGGATTCTCTATGCTCAGATCGACACGTTGGTAACCCGGTCTGATAAACAGACTGTAATTTCCCAGTACCCACAAACTTTTGGTAGCCTCATGCCTGCCGCTTTCGGAAATATCTCCGTAAATACCGCTTCCCGGAACCAGATCGATCAGCAGAAAACGGTTCTTATGATCCCAGCGTGCCATGTCCATACTGGTCCAGAACGACCATGAACTGACATTGGCAGTGGTTAAATCGTGATAAATAACTTTTGACATGTGAAGCGCTATGTCAAGAGGAGTAGCCGACTCGTGGCCGGGGTAATCTTTGTCGTTGAAATGATCTCCAAGCATGCTCCATTCGGTCTGATATATTTTTAATCCTTTTGCTGACGCCGCTGCTCCCAGTTGACTTCTGACACTTTTCATCGTATCCCAGTTTCCGTCTGTCCAGTAACTGTGTCCCCCTATCAGTAGTTCTACATGCGTGAGGTCACCGATATAATTGGCTGACTCGGGCGAGAAAAACTCGGTTATCTGATTGCTGCGGGCAGCATCACCCTTTATTTTATAAAGGTACTCCCAGTCTCCCGATTCCGTAATAAGGATCCTGCTATCCAGATTTTTCCGGCTGAGGGCGTTATCCAGTCCCATAACCAGGCGTTTTATTTCGGCATTTTGCCAGCCACTTCCCTCCTGGCCGCTTTCCCAATTGTATTGAGGCTCGTTCACTGGACTTATGTATGAGAATGTAATATTTTTATTATTTTTGAAATATTCAGCTACGTTGGCCATATAGGCAGCAAAATCATCGTAGTGTTCTTCCTTCAGGTTACTACGTGCTCCGCGTGCCGAAAATCCTTTTCCGTTGTAGGTATAGTGAACCGGCGGCGAATTGCTGAACATTACAAATGACCCGCAACCATACTCACGCGCCTTTTCCAGGAAATACTGTTGCCCCTGTTGACGGCTCCAATCATAAGTCCCGTCAGCATTGAGGAAAGATTCTGCACGGCGCGATTTGTCGTCGATACCACTATCATCACCCTGCTCAGCCGTTCCTGCTCCCAGGTTAAAACGCCACATCGACAAGCCTATTCCTTCAGGGGTACCATTATTGATATCCTGTGAAAATAATAAACGGGCTATCGATTCCTTCTGGTTTGCCTCCCAGTCTCTTCCAACATAGTTGGCCGTCCAGCAGTCGGAAGCACCGAATCCGTCTATCGTCTGAAACGTTTTTCCGATATCAATTGTAACCGTCTTTTCCACATTTGTACCGGACTGTCCGGGTTCTGGATCTGTCCTGTCGTTGCATGCAGAAATTACAAATATTAAAAGTAAGCAGAAATAATATTTAAATTGCATAATAACTGTTATTTTAATAAAACTGCCCCGAATAATTTTTCCGAACTATCCGCGGCAGAGACATGACTACCCTGGAGAACATTTAATTCCAACCCGGATTCTGTGTAATCGAACCATTGGACATGGTGATTTCGTATAGCGGAATCGGGAACAGTAAGTCCCGGTTTTCGTTGAATGTGATCCCTTTATTACTCGGTTCATACTGATTCTCCCATTCGTAAGGATCAGCAGTTGTTTCACTCGTATTCCATTGCACAAATGATCCGTTTACTCCCATAATATTGGCAATCACCTTTTTCCCATTGTCGTCCGTCCAACGACGAATGTCATAAAGTCGGTGGTTTTCACATGCCAGCTCAAGACGACGCTCTGCGCGAATGGCATTCCGAAGTTCATTTCCGCTGGCGGTTACAGCCTCAAGGTTAACACGATTGCGTACCTGGTTTAAAGCATTACGGGCAGTTGCATCGTCACCGGTCTCATTGCAAGCCTCAGCATACATCAAAAGGATGTCGGCATAGCGCAGAATGCGATGATTCAAAGGCACTCTCGGTTGATTATAATTTGCGGGACGTTTAGTAAAAGGCAACCAGAATTTGCGATTGATGCGGGCCGGCTTATGTTTGGCCGGATCAATACAATAAGTGCCGTCACCATTTTGGTTACCCTGAGCAGCAATGAGTTCGTCGAAATTGTCTTCCCCTGCTATTTCTGTTGCGCCGTGCTTGATAATTGTCCATCTCAGTCGTTCTGTGTCTCCGGCTTCAATGAAAGCATTTTCAAGATTGGCAGTGGGTAATCCCCAGGCCCATCCATCCTGATCGCCACCGGAACGGTTGCCTGTTACGATAGACAAGCTGCCGCCAAGTTCATACGTCTCATCATACATATTCTGTACCTCAAAGAGGGACTCTTCATTATTTTCGGCATCTATACTCCATACATCACCGAAATTAGTCATCAGCTTATATTCACCTTCATCGATGACTGTTTTGAGGATATCCCTGGCCTTTTCAAATTTATTCTGATAAAGATATGCTTTCCCCAACATCCCAAGAGCGGCACCGCGAGTTGCACGCCCCATGTCATCGGCACTATATTCACTGCGCTGCGGAAGTACGTTGGCTGCATCTGTGAGATCCTGTTCGATCAAAGCATACACGTCTTCCGTACTCGAACGCGTGATGCCGCTCACTTCTTCCGGCAATAAAAATCCTTCTATAATAGGCACATCGCCGAAGTTCTTTACCAGTTCAAAATAGAAATAAGCACGCAGGAATTTGGCTTCACCAATTAAGCGTTCTTTTTTTCTTTCGTCCCGTATAGGTGCTTCAGGTATACGTTCAATAGCGATATTGCTACGCAGGATACCTTTATAACGGTACTGCCAGAAGTTGGATATGGTACCATTGCTTTGTCCGACACCCTGGTAATGTGCCAGTGAAATATATCCGCTTTGGTCTTGTGTGGTGTTACCCATCCAGAGGTCATCACTACACATATCGGTCAAAATCCAGAAGTTTTCAATCTGCCACCAACCATGATAGGTGATCGCATTGTAGCAGCCAGTCAGAAACGATTCTGCATCGTTTTCACTTTGAAAGTAGGTGTCGAGATTCTCTTGTCCCCTCACATCTTCCACCAGGAAGTCGGAACATGCTGAAAAGGATACGGTGGCAAAGAGTGCCAATATAATAAATATCTGCTTCATAATCATTAGAATTTTAAATCAATACCGAATAAAAAAGTACGCGGATTCGGATAAGCTATCCAGTCAATTCCGGTTTCAATGACGCTTGCACCCATCTGTGGACGTTCCGGATCCATTCCCGAATAGTTGGTAATCGTGAAAGGATTTTGGGCAGAGAATGAGATGCGAAGGTTTGTGCCGGGAATAATATTCTTTGGCAACGTGTAACCCACCTGGAGCAGCTTACAGCGGAAATACGACCCATCTTCCACATAGAAGCTGGAGACGCGGGTGTAATTTAAGTTATTGTCGTTAACCGTTAAGCGGGGAATATCGTTACTGGTTCCTTCGCCGTGCCAAACCTTGTTCAGTGTACCGGCATACACGTTGCTGCCGTTCGTGCCGGCATACAGTCTCTTGGTGGTGTTGAAAATATCGTTACCAAATGTACCGTAAAAGTTAGCATTGAAATCGAAACTCTTATAGTTCAAACCCAAGTTCAGTCCCGCCATTAAATCGGGATAGGCATTGCCGATATAAGTTTTGTCATTTTCATCCAACACACCGTCATGGTTCAAATCTTTGAAACGGATATCACCCGGTTGTGCGTTAGGCTGGAGGATGGTTCCATGTTCATCGGTGTGTGCATACACTTCACTTAAATTCTGGAACAGTCCGTCTGCTACATATCCATAGAAGCGGCCGATTTCTGCACCATCTTCATTACGGATGATCTGATCGGAGTTGAAACCGCCGGTATTGACAGGGCCGTCTCCGGAAAGTTTTACTGCTTTATTTTTTACAGCTGAAAGGTTCAGGCCGATATTATAACTGAAATCATTGGTGATCCTGTCGTTCCAATCGAAGCTCAATTCCCAACCGGTGGCTTTCATGCTCCCGATATTCATGGTTACCTGGCTATTCCAGTCCGGATATCCTACGGCAAAAATATTCTGTTTTCTATAAAGCATGTCGTATGACTTTTTTTGATAGATGTCAAACGTTACATTCAGGCGGGAATCCAAAAAAGACATATCCAATCCTAAGTTATAGTCTTCTACAGTTTCCCATTTCAGCCTGTTGTTACCGACAGAAGAGATAGTCGTACCGGTTACACGGCTTGGGTTTCTACCAAATACGGCGTCAGCGCTTGAGAGAAGGGTCAGGTAAGCGGAGTTGGAGATATTTTGGTTACCTACGCGTCCCCAACCGGCACGTATTTTCAGGTTGTTGAAAATGTCCTGATCCTGCATGAATTCTTCTCCGGTTAAACGCCAGGCTGCCGAAACAGATGGGAATACTGCATATTTGTTGCCCTCAGGGAATTTAGAAGAGCCATCTGTACGGAGTGAAGCGGTCAGATAGTAACGACCATCGTAATTGTACATCACACGCCCGATATAAGAAAGTAAAGTGCTGTATGCAGTATTACCTGTGGCTTGTTGATTCAGTGTGCCGGCACTTACCTCCTGCAAATTTTCGGAATTATTGGGAGTATCGTCGCGTGCTCCCTTTACCCAGTATTCTGCAAAGCGTTCTGCGGTAAAACCCGCCATGAGGTTAAGATTATGTTTATCGTCAAAAGTCCGCATATAATTCGCGGTATTCGTCCAGTTCCAGTCTAACCATTCTTTCATCTCCCGGGAAACATTGCTGTAAGTGGATTTTTCGAGCTGATCGATCTCGAATTCCGGAGTAAAGGCGTCCGAACGACGGATATGGGCATTGGCACCAAACTGGGTGCGTAGTGTTAATCCTTCTAAAGGCGTTAATTGTAAATAGGGATTAACAATTACGCCGTACTCACGGGAGTAAGCGTTCTGGCGCGCAAGTGATGCTACGGGGTTCCACTCCTGGTTGTTGTAAGAGCGCGCATAATTGTTATAGTGATTGTCCACCCATTCTTCCTCCGGTTTAAAAATAGGCGTAGTGGGATCCATAGACATCGCCGCTGAAAATAAATTTGGAGTATTATCCCACGACTCTACACGTGGAGCAATATCAAAGCCCATCTTTATATATTGATTGAATGTATATTCCGTATTCAACCGGACATTGATCTTATCCCAGTAGCCCACATCGTACTGTGAATTGTTACGGAAATAGCCCAGGCTCAAATTATACACAAGTTTGTCGTTTCCTCCCGAAGCGCTGAACGCGTAGTTCTGTACCAGCGCCGTTTTATTGACAACTTCATTCCACCAGTCGGTACCTTCAGCATCGGTGATATTGTCTTTGCTGTTCCATACCGGTGTACGTCCGTCGTTTGTATAACGGGCCTTGAAAACCTGTTCATATTCCGAAGCTTTTGCCATATTCGGATTGGCTATATTCTGGAAACCGACTGAAGAAGTGAAATTGAACAAAGTCTTTCCGGCAGAACCTTTTTTAGTAGTAATCAGGATGACGCCGTTAGAACCACGCGTACCGTAGATAGCAGCAGCCGAAGCATCTTTCAACACTTCCATGGATTCGATGTCGTTGCTGTTCAGAAAATTGATGTTCGTACCTACAGGCATTCCGTCCACCACGTACAATGGGTCGCTGCCATTCACTGTAGTGACACCACGAATCAATACTTTGGGAGTTGTACCCGGTCCGCCTCCACTGGTCACTTGCACGCCATTCACCTTACCCTGAAGGGCATCCATGGCATTACCGGTAGTTACCTTGGTGATCTCCTCTCCTTTTATGGTAGAGATGGAACTGGTCAGGTCGCTTTTCCGCACAGTGCCGTAACCGATCACCACCAGTTCTTCAAGAAGTTCCTGTGCCTCTTCCATCACCACATTGATTGTATTCTGATTAGCTACGCGGATCTCTTGTGTTTCATAACCTATCGAAGAGAAGACAAGTATATCATCTTCAGCGATATTGTTCAATGTGTAATTACCATCCATATCAGTTACAGTCCCGTTACCGGAACCTTTTATCTGTATTGTTGCACCGATCAGCGGCTCATTATCTGTTGCTGAAGTGACTTTACCCCTTACAGTGATTTGCGCATGAGCACCCAGGCTTATCAAGGCAAGACACAATAATAATATCTGTTTTTTCATATCAAATGTTACTTAATTAATTAGCGGGAACCAATTTGGCCCTTTCAAGATGAGCATCAAATATAAGTTTGTAATTTCCAGTGGTATTCACGACCGGTTTCGCCCAGTTATCACCTACATGGTCAGGTTTTGTCCACGCGGGATTGGTGTATTTAGCCTCTTTGCCGTAATATCCGAAGATTTCAGGTTCAGCCGAATTATCCACACGCCATGTACAATAGTTCCACCAACCATCAGAATGCCAATTGTGGATAACGAAGTTCATCTGAGTACCGGCTTCAAGGAATAATGGTTCTTCAAGATAAAAGAGATTCGGGTTTGTCGCATCCTGCGAGAACCGTTCTACCTCCCGGGGATTGCTTGTCATGTAACCAAAATAAAACTCCTGCAGCCAGGAACCGCCGTCTCCCCATGTATCGAGACTTGTTGATCCGTATTTATGAGGTATGGGATTAATAGCTTCGGCAATCGGATAAGTCCTGATACTGTAAGTACTATTCTGGGTATCAAATGTAATCTCATAGTAAATATTGGCCTGTTCCAGTACGATCGGTTTTACTGTTTCAGGATCGTCTGTCAATTTGCTGCTATCTTCCGGATCGAGTCCGAAGCAAATCGGAGAAAAATCGCTCTTTTGCGGCAGGAAGAAGATTTTCGTACCGGCCTGCTGGTTATAGTAATTGGCCTTATATTGATAAGCGCCTGTACGTTCGATACGCATTGGAACCCCGAATACGTCACTGTTCAATTCTTCCACCGTGGCAACGTCTGCCAAGTACATTTTTTCGAAATCGGGCATTTCAGACACGGAGATGATACTGCCGGCTACAGATTCATTTCCCATTCTGTCTACAGCTGTAATCGTCACATTGTACATCTGCTCGATATTCGGCAAAGTGATTCTTTCTACGAAATCAAATGTTTTCTCTCCGTTGGCTTCCAGTCGGAGTGATGTAAAACCGTCTATACCGGGAATCTCAATCGTCACATAATCTAAGGCACGATCGTCTGAAACAGAAAAACGCAGATTAAATTTAGTCTCGGCTTTAATAAGCACCGTAACATTCTTGTCCGGAGAGAGTGTGAATAAAGGTTTCTCAAAGTCACCGTCCAGTGTCACCAGTAAATCTTCCGAGACAGTACGCCCTCCCACGTCGGTCACCGTAACTTTAATAGTAAATTGTTCTCCGGTTTCATCTCTCTGGATATTGAATTTGTAGCTCAGGTCATACGTTTCGAGCGGTTTTTCATAGATCTCAATCAGGTTAATGGTCTTATCGAGATTAAGATCGTCACATTCGAGTCTGATCGCTGAAATCCCGTCTTTGTCGCTGACACTCCCTTCAATGGTGATTGTCCGCCCAACCCCGGATTGAATATGGCTTGTTGTCAATGTCAGCACAGGATTCTGACCGTCAACCTCTGGATATCCATCATCATCATTACATCCTGTAAACCATAAGACTGATAATGAAAAAGTCCATAGCAGGAAGGTAGTAAAAAAATAATTCTTTGTTTTCATTCTTTCATGCTTTTTTAGATTATAACACAATTTTAAATTATATACAAATGCTCATCCGACCTCGATTCTTAATGTATTAAAAATTAGCACAGGCTACAGGAAACCTGTTATTCACGTTATTGTCTGCCTCACCTCTTTTTTGTACCCGATGATGAAAACCATAGCATTAGAATAGCTTTCCATCATAATATTTCAATTAAACGTTGATAACAGTTTCTTTCGATGATATCATAACTGAAGCAAAATTATGACAAATTGCAACTAGGGATGAGACAAAAATCATGCAAAGAAGGACGTTAAATCGTGCAATGCATGATTTAACATCCCTGGAATATAAATTAGTGTTATATTTGAATTATGAAGCTAATTTATAGTATGAAGGGTATAAAGAGAGAAACATTTTTGATACTGATTTTAGTCGTTACGATGGCCGGATTACAAGCACAGCCGTCTGTCATTACTTCACTGGGGCGGGAGCAGGGATTATCCAATAATTATGTGGTAAGTATTACACAGGATAAAGATGGGTTCCTCTGGTTTGCCACTGAAGAGGGACTAAATAAATTCGACGGAACCCGTTTTACCAGTTATTACAAACATACCGGAAATATCAGCGGCAATGAACTCAATTATATTTACGCCGATCCGGTTGAGCCTGTCATTTGGATAGCGACTCAACGCGCCGGACTGGATGCATACAACTATGAGCATAACACTTTAGAAGTTTTTACACATAATGATGAGTCACCTTCAAGTCTTATCACAAATGATATCACATCAATTACTCCTGCTGCTGACGGCAACCTGTGGATCAGTACCTATTACCGGGGGGTAGAATATTTTAATAAGCGTACAAAAGAATTTACCCACTATAATACAGAAACTTTGCCTGATCTGGTATCGGATATGGTATGGACAATATTAGACGACCATAACGGAAATCTTTACATCGGACATGTACAGCATGGAATGAGCGTTTTATCATTGAATGACGGACAGGTTGTCAACTTTCGGAATAACCCTTCCGACAAGGAGAGTATCCCCGGAAACGAGGTAAGGTGCATATACAAAGATCCCAACAACAATATCTGGGTAGGTACCGATAAGGGTTTGGCTCTTTTTAACAGTGATGCGGGCAAATTTATTTCGGTAGACAGTTCCTCCCAGGGAATACTAACTTCCAGGATATTCGATATCCGGCAGATGAACGACCATAAGTTATGGGTAGCGACAGAACTCAACGGTATTGCTGTAATTGATATAAAGCAACATTTTTTTATGCCGTCGGGCCAGCCTTCCATTCAACATTACATGGCAGGACACAATAAATATAGCCTTTCTGTTGCAACGGTCAGATCTATTTTTCAGGATTCATTCGGGAATATATGGTTAGCCACCTATGGTGGAGGAATCAATTTTATCGGTCACACGCAACCGCTATTCGAATCTTACGGGTACTCTCCGCTACCGGACGATGTGAATAGCCTGAACAACCGTATCGCGTTAAGTTTGTGTTTAGATAATGATGAAAAGCTGTGGATAGGTACTGACGGAAGCGGTGTCAATGTTTTTGAGAACGGACAGCGCATCCGGATATACAATAAGGAGAGGGGTACCCTTACCCATAATACGATACAGACAATGATGAAAGATAGCCGGGGGAATATCTGGCTTGGATCTTTTCTGACGGGGATAGACTTTTACGATCACCAGAGCAAAAGATTTCAACCTATTGTAGTGAATGGTGGTCGTAATTGGGATGTTCGCTGTTTCTTTGAGGATGCAGATGCAAATATATGGGTTGGTACTCAGGAAGGTATCTGGGTGTTGGATGGGAAAACAAGGAGGATGATACATCACTATGATACAAAAAACAACCAGTTACCGGAGGATCAGGTAAGAGCGATTAATCAGGACCATCTCGGACGGATGTGGATTGGTACTTTTGGGCTAGGACTTGCCGTTTATACGAAAGATATGCAGTTGTTGGCCGATTTTAATGAGTATAACAATTTTTGTTCCAATACTATAAATCAGATCTTCCGGGATTCATATGGAGAGATATGGATTGCTACGGGGGAGGGACTGGTACGTTTTGCAGAACACGATTCGTTTCACTACGAAGTATTTCAGCGTGACAATGGTTTACATAATACCAATATCCGGGCTATCACAGAGGATGGTGCGGGAAATATCTGGTTCAGCAGTAACGACGGGATCACTTGCTATGTAAGAGAAAAAAAACAATTCTATAATTACAATCTCCTCGATAAGTCGCCGATGGGTAGTTTCTCATCCGGTGCCGTGACAAAAGATAAAAAAGGGAGCATCTATTTCGGGTATAACAAAGGGGTGTGCTATTTTAATCCGGCATTTGTATTGGAAGAGCGTATTGTACCTCAGGTTGTTATAACTGATATGAAAATCTATGAATCGGGAGTAGCACCAAAAAATGATCAGCACATCAACTCGTTTGTAGAAAAAAACAGACATATCGTTTTGAATCATAAGCAGAATACATTCAGTATCTCTTTCAATATTCAGGACTATTCGTTGACCAATCACGTAGATTATGCATATATGCTGGAAGGATTGGATGAAGTATGGCATACTGTAAATGACAATACGGTTATGTTCCGCAATGTCCCTCCGGGACATTATAAATTCCTGGTTAACACACGAATAAGAAATCAGGAGTGGTCTCCGGAGAGCATTTATCCTCTTTCCATTCATATACAGCCTCCTTTATGGCTTACATGGTGGGCTAAAACTCTTTATGTGGCGGCAGGCCTGCTCATCGTGTTCTTTTTCCTGCTGGCTTATAAAAAGAGATTGGAAATGCAGAGTTCCTATGAGTTGGAGAAGAATAATCGTGAGCAGGAGCAGGAATTGAATAATGAGCGATTGAGGTTCTACACGAATATCGCTCATGAATTACGTACGCCGTTGACACTTATATTAGGCCCTTTGGAAGATTTACAAAAGGATGGTCAATTATTATCCAGACAGCAGCAGAAGATATCCATTGTACGCCAGAGTGCGCTCCAACTGTTGAATCTGATCAACCAAATACTTGAATTCAGGAAAGCAGAGACCCAGAACAGAAGACTCTGTGTAAGTAAATCCAATCTGGCTGTCCTGGTAAAAGAATCCGGACTTAAATACATGGAACTGAATGTAAAACAAAATATCCAATTTGGGATAAATATTGAAGATGAGGAGATGTTTCTCTATTTCGATAAAGAGATTGTGAATATCATATTGGATAACCTCATCTCCAATGCAATGAAATATACTGACAAAGGATCAATAAAAATATCTTTATACACAACAATGCGTAATAATCTTTCCTATACCGAAATTAAAGTGGAGGATACTGGTTACGGAATATCAAAAGAAGACCAGACACGTATTTTTGACAGATACTACCAGGCAAAAGGCACCCGGCAAGTCCCGGGTACGGGTATAGGACTCGCACTTGTGAAAAATCTTGCAGACCTGCATGAGGGAGAGATCAGGGTTGAAAGTAAAATAAACGAAGGCAGTAGTTTCTATTTTTCATTGCTCACGCATAATATATATCCGAATGCATTACACAATGACCGGGAAGAAGAGATTCCTGAATCAGCAGAAAGTATAAATGAATCTGCGGAGGAGACAAAGTCGAACGGAAAACCTATTTTGCTGGTTGTTGAGGATAACCCGGAGATCCGTGAATATATACTTGATTCATTATCGGATTCATTCCATGTTATTACTGCAGGTGAAGGTGAAGAGGGGTGCAATGCAGCCTTCGCCCATATTCCTGATATCATTGTAAGCGACATTATGATGCCCGGTATGGATGGGATCACTTTTTGTCAGAAGATAAAGGCGGATGTAAGAACCAGCCATATCCCGGTTATCCTGCTCACCGCAAAAGATTCACTACAAGATAAAGAAGAGGGTTACAGATCAGGGGCCGATTCTTATTTAACAAAACCATTCAGCGCGTCTCTTCTTCACAGCCGCATCAACAACCTGCTGGAGACCCGAAAAAGACTGGCCACACAGTTCGTGCTCGATTCGGGGAAAGATGAAAAAAGCGCTCTGTTTAAAGAGTCACTGAACAAACTCGATAATGAGTTTCTGGAGAACCTGACACGCCTGATCGAGGAAAATATCCAGTCGGAGAAAGTCGATATTAGTTATTTATCGGGTAAACTCTTTATGAGTAATTCCACCCTTTACAGAAAAGTGAAAGCGCTGACGGGTATTTCCACCAATGAGTTTGTACGCAAAGTAAAGATGAATAATGCAGAGCGCCTCCTGTTAACAGGAAAATACAATATCTCGGAAGTTTCCTTTAGAGTCGGCATGAACAGTCCTGTTTATTTCAGACAATGCTTTAAAGAAGAATTTGGTCTGTCTCCTTCGGAATACCTGAAAAAGATCAAAATGGAATAAAGGATATATATGCAATGCCCCCAAAAGTTGGACAAAAACTTTTGGGGGCAATTCAATATAATCCTCTTAAAATTCCCGGGTATTATTTCTTCTGATATACGCGCACGTAGTCTATCTCGTAATGCAAGGGGAACGCGGAATTATCCGGTGTGCCCCCGTGCTGCCCGCCAATAGCCAGGTTCAGCAACAGGTAATGGGGCTGCTGGAACGGGTTCTTGTGGTCACCCAACGATCCGTTCACCGTCTCTGACAGGTCTACCTCGTTAAGCAATTCGTCATCCAAGTACAACCGGATCGCGTCTTCATCCCAGTCCATTCTCCATGTATGGAATTTATCGGCCCAACGCGGATCACGATCGGTAAAGTGGGTAAACGGGGTGGCCGATGAGTCCCACTTTGCCTTCCATTGCTCGTCGGTACCCCACGCGGCGTTCGCCAAGATGTGCGGTACATCGTCTATCCGGTAATACTCCATGATATCGATCTCCCCGTTGGAGGGCCACTCCATCTCCGTACCAAGCGTCCATATGGCAGGCCACGAGCCACCGGCAACCGGTATCCTCGCGCGAATCTCGAAACGACCGTACTGGAATTCTTTCCTTCCTTCTGTTTTTATTGAGGAGGAAGTATATTCGATATATTCCCTGCTCCGGCGCCAGTCATTACTGCCTCGTTCATATAGCGGGTTCTCTCTTTTTTCCCTGCGTGCCGAGATCACCAAAAGGCCATCACGGCATTCTGCATTTTCTTCCTGATACCACTGCAACTCATGGTTACGGGCAAAGCCTTCCTCAAAAGACCACACTTCCCTGTCGGGAGCGCCCGGGTTATCAAATTCATCATTCCACACAAGTTTATAACCTTCTACCTCTTTGGGAACAGAAGTATCTGCATTTATCTTATCAAAGATGCCCAGATCCCATTTATCAAACCATTTCAGCACCGGTAATCCGTTCTCGAAAAGAATAGGGAGCCATATATACCTGCCGTCGATAGGGTTCTGAGGTCTCCAGCGGTCTGCCATAAATATAAAGGCATTCTCTTTTCCCTGTACGGGAAGAATGAAGGTGCTTTGTGAATGGAATGTAAGCTGCGCATCTTCTCCCTTGCAGGGATTTGGATGTAATGTCCATTGCCCCATAATATGGTCGGCTGTCAGCAAACGGGCAGCATTGGGATCCCACCCTGTACAACCGGAAGTGATCATGAAATAGCATCCGTCTTTCTTGAAGATAGCCGGCGCTTCGTTGTGCCCTCCCGGTTCTACGCGGATATATTTTCCGGTATAATCCAGATAATCGTCGGTTAATTCTGCTATGTGTAATGTAAGGTTGTCTTCAGACGAATAGATATGGTAGGCTTTGTTATCGTCGTCCACAAACAGGGTCATATCGCGGGACATTTGTCCGCCCTCGAAATCACGGCGAACGAACAGGCCGCCTTTTATGGCTGCCATCCATTCGGGTGTCCACCACTCTTTAAAATCGGTTGATTTCACCGGTGAGTTCCGCTGTGCTTCCATCATATTTTCCGGCCATTTTCCGGCATTTACCCGGCCGTTTTTCACCAGTTTGTAAGGACCTGTTACCTGGTCGCTTACCGCCACCGCAACATGAGCAGCATCATAACCCCTACCTTTGAGTTCAAGATGGAAGTACATCACGAATTTTCCGGTTTTGGCATTATAGATCACTTTAGGGCGCTCGATGGTACTGCCTCTTACTATCGGGCTTTCCGGATCTTCACTCACTGGCAGGGCTATTCCCTCATTTTTCCATGTATACAAATCGGATGACGAGTAACAGGTTATCCCCACCAATGCAGCGTTGGACCGTTCGCCTTTATGCTCCCCGAACCAGTAGTATTTACCTTCGTGATAGAGAATACCCCCTCCGTGGGCATTGATGATGTCTCCATCGGTATCGAACCATTGTTCTCCGGGTACTATCAACTCCCCCGGAGCATCATTCTTCGGTTGTGAAGATTTGCTCTGCTGTACACAACTGTAAAATAAAATGCAGGACAAGATAAATAGATGGGCAAGATATTTTTTCATTCAATTATTTCATTTAAATATTTAACAATATCAGTCGAAAAACCATATTGGTTTCTCGACTGATAATACTATGGTTTGAGTTAATCAGATTCCGGATCATAAATATCGATCTGTACATCGTATAACATGAATTCTGCTAAGTTAAAGTAATTTCTATCACCGTATGTTTTTGTTACTAAGAAACGGACATATATAAACGAAGTAGAATTCCTGATCACAGGAGAATTATAGATTGCCTGCGAAGCAGATGGTAAACCCGATGTGAATTCGGCTATCTCAGTCCAGTCAGTGCCGTCGTTGCTTATCAATACTTTCAGATGTTCGGGGCCAACCTGTGCTCCGTTTCTGTTCTGATACGAGAACGAAAAATTGGTAAGCGGCTCATATAAGTCAATTTGTATATACTGTGGAAGTGGTATCTGTGGGGAAGACCATCGTGTATGGAAAAACGTATTTGGATTTCCATCGTTAAGATTGCTGATGGGACCCTCACTTGGTTCCTGATTATCGGTACTGAACTGGTTGTTGTCCAATTTCAACTTACTGGAAGTTATAGTTTCAATTGTTGGAGCTATACCGGATTTTGCACTTAACGATGTAATATCACCTCCCTCATTATTGCTGTTAAAAGTCTGGAAAGTGAATTGATAATTTCCAAATTTAGCCCTTGTATTATCGATAATAAGTTCATTGGTGTACACAGACGCAACTTTCGTTTTTTCTGTTTGTGTCAAATGATCAAAATAGGTTATCTTCAGAAAATAGAAGTTCGAATCGGCCGGAATATCCCAGTTTAATTTAATCTGTCCCGGCAATTCGTCTGATGTTATATTTGAAACAGATGACGGCTTTCCCGTTATCTTCTGGTCGGAGTCGACAAAAGAGTTGTAATCTCCACTACAGCCTGTTATGGAAGATAGACATAGTATTGCTCCTAAACAATAACTGATATATGATTTTATTTTCATACGATTATTTTATTTTTTATTTTTCTGTATATGGAACTCGCTTTAATCATGTACTAGTGTGAAAATGATTGTCCTGCTCGTTTCATACTGATTTGAATTTTGAAATATTTTGTACATCAATATATTACCAACCTTCGTTTTGGTACAGATTAGAATTAATTCTACGTTCACTATCCGGAATCGGGAAGAAATACATTTTATCATCCCAACTCCTTTGTTTAGTTACACGGTTGTAATCGTATGTTCCGTTGGGATTTCTTGTTATTTCCATACGTGTGATAGACCTTAAGGCTTCACCATCTTTCCAACGTCTTACATCCCAAAAACGATGCCCCTCGAAGGCTAATTCTACCATTCGTTCGTTTTTATATTTTTTCAGGAAAGCTTCATTCGCCATTCCTGTAGCAAAAGGAGGCATTCCAACACCAGGTCGGTTTCTTACTACATTTACCGCATCTACGGCTGATAGGGTAAAAGTATCATCTGTAGCATCCGGAGATCCGAGATAATTGAATAATGCTTCTGCATAGTTCAGATAAAATTCTCCTAACCGGAAAATAATCCAGGAGTGCCTTTTCGAATTCGTATTTCCGACGCGGAGATCAACCGACGGATCAAGATATTTACGGAGATAGTATCCTGTAGTAGTAGCTCCGGCCAAAGGAGAAGCATTTCTGCCTCCTACAAATGTTTCAATAGGATTTTCATTGTAAATAGGCCATTTCTCGTCTCCATTTTTAACAATGGTCATAGCAAAACGGGGATCTCGGCCGGTATATGGGTCACTGTCGCTATATCCACTGCCGGGTTCGTTCCATAACAATCCGGTTTCTTTCATTTCATAAGCGTCTACAAGGGTTTGCGTAGGACAATTTCCGGAACCACCGCCTTCAACACCTATTGGATAGTTATATGCTTCCAAATAATTCAAATCTCCGATTCGCCTCATAAAAATACCTTCTCCTGCCACATAGCTTTCTGTGCCCCATAGATCCGTATAAGCCCCGAGTGAAATACCATGTACTGCACAGCTATCAATAACCGCTTTACTGGCTAAAGCCGCATCTCTCCATAAACTATTATCATTATTCGTATTAAACAGTGGGCTTGCCCTATAAAGTAAAGCTTTTGCTTTTAAGGCAACCACGGCAATGCGCCCTACACGACCGGTTTCATTGTTGGCCCTGTCAGCCAGATTGGTATATCTGACAGGCAAATGATTTACAATAGCATCACATTCATCAATAATAAAATCAAATATCTGCCCGGCGGGAGTACGTGTAACACTGTTTGCTTCGGCTGATGTCAAAACAGTTGTCACTAAAGGAACATCTCCATATTGCCTTACCAGATTGAAATAAAAATATGCCCGTAAAAAACGAACTTCATATTGATAGCGCTGAAAGCGGACAAACTGTTCCTCATAGTCCTGATCATATTTGTTGCCATCGAATGTTTGTCCCTCTGATGCTTCCAGATAGAAATTTGCCGCACGTATGCCGGCATAGCTGTCATACCAAACACCTGCTTTGGGGTTAATGGGGCTCCATGACCCATTATAAAAATCGTGGATGGATGAGTTTGACCATGCATAATCCGCTTCATCGGATGCGGATGCCAACATTGCGCCACCATAGTTTCCGTAATCATAATCCAGTCTTCCATAAATATCCGTCACAAAATTGGCCGTTCTGGAAAAACTGGAAAACACTTCTTCCTTGCTATTAGTTGTCGTTTCCGTGTAGTTCATCTCGTCCTCACAGGAAAAGAACAAAAATAAAGCGGTTGCAATTATATAATATATAAATTTCGATTTCATGTTCTTATCTTATTAATATGTTATCATTAAAAACCTATGGCAAGCCCAACATGTACTGATCTTGTCAGGGGGAAAGCAATTCCGGTAGATTCGGGATCAGCAATTTTTATTTTATCAAAAGTCAATAAATCTACACCTCTGACATAAAGACGGGCATTGTTTATGTTTATTCCTGATATAACTTGTTCGGGGAATTTATAATAAACCTCGCAGTTGCGTAGTTTCAGATAAGAGGCATCAGCCAACCAGACCGTATTATTCCGGTAATTGTTTTCGTTAGCCAATGTTGTCAATCTCGGATATTTTGCTGTGCCTGCTGTTTCCGGTGTCCACCTGTTTTCATAATAATGAGTGGAAATAGTGGTATTATCTATCAGAGGTTTGTAAACACTGGGTGTCATCAGCATCGTACTGTAATTACCTACGCCCTGGAAACTGGCACTGATTCCTATTCCTTTCCATTCTGCACCTAAATCAAAAGAAAAATACATTTCGGGGATAGCACTGTTATAGCCGATGGGTACAATATCGTAATCATTGATAACACCGTCTCCATTTTGATCCTTGTACTTGATGTCTCCGGGACGTACGGTAGAGAATTCCTGTGCGGGGCTATTGAGAATATCATTCTCATCGATAAAGAAACCTATGGCTTCCAAACCGAACAACTGACCTACCGGTTTACCTGTACTTCTCAGGTATTCATAAGGTTTTTCCTCTTCCAACTGTTCTATGATCTTACTTTTCGCCAATGTGAATTTTCCACCCAGATTATAAGAGAAATCCCTTACTTTCTTATTGATGGATGCACCTAATTCAAAGCCATGACTGTTCACTACCCCTTCATTGGCAAAGGATGGATAATTACCCAATACGGCTGAAACCGTGTAATATCCCGAAACAAATATATTATCTCTTCTCTCGAAAAATATATCTCCCGAAAGGTTGATATCTTTAAAGATGGATGCATCTATCCCGAAATTATATTTTAGCGCCCTTTCGTTTTTAATATTTTCCGTAGGAAGATAATACTCCCGTGTTCCATCATACCAGGCAGCATTGTTCCCTAACGGATAACCATTCCCTCCACCGAAGTTTTGAGACCAGTAATCGTTTGCAGGTATGAAGTCAGCATTGATTAATCCGGCTGATGCCCTTAATTTCAGAAAATCAATGAAATCGATATTTTGCATAAATTCTTCGCGCGAAACTACCCATGCTGCGGAAAGGGTTGGAGAGAAAGCATATTTATGATTGGGAGCCAATCTGTTGGAGCCGGAATAGACCAATGCCATATCCGTAATATACTTCTCTTTATAGATATAATTGAGATATGCAGCAAAGTTCTGCCGGAAGTTGGTATTGTAACGGTTCTTCTGCACCTTTTTATCAGTTGAATATATGAAGGAGGTGAAAAGGTCGTGTTCACCAAATGATTTTTTATAATCTATGTTCCCGACAAAATTAAAATGCCGGGTCTGGTAATCAAGCGAACTGCTATAATTTAATTTTCCAATATTTCCTCCCTGAACACGAGACGTATCCACAGGTATCCCGGAAGATAAATCAACGGCATCGCTTGCCCATTGGTAATCTTTGATAGAACCTTCCCAATAAGCGGCGAAATTATCATATCCTACCCTGACAGAGGCGCTTAATCCTTCCGTCAATACTGATAAATCCTGCGTAAGTTTGGCGTCTGCATATAAAGCTCTGTTGTGTCCTTTTGAAAAACCTCTCGATTGAATTAACGCTACGGGGTTCATGTTGGTACCCCATATAGAATTTCCACCCCAAAAACCATCGTGGGTCTGTACCGGATATGCAGCAGAAGGTACCGTATATAATTTTGTCATCAGATTATCAGAACCTAATCCCGGCCGGTTAAATTCACTTAATACCCCTTGCAGATTAACCTGCATTTTTGTCGTATTGGTCAGATCCATATCCAGATTGGTTCTGAGATTTAGTTTTGAAAACTTCATCTGGGTAGAGTAATCACTTACAGCATTATTTTCATTGATAAATCCGCTATTAGACTGTAGAGTGGCTACGGTGAAATATCGCATAAACGTACCTCCACCTCTGAAGCTTATATTATACATATTCGAGGCGCCATTATTGCGGAAGACCTCATCCAACCAATTCACATCTGCATAGAGATACGGATATGTGCCATCCCTGAAAGCATTCAACTCGTTTTGATTATAGCGGTCAGGTAGTCCGTCGTTAGCCAATGCTTCATTCAATGCACTGGCATACGTATAGGCATTCGCAAACTCAGGTAGGCGAGATTGTGATGTAAAAGCGTGATCATAGCTCACTTTTACCTCTCTGCTATCTATCTTCCCCCTTTTTGTTTTTACGGAAAGAATTCCATTTACACCTTTGTATCCATATAGAGCAACGGCAGCGGCATCGCGAAGCACAGAAACAGACTCGACTTCCTCGAGTGTCAGTGTGTTAATGGGTCTTTCAAATCCATCAACCAACACCAGAATGTTATTGTCCGATAAAGTCTGCAACCCACGGATACTGAACCAGGCAGGTGTACCCCAGATAACATCAGAATTCTGTAATGAGGTTAATCCCAACACATTACCAAACAATGAATTGGCCAGATTCATCGCTGAACGTTTATCGATATCTTCAATATCGGTACGTGAAACGGCGGCAGTAGAAAGTGCCAGTTCCCGTTCAAATCCAAATCCGATGTCAACCAAACTTGCACTAAGATCCATCGTTACGGTTAATTCCTGTGAAAAATCGGTTACTGTTACTTCTTTTCTGTATCCTTCTGAAGCTTCAATCAATAACTGATCACCTTCTATTGTTTTTACCTCGAAATTCCCATTGTAATCGGTAGATGCAATAAGCTGATTATTAATTGCATTATAGATCGCAACGCCGGAAACAGGATTTCCCTTACTATCAACAACCCTGCCTTTGAGTGTTGAAGTATCTTGTCCTACGGCGACAAATGAAACTGCTATTGAAACCAAAAGCATTAATATTTTATTTTTCATACGATTATTTTATTTTTTTCTTTTCGGTGTATGTAACTCGCGATAATTCATGAATCTGGATGAAATCATTTTTATGCTCGTTTCATCTTTACTTCGTTTTGTAATTTATAAGCTGGTTACCATCCGGGATTTTGTGTTAATCCGTAATCTTTATTCACCTCCAAGGTGGGGAAAGCAGACAAATACCATTTGGAATTGAAATTTGTCCACCAGGATCGCCTTGAATTTTCAAGTTGAAATTTCTCATATCTAAATTCTGTGGGGCGGGGACCTCTTTCATTGGCGGGTTTGTCCGACCATGACACCTCTACCACATTCCCGTTTTCGTCCAAACGATAAATTCTTAATCCATGCAATACTTTTGTGAAATCCTGTGCTCTCTTATGCCTTATAAGATCAAAAAACCTGACATCCTCAAACCCAAGTTCACACGCACGCTCATTTAAAACGGCTTCAAGCAGCAAGGATTGATTACTGTAATCAATGCCGGGATTAGATTCTCTCAAACCATTCAACCCCACTCTACCACGCACTTTGTCAATTTCATTGATAGCCTCATCTGTCCGACCGGCCATCATCAATGCTTCTGCATAAATCAGATGGATTTCAGCAATCCTCAGGTAGGGCCATAATGTAGGACGATTCCGTGCTGAAGAAAAATCCAAGATAAACTTATATAATCCAAAACCTGTTGCAAACTGTCCCTGCTCAGTTTTCGGACCTTGTTGCGCCTCGCGTCCACCGATCCAAAGTTCAACCTGACGCCCCTGGTAGGACGCATTATTGACCAATATTGTTTCAAACAAACGGGGATCCCTGTCGGAAAAAATCACATCAACATGATCCGGGTTATTCCAGTCAAAAGGAGTTCCATCGGATAACGGAAACATATCAACGTATTCCAATGTAGGAGTGAATGCACCGTTCATCACCGACTGGGGGAAGTAATAATTCCACTGGTAATCATCCCCATAGGTATATCGCACTCTTGTCGATATCAATAGCTCCGGATTATCACCTCCACTTCCTCTTGTATAATAAGCTTTTCTGAAAGCCTCTCTATAGGCTGAGGGGGTAGCCGCTGAAGGTTGAACCAAACCATAACGTCCCTGGGCATTCACTTCTCTGAAAAAATCTTCACAAGCTTCCAGCGTTTGTTCCCATAACTCCGGTTGGTATCCTCCGTACCATACACTATGGTTGGTAACGGCATCCTGAGGTGATTCCCTGGAATAAGGCTCTGAATCGTTAAACAGGGGGCTAGCGGCAAACAGCAATATTTTGCATTTTAGCCCCATCGCGGCCGCTTTCGTGAAACGCCCGTCCCAGTTAGATATTTCACCCTCATCAAGTGCCCAGGGAAGTACATTAGAAGCGTCATCCAGAAGGGTAGTCATGAACTCTACCGTTTGTTCAACAGTTGCCCTGGGGGTTTGATAGTACGATTCATCAAGAGAGAAATCGTATGCTTTATCAATGATCGGCAATCCGCCGAAATGCCGGAACATATCGAAATAACGGGAAGCCACAATAACTTTTGCCTCCGCCTTTAATCTCTCCTTTTCAGATTGTTGCATATCAGGCACCCGGTCTACATTTTCAATAAACAACCAGGCTTTTCTTATGGCTTCCCATGTATTTTCCTTGGAGAAACCAAACTTGGTATCATTACTAGTGTCCTCCCTGTTCGCGTTATAAGTTCCGTTATAATAGGACCTGTTGACTCCATCCCAACTTAAATGGCTATGCCATGAATCGGACAAAGTTTCAAACATACCCATATTCATCTTGTTATCCACGTCATTCCAGTAAACCGGTAGAGCGTAGTATAACTTGCCATAGGTATCCCACAAAAAATAACGTGCATTTTCAGCCTTGGCAAAAACAGAGTCAAGGGTTACATCCACTCCGGGAGCTTTCTCTAAGAAACTATCTCCGAATTTCAAATCATCAACGCAGGATGAACAGAATATGGCCATTCCTATAGTCAAGGATATAAGTGTTGATTGTATATTTATTTTCATCTGTTTGTTTTATTTAAAGCGATTAATCTCATCCTTAATTTAGAATCCTAATTTTAATCCTACTGTGAATACTCTGGTTAATGGATAATTAGGTCTGTCACTGGTTCTCGATTCAGGGTCCGTAATCTTAAGGACATCGAAGGTTAATAAATTATACCCATTGGCATAGACCCGTAAAGAGTTTAACCTCATTTTTGTCATAAAGGGCGCATTGAAATTGTAACCAACCTCAAGGCTCTTTAACCGGAGGTATCTGGCATCCACGAGATACAAGTCGGAATCAACAATATTATTTGCTTTGCTGGTTATACTTGCCCTGGGAAGTTTCGCCGTAGAGGCGGTTTCCTCAGTCCATCTGTCTTGATATTGATATAACAGCAATCCTTTGTTATTTGTATCTCCCAACGGTTCTCTCAGTGTCTCCTGCAACATGCGGGAAGTATTCCACGCACCTGTCCATTGCATACTCAAATCAAAACCTTTCCATTCAAATCCCATATTGGCCCCCACTACATATTCGGGGACATTGGTATAACCCATGGCTATCTTATCGTCGTCATTGATCACACCATCTTCATTTATGTCTACATACACTGCATCCCCGTTCTTTAATACTACGGAATGATCAGCAATATCCTTTCCAAATTGGGCTTTATACCGTTCATTGGCGGTTTCGTCATAGAAACCCCAGAATTTCCTGCCAAAAGGCTGATTAATAGGCTTTCCTGTTCTCCACAGATAATCTTCATTGGGTCTGACTTCCATTTGCTCTACAATTTTGTTTCTGGCAAATGATAAATTAGGACTGATCCAATACCTGAAATCGTTTCCGATCTTATCATCCCATCTGAGTGTAATTTCATAACCACGACTGTTGACTATCCCATTATTTAGTACCGGGAGTGTCATGCCTATATAACTGGGAAGTGAAGATGGAACCACAAGGATATCTCTACGGTGTTCTTTGAATATGTCGAACGTTGTCATTAAACGGTCATTCAAAAAGTAAAGGTCTACTCCCAGATTTTGCTTATATGCTTTCTCCCATGTTACATCGGGATTAGATTTTGCTCCTTCATAAGCACCCCCTCTGTTACCACTCACATTTGTTCCGAAATTGTATCCCGATCCGTTAAGGTAAAACGGATCAGCAATATACATGAATCTTCGGTCCTGTGTGTTATCGTTTCCTACTACTCCGTAAGAAGCCCTTAATTTAAGATAGGAGACATAATTTTTTATTTCCTCCATAAATGGTTCTTCTGTCATCACCCATCCTATAGACCCTGCGGGAAAGAAGCCATATCGCTTTCCAGGAGCAAAATTCTCAGAACCATTATATCCCATATTGAATTCGATCATGTATTTGGAGAGGTAATCATAAGTAAGGCGCCCTACCATTCCCACATATCCTTTGGGGAGGTCGGTAAATGTCCCCGGATAATAGTATTTCGATTGGTTGTATAACAGTAATGCACCAAGGTTATGAGCGGAATTTATAGTGGTATTATAGTTTAAACTTGTTTCGAAATACCAGTTACGTCCCTTGTCAAATGATTCTCCATAACCTAAAGTTCCGTCTTCTCCGTATTTACGGTAACCCATTGATCCATCATCATTTTTTACGGCTACATAATATGCTTTCGACGAACTTCTCGATTTTGTTTGAGCGTAACTACTATTATAAGATCCTTTCACATTGAAAGACAGTCCTTTTGTTATGAAATCCAATTTTTGCTTTAACTGAACGTCTACATTCAATGTATTGCCTACCTTGTTGTTATATCCTCTACCATAATATGGATTTAATCCATCCGATCCGGGATTGGGGATAACATCAGGATTGGTCTTGATCCACTTTCCATCTACAATACCGGCCCCGGAAAAGGGTGTAGCCCAATATAAATGACGGAACAACTGATTTTGATCCTCGGCTGAGATAGGAGTATTTTTATCCTCCACACGACCTCCTATATTTAATGACAACTCTGTTGATTTTGACAAGTTAAAATCAAGGTTTGCCCTGTAATTGTATCGTTTAAAATCAAAATTGAAATCATAACCGGTGTCGAATGTTTTAAATAATCCACCCTGCGTGTACATCCCCGCTGAAACAAAATAGCGGAAAAAATTATTCCCCCCGGATATATTCACATTGTGTTGCGATTGCTGGGCATAGTCTTTAAGAATATAATCAAGCCAGTTCATATTGGGATACAATAAAGGATCTGACTGTGTTTGAAATGCAGTGAGCATCTCGGGTGAAAATTTGACATTATTTGGATTTACCCCGTCTCTGATTTGAGCTTCATTATAGAAACTTGCATATTGATAACTGTCGGCAAACTCAAGCAATCGGGTAGGAACAGTAATACCTGTAGAAGCTGTTACCGAAATATTTGCCTTCCCTTCTTTACCTCTTTTTGTTGTCACCAAAATTACCCCGTTGGCGCCACGAACCCCAAAGACAGCAGTAGCAGAGGCATCTTTAAGGATAGTTATACTCTCAATTTCATTCGGGTCTATCTGTGTAAAATCTCTTTCAACCCCATCAACTTGTACTAAGGGGCTCGAACTGTTTAACGTTGTAACACCCCGGACATAAATTTCTGCAGCATCAGCTCCAGGTTCTCCGGAATATTGAACGGTACTGACCCCCGTCAATTTTCCGGCTAACGCATTACCAATAGATCCTGTAGGCGTCTTGATCAGATCATTCCCACTGACGGACGAAATAGCACCGGTTACTGTTACTTTCTTTTGCGCACCGTATGCAACCACCACTACCTCATCCAATGTTTGAGTGTCTTCTTCCAGAATGATTGTCAATGGCCGAGCAGTTACCACTACCTCCTGTGTTGTATAGCCAATATAGCTAATCTGAAGAGTGGCACCTTCCGATACATTTAAGGTGAAATTTCCATCGATATCGGTAACCGTACCATTGGTGGTGCCTTTCTCCAGTATACTCGCACCGATGATAGACTCACCGTTCACATCAGACACATTTCCGGTGACACGGTTCTGGGCATACGTCATAATACAGCATACATTGATGACGATACCTACAATAAATACTTTCAATTTGTGCATAATTTATAAATGTTTTTTAGAACATAGAGTATTAAATATATAATTAGAGAATTAAAATGTTAATTCTTATAAGCCCCCCCCCTCTTTTGTATACCGCTAAAAAATGTTTTATAATGGATTTTTTATTATTTCTTTCCGGAAAAAACATTTTTTTATTCTATGTGCGAATAATTAGATGGCAAAAGTATTGACATTTATTAATAATGACAGATGGTGAATCAATCATTCTAAAGGGGTAAAATAACCATTCCAGGAATGACAGATTTATCTGTTGTGAGATTATAATTTTCTGTATATTAGTAATATGCATTATCGTTCAGAGGGTTTTGAAATTTGACTAGAGCATACTCTTGAATATATATATATATATGAGAAATTTTTCTAAATTTGTATCAGGATGTACAATGATTCTTCTTGTAGATTATGTTAAAAAAAGCAATTGTTTTATACTGTCTATTATTCATTTATTGTAATGTACGGGTGCAATCACAGGCTTTAAAACATTTCGGTGTTGAAGATGGATTATCTAATAATTATATTGTCGATATAATACAGGATGGACAGGGATTTATATGGACAGCGACAGAATCGGGATTAAACCGTTTCGACGGAAAGAACTTTACAGTATATACAAAGAATAATTCATCTATAGTGAGTAATGAACTCAATACATTGCTATACGATGAAGAGCAAAACAGTATTTGGATAGGTTCGCAGAGGGATGGGATCAGTATTTTTGACTGTAACTCTCAGTCATTTACTAATTACACTACCATGGAAGGGTTGATAACTAACGATGTGACACATCTTTCCCATGCAGCAGAAGGAGGGATCTGGATAACTCATTATCATTTAGGTATAGAATATTATGATAAGAGTACCAGGCAATTAACCCGCTTTTTAAGTTCGGAGATAGAAGGATTGAGACTTCTAAACTGGTGTTCTTTCGACGATGGTAGAGGTAATCTGTATGTCGGACATGCCTTTGATGGAATAAGCATTATCGATATAAAGAATAAAACGGCACGCAATATTCGCCACGAACCGGGAAATCCCAAAAGTCTTCCCGGAAATACTGTTCGTGTTATTTATATGGATCACTTGGGAAATATCTGGGTAGGAACAAATAACGGACTAGCTTTGTTTAATCCTCAAACTGAAGAATTTATCATATTCAGGCATGATCCCTCAAACCCACACTCTCTGGGAGAAAACTATATTTATGATATCAGGGAAATGAAAGATGGCTCTTTGTGGATCAGTACTGATATGGCTGGCATCAGTATTCTCGATCTCAGTAGTATTACTTTGCTTGATCCTAAAATGGTTACGTTCAGAAATATATCTATCACAAAGAACCATTACGGTTTATCTTCGTCAAATGTCAGAGTGTTATTTCAGGATTCTTTCGATAATATCTGGATTGGACATTACAGTCGTGGAATAGATTTTATCGGTAATAAACCCCCTGTTTTTCAAACTCTTTTGTATTCTATGGATAAATACAGAGACACGAATGAGAAGCAGATATGGGATATATGTATAGATAAAAACCAACAATTATGGGTCGGTGCCGAAAATGAAATTATTCTCCTTCAGAATAATGAAATAAGAAGAACTATCAATATTCACCCCTATCTGTCAAAAGCAAGTTCAAATGTATATATCAACAAAATAAAAAATGACAGCAATGGAATCCTATGGTTAGGAACAACTATGGGTGATATATTCAGGTTCAATCCAGAGAATTATCAGATAAAAACTACTTCTTTCGGCAAAAGGGGAGAGTATGCACATGAATTTTATGAGGATAGCGACGGGAAAATATGGATTGGAGCAGAAAACGGATTATATTCTTACCGGAATGGAAATATTGAGAAAGAAAGCCGTATCGATGACCAACTGGAGGATAAGACAATATATAGCATTCTGCGTGACAGAGAGGGGAAATTATGGATTGGGACATTCGGAAAAGGAATATTTATTTTTGACGATAATGATAATCTGATCGCCAATATAGTCAGAGATAAAGGATTTATCTCTAATGCTATCAATCACCTTTATATGGATTCCAAGGGAGGTATATGGGTTGCTACACGGAATGGATTGGCTTATTTTAAGAATACTGCGGATACAGACCAATATGAAGTATATGATGAGAAACAGGGACTTGAGAACTCATATATCCGTGCCATTCAACAGGATAACCAGGGAAATATCTGGATCAGCACCAATGCCGGTATTTCCTTGTGGAATGGTGAAAATTTTAATAACTATAATCACCAGGATGGAACCCCTATCGGAGATTTTACCAATGGTGCTGCAAGTCTCAGGGAAGACGGTATCCTTTTCTTTGGTTCACTCAATGGTGTCTGCTATTTTAATCCTGAAGAATTAACGAAAGAAAAACGAAAAGTTGTTCCTGTGCAAATTATAGAATGTCTGGCATTGAATAAACAGATAGAAAATTACAGCAGGGAAATTCTGGTTCCTACAACACAGCATAGAATAGAGTTGGCATATGATAAAAACTCTTTCAGGATCTCATTTTCAAGTCCTGACTATTCACAAAACCAGCAAGTCGAGTATGCCTATATGATGGAAGGACTTGACAATACCTGGTATAATACGCAGGATGAAAACCAGGTTGCATTCCGGAACATAGCCCCGGGAGAGTATACGTTTAAAGTAAAAAGCCGTCTGAAAAATCAGGAATGGGATGAAGTAAATATTGCCTCGCTGGACTTTATCATCCATCCTCCCTTATGGCTTACCTGGTATGCCAAGCTTTTATATGTAATAATAGCCTGTATAATCATCTTCTTCTCACTCCGTTCCTATAAAAAAAGTGTCGACCTGAAAACATCCCTTGAACTGGAAAAGAAAAACAGCCAGAACAAACAGGAACTAAACGACGAACGACTGCGTTTTTATACGAATATTACCCATGAACTCCGGACTCCGTTGACACTTATTCTCGGACCACTGGAGGATCTGGTGCAGGATTCCGGATTAGCACCAGTACATAGCAAGAAAATAGGTATTATTCACGCCAGCGCCATCCGCCTTTTAAATCTGATCAACCAGATTCTCGAATTCAGGAAAACCGAGACGCAGAACAGGAAACTATCCGTGTCGAAGGGGAATCTGGCAAATCTGGTTGCAGAAACAGGATTACGCTATAAGGAATTATCCCGGAATGATAAGGTTATAATCCATGTTGATATAGGCGAGAAAAATACAATCCTCTATTTTGATGCTGACGTTATCACTACCATATTGAATAACCTCTTGTCAAATGCAATAAAATATACAGCAGAAGGTGAAATTCGCCTTTCTCTGCGTTCGGTCAAGGAGAAAGACAATCACTATACCGAAATAGTGGTTTCCGATACTGGTTATGGAATAGAGGCCGACGCTTTATCACATATATTCGAACGTTATTACCAGGCAAAAGGTAGACATCAATCGTCCGGTACGGGAATAGGACTTGCCCTCGTTAAATCATTAGCCGATCTTCACGAAGGGACTTTGCATGTGGAAAGTACTGTCGGTAAAGGAACCCTGTTCAGGTTACGTTTATTAACCGGAAACACTTACCCTTCGGCTATACATACGGAAGAAAAATCGGCTACTGATACTATTGAAGAAGAACAGGACATCCAAAAGGAAGATAATACTGACAGCCGTCCTGTAATTTTGGTAGTTGAAGATGATAATGACATCCGGGGATACATTATCTCCTCTCTGGAAAACAATTATCATGTGCTATCCGCAACAAACGGAAAAGAGGGATTGGATCTGGCTAGAAAGCACATACCCAATATTATTGTCAGTGATATTATGATGCCTGAAATGGACGGTATGGAACTCTGCCGTACGATAAAAGAAGACATGCGTACCAGCCATGTTTCGGTTATTTTACTTACTGCTAAAGATTCTCTCTCTGATCAGGAAAAAGGGTATGACAGCGGAGCTGATTCCTATTTGACAAAACCGTTTAGCGCCAGGCTATTACGGAGCCGGATAGACAACTTGCTGGAATCGCGCCGGAAACTGGCAGAGCAAATCAGTACATTCGCCAAGGGAACAGTAAGGCATGAAAATAACTTAGTGGAAGAACCTCTAAAGATCAGTAAATTGGATGAAGAGTTTCTAAATAAACTCACCGAGATTGTAGAGAATAATATTGAAATGGAAGACCTTGATATTGCCTTTATCAAAGAAAAGATGAACATGAGCTATTCTACCTTCTATAGAAAAGTCAAAGGACTCACTGGAATATCTCCCAATGAGTTTATCCGGAAGATCAGGCTCAAAAATAGTCTCCGGCTCCTACTGGCCGGTTCATATCAGGTATCGGAAGTGGCATATATGTCCGGATTCAATGATGTGGTCTATTTCCGGAAATGTTTTAAGGACGAATACGGTATGGCTCCTTCAGAATATGCAAAATCAATGAAATAAATCTGTTTTGATTGATTTATCTCTCTTTTTTGATTAATTTCTCTTTTCATTCTAAGAGCCAATATATCTATTTTTGTTAAAATTATAAAGCACATAAAAATAATCGTATGAGAAAGACATCTTCCTTTTTATTCATTTCAATTCTGGGTTGCATGAATTTATTCGCGCAAAACGTTCCCGATTGGGAAGATCCGGAAGTTTTCGCAGTCAATAAAGAAAACACCCGGACTACATCGTTGCCTTATCCCTCCGAAGAGTTGGCCGTAGGAGATAACTACGATTCATCACCCTACTATCAGTCTCTGAACGGTAAATGGAAATTCCATTGGGTTCCAAGGGTATCGGAAGTTCCCGCCGGCTTTTATGAAGAGAACTACGATATAAGCGGTTGGGGTGAAATGCCTGTACCGGGAAACTGGGAATTTAACGGATACGGAATACCCATGTACGTGAATACCGGTTTTGGATTCAGGGCAAAACCGCCGCATATCGACAGGGAAGACTCTCCTACCGGAGCATATCGCCATGAATTCAGTATTCCCGACAGTTGGGACGGCAGACGTATTTTTATCCATTTCGAAGGCGGAACAAACTCTATGTATGTATGGGTAAACGGACAAAAGGTGGGATATACCCAAAACTCCAAAAGTCCGGCTGAATTCGATATCACAGATTACGTGAGAAAAGGTAAAAACACATTGGCTTGCCAGGTACACAAATTCAGCGACGGCTCCTATCTCGAGGACCAGGATATGTGGAGGCTTGGGGGAATAAACCGCAACGTTTACCTTTACAGCACGGCGCAAACCCGTATTTTTGACTTCTTTGCCCATCCCGACCTGGATAAAAATTATAAAAACGGCATTTTCAGTGTGGATATTACATTGAAGAACTATACCGATAACCTCCAAAATAACTCGGTAGAAGTTTCGTTATTAGACAAATCGGGCAAAAAAATATTTTCCCGTAATCAAAAATCGGGTATTCCTGCGAATGGAACCGCTGATATTACTGTTTCAGGGAATGTCTCCAATCCGTTGAAATGGACGGCTGAAACCCCAAACCTCTATACAATGCTTATCACATTGAAAGACGGTAACGGTAGGATTGTCGAATCCACATCGCACAAAATAGGATTCCGTAAAATTGAAATAACAGACGGACAACTGTTTGTAAACGGAAAGAAAGTTTTCTTCAAAGGGGTGAATCTCCACGAATTCAATACCCATACGGGTCAGGTGGTAACACGTAAGGAAATGATGCGTAACCTGCAACTGATGAAGGAACTCAATATAAACGCCGTCCGTACATCGCATTATCCGCAACAACCCTTGTGGTATAAACTGTGTGATGAATATGGCATCTACCTTGTCGATGAAGCCAATCTGGAATCGCACGGACTCGGTTACGGTCCCGACAATGTTTCGAACTTCCCCGAATGGCATGGACAACATATGGACCGCATTATCCGGCTTGTGGAACGTGACAAAAATCATGCGTCGGTCATCTTCTGGTCATTGGGTAATGAAGCCAGCAACGGAAAAGCCTTTTTCGATATGTACGACTGGGCCAAAGCACGTGACAACAGCCGTCCCGTGCAATATGAACAAGCCTATCAGAGGGACAGGAACACAGATGTTATCTGCCACATGTACCCATCATGGGAAAACATGAAACGCGATGCAGCCAAAGACCTCGGAAAACCTTATATCATGTGCGAATATGCCCATGCCATGGGTAACAGTATGGGGAATTTTCAGGAATACTGGGACCTGATGCGCTCCAGTAAGAATATGCAGGGCGGATTCATCTGGGAATGGTACAACCATGGATATCCTACCCACGATGAGCAGGGACGTTTCTACTGGGCATATGGTGGCGACCTGAAAGCCTATAACAAAATGAACAATGATAACTTCTGCATGGACGGTATCATTAGTCCCGACCAGAATTATATACCACATACCTATATCGTTAAGAAGGTATATCAGGATATCCTGTTTGAAGCAAAGGATCTGAATAAAGGAATTATTACCGTAATTAATGATTTCAAATTCACAGACCTAACCTCCGAAAAATACAGTTTCAAATGGGTACTCCTGAAAAATGGAGAAGAATTCAAAGAAGGCACGTTTACCACATCTGTTCCGGCGGATAGCCGAAAAGACGTTCATTTGAATTTGCCCGCTCTGGCTGAAGAAGCAGGCGTAGAGTATTTTCTCCAGGTATATGCTTACAGCAATCAGGCCACCGAATTAATTCCTTCCGGATTTGAAGTAGCCAAAGAGGAATTTGCACTTAACCCCAACAATTATTTCGTTGCCGGAAATGTAAACGGACAAATTGCCGTTGAAAAGCAAGACGATAAGATCATAGTCAAAGCAGGTAATCTGTCTTATGAATTTTCATCAAAGGACGGACGTGGTTTGTTAAGTATGAAAAATAAAGGACAGGATGTGTTCAGAGAACTGCCCCGTCTTAATTTCTGGAGAGCGCTTACCGACAACGAATTCGGAGAATGGATGCAGTATAGTACCCGTATCTGGGAATCGGCCGGACACAACACCATATACAGTTACAAAGGTTCCAAAGAGACATCAGAAGGATTCAACGCAAATTATGAAGTCAAGCTGAAAGGTATTGAAGCCAAAGTGGACATCACCTACACGGTAAATAAAGACGGTAGCCTCACCACTGCCGCTCATTACAACGCATTGTCCGATGACCTGCCTGAAATGCTGCGATTTGGCATGGTAATGACCCTACCCAAAGATTACAACGATTTCACATGGTACGGCCGTGGCCCTCGTGAAAACTATGTGGACCGGAAACACGATACATTTATGGGTATCTGGAGCGGAAAGGTAGAGAAACAGGCTTTTCCCTATTATCGCCCTCAGGAAACAGGAAATAAAACCGATGTACGTTGGCTCACTTTGAAAAATAAAGAGGGTAAAGGTGTCAGAATCGATGGTGCGCAGCCGTTATCGGTAAGTGCCACGAACAACCGTCCTGAAGACCTTGATCCGGGCATGACCAAGAAACAACAGCACTGGTCGGATGTATTACCCCGTCACGAAGTTGTACTGTGCGTAGACCTGTTCCAGCGAGGTGTAGGTGGGTTGCAGTCGTGGGGAGCAAAACCGTTAGACCAATACCGGTTCATGGATAAGGAATATTCCTACAGCTACACTATTAGCGTAAACGATCTGTAAGGTGTTGAGATAACCTTATTAGTATCTTATAGCATGGTCTTTGGGAAAGGAATTCCCGTGCCATGCTTTTTTTGTTGTCCAGTCTTCCGCGGCAGAGGTCCAGAATGAATGATCCGCAGGTAATCCCAGTGGTAGAAACACTTCCGAGGTGAGATACATGCTACCGTTGTTGGTATACCAGTCGGCAAGATTGGGTTGGTGGCCGGCAAATCCTAGTTGCAGGAATCCTCCTTCATTGAAATTACCTTCGTTCATGAACATCCGTTTCATGACAGCAGTGAGTGCACTTCTGACCTGCCCTTCGGCCAGTTCTTCCGGTAGAAGTTCCTTCCATGAGAGCATGGATAGAGGTTGGAATACACCCAGGCGGTAGGTCATGGAACGTCCGAACAACGGAAAGGTTCCTTCGGGAGAAATAAAGCGCTCCAATATAATTCCGAAGCGTTGCATCCGTTTTTTCGCGATATCCAGATCCTTCCGAACTGATTCCGGGTTTTTGTCCCTCAACGGTATTTTTCTGTCTACAAGTACCTGAAGAACCTGCACATACATCGGTTGTATCACATAGCTGTTATAGTAGTCGAAAGCGAAATGCTCTCCGTCGGAATACCATCCGTCGCCCACGTACCATTCATCGATCTTCCTGATAGCACTGTGTATGCGGTACATATCGTATTGCGCTCCTGCTTCCATCAGGAAAGTTTCGACCATTGCCGAGAACAAGAGCCAGTTGGTGTAAGGGGGATCGATACGGCGGAGTTGCTGGAATTCCTTGATATACCGCTCTTTGGTTACCTCGTCAAGAGGTTCCCATAACTGTTCGGGGGCACGCAGAAAACTACTGGCGATATAAGCGGCATCCACCAACGGCTGCCCTTCATTTCTCCATAACAGGTAGTCGGGGCTTTCAGGATCGACCGCATGCGCGTAACTCTTCAATGCCCATTCCCGGAGTTGTTTCCTTTGTATCCCTTCAGCTGTATTATCATCCGGCAGGCTAAGCCAGGGCGCTATACCCGACATCAGCCTTCCGAAACATTCCATATAGGTAACGTCTTTATCTCGTCCATCCCATGTGGGACTGACTTCCACCTGCATATTCTTTTTCAATTCGCCTTTACTCATATTTTCAAGTACAGGCGCGGCGATCCTGTATGCTAACGCGGTCCAGTATGCACGATCACTCTCTGCCGATGCAACGGGTGAATCATTCACAGTTTCCGCGGAATAAAGTGATATAATTATTAACAGAGAGGATACTATAAATAATAATGCTCGTTTCATATGATTCTTACTTCAAATGTTTCACCATCTCAGAGGCAGCCAGCAGGAAAGCACCTACACCGAAATCGGCAGTGGTTTCCGCGTTTATAGTATGTTGATCGGCCCGTTCACCGATAGGTTGTACATAGCCTACTTTACCGTTATCCTGCAACGCGATATCGGCCAGGTAATTCCATGCTTTCTCCACCACAGGGTCATATTCATTTCTATCAAAGAAACCATTGTTTATTCCCCATAAATAGCCATAAAGGAAGAATGCAGTTCCACTGGTTTCGTATCCCGAAGCATGGTTGGCATCTAACAGGCTTCTTGTCCAGAATCCCTCATCCTGCTGGCAACCGGCAAGCGCTTTCGCCATATCACGATATATGCTTATATATTCATCCCTGTGAGGATCGTTTTCAGGCAGATCCTGCAACACTTTAGCCAGTCCGGCAAATACCCATCCGTTGCCACGCGCCCAGAAGTCCTTCTTCCCGTTGTTTGTCTTGTGAGCAGGATAGATATATTTGGCGTCCCTGTAAAACAAATTGCTTTCCTCGTCGTACATCAGTTCTTTTGCAAAGGAGAAATATTCATAGAGTTTTTCCAGGTACAGCTTATTTCCTGTTATATTATGTAGTTTGGTCATCACGGGCATCACCATATACAACCCGTCGGCCCACCACCAGTAATCATTCTGCTGTGTGGCCATCTGGTACTCCATTACCTCTTTTGCACGTGCAATCTTTCTTTCGTCTTTTGTTTCATCCAGATTATACAGGTCAACATATACATGGAAACAGATCTGCCAATCTCCGAAAAGCACAAAATCGTCAGACTCCCCATATGAATACTTCCAGTTCTCCTTATTGTCTGATTTGGCTCCTTTCCATTCGTTGTGTTCTGCCCAGGCTTCGGAATATACCCTGTACGCCTCTTTTCCGGTCACTTCATAAGCAGCCATATTGCCGGTATGATAGGCCGCTCTGTGCCAGAATGCATTGCCGTGTTCCGGGTGATTGGCCTGCCAGTAGTTGTTTACTTTGGTAATGATATCAATCACTTCTTTTACATCTGTTTTTTCATGTGTTTTATTATTATCCTGATTCGGAGCACATGCAGTAAAGCAGACAATTATTACCGAGAAGAATACCATTACAGACAAATCGTAAAACTTGTAGTTCATAATTCAGAGAGTTTGTTTGTTAAAATAAAGTGCAAATATCTCATTTATCTCTCAATATCGGGTTATTTTATCACTCAAAAACGTTTAATTATCATTCAAAATCATTCTTGAAGCCGAATTCTGCATGTAGTCTATCTCATCGGCAGCCAAATATATATGAAATTGATCCTCAGGCACTCGAACTTTCCGTTAGGGGTATCGTTTACCGCCACTCCCGTAGCAACCTTGGGTGTTATCAGTATCTTATAGCATGGTCTTTGGGGAAAGAATTTCCCTGCCAAAAATCGTTCACTTTTTCATAATACGATTAAAATGATTTATCAGCGATGCAAATAAACTTCAACTAAATGATTTTACCTAATCATTGTTGAATAAATTCCAATAGAATTGTATCGTGTCGATATTTAGGTGTTTAATGATTTATTCATTAGGATTTTATTTTAAGGAAATACCCCCTATAAATGTTTCAGAAAGGGTGCAATATCGATCAATAATACCTTTCAATACTGATGGCAAAGAATAAAAGAAGCGGGGCAATGCCCCAAACCCGAAGCAAGCCCCGCTTCCGCTATCCTTGAAACTTGTCAAAAACGTCTATGCAGAACTTTGTCTTTTTAGTAACCCGGATTCTGTTTCAGTTCAGCCTCCTTGTTACGCTGGATCTCTGAGAGAGGAATCGGCAGCAGCGTATGCTTGTTTGCATCAAAACCGGTGATGGGTTTATAAAGGTCATCGTTCAAAGGAATACGTGAAGCCAACATGCCTGTACGGTGCAATGTCATACGGCGATTCTCCTCACCGATCAGTTCGCGGGCGCGTTCATCCAATATAAAGTCCATATTGATATCCGAAGCTGATACTTTACCTGCATCGGGTACAAGCTGACGGTACTCCTTGAATGCGCGGTCGCGCAATACGTTGATATCGTCGGCAGCACCGGCAGTGTTGCCCTGACGGAAGCGGGCTTCCGCACGCAGCAGGTAGGTTTCGCCCAGACGCATCATCGGCCAGTCTTTTACGACAGCATAACCGAAGTCATCCGTCGGGTCATAACCGCCCCACTTGGTACAATAGGTGTACATCGTTTCTATACTGTCAGTAGCGTATAAGATGATGGGATCACCCAACTCAACATGTACTTTCCTTACACCGGTTCCTGAAGCTACCCGCCAACCATTGGCATCCACATCAATATCTGCGCCGGTAAAGCCCGGTTTGTTATAATAAACTGTCCGGCGGATGTTGAAGTTGGAATTGCGGATGTCGCCCTGCAACCCGCTCCACGCATAATACTTCATGAAGTTGCTCAGGCGCAGGCGTCCGTTGCCGCGGCCTCCGAGGGAATCGCAGTTGGCATAACCGATATCAATCTTATGCAGTGCGGGTTGCCACACGCGGCGCTGTTGCGGATTGTCGATAGTCCCGCCCGTAACATTGACATTATATTCCATCTCAAATGTCCAGATGGCTTCGGTATTACCCTCCGAACGGCGCTGGTTCCCGAAACGGAACATGTCGCGGTAATAATCGCCGCCTTCCCCAAGGTACTTGCCGTACCGGGCTTCAATCAGCTTGTACTTGCCGCCGTCAATAATCTGGGTAGCCATCTGTTCCGCCTTGGCATAGTAGCTGTTGTCGCGCATGCCCATGCGCAGATATGCCTGGGCGCCCAAATGACGCGCCATGTCTTTGTTGCAACGGCTTGGCTTGGCCGCGGCGCCCACTTCAGGCAAATTGGCAACCGCATAGGTGATGTCTTCGTCGATGAGGGCATCCACTTCGGCAATCGGCTGGCGGGTGAAGTTGAATGTCGGCACAGATACCGGAGCGCTCAACAGGGGCACATCACCCCAAAGGGTGACCAGCTGGTCGTAGGCATACGCACGGAAGAAGCGTGCTTCAGCACTTGCAGCCGGATTCACTTCATCAACAGCCTCAATAATCAGGTTGGCATTGTTAATGAACTCATACAGCTTGCCCCAAAGATAGGAAACACCCGCATTTTCGGAATTCAGGTCGGCATACTGGTAGAATGGATTCTCTACGCCTTGCGTTGCGCCGGCGGAACAAACGTCAGTACCTATCTGCCAGATGCCCCAATAACCCTGATTGCTTGAATAACCGCCGATTTCGGCAACGATGCGGTGCAAGCCCGCCAACTGTGCATCCACGGTGGCATTGTCTGTCGCACCGGTGGCATCAAAACTATACGGATCTTCTTTCAAATAGTCGCTGCCACATGAAAAGAGGGTCATGCCCAGGGCAACCAATGAAAAGATGAATAATTTATTTCTCATTTTACATCATTTTTATCAGGTTAATACTTTAGAAAGTGACATTAAGGCCAAATACGATGTCGCGCGTAACAGGGTAATTCACGTCCCAATTCGTCGATCCACGCGTGATATATCTGGCTTCCGGATCCCAACCGATCCAGTTGGTAAACGTATAGAGATTGCGCCCGCTTACATAGAACTGCACATCGCCTAAACCGGCCTTATTCAACAGGGACTTCGGCAAACGGTAACTCAACGTGACATCCTTGATACGGGTGTAGCTGGCATCGCTCGGGAATCCGTAACCGTGTGAGTTGGAGTGGTTCCCCAGCGAACGCCATTCATTGCTTTTGTTCTCCGGTGTCCAGAAACCGACCTCAGCCGGGCCGTTGCGACGGCCAAGCTCATCGGAAGCCGTGGCAAGCACACCATTGTTGCTCATGACACCCTGGACAGTCTGGATGAAGACGCTCAATGAAAAGTTCTTGTAGGTAAATGTGTTTGTCAGACCTCCTGTCCATTTGGGTTGGGTTGTGCCAAGAACCCGCCTGTCGTTATCATCGATCTTGCCGTCGGGCCCGTCTTCGGGAAGACCGTCGCCGTCTGCATCGGGACTGCCGATATCAGCGAGTTTCAGGTCGCCGGCGACAGCTGAATCATCCCAACCGATGTTGCCGCCTTCGGCGACAGGTTTGCCAATCTCATCTTCCTGCCATATACCGACCTTCGTATAGTCATAAATCACACCGTACGGTTTCCCGATAAACCAGCGGTTACCAAGATCACTCTTGCCGTTTCCATATACATCCACCCACTTGCTGGTATTCTTTGCGAACACAAGTGTGGTGTTCCAACGGAAGTCTTTCGTATCAATATTGGTGGAGTTCAGGGTAAGTTCTATCCCTTTATTGTTCAGCACACCAATATTGTCCCATACATCGGCAAAACCGGAAATGGTGTTCAGGCTTTGAAGCAGCAATACACCATCGGTCGTACGGTCGTACCACTCGATGGTACCATTGAGGCGGTTGCTCCAGAGACCGAAGTCGGCAGCGATGTTGATCGACTTGGTGCGCTCCCACTGGATACTGGAGTTACCCATACGTGTGCCTACCTTCATGGTAGTGGTAGTACTGCCATCCATAGCCAAAGTGTTCGATGTCAACTTGAAGAACGAGCTGTAAACAGGCAGCGAAGCATTACCGGAATATCCGTAGGAAGTACGGAGTTTCAAACTGTTGAGCACGTGGGTGATGGGTTGGGCAAACTCTTCCCGGGTTACATTCCAACCGATAGCGAAGGAGGGGAAATTTCCCCACTTGGTATCGTCTCCAAATACGGAAGAAGCGTCGCGACGGACTGTCGCGGTAAACAGGTAGCGGCTGTCGTAGTTGTAATTAAGGCGACCCATAAGGGATTGAAGACGACGCAGGTCGGCCTCGGATGAGACAGATTGCGTGGAACCGGTCTCCAGGTTGCCCCAGCCGAGGTTGTCATTCGGGAACATGCGGGAGTAGGCATAAGCTTCCTGCCAATACTTGCTCGAGGCCGAAAACAGTCCGGTAAAGTCGAAGTGATGCCGCTGAATGTCCTTCGCATAAGAAAGGATGTTCTCAATCAGGTAATACTGCGATTCGGAGTTGTAGATGTATCCATAGCCGTTTTCGTTGTAGACGGATTTACCCTCATAATAATTGTTGCGGGTAGGTATATAGGTATAACCACCGTTCAAACGATACTTCAGGCCGGCAAGCGGTTTCAGCAGATTACCAAAGTCTATTTCGCCATAACCGTTGATGGAGATGTTGAACGAACGGCGTTCGGGGTTCAATGTAGTATTCAGCAACGGGTTTGCCCACAATGTTTCTGAATACATAGGATAGTGGGTGTAGGTCACGCCGTCGTCTTCATACATCCTGGCATAGGGAGACATGGCGGCGGCATTCAGCAAATTGGCACGGCCGCCGTCGCGGTTGTGAGCCGTAATGGAAAGACTTGAGCCGATGGTGACGTATTTCGTGGGCTTCACGTCGATGTTGCTGCGGACGGCATAACGCTTGTAGTTATAACCTTTCACAACACCTTGCTGATCCATAAAGTCACCGGCTACATAGTATCTGGCTGCTTCGTCGCCTCCGCTTATACTCAGGTTATGGTTCTGGATGATACCCTGCTGGGTTACTTCGTCGATCCAGTCAATTGTCTTACCTGCCTTGAAGTTATCCACCTCGTAAGCATACTGCACACCACCGTAATCGGGGTTTAACGGTTTATTCTGGATACGCGCATATTCGGCATAACGTTCAAGCAACTGGTCGGTCGAACCCGGTTCAAGCACGTGGGCAATTTCGGAGAACCCGACCCAACCGCCGTAGCGGACGGTCGGTTTGGCAGAAGCCCCACGCTTGGTAGTGATAAGGATTACACCGTTGGCACCCTGCACACCATAGATAGCAACAGAGGAAGCATCCTTCAGAATCTCGATAGATTCAATATCGTTGGGATTGACATCGTTAAGCGAGGCATCCACCGACATGGCTACACCATCCACCACAATCAGCGGGGAATTGCTCAAGTTTACCGAACTTCTACCGCGGGTAACGATACTTGCGGCATCACCCGGCACGGATGAAGTCTGGGTGATGTTCACACCGGCAGCCACACCCTGGATGGACTGCGCAATGTTTTGCACGGGCAAGTTGCTCAAGCGTTCTTTTGGCACTGAGGTAACCGAACCGGTAATGTCCGAACGCTTCTGCGTACCGTAACCTACAACTACCACTTCATCGAGGGTTTGGGTGTCTTCTTCAAGGATAATGGCCAATGACCGGCCGGTTACAGGTACTTCCTGTGTTATATAACCGATATAGCTGATCTGAAGGGTGGCTCCCGGAGATACGTTCAGGGTAAAATTACCATCGATATCAGTTATGGTACCATTGGTAGTGCCTTTCTCCAGTATACTCGCACCAATAACTGCTTCGCCATTCAGGTCGGAAACATTACCGGTTACGCTGGTTTGTGCAAACACCGTCATGCTGCATAAGCATAAGGCGATACATGTAATAAATGTTTTTAGTTTGTACATAGATTAATAATTTAGTAATGATATTACATTGGAGTTTATATGAATAAGGTTTTTAGATGCCTGATCATCGGCATTTTACTCTTAAATCAATATAATGTCTAGTAGGTTTTTGAACTTTTTAAGCTTTCAAGGTTGATCTTTACAATAAAATCAATATCTCTCTATAAAATCAAATTTTTTTAAAGATCTCAGGCTTTTTATTCATAGGCAAATTTCATTTAATTATATTAAAATATTATTTAAGACTCACAGTGGGCAAAGGTAGACCGGCGGGGTATAAATCAACTCTAATTATCACTCAAAAAGGTGGAAAAATATGAAGACAACTCTATTTTAACATAGCGTTTTACCGCTAATCCTTTAATAATTAGCTAAGTTTATTGGTAGGCTCCTTTTCCTGATAAGTTATCTTTTCACATAAATTCTTTCTGAACCAAGTTGAGTTTTCTTATTTTTGTAGAATATAAGATGCGCCTCAGCATAGCTCAAGTAAACTTGGCTCTGCATTCGACTTTCGCTATTTTTGTGAAAAATCTGATTTTGATGAAGAAGTTGTCACCAGATATTCTACCCGGTCATTTAACATTACTTTACGCCGTTTTCATTTTACTGTTCGGCTGTACAGATTTTATGTATTCTCAACAGAGCAGCGTTGGGTTGGATTTTAATATCCTGAGTACGACGGATGGTTTTCCCACCAATGAAATACAGAAAGTATACCAGGACCGGGAGGGATTTATGTGGTTTGCCACGAGAAACGGACTGTGCAGGTACGACGGATACCAGATAACGGTCTATAGCTCCAACCACCTTAAATCGCCTGTACTGACGAGCAATAATATTTATTGTCTTGCAGATGATGACCACGGAAATCTTTGGGTTGGTACGTATAACGGGATGAACCGGTTCGATAAGAGGTCGGGGACGTTTGAGCCGGTTGAGATCCGGAATACAAGCAACAAGGTGGTCTCCTGTATTCTCGTAACCCAAAATAATGAGGTCTGGATCGGGTTGGATGACGGACTATTCCGATATGATCCCCGGGAGAATACCTTTACCCACCATAGCCTGCAAAGAATTGGCGATATTACCATAACCGGTTCGGTTAAATCTATTATTGAAGATACCTCCGGTGAAATATGGATCGGCACGTGGAATAGCGGATTATACCGGTATTCTCCCTCTAAAAATATCTTTTACGCTTATCCGCAACTGAATCAGCGCAACTCGGCGCATGCGATTTATGAAGACGGTAGGAAAAATATCTGGATAGGAACATGGGGTGAAGGTCTTCATCTGCTTGAAAATCCCCGTGATATGGGGAACCTCCGGTTGAAGACATACCGGCACGATACCAACGACCCGGAGAGTTTGTCGGATAACCTTGTCTATGATATCTGCGAAGATATCCACACGAATACCTTATGGATAGGTACCCGTAGCGGCCTTAGTATGCTGGAATATGATAACCCTTCCGGATTTATCAATTGGAGTACAACTCATAAGACCAATAAGCTTCCCTCCAACGAGGTCAATTCCATTATCCGGGATAACAAGGAAAATATCTGGATCGGTACTATCGGCGGAGGTGTCTTGTTTATAAATACGGAAAAGTCGAAATTCAATTTTTTTGGTGTAGATCTTCCGGAGATACCTACCGGAGCGATACGGTCGGTTTTTTTAGATAATGATGATAATATGTGGATGGGTGTAGGTACATACGGAGTTGTCCTGCATGATAAAAAATCGGGAAAGACTATCTCGCAACTGGCCTTGCCTGAATTCAACGGAATGGGTCAAATTACAACGTATGATATCAAGCAGCGTAATACCGGCGAAATACTTTTCGGTACGTATGGAGGCGGGTTATGGGTATATGAAAAAGGAAAACCTGTCAAAACGTATACTGAAGAGAATTGCAGTTTCATCAGTGATAATCGTATACGGAGCATTTACATCGACCGACAGCAGAATTGCTGGCTTGGAACGCAATATGGGCTGGGTGTCTGGCTCAGCGATAATACAGGAGTTACTTTCGATGAGATCATTATCGATGGTAAGCGCCTGGAGCCGTCAAGTATGATCGATATCGCGGAAGACGATACCGGCAGAATATGGGTTGCAACGATCGGTAATGGTATAATATCGGTGGAAGGTGATCCCTGGCGTAAAGAAGGACTCACTTTCAGGAACTATACTGCTGAAAATGGAAAGATATCCGCTCACACCATCAATGTGCTGCATTATGATACCTTCGGACGTTTATGGGCGGGAGCCGAAAACGGAAGGTTGTACCTGTACGACAAAGTGTCGGACTCGTTTATCGACAAATCGCCCCAATTCTCTATTCTGGGAACCCTGATTAGTTCCATCAGGGAAGACCGGCAGGGAAATCTGTGGATCGGTACAAGCAACGGACTTGCCAGGCTCTCGTTCAATGAAACAGCCGAACTGACAAGCTATCGGGTTTATACTACAGCCGATGGGTTATGCGATAACTTTTTCATATCGAAATCATCCTGTAATCATAACGGAGAGTTGTTTTTTGGGGGGTATAAAGGATTGGTAAGGTTCAATCCCGATAATATAGAGGTAGAGATCAATCCGACACCGTTTTATATAACCGATATAAGGGTATTGAACACCTCTTTCTATAACCTGGATAAGGAAATAACCGGCAAAATATCTGAAAAAGTCCCTTCTTTCTCTGATCGGATCACGATTCCGCATAAGTATAACAATTTCAGTATCCATTTTGCGACCCTCAATTACAAAAATCCCGAACTGAACAGATATGCCTATAAACTGGCCGGGTTTGATCCGGACTGGACATATGCCGATTCGAAACAAAATGTGGCTTATTACAATAATCTTTCGCCGGGACAGTATGTTTTTCAATTGAGGGCGACTACGCAGAATGGCGTGTGGAACGATGAGATTAAAGAGATGCGAATCAATGTGCTGCCCCCGTTCTGGCTTTCATGGTGGGCTTTTGTCATCTATTTTTGTACTTTCGTGCTGATCGGTTATGCGATCTACCGGAATATCCTGAATCGCATACATCTTCGTAATCAATTACGGTATAAAGAGATAGAACAGGAAAAAGCAGAAGAACTCAACCATGCCAAACTACAGTTTTTCACGAATATCACGCATGAATTCCTGACACCGCTCACCATTATTTCGGCTACAGTGGACGAATTGCAACAAATATCACCCCGGAATGACGACCTGTATGCGACTATGGGGCAGAATATCAACCGGTTGTCCCGGTTGTTGCAACAAATCCTGGAATTCAGGAAAGCCGAGTCAGGGAATTTGCGATTGCGCGTTGCATACGGTAATATCTCCGAATTTATAAGGAACGCTATCGAGTCGTTTTATCCGCTGATCAGGAAAAAGAAACTTCATTTTTCCTACGTGAGTGATCCGGAAAATATCCAGGGATTGTTTGATATTGACAAATTGGACAAGATTCTCTACAATCTGGTCTCAAATGCTGCCAAATATGTTTCGGAAGGGGGCTCCATACGGGTAACGCTATCATACCGGGATGAAGAAAAAGACCATATCCTGGTATCGGTAAAAGATGATGGAGCGGGAATCTCGAAAGAAGACCAGCAAACATTATTCAAACGGTTCTACGAGGGAAATTACCGTCGGCACAAAACTACTGGTACCGGCATCGGATTATCACTGGTAAAAGACCTTGTCAACCTCTATCACGGGACGATACAGGTGGAAAGCGAGATCGGTAAAGGGACTGAATTCACGGTCATTCTTCCCATCGATGTCTCCTGTTTCGAGGATTCAGAAATCGATACGAATAAATTTGAAACCGTCCGGGAGCCGACAATCGTTGAAGCCCCTGCGATAGCAGAAGAAAACGTACCTACGACGAAAAAACAAAAAACATCATCCATATTGGTTGTGGAAGACAATGCGGAGATATTGCAGCTTATTCATCGGTTGTTAAACAGGGATTATCATGTATTGACTGCTACAAACGGAAAAGAGGCGATGCTTATTCTCGAACATGAAAAAATAGATATTATTGTTTCGGATATTATGATGCCGGAAATGGATGGCGTGGAACTGTGCAGATCGCTGAAGAACAATATTGAATATAGTCATATTCCTATTATCTTACTGACGGCCAAAACCGATGAGAAAGACCGAGCCGATGCCTATGAGTCGGGAGCCGATGCATTTATCAGTAAGCCTTTTAACCTGAACGTACTGCATGCGCGTATCAAAAATCTCTTAAAAAGCCGGGAACGCATAGCACGGGATTTTAAAAACCAGCTGGTATTTGAATTGAAAGACCTGGAATTCACCAATCTCGACGAAGAATTCATACGAAAAGCGATCGATTGCGTAAACCGGCATTTAGATAATACGGAATTTGACCAGCAACAGTTCTCGGAAGAGATGAACGTAAGCAAGTCCACGCTGTATAATAAGCTGAAAACCCTTACAGGATTGAATACTTCGGCATTTATCACGAATATCAGGTTAAAAGCGGCCTGCCGGATCATGGATCAAAACCGGAATATCCGGATATCGGATCTGGCTTATGCTGTGGGGTTCAACGATCCTAAGTATTTCAGTTCCTGCTTCAAGAAGGAATTCAATATGCGTCCGAGTGAATATATAGAACGATTTTCGGGTACATTGGGAGAATAATCAAACAGGGGCGGCCAAACGGTCGCCCCTGATGTTGAAGTAGTGTGTGGTTATTGTTACTCTTCCTTTTCCTGTGCCTCATACGCTTTCAACAGTTTTTCCTGTACATCGGAAGGAACCAGTTCATAGCTCGAGAATTTCATGGAAAAAGAAGCCCTTCCACCGGAGATGGAACTCAGCGATGTGGAGTAGGAACTCATTTCTTTCAGGGGCACTTTCGCCTTCAGTTTTTCGAATCCTTTTTCACTTTCCATACCCATGATCATGGCACGGCGTCCCTGCAGGTCACTCATCACATCGCCCATATATTCACCCGGTACGGATACCGTTACATCATAGACAGGTTCGAGGATCTTGGGCCCTGCATTTTTGAAGGCGGTACTGAACGCATTGCGTCCTGCGAGCATAAAAGAGATTTCATTGGAATCCACAGGGTGCATCTTGCCGTCGTACACAATCACGCGTACGTCGCGGGCATACGATCCGGTAAGGGGCCCCTGCTCCATACGGGCCATGATCCCTTTCAGGATAGCAGGCAGGAAGCGGGCGTCAATGGCTCCACCCACGATACTGTTCACAAATACCAGTTTGCCGCCCCAATCCAGGTTGATCTCCTGTGTATCGCGGTTCTGTACTTTGTATTCCTGCCCGTTAAAACGATAAACTTCCGGCACAGCCATCCCTTCGGTATAAGGCTCTACAATAAGATGCACCTCACCGAACTGGCCGGCACCTCCCGACTGTTTTTTGTGGCGGTAATCGGCACGCGCCGACTTCGTAATGGTTTCGCGGTAAGGGATCTTGGGCTCCAGGAATTCAATCTCGATCTTATCGTTGTTTTCCAACCGCCATTTCAATGTTCTCAGGTGGAATTCGCCTTGTCCGGAGACAATAGTCTGTTTCAGCTCCTTGGAGTTTTCCACCAACCAAGTGGGATCTTCCTCTTTCATGCGGGTGAGGGCTTCGCTCAGCTTTTCGGAGTTCGACTCGTTGACAGCCTTGATCGCCCGGCGGTAACGGGGTTCCGGATAACGGATGAAGTCAAACTTGTTCTCGGTATCTTTTGAGTTGAGTGTATTTCCTGTACGCACGTCTTTCAGTTTTACCGCTGCGCCGATACTGCCAGCCTGTAACTCTTCCGCTTTGTTGCGGATCTGTCCGGCCACGGTATAAAGCTGTACGAGGCGTTCTTTTGAACCGCGGTTAGCATTGACGAGATCGTCGCCTTCTTTCACCGAGCCTGACATTACCTTAAAATAGGAAACTTCCCCGATATGGGGCTCGACCGTTGTTTTAAAGAAAAACAAACTTGTGGGGGCTGATGCATCGGGTTTCACTTCTTCCCCTTCGCTGTTAAGAGGGGTAGGGACATCAAGCGGAGAGGGCGCCACCATACTCAGGAAGTTCATGATACGGTGCACAGCCATATTTTTTTCTGCTGACGCACAGAAGAGCGGGAAGAGGCTGCGGCTGATCATTCCCTTGTGGATACCGTCTCGCATCTCTTCTTCGGTAAGGGAACCCTGATCGAAATATTTTTCCATCAGACCTTCATCGTTTTCGGCTGCTGCTTCCAACAAAGTCTGATAATATTCTCCCGCTTTTTCCTTCTCACTATCGGGGATTTCCAATACGTCGGGGGCTGTAGCACCCGGTTTCCATTTATACAGCTTTTGCTTCAATACATCCACGATCCCGTCGAAAGAACTGCCGCTGCCAATAGGATATTGTACCGGTACGACTTTGTTACCATATTGTTCTTTCAGGCTTGCAAGGGTGTTGTCGTAATCTGCTTTCTCATGGTCCATCTGATTCATCAGGAAAAGGAGCGGTTTATTCAGGTCGTCCACATAGCGGAGCTGATTGACGGTGCCAACTTCTATCCCGTTGGCAGCATCGATCAGCATCAGTGCCATATCCGTAACATTGAGGGCTGAAACAACTCCTCCCACAAAATCATCCGAGCCTGGACAATCGATAAAATTCATCAGTTTCTCTTTCCACTCGTATGAAAAAACAGTGGAGAAGACGGAATATCCATATTCCTTTTCTACAGGGAAGTAGTCACTCACGGTATTTTTTCCGTCTACCGTACCGCGTCGTTTTATAAGACCACACTCGAAAAGCATGGCTTCTGCGAGAGTGGTCTTACCTGAGCCTGCATTGCCAATGAGGGCAATGTTCCTGATTTCGTTTGTTTTGTAAACTTTCATACGCTTTTTTATTTTTTTTGTTGATGTGTATGGAATATTCGCGTTAAGCCAAATGGGCAGAGCCAAGTTTACTTGAGCTATACCATGGCGAGTGAATATCTAAATTTGTTTGAACTCGCAATAATCATGTGTCCGTGTGAGAATAGTTCTCTTGCTCGTTTCATGATTAGAAAATATTATAATGTTATTAATATGCCCATAAGACTAATTAATAAAGAAGTCAAGAAGTTTGAAAATCTTGAATATTGAATCTTAATCTTGAATTTCTATAGTCTTAGTTCTTGATCCTAATTTTTAATTGTATGAAAAAAGACTTTGCCGTGGTATAAATACCGGCAAAGTCATGCTATCCAAAACAGCGCCGCAATATATAAAAAACGTATGACAAACAGTGATTCCATAATTATGTTATATAACATATAGTGGAGTGAATTGTCTAAAGAGGAGTAGGGAAGGGATAAACATTTTTTTCTACCGTTTGTTTATTCTGCATATGTTTCAGGAGGGTTACTCCAGCCATGAAGACGCACGTTTATATTTAAAAGATTAAAGAATGAAAGATCGCTATTACAGTCAACCGGTTGAAGAGATATTGCAACAATTAAAAGTTTCATCAGATAGAGGACTTTCGGAAGATGAAGTGAAAGAACGGCTTACCCGGTATGGCCCCAATCAACTCCAATCCCAAAAACAGAAAACACTCCTGATGATGTTCTTTGAACAATTCAAGAGCATCATGGTAGTTATTTTACTTATCGCTGCCGTCGTGTCGGGAGTGATCGGCGTCATGGAGGGCGAAGGATTGGTAGAAGCTTTTGTGATATTGGCGATATTGGTGATTAACGCGGTGATCGGTACGGTACAGGAGAAAAAGGCACAATCATCGTTGGATGCGTTGAACAAGATGAGTTCACCTCATTCGAAAGTGTTACGGGAAGGACAGGTGACAGAGATCACATCCACCGAAATTGTGCCCGGCGATATAGTGGTGTTGGATACAGGCGATATTATCCCTGCCGATTTGCGTCTGATAGAGGCGGTGAATATGAAAGTACAGGAATCGGCTCTCACTGGTGAGTCGGTACCTGTAGAGAAGAGTGAGGAAGTGTTGGAGGCGAAAGAACTTCCTTTGGGTGACCGGGATAACATGGCTTTTTCTACCAGTACTGTAACGTACGGACGTGGTAAAGGAGTGGTGGTCGGTACCGGAATGGAAACCGAAGTGGGCAAGATAGCCCATATGCTCCAAAATACGCAGGATACGGAAACGCCGATGAGTAAACGTCTCGGACAACTCGGTAAAGTGTTGGGTTATGTAGCGCTGGGGATCTGTGTCTTTATATTTATTATAGGCGTCTTGTACGGCAATCACTGGTTAGAGATGCTGATGATGGCTGTCAGCCTGGCAGTAGCGGCTATCCCTGAAGGATTGCAGATAGTCTCCACTATTGTATTGGCTATTGGCGTACAGCGCCTGGTGAAGTTGAACGCCATCGTGCGTACATTGCCTTCAGTAGAGACATTGGGGAGTGTCACGGTGATCTGCTCCGATAAAACCGGTACGCTTACACAGAATAAAATGACCGTCGTGGAAGGATGGACGGGTGGCAACCGCATCGATTTCCGCAATCCACCGCTTCCCGAAGAACTCGATAGCGATGAGCAGATGTTGCTGCAATCATCTTTGCTCTGTACCGATGCACATCTGAAAATGTTGTCAGGCGGAGAACATGAGATTGCCGGGGATCCTACGGAAACTGCTATTGTGGATGCTGCTCTCGGGCTGAAAATGGATAAAAATGAACTGGACAACCGCTTCCCTCGCGTGGAGGAGGTACCGTTCGACTCTGAAAGGAAAAGAATGTCGACCATTAACCGCATGGCGGACGGGAAATTCCGCGTAAACCTGAAAGGGGGGCTGGATGAGGTGCTTGCGGTTTCAACCCGGATACTTATCCACGGAAAGGTGCGTCCTGTTACCGAAGAAGATATTGAGACCATCAAAGAGGAAAATCAGCGGATGGCACAATCGGCATTACGTGTACTTGCCGTCGCATACAAAGATATGGATACCCTCCCTGATGAAGTAAGTACGGAAACGATTGAGAAGGATCTCATCTTCGTGGGGCTGCTCGGTATGATCGATCCGGCCCGTCCCGAAGTGGTGGAAGCGGTGAAAAAGTGTAAGACGGCCGGCATTCGTCCCGTGATGATCACCGGTGACCACAAGGTGACGGCAGTCGCTATTGCCGGTGAGATAGGGATTTACAATGAAGGGGATAAAGCCGTTACCGGTACCGATGTGGAAGAGATGGACGATGATACGCTTTATCGGGACGTAGAGGCCTATTCGGTATATGCGCGTGTAGCTCCTGAACACAAGGTAAGGATAGTGAAAGCCTGGCAATCTCATGATGATATCGTGGCGATGACCGGTGACGGGGTGAATGATGCGCCGGCGCTCAAACAGGCAGATATCGGTGTATCGATGGGAGTGGTGGGCACCGAAGTAGCCAAGGAAGCATCCGATGTGATCCTGACGGACGATAATTTTGCGACCATCGTGAGCGCTGTGGAAGAGGGACGCCGTATTTATGACAATATACTAAAAGCTATACAGTTTCTGCTGTCAGCCAATGTGGGAGAGGTATTACTGATCTTTATCGCTTCTATTGCCAATATCGGCAATCCGTTAACCCCTATCCTTATATTATGGATTAATCTGGTCACAGACAGTCTTCCTGCGTTGGCATTGAGTATGGATCCTGCCGATAAGGATGTGATGACCCGCAAACCGCGGGATCCCAAACAGGGATTTTTCACCAGAGGGATGATCCGGAGAATAGGCTACCAGGGAGCTACTATCGGCCTGATCTCATTGGCTGCTTATATTATTGGCTTTAAGGATGGAGGTCAACCTTTAGGACAGACTATGGCTTTTGCCGTACTGGGTTTTTCGCAATTGTTACATGTACGCAATCTGCATTCCAACAGACGTTCTTCTTTCCAAACAAGTATATTCAGTAACAAGTCATTGCTAGGAGCAATCTTCTTGTCGGCTCTACTCCTATTTGCTGTACTGGTGATACCTGGCGTAATGGAAATTTTTGGTGTAACGGCGATGGATGGCACTCACTGGCTTTATGTAGGCCTTCTTTCTCTGGTGCCTATTGTTGTGGTAGAACTGATGAAACTGATGAAGTTCAATCACAGTAAAGACGAATATTGAAATTAATGTGCCAATGTACCAATGTGCCAATGTCTCCGGTTTGGTAGCATACATATACCCCGGGTTGTATGCTCCTTGAGGATATTAAAATCACGTTAAACAATCCTTAAATTGCGCAAAGTGTAGTTTTTTGTGCAATAAATCAGATATTTTTCGTATTTTTGGAATTCGAAATTTACATTCTTGTGTTAAATCTGCCCTAATCCTTTCAATTTAATTTTGTTAGGTTGTCATCTTTTGGGTTAAAAAAAGGTATATATGGAAAATCTGAATACGGCATTAGGCCTATTGGTGGTAGGAATGGTTACTGTCTTTATTATTCTTTGGCTGGTTGTAGTGATTGGTAATTTGGTGATTCGCCTCACCAATCGTTTTATTCCGGTGGCAGATCCGTCGGCAGGTAAGCCCGGAAATGGAGGTACTGCAGGAAAGAGGGTTCATTCTAAGAAACTTGCAGCCATTGTGGCAGCCGTGGATGTGGTGACACAGGGAAAAGCCAATGTGGAATCCATAGGGAAGAAATAAATCAAAAAATACATTTTTAATATGGGAAGAGAGATAAAATTCAGTCTTATGTACAGGGACATGTGGCAATCGTCCGGTAAATATGTTCCCACTGTAGAGCAGCTCACGGAGGTAGCTCCTGCAATTATTGATATGGGTTGTTTTGCCAGGGTGGAGACAAACGGCGGTGGTTTTGAGCAGATCAACCTGCTGTTCGGGGAGAACCCCAACAAAGCTGTACGTGAATGGACACAGCCCTTTAATGATGCGGGTATACAAACGCATATGCTGGAACGGGGATTGAATGGAATACGTATGAGCCCGGTACCGGCCGATGTGCGCAGGCTGATGTTCCGGGTGAAGAAGAAACAGGGAACCGATATTGCCCGTTCATTCGACGGACTGAATGATCCCCGTAATTTAGAGAATTCCATTAAATTCGCCAAAGAGGCAGGGATGATTGCCCAGGCTGCGCTCAGCCTGACGGTATCGCCCATTCATACGGTAGAATATTACACTGAGTTGGCTGATACCCTGATAGGAATGGGTGCCGACGAGATCTGTGTCAAGGATATGGCTGGCGTGGGGCGTCCCGCAAGCATCGGTAAGATCATCAAAAAAATCAAAGAGAGACATCCTGATATTCCTATCCAGTACCACGGCCATGCCGGTCCCGGTTTTCAGATGGCTTCCATCCTCGAAGCTGCCTATGCCGGTGCGGAATATATTGATGTGGGTATGGAGCCGCTGGCCTGGGGAACAGGACATGCTGACGTGCTGGCAGTACAGGCTATGCTTAAGGATGCCGGTTTCAAAGTACCGGAGATCAATATGAAAGCTTATATGAAAGTGCGTTCTCTCACACAGAAGTATATTGATGATTTTCTCGGTTATTACATCAACCCAAAAAACCGGTTGAATAATTCACTGCTGATCGCGCCAGGATTACCCGGCGGTATGATGGGCAGCCTGATGGCCGATCTGGAGAATAACCTTTCTTCCCTCAACAAGTGGAAGAAGAAGCACGGACAGCCGAAACTCACGCAGGACGATTTGTTAATCAAACTGTTTGATGAAGTAACTTATGTATGGCCCAAGATAGGGTATCCACCGCTTGTCACGCCGTTCAGCCAGTATGTCAAGAACCTGGCGCTGATGAACGTATTACAGCTTGAAAAAGGCAAAGAACGCTGGACTATGATCGCTGATAATATCTGGGATATGATCCTGGGTAAGTCGGGTAAACTCCCCGGCGAGCTAGCTCCGGAAATAGTGGAGATGGCGAAACAGCAGGGGCGTGAGTTCTATACCGGCGATCCGCAGGCACTCTATCCTGATCAGTTGGATGAGTTCCGTGCAGAGATGAAGAGAAATAATTGGGATTTTGGACAGGACGATGAAGAGTTGTTTGAATTAGCCATGCATCCGGAACAATACAGAGCCTATAAGTCGGGTGATGCCAAGAAGTCTTTCGAAGCCGAATTGGCTGATAAAAAAGCAGAAAAAGAAGCATCGGTAGCTCCGGTACCTCCAAGAGCGGAGGCAACCAATGTCAATAGTTTCCAACCCAGAACACTGGTTGTCAATATTGATAATGAAGAGTATGTAGTGAATATATCCTATCCCGGAAACGGGGATGGAACGTCTCTGCCGCAACCCGCTGTTCAGTCAACCGCCCCTGTAAAGCAACCAACCGCAGTAAATGCGACACCACTCTCTTCTAATGGACAGGTAAAAGAGGTGGTTTCGCCGCTGGAAGGGAAATTCTTTCTTACCAAAGATTCTTCGGAAACTGCGGTGAAGGTAGGGGATACTGTGCAGGCAGGTGATATTATCGGTTATATTGAGTCGATGAAGACTTATAATGCCGTGGCTGCTGAAGAGAGCGGTAAAGTGACAGAGATTTGCTTCGCTAACGGTGCTGCAGTAGACGAAGATGACGTACTCATTAAAATGGTATAAGAAATGAGTGAAATCTTTGCCAGTTTGACAGAAATGACCGGATTCGGTATGATAGGGTGGGAGACCATTTTGATGTGGGTAATCGCATTTGTCCTGTTATATCTCGGTATCTTTAAAGAGTATGAACCGCTTCTGCTTGTTCCTATCGGTTTTGGTGTGTTATTGGCCAACCTGCCTGGCGCAGGGCTTGGAATAGTAGATAATGCCCTGGTGCAACATGCCGACGGCAGTTATATGAATTTACTTGATATTGCCGGCGAGTACGGTATTATGAATTTCCTCTATTACGCATTGATCAAGACCGGTATTTTGCCGCCTGTCATCTTTATGGGAGTGGGTGCGCTTACCGATTTCGGGCCAATGCTGCGTAACCTCAAGCTCGCATTGTTCGGTGGTGCGGCACAGATCGGTATCTTCTCGGTATTGCTTGCCGCCGTTATTATGGGCTTTACACTGCCGGAAGCCGCTTCCCTCGGAATTATCGGTGGTGCCGACGGGCCAACGGCTATCTATACCACCATTAAGCTGGCACCTCATTTGTTAGGCCCTATTGCCATTGCCGCCTATTCTTATATGGCGCTGGTACCGGTGATCATTCCGGCGGTGGCTAAGTTACTGATGACCGAGAAGGAATTCAAAATTCATATGAAGAAGATGGATAAGCAATATCCACCCAAGCATGATATCAAGCATCTGAAGATTGTAAAGATCATTTTCCCAATCGTGCTGGGAGTGGTCGTGGCGGTTTTCGTACCTTCTTCAGCACCGTTATTGGGTATGTTGCTGTTCGGTAACCTGGTGAAGGAGATCGGTGCTAATACCGGCCGTCTTGCGGAGGCTGCTTCCGGTCCTATCATGAACACAGCGACCATATTCCTGGGGCTGACTGTAGGAGCTACCATGACATCGGAGGTATTTCTCTCCGGACAAACGCTGGGCATTATCGTAGGGGGATTCCTTGCTTTCGCAGTGTCGGTGGCCGGCGGGATTGTGGCTGTGAAGGTTACCAATATGTTCTCGAAGAAAAAGATTAACCCCCTTGTGGGCGCTACGGGACTGAGTGCCGTACCCATGGCATCGCGCGTAGCCAATGAAATGGCCTTGAAATACGATAAGTCGAATCATATCCTGCAGTACTGTATGGCCAGTAACGTATCCGGTGTGATCGGGTCGGCCGTTGCGGCAGGTGTATTGATCTCGTTTTTAGGTTGATAAAAAACGGCTGATTATAAATTATATAGTGTGCGGCTCAAGGGCCGCACATTTCTTTAATAGCTTCCGCGATCAGTGGAACACCTCGCCGGATGGTTTCCACATCAGTATTACAGAACGATACCCGCATACAATCATTCTTAATGCCATCGGGATCGAAAGTTTTTCCCGTCACAAAGACTACCCCTTTCTCAATCGCTTTTTTCAGGATAGCGGTAGCATTGCTACCTTCGGGTAATTGCAGCCAGGTATAGAATCCTCCGCGTGGCTTTTCGAAAGTCACATAGGCCGGCAGGAATGCCTCCAGCGCCCCGATCATGGCCAGTCCGCGCTTTTTATATTCTTCCCTTATGTTTGCCGTATAATTGTAGACATCTCCCCGCCGTATAAATTTATCGGCGAGCATTTGTGATATACTGGGTGAACAGGCATCGATCGACTGTTTAATCAACTCGCATTTCCGGTAGATCTCATCCGGCACCAGCATCCATCCCAGGCGTAATCCCGGTCCCAATATCTTGGAGAACGACCCGGTGTAGCATACATCGATCCCCTCCGGATCCGTGGCCTTCATCAGCCGCATCTCCGGCAGATCCTCGTCGTAAAAATAGAGCTCGCTGTAGGCGTCATCTTCGATCACGGGGATTTCCCTTTCTTTTAACAGAGCCATCATTTCCTGTTTCACCTTCCGTGAGTAGATGATTCCGGCGGGATTATGGAAATTAGGCGTATAGTAAAGGAATTTTGGAGCGGGTAGGGTGGTTTCGAGCCTCTTTTTGAGCTGATCGATATCCATCCCGTCCTCTTTCAGCGGTATGGAGACCAGGTTTGCCTGATAAGCACGGAAAGCGGAGAGTGCTCCGATAAAGCCAGGGTTTTCTACCAAAACCGGATCCCCAGGGTCGATAAATGCCTTTGCGAGGATGTGTATGGCCTGTAGTGAGCCGGTGGTGATCATCAACCGGTTGCTCTTTACCGGCAATCCCTTTTTTTCGAGGTAGTCCGACAACGACTCCAGCAACGAAGGCAGCCCTGTGGTAGGCCCATACTGTAACGCCGTCTGTTTTTCCTTTTCCGTGAGGGATTGATAGATCCGGTCAAGGGTTTCGAGTGGGAACAGCTCATTTCCCGGCATGCCGCCGGCAAAAGAGATTATATCGGGAGCCGTAGCGAGGCTCATCAGGTCACGTATCTCCGAAGAGCGGAGATTTGTGACACTGCTTGCGAATCGGGTCATAGTTGATTGAATGTGCTAATATGAATAATGTGCCAATGAGACTAAAGAGAGACTGGGAAGACCGGGGGACTGGGGAGTTTTTAATTCCAAATCCGACATTCCAGATCCCAGATCCCAAATCTTGTGTCTTGGCTCTTAAATCTTGGCTCTTAAATCTTGAATCTAATCAAAGTTGATAAATATCACGCTGTGACAATAGCTTCACTCCTCTCTTTTCCAGTATCCCCGTTACCCCGGATATATCTGCGGTTCGGATCACTGCCAGGGCTACATCCCTGTTTGAGAAAGCATACATATAGTCTACATTGATATTCTCCTCGGTCAGTATTTTCAGGACCCGGTACAACGAGCCCGGTTCATCGGGTATGTTCACGCAGGCCACATCGGTCAGTCCGATCGAAAATCCTGCTTTTTCCAGTACTTCCTTTGCCAGTGCAGGTCTTCCCACCACCATGCGCACAATACCATAGTCGGTTGTCTCGGCCAGGTTGAGCGCAGTAATGTTTATATCATGTTCGGCCAGAATACGGGTTAGCCCGGTAAGCCTTCCTGACCGGTCTTCCAGAAAAACAGATAATTGTTGAATATGCATCCTGTTGATTATTTTGGTGATTTGATAATGAATTCAAAAACATTTATAATTTGTTTCTCACACCTTTATTGCCTGTGATCGATGATCCGTTTTGCTTTTCCTTCGGAACGTTCTATACTATTGGGTTCCACTAATCTGATGATCGTACTGATCCCCAGCAGGCTTTTGATGTTATGGTCGATGCGCCGTCGGATTTGCTCCAGTTCCCGGATGCTGTCCGACCAGTTTTTTTCATCGATCTCCACGAGAACTTCCAGCGTATCGAGATTATTTTCCCTGCGGACGATCAGTTGATAGTGTGGTGAGGTTTCGGACATCTCCATCAGCACTGATTCCACTTGCGAGGGAAAGACGTTCACACCGCGGATGATCAGCATGTCGTCGGTACGTCCCAGGCATTTTTCCATGCGTACCAGCGTTCGTCCGCAGTCGCATTTCTCCCGGTGCAACCGTGTAAGGTCGCGTGTCCGATAGCGCAACAGCGGCATTGCCTCTTTACTCACCGTGGTGAATACCAGTTCACCCATTTCCCCGTCCGGCAGCACCTCCAGTGTTTCGGGATGGATGATCTCCGGGATGAAATGATCTTCGAAGACATGGTTCCCACACTGGCACTCGCACTCCATAGAGACACCCGGTCCGATCACTTCGCTCAGACCGTAAATGTCGTATGCTTTAATGTGCAGTAACTTTTCTATCTCCCTGCGCATCTCGTTCGACCACGGCTCTGCACCGAAGACACCTGCCCGCAGTTTGATATCCTTCGGTGAGATCCCCTCTTTCAGGATGCTTTCACCCAAATGCGCTGCGTACGACGGTGTACATGCCAGAATGGTGGCATTGAAATCGGTCATGAACTGCAACTGTTTCCTGGTATTGCCGCTCGATATAGGAATGACCGTCGCTCCCACTTTCTCGGCGCCGTAGTGCAGTCCCAGGCCTCCTGTGAAGGGACCATAGCCGTAGGCTATCTGAATGGTATCCCCGCAGTGGATGTCTGCCATAGTCAGGCTACGCGCCACCACTTCCGCCCAGATATCGATATCCTGTTGGGTGTAACCTACCACCGTCGGTTTTCCCGTTGTTCCGCTTGACGCATGTATCCGTACTACGTCATTCTGGTGTACGGTAAAGAGTCCGAACGGATAATTCTCCCTCAGATCGGCCTTGGTGGTGAACGGAAGCGATTTCAACTGATCCACGCTTTGTATATCACCCGGTTCAATTCCTCTCTCTTTCAGTTGGTTTCTGTAAAACGGCACGTGGTCATACATCCGTTGTATCATGGCGGAGAGTTGCCTGCTCTGCAGCGCGTGCATCTGTTCTTTTTCCGCACACTCTCTTTCGGGGTTCCAAATCATATTATTCCGACGCATATTCTTTACCAAGTCTGAACGCTTTTATATTCATATCGATTATTTCTTCTCCTTTTCTCTCAAAAAACAGCCCGATCGCTTTTTCCAGTTCCTTTGCCTTTATCCCCAGATAAGGGGAAGCAGCTCCCAGCATAACCACATTAAAAGTTTTCGGACTTCCCGCCTTTTTTGCCAGTGATCCGGCTTCTACAGGAAGATATACGGTCGATTCCCTGATGGTCTCCATCAGTTTCTCCTCATCCGGATAGTCGGGAATATTCTTATAAGGTTCGGTGGCGGTGACGATAACGCCCGTGGGCGACAGGAAAGAGAGGTAACGGAGTGCCTCCATGGGTTCGATCGACAGGATCAGGTCTGCTTTGCCGAGCGGGATCAGATCCGAAAAGATCTCTTCCGACGAGATACGCAGGTGTGATTCCACCGCGCCACCGCGCTGGCTCATACCGTGTACCTCAGCTTGTTTTACGTTCAGTCCCAGGTTCATGGCCGCCAGGTCGATGATCGACGCAATGGTAAGTATCCCCTGGCCTCCGACACCTGCAATAATGATATTCTTGTGCATATATTTTTTTAGATACAAGATTCAAAAACCAAGACTATGGAAATTCAAAATTCAAGATTCAAGATTTTCAAACTTCTTGACTTCTCCACTTCTTTTTTAATTATTCACTACTTCCCGAAGAATCGGGACAAGTTATCCTACCTTCCCATTTTATCACTTTCCCACTTTTCCACCTTTTTTCGCTGTCTGTACACATTCCCGTTGGGCGATGATCACGGAAACACCTTCATAGTCGAGTTCTTCTTTTAGTATTGTTACGTTGTTTTCGAGGTTTTTTTTCAACGGTACTACCAACCGGATGTGTTCCTCCTCCACACCGATTCCTCTACATATATCATAGAAACGGCCTGTTCCCGCCGAGTCCTGCCCTCCTGTCATTGCCGTAGCGCCGTTGTCCGATATGATGACGGTCATGGGCGACCGGTCGTTCACCGCATCGAGCAACCCTGTCATTCCCGAATGGGTAAAGGTAGAATCCCCGATTACACACAAGGCCGGTCGTATTCCTGCGTCGGCAGCGCCTTTTGCCATGGTAATGGCCGCACCCATATCCACGCAGGTGCTGATGGCACTGTAGGGTGGTAAGGCCCCCAGCGTGTAACACCCGATATCCCCGAAGACATGATGCTCCGGATAATTTTCCATTACACGGTTGATGGCGTCGAACAGGTCTCTGTGGCTACAGCCTTTGCATAGCATGGGCGGCCGTCCCGTTACAATTCCGGGCACAGTTCTTATTTCTCCCGTATCCACTTTCAGCGCTTGAGCCAGCAGGTTGGGAGAGAGTTCTCCCGTACGGGGTAGCGCACCATCCAGCCGTCCACGGAATTTTCCGTTTCCGAAATATCCTTTCAATAATTCTTCGTAAATGGGGTACCCTTCTTCGGCAATAAGCACGGAGGAATATCTCTCTGAAAATTTTTTTATTTTCTTTTCAGGTAGAGGGTATTGCGATATTTTAAGTACCGGGATATGGAGGTTATACGATTTGATCACTTCCATCGCGTAATTATAAGCAATGCCGAAAGCGATGACGGCTATGGAACCTTCCCCTTCCGTTATCCGGTTAAAATCCGATAATTCCGAGGAAACTGCCAGTTCCTGTTGTTTTTCGAGCAGGCGTTGGTAGTTTTTCCGGGCGTTTGCAGGCAGGAGTATCCATTTCCCCTTATCTCCGGAAGGATGTAGCCCGTTTTGTTTCCGCGCTTCTCCGCGCATGATTGCTGCACGTGAGTGGGAGAGTCGCGTAGGGATACGCAGCATCACGGGTAATTCCGTTTTTTCCGACAGGTCGAATCCGTAGCGTACCATATCATAGGCTTCCTGCTGGTTGGCAGGTTCCAGTATAGGGATCATGGCGAATTTACCGTATACACGGCTATCCTGTTCGTTTTGCGACGAGTGCATCGAAGGGTCATCCGCTACTGCTACTACCAGTCCCCCGTGTATACCGGTAACGGCCGCATTCATGAATGCGTCGGCAGCCACATTCAACCCTACATGCTTCATGCAGGTCAGACTTCGTTTTCCTGCGTATGACATTCCCAGTGCGGCTTCGAAAGCTGTTTTCTCGTTCGTCGCCCATGCCGACCGTACCTGTATCCCGTTGGTCTGTACCGACTGTTGTATAAACTCCGTAATTTCCGTAGAAGGAGTGCCCGGATAAGCATATACCCCGGATATTCCGGCATCCAGCGCTGCCTGCGCAATGGCTTCGGCTCCCAGTAATAGTTGTTTGTACATATTTTTCAGTAGGTTTTTGCAGATTGTGAATTATACAAAAAACCTCCTAATAGTGTGTTTTTATTCAAAAATCAAAGATTCAAGTTGCAAATGTACAAAAAATAAGCCCATAAAGTTTTAAATTTTCAAAATTAGAATGATTCTAAATATACCTCATTTTGACCGAAACAATCTTTATATTGGGGTTCTGCGTTAGGATGTTTCCGAATTCATTTTATCATAGAGGATGCTAAAATCCTATCTACTATTACATAATTTCCTGAGATATGGAATACAATATTTCAGTGTTTATTTTTCGATAATAGTCGTTTGCCTTTCGGATTGATTTGTTTTACTGTTTTCCACTCAGAATAAGGTAAAACTCCGGCTAAATATTCCAATGTTGAGATGTCTTCATATAGACCTTTAAGGTAATTATCAACTGTGTTTTGAGTGTATTTTGAAAGAATAAAATCGCCTATATTCTCTAGATCTCTATACACTTCATTACTTATGGCGATTTTATATTTTTTCATTTTTATGGATATAATCTTCTAAGTCACTAAAAAAAGTATCCAGTGTGACACAATTGTTTGGGAAGTTTTCCGGCGTCAATGTTTTATCGAAAAGTTTTTGTTGTTTGTCTTTTCTTTTCTTTGTACTGAATTTAGTTTCGGAAGAAACCTTATAATCAGCTTCAGGATCCCTGACTGTGTTTCTTCTTTTCCCGGAGATGTAGATCTTCTTTTTCATTGTTTTTAAATTATCTATTTTGTACAAAAATAAAAGATAAAGTTAAGATAAACAAACAATAAACAGGATTTATGTTTGGGAAAAACACAAAAAAAAGCGAACCCGGAAAAGGCTCGCTTTTACTATAAATATGTTGTCTGTTTAATACTCTATACCCTGGCTGCCGCTTCTTTCGGGGCGTTCAGGCCTTTCGGGGCGTGGAAGCAATACTTTACGTGACAGTTTGAATTTACCGGTTCTCGGGTCGATATCCATCAGTTTCACCTGTATCTTATCACCTTCCTTGATACCTGCGTCTTCCGTTCTCTCCAACCGTCTCCATTCGATTTCGGAGATATGCAGGAGTCCGTCTTTTCCCGGAAGGAACTCGCAGAAAAGACCATAAGGCATTACGGAACGAACAGTGGCTTCATATACCTCTCCGATTTCGGGGATAGCTACAATACCTTTGATCTTCGCCATGGCGGCATCGATGGAAGCCTTGTTGTTGGCAGATATTTCCACGCGTCCTTTGTTGTCGATCTCTTCGATAGTGATGACGGTACCCGTTTCTTCCTGCATTCCCTGGATGATTTTTCCACCCGGGCCGATGACAGCGCCGATAAAGTCTTTCGGTATCTCGATCACTTCGATCCGCGGAGCATGTGGTTTCAGGTCGGCACGGGGTTCCGAGAGGGTCTCCATCATTTTTCCCATGATGTGTTCACGACCGGCTTTGGCCTGTGCCAGAGCTTTTTCGAGGATCTCATAGGAGAGTCCGTCCACTTTGATGTCCATTTGTGTGGCGGTGATACCGTCTTTGGTGCCGCACACTTTAAAGTCCATATCTCCTAAGTGATCTTCGTCGCCTAAGATATCGGAAAGGACGGCAAAATTCTGTCCTTTGTTTTCCGAGATCAATCCCATGGCGATGCCGCTCACCGGTTTTTTGAGGTTCACTCCGGCATCCATCAGTGCCAATGTACCTGCACAAACGGTAGCCATAGATGATGAACCGTTCGACTCCAGGATATCCGACACCACACGCACCACATAAGGATAGCCTTGTGGGATCATCCGTTTGAGGGCGCGGTGCGCCAGGTTGCCGTGTCCTATCTCGCGACGGCCGGTAGCACGTTGTGGACGGGCTTCTCCGGTAGAAAAAGGTGGGAAATTATAGTGCAACAGGAAGCGGTCGGTACCATGTACCAATACATCGTCTACAATCTTTTCATCTAGTTTGGTGCCCAGTGTGACGGTTGTCAACGACTGTGTTTCACCGCGGGTGAAGAGCGCTGAACCATGAGGTCCGGGAACAAAGTCCACTTCGCTCCAGATCGGACGAATTTCGGTAGAGTTACGACCGTCGAGACGTTTTCCTTCATCGAGGATGCAGCGGCGCATTGCCTCTTTCTCTACAGCGTGATAGTAGCGGGCTACCAATGGTTTTTTCTCGTCTCTTTCTTCTTCGGGGATCGATTCCAGGAATTCTTCCAGGATTGATTCGAAAGCTTCTATCCGCTCATGTTTGTTAGGATTCTGAGAAGATGCTACTGCATAAGCTTTTTGGTAGCATTTGTCCCATACTTGTTTGCGGAGTTCTTCGTCGTTCTCTTCGTGGCAGTAGGTGCGTTTTACCGTTTTTCCTGCCATTTCGGTTAGTTCCATCTGTGCGCGGCAATGCTTTTTGATCTCTTCGTGAGCAAATTTGATGGCATCGAGCATTTCAGCTTCAGACACTTCATTCATCTCACCTTCCACCATCATGATATTGTCGATGGTAGCACCCACCATGATATCGATATCGGCCTGTTGCAATTGCTTGAATGTAGGATTGATAACGAACTGTCCGTCAATACGTGCCACACGTACTTCAGATATTGGTCCGTTGAAAGGTATGTCCGAAACGGCCAGTGCGGCAGAAGCGGCCAGTCCGGCCAATGCGTCGGGCATATCTTCACCGTTGGAGGAGTAGAGGATGACGTTTACAAAAACATCGGCATGGTAATCATCGGGAAAGAGGGGACGCAGTGCGCGGTCGATCAACCGGCTGGTCAGCACCTCAGAATCGGAAGGTTTTCCTTCTCGTTTCATAAAACCACCCGGAAAACGTCCGGATGAGGCAAATTTTTCTCTGTATTCAACCTGTAACGGCATAAAATCGGTTCCGGGGGTTGCATCTTTGGCGGCACAAACGGTGGCCAGCAGCATGGTGTCACCCATACGAAGGGTGACGGAACCATCGGCCTGTTTTGCCAGTTTCCCCGTCTCCAGCGTAATCGTGCGTCCGTCTGACAGCTCGATCTGCTTTACAATTGGATTCGTCATAAATGATAAGTTATTATTTTCTTTGCATAAAATCCCCCAAAGGTACATAAAGTTTTGGTTTCTTGGAGCATTCGGGACTATAAAAAACAGGAATTGCCTTAATCTGGCATTCCTGTTTCCCGGAAAAGAATGTAATTTATTACTTTTTATTCATATTCTTAAACGATGACTGAGTTATTGTAACAAAATAATCTGATTCTTTTCCGTTATTTCTCCTTTTCCTTAGTAGTAAACAATACCATATTCGCGATTTCTGGCAAGTTGTTTTTCGGGGGGTAAACCGGTATTGTGCTTTTCCACCTCTTCCCATATTTCAAGAATAATCTTATCCACTTTTTCACGGTAGGTGGCTATCTCCTGCAAGACGCACGCAGTAGCCTTCTGATGCAGTTTCTGTGTCTGATAGCCATCTTTGAAGAGAGTAAACATTACATTCACTTTGGCGATGGAAGGATTATAGATTGGTACGCCGCTGTGTGAGATACGCTGATATTCCCCCCGGATGATCTTTTCTCCCCATTCCAGCAGTTGTTCATGAGAAGTCAGATCAGGAACGACTAAGCGGGCGTCTCCCAAACCGTATATATCCAGTTGTTCTTCTTTGATTTCGGAACGTACCACACACATATACAATACCTGAATGAAATGAGAGATATAGATACGGGCGTTCTGGGTTGTTTTAGCGAAAGAGTGACCGGCATTCACCTGTATATCGTACAATTGCCGGTAACGGGCCGATAACTGTTCGAACTCCGTCAACAAACTTTTGGCCTCATCAAGAATATCCGCTGAGAACGAGAGTTCCGGAAAATCGGTATTGGCTGCTTTTTCAATTGCCGATTTCAAGGCCCTGATACGGGCATTGTCTGTATTTGGTAATTTACGATAGGGCATGTGATAACGGGTAAAGGCTGTTTGACTTCTTTTTTACTCTCTTTCATTACTTATTCCACTTTTTGGCTCGTTGTCGTAATTCTTCGATAGACTCTTTTCTCTGTGGAATAGTCTGCTGGGTGTCGACTTCGTCTATTACACTCTTCTTATCTCCTTCCTGTGTCTGGCGACGCGGCGGCGATACCCGTTCAGGAACAGCTTCAGGAATAATCGCTAAAAAATTAGTATATGCTTTTCTCAACAAAACGGCTTCCTGAGGATTGAGGTCGATAGTTTGGTAACCCTGCGCATATTGCACGACAAATTTCTTCACCAATCTATTGGCCAGGAAAGAAAGATCTCCCTCGAATACGACCCTCATATCCGCAATCTTCTGTGCCACGGTATTCATTCTGCGGGCTTTTGCATACCGGGCGGCTCTTAATTCGTATTTGCCGCTTTCTGTCTCGACTACAAGCCTTTCATTTTTTAAATATTCCACGGGGACGGCTTCTTCAAACACGGCATCTGTGAACATATACTTCAAAGAGAGGTTCATAAATTGAGCTTCATTCTCATATATAAATCTTACCGTAATCATCGGGTCTCTGAATCGAGGGTTTTTCTGCAATTTTCCCTGAGAAATTATTTCCCATTCGGACGTTATTGCTTCGGGTTGATATTGAGCAAAGCCGTTGAATGACATGAATATGCATGTCGTTAGCAATAAATACCTGATTGTTCCCATAATTGTTGTTTTATATAGTGTGTATCAATTTTTAAATTCTATTCTATAATCTCCCACTTCCCATTCTAAGTCCTTAATTTTTTAACTTTTAACTCTAATTTTCCAGCGTATCCCATAAATTGAGTTCATCGGCCAATTCCCTTACTTCAGAATCCAATCTGGTGCGGGAATATAATTCCGGACTCAGCTGACATGCTTTTTGAAGATGCTTTGCGGCTTCATTCTTATTATCTTTTCTTGCTTTGATAATGGCAAGTAAGTACTCGTTTCTGCCGGTTTCAGGCAATGCTTCCAGTACTTCCTGCGCTTTATCGTTATATCCCAGGCAAACTAACGTTAACGCGGTATTGTAGTCGGCATATTTAGCCAATTTCTCTAAAGCAAGCATATACTCCTTGTCTCTTAACAGTTTTATTCCTTCGGCATAATCTTCACGATGAGTTTCCTGCAAAGTGTTTTCTTCTATACCTGGACGATTAATATGGAGTGTTACATCAAAACGTACAAGCTTAGGATATATCTCATCTCTGATGATCTTATAATCATCCGGGTAATCCCTTTTAATATTTTCTTCGGTCATATCGGGGTATATGGCACTGGTAAGGGAATCCAATATCGCTTGCCGGTACAACAAACTTCTATGTGATTGTACTTGTCTTGCCAATGTAGGCCAATCTTCTCCCGCCGCTTTGGGTACCGGATTTCTCACTCCTTTTTGTTTTAAATAATCGGCCGCCTCTTTCGCTCTTTCAAGTGAAAGTTCGTAGTTTTCATGCCATAACCCCTCGAGATCGGTATAAGCGCGAATGGATATGCTGTCGACAACCAGGTCCGCTTCATTATTATAAACCTGATATGCTTCCACTATCTTGTCAAATATCTCCGGATTTCTGATATCCCTGAATCTATGGGATTTTTTCGTCCGGTAATCCGGATAAAGGCTTTGATTATCCACCATGTTCTTATGAAGCATCTTTCGTTCGGTTACCAGCGATTCATCAGCCAGTTGAGCCAACGAAGCGATGAAGTATGTCAGGGTATCCGACAGCGGAAAGACGAAAGTGGACTTGTCTATGCCTTCCACCATCGCAGCTAAAACGACCTCCAATTTTTTGGTGCTCTTCTCAATTTTCCACGGTTGTTTATAGGGATACCTGAAATCGTACTCAGCAGTAATGACTGTATCCAGTCTCAATCCGGTCATTTCCTCCCCGGGGATAGGGAATTCGACCACTTCTTTAAATATTTCACCTTTTCGCTCTATATTCATATCATTGAGCACTATCTCATCGATCAGATAATGCCTCTTTGCTATTCTTGCCGAATCTTCTTTCGTGAACGGTTTCGCCTTCAGGTCCCGCAGGGTTAATCCCTTTTGGTGGATATCCCTGTATTTTCGCGGGATATGGCTCCGTCGCATTATGCTGTCCTTGTGGGCATGGATATTGATGTCGGGGTGGATCGAATCGACCCAGTCGAAAGAGAATTGCCTTTTAAGGTAGCTTGTGTAGTCTTTCTTGTATTTGTCCATATATTGCCCATAGATACCCAGCGTATCGATCCCTTTATTTTTATCCAACTGCCTGAAGGCTTTCTTATCCGACTTGCGCCAATAGCGTGACTGCATGTGCTTTTTATGCCGTCTTGCAATGGCCTCCATCCGGAGAAATTCCATTTCGTTCATTTTCTTCCAGTTGGCATAGTCCATCATCAGGTCATAATTGCGCCTGTAATCATTGTAGTTGCGCCTTTGCATTTTGTAGATATCCTTGTTCATCCCTTTCCAGTCAACGAACAAAGAGTCATAAGCCGACGGATCCACGATAGTGCTCAGAAAATCCTGGTATGCCTCGTAATCGCCCAACTGCTTGTCCCTGAACCCTTCGCCTGTTACTAATATGGTGTCCAGCGGCGTGATGCTGTCCCCGTCTATCAGGAAAGGGGCCAGTGTCAGCCGCCAGTATGGGTCGAGTATGTCTACGGGGGCGATAATGTCAAAATCCACATGCACCCTGCCGTCCCTTTCCGTGGCAAAATTCGATTTTGCTTTTACCACTACACCGGATAATCTGTATGTCTTGGTCGTATCCAGTTTATCCATCTCATTGACGAGTACCTCGTTTTGGGAAAGGTCACCGGAGTATTCCGAGAATGAGACCTCTTCCGATACCGACCGGGAACCATCCAGTCCTTCTATGCCTCCCTGGTCGGCAAAGGTGATTTCGGGTTTCGTCGTTTGCATGAACAGCCGTTCTATATCTAACTTCCGGTAATTCTTTTTTATCGAACACGATGGGGAGATCGTGATCATAAAAGTAAACGCGATTATAAAAAATAACAGACTAAAATTAAACGGAGTATATTTCTTCATACGATTATGCTATCTTTTTTCGTTAAGGTGTATGAGTCCGGAACAATTGGTGTGCACCCGTTTCATACGATTATTCTATTGAACTTTTAGAACATCTTGGTTCTTGATTCTTGTATCTTGTATCTTTTTATAATGGATTCATGCTCAGTCGCAAACGGGGTATCTTTATGTGTAGATGCTCTCCCCTTGAAGTCCCGGGATATCCTAATTGCACCTCCGTGACCGTCGGGGTTGCATCCTGGTACGTATAATCCGGATCGCACAGAAATTGCTCCAGAATAGTCCAATCCTGTTCCCCCTTCTTTAGATCCCTTAAGAGGTCGTCGGATTCTTTCAACTGGTAGAGCGTATATTTGCCTTTCATTTCACCCATTTCGTTGACCGATCCCATGGCTTCGTACTTGTAGTTTCCCAATGCAAAATTAAACGAGCCGGCCAATGTGTCGTTCTTGACCTCTAACCGTAAATTGCGGGCTACATACGCTTCCACGGGAGTCCATGTGATTTTCCTTCCTTTTCCTTTAATAAATTCGCTTTTTCTTTTCCACTTGAATTTTTCGCAATTGATCACTACGGTTCCATTGATTTTATCATTGACAAATGTGGCGGTAATATTTTCCGAACCCGACCATATACTCCGGTCGGTTTTCTCCATCGACCATTTCCTGGTAAATTTGCCGTGTTTGATTTTTCTCCCGTCGGCACCCTTGTAATATTCGTAGCGTATCTTACAACCTGTATTCCGGTCGTGAAACTCTTCCACCTGGATTTTCTGTTTTGGACTTCCTCTTTCTTTCTTTTGCCTGTCCGGTATATTCCCCGGATAACAGAGACTGGTAAATAAAACGCTTACTGTCAGTAAAATCAGTTTAGTTCTCATATTTTATATTATTAAATCATCAAATCAGATAAATTACCAATTACCAATTACCAATTACTATATCCCATGTTCCAAATTCCACATCGTCAATTCCCCATTATCTTTTTTACCTTCTCTTTTCCAGAGGCCGTTTTTACCCGGACCAGGAATAGCTTTCCCTGTAACGCTATAGGATGGGTGTATTGGGAAAGATTGACTGAATGAACTGAAAATACCAGTCGTCCGTACAGGTCATACACCGATACGGCATCTATGTTTTCGTCTGATGTGACCTTCAATATTCCAGAACGGTACATTATATTGATCCCGTCTTCCGGATCTTCCTGTCCGATTGTTCCGGTTTCGCCGCCCAATTGCAGCACGAAGCGGTTCTTATCGACATATTGTTTGTCCAAACCCGATGCTTGTTGAGTAAAGCGATAGACCGGGCTGTGTACAAGGTCCTGCCTTACATTCAGGTGTTTGTCCACCAGGATCGCTTTTGCGCCGGTGGAAGCGGTAAACGCCGCTATATTCCGGAATTCAAGGGCCAGGCAGGAGTGTACATCGGAAGTTTTTACCCCTATGGGTACCTCATTTTCGCCTTGTCCGAGATTTCTGACCAAATAGGAAAGATCCCCACCGGAGGACATAAAAAATATTTCTGGCGCTTCGTGGCCCTCCGGCAGGATCATTTTCCTAATTTCGGTATTGTTCGTATTGCGATTATTTTGTAGTATGGCACAGTCACCCGATTCAATCCCCGCTTTCTGTATATGCACGGAAAGGGCGCCGTCTGCCGATCCGGAGCGGAGTCCGGTTACAGACGCATCCAAACCATTTTCCTCATTCTCCGTTTGCGACGGGAGGGTTACCGTAAACGGGAATGAAAGCGTGGTGACATTCGGTTTTACAGTCACGATAAAGGCTTTCCAGGCCGGGATTATACTGCCCTCTGTAAAATAGTGCTGTTCCCATATCTTTTCATCTTCCGACAAGAGTTTATATCCCTGCGAATCATCTATGTTTTCCGTATTCTCTTCGGCGAATGCCTTTGCGTCGATAGGAGCAAGGAATGGATTGCCGACCATCACTTCGTTGCTGTCCCCCATGCCTTCCGTATTCAGCGGCATTTCATACACTGCGTTGGAGGGCGGTTCGTTCAGCTCTGTCTCATATACGAATCGGTACGCCTCGTCGCTGCGGCTCATCGATCCCAGCGGGGAATTGAGAAGTTTCAACGTCCTGGTGTCGAAATAGTAGAAATAACTCTTCTTTGCGAGGGCATCATAGTTGTGCGCGGTATAATGCGCTTTCAGGGACTCGTTTTCGAAATAGGGAATTTCGATCACCCCCTTAAGTCCTTCCAGGTTGGTTTGGTCTTTATGACCGACTTTTCCACTTTCGTATCCTGCCATTTTTACCGCGATGGCGTTGTTTGTGGTTGCGAGCGCCACGTCGTTCGTGGGGAACGCTTCAGAGAGATCCCCCTCCGCCACACTTCCGGGAGTCGTTACCGTAAACTGTGTTTGCCAGGAGAAGGGACGTCCCGCTAAGGAGAAATCCCCTGAGGCCATGCTTTTCAAAGGTGCGGCAAGTATATGCCATGCATCGCGCTGCAATATTTCTGCGTTTTCCAAAGAAAGGGGAGGTTGTTGTCCGCTTGCCGGACTATCCCCGTAATACCCCCAGTTGTAATTGATGTATGCCTTGTTGTATTTCAGTTCATGCTGGTAGTGCAGTTCGCTGCCGTACCTGAAAACGATCTCGTCCGCTTCGGGCTGTCCGTAATGGGTCCAGTCTGTATTTTCTTGCGTCAGCGAAGGATAGTTGGCCGCTTTTCCCGGAAGGTACACCTTCGTATAGTCCGCAGGTATTACTTCAATGGGGTTCTGTCCTTCCGGGTCTTTCGCCCAGTTCTTTACATTATTCCAGTCGCGGTCTTTTGTATCGGTCCTCCAATACAATACTATTCCTTCCGATTTATCAAGGACCTCTATTGTCCGGGTAATGGTGGTATCGCAATTGGCATCATGGTTCCAGATTGTTAATGAAATATTTTTCGTTCCGGATGATGAATAAAAAACTTCCACCCCGGCTTCTGTTGAGGTAGGGACTGATGCCCCTTCTCCGAAATTCCACAGATAAGTGGTGCTGAAATAATTATCCGGGTCGTCATCCGGGTTCAGTTTGATCGTGAAGTTATATGCTTTGTTTTCAAGTAACTGCTCAGGTGCGCTAAGAATATGGCTGAAGTTTTGCAGTTTCAGATACGTTTTGTCTGTTATCTTATATTGGTCTTGGTCAACAGTTAATGTGTATTCTCCGCTTTTTGTCGCTACAAACGTAGCTTCATTAGAAATTTCTTCTCCGTTATACAGCCATTTATATGATTTCGCATAGGGCGCAGAAAATGTATAACTATCGCCACAATGTGCTATGACGTCACTCTCGAAAGAGAATGTCCCGAAAGCCGAAAAATAACCATATAATGAAGATGTAGTGGCTGCTCCGAGAAAATATCCTAACGAAAAAGCTCCTTTGTCGTTTTCTATGGTACACACCCTGTTGCCTCCGCTTGCCTTGATGTCTACCTTGGCATATCGCCAATCTTCGAAGCCGACCTCGCCAACTGTAACTTTGAGGGAATCACCATCCATTACAAATCCATCTTTGGCCGATTCGCGAAATACCAAAAACATTGAGTTGATATTCATGTCTCCCTTAAAGAAAGTGATACGACGTGCCGATATGGAATACAAACTGGGCAGCAAAGAGCCGCCAACTTCGGATCCGGCAGCTGACTGGTGCATACAATATACCGGACGATTCGATGTCACGGAGTATGCCTGTGGATTTGTAGCTCCCACGCCTAAATTCCAAGAATAATATTTTCCTTTTTGAAGAGTTTGTTCCTCAAAATCGCCAACTTTTATAACGGTATTGTCTTCTACAGCCAATACACCGACATGATCGGTAACATTTCCCCCGTAAGAGAATCCTTTCACAACGATGTAATTTTGTCCGAGCTTGTTCACCGGAACCATTTGGTCGCCGATAGGATCAATGCTCGATTGACCCACAACTGAATTACAATCTTCAAAAAGCGTAACCGCAATAGGCTTGGTAGAAGTAACCCTGCTCCCTGTCAGTTGGGTATCAAATTTTTCTCCCCGCCACAACAAAGTCTGCCCTTTATTAAGTTTTTTAGTTTTCGAGGACCCACTATTCACGATACTGTTGTCGCTGAGATCTATCAGATTGCCATTGGCAGGTACCACTGTTACTTCAGTCTCATCCTCGGATGCGACAATCTGTATTTGACGAAAAGCATCCTCTTTGTAAGAAGCACCACTATTGACGTAAGCTTGTTGAAAAGGCATATAAAAGTCTTCTCCCAGCGCTTTCTTCCCTTTCAATGTGAATATTTCCTTTTGATTTCCCCCGTCAATCTGATAGTAAGCGGAGATCGGCGCTGTGGATGTGATAAGAATTCCTTTGTCTGTCACCTTCCCGGAACTTGTATAGGTATTCTCAACACTATCTACCTGTACATCTTTAAATTCAAATTTCCAATGAGACTTTGCATCCATAGACATTATCGTATCTGTTCTGGATTTGAAATACTTATTTTTCGGCATACTGATTGTAACCGTAGCGGGTTTGTCGCCCGTGGTAATCATCAAAAATGTTGGCCGGTCGGCATGTGATTTAGACGCATCGGGGGCAACGAACCAAAACTCAGTATTATCAGAGTCCTGCGCATAGAGTGAGAAAGAAAACACAGCAAGGAAAACCATAAGAAACATTCTGGAAAAGACATGCTTCCATCTGTCTCCGTAACCTATGCTCTTAGTATTTTCAAACTTCATAACCACATCTTTTTTATTAACCATACCAAATTTCTCTCATACCCTCACCCTCCTTTTAAAGTCAGAGTGATCAATAACCCATTATCTTTTTTACTTTCACTTTTCCTGAGGTTGTCTTTACCCGGACTAAGAATAGCTTTCCCTGTAACGCCACCGGATGGATATATTGGGTGAGGCCGACCGAACGGGTCGAGAATACTATTCGTCCGTATATGTCATACACCGAGACGGCATCGATGTTTTCGTCCGATGTGACTTTCAATATCCCCGAACCGTACATTATATTGATCCCCTCTTCCGGATCTTCCTGTCCGATTGTTCCGGTTTCGCCGCCCAATTGCAGCACGAAGCGATTCTTATCGACATATTGTTTGTCCAAACCCGATGCTTGTTGTGTAAAGCGATAGACCGGGCTATGTACAAGGTCCTGCCTTACATTCAGGTGTTTGTCCACCAGGGTTGCTTTTGCGCCGGTGGCAGCAGTAAACGCTGCGACATTCCGGAACTCAAGGGTGAGACGGGAGTGCGTATCAGACGTTTTCACCCCTATGGCAACCTCTTTTTCGTCCTGTTCAAGATTTCGGACCAAATAGGAAAGATCCCCGCCGGAGGAGATAAAAAATATTTCTGGCGCTTGGTGTCCCTCCGGCAGGATCATTTTCCTTATTTCGGTATTGTCCGTATTACGGTTATTCTGTAGTATGGCACAATTGCCCGATTCAACCCCTGCTTTCAATATATGCAGGGAGAGGGCGTCATTTGCCAAATTTGTATTATTAGATGAACGAGTGTGATTGGATACTTGTGCAGTCCTGAAAACCGTGGCTTCCAACGGGAACGACAGGCTGGAAACCCCCGATCCGCTCAACGTAACAATAAACGCCTTCCACGCAGGGATCGTGTCACTTTCAAAAGATTTTTGTTCCCATGTCAATCCGTCTTCAGACAAAAGTTTGAAACCCTGATCGAAAACTATTGCACTCGTATTCGCGTCGGCAAAAGACTGGGCGTCGATGGGCGCGAGGAACGGGTTACCGACCATTACTTCAAGGGTAGCCCCCATATCTCCGGTGTTCAGCGGCATTTCATAAGTTCCGCCTGCGGGAAGTTCATTCTGCTCCGTCTCATATACGAACCGGTATGCCTCTCCTGCCCTGTTCATTGATCCCAGCGGGGAGTTGAGCACTTTCAGTGTCTTGGTGTCGAAATAGTAGAAATAACTCTTCTTTGCAAGGACATCATAGCTATGCGCGGTGTAATGCGCTTTCAGCGAATCGCTCCCAAAATAGGGAATTTCAATCACACCCTTAAGCCCTTCCAGGTTGGTTTGGTCTTTATAACCGACTTTTCCACTTTCGTAACCTGCCATTTTTACCGCGATGGCGTTATTGTTTTCTTCAAGCGGTATATCGTTTGTTGCAAGCCCGTGGGGGAATCCACCTTCCGGCACGATTCCTCCTGCCACGTTTACTTCAAACATATTTTGCCATGAAAACGGATATCCTCCCAAGGAGAAATCACCTGAAGCCATCCTTTTCAAAGGCGCTGCAAGAGCGTGCCAAATGTTACGCTTTAGTATCACCCCGTTTTCCCAGGACAGACCAGGTTGTTGTCCGCTTGCCGGACTATCCCCGTAATACCCCCAGTTGTAATTAATGTATGCTTTATTGTATTTCAGCTTATGCTGATAGTGCAATTCGCTGCCGTACCTGAAAACGATCTCGTCCGCTTCGGGCTGTCCGTAATGGGACCAGTCGGTATTTTCTTCTGTCAGGGAGGGATAGTTCGCCGCTTTCCCGGGAAGATATACCTTTGTATAATCTGCCGGTACTACAGCGATCGGATGATTTCCCTCCGGGTCTTTTGCCCAGTTGTCCACATTGTTCCAGTCGTGGTCTTTCGTGTCGGGTCTCCAGTACAATACCACCCCTTCCGATTTATCAAGCACCGTAATAGTCCGGGTTATCACCGTATCGCAATTGGCATCCTGGTTCCAGACTGTCAATTCAATCGTCTTCCTTCCGGATGATGAATAGGCTACATTCACCACACGTTCGGTAGAGGTTACAACCGGTGTCCCCCCGGTATCCTCGCTATCGAAGAATTTCCATTCATACGCCGCAGGATAGTAATTATCCTTGTCGTTCTGGGGATTCAGTTCGATGGAGAAGTTGTACGGCTTTTCCTGGAGCAACTGTTCAGGTGCGCCAAGAATATGGTTGAAGTTTTGTAATTTAAGATAGGTTTCATCGGTGATCTCATAAGGATCCTGATTCACCTCCAACGTATAGGGCCCGCTTTTCGTCGTTTCGAATGTTGAAATATTTCCGGGATTAACGACTCCTTCGGGAACTGTCCATTTATACTCAAGTGCGTACGGCGCATCGAACTGATAGCTGTCTCCGCAATGATAGATGGTATCGCCGCCGAAAGAAAAAGTGCCGAAAGCAGACAGATATCCGTATAAAGATGATCCACTCTTTGTTCCGTTAAAGTAACCCAAAGCAAAAGCGCCTTTTGAGTTCTCAATAGTACAAACTTGCTCTTTTGTGGGGTCAGTCACAAGGTTTACTTTCGCGTATTGCCAATCATCAAATCCAATATCAACGGGATTGAAGGATGGAATTGATGCGCCATCCATGGTAAAGCCACTATTAGCGGATTTACGAAAAACCAGGAACATCGCATTTACCTCCTCAATTTTTCCCTTAATAAAGGTGATTCGCCGTCCCGATATGGAGTATAAACTGGGCATTAAAGCTCCGCCTATTTCTGTGCCGGCAGCTGATTGATGCATACAATACACCGGTTCTGTCGCGCTTATGTAATAGGCTTGTGGTTGATGATCTTTATCACCCAAAGGTATAGACCAAGATTCTCCGGCATTAAGGGTTTCTGTTTGTCCGTTCCATGTAACCTCCGTCCCATCCTTGACGGCAAGAATAAGAGCATGATCCTGAACAGCGGGATCATGGGTGCTATTATACTCTGAATACCCCTTGACGACTATGTAATTCTTTCCTAATTTATCTACGGGAACAAGTTGGTCTCCGATGGGATCGGCACTGGTGTTTCCTTTGATACAATCTTCGAATAATGTTATTGCAATCGGTTTATCCGCTTTAATATGTGAACCCGTTAAGATCGTTTCCTGCTTGTGCCCCCTCCACAAAAGGGTCTCTCCTTTTTGAAGTGTTCTGGTTACCTGAGTTCCCGCAGATATAGATTCAGTTGTTCCGATTGCCAGATCTCCCGTAGGAGTAATCGTAACCTTAGTGTCGTTCTCTGTTGCGACAATCTGTATCTGGCGATAAGGTTGGTTATTATAATCGTCCTTATTATTAATTGGATAGGCTGTCTGAAAGGGCATGTAAAACTCATCTCCCAGTGCTTTCTTCCCTTTGAAGGTGAATATTTCCCTTTGGTATATTTTGGTTCCCTCAATCTGGTAATAAGCGGATACCGGAGCAGTTGATGTTATCTGAATACCTTTCTTAGTGACGGTGCCGGAAGACGTATAAGCGTTTTCGATAAGATTCATTTGCTCTTCAGTCGTGAAATCGTATTTCCAATACGAATAGGCAGGAATTATAGAATCAATTGGTTCGAAAGAAGAATTCGCGGGCATGCTGATAGTAACTGTAGCCGGTTTGTCACCCGTGGTAATCATTAAAAATGTTGGTCGGTCTTCATGTGCTTCTGCCGCGTCGGGAGCGACGAACCAAAACTCCATATTATCCGAGTCCTGCGCATGCAACGAGAAAGAAAGCAGCGTGAGCAGGCCTGTAAAAAGTGCTCTGTGAAATATATTCATTTTCATAACCACATCTCCTTTGTTTACCAAATCAAAATTCTGAATACTTATACCCGCTAAATCCGGTGATTATTGAAATTCTTCCTCCTGGATGATCCAGTCTTCCCACGGTTTTACACCGATCTTGATATCCAGCGAGGTTTTACCATGAAATGTCACATTCACCTGCATAATGCTGTTGATTTTCGGCACGATAGGGATTTCTATGCCATTGGCGCTTTTCCCGAAATATTCCTTACCGCCTGACGGCATGGAAACACGCAACTTTAATTTGTGTTCCGTGGTATCCACGGCTGCCGGATTTTGCACCAATATGCCCTCTTCGTTCGTGATGAAAGCGTCATCGCCCCTATGGGCCGGCACGATAAAATTCAGCGTGTCGGCTTTACCTGCTCCATCAAACTCGAAATTTTCCCGTATCGGTTTATCCGAAACAGCCGGTGAATCCCCGTTCGGATATAGTTTTCCAGTCCATGCCAATGATGTGGGAACATCCAATAGTTCCGCATACGCCATAGCCTTGTTATCATCCGTGACCGGGTCGAAACCCTCGTAGTGTTTCAGGATTACTTGCACTTTGGCCACATTGCGGTATAGGAGCGTACTTTTTTCAGTGACTTCATCCTGTTTTATCACAACATCCCGCAGCAATCCATACCTCAACTCGGAAGGGGTCTGGGACAAAAATAGCCCGTCTGTTGTGACAGGCGTTTGCCACATGATTGCACTTCCCATTGGCGATAGGGGAGACGGCAAGGTGATGTTTTGCCGGATATACTCTTCCTTATCGCAGGTCAACAATACGATGTTCCAAGTGCCAATGGCTACATCCGTGGAAAGCTTGTTCCCTTCTTGCGTTACGTTCAGTTTTTTCTCCCAAAATCTGTCGCTGGCGTTGAACATATAAAGGGAGGTATTGGCCGCAAAGGTTTCCGCATTCGCCGCTCTCATTTGTAACGACAGGCGCGACTCGGCCGATTCTTGCGGATCGACTACGTTCCGGTCGTTGCAGGAAATTGTAAGGACGACCCACAACAAAGCGGTTACTACATACAAATGATGTGTGCCTGTTTTGAATGTGCTTGTATTCATCATCTCCTGAATTATTTATATATGTCGCCGGTCCATGGGAACAGGTTTGGCCCGACTGTTTCCTCTATTTCCATTACTCCATCCGTATCTTGCGACGAAAGAAAACCCGTCGCACGAAGCGCGCCAATTCCTGCCGATCTCGGATAATCGCCCACGTAACTTCCCAACCCTTTTATCGTTACTTTGATGCCATACTGGTTGTTCCGCTTGATAAAGTTATGATTGGCAGACCCTGCTCCTGCACGGTTGACAGTCACCACGTAATAGGCTTTCTTTACCTCCAATTCACTATCCTGCGTGTTCTTGTACTGGTATTTCACACCAATCACAAAACCGGTAGGGTATGTGTTGCTTTGGCTGTTCTCAAAGGCATAGAACCACAGAGGCACCTGATTATTTTCTATATCGTACTCCGGAAAATTGACAGGCTTACTGAGGTAGTCGGCATAGGTACTTTCGCCAGAAATATTGGAGAGTTTACCCTTCAGAAAATTATATCCAGGGATATTCCCGTGCACGAAAGAACCGTCCGGCCCTGTGAACCCGGTTTCTCCCGGGAAATAGGTGGAAGAAGTTTTTGCATTTATCATGAAAACGGTATCCACATACTGGTTGTAATCAGTTGTCTTGATCCCGTCAAATGTCAATTCTGCCGGGAGTTCGAACGCTATTTTCTGGATGGCCACCCTTGCCACAAGGCGTACCAGTTCAACGGGTTTCCCCTCGTTGAGAGGTGTTGCGCCTTCAGGCAGTTCTTCTTCAGTGTAACCCAGATATTGCTTTTCGCCTCCTTCGATAGTCAACCCAATAAACGATTGGGACATCACAAGATTGGTATAGCGATCCACCGGATCCTCACCCCCTATTGGGGTATCGCCGGATGATTCACCTTCCTGAAAGCCATATACTTTCTGGGCACTCAGATCCTCGAGTTTCGCCTTGAAAGAGGTCCGGTCGGTAACACCACTAAAATGCCCGTCCGGGGCATTGGCGATGATATAGATATCCCGTACGCCGGGAGTAAGCTCGATTTCCTTTATTTCTTCTAATTCCTTGTAATCTTCCCTATCCTGGGCGTCTTGCGTGTCTTTCAGTTCCCGATTGATGAATTTGCTTCCATCCAATTCATCGCTCCCGCTTTTGAAAACCAGTACTGCCAGGCTGTAGATCTTGCTTTCGCTTTCTACGTCAATTTCAGTCCCTCTTACTCCGTTTTCAGCCCTTGTTTGCGCAGAATGAAAAGAGATGGATAGCGAAACTCTATCCGTCGGCTTGAGGTCATCCGGTCCGTTTCCATCGGTGCAGGAGGGCATGAGCGCTGAGGCGGTAAACAGGCCGAAAAGCAGATATATGATATATTTACCGGGTTGTTTCATTATTGCAATACGTTTTGGTTTCAAAAAAATAAAATAGTCATATAGAACACGAGCGTACCGATAAAAATAAGTGGGGGCTCCCTCTGTGGGAGGCGCCCCACTCGTTTTGCTCTACCTCTTTGATTTATTCAATAATCGAAAATTCGGCGGATGCCATTTTCGGTGCTACAATGATATCAGGCGCATTGTCGGGTTTGGTGATGGAATCGATCCCTATCACAATTTTCTTCACACCCGAACTCTCCTGATTGAACAACACGATACCGTCCAGATTGATCGCACTGCGGTTCCCGTCACCCAATACCCTTAAATTATGCATATTGGTAAGGACGAAGTCTTTTCCTTCCCCAGCCGTTGTTTGGGGCAGGATAGAACATGCAATGCCGATATCTCCTCCTGTCGTATTGGTCAGGGGGTGCCCGTCGGATGCCCGCAGGAGGGCGAGTTTGAAAAATCCCGAAACGATATTGTTCATACGTCCGTGGTCTCCCAACGAGGTAATGCCGATGGTGGCCGGCTGGTCGATGATCATTCCCCGGCAACTGAGCACAGTTCCTTCAAACCCTATTGTTACATTATTGATCGTGAGTATATTGTTGAAATCAACTACTACCGATTTGGGTAATTCGTACCGGGTATCGATAAGCGTGTTTACATGGAACGAGCCGCTGGAAGCGCCTTTCCCGATGACAAGCCTCGGGGCGACGCCCATGTCGAAGTCTAGTTTGTCGGCTGTACCTTTCCCGTAATTACCTTCAATGATGATATCCGACCCGGTTGCATTGATCAGTTTTTGGCCGTTGGTTTTGAATATTCCCAATTCATATACCACATCCTTTTGTCCTTCCAGTCCGTTCTGCGTGTTTATCTGTTTTATCACAGCTTCCTGGTCTTCTATCGTGGCTACGCCGACCGGCTTTACCAAATAGCTATGTTCTACATTGGCCAAGTTCAATTCGAACATCTTTTGTCCTTCAAACAGGTTGTTGGTCTTGATGGGCACTTCAATATCCTGTTTGGTCATATAGCGTCCTGCGCCGTCGCTTGCAGGGATAAAGGAGAGGCTTCCCTTTACCGGGCTGTAATGGTCCTTTTGGTTTGCCGTCCCGTCTTTCGTGAAATATTCCACGCGTACCGGCATTGGTGCGCCCTGGTCTGAAGTGGGATAGCCCGTGAGGGTCACGCTGAACAGCGCGGTGATATATCCATCAACAGGTTTATTGATCTTTATATCGGATACATATAACCCGTGGCTTAATTTGACGAGCCTGTTCTTTACCCCTTTAAAGAGAATATCTCCGTTGGAAACAAATATGACCTCTTCGAAGGTGGTCTTACCTTCTTCCGTGGCATGACGGTCGAATAATAACTCGCCTGACGGTGATAACATGCAAAGCCGTCCCGAAAGGCTTTCGGCCAGAAAGATGCCGTTGGATGTGAAATGTACTTCATCGAAGTTCCCGTCCGTGGATTTCTGGTATGTCTGCCGTCCGTCTTTCGACAGGCCGGTGATGGTGCCTCTTCCGGTTGCGTTGTCGAAGCTCGCGATTACCGATTCTCCCGTAACGGCATTGATCCCCATACCGGAAATAGAACCGGAAACGATGTATTTCTGCAGTTCCGTACCGTCGTTACGTAAAAGGGAATAGTAACTTTTGCCGTCGCCACCGTTGCCTCCTACCAATAAGTTGCCGTTGTTTGTCATAAACAGGTGGTCGATCGTGGTATTGGATGAGGAAGGAACGATCTCCTTGTTGAATACGATATCCCCTTCCGGCCGTATCTTGATGACACGCCCACCGCTCACATAGCTGTTCCCGATAAGAAAGAGGAAATCATCCTGGGTTGTGATCATCCTGTTGACCGCAAGCCCTTCTTCGGGGAATTTGGTGACGAAAACCACTTTCCCTTTGCTGTCGAGGCTTGCAACCGAAGAGACCGTGCTTTCGGCGGAGGTGAATACGGCATGCACATATTCGGTCATACTGCCCAGCACTTCAAACCCGATGCACGGGCCGCTCTCTTCAGAAACATATTTATAGATTGACTGGCCTGTCGTATCGACCTTGGTCAGCATCCCCAGACGTACGCCTGCGGCATTTGGTTCATAGCCGCCTAAAATAAGGTTCCCGTCTTTGAGCTGGCCTCCACAAAAGAACTCACTGCCGTTGCTCCCAGCGTACACATCATTCAGGACGGTACCGGTATTGTCTACAATGACCGCTCTTCCGCAGATATTCTTTTCGGTCCTGCGGGATGTCCAATCCTGCGACTGTCCGATAATAAGCAATTTATTGTCGCCGATATGGTAAACATTGTTTACGATGGTAAACCTTTTGGGAAGCGCCTGGGAAAATAAAACCTCACCGTCTCTCTTCACCCATGTGACGGTCGTTTGCCGGTCGCTGTTCCCGACAAGCGCTACTTCCCCCTGCGAAACAGGACAGGTATGTTGATACTCCATATCATTGCCGTACGTTCTGTCGTAAACAATCGGCATGTATTGCGCCCGGGCATTTCCGCAGAGAAACAGAAACAGGATTGCCGAAAACGCTACTCTGATCACATTCTTTTTGTAGTTCATCGCTTTTTTCTTTTTATTTGATTGTTGCTATTATATCTACACGTCTTGCTTCTTTGGTCAGCCACACCGGTTTTTTCAATGCGATTGACAGAGGGATATTATCGAAAGTTTCCCCCTCTTCTTTCTTTAAATCGTCCAACAGGGGTATCATGCCTTTTCCTACAGTCTTCAGGTCGACATTGATCCCGGCTGAATTCAGGTAAGCGGCGACTGTGTTTGCCCTTTTTTCCGACAATTCCACATTGTATTTCTCTTCCCCGAACTCATCGGCATACCCTTCCATTAGAAGAGAGTCTATACGGCTGGTGTCCACATGGGCAATCCAGTCGTTGAGTTGTACCAGCGCCCTGTTGTTCAGTTCAAAAGAGTCAAAATCGAAGAACAGGCTTAGCGCAAGCTCTGAAATGGTATGCCTGGGCAATACCTCCACGCGGGGAGCGGCCGAAGGCAGGTTGTTGGTCGGGAGATTGATCAGATTGCTTAAAATCAACTTACTATCCGACATTGCGGACGATGAGGTTGAGGTCCCGAAATTGATGTTCCGCTCAAAATAATAGATGTCATCTTTGTTCGCAGGATTGCGATCTGAAATAATATAACCGCTGTTTTCATCGATCCTGAGCATGTTGAAATCGTTGAAAACCGTATTGACCGGATAGCTGAAATGCATTAAACTGCCTACGGTAACCTTTCCGTCCATATATTCTATGGCGTAGAGGTCATATCCTCCGAATCCGGTGTGGCCGTTAGAGGCGAAAATGAGTGAATTCTCAAAAAATGAGGGTGTAATTTCATCTCCTGCGGTATTCACGTGGGCTCCCAGGTTTACCGGCAATCCCCAGTCGTTTTTTTCTTCATCCCAGTGGATAACGTAAATGTCGTATCCTCCGTATCCTCCCGGCATATCGGAGGCGAACAGGAACGATTGGTCGTTATTGAACAGGAACGGGTGCGAATAAGAATGTTTTTCGCCGCCGGGGAAGAGTTCCGTAAACGATGACCATCCCTTGCGCCTGGTATTGTAGCGTGAGGAATAGAGTTTTGTCTGAAAGGTGTTAATTCCCTCATCGGTGATAGCGATACTTCCCCCTTTTTCGTAACGAACGCCGGTGATGATCATGCTCGCCAGGTCGTTCGACAGAGAAAGCGCGCCGTTTTGCATGGCCTGGGGGATCCTGTCCAACAGTGAGTTTTCACCTCTTTTCCCTGTTTCCGGACCGCCTGACGCTTTGGAGCCCAACGGGAAATACCGGGTGCGATGGTAAAACTTTTTGTGGGGATCATGGAAGCGGCTGTTGCTGGTCGCATAGAAATATTCGCCATTCACTTCGCCGACCCAGAATTCGGAGTTGGCCGTATTTATTTCTTCCAGCGCTTCCACATTGAATTCGGGTGCGCCGATAGGCAGGAATCCTTCTTCGTAATCGAACGCATGTAAAATATTCTGGAAACGCCGGTCGGAATGATACGCGTCGCGATAAGCGTATTTCCTGGCTACTCCGATCGCTTTCATTTTTTGTCCGGAAAAGCGCAAGGCATCCAGATAATTGCATACATCGGACGTGTCGAACAGATCGTCGTTTAATGCCATGGCGGCATCGTAGTGAGGTATTGCCGATACATACTCGAGCAGGGTCAGGTATAGGCGGGCCGTTTTCAGGTGCAATTTTGCCGAATAGTCCGGGCTCAGTATATTGTCTTTGAATGCCGTCTCATAGATCTGCATGGCTTTGTCGAAATCCTGCCGGGCGAATCCGCGGTCGGCTTTGGCTTCAATGCCACGGGCTCTCCGGTCTCCCTCTGCCGCCATTCTTTCGTCCTGCGACAGAACCTTGGCGGTGAAAATGACCATAAGGAGGACCACTAAGACAGCGTTACTGACGGATATTGTTCTATAATAGTTAGACATACGGCTTCTTTACTTAAAAATATTATAAATAATATGTACTCCGGCCTTGGTAGGGCCGACGTAGCCTCTTGTCTTTTTTATTTCAAGGGGAAAATTGGCGTATTCACCACCCAATTGGTACTTATCATATTGAAGATGCGCGTAACCCGCTCCTATGTTCACATCGAGCCTGAACCGGGCGGACAGGTAGAACTTGTATCCGCAGGTAATCCCGCTCGATACGCCCCATCCCTTATGGCGGTAGTTGGTTTTGCTTTCATCCTTTCTTTTCAACCCAATATTGAAATTGCCCGCCATAGCATAAGGACCGACATAAAATCCATCCCACAGGTCGTTCGTATAGTAATACCTGGGATTGATGTAATACCTGAAATCGACGCTTCCTATCAATGCCCGGAAAACTTCTTCGTTTTTCTTGAACATGTAAGGAGCCCATAAGACGTCGGCATTGACGGTCATTTGCCGTCCTACCGACCACTCAAAGCCTATATTGGGATTACCTGTCAGGGTGAGCGGGATGTTGGTTTTGATGGCTTGCGCACGGATAGTTTGACCGGCTAAAACCGGAAGAAGAAAAAGCCCCGATAATATAGCGTATCGTAAAAAATGTTTCATCTCCAAGTATATGTTTATTTAGTTATTTGTTGTTTAAATCCCCATGCCTCCATCGCCATGCTCTATTCCAGGATCCCATTGTTCGGGACCGTCTATTTCCAATACCACGGTGCTGACTCCGTCAGTTCCTATATATATAGTTTGATTCATGTGGAGTGTTTCCGAAACGCCTAAGGGGAACGCATGTATAGAATTCCCGTCGTGGTCGATGAAATCCATCCACAGAGTGATGCTACTGCCTTCCTCTTCATCGTTCAGCGAGGGAAAAAAGTAGCCGTCTATGCCGAAATCATATCTTTCCAGATATCCTTCCAGCGGATTTTCGTAGGGGATGCATTCCATCATCACTTTATCCGACGGGGTATATCTGCCCGAACGCGTATGGATCGAATCGGTCAATAAGGCAAGGTTCTGGTAGGTGCCTACTCCGGTCGCTTCGATCTTTATGCTGCTTATATTATTATACGTCAATAGGGGATTGATATCCGTCAATTTTTCGAATGCTATGCAAATTCTTCCGCTATAACGTTTGTTGAAAAGGACGGTATCTGTTTTTATTGGCGCCGGATATTCGATTTCCGAATTGATGACATTTACTGAAAACTCGGTAAGGGAACCGGGATAGTGGTACTCGCCGTTATCGGATTCCGGCAGGCCGAATACAGCGCTCCGGTAAGATTCCACATCATTGAAACTGAGACCCTCTGTGTCGGCAAAACAATAACTCAAATACGATCCCGGGTACAGCCTGAAATTGAAATATCCCATTTTCATCCGGGGATTCTCCTGAAAGGGGAAACAGGCTGTCTTTTGTTTCTCCAGCATTTCTTTATAAATATAGATATGTATATCCTCTATCCTGTAGTCATCGGTTCTCAGTTCGGCGCATGCCTTGGGGGCATATATCATATAATTGGTCTCATCTTCGAAATAGTCGAAGGTACACGATGCGAAGAAAATAAGGCTGGTTATGAGGATGATCCCTTTTATCGTATTCATTCCTAATGTTTTATTTAGAGACAGACCAGGGCTTGGTGAAATCCTTTTCCCCCGCACGGTAGCCACCTGCGCGGTGGCGGGCTGGGCAGAGGAAAAGGCTGATTGTTAATTGTCGCTGCTTTTTATCGCTTCCGATAAAAAGATCAGATATCCATATTGGTATCTTCGATGATAGGATTCCATTCTTCGGGAGCGCCAATTTCGATAGTAAGGCCACCTTGTTCAGTCGGTCCATCGGGGAATTCGAGATACCCTGCCGATTTCAGCGTTAAATTGACTTCACGGATCACATTCCTGGTAAATGGGTCATTTATTTTTGCCCACCAAAATACACGTTGCGGTTTGGAAGCTCTTTTGCCATCGGCGTATGTGTAAGTCTCGCCTTCCTCAAGGTCAACCCAGGCAGAGATAATGATGAAATATTCTTTGTCCGTTATGTCCGTACTTTCGCCTCTACCTGCTACATTCGGGAAAATACGGATGTCATTCCAACGGGTGAACAGACCATCGATTATCTTAGGAGTACCATCGCCATTCGACTTGTACCCTTCCTGAGGATCGGCATCCATATAAGTCTTATCCCCGGTAGCGGCCACAAGTATCCTTGTGGTATCCGACTCGGCCGACATGCCGTTTGCCAAACTGAAATATTTGGGCAGGCACTGTACAACAATAAAACTGCTATCGGTGTCGAAATCAACCTTTTCCCTGTTGGCTTTATAGAAAGCCACTTCTTCAGGTGTTCCATCAAGTACGGTGGTGATATCGAAACGGGTGCGCATCAATGATATCTCTCGTTTGAGTGCCCCGGGCTTCACGTCCGCCGTCTGCCCTCCTTTAATACTTACTGGCACGTCAATAACCGTAAATATCTCTGATGGCTTTTCATATCCCTTTCGATCAGTAAAACCCACAAGGGTATCAGGCAGGTAGGGCAACTGTTTTTCTTTCAAATCCACAAGAAGGTCGCCGATTTTTGTGGCCTGATTGATATTACTACTGTTAAATTCGGTTCCCCAGGTTTGTCCCCCGTTAATTGACGTTGTCACGTTGTCTTTGCTGTTACTGGCATTGGCAATCAAAGCCAGCTTATAGTCTCCTAATGGGATGTTGGGGATATCGAAAACCCGCCCATCATTTGCTTCCGGATTTGTAGCATCGCCCGGTATCAGGGTTTTGGTAAATGTGATTGCCCCGTCCTCTTTATACAGGAACAGCTGTATCTGGTTCACATTGGCCCAACTGACCGTGGGAATCGCGGTCGATGAAGCGGCTCTGGTTGTCGCTTGCGCATTGGGTGTGACGCTTTCCCCTCCGAAGGAGATCGTCGCCCTCAACGTTCCTGTCTCCTTTGTTTCCTCATTGCCCGGCACATCATTGTTGTTGCAGGCCGTAAATAACAATATGGTTATTGTTATCAGACTAAAATAGATTTTTTTCATTTTGTAGTGATGAATTTAATTTAAAATATTGAACCTCTATGTATTAAAAGTGTGTAGTACTCCATAATTTGTAGGAAGTTCCGGATGAAATACCTCTTATCTCCTTAGTATGACATTTTGAATCGGCTTTTCTTATTCCGTCCTTTCGTATTGCACGTTCAACAGGGTACGTTTTAACTCGGGAGAGGGCGTAAATATTATACGTACGTTCTCAATGTTTTCTTTTGAGAATTTTTCAGGAGTATCTACACCTTCACTGGAGAGCGAAAGCCGTAATGTGCCGAGATCGCTCAGATTCACACTGTACCCTTTCGTTAAATAACGAGGAATTTCATCCCCCATCTTCTCTATCACATTCATTACCACGCTTCGCGTAAGGGGCGACCTGGCGGCGATATCCTTGCTCAACTGGTAGTTGTTTACCGTACCCACTTTTACAGGGCTGGCGTACCACTTGCGTTGTACTTTCGGTTCAAGCGGATTGGGCTTTTGAATTAGTTTGTACTTCATAGATCTCTTTATTTATGTAATTTGTTGTCAGATATAATCATTACCAGACCCGGACGAAAAAAATCCAGATTGGAAGTGCTTCTTTGATTACTCTTCATTTGTCTTTTTATTTTTAATAAATGTCTTAAAAATATTAAAAAATAAGATGCTCAAATCCCGAATAGATTGCATAATAATGGCCTCCTATTTTAACTTATGTTTCATTTTTGTTAAGTTAAAACCGGTTTTTTCTGTACTCAGACCGTTTTCCCCGGCTATCCACATAGTTTTTTTGTATGTTTCGAATGTTGGGGGGCAAAATTTACTCTTGACCCGCGCCTTGATAATTCAATGGCAAACTTACATTTTTATATAGCTTATTGTTAGGATTAATTTTGTTAAATATAGGACGGAATGCGCTTTAACATTTAATGTTTATAGCATGATTTGCGCATTTATTTAATATAATATATTGATATTTAACTGTATGTTTGTGCTATCTTCCCTTTTGTTTGAAAAAAACGTTTTAAGCGATAAAAATCTTTTTTGTCTGTTTTTTATAATAAATGTGAATGTTTATTGATGCATTAATTTTGAGGCAAACGTTTGAATTGGGAGGGGGTAACTCCGATATGCCTTTTGAATACCCGGGAGAAATAATTCACATCGTAGATGCCGCATTCCGTCGCTACTTCTCCGATGGTCTTGTTTTGCGTGGAAAGGAGTTTCCTGGCGTGGTTCAGCTTCACCTGCAGGATGTAAACCGAGGAAGAATATCCTGTGGCGGCGTTCAGTTTCCTATTCAGTTGGGAAACACTGATGGCCAGTTCCTGCGCCAATTTCACGGAAGTGAAGTCCGGATTCTTCATTTCCCGGTGGATGATATCGGTAACATGGATCAGGAAGTCTGAATTGATATTGTCGCACGATGCTGCTTTCTCCTCTTTCAGCACGGTCCTGCGGTATTTCTCCCTTAACAGTTGACGATTCTCCAATAAATTTTCCACACGTACCTGTAACTCTTCCAGATGAAAAGGCTTTCGGATATAACTGTCGGCGCCGCTTTTTAACCCTTCGATCAGATCGGATTCCCTGTTTTTTGCGGAGATAATGATAACGGGGATATGGTTGAGCAGCGGCGACGCCTTCATCTCTTTGCATAATTCAATACCGCTTTTTTTCGGCATGACTGCATCGGTAATCACGATATCGGGGAGTTGTTTATTCAGAATATTCCATGCTTTTTCCCCGTTTGAGGCATAAATTATGTTGTATTGCTCCTGATGGAACATGGATCGGATATAGAGTGCAGTATCCTTATTGTCTTCCACCAATAAGATGGTAGGACGGGGATCATTTTCATTGGCTTCGGGTGTGATAAGTTCCTTGTGTTCCGTCTTTACCGGGGGCTTCACAATGGCCATGGTCGCAGGAGTATCCTTTTCGGGTTTCCAGTGGGGGAATAGCTGCTTTTCGTTTCTCCGGACAGGCATTTCAACCGTAAATGTCGTCCCTTTCCCTTCTTCACTCTCCACACGGATGGTTCCGCCTGAGATTTCCGTCAGCTGTTTGGCAATGGCGAGTCCTATTCCTTCGCCGGCGGGCGTTTCCGTGCCCACGTTCGGGCGTGTGTAATGCAGTTTAAAGATATGGGGCAGCATCTCCTTACTGATCCCTTTTCCATGATCGACCACTTTGATGATTACCTTTTTCCGGTCTTTTTTGTTCCTTTCCAGAATAAGATAGATACGGCTACCCTCGTCGCTGTACTTGACGGCGTTAGAGAGAAGGTTGTGCAGTATCTTATTGAGATAATCGGGTACAAAATCAGTCTGGATCTCCTTTTCATCGCTGAAGAAGTACAGGTCGATCTCCTTCTGTCCGGCATAGAGACGGAAGGTTTCCGATACCATCTCAACAAAAGCGACGATATTGCCGGTTTTCCATTCTTCTGTCTTTTCGGCCGCATACAGATTGGCCACATCGAGCAACTGGTTGACCATCTCGGAGAGATACCTCCCTTGTCGCTCAATTGCATTAAGATAGGTGAGCGAGTTGTTGTTGGAGAAATCTTTCTGCTCCTGGAGCTGTTTGCTTAATCCGAGGATAATGGTGAGCGGAGCACGGAACTCATGGGTGATCTTCTTGAAAATATCGTTGTGCCGCTGCTCTGTTTGTTGCAGCATGCGGTTACTCTTTATCCGTTCAAAAAAACGTAGCAATATCATTGTGATGACCAACAGTAGGAGCGCCCCGATATATAAGCCTGTTCTTTCTGAATAAGTCTCAAAAGGAAATATGCTTAATGTGGGCAGGGTAATGGCCGCAGCCGGAACCTGGAATAATAAAGAGTTATCCGGCAATATACCGGATAAATGAAAGAAAAATAGATCCATAGCGCATGTTTACCGCTATTTAGTCGCGGATTTTAGTCTTGTGTTACCTGAATTAATCTGATTGGCCGGTTTGCGGGCAGGATGCCCGATTTCAATATGATCCGTTGTCCCCGGTCACCGGCAATAAAGTTAAAGAATCCGGACGGTAAGCCGCCGGTAGCATCCGTGATGATAATATATATATCGCGGATCAACGGGTAACCGCCTGACGGGAATTCAAGCGGGGATTCCCGGTGCGCCAATTCCAGCGCCAGCTGGTAAGGATAGGGCTTATGGCTGTTGCCGGGAGTAGCCTGCGCCGAACCGCTCACGGATACGACGTTCACGTTATCGATAAAACTGAGGTTTGTGGTATCGACAGGATTGGCGATCCAGTTCACACCCACAAATCCCAGCGCGTCCGGGTGCGAAGCGACATATTCGATCACTTTGTCATGTGAGTGTACCCGGGTTATATCGACTGACGAACTGTCTGACGACAACGCCTTCACATTCTTTCCGAAGGGACGGTTGTCGCAAAACGAGTCCTGTATGTAGCGGACCATACCCGAATAAGGGGTGTCGAACATTACGGTCAGAGAATCTAATGGGGAATCCGGATTTATCTGTTTCCAGCTCTTGATCTTACCTGTCAAGATATCCCTTATATCGTTGATCGTCAAAAGAGTGTCTTTGTTCTCTTTGTGGGTGACCAGGGCAATAGCATCAATCGCGATTTTCTGGCTGCGTACCCGCTGTTTCCGTTCCTTGAGGATGGCTTGCTCCTGCTCCGTTAACAAACGGGTCCCAATGACCAGCCGGATGCTGTCTTGCATCAGCAAATCATACGCATTCCATTCGGAAGTATAAACGGGGATGATCGTAGCATCACTGTTCAGCGACTCAAACACATTGATCCCTGCCTCAATAATGGGAGCAAAACTCTCGTCTACCGCTATCTGGGCAATGCCTGACGTCGGCGTATCGGATCTGCTATTCTTTTGATAGCAAGATGATAGAATAAGCGTACCGGTAATTAAGAATAATAGAAGTGCCGGTTTTATGCGATTCATTGCTCTTTCCATAACCTGTAACCTCTTAATATCCCATAAGCTGTAAAGATTACTCCAAATGCAATCCTTATCCCTGCAGGAATGCTTCCCCGGAACAAAGGGGTAAAGACCAATAAATAAGCAACCGATACATAGACGATGACCATCATTATGCCCCGGACCAGTGAAAAGCCTCTCTTAAAATTACCGGACTGTTTCCTGTTTTGCATTATTTTGTTCTTTACCCTTTGATCAATTTTGAACAGACAATGAAAAGCTAACTATGCAGCCTGAATTCTACCGGAAGGGTAAAATAGACCGCAACCGCTTTCCCTTTCTGTTTCCCCGGGATCCATTTCGGCATTGCCTGTACTACCCTGACCGCTTCACTGTCAAGCGAAGTATCAACGCCGCGAAAGATCTGGATATTCGATATGTCCCCGGTCTTGGAGACCACGAATTTTACGATTACCTTGCCCTGGATACCGTTCTCCTGGGCCATGACCGGATATCTGATATTTTCTGACAAAAATTTACTTAAAGCTTCCAGTCCGCCCGGAAAGGAGGGCGCCTGCTCTGCAAATTCAAGCGGTTTATCATCTTGGATCTTTTCCTCCACTACCACTTTGGTCTGTCGCAAGTCGCTGATATCGATCCCGTGCTGCTCATCCGTACCCATGACATCCGCGATGGAAATCTGGAGGGTGGAAGACTTCAATTCTTCCTGGGTTTTCATAAAATCATTGTCCGTTACTTCTTCGTCTTTGGCGATCACGGGCGGTACGAACTGGATGGTCGACTTCATCGGAGGGGGTGGGGGAGCATCTTCCTGTTTGATAATGCTTTCCTCGGGAACCTGCTCTTCAATCGGGAGTACCGACAACTCGACCGTTTCTTCCATGGGGCCGAGGTCTTTTTTTGTCAAGTCCTCCACCACCCCGTACAGTCGGGGCAGCATGGCGACGATAGCCGTAATGACCAATACAACAAAAAATGCGTAGGCGTACCTTTTGGAGGAAGTCTGGCGCAGCCTGTACGCCCCGTACCGTTTGTTCCTCCCCTCGAATACCAGGTCGCACCATTCCTGAGAGTTTAAGTTTATGAATTTATCCATATCGTGTCTTTTTTTATTGGTTGCTGGGCGCTAAATTCGCGTCGCCGAATGCCCCCTGGGTCCTGTAGTTCTCCACAAGGAAAAGGTCCCCTTCGGTCACATCCACGATGGCGTATTTCCCGACGCTGCATATCTGCATCTCGTCCAGCGCGTCCACCAAGTTCTTGTAGTTGGACGTCTCCATCGGCTTGATGATCACCGTGAGCGCGTCCACATCGCCTTTTATCTCCTTTGAGCGTTCGCGGAACTCCTCTTCCGTCATCCTGTTTCCCTTTTCCGCCCGTTCGAGTTTCAGGTCGCGAATCTTGGTCACCGCATCCGCGTTCCTTTCCAGCAGGATGCTCCTGAGCCCTTCATTGGAGGTGTTGGACGAATAGGTGGTTTCCTTCAGGACCGTATAATCGCTGTAGGCGCTCTCGTTGAGCTTCCCGAAGTAATAATATACCTTGTCGTCTTCCCCCAACAAAAGGGTGACCGCCTTCGATTCCTTCACCTTTGGCGCCTCTTCGTCCTCCACTTTCTGGTCGGAGGGCATCGCTATCTCCATCACCTGCGGTTTTGAAAGCGTGGTGACGAGCATGAAGAACGTGATTAGCAACATGTTCATGTCCACCATGGGGGTGAAATCGACCCGTAGGGTCTCCTGTTTGGGTTTTCCTTTCTTTACTTCTCCCCCGCCTGTATCAATACTTGCCATATCTTTTCAAATAAAAGTTAAAACCCTTCCGGCGCGCCCCTGAGGACGGTCACCAGGCTGTAACGGTTGGCCTTTATCTTCACCAGGTCCTTCATCACGCCCTCCACGAGGGGGTAGGGGGTGGTCTGGTCGGCCTTTATCGTTATCTTCATTTCACTGTCTATTTCCCTTGCCTTCCGTACCCAGTTGATGAACTGGTTGTCGGTGCTGTCGTTTGGAATGCCGTACTCCCTCATGGCCGCGTCCTGTTCCGCGAAAGGCAGGTCCAGGAAAGCCGGCAGGCGGTTCATCGGGACCCCGATATAAGGCTGTTCCAGGAAAGCCTTCTTCTGCCTGTCGTCCAGCGCCACGCCATATTCTGCCGACATCTTCTCCAGTGCCTCGAGGCGTACCTCGGGGCGGTCGATGTTCACGAATACCTTTCCCCGCAGGTCCACCAGTATATTGATCACGTTGTAATCCGGGACCTTTATCTCCATCACGGAAGCCGGGGCGGTGACCCTTACCGGTTCCAGGGGGAGGAAGGTTGAAGTAAGCATGAAGAACGTGAGCAGGAGCACCGTCACATCGCTCATGGCGGTCATGTCGATATAGACGCTATGTTTCTTTACTTTAGCCATTGTTGTTTTTTTAATTACTTAACCCGAAATAAAACAGCCATGTTATTTAATCAAGCCCCCGTGGGTTTTGACGAACGACTGTCCTATGGCGAATCCTATTTCATCGATTGCATTGGTCATTTGTTGGATCCTTCCCGAGAAATAGGTGTAGGTGATGATTGCCAGGGCGCCGGTACCGATACCCAGTGCGGTGTTCATCAGTGCTTCCGAGATACCGACGGCCAGGGCAGTTGAGTCGGGCGCGCCCTCGTGTCCCATCGCCGAGAAGGCCCTGATCATCCCCAATACGGTACCGAACAGGCCGAAGAGCGTCCCCAGCGTGGAAATGGCTGCGATGATGTTGAGGTTCTTCTCGAGGTATGGCAACTCGAGGGTGGTGGCCTCGTCGATCTCCTTCTGGATGAGTTCGGCCTTGTCGGCGTTGGTGATGTTGGGGATGTCTTCCACGTCCTTGTAGCGTACCAGTCCTTCCCTCACGATATTGGCGATGGAGCCTTTCTGATCGTCACAGAGTTCGGTTGCCCCATTGATATCTCCCTTGTCGATCAATTTCTTTGCCTGTAATACGAACCGTTCGTTCTTGTCCTTTCCGCTGGCCCTGTTCATTGCAAACAAACGCTCGATGGAGAGGGTCAGTACGGTTAATAACAGGGTGATGACCAGGGGAATTACATAACCTCCCTGGTAAAGGATACCGAACACGTCCCCTTGCAGCGGATGGCCTTTGTCGTCGAAATGGCTTGGATGACCACACACCCAGAAGAAGAAAACCGAAGCGATAATCGCACTTCCAAGGATAATTAAACCGGCTGAAACTCCTTTACTTTTTGATTGTCTTTTTGTCTCCATAATGCAATTCAATTTAGTTTTAGTTTTGATTGTGAATTTAGTTTATATTTAATAGTTCAGTCATGCGCATTGCCTGTGGACACTACAAAGAGCCCCCTGACTGTGGAGGCGGGTAGTTTAAATATATAGTTTCATTGAAATACGCGTCAAAATCGAGTACAATGATAAGACTTTTTTTTGCATTTATTCCATAGTTTTTTTATGTTAAAAAATCATATCATATCGCTGACAGGTCGGAGAGAAATAATTTAACTAATATTAACTATGTTGGACTGGTCAATTATTAAACACTTAAAATAATAATTTATCCGAATCATGCCGGTTTAAAAAGAAAATCACGTAAATTTGCTGCGAATTTTTGGAAATATATATGAAGAATTTATTGAGAAAATGGCTACCGGTCTTGTTGGTCGGTGCAGTACTTTTCTCCTGTAAACAGGGAGAGACATTTAAAGTGACAGGGAATATCGGATCTGCGGAAGGAGATACATTGTATCTGGAACATCGGGCCCTGGCGGGTGTCAGAGCGCTTGATTCCACAGTCTTGAAAAAAGACGGGGCTTTTGCTTTCAAGCAATCCGCTCCCGAAAATCCGGAATTCTATCAATTACGTATCGGGAAGCGGATTGCCGCTTTTGCCGTGGATTCCACAGAGACGCTCCGTATCAGTGCTAATGCGTCGGATTGGTATAATTCTTTTACTGTAGAGGACTCGCCTACCAATGACCAGATGAAAGAGGTAGACCTCCTTACCAGATCGGCTGCTCGTAAGATTGACGAGTTGGAGAAGAACCACAAATCCGGATTAATTGATGAAATGGCTTTTATCGAACAACTGGATAGTGCATTGCAGGACTATAAGAGAGAGGTGTCACGGTTGATCCTTGGAAATCCTTCTGGTGCGACGGCTTATTATGCGGTTTTCCAAAAAATAAATAATTACCTGATTTTTGATCCCTATAACAGGCAGGATTATGCGATGTTCGGTGCTGTAGCTACTTCATGGAACCGTTATTATCCTGATACAGAAAGAACAAAACATCTGTATGAGTTTACTATGAATGCATTGAAGACAAGGAGGCTGCAGGAACAACAGGCGAAACTGTTAGAGAACATACCGGTGGAAGAGGGGGCGGGTTTACCCGATATAGTCTTGTCAGGAGTGGACGGACGTAAAATGGCGTTGTCATCGCTTACCGGGAAGGTAGTATTACTCGACTTTGTGGTGTATGGTGCCGATTTCTCTCCGAAGCACAATATGGATCTGAATAATCTATATGCCCGTTATCAATCGAGAGGGTTTGAAATATATCAGATATCGTTCGATTCGGATGAACATTTCTGGAAAACATCGGCCGCCAACCTCCCCTGGCTTACCGTCAGAGATTCGCGATCGGTTAACTCCACATTATTAGCCACTTATAATGTGCGGCAGATACCGACGGCGTTCCTTATTAACCGTGAAGGAGACATTGTAGCCCGGATCGAGAACTATGCCCAGTTGACCGGCGAGTTGGATAAGGTGTTGTAAAACATACCTGAAAATTTTGCATAATTGGAATAAAGCATTACTTTTGTAAAAGTATAAACATGGAAAAAAGGGGTTCCGGTCTTGTAGTAAAGGCCGGAATTCTTTTTCTTTACGTCGAGTTTAAAGTATAAAAAAAGAGACTATGGCTGTAACGTATATGACCGAAGAAGGTCTTCGGAAATTGAAAGAAGAATTGATAGAGTTGGAATCTGTGCAGAGACCTGAAATATCTCGCCAGATTGCTGAAGCAAGAGACAAGGGTGACTTGTCGGAAAATGCGGAATATGATGCGGCGAAAGAGGCGCAAGGGATGCTGGAAGCGAAGATTTCCCAGTTGAAAAACCTTATCGCAAATGCCCGCCTTATCGATGAGAGTGCTATTGGTACGGATGAAGTGCAGATTATGAACAAGGTGACGATCAGGAATCTGCAAACGAAAAAGTTGATGACCTATATGCTCGTATCGGAAAGCGAAGCTGATCTGAAGAACGGTAAAATTGCTGTCAGTACTCCTATTGCCCAGGGTTTAATGGGTAAGAAAGTAGGCGATATAGCCGAAATAAAAGTACCCTCAGGCACGATGACGTTTGAGGTCGTTGAAATATCGGTTTGAATAGAACCAGGATTCAAGAACCAAGACTAGGGATAGTGGATTTTTGATTTTTCACTTTGTGCAATCTGCTCCCGCTCGGCAAATCCAAACAAGTTTGTTTTTGCACTTGTTTACTCGCAGATTTCACTTTTAATTTTTCACTAAAAGATGACTATTTTCAGCAGAATTATCGCAGGTGAGATCCCCTCTTACAAGATCGCCGAAAACGACCGGTTTTATGCCTTTCTCGATATCCGTCCGATGTCGAAAGGGCATACCTTAGTTGTTCCAAAGCAGGAGATTGATTATCTCTTTGATCTGGACGATACCCTTTTGGGTGATATGGCTGTTTTTGCCAAAAAAGTGGCAAAGGCGATAGAGAATGCGGTTTCCTGTAAAAGGGTAGGGATGATGGTAATCGGCCTGGAAGTGCCTCACGCGCATATTCACCTGATTCCTATCCAAAAAGAGGGTGATATGAGCCTTGCCAATCCGAAGTTGCAACTGTCGGCAGAGGAATTCGAAGAAATTGCAGAAAAGATCCGCAAAGCATTTTGATCTGAAACGTAAATTTACACTACAATAATATAAGATGGGCTTCCCCGGAGGTTCATCTTTTTAGTTTCTAATATTTCGGATGTGAGTTGTTTTATATTTTCCTGATACGGACACCTCTGACAAAATGACATTCTCCCTTCTCAAGAATGAGGTCGGCCCGGAAACGGGTTGGAAGAATATTTTGCAGCAGATTGGGTAAGTTGATCTCATCCCATACCTCGTTGGCAAATTTCAGCAATTTTTTTTCCGAATAAGAAGCATATTGATGAAAATAGGAATCCGGATCCTGAAAGGCAGTCTGTTGTAGTTTTTTAAATCGTTCGATATACCATTCCCGCAAATCTTTCTCGCTCGCATCCACATAAATAGAGAAATCGAAGAAATCGGAGACAAAGACTCTCTTCCGTATTTTTTTGCCGGGTGAGACTTGCAGCACGTTGATCCCTTCCACGATAAGGATATCAGGCCGTTCAATGATTTGCATCTGTCCCTTGATCACATCATAATAGAGATGCGAATAGACAGGTATCTCAAATATGTCACGTCCCGATTTTACACTTGCAAGGAATGCCAACAATTGTTTGGCATCATAACTCTCAGGGAATCCTTTTTTGTTCAGCAGCCCCCGTTTCTGCAATTCATCATTGGAATACAGGAATCCGTCGGTAGTAATCAATTCTACTTTTGGCTGCTCAGGCGTCATCGAGAGCAGTTTCTGTAATACCCGGGCAGTGGTGCTTTTCCCGACTGCCACACTTCCGGCAATACCGATAATATAGGGGATAGGTTTACTTTTATTGGAGAAAAACTGATCCCGTTCATTGTGCAGATTGCGATAGTGGGTGAGATGGATCTGGAGTAGCCGGATCAAAGGAATATAGATATCTTCGACTTCTTTGAGGGTAAGTGGCTCATTGAGCGCCTGCAGTTTAGTGAGATCAATATCGGAAACAGGAAACATAGGGTGTTCCTCTAACTTACTCCACTCCTCACGGGTGAAGGAACGAAAAGGGGAAAAGGTCACCTCGTAGGCTTTGTTCATTGCACAACTTTTTGCTGCAAAGATAAAGTAAAAACCGGTAAACAGTAGTTGTTTACCGGTTTTTTACTCGATTGATCTCTGACTATGACTGGGAGACTGGGGAGACGAGGTGAAATGGAGATAACTGATTTAAATCATTTCGAAACTTCTTTTCACGAAGTTATTCAATGCTTCCCCTTTGAGCATCCCGTTGGAGAGCAGGGCCAGGTCGATTAACTGCTTTAAACGCTTGTCGGATGCCACTTTTGCGATAAGCGCTTCTTTATCCTTATGCTCACTCTCATTGATAAGTTCTTTGACGAACGGATGCTGCACATTCAGTACAATCTGGTATGTGTCGGGCATTTCACCATAGAAAGCCATTTGTTGCTGCATGGCAGCCATCTCTTTCATTCTTCTGGAGAATTCGTTTTGGGTGATTTGAATCGGTCGGGTAGTTTCTCCAAGCGCTTTGAAATCGACGCTGAATTCCGTTTTTTCCATAACCGGGAGTTGTGATTTCACTGCCTCCGACACATTTTCTTTCTGTTGGTCGGTCAATTCCACTTTTGCAGTCTCTTCTTTCTCGATGATATGTTCAATAGTGTCGCTGTCCACTCTCACAAACCGGGTCTTGTCGGATTTTTGTTCCAGAAGTCCCATCCAGTGAGTGTCGAGTTGTCCGTCCATCAGAAGTACATCATAACCCTTCTCTTTCGCTGCCTCGATGTGGCTGTATTGCTCCTGTCTGTCGTTTGCATAGAGGTAGACAAGGTTTCCATTCTTGTCGGTTTGGGCCGATTCGATTAGCGTTTTGTATTCTTCTGAAGTGAAATATTTGCCCTCCATATTTTTCAACAAGGCAAATTTGAGAGCTCTGTCACAGAATTTTTCGTCGGAAAGCATTCCGTATTCAATAAACAGTTTCAGACTGTCCCACTTCTCTTCATACCGGGTACGCTCTTTTTTGAACAGTTCTTCCAGCTTATCGGCCACTTTTTTGGTGATGTGGTTCGATATTTTCTTCACGTTTTGGTCGCTTTGCAGATAGGAGCGGGAGACGTTCAGCGGGATATCGGGCGAATCGATTACACCGTGCAGCAATGTAAGAAATTCAGGCACTATGCCTTCCACTGAGTCGGTCACAAAAACCTGATTGCTGTAAAGCTGTATCTTATTGCGTTGCAGATCGAGGTTATTCTTTATTTTCGGGAAATAGAGGATACCGGTGAGATGGAAAGGATAATCCACGTTCAAATGGATCCAGAACATGGGCTCGTCGCTTATGGAGAATGGATATAGCTCGCGGTAGAATTTCAGGTAATCTTCCTCTTTTAATCCTGCCGGCTTCTGTCGCCATAGCGGATTGGTGTCATTGACAACATTATCTTCTTCCGTATCTACATATTTACCCTCTTTCCATTCCTGTTTCTTTCCGAAAACGATCGGCACAGCAAGGAATCTGCAATATTTTTTGAGTAATGATTCAATCTTATCCTTTTCTAAAAATTCCTTGTTGTCTTCATCTATATGGAGAATGATGTCGGTACCGCGATCCTCTTTGGTAGTCTCTTCCATCGTGAATTCCGGCGTGCCGTCGCAAGACCATTTCACGGCTTGTGCATCCTCTTTATAAGATTTGGTGATAATCTCCACTTTTTTGGATACCATAAAGGAAGAGTAGAATCCTAAACCGAAATGGCCGATAATGGCGTTTGCATTCTCTTTGTATTTATCCAGAAAATCATTGGCGGAGGAGAGTGCTATCTGATTGATGTACTTATCCACCTCTTCGGCGGTCATCCCGATACCACGGTCGGATACGGTAAGCGTTTTATTTTTCTTGTCAATGGAGATATGTACCGATAGATCTCCCAGCTCACCTTTAAAATCACCCACATCGGCTAAGGTTTTCATTTTCTGTGTGGCATCCACTGCGTTCGATACGATCTCACGGATAAAAATCTCATGATCGCTGTAGAGAAACTTCTTGATAATGGGGAAAATATTGTCAGTTGTTACCCCTATCTGTCCTTTTTGTACCATATATATATAAATTAAAAAATTAAGAATTAAGAATGAAAAATTAGCTCCTCACTCTCCATTCTTCATTATTCACTTTTCATTCTTCATTTTTCAATACAAATTGTATGCCATAAAGCCCGATTGGCAGGGTCGGGGAATTGGAATTTTTCTTTCTTTCCCGATAATTAACCAGTTGTGTTAAACCGGGGGATTAACATATGGAATATTTGCTTGTCATCTGAAAAAATTATTTAGAATCGGTCTAAAAAAATCCATGGCTTTAAATCTATTGTAATCATTTATTCAATGATTTAAGACATAAATTTTTTTTATCAGTTATCGAGGGTTTTAGGTATGTTTTTTTTGATGTTTATTTGTCTGTTTATCAGTATATTTTTAGCGATTCTTTATTTGTTAACACTAATTAATCGTTTTTGGGTGCATAAAGGGAGTAGTTTTTAAATATATCTCTTTATATTTGCAAGGACAACGATCATTTAACACAACTAAAGCACATCGCTTATGAAAACAAAGATTTCTTTCGAAAAACAGCTATTGGGGCTGCAGGACAACATGTTCAACTTCGCATTGACATTGACAGCCGACAGGGAAGAAGCTAAAGATCTGTTGCAGGAAACAACTCTTCGTGTACTGGATAACAAGGAAAAATATTATGAGAATGTCAATTTTAAAGGATGGGTTTTCACCATCATGCATAATATTTTCGTGAATAATTATCGTAAGATCGTCAGGAGCCAGACTATCATTGACAAGACAGAGAATCTGTATCATCTGAATTTACCGCAGGATTCCGGTTTTGACACGCCTGACGGAGCTTATACGATCAAAGAGATCAACAAGGCGATCAATAGTTTTACCGATGAATATAAGGTGCCTTTCTCAATGCACGTTTCGGGATACAAGTATGAAGAGATCGCGAAACATCTTGGGTTGCCGATCGGTACTGTAAAGAGTAGAATATTTTTCGCCAGAAAACGGCTTCAGGAGTTACTCAAGGATTTTAGATTTTATTCTGAATAATTGGAAGAGTAAAGAATAAAGAGTAAAGACCCCTTTTATACAAAGGGGTTTTTTTATGGGTAGACAGGATATTTTGGGAGAACAGGCTATATTTGTACCATATTTGAGAAAAAGATAGATTAGATTATGGAGATTGTTTGGTTATTGGTTTCGCTGGTGATTTTGTATTTTGGCGCGGAAGGTTTGGTTTCCGGAGCATCATCGTTGGCAAAACGTATCGGTATCAGTCCGTTGGTGATCGGGCTGACCATTGTTTCGATAGGTACCAGTGCACCGGAACTGGTAGTGAGTGTGAAGGCTGCTATGAACGGGCAAAGCGCACTCTCTATCGGCAATGTGCTGGGTTCTAATTTTTTTAATATAGGGATTATTCTGGGATTATCGGCTCTTATCTACCCCTTGGCAGTAAAAAGGCAACTGTTAAAGCTGGATGTACCTGTAATGGTGATGGTATCAGTGTTATTTTTCCTGTTATTTCTCGACTCCAGGATTTCCGGGATTGAGGCATTGGTTTTTATTCTTCTTTTTGTCTCTTATACGGGATATCTCCTGATCTCTTCAAAAAAGAAAACCCATGAAGCAAAGGATCGTGGTGAAGAAGACGAGATACGTTTGAGTAAGCACTGGATGCTGGATGTGCTGTTTATCGGGGTGGGTTTAGCCGGTTTGGTATATGGTTCCGACCTTTTAGTGGAAAATGCGGTCATTATCGCCGGGCGGCTGGGGATGTCGGAAGCAATGATAGGGCTCACTATTGTGGCGGCAGGAACCAGTATGCCGGAGTTGGCTACTTCGGTGGTAGCAGCCATCAAGAAGCGGGCTGATATAGCGATAGGTAACGTGGTGGGATCAAATATCTTCAATATTTTGTTGATCCTGGGTGTGGCGGGGTTAATCCAGCCGATTAGTGCGCCCGATATCAATTATGTCGACAGCCTCTTTGTGATTGGGATCAGCCTGTTATTATGGATTTTCATGAAGCAAGGCACTCGTATCACCCGATGGCAGGGAGCTGCTTTTATCCTGTTTTACCTGGTCTATTTTTCCATCAAACTCACCACGATGTAAAGATGAAAAAAACAGCGTATCCGAAGAGGCTTCCGTGCCGATCGAATACGCTGATGTCATCAAAAAATTGAAAATCGTTATTTACTTTTGAGATTTCTCCTTTATTGTTGAAAAGTTTTTCGGCTGATCCACCTTCTCATCCATAAGCGCCAGGTCTAACACCTCTTTCACGTCACTTACATAGTGAAACGTGAGTCCTTCCACATATTTAGGATTGATCTCATCAATATCTTTCTTATTATCCCTGCAAAGGATAATTTCTTTGATCCCTGCCCGTTTTGCCGCCAGTATCTTCTCGCGGATACCGCCTACAGGGAGTACCTTTCCGCGCAGGGTGATCTCACCGGTCATCGCCAGGTTGGGGCGTACTTTCCGTTGTGTATAGGCCGACGCCAGGGAAGTAATCATTGTAATACCCGCTGAGGGGCCGTCTTTAGGCATAGCGCCTTCCGGTACATGGATATGGGTATTCCAGTTTTCAAAAATTTCCGGATCGATGTCCAGTTCCTGCGCATGAGAATGGATATATTCCATGGCAAGCATTGCCGATTCTTTCATCACATCACCCAAATTTCCGGTAAGTGTGAGTTTGGCGCCTTTTCCCCGGCTGAGTGAACTTTCCACGAAAAGAATCTCACCACCTACGGCAGTCCATGCCAGACCGGTCACCACCCCGGCGTACTGGTTGCCCTGGTAACTGTCCCTGCTGTACTCCTCAATACCTAAGTATTCTTTCAGATCGGATACTTTGAGCGTTTTAGGATAAGGCTCTTCCGATGCGATCTTGCGGGCTACTTTTCGCATGATCTTGGCGATTTTTTTGTTCAGTTCACGTACCCCTGATTCCCTGGTATAGTTTTCTATGATCTTCTGTAAGGCCGGTTTGGAAATAGTGAATGCTCCTTTTGCTATACCGTGGTTCTGAAGCTCTTTGGGAATAAGATGGCGATGGGCAATCTCGATTTTCTCCTCGGTGATATAGCCTCCCACATTGATCAACTCCATCCGGTCGAGCAACGGCTGCGGAATGGAATTGAGGTTGTTTGCCGTGGCAATGAAAAGTACTTTCGACAGATCGTAATCGATGGCAAGGAAGTTGTCATGAAAAGTAGAATTCTGTTCCGGATCCAATACCTCGAGCAGAGCCGAAGAAGGATCACCCCTGAAATCATTTCCGATCTTGTCTATTTCATCTAACACGAAAACGGGGTTGGATGAGCCGGCTTTTTGTATGTTTTGTATAATCCTGCCCGGGATAGCGCCGATATAGGTACGGCGGTGCCCGCGTATTTCCGCTTCATCATGCAGGCCGCCAAGCGAAACACGTACATATTTACGGTTAAGCGCTTCGGCTATGGATTTTCCCAATGAGGTTTTACCTACACCCGGAGGGCCGTATAAGCAGAGAATAGGGGATTTCAGGTCGCCCTTCAGTTTTAATACGGCAAGGTGTTCAATGATACGCTCCTTTACTTTCTCCATGCCGAAGTGGTCTTTGTCGAGCACCTTTTGAGCATTCTTCAGGTTGAAATTGTCCTTGGTGTAAATGCCCCACGGCAGTTCGAGAATGGTCTGCAGGTACCCGAACTGTACCGAGTAATCGGGCGACTGGGGATTCAGGCGTTCCAGTTTCTGTATCTCTTTTTCGAATGTTTTTGCTACTTCATCGCTCCATTTTTTCTCTTTAGCCCGTTTCCTGAATTCATCGATCTCGATTTGCTGCGTATTTCCGCCCAGTTCTTCCTGGATGGTTTTGATCTGCTGCTGGAGAAAATATTCTTTCTGCTGTTGATTCAGATCTTCCCGGGTCTTCATCTGGATGTTCATTTTTAGTTCCAGTATCTGAGACTCACGATTTAGTATCATTAGCAGTCGATAAGCTTGTTCTTTCTCATCGTTAATGCTGAGGAGTTCCTGCTTTTCATGTGCATCAATAGGTAAATTGGTGCCACTATAACTGATCAGCATGTCGGAAAAAGATTCACTGCTGAGGGTTTGTACCAACTCCTTGGGCGGTTCACCCAGCATATGGAGCATGTGAAGCAGGGAATCCCGGATGGAATCCAGGATTGCTTTGAATTCTTTATCCTCTTTCGATGCTTTCAAATACTCCCTTATTTTGAAAGTTGCCATCAAATACGGTTCGGTTTGGACGACCTGTTGCCACTCAAACCGTTTTCTTGCCTGTACGATGATGCTTAGATTGTTGTCCCCCAATTCAATAACACGTATTACTTCTGCAATTACGCCGACCGGATAGAGGTCATTCTCTGCCGGGTCATCTACGGTGGAATCTTTCTGACATACCAGTCCGATGTATTTTTGTTTCTTTCCAAACGATTTGATCAGATCCAGAGATTTTTTTCGTCCTACCGATATTGGCAGTGTACTGCCTGGAAAAACAATCGTATTGCGTAACGGGAGCAGGGGAAGGGTTTCCCCCAATTGAGATTCGTCTATCTCCTGATTCCCGTCAACGAAATCGCTGGCAATAAAAGATATTACATTTGTTTCGGGGTACTCTTCAGGGGCCATATATTTTTTGAATGGATTCATCATTGTATTTTGTATCTGTCTTAAAGACAGAAAATGTTTACTTTTGTTTTTGGTTTTGTACTGAATAGTATTGATCAAAATCCGTGCCAAAATTATTACAATTGCCAATTAGAAATTACTAATTGGAAACTTTCAATTATCATTTTCAATTTTCAATTAATATGAGTAATCCTTATTTTCGGTTCAAACAATTCACTGTCTTTCACGATAAATGTGCAATGAAAGTGGGTACTGATGGTGTGCTGTTGGGAGCATGGGCCAGCGTGGAAAACGCGACAGAAGTACTGGATGTAGGAACAGGTACCGGACTCATTGCTTTAATGGTAGTGCAACGTAACCCGCAGGCAAGGGTGGTTGCTATCGATATAGATGAACGTGCAGTGGAGCAGGCGAAAGAGAATATAGGAAATTCTCCTTTTTCTGACAGAATTGGCATAGAATTGTTGGCTTTTCAGCAGTTTGTCCAGGGGAGTTCGAAACGTTTTGACCTGATTGTTTCCAATCCTCCTTATTTTACCGATTCTCTTTTGCCTCCGGACAAAAGACGGTCAAGGGCAAGGCATTCCGTTTCGCTGACGTTGGATGATTTATTGGTTTCCGCCCGGGGCTGCCTTACAAACCATGGGACGCTCTCCCTTATCCTCCCTTACGACAAGAGGGAGGAGTTAGACGCCTTGTGTGAGAAATATCTGTTTTACATGAAACGGAAAACCATTGTATACCCTTTGCCGGATAGTGAACCGAAACGGCTATTGGTTGAGTTGACGATGTGCCCAACCGGTCATATAGAAACAAGTTCGCTCATCATTGAAAATAGCCGCCACCAATACACTAAAGATTTTACCGGCCTGGTAAGCAGTTTTTATGTTCATCTTTGACATCAAATTTGTATAGAAAAATGAGACCTATTATTTTTTACGACGGAGAATGCGATGTCTGTCATCGTTGGGTGAAATGGATCATAGATAGGGATGCCGGCCGGGTTTTCAGGTTTGCGTCTTTGCAATCGGATTTCGCCAGCGATTTATTCTTGCATTTTAATAAAAAGATGACTTATAATTCCATTGTCATCTTTAAAAATGAGACGGAATTCTTAACCAAATCAGAAGCGGTTTCCTTTATTTTCTCTCAATTGAATGCCGGCTCCATTTTCTGCAAAATGTTGAAAGTGTTTCCCCGCTTCCTCTCAGATATAGGATATGATTGTATCTCAGCAATTCGAAAAAAAATAAAAATGCGTGTTTGCCCTGTGTTTAACGGTGAAGAAAAAATGCTTTTTCTGAACGATGTTGATTTCCCGGCGTGGTTATCTGAGAATTATCCATTATAATGCTGAAAAAGCTATTTTCATTTTTGTAAAATCATAAAAAGTAGTAATTTTGACGCTTTAAAAAAATCCGGAATAGTGAAAGAAGTCATAACCATCAAGGATAAACAATTTGAATTGTTTATTGAGCAAGGGATCATTGAACAGGGAATAAAGCGGATTGCCGAACAGATAGATTCAGACCTGAAAGGGAAGGATCCTATCTTTCTGGCTGTGCTCAACGGTGCTTTTATGTTTGCCGGGGAGTTGATGAAGAAGGTTTCCATCCCCAGTGAAATTACATTCGTACGTCTCGCTTCCTATCAAGGAACTTCTACTACAAACAAAGTGCAGGAGGTGCTGGGCTTGAATGAAAGCATCGAAGGACGCAATGTGGTGATTGTGGAAGATATTGTAGATAGCGGGAATACTATGGTGGCGCTTAAAAAGGAATTGGAGAAATATAATCCCCTGGAGGTAAAGGTTGCCACCCTGTTGTTTAAACCTGCTGCATTGCGGCAGAAACTCCATATAGATTATGTGGCGCTTGAGATCCCCAATGATTTTATTGTTGGTTATGGATTGGATTACGATGGATATGGCAGAAACCTTAAAGATATATATAAGGTAAAATAAATATCTTTCATTAAACCCCGGCCGGTGTAAATCGTCATAATGTTAAAGAGTAGAAACCGGCATGGTGAAAGGAACATCACAGAAATGTGAAAAAGTGGATAAACGCAATTAAAGAAATTAAAAAGTGCTTTTTTTCGCAATTTTCTTTATAAATTGCAGTACGGAAGAAAAAAATAGCTATTTTTGCATTTAAACAGAGTGAAAGGAACAAGCAGTAGATAAAAAAAGAGACACAATGAACAAAGATGAAGTAAAAAAAACGCCGAAAGCGAATCTGGAAAGACATCGAGGCACATATATCCTGATGGGATTGGTGTTGGGTGTTTCTGTCCTTTTCTTCGCTTTTGAATGGTCGACCGAAACCCGGAAGCTTGACGAAAATGTCATTGTTCAGGATGTTTTGGCCGAAGAGGAAATCGAGATTACTCGTCGTGATCCGGCCCCTCCCCCTCCCCCTCCTCCGCCAGAACCAGCGGCACCCGAAGAAATCGTGGTGGTAGAGGAGAAGGTGGATACTCGAATGGAGATAAAGACGGAAGACGACCAGACTCAGAGACAGACAGAGGTTTATATTCCACCTCCACCACCCAAACCGAAACAGGAAGAGGTGACAGAAGAGATCTTCGTAGTGGTGGAAGAACAACCGGAATTCCCCGGAGGACAGGCTGCCATGATGAAGTTCCTGAGTGACAATATCAGGTATCCGGTCATTGCACAGGAAAACGGTATTCAGGGACGTGTAATCTGTAACTTTGTAGTTGAGAGAGACGGTAGCATCACCGACGTGCAGGTAGTACGCGGGCAAGACCCGTCACTTGACAGGGAAGCTATCCGTGTGATCCAGCAAATGCCTCGCTGGAAACCCGGAAAACAACGTGGATCCGCAGTACGTGTTCGATTTACACTGCCGGTAGTGTTCCGTTTACAGAACTAAAATGATTATAAAATTGTAAAGAAAGCTGCTTTTGAATCCCAAAAGCAGCTTTCTTTACTTATATCTATCGAGATGAAACATAAAATATCTGTTTTTGAAAAACTCATAGATGATTCCATCAGGAGAGTATTGAAAGATTATCAGCCAAGGACGCTATTTGCTCCTGCTGAATATATATTGTCCTTGGGAGGGAAGCGGCTTAGGCCATTACTGACACTGATGGCGGCAGATCTTTTCGGTAAAAATCCGGAAGAGGTTCTGGATGCTGCCTTGGCGGTAGAAATATTCCATAATTTCTCCCTTGTCCATGACGATTTGATGGATAATGCCGATTTGAGGCGCGGATATCCGACTGTACATAAAAAATGGAGTGAAAATAGTGCTATTCTTTCGGGTGATGCTTTAGTTATTGAAGCCTATAGGTATATCGCTAAAGTACCTGTTGACGTACTTCCTGATATTTTAGAGTTGTTTTCTACCACAGCCATGGAAATATGCGAAGGACAGCAATACGATATGGATTTTGAACAAAGGCTCGACGTAAGAGAAGAAGAATACATCGAGATGATACGCCTGAAAACGGCAGTACTCATCGGTTGTGCTTTGAAGATCGGTGCGATTGTAGCGGGAGCTCCTGTTGAGGATACTGATTTGCTTTATGAGTTTGGGATCAATATAGGGCTGGCGTTTCAGCTTAAAGATGATCTTCTGGATGTATATGGTAATCCCGAGACATTCGGTAAAAAGATAGGCGGGGATATCTTATGTAATAAGAAAACCTTTTTGTTAATCAGGTGTTTAAAGAATGCAAGTGACAGGCAGAGAGCGGAATTGAACAGGTGGTTGACGGCAACTGAATATGATCCCGATGAAAAAATCAAGTTTGTTAAAAATATCTATGATGAATTAAATTTGAAATTTGTCGTTGAAAATCTTATTGAAAAGTATTACCTTGCGTCGCTTGATTGTCTGTCATTGATCAATATTCCCGACGATCAAAAAAGAGACTTGATTTCTTTATCGGAAAATTTGATGTACAGAGAGAAATAATAATAAAAAAGGAAAAAGAAGAGGCTAGCTTATATAAGGATAGCCGTAAATTATATGCCCTATCGAAGATTACCAAATACAGACAGCGCCCGTATTCGGGCCTTGAGATCGGCAGTTGAAAAAGCAGCCGATACCGATTTTCAGGAACTCTCGTTCTCCACGGGAACTCTTGATGAGGCGAAAAGTGTATTGGCCCATTTCGAACATTTGTCCGCCCGTTATCAACAATTGTACGATACACAGGTCAAAGCCGGGAGATCCTTTACCGGGAAAACGAAGAATGCACGCATGTATATTTCCCATTTTATACAAGTGTTATATATGTGTGCGATGCGCTCCGAGATTAAACAAGAGCACCTGGCCCTTTATGGGTTGGGAAAATCCAATATGGTTGTTCCCGAACTGACTTCTAACGAGCAACTACTGGAGTGGGGGCAGAAAATAATAGATGGTGAGAGTCAACGTATTTCACAAGGCGGAGTTCCTGTTTATAATCCCTCTATTGCCAAAGTGAAGGTGATGTTCACTCTCTTTAAAGAGGGATATCAGACCCAGAAATTACATCAGAAAGCTACATCCCGTGTTCTGGAGGAAGTTGCAGCTTACCGGGAAAAAGTGGATAAGATCATTTTGGAGATATGGGAAGAGGTGGAGAAGCACAATAGCGGGTTGTCCCCCGAAAAGCGGCTTGCGCGTAATCGTGAATATGGTATCGTTTATTATTATCGAAAAGGGGAAATTGTGGAATGAATTTCATTGATACACACGCTCACCTGTTTGTAGAGGAGTTTAAGGATGATCTTCATGAAGTAGTAATTCGTGCAAAAGAAGTGGGAGTAAAGAAAGTCCTGCTTCCCAATATTGATGAAACCTCCGTGTCTCGTTTGAAGCAGAGTGTATTGGATTACCCCGGTTTTTTTTATCCTATGATGGGACTTCATCCCACCAGTGTAACCGGAGATTGGGGAAAGCAGTTAGATATTATTTATGGGGAATTGAATTCCGGTGGTTATATAGCTGTGGGGGAGATAGGAATCGATCTCTATTGGGATACTTCATTGAAGGAAGCCCAGATAAATGCTTTTGAAGAACAGTTGAAGTGGAGTATTGAGAGAGATTTACCTGTGTCGATCCATTTCAGGAATGCTACCGGGGAAGTGATAGAAAGTATTCGAAGGGTAGGTGCATCATCATTAAGAGGTGTATTTCATAGTTTTGGAGGTACAAAAGCAGAATTGGAAGCAATATTGGAATTGGACAATTTTCTGATTGGAATTAACGGAGTGGTGACTTTCAAGAACTCCGGTTTGTCTGAGACGCTGAAGCATTGCCCTGCTGACCGTGTAGTACTTGAAACCGATTCCCCTTATCTGGCACCGGTTCCTTACAGGGGTAAAAGGAATGAATCAGCTTATCTGTTATATGTTATAACACAGTTGGCCGCGATATGGAATGAGAGTCGGGAATCAATCGCACGGATTACCGGCCGGAATGCGAATGATTTGTTTAAATTGGGTGATTAAACGGCTTCTCATTTGTGAACCCGAGGCGTGAAAAAGGGTTTTTATTAAAATTATTGTGATAGAAGTAGTATATATTTGATAAATTCTGTAATTTTGTTTCCTGAATGGAGCGGGAATGAAATATTTTTTGTAATTTGCACCCGTTTTCAGAAAAATCTCTTTCAAAAGAGATCTCCATTCTCTTTAGGGAGAGATGCTCGAGTGGTTGAAGAGGCACGCCTGGAAAGCGTGTATACGCCAAAAGTGTATCGCGGGTTCGAATCCCGCTCTCTCCGCTCCCAAATAAAAGAAAAAAGTCACTATAAATATCAAGATATAGACTGAAAAACTGAAATTTAAATATTAAAAACAAACAAGTAAAGATCATTAATCAAAAAATTGAACACACAATGAAAAAGTTATTTGCAATTTTAGCGATCTTCGGAATGATGTCCGTAGGATTGTCGTCGGTTCTTTTGGCGCAAGATGCAGAACAAGTTGCCACTACCTCTGTGGAAACAACACAGGCTGCCGTTCAGGAATCAGGAGGTGGTTTTCACCAGGCGCTGAAAGTGAAATTTATTGAGGGTGGAGCTGAATTTATGAGTTTGATTGCTATCTGTTTGATTCTGGGATTGGCTTTCTGTCTCGAAAGAATTATCTACCTGAGTCTCGCAGATGTAAATCCTGATCCTTTCCTGGATAAAGTAGGCGATGCGCTCGACAGGGGTGACGTGGAAGCTGCAAAAGACATTGCACGCAATACCAGAGGTCCTGTTGCTTCTATCGTATATCAGGGGTTGCTTCGTCTTGACCAGGGGCCTGATGCAGTGGAACGTTCCATTGTTTCTTATGGAGGTGTACAATCCGGTCTTCTCGAAAGAAACCTTTCATGGATCACTCTCTTTATCGCTATTGCCCCGTCACTTGGATTCTTGGGAACGGTAGTAGGTATGGTTATGGCATTCGATGATATCCAGAGAGCAGGGGACATGAGCCCGACGATTGTGGCCGGTGGTATGAAGGTGGCTTTGATCACAACCGTGGGTGGTTTGATCGTGGCTATTATTCTCCAGATCATTTATAACTACATCCTTTCCAAAATGGAAGGTATCCTCAACAAAATGGAAGATGCTTCTATCTCTTTCCTGGATCAGGTGATCAAATATAACGTTAAATACAAAAACTTGTAATAATTATGGCTGTAACTAAAATACACAGGACTTCCAGATTTACCCTCTATATAGGAGTTTTGATTACTCTTGTAGTGATGGGGTTGTACTATCTGGGAGGTCAGGTACCGGCGCATGAGCAGCTTGTTGCCGATATGAGCCAGCCTAAGTTTACAGATCTTGTATTGTACTGGGCTTATATTCTTTTGGCTATTACCGTAGTGGTGTTGATTGGATTTGCCATTGCCGGTTTTGCAAAAGGGCTCAAAGAGAGACCTAAAAAAGCGTTAGGCGGATTATTAGTCCTTGTAGCATTGGCAGCATTGCTGGTGATTACCTATGTGATAGGTGATGGAACAATTTTGAATATTCCAGGATACGAAGGGAAAGATAATGTCCCCCCAACTTTGAAGATGACCGATATGTGGCTATACAGTGCATATGTCATGTTCGCTATTACGCTAGTGACAATGATTATCTTACCGTTGGTTGGAGGAAGAAAAAAATAATCGACCCCATCAAAGGTCAATTTAAAGAAAGGTTTTTATATGGCAAAGTCAAGTAGAAAAGTTCCGGGACTTAATGCAAGTTCAATGGCTGACGTTTCATTCCTTTTGCTGACCTTTTTCTTGCTTGTTTCGAACATGGATGTCGATTCGGGTTTGGCACGCCGACTGCCACCGCCGCCACAGTCTGAGGATCAATCCTCGGTGGATGTGCAACGCAGGAATTTGTTTGTTGTTCTGGTGAATGCCCAGAACGAAACCATGGCGGCAAACCAGCACGGTACCGAGTGGTATGCCAATGAAGCTGAACTGCGGGGTGAAGTAGGAGGAAAGGTAGCGCTGAAAGATAGGGTGAAAGAGTTCGTGTTGAACACGTCTAACAGTCCTGATTTACCCGAACTGGAAGAGCAGGATTTCGGGGCACCGATAGGTGTTGTCCCTGTTACTGCAGCCCACGTGGTTTCTATCCAGAATGATGCCACCACTAGTTATAAAGCATATATTGCTGTACAGAATGAAGTGGTGAGGGCGTATAATGAATTGAGGGAAGAAGGAGCAAGGAAGTATTTCAATACCTCTTATGGAGAGTTGACGGAAGAGCAGCAGAAACAGATTCAAGATCTTTATCCTCAACGTATTTCTGAGGCAGAACCTAAAAATTATGGAGGAGGGCAATAAAAATGGGGAAATTTAATAAAAGCGGTAAAAGAGAGATGCCTGAAATGAATACGGCATCCATGCCTGACATTGTTTTCGCCATCTTGTTTTTCTTTATGGTTACTACCACTATGCGTTCGGAAACATTGATGGTAAGGGTGAAAATACCTACAGCTTCGGAAGTTCAGAAACTGGAGAAAAAATCATTGGTGACTTATATCAATATTGGTCCCCCTATGGATACAAGACTGGGTACCGGTACACAGATGCAGTTGAACGACCGGTTCGCTCAAGTATCGGAAATCCAGGATTATATCGCACAGGAAAAGGCCAGTATGAATGAAGCGGATCAACCGTTGATGACCGTTTCCATCAAAGCAGACGAAGATACGCGGATGCAGTATATTACAGATGTAAAGCAGGCGTTAAGACAGGCTTATGCATTAAAAATCAGTTACTCGGCCCGCAAGGGAGAGAATTGATGACTGAAAATGACATCTTAAAAAACCGGATTATTTTAAATAATCCGGTTTTTTACATTCCACCTTTTCACTTACCCATTTTTCCACCTTTATTACGTGCCCATTCCATTACATTGGCGGGCGGACGTTTTGCCAGAAGTTCACGTTTCATAAAATCCATATAAGGAGCCACATGTGAGAAAAATTTGTAGTATCCTTTACATAGATAGTTTAATCCTTCGTTACCATACTTGTCCTTTATAAACCTGTTCTTGGGACATTCGCCATAGCAGGCAAAAAGCATATCACATTCCCTGCACTGGCGGGGGAGTGTGTCAAATTTATCATTGCCGAATTTCATTTGTTCATCGGAATACATCATTGATGTGAGTGTCCTGCTGTAAATATTGCCTAACTTGTATTGGGGAAAGACGAAGTGGTCACATGAATAGACATCTCCGTTGAACTCCATTACGCCTGCATGTCCACAGGTCTTGGCCATAGTACATACTCCCGGTTGTTCGCCTACCCAATTGGCCAGTGTAGAGTCAAATATCTGGATAAAAATTTTTCCAACATCCTGTTTTACCCATTCATCGAAAATGGTACACAGGAAATCACCCCACTTCCCTGCATCCACAGTGAAAGGAGCCAGTTCTACCTCTTCCTCTTTTTCTTGTGCTGTGGCCAGTTTCATTTCACGATTATTCTTCCGTAAACGCTCTACGATAGGTGTAAACTGTACAAATTGACATCCTATTTCTTTGAAAAATCGGTAAAACTCCAAAGGATAATCTACATTATAATCATTGACTACTGCCATGCAGTTAAACTCCACGCCATGTTTCTGAAGGAGTTGTATCCCCTTCATGACGCGGTGGAATGAAGGCCTCCCCATTTTATCACGGCGGTATTCATCATGGAAATCCTGTGGTCCGTCAATAGATATTCCCACCAGAAAATTATTCTCTTTAAAGAAGGTGCACCATTCGTCGTTAAGTAATGTACCGTTGGTTTGAATGGAATTGTCAATCTGCCGTCCGGCCGCATATCTTTTTTGTAATTCTACTGCTTTTTTATAAAATGAGATGGGGCGCATCAGAGTTTCACCACCATGCCATGTGAACATTACCTGGGGCATGGTCTGAGACTCGATATATTGTTGAATAAACCGTTCGAGAAGTTCTTCGCTCATTACCTGGTTCTTCCTGCCGTAGAGGACTGCCTTTTCCAAATAGTAACAGTAATCACAGTCGAGATTACACTTAGAACCTACTGGTTTAAGCATTACGTACATTGGTTTGGCAAAGGGGGCAAAAGTAGACATATTGATATTATTTATAAAGCAAAGATAAACAATTTATATCACTATATGGTTTAGAAGGCTAGAAAATGAGGGGAAGTGGGAGAGTAGGAGAGTAGGTGCCTATCCCAAATCCTTATGTCTTGGTTTTAATTTAAAAAATATGAAGAAAGAAAATTTATTACAGTTTGGATGGTTAATATTAAGGGTCGGTATAGGTATATCGATTTTTCTGCATGGTTTTCCGAAAATTACCGGTGGAACGGAGATGTGGACAGCTATAGGTAGTAGTATGGGAATATTCGGCATTAATTTTGCCCCGACTTTTTGGGGATTTTTAGCAGCCGTGGCTGAATCGGTCGGTGGACTTCTTTTTGCCCTTGGACTATTCTTCCGTCCGGCTGCTATTATGCTTACCGGGACGATGATAGTTGCTTTGGCCACTCATCTGGCTGCGGGTGATGATTTTATGCGATTCGGACATGCCCTTGATCTGCTGATTGTGTTTGCTGCGTCAATTCTGATCGGTGCCGGTAAATACTCCTTTGATGCGAAATTTTTGCCCAAAATTGCTTAGATAAGAACTGGAACCGGTTGTTCGCATTTGTATACGATAAGCAAAGACTGTTGCCAGTAAGTATACTGCAGTCTGGATCCACAAAGCAACATACTCGAATTGCACCTGTTGTAGTCCGGCTCCCATTGAATTGATCTTTAAGTATCCCTGGATACCGAATGTGCTGGGGAAGATCATCCCAAATGTTTTCCAAAGCCATGGCATATTGGATTGTGGCCATGAAAATCCGCTTAGGAATAATAGTATAACCGAGAAGAAGGGGAAAATAATCATGGTTGTTTCCCTGTTGCGGATAAATACTGAAATCAACATCGAGAAGAAGATGACAGCCAAAAGGAATGGTGTGAAAAACCGGATAATATCCAACGGGTTGCCTATATGGGGCAATTGGAAAATTCGGGGTACAGCCAGTAATATATAGGAACAGATCACTATATACATACTGAAATAACACAATGTTTTACCAAAGATGGTGGGGAAGAGCTTGCCCTTTTGACGTAATTGGGGATCTATCGTTACCAGTTTCTCTTCACGCAATGATCCGGTCAGCATGGTGATCCCGAAAAAGAGTGTTTGATGAATAATTACGACAAGTACCACCGGCAGAAGGAAACTGGCAAATCCCATAGGCTCGTTGAACAGGATGTTCTTTTCATAACGAAAAGGAGCAGCCGAGATTTCTGCTGACCTGCCGGTGATGCCGTCTGCATTCATCCGCTCTATTTTGATATCCTTTCCTACTTCGAGTATGCCCAGGTTTGCTCCCAGCATCATGGTGCGGTAGTACATAAAACTGCTCATGTCGCAATAGATCGATACGGTAGCTTGTTCATTGCGATTGATCTTTTGACTGTAATCTTTCGGGATATATACTACCCCATGTGTTTTTTGCTTATAGAACGATTCTCTTGCCTCTTCGATATTATTTAGCTGATATGCCACGCTTAGGTCCGGAGTAGCATCGAGCCGTCTTATCAACTCACGTGACCTGGTGCTTTGTGATTCATCAATCACGGCAATAGGCATATCGTGGATTGTTTCGTTATGATATATAGATGAATAAAGGATTGGATAGATAAGTGTCGCTCCAAGAAAAACGACAGCCAGTCCCGAATCTTTCAGGATTATCCGGTATTCATCCAGCATTATATAGATAACCCGTCTTAATTCATGTAAAAGCCGGAAAAAGAAATTGGATTTATTGGAGTTGTTCATTGAATCTGCTGTTTTTTATTTCTTCTCTGTCATGTTGTACGATAGTGCTTCTTAACCGGGTATATACCAGAAAGGGTAATAACAGAAATGCAAGCAATCCTGCAAAATATATCAGTGAATAACGTATATCTGCACCATTCAGCGCTTCATTTACATATATCTTGAAATAGTAACGGATGGGAAAAAACCATGAGAAAATTTGTGCGCCACGGGGCATTGCCTCTATCGGGAATGTGAAGCCGGCAAATGAGAAGCTCAATAGCCCGTAAAATACCCCTACACTGATGGAATCACGCAATCGCTGGAACAGGCCGATAATGAATATGCCAATGGCCTGATGTGCCATGATGAACAGGAACATGGAGAGTGACATCCATACAATGCTGCCGTTCATGGGAAATCCCATCACTCCATAGAGCAGGAATAATCCTGTCAATCCCAATAAGGTGAAGAGAACGGTATGGGGGAGTATCTTTCCGGCAAGCGCTGCCAATATCGATCCATTACCCTTGGAGAGCCATTCGCGTGTGCTGTTTTGTTTCATCTCTATACCTATGGCATAAATGGTAAACATGATGATCAGCAACTGTAATACGCCGGGCAGTAATACATTCGACAGATAGACACTGTAGTTGGTGTAGGGATTACCTATCTGATGCGTATCGATAGCGATAGGTTGTAAGATAGGCATCAGATTCTCTTCGCCTGTGATTCCCCTTGCCTGTAATGATTGCTGCAGGATGAAGCCCGACATAAGTTCGCTGATGTAGGTCAGATCTTTATAGGCAAGTGATCCGGCTACCAGATAGACATCATTTACATAATAGGAGATAGCCGGTTGCCGGTTGGCAAGCAGGTCGGACTGAAACCCCGGGGCAATGTCGATGATGGCATAAATACGTCCTTCTTGCATATCTTTGCGGGCTTCGGTAAATGAGGTATATTTACCCACGATTTCCACTTGTGGAGATGCATTTATATTCCGTTCCAAAGTGCGTGACATCGATGAATTGTCGCCGTCGACAATCCCTATGGGAAGCTGTTGGGGTAACCCTTCCGACATCAATGTCAGGAAGAAGAGGTAACAGAAAAGCATCGCGAATATCGAAGAGAGAAGATAAACGGGTTGCGACAGCATCCGTTTCCATTCCCTACGAGCCACATTCCTTGTCTGTTGTATTATTGAGTTGGACATATATCATATATAATAGTTAAGAATTAAGAATTAAGAATTAAAAGTGAAAAATTAAAAGTGAAATCTCAACTTCTCAACTTCTAATTGATAATTAGTCATTGGTCATTGGTAATTAATTTCTTACCACCAACGCTGTCATTCCCGGGCGAAGGTCTTTGATAGGCTCTACCGGTTTGGCACGGACTTCAAATGTTTTCAGATCGAAATCACCTGTTGTTTTTGTAGCCTTCCAGGTGGCAAACGACGCCATCGCTTTTATATAGGTAATTTCCAGTTTGGTTTCCTGGTTATTCAATGCCGGGATCTTTACGGTGATTACTGTACTTTTCTTCATGTCGTTCAATAAATCTTCACGTACATTGAAACTGAACCAGATGTCATTCAGGTCTACTATACTCATAATTGGCGCGCCCGTACCGACCAATTCTCCTTGTTTAGGAAATATTTCTGTCACTTCTCCCGAAATAGGAGCGACAAGGGTGATCTCTTTCATGTAGGCTTCTACTTCTTGTACCGCTCCTTGTGCACGGTCCACCATTGCCAGTGCAGCGGCCTTATCTTCCGCTTCGGCACCGTTTTTAGCCATCTCGTATTGGGATTTGGCTGCCGCGGCTTGTGCAACTGCTGCCTGATATTGGGCTTCGGCTTCATCCCGTTTTTGCGCCGTGACGACTCCTTTTTCAAAAAGACGTTGTACACGATCGTACGACTTCTTGGAGATATCTACGCCTACCTCTGCCTTTTGCCACATCTCATACGTGCCCTGGATCACTTCGCTTCGGGCACCTTTTTGCGCTTTACGGTCTTGTGCCTTTGCAGCGTTTTGTGCAGCTGTAGCTTGTACCAGCTTCGCATAGATTTCGGGACTATCGATGAATACCAGTGTGTCTCCACGTTCAACCCGTTGTCCTTCTTCTATGAGGAACTGTTGAATACGTCCGGCTACTTTTCCCGAGACACGTACCTCGGTTGCCTCGGCAGATCCCTGGATAACGACCGGCTCCGGTTTATAAATGATCCATCCGATAATAAAAAGAATGATTACTACGGCGACGAGTCCTACCAGTGCAATTCTCAGATTGCGTATGTTTTCTGTTTTTTCTTTTTCCATTTTAGTTAATATATTAATCGTTAAATCGTTGAATTGTTGAATCGGCAAAACATCAACTTACCCACTTTCTTGCCTTCCCACTTTTCCACTTCTTAGTGGAGATTGCCTGTCGATTTCCTCAAGTACAGGTTATTTAATTTTACATCGACAGTAGCATCGAGGTATTCCGATTCAGCCGATAACCAGGCTGTCTGCGCCATCAACAGATCGGTAGAGGTAATCACCCCTGCATCAAAACCTTCCTGTGCATAAGAGAGGTTCTCTTTGGCATTCTCCACATTCTTCCGGGTCATTTCCTGTTTTTTTAGACTCTCTGTAATCCGATAACTGTTTTGATGTATTTGCAATTCGATCTTCTCTTTTGCTTCTTCCAGTTCGAGTTTGGCTATCACGGCCTGAGTCCGTGCTGCATTGAGTGTGTGAGCCTTTTCTCCAAAATGGAACAGCGGTACAACTGCGGTCACCCCGACGGTAAACATGCCGTTAAATTTTTTCTCAACCCCATTGAATGCGCTAGGGTTGGTAGTGATATAACCTCCGGTGAGTGCGACAGTAGGCATGAAGCGTGAAGCCATGACCTTGCTGTTGGCTTCAGCTATATTGCCCGCCTGTGTTAGCATTTTGATTTCAGGGCGATTAGCCCATGCCTGTTCAATGGAAATGGCTGGCTGCAGATCGAGGGATTCCTTCAAATTGGCATCTTTCAATTCAATCTGTTCTTCCAACGGTAAGCCGCATAATTGATTTAATGCCATCCGAGACAGATTCAATCCGTTCTCTGCTTTCGTCAGCGAAACATCTGCTTCGTTCAACTTGACCTTTATCTTCAGTGCATCCGCTTTGGTTGCCAATCCCTCTTCCTGCAATGCCTGCATATTTTTATCAAGTTCTGAAACAAGGTTGCGGTATTCTTTAGCCAACTGCACTTTACTTTCCAGTGATACCACGCGCCAATAGGCTTCATCGACATTGACTAAAAGTTCTTCCGCTTTCTCCTGAACGCGTACTTCAGCAATTGCCTGGTTCGATTTTGCAATCTTATTGAGTTGGACAATCTTTCCTCCCATGAAAATCGGTTGTGCGAAACTGATCCCTCCTACGAAGATGTTGTGCATATCGAACTCCATCGCATCCTTTGGCAATAGGGCATGGTTTTTCCATTGTAAGTTTTCCGGATTTTTTCCCGGATCGAACGGATTACCCTGTGCATCCAGTGGGACAGGCTTTCCGTCGACTATGATGAATTTATTGTTGATAGCCGAGTCATCAAAGGTAAATGTTCCGTCAGCATTAGGGGTAGGGCGGGAGCTTGGTCCGATACCCGGTCCGAAATTCCCACTTGGATCAAGCACGCCGATAGGTAAATGAATATCTTCACCTAAAAGAGATATGTTCTTTTGGTTATACCGGTATGACCCATAGGCCGAAATGTCCGGTAGGAACTGCGCAAAGGCTGCTTTTGATAAGGATTGGGCCGCACGGACATTCTCCTCAGCTATTTTTAGACTCTTATTGTTTTCCAGCGCCAGTTGCCTGCATTCCTCCAAATCAAGCTGTTTTTGCGCTTGCATGTAAGAAGCGGTGCAGATACAAAAAGTAATCAATAATATTTTCTTCATATTTAAATGGTTAGTTAAACAACTATTTGTGTGAATGTGAACTTATTTATTTCATCAATAACCTAAAACCAGTTTAGTATTCCCTTAAATTATGCATAATTTGAAGCAAAACATTTTTAGCTCCAATTAATTCTTTATCCGATATGCCTTCCAATACATGATTGACAATGCTGTGCACCACATCGGTTGTCTTTTGCTTTAGAGCAGTCCCACGGGGGGTGAGGTGGATGAGATTGTTGCGTCGGTCAGCTGGATCCGATTCCCGTCTGACCAGTTTCTTTTTTTCCAGATTGTCTATCAACCGTGTTACGCTCGGTTTGTCTTTCTGGGTGAGATCACAGATATCCTGTTGGATGATCTTGTCTTTATCCCATAAGCAGGATAGTACCGTCCATTGCTCAGTGGTGATATCAAGCCCCTCCTGTGCAAAAGCCTTCAGTACGGTACGATTGATGGCTCCGGAAATCTTTCCGGATAAAATTTCAAATATTTCACGTTCTGTTACTTTTATCATAGGATTCCTGTTTTTTAGTTGCATAAACAACTAATTGGCTGCAAAGGTATGTTTTCCATTGGAAAGTTGTTCTTGAATTAAACTTATTTATTCTAGTTTAACTTTTTATCAAGATGGGGATGATAGGAAAAACCGCTAATAGATACGGTCTTTAGGGATTATACTGTTTTGTTCTATATCGATCAAACTCTGTTAAAGTTTGTCACCTTATCTGGTGTCTGATCGCGATAGACCATAAAAAAAGGGTAAGCTTACTATATCGCGCCGCTACAACCAAATACCCTTGCTTCGATCAAGACCTGGGGGATTCAATGGGAGCTGGCCGTATAGGACTTACCCGACTGCAAAGATAAAGCTTTTTTTTGAGTTACAAAATGGTGAAATTGATTTTTACTATTCAGTCCCTTTTTTTATATTTGTATAATATAAGATGCGCCTCGGAAAAGCCTAAGCAAACTTGGCTTTTCTTTCGGCTTTCATTATCTTTGAAGAAGATAAGATGCATCTCGGCAATCTTTAGAGAGTAAACTCTCACGATTGCTCTCGATTTTCACTATCTTTGTAGGGTGAGTGTGGATTTAACTATGCAAGAATATTACCAAACATAAATAATCATGGATATTGTAGATAGGTTTATAAAGTATGCTCGCATCGATACACAATCGGATGAGAATAATACACAAACTCCGAGTACACAAAAACAATTCAATCTTGCCAAAGAGGTGGAGCAGGAAGCGCTTGAGATGGGATTGACAGACGTGAGTCTCGATAATAATTGCTATCTTATGGCCACTCTGCCGGCCAATACACAGAAGAAACTGCCGGTGATCGGTTTTATCGCCCATTTCGATACCAGTCCCGACATGAGCGGCAAGAATGTGAATCCGAGAATTATAAAGAATTATGACGGAAAGGAAATCATATTGAATGAGCCGAAGGAGGTAGTGTTGTCGCCTGCCGATTTTCCTGAACTGCTCGATCATGTGGGTGAAGATATTATCGTGACCGATGGGACGACACTGTTGGGAGCGGATGATAAAGCGGGTATCGCGGCAATTATGAATGCCATGCAGTATCTGATTGATCATCCTGAAATTGAACATGGTAAGATCCGCATCGGTTTTACACCGGATGAGGAGATTGGCCGGGGGGCTGATAAATTCGATGTCGCCAAATTCGGTGCCGATTGGGCATATACTATAGATGGAAGTGAAGTGGGAGAGTTGGAGTATGAGAACTTTAATGCCGCTTCGGCCAAGATTGATATACAAGGAAGAAATGTACATCCCGGCTATGCAAAAGGGAAGATGGTCAATGCATTACATCTGGCCAACGAATTGATAGCGCTTCTTCCGGAGAGCGAGCGCCCCGAACATACAGTGGATTATGAAGGATTTTTCCATCTGATTTCTCTGGGAGGCACAGTAGAGGAGACCAGTCTGTCGTTTATTATCCGCGATCATGACCGGGAGAAATTTGAAGAGCGTAAGCGGTTAATGGAGAGCGCTGTGGAAACGTTGAACAAAAAATATGGCGACCGGCTTACACTGCAGATGAAAGACCAGTATTATAATATGCGAGAGAAAGTGGAACCGGTGAAATACATAGTGGATTATGCCTACCAGGCCATGGAAGAAGTGGGTGTGAAACCTAATGTGAAACCTATTCGTGGAGGGACCGACGGTGCTCGTTTATCATTTATGGGGCTTCCTTGTCCCAATATCTTTGCCGGAGGGATGAATTTCCACGGCAAATATGAGTTTTTACCTATTCCTTCCATGAAAAAAGCATCGGAAGTGATTGTGAAGATAGCCGAAATAGTAGCCAAAGAGGAAAAAATATAATATGAAGACAACCCCATTTACAGATTTGCATATCGGGCTGGGAGCCAAGATGCATGAGTTTGCAGGATATAATATGCCCATAGAATATTCCGGAATTATAGATGAACACTTGACAGTAGTGAATTCTGTGGGGGTATTCGATGTATCGCATATGGGTGAGTTTTGGGCGAAAGGCCCAAAGGCTTTAGAATTTTTACAGCGTGTAACCAGTAACGATGTTTCCGTGCTAAAACAAGGAAAAGCGCAATACACCTGTTTCGTGAATGAAGAGGGTGGGATAGTGGACGACTTTATCGTCTACCATTACGAACCGGAGAAATACCTTTTAGTGGTAAATGCCGCCAATATCGAAAAGGATTGGGCCTGGTGCCAACAATGGAACACCATGGGCGCGGAATTGGAGAACGCTTCGGATCATATGGCTCAATTGGCAATCCAGGGTCCCAAGGCTATAGAGACGCTGCAGAAGCTGACGGATCATAATCTGTCGGCCATTCCTTTCTATGCTTTTGAAACCGGGCCATTCGCCGGGGTGGAGAATGTGATTATCTCCAATACCGGATACACCGGTGCCGGAGGATTTGAACTTTATTTTTATCCCGAATATGGCAAGAAAATCTGGGATGCCATTTTTGAAGCGGGTGCCGAATATGGTATCAAACCTGTCGGACTGGGTGCACGTGATACGTTACGGTTAGAGATGGGATATTGTCTTTACGGGAATGATCTGGATGATACGACTACGCCATTGCAAGCCGGATTGGGATGGATCACCAAGTTTGCAGATAATAAGCCCTTTGTAGGCCGTGAGGTGCTGGAAAAAGAGAAAGCAAAGGGTGTATCCCGTAAACTCTGCTGCTTTGAACTGGTAGATAAAGGAATTCCCCGCCACGGGTACGAGATCGTAAACGCAGAGGATGAGGTGATCGGCAATGTCACTTCCGGAACGATGTCGCCTGTGTTGAAGATCGGTGTCGGTATGGGATATGTGAAACCCGAGTTTGCAAAACCGGGTACCGAGGTCTACATAAAAGTACGCAACCGGAACCTGAGAGCAAATGTCGTAAAACCGCCTTTTAGAAAGTAGAGATAGATTCAATTGATCTGGAGGGAAAGTCGCCTAATTTCTTTATGGTAAAAAAAACGAAGATAGCCCAAAATCTATTTTTCTTTCTCGGTGGATTGGCGCTCGGGATAATGGTTTATAAGACTGGGTTTGACAATATCTTGATTAATATAAAGCAGACCGGTTGGTGGTTCGTGCCAATTATCGGAATGTGGATTATTGTATATCTTGTAAATACCTACTCCTTTTATGTCATTATCAATGATGGAAGTAAAGAAGCCCGGGAGATAGGATTCCTTCGACTCTTTAAGCTGGTTGTCAGTGGTTTTGCCGTTAACTATATCACTCCTTTTGGATTGATGGGGGGAGAACCATACAAGATCATTGAACTGAAGAGTACATTGGGAATACAGAAAGCTACCTCTACGGTACTGCTCTCCACAATGATGCATCTTGTTTCACACTTCATCTTTTGGATGATTTCTATTCCGTTGCTGCTTTTTCTGGTACCTGTGCTTTCCGGTTTGTTGGAATGGTTGATATTCCTGGTCAGTGTAGCATCATTACTATTCCTTTTCTGGGCATTCAGGATATATACACGGGGAGGGGTGGAAAGAGCAGTGCTGATAGGAGGTAAACTCCCTTTTGTAGGGAGAAGGATAAGGGCTTTCTATAGAGAGAATCAGGAGAAACTCAGTCAAATGGATGGTTTGATCGCCGATCTCTATAAGAATCGTAAGGGAGATTTTGTCCTGTCTCTTGCATTGGAAATTTTCTCCCGTTTTTTTATTTGTGTGGAGATAATACTGATTATGCAGGCTATCAGATGGCCGGTTTCTTTCAGTCAGAGTATATTGATCGAATCCATTCAGTCGTTGTTCTCCAACTTATTTTTCTTTATGCCGATGCAAATGGGGGCGAGAGAAGGTGGATTTGCTTTAGTATACCGTATTCTCGCAATACCGGTAGCATTGGGTATTTTTACCAGCTTATGCAAGCGTATCCGAGAACTCTTCTGGACTTTAGCCGGACTGCTGTTGATACAGGTAAAACGGGGTAAATAGATAGATGATACCTGTTAACCGAGAATCGATAGTGTTTGTAAAAATGATAATTACCCGTAAATCCCTTTCTTTCCCGCCAGAAGGGTGTTTTTTAACAGTGACACGATAGTCATAGGGCCCACGCCGCCGGGAACGGGAGTGATATAGGAGCACTTGGGTGCTACCTCATCGAACAGCACATCACCGGTGAGTTTGAAACCCGATTTGGTTCTGTCACTAGGCACACGGGTAGTACCCACATCGATCACCACGGCACCTTCTTTTACCATGTCGCCTTTCAGGAACTCGGGCACACCCAATGCCGCGATAATGATATCTGCCTGCAATGTGATCTCTTTGATATTGGGAGTACGGCTATGGCAGACAGTGACGGTGCAGTCGCCGGGATAAGCTTTCTGCACCATCAGCATGGATACCGGCTTACCGACAATATTACTACGCCCCAATACCACGCAATGTTTCCCTTTGGTCTCTATTTTATATCTCTTTAGTAATTCTACGATACCGGAAGGGGTTGCGGAGAAAAAACAGGGCATACCGAGTGACATACGGCCCACGTTTACGGGGTGGAACCCATCTACGTCTTTGCGATAATCGATTGCTTCTGTGACTTTTGTTTCAGAGATATGTTTTGGGAGAGGTAATTGTACGATAAATCCATCTATATCGGGATCGTTATTCAGCCGCTCTACACAGGCAAGTAATTCTTCTTCGGTGACATCATCTTCATAACGGATCAGCGTGGAGTTGAATCCAACCTCTTCACAGGCTTTTACCTTGTTGGCTACGTAGGTCTCACTTCCTCCGTCGTGGCCGACCAATACCGCTGCCAGATGAGGTGTTTTGCCTCCGGCAGCTTTTATATTCGCCACCTCTTCGGCGATCTCTTTCTTTATCTGTGCGGCTACCGCTTTTCCGTCAATTAATTGCATATCCTTGGTTGATTTGCTGATTTGTTGATTCATTGATTTGACGATTATTAATTATTAAATCGTTAAATCATCATTACTTCCCGATAAATCTGAACAAGTCGTCCCGATTTGTCGGGATCATCACATCGAATTATCTTCTTCCCATATTGCGCATTGCCTGACGGCCTCCACCGGTGGTCATCATACGCATCATCTTACGGGTCTCATCGAACTGTTTGAGAAGTTTGTTTACTTCCTGTACGTTGGTCCCACTACCCTTGGCAATACGGGCACGGCGGCTTCCGTTCAGTATCTCCGGATTGGTACGCTCCTGGGGAGTCATGGAACGGATGATCGCTTCGATACCCTTGAATGCATCGTCGTCGATATCCAGGTCCTTGATTTGTTTGCCTACTCCCGGGATCATTGATGCCAGATCTTTCAGGTTACCCATCTTCTTGATCTGCTGGATCTGGGCAATGAAATCGTTGAAATCAAACTGGTTCTTGGCGATTTTCTTTTGCAGGCGGCGCGCTTCTTCTTCGTCGTATTGCTCCTGTGCCTTCTCTACGAGCGAGACAATATCACCCATGCCGAGGATACGGTCTGCCATACGTTCGGGATGGAATACGTCGATAGCATCCAGTTTTTCGCCGGTTCCGACGAATTTAATCGGTTTATCTACTACCGAGCGGATAGATAATGCAGCACCGCCCCGGGTATCCCCGTCGAGTTTGGTCAGCACCACGCCGTTGAAATCGAGCCGTTGGTTGAACTCTTTGGCGGTATTCACTGCGTCCTGTCCGGTCATAGAATCCACCACGAAGAGGATTTCCTGCGGATTGACCGCTTTCTTGATCGACTCAATCTCGTTCATCATCTTCTCGTCGATGGCAAGACGTCCCGCGGTGTCGATGATGATCAGGTCTTTTCCGTGCTGGCGGGCATATTGAATAGCGTTTTGGGCAATTTTGACAGGATTCTTGTTGTCTTCTTCGGCATAAACCGATACTCCAATCTGTTCGCCCAATACTTTTAACTGTTCAATAGCGGCGGGACGGTAGACGTCGCCGGCGACCAACAAAGGATTTTTTCCCCGCTTGCTTTTAAGCATGTTGGCCAGTTTGCCTGAGAAGGTGGTTTTACCCGATCCCTGCAGACCGGACATAAGGATAATGGCGGGATTTCCCTTGATATTGAATTCGGCAGCACTTCCACCCATCAGCGTGGCAAGTTCATCGTGGACGATCTTCACCATCATCTGCTCGGGTTTCACTGCGTTGAGCACGTCTTGTCCCAGTGCTTTCTCCTTTACCGTTTCGGTGAATTCCTTGGCGGTTTTATAGTTCACGTCGGCATCCAACAGCGCACGACGCACCTCTTTTAATGTTTCGGCCACGTTGATCTCGGTGATCTTACCCTGACCTTTCAGTATCTTGAATGACCTCTCCAGTCTTTCACTTAAATTTTCAAACATAATATCCTTATACTGTTTTTATTTTGCCTTTATTGTAAGCAATATACCAATTCAATTCAGATAATCAGTATGGTGAGAAACGAGCCTGAATACCATTTGAAAGTGACTCATTGTTTGCACTATTACCAGACTCGCACCTGTTTCGGCTTAGGCGGTACAAAAATACATGAATTTTTGCCTATATCCAATCTCTCTTATACTTTTCTTGGCATTTTTGCTTTTTGTCGGTAGTTGGATTTTCAGCATGAAGAACAACGATTTGGGGCTGGTACTTATTTTGAAAACTTTCAATCATAGTTCTCTGAAGATAAATTAACAGGTAGAATAAATTCACGCCCTACACTGTAATGAATAAGACCCTGATGTTGCAACCGTCCAATGATCATAGCTGGGTGCGTATTAAATTCTTGTGCATAAGCTGCAATTTGGTCGGCTGTAATTGAAGTAGGGTGTGCACGTAACAATTTTTCTTCCTGTTCTTTGGAGAAGGTATGTTTCACCAGGGTCAACGCATTTAAATTTTCAACAACTGTAGCAAAAAGTTGTCATCCCACCCGGCCTTGAGACGTTTTGAAACCAAAGAACCCTTCGATGTGTCTTGTTTTAGAAGGTTGAGTGCTATTTTTCTGATGAAGGAAAAGTTTTGGGCGGAGTTCTTCGCCCTTTTCCTTTGCCGGTCTTCGTCAAAAACCATGTCCAATGTCCAGTGGAGTTTGTTTTCAATGCCCCAGTGCTGACGTATAAAAGTGTTGAAGTTTGCTGCTTGGTCAATGACACTGCTAATGTAGAAACGGGTTTCGGTCTCCTGTTTTTTACCCGTGTCCCTGTGGGCAGTAATCCTGACAATCGTCTTGAGTCCTTTCCAGTGTTCCCTGTTGTCGATGAAACCCAGGTTCGAGATAATTTCACAGGTACGTGTTTCAATCCGTCCGTGCCCTTTTTCCGTCACCTGATCGACCGAGTCCGGATTATGCCGGTTGAAACTGTCCTCCACCTGGGACAAAAGCTCTTTCTGGTTACCCTTGACCGAAAGGATATAATCCGCTTTATTTTCTATGATTTTTTCAGCAATCTTCGTTTGGGTACCAATGGCATCTATGGTAATAATGCTTCCTTCTATGTCAAGCAGGTCCAGCAATAACGGGATGGCCGTGATCTCATTGCTTTTCTCATCCACCTTGAGTTGGCCCAGGACCAATTGGTTTTCTGATGCCCAGGCGCTGACCATGTAGATGGGGTTCTTTTCATGAAAGCTGTCTTTGGACCCTTTTATACACTTGCCGTCCAAGCTGATAACCTCTTTTGTGATATGCTCATCCTTTAAAGAATCAACCCATTTGATGAAAGCTTCTTCAAAAAGACGTGGACGTAAACTGGAAAACACCCTGTTAATCGTATCGTGTGAGGGGATACCGTTGGGCAGTTTGAGGAACGTTTTCAGGAATGAAAGTTTTGTCTTGCCGAAAAGTTCAATTGAATCCCACGATTCCGCCCCACAAATAACGGCGAGTATCGACAGGATTATGATGTCGGATAGCAGGTGTTTCTTGTTCCTGTTGATTCGGTGGTCGGGAATGCACTCAAAATACCGGTGCAAAGAAGTGGCTGGACTTGTCATGTCTTTTTTGAGGCAAAGATACGCATTTACATTGCCTCAAAACAACACAAGTTATTAACAACCAGACGGATAAATTGTTGATAACACTGTCTTTTCTGATTTTTTTATGCGTTGACCCTGTATGTTTCACTGCGAAATCATGTGCTTTCTGTTCTTTCTCCGGGTCGGCAGCGGCAAAGTCAACATTCTCGAGTGAAATGTATTTTTTGCCATGTAAAACAATATGGCCTAACTCATGAAAAAAGGTAAACCAGAACCTGTCGTTCTGTTTATAACGCGCCGTCAGTTGAATTAACGGATTGTCATTAATCCATCGTGTAGAACCGCTCAAAGGTACTTTAGGAAGTTTAGGTGTAAATAATAAAACCACTCCCGCCTGTAGACAAAGTTTTTGCAATTGCTTAAAGAAGTCCACAGGCTGTTCTACCATTAACTTGCGTATGGCAGGTATATTATTTTTTAGCTTCTTTACATTAAAAGCCGGGGCTTTAATTTGTTTTGCCTGTAACTCACCTTGTCGAAGCCAAGCCGAAATAGCATGTGGTTCGTGCATGTGTTTTAATGATGTATATGCAGCAACTTATATTAGCCCTCAAAAAAACCGAGCAGTAAAAAATAAAAGTTATTTTTACAACTGCTATGGAAAAGAGGAAGAATTTTACATCGAAAATCAAGGCTGAAATAGTTTTATCCTTGTTGCGTGGAGAGGATCCGGAGCTGCTTAGCCGTGAATACGGAGTTACTCTGGCTGATATCAACCTTTGGCGGGATCAATTTATCGAGAGTGGTACCGACGGGTTCAAGCGTAAACCCGACGATTCGAGGCTGGGTGCTGCCGAGCGTAAGATCGGGCAACTGCAGATGGAGCTCGAACTCACAAAAAAAAAGAACGAATTGGCAGCAAAACTAAAAAGGAAATAATCTCCATGCTGATAGAGGAACATTATCCATTAACCGGGAAACCATATCCGAAGCGTTTGATATTCAAGGTAGTCGGCTACAGCAGCAGCACCTGGTATGAAAACCCTACTCCCAAAACAGGGAAACGGGGCAGAAAACCCAAGCATAGCGATGAAGAGGTTTTACAGGAGATTAAGGAAGAAATTAAGAAGAGTACATTCAACGCTGAAGGTTATCTGAAAGTGAAAAACCGCATGGGTAAAAGGAAGATAAACGCTCTGGTAGCCGGCAAGGCACGTGTGAACCGCATCATGCGGGAAAACAACCTGCTGAGCCCCTACAGAAGGCCCGGGGAGACGAATAAGCGCGAACATGATGGTACTATAATCACGGATGCACCCAATGTCATGTGGGCCACTGATGGGAAGAAGTTCTGGATTGATGGGTCAGGTTGGCATTGGTTCTTTGGTGTGATCGATCACTTTAACGATGAGATTATCTCATGGCATATTGCAAGGAAAGGCAACCGTTTTGCCGCCATGGAGCCTGTTAGGGCCGCTGTACGGAAGACTTTCGGTTCGGTAGGTAAGGATGTGTGTAAAGGAATGAAGTTGCAATTAAGAAGCGACCATGGCTCGCAGTATGACTCTGCTGATTTTATGAATGAAATGAAATTCCTGGGATTGGAGATGTCCAAAGCGTTTGTACGGTCACCGCAATGCAACGGGATAATAGAGCGGTTTCACCGCACCCTGGAAGAACAGGTGTTGCAAACAGAAACATTTTCTTCTTTTGAGGAAGCTTATAACAGTATTAATCAATTTATTAATGATTACAACACGGATTGGATACTTCATAGACTGGAATACTGTTCACCTGTAGAATACAGGGAAAAGTACGCTGAAAACCAGCGAAAAGAAAATGATGACATACCATCGGGCAATAAGGATCCTGAGGTTCAGCTTGTCCTCATTTCAAGTGGCTCAATGCCACGAAGAAATGAAATAGCTCTTCAGGCAATGGTAAAAGGGGCAATTACTTACAGTAACACCCCTTCTATAAATCCTTCGGTATAATATATCACCATCGGATCAGCTTGTCCGATATAAAAGTAATAAAAAAGATTAAATACAATTAATGTGCTCGGTTATTACGGGCTAATACAGGGTCGATAATTTTATTTTTGCCGCCGGGCTAAAAGAAGGTAAATGGCGTGGCGGTTTTGGCTTTGACGACAGCGATATCTATAAGATACTGGAAGGAGCATCTTACACATACCAGTTGACCAAAGACCGGCATCTACGCTTATATATGGATACGTTGATTTCTTACATAGCCGGGGCACAGCTTCCTGACGGATACCTGTACACCGCATGGAACCTCAGGGCAAAAGATTATTCGGATGCTTATTGCCTGTATGAGAAAGACCGGTACGACAATTTGAAAGACAGCCATGAATTGTATAATGCCGGACATATGTATGAAGCGGCCGTCGCCCATTATCAGGCAACCGGTCAAACTAACTTCCTGGATATTGCCACGAAAAATGCCGATCATATCTATGATCTGTTTGGTCCCGGGAAAAGAGAAGCTGTGCCGGGACACCAGGAGATAGAGATAGGGTTGGTAAAACTCTATCGCGTAACCCGTAATCCAAAATATCTTGAGATGGCTAAATTGTTCCTCGACCGCAGGGGAAAGGGATTAGGTGCCGGAGCGCCCTACAGCCAGGATCATAAACCGGTCACGGAGCAGGAAGAGGCAGTCGGGCACGCTGTACGGGCTAATTATATGTATACCGCCATGACGGATATTGCTGCTTTGACGGGAGACCAGGAGTATGTCCGGGCAATCGATAAACTCTGGGAAAATGTAGTGAACAAAAAGATGTACCTGACCGGAGGTATGGGGGCGCTTTATCATGGGGAGGCATATGGGAAGAATTATGAACTTCCGAATATTTCTTATGCAGAAACCTGTGCCTCCATTGCCGGAGTTTATTGGAACCATCGCATGTTCCTGCTCCATGGCGACGCTAAATATATTGATGTGATGGAACGGATTATGTATAACGGATTAATTTCGGGTGTCTCCCTCGACGGCACAAAATTTTTCTATCCCAATGTGTTGTATGCTGACGGTAAACTTGATTTTAATCAAGGTAAGCCAGGGCGTTCGGAATGGTTTACCTGTTCCTGTTGCCCCACAAATATTGTCCGTTTCGTCTCTTCCGTTCCCGGCTATCTTTATGCTACCTGCGGGGACCAAATTTATGTGAATCTTTATATGGATAACACTGTAAATATCGAACTAAAGAAAACGGATATCCGGATTGAACAGCAAACGGATTATCCCTGGAATGGGACTGTCCGTACTATTATTTCTCCTTCACGCAAAACCCGGTTCACAGTGAACTTTCGTATTCCCGGTTGGACGCAGGGATCCCCTGTTCCCGGCGATTTATACACTTATACCAACAATACTCCGGCTAAACCGGTTATCACGATTAACGGAGTACAGGCAGATGTCGCTGTTGAAAAAGGATATGCAAAAATTGACCGCGAGTGGAAGAAGGGGGATATCGTTGAATTGGAATTCCTGATGGAAGTCAAAAAAGTTGTAGCAAATGAAAATGTTGAAGCCGATAACGGACGCATTGCCTTGGAATACGGACCACTGGTCTATTGTCTTGAAGAGCCTGACAATGGCCCTGTAGATCATATTTTGTTGGATAAAAATGCGAACTTTAAAGCTCATTTCCAGTCGGATATCTTAGGAGGGGTCACTGTGTTGGAAGGAGACGCTACAATCATCACGTTGAATGAAAACAAGGTGTCGGGTATGTCCCGTCCTGTGAAAGCGATTCCTTATTATGCATGGAACCATAGGGGTGATAAATCAATGGTTGTATGGATACCGTATAGGATGCAGGGCGTATCGATTCATCCATAACATTGTGGTATCGGATAAGGTCCCGGATGGAGGATCACATCCTCCATCCGAAATTCTGAGCAGACCACTAATTCACGAGATCGGCAATTGCCTGTCAAACGAAAAAGATAAATCTAAACAACTTAATCTGGACTGGCCTCCATTAATCAGCGGGTCTGGGGAGAATACCTGCTGCTTCGGGATTTCTTAAATAATAATTATCCATTAAATTGGCTTATTATAAATTACTGATGTTTCGCAGTTAAAAATGAAGTTGATAATCAGAGGATAAGAGATAAAAAAAGCAGCATATTTTAGCTAATATATCATTGAAAATGATTATCTTAGCGATGGAAACCAAACCATTAAAATATGCTGCAGGACAAAGATATTAAAAAGATTCAAGAGTTGAAAGCGGACTTTACCCCCGGCAGGGTTTCCGCGGAAGATATTTTTAGCCGCTTCAAGGCGTTGAAGCTAAGCGAAGGTCTTTCTGAGTTCAAATGGTTCAAGACCCGGGGATATGATTTTAAAATGGTCCTGGCCCTGCTGGTCTCCATGGTGGTCAGTTCAGACAAGACGGTCAACTCCTATCTGAACAGCCCCACAGGTGAAGGTTCCACCATGGGCAAGGATGTGTTCTATCGCCTGAAGAACAGTCCCTTTATATGCTGGCGGATGCTTATGTGGCATCTTGTGCATCGTTTTCTGACGGTGACGTCCAAAGATAGTGATGTAGATGATACCTCATCCCGTTACCTGATCTTCGATGACACCACCCTGTCTAAAACCGGGAAGCGTATAGAGAAGATCGGGAAGGTATGGGATCATGTAACAAACAGCTACGTGCTTGGATTCAAGCTGTTGGTGATGATGTACTGGGACGGTAAGTCCTCCATACCACTGGATTTCAGTCTTCACCGGGAGAAAGGGAAGAATCAGGAACGCCCCTTTGGGATGAGCAAAAAGCAGATCCGCAAGCAATACAGTTGCAAGCGTATCAAGGACTCGTATACCGCTAAACGTGTGGAAGAAGTGGACACGAACAAGATCCAGATGGTCCTGCGGATGTTTTTCACGGCCATCTATCGCGGGCTTCGTGTTGATTACGTCCTGGTAGACAGCTGGTTTACTTGCGATGCGTTGATACAGGCTATCCGGGGTGTGAAGGACAAGGAAGTTCACCTGATCGGGATGTACAAGTTTGCAAAGACTAAGTTTGAGTACCAGGGTAAGAGCCTGACCCACGCCCAGATCAATAACATGCTGGGCAAAGCCAGGCGCTGCCGTTCCCTGGGTTACCAGTACAAACAGGCCAAAGTGCTGTACCAAGGTGTTGAGATCTGTCTTTTCTTTAGTCGTCGGGGCAAAAGTGACAAATGGAAGGTTTTGTTGACCACGGACACAAAACTGACGTTCAAGAGATTGATCGGGCATTACCAGGTAAGATGGGTTGTGGAGGTGTTCAATCGAGAATCGAAGCAATTGTTGAACCTGGGAAGATGTCAATCCAGTAACTTTGACGCCCAGGTAGCAGAAACGACCATCAGCATGATAGCCTACCTGTTATTGACACTGCGTTTCCGGTACGATAACTACGAGTCGAAAGGGGCACTCTATCGGTCAATGAACGCCGATGTGCTCAGGGAAACACTCGACAGACGGCTATGGGGGCTGTTCATCGAGTTAGTCTGCTCAGTATGCGAGGTATTGGAGATGGATGCCGATGATTTACTTGAAAAAATGTTGGCCAATCCAAAAGCAGAATCCATGATCATTGCACTGTGTTGTTCGGTGATGGTTAAGGACGATTGAGAAATTGTAAAATATAAAGTGTTACAGTCCAGATATATAGATAATAATGTATTTCCCTTCTATTTCTTTGTCAATGGTTTGAGGGAAGTGCGAAACATGAGTAAATTAGATTGCCTTAGAGATTCCTGATAAATTACATCTGTTCTTATTTTTCATTGTTACACTATTTTATTAGCGAAAAGAAATTGCAGCTTATGGGAGTTCATAGCAACCGTTGTAATTTTTCATTAAGTTCTTCCCTCGTAATCGAAGGGTCTTCATTATTCCTTATTTTTGATAAAACGAGTTCCCCGATTTCCTGCGCTGATTTTTCATCAGGGAAGGGTTGATTCCATTTGATGCATGGCATGTAGGGTTGTAATATGATCACTTTCTCTTTTTTGTTTATCTGATATCCCCAACCATCACCTGATTTAAATGTCCTTACACTATAGATATCCGCATTTTTATTTTCACCTGAAAGAGTGAATAAAAAATATATCAACAAAATAATGCTGGTTACGAATAATAACAGGAGGGCTAAAATTCTTTTAGTCATATTCATTATACTCGTCCCTCGGTTTAAATTCCCACATATCATCAAAATAAAGATCGGTGGATGATGTAGAGCCCACGCCGGTTAAAACAAACCCCCTGTTGTCAATCGAAAAACCAACAGCTCCGGTTCGCGCTGTTCCTTCAAAGGATGTTCTTTCCGTCCATCTGTCGGTAACCGGGTTGTATTCCCATGTATAGCTGTTAAGGCTACCTGTTTCACCTGTGGCTAAATACCCCAGTCCGTTAATGACAAAAGAAACCGTATTCAGACGGGTAATGGTCGTATAATCGTCATCAAAATCATCATCGGTTTTATCCCCTATCTGCGCTTTTTCTTCCCATGTCTGGGTATCGGGATCGAACATCCAGAAATCGGTAACATAACCACTGCTATTCCCACCTCCCACAACATACGCTTTATTGTCTATAATGAAGTTGGTGGCATTCGCGCGTTTTGACCCTTGAATACTTACCCCGGTTTCCCATGTATCGGTGGCGGGATCATATTTATAAAAATCCATATAATAATTGGTACCCAAACCGGTACCTGCATAGCCGATCCCGTTCAGATAAAATGCGGTAACGCCATAACGGGCACCACCGGGAAAATCGGCTTTTTGCGTCCATTGATTATTGTCCGGATCAAACTCCCAGAAATCGCCATAATTATTTGTCGCATCCGTTCCGGTTCCATAATAACCTTTGTCTTCAGAGGCGAAAGCAAACGCGGCATTTCTGGCCGTGCCCGGAAAATCGGCTTTTTGCGTCCAATAACCCTGATCAATATTATACTCCCAGATATCATTTAATCTTCGCTTCTTGGAGGTATAACCTCCCACTACATATGCTTTTCGGCCTATTACAAAACTGGAAGCAAATCCCCGGATCGGCCCCCCGAAGTCCGAACGTTTGATCCAGTTACCCACCAGGTCGCTGTCGCTGTCATCAGAACAGGAGAAAAAACAAAATAAACTGAATAAGCTAAGGGAGAGTCCCATTAATAATTTAGTTCGATCATTCATAACAATATGGATTTTTTAATACGTTACTATTTTAATCAGGTACCTGCAAAAGTAAACAAGCTCTCTTTCCCGGAAAAAAAATATCGATGAATGCCGTTTGAATTACGGTGAATGGCTAAAAATCACCGGTCAATGATTATCTGGCGATTTTTCCTGACAAATTGCTATTTATGGAATATAATGAACAATTCAAGGATGAAATAATTCAGTTTGTCGATAATATTTTTTCATTATATTTTCTTCCTCTTCCTTTGTTGGGTCAATTAAAGCTATTTATGCAACAATCATACATCATCATATAAATATGAAATTCTTACCGTGTTTTGTATTATGTTCTCTCTTTTTCGGATCATGTATCAGTGATGATTTTTCCGTGGGAGATAATTTAGTCTCGGTAAACGGAAGAAGTATGCTGATAGAAGACTGTACGGTGGCGTTGGAAACCCATCTGGGTGATTCATCCGTCACAACAGGATTGTCCCGGATCTTCGAAGGCAGATACAATTCATCGGATTTTGGAATTATAACGGCCCATTCTTATTTCGACTTTAACCCGCCCAGCTACAGCAGTTCGGAATTTGGTTCCGATGCCACTGTCACGGTTCAATTTGATTCCATTTCACTGATCCTGAAATATGACGACTTTAGTTATGGGGATACAACCCGGATCCAGACATTGAACATATACAGGCTAAGACAAATCATTGAATTAGATGATAAAAGCCAATTGTACACTACCTCATCTGTTCCTGCCGAAACAGAGCCGTGGGTAACCTGTCAATTCCACAGGCCGGAAGAACATTGGGACAATGACAGCACTTTAGAAGTGAGGTTGCCCGATGAATTCGGATTAGAATTGGTTGACCTTATGCACGCCCGATCTGATCTGTTGGATGCGTATGCAAATTTCCGGACGTATTTCAAAGGGATCAAAATTTCTCCGGGAACCGACGATAATGCCGCCGTCAACAGTTTTGTGCTCGATGAGGAATATCCGGCTATCAGGATTCACTATACAACTATAGGGGCTGTCTCTACCGAAGAAAACAAAATAGACATGACCGTAAATACAAGTACGGCCTTTTCCCAGATAGAGGCAGACAGAAACAACACCTTATTGCATTCGCTGGGCTATGACAATCCGATACCGTCTGCGGAGACGGATAATAAAGTCCATTTACAGGGATTGACGGGGTTATATACAAAACTGAGTTTCCCGGATCTGAATGAAATACTAAAACTGGGAGACCAGGTCATTATCTCTTCGGCCATCCTCTATGTTTACCCCGTATCAGGGACATATAACGATTTTACTCCCCTGCCTGCCAATCTTGTATTGAATTATCTGGATGAAAACGGTAAGGCGATAGATATATATGTGGATCCGAGTACAGTAACGGTACAGTCCGGAACCCTGGTCGAGGATAAGATCTATGGCAGGAACACCTACTATGCATTCGATGTGACCAGTTATCTGCAATATGAATTAGGCTTGGTAGGAATGTATAAATCATCCTTACAATTATTTCTGGACGATACAGAGAAGAACAATACTTTAAAAAGCCTGGTATTGGGCGATTCATCATTTTCGACTGAGGAAAACAGGGTTAAATTAATTATATACGTTATAGTTTATGATAATGATTGAGAAACGGTCTCTTCTGGCAATTCTATGTCCGATATGTTTTATTTTGAGTATACAGGGCCAGTCCACTCACTCTCCTTACTCTATGCTGGGGTTGGGTGAAATAGAAAATAAAGACTACGGAAGGACTGCCGGAATGTCTGATATCGGAATAGGAGTCAGAGAGTTTGATTATCTGAATGTGATTAATCCTGCAGGCATCAGTGGCCTGGATAGTTTAAAATTTATACTTGACATATCGGCAGCAGGAAAATATTCCTTTTTTACAGAGAGAGGAAAAACAGATAATACCATCAACGGAAATCTGAGAAAAATTTCCTTAGGGTTCAGGCTTATGCCCGGATGGGGAATCTCTTTAGGAACAAAGCCTTTCAGTGATACAGGTTATCGGATATATAGCGAGGAACCTGTTGAAGGGTCGACTGATACTAAAGCCGTATATCTTGAGGGAAGCGGAGGATTATACGAATTATATCTGTCGAATGGGTTTAAAGTGACAGACCACTTTTCCGTAGGTATTAATACAAAATATATCAGTGGTACATTGAAACAAACAGAAAATCAATCAGAGTATCTTTTTGAAAAGGAGTCCCGGGTCTTCCAATTTTATAATACATTCGGGATGCAGTATCATAAACAGGGACTGACATTGGGGGCGACCTATGGTTATAAACAAAATATAACGATGAATAACAAAACCATTATATATGATAACGCATACAATCTGATCCAGGAACAAGATGACAGGTCCAGGGAACAATTTATTCCTGAAACTTTTGGAGCAGGATTCTCCCATGACGGTAAAAAAGTTATCTGGGGTATGGACTTCCGATATCAAAAGTGGAAAGGAATTGAATCCGGCGTGAGTAGCGCCAAAATTGTTGATTCATACAGGATCAATACCGGAATAGGGTATACGCCGAATGGGAACAGATATTACAGGATCGGGAATCAGGGAATCAGGAATCGGGGACAAATACAAGTCGGAGCATCTTTTTCTAAATCTTATATACAGGTAGGAGGAGCAAATGCTTATAACTATTCTGTTTCAGCAGGATACAGTTTTCCGGTCAGTTGGAACTTATTAAATGTTACACTGGAATACGGCAATGCTTTATCGGCACCCTCGAATTATATAAAAGAATCTTATTTCATGCTGACATTCAATTGTTCCGTCATCGACCAATGGTTCAGGCTAAGAAAATTCGATTAGTATTATTTGCTATAGTGTATTTGACTTTTAAACGGACTGTTGATAATGTATAGGAAATTAATAAGGATATTATTGCACGTTCTTTTGTGGGCGATTGTTCTGGCTACAATAACTTTAATGTCCCTACACCCGGACAATACATTTTCTTTGGCAAGAAACCTCCCGTTTATAATTACTTATTTGTCTTTAGTTGGCTTTTTTTACCTGAATGCCGATTATTTATTCATTAAATTAATTCCCAATAAAAAATACTTGCTTTACATTCTTATTGTGGGAGTCATTCTTTTGTTGTACATCTATTTTCATCATTATATTTTTTCCCTGTTTTTTCAATTGGATTCTTTTCATGGGCACAATATTCCTCCAAAAGGTCCCCCTCCTTTAGAAGCACATCACTTTATGCCGGAAAGGAGAAGGATGATCCCTATCAGACGGATTATATTGCCTTTGACGCAGTTTCTCTTGTTCTGGGCACTTAGCCTATGCTACAGGCTAATATACGAATGGATGTCATTAAATAAAAAAAATAAAGAAATAGAGGCCCTAAGTTCAACTTAGAAGTGCAACACCCGGGTGTTGTTTTTTGAAATGATTTCTTCAAAACAATCATGAAAAACACCGCGGGGGTTTGCCTAACGGCCGGGGGCGCGAAGCCCCCGAGGAGAGTCAAGCGGCAACATAAAAGAAAAAGGAGACCGAAGTCTCCCTAAAATTAACTATTATGTTGCTTATGAGAAAAAAATACAAACAGTTAACTTCAGAACAAAGGTACGCGATTTATTTAGGTATAAAAAATGGTGACAGCCAGCGAACCATCGCAGAGTCCATAGGGGTCAGTCCTTCAACGGTGTCCAGGGAACTGGGTCGTAACAAGAAGAAACATGGAGGTTACTCCTGGCGCTTGGCTCACGAGATGGCACAAGAGAGAAAGGAGCGTTTGCCCGGGAACAGGGACACCCCGGAGTGGATTAAACAGAAGGTGTTCCGGCTTGTCCGTGATGAATGGTCTCCCAAGCAGATCAGCGGATATTTGGAGAAATACAAGCAAATCCGGGTTTCCCACGAGACCATTTACAAGTGGATCCGGGAGGACAAAATAGCCGGGGGTGACCTTTACACGCATTGCCGCCACAAGCTCAAGCACCGCAAGAGGCCGGTGGGGTCAGTCAAGGGCATCCCCAACCGGAGAAGCATCCGGGAAAGGCCCGTGGAGGCCGACGGGAGCCGGTTCGGTGACTTTGAAATGGACACGATAATAGGAGCCAATCAATCGGAGGTGATCTTGACGGTAACGGAAAGGAAAACGAACCTTGTAATGACCAGGGGACTGCCCCGGGGCAAGGACTCCAAGGAGGTGGCAAAAGTGCTTGCTAACATGCTGCTACCCTACAAGGATATAATAAAGACCATCACCACGGATAACGGCACGGAGTTCGCCGCCCATGAAATGATAACTAAAAGACTGGGAGTCCCCGTATATTTTACAGACCCCTATTCATCGTGGCAAAAAGGAGCGATTGAAAATGCTAATAAACTCATCCGGCAATACATCCCCAAGGGGGCATCATTCAAGGACTATCCCCCGGGGAGATTAAAGCAAATACAGCATAAATTGAACAATCGACCAAGAGAAAAATTAAGCTTCAGCACACCAAAAGTTGAGTTTTACAAACAATTAATGTAAATTGCACTTGCTGCTTGACTCTGCTGGCTGAAAAATCCATCATTGAACTTGCTTATCTGAAAGCCCAGATAAATCCTCATTTCATTCTCAATACACTCAATACAATCTATTCGTTCATTCTTAAAGGGAGTGAGAAAGCCTCTGACGCAATATTATTGTATTCCCAGGTTATCCGTTATATTTTCGATAAAATAGAAACAAACTTTGTACCCTTACAGGAAGAGATTGATTATATAAATAATTATATCGACTTGCAGATTTTGAGATTTACGGATACTTTAAATATTGAATTTGAAATCAAAGGCAATGTTGGGGATCATAAGATTGCCCCTCTTACATTTATTTCTTTTATCGAAAATAGTTTTCAATATGGGATAAGTAATCATTATCCTTCTACCATATCCATTCATATTGAAGCATTGGATGACAGTATACACTTCACCACAAAAAACAGGAAATACAAAAAAAATGATTTTCAATATATAGGAAGGAATATTGGAATAAAAAACACAAAAAGAAAATTAAACCTCATCTATCCCGAAAAGCATAAACTGTCCATAAAAGAAACAAATGATTCTTTTTATCTCGATTTAATTATCTTTAATACATCTTATAAACAGAAATAATGATGAGGAAAATAAATTGTGTTATCATCGATGATGAACCCCCGGCTTCTGATATTTTAAAATACTATATAGATAAGACTCCGAATTTTGAAGTAACAGAAATATATTATGATCCGATAAAAGCTTTGGAAGGACTAAGGGGTAAAAAAGTGGATGTGATTTTTTGTGATGTGGAAATGCCTGACATTAACGGGCTTCAGTTGCTTGAATCCCTTTGTTTAGACCGGAATAAAAATACTCTGGTGGTTATAATCTCGGCTCATGCCAAATATGCGATTGATGGGTTTGACATCAATGCTATCGATTATTTACTAAAACCGGTATCTTTTGCCAGATTTCTAAAATCTACACAAAAAATACTGGACTATTTAAAGGATCAAAATTCGAAAGATATAGATACAGGCACTGAAGAACAAATGCCATTAACGGAATCGTCAAAAGATTATATCTTCATAAAATCGAAAGGTAAATTACTTAAAATAAACTATACTGAAATTCTTTACATTGAATCTATCGGTGATTATGTGAAAATTTACCTTGAAAACTCCAAATCTATTGTGATTATGGATAGCTTGAAGTATTTGGAAAAAACACTGCCTGACGACTTTTTTAAACGGATACATCGTTCCTATATAGTGGCCATATCACGAATAAGAGCCATAGAATATAAAAAAGTCATTATTGGAGAAAATTTATCGTTGCCCATAAGTAACTCATATTATAATGCCCTGTATGACAGTCTGGTGTCTAATCATATCGTGAGGTCAATAAGTGAACGATAAAGAATATCAACGCTGCTGAATTTGCAATGTGAATTACGAAAATAAGATATCTCAGAATTTATATCTCTTTCTTTCTTCTGGTTTCAATATTTGGAAGAAAAGCCGTTATTATTCCGATTAAGGGTAAATAAGCACAAATATTGAATACAAATTCAATGCTTGTTTTATCTGCAAGCCAACCAAAGAAGGCGGAGGCGATACCTGCTATGCCGAAGGCAAAGCCAAAAAACAGGCCGGCAATCATACCCACTTTTCCCGGAACAAGATCGGTCGCATATACCAGTATGGCAGAAAATGCAGAGGAAAGGATTAAGCCTACAAACACGGCCAGGACGATGGTAGCCCAAAGACCGACATGAGGCATGAAAAGGGCAAAAGGAGCGGCTCCGAGTATGGAAAACCAGATGATATACTTTCTGCCGAATCGGTCTCCTAAAGGTCCCCCCGCAATTGTTCCGGCAGCCACTGCAGCAAGGAAGGTAAATAAGTATAACTGCGAGTGCTGAACGGAAACATTAAATTTTTCAATCAGGAAAAATGTGAAATAACTCGTCATACTTGCCATATAAAAGTACTTGGAAAAAATGAGGAAAAGTAGTATGATTAATGAGCCAATTACCTTTTTTCGCGGTAATGTATTGGCTTTTTCTGCCTGTATCCTGCCATGAGCTGTCAGTTTTATATGCAAGTGCGCCTGATACCATCTCCCAACCCTGAAGAGAATAAGGATAGCCAGTAGAGCCGCCAGGGTAAACCATATAATAGCAGGTTGTCCGAAAGGTATGACAATCAATGCCGCTAAAAGCGGCCCCATAGCACTTCCGAAATTTCCTCCTACCTGAAAAATAGACTGAGCGAGCCCTTTCCTTCCGCCTGACGCTAATTGTGCCACTTTCGAAGATTCCGGATGAAATACCGAAGAACCTATACCTACAAGAGTAACTGCCAGAAGAAAGGCGTAAAAATCCGAGGCGACCGACAAGACGATAAGTCCTGTCAATGTAAAACTCATTCCGATGGAAAGGGAGAATGGCTTTGGATGCTTGTCCGTATAAAAACCGATAAAGGGTTGTAATACTGAGGAAGCAAATTGAAATGTAAGGGTTATTATGCCTATCTGTGTGAATGAAAAATTAAATTTCTCTTTAATAATGGGATATACGGCAGGAATGACCGACTGCATCATATCATTGAGTAAGTGGGCAAAGCTGATCGTGAATAAGATTGTATAAATCGTTTTTTGATCGATCACTTTTGACTGCACTCTGTTTTTTTGCTGTGGTTCTTCTTCCGTTTTAGTGTATGAATCCATTGAGATGTTATTTCTTCCGTTGCATTCCAATTCTTTTCACCTGATCTTCTACCTGTTTTATAAGAATCCGGAATGAGGGTGCAAAATTAATAATATTAGTGGATTGTGACTACATCAGGTTTTGTTTCTTTTCCGAGATCTTAACGAGTTGATGAAGGAGGTTCCAGACAGTAGTAGGCCCTTTTTCGAGAACTTTCAACGTTCTGAAAACCTGCTCCGATGTTATGTTGGCTTCCCGCCAACTGGTACCTTTACTGTATGTATTTAACATAACCGGCATGATTTTGTCGATACTGCACGCATAAATGGCATCGGGAGTCTCTTCGCGTTCAAATTCCAACCAGAGGGCATAATACTCTTCCGCCTGGTTCCCGGGGAGAAGGGAAAAAAGTTTTTTGGCAGCTGCGTTTTCCCGTTCAAATTTGTCTTCATATCCTGTCTCGTCGAAAATGAATGTATCCCCGGCATAGATCTCTACCAGATCGTGGACGGTAATCATTTTTATAATATGCAGTAAATCGAGTTCCGACTTGTTTTCCGCATACTCAAAAAAGATCTGTGCGAGCAATATGCTGTGCCATGAATGTTCTGCCGTATTTTCCCGGCGTGAATCGTCGGATAAAAAATTTCTGCGAATTACGTTTTTGAGTTTGTCCGTTTCAAGGATAAAATTGATTTGCTGTTGTAATCTCTCTTCCATAATACTTATTTATTATGGAAAGAACGTATTTGCCCCGTTATTGTTTAGTCGTTTTTATTTCTACGATTTATGGTTTACCGGATGAGCTACAGGCTTTGACTCACCTACATGTCTTTTTATTCGTTTGTAAGTATTTTTTAGACCCGTTTGAGCCTCTTTTAAGAACTATTTATTGATCGGACTGTTATATTCACAGCAGAGGGTTATTTAAAATTCACAGCGAAGTGTTATTTAAATATGTTCATTAAAATTAGTCGTTTTCAATTTTATTGCATTATTTCTGAGCTCAACAAAGGCAAAACTTGTTTTGACTAGGTATTCGCTTATCGAAATAATTCTCGCTATGATATAGCCCGAACAAGTTCGATCTATACTCATTTAGCTTAACAAAAACGTTCAAAATAGACAGATAAATGATCCAAAATGATTTACCTGCGATTTTTCGTGACTTCAATCCAATAGAAGATAAAATGTTGCAAGTCATCGACAATGAGGGCAATGTGGTGAATGAAAAGTTGATGCCTGTGTTGGATGACGAGACGGTCATAGAGGCGTATAAACAGATGTTATATGAGCGGATAGCCGACGAGATGGCTGTTTCCTATCAACGTCAGGGACGGATGTATACCTATACCCCCAATATAGGGCAGGAGGCCATCCATATTGCTGCCGGAATGAATATCCGTGAGGAGGACTGGCTGGTACCCGCCTTTCGTGAAATGGGCACCCTGTTGGCAAAAGGGGTGACCATGAAAGAGATGTTCCTGTTTTACCTCGGGAATGAACATGGCGGCAGTTTCAAAAATGTCCGCCATGTGTTGCCTATAGCCATCTCTATCGGGACACAGTTTCACCATGCTACCGGTATTGGCTATTCCGTGAAATACCAGAAAAAGGATGAGGTGGTGTATACTTTTATCGGTGATGGAGGCACTTCGGAAGGTGATTTCAGTGAAGGTTTGAATTTTGCCGGGGTATGGCAGGTTCCGGTGGTTTTCACCATACAGAACAATCAGTATGCTATCTCCGTGCCGGTGAAGTTACAGACCAATTCGATCAACCTGGCCGTGAAGTCGGTCGCTTTTGGTATTCCGGGTATCAAGGTGGACGGCAACGATTTTTTTGCCATGTACCTCGCCTATAAAACAGCTTCCGAATATGCCCGTGCGGGGAAGGGCGCCGTGCTGATCGAAGCATTCACTTACCGTCGCGGTGCACATACCACCTCCGATGATCCCTCGAAATACCGGGGGAAGGATGAGGAAACGAGGTGGGGACTGACCGATCCATTGATCCGTCTGCAGCGTTATATGCAAAGTAAAGGGATATGGAATATCGATGAAGAAAAGCTCATTGAAGAATATAAGTCGGAGATCGATGCCCAGTTTGTGGAAGCGGAGAATAATAAATCCTATCCATGGGAGGATATATTCGGACATATGTACACCGATATGCCGGACGAATTAAAGAGACAAAAGATGGAGTACGAACAATTCTTAAGCTGGAAGGAGAACAGAAGATGAGCGTAATGACAATGGTGAAAGCGATAAACAATGCGCTCGATATAAAACTGAATGAAGATAAGAGTATTGTCATCTACGGTGAAGACGTAGGAGTGGAAGGTGGCGTCTTTCGTGTGACCGAAGGGTTGCAGCAGAAATACGGCGTCGATCGGGTGTTCGATTCCCCGCTGGCGGAGTCGGGTATCGTAGGTACAGCATTAGGTATGGCTGTGTCGGGACTCAGACCGGTTGTGGAACTGCAATTCGAAGGTTTTACCTTTCCTGCGTTTAACCAGATACTGTCTAACGTATCCCGTATGCAGAACCGTTCCCGCGGAAAATATGCAGTTCCTTTGGTGATCCGTTTTCCCTACGGGGGCGGTGTGAATGCACTGGAACATCACTCCGACAGCCCCGAGGCCCTCTTTGCGCATATACCGGGACTCAAAGTGGTGATCCCATCCACTCCGCATGATGCGAAAGGATTGATGATCTCGGCTATTGAGAGCAATGACCCCGTTATCTTTATGGAACCGAAACGGGTTTACCGTGCCATCAAGCAAGAGGTGTCGGAAGAGAAATTTGTCCTTCCTCTCGGCAAGGCCAGAGTAGTGCAGGAAGGAACGGATATTACAGTGGTGGCTTTTGGCGCCATGATCCGTGAGTGTCAGAAAGCAATTACGATGGCACGCGAAGCCGGCATTTCGGTCGAACTGATCGATTTGCGTTCCATTTATCCTATCGACCGGGAAACCGTCGGCAATTCCGTAAGAAAAACCGGAAGAATGATCGTGGTGGCGGAAGCGCACGAATCTTTCAGTGTGGGATCGGAATTAATCGCCATAGCCAACGAAGAAGCTTTCCTCTATTTGGAAGCACCACCCAGAAGAGTAATGGGATTCGATACAATTGTGCCTCTGGCCCAGGGAGAAAAATATTATATTATTTCACCTGACCGTATTTTTTATGAAATCGAGAAAAGCGTTAAATTCTAAAAGAAATCAAGAAGTTGAGAAGTCAAGAAATTTAGAATTGAATATCGACGAAGTCAAATCTTGAATCTTGAATCTTGAATTTTAAATTTTTAATCGTATGAGGTTTATATTTAATTTCCCCGATTTAGGCGAAGGACTGGAAGAAGGAACCATCCTGGAATGGTTTGTATCTGAAGGTGATAGTGTGAAAGTAGGCGATTCTCTCGTGCAGATGGAGACAGACAAGGTGGTAGCTGATATCCCTTCGCCGAGAAGTGGAACTATTGCCGCACGTTATGGTAATGTGGGAGATGTAATCCAGGTCGGTTCCCCGTTAGTAGAGATTGAAATAGAGGGTACAGGAGAAAGTGCGGAAAGTAATGAGAAGGTTCAGGAAAGTGCTGTTACAGAAAAACAGGCAGTCGTGGAAGCAGGAGTGCCAGTCCAGGCCATTTCGGAATCGGAAGATGGCGCAGCGGTGGTAGGCACTATGGAATTGGCGGGTGAAGGATCTTTGTTGGCTGCAAGCGATGAAGGATCTTCCGAAACGGGAAGATCGGACGCAGGGGTGCGAAAAGTGCTTGCGACGCCGGTTGCACGCGCCATGGCGAAAGAGATGGGTATTAATATCAATGAAGTGCCGGGCAGCGGCCCCTCCGGAAGAGTAAAGAAAGAGGATATCCTGAATTTCAAATCACCATCAGCAGAGACAAGTGGCAGAACAGATGCTTTTACAACCGGAATAGAGGATGTAACTTACAAACCGCTTACTCAAATCAGGAAAACCATTGCAAAGAATATGCTTCACTCCAAACATAACGCGGCACATATGTCGGTTTTTGAAGAAGTGGAGATATCCGTATTGAAGGAGGTAGTCACGAAATACAAACCAAAATTTGCCGGCAAAGATGTAAAACTAACCTATCTTTCCTTTGTCGTGAAAGCTGTAGCGCAGGCATTGAAGCAGCATCCCCAACTCAATTCCCAGATTGATACCGAAAATAACCGGATGATCTTCCGCAACCGTTACCATATTGCGATTGCAGTGGATGCGCCCGACGGATTGGTGGCACCTGTAATCCGGGATGCTGATCGTTTATCTATTTTCGAGATAGCGAAAAAGATAGGAGAACTGGCTCAAAAGGCGCGGGAGAGAAAACTGGCACTGGAGGATATGAAAGAGGGCTCTTTCACTATTACCAGTTTTGGGTCCATAGGTGGTATCTTTGCTACCCCGGTGATCAATTACCCGCAAGCCGGTATACTGGGTATCGGGCGTATCCTGAAGACGCCTATCGTGAAAGATGATGAAATTGTCATAGGCAATATCATGCCGGTATCGCTTACGGTCGACCACCGCATTGTAGACGGTGGGGAAACCACACGCTTTGTCAAGAGGGTGATGGACTACCTTTCCGATCCTGTCTCATTATTAATGGACGATTAAATATACGGAATAGTTCAAGTGTACTTGATTTTTCTCTCGGCTTTCGCTATATTTGTATATAAAATTAAAATAAAGCAAATATATGGAAAGCATTCTTGGTATTGATATTGGAGGTACTTCCATTGTAGGAGGCCGGATTGAAGGTGATATTATAATTGAACAGATTACCGTGGACACTTGCGCCCAGGAGGGGGGCGATAAAACGTTGAATATACTGAAAGAACTCATCCGGCAGCTAAAGACTACCGATACCAGGGCGATTGGAATAGGTGTTCCGAGCGTGGTGGACAGAGAGAAGGGAATCGTTTACAATGTACAGAATATAAAAAATTGGGATGAAGTACATCTGAAATCACTGCTTGAGGCAGAATTTGAATTACCTGTTCATATTGACAATGATGCCAACTGTTTTGCTTATGGAGAGAAAATCTATGGTAAAGGCAAGGATTTTCAAAATTTTGTGGGTATTACGTTAGGGACAGGTGTAGGAGGTGGCATCATTCAGGATAATCATCTGTTATTTGACTCCAACTGCGGTTCCGGAGAGTTTGGAGAAATACCCTACCTTGATTCGATCCTTGAAGAATATTGCGGAAGTCGTTTTTTTACCCGGACGGCAGGCCGTTCAGGATACGAAATTGCATTAAAAGCACGCGAAGGCGACAGAGACTCAATCGCAATATATAGCCAATACGGAAAACATATCTCTATGCTGGTGAAGGTGATACTCTTGATCCTTGACCCACAGGCCATTATTTTCGGAGGTTCCATATCTAAATCATTTGACCTCTTTAAAGACTCAATGTATGAGAATCTCAAAGATTTTCCTTATCCAAAATCGGTAGATAAAATTCAGATCCTGACTTCCGATCTGCATAATATCGGCATTCTCGGAGCAGGCGCTTTATGTGTATAATTACCAATATGGAGAAGTGACAACACTTTATGGTGTGAGTTTTGGGTGACACGACTGGTGCCCACATTTTTATAACAAAGGAACCGTACGATGGTTAGTCACAGGATGTCATAGTCACAATATTGTATTATATAAGTCGAATAACAAGATTTTGAATTAAAAAAGATGTACATTATGACCCGATTTAGTATTTTATCATTAATTTTTATCATGTGCTGTTCGATATCAGCCCAGGATATCAATTTGCCTGCACCCAACAAGACAGGAGGAAAACCCCTGATGCAGGCGTTGAACGAGAGAAAATCTACCCGGTCTTATCAGGATAAGGAGTTGACCTCTCAGCAACTGTCTGATCTGTTATGGGCCGCCAACGGATTCAACCGTGACGACAAACGAACGGCACCGACAGCAAATAACCGTCAGGAACTGGAGTTGTACGTAACAACAAAGAATGGAGTCTATTTTTATGATGCCCGTAACCATCTCCTGAAAGAGGTGAAAAAAGGCGATCAGCGTGCCCAGGCAGGCACTCAGGATTTTGTCGCCCGGGCAGCACTCAATCTGATCTTTGTTTCCGATATGGAAAAAGCATCAAGCAGGGAATATGCCTATACCAACTGTGGATTTGTAGCGCAAAACGTTTATTTGTATTGCGCATCCGAGGGGTTAGGGGCCGTTGTCCGCGGCTCGTTTGATAAGGACAAATTAAGCGAACTGCTCAAGTTGAATTCCAATCAACAGGTTTTATTGACGCAATCGGTCGGATATCCTGATTGACCTGTTATTTCTCAAATGAATCTGTCCTGAACGGAACTACCGGTAATTCGCGCGTTCCGGCAAGGTTCCCTGTCTGGAAGTTTTTGAAGCAATAACGGACAGCTACGGGTTGGTCAACCCCTTCGCGGTATACTTCCACTTTGCCATCGCGTACTATTGCTTGTGCGGGAAGGAATTGACCGTCTGCCGCAGCAATTTCGAACCCTTCTATACCGTCTGTCCGGTTGAAGCCTTCATTTGCATGATCGAAAGAGACAATTACTTTTCCGTCATGGATTTCCATTGAATTGTACTCGGGTCCGTGGGCAGCTACCCGCTCATATCCATAGGTTTTGTTGAGCGCCATAAATGCGAGCCGCTTTCCTACATCAGTCTTATTGCGTGGGTGGATATTACGCAGTTCATAAGGTTCCACCAGATCGTTGGTGGAGATCATTCCGCTGTGAGGGATTAGTTTCTGTGCCTTAAACTGTGCTTCACGGAGATAGGCAGCACCGGTATCATTGGCATTCCCATATTCAAAGGGGGCGATTTCCACATAGTAGAAAGGAAGTTCGGGATTATTCCATTGCGTGCGCCAGAGAGTCACCATATTGTGAAGACGCTCGGGATAAACCTGATGGGCGCCGACATTCGATTCGCCCTGATACCAGATAAAACCTTTTATCACGTAATTAGTAATCGGGTGTATCATGCCGTTGTACATCAATAGCGGACGGGCCATTGGATGTAGTTTGTTGACTGCTTCTTCGTTCAAATCCACATCGGGATAGGTTTTGAGGATTTCCCTGTTAGTCCACCCCTCTACTCTTGTACCACCCCATGAAGAAACGATAATCCCTACGGGTACATTCATCGATTTGTGAAGTGTCTCGGCAAAGAAAAATGCCGTAGCACTGAAACCCGGTGAGTTAGCCGGATTACATACCTGCCAGCGTCCCTTCACGCTTTCGAGAGGTTCAAATGACGGTGTCTTGGGGATTGTGACAAACCGGATGGCCGGGTATTGACCGGAGAGGGCAATGGTTTCATTGGCATCCAGAATAGGATTGTTATTGAACCCTTGAAGGGGCATCTCCATATTGCTTTGCCCCGATGCCAGCCATACTTCACCGATCAGGATATCCTTAAGCACCACCTCTTCACCATCGGAAATCGTGATAGTACGAGGGGTGAAACTTGCTTCGGGTGTCTCGATCACGGCGATCCAGTTACCTGTATTGTCGGCTGTGACACGTACTGCGGTTTTGCTCCAACAAGGCTTGACTTCCACTGTTTTGCCCCGTTCAGCTTTTCCCCATATATTCACCCTGCTATTTTGTTGCAGCACCATCCCGTCGCTCAGGATTTCAGGCAGTACCGGTTTTCCGTATAAAACCAGACCGAGAGTAAGAAGTACCGGTAATAGAAAAAATCGTTTCATTTGCTTTTAGTTTTTATATGCTTGGAACTTAAATGGACTTATGTGCAATTGCGATTTTATCCTTGTGGAACGATAATGTGATTTCACGAAATGATATAATCGAATTGTTATTCATGATTTCAAATTCCTGCAAATATAGTGAAAGCCGAGAGAAAAGCCAAACTTGTTTGAGCTTTTCCGAGGCGCCTCCTATATTCTCTAAATATAGTGAAAGCCGGGAAAAAAATCAAGTTCACTTGAATTTTTCCGAATAAAACAGCAATCATACAAATGAAATCGCTGATGCAAAGCAAAACATGGAGAAAGAGAAAAGCGGCGAACTCACGAGTCAAGCGAGTGCAGTTGGCGGAAACCATATAAACAGCTCGTTACAGAGATACCAGGAACCCTTTTTCAATAATCAATAATTGGATACGCGGCAGAAGTACGATAGAGTTTTGGGACTATGGGAAAAGATGAACAATCTCACCTCAAAGATTGAGACATAAAAAAGGCCGTCTCAGGAATTATTCTGAGACAGCCTCCGATATTATGAATGGAATCCGAAAAATTAACCTCTGTATTTGCAGCAGGCGGGTAATGCATCATAGGTAGCCTGGTCGGCTTTGTCCCTGTCGGTATCATATCCCACTCCGGCAATTGCTTTACTGATAGCATCGATATCAGTCTGTTGCGGATTGAAATGAAAATGGAGTTCTTTTTTCTCCGCATCCCATTCGGCCGTCGATACACCTTCGACGCTTTTTGCCGCAGTTTCGATATTCTTTTTACACATATCACAAAGTCCCTGCACACCAAGTACGGCATGCTCATCGTGTTGTTCTGTTCCGGCAGATGCTTCCATTTCTGTTTGTGATGTTTCGGCACCACTTTTGGAACCACTCGAATTACATGCGGCGAACAATAGGGCCGCGGCAATCATTACTGATAATGCATACTTCTTCATAATAACTTCTTTCTAATTGTTTATTTAAATCTGAATTTCCTTTTGTTTAACGGAAAAAGGATGTTTTTGTTCGTTACTGCCCGTTTACTCCCTGTACTTGCAGCATCCGGGCAGCGCATCATAGACCTTCTGATCTGCCTTGTGCTTGTCTGTATCGTGACCCGCTTTGGCGACAGCCTGAGAGATCTTGTCGAGATCGGTCTGTGCGGGATCATAATTCAGGTGCAATTGCTTTGCAGTTCCATCCCATGAGGCGGAAGATACACCTTTCACACTCATGGCGGCTTTTTCGATACGCTCTTTACACATTTCACACAGTCCCTGTACCGTCATCATTGCATGCTCATGTCCGGCGGAAGCATGATCGTGCGTATGACTGCCGCTTCCCGGCATGGAGTGACTTTCGTGTCCGGTAACGGCGCGGCCGGCTTCATCATTCATCATACTACGCTTTCCGGCAAGTTGAGCGCTCGCATCAATGGTAAAGGCACCGTTCGTCACGATCTCATCACCATCCTCTATCCCCGAAAGAACCAGATAGGCATCTCCGAGCGAAGGGCCGAGTTCTACTTCCCGAAGCAGGTATGCCGGTGTTTCGGTATCAGGTTGTTTCACATAGACAATGGAACGTTTGCCTGTCCATAGAACGGCTGATTTTGGGATGACAATTTGGTTGTTGTACTGCTTCAGTGGAGCATTCACAAGAGCGTTGGCATACATCCCCGGCATCAGTTCTGCACGCGTATTGGTTGTCTCAACCCTGACTTTGGCAGTACGCGTCGTCGGATCGAGAATCGGATTGATAAAAGATATCCTCCCTGAGAATGTTTTTCCGGGAAGTGATTGAAGAGTGTAATCCAACTTATCACCTACCTTCAGAAAGGGGAGATCCGACTCATAGGCGTCGAATACCGCCCATACCCGGGAGAGATCGGCAATATCGAACAGAACGGTTCCGGTACTGATATAATCTCCCTGGTTAACATTCTTGGAAACGACAATACCACCGGTATTTGCCGTTATGTCTGTCAACGGTGATACTTCCCCCGATTGTTCAATTGCGGCTATCTGTTCGTCCGATAATTTCCAGAGCGATAGTTTCTCTCTTACCGCCTGTAGCAATGCCGGCTGGATATCTTTCATCTTTACCGCTTCCAATAATTCCTGTTGCGCGCTTAGCAGCTCGGGAGAGTAGATAGTTGCAATGGTCTGTCCCTGCCGTACGCTTTCTCCGGTAAAGCTGACCATGAGTTTCTCGATGCGACCGCTTACGTGTGATGTTTGTGATTGCGAAAGCCGTTCATCCACCTGGATAGTCCCGTAAAGACGGACATTCTTTACCGGATTCTGCCGGCTGACGACCGTCGTTTGGATATTAGCCAGCGCAACCGCTTCTGCGCTTAATTGAATAGCGTCGGGATCGATGGCGGCATCACCCGAACCGGTTGTTTTCAATGGAATCAGATCCATTGCACAAAGAGGGCATTTTCCCGGCTTATCCATCCGTATCTGCGGGTGCATGGAACAAGTCCATACCTCTTCACCATGGTCATGATCGTGGTCGTGTTCCGCCGCTGTCGTTTGCTCACCTGACGACGGACCGCCGGAAAAGATCAACCAACCCAGGAATAATCCTGCCAGCAGAATTAATCCGTACGTGACATATTTATTGTTCACTGCTTTTTTTATTTTGGAGTCCATGTTTTTTTAATTGAAAATTGAAAGTTGAAAATTGAAAACTTATCGCGCGAAGCATCTATCATTTTATCATGCGCAGCACATTATCGTGCGAAGCATTAAATGAGACGAGTTTTTGTATCGAAGCCACCATCGTATTGTATTCGGCGACAGCTTCGGCTTTTTTTAAACGGTAATCGAGCAACTGACGTTGTACTTGTATGACATCGGTCAGGTCGCTTTTTCCCGAGACAAACTCCTGTACCAGCAAGTGATATGTTGTTTGGGCGAGTTGAGATTGCTTTTCATACAGGGTGATCTTTCTTGAGGCGTCATCCAGTGAGTGCCTGGTGCGGTAGAGTTCAGTCTGCAGGGCATTCTGGGTGTCGGCATATTGCTGACGGCTTGCCTGCCACCGGATACTGCTCTCCCTTTGTTGTGCCTTGTATTTACTACGATAAAGAGGCAGGCTGATGGAGACCATCGGCATAATCATATCCATCCCGTTCATCTCTGTCACGGGCAGGCCAGCGTGCCCCATATCCATACGTTTACCGATTACTGAATACTGGAGGCCTATACCTAACATCGGATAACTCATCTTTTTATCCATCTCTGCTTTGGCTCTGTAGGCTGCCCCTTCTTCATCGATCATAGCCAGCATCGGATTGTTCAGACTGATCTGCTCTGCCGTTAGCGCTACGTCTAATGAAAAAGGTATCGGAGTGATCGAGTCGGGAAGATGTACTTTATTGCCGGACGGCCTGTTCAATAACGCGTTGAAGGCAGCTGTTTCAGCGTCGATTTGAGACAAAATGCTTTCGATACTGTTCTCCAGTTCAGCAATTTCCAATTGAATACGCAACACATCCGACATACCGGTGGAAGCGCTCATACTTTGCATACCTGCCCCGGATCCCATGGAAGACATGGAACTGCCCGAGGTTGAAGACTGGGTAGCGCTTCCCCCCATAGGCGAACCCATACTGCCCATATTTCCTGATGTCCCCATACTACTTGTACCAGTCGATGCGGGACTCGTAACCGGTGCTGTTTGCGTACGTCCCCCGGAACCTGCGTTTCCTGCCGAAGAAGCGGAAAACTTGCGCAAGGCCAGTGTCTCCAATTGCTTCAGATAATCCCTGTTTTCGCGGCTGTTGTTCAACTGCTGTTGCAAACTGCAAAGGAGGAACCACTGGGTATATACCTGCAGATAAAGATTGTCGCGGGTTTCCCGGAATTGCTCAAAAGCCATGTTGGCCATGTGTTCGGCTTCGGTGCGTGCCGCCTTGCGTGTTCCGAACCAGGGGAACATCTGCATCAATGTGAAATCGGCGATCTGCCGTCCGTCCAGTATTTCCATGGGTTGCAGGAAGAAACCGATTTCCAGTTCAGGATCGGGATAAGCGCCTGCCTGCGGCATCTTCTCCAGCGATGCCTTATATGCCAGAAAATAGGCTTTCACACCCGGATTATTACGTGCAGCCGTTTCCAGGTAATGGGCGAGAGAATCGGATGCCTGCCGGGGGATAGGGGCGACGATAAGAGAATCGGCTATGAGCCCGGTATCAGGAGCGGCAGTAAACGGACTGGTTGTCTGTGCAGCCGCAGAAATGGCCGTAAGGTCTGCAATCAACAGGAGAATGCAATATAGGTTTTTATATCGTTTCATAATCTCTTTGTTTTATACTATTCTTATGTTGTTTTTTGATAGCGCTTTCCCGCCACCAGCATTGCAGGATAGGCACCACGAACATGGTCATCGACTGGATCAGCATACCGCCGAATGTAGGAATGGCCATCGGCACCATGATATCGGCACCCTTGCCCGTAGAGGTAAGTACCGGCAGGAAAGCTATCAGGGTGGAGGCAGTGGTCATCACTGCCGGGCGGACTCTTTTCAGTCCGGCATAGACAACTGCTTCCCTGATCTCTTCTTTGGTCTGCGGATCCCTTTCCAGAAAAGTATCGTGAATATATGTCCCCATCAGTACGCCATCATCAGTGGCAATACCGAAAAGCGCGATAAATCCGACCCATACGGCAATACTCAGGTTGATAGGATGCATCTGGAACATATCCCGGATATTTGTGCCGGCCACAGAGAAGTTCATAAACCAGGGTTCGCCGTACAACCACAGTAAGATGAATCCTCCCGCCAGGGCGACGAACACCCCTGAGAAATGGATCAGCGATGCCGTTACCGTCTTGAACTGGAAATAGAGGATCAGGAGGATGGTAATGAGGCTGATAGGTATAATGATCAGCAATCGTCTGGAAGCACGTGCCTGCTGTTCATAATTTCCTGCGAAAGTATAGGATACGCCGTTGGGCAGGCTGATTTCTCCGTTGCGGATCTTCTCTTTCAATAGCTTATCGGCTTCCATTACCACATCTACCTCGGCTTTGGCACCCACTTTATCAAAGATGACATATCCCACTAAGAAGGTATTCTCACTCTGTATCATCTGTGCTCCTCTGGCATACCCGATATCGGCCACATCGCCAAGCGGTATCTGTGCACCGGTGGCAGTAGGGATAATCAGTTTCGATAACTCTTCGGGATGTTCTCTCAGTTCGCGGGGATAACGGAGCCGTACCGGATAACGTTCACGCCCTTCCACAGTAGTGGTCAAAGCCATTCCGCCCACGGCAGCGCTGATGGTTTCCTGTAAATCGGCTACCGTAATACCGAATCGCGCCATATTGTGGCGATTCAGTTTGATTTCTATATAAGGTGCGCCCACAGCACGGTCGTAGAAAACGGTCGAGGGCAGGATAGAGGGTATCTCTTTCAGGGCTGCTTCAAGGATCCTGCCTCCCTGTTCGATAGACTCCAGATCCGGTCCCGATACTTTTAATCCCATGGGCGCCCGCATCCCGGTGGAAAGCATCACCAGACGTGCTTCAATAGGTTGTAGCTTTGGCGCCGAAGTGAGTCCTGGCAGATGGGATACATTTACGATCTCCTGCCAGATATCATCCGGGCTTTTAATATGGGAGCGCCACTGCCTGAAATGTTTTCCGTATCTCGAATGCACCAGGCTGTCGGCCGGTATCAGCCTGAACTCATCTTCTTCCGGATTATAGGTGGAACCGTCTGTCAGCAGGAATTCTCCTTTGCGGTTCACCTTAAATCGTTGCCGGCGCCCGTTCTCATCCAGGATATATTCGGAGCGATAGTTGATCGTATTTTCAAACATCTGTGCCGGTGCCGGATCGAGGGCCGAATTCACCCGTCCCCATTTCCCTACGGTCATTTCCACTTCGGGGATATTGGAGATCCGTTTGTCGAGCATCTCGATATATTGCAGGTTCTGTTCAATACCCGTATGGGGCATGCTGGTAGGCATCAGCAGGAAAGAGCCTTCATTGAGGCTGGGCATAAATTCTTTACCGATCCCCGGGAATTTATCGCTTGCCGCCTGCCAGAATCCCGTCTGGCGGAATGATTTCCAGCCTACAGTTTCAAAACCTTTAGCAACAATACCGAAAGTTTTGTCGAATCCCATCCAGATGATAATGCCGAACAGTACGGTGGCAATCGGTATAACCATGAATTTCCATCGGTTGGCGAGACTCCATCGCAGGATCTTTTCGTAGTAAATTACCAGCAACCATAACAGTCCCAGAATAACACCTATGATCAGGATTACGAAGACCAAATTACGGGGTATACCTGCGTAGGTACCTAAAGGGAGCCATTCTACCGCAAGCAGGTAGACTACGGTAAGGATAGCAATGCCAATACCGATAAAAGTAGGTATTCTTTTATTTTCCCACCGACCGGCAAAAAGGTTATTCAGACCGAATAGCGGCAGGGCGGCATAGGCACCCACTCCGGTGAAGATAAGCAATGCGATACCTCCGGCGATCAGCAGTATATTTCCTACCTTGCGAACCAGTTCAGAGGTGATCCTGAATGAAAAGAAATAGTAGGTCAATGTAGGTAAAATAGCTATTCCCAGCAAAACAGCCGATAGCATAGCAATAGTTTTTGTGTAGGCGAGGGGACTGAACAGTTTACCCTCCTGCGCTTCGAGGAAGAAAACGGGAAGAAAGCTCACTACCGTCGTGAGCGAGGCGGTGAGTATGGCTCCCGAGACTTCACTTACGCTTTTATGGATTAATTCGATAAACGCTTTCCCTTTTCGTTTATCCTTGTTTTCCTCCATTTCCATATGCCGGATGATATTCTCAACAAAAACCACGCCGATATCGATCATCACCCCTATGGCGATGGCAATCCCCGAGAGTGCTACAATATTGGCGTCTATCCCCATGTTTCGCATAAGGATAAAGGTGAGTAACACTCCCACGGGCAATATGCTGGATATGACTACTGATGCACGGAGATTAAGGATAATAACGATCACGACAATTATGGTGATTAGTATCTCGTGAGTGAGAGATGTCTCGAGCGTGCCGATAGTCTCATGGATCAATCCTGTCCTGTCGTAGAACGGTACAACCGAGACTTTGGAAACCGTTCCGTCGGCCAGTGTTTTTTGCGGCAGTCCGGCTTCTATCTCGGCAATCTTTTCCTTTACGTTATCAATTACTTTTAACGGATTAGAACCGTAACGCGCTACCACAACACCGCCCACGGCCTCTATTCCTTCCTTGTCGAGTCCGCCCCGGCGGGTAGCAGGTCCAATATTGACGAAAGCCACATCTTTAATCATTACCGGTACTCCATTACGTACGGTAATTACCGCCTCTTCGAGATCGGATACGCTTTTGATGTAACCCAGCCCGCGTACCAGATATTCCGCCTTATTGATCTCGACCGTTTCCGCACCGATATCAAGATTGCTTTTTTGTACTGCGTTCATCACATCCATGATGGATATGTTATAGGCACGCATGGCGTTGGGATCGATTTCGACCTGATACTCTTTTACGTATCCTCCCACGGAAGCGACCTCAGCCACCCCCTCGGCAGAAGAGAGACTGTATTTCACCTGGAAATCCTGGATCGATCGCAGTTCATCGGGATCCCATCCTCCCGCAGGTTTTCCGGTTGCAGGGTCACGCCCTTCGAGGGTATACCAGAAGATCTGTCCCAGGGCGGTGGCATCGGGTCCAAGGCTCGGTTGTACTCCTTCGGGCAAGGTGCCGGAAGGGAGCGAATTCAGTTTCTCGAGGATACGCGACCGGCTCCAGTAAAACTCTACATCATCCTCAAAAATGATATAGATAAATGACATACCGAACATGGAAGAACTACGGATCGTTTTCACTCCCGGAATACCCAGTAAAGAGGTGGTAAGGGGGTAGGTGACCTGTTCCTGTATGTCTATGGGCGAGCGTCCCATCCATTCTGTAGCGACAATCTGCTGATTTTCTCCGATATCCGGGATCGCATCCACCGGCACCGGATCGCGGGGAAGCAGGCTGTACCAGTTGAATGGCGCCGTAGCAATCCCCCACACGATAATAAGGATCAGCAGTAATATGGTTATTAACCTGTTATGCAGGAAATATTTGATGATCTTGTTCATCATAAAAAAGTTAAGAGATTAGATATGTATTAAAAAGAGAAAACAATAGATTACCTGCGCAACCATATGAGTAATGACCCTTTAATTAAAGAAAGGCCATAGAAACCTTATAAGGTTGTGCCTGTAAACGCGACCGATAAATCAAATACGGTAAATACAGATGTAAGTGAGCAAGCTTACATCTTTCAGGAAAAGACCTTCCGGAGGAAAGTCAGGATGAGGGGTACGGATGTCGGTTATGGGATCCGATAATTTATACAACCGGGTCAAAATGGCTCCTACAGTGTCAAAAGAGAGAGGTAAGAGGCGGGAGGCCGGCTGTTCTACCTTATTCTGGTAGTCATCGGTAGTTAGCTCAAGTATCTCTGTGTTGCAGCATTTGTCTCCGGCAAAGTGTAACTCATGACCGTGACGGGCAGTTCCAATCCTCCTCGGATCTTCATTCGTGCCCGAATTCCCGGTCCTGTGCGAATTGCAGCAGGAATGGTTATTCCCGTGGTCTGCCGCATGTACAGGGTTAATATCTGTGGCGGCGTGCCGGGCAAACAGGTTGAGTGATTGCAACTCTCCCGCACAATAATGCAATGCGATAACAGGTTGTATCGCAAAGATCATCATGATGGGTAGCAATAATATGGCAGTTGTTCTACTCATGTACACTCACCTTATCGTTGGTAAAGTTGCTCAATTAAAATTAGTTATTGCACTATGGCAGAGGAAAACTCGTTTGGACTATACTCATTTAGCTTAACGAAATCCCTATCACCGGTACAACAACGAAATACCTGACAAGTTTACAAAAGTATCAATTATTTTTGACTATATCTTATATTTTTTGCCGATTTTTTGGAGGTTTAATTGGCAAAAATATAATTCCAATCCTTTATATTTTTCCCAACCGCTTATAATAGAGATTCATACTCTCTGTTTTTCCGTCGATATTGGTGTTGTTGAGCAGGGTGCCTGAATAAGTGAACCCCGTACGAATGAATGTTTTGTTCATGGGGACGGACTGAAGGCGGGCAATGGTGTATAGTGTGCATATACCCTGTTGCCGCATCTCATGCTCCATGTGTCGGAGAAGTAACATTGACAGTTTGTTTCCCATGTGGGATGTGTGTGTTGCGAAATCGGTCATTTCAGCATTTTGAGCCTCCCTATCGATCTCCGAAGAAGACAGGGCAGCCAGTTTTCCATCCTTAAAGGCGCCGAAATACTGTACATGCTCATCCATCATCTCCGAGATATACTCCGGATCATAAATGGGAAAGGGATAGCTCTTGAATATATCGGAGTAGATACGTGTCATGGCCGGGATGTCCCGTTGGCCCAGCTTGCGTATCGTATAGGAAGCTTTATCGATTGCTTGCTGATTCCCCGTTGCCATGTCGGATAAAAGCCGGTGAAGTTGCTGTAACCGGGGCACCGGGACAGACGCCCGACCCTGGTCATTGGGGAATTTGGAAACGAAGAAAGCATCTTCTTTCCCGTTATAAAAAGCCGGAATGTAGCCTTCCATTCTATACCCTTCGGCTAAAAACAGGGGATATGCGCTTGACGGGATTTTGCAAAAGATCTTCGAATAGTTTTGCATGTCAGCTAATTGATTCATCCGGGGAATGATGCTCTCCGTATCCTGCACCGCCAATTTCATCAGATAGATCCGGTTGTTGAGTTTTCCGTGTTGGAGGATAGAGCCGTTCGCTGTTTTCTCTATCCGGTCAGGCATTGTCATTGCGTCGTTGAATTCTTTCATTATCTTCGGGTATCAGGGATATGGTATCATTGGTATTTGAAAGTAATTTTTCTATGCCGATGGCTACGTCCTGATCTTCATTTTCCTGTAGGTTCAAATCCAGATTACAGCTCTCGCAGTTGCGGTCACAGTCTTTAAGTGCATAACTGTCCGGCTCTTTGTAGGTGGTTATCACACCTTCATAGTTTCTCAATACCACTTTATTGGTAGACCATGAGATGATATAGTTAGGCATCACCGGAATTTTTCCGCCACCACCGGGTGCATCGATCACATACACCGGGCGTGCGAACCCGCTTGTATGGCCCACGAGGCTCTCCATGATCTCAATGCCTTTACCGACAGGCGTCCTGAAATGAGATAATCCTTCCGAGAGGTCGCACTGGTAAAGATAGTAGGGTCGTACCCTGTTCTGCACTAATTTGTGAACAAGCGATTTTATGATCCTGGGGCAATCGTTTACATCAGCCAGCAGTACCGATTGGTTCCCTAACGGAAACCCTCCGTCGGCCAGCTTGGCCAGTGCCTCTTTCGATGAACTGGTTATCTCGTTAGGATGATTAAAGTGCGTATTTATCCATAAAGGATGATATTTTTTCAGTACCGAAATTAAATTATCGGTTATCCGGTAGGGTAATACCACCGGCATCCGGGTGCCGATGCGGATCACCTCTACATGCGGAATCCGGCTTATTTCAGATAACAGCCAGTCGATCATCGAATCGGAAAGCATAAAAGGATCTCCGCCCGAAAGCAGTACATCCCTCACCTGGGGAGTGTTGCGAATATATTCGATACCGGTAGTCAATTGTTTTCGTGACGGGATAAAGTCTATATCTCCCACTTTACGTTTACGGGTGCAATGACGGCAATACATAGAGCAAACGTTGCTTACCTGAAACAAAACCCGGTCGGGATATCGGTGTGTAATTCCTTCCACGGGACTGTCCTTATCTTCCGAAAGGGGGTCTGCATATTCCGATGACAGTGTATTCAATTCTTCCGATCCGCCAAAAGCTTGTTTGAAGACAGGGTCATTCCGGTAATTGTCTTTATGGATAAGAGAAAGGTAATAGGGAGTGATGGATAGCGGAAACTTATCAAAGGTCTTTTGGAGTTGTTCCCTCTCTTTTTTTTCGAAGCAGATGCCGGTAATATATTCGAACTGATCCAAGGTTTTAATCGAGTGTTTTAGTTGCCATTTCCAATCTTTCCAGTTAGATAGCTGCGGTTTATCTTCAATTTTGTTTGCAATTTCCTCTTGTACTTTGTTATAAATCATAAATGCTGAAATTTTCTATCTGGACAAAAGTATAACATGAGGATGGGGTAGGCAGATTATTTGAGTTAAATTAAGGTAAATTACCTAAAAATACGCTTTTAGTCTTTATGCTGAAAAAATCTGATGTAATTGAACGACTCTTGGCTGCACGATCCTCTATTTTCCGGTCAGAACCCGAAATCGTCTATCACGATCTCATCCACTTCTTCGTGTTCGATCTCGATGATATTCTGCGATCGCAATCCTTCCACATAAATGGCTTTATAAGGGATAGCGGGACAGACATATTCGCAACCGCCGCAACCCACGCATATCTCCGGCCTGATCTCGGGGATGGTCAGCATCCCTTTATAGGGAACCATATGTACGGCCTGTGTGGGGCAGTGTTCCGAGCAGGCACCACAACTTGTCTCGTCGTAATAGACGATGCAGTTTTCAATGATCAGTTGTACCTGTCCCATCTGGGTATGGTTCTTTTCCTCTTTTGTCAATGGAAGGATGGCCCCGGTGGGACAAACTTCTCCGCAGATAGTACAGTCGTAATTGCAGAAGCCGTGATCGAAGTAGAGTTTCGGTTGCATTATTCCTCCAAGTCCGTATTCCAGAAAAGCCGGTTTGATCACATGTGACGGACATTTGCTTACACAAAGGTGGCAGGAGATACATTTCTCCCGCAGGTGGTCGAAAGTGGGTGTTCCCGGAGGAGCAATAGGGATTTGTCGTTTGAATTCCCTTCTCGGAAGCAGTTCTTCGGAAATTATCTCCTGTGCGATAAGTTTTCCTGCCGCTAATCCCGTCACCAGGGAAGCCGAGAGGAAGCGGCGTTTCGACTTATCGACCTGCTTCTCTTCTTTCACATAAGTATATGCCGGCACCGCGTCGGTTTCTTTTTTCTTCCCCGGCCGGACAAGGGTGTATTTCATTGCGTCGCGGTTACAACTTTCGATGCAGTTGAAACAGGTAACGCAACGACTGTAATCGATCTGCTTGTTTTTTGAGTCGATACAGGAAGCCTTGCACTTCATGGCGCATAATCCGCACATGTTACATTTTTCGTCTACGAACCGGATCCTGAACAGGGAGAATTTACTCAGGAAACCAAGTGTGGTTCCCACGGGACAGATAGTATTGCACCAGGTTCTACCATTACGCCATGCCATGTAACCTATGATTAACAGGGTAATAAGGGCGGTTACAAGAGAAAAGATGCTAAGGATATAGATGCTGACCTTATAAAAAGTATAATTATTGAACGAGGTGAAGATAATTTCCAGCAGATTATTCCCCGCTAAATAGGCCGGACGTAGCAGATGGGTCACTATTCTTCCGTAGGCACCGTAAGGATCGAGTAGTCCCAAAAGAAAGGTGAATCCGAAGATAAATGCCGCAGTCGTACCTGCCAGCACACTCCAGCGAAGCAGGGTTTTAGCTTTACTATACCGGTATTTCTTTTTCCTGTTCAGCTTTTTGGAAAACCATGCTACTATATCCTGATAGACACCCATGGGACAGATAGATGAACAGTAAACCCTGCCGAAAAGAAGAGTGAGTACCACCAACGATATCAGAATAACGATATTGAGGGTCAGCAGCGCCGGGATCAGTTGTATTTCGGCAAGAAAGCTGATGCGATCGGGCAGAAACTCCCTAAAATCCAAAAAATAGAGCGTAATTAACGAAAACAAGATCACAGAGAGTGTAATACGTATTCTTTTCAACATGATGCTTTCCTCCTAAAGAGTGACGTAATAGGCGATTTGGCACGGATAGTACTACCCGGTAGCGGGTACCGGATGATAGATGATATTACGGATTATACGACCAAGAGAACGGAAAGGATTATATCCTCAGTCTCCTGATATTCAGGTTGTCCAGTTTCATTGTGCCGATACCCAGTTCTTCTCCTTTGGAGATATGTGTTACCTTGTCGAGCGGCATTTCACGTGCCTGGTTGAAGAAATTGGCAGCAGCAGTGTCTGCGGCGACAATATCCTGAGAGATAAAAAGGCCTTTGGAAAGCACCACGTCGGAGAGAGACCTTCCCCTTGGGCCGCTGGTCTTCATCAACCTGTACGCATCTACTATATTTAAAACCGGTTTCTTAGGATAAGTACACACATCAGCAATACACTGTTGCAGGTCGTTGGCATGGAAAAACCCCCTGTCCCATACAATCCCCATATAGTTCTTCATAGAGATGGTAAGTTGGGCGCCACCATGGTTTTTCAGGACAGGCACATTGATCCATTTATCGCAGTCCACGATCGCCTGGTGTATCTTCGTTGTTTTCAGGCTTCTTCCTTTGGGCAGGGAAACTGTTTTATAATATGACTCCTGATGGGCGGGCACCATTTTGGCACCTGCTTTTTTTGCTGCCTCTTCAATACCGCTGTTGGCATAAGACTTGCGCCAGTCGTCGCAGGTATGGTCGAATACGGTCACCTCCGCCGCTCCGGCATCGAAACATTGTTTGATAATTTCCTCTACCAGTTTCGGATTGGTGTTGGCCGCCATCTCTACAGGCTGGTCCCATCCGATATTAGGTTTTACACATACCTTGTCGCCTTTGCTGATGAAGTTGCTTATTCCTCCCATCTCGGCGATCGCTTTGCGGAACATAGCTTCCGGTTCGCCTCCCATTACTGCTACCAAATCATATTTTTTGGCGGCATTGGCGGTTTCGAACGACTGGGTGAGTACGCTCATCGCATCTGTCTCTTTTACTGTGGTAAGCGCTGCTCCTGTGAGAGCTACCGCTCGTAAGAAATTCCGTCTATCCATAATCTCTTTTTTATTTTGGTTGACTAAATGTGGGAATTACCAATTACTAATTATGAATTATCAATTACTAATTACCAATTACTAATTACCAATGCAAAATCCCTGAATCCCTAAATCTTCAAATCAGTAAATTATCAAATCGTTAAATCAGTAAATCAAATTTTCACCCGGACTCCACCGAAAAGTGTAGCTCCCGGCATTGGATATCCGACATTGATCTCATATTTCTGATCAAGCAGGTTTTCTCCCTTTATGAAGAGATTCAGCCAATCGAGTAACTGGTAATTGGCACGGACATTCCAAAGTACAAAGGTCTCTTGCCGGGTGTCAGACGGGGAGGTATAAATATTCCCGATATATTGCACTCCGGAGGAAATTCCCCAGGGTCCTTTGGTATAACTACCACTCACATAGAGTTTGTGTTCAGGTGCAGTAAGTATTTTATAGGTCATGTTGAGATAACTGTAATTTGCTGAAAAACGCAGATTCGGCATTGCCTGATAACTTGCACTGAGCTCGAAACCTTTGTTTTCCACTTCCCCTATATTGACCCATTGACCCATATTCGGTTGCGGTTGTTGTATCATGTTGTCGCCCTTTATATAGAATAGGTTGACGCCTAAGCTCAATCTGTTATCCATCAGCATTTGTAAGAGTGATACCTCATAATTCATCAACCGCTCCGCTTTCAGATCAGGGTTTTGCGGTGGGAACATGTACATCTCACGGATGGTGGGATTACGAAATCCTTTACTGACGATTGCTTTCAGTACAGTCGTAGCCGAAGGAGTGAAACTTGCCCCCAGTTGCGGTATCCATTCCGAGCCGTTGATCTGATGGTGATCGAGCCGGATACCTGCATTCAGCGTCAGTTTATTATTGAGTATGGTCTGTTGCAGGTTCAGGTATCCTGCCATATTGTAGAGCGAGGTATCGGCTAACTGTACATTGTCGGATTCATCGGGAAACTTATTCTTTGCCTCGCCACCGAAGTGTTGATAGTCAAAACCGGCAGTCGTCTTATTTCCTGTGAAGAAAGAATAAGACTGGTAGAGTGACACTCCCGCCATCCGGTCGGAAGAATTGAACCGGAAGGGTCTCGGTTGTTCTCCTTCTGCATATCCGTCGTTGATCCGGTGCGTTCCGAAGTTATAAAACAGTTTTACCGCTCCCGATGTGTTTGCATACTCATTCTCGACAGCAAGTGAAGTCATCCCCCGGGTGATATCGGCGTCGTTGTCGATCATAGGAGCAGTGACCATTCCAGGGTTCGAAGACTCTGTATTGGAGATATTCAGATCTGCAAAACTTTTCCAGTGGCGTGAAATATCATACCCTACTTTTGCATAGCCGTTCCACTGTTCGAAATCCATATTCTCCCGGTGTCCGTCAGAGCGGCTGTATCCTATGTTTCCAACTAAGTGCAATCTTTCTTTTTTCCATCCCGTGTATGCTTCCGCATTCAATGTATTGTAACTTCCGTACATTACCTGTGCCATGCCGTGCGATCCGTCCCGTTGTTGTTTTTTGGTGATGATATTGATCACGCCACCCATGGCGTTCGAACCATAGAGTACTGAAGCCGGGCCGCGTACCACTTCCACCCGTTCCGTCATCATGGACTGGTAGCTGTCGGCCAGCGGATGCCCCATCAGTCCCATATACTGCGGATGTCCGTCGATCAGCACCAATACACCTGTGGTAGGCGCTCCTCCGATCCCGCGCATGCTCATCCCACCGGCCGCCCCGTTGGCCACGCCGTAACCCATCACACCTCTCTGGGTAATGAACAGGCCCGGCACTTCTTCGGTCAGCAGAGGCAGAATGTTGGGTTGAATCCTTTCTTCAATCTGGTTTCCTGAAATTACCGATATGCTTATAGGCAGGTTGCGCAGATTGACTTTCGGCATGGTACCGGTGACAATCACTTCATCCAGGCGGATGGTGTCGTTTAACGCTTCAGCCGGTTCGTTTCCGGAGTAACTGTTTCCGGCTGCCAGCGGGGATGCCGACAGCACGATGCAATATAATAAGAGGGTGATTTTGTACATACTTACCCTGATAATTGTTTGTTTAAATAGTAATTGTGTCTATAGAAAGAGTGTGTCCTGTTCAGAGATATCCTGTTTATACTATCCAGGGAAATCTAAAACAGGATTCGTCATAGAGCGAATAATCGGCCTTCCCGTTTACAGCAAATGTTTTTATTTGCCCGGCACCATGTAAAAGATCGATGGCGTATTGTACCGTAGCTCCTGTTTTTATTCGATCTTCCACTAAAAGGATCGATTTGTCTTTATAATCGAAGTCTATAGGTGAGACCAGTTTTGGGCTATCGTATCTCGGCTGCTGATCAGTATCACGCAGATTGATCTTTAGAAGTTGTATTGCGATATTCAGTCGCTGGTTGATGATCGCTGCCGGAACGATGCCTCCGTTGGCTATAGCGACGATCATATCAAAGGTTTCGTGAAAGGTGATCTCACGAAACCTTTGCATGACTTCCTCAAATGATTTTCCTGCAATCATCTTATATTTTGGCTATTGCTCTCAATAGGAAGTAACCGCCAAAGAGTTGAATAAGCATACCGGGAACACCGAGGCGGAAGTCCTGAACGGCAATGGCAAAGTTTTGTGTCATGCCCCATTCTATACCGGTTCCGACCAACTGATAAGCAAGGATAGCAATTAGAATAGCCAGAAGTGATACTTTCCCGGCTTGTTTGGCAACTAATGCAGCGGCAATAGCCAGAATGACTGATTTAATGAGGATAGCCGGAAGTACGACTGCGGGTGGCATGCCGAACAACAGATGGTTGGCTAACGGAGATAAGACGGCAGTCAGTAATCCCACGTGGATACCATATTTGTAAGCGGCAATCAGTGTAAAGAAATAAATGGGCAGGAAGATAAGTCCACCCTGCGGTATAAGGTGTGCCAACTGCGGTAAGAGCAGGTTGCCGACAATAAATATCGCTGCGAACAGATAAGTCTTTGTGTTACTGAGATTGAAAGAGTACAATTTGACTGTTGTTGACATAATTTGTTGTTTTATATCGGTTTATATATTTTTCTGGAGAGTGTTTATCCGATTACCCGGAAAGAAAACCATATATGGACGTTCGAGAATCTCTGAATATCCTTTTTGTATACGGATATTCCCTACAAAACTATGAATTAAATCATTGAAACGAAAAAGGGAGATAGTTATTTTTTATTTAAAAAATAAAAAAATACAGATTGTTCTTTGCTTGTTTATATTACTTAGACGACAATCCCTGAAGGGATTTAATTAATTGGTTGATATAGATACTAATCAATTATCTGGTTTTAAAGAGTATCGGCAGAAACTCCGATAGATAGATCCGCCAGTTACGCCATGTATGTCCGCCTTCTGATTCCCGGTAAATATATGGGAAATCCATTGTGTCTAGTTTTTTTCTGAAATCAATATTGGCCTGGTAGAGAAAATCTTCTTTTCCGATGGCGATCCAATATAGGGTATAGCCATTGTTTTTTTGTGTAACCAATGTTTCCTCGATGCTGTCATATACCTTTGATTTTATCTTTTCATCCGGCATGATAGCAGCAGAGAAGAGTCCCATGTAATCAAAGGTATTGGGGTAGTATCTTGAAATGTGCAAGGTATGAAATCCACCCATTGAGAGTCCTGCAATAGCACGGCCCGCCTTTTCGGGAATAGTGCGGTATTGGGAATCGACAAACCGGATGATTTCGTGAAAGGTCTCTTCGTATTTTCCGTCCATAGTATGTGGTAGACGGAATTGCGGTTTGTAGAACCCGAGGCTCGATTCGCCGGGAGCAGCTTCCTGTGCCACGTTCCCATTGGGCATCACAATAATCATCGGTTCTGCTTTACCCTGGGCTATCAGATTATCCGCTATCTGAGATGCACGTCCGAGGGTCATCCATGCTTCTTCATCGCCACCCATGCCATGCAGTAGGTAAAGGACAGGATAAGAGTTGTCACTCTTTTCATAGCCGGGAGGTGTGTAGATGGTGATCCTCCGGGTCATGTTGTTGCCGGGAGATTGATACCACCGTTTTGTTACTGTACCGTGCGGGACACTATTCACCTTATAGAGGTCAGCCTGTCCGTTGCCAACGAGTAGCACATTCAATGTGCTGGCTACGTCGCGCCGGTAATACACATTATTTGGATCGTTCATCTGCAGTCCGTCCACATTGAAAGCATAGGTGTACAATTCGGAAGGCAGGGGATGTGTTGTATAACTCCAAACCCCGTCGGCATCTTTAATCATATTTGCTTCCTCCCCGGGAGCCAGGAAGTCGCCTGTGACAGATACGTTGTTAGCGGTAGGAGCCGTTAAACGGAATGTGACGGAGTTGTCGGCATGTATCTCAGGGGAGATGATTTCCCTGTTTTGCCCAAAAGGGAAGTTTTCTTGGGCTTGCACTTGCAACGTGAAAAACAGCGCTAACAGTGCCACTGAAATGGGAGATAATTGTATCTTCATATATTTTAATGAGAGTTTATTAATAAATGTTTGGATAGCATTTAAAAGAAGTTGTAATTCGTTTTCGATAATCCATCAATTTCCTCGGATCTATATCAAAGTAGTAATGGAATAATATGCTACAAATATAGCCATTCATTTGGATAAATCATCCTGTAGATGTTGGAACTTGGGTGGTTGTTTGCAGGACAGTTGGCCGTGAATATGACCGGCAGTCTTCCGGAGTATATTTTTTAACAATAAAGTTGTATACTTTTTATTATTATTTTGCCCTTAATTATATACAAACTGTTTTGTTAAGTTAAGTGGGCAGAGGATAAATTAAAAATAAATGCTTAATATTACATTTTGAACTCTTTATTTATCATGCATTCGTGTTATTCTAAGGAAAATCGGATTACAGTGCGATATTTTTCCTTATTATTTTAATATCATGGAGATAGATTTGAGAAGAATGGAGAAAAAGAAGACTGTAAAGGTCCGGTTCAACCAAAATACAGTATTTGATGAAAACGAAGATTTGCTTGCGTTTATGTATAGAGCGTATGCGGATAAGTTGTATGCTTATGGTCTATCGCTTCATTCCGATACAGGCCTGATAGAAGATGCGATTCATGATGTATTTATTGATGTCTATACAAATGAGAAGAGGCTTGCCAATATCTCCAATTTACAGCAATACCTTATAGCAGTGCTTCGTCATCGGATTTTATTTTTATTACGAACGAATAAACGTTATGTGGAAATTTTAAACGATGTATCTGACTCATTTATTGAAAAAAACAGCCAGGAACTATGGATTGAAAATGAGGAAAAAACCCATAATAAACGATTAGTCAAACGCTTATTGTCGAGCCTCACCCGGCATCAGCGGGAAGCCCTTCATTTACGTTTTATTGAAGGACTTTCTTATGATGAGATATCGGAGATTATGCAGATTAACTACCAGTCGGTCAAGATGCTGGTACACCGTGCTGTTTCCAAGATCCGTAAAAAAGATGTTTCATCTTCCTCGAGTGCCGATTAATATACAGGACTATACATCTAAAAGAGCTTATAAATAAGAAATGCGAACAGATTATACCAATTATAAAGATATTGATTTTCTTGATGATGATTTCTTCATCGAGTCTATGATTTCTCCCTCTAAGGAGAGTGAACTCTTTTGGTCGAAGCTTATTGACAGCAGGAAGATCAATCTTAATGAATTCATTTCTGCTAATATGCTGCTGAAATCCATAAGAAAAAGCCATTATGAAGTGCTGCAGGAACGAAAGGATCAGTTGTGGGAAAGAATTGATATAACCCGGAATTTGCTGAAAAATAAACGTAAAAAAGGAATTCGCCTGTATAAATACCTGGCTGTTGCAGCCTGTAGTATAATTATCATCGGGTTATCTTTCATCTTTCTTTTCAGAAAAGATTATTCGTATCCAGATAATAATCAGGGGATAGATTATGCGCAATTTCAACTACATCATCAACAACCAAGTCAGGGTGAAATACGTATTGTTACACAGGGCCGGCAGGTTGAAATTGAGGGAGAAGATGCAGAAATAAAGTACGATAATACTGGGTCGTTGTCCATTAATAACGAGGCGGTGGATCAGGAAACTACCCATGCGATGGCCACGGAAATATTTTATAATCAATTGTATGTACCCTATGGAAAACGGGCATCCTTAACACTGGCTGACGGAACTTCCTTGTGGGTAAATGCCGGTACCACAGTGATCTATCCGGCTGTTTTCCCCGATCATAAAAGGGAAATATATGTAGATGGTGAAGTTTATGCCGAGGTACAACGGGATGAGGCCCGGCCTTTCCTGGTGAAAACGGATAAATTGGAGATTTGTGTACTTGGTACATCTTTTAATGTATCAGCTTATAAAGAAGATACCCAAAGAAAGGTTGTTTTGGTGAACGGGTCGGTGGATGTCAGATTGAATGGGAAAAATACACGTTTATCTCCCAACCAGTTGTATACCTATAACGGACAGGTGAGTAGTGTGGAGACAGTAGATGTGGAGGTATTTACTTCGTGGCGTGATGGCATATATATATTCCGTGATGAACCTATTGAAAGCATACTTCAGCAGTTGTCCCGTTATTATAATGTTACCATGATCTTCCCACCTCATCAATCATCCGGGATTTTATGCTCGGGTAAACTGGAGCTGAAAGAAGACCTTTCGCATTTACTCAACAACCTGTCACAAATAGCTTCGTTTAATTTCGGTGTAAAGGACAACGAATACAGAATACAGTTTAATCGATAATCAATCATTTTAGTTTAATTAATTTAATATGTCATGAAGCAAGTCAAATTCGGATTTAGGCGAAAAAGAATTCAGATCATTGTTATGATCTGTTCTGTACAATTATTTTCCCTTTGGGAATCAAATGCACAGGCAATCACCATTCATCAGACCGATAAGTCGGTAAGGGAGATTATTAGAGTTATTGAGGCAACCAGTGATATGGTTTTCTTCTATAACAATAAGGATATAGATCTCAACCGTAAAGTCACTTTGAAGGTGAGCAACGAGTCTATCAAAAATGTGCTCGATCTGCTTTTTGCAGGTACACAGAGCACCTATAAGATCGACGGTCGGCAGATTTATATCATGAAAAAACCGGGAGAGAAGGAGAATGCAGTTCTGCAACAGAAAAAGACAGTTACAATTACCGGGACAATTGTAGATAAAAGTGGAGAATCCATTATTGGTGCTAATATCGTGGAAAAAGGAACCACGAACGGAACGGTAACAGATGTGAACGGTAACTTTTCTTTACAAGTGGAAGAAGGTGCTACACTCCATGTTTCATATATCGGTTATCTGTCGCAGGATATTAATACAGCAGGTAAAACACGTTTCGAAATTGTTTTACAGGAAGATACACAAGCATTGGATGAGTTGGTCGTTGTGGGATATGGAGTAATGAGAAAAAGTGATGTTACCGGATCAATAGCTCAGATTAGGAGTGAGGAGATTAATAATTATCCCTCCACTAATATTATGCAAGCTTTATCTGGAAAATCACCGGGAGTACAAGTCATGCAGAATTCTGGTGCGCCTGGAGCAACTATGAGTATCAGGATAAGAGGAGCTAATTCCATACAGGGGAGTAATGAACCATTATATGTAATAGATGGGTTTCCGATTGCGAATCAGACTATTTTAAACAATTCTGATATTGAAAGTATTGAAATTCTTAAGGATGCTTCTGCTACAGCAATATATGGGTCAAGAGGAGCAAACGGTGTAGTCTTGATTACAACAAAACAGGGTAGGGCAGGTGCAGCTATTGTTGACTTAGAAACGAGCTATAGTCTCCAATCAATTATTTCTAGGATGGATTTGATGAATGCCCAGGAATATGCCACTTTTTATAATATCCAACAATTGAATGATACGGGAAAAGAGTATTTTACTTCTGATCAGATTCAGAACTTTGGGATAGGTACTGATTGGCAAAGTCTGGCTTTTCGGCAGGCTCCGCTTCTGACTACTTCCCTGAATGTGAGTGGAGGTAACGAAAAAACTAGATATTCCATTTCAGGAAGTGTATTCAATCAAGAAGGGATTATTGAGGGAAGCAATTATGATCGCTATAGCATCCGGACAAATATTGATCATGAACTCAGTAAGTATTTTGGAATTACATTATCTTCCACTCTTTCTCGTTTGGATACAGAAAGAAAAGATAGTGGCGGGGGATCTAGAGGAACCTCTTTAATTGGTTCTACTTTAGCAGCTGCACCGACTCTTTCTCCTTACACCGAGAACGGGGATTATACAACTTTGGCAATTGCATATCCGTTTGTTGCTACGGATATTATCAATCCTCTTAATTTTATTTATGAAACATCTTCCCATATTAAAGCTAACATAGCATTGGTCAACGCGGCTTTAGAATTTAAACCGATTCAAAACGTTCTGGTTAAGATATCCGGAGGGGTGGAAAACAGAGATGACAGAACAGATAACTATACTACTACAAATTATTTCCGTTCAACAGGTTCTGCGAGTGTGAGCGCAACCCAGTATACCAGCTTGCTTAATGAGAATACAATAAGCTATATAAATACATTTAAAGATATCCACCATCTATCAGCAGTAGCAGGATTTACATATCAGGATTTCCTTAATACAAGTTTATCAGGTAGTAGTTCCGGTTTCTTAAGTAATGATTTTCAGAGTTATAACCTTGCTGCCGGAGAAAATCCGGGTATACCGGGGAGTAATTATACAAAATCCTTATTGTTGTCATATCTTGGTAGAATCAACTATAATCTGGATAATAAATATTTACTCACAGTCAGTTTCCGGGCAGATGGTTCTTCCAGGTTTAGTGCAGGAAACAAATGGGGATATTTTCCATCAACAGCTTTGGCCTGGCGAATTTCGGAAGAAGAATTCCTTAAAGATAATGCTGTTGTTTCGAACTTGAAATTCAGGACTAGCTGGGGGATGACAGGAAGCCAAGCTATTAGTCCCTATGTGACATTGAATCAACTCTCTTCAGATAAAGTGGTTTTTGATGATGCTCTTAATGCTACCTTCGCTCCCACTAACAGATTACCGGGGAATTTAAAATGGGAGACAACTTCGCAATTAAATGCCGGGATTGATCTGGGAATTTGGAACAATCGATTGAACCTAGTAGCAGACTATTATATAAAAGACACCCGGGATTTGTTGAATACGGTTAGACTCCCCTCTTCTTTGGGCTGGACGAACACTATTCAAAATGTCGGGAAGGTCCAAAATAAAGGATTTGAATTAGGTCTGGATGCTTTATTACTCGAAGGGCCGTTTTATTGGAACGTGAATACCAACATTTCATTTAACCGGAATAGAGTCTTGAAATTATATAATGGGGAAGATATTTTAGGTCCTACTTCAGGAGCCCTGTCGTTGAGTGGTAATGTCAATATCTTACGCGAAGGGCAACCTATTGGTATCTTTTATGGGTATAAGGAAGACGGATATGATGAAGATGGTTTTATCAAATATAAAGATTTGAATGGAGATGGAGCCTTTAACCAAGAAGACCGTACCTATATTGGTAATCCCAATCCTGATTTTATTTATGGACTTCGTTCAGATATGTCATGGAAAAACTTTGAGTTGAGTCTTTTTCTACAAGGATCATACGGAAATGATCTATTGAACATAAGTAAAATGTCATATGCATATGATTATGGTTTTGGCTTAAACATGATTAAAGATGTATTAAATAACCATTGGTCCGAAAATAATCCCACTGCAAAATATCCCAAAATCAGTTATTACACCAAATATCAGATGTCAGATCGTTTTGTAGAGGATGGGTCATACCTGAGAGTAAAGAATATCCAATTAACCTATAAATTACCACTCAATAAGCTTAAAGCGGATTGGATGAAAGCGTTACAAATTTATGTAAGCGCACAAAATTTGTTGACTTTCACAAATTATTCAGGATGGGATCCTGAAGTAAACGCACGAGGAGGTTCTAATTCTACAATACTCGGTATTGACGATAATGTCTATCCTAATTCTAAAACGTTTACATTTGGTTTACGTGCCCAGTTTTAATAATTTGTCAATCAGATAAAATATCACGCTATGAATACTACCTTATTAAATAGAAATTCTCTCTTTTTAATTATACTATTTCTTGTAACTTTACTATCCTGTGAAGATTTGCTTGAAGAGAGGCCTAAGACAGTGGCAGAGGAATTATTTTATAATACTCCGGAAGAGGTTGAGACTGCTGTCAATGCTGTATATTTATCTTTCAAGGGGGCTACCTGGAGCGAGTTGATTGTCCGGCTGGATGCCCATACGGATTGGGGATATGGCAGAGGAAGCCGTTCGATACTTAGTAATGTGCAGGGTTTTACAAGTATAGACGAAATGAATGATTATTGGGTTAATTTTTATTCTATTATCCGAAATGCGAATATCGTTATTTTAAATACAAAGGAGAATGAAAAAATTTCAACGGCACAAGTGGAACGTTTTGTTGCCGAGGTGCGTTTCTTGAGAGCTTTAGCCTATTATCATCTGGTGCGGAATTATGGAGCTGTTCCCCTTAGAACAGAGAATAACCTAAAAGAAAGGGATCTCGTTAAGTCGCCGGTTACAGATATTTATACCTTTATCCGTGAAGATCTGGAGTATGCCGAGACGTATTTGCCTGAGACTCCTTCAAAATCGGGTAAGCCCGGTATTTATGCAGCGAAAACACTTTTAGCTGACGTATACCTTACGCTAGGAGAATACGCTAACGCAAGAGATAAGGCGGACGAAGTAATCAAATCGAACAAATATACGCTCGTTTCTGTCACATCCGCAGATGACCTGAGGGCAAACGTATTCGGTCCCGACCTGATAACCAGCAGCGAAGAAATATTTTATATCAAATACACACGTCAGGTAGGGTTTGGTAACTGGATATTATGGGTATTGAATCATGAAGCTTCAGGACACTTTAATTTTGGAGGGGCTTACGCTCATTACAGTGATGCTACAAATATATTTTTCGTAAACTGGGATGAAAATGATCTGCGAAAACGTCTTTGGGATAATATTGATTTTGGCCTGGGTGCGACCACTATGGTGTGTGGAAAATATGCAGATACAGAAGCAGTGGATAGGTCTACGGGTGCCGGAAATGATCTGCCACTGATGCGTTATCCCGATGCCTTGCTTATTTATGCTGAGGCTTCTTGTATGGCTGCGAATGGCCCGACTGCAGAAGGAATGGAAATGCTGAATCAGGTACACCGGAGAGCGTATGGTATAGATCCAGAAACAGTTTCTTCAATTGACTTTAAAGTAGGGGAGTATGATGCTCTATCTTTTCAGGATTTAGTTTTACAGGAACGTGCGTATGAATTTATTTTTGAAGGAAAACGCTGGTATGATTTAAAAAGAACAGGAAAAGCAAATGAGATTATTGGTGAGGCAAAAAAAGTAACCATTCCTGAAAAAGCTTATCTATGGCCGATTCCTTCATCCGAATTAAATTACAATCAAGCACTTGATCCGAAAAACGACCAGAATCCCGGTTATTAATAATTGATCAATTACATTATGTCATAAATTTATTAAAATTAGGACGTTATGAGAAGACGAACAATGTTGAAAACAGTAGGAGCGATCTCTTTAACTAGTATAGTTCCCAAAAGAAGTGTGGCCTCTTCTTTAGAATATAGGGTAGGATCCCGTAAAGAAATTGAGACAGAAATCTTAATTATCGGAGGTGGTACTGCAGGAACAATTGCCGCAATTCAAGCGGGAAGAACCGGATGCAGTACGATTTTGGTAGAGAATGGAAGCCAGTTAGGAGGAACAACAACTACCGGGGGTGTTTCTTTCCCCGGCTTGTTTCACGCATGGGGAAAACAAATCATCGAGGGAATAGGATGGGAATTAGTTTCTGAGACCGTGCGTTTCGGTAATGATACTTTTCCTGATTTCAGTATTCCAACCGGACGGTGGCATTGGAAACACCAGATTCGATTGAATCCTTATCTGTATGCGTTGCTTGCCGAAGAAAAATGTTTAGAAGCAGGTGTACATATCCGATATTATGAAACGCCGATACAGGCAGTCTTTAAAAATGGTCTATGGGAAGTGGATGTTATGGGAAAAGGTATTCATACACGTATTCGCGCTAACCAGCTAATAGATTGTACCGGAAATGCTTTTGTAACAGCCTTGGCCGGTTTTAAGGTCTTACGTGAAGAAGAAAATCAACCAGGTACACTCCAATTCAAGATTGGGGGTTACGATATGGGTAAATTAGATATGAATCTGATTCAGGTGAAATATGATGAGGCTGTAGCAAACGGGAGAGTCTCCAAGATTGATTTTAGGAGTATCAATGCTTTATTACAAAATCAGGGTGATAATATCCAGCATATTTTAGGTGCAGATTCCACTACTTCGGAAACCCATACCATTACAAATATAAAAGGTCGTACCTCCCTGTTGAAAATGCTTCGCTTTCTGAGAACTCTACCAGGATGCGAAAAAGTGCGATTGCTATCTATGCAGACTGAAGCAGGCGTGAGGGAAACGTACCGGATCGACGGAGAATATCAAATCACGCATGATGACTACGTCAGTGGAAAAGTACATGAAGACTCTCTTTCTTATTCTTTTTATCCAATAGATTTGCACGACAAGCATGGTGTTGTTCCCAAGCATTTGAATGAACACACAGTAGCTACAGTACCTTTGCGGGCATTAATCCCCAGGAATAGTAAAAATCTGTTAGTTGCGGGACGATGTGTAAGCAGTGATCGACTTGCCAATTCCGCTCTACGTGTTCAGGCTTCATGTATGGGGATGGGGCAAGCTGCAGCTATTACGGCTGTTATAGCATCAAGGAAGGGTATTTCTCCCCTGGAAGTTGAGCCCAAAGAGATTAAAGAATTACTACGGAAATATGAAGCAATTGTCCCTGGATGATTTTGTGATTCTATCCTTGAGTCCACTCCGAAAAGTCGGGGGAGAATTTAGTTGATAATTCTTTTGTATGATAAATTCGGAGAGGACTCAAATTAATAAAAATATGCTAAGTTTCCTATTGATCACACTTCTTGGTATTCAATCCTGTTTTGCGCAAGCGCCTGCCAACCTGACTACCGATTTGTTGGAACATACCGATCGTTTTTTAGGTTACTACAACGACGGCATCGGTACCGACCACAGTTCGTTACATGCCAACATGTTCCCGATGGTTTTCGAAATGGAAGTGACCATCCCTGCTAATACAATTGCAGAGGTGTGGGTGCCTGTATCATTAAAGAAGTTTCAGCTTACAGTTGACGGCAATATATACAAAGGAAAAGTCGAGCAAGGTTTTGTAAAGGTAGAGGTCGGTTCGGGAAAACATTTGTTCCAGGTCCTTTAGAAACATACAAATACCATATCATGCGAATATGCCAAAGACCGCACAAAATATAGCTATTCATTTGAATAAATCATCCTGCCGGTTCTGGAAATTGCCGGTCTCTGTTTGATTGCCGAAAGCGTTGTTTTACGGTGATAATATCATGCAGGTATGGCTATTATCCATATCTTTGCAGCAAAAAGTGCAAACAATATGTGGAAAGATATATTCTATGTAGGAATCGGAGGCGGGATCGGCAGTATACTCCGGTTCATTGCTTCCCGTCTCGTTGCTCGGTATGTAGCTGCCGAATGGTTGTTTGCGGGTACGTTGGTTGTCAATATGACCGGATGTTTCCTGATTGGCCTTCTCTCAGGATGGATGCTTGCTCATCAACCTGAGAACCAGTCATTCCGATTGCTTCTTATCGTGGGATTTTGCGGTGGATATACCACATTCTCTACTTTCGCATTCGAAAATTTACGGCTGATAGAAGCCAACCAATGGGGATTGTTTGCTTTATATACCTTTACAAGTGTACTTGTAGGTCTGTTGGCCGTGTGGGGAGGAATGAAGCTGGTAAGTTGATAATAAAAATGCGCCGTACGATTTTTTCCGCACGGCGCATTCCACGTAAGTATCTTATCTCTCTTATTGCAGTTCCTTGATACGGATATTCCTGAACTTCACTTTTGAACCATGTCCCAGAAAACCTATATGGCCGGTCTTATTGAGTAATCCGGGGTGTTCACGTTTATCTATCGTTCCGTTTTTGGACGCTTCGCGGATATTGCCGTCGAGGATGGTCGTTCCGTTAAGTATCACTTTGATATGATCGCCATTAGCAATCACTTCCTGATAGTTCCATTCACCAACCGGCTTGAGGAATCCCCTTTTCGCAGGGATTACACCATAGACCGATCCGTGATACTGGTATATTGCCAGTTTCTCATATATAGGCGCATCATTATCCAGAATTTGCAATTCCATCCCTTGGTAAGCAGCATCCCCCTCCAGCGGTGCGCGGATGCCTAAACCGTTGTTGGCGCCGGGCGTAAGCATGAATTCGAAACGGAAGACAAAATTGTCGAACTGGTCTTTGGTATAGAGATTACCCCCTGATCCTTTGCTGGGATGTAGCACAATGTTGCCGCTTTCTACTGCATAATCCTTTTTGTTTCCTGTCCACTGGTCGAGGTTTGTTCCGTCGAAGAGGATGCGAAATCCTTCTTTTTCCTCTTCAGATGATAATTTGAACGGTTCAGGACGAGGTATTTCCTTGATGAAAATGTCGCGGTAGGCCACTTTACTGCCATGCGCCTGCAACTCAATCTGTTCCACCGGAAAAATAGGCTGGGTCCTGTCCCAGAAGTTCTCCAGGATCACGTTATCGGTCACCAGTTCTCCGTTCAACCAGACCGATACACGTTCTCCGATCATCCGGATAAGGAAAGTATTCCATTCCCCTACCTTTTGGTCAGCCACCTTGAGCGGTTTACTCGGGTTTTGCTGGTTATTGTATAATCCACCTGATCCTACTTCTGCGCCCACGTTCGTGCGCGCAGTATCCCATACCTGTACCTGTGGCGTTCCGCGTAAATAAATCCCTGCATCGGGTTCGGGGCCGGGATAGAGTTTCCAGTCTATCAGCATTTCAAAATCACCATATTGTTTGTCCGTACAGAGGTTATTGTAGCCTGTCCCGTCGAAAATGATATTGCCGTCTTCAACCTTCCAGTCTCTAGCCGCTTCCTTGTCTGCTTTCGCTTGTGCGGCAGCCAGCTCCCTCTGACTCATCTTCGCCCGTTTGATGGGATTTTCTACCAAGCCTTTCCAGCCGTCCAGGTTCTTGCCATTGAAGAGTGACACAAACCCTCCTTCGGTGGGATTCTCTGCCAGGTATTTGACAATGGATTGCCGCTGGTAATCAGCATCGGGATTAGAGAGCGTCTTGCTGACCTTATCCAGGATCCTTGTCGTTTCCGTACCGGCGAATGAAGGTTCATTGATGGCTATATTCATTGCGGCCACTGCAGCTGTTTCTTTCAGTGTGGATTCATCCATGTAAGGCGCAACATAGAGTAATGCCTGGTATTGACCTGTATTGCCGATCAGCCGAAGTATGTCTTTCTTCTGCTTGTCGGTTTGGGCAAACTGCATTGTCTCACGGAGATAAAGGTATTTGACAGCTCCGGTCTGTCCGGAGTTACGGATAACCGAGACCAGTGCATCCGTCACCTTTTCCAACTCACGTTTGTCTTTACTGTTACGCGCAATATCCAGCAATGGGTAGATTACGTGGAAGGATTTCCAATGGGTAAGCGCATCGAATGCAGCCTCTTTCTCTGCTCCTGTTGCCGTAGCATAAGCATTGGTAATGATATCCATTGCCTGCCGGGATTCATTGTTTGCCAACGCAGTATAATAGAGATGTTTGTTGGGGGAATTTTTCATCCTTTCCGTTACCAGCGGGAGTTGTCTTTCTACGGGCAAATGGCTCAGTGCCGCGTTGATTGCCTGTTGTATGGCGGGAACATATGTAACATCTTCCCGCTCAAGCAAGGTAAACAAGTCGGACAGGTTCTTGTCGGTAGACACATCTCTCAGCGTATTGGCCGCAGCGGTCTTTACGGTAGTATTGCTGCTGAACATCTGGTTGTAAACCAAATTATACTGATTTTCCATTTTCCGGTTGGCGATAAGTTCCAGTATCGCCGTCTTTCCTGTATCACTGCTGTCCTCAAAAACGGAAGCAAGTGTGTAGGAAATATCCCCGTTATAAGCAGACAAGGCATCTTTTGCCAATGTGACAGTTTCATCATTGCTGCTTTTAAGGAGAGAAGCCAGTGCAATAAGTGCTTCTTTACCGCCAAGTCTGGCCAGAGACAGTGTGGCTGCCTTCTGCACCATACTGCCGGAAGAGCGGGCAAGGCGGGCAATCTGTGGAATAGATGCTTTTATATTGTGATTGCCAAGCCAGTAGATAAGTACAGTCTGCACTTCCGGTGACTTGGTAGAAGCAAGTGTTGTCTGTACCAGTTCAGTCGATTTCCTGTCATCCTGGAACGGATAAAGACTAAGTACTCCTGAAAGGTAGGTAATATCCCCATCCTTGATGGCATTTTTCAGGACATCCTCTTTTTTTACTGTTGGTTGGGTCAGTATCAGTTTGGTTGCCGCGATCCGGATATCCTGCTTGCCAAGTTTTTTGCCTGTGGCCAGCAATTTTTCCGCCTCCTTTTTCACCAGTTTAGGTCCGGTGCTATTCAGTCTGCCGAGCAGGGAGATGTACGAAGCGGTAGCATTATCTTTCCGGTATGCATAACCGGCATTCTCTGCAGCATTGCGTAATACCTTGAGGGATTCTGTACTACCCATATTCCCCAAGGCATTGAGTAGTACTTTCCGCATCGCTTCCGACGGATTTTGATTAAGGAGACCCAACAAGGCCGGTTCTGCCTTCTGGTAACCGGATTGTCCGATAGCGTTTGCCAGGTTCAATCTGATTTTTTCATCATTTGAAGCCGTAAGGGCGGCCAGCAATGCATTACCGGCTTTTTCCGTTCCGATAGAGACTAATGCCTGTGCAGCGGGGTCGGATAGATATTCATCCCTGAGGAAAGTAGACAGCACATCTACATTGTCGTCTGTGGCAATTGTTCTGAGTTGACGGATCAGGAATGCTTTTACTTCCTTGTCCAATGGCTGGTTGAGAGCTTTTTCAAAGGCTCCTGCCGCAATGCTGCGGTCAGTATCATCGTTTGCCACGAAATGGGTCCATCCGCTGATGGCGTAATCGAGGGATTCGTTGCTTTGATTTCCGGGAGGGTTCATCCTGCCGATCAGATCAAGTAAACCCTCCTCGCCGGTAGATACCAGATCGGCTATTACCTGATTGTATTTGTGAGGCGTATCGGCCGGCAGTTGGGCCAATGCGTCGGCAATGACGGTAGCTTTTGTCCTTCCTTCCGGCAATTGGGCCTGGATGCCGCTTGTAATAAGCAGGCCCAGGCAGAGTATAAGTAATTGTATATGTTTCATTTTAGAAATTAAAAATTAATAGTGAAAAGTGAAAAATTAAAGTTTATGATTTGGGATGACCGTCTGAATTACAAATTAGTAGACAGATAAATCATCACATCGTTAAATCAATAAATCATCACATTAATTAAATAGTCCAAGGTGCCCGGACGGGTTGGTCCAGTAGGCGATTGGCTTCGGCATCATTTATAAACAGTTCGTTCACCGGATCGAACTCCAGCGTTCTGTTCAGTTGGAGCGCCACCGTACCCATATTTACAATAGTGCAGGAACGTTGCCCGTTGATCTCATTCAGTGCGAATTTCTGCCTGTTGCGTACGCATTCAAGGAAATCGGTGTTTTGAGCCTGAGGCTCGGGGAAATCAGCCAGTTTCTTTTCCCAGTCAGGTATATCACATACAAAATTCTTATATACATTCCCGTTCGGTCCTGCAATATAGGGGGTATCCGGTTCTCCGTAGTCACCTCCCCAGAGAATGATCTGGCAACCGTCTTCATAAGTATATGTGATAGATCTCCATGTCCCCACTGCATCCGGATGCTGTTGCGGTGCGTCTACTTCCACCTTGACAGGGCTTGTGTTATCTTTGCCCAGCATGTATTGTACGGGATCGATATAATGTTGTCCCATATCACCGAGGCCCCCTCCATCGTAGTCCCAGTATCCACGGAAGGTCCCGTGTACGCGGTGTGCATTATAGGGCTTGTAGGGAGCCGGTCCGAGCCACATATCGTAATCGAGTTCCTGCGGGATTGGTTGCGGCTCCAAGTGTGTTTTCCCTACCCAGAAGAATTTCCAGTCGAATCCGGTATGTTTGCTGATGGTCACTTTCAACGGCCATCCCAGCATGCCGCTGTCGACCAGTTTTTTGAGGGGTTTCATCGGTGTTCCCAGCCCGTAAAAAGAATCTTTGAACCGGAACCATGTGTTAAGACGGAAGATATTGCCGTGTTGCGCTATTGCTTCTCTTACCCGTTTTCCTTCTCCGATCGTGCGTGTCATCGGTTTTTCGCAGAAGATGTCTTTTCCTGCCTTTGCCGCTTCCAATGACATCAATCCGTGCCAGTGGGGCGGGGTAGCGATGTGTACGATGTCCACATTTTTGTCGAGGATAAGATCCCGGAAATCGTGATAGAGATTGATCTTTTCTTTTACCATGGCGGCTGCCTTTGAGAGGTGTGTCTTGTCCACATCACACATGGCCACTACGCGCGTGTTGTCATAGGGAATGTGCCCCCGGCCCATTCCGCCTACTCCGATGATCCCTTTGGTCAGTTCGTCACTCGGAGCGATCATACCTTTCCCGAGCACGTTTCGGGGAACAATGGTGAGTAATGTAACTCCTCCCATTGTTTTTAAAAATTGTCTTCTGGAGGTCATTGATAATTTAAAATTTAGTTGTTTTAGGTGTGTATAAAATCAATTTTTACAAAAATAGTCTTTTTTGTAATAAAAGAGATGAAATCACAGGGTGAAATCCGGAGAAAATGGACTACAGAATTATCTGATTATAATAAAAGAGACCTCCATGGATGGGTCTCTTTCGATTTTTTACTCTTTGTGAGGAATACCAGCTAGAGGAATAGTCTCCGGAATACCTTCAATTTTTCCCATGCTGTAAGTTTTTGGCCCCAGATATAGATCGGAATTCATGATCTCCTCCCTGGTAACATCTTTTCCCGTGTAAGCGGCTATTCTACCCATAATGGCCACAAGCGTGGAATTGGCCTGGTCTTCTCCGTCGTTGATGGTGCTCCCTGTCCTTATGGCAGTCACTAAATTAATGTGTTCCTGTACGAAAGGATTGGTTACGTACCATTCCGACTGCATATCGTTTTCGGCAGGGTGGGGATACTCCCAGATCATATTACCCTTCAGGTCATATAATTTACCCGCTGCGTCGGCATAGCCTTGCGTGCAATTGATCTGCTCGACCTTTCCGTTGGAACAGCCATCTATCTGCCTTGCTGCGCAGTGGGTTCTCATCCCGCTTTCATACAGGTATTCGATGCTGAAAAAATCATATTGGTCGCCGGTAACCCTTCTCTGACGTCCGCCCCATCCGGTAGCTTTTACAGGATATTCGTCCAGGTACCAGTTCATCACATCTATCTCGTGGATAAATTGCTCCGCAATATGGTCTCCCGATAACCAGCAGAAATTCACCCAGTTCCTTAACATATATTCCATATCCGACCACTCCGGCCTTCTGCTGCGAAACCATAATGCACCACCGTTCCTGATAATATGCGCACCTGTAATCTCTCCAATCTCTCCGTTCAATACCCTACGACGTGTTTCCATGTAATCCTTCTGGGAACGGCGGATGGTCCCGCTGATAACATTCAGTCTCATGGATTCAGCTCTTTTCATTGAAGCCAGCACTTTACGTACGCCTGTCGGATCTACGGCGATCGGTTTTTCCATGAAGATATGCTTTCTTGCGTTCACGGCAGCTTCTACATGCGCAGGCCTGAAATGAGGAGGAGTGCAAAGTAATACGACATCTACTCCCGAGTCAATTACTTTCTCATAACTGTCGAACCCTATGAAACAGTTCTCATCGGGTATCTCCACGTTCTTTTGTTTTTTCAGAATTTCCCGGCATGCATCCATCTTATCCTGAAAAACATCCCCCAGAGCCGTTATCTGCAAATTAGGGCCGGCATTCAGGAAATCGACCGCAGCTCCCGTACCCCGGCCTCCGCATCCGATCAGTCCTGCCTTAAGCACTTTCCCGTCAGGTGCTTGGTCAAGTAATGCGGGAAGTTGTAATTCTTCTCCTTTCTCTTTCCCTTTTTTTTGCGATGTACATGAACTTAACATGGGAATTCCTCCCATTATGCCTACAGTTCCGATTGTAGCTGAGCCTTTCAGAAAGTTCCTTCGTGTTAATAATGGATCATTTAGTTGCATTGTGTTATATTTTTAGATTTGTTTTAGTAAAAGGGTACTGCTCTATCTATGAGATATTTGTGCAGATATTTCTTGGCGATTACTCTCCTCGTACAGTGATTCTGTCCGGAATTATTTCGCACCTCTGACTCGTTTAGAATATTGTATGGATGATCACAAACCAAAGGTATTGAATATTAACCAAACAATACCTTTATTTGCGCAAAAAAGGTTTCTGAAAAAGTAAAACTCCGGGAATGAAATTTAGTATTAATACGTGTGAACTCCCGAAGTTTTTATAAAAATAGAAAAATTATTTGGCCGGATTAAGAAGCTGTGACGGATAAGAAACTTTATGTTTAATATTTCCGTCCAACTGATGTAGCCATGTGTCGAATTCCCGTTTTCCCTCTTTGAGTACCACTATGCGTGCACCGTTGATCTCAGGGGTATATGTGGTTTTCCAGCCGCTAAAATGCCCGTAGGTTAAGGCGATACCGTGGTAGTTTACTATATAATCATTTACATGATCATGACCCACAAATGTACCCATAATATCTCCCATTTCCTTCATCGAGAAGAACATACCCGAATTAAGTCCGGGAGGGCATTCATCTTCCTTTCTTTCTCCATAACGTATATTTTTTTCATCGTCGAATGCCAACTTGTATTCAGGTAATGGGATATGAAAATAGGCAAGGGCGGGTAGTGGGTGAAAATTATTTTTGACAGTATAATGGATACTTTGCTCCCGATACCACTCTATTTGTTTAGTTGTCATCCAGTCGTATCCACCTACGCCATCTATTGTGGAATAAGCTCCGGTATCGAAACAATAGATTAGCGCTGCTTCTTTGAGTGGCTTCAGGCTGCTATATACCGGAATCACATTATCCATCACTCTTCCATGGCTTATTTCTGACAACCTGTTGATGTTAAAAGGGTAGGAGGTGACAATATCAGCAATTTCTTCTCTTGTTACACCCTGTTCATGGTCGTGATTACCCAGAGTCACTGCAAACGGTATTTTCCGGTCTATAACGAATTTGGTTACGGCATCCCATCCTTCTTGTACCGCACCGGTGACAATATCTCCCGTGAAGATGACCATATCGGGTTTTTCTGTGTCCAGTATTCTGGGAATAAGCATCAGGGTCGTGTCCGATTTAGGATCTCCGTGCTTATAGTGCATATCGGTAAATTGTACAATTTTAAATGTTCCGTCTTTCTTAAAAGAGAGTTTTTGGGCATTCAAACTGAAAGTGAATACTCCCAATAGTAGAATAATGATCAATTTCTTGTTCATACGATTGTTTTATTTTATTTTCTATTTTCAAAAAAGATATTATCCATTTTCAGGCACTACATTCCATCCGGAGAGTACACCTCCATAAAAATAGAATGGAACTTTATATCTTTTGGTAGCGCCGTATTTTTCTTTTGGTTAATGTTCTCCCGGAGATATTTCTACCAGTCCGGTCCCATTCATTATTACGCAGGCTGCCCCCAGATTCGCATGATTGACGACAAAGTTAAAACTTTCTTTAGATAAAACTTCAATTGTTAATGATTTCATGTAACTTCCACGCCTGGATATGCCTGATGCCCTGATTTGAGATGTTCGATCACGACTACTACCATATCCATTACATTCGTCCGTGTATTTCCGGTGATAATATGACCGCCGGCTTGTTGGAAAAAATGGTAAGAATCGGAATTTTGGAGAAAAACCCGGGGATTGATATTTTTCTTCACCGCAATAGCTATCGTTTCATTATCAACAACGGCTCCCGCGGCATCGGTCGGTCCATCTGTACCGTCTGTTCCTGCACATAAGATGGTGATCTGTTTTTCGTGATCAATTTTGGTAGATAAATACAAGGCCAGGTGCTGATTGCGCCCGCCCGATCCATTTCCCGAAACTTTTACAGTCGGTTCACCCCCAAAAAGCAGGCAAACGGGCTTTTTACCGCTAGCTTGTTGGTAGTTTTCGATTGTTTTCAGAATGAAATCGGCTACATTCGTATAATCTCCCTTTAACTTGTCGGTAACGATATGGGTCTTAAAACCAAACCCATGTGCTTTACGTGACGCACCTTCAAGTGCCAGTAAGTTATTCCCGATTATGTAATTTTGGACGTTCCTGAAAATAGCATTGCCCGGCTTGGGTGTTTCGGGAATCAAACCGGTCAATCCTTTTTTCAAATGGTTCAGCATGGGAGGCGGGAAAGAATTTTCCAGCGAATACTTTTCGATGACCGCCCACGCGTCGGCAAATGTGCTGGTGTCCCCGAAGGTAGGGCCGGAAGCAATGACATCGAGGCGGTCACCGGTGACATCCGATAAAATCAGGCAAACGGTTGTTGCCGGATAAAGCGTTTTGGCAAGTTGTCCGCCTTTCACGTTCGAAAGATGTTTGCGCACGGCATTTATTTCGGTAATATCAGCACCGCATTTTACCAGTAGTTCATTTGCATGTCTCAGGTCATCGAGCGTGGTTCCTTCAGGGAAATCCGCCATCAGTGCTGATGCACCGCCCGATATCAGGCAGACAACCAGGTCTTCTTCACCGGATTGCCGGGCAATGTCCAGCATTTTTCGTGTCCCTTTCACGCCTTCGGCGTCCGGTATCGGATGTCCCGCTTCGGTAAGTTTCAGGTATTTTAAATTGGTTTCGTGCCCGTATTTGGTAACAACGTGCCCCCCTGTTATTTTGTCGCCTAAAATTCGTTCGGTTTCCTTAGCCATTAAAGCGGCTGCTTTTCCGGCTGCCAAAACGTAAATATGCCTGAATCGGGATAACGGGTATGATTTACCGGCAATTTGCAGTATATCACCATCCCGTTTTATTTGTCTTTGAATCAACTTTTCAGGCAAAACACTTTCAACTCCGGCGAGAAATATTTCTTCGGCTTTCTTTCTCATCTTATTTTATCACAATATAAAAAATGAAGTCAACCATACACACAGGAATGTAACGATTCCCATCACGATAGTGGCCGTAGAATAGACTTTTAACGTGGTATTAGAATTGATCCCGGAAAATCGGGCAACCACCCAAAAATAAGAATCATTGGCGTGAGACACCATCATTGAGCCGGCACCCATCGAAATCATAGCCAGAAGTTTGCCGGTTTCTGAATCCAGTCCCAGTGCAGGTAGCATGGGCGCGACGAACGATGCCGCAGTAATGACCGCGACTGTTGATGAACCCTGCGCGGTTTTCAGTATAGAAGCAATCAGAAAGGGAACAGCAAGGCCTAACCCTGTTTGCAGAAAAAACTCTCCGGCATAAGCGCCCACGCCGGTCTCTTTAATTACCATGCCAAACATCCCGCCCGCACCGGTTACTATAAGAATCGGGCCTGCTTTTTCTATGGCGGATTCAAGGATTGAATTGATGCTTTTCACCGCCCTGTTTTTCAATAAAAACAGCGATAAAAATGTACCAATCAACAGGGCAATAATAGGTTGCCCTATAAATGCCAATCCTTTCAATACAAAATTACTTTCAGGCACTTTCATTACCGCGAGTAAAGAGCCAATTGCTATAAGAACAAGCGGTGTGGCGATAGGTAATAACGAAAGACTGACCGGCGGCAATTGTCCTTCGTTCCCAATTTCACCTTTCGAGGGCTCTGTTTCTTCGTAGGTATTTTTCCTTGTTTGCCATTTAATCCAAAAAAATGCGGCTACGGTAGCGGGAATGGCAAAAAGTATTCCCAGCAATATCAGCATGCCGATATTCGCGTTTAGAATTCCCGAAGCGGCCAATGCTCCCGGGTGCGTGGGAGTGAGGCAGTGCACCGAATAGAGTGAAGTAGCCAAAACAAACGCGATAAAGGGCAATGCAATTTTGGCCTTCGTGCTGAATGATTTTACCAATCCACTCATTATAATATACCCGGAATCGCAAAAAATGGGCAATCCTACAATAAATCCCGTAATACCCATTGCTGAAGCGGCTTTACCGTGCCCTGTTTTCGATAAAATATAATTAGCGATGCTTATGGCACCGCCTGTCTTTTCCAACACCACGGCAATAATCGCCCCGAAAATAATCAGAAACCCGATGGATGCCATGGTACTCCCAAACCCCTCTTTCAGGATTTGGACCACATCTTTATCGGGAAGGGCAACCATGGCTAACAACAGGGCCACGATAAACAGCGAAGCAAACGCGTTTAGTTTCGTGACGGAAGTGAGTATCACGATAAGCACGATGCTCAGCAGAACCAGGATAGAAAGTGTAATGATACTCAACATCTGAAACAACCTATTCTACTTATGCAAGCATTAGAATAGCTAACTTAATTAAATTTCATCATTGGTTATAATTCTGTCTTATCCTCCGTTTAGATTAACTTTTATCTAACTTGCTCAGGAGTTGTCTTAAAAAATTGTCAGTGATAGTTTCCTTTTCTGATTTGTCAAAAACTGACAACAAGTATATCTTCTCTTGTGTTACTTTCACGCAGGTAATTAACCTTCCACCACCACTTTTTCCTTTTCCTTTGCTTTTTATAGGAAAACGCACTTTGTAGCAGTTTTTGTACACTTCCACTCCCTGTTTAGGGTCTTTGAGTAAAGCGGTAGCAAGTACCATTAAATCTGATTTAAAAGATGGGTATTTCTTTTGGAGTGCTTTAGCTTCTTTTTCGAAATTGGGAGTGGGTATAATTCTAAAGTTCATTGATAAAGTCTTCAAAACTTTTTACTTTCAATTCTCCACTTTCAATCCGTTCCATTTCCTTATACCCGGCTTTTATGCTTTCACTCAATTCATAAGCTTCCAATTTCTTTTCAATATTCCGCCATTCCTTTAAAGATAACTGCACGGCTTTGAGTTTACCTCTCTTATCAGAAACAAATTGTATATCCATAATTTCCATTTGTGATTGATACTGTTGCAAATATAAGTAATCTTGAAGAATATTCCAACTAACAGATATGATTGTTTTTGTTAAGCAATACGAAGAGAAAACAAACTTACTTGGATTATGTCGTTGCAAGAATTGGAAATCGAGGAGCGCAGGCGACTCAAAATACCTAATATAATTGAGCAATTGAATATTCGGTGACAGAAAATAAATTCTGCCCCGAATAAGTAAGTGTTTCTTTTATGAAAAAACTATTTCCCCGGATTGGTAAAGTCTGCCGGATACGAAACCTTGTGCCGAATGGTTCCATCTAACTGGTGGAGCCATGTGTCGAATGCCCGTTTTCCTTCCTTGAGCACTACTACGCGGGCTCCGTTGATTTCAGGGGTATAAGTGGTCTTCCAACCGCTGAAATGCCCGTAAACCAGGGCTATGCCATAGTAATTTACTATATAGTCGTTCACATGGTCATGTCCCGCAAATGTGCTCATGACATCTCCCATCTCCTTCATCGATAGGAACATACCCGAATTAAGTCCGGGAGGGCATTCGTCTTCCTTTCTTTCCCCATAGCGTACGTTCTTTTCATCGTTGAATGCTAACCGGTATTCAGGCAACGGAATATGAAAATAGGCGAGGGCGGGTAGCGGCTGGAAATTATTTTTGACGGTATAATGGATACTTTGTTCCCGATACCATTCTATCTGCCTGGTGGTTACCCAATCGTAACCACTTACATCATCTATCGTGGAATAGGCTCCTGTATCGAAACAGTAGATCAGAGCTGCTTCTTTCAGTGGTTTTTCACTGCTATAGACCGGAATCACATTGTCCATTACCCTACCTCTGCTGACATCCGACAACCTGTTGATGTTGAAAGGGTAGGCGGTAACAATATCAGCAATCTCTTCCCTTGTTACACCCTGTTCATGATCGTGATTACCCAAAGTTACGGCAAATGGTATCTTGCGATCGATCACGAATTTTGTTACGGCATCCCAACCTTCCTCTACCGGTTTCCCTGTTACGATGTCGCCGGTAAATACCACCATATCAGGCTTCTCTTCATCCAGTATCCTGGGTATAAGCATCAGGGTTGTGTCTGATTTCGGATTCCCATGCATGTAATGCATGTCGGTAAACTGTACGATCTTGAATGTCCTGTCTTTCTTAAAAGAGAGTTTCTGGGCATTCAACGTGAAAGCGATCACGATGAAAAGTGAAACAATGATCCATTTTTTGTGCATACAAATAAATTTATATTTTTGATTTTCAATATCGATATTATCCATTTTCAGGCACTACGTGCCATCGGAAAGGATATCCCATCATCTGAAACAAACGGCAAATTTATAATTTCCATTTTTTTATTCACACCATTGCAAAAATATACAATTTTGAAGAATATCTATTCTAAGCGGTATGAATAATGATATGTACAGGGCAACAAGAAAGTTCTTCCTGCCACCCTGTACCCTATACTTTCACCGAAATTCGATATCAAACTGCTTACTCCATGAGTAAAAGAATTCAAAAATAATTGTTACTTGTTCATATTCTTTTTCTTTGCATCATTAATAGCTACAGCCACATGTGAATCGGCGCATCCGTAATAGAGGTAAAATCGATTATCGAGATAGGCTAGTCCCTCAATGAAGACGGTCCCGTCTTTATACTGTCCACTCTTTTCAAACGGTGCATCGGGATAGAAAAACGGTTTATCCAAACGATCCAATATTTTATAAGGATCATTGAGATCGAATAGAAACTGTCCGGCACAATAAGAGCCTGCCGGATAATCTGTATCTCCATCCTTTTCATCTCCATTTTTACCATTATACATCAACACGATCCCATCCTGAGTAATAATTGCCGGTGGTCCACACTCGGTCAGTCTGCTATCGAAAAATCCTTTTCGAGGTTTAGCGATTTCCTTCAATTCATTTTGTTCATTCAGTACGGGTTCCCAATTGATAAGATCGTCAGAAACGGCAGCACATACAGCATGTTCGCCCCAGTACATAAAGTATTTTCCATTCAATTTTGTAATAACTAATTGACCATCTTTTACTTTAGTGACAATGGATGCCGATTTGCAGGCCAGGTTTTCGAAGCGCCCATTATAGGCTTTGCCAAAAGCGAGGCCGTGCTTTTCCCATTGAATTAAATCGTGGGATGTCGCTACGGCCAGACGGGGCGTCTCCCGGTTCCATGCTGTGTAAAGCATTACATAGAGCCCATCTTCTGTCATGGCAACCCGGGGGTCCTCACAACCTCCCGGCCACTCGATGGATTTGAAAGCATCCTCCATGGGGAAAAGCACCGGTTCTGTACGGCGTTCCATCGTTATGCCGTCTTTCGATTCGGCATACCCAATACGGGACGTACGCTTACCAATCCCTTGAGCTGAATTGTCTTCGGCCCTGTAAAGCACTACGATCTTTCCCTCTTTTACTGTTGCTGCAGGATTGAAAGTATCGCTTTCTTCCCATTTTATAGTATCACCCTTCATCGGGCAATAAAACTTCGTCGGAAGAGGAGAAATAACAGGATTAGGATTTTCAGGACGTTCAAAAGGTCCTATGGCCCATTGGGGTAATTTAGCTTTCTCTTCTGAGGACTGTTGTTTTGCATTACTACAGGATCCGGCTAAAACTGTAATAAGCAGTAAAATAAAAATTGAATAAATTTTTTTCATAAATAAGCAAAAATTATAGTAGTTATAAAATTTGTAGTGGTAATTGTTATCCTAATTTTTTAGTGGTGACGCAAATTGTAAATTTCTTTTTTTACATTCCATCCCTTTAAAATAAGTTTTGAGTTCGCGGCTAATTTCTGAGCGTTTGTTTCGATTCGAATTGCTTTTCTTTCTCCGGGTAGCAGTGAAAAGAAATTATCGGAATAAAAAGATGGACGTATTGGCTTATCATTCTCATCAAGAAGTTGAAGTTGTGTAAAGAATGCAATTGTGCGTGAAGTATTTTTGACCTCTATGTCTATTAAATAACACTCTTCTTCTTTATGTTCACGATAGCTTATCTCCAATTTAGTCTGTTTTAACTTTGATAAATCCTGAAAGCCGGAGGTTGTTGGCCCTGTTAATGTTTTACGTCCTTCGTAATGCGAGTTAGATCGCCAATAAAAATTATTGCCCACTTCCGTGCCTTTTTCATCCAGAAGCCTCAACTTAATAAAGTGAACACTCGTAATAGTTGGTGGAAAATCTATCGTAAAAAGATCTTTTGCAACTCCATCCTCCGGTAGATTCACGGTCATTTCTTTTGAGAAAACTTTTTTCCCGTTCAAATCATACACATCAGCCAGCACTTTATAATTCGTAAAAGATCGGTAATAATCGTTGACTACAGAAACCGTGTTTCTCAAAAAATCAAATTGGGGGTGCAAGGGTTCACAAGCATTTTGTGCGGCATAAAGTGCTGCCGTCGGTTCCAACGACCAATCCCACATTCTCGAACAAACCTGACGAATTGGGGGATTATGATACCAAAACAAAAATCCGGAACAATAGCGGTCACCCTGGTTCAATTTGTTATAATTCCATACCTCCCATATACTTTTATAATTAAAAGCTCCCACAAATTGACCCTTTTCTGCAAATTCATCTATACTTTTCGAAATTCCGTACTCATTTACCATATCGCGGTACATTCCGGTCATTAAATGAAATCCGTTACCATCCGAATAATCCCATACCTCCTTATTAATGGGCCACAAATCTTTTTCGTCCATCATTTCACGTAAACATTCTACTGTTGGCAGGCATGGTGCACCATACTCAGGATTAAAGCCGTCTATACGACTACCTCTGTCTGAAGCTGTATTTTCGTAATGGCACATGATATTGACCTGCTTATATGGACTACCATCGTGAACGCCACAACACTCCGATTGCATTTGATATCCGCGGGTTCCATCCAGGTTCTGGATTAATGCTTCGGTATAGGACATTTCTGTGGATTCATTGGAAGAAACATAATACGCTAAAGAGGGATGGTTCCGAATCCGTTTGACTGTTGAGGTCACGTTATTGTAATAGATACTCTCATCGACAGGATGTTTGGTATCCCCAGTCATCCAGAATTCCGTCCAGACCATGATTCCCAATTCATCACATAGTTGGAAGAAATAATCGGATTCTGTAATGCCTCCTCCCCAGAAACGTATCAGGTTTATCCCGGCTTGAGCTGTATAGCGAAGTTGCGCATATGTACGTTCTTCCGAGTTTCTGAGCATGTTTTCCGGGAGCCAGTTTGTTCCTCTTATAAAAATAGGTTTCCCGTTTATGTAAAATGTTCGGGATTTATCAGGAGTATCCGTATTGGAAGTGATTTCACGTATGCCAAAACGGGTAGAGATCGAATCTATAAGATTTTTATCCTTATCCAGAATTTTTAGTGACAGGTTGTAGAGTTCTTGCTTCCCTTTATTAATCGGCCACCATAAACGTGGATTCTTTAAAACCAATTGCGGATATTCTTCCGGACTAAAAGATATCTCTTTTCGCTCTCCCCTGGCTAATTGGACTTGCTTTTCAAAGCGCACGTTTTCATCCTTGATTTCTCCTACAATTGTAACATCCTGTATCGTCCAATTGTTATTCGGGTTAATCACTTCAACGGATATTGTCTGTCTTGAGACATTATAATCAGGTTTAGATAAATCCGACTTTACAAAAGGATGGCGTAAACTAACATTTCCTGTTGTATAAATAGAGATATCTTTCCAAATGCCCGTATTTCGATCGCGGATACCATCCAAATAGGTGAAATCCCAACCGACTGTCATGAGTTGTGTGACGTTTTTCCCAATTTCTCCGTTTCCTCCGTTCTGGAATTCATCATTCAATGCTCCGATAGTTTTTTTACCTTTTGATTTAATCGTACCTGGTACATCCACAGGATAGACCTTTACTGCCAATATATTTTTTTTGTCGAGATAAATATAATCAGAAATATCAATGTGGTCCTGATAAAACATACCGGCGATATTTCCAACCATGTTACCATTCAGCCATATCTCGGCACGATAATTAATGCCGTCGACCTGTAACCACGTTTTTTTATTTTTAAAATGAGCTGTTGGCGTTTCAAATTCGGTACGAAACCAGTAGGTGTAAAAGTCGCGACCTACATGGTAAATATCCGGAATTAGATTCGATTCCAGTTTATTATTCAAACCATAGTAGGGTTCCGGATAGATTTTATTATGCACCAATGAGTTTAGCACGGTCCCCGGGACGATGGCCGGCATCCAGTCGTCTGTAGACACCTTTGGTGTGGAAACATCTTCCGCTTTACTGTGAACTTCTCCTGCCCTTCTCATCTTCCAGGCATATTCTCCACCATGTCCATCACGTGAACTCAGTATACAATCATAAAGACGTTCATTCTTTATCTCTTGTCCGTAGCACAGGCAGGTAAATAAGAAAGCTATAAAAAAAAGAGTTTCTCGCATCATGTTTTTATTTCAATTGATTTCAATAGTTCACCTCCTTTTCTTCTCCGCACCCTTGTCCTGTTAGTGCCGTAAGGGACCGCATAAACTTCCTTGCCGCTCATGCTGGTATCGGTGTCGTTTTTTCCGCATTCATCCGAATACCCGAAGTATTAGCCGATCAGGCCAGACATGGACCGGAAGTCCTGAGATCAGACCTGATCGGTAATCCCTTACCAGAGGTGACCAAACCAGAGTATATTTTTCCTGATTTGGATGATTTTGAATATTAATGAGTATTTTCTAAAATACAGATTTAAATAATGCAACTATGAAAGTATTTTTTAAATCATTGAAAGATATATGTTAAAGTTGAACCGCTATTATTGTACTATAGTTGATTTTTCCCTTAATAGCAGCTCCAATCCGGACATATATCTTATTCCCGTTTGAGATGATTTTATATTCATTTGATTTAAAGACATTGTCATTCTTTAAATCGAATGATATTTGTCCCTTAATGTCTTTGGTGGTTACTTTCTTAGCATAATTAGCTGCACCATCATCCACTCCGGGAGCAAAATTCCAATAACCGAAAACATTATCAACCGTAAAAGAATTGTTGGTTGGTTTCACTTCATATTGAATCGTAATAATCCCCTCAGAATAATTTGCCGAGGCCTCAATTCTTGAGAAAGGTGTAGTCCTGAGATCAAAAGAGGTAGCTCCATTCACTTTTATAGTTCCTTCACATGGTTCAACAAATGGTCCGTCGACTACAACTTTATATTCGGTATTGAAAATTTTTGAATTTTCATAACTACCATCATATTTTGCATAAAAATCTACAGACTGCTTCGCGTTTGTATTTTGTTCATACATCTTTACAATAACACCTGTGGATCCCTGTACTGGTAATGGTATGGGATTGTTTGTTTCTTCATCAAGAATAAGACCCTTGATTCCACCATTAGGAGCATCGTAATTATCTAATCCCTGAATACATCCTGTCAACATCAACAGGAGACAGACAGATACTGATATTATAATATTCTTCTTCATATTATTTCTACATTTAAAATAAAACCATTTAGTTTGTATATCCGGGATTCTGAACTAAATTCGGATTAGAGTTCATATCTTCATTATGAATCCTTGTGTAATAATTCTTTTCCAGAAATATCCTTGTTTGTTTTGGAGTATTAGTGCCAATCTCAAAAATAAATTTCTGATCCCTGATGTCAAACCATGGGTATAGTGCAGAGCCTCTGAACCCATTTAATCCTCCCTGGCTGACATCCAGATGGGCAATCCTCCAACGCTTCATATCCCAATAACGATGACCTTCAAAAGCTAATTCTACTTTTCGTTCATGACGAATCTTTTCTATTGAAATTTCTGAAATTTCAACGATTCCCGCCCTTTCCCGGATTTTATTCACGGCAGATAATGCTTCGTCCTTTTTATCCAGTTCAAATGCAGCTTCAGCAAGATTCAAATATATTTCTCCCAAACGAAAAACCGGCCAGGGAGTTTCAGATTTACCCATATTCATGTCGGTAAGCGTTTCATCCCAGAATTTCTTCTGATAAAATCCTGTCTTAGAGGCATCTCCTGCATCAGCACCCCCATCTTTACCACTTGTATTATAGACAACGCCATTCACCTCCACCGTATTTCCTCCATCAGGTTGATTCGTAGCCTGATGTCTCTCAGTGTCTGAAATAATAATTCCTCTAATCCATTCAATTTTACTATCCTTACAAGGTGATCCCGGAAGATATACCGAAGCAAATAATCTTGGGTCTTTGCCCTCAAAAAGGGAATAAGGATCAGAGAATCGTATGGGAACTCCATTTTCTTTGATCTTTAGTTCTCCGCTGGCACCATCCATATATTCATAGGTCTCAATCATTTCCAGGGTGGGAGCCATCCCGCATCCCCATCCTCCTCCTCGGTATGAAAATGGAGCATTGCGTTTGTCCCAATCATGACCTTTTCCTCCTGCCACATTGTATTGCTTTTGGAAAATATATTCACCGTTATCCCCATTTCCCTTTATGAAAATCTCATAATAGTTTTGAGTTCTGTCATTTACATTTTTACTATAAAGTGAATATATGGCCATATCCAATAATGCCTTGGATGCATCATAAGAAGATTGATAAAACCGTTGAGTTTCGCTTTGGTCTATTCCTACTAGGCCATTTAATTGAACTGTACCGTATTTCGCTATAGAAGCGGCGTAGAGAGCAGCTCTTGAGCATAAAGCCAGTGCGGTTCCTTTATTTGCCCGATATTTTTCTGATTCGGGTCTTATCTCAGGAAGAATTTCAGATATTGCCTGGCATTCTTTAACAATAAAGTCATAAATCTCTACTTCCTTATTTCTGCTAACAGCTAATGATTCAAGGTTTGAAGGATCATACACTTGTGGGGCAGTTATAAGTGGAACCCCACCATATCTTTTTACCAAAGAAAAATAGTGCATCGCTCTCAAAAACCTTACCTCCGCATTTAGTTGCTCTTTTTGAGATGAAGATAATGATTCAGCCCCCTCCAATTGATCTAAGAAGTCGTTACAATTACGAATAAATACATATCGATCAGAAAATTTTTGTTCGAACAGTGCATCTTCGTAGGTATATGTGGCACTACCATTATCAAATAAAGGATCTTTCTGGAATGACCCTTGGGCTTCGTCAGACATTGATGTGGGATTTATTAATCTCCATGCATCTCTATACCAGTAATTAAAGTCTTCCACTTGTAATCCGTCATATAGATTAACCAGAACACTGTTAATTAATTTAGGCTCTTTCCAAACTTGTTCCGGAGTAATGATATCAAACGATTCTTTATTTAAAAAATCACTACAACTAATGAAACAAACAATAGCTAAAAATGTAATAAATATTTTGTTCATAATACTAAAATGTAAGATTGATACCAAAATTGAATGTCTTCATCTGTGGATAATACCTAAAATGGCCATTACTGTTTTCCGGATCCATGTATTTCATTATACCTGTATTATTGGTAAAAGTCAGAAGATTGAAAGAGTTTACATATAGTCTGAGTTTTTCAAGTCCAACTACTTTTATCCAGTTATCCGAAAACGAGTAACCCACTTCAAGGGTTTTCAAACGTAAATAACTCGCTTTTTGCATTGTCCATGTATTATTACTGGTATTCGCTTGAAAACCGGCAGGTCTAAGGGCGGGCATAAAGCCTGGGATCCAATTACTATAGGGATCCGAAGGATCTTCCCTATGCCATCTATCCATCCAGAGATTTAACCCGTTACCTAATCCCTGTTGAATAAAAGGATCCATAAAATCTCCACTTGTGAAGACCTCGTGCCCGGCTGCGCCTTGGAAAAATAATGTAACATCTATGTTTTTGTAGCTCCCGAATAAATTTAAACCATAGTACATCCAGGGATTGTCTCCATGCCCAATAGGCTGGTCATCCTTCCCGTCAATAATTCCATCGTTATTCCAGTCCTGGTATTTCAAATCCCCCGGCATTAGAGACTTATTTCCATTTCCATCTTGTATAGGTGAATTCAAAATATCTTCATAGGACTGAAATTGACCCAGAACTTTCTTTCCCCAGCTGATGGATTTAAAACGATCATTCGTGTTATTCCTCCAGTTGTCATACATGTTTGCGGACTCAGCTCTTTCTACATGACCGTAGGAAGAACGGGTAGCGGAAAAATTACCTTTTATATCGTAGGTAAAGTCTGATATTTTATTTCTATGGCCGAGGACGATTTCAAATCCTTTTGTATTATCCGAATTTAAATTTTCCTGAGGGAGTGATTTTCCGAATGTGGTAGGTAATGTTAACAGGCGGGTAGCAAGTAATCCCTCTCTATTTCTCTGAAAATAATCAAATTCCAGAGATAATAACCCCTGATATACAGATGTTTCAAAGCCGACGTTCAAAGTGGTAGACTCGTACCATGTCAGATTCAGATTGGGCATTCCTTTATCCTTTGCTCCATTTGATAGTCCACCACTGCCTAACACATAATTTCCATTTGGATAGGTGTATCCGGATAGATATTGGTATGCAGCAAAATCCCCTTCATCACCAATTTTTCCATATGAACCTCTCAGTTTCAAGTTTTCAACATTTTCAAATTTATCTTTAAAAAAACTTTCTTCGGAAACTCTCCATCCCAGAGAAATTGCGGGGAAGAACCCCCATCTTTTCTCGGGTGCAAATTTGTACGAACCGTCATATCTGAAACTCAATTCAGCCAAATATTTGCTCGCATAGGCATAATTGAATCTTCCTACAAATCCTTGATGAGCCGATACTGAGGCATTTCCTCCATTGTTTATATTGACTTTATCTCCGGCATTAATCTGGTCAATTGCACTGATAGAGAATTGACGATATGCTTCTACCCATTCAGTTCTATCATTATATAATTCCCATAATAATAGAGCTGAAATATCATGACTTCCAAATTCGTTATTGTAGTTTAAAGAATATTGTTGTGTCGGTTTGAAATAATTTTCATTCTTTGCGGTTAGTTCGGATATCGTATGACTCCCTGCTATATTATATGTATCAGTACTAGCGTCATACAGATACTCGTAATATTCTTTATACCAGTTTTTATTGTTCGTGTTAGTAAAATCATATGCCAGCATGGCTTTCGCTGACAGGCCTTGTAACCAAGGGATTTTCCAATTGAAGGATATTGCCCCGTTAAAGACCCTTCTGTCCCTATTAGAATAACCAACATTGTCTATTTCAGATAAATGGATGGGGTTTCCTTTGTCCCCGGGAACCTGCCAGTAATCAGGGTTATCATTGGCATAAATTGAATAAATAGGCCTTGCCATTTGTATGCTGCGTGTCAGTGGTTCGGCTTCATAGGGTTTTTGCCTTGAATCAAGACGTCCACTTAATTGCAGATCAACAGTTAAACTCTTGGTTATTTCAGCGTTTATGTTTGATCGGACATTATATCGTTGAAAGTTATAATCGTTCGATTTATACATGCCTTCCTGATCTGTTAAGCCCAAAGAAAAAAAGTATTTAACTTTTTCACTTCCTCCAGAAACACTTACGTTGTGATACATTTGAGGCATAGTGCTTCGTACAGTTTCATTAAACCAATCAGTTGTACCAATGCCATTCTTAAATTTCGTCAGGTCTTCATCTGAAAAGGGAGCGTTAACACCCAGATTTTGTTGAGCCTCATTATAGAGTAACGCATATTCGTACCCGTTCATCAGTGTCGGATATCGTGTGATTTTCTGAAAACCATAGTATCCTGTATAGTCTATTTTGGCCTTCCCCTGCTGTCCTTTTTTCGTTGTAACCAATATTACTCCGTTTGCCCCTTTAAATCCGTATACGGCTGCAGATGCATCTTTTAGAATACTGATAGACTCAATATCGTTTGCATCTATTTGATTGAAATCCCGCTCAATGCCATCCACGATAATCAAAGCGTTTCCATAGCCCCGGATATCAATTGATGCGGCATCGTCTCCGGGAGCACCGCTTCTTTGAACTGCGCGTAATCCGGGGAGTTTTCCTGCTAACGCATTGGTTACGCTGGCTGTTTTGGCACTTGTGATGTCTGAAGCCTGAATGGACGCAACGGAACCTGTAACAGATGCCCTTCTCTGAACCCCATATCCCACAACAACCACTTCTTCCAACGCTTGAGTATCTTCTATCAATATCAGGTTAAAATTGGATTGGTCACTTACACTGATAATCTGTTCCAGATAGCCTATATAAGAGACCTGAATTGTGGCATCGTTTTCTACCTGAAGAGTGAAATTTCCATCTATATCAGTAACCGTTCCATTGGTTGTCCCAACTTCCACAATATTAGCTCCGATAATAGATTCTCCCTGCTCGTCAGTAATTTTTCCAGTTATCTGTTTTTTTTGTTGTTGGACAATGGTTGTGACTATTTCCTTACCATTGTCTTCGGATTTTCCGATAGAGAGGATAATATGATTTCCTTCCATAGTGTAGTCAATATCCTTATCCTTGAGCAGGGAATTGAGTATTTCTGAGACTGCTTCCTGCTTTCCTCTGACCGACACCCTTTCATTTGTATTCACCTCATTGTTGTAGATAAAAAGATAATCGGTTTGTTTTTCGATTTCGTTTAGCACCTCTTTGAGAGTTGTATTACGCTTGTTAATCGTAACCCTGGCGTTTTGAGTATAGCCGACTTCCGCCATAGCACAAAATATGCAGGTAAATAGTAGAATAAAGGTTGCGCGCATAATCAATAAAAAATGGTTTATGGGTATTTTTTCGGTTAATTGACTACCCATTGAATTGTTTTTCTTCATACATTTGTAATTGTTTTAAGTTGATACTTAGATAATTTTAGGCTTTGTCAACGAAAACATCCGATCGGTGGGCGCTGCAACGCCTGCCGATTTTTTAGTTTTCTACTGCTTAATCACTTTACTACATAGGCATTTCATTTTAAATTTACTAAAGTTAGACTATTCTTCGCCATGGTATATTCAAACAAACTGAGTTGTTTTCTGCAAACCAGTTTGTCTTATACTTATTTGGCTTAACCGAATAGTTGTTATTTTATATACACTATCCCTGTTGTTTCATCCCTTTGGTAGGAAAAATGGATACTTTTCTGCAGCACCCTTAAAGCATAATCCACTCCATCAGACTGCCGGAATTTTCCGGTATAGGTGCGTTGTGGTAACGAGCTGTTAGAGATTTGTATCCGGATATCAAAATATTTTTCGAGAGACTGCAGGATATCTTCAAGTCTTTTATTATTAAAGGCGATCAAACCATCTTTCCAGAGATACTTATCCATGTCAGTTATTGGGGTCACATATAGTTTTCCATCTTTCAGGTAGCTTCTTTCATCAGGTTTGAGAGTAGTAAGTTTATGATCGTTCTTGTAAATCTCCACACTTCCTTCGAACAGGCTGGTCTCGAAACCTCCATGTTTGGAATAAGCTTCTACGTTGAATGATGTGCCGGTTACCTTAATGTCTCCCGAAGTTGTTTTTACCATGAATGGTTTTTTATCGTCCTTACTTACCTCGAAAAAGGCTTCCCCGTCTAAATATACAGTCCTATCCTTCCTGGAAAATTCCGTAGGGTAACGCAATGTACTATTGGCATTCAGCCAAATGTCGGTGTTGTCGGCAAGGATCAGATGGATGCGTTGACCTGCAGGGACAACAAGTGTATTATAGTCCAAGGAGTTATTCTCTTGTCGCAGAGTGTGCAGATACAGTGCACTCGCAATGAGGATGAATAGACTCGCCGCAATCGCACCGATATGATACCCAATTGTACGCCTTTTTCTGTTCGTGTTTGAGATACCGGGAGACCTGAATAATATTGCATCGTATATTTTACGTTCCTGCAGGAACGTAATCCTATTCTCTTCAGATGTGTCTATCCACTGTCTAATCTGTTTTTCTTCCTCCAGTGTCGTATTACCTTCAAAAAAACGGTATAATAGATCTTTATTCATTATCTAAAATTGTGTCTTTATATATAACATTTCAACATTCGACTACCCTAAACGGATGAGTATTTTTTTTAAAATTATGTTGACTTTGGTATATCTGATTATTTATTTACTTTTGTTTATATGCTTAATACACTCGTTTCAAACAAATAACAGACAAATCTTTTTGAATATGTTTATTGCAATTGGTTTTATGCTATTGGGAGGCATTTTTGGATTCGTGTTACGAAAAAAAGAATTCAGAAATATTTCAAAAATTATTATCCTGCTGATTTGGCTTCTTTTATTTATTCTCGGATTAGAGGTAGGTAGTAATCCTGAAATAATATCCGGGCTGGCCAATATTGGGGTGGAAGCTTTAATTATTACCCTTGCTGCGGTCTTTGGTAGCGCTGTGGCTGCATTATTGCTCTGGAAACATATTAATAATAAGAGAAAAGGCCTTCATGAAGAGTAGTCTTATTATTGTCTCTTTTTTTGCCCTGGGGGTATTCTTCGGTCATTTCGAAATTATTCCGCTTTCTGTCGTCGACAATGATATAAGCTTTTACGCATTATGTTGTTTGATGTTTTGTGTTGGATTGAGTTTGGGTAACGATTCCAATACGCTCAGGCGTTTCACAAGAATAGACCCACGGTTTTATTTGCTACCAGTGGCAACGATTGTGGGTACGCTATTGGGATGTGCAATAATTGGCTTTCTACTTCCCGGCCGCTCAGTTATCGAATTCATGGCTGTAGGTAGCGGCTTTGGTTATTATTCATTATCAAGTATTTTTATAACGGAATACAAAGGGGTGGAACTCGGCACCATTGCATTACTTTCGAATATACTCCGTGAAATAATGGCATTATTGCTTGCCCCTCTTTTTGTAAAATATTTCGGTAAACTGGCTCCGATTTCAGTAGGTGGGGCAACTACAATGGATACCACACTCCCGATCATATTGAAATTTTCAGGGAAAGAATTTGCCGTTATCTCTGTTTTTCATGGATTCATACTCGATCTCAGCGTACCTGTTTTGGTTACAATATTCTCTTCTATATAATGAGCAGTGGTTACATAAAATCTTTCAACGATTCACGCAGCAGCTCAAGAGCCTTCGAAATGTGATATTCTATAGATTTCTGACTGAGATCCATTTTTCGGGCAATCATACTGTATGAAAATCCTTCAACACGGCTCATCAGGAATATCCGTCGTGTTTTCTTCGGTAATTGATTCAATGTGGAGTCGATGATCTTTTGTATCTCTCCGGAGAACAGAAAATCGGGCTCGCATGCTTCCAGTGTACTGATCTTTGTTTGGAGTAACCATTCGGAATGATCTCTTAGGTCTTCCGTTACACGCTGTTGTACCTGTTGATGTTGCAGATAATTAAGACATTTGTTTTTAACGATAGTCATAAGATAGGCCGGCGGTCTGGTGTCGGGAGATAGCAGCCGCCTGTTTTCCCAAAATACCGCGAAAGCCTCAGACACAAAATCCTCTGCCGTCTGCCTGTCTTTCACGTACCCTATCGCAAAACGGATAAAACGTTCGTGATATTCGTTGAATAAGAGGTTGAAACTTTGTATATCGGAAAATGACTCCATCCGGCACTTAACTTTGAGCGGCAAATATAGTGAAACCTGAGAGAAAAGCCAAGCTTGCTTGAGTTTTCCGAGGCGCATCCTACTATTCTGCAAATATAAACAAAACTTTGCAGCCTGTCGGTTTTTTTAACATAATCGTGCGGCTATAAAAAAGAAGTTCATTTCAAATCAGTTTACCAGAAAGATCTTCCTTGTATTTTATAATATTATAATATACAGTGTTTTATTTTATTTTTCACTGTAAAATCGTTTACTTTTAAACCTACTTTACGTTTGAAAGGGTATTTTTCGTCTTTATATTTGCAAAATCATTATTTAATATATTTATAATTACCAAGAATGGGGAGAAGAGGGTAAATTACTCTCTACCATGAATTATTTGTGTATGTCGGAGTAAAAAGTGAACTATTTCTGTCATTACCTTATGTTAAATTTTTTTAGTTAAACAGATCCTTCGGGTCACAATGATATTTACTATGAATATTACAAAAAGATTTACATCAGTTTTTATCGCGTTGGGTATAGCTGTTGGCTTGTTCTCCCAACCGGTTAGCCAGTTCGGGGAAGGGGAAAGGGTTGTCTTTCTGGGAAACAGTATTACAGATGGAGGGCACTATCACTCATTTATCTGGCTCTATTATATGACAAGGTTTCCAAACAGGGATCTGCGTATACTGAATGCAGGGATCGGTGGCAATACGGCTCTTGACATGTATAAACGTTTAGATAGTGACGTGTTCAGTAAGAATCCCACTACGCTGGTCGTTACATTCGGAATGAACGATTCGGGATACCAGGAATATAACGGAGATGACGGAGCCAGGTTTGGCGAAGAAAAATACCGGGAAACCTATGAAAATTTCAAGCTGCTGGAAGGTCGGTTGAAAGGGCTCTCCGGTACAAAGATCGTGATGATGGGAGGATCTCCGTATGATGGAGCTGCTAAGATTGATGGTAATACTGCTCTGAGGGGGAAAAATGACGTGATGCAGCGTATTGTGGCATTTCAGAAGAAATCAGCAGAAGAGAATAACTGGGAATTTCTGGATCTGAACGCCCCTATGACAGCCATTAACCAAAAGTTCCAGGTGAACGATCCGGGATTCACCCTTTGTGGTCTTGACCGGATTCATCCTGAAAATGACGGACACATGGTGATGGCTTACTTCTTTCTCAAGGAGCAGGGATTGGATTCCAATGTAGTATCGGACTTTGAGGTGAATGCGTCCAAAAAGTCGGTTGTCCGGTCGGCAAACTGTGAAATCTCCAATATAAGAGGAAATGAAGGGACACTCTCTTTTGATTACCTGGCTTATTCGTTACCCTATCCGTTAGATACCATTCCGCGTGGATGGAACGCAAAAAAATCACAGGCCGACGCAATGAAATATATACCATTTATGGAAGAAATGAATCAGGAGGTAATTAAAGTCTCCGATTTAGAGAAAGGTGATTACAAGATGTTCATTGATGGAGAAGAGATCGGGACATGGTCGTCTGACGACCTGAACAAAGGGGTGAACCTGGCGGCAGAAACAAAAACACCGCAATACCAGCAGGCTCTGTCGATTATGCATCTGAATGAAGTGCGGTGGGAGATTGAGAGAAATTTCCGGGACTATGCCTGGATACAATTCGGCTTTTTTCAGGAAAGGGGATTGCTGTTTGCCAATAACCGTGCATCGCTTGAAGCACTTGATAAGGAAACGGGTAACAACGGATGGCTGAGAATGCATAGGGATAATTATGCCCGGATGATGCATCCATCGTTTCGTGAAACGCGGCAGGCGGAAATGGATATGCTCGTTACGAAGATCTATGAGATAAACCAACCGGTAAAGAGAAAGATAGTTTTAGTGAAAATCTGATTGGATTGTAATCCCTGTAAAAGAAACGATATGGTACTTGAAAATTTAAGTCAAAAACATAGGTTGTCAGTTTTTATTCTGTTTTGTTTTCTACTGGTGAAAATACCTGTGTTGTCACAGACCGCATGGTTCACCGATGGTTATCATGGCGGTATCTACGGTCATTACCCGCAGTGGCAGGCACGATTCATGGTAGAGCAACTGGAGAAACATCCTGATTGGGCAATCAATCTGGAGATCGAGCCCGAGACCTGGGATACGATCAGTGTGACAGACGCGGAGAACTTTAAGGCATTCCAGGCATATTTTGAAAAAGAGGGTCCGTCGGGACGTATAGAGTTTGTAAACCCGACCTGGTCACAACCATACTGTTATAATATCTCGGGTGAGAGTATTATCCGGCAATTCCATTACGGTATGGCAAAGACCCGGGAGTATTTTCCAAGTGCCTCTTTCGTGACTTATGCCGTGGAAGAGCCCTGCTTCACGAGTAGTTTACCGCAGATACTGAAAGGTTTTGGTTATAAGTACGCGGTACTGAGAAACCCTAATACATGTTGGGGAGGTTATACCAGTGCTTTTGGAAAGAACCTGGTAAACTGGATCGGGCCTGACGGGACTTCTATTCCGGCTGTGCCGAGATATGCTGTTGAAGAGTTATCTACGGAATCGACCTGGCAGACCGAATCGTGGACCAACTCCAACAGTTTCATTGAGAAATGCTTTGCCAATGGTATACAGTTTCCGGTAGGGATGTGTTTTCAGGATGCGGGATGGGACGGAGGTCCGTGGCGCAGTGAATACCAGCCTACGCGATATACTACCTGGACCAATTATTTTGAAATGATAAAAGGAAAGGTGGAACCGGAAGACTGGCATTTCACGCAGGAAGATATCAAACCGGGATTGGTGTGGGGTGCACAAGTGGTGCAGGAAATTGCCAAACAGGTGCGGGAGAGTGAGAACCTGCTCGTCACTGCAGAAAAGATGGCTGCAATGGATTATCTCTTCAACGGCAAGAGTTGGCCGGAAGAGGATTTTGCCGAAGCATGGAGGACGTTGATGCTTGCCCAACACCACGACTGCTGGATTGTTCCCTATAACGGCAGGCCGGGAGATACCTGGGCCGATAAAGTAGTCCGGTGGACTGAAGCTACAAATCAAATCGCGTCCGAAAAGATATCAAACCTCTTTGCCAGGACGAATAATACTGAATATATCCGTGTATATAATACGCTGGGATCGGCACGTAAAGAAGAGGTCGCCCTGATTCTTCCGGAACATTTTCGAGGCCGGAAGATAGTAGTCATTGATGCCAAGGGTAAGCCTGTACCCCATCAATTATCAGAAAGTGTTGACGGAGAGGTAACACTGTTCTTTGAAGCATCGGTGCCGGGAATGGGCTATGCTACTTACTGGCTGAAACAGAGTGATAAGGAACTGCCCTCTAAAAAAGAGCTGGATCTTTCCTCAGAGAAACTCACATCTTCAGAAAAACTCGCAATAGAAACAGACTATTACTCAGTAATTATTGATCCTGCGCATGGTGGTACGATCACAAGCCTGATCGATAAAAAGAAGGGGAACAAACAATTGGTCCAAAACGGGAAATACCTGAACGACCTGAGAGGCTTTTTTTATAAGGAGGACAGATTTTATGAGGGATCAGAAAACCAGGCTACAGTCTCAGTGATGGAAGAGGGAGAGTTATTTACCCGTGTAAAAGTCGAAAACCAAATTGCCGGGCATAACTATTATCAACTGATCACTTTTTATGAAAATAATCCCCGTATTGATTTTACCCTGCATATCGACTGGGATGGGCAGCCGCGGATTGGTGCGTATGACCAGAGCGATAATTATGAAGCCACTGACCGGAATAAGGCTTTTTATAATGATGACTATAAGCTTCATGTACGGTTTCCGTTCAGTGATATAGGCCGGAAGATATATAAGAACGCACCGTTTGATGTCACCGAAAGTAAGCTTGACAATACGCTTTATTCAAGCTGGGACACTATCAAGCACAATGTGATCCTGAATTGGGTGGATATTACCGGTCAGGAGCAGGATTATGGAGTTGCACTCTTTTCAGATCATGCTACGAGTTATTTGCAATCAGACAGTTTGCCATTGGGGTTAACTGTGCAATATACCGGTAGGGCTTTATGGGGGAGAGATTACAGTATCCATGGCCCCACCGAAATCCGGTATGCGCTTCTGCCTCATTCCGGCGACTGGGAGAGGGGAGAGGTGGAAAAAGCGAGCAGTCAATGGAATGAACCAATGGTCGCACAATTCACGTCGGGTTCCCCTGAACAACAGGAAAGATCAATACTCGAAACGATCGGTGACAATCTGGAAATAACCTCTATGGTCGTGGAGAACGGCAATCTGCTTGTACGTATCTATAATACATCCTCCCGCGAAATTTCCCGTGAAGTGACCTGGAACTGTAGTGTGGATAAAATAGAGCAGGTAGACTTAAAAGGTGATACTATCCGTGAATTATCGCCTGTCGATAAGGGGGCGGGGCGGTTGCAGACAAATATAACAATCCCCCAATTCGGCTTTGTGACATTGCGGTTTATCGATTTGCAAATAAAAGAATGATTTAGTTCGCAACACTGCTACATGACTATATATCTGACTTAGATCCTTTAAAACAATTAATATGATATCCAATCGAAACAAGCTGACAGCAGTTATTCTTTTATTCGTCTTCTGCGCAATGACCGGGATTACCTCTTGTTCAAACGCAAAGAAAGATAATACAACAAAATTCTCACCAGCGGATTATGTAAACCCCTTTATAGGGGCAAGTACCAGTACTTCGGCAGCCGGAGTTTATCACGGATTAGGTAAAACTTTTCCGGGAGCAACCACCCCGTACGGCATGGTACAGGTAAGTCCGAATACCATTACCGGTGGGGATAACAGCCCGGGATACAGCTATGAACATAAAACAATAGAAGGTTTTGCTTTTACACAAATGAGCGGTGTAGGCTGGTTCGGGGATTTGGGTAATTTTCTGGTGATGCCCACAACCGGCGAATTGAAAAAAATTGCAGGAAAGGAAGACGGGAGTATCACCGGCTACAGATCGTATTACGATAAGAAATCCGAGGTTGCCGAGGCCGGATTTTATTCGGTCGACCTTACAGATTACGGGATCAATGTGCAGAGCAGCACTACACCCCGTTGCGGCATATTGAAGTTTACCTTTCCCGAAAATAAAAAATCACGTATTCAGATTGACCTTGCCCGTAGGGTGGGAGGAACATCTGTAGAACAGTATGTGAAAGTGGTAGACCAATATACCATCAAGGGGTGGATGAAATGCACGCCCGATGGTGGTGGCTGGGGCGACGGAGAAGGTAATACAAACTATACCGTACATTTTTTCGCCCGTTTCAGCAAGCCGTTGGAGAACTATGGATTTTGGAGTGCCGATATTCCTGATGGTTGGAGCCGGAAGAAAGATGATGTGGTGAGCGCTCCTTACCTTACCAGAGTGTCCGAAGCTCCGGTTATTACGGGAAAGGATGAAATGAAAGGAAAACATCTTGGTTTTTATACCGAATTTCCTACTCAGGAAGAAGAGCAAATTACACTGAAAGTGGGTATCTCCTTTGTCGATATGGAAGGGGCAGAAAATAATTTCAACACTGAAATAGCCTCGTTAGATTTCAATGAAGTGAAGACTCAGGCACGTCAGCTATGGGATAAAGAGTTAAGCCGGATTAAAATATCCGGAGGAAGTGATGATGACAAGACTATATTCTATACTGCATTATATCATACTATGATTGATCCCAGAATATTTACCGATGCCGACGGTCGTTATATGGGTGGTGACAATACAATTTATTCAACAAACGAAACCTTTACCAAACGGACCATATTCAGTGGATGGGATGTGTTTCGCAGTCAGTTCCCGCTACAAACAATTATAAATCCTTCTCTGGTAAGTGATCAGATAAATTCACTCGTTACGTTGGCTGAACAAAGTGGCAAAGAATATTATGAACGTTGGGAAATTGTGAATGCTTATTCCGGATGCATGCTCGGGAATCCGGCACTCTCGGTACTTGCTGATGCTTATGTAAAAGGAATCCGGACTTTCGATGTAGAAAAAGCCTATGAGTATGCGAAAAATACTTCCCGTGTATTCGGTAATGATAAACTGGGATATACTCCCTCTGAGCTCAGTATTTCGCATACATTGGAATATGCCTATACAGACTGGTGTATTTCACAGTTAGCGAGTGCAATGGGTAAAGACGAAGAAGCAAAGGTATACGCTCAGAAATCTCAGGCATACCGGAATATTTTTGATAAGGAAAAAGGATGGTTCCGTCCCCGCAAAGCAGACGGCTCATGGCAGGACTGGCCGGAAAACGCCCGTACAACCGAATGGTATGGGTGTGTGGAGTCAAACCCTTACCAGCAGGGTTGGTTTGTACCACATGATATAGAGGGTATGGTGGAACTTATGGGTGGAAGAAAAGCAGTGCTGGCAGACCTGTACAGCTTCTTTGATAAAACCCCGGATGACCTGTTGTGGAATGACTATTACAATCATGCCAATGAACCGGTGCATTTTGTGCCTTTCTTATTCAATAAACTGAATGAGCCATGGAATACACAGAAATGGAGCAGGCATATTTGTAAGAATGCATATCGTAATGAAGTGGAAGGAATTGTAGGTAACGAAGATGCCGGGCAGATGTCTGCATGGTATGTGTTAACAGCATCGGGCATTCATCCTTCCTGCCCCGGGGATACAAGATTAGAGATTACCAGCCCGGTATTCGACAGGGTAGACTTCAGGCTCGACCCCGATTACGCCCGGGGAGAGAAATTTACAATCATTGCCCATGACAATAGTCCGGCAAATATATATATCCAAAAGGCAGTGCTGAACGGAGAAGAATATAGCGAATGCTATCTTGATTTTTCTGATATCGTTCAGGGAGGTGTTTTGGAATTATATATGGGAAGTACTCCTAATAAAGAATGGGGTAAGTAATTATTTTATATATACTTAACCATAAATAAGTGCAACTTTTTATTAATCAAAAATTGTTTACAAACATGAAAAGAAAACAGAGAGCGGATGCACCTGGTGTGTTTTCCAAAATTGTAAAACTGCTGTTGATCCTGATACTGCTATTAAATAGCGGAGTACAGGCGAAAGCCTCTTCAGATCTCATTTCACAACGTCCTGAAAGAACTATTTCCGGTGTGGTAACAGATGAGAACGGTGATTCTGTAATTGGTGCGACTGTTGTAGTGAAAGGTACGACAATAGGTACCACCACGGATATTGACGGAATTTTCTCTTTAAGAATACCTTCAGATGCTAAAACGCTGCAGATATCGTATGTGGGAATGATGACTGTAGAGTTGACAATCGGTGATAATTCACAGTACAATGTGGTTATGAAACCGGATGCTGTTCTGATGGAAGATCTGGTAGTTATCGGATACGGAACCCGCTCAAAAAAAGATATGTCCATAGCAGTGAGTTCTGTAAAAAGTGATGAATTGAATGAACGCCCGTCTGCCTTTAACATCATGCAAGGCATAGCCGGAAAAGTGGCCGGGGTAACAAACGTATCAATGTCCGGCAGACCTGGTGGTGGTTCTTCCCTACGCGTTCGTGGAATGGGCTCCATCAATGCGGGCAAAGATCCTATCTATGTGCTCGATGGGGTAATTGGGGTTGACCCCAATATCATCAACTCTGCGAATGTGGAATCTATCGACATCCTTAAGGATGCAGCTGCCACCGCTATGTATGGCGCCCAGGGATCAAACGGGGTTGTACTTATCACCACCAAGAAAGGTAAAAAAGGCAAAGGCTCCATTACCTACGATGGTAAGATGGGATTTGGTTTTATGAATCGCAAACTCGACATGCTGGATGCCGATGAATATATGGAAGTTCAACGGCGCAGCTATGCTTACAGCGGACAAACCATGCCTCACCTTACCACTGCCGACGAAAAACTCTTCTACTATGCTAAGGATGCTTCCGGCAACTACCAGTACGATGAAAATGGACTGCTTATTGCTTCGCCCAGGTATAACACAGACTGGCAGAAGGAAATGACCCGCACAGCCATTACCAATGACCACATTGTATCTTTTTCATCAGGCAATGATGATACAAGTGTTTATTCAAGTGTTGCTTATCAGAATTATGAAGGGGTGATGAAAAGTTCCGAGTACGAACGCTTTTCCGGTACTATTAATGTAAACAGCAGGATCAAGGACTGGCTCCGCGTTCAGGTTGTAGGAACCGTAGGAAGTCAGAAAGGTAACAATAACGATATGGAAAGTTCTTTCGGTCAGGGGGCGATCCGTAATATGATCGAGATGCCGCCCATTGTGCCTGTTAAATACGAAGATGGTACCTGGGGACGCAAGGGAGATTACAAATTTTCCGAAGAAGGAGAGAATCCACTGCTGCTGTTACGGGATAGAAGGGATGAATGGAAATCCAACTTCTCCGTATTCAGCCTCAATTCCATTCTCGACCTAACCAGAAAGCTAACGCTGACTGTCCAGGGAGACTATCAGCAGAGCAACAGGAAGGGGATGAGTTATGCCAAAGCCGGACTTCTGGACGTAAGCGAAAATAATGGTGGTTACGCGGATATCAGTAACTCCGATAATCAGAAACTCACCAGCGAAAACTACTTTACCTATACCGATGAGTATTTCAACGGACAACTCAGTTCTAACTTTGTGCTGGGTGCCAGTTGGTATTATAATCGCAATGAAAGTTCATCCTCCGGTTCCGAACAATACTTCGATGATTCATTCGACTATCATAACCTTTCGGCAGGAACAACATGGCATGAACCCAGATCCGGGATGAATCAGAATACGATGAATTCATACTATTTCCGGATGAATCACAGTTTCCGCGACAGGTATCTGCTGGGTGTTACATTCCGTGCTGATGGTGCTTCAAACTTTGGTATGAACAACAAGTACGGATACTTCCCGTCAGTATCTGCCGGATGGCGTATTTCGGAAGAGAGTTTTTTCCGACCGCTCCTCAATGTAGTAAGCCAGGCCAAGCTGAGAACAAGTTACGGTGTGGTTGGTAATGCCTCCATCCCCAATTACAGAACCATTTCACAATACGGAAACGGCTCTACCATTTTCAACAAGGAGCTCACGTCGTATGTAACTTTGAGCAATTTGGGTAACAAAGACCTCAAGTGGGAATCATCACGACAGTTTAATGTTGGATTAGATCTCAGCTTCTTCAACAACCGCTTAGAGGTAATCATGGACTATTACACCAAGTCAACCCAGGACCTGTTGTTCGAGAAACAGATACCTATCACCACCGGATATGCTACTACATGGTCCAATCTTGGCGAGATACGGAACGATGGATTCGAGGCTACCATTACATCCCGCAACATTCATACAAAAGATTTTATGTGGGTGACAGATCTTGTGTACTCCACTAATAAAGTGAAAACAATAGATATAAACGGAGAAACCATTGATACAGGGAATAATACCATAGCCCGGGAAGGTATAGACTGGGCATCGTATTACGTCTATAAAAGACTGGGTACCTGGAGTCTTGCCGAGGTAGAGGAAGCTGCCAGGTATGGCAAAAGACCCGGTGATATCAAGTACGAAGATGTGAACGGTGACTATAAGATCGACGAAGAAGATCGTCAGTTAATGGGAACCGGCAGACCGAAAGGAAACCTCACCATGGTGAATACCTTTACCTACAAGGGCTTTTCATTGATGGTTGACCTTAATTATGTGTACGGCTTCAAGATCATGAGTATTACCCATTCCATGGGCGAAAACAGACCGTTGTACAGCAACAGCGTGAAAGATATACTTAAAGCATGGACACCCGAGAATCAAAATACTATGGTTGCCGCACTGCGTTTGCCGTCAGACCCATTCTTCGGTGAAAACGAAAAAGATTCGTATATGCTTCATAAAGGGGACTTCCTGCGAATACGCAACGTTGTACTCTCGTATTCTTTCAGTCCTAAAGTGCTTAACTGGCTCAGGGAAGTAAACAACCTCTCATTGGGAGTATCCGTTGAAAACCTTGCGTTATTCACCCAATACCCCGGATATGACACAGAAATGGGAGCATTCAATACAGACAACGGACAGAGTATCGACTTCTACTCATACCCTCGTCCAACAACAGTTACTGCTAATATAAAGATTACATTCTAAGAATTAAAGAGTAAAGAACAAAGAACCAAGAGTCAAGACTTTGTTAGTGAAGAATTAAAAGTGAAAAGTAAATAATGAATAATGAATAATGAAATAGTGAACTTCTCCACTTCTTAGTTCTAATTTCTTCGTTCTTGATTCTAAAAATTCTGGTTCTAAAACGTTCCATACACATTGATGTAAACAAATAAAATAATTGTATGAAAAAGATATATTCAAATATAAGCTGGCTCATTGCCCTGGCGGTAATCATCACTTCATGCGACTCTTTCCTTGAAGAAAAGCCAAAGACATTTCTGAACCCCGATTCATATTACCAGAACGAAAAGCAGGTCTTGGCTGCTGTCAACGGTATATACACTTTTGTTGACGATATTATGGACTCAGATATTGAGCCCGGTTCGCAGAGCTTCATTTTCCTGGAATTCATGCACGGATACGGTGAACGTATGCGCGGGTCAGGTACCCAAGACCTCGCTCAGGCCAACAGTCTGCTCATTGCGGACAATAACAGCTATGTGCAGAGATTCTGGGAAACAGCATACCGGGCTATCGAGAATTGCAACAGCATCATCGAAGGCATCGAAGGTATGGCAGAAGGGACAATAAGTGAAGCCAAAAAGAACCAGTACCTGGGAGAAACTTATTTCCTCCGTGGTTATTTTTACTTCAATCTGGTAAGGCTTTATGGGCCGGTGCCCCTGAAACTCACACCCACTAAAGATGTAAGCAACACAGCCATTGAGCTGTCATCCGTAGATGCCATCTACACCCAGATCGATGCGGATATGACAAGAGCTGGCGAACTGATGGAAGATATGGAGTGGACAAATACCAGTGGCCGTGTAACTAAGGGAACCGTGAAGTCTATACACGCCAAGGTCTTACTTACGATGGCCGGATATCCCCTTCAAAAGGGAACCGAATACTATACCAGGGCCTACAACATGGCAAAGCAGGTATATAACAGTGGGAGATTTTATCTGTTCGACAGCTATGAAGAGTTGAGAACTGTTGAAAATTCCGGAGAGATTATCTGGTCCATTCAAAGAGAGGCCGACAATGCGGGTAATCCCCTCCATAGTGCCCTGTTAGCTTATCCTGCGCCGGTAAAAGCTGTCTCTGCCAGTGCCGCTTACGGTGGAGCAATCACTGTTACCCGGATGTTCTTCGACACCTATCCCGAAGGCGATAAGCGCAAAGAAGAAAGAGAATTCTATTATACCCAACAGGAGGCACTCGACCAATCGGGCATGGTAGACCTCGGCAGGCTATATATCTATAAGTACTGGGACCAGGATGCCGCGGTAACCGGAAAATCCGGAGCCAACTTTACACTCTTAAGATATGCAGATGTACTGTTGATGTTGGCTGAAGCAAAAGCCCAGGCCGATGGAGGAACCACAACCGATGCCGATGCCATTGCAGCCTACTACGCCGTTAGAAAACGTGCATTGCCGGAAGAAGTGAAACCAACATCCATCACTGTCGACAGGATATTGCAGGAACGTTTCTGGGAACTGGCTTTCGAGAATCAGACATGGTATGATATGTTGAGAACCCGCAGGGCTTTACATGCTGTCACAGGACAGATGGTAAATATGATCGGGTACCAGACGCCGACTCATACAGCACCGTTTACCGAAGCAAGTTTATTGTTACCATACCCGATCAGGGAAAAGAGGTTAAATCCTAATTTGAAGAGGGATTGATCATTTAATAACGAGTAGTTAATATGAAGTACAATTATAACCATATGGTATTATTATCGTTCTTACTTTTCCTCCTGGCCTCTTGTTCCAAGAGTGATGACAGCATAAGGAAGAATCCCTTTGAACCTGATGGTGGTCACACCTATATCAAGATCGCCACTACATTCAATGCTGACACGTTATCCCTGTCGTGGGAACTTACCAATCCGGAAGTCAGTTTCGATAATTATCGTATTGAGTTGAGTCAACCTGTCACAGTTAAAACTGTTGAAAAAGGCGAAACAACAAGCTACTTCACCCGTGTGCCTTATAATGAACCTGTATCGGTAACTCTCTCATTGGTGAAGGGTAGCGAAGTTGTAAACACCAACACTATCCAGGCAAAAATTGATGGTCTTGACAAGGTGATTGCCGGCATTATCATTCCCGACCAGGGAAGTGTAACCGCAGGTGATGGTATGTATTCCATTCCTTTACCCGACGGCAGGAGTATCTTCCTGATGGGCGACTCTTATATAGGAACGGTTACTAATGGACAACGTCCCACATCTGACCGTATGTATCGCAATACCTATATTGTGTATGACAACGGCAAGGTGAGTGCCATTTACGGGTACGGGGGCAACAGGAATGCTTCTGCAGCAGTACCTCCCGGTTATCCCGACGAGCAGAAATGGTACTGGCCCGGACATGGATTTGTGAATGGTGACAAGTTGTACATCTTTCAAACCCTGATGTATCAGGGAGGTGAAGGCATGTGGGGATTCATGTATGAAACCACCCATATACTGGAGTATAACCTTCCCGGTCTGGAATTGAATAAGATAACGCCCATACCATTCAACGGCTCTCCAGATATTCATTACGGAATGGCTGCACTGAACGATGGTGATTATAATTATATCTATGCACAGGTGGATATACGAAATGATATGGATCCCATCACCGAAGTACTGGTTGCACGGACCGCCGTAGGTAACCCATACGACAACTGGCAATATTACAACGGTTCGGGCTGGAGTATAAATCCATCAGATGCCGTGAAGCTGGAAGGCTTATCAACTGTACCTGTTTCGTCACAGTTCAATGTGTTCAAACTGCGGGGCAAGTATGTGTTGCTTACACAAAAGAAGACTTTTAATTCCGGTGAGATATACACGTTTATTGCTGATAACCCTACCGGGCCGTGGAGAAATAAGCAACTCATATTCAGAACCTATGAGCAGAACACTCCCCATTTATTGACCTACAATGCGATGGCTCACCCGCAGTTTGAGAAAGACGGGATGATACTTGTCAGCTACAACGTGAATACCGAAGTATTTGCGGAACAGTTCAGCGATGTAAGTACTTATCGCCCCCGGTTTTTCTGGATCGATATAGATAAAATTATGGATTAAGAGACTGCAAACTCACAACTTATAAACTTAAAAAATTAAAATGATGAAAAAATATGCATTCATACTTATTGTAGTTTCGGTTTTAGTCGCCATCGTAAGCTGCGAAGACGAAAACCGAACACAAATATCATCCGATTACCCATCTGACTATGATATAAATTATGGCCTCTTCCATGTTTACCAGTACGATGAGGTAAACATTAACGGGATCGACCTCGCCAAGAAGTTCGACTTCTTCGAGACTTTCAGGTTGACGTTGCACTATACCGATAACAAGATCAGTGCGGTAACTTTCAGCAATGGCGATGTGCCTTTTTCACCTTACAGCTATGAGATTCCTGCCGGTAAGGTGGATGCATATCTGAACACGAGCGTGCTTCCCAATGAACTGCGTTTAACTGAATCGGACAAATTAATCGCCTACTATGTAAACGGTGAGTTTAGCATCCCTTTCAAACTGGATTGTCCGTCACTGGATTATAAATATACTTTCAAAAGCATTAATCAATAAAATTGTAATAATATGCAATACATAAAAAAATATAAATACGCGTTGTCATTGTTGGTACTCTTATTCCTTGTTGTCACCTGCATGACCATTGAAGAGATCATTCACCCCGATAATGCTCAGGTTGACAGTGATATCAACATAACAGTAAAGATAAAAATCGTTGCCGAAACCGATGGTAACAGTAAGTTGGCATTTGGTATATTAATGCCTAAAGCCTGGAATGTGAAAGACAATGCTATGTTGACTCTTACCACTGACGCGGCATTTGCCGGGAATAAAGTTACCAACGAACCCATGGTACTGATGAGTGCCACAGATACAAATCCAACGGATGGAATGCCATGGGCATCTTCTTTCCAGAGCCGTATGGGCGTACTTGGCAACACAGGCCCGATGGAATGGGTCGTGTTTAAATCGGCTACCACTTTCCAAATCAATGATAACATTGCAGACCAAAAAACCGTAGTGGGTACTGTGAACATAAAACTTCATACAGGTCCGCGTGCCGTGAAGTTCTATGCAGGATACACATTCTGTGGTGAAGCATTTGGATTCCACAATGAAAAATACCCTGGTGAGGATGTGGTAGAAGCTAAACTTCTGGAAATTACCGGTGGTGATGAGCCTCAAATGGACTTCACTTCTGACCCCGCGGTATCTTTCGTTCCTGCCACTTTCGGTTTCGGTGATATATTTTCCATCCGCTATAACGAACCGAACTACGTAACCGAAGGTGGTCTGAAAGATGGCGATGTTCATCTGTATGCAAAGGTACAGTACATGGAAGGTGGAGTAGAGAAAGAAAAGATCGTGGACGAGATTTCCGATAAAACTCTTATGGAATCACTGGGTAATCTGGGCGCAGTGACTTCTTTCCAGAAATACATTTACCCAAGAGAATTCTTTGGTTTATCCAAAGATGCCGATATATCAGGCATTCAGGTTCATTTCACAAATAAGGATAAAAGTGTGGTTATATTGGATAATGAAACGCAAGATAATTTTGTGATAGAGGAAACCTGTGAGTAGGGGGTTATACCTGAATTAATTTCACCCGGTTCTTTGGATACTTCCCTTTTAAAAAGGAATGCCCAAAGAACCGGGTGATTATATCCTTTTTTTTAAGAAATTCAGATAGTTTCTCTATTTTGAAATATCCTTCTTTTAAGATATACTGCCGATCCTGATGATCATTTCTTCAAATTGATCACCCCCAGCCAGGGCTTTTCCCTTTACTTTGCTTTTATAGTTGTAAACAGTCTGCACCGAATAGTGCAGAAAGTCGGCGATCTGCTTCATGTCTGTGATCCCTAATTTGATCAAAGCGAATATACGAAGTTCATTATTTAACTCCCCTCTTTCGGGATAATATTGTTCATCAGCCCTGAGCAGAGAGTTGAATTCCGAAACAAAGTTGGGGTAAAGTGCCAGAAAAGTTTTGTCGAAATTGGCATGTAATTCGGAGATATCTTTCTCCAATTCATCCGTGGATAATTTAAATAGATTGTTTATCTGTCCGGTTTTTATATTCAGGTTCACATTTTTCCGATACTTGTGAAGTTTATTGACATAGATAGAACACTGGTTCATAAAGTAACCGATATAGTGTTCTTTCACGGTATTGGCTTCATCCAGCTTCCGGTTCAACTGCAGAAGATCTTCGTTCATTATTCTAAGCTCCTTCCGGGCTTTTGAAACGGCCTTGACCTGTAGATACAGATAAAATAAGGTAATGATCAGGACCAATGCAAATAGACTGGTAATGATTGAGAAGTTCTTTAAATTCTTCTGTTGAGAATAAATTTTTTGCAGGTAGGTGTCTTCAATGATGGGTTGTACCCGTGCAATAACGGAGTTTTTAAATCTTGCATTATAAAACAGCGCATCATCCAAAGCTATCCTTATATATTCGTATGCCCTGTCAATATCCCCCATTTCATACAGGTTTATGGCTAAAGACAGCAGCGCTTCATTTTCTTTTACCGCCAATTCTATGTCGGTGATCGCTGCGATAATCAGGTAATAATTTTCAAGTTCTTTTTTACCTGAGTGGCGGTATAATTTGGCGAGATTCATTGCAGCCATTGCATAACCGTGTGTTTCAGGTGTCTGATTATGAAAGACGGGTAACAACAATTTTTCTGCCTCTGAAAACTGCCTTTCTTCCTGAAGCTTATGTGCTAATTCTTTTTTATATTCTTCGGATCCTTCGTCTAACAACCCCATTACCTTATCTCTATAGGATTCCTTTTGTTTCTCATATACCAGCGAGTGGTTTGCATCGGAAGTATAGAATATAAGACTCTCAAAATATCGAATAGAATTCCAACAATACCATACCTTGTCTTTGTCTGACATGCTTTCATAATCAAGAGAGTCGAAAAGTTCAGAAGCTTCCAGAAACAAACCCGATAGTGAATAGATATAGGATAAGCGCAACAGATTCTCCACAATGATATCCTGATCATCCAGTCTGTTTGCAAGAGATAGATTCTCTTTGATATAAAACTCTGCAGAGTCACAAATGAAACTATTGTATTGTTCGATAATTTTCGAGTTGATATTGATTATATCGTTCGTATCGACCAGTAGTTGTTTTCTCTGCTTCAATTCCTGGATCTTATCTTCCCTTATCTTTGTGTATCCGGATCGTTCTGAAATAACCTTGTCCAGCACTTTCAGCAGGGAATCGTTTTCACTTTCCACGCTGAAAATGGCCGTTGGAAAAATAATCAATAAAAGTATAACATACGCGAGCCTCATAGTAAATAATCTCTCCGGTTGATCCAGTAATTTGCTTTTAAGAATTCATTCATGACCTTATCCTAGCGGTTGTAACCGTAATGTACAAATATATATATAATTTTGTGGTGTATTGCCATATTTAACATAATAATAAAGTTGTGTAGCTGATATACATCAATTTGTATGTCTTAATGATTTTTATATAGCTATAAGTCGAAAATACAGAGAAAAGATTCCTGAAACAGACACAAAAAATGTTTCAATCGATTGTAGATAAACCTAAAGAAAAGAAGAGATTAAAAATAACCGAAAAAGTCAATACAAAGAGGTTTATTTTGATATTCTACCGTTCAAGATTGTAGATGTGAAAGAATATGGATTTTTCGCCAATTTTTCAAATTTCAAGTATTTCTTTTTTTGTTCATCGTTTAAACGGTTCGTTTTGAAATCGTTCTTAGCCCTGCTATACCAATCGTATAACATCTTTTCAAGACCTATGCTGCCTGAGGAAGGCATTCGTTGATTATCAGATAGAAAGTTAATAAGCATATTGTACTTACTGTTCCACTCATAGACTTTTTTTTCCGTATCAATATCTGCATATTGATCTTTTATTCTCTCTACTTCAGATTTTTGACCTTCCGTCAGTTGATCAAAATTAATGCATTGTAATCTCCACCATCGATACAGTGAAGTTTCATTTTGGTCGGTTGAAGCGGAAAAAGGGAAATGCCAGTTCTGTGAGATGAACTTTTCCAAGTCAGCCAGTCTCTCATCAAATGGCTTGTTGGAAATACCAAGCGTCGCCGGGTCGCCCGTCTTGTCTGGATAGGTCTTATTGCTCAAACCGAAACACCCGTTCTTATATTGCTTGAAACGTTTCTTTGAGTCTTTGATCATCGATGTCCGGATGCTGTTGATATTTGTCTCAGGAAAATATTGCAAAACATGATCTGTTATTTCCCCGACTGCCCGTGGACTATCGTGTGCATTTAAAAATTCAATGATAGTTTCCCTGATGGTACCCGACTTGATATGTTTCCATTCTTTTAGCATATACATGCTTTTTCGGCCTTTGTGGGTTATTAAATCGTGTTGGTATAAAAGAGGCCGAAGCTGTTTGGAGGAGGTATATTTATGTTCCGGGAGTATCTTTTTAAATTCTGTAAATATATCATCTATGTGCATGGGTGTCCCTTGCTGTTTCAATATTTCATATATCACATCGGAAGGTTGTTTGGGAAGAACAGGAGGGGGTGGAGTGATGACTTTTCCCGAGACGGTTGCAAGGCCGAACTCATGCTCAAGGATATCGGACGCAACCTTTATTACACCTTCCAGTATTCCGTCCTTATATTTTTGCCATCCTGGCGAGCTTAATAAGTAGACTCCGAGGTGTGATATAAGGTCTATTCTACTAATTGACACAAGATGGTTTATATCAGTGATAAATCTGTTAAAATTGAAAGACTCTGCCAACCCTGCCGGAATCAATACACTGTTTTTCCATGTCTTATCATTTTCCCTGATAGCAAAGCTACCCATATAGATATGTGTGGAATCGGTAAACAGAGAGAGTATCTTCAGGATAAAAGCCCGGGTGAAATGAATATTTTCCCGTTCAATCAATGCTGAGATGCGGTCATCGTCCTGCCATATAATATCGTCCTCCTTTATTGAATGCTGATAAAAGGAACATTCTTCTTTCATTTGTTTAATAAAGGAATTATTGGGTGAAAAGAAGTTCCTGTATGTTTTATTTTTAATTTGATTGATCCGTTGACTTGATAGATTGTGTATTTTTCCTAATGATTTGTTTGTTAATAGTTTATTGTTTTCGAGTATGTGGTATGAATGAAGAAGGACATCAATTTCCCTCCTGTCGTTTGACCTGAGTTCTTTTTCGAGTATCCAAAACATGGGTATATGTCCCTGTTGTGTATAGTAATCATATACAAAATCCTCCTCAAACCATTTACCTTTTTCCAATATTAGCCTCTCCCTCGGAAAAGCATCCTCCGGTAAAAGTATAATATTTAAAAGTTCATTTTCGAACTTTCTTTTTAACGCTATGAGTTCAGGATATGCTTTCTTGCCTAAATTCCTGATATTCATAAGAACTCCGTCCCGCTCAATTAGGTAATCATATATAAAATTCTCAAAATTGATTTTACCTAACCATCTGGCTGTCCGTTTAGAACAAGACGAAACAAGTTCATTATATTTTTTTTCAACTAAAATCTTTTTTAGGGGAGACAAGTAGTTAAATAATTCGGCAGGAGAAATAAGTTTATCATTGAGGGCATGGTGAAGATCATTCTCAATCAACTCTTTTACTTCTGATTTTCTATCATATTCCGGCTCTTTTTTTTGATGGTCCCCAATTTGGGGTTCTTTAAGCTGAAAAAGAATGTCTTTACATAGTGTTTCTAATTCAAGCGAGGTCCTGTGGCCTACATTTCGAATTTCCATAAAAGACCCACCCTCTTCATAATAGGTAATAATATCATAGAGGGTGTATAGATCTATATAAAGACAACAATTGAGTGCGCGAACGGATAATTTTCCATTGTCATGAAGGTCGCGGATTGGGATATTCTTCAATGATTCTTTTAACATAGTAAATCTTAAACGAGTAATAGGTTATACAAAATATGTAACTGTTATGTATTGATCCTCAAAGATAGATAAATAATGCTATAAATAAAAAAATCTGAAAATAGGAAATTTCTTCATATTCTTATTTTAATTACTATTTTTGTATTACCTTGGGGAGTCGCCTTGATAAAACAGATTGAGTCTGTTGGTAAAATGAAAGTCATTAGTCCTCCGATAGGATGAATTTGGAAATGATGTATTGGGTATATAATAGCTATGTGTAAGCAATAACAAATTTATAGTAGTGAATACAAAAATAAGGATAAATATACTGACGGTCTTCTTCTTCGTTCTCTCAGTTATTTTAGCGATCCTGCTGCTGGCAGGGAATAAAAGGGCTGAGAAAGAGAGAGGATACGACAGTTCATCGGTGATGAATCGTATTTCCTATATACAGGAGCTGGCATTGGTCAGGTATAACTATACGGGAGTGATCAGTTATAAAGACTACCGTAAGTTTTTAAATATCAATGTGCCGCTGACCGACAAATATTTTTTACTGAAATATAACGGATATATTAAGGCCGGAGTGGATTTTAACCGGATAAATGTGACTGTAGATAACGACACTACTATTCATATCTCGATTCCTAAACCTAAAATACTGGATACAGTGATTGATGAAAAATCAATACAGGTGTACAATGAAAGCGAGAATGCGTTTAATCCCATTAAAATATCGGATTACAACGAGGCGATTTCACGGGAGAAAAATGTGATGATCCGTGATGCAGTTGAACAGGGTATCTACAGGCAAGCGACCGATGAAGCGAAGATTGCTATCACTTCGCTTTTGAGAGAGATGGGTTTTAAAGATATCCATATTACAGAAGAACTGGTCATGCCACAACTGAACTAATGTGCCAACCCCGACAAGTCGGGACAAACAACTTTCAACGGAGTGAAGCATAGTTAAATGTGCCAAGAAACTAATATGTAAATTTACAAATGGGTCTTGAATCTTGGTTCTTGGCTCGTGGTTCTAATTTTAATCGTATGAGATTCACATTCAGGTTATACTTATACTGGGTATCCATTTTCCTGGCTTTTTACGTTGGGATTATCGTAGTAGTCTGTTTTTTGTGGAGGGTGCAAGTCAATCTCTGGCAGGCGGCGTTAGTGTTTTTTATTGTCGGTATGATCCCTCCCGCGATCATTACATATTATTTCTCAAAACGGCTCGATTATATGGAATCGGATGATCCTGATCCTCCCTCTTTTTCCGGTCAGAAGACAGAGCTGTTTCACTTTAACGGACGGACAGAATACCCTTTCGATGAGGTGATGCAGCGGATCGACCGCCAATGGATCATCTCTTATTCTGATAGGAAAAAGAACATCCTGAAGTTCAGAACAGATGCGCGAATGACCTCATGGGGATTAGGGGGATACCTGAAGATGGAGGATAAAGAAAAAATCCTGGTCATCATTTATCCTATCAATCCACGATCAAAAAGAGAAAAACTGATGGTAGAGCAATTACTGCAACTTATGAAATCGGTGCTTGGTTGAAAGGATAACCTTCACAGTAACGGATCACCTCCTCATTCACAAACCGGACAAAATCATTGTGCTGTTCTTTGGTGATCATGTTCGGATAACTTAGTATAAGTAGCTCCTGTGGTTCTGCCTCGAGGCGATAGGGTAGGTGCATAAAGCGATAGGGAGTGAGCGTGTAACCAGCCCGTTCATAGAACTGTAAGCGACGTACCGATAATTCATTGCTGAGGGGATCGATTTCGAGAATGATGGTATGCTCCGAATCACGCAAATATTTCAACATCTGAGATCCGAAACTTTGTCCTCTAAGCTCAGGGTTAACTGCAAGGTACTCCAGATAGCGATAGGAATCCCATTCCCAGAAGAATATCAACCCTATCAATTCCTCTCCTTCCCATGCCGATAAGGGAAAGAATCGCTCATCTGCATGAGCACGCAAATGATCGTCCTTTTTTCGTCTTTCCGCCAATGGAAAACTCTCTTCATACAATTTCCAAACTCTGTCCCAGCGCGCTGTATCGGTGGGATCAATCCGCAAATATTCCATTTATATGCTTCATTGAAAAGTTAGTAAAGACCTGTAGGTCTTATTCCATTGTGTGCAAAGATACCATAATCCTTTCAAACATGAAAAAATTAAATCTCGCACATCCCGTCTGCGTCACATGACTTACCTCTGGTCACTTCCGGTCCCGGCGAAGTATCCTTTTCTGTCCGGTTTTTCCAGTCACTATATGCTTTGTTCAGCACTTTTACAAACAGATCTACCGGTTCCGAGCCTATAACAGCCTGCCGCCTGTCCATCAGAAAAGTGGGTACGGTATCAAACCCAAGATTGGCCGCTTCCTGCATATCTTGCTTTATATCATAGAGATAGTCGTTACTGTCCAACATGCGGCGTATCTCTTCTTCCTCTAAACCCGCCTCTTTCCCGATAGAGACAAGCAACTCCCAATCGCTGTAATCCTTAGCTTCTTCGAAATAAGCTTTCGACAGTTTTCCCAGGACAACGGAATCCAGTTTCTTTTCTGCTGCCAGTTTGATTAATCTGTGTGCGTCACGTGTATTGGCAGCAATTGCGTTGGGGAGAGCAAATGGAATACCTGCCTCGTCAGCCAGCCGCTTGATTCCGGCAAACATATTATCTACATTTTCTTCAGAATATCCTGCCATTTCCGTTAAGTATTGCTTGACAGGGATACCCTTCCCTTTGTCCGGAAGGTTGGGGTTGAGCTGATATGCTTTCCATTCGAGAGTCACTTCATTGGCATGATCAAACTGCCGGAGTGCCTTCTCATAATGTATTTTGCCGATATGGCAATAGGGACACATGATATCTGTCCATACTTCTATCTTCATTTTGATCTTATGTTATCGTTTCTGTGATTAAAGTAAACAAGTTTTCCGCTGTTTTGTTTAACAGGTTGTATGTGTTTATCCATATCAGGTTTTTCGTTAAGCGACATACAGAAGATGAATTTTCTTGTTTAAAGTAAACTTGCCGAAGATGACTTTTATTTATTTTTTATACTTTTGAGGGTTGTTTTAAATCGATGTTAATGTTTACGGCAGACTATTCAACCCGCTTTGACAGGAAATACCCACAGGACAGTCCTGTGCCTGATGTCTTTAACAGCAATGAAAGTTTCACTTTGGTGGATATCTTTAGAATTCCGAAATGAAAAAGCAAAAAGAAGATCAAGGTATTTTTACAGAATATTTTAAAGCTTTTTACCTGCAATATGCCGGAGATCTGGTCTTTTTTGCCCGGCAGTTTGTAGATGCCCATGCAGCGGAGGATATTGTCCACGATATTTTCCTTAAGATATGGGATAAAAGGTCGACGATCATTGTGGAAGAAAATATCAGAAATTACCTTTTGTCTATGGTTCAACATGCCTGTTACGATTATTTGAAACATCAACAGGTGGAGGACACTTTTATGAATAAAGCTGTTCAACAGATTAAGCTGGACGAACTAAAATATTACGAATCGCCGAAAGACTATTTATGGGATAAAGACAAAATAGAAGCTGTTTATGCTTCTATTGAAAAACTACCGTCCAAACGCAGGGAGATTTTTAAGAAGGCCTATCTCGAAGAAAAAAAGCATACCGATATTGCCGAAGAATTGGATATTTCGGTCAGAACGGTAGAGACACATGTCTATAAAGCCCTGAAATTTCTTCGGGATAGTCTGATTACTTTTCTCTTTCTTTCCTTTTTTTGATATAAAATTTTTACTTTTCACACGATTATTTTATTTTTTTACATTTTTGATATGCTCGCTTCGCATAAATCGATTGATGACTAATTATATTATGCACTCTCATTATTTATTTTTTATATAAAAATTTTTCAAAAATAATACGTAGTTCACTTTTAACAATCGTATATATAATATAATAGAGAATACTCTAAATTTAATGATGCAATTCAATTGCTTGGATTATTAATTTGTTTTGGTAAAGCAACTGACGATAAATTGAAACCGAAAAACTTGTTGAGTTCTGGTGAGTTATGGCAAAAGAACAAATAGTTCGACAAAAAGATATGACCAATGAATAAAGACGTTCCGGAAATAGTAGTACGTGTGCTTCAAGGGAACCAGACTGAAGACGATATGCATGTTTTCTTACAATGGTATCATTCTTCACAGGGAAATAAAGATATTTTCTTCCAATTAAAACATATTTATGACTTTCGTAAGGGAGAGAAGTACCCCGATATAATAGAATTGGAGGCAAGTTGGGAGCGTTTATGGGAGAAACTTAAAAAACAATCCGCAACACATATTTCATCATCAGAAACGAACCGGGACAAGCGTTATAGCAGCATCATACGGTATGCAGGAGTAGCAGCAGTTGCTATTTTGCTGATGGTTGTTGGAGTCCGTTTATTTTACAAGGGACGTGATCAGATAGTGTGGATCGAAGTCCGAACCGGAGCCAAAAGTGAGCCGCAAACCATCCGGTTATCCGATGGTTCAGTCGTCTGGCTGAATGCTTCCTCCCTATTCCGGTATCCGGAAAAATTCGGTTCAAAGAACAGGGAGGTATATTTGGACGGAGAAGCATATTTCAGTGTAATGAAAAATGAACGACAGGTTTTCTTAGTCCATACTGACAAACAGCAGATCAATGTATTGGGTACCGAATTCAACGTTCTCGGATATTCTTCCGATCCCTACACCATTACCACGCTTGTAACGGGGAAAGTGACGCTCGGGACGTATGACAATGAAAACAACCTGAAGAATGAAATTATGATGGATCCTAATCAACAGGTCTATTTTGACAAACAGTCTTTTCAAACGACTCTGTCGGAAGTAAATACATTGGACGTTACATCGTGGATGAAAGGTATTTATTCTTTTAGAGACTCACCATTGGAAGAGATAACCCGCCGATTGGAGAAGATTTATGGTGTTACCATTATTATTCCGGATAAAGCGGATAGAGAAGAAGAATATACGGGAAAGTTCTTTGCCCATCAGACGGTAGAAGAAATTGCAGACGTCCTTAATTTCAAAAGGCAATTCCGGTTACAATTCAGGGATGATACGATCTTTCTTCAGAGGAGATGATCCTATAATTCAAAATAGATTAATAACTTAATAAAAACAAATGCCTATGGGAGAAACCTGAGAGATAATAAATAAAGAAAGCCAGGAAACTGCGCGAACAGTATCCCGGCCCATAATTCGTTTTCAATTAATTAAATCACCTCTATTGTCTCACAAGCAACAGTGGAATACTATTTTTTAATTTATCAAAAACATGCAAAGATATGAATAAATTAACAGATCCCCATAGAGTTATATGGAGAAAAAGACCTTTAACCGTGATGTTCATTTTTGTCTTCTTGATTACCGGGAATTTTAATGGTTTTGCCGGTGATTATACCCAAAATGAAAAACTATCGGTAAAGATGCAGCAGGCAACCTTTGATGAGATTGTTTCTGCTATTGAGAATCAGTCTGATTACGTGTTTTTTTATAAAAGCAGTGATGTGGACCGCAACATTCACTATGATGTAGACCTGGAAAACCGGAATATCCATGAGATACTGGATCAATTAATGGAAAATTCTTCTCTTTCTTACAGAATATCAGGAAAATATATTTTTATTGATAAAAAAGAGATAAGAAAAGATAATGAGTTGGTAACTAAGGAGAGCAGTGTATTACAGCAAAGAAAGCAAATCACTGGAACTGTGACTGACGAACAGGGTGAACCTGTTATCGGTGCAAATATTATAGAAAATGGTACAAATAACGGTACTGTCTCCGATATAGACGGGCGTTTTTCGTTGTTGGTAGAGAACGAGAATGCTACTCTCCGTATCTCTTATATTGGTTATATAGAGCAGGAAATTAACATTACCGGAAGAAATTCATTGAATGTTGTTCTGCAGGAAGATACACAAGCGTTAGACGAACTGGTAGTGGTAGGGTACGGTGTTATACGCAAGTCGGACGTGACCGGTTCTATCTCTACGGCCAAGGGTAGTGATATCATTAAATCCCAGTCGTTTAACGCGCTGGAAGGATTAAAGGGAAAAGCGGCTGGCGTGAATATCTTCTCCAATACCGGGCAGCCGGGTGGAGAGATGCGCGTTATTATCCGCGGTATCGCCACCATTAATGCTTCGGCCAGCCCGTTATACGTAGTGGACGGGGTGGTAATGTCTAATTTCCAGTTTCTTAACCCCAATGATATTGAATCGATCGAAGTATTGAAAGATGCTTCTTCCGCGGCGATCTACGGTGCCCGTGGAGCCAACGGTGTGGTGCTGGTAACCACCAAGCGCGGGGGAAATACCGGGAATCAGGCACGTATCTCGTACGATGGATCGGTATCTCTTAGCACGATGGCACGTTACATGGACGTGATGAATTCCAGCGAGTGGATGGCTACTTTCAAGCAGGGGTTGGAGAACGCCAATACCTGGCAAGGAAGGAACTTCACAACCGACCTGTCGCAAATCTTCACTGACCCTCGTTTATTTAATTCCGACGGTTCGCCTAAGTACGATACCGACTGGCAGCGTGAGTCTTCCCGGATGGCTCTCTCCCATAACCACCAGCTCAATATCCAGCGTGGAGATGGTACCTCGTCGATGGGTGCTTTCCTGAACTACACCGACCAACAGGGTATCCTGCATAATACCTATATGAAACGCCTGAATGCCAAGTTAGCGTACGACGACAAGCCCACCAAGTGGTTATCGACCGGCGTAAACCTCTTGGTAAACCACACTTGGGCGAACAGGACTTCGGATAATCCGTATGGACAGGGCGCGTTGCGTACCATGGTAGAGTTATCGCCTTTTATACCAGTAATGCTGGATGGAGTTTACATGCAGTCAAACGATGTCCAGACATCTTCTATTCTCAGGGACCAGAACAATCCCAATAGTGGATCGCAAGGATTTAGCCCCGAGGGGGTTGGTAACCCGGTAGAACTTCTAAAGAGACTGGAAGCCATGCAGTACCGGACGCAAATATTCGGGAACACCGCATTGACGTTCCACCTCAACAAAGATTTGGAACTGAAAACGCAGTTCGGTGTCGATTATCACAATAACCGCAACGCCAATTACACCCCGTTCACCCCGCGTCCTTTAATCAACCAAAGCGCGAATGATGGAGCAGCATCAGCAAATAACTCAAACACCTTCTACTGGCAGGAAGAAACCTACCTGACCTATAACAAGGAGATTGGCAAGCATTATATCAATGCCTTGGCAGGGGTGTCGTGGCAAGAGCGTACGTACACTTACTTTAGTGCATCCGATAAAATCTATTCGGATGACTTCTATGGTTACTATAATATGGGATCGGGGACTGAACGTCCTTCAGTTAGCAATGACCACGACCGGTGGGCGATGAACTCCTACTTTCTGCGTGGGGTATATTCCTACGACAGCAAGTACATGGCCACCTTGACGAGCCGCTGGGACGGTTCCTCTAAGTTCGGTGCCAATAACAAGTATTCCTGGTTCCCCTCTATAGGCCTTGGCTGGATGATGTCAAGCGAGGATTTCCTGATTGATAACCCTGTGATCAGTCGGTTAAAGCCACACACCTCTTTCGGGGTGACCGGTAACTCGGAGATCGGGACCTACGCGTCGCTGGCTACCATTGGTCAATCGACCACGATCATCGGAGAATCATTGCAGACTGTTTCGTATAGATCCCGCATGCCTAATCCTGACTTGAAGTGGGAGAGAACGAACCAGTGGGACGTTGGTATCGACCTGGGTTTATTTAATAACCGGATTAACGTAGAAGCTTCTTATTACTATAAGTATACTACCGACCTCTTGCTTGGGCGCCCATTACCAAGATCAACTGGGTTCTCATCGATCACGAGCAATATAGGGGAGGTTTCCAACCGCGGGATTGACTTGTTGATCAATGCTTATCCCATCGACAACCAGAACTTCCAGTGGAACACCACCTTTAACTTGAGTTTCAACAAGAACCGCGTCGAGAAACTGGACGAGAGTTCATCGGTTGACCCGCTCACCGGTAAGCGCCAAATCCTTCTCGACGGTTTCGTCGGCTACGACATGCTGATCCGCGAAGGTGAGGAGCTCTCCACCTTCTACGGCTACAAACGAGCCGGTATCTATGATGGCAATCCTGCCAATTGGAATACTGAAACAATGAATGTGCCTTCCACGATTGGTGAAAAGGTAACCTATAAAGAGCGTGAAATCCTTGGTAACGGGTTGCCTGATTGGATGGGTTCTCTTATCAATACATTCAATTACAGGGGGTTCGATCTGACTGTCGATCTGCAGTTTTCATTGGGCGCGGATATCATGCAGGAGTATTTCCACTCTGCCGAAGGACGTTTTCTTACCAGTGGTCTTGATCGCCTTTGGCAGGAAGCATGGCACCCTACGCTGAATCCCAACGGCAGTGCACAAGCTATCCGCTTGGCTAATTTCGGGATGGGTAATAACGCCAATGCCGATGATACTTGGGTGGCCGACGGTTCTTACCTGCGTGGTAACCTGATCCAATTAGGATACACGTTTAGTTCGAGTGCCGTTCAAAACATGGGGCTTTCTGCATTGCGTTTCTATGCTAACGTGAACAACGCGTTCCTGGTCACCTCGTCGGATTATTTGGGATACGATCCGGATAACTCCTCGCGTTTGGGCGATAACAAATGGGGTACCAACCGCCAGTTCTTTACCTATCCACGTGCGAGGACATTCACGTTCGGTATCAATCTGACATTTTAATTAGTAATTTGAAATTAATTATAATATCATATGAAAATAAATAAATATATATCCATCCTTTGCATGATTGCAATCTCGCTGTGGATGAGTTCATGCACTAGTTTTTTAGAAGAGAACCCGCTGGATGAAAAGACCGACGGCCAGTTCTGGCGGACTCTGTCCGATGCTCAAACGGCTGTTAATGCACTGTATTTTGGAGGAGTTCCCTACTTGCATAATATCGACGTGGATGGTGGTTGGACACCCAAAGCTACCATGTGGGGTGGTGTCATGTCCGGGTTATTTGTCGATAAACGCAAAGACCGGACATTTACCAACGCGTCCGAAGGGGGTAACTTTAATATCGAGTCGTTTAATTCTACGTCGCTGAAGATTTGGACCGAGTTCTATATCGGGATCTCCCGGGCGAATTTCGTGATCGCCAATATTCCCGAGATGACCGACGTACTGACACCCGCGCAGATCGATAATTTTGTGGCTCAAGGAAAGTTCTTCCGGGCATATGCCTATTTTTACCTCGTAAAGGAGTATGGCGACGTACCCTATATCGACTTTCCTTATAATTCCTTGGAAGGTATCTACCAGGAGCGTGTCCCGGCGGCACAGGTGTACCAGCACATTGAAGCCGACCTACTGGATATCATCGCGGGGAACGCGTTGCCCAACATAGCGTTCTACGACAATGGAGGGTACGTGACCCGGCCAATGGCCCAAACCTTGTTGGCTAATGTTTACCTGCAATGGGCCGGTGCTCCGGTTAACGGCGGGAACGAGTATTATACCAAGGCGGCCAACATGGCCCTCAACGTGATTAATGGTGGGCAGCACGCCTTGATCCACCCGAGTGGAACGACCAATGATCTTAACTCGGCGTATAATATCATCAAGACAACGAAAGATTCGAACGAGATCATCTTCGCCAAGGAGTTTAATCAGACCAGCTTTAACGTGGGTAATTCTTATGCAGTACGGTCCATCGAAACCGATGCTTTCCAGTGGGGTATTTTCAAGCCGGGAGGCGACGTTTTATACAATGCCTACCTGCCTTGCGATATGTTGCTTAACAGCTATCATCCTTCCGATATCCGCGGACAGGAGAAACAGTTTTTCTTCTGGGAATATACTTCGCCCGACGGAGAAGATTTCGAGCTGAATTATGCCGGGAACTGGGCGTGGTTCGATGAGGGATCGTTGATTAACGGGCGTAACGGCGACTATAACATGCCCACGTTCCGCTATGCGGAAGTGCTGTTGATTGCTGCTGAAGGACTTGCACGGACAGGCAACGAAGGCGATGCCAGGGGCTACCTCAACCAGGTACGTACACGTGCCGGGTTGGCCAACGAAACCGCCAGTGGCGACGCGTTGATCCAATCTATCCTGACCGAGCGCTTCCACGAGTTCCCGTTGGAATTCAAGATCTGGGACGATATTCGCCGTACCCGTCTCTATCCCGAGGCCGATGGAATGCAGTCGGGCACGCTGAGATGGGTTCCGCTTGCAACGGCAGCTATCCAGAACAAACCGGAAGGAAGTACCCGCGTAGGTGCTATACCCGAGCATGCCCTGCTATGGCCGATCCCGTTAAGTGAAATGCAAGCTAATCCTTTGCTGGAAGGAAACCAAAATCCGGGATGGAGTTAAGCAAATGATTATAGCTTTCTGTTAATTAAGAAGATATATTATAAGTAGAGCCCCAAAAGTTTTGTAAAACTTTTGGGGCTTATTGTAATTTATATATGCCGGTTATCAATTAGTTAAGCATTGTGGCGTGTAATAGTAAATACTATATGGGACGAAAGATGTGTAACCTTATGGAAGAAATGCAAAAAAACAGTAAATGATTGGTTTTTTATTTAAAAAGCTTAAATTTGCATCCGAAACTAATATGTCAATGAAGTCTCAATACCCTATATACAAGATAGATACATCCTCTTTCCGGATTATATATGATCTATATTTTGAGCCGGTATGTCTGTTTCTGAATTATTATACTAGGGATGTAGCGGCTATTGAAGATGTGGTACAGGATGTTTTTGTCAGTTTGTGGGAAAATAAAGAATATTTGGAAATCCAATATCTGAAAACCTATCTTTATAATGCAGCCCGTAACCGGATGCTGAACTATTTGCGGAACAAGGAGAAAAGGGTTGTTTTGCTCAATAAATGGATAGAGGAGAAAGAAATGGCAGAAACAAGTCCTGATTGCTATGATATGGAAGAATTCTCTGCCATATTGAAGAAAGCAGTTGATCAATTACCGGAAAAATGCAGGGCTATTTTTATCCTGAATAAAGAACGGAAGTTTACTTATCAACAGATTGCAGATCATTATCATATCTCGGTAAAAACAGTAGAAACCCAGATGTCCATCGCTCTGAAACGAATTCGAAAACAGGTTGCTTCTGCTTTAGAATGAGGGATGTGTTATAAAACATATTTTTTGCCTTAAATAAAATAAATTTGCTTTAGGGGTATTTTACTTCTTAAGGGTCTCTATTATAAATGATATAAAAAGAGATGAAAGTACCCTATGAGCAAATTGCCGCCTACCTGAGTGGAAAAGCACTTCCTTGGGAAAAGGCGGAAGTGGATGAATGGCTTGCTGAAAGCGCTGAACATCGTTCCCTCTTTCGTTCCCTCGAAAAAGAATGGAGCTTCCTTAAGGAGGGGACTCCGCTCTCATTACCGGATAAGGAACAGGTGTGGACGAAGATCCGGGGAATGATAGATTTTCCGGTTACAACCGCATTATATTCAAAACAAATATTGATTAAATATATCAGTTTAACAGCTTGTATTGCCTTGCTTTTTGGGGTGGCTCTCTCATTGCTGTTTAATAGCGGAAGAGGGGAGTCTACACAGTTTACAGCTTATGCCCCTTTGGGTGAAAAAGCACAGCTTACCCTTCCCGATTCTTCGAGGGTATGGTTAAATTCCGGTTCCACACTAACCTATTTTACTCAATCCCGTCAACGTAGGGTCCATTTGCAGGGAGAAGCTTTCTTTGAAGTGACAAAAGATCCCCGTAAGGTATTTATTGTTCAATCGGGAGACGTGAGCGTGCAGGTGCATGGTACAAGTTTTAATGTTTCTGCTTATGATACAGATCCAGATATAGCGGTTTCACTTGAGAGCGGATTGGTGTCACTCTTCAATAATAAAAATGGAGTTGTCTTGGCACAGTTGCAACCTAACCAGATGGGACGTGTTTCGAAAGCAGACCTGAGTTGCAGTATTGTTGCCGATGACACTGGCATAACCAAACTATGGACGAATAACATACTGAAGGTGTATGACAACAATATTTATGAAGTTGTAAAAAAATTGGAGCGCTGGTATGGAGTGGATATTACCCTTGAGAATGCGAATCCTGATTCACGTTATACATTTGTTGTTAAAACCGAATCAATGAAAGAGTTGTTGGGATTATTGAATAAAATGACCCCAATTGCTTATAAAATAGAAGGAAAGGAGGTGACTATTCGTCTAAGATAGAGAATTACCAAAAAGAAAAAGCACGAAGAACGGGCATTCCTCATGCTTTTAAACTAAACATCATTACTCATTCATTTCTTTGTGCTATCGATTATTTATCGATAGGCATCACATGATTTTTGATCGTTTAGAATTACAAATTTAAGTAAAAAAACAATTCAACTAATTTAAATCATATTTATCATGTGTAAAAAGGTATTATTATCCTTTTTGTTATTCTTTCTGTTAACCAATGTGCATGCCGATAATATGCAACGTGTTGATGTTAAATTGAATAACATAAGTCTAAGAGAATTTTTCTCTTATATCGAGAAAAACTATCCCTATACATTTATGTATGACAACACCGAAATCAATGATAAAGAACGGATTTCGGTGAATGAAAGAAATCAGCCGATTACAAATGTATTGTCATCTGTATTGAAGGATAAGGGTATAAACTATGAAATACAAGGTTATCAAATAATCTTGTCGAAGAAAGATGCTATTGATCAATCAGATGTCAGGCAGGCAGGACGAAAAACAGTAACCGGAAAGGTGCTGGATGAAAACGGCGACCCTGTGATCGGAGCAAATATTGTTGAAAAAGGAACAACCAACGGAACCGTAACCAATATAGATGGGGATTTTACATTGACCGTAGAAAACAATGCTGTAATTCAGATTTCTTATATCGGTTATCTGGTACAGGAGGTCAACTCGACGGGAAGGAATTCCGTCAATATTGTTTTACAGGAGGATTCAAAAACACTGGATGAAATTGTGGTTGTGGGCTATGGGACAATGAGAAAACGGGACTTGACAGGTTCAGTATCATCCATTAAATCGGAAGATATACAGCGTTCGCCTGTTACCTCGCTTGACCAGGCTATCCAGGGTAAAGCAGCCGGAGTGCAGGTGTCACAAGCCTCTTCAGCTCCGGGTGGCAGGGTTCTGATCCGCGTTCGTGGAGGTAACTCGTTAAGTAGTAGCAATGAACCTCTGTATGTTGTGGATGGTTTTCCCGTCTCAGCAGGAGGTTCAGCAGGAGGTAACGGTACAGCACAGAATCCGCTGGCTACATTAAATACGGCGGATATTGCTTCTATAGAAATATTGAAAGACGCATCGGCGACGGCAATCTATGGTGCCCGAGGCGCCAATGGTGTAGTTTTGATTACAACAAAAAGAGGAGATATAGGAAGGCCACGTGTTACTTTGGATGCTTATCATGGAGTGCAAACCGTAGCTAAAAAACTTGATATGATGAATGCCCGGGAATATGCCACTTTAGTAAATGAAGCAAGGGCTAACGACGGGCAAAGTCCTGTATTTCCCAATCCGAATAATCCTTATTATTTCCCTGACATCTCTGCTTTAGGTGAAGGTGTTGATTATCAGGATGAGGTATTTACCAGCGCTCCCACTCAAAATTATAATCTCAGTGTAGTCGGTGGTAATGATGGAATTCGTTATTCTGTCGGGGGAGGCTATTTCGGTCAGGATGGGATTATTAAAAACAGTAATTTCAACCGCGCCTCTTTCCGTTCCAACCTGGATATTAAAATAGTGCCGAGTCTGACGGTCAGTACCAATATCACGGCCAGTCACAGTTGGGCAAATGGAATGCCTTCCGAAGGTGACGGAGGTGGCGGTACAGGTGGCGTTGTGCATGGCGCCGTTGTGATGCCCGCATCCGTGCCTATCTATGATGCAGATGGTAATTATACGATGACAAATCCTACCCCGGGAGGTACCCCCAGTAATAATCCTGTTGCTACGGTCAATCATTATAAGGATAATCAGGAAATAGATCGTTTCCTGGGTTCTGTCGATGCAAACTGGGAGATTATGAAGGACCTGACTCTGAAAATTACTTTTGGGGCAGATTTGTCCACAGCCAACAGGGCTTTTTACTGGCCTAAACAGACACATAGGGGAAATTCCAAAAATGGGGAAGCAAATCAGAGGTATCGTAAAGATGTATCTTACCTGAATGAAAATATCCTGACTTATAACAAAGTATTGGGAGATCATTCATTTAATGTGGTGGGTGGTTATACCTGGCAAATCTTCCATTACAAACATTTTGAAGCATCTTCAACCGGTTATTCCACAGATTTGTATTTAGCCAATAACTTAGGAGCCGGAACCACCTATGGACAACCCGGATCAAACAGGTCGCAAAACCAATTGGCATCCTATTTGGGCCGGTTGAATTATATTTATAAAGACCGGTATCTGTTTACATTGACGGCACGTGCCGACGGTAGTTCTAAATTCGGAGCGAATAATAAATGGTCTTTCTTCCCTTCTTTTGCGGTGGCCTGGAGAGCTTCTGAAGAAGCATTCCTGAGGGAAGTGGATTGGTTATCTAATCTTAAAGTAAGAGCGAGTTATGGAAAGACAGGTAATCAGAATATAGACAATTATAAATCGTTGGCTATGCTTGGAACCATGAATTATGCCTTAGGAGGTGTGTTGAATTCAGGTGTAGGTCCTAATAATATTCCGAATCCCGATTTAAAATGGGAAACAACAGCCTCTACAGATGTAGGATTGGATATAGGATTATTTAATAACAGGTTGTCTCTGGTTGTAGATTATTATTACAAAAAGACCACTGATTTATTGTGGAATATCAGTACCCCAAGTTCGGTTGGATTTGGTTCGATATTTAAAAACATCGGAAGTCTGGAGAATAAAGGATTGGAGATAACTTTAGGAGCAGACGTCTTCACCGGGGAATTCAAATGGAACACCCAAATGAACTGGTCGAGAAACCGGAATAAAGTGTTGGAAATACCAGGATATACCCCCAGTACGCAGGGAACCCTATCCGGACACTTGAAAGTAAACGGAAGCTGGCTAGAACCCGGGTTACCGGTAGGTGTATGGAATCTGTTGAAATATGATGGCGTATTTCAGGATCAGGCACAATTGGAGGCCGGTCCACGCTCTTCGGCTAATGACAAGTTGGGTGACGCCCGCTTCGTCGATAAAAATGGAGATGGAAAGATCAATTATACCGACGACCGCATGATTGTGGGGGATCCAAATCCCGATTTTATCTATGGCTGGACCAATAACTTTTCTTTTAAAGGATTTGACTTCTCGGTATACCTGCAGGGATCGTATGGTAATGACATCATTAACATCCAACGTGCAGAAACGAATATTTCAGGTCCCTGGGGAAATCAGCGCAGGGAGATCCTAAATCGCTGGACACCCACCAATACAAATACAAGTGTTCCAAGAGCACGCGTGACTGTTGATCCGCTGTTGTTGCAATCAGACTGGTTGATAGAGGATGGCAGTTATATGAGGGTTAAAACAATGACGTTGGGTTATACATTCGGGAATGTCAGATTTATGAATTCTCTCCGTCTTTACGTAACCGGCCAAAATTTGTTTACCATTACCAATTATAGTGGTTTTGACCCGGAAGTGAACTCCCAGGGGAATAGTAATCTTCAGTTAGGAGTGGATTATAATGCATATCCGTCTGCTAAGGCGGTGCTGTTTGGAGTGAATATATCATTCTGATTTACTAATTATTAAAGTGTGATTATTATGAAGGTTAAACAAGCAATATTCGCCTTAGTCGCCATTCTATTATGTTTGAATGGTTGTCATGACAGTTTTCTGGAAGAGAAAGTGTACAGCAATATTACCCCGATCAATTTTTATAAAACCGAGGAGGATGCCAAGGCAGCCTTGATCTCTGTCTATAATACTTTGCGTCACAGCAATGCTTTTCAGCGTCAGATCATACTGGCTGCGGAATATCCCGGGGAAGCAACATGGAATAACTTTTCCGGTGAAGCCTGGCGTACGGAAATGGATCAGTTTACATGGACAACCAGTTCTACCGGATTTTACCAAATATGGTCTCAATTATACGTTACTATCAATCGGGCAAATACAGTGCTTACTTATCTGGACAATATCGAGTTCAAAACTCCCGGTTTAAAAGAGAAGATAATTGGTGAGACACGTTTTCTCCGTGGACTTGCTTATCTTTATCTGATCCGTTTCTTTGAGAACGTGCCTCTCAAAACAGAAGAGAATATGGCTGAAATTGAAAGTTCAAATGAGGGAACAAGTGAAGCCGTCTGGACACTTATTTTTGATGATTTTGAATATGCCAAAAATAATCTGAACCCGAAGAATAGCGGTGCGGATGTGGGAAGGGCCACTGCAGGGGCAGCGCAGACCATGTTAGCCAAAGCCTATTTGTCATATGCGGGGAAACCCTGGAATAAATCGGAATATTGGAGTAAGGCGGCACAGGAAGCGAAATCGGCCATTGATAACAGTGCTTATGGTTATGACCTGGAACAAGATTATGAAAGAGTCTTCTTGTTAGAGAATGAACACGGTTCCGAGTATATTTTCAGTGTGGAGTATGAAAGTTTTATGTCACAAGGTTGGGACTGGCCCACTTTTACGGGCATCAGAAGCGGTGACCAGATTAAGTTGGATGGATGGTCGTCACTTACTGTAGAAACAGAGTTTTTCAACAGTATGGCGACAACAGATAAACGAAGGAGTAAAACTTTTGTCCTTTCTTACCAAGGGATAAACAATCCGGACAGAACTTATACATATCCGGAAAGTATAGCAATCCCTCACTATAATAAATATATCGACAGGACAGATGTTGGTAACGGTACGGCAGATTATGCCCTGAATCATTATATAACCAGATTCTCAGATCTGTTATTGATGCATTCTGAAGCTGAGAATGAATTGAATGGCCCCACTGAAAATGCGTTGTACGGAATTAACCGTGTACGGGCGAGAGCCGGTCTTCCTCTTTTAAAAGCGTCTGATTATACCAAGGAAACGCTTCGGGAAGCCATTTTCCAGGAGAGGTTATGGGAATTATGCCAGGAAGGTCATGTGTGGTTTGATATGAAACGGATGAATCTGATGACTACACGAATTAAAAAATACAAAGTAGAAGAGAAACATTATGTTTTTCCCGTTCCTCAGAATGAATTGGATGCTAATCCTAATTTAGTACAGAATAGCTTGTATAAATAGTAGTTATATGTTAGACCACAGAGTAAAAAATTATTGGATTTTTCATTCTGTGGTCTAAGATTTTATATATTTTCGTATTATGAAACGGGCTCGTACATCCTAAATCTCGTATCATGATTTTTATGTCTAAATTTTTAATCGTATGAAGAAGATCATTTTATTGTGTGTAAGTTTACTGACTTTTTTGTCTTATGGACAGCAGACAGAATCCCTGTATCTGTCCGGTACGGGAAGTGACAATACCGTCTTATGGGATTTTTTCTGTACGGCAGGACGCAAAAGCGGGGAATGGGCTAAGATCCCGGTTCCCTCTAATTGGGAGTTCGAAGGTTTTGGCCAGTTTACTTATGGACATGATAAGGAACGCATCAATGAGACTGGCCTGTATCGCCATTCATTTGTGTTACCCGAGATATGGAAAGGGAAACAAATTAATATCGTATTTGAAGGTGTGATGACAGATACCGAGGTGAAGGTAAACGGGCAAGTTGCCGGAGAAATTCACCAAGGAGGTTTTTATTGTTTTAAATATGATATTACAGATTTACTGAAATTTGGTGAAGATAATCTTCTGGAGGTTACTGTTCACAAATCATCTTCGAATGAGTCTGTAGAAAATGCTGAACGAAAGTCCGATTTCTGGGTATATGGAGGAATATACCGCCCGGTATGGTTAGAGGTGCTCCCGAAGGAGCATATTGACCGGGTTGCCATTGATGCCCGATGTGATGGAATTTTTCAAATGGATGTTTTCCTTAGCGATAATATAGGGAATGCGCAGGTAACGGCTCAGGTAAAAACGCTGGAGGGTAAATTATTTGGGAATGCCATCACTGCTAATACGGACAAATCCGGCATAACCCGTTTATCCGCAGAATTTGATAATCCTAAATTGTGGTCATCCGAGTTTCCGAACAGATACCAGGTAGAAGTATCTTTGATTAAGAATGGAAAAAACGTACACAATATTACAGAAAAATTTGGTTTTCGCACTGCAGAGTTGCGTCCGGGTGATGGTTTCTATATAAACGGGAGCAGGATAAAGTTTAAAGGAGTCAACAGGCATACACACTGGCCTACCACAGGCAGGGCTACCAGCTATTCCATCAGTTTAATGGATGCCCTTCTGATAAAGGAGATGAACATGAATGCTGTCAGAATGTCGCATTACCCTCCCGACCGGCATTTTCTTGATATATGTGATTCCTTGGGACTGTATGTCATTGATGAGCTTACCGGTTGGCAGTCCATGTATGACACTGAAGTTGGGAAGAAACTCGTCCGGGAATTAGTAGTCAGGGATGTGAATCATCCGAGTATTGTAATGTGGGCAAATGGCAATGAGGGAGGATTTAATTTCGATTTGGTGCCGGAATATCCTAAATTCGATATTCAAAAGAGGCATGTTTTCCACCCCTGGTTGGAGGAAGAATATACCAATACCTATCACTATCCTGCATACGGGGTAGGAACCAATTTTTTGTTCAATGGGAATAAATTGTTTTTTCCGACGGAGTTTATGCATGGATTATATGACGGTGGGCATGGTGCAGGATTGGATGATTTCTGGAACCTTATTCAATTCAATCCTTTGGGTGCCGGTGGATTTTTGTGGGATCTGGTAGATCAAGGTGTGGTTCGAAGTGATAGGGATAACGAGATAGATACCGATGGCAACCATGCTGCTGATGGTATTGTAGGGCCTTTTCGTGAAAAAGAGGGTAGTTTCTATACTATCAAAGAGATTTGGTCGCCCGTCTACCTGGAGGGGACCACATTCCTGCCTCCTTCGTTCGATGGTGTTTTCAGGGTACAGAATCGTTACCATTTTACAAACCTGAATCAATGTAGCTTTACGGCAAAATGGATCAATTTCGATTATCTTGCCGGTGTAAAGAACGAACTGGAGACGGATGTTTCCGTGGCAGATATCCCTCCGGGATTTAATGGGCTGATAAAAGTTTCGCTCCCGGAGGATATTTCCGATTATGACGCTTTGTCTTTGACCGCTACCGATATATATGGCAGGGAGATTCATACCTGGACGAGAACAATTACTCCTGCCTCCCGGTATGCCTTGAGATTAATTGAAAGAGAGAATAGTATTGTTAAGCAGGAGGAGCAGAATGGCGAAATTATATTGAGTAGTAAAGATGTCAGGCTTGTAATAGATCGAACGAGTGGAATTATCCGCCAGATTGAGAGCAATGGACAACGATTGTCCCTTACAAATGGACCCAGGTATACTAACGGAAATATGGCCCTGGATGAACTGGATAAAGTTGTGGAGGATAATCTGGAGAAAATACGACTGAGTTTTAGGGATGAAAACAGCAGCCGGCCGGGTAGGCGAAATGTGATTACGTTATCATTGCTACCTTCGGGATGGATTGAGATTGACTATTCATTTGATGTGGGAGGTTATCATGATCACATAGGGATCACATTTGATTATCCGGAAGATAAAGTAAAACATGTCAAATGGCTGGGGAACGGGCCTTACAGGGTTTGGAAAAACAGGATGAAAGGAGTCTCTTTCAATATCTGGGAAAAAGAGTATAACAATACCATTACCGGAGAGTCATGGGAATATCCTGAATTTAAAGGGTTTCATTCTAACCTGTATGCGGCAGACCTTGCCACGGATGAAGGGATCCTGCGGATAGTGGCAGCTTCTGAAGATTTGTTTCTCCATTTGTTCACTCCGGACAATCCGGTGAAGCGTAATAACGATAATACACTCGGAGTGTTCCCGGATGGGCAGCTGTCCATACTCAACGCAATCAGCCCGGTTGGAACGAAATTCAAACAGGCTAAAGAACTTGGGCCGCAGAGCCGGCAGAATTATTTTTTGAGTTCCGGACATGCTGAACCATTAAGGGGAAAAGTCTATCTGAAGTTTATTCCTTGAAATGGCCATGCATATTATTACACAAATATATGTGACTAAAGCGAACGTTTTCGTTAAGCTAAAATAACGGTTAAGCGAGGGCAATGTCAAGCTCGCTTGGAACATTGCCGAGCAATAGTTATTTATCCAAATGAGCATAGTACAAGCTTGCTTGTACTATGCCATAGCGAGAATTGAAAATCGAGGAGCGAAGGCGACTCAATTGAAAATCGAGGAATGAAGGTGACTCAATTAACAATCGAGGAGCGAAGGTGACTCAAAACGACTAACTTTAGTGAAGGCTTTTAGTTGCAATCATAAGATAAGAGAAACTTAGGTAAACACTCAAATAAAAACTAACCAAAAATGAAGAAAATTCTTTTTTTTATTGCAGGGATATTATTATTCCTATCTTGTAGTATGCATAAGGCAGATTCTGTTTTTGCCCCTGGGACGATCAGGCAGACAATGAACAAAGTGGCTGAGTGGCAAATTAAAAATCCACGCCATGCCCCGAATGACTGGACGAACGGAGCTTTTTATGCCGGGCTATTTGCCGCCTGGGAGACAACAAAATCGCAGACAATCTACGATGCAATGATGGCGATGGGAAATGATTCCACCCAATGGCGGCCATATAAACGCTGGTATCATGCAGATGATATTGCCATTTGTCAGACTTATATAGATTTGTACAGGATTGAAAAACACCAGGAGATGATTCAGCCTACCATTGACACTCTTGCGATTTTATTTGAGAATCCCTATCCGTATAAGGGAATTCAGGTAATCAAATGGTGGTGGTGCGATGCCTTGTTTATGGCTCCGCCGGTATTAGCGAAATTAGGAACGACGTTAAATGATCCGACCTATTATCAATATAATGATCAATATTTCAAAGAATGTTATGATTTGTTGTATAATAAGGATGAGAAACTTTTTGCCCGTGATTTGAATTATGTCATAAAAGGGGATACAACCGATCGCTGGGAAGCAAATGGGCAACGTATTTTCTGGTCCCGTGGTAATGGTTGGGTCATGGGAGGTCTGGCACGGCTTCTGGAGGAATTACCGGAGGATTATCCGGAGCGACCTTTCTATGAACAGCTATTCAAGGAAATGGCAGGACGTGTATTGTCTCTCCAGCAAGAGGATGGATTATGGAGAGCCAGTTTGCTTGATCCGGATTCCTATCCGGGTGGGGAAGTGAGTGGTTCAGGATTTTTCTGTTATGCGTTTGCCTGGGGGGTAAATAATGGTTTATTGGATAGTAAGACCTATAAACCTGCCATTGAGAAATGCTGGGAGGCTTTGAATAATTGTGTGAATGAAGAGGGTCGTGTAGGATGGGTACAGCCCATCGGGGCAGATCCCCGAAAGAACTTTGATGAAAACAGTTGGGAGGTGTATGGTACCGGAGCGTTTTTACTGGCGGGAAGCGAAGTGATTAAACTGCGTTAAGTTGATTAAAAAAAGTGGAATTTATTATTCCACTTTTTCTTTTACTTTCATTATCACTTTCTGGTTTTCATCGTCAAAATCAACCAGAACGGTTTCGCCTTCTTTCATGCCGGTACGGATAATCATCTCAGCCATTTCGTCTTCGATGTATTTCTGGATGGCGCGTTTAAGCGGACGTGCTCCGAACTGTACATCATATCCTTTGTTGGCAATGAATTCCTTTGCCGGTTCAGAGAGGACAACATTGTATCCGAGGTCTCCGATACGTTTGTAAAGCCCTTTCAACTCGAGGTCGATGATCTTGTAGATCGACTCTTTGCTCAGCTGGTCGAACATCACGATATCGTCAACCCTGTTCAGAAATTCGGGAGCAAATGCTTTGTTCAATGCCTTCTGGATGATGTTGCGCGAATACTCGGCATCGGTTATATCCTGATTGGTATTGAATCCGATACCACGGCCGAAATCTTTCAACTGACGTGTTCCGATATTGGAGGTCATGATCAGGATTGTATTCTTGAAATCGATCTTCCGTCCAAGGCTGTCGGTCACATGCCCTTCGTCCAGAATCTGAAGCAGGATATTGAATACGTCGGGATGCGCTTTTTCAATCTCGTCGAGCAGTACTACAGAGTAGGGTCTACGACGTACTTTCTCGGTCAGTTGCCCGCCTTCTTCATATCCCACATATCCCGGAGGCGCACCCACAAGACGCGATACATTGAATTTTTCCATGTATTCGCTCATATCGATGCGGATAAGGTTTTCGGATGAGTCGAACAGGAACTCTGCCAGTTTTTTTGCCAAATGGGTTTTACCTACACCTGTAGGGCCGAGGAACATAAAGGTACCGATGGGTTTGTTGGGATCTTTCAATCCTACCCGGTTCCGCTGGATGGCTTTCACGATTTTGTCCACCGCTTCATCCTGGCCAATCACCTTGCTCTTCAGCTCATCACGCATTTCCAGTAATCGCTGGCCTTCAGCCTGTGCAATGCGTTGTACCGGAACACCCGAGATCATTGCCACCACTTCGGCGATCTTTTCTTCATCCACGATTTCCGGCTTTTCCTTGATCTCTTTTTGCCAGCGCTCCTCTTCCGCTTCAAGCGCCAACAACAACTGGCGTTGTTTGTCGCGATAGCTGGCTGCCAGCTCATATTTCTGCGCTTTTACCGCGTCGGTTTTCTGCTGTTCCACCTCTTTCAACTCCTCTTCGAGTTGTTCGATGGTCTTTGGTATCACTATATTGGAAATATGTACCCGGGCACCGGCTTCATCGAGTGCATCGATCGCTTTGTCGGGGAAAGTCCGGTCAGAAACATAACGGTCCGTTAGTTTCACGCACGCCTGTAGTGCTTCGTCGGTATAGCGCACATTGTGATGTTCTTCATATCGCTCCTTGATATTACGCAGTATCTGCAGCGTTTCTTCGGGAGTAGTGGGATCTACGATCACTTTTTGGAATCGGCGTTCCAAAGCACCGTCTTTCTCAATATTTTTCCTATATTCATCGAGGGTAGTAGCTCCTATACATTGTATCTCACCCCTTGCCAGCGCCGGCTTCAGCATATTTGCGGCATCCAGTGATCCGGCAGCACCACCGGCACCTACGATAGTATGGATTTCATCGATGAAGAGGATGATATTCGGATTTTTTGAGAGTTCGTTCAATATTGCCTTAATACGCTCTTCGAACTGGCCACGATATTTGGTTCCCGCAACGATTGACGCCATATCAAGTGCGATCACCCGCTTGTCGAATAGCGCCCTGGAGACTTTCTTCTGCGTGATACGCAGGGCAAGTCCGTCCACAATAGCCGATTTACCCACACCGGGATCACCGATGAGTACCGGATTGTTTTTCTTGCGACGGCTGAGTATTTGTGCAATACGCTCAATCTCTTTCTCACGTCCTACTACTGGATCGAGGCGATTCTCCAATGCAGCACGGGTGATATCTGTTCCGAAATTATCGAGTACCGGCGTATCGGATCCACTGCTTTTTGTCTGTGAAGAGGAACCTTGTCCCCCTGCCGGATTGAACGGATACTTTTCATTCGCGTCATCATCATCATCGTCGGTGAAGTTTGCTCCTGCAGAGGGCAGCTCACTATCTCCATCTTCGGTCCGGTTATCAAGAATACTCTTTATATAGAGAAATGCACTTGAATAATCGAGTTGAAATTGTGTGAGGATATCATTGATCAGAGTACTTTTTTCTTTCAGCAACGCCAACAAAATATGTTCGGAATCGGTTTCCCTGCTTTTGGTAAGACGCGCTTCCAGAATACTCATTTTTAATGCTTTTTCCGTATTCTTGTTAATCACGAGTTCATTAGTCCCATCATAAGGCTCCTGCGTGGCACGCACATGTGAGTCGATATAATCTTTCAATACATGTAAATCTATATCGAAATCCTGGAGTACCTGAATAGCTAAGCCGTCGCCATCGCGAAGGATGCCGAGCATAAGATGTTCAGGCCCTATATAGTTGTTCTGGAGCCTTCCCGCTTCTTCACGGCTGTAAGCCATGATGTCCCTGACTCGTTGTGAAAAGTTGCTATCCATATATTCTTGTTTCAATTCTATTAGTCGTTTTCTCGCTATGGTAAAGTTCAAACAAGTTTGACTTTACTCATATAGCTTAATGAAAACGTTCCTTCTTTAGCTGTGTATCGACTACAAATATAGTCTTTTATTTTAAATCAAATAAAATTTTTTGACGGTCATATATAAAAATAATTGCTCATTTATATGACCGTTCAATATGATTTTGCAAAAACAGTGCCAAAGAATAATTTGTTGATTTTATGGTTTCGTTATGTCGATTGACAATTCATAATTGGTAATTGGTAATTGGTAATTGGTTTTGGTAATTGGATCAATTAACCTCGGGTGTATCTCCCTTTCTCTTTTTGGGTTTGGCCGAATCATACATCGGAATTTTCACTTTCCTTGCTTTTATGCGTGTAGTGACCCTAGGTTCTGCTTTTGATCCCGGTATATATTCATGACGGTACATGTTAAAGAACAGAATGAAAAGCGATAACAACAGGGGGCCAAATATAACTCCCCAAAACCCGAACATAGGAATCCCGATAAGTACCCCGAATACGGTGATTAACGGATGGATATCTGCTAATTGTTTTTGTAGGAGGAAACGGGCTACATTATCAACACCTCCAATAATGAACAGACCATAGATAAGTAACGCGATACCGTTTACGTAATCGCCGGCTAACAGCAGGGTGATTCCTAATGGAACCCAGACAATCATGGTACCTACAATGGGTAGTATAGTGGAGAAAGCGGTAAGAACGGCATATAGAATCGCACTGTCTATGCCGAAGAAGAGATAGCCCATATAGGCGAAAAATCCCTGGATAATTGCCAGAAGTGGGATTCCAACGGCATTTGCCTGAATAATCATACGGGTCTCTTCTGCCAGGATCTGCTTATTCTCTTCCTTGAATGGCAACACTTCCCTGATAGCTGTTTCAAACTCGTTATTGTTGAAAAGCATGTAATACAACACGAAAAGAATCACCACTACATTGATCACAAATGAATAAACACTGTTCCCAAGCATTTGCAGAATATTGGATCCGGCTCTCGGTAAAGCAGCCAGATTTTCAGGGGTGAATATATTAAAACCAAGCCTTTCTTCCATGGCGTCGACCAATTCGTTAAACTGTCTCAGAATTGCTTCGGGATTGATCGAGATTCCTGAAACCGTATCAATTACCAGAAAAGTGAGTCCGGTAAGGGGGATAAGGATGAAGAACAGTACCTCCAACACGATGAGCAATGCACTGATCGACTTTTTGAATTTAAGTTTTTGTGTGAAAAATTTCTGTTGCCCGTTTACCAGTACATACAAGGTGGCTGCACCCAGGAAACCACTCATATAGGGACGTGTGTGCCTGAAAATGATCAGTCCCAAAAAGACGAGAAACCCGATAAGGATATATTTATACCGTATTTCTTTTTTTTCTTGCTCTATTGACATGGGAAATTTTATGAAGTATATATAATTGTATTATTCAATCCTGGAAACACTGAACCCTTTGAGATGAGGATTACGGAAAGTTATACAAAATCTTCCGGTTTTGCAAATCCACCTTCGATCAAAGCTTCTTTTGCGCTTTCATAATCGGAGCTTTTCACCTGCATCTCTATATCTCCGAGAGGATATGTCAATCTGTTGAGTGTGAGGTTTTTCATATAGATTTCAATCCCTCTCATTTCCATGAATGTCTGTACGATGGGTACATCGGAAGCAAAAGTGAATGTTTTCACCGTAATAAAATGTTCCTCCATAGGTGATACTTTAGTGATATGATCTTGTTTTTTGATAACGTAAAAGTACGCTTTTTGTTTATCAAAATGGGGTTTGTGTGGTTTTTTTGTACTAATTTTGATGTTATTTATGGAGAGGTTAGAAATAAGAAGAGTAGGTATGTGAATGGGATGAATGGGATACTTCCAGATTTCCAATCCAACATCCCAAATCCGCAGTCTTGATTCTTGGTGCTGAATCTGAAATTAAATTTTATGGAAAAAATAGCATTGGTTACTGGGGCAACTTCCGGAATAGGGGAAGCTACAGCCCTTAAGCTTGCCGAAAATGGTTTTGGTGTGATAATTACCGGCAGGCGGCAGGAGAGATTGGCTGTATTGAAGAATAAACTCGAAGCGAACGGTTCCCATGTATTGACTCTCTGTTTCGATGTACGTGATGAAGAGGAAGTAAATACTGCCCTGAAAGGTCTGCCGCCGGAATGGCAAAATATAGGTGTATTGGTGAATAATGCAGGTTTGGCAGCAGGTTTTGAACCGGTGCAACAGGGAGACAGTGTTGATTGGAACCGGATGATCGATACCAACGTAAAAGGATTGCTCTATGTTACCCGTTTCGTTTCGCAGGGAATGATTGCCCGCAAAAAAGGCCATATCGTCAACATCGGCTCCATTGCCGGAAAAGAGGTGTATCCCAACGGAAATGTCTATTGTGCCACCAAGCATGCGGTGGATGCATTGACCAAAGGGATACGTTTTGATCTTCTCCCTTATAATATAAAAGTGACACAGATCTGCCCCGGCGCCGTGGAAACGGAATTCTCCATCGTGCGTTTTCATGGCGATAAGAGTCGGGCCGATAAGGTGTATGAGGGTTATGAATGTTTAGTGGCCGATGATATTGCGGAGTGTATATGGTTTGCTGTTTCACGCCCTCCGCATGTGAATGTCAACGATATGCTGGTGATGCCCACGGCACAGGCTTCTGCTTCTGTTTTTCATAAAATATAATGAAAGCCGAGAGAAAAACCAAGCTTGCTTGAACTATTCCGAGGCACCTCTGATATTCTACAAATATAAACTATGATTAATAAAAAACATATGCACCATGAAACGAATTTGTATTATTTTATTTGTTCTGCTTATGGCACCCCGGTTTGTTGAATCACAGGAAAATATCACCTATCAGGTACCACCGGCCGAAATTCTGGAATTGGTCGATATAGAAAGAGCGCCTTCAGTCAATATGGACAGCAAAGGCGGGCAGATGCTGTTCCTGTACCGGAATACGTTCAAAACGCTGTCTGACCTGAACCAGCCTGAAGTGAGACTTGCAGGCCTGCGTATTAACCCCGATGCCAATATATCGAGTACGGTAACCTATTCTAATAATATACGTTATAAAAAAACGAAAGAGAAAGAAGTGAGGCAAATAGAAGGTTTACCTTCTGAACCTCTTATTGCATACATATCTTTTTCGCCTGATGAGACAAAGCTTGCATTTACCAATACGGTAGAAAACGGAGTTGAACTATGGATTGCCGACTTGAAGACCTTGCAGGCGGGAAGAGTGACGGATGCCGTTGTGAATGCTAATGCAGGATTTCCATACAGTTGGTTTAACGATGGTTCCGGATTGCTTGTCAGGATGCTTCCCGAAAACCGCCCCGAATTGATTGATACCCAAAAGGCTTTACCGGAAGGGCCAATTGTTTCGGTCAGTGATGGGCAGATATCTCAAAACCGGACTTATCAGGATTTGCTGAAGAATCCGGTCGATGAGGCCAATTTCGAAACGCTGATGACATCGGAACTCTATAAGGTGGGGTTCGATGGTTCGAAGACAAGATGGAAAGAGGCTGGAATGTATATAAGCCAATCCTTTTCCCCTGATGGAAAATATCTTTTGTTGACTACGCTCTCCCGTCCGTTCTCCTATACCGTCCCTTATTACAGTTTTCCGAATATTGCTGAGATATACACGGCTGATGGGGATTTCTTGATGAAGTTCAACGAACAACCGTTGCTGGAGAATCTGCCGATAGGTTTTATGGCTACTCAGCAGGGAAAAAGAAATATCAACTGGCGTGCCGATAAATCTTCGACCCTCTACTGGGCAGAAGCGCTTGATAAAGGTGATCCGGAAGTGAAAGTCGATTTCCGTGACGAGGTGTTCCAACTCGATGCTCCGTTTACCGGCAGTCCCCGTTCGTTGGTGAAAACTATCAACCGTTATGCCGGTATTACCTGGGGTAACGATGAATATGCTATTCTCCGTGATTACTGGTGGAATACGCGAAATCAGAAGATGTATGTTTTCAATCCTTCGGACAACAAGCAGGAACCTCGTATCATTGTCGACCGGAACTACCAGAACGTGTATGATGACCCCGGTTATCCGCAAACAGCAAAGAATGCTTTGGGAACCTATACACTGCAAATGGATGGAAACTCGATCTATTTCTTTGCAGACGGTTTTACTGCTGATGGACAGTTCCCGTTTATAGACGAACTGGATCTGAGAACACTACAAAAGAAACGGATCTATCAGTCTGCCTATACCGACAAGGTTGAAGAACTGGTTACGTTTGTCGATAGTAAAAAAGGAATAATTATCACCCGGATCGAGTCACCGACTGAATATCCCAATTATTATATCCGTAATATCAGGAATAAACGTGCACCGGAACCGTTGACTGCATTTGAAAATCCGTTCAAGAGCATTGAGAACGTCTATAAGGAGGTGATCAGTTATAAACGTGAAGACGGGGTCGAGCTTACCGGTACATTGTACTTGCCGGCCGGTTACGACAGGGAGAAAAAGGAAAAACTGCCGATGGTCATGTGGGCATATCCCACCGAATATAAAGACCGGAACAGCGCGGGACAAACTACAGCCAACCCCAATTCATTTACTTACTTGTCGTATGGAAATCCTATTTACTGGGTGACACGTGGCTATGCGATCCTGGATGATGCGGCCTTTCCTATCGTGGGAGAGGGTGATGATCAACCGAACGACACTTTTGTGGAACAACTGGTTGCCAATGCCAAAGCGGCGATAGATGCCGTGGATGCGCTGGGATATATAGACCGGGAGCGAGTCGCTGTAGGGGGACATTCCTATGGCGCATTCATGACGGCGAATCTGTTGACCCATTCTGACCTCTTTGCTGCCGGTATTGCCCGTAGCGGTGCGTACAACCGTACTCTCACGCCATTCGGTTTCCAGGCAGAGGAACGGAACTACTGGGTGGCTCCTGAAACTTATAACGCCATGTCTCCTTTTATGCATGCCGATAAGATGAAAACACCCCTATTGCTTACCCATGGAGAGAGTGACAATAATTCCGGTACGCATACGATGCAGAGTGAGCGCTACTTTCAGGCGTTGAAGAGCTTTGGTGCTCCTGTCCGCCTGGTACTCCTGCCAAAGGAAAGCCACGGGTATGCTGCCCGGGAGAATGTACTGCATCTGTTGTGGGAACAGGATCAGTGGCTGGAAAAATATGTGAAAATGAAGGATAAAAAATGAGGGCAACCAATATCTACATAATTGTTATAGAGTGTATTACAGCCAAACAGAAAAAATATGATTCCGACGGTAAGGAAATGGGGTAGGGAGGGTGTTATTTCGGGATAACAAATTCTATCCTGTCTCCGATGTTAATACCGTGCCGGTTTGAGAAACCTGCATTTACCTCCACTACATAGATTGCAGGCTTCGTAGATGCATAATTCCACTCTTTTAACGGGGTGGTATTGGCGTGGATGGTCACGATCTCTTTATCCCTATTTACAAAAAGGATATCCAATGGGATGTAAGTGTTTTTCATCCAGAAACTCTGCATCTCTTCCATACTTTGAATGAACAGCATCCCTGCATTTTCCGGAAGGGTACGCCGGTACATCAATCCGCGTGCCCGTAATTGGTCGTTATCGGCCACTTCAATATCGATCATTGCCAGTGTGTCGCCATTCTGCGGGCTTGTAAAGAACAGTTCTCCCTGCTTACGGAATGGAATGTCTATTGTTTCGGATTGCGTTCCTGCCTCGGTCTCTGAGCCGGATTTTTGTGAAAAATAGAGAACCAGACCGGCTATTGCGATCAATATAACTATCAGAGATATATTCCGGTTGCTTTTTTTCTTTTGTGACATGTTAGTATATTCTTTTTTCTTTTCATTTCATTTGGGATCATCTTCCTGATGTCAGGAAAATGTTATACAATTTCTCTCAGTAAATATATACAGATATACTCTGTACAGGTTTTGTCACTTCGAAACCAGTACTGTTAAACCGGTTACTATACATAATAACCAAAGTAAAAGACCATTTTGTCATATTCATTCCTCGTTTTAAATATATATGACGAAGGTACGAAAAATAATATAAAACCAAATAGTTTGTAACTAAACGGTGAGATTATTCAATACAGAAAAAGAGAAACAGGATAATTATCAACGTCATTGTCAGGGTAACCCGTATATTGATGAAACAGGCCCGTAGCACGTCGGCGTGTGAGAGATCCCGGTCGTTCTCTCCTATATAGGGTTTTTCTACTAATTTGCCATGATACACGTTTGGACCGCCGAATCGGCAGTTGAGAATTCCGGCCAGCGCCGATTCGGGATAACCGGAGTTGGGGCTTGAGTGGCATCCGGCGTACTTGCGGATAAAGCGGAATCCACGTCCTGAAGGTGGGAACAGCACCATTAATAAAGCTGTAAGCCGGGCGGGAATAAAGTTGGCTGCATCATCGAGGATGCGGGCGGCAAACCATCCGAAATCGCGGTACTTCTCATTTTTATACCCGATCATGGAGTCCATGGTATTTATCATCTTGTATGCCATCATCAGAGGGATACCGCCGAGTGCATAGAAAAACAGGGGCGCGATTACCCCGTCGCTGAGGTTTTCGGCCAGTGTTTCGAGTGTTGCCGTGCGGATCTGTTTTGCTGTAAGTTGAGATGTGTCACGTCCCACAATCCAGCCCAGTTGCTTTCGTGCTGCCGGAATATCACCTTTCACAACCAGTATTTCCACTTTCACCGCTTCGGAGATCAGGCTCCGGTTGCTGACCGCATAAAAAAAGAGAATGGTGTTGATGATAAGCAGGACGGCAGGGTAGGGAGTGAGTATCCGTTCTAACCCCAATAAAAATAGAAAGACCAATAATACCAATCCTGAAGCGACAAGTACGCCATTCCTCTTTTGATGGTTTCCCCGGTTAAACTGCCGGTCACACCAGGCAATCATACTGCCAAACAGCCGGATGGGATGTGGCAAACGGTGTGGATCGCCGATAAAAGCATCCAGCAATAACCCGCCCAATAGCGGAATTAGAAAATCCTGGTATGTGATAAAGAAATGGTACAAAATAAAATCAATATCTTGTATAGAACAATTTCAATGCTTTAATAAGCTGATGGTTCCACACTTCGTCCTGTACAGAAATACGAAAATGTTGTGGTGTTAATCCTCTGAAGTTGGCTGCATCGCGGATCAACAGCCCGGATTTGTCGATTAGAAACTGCTTCAATTCCGCTGCAGTTCCTTCTGTCATCTTTACCAAAAAGAAATTGGACGGTGAGGCGGTCACTTCGAATTGAGGTAACGCGTTGATTTCTTGTTGTAACCGTGCTGATTCGGCACATAGTGAAGCGGCATCCGGCAACAGCCTGTTCCGGTTCTCCAGAATAAAACTTCCTGCTTCCAGAGCCAATACATTTACCGACCAGGGGGGGCGCAATGACCGGATACCATCGATTATCTGTTGGTCGGCAACAATATACCCCAGGCGTAATCCGGGAATGCCAAATGTTTTTGTAAGCGAGTGTACGATAATCAGATTCTTGAATCTGCCTTGCAACTCTTTTACCGATTCGTTCCGCGGGCATAGCTCGTCATAAGCTGCATCCACGACAAAACAGGTATGGTGATTTTTGCTGCAAAAACGTGAAATAGTATCGTTACTCACAAGCGTTCCGTCGGGATTGTTCGGTACGCCGAACCAGGCCATATCAACTTCAAAGTGGGGGGTATCCTGCAATGATCCTATCGGGAGGAACGAAATCTCATGCCGATAAGTGCGACAGGCATCCTCATACTCTGAAAAGGCAGGATAGGGGATTACACTTTTCCGGTGTTGAAAGAGGTGTGCGAGCAAATAAAACGCCTCTGCAGAACCGTTTGTGACCAATATATTATCGGGAGATACAGCGTGAAAATCTGCCAATTGAGATGTTAATTTACGACTGTTTGGATCAGGATAATTGCGGATGGTATCCATATGACTTTTCAGATAATCCGCAATAGTCTCCGATTCGTTCCGGTAAGGAATATTAGAGCTGAAGTCACATCTTATATCCGCATAATCATATATGTCGTTACCATGTCCTGTTTGCATTCTTTTAATTACCAATTACCAATTACCAATTATCGTGTGCAGCACATTGTCATTTATTGCCAAAGCATTATCCTTCCCGTTTTTCCTACTAACCACCTAGGCACCCAGGCACTTATAAACATACTCCATATCCACATTCTCCCGGATCACATCAGCGAGCCGGTTATATCCCTCTTCCTTACGGGCTTTATAATTGACGGTGGCGGAAATATCGGGATCTATCTGACGTAGCACCCGTTCAATAACTGATGCATTATCAAAAATGCCGTGGATATAGGTTCCCCAGGTCTTGTCATTCAGGAAATAACCGTCAGTTTCACCGTTTTCCATACGGCAGAGCGGACGATTGGAAGATGTATGTCCTGCGTGTATCTCATATCCTTCACCTGAAATATCACTTTCAATAAATGAAAACCGGCATTGTCGCGTTTGTTTCCCATCAGCAAGGGTAGTGATAACCGGGAGTATGTTCAATCCGGGTAGTACCGGGATATTTCCTTCCACACCATCGGGGTCGCGGACTTCTTCTCCCATCATCTGGTAACCGCCACAGATGCCATATACCGGTTTCCCGCTGCGGTGATGGGCCAGAACAACCTTGTCGAGGTGTTTTTCCCGTAATGTTTTTAAATCGGACAACGTATTTTTTGATCCGGGAATAATAATAATATCGGTCTGCGACAAGGTTTCCGGATTGTCCGAATAGAAAAGGTTCACGTCCGGTATCAGTTCCAGCATATTGAAATCGGTAAAGTTTGATAAGTGCTTCAACAATACTACTCCGATATTTATTTTTCCCTCTTTAAAAGCTGTTTTTTTCTTTTCGATAACCACCCCATCTTCCTGTTCGATAAAAAGCCCTTTACAATAGGGGATAATACCAATTACCGGTTTTCCTGTCAGTCCTTCCAATATCTTTTTGCCATCGTCAAACAGGGTGATATCTCCCCTGAACTTATTGATAATAATCCCTTTGATGGCATTGCATTCGGCTTCGGGAAGCAATTGAAGTGTTCCGTACACACTGGCGAACACTCCGCCCTTATCAATATCAGCGACCAGAAATGTGGCGGCATTGGTATGCAGTGCCACACGCATGTTCACGATATCTTTCTCCCGGAGGTTGATTTCTGAAATACTACCGGCTCCTTCAATCACTATTGGATTATAGCGGCTGGCCAGCCTGTCGAACGAACGCATTACTTCCGAGAAGAGTGAGTCCCGGTCAGTCTCGTTGAAATATTCCCGTGCCGATTTATTCCCTGCGGGTTTACCGTTGAGCACCACTTGCGAGGTTGAGTTGCCGGTCGGTTTCAGCAAGACGGGGTTCATCTCCACTGTGCAGCCGATTCCGCATGCTTCCGCCTGTACAGCCTGTGCACGGCCTATTTCAAGATTGTCTCCGGTCGGATAGCTGTTGAGTGACATATTCTGCGCCTTAAACGGGGCAGGGGAATAACCGTCTTGAAGGAATATACGGCAGAAACCGGTATTGATTACCGATTTTCCTACGTCGGAGCCGGTGCCGACAAACATAATGGGACGAAGTTTATTCATTATATGGCAATATTTCCAGTGACGGTTGTAATCTATGGTCGTTTTTCTATGATCGTGACCTGCCCATAAGCAACCGGTTTGTCGAATGCTCTTTTTACCGGCCAGTTTTTTAACAATATCCTGAATGCACGGATAACCCCTGCATGTGTGATGACCAGTATATTGGCATCTGTTTTTGGTAAATCTGCAATAAAGCTCTCCACCCTCTGCAGTATGTCCCGATATGACTCTCCATTTGGGCAGGCTTCGTTCAGATAATCGGTAAACCATTTTCCACCTCTCTCTGATTCGAAGATTTTATCCCATGTTTGGCCTTCCCATTCACCGAAGTTCAATTCTTTCAACCGGTCGTCAAGGAGTAATGGATACTCCAATGATATGCCGAGTTTTACACATCGGCTCAACGGACTGCAAAAAATATGTCCGAACTGTATCCCTGATAATCTCGACCGGATTGATCCCATTTCGGTTTCGAACGAGTCGGCCAATGGTACGTCGGTCTGCCCGTAACAGATACCTGATGGTACATCCACACGTGTATGTCGGACAAGATAGAGTTTCATGAGATCGGATATAATGCAGCACAAACAAGATAAAACGCGAGTTCCGAGAATTGTTGCAATGCGCCCAATACATCACCAGTGAAACCACCTATTTTCCTCTCCGTATATTTTTTCAAAACCATGACGATCATTGCATAAACCGGAATAACAACCAGAATAATTTTCCAGGATATGAAAACCAGTGGTAGCAGGCCAAATATAAGTGCAATCACGAATGTCACCTTATCTGTTCTCCTGCGGGTATGCATCGCCTTACTCTCTCCCGTGCGTGCATAATGGGAACTATTTATCAGAAAAATCGGCATCATCCTGCTTGATGCATGTGATGCAATTAATACTGTAATAATATGGGATGGGTTGATAGAAAGGAGCAGTGTAAGCTTTGACACAAACAGTAAGATAAGGGCGATGACTCCATAGGCGCCGATAGTACTCTCTTTCATGATGGCCAAAATACGTTCCTTGTCGCGTCCTCCCCCGAATCCATCAAAAAAGTCCGATAGGCCGTCTTCGTGGAGGGCCCCGGTTACGATCACCATTACAGCTACGGATATAACAAGGGCGACCGGTACCGGGAATATCCACCGGAACAGTAAAAATATTCCTCCTCCAATTGCACCCACAATGATACCAATCAATGGAAAATAACGGAATGCTTTCGTCAGGTTTTCTTCCGAATAGTTGATTTTACCTGCCGGAATACGGCTGTAAAAGAAGAGTGCATGGAAAAAGAGGTTGATTTGCTGCTTCATCTTTCCGGTTTGCTAAAATAGGCTATTTTCCACTTTATGTCGATGAATGGAAATGTTTGTTTCTGACATCATGTACACCGGCCTCTTCGAAACCGGCCATCTCATTGAGGAAGATCAATGCTGACCTGACAATGGGATAAGCCAGGGCAACTCCGGTTCCTTCTCCTAACCGCAGGTTGAGATGTAGGATCGGATTGCCTTTCAGGTACTTGAGCATCAATATATGTCCCTTTTCATCCGATGAATGGCTGAAGAGGGTGTTTTCGAGGATATCGGGTTGAATTTCGTATGCAGCCAGAAAAGCAGAAGTCGCAATAAATCCGTCGGCAACGACCAACATATTTGACCGTTTAGCCTCGAGTACGGCTCCGCACATCATTGCAATTTCGAAGCCACCGAATGTAGCCAGTGTTTCGACCGGAGTAGCGGGATAGTATTTTTCGGCAACCCGTTGAAGTATTTCACATTTATGACGGACACCTGCATCATCATGACCGGCACCTCGTCCCACACAATCATCGAGGGGGATGCCCGTAAATTTATGCAGTAACAGCGATGCCGGTGAAGTATTTCCGATACCCATTTCCCCGAAACCTATCACGTTGCAGCCATTCTCAAATTCCTGACGGACAAATTCTGCTCCTTTTTCCATCGCCTTGTGACAGGTTTCTATGCTCATGGCAGGCTGATATAACATATTGTTTGTGCCACGGCCTAATTTGGCATCAATAACACCTGATCCTGCCGGAAAATCGAAATCGACACCGGCATCGATAATTTTCAGGTTGATACCGTGCTGGCGTGCGAACACATTGATCCCGGCGCCTCCATGGACGAAGTTCATTACCATCTGATGGGTGATCTCTTTCGGGCAGGGGCTTACCCCCTCGTCGGCAATGCCATGATCGGCTGCAAATACCAGTATGGCAGGATTACATAGTTCGGGCGTCAGTGTTTGCTGTATCCTACCGACCTTAAAAGCAATCTCTTCAAGTTTGCCGAGCGAACCTGCCGGCTTTGTACGGCTGTCGATCTTCTGCCGAAGTGCAGTTTCAATATTCATATTTTTTAATCATATAAAGAAGTTAGAAATCAGAAGTTAGCACTGAGAAGTTAGAATTTTTCACTTTCTTCACTTCAGTTGCAATGGAATACCGGATACCATCACGTATGCCTTATCGGCCGATGCGGCAATATGCTGGTTGACCCATCCCTGCAGATCGGTGAAATGGCGCGAAGCCTCATCGGGAGCATGAAGTCCCATCCCTATTTCATTACTGACGATGATTAGCCGGAAATCCTGCTGAATGAAACCGTTCCATTCCGACTTTGCCTCTTCCAGTGCAGCGTCGAGATTATAGTCGTTATCATGGAAGATATTGGTCAGCCACAGTGTAATGCAGTCAAGCAGGACAGTTCGACCGGCAAGTGAGAGAGAACGCAAATATTTCTCTTCTTCGATGGTTTCCCATTGTTCACCCCGGTCAGCCTGATGACGACGGATACGTTGTTCGAAATCATCGTCCCAGCGGCGGGACGTGGCAAGATATAACGGGCTGGAGGAATATTCTTCCGCCAACTTTTGTGCGAATCGGCTTTTGCCTGATCGTTGTCCGCCTGTAATGAAAATAATCTCCCGCATTATTTTTCTGTTTTATTTTACACTAAGTTGTTTTCTAGTGCGCAAAATCAATTTGCACCATGTTCAGATGCAAATTTACCTAATTTCTTCAGAACGAATAGCTGAATGACCCCATAATACTACGTCCCGGCATATTGTATCCGTCTTTTTCGGTGTAATTTTCATCGAGCAGGTTGGATACTGATATCCCGACACGTGCTTTCGGGGTTACATTATAGTAAGCAGAATAATCAAAAACCAGATGTGCCGAATGTTGAAGAACCTGATCGGTTGTTTCATAATCGCCCTTGGTGTAGTAATCTTCCGGTTTTATATCGGGACGAAGGCTGGTAGGATTCCAATTTTCGTCATAGGCAAACATCCAGTCCTGTTCCAGCCGTTTTCCGATATAGCGTGCGTTTAGCCGGGTTACAAAACCGCGGTTGGTATCAAATGTAATACCGAAGTTCCCTGTATTGCGGCGTACGTAGAGTATATCTTTGGTCAGCGTCTTCTCATCAGGTGTGCCTTTTCCTCTTATTTCATCAAATTTGTTATTGAACATATGGGTGAAACCTGCATATAGTTCCAGGCTATTTTGCGATCCAAACTCTTTGGCGATATCGGATGAGAACATAAGCTCCAGCCCGTTCATGCGGCCATTTGTGGCATTCGCAAAGGTGAAGTACATGTCGTTGGTTGTTTCATCAAATTTTGTCTCGTTCACGATCTTATTTTTATAAAACGCGTGAAAATAGGACACATCTAAATTCAACCATTCATTATTGGATATGTTCATCCCGAAATCGAATGAAGTGGATGTTTCAGCTTTCAGGTCTTCATTTCCTTTGTATTTCATGCCTCCCGCCTCGAATTGTCCGGCCATCTTATAGGCGTCGGGCATGTAGAAAGCGTTTCCTGCACTGGCATGGATGTTCAGTATAGGTGTAAGGAAGTATTTGATCCCGACCGAAGGGTTGAAGTTGGAATAATTGTTACTTTTCTTTTCGTTACCGAGAAAATCATCTGCTTCCAGTGTGAATTTGGTGTAGCTATAGCGTAGGCCGGCATTGACAAATAGATTGTCTTTTGTGTATGCTCCTTGTACAAATACCGATGAAGCAAAGCTATTATGATCAGGACGGTAAGGATCCGTCTGCGTCATTTTATCTGTAAACCGTTCGGAGGAGACGTTCAGTGCATCCAGGTCGATTCCTCCGATCAATTGGAAATCACCCCAGGTATGTGTATCGCTTAACTTCAATCCATATTGTTTGACCGACTCCTTGTAGTTGATAAATGCATTATCGGTGTTGTTGTCGTAATTGCTCTCATTATAAACAGAATAATAGGGGGAGATAAGCAATATGTTATTGAACGTATTGCGACGGACATCGACTGAGGTATTGGTCCGGTCGAAGTCTTTCTTGGTCAATCCTTCAGAATGCCAATAGTTACCGGGCATTTCAATGTCATTTGAAGTGACGAATATGCCTGACAGATCGGCACTCCAGAGGTCATTGAACCCAATATTCAATTTCCCCATGAATTGGTTGATCTGGTATTGGCTGTTGGTCATGATATCGCCATACGATTTTTTGTCGAGGATCAATTCCTCTTTTTCCGATAAAGAAATCAGATTCTTTTTCCCGATACGATAATCTTTATCCTGTGCTTTCCTTGAAAAGCCGAGTGCTAAAGAAACGTTATCGGAAATGCCTCCCGATGCATATCCGTTGAAGTTGGTCTGCCCGAAATTTCCGGCGCTAAGGCTGATATTGCCAGTCCGGCTATCACCGGGTTTGCGTGTGATGATATTAATCACGCCACCCATTGCGTCCGATCCATAGAGCACTGAGTAGGGGCCTTTCACTACTTCTATCATCTCGATAAAATCGGTTGGGATAGAAGTGAGATTGGTTGTCCCGGCCGGTTTGCCATCGATCAACACCAATGTGTAGTTGCGGTTATGGGCGGAAGGGCTGAACCCACGCATACCTATGGCCGATGAAGAGCCGGGATATTGTATGATGTCAAGGTTGACAGTCCGTTTAAGCAGGTCGGCCGCATTGTCAGCCTGTACGGTGGTTATTTTTTTACTGTCGATGATCTCCACTTTCTGTGGAACGCTCTTTAAAGGTAGTCCCATACGAGTAGCGGTGACCACTACTTCCTCCAGGTCATATGTTTGTTCGGCAGAATCCTGCGCATAGAGGAGTGTGCCAGTGAAAAGCAAGGCAAAAATGCCGGTGAAAAATTTCTTGTTCATTGTTGAAAAATTTACAGTTAAACATTCGTTTGAACCATAAACTTTCGAGGGAGAGAGTGTTTTGAAATTCCGGATACAAGGAGAATTTAAATGCGGGAGAATTTAAATGCCGGAAATGATCTCAACGCTGCTTTTATCCCGAAAGCTTGCATGGCTGATGCTTTCGGTCAGGTCTTCCGGCTCGTTCCCGGTTATCCGTTGCCTTCCCACCCCGATTTATCGGGACAGTGACTTTTACATTTGAAAATGTCGGATAACCCTGTAAATAGGGAACATACGGCTGCGGGTACAGCTTCGGCTTCTTCGCTTATGGCAAACTACCGAATTCCATTGTGCCCGAAAGCGCTGCAAAAGTACTGTTTTTATTTGGGATTCGGAAATGAAATATTGGAGGGTTTATTTGGAGATCGGTTTGTTTGGTGAAATAATTTATTTTTTTCCATTGCGTAACCTCTGTTCAGATACGGGAAAGACTACCGGTTTACCTGATATGGGATTAGTCTTTACGATCACTACCGTGTCATATACATTTTCGATATGTTCATAGGTAATCACCACTTCGGGTGCTCCCTGGCAAAAGGTTGTCCCGTTTTTCATCATCAGGAGGAAGTCGCAATACTCGGCAGCAAGTGAGAGATCGTGTAAGATCATCATCACACTGAGTTTCATCTCTTCGTTCAGTCGTTGGATCAGGTTCATGAACTGCATCTGATGGGTAATATCAAGGTGTGATGTCGGTTCGTCGAGTAACAATAAGCGAGGGTGTTGTGATAAGGCGCAGGCAATATTGGCCATTTGTCGCTCACCACCACTCAATTCCGTCATCGATTTGTGGCGCAGACGATAGGTATTGGTCAGATGCATATAATGGTGTGCTATCTCGATATCTTCTTTCCTGTCGAAGAACTGGAATGGTTGACGGTAGGGAAGACGTCCCATCAGTACATATTCTTCTACCGATAGTTCTGCTGTTTCGGAGAATTGCGAGACAATGGCGAGTTTTTGCGCCTTTTCCCTCCATGTGAGTTCCGATAGGTCAGTTCCTTCAAGCAGGATATTTCCCTCTTTTAACGGCAATGTCCCTGAGATACCCCTGAACAGTGTGGTTTTCCCGGATCCGTTGGGCCCGATGATACCCGCAAACGACCCTTCGGGGAGCTTCAGGTTAATGTCATGTACCCGGAAGCCGCTACTATATCCGCAGGAGAGGTTTTGTATGTCGAGAAAAGGAGGCATTCTATTAATTATGAGTTATGAATTAAAAATTAAAAGTGAAAAGTGAAAAGTGAAAGAAGTTCAGAAAGAATTCACATAAATTATTCAATCTCCCTTCAATCTTCATCTATCTTCCTCAATCTCCCTCAATCTTTTTTCAATCTTTTTTCAATCATCCCTTCAATCTCCTTCCAATCATCACATCAACTAATCATCATATCGTCTGAGTTCTTTCCGTCTCGAATTACTCAATAACATGATAAACACTATGCCGCCGACAATACCGGTAATTACTCCGATAGGCAGCTCGTTGGGCGAGATGATAGTACGTGCAATTACATCGCACAGGATCAGGAATATGCCGCCGCTCAGAAAAGAAGAGATAAGCAATATGCGGTAATCGGTACCTACCCACAGGCGAACAATGTGCGGGATAACCAGTCCGACGAATCCGATGACACCTGCCACGGCAATACATGCTCCGGTAAGCAGCGATGTGATGACGAACAGGATGCGGATTACGCTGTTTGCGTTAAACCCTAAGTGTTTGGCCTTTTCTTCTCCCAGTCGGAGAGCATTAAGCGGCATTACGAACAGGTATGATATGATCAGGCAGAAGAGTGAAAGAGCGATCATTACTGTGATCAAGGTGCTGTTTGTTTCATTGAGCGATCCCATCATCCAGAAAACAATACCATGGATATTGTCCGAAGAAGTGATCGACATAAGGAACATCATCAAAGAAGAGGCGATGAAGCTAATCATCACCCCGGTCAGTAGCATCCGGTTGACACTGAGCCCACCCCTTCCGAGGCTGAGGGTATATACCAGGAAGATGGTTGCGAAAGCACCGAGGAAACCGGCTAACGGCAGAAATAGGATATTAAGCAGATGGAGTCCGGCAACAATTGCAAAGGTGATACCTAGCGATGCACCACCGGAGATGCCAAGTGTATAAGGTTCTACTAACGGATTACGGTAAATTCCTTGTAATATGGCACCTGCCAGGCTGAGGCTTCCGCCAATGGTTAGCCCGAGCAATGTTTGGGGAATACGGATATATGCCAATACACCGTATTCCATACTCTCCTTTTCAGAAAGAATGCCAGGCAGGTCGCTGATTCGAATCGAAATCTCTCCTGTTCCCAGGGATAGAAGGGAGACAGCTGATAATCCCACCAAAAGCAGTAAGACATATATACCCCAAACCCATTGTTTTTGTCCCATTCTTTTTTAGCTTAACCTGTATTTCGGAAACAGTTCACAGTTATTTAATATTCAATTCCTTTCCGGCTCCGTATCTTACGGTCGTAAGGATGTTTCAGTTTCTTACAGAACGTAACGTAATCGGCGAGTTCCATTATGTTATCCGTGGCAGCCCTACCTGTCATTACAAGTTCCATATTGGCCGGTTTGGATTTTATAAAATCAAGGAGTACCGATTCATCCAGATATTGATCGCGTACCGAAATAAGAATCTCGTCCATGATAAGGAGATCGTAATGCTCGGAGGCCACTTTCTCTCTAAGGATTTCGATGGCTTCCGGAACTTCCTTCTTGATTTGTTCGCCGTCGATGCTCTTATCAAGATGTGGGTGTCCTTTGGCAAAATTCAGTACGGTTGCACCGAGTTTTTTGAGGCTTTCCATTTCTGCATAACCGTATTTTTCGGGACGTTTGTGGAAAGAACAGTAACATACCTTGAATCCGCTACCCAAAGCACGTACGGCCAGACCTACAGCCGAAGTCGTCTTTCCTTTCCCGTCACCGGTGTATATATGTATTAATCCTAATTTTTTCATACGATTAAAATATTTATTTTCAAATGTATCGTATGGAACTCGCATTAATCATGAACTTGGGTGAAATCATTTTCATGCTCGTTTCATAGGTGAATTTATTTTATTTCATTTTTCACTTTTCATTTTTCACTCATTAACCGGTCCATTAATTCCATTGTCTGTACAAAAGTGATGGGAGTCGGCTGGCAGGCAATATCGGAATCAATTATATGTATCTGGTTGTTCCGGGTTGCTTTCAAGCTGGAGTACCTTTTCCATGTTCTCAGTTCTTCTTCCCCTACAATGCCCATAGTGGCGATGAAAATATAATCGGGATTATGGGCAATGACAAATTCTCGTGAGACTGCACCCTGTATCAGGTTTTTGGAAATATTTTCAATGCCAAGTAATGTCATATAATCATCCATAAACGTATTGGGGGTAACCGCGAACAACGGGTTGGCTCCGATTTGGAAGAACATCTTCCGTTTTGTCTTTTGTTTGTTCCTTTCTACTATTTTCTTGATTGTCTGCTCGCTTTCTTCTACCAGCCTGTTGGCTTTTTCAGTCTTGCCTACCAGTTCACCCATGTGTATAAACTGGTTGCAGATTTCCCGGAAAGATTGTGGAGAGTGAATAATCTCTACTTTTATGCCAAATTTCTTCAATAATTCGATATCTTTTGGATTGGTCAATCCGGAAGCCAATACCAGGTCGGGTTTCAGGCTGATGATCTTTTCTACGTTTGCTTTCACTGCTGAAGATACGATCTCTTTGTTGTCACCTTTAGCCGCCACACAATAGCTTGTACAACCTATCAGGTTATCCTGTGCTTCCAGGTAATAAAGGCTTTGAGTGAACGAGGGAGCCAGTGACACGATACGTGTATATGGCTGCCCTTGCACAGCGAATGTCACGAGGACAAACAGAAACAGAAATATTTTTTTCATTTTTCCACCTTTTTACTTAGTCACTTAACCACTTAGTCACTTTTCCGCATTTTCGTGCAAAGGTAACAAGAAACGGGTAAATAGCGCAATAAGATTTGAAAACAACGATGGTTTCTTAAATATGCCATATGGGGTACTTTTGCAACTGCGAAGGTATAATGTAAAGCGGGTGACTGAAATTTTGGCAGAAAATTTGTCAGTTTCTACTCGAGCCGGTAGTTTTTTTGGCAGAAAAAGGGAGCGAATAAATTTGGCACAGAATTCGCAGTTGAGGTAATGTCAATTAGATAACTAACATTAATTATATTAACATCAATTTTAGTAGAACGTATGAATATTAAACCATTGGCAGACAGAGTGCTGGTAAAACCGGCAGCTGCAGAAGAGAAGACAGTGAGTGGAATCATCATTCCCGATACGGCAAAGGAAAAACCGCTGAAAGGCGAAGTAGTAGCTGTGGGAAAAGGTACAAAAGACGAAGAAATGGTTGTCAAAGAAGGCGACAAAGTGCTTTATGGGAAATATGCAGGCACTGAAATTGAAATCGATGGAGTGCAACACCTGATCATGCGTCAGTCTGACATTTTAGGGATCATCGGATAAACAGTAACCCAAAAGATTGACTTAGATAGATGGTAGATAGATGGTAGATAGATGGCAGATTGAAAGGAGATTGATAGCGAAATTCAATCTGATTCAATCTAATCCAATCTCAATCAATCTCAATCAATCCAACTCAATCCAATCAATCTAATTCAAAATAAACAAAAATAATCGAAATAAAATGGCTAAAGAAATTAAATTTAACATGGATGCCCGCGACCTTCTGAAAAAGGGCGTGGACGAATTGGCGGATGCCGTTAAAGTTACACTCGGCCCCAAAGGTAGAAATGTAATTATTGATAAAAAATATGGTGCTCCCCAGATCACTAAGGACGGTGTGACAGTAGCAAAAGAGATCGAACTGGATGATGCTTTCCAGAATATGGGAGCGCAGCTGGTGAGAGAAGTCGCTTCTAAAACCAATGACGATGCCGGAGACGGAACAACTACTGCTACTGTTTTGGCCCAGTCTATTATTGGTGTGGGACTCAAAAACGTGACTGCAGGCGCCAATCCTATGGACCTGAAACGTGGTATCGACAAAGCTGTGGCTACTGTAGTGGAGAACCTGAAAAGCCAGGCTGTTGAAGTAGGTAATGACCTGAAAAAAATTGAAAACGTTGCCAAAATCTCTGCAAACGGTGATGAAACCATTGGTAAACTGATTGCCGAAGCCATGCAGAAAGTAAGCAAAGAAGGCGTGATCACCGTGGAAGAGTCGAAAGGTACCGACACTTATGTAGACGTGGTGGAAGGTATGCAGTTCGACCGCGGATATATTTCTCCCTATTTTGTGACCGACACGGAAGCGATGGAGGTGGATTTTGAAAATCCGCTCATCCTTATCCATGATAAAAAGATCTCTGCTATTAAAGAACTTCTTCCCATCCTGGAAAAAGGGATCCAAACCGGAAAACCGCTGTTGATCATTGCTGAAGATATCGACTCTGAAGCGCTTACAACATTGGTGGTAAACCGTCTGCGCGGATCATTGAAGGTGGCTGCGGTAAAAGCGCCCGGATTTGGAGACCGCAGAAAAGAGATGTTGGAAGACATTGCTATCCTGACCGGTGGTGTGGTGATCTCCGAAGAAAAAGGTCTTACTTTGGAAAACGCTTCACTCGATATGCTGGGTAGCGCTGAAAAAGTGACGATCGACAAAGATACCACTACCATTGTGAATGGTGTGGGCGAAAAAGAAGCCATCAACAACCGTATCGGGCAGATCCGTGCACAGATCGAGAAAACCACATCCGATTACGATCGTGAAAAACTGCAGGAACGCTTGGCTAAACTGGCCGGCGGTGTAGCAGTGCTTTACGTGGGTGCACCTTCCGAAGTGGAGATGAAAGAGAAGAAAGACCGTGTACAGGATGCCTTGTCAGCTACCCGTGCTGCCGTAGAAGAAGGAACCGTTCCCGGTGGTGGTGTGGCTTATGTGCGTGCTATTGAAGCCCTCGAAGGCCTGAAAGGCGAGAACGAAGATGAAACCACCGGTGTCGAGATTGTGAAACGCGCTATCGAGGAGCCGCTTCGCCAAATAGTATCGAATGCCGGAAAAGAAGGTGCCGTAGTTGTACAGAAAGTGCGTGAAGGCAAAGCCGATTTTGGTTACAATGCCCGCACCGACCAGTACGAAAATCTCTACGAGACAGGTGTGATCGATCCGGCGAAAGTGACCCGTGTTGCTTTGGAAAATGCAGCTTCTATTGCCGGTATGTTTCTCACAACCGAGTGTGTGATCACCGATAAGAAAGAAGAAAATCCGGCTCCAATGCCTCCGATGGGCGGCGGTGGAATGGGAGGCATGATGTAATCTTAAAATAGATTATATTAGTACGCTATCAAGGCGGATAACTGGAAATAGGAATTGAAAGTTGTCCGCCTTATTTTTTATTATAAGAAAAGATAAAAGGGTGTTTTTGTTTCGATTTATTATTTCCTGATACCTGTTTGTATAATATTGTTTTATCCGAATAATTTAGGCCATGGCCGGGTGCTCTAAAGAGTAAAGATTGTAACAAAAATGTAACAGATTTTAGATAAAATTATCGTACTTTTGCGCAATATAGTTTGTATGACATTTAGTTTTATTAGAAATACAATTGATAATTTAAACATTGAATTTATGGTAAAGAAATTGAAGTTTTTATCTGTAGCTCTTACTTTAATGATGGCTACTGTGATGCAGGCCCAGGTGACTACCTCCAGTATGAGCGGACGTGTTACAGATGCTGACGGAGCTGTGATCGGTGCAACGGTGATTGCTACACACCAACCTTCAGGAACGACTTACGGGACGGTTACCAATATGGAGGGCCGTTATAATTTGAACGGTATGCGCGTTGGAGGCCCATACACGGTAGAGATTTCCTACATTGGTTATGGAGATAATATTGCTGAAAATATTACCCTGAGTCTGGGTGAGAATTATGTGCACAATGTGGTTCTGGTTGAAGAAACGGTAACATTAAGCGAGGTGACGGTAACCGCGCAACGTACCCGGTTTACCGCGGAAAAAACAGGAGCTGCGACAAATATCAATAACCAGCAACTTTCCACTATGCCGACTATTAACAGGAGTGTGCAGGATATTACTCGGTTATCCCCTTATGCCGGTACAGGTCTCAGTTTTAGTGGAGGGGACGGTCGTTCTACCAACTTCACGGTAGACGGAGCCAATTTCAATAACAACTTCGGATTATCGAGTAATCTGCCAGGGGGGGGTAATCCTATCTCATTGGATGCGTTTGAAGAGCTTCAGGTTGTGGTCACACCATTTGACGTGCGTCAAACAAATTTTATTGGTGGAGGAGTCAATGCCATAACTAAGTCAGGAACTAATACATTTAGAGGTTCTGCCTATACTTATTTTACTAACCAGGATTTACAGGGAAGTCGAATAGGTGACACCTTTCTCGAACGAGCGAAGGAATCCACAACTACGTATGGTGCAACATTTGGCGGGCCGATCATAAAGAATAAATTGTTCTTTTTTGTGAATGCCGAAATGGAAAAACGGCCGGGACAGGTTGTTTACTGGCGTCCTTCCGAGAACGGTATTGCTGATGAGAAAAAACAATTATCGCGTGCCAGTGTGACGGATATGGAACGAGTAAGAAACCACTTGATAGAAAATTACGGCTATGATCCGGGATCCTATAATGATTATCCGGGTGATGAAAGCAATATGAAACTTCTTGCGCGGTTGGATTGGAATATCAATAACCAAAACAAATTAAGTTTCCGTTATAACTATACAAAAAATCAGGCATGGAATCCTACGAATGGAAATTCAACTGATGCCGGTCTTCGTAACAGAAATATGGATCGTATTTCACAATACGGTATGGCTTTTTCCAATTCGCTTTATACAATGGATAATATTATAAACGGTTTCTCTCTGGATTTGAACAGCCGTTTCAGTGATAATTTATCGAACCAGTTTTTGGTAACTTATACCAAAATTAAAGATATGCGTGGTTCACCTTCAGACCCCTTCCCCTTCATCGATATTTTGGTGGGACGCGACGAAAATAATGTGCCAATTGTGGAACCGTATATCTCCGCAGGTTATGAGCTTTTTACTTGGAATAATGGGGTTAATAACAATAAGTTTAGCGTTACAGATAATCTGACTTATTACTTGAACAACCATAAAATCACGGCAGGCCTCAATTATGAGTATCAAATGGCGAATAACTCATATATGCGTAACGGTACCGGATATTACCGCTATGCCAGCGTTGAAGACTTTTTGAATCAGGCTGCTCCGATTGACTTTGCGTTAGACTATGGATATGACGGAGAGAAAAATCCTACCGCTCAGGTTGCGTTCCATCAAATCGGTGCATATGCACAAGATGAATGGAATCTATCCCCTTCGTTTAAACTTACTTACGGTTTGCGGGCTGATTATATTTCATATGTAGATAATCTAATTCGTAATAATGCCATTTACGATCTTGATTTCAACGGAAAGAAAATTGATACGGGGAAATGGCCTACTCCTAAGGTGCAATTTTCTCCCAGAGTCGGATTTACCTGGGATGTAAAAGAGGATAAATCATTTGTAGTTCGCGGGGGAACAGGTATCTTTACTGGCCGTCTGCCCTTGGTATTCTTTACGAATATGCCTACACAGGGAGGCATGGTAAAAGGTATCTTCACTGCGAAGACTACTTATGCAAATGGGGTAAGTTCGTCAGATCCCATACTGGCTTCTTTGTCTGGAAAAATGATTACGAACATTGATGAAATGATCAGTAAATTGAATATGCAAAATACTATCTCTCCAGAAGATGGTGCTCTTCAGACTTCTATTGCCGGAGTAGATCCAGATTTCAAAATGCCACAAGTGTGGAAAAGTTCATTGGCTGTTGACTATCAATTACCGACATCATTCCCGTTTACCGTTACCCTGGAAGGTATCTATACTAAAAAGTTGAACGATGTGATGCTTGTGAATTATAATATGAAAGATCCTGATGACTCATGGCAGCGTTTCAAAGGGGCTGACGACCGCTACATTTACCCGGCAGTGGCAAACAGATATTATAACTACCATAATAATAACCCAATAGAAGCTCTGGTTCTGTCTAACAACAGTGAAGGATGGGGTGCAATCGGAAATATAACCCTTACGGCTCAACCTGTAAAAGACCTGAACTTGATGGCTGCTTATACCTATACCGAATCGAAAGAAATTTCAGGTATGCCCGGTAGTAGTGCCGGTTCTGCTTATGGTGGATTGATTGCTATCGACGGACCACATCTCCCTACTTTACAGCGCTCACAATATGTTACGCCTCATAGGGTTGTTTCCTCTATATCTTATAGAATTCCTTGGGAAAACAACATTCTTTTATCCAATACAACTCTTAATCTGTTCTATACTGGCTATTCGTATAGCGGGTATAGCTATACCTACAAAGGCGATATGAATGGTGATGGATACGCTGCTGATTTGATCTATATCCCATCGGGAAAAGGAGATATCAAATTTGCATCGGCTGAAGATGAAACCGCATTCTTTGCTTTCATGGAACAGGATAAATATTTGAAAGCGAATAAAGGAAAATATGCCGGAGCAAATGCTGTATTGGCACCTTGGTTACATAGATTTGATTTCCGTATTGCACGTGAGTTTTATGTGAATGTCGGACAAAGCAGGAATTCACTGGAGTTGAGTTTGGATTTCTTGAATGTAGGCAATTTGTTGAAAAGCACATGGGGTGTAATGAAAAATATGAGTTCTTCTAATGGTGGACAGATACTAGAACGTGTATCCACAGAAAATGATAATACCCCGGTATTTTCAATGGTGAAAATTAAAGATGCTGACGGGAATGACGTCTATCCTACACAGACGTTTACAACAAATTATTCACTTGATCAAACATGGCAGCTACAAGTTGGTGTCAGATATAAATTCAATTAATAATACTGCCCGAATCAATAAAAAACCCCACAATTCGTGGGGTTTTTTATTGATGGTGTGTTGTATATTACATGATTAATCGTTTGAAAGAAAAATTCCTCTATGGGAGAAACCGATATGAGTATTAACCCTCAATATAAATAATAAGGAGACTATTACATATGGGTACAATTATGGAACTGAGAATCGCGTATAGGATGTGAATAATCTAAAAGTAAATATACTTAATTTGGGTATATAATCGATGTTTTTCTTCCTGCTTCACCTATAAAAGTATACTCAAAATTTTCACAACATACATAATGATGTAACTAGTCAGACTTGGAGTTTACAGTTCGACTTAAGATATTCTTTGATTCAGTTTAAAAATCCACTACCTTTGAGGATGGTGGTTTAATTATAATACCTTAATATTCTATAATAATGTAAGTGTAAGCCATGATTCTATTATAGGGAAATACCCAAATAACCGTTAAATTATACATGAGTATTCATCTATTTAATAGGTTCTTATATAGGTATTTGTCGCTAAATTTATTGTTTGATATTGATTTTAACCGTTTTGTTTATTTGTAATTCCTAACTTTGAAAGACTAACGATTAATTATTTATTATTATGAAAGAATTAACTAAGTTATTATCTGTTTTATTGAGCATATCATTTATGCTTATTGTAAGTTGTCAGGACAACCAAATCTTGGATGAACCGAAGGAGGATGACAGAGCTTCAGTCGTTTCTGCGCAAACACGTGCTGTGATTCCTCATGATTTTGATTGGGAAAATGCCGATTGGATGCCTACACCTCCGGGGCAATCACAAATACCGTCGCCATGGGTTGGGCAAGGGAGTCTTGTTTCGATTTATGGATTGGATGTGATAAATGATCGTAGAGCGTCAGATGGTTGGGAATTGATGTATAACAGTTTCGATCCGAATGCAAGTGGACCTCTTGCAAATCCGTATTTTGTTCTGTATAACAAATACAGGGGATTAATGCGAATATTTTTATATACAACGACCCAGTTTTATGCTCCTTCATCTTATTTACAAGATGGTATTTCCATTATCTCCAACCATAGTACGTCTTTGCTCAATTTTATAGGAAAAGAAATTGTCGATGTCTCTGTGGCTCCAACCAAGTCGTATTCTCAAATTCAACCTAAACCAAGTGACGGATCTTACCCATTGGGTTCTAACAAATGGTATATGATGCAATATGAATTGGCTTATGATCCAAATTTGGCGACAATTCCATATAATCAAATACAATTGAATTGGAGTTTGAGTTCCTATGATGTTACCGAAGTCAATTTAGGTGGAGGTGCAACAGGAACAATAAATGGAACCATTGGGTCAGCTTCATCAACAAGTTCAAATATCATTTCTGAATTGAAAAACACTGGAGAGGTTGTAGGAAAAGGTGTATTGGCGGGCGTTGGACAAGCAGTCATAAATAATAACACTATAGATTCTACAGGACGAAATCACCTGAAATTACCAAATAATATTTTTAAAGCGTTGTCAACAGGTGTCAATGCTGCTTTATCTGCCGCATCAGGAAACATTCCCGGTGCAGTAATTGGTCTTTTAAGTGGTGTTTTTGGAGGTAGTAGTTCAGGGCCCACTGCAGCGAGTTTTAATTTGAATGCAGATATATCTCTTAAGGGCACTCTTACCAATGCAGGTTCTTTTCCTTCAACCCCTATTTCTTTTTGGGTGCCAGGGACAAATATTGCATCGAATGCAGTGGGATATATTCCGTTGTATAATAAATCATTGGGAGTACTTAATTTCAAACCTGGAGCTCCTAGAATAGATACTTCTACTTCTGGTAGATTTGGACCATATACTGTAGTAGATCCATGGAATGGTCAAGTCCTGCAGTATTATATAAGACACTTGTATTTTCCTCAATCAGTAGATTATTCGTCTTATTTAATTCTTAATCCAGAATTGCGATATATGTCTACCGTTGAAATAAAACAACAGGATTATTATGTTAAATATTATAGAAGAGGAGAAAATCCTAAATATCAAACTTTTGAGCTGAATCCCGGTTCTATTTCTTGGGAAGAGTGGCCTCATGGTGTAGAACATGGAACCAACCCTCCACAAGAACCAATTATAACTGAGATGGGTGTTCGTTTTACTATTGAGGTTAAACCTCAAGATGATAATATTCCTCCTTCTATTATTTACAAAACATTTAAACTTGACTAGTCCTAAATAAACGTTACATATTAATAGGACAAAAATACTATAATTATGGGATGAGGCTGTCTCAAAATGAAGATTAACTTCAAGGAGACAGTCTTTTTTTGTATGTATTTTGAGAGTGTTAAAAAAGAGTGGCAAATTCTCATTTTCACAATGAAAACTTGCCTATTTGCTTAAAGATTAGTATCTTAAAATGCCTTAAAAATACATACGAAAGTAATGTTTAAGTCTTACCTTACCAACGATAACCTGATTCTTCTTCCACCCATCTGGGAGAATTGATTGACCCGAATGATCCTGTGAGGGTTGTTAACCGCATCATGGAAGAAATCGATTTAAAGGTATTGTGTATGTCAAGTACTCCCGCCTTGGCAGTCGGACATTACAAGGACAAATAAAAGAGATGTGTTTAAATTGTATCGCCAAGTTAAAACACCCTGTCACGGGGAAATTACTGGGATCCCAAAATGTAAATCAATAAAAAACCCCACAATCCGTAGGGTTTTTTGATAGTGTGTCGTACATGATTCATAATTTGAAAGAGAGAACCCGCTAAGGGGATTTAGATTTATCGGTTAATTGTAAGAGAGTATCATATAGGAGGAATCAGTCCAGATATTGTTTCAGGGAATTTACCCAGGCTTCTATCCTTTTGTCTGTTTTGTCACTTTCGTTGTCTTCATCCAACGGTAATCCCACGAAAACTCCATTGCGAAGTGCCTGGGAATCATCGAAGGTATATCCTTCTGTAGATACTTCTCCGATAAAAGTACAACCTGTCTTGGCAAACTCATCGTAAAGGATACCGAGTGCATCGACAAAAGTATCGGGATATCCTTCTGCATCTCCCTGGCCGAAGAAGGCTACGGTTTTCCCTGTCAAATCAAGTTTGCTTATCTGCGGGAAGAATGTATCCCAGTCATCCTGCAACTCGCCTATACTCCAGGTCGGGCAACCAAGAATAAGTATATCTGGCTCGAGAAGTTCCTCAGATGAGACATCAGCGATATCTTTTAAAACAGGTGAATAGCCGGCCAACTTTTCAGCGACTAATTGAGCTGCATGTTTCGTGTTGCCGGTACTTGAACCGTAAATAATAGCGATTGACTTCATATTATCAATTATTGAATTTTCCACAAAGTAACATCATTCCATCAGATACTGCAATGACCAAAAATGATTATTTTTTTCTGAAAAATTATAACTATTGGGTATTGTAATTAGCAAATTTACAATGTACAAAAAATGGCAATGTTGAGTGTACAACTTTTGGCAATATCCAATGTACAGGTTTAACATTACATTAACTATCTCTTTTTTATTGTATTCAACTGTTTTTTTATTCTTTCTCAAGGAAAGTTTTCCGGTTGTCCATACGGTAACCGTTTCCCTCGAACCTGATCACCTCGCAACGATATAGCAGTCGATCCAGGATGGCTGTGGCTAACACTTCATCATCCAGTGTCTCCGCCCACTGGCTGGGTGACTTGTTAGTGGTGATGATGATCGAGCACTGCTCATGCAGGTGATTGATCAGATTGAACAGAGCCACCGCTTCACTCTTTTGCACCGGGAACATCATGATGTCATCTATGGCAATCAGGTGTGCCTTGGTGTATCGCTTGTAGGTGCTCATTGCCGATGAGATGATTTCTTTCCTGTTGAGCACGCCTATCAGGTCAGCCATGGTGGTAAAATAGGCCCTATAACCTTTCTTGATGGCATCATTGACCAGTCCCCCGGCCAGGTATGTTTTGCCCGTACCGCTTGGCCCCATCAGCACCAGGTTGTATAGCTGATCGACCCAGAGCAGCTCCCTGAGCTGTGTCATCTGCCTTATGCCGATGCTGCTCGAGGCCTTGTAATCGTACTCGTCAAGCTCGTGTGCACGTGGCAGACGGGCCAGTTTAGTCCTGCGCCGGTAATCATTCAGCTGTCGCTGCTCTAGCTCTTTTATAAGCATGTTCTCCAGGAAGTCCGCGTATCCCGGTGTATCTATGCTCGCCTGGTGAAGCATCGGCTGCAAGTTTTTGCTCAGGTATCCCAAACGAAGTATGCCGGCATATTGCTTCATGTTTTCTATCTGCTTCATAGCTCCATGATTTGATCGTACCGGTTTATCTTGCTTCTCTCGGGGATGTATGCATCCGTGTCATACTGACTTGTTTGAACACCGTCATGCAACACGCTTACAACAGGCAAGGGCTTCTTCTCCCGGCGTTTTAACTCCCGGTAATGTGATGCGGCTTCTTTCAGGTAAAGGGCGTTGTAGAGCCCATTGTCGAGGCAGTAATCAAGTGCACTGCCAACGATCTCCTCACCATATTCGCCCATCACCTCCCTTATCATTTTCAGATTGTCTCTCAGATAACGGGGCTTATACTTGTGTATCTCCTCTTACCTTGCCTTTTTCAAGACTGACGGGGTGCTCGGCCAGAAGGATGCCTTGCCGGTTGGAAAGCGAAAGGGTGCCATCCTTGACCTTGAGTAATACCTCCGGTCCCTTCCCGTTATAGGTGCCATATGGGACCCTGTAGAAGTTCCCCTTGTAACTGATTGTGTTATCTTTTCTCACCGTGTAGGTGGGAATCTCATCCCGGGGGATTGCCGGTGAGGGGCGAAAAAAGGAGAGATGCTCCTTTTCAATCAACCACACGTCATGGGGCAGGCGCTTCGTCGTGGCATGTTTGGTGCCGTTCGCCTTGCGCTCCAACCAGCTCAGGACTTCCTCGTTGAGGCGATCTATATCGTGAAAGGTACGCGCGCGAAGAAAGTTGTTTTTCACGTATCCTACCACGTTCTCGACCCGGCCTTTGCTCTGGGGATCGGCCTTGCGGCAGAACTCAACGCTGATACCGCGTTCATCCCTGTAGCGACGAAAATCATCAGCCAGGAGATAATCGCCAAGGTTCTCACTTTTCAGAAACACCGAGTCCTGATCATAGAGAAGCTTCCCGGGGATACCCTCTATATACTTGAAGGCCTGCTCGTGAGCCTGGACGGCTGTTTTCCCGGTGAAGGGAGTTGTTTGGAAAAACACATATTTGTAGCGACTGCGTGACAGGACAAGGGCAAAAAAATAAACCCTGCGCCTACTGCCGTCCAAACGTCGCATCTGTGCTGTACCGAAGTCAACCTGCGCCTGGCTGCCATATGCAAACTCTTCCAGGGCTTCCGTCTGGCGGATCTTCTCCGGTACAGGGATCTTCTCCTGACGCCGCACGTGCTGGACAAAGTTGTATACAGTCTTGCTGTTCACCTTCGGCAAGTCGGCGTATTTCTCCTTCAGCCGGTCTTCTATCACTGCCGCCGGCAAACCATTGTCTATACTCAATAAGGAAAGAACGTCCGGGTAATATGGCGACAGAACAAGTTCGTATACACGTTGTTTCATTGAAAACTCATGAAACTCTTCTTCACTCATCTTCTTGTACCTGGAAACAGTTCTGCGATCAACACCCAACTTTTTTGCAATTTTACTGTCCGAATTGCCCGGATTACTGGAAAGTTCTTTAACTTCGTACCACATACGTACCTTTCTAAGGTCATGTATCTGAGTCTTCATAGTGTTTGTATTTTCGTGAATTACAAATATATGAAGACTCTTCTTTAACCCTTTTTATGTACATTGCATATTGCCAATTTCTGTACATTCAATCTTGCCGAAAATTGTACATGCGAAGTTACTGATTACAGGTATTGATATAATTTATAATTACTGGTAATTTTGCGTTCTTTTTTAGGTATTATACGCAGTAAATAACATAACAAAATGAAAACTACACATTTATTTTTATTATTACTTATGCTGTTGTATGTGTCCAATGCTTTTCCACAAGCACAAAGGAGCGAGGGAACGCTTTCGGGATACGTACTGGACAAGAAAAGCGATGAAAGGTTACCATCCGTTACAATTTTCGTGAAGGGGACAACACAGGGGACATCCTCCCGTTCCGATGGGACATTTGTGGTGAAAAATATTCCCGAAGGAAAACAGACTATTGTCGCCCAATATGTGGGATATAGGCCTCAGGAAATCAATATGACGATAGACGCCGGAAAAGATAATGCAATCCATTTTGAACTGGAGGAAGATTTATTCAACCTGGAGCAGGTGGTTGTCACCGGAACGCGGACACCTCACTTCGTAAAGAATGTCCCTATCCGTACAGAAGTGGTTACTTCCCAATCGTTAAGGACAAAAAACGCCCAGAATATTTTTGAAGCACTGGAAGCGGTTCCGGGCCTTAGGGTCGAAAACCAGTGCCAGTCCTGTAATTTTTCCATGGTACGCATGCAGGGGTTGGGGGCTGAACATACCCAGGTACAGATAAACGGACAGCCAATCTACTCCGGTTTGGCCAGTGTATACGGGTTGGAACAGATCGGCACCGGTGATGTCGATCGTATAGAAGTGGTGAAAGGTGCCGGTTCCGCCCTTTACGGGAGCAGCGCAGTAGCCGGTGCTATCAATATTATTACCCGTGAACCGTCGGCTATCCCTTCCATCTCCGCCGATATCCAGTTCGGGAATTATGGCACCAACGCATATAATATTTCTTCTTCCATGCGGAATGATAAAGGCAATATAGGTCTGAACGTGTATGCACAAAAAGTTGATCATGGAGTGATTGATGAAACCGGTGAAGGGGATAGCCGGCAAGAGGTGAAACAGAAAGATGGGATAACTGACCGGGTGGAATCGAAATTGCACAATGTGGGATTCAGCCTTTATGTGGATAATCCTTTCTTTAAAGACGATAAACTTATTTTCCGGGGAAAAGGCATCAATGAAAAACGGGCCGGTGGAATCATTACCGATGATTACTACAAGAATCCCTTTACTGATGGTACCGAAAATATTACGACCAACCGTTACGAGGGTGAAGTAAATTATATAAAACCCATCGGACAACATTCTGAACTGCAGTTTAATACCTCGTATATCGATCATAACAGGGAGGCGACCAATGATTCTTTTCTAAGCGATTATATGGATACTCATGATGGCGATACCCCCAATGTGTTGGATATGCGCCCTTATATCGCAAAAGAGAATACCCGGGTGTCGTCATTGAGTTTTAAATCGAGGCTGGAGAATCATAACCTGATTTTTGGTGTGCAATACTATACTACCGATCTCAATGAGACAGGCATGTATACAGTGGTAGATGAAACAAGCGAGTACTACGGAAATGCTTACAAGTCAATAGCCCATAAGCATGCCCGTGAAATGGGAGCCTACATTCAGGATGAATGGAATGTGTCATCCAGATTGACGGTGGTACCGGGTGTACGTATCGATCATCATTCGTCGGGTGAAGAATATACTTCCGACAGGAAAGTTTTTGATGGCGATTTCCCGAAAACGAAATTTGATGAAACGAGCTTTAATCCTCGTCTGGCGCTAAAATACCAATTAACCAGGCAGATTACGCTTCGGGCCAATGCCGGCACGGGTTTTAGGGCACCTTACGGGTTTTCGGAAGACCTGCACCTGTGCAGCGGCTCTCCCCGTGTATGGAAATCATCCGAATTGAAAGCCGAGACATCACGCAGCGCCAACTTCTCCGCCGATTATTACGGCGACCATTTTCAGGTCAGTGCCAACCTGTTTTATACCTTCCTGAAAAATAAGATCGATTTCGCAGATGCCGACGACGAGGTGAAGAAACTGGGGTATACTTACCAATGGGAAAATATTGATGACGCCGTAGTAAAAGGAATAGAGCTTATGGTAATGGTGAATCCGGCCAGAAATTTGAATTTAGGTGTGGATTTTGCATTGAATAGCGGAAAGTATAATAACAACAGGGGAGACTGGGCAGAAACAGGGTATGCAGATATCAGCCGCTACATTCCCCGCTTTCCATCGACTACCGGAAGTGTAAAGATAGAATATTCGCCGAAGAGTTGGATGTTCACACTCTACGGTATCTATCAGGGCAAAATGTATATCGATTATATCAGCGAGACGGCTGAAAATTCAAAGATCAAAGAGACGGAGCCCTATATGACTTTCAACGTACGGGCCTCTAAACGTTTCGGACTATTCAATATCTATGCCGGAGCAAAAAATATATTCAATTATATTCAGGATGAGAAACACCTCGATGATGCGGCGTTTATCTATGCTCCCCTTTATGGCGCACTCTACTATGCCGGGATTTCAGTAAATATAAATTATTGACCCAAAATTAGACTTCCGTGCCCGATAAAATACCGGGCACGGTTTTTTATAACTCCTAAGTTCAACTTAGAAGTGCAACACCCGGGTGTTGTTTTTTGAAATGATTTCTTCAAAACAATCATGAAAAACACCGCGGGGGTTTGCCTAACGGCCGGGGGCGCGAAGCCCCCGAGGAGAGTCAAGCGGCAACATAAAAGAAAAAGGAGACCGAAGTCTCCCTAAAATTAACTATTATGTTGCTTATGAGAAAAAAATACAAACAGTTAACTTCAGAACAAAGGTACGCGATTTATTTAGGTATAAAAAATGGTGACAGCCAGCGAACCATCGCAGAGTCCATAGGGGTCAGTCCTTCAACGGTGTCCAGGGAACTGGGTCGTAACAAGAAGAAACATGGAGGTTACTCCTGGCGCTTGGCTCACGAGATGGCACAAGAGAGAAAGGAGCGTTTGCCCGGGAACAGGGACACCCCGGAGTGGATTAAACAGAAGGTGTTCCGGCTTGTCCGTGATGAATGGTCTCCCAAGCAGATCAGCGGATATTTGGAGAAATACAAGCAAATCCGGGTTTCCCACGAGACCATTTACAAGTGGATCCGGGAGGACAAAATAGCCGGGGGTGACCTTTACACGCATTGCCGCCACAAGCTCAAGCACCGCAAGAGGCCGGTGGGGTCAGTCAAGGGCATCCCCAACCGGAGAAGCATCCGGGAAAGGCCCGTGGAGGCCGACGGGAGCCGGTTCGGTGACTTTGAAATGGACACGATAATAGGAGCCAATCAATCGGAGGTGATCTTGACGGTAACGGAAAGGAAAACGAACCTTGTAATGACCAGGGGACTGCCCCGGGGCAAGGACTCCAAGGAGGTGGCAAAAGTGCTTGCTAACATGCTGCTACCCTACAAGGATATAATAAAGACCATCACCACGGATAACGGCACGGAGTTCGCCGCCCATGAAATGATAACTAAAAGACTGGGAGTCCCCGTATATTTTACAGACCCCTATTCATCGTGGCAAAAAGGAGCGATTGAAAATGCTAATAAACTCATCCGGCAATACATCCCCAAGGGGGCATCATTCAAGGACTATCTCCCGGGGAGATTAAAGCAAATACAGCATAAATTGAACAATCGACCAAGAGAAAAATTAAGCTTCAGCACACCAAAAGTTGAGTTTTACAAACAATTAATGTAAATTGCACTTGCTGCTTGACTCTGCTTCATTATTTAATAGATGGCTAATGGGATGAAAATTTGAGATATTTATTACATTTGCTGTTTCATTAAACAGCACTATTCTATGGGAACTCAGGAATTATTTAACCAGATCATATCCAAGGTGGTTAGCCTTAATGGCCGTCAGAAGAAAATTTTCTATTTTTTCCTGAAAGCATTATCAACCGTTTGTTTTAAATGCAGAGGTTCTCTAAATTATAATTTTGCAAAAAAAAGTATCGTCCTTATCCTTGCTATTCCGTTTACAGGTTCTTTGTTTGCCCAAACCAATTGGTGCGATCCGCTGAAAGAAAATTATAATGTCATTCAAAATCAGGGGTGGACAAATGAAATAGGGAAGACATACCAACGGTTGCCTGACAGGGCCGAAGATGAGGTGAGAAAGCCGGTCTGGAATTTATCACAAAATTCCGCCGGATTGGCAATCCATTTTTATACCAATGCGGAAAAAATTGAGATCCGGTATGGAGTAACAGGTAATTTAGCCATGTCTCATATGCCTGCGACAGGAGTATCCGGTGTGGATCTCTACGCAATTGACCCTGATGGGATATGGCGTTTGGCTACAGGCAAATACACTTTCAATGATACCATTACCTATAGTTATGAAATCCAAGCTCAAAATCAATTTCACAAGAGCGGATTTGAGTACCGGCTTTATCTTCCCCTGTACAATTCCGTAAAATGGATGGAGATAGGCGTTCCCGATTCGGCAGAATTTAAGTTTATTCCTACGCTTAAAGAAAAACCTATCATGGTGTATGGAACATCCATCGCGCAAGGCGGTTGTGCTTCACGGCCGGGAATGGGGTGGACAAATATTTTATCAAGAAAGCTTGATTATCCTGTAATTAATCTCGCATTTTCAGGAAACGGGCCATTGGAAAAGGAATTAGTCGACCTAATAGATGAAATTGACGCATCGCTGTATATTTACGATTGTCTTCCCAATATGGGCTCTTTATCTTCGGAAGAGGTGGTGAAAAGAACTATTTATGGCGTAAGCAAGATAAGAGAAAAACATGATACGCCTATTCTGTTGGTCGATCATATCGGTTACAGGAATCAGGAAATGAATAACGCTTCCAAAGAGTCGGGAGACAGGATGAACAGCGCTTTGAAGTCGGCATATGATTCTCTTGTAAATCAGGGAGTGAAAAATATTTATCATTTGCGTAAAGATATGATTGATTTTCCTGAGGATGGATGTGTCGACAATATTCATCCTAATGACTTGGGAATGCAGGCATATGCCAATGCTTATGAGAAAATTATCAGGGAAATTCTGAATATGCCGGCCGGAGATTTTAAAATTACGAAACCTGTGAGTCAACGGAGAGAACCTCATATGTACGAATGGAAAGCGAGACATGAAAATATACTGCAATCTATTCAGTTAAAACATCCGAAAAGAGTGATTATAGGTAATTCCATTACGCATTACTGGGGAGGTACTACTGAACGTGAAAATGGAAGCCAAAGTTGGAAAAAACAGATGGATCCTGCCGGTTATCTTAATTTAGGATATGGTTGGGATAGAATTGAGAATGTGTTGTGGAGAGTGTATCACGGAGAACTCAGTGGTTATGACGCAGAAGAGGTGATCCTTATGATCGGAACGAATAATCTGGGATTAAATACCGATGATGAAATTGTGAAAGGCCTGCGGTTTCTTTTAAGACAGATTAGAATCCGACAACCGAATGCTAAAATAAAAGTGATGGGATTGCTTCCAAGACGAGGTTACGAAGATCATGTAAAAGCTATTAATAAACATATTACTAAAATGGTTTTACTCCATGATTATATTTATTTGGATGTGGGTGACCGGTTATTATTAGAAAATGGGAAAATCGATGAAACATTGTTTTCAGATGGTTTGCACCCGAACGAAGAAGGTTATGCAAGGATAGTGGATGATATAATTATTTTCAGGTAAGTTGTTCCTTGGTTATGGACGAATGGCATTCAGGATTCTATATTTTTGAAACCAATATTTTGCCCGTTTTCGCTAAAAAGAATATCTTTGAGGAAAAATTATTGATTTGATAATTTGATGGTCCCGGTAAGTCGGGATAACTTGTCCCGACTTACCGGGAAGTAGTGATGATTTGTTGATTTATGAATGTATAATCCAATCTTACTCAATCTTTTTCAATCTCATTCAATCTTTTTCAATCTCATTATGACTGTCTTTAAGTTCAATATTCTGAAAGATGACATATATCTAAATAAAATAATTATATGAGAACACTACAGGTGCCCAAGCAAAATGTTTCACAACTTGAAACGGTATTTGATAAGATAAAAATGCTCCACGAAGGAGGGGCAGAAGCTCCAATCGATCAGGTGAACTGGAAGGATGATTTCCCTAAAAGTCTGCCCGTAACAGTGCGGGTGGCGCATGATGGAGAAAAGCTTTACCTCTACTATACGGTGATCGGTGAAGCTGTCCGTGCAGCAAATACCGAAGATTTCGGATCGGTATGGGAAGATAGCTGCGTAGAGTTTTTCATGCAACGTGAAGGAGAAAACATATATCGCAATTTCGAATGCAATGTATTGGGAGTGTTACTTTCCCGGCAGAATGAAAGAAAGGGGAAAGGTGAGAACCAGACGCCTGAAATGCCTACTATTTACAGATATGGTACTGTTTGCCACAGATATGAAGGGAACCGGCAGGTGAGTGATTGGAACATGTATTTGGAGATACCCAAAAAAGCCCTGGGCTTTGATGCCCATGAATCGCTTTCGGGGCAAAAGATAAAGGCTAATTTCTATAAATGTGGTGATGAAACACCTGAACCACACTTCTTAAGTTGGAATCCCATCGATCTACCCCAACCGAATTTCCATGCTCCCCAGTTCTTTGGGCTGTTGAACTTGGAATAATAGAGAGGGATATCTTACGGTCAATGACTCAGTGTATTGCGTGGATTAAGTGGCTGAAGGATAGGGATAAATATCTTGCAATTTAATAGAACTAAATATTATAATGGACGAAATGAACAAACTGAAAGAGATTGTTTCTCAATTTATCGGTGACGATATGAATGTGGAGGTAAATCCGCTTGGTAAAGGACATATCAATGACTCATACAAAGTGGTATCGGGTGATAAAGAGTATGTGTTGCAGCGGATCAACCACAATATTTTTAAAAATGTACATCAATTACAGAGCAATATCCAAAGGGTGACGGAACATATTCGTAAGAAACTGGAAGAACAAGGTGTCCCTGATGTGGATCGCCGTGTACTAACCTTGGTTCCCACACTGGATGGCGCGCTTTATTACCAGGATACCATAGGTGATTACTGGCGGGTAATGGATTTTATCAAAGAGAGTAAAAGTTACGATGAGATCAATCCCGAATTGGCATACCGTGCTGGAATGGCTTTTGGCGATTTTCAGAAAATGTTGGCAGACCTGCCGGGTGAACCCTTGTTCGAGACCATTCCCAACTTCCATAATATGGAAGCTCGTTTAGAGACATTCCGTGAGGCTGTGAAAGCAAATAAGGCAGGTCGACTGGATAAAGTAGCCGGATTGGTAAAAGAGATTGAAGATCGTGCAGAGGAGATGTGCAAAGCGGAGAAATTACACCGTGAAGGTAAGTTGCCCAAGCGGATCAACCATTGCGATACCAAAGTGAATAATGTTCTCTTTGATAATGGCGACCAGGTACTCTGTGTGGTGGATCTGGATACCGTCATGCCGGGCTATGTGCTTTCAGATTTTGGTGATTTTATCCGCACAGGAGCCAATACGGGTGCCGAAGACGATAAAAATCTGGAAAATGTATCTGTCGATCTGGATATTTTTGAAGCTTATGCGAAAGGTTACCTGAAAAATGCAGTATCTTTCCTTACTGATGTGGAGATAAATAATCTGGCATTTGGAGCCAAACTGCTGACCTATATGCAGATGGTACGCTTCTTTACAGATTATATTGATGGGGATACATACTATAAGATCGCTTATCCGGAACATAATTTTATGCGGACCAAAGCGCAGTTCAAATTGTTGCAAAGCCTTGAGGAAAACTTTGAGAAAATGCAGCAGATTGTAAAAGAGGCGGCAAGGGGTTGAAATTCAAGATTTAAAATTCAAGATTTAAAATTTAGGATTCAAAATTGAGTCTACTTGAATAAGTCGAATTTAAGAGAATATGATGCCCTATAGATGCTTCTGGAAGGGGTGAAATTGAAAAAATATATTTTTTAAAGGGGACTCAAAATTTAGGATTTGAGAACCAAGAACCAGGATTCAAGACATTGGTAATTAGTAATTAGTAATTGCTAATTGGTAATTAATAAATATATTAACCAAAAACAGGCGGTGTAAAGAAAAAATTACTATCTTTGCACCGCTTTATTTTGAGGAAAAAACGTGGCAAAATTTAGTTTGTACAATATTTCCCTGAAAAATCTTTCTGAAGGAGTGCATACCTTTGAGTATGAATTGGATAGAAAGTTCTTCGACGCCATTGATGGAGACGAAGTACGGAAGGGTAATGTGAAGGTGACGGTCAAAGTACGGAAAACGTCATCCACTTTCGAATGTGTTTTCGATCTTAAAGGAGTTGTCCAGGTGCCTTGTACACGGTGTCTGGATGATATGAATTTAGATGTGGATACGCAGAGCCGGTTGATCGTGAAATTTGGTAAGGAATATTCTGAGGAAAGCGATGAGATAGTGATCATCCCCGAAGAGGAAGGAGAGATCAATATTGCCTGGTTCCTGTACGAATTTATTGCCCTGACCATACCTATAAAACATGTACATCCAACAGGAGAGTGTAACAGGGCGGTATCCTCCAAATTACGTAAACATCGGGCGGTCAGTGTAGACGATACCGATGATGATGACGGAGAGATTCCGGATGATGATTTTTCCGACGAAGAAGAATCCCAGGACAACGATCCCCGTTGGGATGCACTCAAAGGATTGAATCTGGAATGAAACCGACATGTTTAAAATAATCATTAAACATCCGAAGGGAATGATTATTTTAAATATTAAAGGTTCCATACACCAAAATGTAAGAGTGAAATAATCGTATGAAAATTGAGTATATAAATAATTAAAAACCAAATATAGAAATGGCACATCCAAAAAGAAGACAGTCTTCTGCGAGACAAGGTAAAAGGAGAGCGCACGATCATGCCAAATTGCCTACAATGGCAATCTGCCCTAACTGTGGTGCATGGCACATTTATCATACCGTATGCGGTGAATGTGGTTACTACAGAGGTAAACTGGCTATTGAAAAAGACGTAACGGCATAATTATCCTTTAGTTTACAGAAATAGTAGACCCTGAAACGTCAATATTGCATTTCAGGGTCTTTTTCAATAATTATTTTTTACCACGATGAGACAATTAAACGCCGTAATCACCGGAATCACAGCTAAAGTGCCGGATTACATCCTCACCAATGAAGAGCTCGCTACCATGGTCGATACCTCTGATGACTGGATCATGACCCGGGTAGGGATAAAGGAGCGGCGGATTTTAAAAGGTGAACAGCAAGGGATTTCGGTATTGGGTACCCCCGCAGTTAAAGAGTTATTGGAGAAAACAAATACGGCTCCCGGAGAGGTTGATGCAGTAATCTTCGCCACTTCCACTCCGGATCATTTCTTTCCTTCAGCAGCCTCTATCGTGGCAGAGAACAACGGTATCAAAAATGCTTTCTGTTTCGATATGGAAGTGGCCTGTTCAGGATTTGTTTACGGATTGGAGATCTGCAATGGTCTCATCCAGACAGGTAAGTATAAAAAAATCATCCTGTTGGCCGGTGATAAAATGTCGTCCATTACCAATTATAAGGACCGTACCACATGTCCCCTTTTTGGTGACGCAGTAGGGGCGGTCATGATAGAACCTACCGAGGAGAATATAGGTATCATTGATGCCGAACTTCATTCGGATGGAGTGGGCTATCAGCCATTGCAGATGAAGGCCGGAGGCAGTAAATTCCCGGCGACACATGAGACGGTGGAAAATGCCGAACATACCGTACATCAGGACGGCAAAGTGGTATTTAAGCACGCAGTTTCACGTATGGCTGAGGTGTCATTGAATATTATGGAGCGCAATAATCTTTCCATCGACGATGTGAACTGGCTCGTTCCACATCAAGCCAATATGCGTATTATTGATGCGACGATAGACCGTACCGGGCTGCCCCGTGAGAAAGTGATGATCAATATTGAGCGTTACGGAAATACCAGTGCCGGTACTATCCCGCTTTGTTTGTGGGAGTGGGAACCCAAACTGAAAAAGGGAGATAATATAATCCTGGTTGCTTTCGGAGCCGGTTTCTCCTGGGGTGGCGTTTATCTGAAGTGGGGATACGATGGGAAATGAAAAATGAATAGTGAAAAGTGAAAAATTATACACTATAACGCGCCGGCAACGGTGCGTTTTTTGTCTTTATTGAGAAATGATAGGGTAAAATCGTTCACTAGTTGTTATCTTTGTCCTATTAACGGGTTATATATATGTCACAGAATAAACATCGTTCCGGTTTTGTCAATATAGTGGGTAATCCCAATGTAGGTAAATCCACACTGATGAACAGGTTGGTGGGAGAGAAGATATCGATTATCACATCAAAGTCACAGACCACGCGTCACCGTATTATCGGTATCGTGAACAAGCCCGAGTATCAGGTCGTCTATTCCGATACGCCGGGGGTACTACGTCCCAATTACAAGTTACAGGAATCGATGTTGAATTTCTCCTTGTCGGCACTGGATGATGCTGATGTGTTGCTCTATGTGACCGATGTGGTAGAGAAAATCGATAAAAATGACGAGTTTTTGGGTAAAGTGCAACGATTAAATTTGCCGATTCTCCTGCTGATCAATAAAATAGACCAGACTAATCAGGATGAGCTAGAGAAAATGGTTACGCAATGGAGAGAATTGTTGCCGCAGGCTGAGATCTATCCCATTTCGGCACTGAATAATTTTAGTATCGATGTGATACAGAATCGCATTCTGGAACTGTTACCGGAATCGCCACCCTATTTTGAAAAGGATGCGCTTACTGATAAACCCGCACGCTTTTTTGTTACTGAAATTATCAGAGAGAAAGCGTTACTTATCTATCAGAAAGAGGTTCCCTATTCCATAGAAGTGGTCGTGGAGGAGTTTAAAGAAGAAAATGATATAATCAGGATAAGGGCGGTTGTGATGGTAGAGCGTGATTCTCAAAAAGGTATAGTGATTGGACACAAAGGAGAATCATTGAAAAAACTGGGTACGATGGCACGAAAGGATATTGAACGGTTCTTTGAGAAAAAGGTCTTTTTGCAGCTTTATGTAAAAGTGGAAAAAGATTGGCGTAATCGAGATAATATGCTGAAAACTTTCGGGTATCGGGTGGATTAATGTGAATAATTACCAATTACCAATTAGTCTTGGTTCTTGGCTCTTGATTCTAAAAAAAAATATGCAAAACTTAGTAGCGATAGTAGGAAGACCCAATGTGGGGAAATCGACCCTCTTTAATCGGTTGACACAGAGCCGTCAGGCTATTGTAACAGAAACCGCAGGTACCACGCGTGATCGGCAGTACGGAAAAGTGATCTGGGGCGGACAGGAATTTTCGCTGGTTGATACAGGTGGTTGGGTAGTCAATTCCGATGATATAATGGAAGATGAGATCAATAAACAGGTTCGCATAGCCATTGAAGAGGCGGATGTGATACTTTTTGTAGTAGATGTAATGCATGGTCTGACCGATCTTGATGAAGGAGTGGCCCAGATGCTGCGTAAATCGGGTAAACCGGTAGTGGTAATATCCAATAAATCAGATAATTTTGAGTTGGGACACCAGTCTGCAGAATTCTATTCCCTGGGATTAGGTGATCCGTTTAGCATATCTGCAATCAATGGTTCGGGAACCGGCGACCTGTTGGATCACATACTCACATTGTTCACAAAAGATAACACCGAGGAGGAATTGGATGATGTACCTAAATTTGCCGTAGTAGGTCGACCTAATGCCGGAAAATCTTCCATGGTCAATGCTTTGGTCGGTGAAGACCGGAGCATTGTAACCGATATTGCCGGTACAACACGTGATGCCATCAATATGCGCTACAATAAATTTGGTATGGATTTCTATCTGATCGATACGGCCGGTATCCGTAAAAAGGGAAAGGTGACAGAGGATCTGGAGTATTTCTCTGTGATCCGCTCTATCCGGATGATAGAGAATGCCGATGTATGTATCCTGATGCTCGATGCTACACGTGGGATTGAAAGTCAGGATCTGAATATCTTCTCACTTATACAGAAGAACCGGAAAGGATTGGTTGTTTTTGTCAATAAATGGGACACGGTAGAAGAAAAGGACAATATTGTGATTAAGACTTTTGAAAATGCGATCCGTGAACGTCTGGCACCTTTTACCGATTTTCCGATAATCTTTGGGTCTGCGCTCACTAAACAACGAATTCTCAAAGTGATGGATACCGCGAAAGAAGTATATCAGAATAAAAAACGTAAAGTACCTACCAGTAAGTTAAATGAAGTGATGTTACCGATTATTGAAAGGACACCACCTCCATCTAACAAGGGAAAGTTTATAAAGGTCAAATATATCACCCAATTAGCCAATACTCAAGTGCCTTCATTTGTTTTCTTCTGTAATCTGCCGCAATGGGTCAAAGAACCATATAAACGGTTTGTAGAAAACAGAATGCGCGAAAATTGGAATTTCTCAGGAACTCCGATAAATATTTTTTTCAGGGAAAAATAATAAAAGTGAGAAAATGGGACAGTGGGAAAGTGAATAATGAAAAAAATGAACTAATCGTATGAAATCACAAAAATATTGCGTTAATTTGTATTATCTTTGCAAAGGTAGGCGAATGATAAAAACTGCTATCTTGTTTTAAAAAGGATAAAAATCGAAACGCAACACATAGGCATTAAAAGCCTGAATAAACTAAGGGACTACTGATGAATACGAAAAACAATCCTGACAACGAAAAATTACCTGTTAAAGAAGACCAAAATAATAAAGACCTGCAGTCTGAACTCCCGAAAGAGGATTCAGCGGTAGAGATCCCTCAAACTGAGATTCCTGCTGTAGAAGAACCCGAAAAAGATGATCTGCCGGAAACGGGAGATATTGCTTCTGAAGAGGTAACCGGGGAAGAGTTGCCCGAAAGCAAAGGGCAAGAGGATGAGACGGAGCAAACTGTCGTCAAGAGCACGAATTTGAATTTGGAAGAAGTTATTCCGGAAGAAAAAACTACACAAGAGAGTACTACCACAGAAGAAGTTATTGAGGAAGAAAAAGGCAGCGAAGAAAAAACTGTAAAGGAACCGGAGCCGATAGATGTTAGCGAAGAGGCAACTGTTGAGGAAGAATCCACCATTGATTATGATTTGGATGACGGTAACGGTGTCCCGGATTCAGAAGATGAAGAAGATGCTGATGAAGACTCGTTTGCAGATGATGTTTCCGTAACCTTGCTCCCCATTGAAGAGATCGTTCGTAACCTGCGTGATCTGTTGACCTCTGAGAGTCCTAAACGCAAGGATGTGGATGAATATAAAAATCAATTCTATCGTTCTTTGCGGAATGAAACAGAATCACAAAAACAGGAGTTCCTCTCAAAAGGAGGAGAAGAGATTGATTTCATAGGTAAAGAACCGGAAATCTATACCGAAGGAAAGGAATTAATCCAGAAAATAAAGGAAAAGCGGGCGGATATCCTCGCAAAAGAAGATGCCGAGAAAGAGAAAAATGTAGCCAGAAAACTGGCTATTATAGAACAGGTCAAAGTATTGACCGAGACCCAGGGGCAGGAGGATTTTAATAAAATCTACCAAGAGTTCAAATCTCTTCAACAGGAGTGGAACGAGATTAAACTGATACCCCAGGAAAAGGTGAACGAATTATGGAAATCGTATCAGCGTTATGTGGAGAAGTTCTATGACCTGGTGCGTATCAATAATGAGTTCAGGGAATATGATTTCAAGAAAAATCTGGAGATAAAGACTGAATTATGTGAAGCTGCGGAGAGACTCAATGATGAAACGGATATCGTTTCGGCTTTCCATCAGTTACAAAACCTGCATCAGGAATGGAGAGAGGTCGGACCTGTTTCCAGGAAGGAGAGGGAAGAGATATGGACCCGATTCAAAGAGGCTTCAACCCAAATCAATAAAAAATACCAGGCCCATTTTGAACAGTTAAGGGAAAAAGAAAATGAAAACCTGGAATTAAAGACCGCGCTTTGTGAGAAACTCGAAGCAATTGATTACAGCCAGCTTAAATCAGTCAAAGATTGGAATAACAAAGTAAAAGAGGTTCTCGAAATACAATCGCAATGGCGCCAAATAGGATTTGTACCGAGAAAATGGAATACAAAGATATATAAACGTTATCGTGCTGCCTGTGATTTCTTTTTCAGGAGTAAAAACGAGTTCTACAAATCTCTTCGTGGGGAGATGGAAGAGAACCTCAAGAAAAAAACTGCTCTTTGTGAACGTGCTGAAGCCCTTAAGGATAGCCAGGATTGGAAAAGTACGACAAGGGAAATGATTGAAATCCAGAAAGAGTGGAAAACTATTGGTATTGTTCCTCACAAATATGTCGATAGTATCTGGAAACGGTTTATCTCAGCTTGTGATTACTTTTTTGAACAAAAGAAATTGCACACTTCATCGCAATATGAACAGGAACAAAAGAATCTGAATGAGAAAAAAGCCATTATCGATAAAATAAATCAGCTGGATACCAGTCTTGAAACAGAAGAGGCATTGGCCCAGTTGCATGAGTTGATGGATAAATGGTATGAGATTGGGCATGTGCCTTATAAGATGAAGGATCGTATTTATAAGGAGTTCTACGATGCGACCGAAGCCCAGTTCGACAGGTTGAATATTGGTAAGGCTGAGAGGAAACTGGAAGCTTATAAAAGCACGATTTCCGATATGGCACGATCCGACAACTCGAAAGGTCAACTTCTCAGGGAACGCGAAAAACTGGTACGCCAGTATGAGCGCATAAAAAATGAATTGCAGACTTACGAAAACAATATCGGGTTCCTCTCGGTTTCTTCCAAAAAGGGAAATCACCTGTTGGACGACATGAATCAGAAGGTGGAAAAAATTAAATCAGAGTTGATCTTATTGGAGAAGAAAATCAGGGCAATCGAGGATGAATTGTAGCGATATATCCTAGAGAATAGTTAAGCGACCGGACAATATATCCGGCCGTTTTTTTATATCTTTTATATGCCTGATTTTTATTGATCTGAGTATAAAATATATATCATTATGAGAATAGATTTTTTGTTTTTTATTGTATTGCTCTTCTATTCGTTCCCTTCCTATGCAATCTTCCCGCAATCTCAAGTTATCCCGCAAGAAAAACAGATGATGTTTGGAGATACCTCACGTACCGGAGTGCCATTTTCCAAGGATCCCCATGTCGTTTATTTTGATGGGCGTTATTTGATGTATTATTCCATACCTCCGATGAAGGGAGCAGAAAATTCGGGGTGGAATATAGGGATTGCAGAAAGCGAAAACCTGATTACGTGGGAGAAAATTGGTGAAATTGTTCCCGACCCTGAAGCGGAGTATGAGAGAAACGGATTATGTGCTCCCGGTGCATTGGTAAGGGATGGGAAGGTGCATCTTTTCTATCAGACTTATGGAAACGGACGCAATGATGCTATTTGTCATGCTTTTTCGGAAGATGGCATCTGTTTTGAGCGAAACCGGACAAACCCGGTTTTCAAGGCTGAAGGTGATTGGAATTGCGGCCGTGCAATCGATGCGGAAGTATATGAATTCAAAGGGCAATACTTCCTCTATTTTGCCACGCGTGATCCGGATTTTAAAATACAGATGTTGGGAGTGGCTGTAGCTCCGAAAGAGACAAACTTCAACAGGGAAGATTGGAAGCAGCCTCTTAATGCTCCTATTTTGTATCCACAATTGGATTGGGAGGGTGAATGTATAGAAGGAGCTTCCGTTACCATCCAAAATGGCAGAATGTATATGTTTTATGCCGGGGCTTACAATAACTGGCCCCAACAAGTAGGTGTAGCGGTTAGTGACGATGGGCTCACATGGCAAAGAGTGTTCGATGATCCATTCCTTCCTAATGGAAAACCAGGGGAATGGAATGAGAGTGAATCGGGCCATCCCCATATATTTACAGATGCTGATGGAAGAACATACTTGTTTTTCCAGGGAAATAATGATAAAGGGAAAAGTTGGTATATTTCAAACAAAGAGGTTTTTTGGAAGGATGGCTTACCATCACTGGTTAACCGATCAGGTCAGTAAATTTGCTACGGTATTTTCAGGTATAATCAGGAGATCAAAGAGGAATAACCCTTTATTGATCTCCTGATTTTTTTTGTTTACCTAATCTGCTGTTATGTTAATTTGATATATTTTACTTCTCCCTAACGGGATATTAGTCAATAGCATATAAAATTATGATAAATTTTTAATACATTTTGAGACGATTATGACATGACAAGTGTAAAGAAGAAAGTTCTTTTGCTAATATAATAATTGCAAAAAATGAGAGGCGAGGCATTAATCTATTCCACCCGGAGGAAATACATTTATTCCTTTTAACAATAGAGGCGATAAGCGTCTGATTAGCACTTATTTTTATAAATCTTTTTTACTTAATTTATAATCTAAACAAAATGTGAGAATGAAAAAACAAATTTTCAATTTATCGAAAGGGGTCTTGTCCGTACTGTTGTGGACATTATCCTTATGTTTGTATGCACAGGGAATTACCGTAAGAGGTGTGGTTACTGATACCCAAGGAGAACCACTGGTCGGCGTAACGGTGCAGGTAGAAGGCACATCTACCGGAACCGTTACGGATATGGACGGTAATTTTGTCCTGCAAAATGTACCTTCAAATGCAACCTTGGAAGTATCGTATGTGGGAATGACAACGCAGGTTGTTTCTCTTAATGGAAGAACATCCGTAAGGATTACATTGGACGAAGATGCAGAACTGTTGGAAGAAGTGGTAGTCATCGGTTACCAGACAATCCGTAAGGCTGACCTGACAGGATCTGTTTCCGTATTTAATCCTGACGAGATGAAAAATACGATCGTAACCGGTACGGTGGGTGACGCATTGGGTACTCTTCCCGGGGTAACCGTACGTACTGCCGGTGCACCGGGTAGGGAAGGAAAAGTGGAAATTCGTGGTACGGGTACATTTGGAAATAGTACTCCACTGTATGTTGTCGATGGGGTTGTCTCCGGTGCAAACCGGGATTTCAATTTTAACGATATTGAAAGTATTCAGGTATTGAAAGATGCATCAGCAGCAGCTATTTACGGATCAAGAGCCGGTAACGGGGTAATTATTATTACCACCAAACAGGGGAAGGAAGGTAAAATGAAGATTGATGTATCTTCGCGTGCCACCATGCAATGGTTACCCAGATACAACCTCACGAACCGGGATCAATGGATTGAGTTGAACGACCTGGCTTTTGCCAATGCAGGACGGCAGCCGGCCAACCATTTCGATGGAAATACCGACTGGCAGGAAGAGGTATTTAAGACCGGTATCGTACAGGATCACAATATATCTTTCTCGGGGGGTAATAGCGGTAGCCGCTATTTTATTTCAGGTAACTACCAGCACAATTCCGGGACAACTATTGGGACCCAAAGCGAACGTTTTACTTTGCGGTCAAATACCTCGGCTACACGTGATTTTGGGGACAATGTTACGTTCCGTATCGGGGAAAATATTACGTTAAGCCATTTTGCTGTAGATGAACTGAATACGAATCCTATTGTCGATGTATATCGTATGCTCCCCACCATTCCTGTTTATGATGAGAACAATGCAGCCAGGGGTGGATATGGTTACGGTGATGGAAGCAGGGATGTTACTTTTGGAACAAATCCTTTTGCAAAGGAAGATTTTGAAGATACCAAAAACAGCAACTTACGCGTCAGGGGAAATCTCTTCACTGAACTTGAATTGCTGAAAGCCTTGAAATACAGGTTTAATCTCGGATTTGATTTCAGTAATGACAGACATTCTTATTTACGGAAAGAAGGCTATTGGACATACAACCAACCCTATGACCCTTCTTCTTTAAATAAAAACCAGGCTCAATACCAGGGATTGGTATTTGATAATACGCTGGAGTATAACAAAAAAATTGGCAAACACGATATCTCTGCGGTATTGGGTACAAGCTATTTTACTTCCACCTATGAGCAAATCTGGGGAACAAAGAACGATGTGTTGATGACGAGCGATGGTCGCTATTTTGATACGCTTGATGCAGCGCTTTCAAATCCAAAGACAGGAAATTACAGGGACTTACAGAAATTATTTTCGGTATTCGGCCGTGTAAACTATAACTACGACGAAAGGTATCTGTTGAGCTTCACTATGCGTCGCGACGAGTCTTCTAAATTTTCGCCTGACAACAGGGTAGGATATTTTCCTTCCGTATCGGCAGGGTGGAGGATCAGTAATGAAGATTTCTTTGAATCTTCCTGGATAGACGATCTGAAGATAAGGGCCAACTACGGGGTGTTGGGTAATTCAAATATCGGTGTATGGGATTGGGTGTCATTTATTACCACATTCCCTCAGGCTGTCTTCGGAACAGGCCAGAATGTACACACCGGTATGACGCAGATCAGACTGGCAAATAATGACTTAAAGTGGGAAAGGCTGACTCAGTTGAATGTCGGATTCGATGCCATGTTGCTTAATAACAGGTTGAATCTTGCAGTAGATTACTTCCTGAAAGAAACAAAGGATGTACTGGCTCCTATGCAGATACTGATGGTGACCGGCAATAACGGTGGAAATCCTTATGTGAATGCTGTTACCCTGCAGAATACCGGTGTGGAACTTTCTGCTACCTGGCGCGACAGGATAAATAGCGATTTTGGTTATAGCATTAATGTAAACGGTTCTTTCCTGAAGAATAAGATCACGGAGATTGCCTATAATTTGAAACAATTCACTCAATGGGATACGAAATCTCTTCCTGGAGAGCCGATAGGTGAATGGTATCTGATCAAAACAGACGGATTATTCCGTACCCAGGAAGAAGTATATGTCCATACCAATAGTGAAGGGAAAATCATTCAACCCGATGCCAAACCCGGTGATGTGAAGTATATAGACTACAATGATGACGGAATAATAACCGATGACGACAGACAGCACTGTGGATCTACCATTCCGAAATTCGAGTTAGGCATGAATCTTGGTTTTGAATACAAAAACTTCGATCTTCAAATCCAGATGGGAGGCGCATTCGGACATAAATCGTTCAATGGCCCGAGAAGCGCGTTCGACCGTTTTGATGACAATTCGAATTACCGCGTGAGTTACGACCCATGGACTCCGGAAAACCCGAATGCCAAAGATCCACGTCCCATTTATGCTGATTCCCGTAATGTGCGAGGCAATCAGGATCGCTGGTTAGAGAACGGAAGCTATCTCAAAGTAAAACAGATGGCGTTGGGATATAACCTGCCGAAATCAATGCTTGGCAGTACGTTCAGTAATATTCGTGTATATGTAAATGCACAGAATCTGATCACATTTACTTCTTATACGGGATTGGATCCTGAGTTCCTCAATACCAATATCTGGGATCGCAGCTATGATGGCGGATATTTCCCAAATCCCTACGGAGTAACTTTTGGAGCACAAATATCATTCTAACCCTCAGAAAACTTATTACAATGAAAAGAATCATATATTTATTATTTGCTGTTTTCTTGTTAAATGCTTGTGATGTGACTGTGGAGAATCCGAATACCATCACTACGGCAACATTCTGGAAAACGGAGACCGATGCACAATACGGCATCAATGCAGTGTACAATATGTTTTATAAACCGGGAACATATAGCCGGTGGATATGGTTCCGGCTGGATCTTACCTCGGATGAAGGGTTTAGTCAAAGTCCCTGGGCAGAATTGAAAGAATGGACCGATTTCAGGTATAATAACTACAATTTCTGGGAAGGCAACGCCTGGACATACAGGGACTGCTACGAAGCAATATTCCGGGCCAATCAGGTATTGTATTTTGTACCTGACATAACGTTTGCCGACGAAAATGAAAAAAACAGGATTCTTAGCCAGGCATACTTTCTGAGGGGTCTTTACTATTATAATCTCGCTTTGTTATGGGGAGGTGATAATAAGAGTCTGGCTATCGTACTCGAACCGTCTACTCCAGGGATGCAACCCGAAGGGCATACTGGTTCCGAAGTATATCAACAGGCTATAAGTGATTTTACTGAAGCGCAGAAATTTTTACCGGAAGAGTGGGACGATGCCAATAAGGGACGCGCAACAAAAGGAGCGGCATTGGCTTTCAGGGCAAAATGTTATATGCAACTGCACCAATGGAATGAAGCCAAGAATGATTTACAATGGTTAGTGGAAGGTGAAGGCCAGAAGTACTACGATCTTACCGCCAATTATGCCGATAATTTCAGGAGAGACACTGAAAATAATAGAGAGTCTGTATTTGAGATTCAATATTCCGATGTGAATAAGGCGCCCGCAGGTGATGGTGACTTTGATGTAAATCCCAATCTGGGATTGAATCGCGGACAATTTTTCGCTCCTCCCGGAATAGGATGGACGGATGGTGAAATACGCCCGTGGCTCGTTGCCGAATTCAAAAAAGAGAAAAATCTGAATGATGGGTACGATATCCGTTTGAGGCATACTGCATTTTACAGTGAGCAACATCTGGATTTTCCTGATAACGAACGGATATATGGTGAGGTCAGCAACGAAGCAACGTGGAACAGGGACAACTGGAAAGGGCGTGTGTTTTACCGGAAATACAGTTCGGAGCATTATCGTGATTTTGATGATTATCATAATCCCACTAATGTAAGGCTTGTACGGTTTGCAGACGTATTGTTGATGTATGCAGAGTGTATCGTTCAATCGGGAGGAAGTGTCTCTGATGCTGTTGCACATGTCAACCGGGTAAGGGCAAGGGTGAATATGCCGGCACTTGCTGTAAACCACGCTGCTGCGACTTCCGATAAAGATGCTTTCCTGAAGCGTTTGCAGATGGAAAGAGCACTTGAGTTGGCCACGGAAGGTCAACGCTGGGCCGATATCAAACGTTGGGGATTGGTCGACAGCCAGGCCGGCATAGACGAACTGAAATCGCGTGATTCCGATTTCAACAATTTCGTGATCGGCCGTCATAGCCGTCTGCCTATCCCGTCTGATGAAGTGAGTAATAATCCCAATATTGAACAAAATCCTAATTATTAAATTAATGATAAACCTTCCTGGCTTTCGGGTCAGGAAGGTTTTTTTAAATTACAATAGAGATGAAAAAATACCGGTATCTGCTGTTTATATGTTTGTTTGTCGTAGTGTCGTCCTGTAAAGGAGCTGATAAACCGGAAGAGACTATCCATAATCCAGTCCCCGTGAGATTGGCCGATCCGTTCATTATGTTATACGATGATGTCTATTATGCTTACGGCACCAATGCGAATGACGGAATTGAAGTATATACATCGGATGATTTGAAAGAATGGAAAAAAGCACCGGAACTGGCACTGCACAAAGATAATTCATACGGTGACAGATGGTTTTGGGCACCGGAAGTGTATTATGTCAACGGAAAGTTTTACATGTATTACTCCGCTGAGGAACATATTTGTGTTGCGGTGGCAGACTCTCCGTTCGGCCCCTTTAAACAGCCTGTTCAAAAACCGATGATCGAAGGTGAAAAAACGATTGATAATTCGTTGTTTATTGATGATGATGGTAAACCCTATCTGTTTTTCGACCGTTTCAATGACGGATTAAATATCTGGGTTGCTGAATTAGAAGAGGATCTGATGACCATAAAAACGGAAACATTGCATCCCTGTATTCATGTTTCTCAGGAGTGGGAACAGGTCTGGCCCCGGGTCAATGAAGGAGCTTTTATTGTGAAACACAATGGAATATACTATATGACCTACTCTGCAAACAGTTATGAAAGCCAATTCTACGGTATCGGCTGTGCCACCGCGACAGATATTTTCGGTGAATGGACAAAATATCCGGACAATCCCCTCTTGCAAAAACCAGGAGATCTGGTTGGGGTAGGGCATAGCGCTATGTTCCGGGATAAACAGGGTGATTTACGTATTGTTTTCCATGCACATCATGATGATAAGAATATTCATCCGAGGGCAATGTATATCGCAAGAGCCGGATTTAAAAAGGTCGATGGCGTGGATAAGATGTATATTGAAGAACAATACGATACGCCGGTGATGGCTGAATAAAAATATTTCCTTATCTTGTTGTCGGAAAATTGCTGGATGCTTTCCGGAATATATGACAGGTGGTTTGTGCTTTTGGTTCAATGAGTAAGAAGAAACAGAATTTACACCATATTATTTTGTTGTTCATTATTTTGATGATGGACAGCGGGAAACTGTTCTGTTTACCAGGCTATTCCTTTAAGCATTACAATATCAATAACGGGCTGTCTCAGAATACCGTCTTTACCATTTTTCAGGATAACCAGGGATTTATGTGGTTCGGTACAAAAGACGGTTTAAACCGTTTTGACGGTACTTCATTCAAGATCTTTAAATTCTCTCCCGGTGGGAACCTGCGTGACAATGTGTTCCACCGTATTCTTCAGGATAAAAATGATAACCTCTGGGTAGGGACTGATGACGGGATCTATATTTATAATCCCCGTAGTGAGGAGTTCAACCGTTTCGAAAAGACTCCGGCCGATCATGTATCGATGGATGGTGTTGTCAGCGATATCTTGTTGGATAACGACGGTGATATGTGGATTTCCGTAGAGGAAAAGGGTGTTTTCTGTTATAATTTCAGGGCAGATACGCTTACCTATTATCCTATACCCCAGACTCCCGGAGGGATGCGGATGATAAGCCTGTGTCTTGGCAGGGATGGACATGTTTGGGCGTTCCCCTATAATCTCCCTTTCATCCGGATCGATAAGAAAACAGGAGAGGTTTCCGAGTATCATTTAAAAGATGATCCGGATTTGGTATATGATACAGGTGAAATATGGAAAGTGGTGGCAGACGAGTATAACCAATTGCTGATTGCTTCTTCTACGAAAGGTATTATAAGTGTAAATACCGTTAATATGACACATCGTATTTTATTGGATGAAGACGCATATGGTGAACCAATATTTGCCCGGTGTTTGGCGAGGATTGATCCGCAGACGATCTGGATCGGTAGTGAATCGGGATTGTATATCTATAACACTGAAACCGGAGAAGTCGGCAATCTCCGTCACAACAGGTATATCCCATACTCCTTATCCGACAATGCGATCTATTCCATTTATAAAGACCGGGAAGGAGGAATCTGGATCGGCTCGTTTTTTGGAGGAGTCGATTACTATTCCAACCAGTATAACCAATTCGAGTTATTCTATCCTGTTGCCCAGGATAACGGTATGAAAGGTAGCCGTGTGCGTGAATTCTGCAGCGCTCCCGACGGAAAAATATGGATAGGAACGGAAGATAACGGCCTGAATTTGTTCGATCCGGTAAGGACTGAATTTTTGCCGTTACCGTCCGTCTTGCAATCGCTTTATACGAATATTCATGCTCTGTATGCTGATGGAGATTATCTATGGATTGGTACCTTTTCGAAAGGATTGAACCGGTATAACCTGAAAACAGGAGAATTGGTTACTTACATACAGTCTGATGACCCGAACTCTATCAGCCATAACAGTACTTTTGCCATCCATAAAGACCGCCAGAATACATTGTGGATAGGCAACCTGTCCGGGTTGAATATTTATAATTATAATGAAGACAACTTTACCCGTATTGAGGAATTTCAGGGGATTTATATTCAGGATATTTTTGAAGACACAGATGGGAAGATATGGGTATCTACTTTTACTAAAGGTCTTTACCGGTATGACCCTGCTACCCGTGAGTGGGACGTTTTCCTGTATGATCCTTCCGGTGCAAGAAACACGTTATACAATAAGTTGACAAGCGTTTTTGAGGATAGCCGGAAACGGTTGTGGGTTACCACGGAAGGCGGAGGATTTTACCGTTTTGATAAACAGACTGAAGAATTTATTACATTCAACAGTGCCAAAGGGTTGCCAAACGACGTGGTGTATCAAATAGTAGAGGACGATAATGCCAATTTATGGCTCTCCACTAATTCAGGGCTTGTCTGTTATAATCCTTTATCGGGAACTTTCAGAAATTATACAGTGGATAATGGATTAAAAACCAATCAGTTCAATTATAAGTCGAGTTACAAGGCTTCCGATGGAACTATCTATTTCGGTTCTACCGATGGTTTTGTGCGTTTTAATCCTTCGTCCTTTAGTGAATCCAAACTTGACGTACCCATTGTTTTTACGGAACTATTTGTAAAAAATGAACGGGCAAGTCCTGCGGACGAACGATCCCTATTAAAGGAAAGTATCCTCTATACCGATGAATTGATCTTACCTTACAGTAAAAATTCGTTCAGATTGGAATATGCTGTACTCAACTATTCCAATTTGAATTCAAATTATATTGTATACAGGCTCGAAGGGTTTGATAAAGAGTGGATCAATGCGAAAGATAAGCAGGATATTGTATATTCCAATCTGATGCCGGGAAAATACAGGTTGACAGTCAAATTGAATGGAGATGAAGAAAATGAAAATGCAGGGAATATAAAGACGCTTGCCATTCAGATACGTCCGCCGTTCTGGTTAAGTGGTTGGGCTTATTTGATTTATTTCTTGCTGCTTACATTCTCAATTATACTATTATTCCGTGTTTTGAATATGCGTGAACAACGCGTTCAACGACGTAGAATGAGAATATTTGAGCAGGAAAAGGAACGGGAACTATACCGGTCGAAGATCGATTTTTTCACCAATGTGGCGCATGAGATCCGTACACCTCTATCATTGATCAAAGCGCCTCTCGATCATGTGATCATGACTGGACAGGTATCCGATAATGTAAAGGAGAACCTGCAGATCATGAGCAAGAATACCGATAGGCTGCTCAACCTGACCAATCAGTTATTAGATTTTCGGAAGACCGAATCGGATGCCTATTTAATGAATCTGCACAGGCAGAATGCTTCGGAACTGATCAGGGAGACATTTCTGCGTTTCACCCCTCTGGCAAGGCAACGTAATTTGACCTTTGAACTTGATCTGCCAGATAATGATATTTTTGTGCTGCTTGATAAAGAAGCTTTCCTGAAGATAGTCAGCAATTTATTGAATAATGCCATTAAGTATTGCGATAGTTGTGTACGAGTGAAGGCATATATTTCAACCGATGAAGAGAACATCACGTTTCACCTGCTTACAGAAAACGACGGAGAAAAAATTCCTGATGAATACAGGGAGGAGATCTTCAAACCTTTTGTGCATCTCGATAAAGAGAACGATGGTAAAACTGCAGGTACTGGTATCGGGTTGGCGCTTTCCAAATCTTTGGCTGAACTACATAAAGGAAGTCTGGTTTTGGAGAATGAGGATGAATGGATCCTTTTTCACCTTACACTGCCGGTTGGTGAGACCGATAAAGCTGTATCCGAAACAGAAAGAGAATTGGGAAAAAGGGAGCCGGATACAAATGTTAAAAAAAAGGTAGCGGCTTATACCATACTTTTGGTCGACGATGATGTGGAATTGTTGCGGTTTGAAGAAAAGTTTCTATCGTCACATTATCATATAAAGACGGCAGAAAACGGGATGCAGGCACTGGAAATACTCCGTGAGGAAAATGTGAGTCTTATTGTGAGTGATATTATGATGCCGGAAATGGATGGTCTGGAACTGACCAAAAGGGTGAAACTCGATATTGAATTCAGCCATATACCGGTGATACTGCTCACGGCAAAAGTAAATGTAGAATCTAAAGTACAGGGATTTGAGACGGGTGCCGATGCCTATATTGACAAACCCTTTTCTTTAGAAGTGCTGATGGCGCAGATCGCTAATCTGCTGCAGAACCGGGAAAAGCTACGCGAAACATTTCTGAAAAATCCGTTTATCGGTGCCAACAGCATAGTACGCACCAAATCGGATGAAGAGTTTATTAAGAAATTACATGCTATCGTACATGAAAATCTCGACAATTCCGAATTCATTGTGGAAGATATATCGGAGCAGTTCAATATGAGCCGTGCCAGTTTTTACCGAAAAATAAAAGGTGTGCTGGATCTCACTCCCAACGAGTATATCAGGGTAGAACGTCTGAAAAAAGCAGCACAGTTGCTCAAGGAAAAAGTTTACAAAGTAAATGAGATCTGTTATATGGTTGGATTTAATTCACCTTCTTACTTCACCAAGTGTTTTCAACAGCAATTTGGGGTTTTACCCAAAGATTTTGAATAAAAGAAGTCAGAATGAGATTGTATTTGTATTTTTTGACCAGATTGTACTTTTTTGTTTATTTATAAACATCTATTTTCGTAAACTCGAAATTGTAATTTTATTTAAAATAATATCAACATGAAACGAGCAGGAACATTATTACACTAAAGATAATGATTAAATGCGAGTTCCATATGACTTTAATGTTAATAATGAATATTGTCTTATGAAATCGAAACTAGTTTTATTTGTTTTACTTGTAGCAACTTTTACTGTCTCAGCCCAGTGGCAACCGGCTGGAGACAAGATTAAAACCCGGTGGGCAACGCAAATCGATGTGAATAATGTGTTACCCGAGTATCCAAGACCCATTATGGAACGCGGTGAATGGCAGAATCTTAACGGGTTGTGGAATTATGCCATCCTTCCGGTTGGAAAACAAAAACCGGCTAATTTCGACGGCCAGATCCTGGTGCCGTTTGCCGTAGAATCAAGCCTCTCGGGAGTACAAAAAAGGGTGGGCAGCGACAATGAACTATGGTATCAGCGTGAGTTTACCGTACCGTCTAAATGGAGAAACAATAAGATACTCCTTCATTTTGGGGCGGTGGACTGGAAAGCGGATGTATGGGTGAACGGTGTGAAAGTAGGACAACATACCGGTGGATATACCCCTTTCTCTTTCGATATTACTCCCGCACTTGTCAATGGCAATAACACACTCGTTGTAAAAGTGTGGGATTCCACTGACGAGGGGTACCAACCACGCGGAAAACAAGTGAATAAACCGGAAGGTATCTGGTATACCCCGGTAACCGGGATCTGGCAGACAGTGTGGTTGGAGCCGGTGCCTGAAACACATATCGAAAATATCAGGATTACGCCTGATGTAGATAAAAATATATTAGCAGTCCAGGCTATCACTAATGTGTGCACTTCTGCTGCTAAGATAGAGGTGAAAGTAAAGGAAGGTTCCCGTGTAGTCGCGACGGGACAGGCCATCAATAACCTGCCGGTGGAGATCACGATGCCGGAAAATGTAAAACTCTGGTCGCCTGACAGTCCGCATCTCTACGACCTGGAAATTACCCTTTGGGATGGTAATAAGCAACTCGATAAAGTGGCAAGTTATGCCGCTATGCGTAAATATTCCATGAAACGCGATGATAAGGGAATTGTACGTTTACAACTCAATAACAAAGATCTTTTCCATTTCGGCCCCCTCGACCAGGGATGGTGGCCCGACGGACTTTATACTGCACCTTCCGATGAGGCTTTGGAATACGATGTGGTGAAAACCAAGGAACTTGGCTTCAATATGATCCGTAAGCATGTGAAAGTAGAGCCGGCACGGTGGTATACACACTGCGACCGTCACGGCATAATTGTATGGCAGGATATGCCTAATGGTGACAGGAGCCCTGAATGGCAGATGCGAAAGTATTTCGACGGTGTGGAAAGGGTGCGTTCCGCCGAGTCGGAAGCTAATTTCCGTAAAGAATGGAAAGAGATTATGGATTATCTCTATTCTTACCCGTCGATAGGTGTGTGGGTGCCCTTTAATGAAGCGTGGGGGCAATTCAAAACCCGGGAGATTACCGAATGGACCAAACAATATGATCCCTCCCGCCTGGTGAATCCGGCCAGCGGTGGTAACCATTATCCCGTAGGAGATATGCTCGACCTGCACCAATATCCTGCTCCCCAACTTTATCTGTACGATGCCCAGCGTGCTACCGTGCTTGGTGAATATGGCGGAATCGGATGGGCTAACAAGGAACATCTCTGGGAACCCGATCGTAACTGGGGTTATGTGCAGTTCAATAGTTCCAAAGAGGTGACCGATGAGTATATCAAATATGCCGAGCAACTGAAACAACTGATCCGTCAGGGATTCTCCGCCGCTGTTTATACCCAGACTACCGATGTCGAAGTCGAAGTAAACGGATTATTGACTTATGACAGGAAACTGGTGAAAGTAGATGAGGATAGAGTGAGAAAAGTGAATCAGGAGATATGCAATATATTAAGCAAATAATTCTATTTCTGTTCCTGTTTTTCACTTTCATTACTTGTCAAAGTGAGGAAAATCAGGGAAGTGAAGATTATTTCATTGAATGGGAAAAGAATACCCTCATCTGCATTGCAGATGAGGGTGGCTATCCCCGTCTGCGGAGGTTAAAGGATAACTCTCTTATCGTGGTGTATGAGAACAGGAGAGGTGATCTGATGGTGAAAAAAAGTACCGATGAAGGTATAACCTGGGGTGAACCGGTGATGGCATACGAAGCATTTAATTATACGGATGAACAAACAGGTGAAAGAACAAGAGTGAATATAGCCAATCCTGAAATGATCCAACTTGACAATGGCGACATCCTTCTTGCCTCAAACCTGCGTCCACGGGATGAAGGTGTTTTCCCTTTTTCTATCGCATTGAAAAGGAGTAGGGATAATGGTGCTACATGGACGGAGGCGGATATTCTTTACCGGGCCGGAACTTATTTCAGGGACGGATGTTGGGAGCCTTCTTTCCTCATGTTACCCAACGGCACATTACATCTTTATTTCGCCAATGAATCGCCTTATCGTGATTCCGATGAGCAAGAGATCTCTATGCTCTATTCCACTGATGACGGTGCTTCATGGTCGGAAGCACATACCACAGTCTCTTTCCGGAAAGGGAAACGGGATGGAATGCCTGTGGCAGTACATGATGGCAGTAAAATATATGTGGCTATTGAAGACAACTTGTCAAAGCAGTTTAAACCCTGGCTGGTACAGAGCCCGATTGAACAGGCCTGGGCAAACCCTGTTCTGGAAGATTCACCCTACCGTTATTCGGCTTTGAGAGACCCACTGGGTAGTGAGGTGTATGCCGGAGCTCCTTATCTGGTACTTACCGACAAAGGGGTCTATGTGCTCTCTTACCAGACTACGGGAAACAGGTCTTCCGATTGGGAACTGTCTACCATGGAAGTTGTGGTGAGCGATAATCCTTCTGGTTTCAGGAATCCTTCACGGCCTTTTGATGTACCATTGTCGAAAGAAGCAAAATGGAATTCATTATATGATTTAGGGGATAATACCATTGCTGCTCTGGCTTCTACAAACTTTAATTCCGACAAGATCGGTGTATGGATGATCAAAGGGAAAATTATTAAAAAATAAAGAATGATCCGCTTAGTTACATTTCTTTTTCTAATCACCGTGTTTACTTCTTGTAAAAGTGCTGAACCGGTAGATAATAAGCCAGTTAATGATAAAGAGAATATTTATAAAAATCCTGTAGTTAATTACAGTCTTCCTGATCCCACCATTATACGGGCAGATGACGGTTATTTCTATCTCTTTGCAACAGAAGATACCAGGAATATGCCTATTCACCGTTCTGAAGATCTGGTCAACTGGGAAATGACAGGTACCGCATTTACCAATGCAACCCGCCCTACGTTTGAACCCAATGGCGGATTGTGGGCACCCGATATCAATTTCATCGACGGAAAGTATGTGCTGTACTATTCCATGTCGGTCTGGGGTGGTGAATGGACCTGCGGCATCGGTGTTGCGACAGCGGATAAGCCCGAAGGACCTTATACCGATCACGGTAAGCTTTTCCGCAGCAACGAGATCAATGTGCAAAACTCTATCGATCCTTTTTATATCGAAGAGGAAGGGAAGAAATACCTGTTCTGGGGAAGCTTCCGCGGCATTTATGCCATTGAACTTTCGGATGATGGCCTTTCCCTGAAGCCGGGAGCAGAAAAACAACAGGTGGCCGGGACAGCATACGAAGGAGTGTATATACACAAACGGAACGGTTACTATTATATGTTTGCTTCCATCGGATCCTGCTGTGAAGGACTGAACAGTACCTATACTACTGTAGCAGGTCGTTCCGATAATCTTTTCGGCCCTTATCTTGACAAGCAGGGCAGGTCGATGATGGATAATCATCATGAAATAATTATTCAAAAAAATCAGAAATTTGTGGGTACAGGGCATAACTCGGAGATTGTGCAGGACTCAAAAGGTCAGGACTGGATCTTCTATCACGCTGTATCTGTAGATAATCCCAAAGGACGTGTGCTGGTAATGGATCAGGTGCGTTGGGAAAACGACTGGCCTTATATCGAAGGGGGCAGCCCCTCTTTTGAAGCCGAAAAACCCATATTTAAATAAGATAAATTTTGTATGAAACGAGCATGATAACCGTTATCACATAAGTGCATGATTAAATTGTCTTGGTTCTTGTGTCTTGGTTCTTGTATCTAAATTTTAATCGTATGCAAATCAAAAAAATCACTTTATACTCTATCGCTATTTTGTGCCTGCTGAATGTGGAATACATAATTGCTCAGGTTCCTGCAATCAACATAGATGCTTCAATAGCGTTAAAAATACCCGGTAACAATGCCGTACACTATCCATTGAAAGGAGCAACGGGAGAGGAGCAGTCAGTTCAATTAAAAGCGGATAAGGATATTCCGGTTGCCATTACACGGACAGTGGAAGAAAATAGGATAGAAGTGGTGATCTCAGCCAAAGAAGATATCTATTTTAATTTCAAACAGCGGATCAATACCACTTACTCTCATGATGATTGTCAATTCTATATGCCCGGTTTCTGGTATCGCCGTAATCTGCGTTCACCCAAAGAAGCGCCTTCTTTTCATACATCCGATAGCTGGACGGTACGTGAAGACCGGTTGAGTGTGCCGATGACCGCTGTTTTCAATGAAAGGACAGGGGAGTATCTTTCAGTTATGCGGATGGACGATTTTAAGGAAGAAGCGCTTACAACACATAAAGAAGGAGAAGTGATCGTTTCCGGTAAAACATCGATCGGTTACACCGGATTTGAAAATGTGAACAGTGATGCCAATATCTCTTTCGGTTTTCCCTATTATGAAACACCGAAGACATATATCCGGAAACTTACGTTGGCACCGTCGGTAGAAGCATTCCAATATCTTGAAAAAGGAGAATCGATCAAACTGACATGGCTCCTGCAATCGGGTAAAGTTTCTGATTTTTCGGGACTTATCCGTCAATTATGGGAATACAGTTACGATACCTGGCGTCCAGAACCAGTGGATATCCCTTTCAGCGATGATTTCGTAAAAGAAACCCTTACCGGATTTTTTACCCGGAGCTTTGTGAGCGACCATCCCCTGAAATTCAATTCGGGAGAAGGAATGGTAGTTGCTACCTGCGAGAGCCTCGGACGTGCTGAGATAGGCTTTGTCGGTAGAGTCCTGCTCAATGCATTCAATGCATTGGAATACGGACAGCAGAATAATCGAGCTGAATTGGTATCCAATAGTTATTCTGTTTTCGATAGTTATCTGAATCATGGTTTTACACCCAACGGGCTTTTCCGTGAATTTGTGAACTTTGATGATGACAGGGCGAAACCCAATACACTTACGCTTAGTATTCGCCGTCAATCCGAAGGCTTATATGCTATGTTCCATTTCCTTCAGTATGAAAAAGAAAACGGCCAAAAACATCCGGAATGGGAGAGTAAAATGAAATCTCTATTGGAGAAAATCCTGCTTCTGCAAAATGCAGACGGAAGTTTTCCACGTAAGTTTAATGACGACCTGACTATCGAAGACGGAAGCGGTGGTAGTACGCCTTCGGTAACGGTACCATTGGTAATGGCTTATAAGTATTTTAACGACAAAAAATACCTGAATGCCGCTAAAAAAACAGCTGATTACCTGGAGAAGGAAATTATTTCCAAAGCCGACTATTTTTCCTCTACCTTGGATGCTAACTGCGAAGATAAAGAGGCCTCTTTGTATGCTGCAACGGCAATGTACTATCTGGCACTGATTTCCAAAGGGAATGAACAACAGCGCTATTCCGATCTCTCTCTTAAAGCATCCTACTTTGCTCTTTCCTGGTATTACATGTGGGATGTGCCGTTTGCCCGGGGGCAGATGATAGGTGACATCGGCCTGAAAACCAGGGGATGGGGGAATGTATCGGTAGAGAACAACCATATCGATGTGTTTATCTTCGAGTTCGGTTCAGTGCTGAACTGGCTATCTAAACGATATGATGAACCTCGTTTTGACGATTTTGTCAAAGTCATCTCTTCATCGATGCGTCAGCTGTTGCCGTTTGAAAACCATATGTGCGGTGTAGCAAAAACAGGATATTATCCCGAAGTGGTGCAGCACACCAATTGGGATTACGGACGCAATGGAAAAGGATTTTATAATGATATTTTTGCTCCGGGATGGACAGTGGCATCGCTATGGGAACTGCTATCTCCCGGCAGAGCTGAAAATTTTTTATCGAAGTAAATCATAGGTACATAAATAAAATCATGTAAATTTGCGAAAGAATTTATTAAATATAAAGGAAAAATGATAAAAATCAATCGATTAATCCTGCTGCTGGCAATCATAGCCATAGCCGGATGTACCAACAAACAAAAAGAGGCTCCCGCGGAGGAAACAACACTCTCGGGATTGAAGAAGAGCGACTTTCAGGCAGTCGTAAACGGTGACTCGGTCAACCTTTATGTACTGAAGAATGCGAACGGTGTGGAGGTTACCGTAACCAACTATGGTGGACGGATTGTCTCGGTGATGGTTCCCGACAAAGACGGAAAACTACAGGATGTAGTACTCGGTTTTGATAATATTGATGACTATGTCAATATCAATAACAATTTTGGGGCGACCATCGGACGTTATGGCAATCGGCTTGCCCACGGAAAGATCACGGTGGACGGAGTAGAGTATCAATTGCCTCAAAATAATTTTGGGCATACCCTGCACGGCGGACCGGAAGGGTTTGACAAGCAAGTCTTCGATGCTGTCCAGCCGAACGAGCAATCAGTAGTATTAACTTACCTGTCGGAAGACGGAGAAGCAGGATTTCCCGGTAACCTGAACGTGAAGGTGACGATGACGTTGACAAATGATAATGCCATTGACCTGCAATATGAAGCTGAAACGGACAAGGAGACGGTGGTTAATCTGACCAATCACTCTTATTTCAATCTGTCGGGTGATGCCAATAACACTATCCTCAATGACCTGTTGATGATCAATGCGGATGAGTACACTCCGGTGGATGACACATTTATGACGACAGGGAAAATCGAAAAAGTGGAGGGTACGCCGATGGATTTCAGGACACCTACTGCTGTGGGAGCGCGCATCGACCAGTATGATTTCGACCAGTTGAAAAACGGTGACGGTTATGACCATAACTGGGTGTTGAATACCAAAGGAGATATTTCACAGATTGCGGCTACGGTTTATTCGCCTGTTACCGGCATTCAACTAGAGGTATATACCGACGAGCCTGGGGTTCAGGTTTATACCGGAAATTTCCTTGACGGAACAGTTACCGGTAAATATGGTGCTGTATATGGCAAACGCAATGCAATCTGCCTGGAGACACAAAAATATCCCGATTCGCCTAACAAACCTGACTGGCCTTCTCCCTATTTGAAGCCGGGAGAGAAATATACCAGCCGTTGCATCTATAAATTCACAGTACAACAGTAACCCATTGTAGGTAAAACAAAAAATCGGGCTGTAATCGTTGGATTATAGCCCGAAATTTTTTCCCTTCCTGCCGGGTAAATGTTAGTATTGAACTATTTCTTCGGCTTATTTGCCTTTCTACTTGTCTTTGTTCCTGAGTGGACAGTCATGCCTGATCCGAAATGCTTCTCATAATATTTACACCATGGACTGAGACCGCAGATCTCGCATTTCGGTCTTCGCGCCACGCAGATGTATCGCCCGTGCAGGATAAGCCAGTGGTGCGCTTTCGAGAGCAATTCTGACGGAATATATTTCACCAGTTCCCGTTCTGTTTCAAGTGGTGTTTTGGAATTGTCGGTCAATCCGATGCGGTTTGCTACACGGAAAACATGCGTATCTACAGGCATGGCAGGTTTATTGAATGCGACAGCCAGCATCACATTGGCTGTTTTACGGCCAACGCCCGGGATGGTAAGCAACGAGTCGATATCGTTAGGCACTTCACCCCCGAAGTCGGAGAGCAGCTTTTTCGCCATCCCGACCAGATTCTTCGCTTTGTTATTGGGATAGGAGCAGGATTTGATGTATTCGAAAACTGCTTCGGGTGTTGAAGCGGCCATTACTTCGGGCACAGGGAATACTTCGAACAAAGCGGGTGTAACCATATTCACCCGCTTGTCGGTACACTGCGCAGAGAGAATCACCGCCACCAGCAATTGATAATCGTTCTGATAATGCAACTCCGTCTCGGCTGATTCCGCATTTTCTATGAACCAGTCGATTACCTTTTTATAACGCTCCTTTTTGGTCATATCGCTGCATTGTGAATATTATCCGGCTGCAAGGTTACTTTCCCAAACCGCTTTTTCCACCTCTTTAAATGCAGGAAAAATAGATTGTTTGTGTTTTTTTACAAAGTAGAGGATTTCGATTCCTACTATATTTTTTTCGCTATCGTAATCTAATACAATATTATTCTCTTTTTCTTCACTTTCGACAATATTGTTTTCGGAAAATTTTATATATAAAGCATCGGCCTCTTTGTCATATTGAATATTCATGTTATTTCCCTTTCTTGTTTCTATCAAAATAAGCTGTTATTATAATATTATTCATCTTATTTACTACTACTTTAAGCCATTTATCCTGATATTCTGCTATTATTTTATAAAAATGGGTTTCATCTTCTGCTATATCTATCTGTTCATCGGGATGTTGGACGGTCTCTAAAATCCATTTGGTTTTTAAATTTCGCTCCTTCATCCTTTCACTTAGATGGTTCGAGACTTTCAAATTGTTTATCTCCATAACTATACAAATACAAAATTAGTTCATTTTTGTGAGAACGGAATTTTAAAAATGATAAACTGATTCGATGGTAGCCAATAAACGTTTTCGTTAAACTAAATGAGCATTATATTACCGTTTTATTTCGTCCGACGATGGTATGAACCGTGCACTCAGATCGGGATCTTCCATGTCGGGATCAAGCGGATAGATCGGGCGTTGAACTCTCTCATACGGTAATCTCAACAGATCCTGATCCACACCACCGGGTGTAAGCGCCATCACCCAATCACCGCGCATATCGTACAATTCTGGTACAAGGTATCCTATCTTCACCACTAAAATATCAGCTTCTCTCGGGTTTAATCCCAGATCGGTGAAGTTCTTCTCATAGTGGTAGGCCGTCCTTTTTTCCGTTACAATGGTGTAGATATTCCCACTTTTCACTACAGCTTTGGCATTGTCATCATCTTCATCAATAGCCGTCACCTCTCCCTTCAGGCGAATAGGCGGCGCATAACGATTGTCCACTTCGGCGCCGGCCATGCCGTCTACCTGTCCGCCAACCCCTGCCTCGATGGCTTGTCTGACCAATTCCGGGCCGGGAATGGAAGCATAAATCAATGTTTTGCTTCCGGAAGCACGGAACTCGGGACGTTTGAACAGTTCATGCAGAGTCCAGGTGACATCTCCCGCACCACCGGCAGTAGGATTATCTCCCATATCACTAATGATAAATGGTTTTTTATCGCTTGCCAATGCTTGTGCCAATGCATTATCCAGATAAGTAGTGGGAGCTACAAAATCAAATTCTTTCCTTACGTTCCAGAAATGATGTGCCAGCTTTTCAGCTACCCTGGCTACTGCTTCTTTATCGTCTCCATATGCCATTACCACTCCATGGTTTCGCGGTGCATCAGCCCAGGGGTAAGATAACCAGACGGAGGCATCGATCACCTTATCCTCTTCAAGCAGGCCGGGGATCTGGCCGGTAAGGGTCTTTCCCGGTTCGATACGGGTACTGGTCTGTTCACCCGGAAGGAGGATAGGAACGCGGATCCATGCTTTATAAGCAGGTTTTCCTTTGCCATTTTCTAACCTGTCAAGCAAGTTGATGACGGCCCTTTTTTTCGTTTCGATAGCATCCTCGTGGGGAGAGAGCCGGTAGCAGGTAATCAGGTCGGTATTCTGGGCCAGACGGTGTGTTACACTGCCGTGCGGGTCCATTGAGGTGGAGATCAGTACATCAGTACCCACCACATCACGAATACGCATCAGAAAATCACCCTCGGGATCATCTAACCCCTGTACGCTCATTGCCCCGTGGATATCGAAGAAAAGTCCGTCCAAAGGCAAGGTCTCTTTCAACAGGTCCAAAGTCTTTGTCACCAGCGACTCGTATGCTTCACGGGTGACAATACCTCCCGGCATAGCGTGTCCACGGAGGGTAGGAAGCCATACGGCCCGGTCTATTATTCCTGAATCGGGAGCCATAAAAGGGTAGTAGGAAAAAATATCTTCCCCGGTACGTGCCCTGAAAGCATCTTCGTGGGTCACTGCCGGTGAAAAGGTACTGGATTCGATGGCAATACCCGCAATGGCAATTCTTGGTAATTCCTTTTTAACAGTGCCGCTGTTACAGCCTGATGCCAACAATATCAGACCTATTGAAAATGCGATAGTTATTTTTTTCATCTCTGTAAAATATTATGATAAACTATTGATTACATGTATAGTATGTATGGCGACCAGGCAGGCTGTCTCTGTCCTAAGCCGGGAATCGCCCAGAGTAACCGGTTCAAAGCCGGTCGCAATTGCTTTCTCCACCTCTTCCTGACTAAAATCTCCTTCCGGTCCGATAAGGAAAAAGGCGTTTTCATCCTTTTTATAGTGCTGAGCCAACTGCTTCTTAGGAAGATCATAGCAATGCGCTATATATTTTTTTCCATTGAACGGTTCTGAGATTACCTTTTCAAATTGGGATAATTCATCAATTTTGGGTAGATAAGATCGCTGTGACTGTTTCATTGCTGAAACTGCGATCTTCTCCAGACGCTCAGTCTTGACCTCTCTACGTTCAGAATAATGACAGAGCATTGGGGTAAATCTATCGATCCCGATTTCCACGGCTTTCTCGACGAACCACTCGTTCCGTTCCATCTGTTTGGTAGGAGCAAAAGCGATACGGAGATTATACCCCCACCCTTTAGGTTTTTCAATACAGTTTTGAATATCTACCAAGCATTGCTTTGGATTGGCCTGAAGCAGTGTACATTCATAAAAAGATCCTTGCCCGTCTGTCACAGTAAGTTTATCGCCTTCCCGCATACGGAGTACTTTTACACAATGTTGCGATTCCTTTTCGGGAAGTAGGGAGCTTTCCAAAAGAGTGGGTGAATAGAAGAGTGTGTCAGCCATACGCCTAAGTTCAGGATTTATTCTCCCTTCGGTTTATCTCATCACGTAGGCGGGTCGCCAGCTCGTAATTCTCTTCCTTCACTGCATCGTCAAGGCGATTCTTGAGAATATCCAATCTTAGACCCGATAGTTCTTCTTCCCCTTGAGGAGGCTCATTATTCTCCGGTTCAATAGAACCTGCAGGAGCCTGTTCATCGAAGACGATTGCCATTTTTTGCATGATTTCCTCTGTAGTAAAGATAGGGGAGTGAGTGCGGATAGCTAAGGCCACTGCATCGGAGGTACGGGAGTCGATGCGGTACTCTTTGCCGTTTTGTAGTAGCAGCAATTCCGAGAAGAATGCGCCGTCTTCGAATTTATGGATCAAAACTTCCTGTAATTCAACCCCCAGTTCATTCCAGATGGAACATATCAGGTCGTGCGAAAGAGGCCTAGGCGGGATAATTCCTTCCATTACAATTGCAATGGATTGCGCTTCAGGAGTACCAATGACAATCGGTAACCGGCGTATGCCATTTTCCTCTGCAAAGATAAGTGCATAAGCCCCGGCCTGTACCTGACTGAAAGATATTCCCAATACGGACAGTTTGACTTTTTTTGACACAGTTGATTCGTTTTTTGATTAAAACAACTTCAAATGTAATGAATTTTTTTCTGTTTTGTATGAGAATTTAGAAAAAAGATGTACCTTTGCACTCGATTTGAAATACGGTGGATGTAGCTCAGCTGGTTAGAGCGTCGGATTGTGGTTCCGAAGGTCGCGGGTTCGAGCCCCGTTCTCCACCCACTCTCACAGAAGTGAGTTTTATCCTTTTTAGATTTGTTTTAGGTGATCACGTATTTTACATACGTGATTTTTTTGTCCGCCCGGTATGAGCTGTTTTCAGATTATGACCTTGACCTGCGTCGAAATTCCGCACAGGTGATTGCTGTAGCTGTAGCCACATTTAATGATTCTGAAGTAGCTCTTCCTTCCGGGAAATTGGGAATAAAAAGTTTCTTGTTAATCAACTTCTCAGTCTCACGGCTAATGCCTCTGCCCTCACTTCCCATAACAATGAAACCATTATTTGAAAGGGAGGTAGAATAAATATCTTCTCCTTCCAGGAAAGTGCCGTAGATGGGAGAATGCGATTGCTGTCTCAGGAGATCTTTGATATCGGTATAAAATACTTTTATACGGGCAATGGCTCCCATGGTAGCCTGCACGGTCTTGGGGTTAAAGATGTCGACACTATCGTAAGAGCTTATGATATGTTCGATGCCGAACCAGTCGGCGATACGGATAATAGTTCCCATATTTCCGGGATCCTGGATACCTTCGAGTACAAGGCATAATTGATTACTGAAATCAATTTTTTCAATCTCCTGTGATGGACGATAAAAAACACCAATAATTTGCGGTGCTGTTTTCAGAAAAGTAGCCTTTTTTAATTCGTTTTCATCTGCTGCAATAATCTCTTCGGCCTTTAATTCGGGATGGGATGATAAAATGGAAGGTAATGCAGCGATCAGTTGACAGCGACAAGTTCTTAATAGGTCGAAAACCAACTTCGTACCTTCTGCCACGAAAGTATTGTGTTCGTTGCGAAATTTTTTCTCGTTCAACGACCTGATATATTTTATTTTGTTTTTACTTAAACTCATTCTATTCGTTCATTACGTTCATGTTGTTCGCTTCGCGTTATTTGGTTTTACCGCTGTTTGCTTCGCATTCTTCGGCTTCGTCGTTGTTTCCCGCCTTGTGGAATTATTTCAAATTACAGTCGAACAACTGCGGAGCAACCATCGAACAAAAGTGTAAAAGTAGCAATATTCCTCGTCCGGATTGCCAATTCACCATGAAAATCCATGAAATTGTACCAAAAAATGCGTCAAACATATCAATTATTTCAGTCTGTAAATTAAAAAAAGAATTACCTTTGTGAATAATAACCCTTTCAATGTTGAATTATATCTGAGTTGTAAATTAAGACTTTATATTTTACCGATATTTTATGAACGATAACACCTTACTGAACAAAGCGGCCGATAATATTCGAATTCTTTCGGCATCAATGGTAGAGCGGGCGAAATCAGGCCATCCCGGTGGAGCAATGGGAGGTGCCGATTTTATTAATGTCCTTTTTTCTGAGTTTTTAGAGTATGACCCCGAAGATCCGGCATGGGAATTGAGGGACCGTTTCTTTCTTGATCCGGGGCATATGTCGCCGATGCTTTATTCTGTACTTTGTCTCAGTGGCAAATATTCATTGGATGAATTGAAAGAATTCCGCCAGTGGGGTAGTCCTACCCCCGGGCATCCCGAGATTGATGTGATGCGGGGTGTGGAGAATACATCCGGGCCGTTGGGACAAGGTCATGCTTATGCCGCCGGAGCAGCCATTGCTGCCAAATTTTTACAAGCAAGACTGGGAGATGTCATAAATCACACTATTTATAGTTTTATTTCCGATGGAGGTATCCAGGAGGAAATTTCGCAAGGAGTAGGGCGTATTGCCGGTCATTTGGGATTGAATAACCTGATCATGTTCTATGATTCTAATAATATACAGCTCTCCACTACTACCGATGCAGTTACCAGTGAGGATGTGGCGAAAAAGTATGAAGCGTGGAACTGGAAAGTAATTACGATAGATGGTAATAATGTTGATGAAATCCGTCGTGCATTGAAAGAGGCCAAGACCGAGAATGAGAAGCCCACACTGATCATAGGTAACACCGTAATGGGGCGTGGTGCGTTAGCCGCGGATTGTACCTCATTCGAATGCCAGGTTTCTACACACGGACAACCGTTAAGTGCTGCCGGCGCTGATTTCGACCAAACCATCAGGAATTTAGGTGGTGATCCGGAAAATCCTTTCGTGATTTTCCCCGAGTCAGAAGAACTCTATGCCGGAAGAAAAGAGCAACTGAAAGAAATAGTATCTGCAAAAAGAGCAAAACAGGAGGAATGGGCAAAAGCCAATCCCGGACTGGCTGAGAAAAAGCATAAATGGTTTGCGCGTGAGTTGCCTTCTATCGACTGGGCCGCTATTCAACAGAAGCCGGATAACGCTACCCGTGCAGCTTCAGCTACCGTTTTGGGTGAGTTGGCGAAACAAGTGGAGAATATGATCGTAGCATCAGCCGACCTCTCCAATTCGGATAAGACGGACGGTTTCTTGAAATATACAAAAGCGTTTGTGAAGAATGATTTTTCCGGTGCGTTCCTTCAGGCCGGAGTTTCCGAATTTACGATGGCTTGCCTTAGTATCGGGATGGGTCTTCATGGAGGAGTTATCCCTGCTTGTGGAACTTTCTTTGTCTTCTCTGACTATATGAAGCCTGCCATTAGGGTAGCTGCATTGATGGAAACACCGGTCATTTTCATATGGACTCACGATGCATTCCGTGTTGGCGAAGATGGTCCCACCCATCAACCGGTAGAACACGAAGCACAGATACGCTTGTTAGAGAAATTACAAAATCATCACGGTAAGAACTCAGTGCTTATACTTCGTCCTGCCGATGTCCATGAGACGACTGTCGCATGGAAGATGGCGATGGAAAACAGTACGACACCTACGGGGCTGATCCTTTCCCGCCAGAATATTAAAGATCTTCCTACTTCAGGTAAATCTCGTTTCAGTGAAGCATTGAATTCCGGAAAAGGTGCTTATATCGTTCAAGATGATGCGGATTATGATGTGATATTGCTTGCTTCGGGATCAGAAGTGTCTACCTTGGTAGAAGGTGCATATCTTCTACGGGCTGACGGAGTAAAGGTACGCATAGTCTCTGTCCCGTCAGAGGGATTATTCAGGACCCAATCTCCCGAATACCAGGATTCAGTATTGCCCAAAGGGAAGAAGAAATTTGGCCTTACTGCCGGACTTCCCGTAACTTTGGAAGGGCTGGTCGGTTCCGATGGGGCAGTATGGGGGATGACATCCTTTGGATTTTCGGCTCCCTATAAGATCCTCGACGAAAAATTGGGATATACCGGAAAAAATGTTTACGAACAGGTGAAGAAATTGTTATAACATGTCTTTATTCGATAATTCAGAAAAACCTATAGGGTTGGCATCCGACCATGCGGGCTATAAAGTAAAGCAATTCATCATCAAAGTGCTTCAAGAAAAAGGGATTCCCTACAGAGATTTTGGAGCCTATTCTGAGGAAAGCAGTGACTATCCCGATTTTGCTCATCCTTTGGCAAAAGCCATAGAAAACGACGAGTGTTACCCGGGAGTAGCCATTTGTGGGACAGGGATAGGAATCAGTATTGCGTTGAATAAGCATCAGGGAGTACGTGCCGCTTTATGCTGGAATCCCGAAGTAGCCTTCCTTGCAAGAGCTCACAATGATGCGAATATCCTGGCACTGCCGGGCAGGTTGCTGAGTGAAGAGGAAATCTATGAAATATTGGTGACTTTTTTGAATACACCTTTTGAAGGAGGACGCCACCAAAGGAGAGTAAGTAAAATCCCTTGCGGATAATCTTATATGACACCCGGCTTGTCCGGCTTGAGATATTCTGTAAATAGAACTGTTTTCCCTATTCAAACATATGAAGAAGAGGAGAAGGTATACTACACTTTTGTTATTACAACTTATCTTTTGGTTGGGTTGTAGTGATATAGGGATGCAATTCGATAATCACCCGAGGGGTAATTTCGATGCATTATGGACTATTCTGGATAGAAATTACTGTTTTTTTGAATATAAGGATATTGATTGGGATAGTGTATATAAGGAGTACAGTGCACGTATAACTTCCGATATGGACAATGATGCCCTCTTTAAATTGATGGGGCAGATGCTTGCGGAATTGAAGGACGGGCATGTGAATTTAACCGCAGCACACGACGTAACCCGTTATTGGGAATGGCAGGAAGATTATCCATCCAATTTTGATGTATCAGTACAAAAACATTACCTGGGAAATGATTACGGCATTGCTTCCGGAATGAGATATAAAATATTGGAAGACAATATCGGTTATCTCTATTACGGTAGTTTTTCCAATGATATAGGACATGGAAACCTAGACCAGGTATTAAACAGGATGGCTATTTGTAGGGGACTTATCATTGATGTGAGGAGTAACGGCGGGGGAAGTCTCACCAATGTCGAAAAGATTACCAGCCGATTTTTTAATGAACGCCGCCTTATTGGTTATATTTCCCACAAAATCGGTCCTGGACATAACGATTTCTCCACCCTATATCCTAAATATGTAGAAAGTTCCGACAGGGTACGTTATCAGAAACCGGTAGTTGTGCTTACCAACAGGGGATGTTACAGTGCTACCAACGAGTTTGTCAGCATCATGAAGTACGCTCCCAATGTAACTGTAATGGGCGATAAGACAGGGGGCGGTAGTGGATTGCCGTTTACTTCCGAACTGCCCAATGGCTGGTCAGTTCGTTTTTCGGCTTCCCCTATGTTCAATGCAGAAAGAGAACATATCGAATTCGGTGTAGAACCCGATATATATGTGAATATGGAAGGAGAAGACAAGGAAAAGAATAAAGATACAATAATTGAGAGAGCACGTACCTTGTTGAAAAATCAGTGATTATCTGTTGGGAGTAATATATTCAGAACTATACCGATAAACTAATAACGTATGATGTTTGAGGAAAGGATCTATATCGAAAGGAGAGAGAAGTTGAAGAAACAGTTTCAAACAGGGAAACTGCTTTTTCTCGGGAATGATGAATGCGGTATCAATTATGCTGATAATACCTATTACTACCGTCAAGATAGTACATTCCTCTATTACTTCGGAATCAGTAAACCCGATTTGATCGCTTTGATTGATATCGATGGGGATAAGGAGTATGTCTTTGGGGATGATCCTACGGTCGATTCAATTGTCTGGACAGGCTCCCAGCCTAAGATCAGTGAGTTGGCTGGAAAGGCGGGTATACACCATACAGGCGATTTGTCGGCATTCCGGAAGAAAATCTCGGGTCTCGACAAGCAGTCGGTCAAGTACCTGCCGCCTTACAGGGCTGAACATTTTCTCAAACTCAACGACTTTCTTGGATATTCGGTGGCGGAAGCCACAGCTAAAGCGAGCAGGGAGTTTATCGTTGCGGTGGCCGGGCAACGTAATATCAAATCGCAAGAAGAGATAGAGGAAATTGAAAGGGCAGTCGATGTGACGTCCGATATGCATTTAGCCGCCATGCATTATGCCCGTGCGGGGATGACTGAAGCGCAGGTAACAGCCAGGGTGCATGAAGTGGCCATCGCAGCGGGAGGAAATCTTTCCTTCCCAATCATCGGCACTATCAACGGACAGTTCTTGCATAATCATTATCACGGAAACACCCTAAAGGAGGGAGACCTGTTTCTCCTGGATGCAGGATATGAGACTCCGTTAGGATATGCCGGTGATATGAGCAGCACCTTTCCGGTATCCCGGAAATTTACTGAGCAGCAGAAAGATATTTATCGTATCACACTCGACGCACATCATAAAGCGATTGAACTGGCTAAACCGGGTGTCAATTTCAGGGATGTGCATCTTCATGTGGGGGAAGTACTCTTCGATGGACTGAAAGCGTTAGGATTGACCAAAGGGGATACCAAAGAGGCTGTCGCCAATGGAGCACATGCGCTTTTCTTCCCGTGTGGCACCGGACACCTGATGGGACTGGATGTACACGATATGGAAAATCTCGGCGAACAGATTGTCGGTTACGCAGGTGTACCAAAAAGTACACAATTCGGACTGAAATCATTACGCCTGGGACGTGAATTGCAACCGGGTTTCGTGTTGACCATTGAACCTGGAATCTATTTCATTCCGGAATTGATCGATCACTGGGAAAGCAATAAAATAAACGGCGATTTTATAAACTTCAATGAGGTCAATAAATATCGTGACTTTGGAGGAATCCGCAACGAAGAGGATATCCTAATCACTGAAACGGGTAACCGGGTACTCGGAAAACCACTCGCCAAGACAATTGAAGAAGTAGAGTCGGAACGCGAAAAAGCCTGGCTTGGTTGATGTAATGATTAGATGATGTGTAAATGTGATGATATAAATATGATGTGCTAATATGCCAATGTAATGATGTGAATAATTGGTAATTAGTAATTGGTAATTGGTAATTAGTAATTATAATCATCAAATAAGTAAATCTACAAATCAATATAACATGTACTGTAGTCAACACATAATATCCCTATACCATAACAACGGGAAGCGCTTGTTCTCCTGCTGGATGTGTTGATGTGCTCTCTTTCTGTTCGTTTTTTATTTACTCGGATCCTTCCGGGTAATTTTCCGCTTATCTATCTATTTACCCTTAAAATTTACGAATATGTTTGAAGAGCTTAAAATAAAAAATAATGTCCCTGAACGAAAAGCATATCAGGAGGGCAATTTCTATACAGGCAGTACTCCGAAACCGGGAATGAACGACCGGATACGTACTCTGCGGGAAGAGAGCGTCTCAACCCCGGCATCCCTTTCCATCGAGCGGGCACTGATAGAAACCGCGTTCTATAAAGAGAACAACGGAAAATATGCTACTCCTGTGATGCGTGCGTTGAATTTTTTGGAGATCTGCGAAAAAAAGAGCATTTACATCGGAACGAATGAGCTGATCGTAGGTGAACGGGGAGAGAAACCCAAGGCGGTATATACATTTCCCGAACTGACCTGCCATTCTGTGGAAGATCTGCATGTGTTGAATACACGTGAACAGCAACGTTATGTGATCAGTGAGGAGGATATCGATATTTACCGGCGTGAGGTAATCCCTTATTGGAAAGGTCGCTCACAGCGTGACCGTATTTTCAACCATGTCCCCGGTGAGTGGAAAGCGGCTTACGAAGCCGGTCTGTTCACCGAATTCATGGAACAGCGAGCACCCGGACATACCTGTATGGATGGTAAGATCTACCGGAAAGGGATGCTCGATTTCAAAAGGGAGATAGAGGAAGAAATAGCAAAACTCGATTATTGCAATGATCCCGAAGCACTTGACAAAGAAGACCAGTTACATGCCATGGCCATATCCTGCGATGCCATTATTCGACTGGCCGAGCGTCATGCCGAAAAAGCCGAAGAGATGGCCCGCCATGAAAAGGATCCGGCACGGGTAGAAGAATTGAACCGTATCGCCGAAGTATGCCGGAGGGTGCCCGCCCATGCCCCGCGTAACTTTTGGGAAGCGATCCAGATGTATTGGTTTATTCATCTGGGGGTGATTACGGAGCTGAACGGCTGGGATGCCTTTAACCCCGGCCATTTCGACCAGCACCTGGCGCCGTTCTATCAAAACGACCTTGAAAACGGGACGTTGACGCGCGAGGAGGCAAAGGAGCTGCTCTGCTGCTTCTGGATCAAGGTGAACAACCAGCCGGCACCGCCAAAAGTGGGGATCACAGCCAATGAAAGCGGCACCTATAACGACTTTACCAATATTAATATCGGAGGCGTGAAACCGGATGGCTCAGATGGTGTGAACGATGTTTCCTATCTGATGCTCGAAGTGATAGAGGAGTTACATATCCTGCAACCGGGCAATTCGGTGCATATTGCATCCGTAACTCCGAACCGTTTTCTGCATGCCGCCATTAAAGTGATCCGTCAGGGGCATGGCTATCCGTCTGTATTCAATCCCGATGTTTATATTCAGGAAATGTTGCGCTCCGGAAAATCTTTGAGAGATGCCCGGGAGGGAGGATGCAGCGGATGTATTGAGGTGGGTGCGTTCGGAAAAGAGGCTTATCTGCTGACCGGCTATTTAAATGTTCCCAAGATACTGGAAATTACACTCTTCAACGGCGTTGATCCCGTGACCGGAAAAAAGGTAGGTATCGAGACCGGTGATCCGCGTAATTTTACATCCTATGATGAGTTATATCAAGCCTTTCATGCCCAATTGAAATATATTATCGACCTGAAAATAAAAGTCAACCACTACATCGACCGGATGTATGCCCGCTATTTCCCTGCTACCTTCCTGTCGGTGCTGATTGATGACTGCATCAAAAAAGGACGTGATTATTATAACGGTGGCCCGCGATACAATACAACCTATATTCAATGTACGGGGCTGGGAACAGTAACCGATTCCCTCTCTTCCCTCAAAAAACATGTCTTTGAGGTGAAAGATATCAGAATAGATCAGTTGCTGTACGCGATTTCCGTCAACTTCGAAGGAGAAGAGGTGTTGCGCCAGCGGATCATCAACCACACTCCTTTCTTCGGGAACGACGATGATTATGCCGACAACATTGCAGTGAAGGTGTATGACGATCTGTTCGACCTGATCGATAACCGGCCAAACGGGAAGCCGGGTGGTAAATACCATCTGAACATGTTGTCCACCACCTGCCATAACTATTTTGGAAACGTGATGGGCGCCATGCCTAACGGGCGTCTGGCAGGAAAAGCCATTTCCGATGGTACATCACCCTCACACGGATGCGATACGCACGGCCCTTCTGCGGTGATTCGTTCCCTCAGTAAACTGGATCAGGTGAAATCGGGGGGTACGTTGTTGAATTTACGTTTCCTACCCAGCCTTCTCCGGCGAGACGAAGACGTAGCGAAATTGGGAAACCTTATCCGAAGCTATTTTGCACAGGGAGGACACCACGTGCAATTCAATATTGTGGATACAGCTACGTTGATCGCGGCCCGCGACAATCCCGAGGAATACAAGGATCTGCTGGTGAGGATGGCGGGTTACAGTGATTATTTCAACGACATGCACGAAAACCTGAAACAGGAGATTATCGAACGTACTGAAAACGAATCGTTCTAAAACGAAAGTCGATGCCTTTCCTCTTTGACATAAAACGGTATTCGATCAACGACGGCCCCGGGGTGCGGGTTACGGTCTTTTTCAAAGGCTGTCCGCTTTCGTGCCGATGGTGTCATAATCCCGAAAGTATTTCTTTTAAGACCGAGAAACTGTATAATAAAAGCAAATGTATCGGATGTGGATCGTGTGTGGCGGTATGCCCCGAAAAGGCACTTACGTTGACTGAAACAGACGGAGTGATTACCGATTTCGAAAAATGCATTCTCTGCGGAAAGTGTGCCGAAGTGTGTCCCACCAAAGCCATCGAGATGAGCGGGCGGAACTATTCCGAGGAGGAAGTGATGGCAGCCGTGCTGAAAGAGACCCATATGATGGATGCTTCGGGTGGTGGGGTTACTTTCTCAGGCGGTGAACCGTTGATGTACCCCGCAGCATTGAAAAGCCTGCTGATCAGGTGCGGACGGGAAGGGATCCATCGGGCAGTCGATACCTCGGGTAGTGTGAGATCGGCGGTGGTGGAAGATATCCTGCCTTACACAGATCTCTTTCTCTATGATTTGAAAGTGATGAATGCAAAGACCCATCGAACGTGGGTGGGAGCAGATAATACACTTATCCTGAAAAATCTCAGGTTGATTTCCGATAACGACAAGGAATATCATATCCGTATTCCTTTGGTGGAAGGAGTAAATACCGATAATGAAAATATAATGGAGACAATCGCTTTTCTGAACGGATTGAAACGAAAACCGACCGTTGTAGGGTTGTTGCCATATCACAATATCGCTTCGAAAAAATATGAGAAACTGGGAAAAACGTACAGCGAAAACGGTATGGCGGAACCGTCACAAGAAAGGCTGGCACAAATTCTCTCTGCTTTCACGAAAAACGGATTGAATGCAGTGATTGGCGGCTGATATTATTTTCAAGTCTCGGTAAAGTCTTTCGGGAGTTTTCCGAATTGTTTCTGGAAACATTTTGCAAAATAAGACGGGTTGTTGAAGCCTACCCTGTAACACACTTCATTTACCCTGTATCTTCTTTCGCTTAACAGTTCAGCCGCTTTCTTCAGCCGCATGGACAGGATAAGCCTGTTGGGCGTTACTCCCGATATCTGTTTTATCTTTGCAAACAATCCCGAGTTGCTGATGCCTATTTCTTTTGCCAGATCATCAATAGAAAAGTCGGAATTTTCAATATTCTTTTCAATGATCTCGTTCAATTTTACCAGAAAATCTTCATCTGTTTTGTTTCCTGCGATACTTTTCAGGGAAGCATACGGTGTCTGGGAGAATTTTTGGAACAGTAATCTGCGTGATTCCAGCAGGTTCCGGATACGTGCGGACAAGTAGGAAATATGGAAAGGCTTGTCTAGATACGCATCGGCGCCTGTCTCAAAGGCTTCGATCTTTGATCCGACATTTGTTTTTGCTGTCAGCATAATCACCGGAATATGGCTCCATAAAAAATTCTGTTTGACGGTTCTGCAAAATGCGATGCCATCCATATTCGGCATCATCATATCCGTAACGATGATATCTATTGGATGATTTTCCAGGATGCCAATACCCTCATTGCCATCGTTTGCCGTATAAACGAGGTAATTGTTCAGGAACTGTTTCCGGATGAACGCCTGCATATCCTTGTCGTCTTCCACGATCAGCAGCGATGGTTTTTCATCATTACCCGAATCGCAACAAACGTTGCCGGAATCGCAACTTTCGGTTTCTATACCGGAACTCATCTGTGTTTCCGTAGAATATTCTCCGGGGAGAGGATATTCTTCCTGCCTGTTTATTTTAGGAAGAACGACTGAAATGGAAAAACTCTCACCGGGATTATTTATTAGTTCTATTTTTCCGTCAAGTGCATCTACTATCGATTTTACCAGATATAACCCGAGGCCTGTACCGGAGTTGTATTGTCCCGGCACCTGATAAAACGGTTTGAATATATGCTCGGTTTCCGATTCAGACAAACCGGCACCGTTATCTTTTACCGATATTTCATAGTAATCGGCGGAGAGATGTGCATTCAGTTTCAGTAATATGTGATCAGTGGTGTATTTCGATGCGTTGCTTAACAGGTTGCTTACCACTTTTGTAAGGTTCTCCGCATCGGTCATCGTCTCGAAATCCGTATCATCACAGATGTATTCAAACAGAATGTGTTTATGTTCGATGAATGGTTTAAACCGTTGATAGATCTCTGCCAGTAAGTGATGAATGTTCTGATTGGACAATGAGATCTGGATACCCCCTTTTTCAATTTTTGAAAAATCGAGTAACTGGTTTACCAGTGTTAAGAGTCGTTGGCTATTGCTTCTCATGATATCCAGATTCTCTGTGATTGCATCCGACATCGTGTCCGAAGTTTCTATTATCTGTTCCAAAGGGGCAATGATCAAACTTAGAGGCGTCCTTATCTCGTGTGCCACATTGGTGAAAAACTCTATTTTGGAACGATACGTTTCTTTTTCCTGTTCACTTCTGATTTTGGCTATTTTTTCCTCGTTTTTTCGCCTGTCTTTCTCCCGGAGGAAACGGAACAGATAAACGATGCCGGCAGTAACGAATAGAATGTAGAACGTAATTGACCATCCGTTCCACCAAAGAGGCGGTTTTATGATGATCGCCAAGGTATAATCTTCGTCGTTCCAGACGCCATCGTTATTCGATGCTTTTATTCTGAACATGTAATTTCCGGGTGGAATATTGGTATAGGTTGCTCTCCGCTCTTTACCGGCATCATTCCAACTCTTGTCGAACCCTTCCAGCATAAACATATACCGGTTTTTCTCAGGAGCAAAGAAACTTAACGCCGTAAATCCGAAACTGAATGAATTCTTATTGTGTGCCAGTGTAAGCACAGATTGATTTTGTTTATTTTCAGCCACAAAACCATCCATATTCACCGGTTTGTTGAACAATTGAAAATCTGTTATTGCGATAAGAGGCATGTGCATGTTCTTCGGTATTTGTTTGGGATAGAAAGTATTAAATCCATTGGGTGTGCCGAGGTAAATTTTTCCGGAGGAGGATTTGAAGCCGGAATTCGGTGTAAACAGATCGCTCAGCAGGCCGTCGCTTTTGGTAAACTGCCGGTACTGTCTGGTGGAAGGGGTGTAACAGATTAATCCTTTCAGTGTGGCAATCCATAGGTTTCCGTTTTCTGCGAAGATCTTGCAAATATAATTGCTTTGAAATTCTACTTTTTCATCGATAAATATATCCTTTTCGGCATCATACCGGCATAGCCCATGGTTTGTCCCGATCCATAGTTGTTGTTCTTCATCGATGCATAGGGATATCACGTCGTTACTGATCAATGAATGTTCGTTGTCGTATTCGAAAGTGTATTCCGTCCATTTACCGGATTCGAGATTGAGTTTTTGTAATCCCCTGTTGATCGTCGCAAACCAGATATGCTTCCCTGTCTGCAGAATATCCATCACTATTTCATTCAAATTCCGCACCCGTGTGAAATTATCCGATTGCCGGTTATACACGTTTATTCCCGATGTGGTGCCTATCCAGATGTTTTCCAGCGAATCACGGTATAGCGAATAGATGTTATTCGCATCCAATGAGTTTTTATCCGCATGATCGGAAACATAATGTTTGATTTTCTTAGTGCGAAGATCCATTACATTCAATCCTCCCGTATAAGTGCCGATCCAGAGTTGATCGTTATCGATCAGGAGAGCATGCACATTATCAAATGACAGGCCGTCTGTTTCGTCTTTGTAGCTATATGCCTGGAATTTCCCGGTTTTTACCTCCAATTCGTTCAGTCCGCCGTCTTCCGTCCCGATCCATATATTTCCGGAGGGGTCTTCACAAAAGCAGCTGACTACGTTTCCCGTAATGGAGTTTTCGTACCTGCTATGGGTATATCCTGTGAAGTAATTCCTGTTGGGTGACGCATAATTGATCCCTCCATAATAGGTTCCGATCCAAAGTCCTCCTTCATTATCTTTATAGATAGGATACACAAAACAGTTGGAAAGCTTTGGTTCCCGGAAGTGTTGTTCCGGTCGGTTCCCGGCTATGGGAGAGAGTTTAAAAGAGGTAAGTCCGCCATTCGATCCGATCAGTATTGTGCTGGGATCGTATTCTGTTAATTGATGGATATGCAGTATTCTCTCTTTGTCGGGAGTATATACATGTCTTTCGGTGATGATCCCTTTGTTTTTATCTACCGCGATCAGGCCATTGGTCCATGTTCCGAACCACAATGTGCCGAAAGTATCTTCCAGCATACTGTAAGCACGTAACTCCTTTTGTTCGTTGAAAGGCATCTCCGGAAATCCGGGAATAAATTGACGCGATTCCCGGTCAAACCTGTATATCTGGTGCTGCGTGTTATCAACCGAAGCCCAGATTATATTATCCTTGTCTTTATAGATCGATGTTACCCAGATCTGTTCGTCCGGATTTGTTTTGAATTCCTCGAAAGAATGCAGGGATAGCTTATTATTTTCATACACAAAAACCCCCTGTCTTGCAGACGTAATCCATATTTTCCCGTTATCGGGAACCAGATTCTGAATTCTTCCTGAGACCTGAATGCCTTTTTCGGTTTTTAATATAAACGGATTGAACCCGTCTTTTCCCAGGTCAAACGTACATACTCCTCGTTCAGTTCCGATCCAGAGTGTTTGATCCCCATCTTCAATAAGACAATATACATAATTGTTTATCAGGGAATTTTCATTTCGGGGTATATTCCGGTAGGCGGTAAATGTGTAACCGTCGAAGCGATTCAATCCGTTCTCGGTTCCGAACCACATAAATCCTTTGGAGTCCTGGAGAACCGCATACACCGTATTCGAAGACAGACCGTCCTCTGCTTTATAATATTTGAAATTCAGCTCAATGGAAAAGGATCTCAGACAGTATAAAACGAACAGCAGTAACATGAAATATTTCAAGTGGTTCGAATGCATACCTTCCGTTTAACTTTTGATTGTTTATTCTTTGCAAATTTACTTATTTTTCTAAATAACCGGGTCTGAAATGAGGGTAAAACCAATCAGGTACAGGCGTCATAACAGTTAAAATGACAATTATAGAGGATATTTCTACTTTTTCGGAGAAAATTTCTATCCGGGCTCCTCCACTTTGTGTTAATTTGTCGAGGTAAGTCTAATTATGTGTTAAGGGGGCTGATAAACCCTGTTATAAGTGATGTGTTGAGAGGTCTTTCTATAATGGTGGTGTTGTTATATTACGTGAGTTAAACAATAAAGTGAGTAATGAAAAAATGATTAAAAAACTATGAAAATGAACACATTGATTCATTTCCTTTTTTCCTCGAATAGGAAAATTGGATTATTCCTGTTTATGGTTTCAGTATTAACTTTTCTGAATAGTTTTGAAACCGTTTACTCTTCCGGAAATATTCATGCAAATTATTTTTACGAAGAGATAGAGCAACAGCAAGTTTCCGTAAGAGGCGTGGTAACTGATGCTTCGAGCGGGGAGCCGCTGATCGGGGCAAACGTGATTGAAAAAGGGACATCGAACGGTACCGTGACAAACAGCGACGGCTCATTCCTATTGTCAGTGCAGAATTATCGTGCTTTGCTGGTCATATCCTATATCGGTTATCAAACGGTGGAGATACAGGCTTCGGATAATCTGAATATTTCACTCACCGAAGATACGGAATTGATCGATGAACTGGTAGTGATTGGATATGGTACGCAACGAAAGGGCGATGTGACAAGTGCTATTTCGAGTATTAAATCGGAAGATTTTTTAGTAGGGAAGATTGGGGATGCCGCAGATCTAATCAAGGGTAAAGTAGCAGGGTTAAACATTGCCAAAGGATCCGGTGATCCGAATCACTCTTCTACTATTCGTCTGCGCGGTGTGATATCGCTGCACGGTAGTTCCACCCCTTTAGTGCTGATCGACGGAATCGAGGGTAACTTAGGCACTGTCGCACCCGAAAATATTGCATCAATCGATGTTTTGAAAGATGCTTCCGCCGCGGCAATTTATGGTACCAGAGGAGCGAATGGAGTAATTCTAATTACCACGAAATCGGGTAATAGAAGAGCAGAGACGATCGCTAATTATTCAGGTTATACCTCCCTTTCTCAGTTCGGTAAAACGCTGGATTTTTACGGTCCGGAAGATATCAGGCTGGGAAAAACTAACTTCGTAGATAAAGGGTATGATACCGATTGGTTGGATGCCGTCACGCGAACTGCTATGACCCATAATCACAACATCAACATGCGCGGTGGAACGGATAAAACAACCTATTCCGCCGATTTTACCTTTCGCAATGAAGATGGAGTTATCATGGATACCTACAGCAGAGATATAAAAGCAAATCTTGACCTGTCTCATTGGATGTTCAATGATATGCTGAAGATTCAGCTAAACGTGGTAAAGGGGTTACACAAAAACAGTGCAACGAACGCGAGCAATGCAGATGCCTCTAATATCTACCGCCAGGCTATTATCCACAATCCCACAGAACCGATATGGAACAATGACGGTACTTACTTCGAGAATTTTCAGGTCAACTATTACTATAATCCCGTAGGAATGATCAAGGAACGTACCGGCTCATACAACACTGAATGGACCCGAATGACCGGCAATATTACCTTTGAGCCGATCTCCGGTTGGCAGACAAATCTGATGCTAGCTACCCGTCAATCCAATGCCCACAATAAAGGGTATTATACCTCTGAATATTACAGCCAAAAGATGGAAAACCATACAGGGTACGCGTATCATTCTTTCTCAGGAAGCCGCACAGACAATCTGGAGGTAACTTCAAAATACCACAACTTTCTTGGACAGCATCGTGTAGACGGACTTGTAGGGTATAGTTACCAGTATAATGTAAATGAGGGATTCAATGCCAATAACTATGATTTCCAGAACGACTTTTTTCAGTATAATAATCTGGGTGTAGGAGCAGCGCTCAAAGACGGGAAAGCCGGAATGGGAAGTTATAAGAACGACAATAAACTGATAGGTTTCTTCGGTCGTATCAGTTATGGTTACGCCGATAAATATAACGTGTTGCTAAGTGTTCGCCAGGAAGGTTCATCCAAATTCGGTGAAAATCACAAATGGGGTACTTTCCCTTCCGCTTCATTGGGCTGGACAGTAAGCAATGAAGAGTTTATGAAGGACCTTACTTGGTTGAATCATCTGAAACTACGTGCCGGATATGGTGTTACCGGAGTAATACCCAATGATTCATATCAATCATTGACAAGATATGCATTGGGATCTTCTTATTATTATGAAAATGGCGTGTGGAAACCGGGTTTGGTGGTTGCTTCCAATCCCAATCCGGATCTGAAATGGGAAAAATCAGCAGAGATCAATATCGGAGTCGATGTAAGTGTGTTGAATGATCGGTTGGGTGCATCTGTCGACCTCTATAACAAACAGACCAACGATTTGTTATGGTGGTACTCGGTACCCGCTCCTCCCAATCTCTATACGCAAACACTGGCCAATGTAGGAGAAATGGTTAATAAAGGAATCGAAGTAGCAATCAATGGGGTGCCTGTACGTACAAGAAATTTTGAATGGAAAACCACACTTACGGGATCTTACACCACAAATAAACTGTTAAGTCTCTCTAATGATTTATATGAAACGGCCAACGAGATAGATGATGCCTGGTTGGGTGAACCTATTACAATTGCGACCCAACGATTGATCGTGGGTAAGACCGTCGGACAATTCTTTGGCCTGAAATCGGTAGGAGTATCGGAAAACGGACTTTGGTTGATTGAAAATCCGGGAACAGGAGAAGCGGAAGAGTTTACCGATAACATGCTCAATAACGATAACTATCGCCAGTATTTGGGAAATTCTCTTCCTAAGGTATATCTGGGATGGAACAATAGCTTCTATTACAAGAATTTTGACCTATCCGTGCAGTTTACCGGACAATTCGGATTCGACATACTCAATGAACCGCGTGCTTTTTATGAAAATAATTCCATCGCCTATAACCGTCTGAAATCAGTTGAAAAGCCACCTTATGGCGGACAATACACACTTTCAACAGCGCAAAAACAGACCATTGTAAGTTATTACATGGAAAAAGGCGATTTTGTGAAGTTGACCAATTTTACACTGGGATATAACGTTCCTTTACGAAGTACTGCCTATGTGAAGGGTATGCGGGTTTATATATCAGGGGATAACCTGTTTACTATCACCGGATATAGCGGATTAGATCCTGAGCTATCAAATAGTGACCCGCGCTCTGCCGGTATCGACTGGCGCGATAGGTACCCATCTATTCGTTCGTTTACGTTTGGGGTTAATATTACATTCTAAAAAATAAAATGATTATGAAAATATATAAATCCATTTTAGCTCTAGTCATAGGGGCTTCTGTGCTATCATTCGACAGTTGTACTGATTTAAGTGAGACCATTTATGATACCCTTGCTGCAGAGAAATATGAATTTACGGAGAAAGATGCCGCCAGTATGTTTGCTCCGGTATATAGCAGTTTAAGATCCGTATATTGGGGATGGAACGGGTATTGCGATATTCAGGACGAATCCTCAGACCTTTGGTGTACCCCTTACCGTATAGGTATTGGATGGGGAGACTTATACGTCTCTTTACATAAACATCAGTTTCATTCCCAGATCGGGCATTTCTGGACAGAGTGGAATTATTCGTATGCCGGTATCAATGCCTGTAATAAACTATTGGCAGATAAGGCTGTGCAGGCATCAGAGCCGGCTACCGCGCAATTGAGAGCCTACCGTGCTTTGTATTATTATATTTTGTTTGATTTGTTCCGTAATATTCCATTGGATACAACATATGATCACCCGGCAGGGTGGATGCCGGAACAGGCTGATCCGCAGGAAACGTGGGATTTCATCATTGATGAACTGAACGATATTAAGGGGAAATGCGGACCGGACAATGGAATGGGGCAGATTAACGATTATGCCGTCAATATGCTTCTTGCAAAAATGTACCTGAATCACAATGCCTGGTTTAATGATCATTCGGACAATTCCTGGTACGGAAAAGCCATTGATGAACTCAATGAAGTGATCAATAGCGGACGTTTTTCTTTGGCAGCCAATTATTCCGACTGCTTTAAAGAAGATATTTCCGGTAATCCCGAAATTATCTTTGGTATCCCTTTCGAAAATAAGTATGCAAGTGGAAATTACTATGCCAACAAGTGGATACACGTTGCCGGAAGAGCCGTCTGGGATTTCAATGGCTGGGCTACCGGGGGGAGTACCGTATTACCTCAGTTCCTCGATACCTATGATGAAGACGACGGACGCTACACGGCATGTTGGACATTAGGGCAACAGTATGACCGGAGCGGTTCTCCGATTATGGTAGAAGGGGAACCATTGAGTTATTCCAAAGAGATCCATAGTATTGATAACCCGGGATGCTATCCGTTTGAAGGAGGACGTTTGATAAAATATGAGATCTTGTCGGGTGATTTTGGTTCTGCCTATGATGATATTCCTTTCTTCCGTCTGGCAGATGCCTATATGATGAAAGCCGAATGTTTACTTCGTTTAGGCGGATATAAAGGGGAAACGGAACAGACTGCTGCAGATCTGGTAACGGCTGTACGCCAACGCGCCTTTAAGAATAATCCGGCAAAAGCGGTTCGTACGGTAGAACAATTGAAAGGCGGAAGCGTGTATGCTTACGGATACAGGGAAAACCAGGGGAAAATGGGTGAAGAAGATAAATGGGTTGTGACGCATGAAGGCGGCGACGATGTCGAGTTAGGAGGATTGTTGGACGACCTGGCCTGGGAATTTGTAGCGGAGCATCACCGCCGACAGGATCTGATCCGTTTCCGAATCAAAGGGAAAAACCAAAATGTATATAACGGGAAGTCCTGGTTTTGTAAAAGGGCGAAAACGGATCCGTTGGATAACCATTGTGACATCTTCCCGTTGCCGAAAGATTTTATGGATGGAAATCCTAAACTGAAACAAAATCCGGGTTATGAGGATGGGAATTAGTAAATTAGTTTAAGTAAGTTTAACGAGAATAATTCCATACACAAAAAATAAAATAATCGTATGAAAAGAAATATAATTTATATACTTGCTATTTCACTGTCGTTTGCTCTTTCAGCATGTAGTGACAGCTACGAAGATGCCACGAGTAAGCATGTATACGGTGAGAACGAAAGTCCTTATTTGCGGATAGACCAGGAGGCAACCATTACTACGAATATTGAGTTTGCAGTGGAGCGGCTGGAATCTTATATTGTCAATCTGGAAGATTATAGTGAATTGTTTCAGGAAAAAATGGGGATGAGCGTTGATCAGGTGATCAGTGGTTTAAGTAATGGATCAGTGGTATTTTATAATATCAATACCACCCGTAATCATTGGAATAAGGCAGAAAAGACAAAAGGAAGCACCGGCTGGTATTATAATACGGCCGGTGGGGTAACCACTGAATCCGACAACACCAAAACGGTCAGCCTGGATATCGATACCAACAACAAAACCCTTACTGTTAATCCCGTGGAGAATGTGATGGTCGGAACATCTGTCAGTTTCAATGTGGGGTTTGCAGTCAATGGGCCCGATTATGACGACTATGTTCGTTTCTCATTTCAGGTTTCTTATACTGACCCAACAATCGTAATGTTAAGCATAACGATTCCTGCCGGCGATTATGCATCCTACGGTATAGACTTGAATAATTACGCTGGAACGATCGCTCTTTGTATGGAGATGACGGTGGAGGAATTCCTTGCAAATATAGATACGAACGGTGGAGAAATTCGTATGTATGTTGTCAATCCTCAAAGTGGCGTATGGGATGAAACCAGCAATTATACGGCTAATGCCCCGGGATACTGGATAAACAATTTGGGAGCTGTTTGTAATTGGGGAGAAGCAGGTTTTACTACCTATGCTGAGCTGAATACAGGCGACCAGATGCTCTATATAGGCAGAGCTCCGGGATTAACTGCCGGAAATAAGTATACGATAAGTATCGGTTACCGAAATAGGGAGAGTCCAAATTATTTCTTCCGCTTTATCATTACCGCTACTTTGGCATAATAAAAAACAAGCAGGAGGATATACGCCTACAAGCATTTATCCTCCTGTATAGATATTTAAATTGATTGATTTTTTGTGAAAAAACGGCTTACATATTATCTTTTATTCTGTCTCTTTATCAGTTTTCATAACTGTAGTTCAGATGAACCACTGATTAAGCCGGAAAAACCGGAAGAGAACGGAAAGACAGAACAACCGGATGAAACTGATGTGCTGATCCTCGATCCTTCCGATATTCAGGATTATGCGAAAATATATAAACCGCAGGAGTTCAGTAGTATGGACTGGCTCAGGGAGGACAGTAAATGGTCTTTTGTCCGTTCCAAACAATCCGGGCATTTTATTGTATTCTGGGAAAAAGGTTTTGGAAACAACCCCAACGCTGTAGAAGTGCCGGAAGCCTTACGTGTGGATATAGATGATTTACTGGAAAAAGCCGAAACATTTTTCAGTGTCAATACAAATAGGTTAAAATTTGCGGAAATCAACAACAATGCATCCAATCTGGATAAATACAAAATGCAGATTTATCTGTTATACCAGACCGAATGGTTGGCGACCGGCGGCGGATATGACGATGTGATCGGCGCGCTGTGGGTCAACCCAAGTACATGCAAACCGGTGGGATCGACTATCGCTCACGAGATCGGACATAGTTTCCAATATCAGGTATATGCGGACTTACTGGTAACGGGAAAAACTGAAAACGACTTTTCCCGCGGGTTTCGTTACGGATTCGGAGGTAACGGCGGTAATGCTTTCTGGGAACAGACCGCACAATGGCAGTCTTTTCAATCATATCCCATGGAAGCGTTCGAGACATACAATTTCGGCGTATATACCGGAAACTGTCATCGCCATATTTGTCATGAATGGCAACGCTATGCCAGCTACTTTATCCATTATTACTGGACGGATAAACACGGCATCGATTTTATAGGCAAACTGTGGCGCGAAGCTGTAAGCCCGGAAGATCCGATGGAAGCCTATATGCGGATAACCGGTCTTACTGTCGATCAGTTTAATGCGGAGATGTATGACGCAGCCACTCGCTTCGTGACCTGGGATATAGATGAGATACGTACAAATGGAAGCCAATATATCGGGAAACAAACATATAAGTTCTATATTCTTGCTGACGGTACTTATCAGGTGGCTTACAGTCATTGTCCGGGAACAACCGGATATAATGCTGTACCGTTGAATGTGTCTGAAGCCGGAACAACCGTTTCAACCGTATTTACCGCATTGCAGCCGGGGTCTTCGCTTGCCCCCGATGATCCGGGACAAAGTAACGAGAACGGAACAAGCGTTACTGTTACAGCATACAATCGTTCTGATTTAACGAGAGCCGGATGGCGTTATGGTTACGTGGCTCTGCTTAAGGACGGGCAACGCATTTACGGTGATATGAACAGGGAAGCCAGCGCAAATGTTGAATTTACTATTCCTGAGAACTGCGAAAAACTTTGGTTTGTAGTTTTGGGAGCGCCGTCGACTTATAAAGCCCATGCGTGGGATGAGATGGAAACGAACGATGATCAGTGGCCGTATACCGTGAAATTTTTCGGTACGGATATATTAGGAAATATTGAAATCGATCCTAATGCAACCCCTCAAGACATCACGCTGACCTATGACCTGTCATTTCCTGCCGATGCTTCTGCATATTCGGGAACTACGGTTAATTTGATCGACAACGGTGATATCTCAAAAGTTGCGAAGGCATTTGTCATGCAGCCATCGGTTATTTCAGGTATATTGCTGGCTGCCAAGCAGACGTCACAGGAAGGAAAGATCGCTTTTGCCGCCGTTCAGTCCGACGGTTCTCTTAATTACAACACTACGGCTAACGGACACGGATTTTGGTTTGACGGTGATGGGAATGTTATCAGTTGGGGTAGTGAAAACGATAGCAAAGTGTTCTCAGAATTTTCGGGAAGTAGCTTCGAATTTACCATTGGTCAATATCCAGGGAAGTGTAAATCCGGGGATAAATATACCCTCAAAGAGGCACTTATCTATATGAGAGAGGGGAAACAGTACCGAGTGACATTTATTTTTAATATAACCATTTTATAAAACATTTTTCAGGAAACATTGCTTTTGTTCAATGAGAGATAATGCAGTCGTAATTGAAATATACATAATTCACGAATAAGGTCCAGCAAAAATGAGGCAAATTTTATCTATTGTATTTTCTGCAATTATGTTGTCATGTGTCTATAGACAGGAACCGCAATATAATGCACCGGGCATGGGAAACCCCCTTGTCCCTGGATATTTCGCGGATCCAACGATCAAGAAGTTTGGAGATACGTACTATTTATATGCAACAACGGATGGCATAAAACTGGCATCCGGTGAGCCCCAGGTATGGATCAGCAAAGATTTTGTGAATTGGTATAATTATGAAATGGAGATTGATCTTCCTTCCGGTCTGACGAACTGCTGGGCGCCTGATGTCCTGAAAGGAAAGGACGGGAAATATTATTATTTCATGGGAAACTGCCAGTTCGGATGCAATATTTACGGATATGTCTCGAATTCGCCTATGGGACCCTGGAAGCCTGTGAATGACGGGAAACCGGTAATACCTGTAGGAACAGGAAAAGAGCATCTTCCTGCCCTTGACGCTCAGTTTGTGCAAACGGAAGATGGCAAAATCTCCGCATGGTTCGGAACCTGGTGTACATCATTCGGAGGGTTAGGCTGGGCGGAATTGAATTCTGACGATCTGAGTATTGAAAGGGATGGATATATCCCTTTGGAACAACTTCCTGACGTATTTGAAGCTCCATACCCTTTAAAAAGAAAGGGTAGATGGTTTATGATGTACTCCTCCGGGGATTGCCGGTTGAGCGACTATGTCGTACATTATGCATGGGCCGATAGTATTTACGGCCCATACCGGTATGGAGAGAATAATCCAATCCTCTCTTCCTCTGAAGATGGAACCATAGACAGCCCCGGACATAATTCGGTAATTGAAGAAAATGGAGAGTATTACATTTTATATCATCGACATGATAATCCACACAGTTCCGGGGGCGAATTCAGACAGGTATGTGCCGATAGATTGATCTTTTCCGATGCTTACACCATCGGGAAAATAGAACCCTCTCATACCGGGATCGACTATTTAGCAGAAAACAGCATTCCATATAAAAACAGGGCTTTTAAGGCTAAAACCCATGCATCGTCTTTTTATCATCTGTTATCACCTCCCACCCGGTTCGAAAAAAACGGGGTGGATCATGCCTATCTGCCAGAATATGCTACCGATGACAATAACGGGACATTATGGAAATCCGGAAGCGGTGCCTTGCCGCAAACATTGACAATCGATCTGGGAAAAACGAGGCGAATCAGAAGGATAATGACTCAGTTCGAATATCCCACATTCTATTATCAATATAAATGGGAGGTGTCGGAGGATAGTATAAGCTGGTCGCTTTTTTCAGATAAAAGATCCAATAGAAGAAGCGGTTCGCCCATGATCGACGATGGTGACACCGGTGCCCGCTATGTCCGGATCACCGTCACAAGTACCGAAAAGACGGGTATGTATGCTGCCATATGGAATGTCAAGGTGTATGACCGCCTTTTTGAGATACCTTCATTCAGTAACAGTGAAATGGCAGAAGGTCCTGGAGAAATGGGAGAGAGGCGGCTGCTTGTAGATCTCGATGTGAGAGATTTGACAGTTGGGAAAATTAACGGGAGCATATCTAATCAGGGAGAATTAGAAGGAGAGTTCACTCCTGTCGGAGAACCGCTATTGACTGTTACGGATAATGTGAGATCGATTTCTCTCGACGGAGAGAGTTATTTATTGCTTACTAAACCCGCGCCAAAAACACTTGACTGGAATGCGCCTTTCACTGTGTCGGTATGGGTCTATAATCCTGAAATTGAATTTGGTGAGTGTGTCGTGTCGTGGAATTCAAGGAGGAATATGTTACAAGCTTCTTATGCCGCCCTGATGTATGGTACAGGCCCATACGGTGCAGTGGCCCATGGCGACGGATACGTGGATGTCGCTTTCAATGAAGTACCTGAGGCCGGAAAATGGCATCATTTGGCAATTACATTTGATGGCATGTGCGAGTATATTTACGTGAACGGACAATTAGACCGGCAATTCCCATTGATGTTGTTTGTTAAGACCGAACAGATAAAGATAGGGGCCTCGGGTGAGATTTCGGAAAATTTTACCGGATCCATTACCGGAGTAAGGCTTTATGATGGTTTTTCTACCGGGCAGCAGATCAAGGAAATCATGTATGAAACATATCCATACGATGATCCGTATGAAAATAATCAGTTTTAATCGTATGAAACGAACCTTTTTACTCTATTTGGGTGTTATATGGCTTCTCGGCTGTAATAAACCGTCGGAAAAGCATATACAGATACAGCTCGGTGAAATCAGCGAAGTTCCGTTTACCGACGTCCGTTTTAATGACGAATTCTGGGCGCCGAGAATGGAAATCAATAGGACGGTTTCGATCCCGTCGGCGTTTTATCAGTGTGAAATAAATGGGCGGTTCGATAATTTTGCATTAGCCGGAGGGTTGATACAAGGAGAACATCAGGGTGATTTCTCGTTCGACGACACCGATCCGTATAAAATCATCGAAGGTGCATCTTATGCATTGGCTGTAAAATACGATCCGGAGTTAGATGCATACATGGACAGTGTTATTACATTGATTACTGCCGCTCAGGAGGAAGATGGATATCTCACTACCTGTGTCACCAATAATTGTACCCGCCTTTCACGTTGGTGGGGTAGTTCCCGTTGGGAAAAGATCAACAGTCATGAGTTGTACAACTGCGGGCATCTTTATGAAGCGGCGGTTGCTCATTATAAAGCGACCGGAAAGCGAACATTACTGGATGTGGCCATAAAAAATGCCGATCTGGTGTGTGACGTTTTCGGGCTTGGAGAAGGACAGATAAAATATCCGTCGGGACATCCTATTATAGAAATGGCGCTTGTGAAACTGTATCATGTGACGGGAAATAAGAAATACCTCGATCAGGCACATTATTTTGTGGATGAAGCCGGTCGTTTATCCAACGGAAGGAAACCGGGTATTTATAGCCAGGATCATAAACCGGTGCTTGAACAGGATGAAATTGTCGGCCATGCTGTCCGGGCCGGGTATTTTTATTCGGGAGTAACGGACGTAGCCTCTTTGCAGCATGACCGGGAATTGTTCGATGCCGTCAGCCGCGTCTGGGAAAATATGGCAGGAAAGAAGCTCTATATCAATGGGGGGATTGGTTCTCGGGCGCAGGGAGAAGGATTTGGCCCGGATTACGAACTCAATAATTTCAATAATTATTGTGAGACTTGTGCGTCCATTGCCAATGTGTACTGGAATCAACGGATGTTTTTAGCAACGGGCAATTCTAAGTATATTGACGTACTGGAAAGGACGCTTTATAACGGGGTTCTTTCGGGTGTTTCGTTGAGCGGTGATAAATTTTTCTATGACAATCCTTTGGCTTCACACGGCGTACACCAACGTCAGGAGTGGTTCGGATGTGCCTGTTGTCCGGGAAATGTCACCCGTTTTATGGCATCTGTTCCGGGGTATGTGTATGCTACTCATAAAAATGATGTATATGTCAATCTCTTCGTGAGCGGAAATGCAAAGATAACTCTTGAAAAGGGTGAGATCGAGTTGGAGCAGATAACGAAATATCCGTGGGAAGGAAATGTGGAAATCAAGCTCAATAGAGCCATTTCGAAAGAATTTGCGATACATGTCCGGATTCCCGGATGGGCAGTAAACCGACCGGTACCGACTGATCTCTACCGGTATGTGGATGATGAGAAACCACACGTTTCCTTAACGGTCAACGGGAAAACGATAGAAGTTAAACCGGTACATGGATATGTGGTTATCGATAGAAAATGGGAAGAAGGAGATAAAGTTTCTTTGCATATGGATATGCCGGTAAGAAGGACACAAGCGCATGATAACGTGTACTATAACGAAGGATTATTGTCGATGGAACGGGGACCTGTACTGTATGCCCTGGAAAGTGTTGACCAGCCCGAAGATTTTCTTTTCAATATTGTTATACCCAGAGATGCCAGAATTTTGTCCCGTTTCGATAAAGCACTGCTGAATGGTGTTGTCGTACTGGAAGGCGAAGCATTCATGGTCAGCAGGGATTCTGTTAGCGGACAATTATTGGGAACACCTTTTACATTTAAAGCAGTTCCTTACAGCACCTGGAACAACCGGGGACGGGGACAATTGGTTGTATGGACACCCGAAAAAGCGGAATATGCTATTTTAAGACCGGAACCGACTATTGCTTCACAAGCTGAACAGGTTGGCGGTTGGGGATATAATGACCAGTTCGAACCAAAATCATCATCTGACCTCAATACGCCCTATCACTATTGGTGGTTGAAACAAGGCAGCGAAGAATCTGTCGGATATCAATTCAATAAACCCGAGACGATTTCGAATGTGGAGGTCTATTGGCTGGTCTTTGATCATTATGATGTCTCGTACAGAGCGCCGGAATCATGGAAACTGCTGTACAAAGAGGGTAATACATGGAGGGAAGTGAAAAATCCGTCCGCTTACGGAGTTGAACCGGATCAATACAATAAAGTCACATTCGATCCTGTTACCACCACGGAATTAAAACTGGTAGCCCAATTACAGCGTAACAAAGAAGGTGTGTCCCAAGATCAAGACTTCAAAGGTTATTCGGGAGGTATTATTGAATGGAAGGTGAATAATTAATTGTTTAGTAATCGTATGAAGACGGTTTTACTTGTAGTGTTTTTATTATTTTTCTGCGGATCGGAATTTGCACAGTCCCTTTTTTATGCTGAACTATGGTATAAGGTTGGTACTGTTCCGCCGGAATTGGGAATCGATCCCTTTTATAAGAAATATCTTGATGCCGGTGGTATTACCGTCGTTTCATCGGAAAATGTTTCCGATGAGGCATTGATTCAGACGCAACGCATAATCACGGTCATGCTTTCCAAACGTCCCGATGTAAAACAGGCTATGGTGGAGAATGGTTGTAAGGTTATGATCATCGGCCGGAATGAAGAGGTGTGTGATTTACCGGAATATGCACATATCTGTGATACACCTGAAAATAGATCTTATTGGAACAAGCGGGCACGAGGTTTTGGCGGTGCGCCCGAAGATACGTTCAGCGCAAGCTTTGGGGAGGAAAACATGCTTTGTCTGGAGGGCGACCGGTATAAGGGCGAAAGTATTCTGGTACATGAATTTGCCCATCTTATTCATATGGTCGGCATTGTTGGCATAAATCCCGATTTCGATACCGAGTTGGAGATGCTTCGCCAACATGCCATTGAAAAAGGACGTTGGGAAAACACCTACGCCATCACCAATAAAGAGGAATATTTTGCCGAATCCGTTCAGACCTTTTTCGACTGTAACCGTTATTCGGAAATCCCCAACGGAGTGCACAATGCTATCAATACCCGTGAAAAACTGAAAACATATGATCCGGAGATGTATGAATTGCTTTTGCGCTATTTTCCCGAATCGGATCTGGGTTTATGTGATGGTAACTATAGTAATTAGAATTTAAATATATAAGCGTATGAAACGAACAGTAGGAATTATTTGCGTGGTTTTACTCATTATGAGTTGTCAAAATCAGGGAAGTCAAAAATCTGCGCAATTGCAAAGATCAACACAGTTAAGCGAAGCAAATGCCCTGATTCAATTGGTGGATACACCCGAGATAGCAACGCCACCGGCCGCTTTGAACCTTGATCCGTTTTACAAAAAATACATGAATGTAAACGGGATCCATGTAATCAGTTCATGGCGGGTTCCCGATTCCTGTTTTTACGCCGCATATATAACTATTAAAGCGCTGACAGATATGTTACCCGCGGAGGTGTTGGAGTCGATGACGAGTCGGGATACCCGGATCGGGATCATGGCGCGTTACGAAGGAACTACCGATATACCCGAACATGCCTATCTCGCCAATGATACTTCACTGAACTGGGATGTGCGTGCACGCGGATTGGGAGGGACGCTCGATTTACCATTGACCACCTGTGCGGAAGAGAATATTCTGGCGTATCAGATCGATAAATACCATGCGGAAGATATTCTGATCCATGAATTCGCGCATACGATACACGATGTAGGTATTTCGCCGATAAACCCTGAATTCAATGATCGTCTGAAAGTACTGCTGGATAGCGCTCTGGAAAACGGACGATGGATGAATACATATGCTGCGACCAATATCTGGGAATATTGGGCGGAAGGCGTGCAGAGTTGGTTTAATGTCAATGCCGAAGTCGATAACGACGGGGGTGACGGGAAGCATAATAAAGTGAATACCCGGGAAGAACTGAAAGTGTATGATCCCGGATTGTATGAGATATTATCTGAATACTTTCCCGTAACAGGCCAAAGGTTCAGCCGTCATAAAACGGAAAATTTGTATAATTGGGAAATCTCAAAAAATAAGTGAGTGAATAGTTAATAGTGAAAAATTAAAAATTAATTATATGTATATATGGGCACCAGACTCTTGTGGATAGATGTGATTTTGAAAAAAGGTGGGAAGGTGATTAGGTGGGAAAGCGCGAAGGTTGATGTGTCAATTTTCAATTCATGATTTTTTATTAAAAATCAACATTGCTAAATCCAGAATATCAGAATTTTGAAATCATGAAATTCCAAATCGCAAATTTAAAAAGTCTTGTGTCCTGGTTCTTGTATCTAAAATTATATCTTATGAAACGACTGATAATAACAGCTTGCATTGTATCTGTTCTAACCCTTTTTCCCTCTTTTGCCCAGTCACCCTGGGATAGAATTGGCCAAAAACCCTCCACGCTATTTATGGGGATGGGGGAGGAGACATTTACAACAAAATCTTTTTCTTTGACTTTGGTAAATGCCTCTCAAACGGTGAAACATCTGACTCCGCTTTCAGATATGTCCTTTGATTATACACCCAGTGACAGAATAGAACAAAGGGATAAAGACGGGCTGTACCATTTGGGAGATATAAATATTACTCTGAGAAAATCAGTAGATGGGAGCTGGAAACAATATTCTACTGCATATAATCGTAAGCCGGTACAGCAATTGGCCGTGAACGGCAATATAATTGCTGCTGCCGACCTTGCCGCCACTTTACCTGAAGATATACCTGTAGGCGTAAAGAGATTCTGGGAGACCGATAAAGGGGATCTGGTGCTGCGGTTTGAGATTACGAATCGCTCTTCGGATAATGTGGAAATAGGATCCTTGGGTATTCCCCTTATTTTTAATAATATACTGGAAGGGAAAAATCTGGATCAGGCACACCATGACAATGTGTTTTTTGATCCCTATATAGGAAAAGATGCGGGCTATCTTCAGGTAAACCGCTTGCATGGCAAAGGTGCCAGTTTGTTAGTGTTACCTCAGGATAATGCTGCATTCGAGGCATACAATCCGCTCAATGATGACCCAACCCCGAAAGGTGTGGTGTTTGAGGGATTCCATGAGTGGCTTATCCATAGTAAAGCAAATGCGGAGACGGAATGGAAAGATGTGGAGCCATGGAACGAACCGACCTCGACCAATCTGGTTCCGGGAGAGTCGAAAAACTTTTCTATCAAGTTTGTCCTTGCTCCGTCTATCAGAGGAATAGAAGATGAATTGATCTGCCGCCGGAGACCCGTTGCAATAGGGCTTCCCGGCTATGTTTTACCTGCCAACGAAAAAGGAAGGCTCTTTATAAAATATCCGGAGAGGATAAGAAACATTTCCGTCTATCCTGAAAATGCGCTGACACTGACTAAAAAAGATGATACCCCCAGCAGATGGTCGGAATATGAAGTAAAAGGGAATAGTTGGGGTAGAGCCAGAGTCACTGTCAACTATGCGGATGGAGTACAGCAGACTATTCATTATAAAGTGATTAAGTCGCAACAGGAGGTGGTAGATGATCTGGGGAACTTCCTTACCACGAAGCAATGGTATGAGAACAAGGACGATGCTTTCGGCCGTTCACCCTCCATCATGAACTATGATTATGACAGGAAACAGATCCTTACCCAGGAGAGACGCTCCTGGTTTGTAGGCCTAAGTGACGAAGCCGGTGCCGGAAGCTGGCTGGCAGCCGTGATGAAGCAACTTGTGCGGCCCGATCATCAGGAGATTCAGAAAATAAAAAGATTCATCAATGAGACGATGTGGGGTGGGATACAGCATAGTTCCGACTCTACCAAATATGGTGTGAGGAAGAGCCTGTTTTACTATGAACCGGAGCTGATGCCGGAAGGTACCTATAGCGATTCAATCCGGTTCAGTGGCTGGGAAGCCTGGTCGAAAGAAAATGCCGAAGATCTTGGACGTTCCTATAACTACCCGCATGTAGCGGCGGCTCATTGGGTGATGTATCATCTTGGTCGAAACCGTGGCATTCAGGGAATAGATTGGAAACAAAGTCTTGAAAATGCTTGTTATACGGCCATTGCGATGATGAAATTTGCTCCTTACTATGCACAATTCGGGCAGATGGAAGGTTCTGTTTTCCTCTATATCCTTCTGGATCTGCAACGGGAAGGATTTACGGAAATGGCTGTTACTCTGGAGGCAGAAATGAAAAAACGGGCGGATCACTGGCGTTCGTTAAACTATCCGTTTGGCAGTGAAATGCCCTGGGACTCCACCGGACAGGAGGAAGTGTATATGTGGACATCCTACTTCGGTTATGCCGACAAGGCGGATGTTACCCTCAATGCGATCCTCGCCTATATGCCTGCACTGCCCCACTGGGGTTACAACGGCAGTGCCCGCAGGTACTGGGATTTTGTATATGGAGGTAAACTGGCAAGAATTGAACGCCAGCTACACCATTATGGTTCGGGATTGAATGCGATACCGGTACTCGCTGCCTATAGGGATAATCCGGAGGATTTCTACCTGTTGAGGGTAGGATATGCCGGCTCGATGGGGCCATTGGCCAATGTGACCGAAGATGGTTTTGGCCCGGCTGCTTTTCATTCCTATCCTTCCACACTGGATATCGATGGTTATGCAGGTGATTACGGTAGCGGATTTTATGGCTATGCAGTCAATGCAGGTACCTATATCTACAATCATCCTGAATTCGGATGGGTTGCTTTCAGTGGCAATATTGAAAAACAGGGAGAATGGATCAAGACCGAAATTACCACGGCAGGTAGGAACCGTGTTTTTATTGCATCGGAATCTCTTCACCTGACGACTGTCGCCGGACAAATGGAGCAGATTGATTATAATCCTGTAACCAAAGAAGTAGTCATTACATTTGACGGGAATGCATTACTCGATTTGACTGTCCCGGATGACAGGGAAATAGTCCTTCCAAAAGAAATAACCAAAGAGGAAAGAGGCTATTATGTAATTAAATCGACAAAAGGAAAAGAGAATACACTACGTTTTAAAATCGAGAAAGTGGAAAAACTGCAGTCAAATGCAAATTCTGCGGACATTCGGATCATTACCGGAATCGAACCCATCCATGTGGATTGTCCGGTAGGTACCGTGCCCCGATTACCTTATCAGGTATGGGTAACCTATTCAGATGGCAAGTCCGAATACCGCCAAACCCGATGGTCGAATTCGGCACTTGCCACAGAACTGGAACAGGCAGATCCGGAGAAAAACCCTGTAGGGCATGAATATGCCGTAAAAGGTTTCATCATTGGAGATAACACTACTCAATATGGGTATCCAGTTACGGCTACTGTCAAAGTGGTGGATGAGACCTATGCAACGCCTTCCCATATTCCGGTTGCCAACCCCGTTCCATTGGACAAAGTGGTTATTGATGGGGACAACAGGCTGACTTCCAACCGGGATCTGGCTATTCTGCAGATCCTTAGTTGGGATGTTTCCCAACAGTTGTATAACTACCGGGATACATACGGGTTAAGTACCGAAGGATATACAATAGCCGATGGGTGGGATTCTCCTACCACTAAACTCAAGGGACATGGGTCAGGTCATTATATGTCTGCGCTGGCTTTTGCTTTTGCAAGTGCTGTCCATCCGGAGCATAAGAGTCAGTTACGTGATAACATGCGACGGATGGTCAATGAATTACGTGAGTGCCAGGAACGTACATTTGTCTGGAATGAACAGTTAGGCAGGTATTGGGAAGCACGGGATTTTGCACCCGAAGCCGAACTGCGTACCATGAAAGGGACCTGGGAGGACTTCGATATGTATAAAACCCAGTGGGAAAAATATGGTTACGGATATCTTAATGCTATTCCGGCCCATCACCCGGCGCTGATTGAAATGTATCGTGGGTATAATAACTCCGACTGGGTGTGGGCGCCATACTATTCAATCCATAAACAACTTGCCGGTTTAATTGATATAGCAACCTACGTGGATGATTCCGGGATTGCCGATAAAGCCCTGCTTATTGCCAAAGATATGGGATTATGGATCTGGAACCGATTGCATTACCGGACATTTGTCAAGACGGATGGAACACAGGAAGAACGCAGAGCCAACCCGGGTAACCGGTATGAAATGTGGAATATTTATATTGCCGGGGAAGATGGTGGAACCGGTGAGTCGCTGGCACGGCTTTCAGAAATGGTAACGGACCCGATTGAGAAAGCACGCCTGCTCGAAGCATCCAATTATTTCGACAGTCCGGCATTTTACGATCCGCTGGCTAAGAATATCGATGATATCCGTACCCGTCATGCCAACCAGCATATCCCGAAAATAACCAGTGCGCTTCGTAGTTTCAGAGGTAATGGTAATCCCTACTATTATCATCTGTCCGAAAACTTCTGGAATATGATACAAGGTCGTTACCGTTATTCAACAGGAGGAGTAGGTAATGGTGAGATGTTCAGGCAACCCTATACCCAGATACTGAGTATGGCGACCAATGTAACATCCGACAATCAACGCAATCTGCATCCCGCACCTAATATCAACGAAACCTGTTGTGCCTATAACCTGGCTAAACTGACCAAGGATCTGAACAGTTTTAACCCTGACGATGCCAGGTATATGGATTATTATGAAAGGGTATTGTACAATCAACTCATTGGGTCGTTACACCACACCTGCTATCAGACGACCTATCAGTACGCGGTCGGTTTGAATGCATCCAAACCCTGGGGCAACAGGACGCCACAATCTACCTGTTGCGGTGGTACGGGCTCCGAAAATCATGTGAAGTACCAGGAAGCGGCTTATTTTGTTTCGGAGAACACTATCTGGGTCGCTTTATATATGCCGACCACTCTCTCGTGGGATGCAATGAACGTGACCATTCAGCAGGATTGTTTGTGGCCTGCTGAGAATTCAACCATCCGGTTGACGCAGGGAACCGCTGGCTTTGCTATGAAATTACGTGTTCCCTATTGGGCTACAGAAGGTTTTGATGTGAAACTGAACGGCGTTTCAATCGCTTCTTCCTATCAGCCAGGCACATATGTTACTATTCCGGCGCGTACCTGGACAACTTCCGATGTGGTGGAGGTTATCATGCCTTTTACCAGACATATTGATTTTGGCCCTGACAAGTTAGAAACAGCTGCTACGGGTATAAACGAAACAAATACTCCGTTCACTCCCATGTGGGTCGGTACACTGATGTATGGACCTTTGGCAATGACGGCAACCGGTATAGACAATTGGGAACAGGCTACTATAGATGTGGACTCTGATTTGGGAAATATCGTGCAAAACAGACCTGTTGGAACCAAAACAGGTGTGAATGGTAACCTTTATACCCTGACGCTGGGGGACAAAACATTTCAGCCTGATTATTACCGACATGATAATACAACCCACTATTTCAGAATCAATCTGCCCGGTGATCCAAACGTCGGATTGGAAACAGCTCAAATGACCATAGATAAAAGTATGTTGAAAGAATATCTGCATGTGGCTATGGAGAGGAAATCCGCACAGGAAAAGTGGAATGCGCTTACCGTGAAAATACCGGAATATGCTCCTTGGGCACCACATGGTTTTTCCCGTCTAATGAAACAGCTTGAGCTGGCGCAGAATATCCTCAGCGATACGGATAAGAATTATAATCAAACAGAAATAAATGAAGCAGCATCAGCGCTTAATGCAGCTATCAATACAATGAGACCGGGTAACCTGCCGGAGTTGGAAGATCTGGGCGATTTGTTGAGTTTGCTTACCGATGCCAGGGCTGTGAAACAATCCGGCCGTACAAGTGTCCTGACCGAAGCGATTCAATATGCGGAGATGGTAGTGGAATATGTAGGTGACGGAAGCGGGACACACGATATGATAGAAAGTGCGTTGGTTAAACTTACGGCAGCACTCGACAAAACAGACCGTACGAAATAGAACGTTTTCGTTAAGCAATATGAGCAGAAGACAAGCCTGCTTGGATTATGCTATTGCGAGAAAACGACTAAATTTTTTGAAGATTTTTTGGGCCTGACACCATTCTATTCTTCCAGGCATGTATTACGGGAAACAAAAAATAAAACCGGATAAATAATATTCCTATAAATATTTCATAAAATGAAAACTCTGCTCGCTTACTTTTTTTTATTCCAGATTTTTGTATCATCTGTTGGAGCACAAAACGCAGATAGTTTATACCAATTGGCAGATCGTTATAATGAACGGTTCACCTCAAAATTTTATTACAATGCAACAAATGTTCAGGCTGTAAATGATTCACATTGTTTTGTCTATATGACACAAACCCCTAAAGGGAGAGAATTTTATTTGATCGATCCTGAACAGAAAACACAAAAAAATGCATTCGATCAGGAACGTCTGGCCGCTTCCTTGTCAAAAGTATTGGATAAAAAAACAGATGCATATAATCTTCCTTTCCGGCAGATCCGATTGAGTGATCGGCGGGATTCCATTTTTTTTCGCGTTGAAACAACCGATTATTATGCCCTGTTGACAGATTATGAAGTTTCTAAGAATCCGGTTCAGAGCTTCCGTGAAGAGCCCTATTGGGGCAATGTATTCAAAGAAGATTCCAGGGAAAGGGTCCCCTCTCCGGACGGAAAAAAAGAAGCCTATATCTCGGAAGGGAATCTCTGGGTAGAAGATAAAGAAACAGGAAATATACGGAAATTAAGTAACGATGGTTCACCTTACGAATATTACTCGTCGAATATCTATTGGTCGCCCGATTCGAGAAAGATCGTGTGTTGCAAATATCGCCCCGGAGGGGATCGCAAATTGTTGTTGATCTCTTCTTCTCCAAAGGATCAATTACAGCCTAAAACAGAGACATATGATTATCTGAAACCGGGAGATGCACTGCCTGTAAGACGTCCGGTTGCTTTTTTGATTGATGAAGAAAAAGTAATTCATTTTGATGTGCCGGATGTTGACTCCCAGTATGATCTGACCAACATAAAATGGAATAAGAAAAGCGATTTCTTTACGTTCGATTTCAATAAAAGAGGACATCAGCAATTCATCGTATATGCTGGAGATATTCTTTCCGGAACACTGCATCCGGTAGTAAAGGAAGAAAGTCCTACGTTTATTCATTACTATAATCTTTATCAATATTGGTTTAAGGAGAGCGATGAACTGTTGTGGATTTCGGAACGTGACGGATGGCGGCATATCTATCTCTACGATGTCCCGTCGGGAAAAGTAAAGGAACAGCTGACGAAAGGAGACTGGGTTGTAAAAACGATTGTGAATGTGGATGAAAAAAAGAGACGGATTCTTTTCAAGGCGTGCGGTATGGATAAGAATGAAGATCCCTACCTGGAAAAATATTATACTTTGGATATTCGTAGTGGGAAAATAACGCCGCTTACTCCTGAGAATGCCCATCACAACGTTACTTTTTCGCAGGATCACCGGTATATGTTCGATGTGTACTCAAGAGTAGACTTACCTCCTGCACTTGTAATCCGTTCTGTTGAGGATGGAGGAAAAATAGTATATAAACCTGCTATGCAGCCGGATATCTCCGGAGTTACCGCATCCGGATGGCGGATGCCGGAAGTCTTCTCTGCAAAGGGACGGGACGGTGAGACCGATATCTGGGGAATGATCATTCGTCCGTCCAATTTCGATCCGGCAAAAAAATATCCTGTCATCGAATACATTTATGCCGGACCACACGATTCTCACGTGCCCAAATCATTTGCAGTGGAATACCGACCCAGTGCCCTGGCTGAACTGGGATTTATCACGGTGATGATCGACGGAATGGGAACGGCAAACCGGTCCAAGGCTTTTCACGACGTATGCTGGAAAAACCTGAAAGATGCCGGCTTTCCCGACAGGATTGCCTGGATAAAGGCGGCTGCAGAGAAATATCCGGAGATGGATATCGAACGGATGGGAATTTACGGAGTGTCAGCCGGGGGACAGAACACCATGTGGGGACTTTTGTCATATCCCGACTTTTACAAAGTGGGTGTGGCCTCTTGCGGTTGTTATGATAACCGAATGGATAAGATATGGTGGAACGAGCAGTGGCTGGGATATCCTATTGGAAAAGAATATGAAGAGAATTCGAATGTGGAGAATGCACATCTCCTGAAAGGGAAGTTAATGTTGATCCTTGGGGAGATGGATAATAATGTAGATCCGTCGAGTACATTGCAACTCGTGGATAAATTGATTAAACATGATAAAGAGTTTGAGTTTGTGATGCTCCCGGGTGCCAGACATACTTTAGGTGAAAAATACGGAGAAAGAAAACGGCGCGATTTTTTTATGAAGCATCTTTTGAATGTAAAAGCAACGGAATGGAATAGCAAAAATTCGAAGTGAGCTTTGCTCCATTTACTTTTTTATAGAGAGATTAAGTCCAGGGTCATTGAACCCTGGCTTTTTTTGTTAAAAACACCTGTTTGGTCATTTATCCACTTTATTTTATCATTTGTCCACCTTGTTTATTCCAGGAAAAAAGATATTTCTACCTTAAATAAGTTATCTAAATTTAAAGTAAAATTATGTTTGGGTATGTTGTGGAATTTATATGCCCGGCGTTTTGCTGAACTACCTTGTGTTTTTTGACTATTAAATAAGTATCTGTTATAGTAGATCAGCTTTAGAGTGCTCGTCTGTTTTATCGTGAAAGAGAGAATGATTGTGAGGAATTATTTAATTTTTTTAATCTTTAGTTCAATATGCAAACAAAAAAATTAATTATTTTTTTATTTTCACTGTTTATCTTATTGATATTCAGTTTGGAGATAATGGCACAAAATGCTGTTGTCGGTAATGTGGTTGATGGAAATAATACGCCATTAATCGGGGTGAATGTTATTGAAAAAGGAACTACAAACGGAACCGTGACGGATGTTGACGGTAATTTTACTCTCAATGTTGATAATGGTGCAACTTTAGTTTTCAGCTACATTGGTTATATAACACAGGAAGTTGTTGTATCCGGCAGAAAATTGGATGTAGTTCTCCTTGAAGATACGGAAATGCTCGAAGAAGTTGTGGTGGTAGGTTATGGAACACAATCAAAAAGGAATATTTCAGGTTCTATCAGCAGTATAAAATCCGAAGATATTATTCGGTCGACATCCACAACTTTAAGTGGTGCCCTGGCCGGTAAGGTACAAGGTATAACCACCAGGGCTGCAGATGCAAGGCCCGGTAGGGGAGTGAATCTGCAAATCAGGAATATGGGAAATCCGTTGTATGTGATCGATGGTGTTCCCTATGGAGGGATTACCGGCGCCGATGCCTTTGGTATGTCGCAAGGGTCTGGAGAAGATATCTTTAATAATTTGTCGTTAGAGGATATTGAAAGTATTTCAATCCTGAAAGATGCTTCTGCAGCTGTTTACGGACTTAGAGCAGCGAACGGGGTTGTTTTGGTTACAACAAAGAAAGGTAGAAAAGATGATAACATAAATGTGAATATAAATGGTTATTATGGCCTTCAGAATTTTACCAGATATCCCCAACCCGCAAATGCATATCAATTTGTGAGGGCAAGGGTGGAGTCCGAGCAGAATTACGGTAGGAATCCGGCAGCCCTTTACAGTCCGGAAGAATTGGCTAAGTGGCAAGCGGGGACTGAACCGGGGTACAAGAGTTATGATTATCTGGATATTGTTACACGTAGGAATGTTCCCCAGTATTATTTGAATGCGAATGTTTCGGGTGGAACAAATAGGGCGACCTATTACCTGTCTGTGGCGCATACGGATCAGGATGCGATACTGAGAGATTTCTATTATAAGAGATCTAATGTACAGGCCAATCTGGAAGCTAATTTGACAAGTGGATTAACAGTAGGTACGCAGATGAGCGCCATATTGGAAACTACACATAATGTGGGTGTACCCGGATTAGATGACTATTTTAACCCCTTGTTGAGTGTTTTCACGATGTGGCCTATAGAAAGTCCTTATGCCAATGATAATCCCAACTATATTCACCAGACACATAATGTAAATGTGAATCCGGCTACATATAAAGATGACGTGACCGGTTGGGTCGACCAGATTAACCGGACTATGAATGTAAACCTCTATGCACAATATAAATTTAATTTCGGGTTGACATTGAAAGGAATGTACGCTTATAACTATAGGAATGATGATTTTGACGGATTTGAATATACATACGATGCCTATAGGTACGATCCCCAGACGGATACCTATTACACACAACCCGGATGGGGTAATCAAAACCCCTGGCGTGAAAAGCACAAAAGAAATGTAGTACAGCGTTTCCAACAGTTTTCAGCTTCATACGACAAAGTCTTTGGTGATCACACTGTGTCGGCCGTATTAGCTTATGAACAGTCGGACTATGATAACACCTACCTGGTTATCCACACTGTTCCTTCCAACAATTACATTGAAAAAATGTATCTGGACGAACAGGATTACCTTGCGGACGACTGGAGTTATCAGGCGCGTGCAGGTTATATAGGGAGGATAAACTATAATTATAAGGAAAGATATATCCTTGAAGTGCTTGGGCGTTATGATGGATCTTATCTTTACTATACGGACAGTCAGTTTGGCTTCTTCCCGGGGATATCTGCAGCATGGAGAATTTCCGACGAGAGTTTCTTTGCTCCTCTTAAAAGTGCTGTGAGTGATCTGAAATTCAGAGCTTCTTATGGTGTTACAGGAAGTGAGATATGGAACACGGCTAACTTCAATGAACCTTTCCCCATGTTTAGTTATCTGGGAGGGTTCAATTTTGGAGACGGGAACTCCGTTTTGGATGGAAATTTTGTCAACGGGTTAAGACCAAGAGGATTGCCGGTGCGTAATCTGTCATGGGTAGAGAATAAGACAACCAATGTAGGGATTGACATTTCCCTGTTAAACTATAAGCTGACTGCCAGTTTCGACCTGTTCGAAAGAAGACGTACAGGGTTGCCCGCTGCCCGTTATGATGTTAAATTACCTTCTGAGGTGGGTTATAGCCTGCCGAGGGAGAACCTGGAATCGGATGCACACCGGGGTATTGAAGGTCTGGTTTCTTATACGGATCATATTGGAGATCTTCAGTACAAGGTTGCGGCAAATGCTTCCCTTGCAAGGAGAAGATGGCTGGAGGCCTATAAACCCAGATTCGGTAATTCCTGGAATGAATACCGGAATTCCAGCGAAGACCGGTGGACGGGCATTACATGGGGGTATCAAATTATAGGACGTTTCAAGTCAGCAGAAGAGATTGCTAACTATCCCGTAAATATTGATGGCAGGGGTAATACGGATCTGTTGCCCGGCGATTTTATCTATAAAGACGTAAATAATGACGGTATTATCAATTCTCTTGATGAGAGGCCGATAGGTTATGCTTTAGGTGCCCAGCCATATATCAGTTATGGATTGAATATCGGGTTGAATTGGAAGAACTGGTCTCTCACTGCCGATTTCGCCGGTGCAACCATGCAGAGTTACAGGAGAAACTGGGAACTTAAGTTCCCATTCCAGAACAACGGCAGCGCACCGCACTATATGTTTGAAGACCGTTGGCACAGGGAAGACCCTTACAATCCCAATAGCAATTGGGTCTCGGGAACGTATCCGGCCATCAGGCAAAACCTGAGAGGTGATCACCCGATCTATTGGACAAATGACTTTTGGGTAACCAATGTGAATTATTTCCGGTTGAAGAATGTGGAGTTGGGATATGTCCTGCCTAAGAACTGGAGTGAAAAAATAGGTTCTTCCCATGTCCGTTTATATGTCAACGGAACAAACATATTCTCATTGGATAATGTAGGGAGATTTGAAATCGATCCGGAAATAGCTTCGGAAAACGGACTGGTTTATCCGCTTCAGAAAATGCTTTTATTCGGTGTTAATCTAACGTTTTAAAAATAATCGTATGAAACGAGCATGATAACTGTTCTCATCCGAGTTCATCACTAAATGCGAGTTCCATACGACACCATTGAAAATAAATAATTTTAGTCGTATGAAAAAAGATATTCAATACTATAGCATAATAGCTTTATTATCTGTTATTCTTGTATCGTGTCATGGGGATTGGCTTGACAGGAATCCTAAAACGATCATTATGGAAGAACAGGTTTGGAACGATCCGAAGCAAATCGTGGGTCTGCTGGCCAATTTCTATAACCGATTGCCGGTATTTACCGGACTCGAAGGCAATTGGAGAGATATGACAATGTTTGATGACGCTATGTGGTCCGGTTATTCAGGAGAGGAGTGGAGGAATCAGATGTCGTCTTACGGGAACAATCTGGGAGAAATATGGGATTATGGACTGGTACGTGATATTAATCTTTCACTTGAAGGTATTGACGAATATAGTACAGCACTCAGTGAGAGTGAAAAAAACCTTTACAAAGCAGAATTGAGGTTCATAAGAGCGTATTATTACTTCGAAATGGTAAGGAGAATGGGAGGAATACCGCTGATTACCGAACAACTGGTATATGATTTTAGTGGCGATCCTACTTATTTACAACATCCCCGGGCTACGGAAGCGGCTGTTTATGAATTTATTGCCAATGAAATGGATGAAATCAAAGATCAACTCGGCAATGAAGGGAGTACGACGAGAGCCAACGAGTTTATTGCACTCGCATTGAAGAGCAGGGCTATGCTGTATGCCGCATCCTTGGCAAAATACAATAACCTTATGGCCGTGCCCGTTACAACTCCCGGTGGGGAGGTCGGGATACCGGCTTCTAAAATTGAGGAATACTACAATGCTTCTTTAGAGGCTTCGTTGGCAATTATTAATTCAGGGAAATATTCATTATACAGAGGCAACCCTCATTTAGGTGAGAACTATTATGAAATCTTTGATAAGAAAACAGGTAACAATGAAGTGATTTGGGTAAAAGATTATAAAGCACCCGATAAAAGACACTGGTTTTCTTACGATAATATTGCCCGCGGATTAAGAGAGGATAATCTGGCTTCTTCTTGTGTAACCCCATCGTTGAATCTGGTGGAAAGCTATCCTTATCTCGACGGAACAGCCGGTACGCTGAAAAACAGAACCAATGATAACTCCGATTACATATATTACGATGATCTGTCGGATATTTATGCCAATAAAGACTGGCGCTTGTATGGAACTGTTCTCTTCTCGGGAGCATCGTTCAAAGGTTTGTCGGCAGGTATTCAGGCCGGAGTGAAAGTCTGGAATGGCACATCATACAATACTGTTGAAGGGGAAGACATCGGAACAATGTATACCGATGGTGGAGTATTGGTCGGAAATTCAGGACCTCACCGCTCCATGCAGGAAGTTTCCAATACTGGCTTTTATTTGAGGAAACTCATCCAATCAGGGGCAGGGACAAGTACCCGTGGTATTTTGAGCGATAACTGGTGGATACATTTCCGTCTTGCAGAGATATACCTGAATGCCGCGGAAGCTATGATGGAGCTGGGCCTTCCGGATGCGGTCAGGTACGTGAATGAATTGAGGGAAAGAGCAGGACATCCTGCTAACAGTCTTTCGGATTTGAATTTGGATATCCTGATGAATGAGAGACGAATAGAGTTGGCGTTTGAAGATCACCGCTATTTCGACCTGAAGAGATGGAGAAAAGCACATACTGTTTGGAATGGCGATGCAAATAATCCCAATACAATGATTTATGCCCTTTATCCTTACCGGGTAGTAGGTGGCCCTAATGATGGAAAATATGTATTCGATAAAATGATCGCACCGCGTTTCAGGAATCCGAGATATTTTCAATTGGCTAATTACTATACATTTATTCCTCAACATGCAAGGGATAATAATCCTAAAATTGTTCCAAATCCATTTCAATAAAAAAATGAAAACGATGAAAACGAAAATATTTTTGACAACATATATCAGCGCTATTCTCCTTCTGCTGCTTTTTAGTTGTGAGAAAGATAATTTTAGTGCTCCGGAGTCCATGTTATCCGGGAAAATAACTTATAACGACGAATCAATAGGTGTCAGGTCAAACGCCCTGCAATTAGAGTTGTGGCAACATGGTTATCAGAATTTCACGAAAATTCCCGTACATATCGATCAGGATGGAACTTTCTCCGCCATGTTGTTTGATGGGAATTATAAATTAGTCCGTATGAACGGGGCTCCGTGGGAAAACAATACAGACTCTATAGATGTGGTAGTTAAAGGAAATACTGTAGTGGATGTTCCCGTTGTCCCTTATTTCACGATAAGTAATGCTGCTTATTCCAGAAATGCCAAACAGATAACAGCCACATTTACGGTCAACAGGGTAAGTAATCAGAGAGAGTTGAGGGCGGTTCGTCTTTTCCTGGGAAGAACTATTATTACCGATAATGGGTATAATATTGCGAGTGCAGAAAAACCGGCATCCGAAGTTACACTCGGTACAGCGGTTACGTTAACCGTTACTATACCGGATTCCCATACTGAAAAGTTCCTATATGCAAGAATAGGAGTGGAGACAGAGGGTATAGGCCAATTATTGTATTCTCCTTCGGAAAAAATTCAATTGGATTGATGATGTAGAGAAGATTATAAATTAAGTACTTAAAGGGCATGAGCAAGGTAAATTCTACCTGTTCATGCCCTAAATTTATTATTACTCTGATATTTACACCTATTATCTGTCATAAATTTTGTACTTTTGTGCAAAAGTTAGGTTATAAGCATTTTATGGTTAAAGCAATATTTTTTGATATTGACGGTACATTGGTCAGTTTCAAAACACATCGGATACCCGATTCCGCCCGGAAATCGATCGAGATGATCAGGAATAAGGGGATTAAAGTATTTATCGCCACCGGCAGGCACTCTTCAGTGATCAATAATCTGGACGACATGGAGTTCGACGGATATATCACGATGAATGGATGTTACTGCCTGCAAGGTAACGATAATGTTATATTTAAAAAAAGTATCGACCAGGCAGATGTCAATAGCTTTATCGATTATATACAACAGAAAAGGGAACTTCCCTGCCTCTTTGTAGAAGAACACCGTCTTTCTTTTAATTATATCGATGAAGATGTGAAATTTCTGATGAGCCTGTTGAAACAGGAAATGCCTCAGATAAATGATCTTGATTATTACCGGGACAAGGAATTATTCCAATTAACGGCGTTTTTCAAAGATTCTCAGGAAGAGGAAGTGATGAGTCTGTTGCCGAACTGTTCAGCTATGCGATGGTATCCGACTTTTGCCGATGTCATAGCTAAAGGGGTGGATAAAGGTGTCGGAATAGACCAATTCTGTAATTATTATGGATTCTCCCTGGAAGAGACGATGGCTTTCGGTGATGGAGGAAACGATATTGAAATGCTTCGTCATGCGGGTATAGGCGTGGCAATGGGAAATGCAAAGGAAGAGATCAAACAGGCGGCAGATTATGTGACCGACACTGTCGATGATGATGGTGTACTAAAGGCATTACAACATTTTGGGTTGGTGTAAGATCGAGTATCTATCCTATCGAAATTAATCAAGATACTAAACTATACAAACGACTAGTTGTCTATATTATAAAAAATGCCTCGCAGATAGGTGAGGCTCTAAATTACTTAATAATCATAATTCCTCAAAATAATCATGCGAAAACTTTGCAAAATGTAAAGTTTTCCATATATTTGCATATATGACCAGAAGATCAGTAGAAGATAATGATTATAATTGAGAGTCAAATACTCGATGAATTTGTAGAGAAGCATGCCGATTGTCGGAAAGCAGTCCAAAACTGGATTAATAAAGTGGAAGATGCTGAATGGAAATCGCATACCGACTTAAAGATGGACTTTCCTTCTGCCGATTATGTGAAAAACGGACGATATGTATTCAATATTCGGGGTAATAAATACCGGTTGATCGTGGTTGTTGTTTTCGTAGCAGGTCAATTAATTGTCCGTTTTATAGGTACTCATGCTGAGTATGATAAAATTAATGCAGAATCTGTTTAAAAAAGGAGATGAGTTATGAAAATGAAATATTTAGATCTGAAAGAAATAAAGGATTTATCTCAATTCACAGAGATAAAAGCATATTATGAAGATATATTGCAGAAAGCTACGGAAACCGGAGCTCTGGAAGTGCAGGATGCTGATAATGAATATATCAAAGAATTAGACCGTATAGGCAAAATAGTATATGCGTATGAAAGGTTACATTTTCCCGCGAAGAATTTGAAGTTTAAATCTCCTTTGATTATCTCAATCGAAAATGAACTCGACAAGAGGCAATTAAAACAACGTCAAGCGGCAGAACTGTTGGATGTCAAAGAATCAACATTCAGCCAAATTATGAAAGGAAAGCGGTCTGTTCCAAAGATAATGGCTAAGAAATTGTACTCGGAATTCAATATTGACCCGGTACTTATTTTGGAAAATTTATAAAATTAGAATAATATTACATTGGCCGGTTATTACGATTTTGTTTTTGCCCTGGGTTCTGGGCTCTGGATATCTACTTAACTAAAAACTCCCTTACGAGAACAGTGTCGTAAGAGAGTTCAAAGTTTGAATGTCTTCTTTATTTTGATGCTTCTGTGAGTGCTCTAAAGAGCGGCAGGAATGTGTCGTCTCCTTTGGATACAAATCCTTCGGGGTGGAATTGTACTCCTACAACGAATTGGTCTCCCTCTTTTTCAATAGCCTCTACCACTCCGTCTTTTGCTCTTGCACTGATCTTAAACCCTTTGGCAATATCTTTTACCGCCTGATGGTGAAAAGAGTTAACTACTACCGACTCTCTGCCGAGTATTTTATAGAGTTTTGAGTTCTTATCAATATCGATAGTATGCGTTCCGTAGCTGCTTGGAGCATTTTGAGAGTGCTTCACAAATGTACCTTCGACCTGGGATGGGATGTCCTGATAAAGTGTCCCGCCAAAGGCAACATTCATAGCTTGTTCTCCACGACAGATTCCCAATACAGGTAATCCCTTTTCTACGGCCATTCTGATAAGAGTTATATCGAACTCGTCTCTTTTCGGGGCAATACCGCCCATGGCACGTACAGGCTCTTCGTTAAACCATTTTAGCGGGTCAATATCTTCTCCTCCGGTCATAACAAGACCATCGATTACTTCCAGAACACGCGTAAGCTCCTCCTTATCGGAGGTCATAGGGATAACAAGAGGAACACCCCCTGCTCTTTTAATCGAGTTGATATAGGTAAGTGGAGCAGATGCAGAACTTTCGGTTGCGACTGAAGATACACCGATAATAGGTTTTTTCTGGGCATAAGCAGATATAAGTGTAAATATCAGTACAATGGATAATAGACTTCTTCTTTTCATACTCAAGACTTTACAAGTTATCCAGGCTAATAGTATAACTGTATCTGTATTCTTTGTCTGAGAACCTGTACTCGTTCAGCGGTTTAGCTCCCCATGAATTTAGTCCGGCTACGCCGCGTTGGAACAGATCGACACAGAGAACAGTCTCTTTACGGGGAAGTACATCCGACCAGTGTTGTTGTTTCTTGGTCATTCCCGGATCAAGGTCTTCCGGACGGTAGTTGGTCGCACTTACCGACAACGGTTGAGGTCCGTCCACCCTTATGCCTTTACCTGCTTCATTCTGGAGTGTCAGCCAGCGGACATCGGTTTTATTCCCGGTTTCCTGTGGACGATAATAGGTATAGGCCTGATTCTTTACAAGACCTTCCCAGATACCCATAAATGTATCGGTATTGCGGTCGATGTAATTCTCCCACGGCCCGCGCCCGTACCAGCGGAATTGATTGTATTCTTCCGGCAGAACCATCAGCATACCGAAACGCATCATCTCCGGAAGCTCGTTGCTCTGTGCCTGATAATGGAGATCAGTGGTAAAGCTCCCGTCGTTATTGACGGTGTAAGTAATATCCACAAAGGCTTCTATCCCTCTGAGTTTGGCGCGGTACATAAATGATACGCCGTTGTTGTTTTCTTTCATATCGCGGTAACTGTAAATCACATTATGACTTGCTGCGTCCCAGAGACGAAGATTATATTGCTCTCCCGAACCGAAGTCATTGTCGACCGGAGCCCTCCAGAAATTCAGGCGGGGCAGTTCCTTAAAGATATTTTTCCCGTTTACTTTTGCACTGGTCAATGACCTGCCATCTCTTACCGAAAAGACGTACTCTTTGTTGCCCGATGTTACGGTTACGTTTTCATCCTTTCGGGATACATTAAGAGTTCCCGTATGTTCACCGGAAACAAAATAGTTATTGGCTTCGAAAGCAAATTCTTCTTTGGCCACTTCAAAACCGGGTTTAATAAATTCATTTCCTTTTTTGTCATAAGCGAACAGATGGAGGAAATACTCCGTGCCCTTTTCAGGTTGTATTGAAGGGAGTTTCAATTGAACATCCTTGCCGGAATTTACCGGGACTTCTACGGCGAAATCTCCTTCGGCAACTTTTTCACCGTTTTTCAATAACACCCACTTATAGCCGAACCCATCGTTGGTCAGATTGGTGAATTTAAAATCATTGATCACAGTGATAAGACCTTTGTTGAGGTCTTTTGCCTCAAAAAGAATGTTCTGATAAACCTTTTTCACTATATGGGTATGGGGCATATAATTCTGGTCGGGAGTAACAAGTCCGTCCATGCAGAAATTGCCGTCGTTTTGTTTGTTGTATCCCTTCAGGTCTCCTCCGTATGCCCAGTAGAAGCGTCCCTGTTCGTCATGGGCAGGATATCCGTGATTGTACCATTCCCAAATGAAGCCTCCCTGCATATTCTTGCTGCTGCGCATCAGTTCCCAGTATTCCGGGAAATTACCCATACTGTTGCCCATCGCATGTGCATATTCGCACATAATATAGGGACGCCCCAGGTCCTGGGCAGCATCACGCTTCATACTTTCCCAGGAGGGATACATCGGGCAGATAATATCAGTATTCCTGTTACGTCCGGCTTGTTCATACTGTACCGGGCGGCTCGGATCGCGTTGCTTGGCCCAGTCATACATATCGAAGAACGCTTTTCCGTTGCTTGCCTCGTTACCCAGTGACCAGATAATCACAGAGGGATGATTTTTATCCCTTTCCACTAAACGGGTGACGCGATCCATATGTTGTCCGTGCCACTCCGGGAAGTTGGAAACATTGTCGGGGCCGTAACCCAGCCCGTGTGACTCCAGATTGGTTTCATCCACGAGGTAGATACCATATTCATCGCAGAGTTTATACCATAAAGGTTGTTGAGGATAATGAGATGTGCGGACAGCATTGATATTCAGTTCTTTCATCAATTGCAGGTTTCGCATCATGATCTCTTTGTCTACTACCTGCCCTTTATTGGTATTGAATTCGTGTAGGTTGACGCCCTTCAGGAATATTTTTTGCCCGTTCACCAGAAGTTGTCCGTCTTTAATTTCCACTCTGCGGAATCCGATTTTGGAAGAGGTTGCTTCAATCAGGTTGCCTCTTTCGTCTTTAAGGGTTAGCAGAAGGGTATAGAGGTTCGGTGTTTCTGCCGTCCATTTGTCCGGATTGGGTACTCTTCCCGACAGGCTGATCTCTTCAGAAAGAGAAGCGCCTATCGTTGCGTCCTTTGTCTGTTGGAAAACATTTTTTCCGTTTTTATCCAGGATGGAAATCTCCAGTTTACGATTTTGGATCTGATCGGTATAGTTTTTCAACTCTACTTCAATACTGAACTGTCCATGCCTGTAGGAGTCATCCAGATCGGGATGAGCGAAGAAGTCCTGTATGCGGGTATCATCTGTGCTGTACAGGTAAACGCTGCGGTTAATCCCTCCCAAACGCCACATATCCTGGTCTTCCAGGTAAGAGCCGTCGCTGAATTTATGTACCTGGCACGCCAACAGGTTCTTACCCGGACGAATATAGGGTGTAATATCGAACTCCGCCGGACTTTTGGCGTTTTTATTGATACCTACTTGTTTCCCGTTTACAAAGACAACCATGAAATTGGTACCCCCCTCAAAATGGAGGAATACCCTTCTACCGTTCCATGTCTCGGGAATAGTAAATGTCTGACGGTAGGCGCCTACCGGCGAATCATTCCGGTCGATATGAGGAGGATTTTTCGGGAATCCGAAGCCGATATTCACATACATAGGAATACCGTATCCATTGAATTCCCAGTTTCCGGGAACGGGCATTTTGCCCCAGGCGCTGTCATCGTAGTTTTCATTGAAAAAACCTACAGGAACTTCATCAACTTTCGGCACCCAATGAAATTTCCAGGTTCCGTTGAGGGACTGATAATAAGGTGAACGTTCATATTCATCGGCGATGGCAGTCTGTTCGTCAGCATAAGGAATAGCCGTAGCCCTTGTTTTTTCGGTATTTACCGCGAAAATTTCCGGATTTTCCCAATCAGGAGCCTTATCCTGTGCCTGAACTCTTCCTGAACCCTGATCCTGCGCATGGATAAATGCTATATGCATCAACATTGTTAAAAAAATAATATAAGAAAATGACTTCATGTGTATATACTTTTATACTTTGGTGAATAAATTTAATATCTGTTTTCTGTTTTTCCTTGCAGTGCAAATTTACATGATTTTCTTTGAAAAAACCATATGTCCAGACGGAACGGCCAGTTTGTTTGACGTGAAAGAACATGGCTTTCTTGAATGTGTTGTAAAGATAGTTGTTTTTTTATTATTTTTGTGTCGATTGATCATAGTTTAATTGAAATAGTATTAAGGAAATGAATAGCAGAAATAGAGATACCAGTGAGAATTTAATTACATCCACGTTCATGCTAATTTTAATTGAACGTGACGATGGAGAGAAGAAACAAACATTGGAGAATTGAACAACGGAACAGGGTTTACAAAGCTAAAATGAAGTTATTCGCCTCTTATGGCGGTATTTTTATTCTTAATAACGAAAGAGTAACTAATCCCCGGTGGATTGAACTGTACAAGGCGAACTGGAGTCCGGTCTATAAGTCCGTTAGGACTCCGTGTAGTTGTAGGATGTGTCGAGGAGAAATTTATAACCGTTGTGCATACAAGAAAGAGACAATAAGATTGATCGAAGAAATCATTTGAATTTGAGAGAGGGACCTAATTCCCTCTTTTTTAATATTTTCCCCAATCTCTTTGACGTACAGAATAAAAAAGGCGAGTTGCCCCGCCTTACATGTTTTCACAACGGAATAATCCTTATTGTGATTTGCTTTCAAAAGTTGTAACGGCAAATGTATGAAAATAAATTTAATATGCAAAATGATTTGTTAAATAAAATATTCATTTTAACTTTACGGGCAATAAAATAACGTGTTTAATTGTATACGACATGAAAAAGCATATTCTGGGTTTAGATCTGGGTACCAACAGTATTGGATGGGCATTGGTGGAGGTTGATGAAAACAATAAACCATGCAGTATAGAAGGTATGGGAAGTCGGATTATACCAATGAGTCAGGATATATTGGGAAATTTTGAAAGTGGAAATTCTATTTCACAAACAGCAGAAAGAACTGCTTATCGCGGAACAAGAAGATTGCGTGAGCGTCATTTGTTGCGTAGGGAACGTTTGCATAGAGTGCTGAATGTGTTAGGCTTTTTGCCTGAACATTATATGAATCAGATTGATTTTGAGAAACACTTGGGGAAATTCTTTACTGACCTAGAACCTAAATTGGCTTGGAAAGAAAATGCGAATGGAAAATATGAATTTATTTTTCAGTCTTCGTTCAATGAAATGGTCTCCGAATTCAAAAAAGCTCAACCTTATTTATTTGAAAACGGAAAGTTGATTCCTTATGATTGGACTATTTACTATTTGCGTAAAAAAGCCTTATCTCAAAAAATAAAAAAAGAAGAATTGGCTTGGATTTTATTGAATTTTAATCAGAAACGGGGTTATTATCAGTTGCGTGATGAGGTGGACGAAGAAAATCCAAACAAATTAGTTGAATTCCATTCGTTGAAAGTGATTGATGTCGTGCCGGACGAAAGTGCTAATAGCAAAGGCGAAACATGGTATTCTCTTCATTTGGAAAATGGTTGGATTTATCGGCGTTCGAGTAAAACACCTCTTTTTGATTGGAAAGATAAAGTCCGTGATTTTATTGTCACGACAGATTTAAATGATGATGGTACGATAAAAACCGATAAAGAGGGTAATGTCAGGCGTTCGTTTCGGGCACCGGCGGAAGATGATTGGACTTTATTAAAAAAGAAAACCGAAGCAGACATTGATAAAAGCAAGAAAACTGTCGGAACATACATTTATGATGCTTTGTTGGAAAATCCATCACAAAAAATAAAAGGGAAATTAGTACGCACCATCGAACGGAAGTTTTACAAAGAAGAACTGAAACAGATTCTTCAAAAACAACAGGAGTTTCATCCCGAATTACAGGATGAGGATTTGTATAACGAGGCTGTTCGTGAGTTGTATCGTAGCAATGAATCCCATCAACTCGCTCTTGGTAAAAGAGACTTCACGCATCTTTTTTTGGAAGATATTATTTTCTATCAACGTCCGTTGCGAAGCAAAAAATCGTCCATTGGGAATTGTTCGTTGGAATATAGGAAGTACCGTGATAAGGAAGGAGTGGAACATATCGAATACTTGAAAGCGGCGCCTAAGTCAAATCCTTATTACCAGGAATTCCGTTTGTGGCAATGGCTCTATAATTTAACTATTTACAGGAGGAATGACGATACGAATGTAACCCAAGAATTCTTGAACAGCGTGGAAGATTATGAGACTTTGTTTGATTTTCTGGATAACAGAAAGGAAATTAGGCAAGACACGTTGATAAAGTTCCTGTTGGAGCAAAAAGGTTTTAAGGGAAAAATGTTGGCTAACGAAGCATCAAAATATCGTTGGAACTTTGTGGATGACAAGGAAAAAGTATATCCATGTAACGAAACAAAAGCTTTGATTGTATCCCGGCTGGCGAAAGTTGAAAACCTGCCTGACGGTTTCTTGAAAAGGGAAACTGAACAACAACTCTGGCATATTATCTACTCCGTTACTGACAAGGATGAATACGAAAAAGCATTGAAATCGTTTGCCGAAAGACATGGATTGGATGTAGCATCATTTGTGGAAAATTTTAAAAAGTTTCCGCCTTTCAAAAGCGAATATGGTTCATTCTCGGAAAAAGCCATTAAAAAATTATTGCCTTTGATACGGACTGGAAAGTACTGGGATTGGGGGAAAATTGACGAAAGTACGAAAAAACGTATTGATAAAATTATAACAGGAGAGTATGATGAAAATATAAAAGAGAGAGTCCGGGAGAAAGCCATTCATTTGAAAGAAGAGGGATATTTTCAAGGCTTGCAACTTTGGTTGGCAAGTTATATCGTTTATGGTCGCCATTCCGAGCCAGGCATTGCCGGAAAATGGAATTCTGTCAATGATTTGGAAAAGTACCTGCATGAATTCAAACAACACTCATTGCGTAATCCGATTGTCGAACAAATTGTTACCGAAGCATTGAGAGTGATAAGAGATATTTGGGCGCATTATGGTAACGGAGTGAAAGATTTCTTTTCGGAAATTCATATCGAGTTAGGCCGGCAAATGAAACTACCTGCCGAAGACCGGAAAAAATTAAGCGATCAAGTGCTCGAAAACGAAAAAACAAACCTTCGTATCAAAGCCTTACTTGCAGAAATGTTGCATTATCCGGAAGTGGAAAACGTGCGGCCATACTCACCTATGCAACAAGAAGCCCTGAAAATATTTGAAGATGGAGTGTTAAGTTCTAATATCGAAATAGACGATGATATCCTTAAAATAAGTAAGACCGCTCAACCTTCTTCCTCGGAATTAAGACGCTATAAATTATGGTTAGAGCAAAAATACCGATCTCCGTATACCGGGCAAGTCATTCCTTTGAACAGATTATTTACTGCCGATTACGAGATAGAGCACATCATTCCACAAAGCCGTTATTTCGATGATAGTTTCAACAATAAAGTGATATGTGAGTCGGCTGTCAATAAACTGAAAGACAATCAGACCAGTTTTGAGTTTATAAAAAACCACCATAGCGAAATCGTTGAAGTAGGTTTTGGCAAAACGGTCAGAATTTTTGAAGAAGAAGAGTATCAAAAATTCGTGAAAGAACATTATGCGAAAAATCGCTCCAAACGGAATAAATTATTGATGGATGAAATTCCTGAGAAAATGATTGATCGCCAGATGAATGACACACGTTATATCAGTAAGTTTATTTCTTCCGTTTTATCCAATATTGTTCGTTCGGAAACAAATGACGACGGAATTAATTCAAAAAATATTGTTCCACTGAATGGTAAAATAACCGGTCGGTTAAAGCAGGATTGGGGACTGAACGATGTTTGGAACGATTTGATATTGCCTCGTTTTGAAAGGATGAACGAACTGACCGGTTCTAAAGACTTCACGGCTTACAATGAACGTTATCAGAAATATCTGCCGACAGTTCCGCTCGAATTCGCAAAAAACTTTCAGAAAAAGCGTATCGATCACCGTCATCATGCCATGGACGCTTTGGTTGTTGCGTGCGCTACGCGCGATCATGTGAATTTCCTTAACAATCAACATGCGTTGGACAAGAAGAAAACAAAAGAAGAAAAAGACAAAAGTCGATTCGACTTGCGTAATAAATTGTGTTTCAAAAATAAGGGAGATGATAAAGGCAATTATAACTGGCAGTTTTTCAAACCTTGGGGTAATTTTACCGTTGATGCCCGCAATGAATTGGAAAAAATCATTGTCAGTTTCAAGCAGAATCTTCGTGTGATAAATAAAAGTGTCAATTATTACCAACGGTACATAGATGGTGAGAAAGTGGTTGACAAACAAACCAAAGGTGATAACTGGGCGATACGGAAGCCTTTGCATAAAGATACGGTATCGGGATTAGTGCGATTGCGAAAAACAAAAACTGTTTCATTAAATGCGGCGTTAGATAATTATCTTGATATTGTTGATAAAAGTTTGCGAAAACATATTATTTCGTTGGTCAGTCAAAATTACGATAAGAAAAAACTTGTGAGATATTTTAAAGAAAGGGAGAACCAATGGAATGGAATAGATATAACGAAAGTCGCTATTTATTATTGGGAAAACGACAATGTGGCTTCGAGGGTAAGTTTAGACACCTCGTTTAATGAAAAACGAATAATAGAAACAATAACTGATACAGGTATCCAAATGATTTTACTAAATCATTTAGAAAACTACAAAGGCAGATTGGACGATCAAGGAAAAGAAATTGTCCCCGAAAGTTTGGCTTTCACTCCCGAAGGAATCGACGAGATGAATAAAAATATCATTTTGCTCAACAATGGTAAATTCCATCAGCCAATTTTTAAAGTCCGAACCTATGAACCCAAAGGTAATAAATTCAATGTCGGATATGTTGGCAATAAAAAAACTAAATACGTTGAAGCCGCAAAGGGAACAAACTTGTTTTTTGCTATTTATGTAGATGATGAGGGCAAGCGGAGCTATGAAACAATTCCGCTGAACATCGTTATTGAACGCTTGAAGCAGGGACTAAAAGAAGTGCCTGAAAGAAATGAAAAAGGGCATAATCTTTTATTTTCTTTATCTCCGAATGATTTGGTGTATGTGCCGGGGGAAGAAGAGCTAACTACTTCATTAAATCATCAATTAGATCGAAATAGAATTTATAAAATGGTAAGTTCAAGCGGGAACCAATGTTTCTTTGTCAAAAGCGAGGTTGCAAATCCTATTGTTAATAAGGTGGAGTATTCAGTATTAAACAAGATGGAAAAATCAATCGACGGAATAATGATAAAACAAGTATGTAGGAAATTACAAGTAGATAGATTGGGGAATATACAATTTGCATAGCACCATATCAAAATCTTTATTAAAAAAGAATATCAAAGCCTCGTACAACAAACAAAGCCGTAAAAAATTACAAATAATAAAGATGCGCATGTCTACAGAACAATTATTAAACGAATGCCTTGTTATTTTGCGAAGTATTAAAGACGACAGGAAAAGTCTTGAAAAATTGCTTGGATTTATGAAAGAAGAATTTGTTGAAAACAACGAAATCAATCTTTTTGAAATACCAGACTATAAATTACAAGTTCCTCCGAAATACAGAAACTTAATTAGCGAAGTTGCTGGTAATATGTCAGCAGGGTTGATTAGTTTCGTAAATACGGAAACATTGGAAGTTGATGGAATGCCGAAAGAAATTTACTCGGATTTACCGTTGGAAGAAGATGATGAAGAGTATGAAGAAAGAAGAAGAAATGACAGACACTGATACGTATTCTGATGAAATATTCAGTTTTCGAAAATGGAAAGATTTTATAACGATTGAACCTTTGGAGTCGTCGGAAGCATATCGCATTATGGAATATTTTGTAGACAATCTGCCTAAGGGACATGCGAAGAACATATTGAACAATGCCATCAACGGCAAAAAACCATTCGCAAATTTCAACAATTTTATTCATCAATCGGAATATCGTGAACTTTGGTTTGAATTTAAGGATAGAATGTATGAAAAATACGTGATTGATAGTTATTTATATAAAATAACAGATAAAGGATAACCCTATGTCCAAACCCCGGTTGAAAAAAGAACTCCAACGCCTCACCAAAGAACAATTGGTAGAGCAAATACTGGATTTGTACGAAAAAAATAAAGCTGTAAAAGAGTTTTACGATTTTTATCTCAATCCGAAGAATGAAACGGCCTTGGCTGAAAAGTATAAGAAAATTATCCGTAAAGAATTTAATGTAGAGCATCCCGAACGTGGCGGTGAAAAATTTTCGGTTGCCAAACGTGCTATTTCGGATTTTCGTAGTTTGCAACCTTCACCCGAAGCATTAGCAGACGTGATGTTGTATTTACCTGAAAGCGCATGTGAACTGACTTATTGTTACGGTGACTATTCGGAACAATTCTATGATTCGACTTACAACAATTACAAGGCTGCCTTGGCGTTTATGCAAAAACACGGTTTGCTTGAACAATTTAAGTTGAGAGCCGAACAATGTGTACGTTGGGCTTCACCCTGCGGTTATGGCTTTGCGAGTGAAATTGCCGATCTATATTATGAATATTATAATGAATCACCATGATTAAACGCACGCTTTACTTCGGTAATCCGGCCTATTTATCCCTCCGGAAAGAACAACTGCTTATTCAATTGCCGGAAGTGGTGAAAAACGAAACGCTGCCCGAAACATTTAAAGACGACGCCGTGAAAACCGTTCCCATAGAAGATATCGGTGTGGTGATTCTGGATAACAAGCAAATAACCATTACTCATGGTGTCATTGAAAAACTGTTGGCCAACAACGTTGCACTCATTACCTGCGACAGTAGCCGGATGCCTCTGGGTTTGATGTTGCCCTTGTCCGGCAATACTACCCAAACCGAGCGCTTTAAACATCAACTGGGGGCATCGGTTCCGTTGAAAAAACAGTTGTGGCAGCAAACCGTTCAGGCAAAGATACAAAATCAGGCTCATTTGCTTCATTCTGCTACCGGCGAGGTGGTAAAGAACATGCAAATATGGGCTTCGGATGTAAAAAGCGGCGATCCAGACAATTATGAAGCTCGCGCCGCCGTATATTATTGGGCGAATATCTTTCCGCAGATATCCGGATTTTCAAGGAACAGGGACGGTATTCCACCCAACAATCTCCTGAATTATGGATATGCCATTTTAAGAGCAGTTGTGGCACGCTCATTAGTTGCCAGTGGACTACTTCCTACGTTGGGTATTCATCACCGGAACAAATACAATGCTTACTGTCTGGCCGATGATATCATGGAACCGTATCGCCCCTTCGTAGATAAAGTGGTCGTTGAAATTATAGAAAGTGAAGAGGATTATCAGGAATTATCCAAAAATATAAAAATGAGACTATTAAACATTCCCGTATTGGATGTTATCATCAACGGGCAACGTAGCCCGCTTATGATTGCGGCATCGCAAACTACCGCTTCTTTGGCAAAATGCTACAAAGGTGAAATACGGAAAATAGCATATCCGAATTTTGAGTAAAAGGCAATATGAACCTGAATTTGACAAATATCCCGGAAAAAGAGAGCCTGAAGGAAAAGTATTTCCTTTTGAAAGGAGAATACGTAAAATTATTGACCGACAAAGATAGTTTGTTGCAATGGGGTAAACCACAGTTAGAAGCGTTATATGTTGTGAAGATCGGTCATAAACAGTTGCAGTTGCTCGAAATTCAATTGGAAACGAGAGCTGGATAATAAACACGACAGTTTTACTATAGCTATTTACAATTCACAAGGCGATAAATTAGGTTATATTCCACGTGATAAAAATGAGATGTTGGCACGGCTGATGGATGCCGGCAAATGGTTTTATGCCAAAGTGAAAAATAAAGAGTGGGAGGGTAACTGGTTAAAAATAGATATGGAAATATATTTGAAAGAATAGAGGTTTTATGAATCGACTAAGCGAATATAGAATTATGTGGGTACTCGTATTTTTTGACCTGCCGACGGAGACGAAGAAAGATCGTAAGGTCTATACCGTTTTTAGGGATAAACTGATCAAAGACGGTTTTACCATGTTTCAGTTTTCCATCTATTTACGACATTGTGCCAGCCGTGAAAACGCCGATGTGCATATTCAACGTGTGAAAAACAATCTTCCACCACATGGGCAAGTCGGCATCCTGTGTATTACCGATAAGCAATTTGGCAACATGGAATTGTTTATCGGAAAAAAAGAAAAAGAAGTAACCACGCCCTACCAGCAATTAGAACTGTTTTAGAAAATAGAAATCCCGCCTTACCGGCAGGATTCCATGTTCGGAACAACGTCTTTTTTTAATTGTAATTTTCGGTATAAACCACTGGAAAATAGCGAAATGTTCAAATCCAGTTGTTCCAGATACCAAAGGTACAAACTTTTGAGAGCCAATCACAACAAAAATATTAATTTTAAACTTTGTAAAAAAGTTGTTCCAGATACCAAAGGTACAAACTTTTGAGAGCCAATCACAACGATCAGCCAATTGGCTTTGGTAAAGCGGCTGTTGTTCCAGATACCAAAGGTACAAACTTTTGAGAGCCAATCACAACAACAACAATCAAAATGAAGACGACGAAGAAGTTGTTCCAGATACCAAAGGTACAAACTTTTGAGAGCCAATCACAACTGGAGAGCGAGAATATTAAACTTAGAGTCAGTTGTTCCAGATACCAAAGGTACAAACTTTTGAGAGCCAATCACAACACTTCGACGTGATGGCTATTGAGATGGTCGGTTGTTCCAGATACCAAAGGTACAAACTTTTGAGAGCCAATCACAACCTATACTTCCGTTTTTGCGTCTCTGTTTGGTTGTTCCAGATACCAAAGGTACAAACTTTTGAGAGCCAATCACAACAGACTTGCTCCAACCTATCTTTAACTGCAAGTTGTTCCAGATACCAAAGGTACAAACTTTTGAGAGCCAATCACAACTATTACCAATAAAGCTCCAAGTTTGTCAAGGTTGTTCCAGATACCAAAGGTACAAACTTTTGAGAGCCAATCACAACACCTTGTAGTGTTTTATCAAAAATTACTAGTTGTTCCAGATACCAAAGGTACAAACTTTTGAGAGCCAATCACAACAGTGATTGGAAAACAAAGATTGAAACAAAAGTTGTTCCAGATACCAAAGGTACAAACTTTTGAGAGCCAATCACAACCGAATAACCTTGTGGTGGCGATGCTACCCGTTGTTCCAGATACCAAAGGTACAAACTTTTGAGAGCCAATCACAACAGTATGTTTACCGTACGAAAGAAACTTCGCGTTGTTCCAGATACCAAAGGTACAAACTTTTGAGAGCCAATCACAACTGTAAATACAGAGAAGACTCTTGATTAAAGGTTGTTCCAGATACCAAAGGTACAAACTTTTGAGAGCCAATCACAACCGAAAGCCGCATTATGAAATACAATATCTAGTTGTTCCAGATACCAAAGGTACAAACTTTTGAGAGCCAATCACAACGATTAAGTCTACGTAATTTCTCTTCAAGAGGTTGTTCCAGATACCAAAGGTACAAACTTTTGAGAGCCAATCACAACGTTTGCGCTTGTGGTCAGGAATCTGAAACTGTTGTTCCAGATACCAAAGGTACAAACTTTTGAGAGCCAATCACAACAGTATCCAGAAAGTGATGCAAGCATGGACGGTTGTTCCAGATACCAAAGGTACAAACTTTTGAGAGCCAATCACAACTTCTTCAACCCTGTTGAGTTGTGCCTGGAGGTTGTTCCAGATACCAAAGGTACAAACTTTTGAGAGCCAATCACAACGTTATGGATCATTGGCGTTTATCGTCGGCAGTTGTTCCAGATACCAAAGGTACAAACTTTTGAGAGCCAATCACAACATAGTCCACAGAGTAAACAACGACTTCATAGTTGTTCCAGATACCAAAGGTACAAACTTTTGAGAGCCAATCACAACAGCACATAGCGGAAATTGCATCGGCAATTAGTTGTTCCAGATACCAAAGGTACAAACTTTTGAGAGCCAATCACAACAATGGGGCGGGGTTTGACGAACAGACAAAAGTTGTTCCAGATACCAAAGGTACAAACTTTTGAGAGCCAATCACAACAAATCTGCACAAATCCTGACGGGAAACTGGGTTGTTCCAGATACCAAAGGTACAAACTTTTGAGAGCCAATCACAACATAATTGTGGTTGTGGCATTGTCTGCTTTGGTTGTTCCAGATACCAAAGGTACAAACTTTTGAGAGCCAATCACAACAGTTGCTTTACAACGAAGGATGTGAACACTGTTGTTCCAGATACCAAAGGTACAAACTTTTGAGAGCCAATCACAACTACTTATCCCCATTCGACAACCAGAAAAACGTTGTTCCAGATACCAAAGGTACAAACTTTTGAGAGCCAATCACAACTGAAACATCTTACGTCCATCCGCAGAATAAGTTGTTCCAGATACCAAAGGTACAAACTTTTGAGAGCCAATCACAACTCCCTTTAGCTATGTTTGATTTTTCATTATGTTGTTCCAGATACCAAAGGTACAAACTTTTGAGAGCCAATCACAACCGGATTGGATTAAGTCAGGGGATCGCAGGTGTTGTTCCAGATACCAAAGGTACAAACTTTTGAGAGCCAATCACAACAGATAAGCAGTTTTCGTTAGCCATTGTTGAGTTGTTCCAGATACCAAAGGTACAAACTTTTGAGAGCCAATCACAACCGACCTGAAGGCCATCTCCCAACTCCAAGCGTTGTTCCAGATACCAAAGGTACAAACTTTTGAGAGCCAATCACAACATGCCACATCATATACTCCAATCCGTCATCGTTGTTCCAGATACCAAAGGTACAAACTTTTGAGAGCCAATCACAACAGGAGCGTTATCTGGAAATGCAGACACAGCGTTGTTCCAGATACCAAAGGTACAAACTTTTGAGAGCCAATCACAACCATTGATGGTGCGGAGGAATAACCGCCACGTTGTTCCAGATACCAAAGGTACAAACTTTTGAGAGCCAATCACAACGGCTGTGTTTAATACGTTTAATCGTTCTTCGTTGTTCCAGATACCAAAGGTACAAACTTTTGAGAGCCAATCACAACTGCTTCCGGCCATTCGCCCCAGTCACCCTAGTTGTTCCAGATACCAAAGGTACAAACTTTTGAGAGCCAATCACAACGACACAACCGAACGACCTTTACTGCATCAGTTGTTCCAGATACCAAAGGTACAAACTTTTGAGAGCCAATCACAACTTATTATGACACCGTTGCTGGTATGCAGGTGTTGTTCCAGATACCAAAGGTACAAACTTTTGAGAGCCAATCACAACTATCTTTACATCATTAAAATAACACAACGGATGAAAATTCCTTACCTAATTTATGGAACCCTTCTATGATTTTCTCACGTTGCTTTTGTCTGGGTTTGCGATATCCGGTAGCATAATGTCCCAACTGGCGTTCATTGATGCCAGTTATCCGGGAGAGTGCCGAGCGGGTAAGAATGCCATCAAAATATTGCAAGAGAGCCGAAATCTCCATTCTAAACTCAATCTCATACCCATTTTTTACCCAGTCAGGTGCAGGCTCATTACCTTCCAAGTGACCCTCTTTAGAGAATTCGAGGGATTCAATAATAGCCTCTTTAAGACCCTCAAATGTTTTATGAGTGACCACTACCACTTCGTCCGGCAGTTCAACCAAGGCACTATAATTATGTTCAGCATATCCAATTCTGGCGATGAGTTTTTCCATTTTGTCGTTATTTTATGCAGGAGACTATCTCCACCCTGCCTGTTTCCAAATACTATTTAAAAGAAATTGATCCAATACCTCGTTAGGTTTTCCGTTTACAGTCACTGTCCCCTTTTTTACGTTATGCTTAAATTGCCTGTGACTTCCCTTTTTCCTTGCGACATACCAGCCATCTTCCAATAATAAATCTATATGATTATCCGCAGTTATTCCTAAAGAATTTAGCGGGAAAAAGTTATAAATAAGTTTCAAAAATACTTATACAATTCACTGATATTCATTATATTTACATCGATAACGATATAAAGATTCAAGCTATGAATATCCTGGATTTTGCTATAAATTACCCCGATGAGGAATCCTGTCGGAAAAAATTCAAAGAACAAAGAGACCAAATGGGAGTAACCTGTCGGCATTGCAATTGTAAAGAACATTATTGGCTGGAAAACAAGCAGGCCTATGAATGCAAGCGTTGTCGCGCACGCCAAACCTTGCGTTCAGGCACCGTCATGCAGCACTCCAACCTGCCTTACCGTTACTGGTTCGTGGCCATGCACCTGCTCACGGCGACCAAGGGCTCCTTTTCCGCGGCGGAGCTGCAGCGCCAGCTGGGGCACAAGCGTTACCAGCCCATATGGGAAATGGTCAATAAACTGCGTGACGTGATGGGCAAACGCGATGATGAGTACACCCTTGAGGGAGCCATCGAGTTGGACGACGCCTTCTTTTCCACCGAAATATCCCTTCAAGAGAGGGACAAACCGTTGAAGCGCGGCCGCGGGAGCCAAAAAAAGACCAAAGTGCTGGTAATGGCTGAAAGCAAAACCGTTGAAAACCCCAAACCGGGTAAGAAACCCAAGAAGGTCAGATACCTGAAGATGAAAGTCATCAACGACTTGAAAGCCGGTACAATTACAAGGAATGTCAAAGAGCACGTTGAAAGCACGGCGGACCTGACCACCGATGACTCAACTTCTTACACTAAATTGAAAGAGCATGTCCATTCACATACGGCATCCGTTATTCCACACGAGGATCTTTCCAATGTGCTGCCCTGGGTCCATACCGCGATCAGCAATGCCAAACGACAGCTCTTGGGCGTGTATTACAAGATAAAACCGGAATACTTGCAATATTATCTCAACCAGTTCTGTTATAAATTCAACAGGCGTTACTTCGGGGAAAACCAGTTTGAAAGACTGTTGATAGCCGCTGTAACGTATGCTCCTGATTTCAAGTCAAGAATTTACAATAGGAACTATTGCGGATAATCATTTTAATTTTTTAAAACTTCCGCTATTGCGTCAATTGATGTTGCTATTTAACATTTTCGTTAAGCAATACGAACAGAAGACAAGTTTACTTGGATTATGTCGTTGCGAGAAAATGTTTAATGTAAATGAACAATTTACCCGGCAAAAGGTTTAACGCGCGCCTACATCGGTTTTCGGCCGCGGTGCAGGCATAGGTCCAGCAACTCGGCGATGGAGGCTTCGCCGGCGCACATCACCGTGTCGGCTCCTCCCCAGTAAACCCGGATAGTATCGTCCCCTGTCTTTAGCGCGCCGCACGTGAATACCACGTTGTGGACATAGCCGGTAATCTCGTGGGGCTCCTCGGGCTGCAGTATCCAGTCGTCACCCACGCCAATCACGCGAGAGGGGTCTTCCAAGTCGTGCAATGCCGCCCCCAATCGATACACGCTTCCGTCCATGGTGGGAAAAACGCCGTGGTAGATATTCAACCACCCTTCATCGGTCTTTACGGGTGGAGCTCCGGGGCCGATCTTCATCTCGTCCCAGTGGTATTTTTCCGGCTTCATGATCACTTTCGAGTCGCCCCAGTACCGCAGGTCGGGCGAGTAGCTGATCCATAGGGACCACGGGCTGATCTCGGAGTGGGGCCGATCCAGCCGGGCATACAGGCCGTTGAACTTCTCGGGGAAGATGACCGTGTTGCGGTAGTCTGCCTGGGTGATGAGCGAGACACGCTCTACCTCCTTCCAGTCCCGGGTTTTAGCCAGCCCGATCCGGACCCCGTGTCGCGAGTAGGCGGAGTAGGTGATTAAGAACTCCCCGTCGATAAAGGTGATCCGCGGGTCTTCCACCCCGTACTCCTCGTACTCGGCAAATGGTTCCTCCCGCGCGGGAACCATGAACGGCTCAGGGTCTACCGTGAACCGGTAGCCGTCGCTGCTACGCGCCAGCCCGAGGATGCTCCTCCCGTTCATCCGGTGAGACCGGAACAGCATGATATACTCTTCGTTGAAACGGGTAACCCCCGCGTTGTGCACGGTGGCAACCGGGTAGGGCACCTGCTCGCGGGTGAGGATGGGGTTGCCCGGGTATCGTTTTATAATCGACATAACGTTATTGGTTTAGCATTGTTTTATACACGTCAATGTAGCGGCGAGCCATCACCTCCTTGGTGAAGTGCTGCTCCACGTTTTCCCGGCAAGAATGCCGGTTGATGTTCGTCACGTTCCGCACCTGTTCGATGGCTTCTTCCACGTTTTGCGCGAGGTAACCATTCCTCCCGTTAACGATCAACTCCGGCATGCTTCCCTTGTTGAAGGCAACCACGGGCGTGCCACACGCCATCGCTTCCACCACCGAGAGCCCGAACGGCTCGCTGAAGGAGATCGGGTGGAGCAGCACGCGGGCATTGCCCAACAATTGGTCGCGCCGGTCGGCACCCACGCTGCCGATATATTCTACCTTACCCTCTTCGAGGAACGGCTTCACGTGCCGGTCAAAATACCCTTGATCCTGGATGATGCCGGCGATGACAAGCCGGGTATCCAATGCTTTGGCAATCTGCACTGCCTCCCGGGTTCCCTTGTCGGGATGAATGCGCCCGTAATAGAGCAGGTAGTCGCCCGCCGGGTCTGGATTGAACGTGAAGTTGCCGGTATCGATCCCGTGGTATACCGTGGCGATGTAATCGAGCTCGGGCGACCGGTCAGCATCGCTTATCGAGACATAGCGGGTATGTGGGTTGTACTTCTTGTATACAGGAAGGATGCGCGGGGACGAGAAACCATGGATGGTGGTGACCACCGGCGTCTTCACCAGCCCCGAGTAGGTGAGGGGTAAAAAATCGAACTGGTTATGGATGATGTCGAACTCGTCGGCACGCTCGAAACATTCCGAGATATGCAGGCATTCCCACACCTTGGGGTCAATCGCGCGATCTTCCTCGTAGCCCCGGGGAGTTACCGCGGTCAACTTGCCTTGGGTGATTGAATCGCCCGTGGCGAATAGGGTGACGTCCACCCCGTTTTTTACCAGCTCCTCGGTGAGGAGCGACGTTACCAGCTCCCATGGCCCGTAGTGCACCGGGGGTGTCCGCCAGGCGATCGGGGAGAGCATTGCAATTTTCATCTTGTTTATTTTATTTCAATCATTTTATCCATTAATTCATCCACGCTGACCGTGGCAAAGGTGGTAACCACGTCCGCGATGGCATAGGGGAGTATCAGCGTGCGGTTTACCACCATCGCGCCGCACGTGTAGATCACGTTGGGCACGTAGCCCGACCGTTCCTCCTTCGCCGGGGTGAGCAGCGGTTCCTTGAGCCGCCTCGTCACCACGCGGGGATCCTCCTTATCCAGCAACACCGCGCCGAGGGAATAGGTCCGGACTGGTCCCACGCCGTGGGTCAATACCAGCCACCCTTCATCAATCTCGATGGGCGAACCACAGTTCCCGATCTGGATCAGTTCCCAGTCGTAGGTGGGCTTCAACAATGGCTGGTAATCGTACCAGAAGTAGAGGTTGTCGGATTTCATGATATAGAGCGACTCGTTGTCTTGGCGCCCCAGCATCATGTAGTGTCCGTTCACCTTGCGGGGAAAGAGCGCCATCCCCTTGTTCTTTACGGCCGGCCCGCTCAGGGTGGAGACCTTGAACTCTTTGAAGTCCTCGGTCTCCAGCATCTCCGGCATGATGGTCTTCCCGTTGTAGGCGGTAAAGGTCGCGTAATAGACCTTGCTGCCATCGTCTCGCGTGAACTGCACGAAGCGGGCATCTTCCAAGCCGTTGCTTTGCGAGGGCGACGCCGGGTAGATAGCCCGCTCGGTGATGTCGTCGGACGTGAAGTGGAGCGTGAAATTCGAGAGCACCAGTGTCTGCACGTTGTTCAACGAAACCTGCAGTTCTTCCCGGCTGGTGAACGTGTTCCCGCGCACGATCTTGTGCATGGCCACGGTGAGGTCTTCAAACGAGAACTCGTCGGGCAGCATATCAAACAACGGCCGGTTCAAGTTGGTGAGGATGCCCAGCTCGTGGGACTTCTTCAGGACCACCTCCCTATCGTAAAGATGCTCCGTTCGCTCCGGCTCGTGAATCACGGGGGAGTTATCGGCAAGCGTAATATTATACCGGGCATCCACCTCTCCTTCCATGAAGGTGATGGAAGAGATGTGCCCCTCGCCGATGGCCCGCAGGCTGATGATAAACCGCAAGGCTCCCTCCTTGTCCTGCACGGGATGCGGAACGATGGAAGGATTAAACAGCGCGGTCGATTCCAGCGAGTATTGCTGGGTGAAGAAGGCACCGATGAACTGCTTATCCTCGTCCGTCATCTCCAGATTGGTAGGTATCCGGTGCTTGACGTGTTCGTAATGCCTCCTGAAAATATTCTTTGTCATTTCCAGCGGCACTTCGATCCGGTCGTAGATGCTTTCGAGGATACGGTTTCGATCTTCCTTCGACGTGGAGAAGACGCGGAACAGGATGTGCTCCACCTGGGAATCGCTGCTTGGCACGAAAGGACGGACGAGCGTCCGTCGCGACGAAGGCAGGATTTTAATGGGTAATCGGTTCATTTGAATCATACAAGTAACCTGTTTTTATTGCGTAGATAGAATGAAATATCCAAAAGTGAAATGAGCCACGACAAGGTGGATTCGGCGCCTTGGTTCAGGTTCACCCCCTGGGGGTGGATCCCGTCGCGACAGCCGCCCGTCGCGAAATCATACACCGGCTGAGAACTGTCGTTCTCGCCGGTAAACCAGTGAAAAGCCTTGAGGGCATAATCGGCATACATGCTGTCGTTGGTGAACTCTTCGGCCTGGAGGCAGGCGTCGATCATGCCGTGCGCCTCGAGGGGCTGCTGGTCGTACCGGGCCTTATGTTCGGGGGTGAGCCACCCCTCGTTGCCAATCGGGGAGAAGATGCCGTCCGTGAACTGTTGCTCGATAAGCCAATCCAGGATTCTCAATCCCCGGTGTATCATCGCGTCGTCTTTCAGGTACATCCCCGCGAAGAGCATCGCGTGGGGGATGCGGCTGTTGGCGTACGATACTTTACCTTCGAACCAAGGCCACTTGTTCGCTATCGTCTCGTTAAAGAACGAGAAAAGTTTTCCCGACAAGCTTCGGACGCGCTCCATTACCCGGGGATCACCGTGTACCTTGCTATGATGCACCAGCCCCAGAAGAGCGTACGAGATAGACCGGGGATGCGTGAGCTCCTCCGCGCTCCCGAGCGCTTGCATGAACAGGTGGTTGGAATGATGGTGAAAATTGCACACGTTGGTATACGCTGCCGTGTATCCCAGTGCCCATATAGCCCTACCAATGCTGTCTTCCGATCCCTCTTTCTCGAGCCATTGGCGCTCGTAGTTCATGAAATTACGAAACTTCCCGTTTTGGGCGTTGTACGCGTAATCAAGGAACGATAGGTAGATACTGGTGAGCTGGTTCACCTCGTCCACGTTCTGCACCTCGTTTTGAAGCATCACCGCAAGCAACAATGCCCGCGCGTTGTCGTCGGTACAGTAGCCATGGCTCCGATCGGGCACGTTGTATTTCGCGTGCTGCAAGATACCGGTGTAATCGGTGAGCGCGTGCAGGTGATCCAGCTTGATCGGAGGGATGGCGTACGGCGTATCACCCGGCTCATCGCCTTCCTCGAGAGCAGGGACTCCCACTTCCGCGATCATTTTATCCAGCAGGTCGTAATACTGTTTTCCAATATTCGGCCAGTAGCACTCTTTGGCCAGGTCGTACGCGTTTCGCCCAATGGCCTGTCGCTTCGCCTCGTCGCCCAGCAACTCGTTAACGCGGCGACTCAGCTGGGGGGAGTCCTTGAAATCGAAGAGCATGCCCCGGTTGTCTGCCAGCATCTCCTCCGCGTACCAGAAAGGAGTGGATATAATGGGCTTGCCCGCGCCCATGGTATAGATGAGCGTACCCGACGAGATCTGCTTCTTCCCCAAGTAGGGGATCACGTAGATATCGCACATCTTCAGGTAGCTAAAAAGTTCCTCGTTGCTCACGAAACGATTGACAAACAGCACGTTCTTCTCTAGCTTCAGCTTGTTGACCAATCGAAATAGCGAATGGCGATAATCTTCCCCCTCGTGCTTTATCACGTGCGGGTGCGTGGCTCCCAACACGATATAGACCACGTCGGGATGCTTCTTCACCACCTCCGGCAACGCGTTAATAACCACCTCGATGGATTTATTCCGTGAAAGCAGCCCGAAAGTAAGCAGTACCTTTTTTCCCGTTACGCCCAGTTTCATTTTTAATCTTTCGGTATCTACCTCACCGATCGGGTGCACCCCGTGATGGATATGCACGCACTTGGATTCAGGGATCCCGTACACGGAAGCGAGCAGTTCGATTCCTTTATGCGATATGCTGACGAGCTTTTGCGAGAGGCGGGCCAGCTCGGTCACCACGTGGCGTTGGTTCTCCGTGGGATCGTCCACGATGGTGTGCAGGGTAGTCACCACGGGCATCCGCAATCGCTTGAGCAGTTGAAGGATGTGGATACCGTCGGTGCCACCAAAAATGCCGAACTCGTGTTGCAGGATCACCGCATCGTAGTTATTCGAGTTCAGGTACTCCGCGGCGTTGATGTACGATGCCATCACGTTTTGCTCAACCTCGAACACCACCTTGGCGGGGTAATCGTAGCGGTTTAACCCGTCGTTCATCGCCACCACCACGGCGTCGATGCCGTTCTCCTTCATTCCGTCATTCAAATCCTTTGTAAAAGTGGCAATACCACATTTACGGGGAGGATAGTTCCCAATCAACGCGATCTTATTCATATTTTTTGGCTAAAAAAGTTACACGATAACCCGCCGTCACCATAGACCACGGATTATACCTAATTAAACATTCTAAATTGATTTGATTTCGTTAAAAAACCACAAAGATTCAATAAACTTAGACTATTTCTGCGCAATGGCATCCCTCGAACAAGTTCGGTGCTGCTCATATTGCTTAACAGAACAGTTCATATTGTAATAAGCGATCACCAATATAAGGAAAAAAGCCGACAAAAACAAACCAATTCCTCTTCTGCTCGCGGCCGGTAGTATCGCGAACACGTTCATCGCCTACTTTTTTTCATACCGGGCCATTGCGCGGTTTCTATATTTTTTCTACCTTTGTGTCCTAATATCATAAGATATCAACTATTCTGTCAAGCCAAAATAACGAGTAAGCGAGTGCAGCGTCAAGCTTGCTTGAACATTGCTGAGCATGAGTTATTTATCCAAATGAGCAGAGCCAAGCTTGCTTGAGCTATGCCATGGCGAAGAATAGTCTAATATGATTATCCGCAGTTATTCCTAAAGAATTTAGCGGGAAAAAGTTATAAATAAGTTTCAAAAATACTTGTTCAATTCACTGATATTCATTATATTTACATCGCTAACGATATAAAGATTCAAGCTATGAATATCCTGGATTTTGCTATAAATTACCCCGATGAGGAATCCTGTTGGAAAAAATTCAAAGAACAAAGAGACCAAATGGGAGTAACCTGTCGGCATTGCAATTGTAAAGAACATTATTGGCTGGAAAACAAGCAGACCTATGAATGCAAGCGTTGTCGCGCACGCCAAACCTTGCGTTCAGGCACCGTCATGCAGCACTCCAACCTGCCTTACCGTTACTGGTTCGTGGCCATGCACCTGCTCACGGCGACCAAGGGCTCCTTTTCCGCGGCGGAGCTGCAGCGCCAGCTGGGGCACAAGCGTTACCAGCCCATATGGGAAATGGTCAATAAACTGCGTGACGTGATGGGCAAACGCGATGATGAGTACACCCTTGAGGGAGCCATCGAGTTGGACGACGCCTTCTTTTCCACCGAAATATCCCTTCAAGAGAGGGACAAACCGTTGAAGCGCGGCCGCGGGAGCCAAAAAAAGACCAAAGTGCTGGTAATGGCTGAAAGCAAAACCGTTGAAAACCCCAAACCGGGTAAGAAACCCAAGAAGGTCAGATACCTGAAGATGAAAGTCATCAACGACTTGAAAGCCGGTACAATTACAAGGAATGTCAAAGAGCACGTTGAAAGCACGGCGGACCTGACCACCGATGACTCAACTTCTTACACTAAATTGAAAGAGCATGTCCATTCACATACGGCATCCGTTATTCCACACGAGGATCTTTCCAATGTGCTGCCCTGGGTCCATACCGCGATCAGCAATGCCAAACGACAGCTCTTGGGCGTGTATTACAAGATAAAACCGGAATACTTGCAATATTATCTCAACCAGTTCTGTTATAAATTCAACAGGCGTTACTTCGGGGAAAACCAGTTTGAAAGACTGTTGATAGCCGCTGTAACGTATGCTCCTGATTTCAAGTCAAGAATTTACAATAGGAACTATTGCGGATAATCATTTTAATCTATCACGTCTTTTACTTTGTATTTTTTCATATATCGTTGCAATTACTTATTGCTCGATACTTCAAAAGTAGTAAAAATACTATTATTGTCATCGTATAAAACCGGGTTATTTTTATCAAAAATCTCCGATTTATATATTCTTAACGAGAAAAATTACTAATCGATTAATAAACGCCCGACTTCGAATAAGCAGGTCTGGATACGCCCAAAACGACATTGGCGCTGATATTCAGTTTTTCGCATATTATTCGGGCAATCTTAACCCAACTTTCACTTACATTTCCACGCAATCCTGTCCAGAATGAGTCAGGACGATCCCCTTGGCGGTGACTGTGACCTACATATTTTTATTTTCTTGAACGGCGCCTGTTTCATCTTTAGGATGGAGTATATCCTCTCCGCTTGCTTTGTCGGCCGACTGCATTGTCTCAGTTCCACCTTCTCACCCAGGGCATTGACGGCTTCTGTAGTCACCAATTTCTGCGTAGACATGCGGCGAACAATCTCTGTCCAATAAGCGTTTTCTCCCGATTGCTTGAGTTGAAAGCGTATCGTATTGACAATCCAATAAGAAAGTAGTCCGAAGAATAAATGCGCATCACTGCGTTCATCCTTTTGATGATAGATGGGTCGTAGATTGAGATCCGTTTTTAGCTGCCGGTTGGTGCATTCTATCTCACGAATCAAATTATAATACTCCCAGGTCGTCTGTTCGCCAAAAGTCCGTACGTTGGTTCTCAGGAAATAGACTCCCGTGTTTTTGTCTATTGCGGTAATATCCTTGATCGTCCAGTTTACTTTTTGCATTTCAGCTGGTTTCCTCTCATTGCACAGGTACGTTATTTGATAATGTCGCGCGATGGAGGGATAACGCTCAATGGCTCTGCCGACTCGTTCAACTACTTTTTCGTAACGTTTGGTACCTCCTTTCCTTGTAATGGCCTCGTTGATTTTCTCCATCTCACCTTCAAAGCGTTCTTTCCATTGACGGTTCATGGAGGCTTCCGTCATTGCTTTTGAGGGAGAGGTGATCTCCAGATAATAATCCTCTTCAGGCCGGGTCTGCACTTCCCGCAAGGTAATCTCCTGTTTTCTGGTGTCATGTACGGTTACCGTCCGGTGATCCTTCGAGAGGCTGTAGTCTTTTAACCGTGTGCGGGATACGCAAAGATAATTGTATCCTTTTTCTTTTATGCCTTGCAGGTTCTCTTCGGTGGAGATGCCTGCATCGATTACAACCAAGGTCTTTTTACTGGTGACGGAGGTTTTGACAGCCAACTTGTCAATCATACCGGGAAGTGATTTGGGGTCTGAGGTATTGCCTGCAAGAATAGAGGAATAACGGATAAATCCCTCCCTGTTTATGCACAAGGCCAATACCAGTAATCGACAGTCGTTGCGCTTCTCCTTGCTGCGTCCGAAACGCGCTTTGCGACTTCCTGCTTTACGGCCTTCAAAATAGAAGTTGGTCAGGTCAAAAAGCACGATACGATTATCTATATTGAACAGGTTATCCGTCCTTTGGCAAAGATGTCGTTCCAATTTATCTTTGATCCCATAAAGACGATCCGGCATTTGGTAGAGTGCATTGATGCCCGGAGTCCAATCCGGAGTACCTGAATAAAGTTCGCAAGCAGCGGAATTCTCCTTCATGACACGGTGTGTAGCCCATTCCGATGGACTATAAACGGTTCGGACAATCAGATGGGAGAGAGCGGCATGAATGGCGTTTTCATTCCAGCCCTGGCCTCTTAGAAAATCTTCCAGCCCCAGGCGGTCAATGGTTTGTTTGCAAAGCCATTCCGCGCCGATGTTACGGGCATCGGTATGTTCTACTGTATCCAAATCTATATACCTTTCGGACTCTTCTTTGGATTGGTTCTCTTTTTGGTTGAACCGGTCGATCCCTCCTTCGGCAAGCATGCGTTGCCAGTATCGTTCGGCAAAGAGGCGCTCTTCGTGAGAAAGTCCATCCTTATTTTCCGGGAAAAGAGATCCATGATGCCGGTGTTGAAAACGCATAGTCAAGGCACGTGCAATACGTTTGACCTGGAGAGGCTTCAGGCATGGTTCAAAACCGATATTCAGTACAATCAGGGAATGCACATGTCCGCGCACATCTCGATAAGACTCCTTCAGTCGATAGTAAGGAGCTTCCTGTCCCGTGGCGGAATTGAAACGTAGTTGTACATTCACGTGCATGAGACAAAAATACAACAAGACTTGCATTCAAAAGTGTCCTACAATCCGGATTTGACATACTTCCGAAAAATACGATCGCTGAATATCAAATGGCTATCACATCAAAGGAGCATAAAACAGGCTCATTTTTTATCAAAAATAATTTTGAGGGTGAAAGTTGGGTTAAGGCTGGGCTCTTTGCCTGACAGATATTCGGTAATACGTGAGGGACTTACCCCCAGCAACTTCGCCAGTTCCGCCTGATTGATGTTCATTTCATACATCCGGAGCCTGATTGCTTCAGACAATTGTGGTAGCGCTATCGGATAGTGCTTGCGGTCGTATTCCTCAATCAATGTCGAAAGGAAATCAAGTTCCACAGCTTCGGGTATAGAGTTATAGTTATCATCGGTAACTATGTCCAATAGCTGGTCTATTCTTTTAGTGATGGTTTGATATTCCCTGTCGTTAGTAATTGCTTTCATTGCTTGTTGCTTTTTTAAGGATTGAACATCCGTGATTTTATCATACTCGGCATGAGTTCCTATAAACCGTATATAAACGTGTTTCGGCACAAATAGCACAATGGCTATCAGGCGATAGGAGTTTCCTTTTATGTTGAAAACATATCGGTGGTTCTCGACAGCGTCCACGCTGTTGAATGTGGCTTTCATATCGGAAAAATTGTTCCATTCAGACTCTTCCGTTTTTGAGAACCAATCTTCCAATGCTGTTTTGGCATCGGGGTGCTTGTGGTAATATTGTGCCAGCGTACGGTATCTGAAGATTCTCATACTCTGTCCATTTTATTAGTCAAAGATAAACATAAGATACCAAATCGAAAAATGAAATACCAGAATAAGGAATTTTCTTGTGTTTTTATCCCTATGTGTAAACTGATGATTGGCCATGATGTCATAAGTTGTGATTTTAAGGAATTGAAATACAAAATCGGTGTAAGCGTTTTCTTATTTTCATAATATTTTTGCATCTTTGCAAAAATATGTTCGATTACATCAGTCGTTTTCAAGTTTATTGCACTATTTCTACGCTTGACATAGTCAAAACAAGTTTTGCCTCTGTGCTCGCTTATCGAAATAGTTCTCGTAACGATATAATCCAAGTGAACTTGTCTGCTGTTTGTATTGCTTAACAAAATAGTCCTGTTTTGATATCCTGATAATAATCTATGAGATCTATCCCCTAGGGGAACTCTCTTTTTGCATGTGAGTATTTTTACATGGATAAACAACTTGAAATAGAATGCCTGACAAATCTTTCTGAGGGAGACCATCGGTCGTACGAATTATTATTTCTAGTATATCACCCTAAGATTTATCATTTTTTATGTGGTTTTATAAAAAATGAAGAGGAGGCGTATGATATGACGCAGGAGATATTTTATAAAGTATGGATGAACCGTGAAATGATGAGAGAAATCAAATCGTTTAAAGCATATTTATTTACCATGGCAAGGCACATGATTTATAATCACTACGAACATAATCTTGTAAAGGAAAAATATACCCTCAGCCAGTTGGATCGGCCCGAGACGTATGAGCCGGAACAGGATATGTTTGCCAAAGACCTTTCTCTATTAATCGATCTGGTGATTTCACAAATGCCGGAACAGCGTCAGCGAGTATTTAAGATGAGCCGAAAAGACGGCTTTTCAAGTGATGAAATTGCCTCCCGTCTTAATATCAATAAACGAACGGTAGAGAACCATATTTCCAATGCGTTGAGCGATTTGAGAAAAGCGCTTCAGCATGTTTCTTTTTTATTTTTTTGAAAAATGTACATTGGCCTGTGCGTACTTCCCGATTTTCCTGTCTACCTTAATATAGAGAATGAATCCGGCATGATTGAAATGATCTTTCAATAGTCGGTATAAAGAATATAATAGTATATACAATGGATAAACACCATATCCGCATATTGATAACCCGTTTTTTTGAGAATGATTTTCCTAAAGAATCTGTTCTTAAATTTCAACAATGGTTTATACGTAAAGACGACAGCGTAGTAAAGAACGAGGTCCTGAATGAATTGTGGGAGCGGGAAGAGGCTGAAACCGATTCTCACACCCTATTGGCTTTAGACGAAATAAATAAAAGGATAGGTAAGAATAAGAAAACGGTAAAATTACCCTTATCCCAAAGGCTGCTTCGCATTGCTTCTATTTTGCTTTTGCCTCTTATAGGCGGGTTGCTTACCTATTGGGTCATGCATGATCAGTCTGGCTCATCCGCCCCAAAAATGGAAATAGCAGAGCATGTTGTACCTGATGGGGAAATGAAGCAAATTCTTTTACCTGATGGTTCTGAGGTGTGGCTGAATGCAGGTTCCATGTTACTGTATTCCGATGACCTTTCGGGATCGATCCGACGTTTATTCCTGAGCGGCGAGGCAACTTTCCGGGTTGAGAAAGATCCCGGGCGGCCTTTTATCGTGAAAACCCAATATATGCAGGTAGAAGCACTGGGAACGACATTCAATGTAAGATCATATGTAGACTCAGGTACTGCGGCAGTCACCCTGGAGGAAGGATCGGTGCGGGTGGATATCGACGGAAAGGTGAAAGTTTCAGAAGTAATCAGTCCCAACGAGCAGTTCGTTTATGATCATCGTCAGGGAAAAACATCCAGGTTACAGGTCGATGCGGAACTTGTCTCCAGATGGAAAGAAGGATACCTTGTGTTTGAAGAAGCTTCCTTTGAAGAGATTATACGTACTGTGGAACGCCGTTTCAATGTTACGGTTTATTATGATGTAAGAAAATACGGAGGAGGACGTTTTTCTGTAAAATATACACCTTATGAGGATGTCCGGCAGGTGTTAACTATCTTGGAAACATTGAATCCCGGATTGAAATGGACGGCAAATAATAATACTATTTACATAAAATGACATAATTGAATTAAGATATGAGAAGGAGAGCTTGCCCATGAAAAAAAGAGCCGGGAAGCCTGTGTCGTAAAAAGCTTCCCGGTTTGAAATCGTTACATACTACAACAAATACTATCCATGAAACGAAGACAGGGATAATTGCATAAAGTACTAACTATCAATTTACAAAATTATGAAAATATATCTAATAAAAAACAGATTGAGAATAAATTATTTGAACCGACTTCTCTTTCTGTTCATTACCTTTTTCTTTTTTCAGACACAAATCTCACAGGCACAACAGGTTTCCTTATCCAACTCCCGTCTGACTCTCAGAACGGCTTTTACTGAAATAGAGAGGCAAACCGACATGTCGGTCGACTATAACCGTGAAATTATTGATGTAAATAAAACAGTATCCATACCTCGAAAAGAGGGTTCGTTATTCGAAATTATGACCGCCTTACTGCAAGGCACAGGATGTACGTATGTGGTACGCGAAAATCATATTGTTATTTCTAAAGTACAGGTAACAGCTCAGCAGGCCCGGAAAAATGTGACAGGTATAATTACTGATCAGCTGGGAGAACCTATTATCGGAGCCAATATTGTTGAAAAAGGTACTGCGAACGGTACGGTAACCGATATTGACGGTAATTTTACGTTAAGCGTGGAAAATAATGCTGTACTGATTGTATCCTACATCGGTTATCTGCCTCAAGAGATTGTAACAATAGGGAGGAATACTGTTAATGTGGTTTTGCAGGAAGATACCAAATCGTTGGATGAAGTGGTTGTAGTGGGGTATGGAACACAGAAAAAGGTGAATCTGACAGGAGCAATCTCAACCGTTAGCTCCCAAGATATTACAAGACGACAAGTAGGGCAGTCTTCGATGGTACTACAAGGAATTGCACCTGGTGTTACAGTTACGCAGCAATCCGGACAACCGGGTAAAGATGCTGGTTCAATACGTATTCGGGGAATAGGTACACTAAATGACGCTAATCCATTGATCTTGGTGGATGGTGTAGAGATGAATATTAATAATGTTGATCCTAATCTGATCGAATCTATTTCAGTTTTAAAAGATGCAGCCTCTTCGGCTATTTATGGTTCACGTGCCGCAAATGGTGTGATACTTATTACAACCAGACGTGCCAAGAGTGACGAATTTTCTGTATCCTACAATAGTTATGCCGGATGGCAAACTCCTACCGATATGAGGAAGCCTGTTGACGCAGTAGATCATATGGTGATGATGAATCTGGCAAATACGAATGTTGGCAAAAGTCCTGTTTTTTCACAGGAACAAATTGACAATACGATGAGAGGTGATAATCGGGATTTATATCCTAATACGGATTGGCAAAAATTGATCTATCAGGGAAGTGGTTTTCAGCAGAGTCATTTTGTAACATTGAATGGAGGATCTGAAAAAATCCGGGTACTGGCAGCATTAGGGTATTATGATCAAAAAGGAATTGTCGAAAACACAAGCTATAAACGGTACACGGCAAGGTTTAATACAGACATGCTGCTTTCTGACCGGTTGACAGCTAAGTTTGATATTTACGGACGCTTAATGAAACAGGAAGAGCCTGCGTCTTCACTTTCAGGTGACGGATCAGGTATCCTTTATTGGCTGAACAGAATGCCTGCTACCCAACCGGCTATACTTTCCAACGGAAAAATGGGTATAGGTTGGGATGGTGATAATCCTTATGCGAAGATTTGGGAGAGTGGGATGAGGAGCGAAAATACTCCATCGATTGCTGCTACAGGTAGCCTGAATTATAAGATTACAGATTGGTTACAGGCTGATGCTTCTTATTCCCTTCATTATGTGCCGAATATAACTAAAGTATTTCAACAAGCCGTACAAACATATACTCCAACGGGTGATGTGGCATACACAAAACCATCTGTAAATTCTTTATCTGAAAACAGAACTAACTCCCTCAATCAGGATGTAAAAGCCATGCTTACACTCGACAAAACGTTTGGAGGACATACGGTGAAAGTATTGACCGGTTTTTCGCAGGAGAGCTATAACAATGATTGGATATCAGGTTACAGGGATAATTTTGTATTTCCCCAATACCAAGTTTTGTCGGCAGGTTCCATTGAAAATATGAAAAATGATGGCTCCGGCTCTGAATGGATTTTACGATCTTTTTACGGACGTCTAAATTATGATTATTCAGGGAAATATCTTTTTGAGGCAAATCTGCGTTATGATGGATCCTCTCGCTTTGCCTCCGGTAAAAAGTGGGGAGTTTTTCCTTCTTTTTCGGCAGGATGGCGTATCTCGGAAGAGAATTTCTGGGAATCACTGAGAAATAAGGTTGACAACCTGAAATTAAGAGTCTCCTGGGGACAATTGGGAAATCAACTCATCGGTAATTATCCTTTTGCATCATTCTTAAGTTACGGTACTTATGTAATAGGGGGGCAGCCGGTATCAACTGCTTATCTAAGTGATATGGCTAATCCCGGGATCAGTTGGGAGAAAACTACCATGACGAATGCCGGGATTGATATTTCTCTCTTTTCCAAATTATCTGTGAATTTTGACTATTATTATAAACGAACCAGTGATATTCTATTAAGGCTGGATATACCCAGATTCACAGGTTTGAGCGCACCCTATCAGAATGCAGGAATTGTCGATAACAAAGGATGGGATTTGGGGATTAATTTCCATGATAACATTAACGATTTCCGATATGATATTGTCTTTGTGTTATCAGATGTACAAAATAAAGTGATTGATTTAAAAGGAGTAACCAGGACAGGTTTAACAGTAAGTAATGAAGGTTATCCTATAAACTCACTGTATGGTTTGGAAGCAATCGGTTATATTACCGATGCTGATTACGATGCTAATGGAAACTACCTGCATGCTACACAATATGGAAATTTTAATCGTGGGGATATTAAGTACAAGGATCAAAACGATGATGGCGTCATTGATAATAAAGACGAGAAAATTATAGGAAGCACTATTCCACGTTATACTTACAGCCTGAATATTAATACATTTTGGCGGGGATTTGATTTGAGTATGTTCTGGCAAGGGGTAGGAAAAGCTGACGGTTACTTAAATCAACATGCGACAATGCCATTTTATCTGGGTGGGACAGCATTAGAAATGCATAAGGACTACTGGACACCTGAGAATCCAAATGCTTCGTTTCCCAGATTAGCCTTTAATGAGACAAACAATGAGAAGAATTCCACTTTTTGGATGAAAAATGCAGCCTACCTGCGATTGAAAAATATTCAGTTGGGTTACAGCCTTCCCGGGAAAGTATTGAAAAATATGCCCTTTACTATGCTGAGAGTCTATGTCAGTGGCCAAAATTTGTTAACATTCGATAAGTTCTGGGATGGATACGATGTTGAATCGCCTGTCGGAATGGGAAGTCATTATCCTCAGGTTAAACTCTACTCTATTGGGTTAAATGTTAAATTTTAAGATAATAAAAAGATGGAAACAAATAAATATTTTTTATTTATATTTTTGATATTGTTATTTATCGGATGTGACTCGGGGTTGGAAAGATTCCCTTTGGATAGACCCTCCGACGGTACTTTCTTAACTACGGAAGTTGAGATGGAAATGGCGATAACAGGTGCTTATGCGACACTAAAAACTTCTCAGGATTATAATTACCCTGCCGTTATTTTGCTGGATTGTTTGACTGATATTGGATGGGAGAGAGCACGGCAAACATATATGGATATAAGTACGGGAAAGCATGACAGTAATAATGAGTTGGTCGCTTCTATTTGGGGACAATTTTATGCAGGGATTGGCAGATGTAACTTTATCACTGAAAATATATCGAGAGGGAAAGATAATGTTTCCGAAAATGTATATAACAGGATTTTAGCCGAGGCAAAATTCATCCGGGCATTTCATTACTTTTGGCTAATGGAACTATTCGGTGATGTTCCTTTTACAATCAAACCAATTAATGATATTGCCGATACACAGCTGGCGAAATCCTCTAAAAATGAAATTGTCTCATTTCTTTTGAGCGATCTTGAAGAAGCTGCACAATATTTACCGGAAAGTATTCCTGCATCGGAATTGGGGAGAGCTTCAAAAGGAGCGGCGCTTGCTCTCAGGACAAAAATTGCACTCCATAATAATTTATGGCAGGAAGCGATAAATTCCGCCTTAAAGGTTATGGCCTTAGATTATGAACTGGCAACGAGTTATGAAGCACTATTCAAAAATTCCCAACAAAGAAATACAAAGGAAGTTTTATTCAGTCTGCAATATCTTTATCAATATGGGACATACGGTCCTGATGGTGTCACAACCAGAATGGGGAGAGGGTATTCATCGAAAATACCTTCCCAGAGTCTGATAGACTCTTATGAGTGTATTGACGGCTTGCCGATAGATAAATCCCCATTGTATGATCCGACTGAACCTTTTAAAAATAGAGATCCCCGTCTGGATTATAGTTGTGTCGTCCCTGGTTCTGTTTTTTTCGGATATCAGTTTGAAACGCATAAAGATAGTGTGGAGTGTTGGAATTATAATACTAATCCTCCAACTCGTGTGCCTAACCAGGATGCATTGAATGCATATGCTTCTTTCTCCGGTTACTGTTGGAGGAAATATGCTGAATCCATACCGAATCTTCCTACGGTGGGAGAAACTCCCATCATGCTTCTCCGCTATGCGGACGTGTTGTTAATGTATGCCGAGGCCAAAATTGAAGCGAACGATATTGATAGTTCGGTATATAAAGCAATAAATGATGTCAGAGAGCGGGTAAACATGCCTCCGGTAACTGAAGGAAAAAGTCAACAGGAACTGAGGGCTGCAGTACGAAGGGAAAGGAAGTATGAATTTGCTTTCGAAGGTAGCCGGTTGTTCGATATTCGTAGATGGGGAATTGCTGAAAAAGTGATGCCGGGCAATTTTCTGGGTAGAATTCCTAAAGGTCTTTTAGCAACAGCGCCGACGATTGATGAATATGCAACACCGGATTACAGTGAAGTTCCTAACTGGGCGGAAATGCGTGTGATAGAAATACGTTCCTTTAACAAAGATCGCGATTATTTATTGCCGATTCCCCGCCTTGAGGTTGAGACCAATAAGCTGTTGATTCAAAATAAAGGATATTAATATAATAATCAGGGTTAAAGTGTCAGGGGAATCTGTTATTAGATACCTCTGATACTTTCTCCAAAAAATTATTACTCATGAAGAGTTTCTGTATAATAGTTCTTCTTCTTCTTTCTTCCCTGACGTACGGTCAATTGGTATGGGTTGAAACTGAATTGTTTGAAGATAAAGGTGGGTGGATAAGTGAAACACAGTTCGTCGATCAGATGGGTTCCCCCTATTTGATGGCACACGGGCTGGGGCAACCCGTAAAGGATGCCCATACCATAGTGGAATTCCCGGAAACGGGAGAATATCATTTTTGGGTAAGAACCAAAGATTGGGTTCCGACCGATATAGAAGGTCCCGGCATGTTCAGAGTATTAATAAATGATATAGCTTATGGCCCTGTATTTGGTGCGGACGGAATAAAGAATTGGCACTGGGTGTATGGTGGAACGATTGACATAGGAAACAGAAAAGTCAGATTATCTTTAAAAGATTTGACCGGGTTGAATGGAAGATGTGACATTATATGTTTTTCCAGGGAAAAGACCTCATTACCTGATGCTCTGACGGAGATTGAAGATCTGCGTTACAGGAATATTTCAGTTTCTCCCCAACCGCAAATGCTGGGACAGTTCGATTTTGTTGTGGTGGGTGGCGGTGTTGCTGGGATTTGCGCCGCTGTGCAGGCAGCCCGGCTCGGAGTAAAGGTTGCATTGGTGCAAAACAGGCCGGTATTGGGTGGAAACAGTAGCTCGGAAGTCAGAGTATCGACCGACGGCAGTACTTTTAAAAACAAATACCCGTCACTGGGTAGGATTGTCAGGGAAATCGATAATTATGAGGCCGGCGTGGGAGGCCCTGCTCATTTATACCGGGACGGAACAAGACAAGACCTTGTATTAAACGAACCCAATATCACCCTCTTGCCTAATTTGCATGTGAATAGAGTTGAAATGAAGGAGGGGAAAATTAAGGCTGTTTATGCCCTACACCTTGAAACGTTAGAAAATTATGTTATTGAGGGGGATCTATTTGCCGATTGTACAGGAGATGCCTCAGTCGGAATACTGGCCGGTGCTGACCACCGCTATGGAAGGGAAGCGGAGATAGAAACCGGAGAGCCTTCCGCGCCTGAAACGGCAGATAATCTGGTAATGGGTTCTTCTAACCAATGGCAGAGTGTGCGTGAGGATATCCTTTCTGATTTTCCGGTCGAGCCGTGGATGTTCCGGTTTTCGGAAGAATACCATTTTCCGATCACTCAATCACGATGGGACTGGGAGAGCGGATTTGATAACCTGCATACAGTTGATCAGGCAGAAGAGATCCGTGACCTGAATCTGTGTGCGATTTACAGCAACTGGGCCTTTCTGAAGACTTTTAAAAAGGATAGTTTTTCCCATTATCGCTTATCCGAGCTACAACACGTGACTGGTAAAAGGGAATCATACAGGTTGTTAGGGGATCATATCCTGACAGAATGGGATGTGGTTAAAAAGGTGGAATATCCTGATGCGGTGGTCACCACTACATGGGGAATTGACCTGCATTATCCCCATCCTGAAAATTCCAGACGGTTTCCCGGTATGGAATTCATTGCCTATGCGGAACACCCTTTTAAGCAACAGGATGTATATACTTTCCCTTATCGTTGCCTTTACTCTCGCAACGTTCCCAACCTGTTCATGGCGGGAAGGAATATCAGTGTAACTCATATCGCCCTGGGCACTGTCAGGGTTCAACGGTGTACCGGTATGATGGGAGAGGTAGTGGGGCTGGCGGCTTACCTTTGTCAGAAAAGGAATGTCCTGCCAAGAGATATCTATGAAAAATATCTGGAGGAATTACTTCTACTTGTCAGCGCAGAATGTGTTGATTGAAAATATCGTCATTTATAGTATGATAAGGCATAATCTTTTAATATTGGCAATTGGGTTGATCTCTGTGGCCGGTTTCTCGCAGCAGAGGGTTATTTTTGACACGGATATGGATTCCGACGTCGATGATGTCGGAGCCTTGGCCATGCTTTATAACCTTCATAAACAAAAGGAGATAGATCTTCTTGGTGTTATTGTCACCAGTGATGACCCTTATGCTCCTGAATGTGTCAGTGCCTTAAATACATATTATGGTATGGAACGCCTGCCTGTAGGATTTCTTGAAGGGCAACCGGTGCTTACCAATCATTCCCGTTATACCAGACAGATAGCGGAAGAATATCCTCATCCTTTGCCTTCATGGAGAGAGGCGCCGTCTGCAACGGCTACTTATCGGAAATTATTGGCCGAAAGTCCCGATCATTCCGTAATCATTCTGACGGTAGGTCATCTCAGCAGTCTGCAAAAACTGTTGGAATCTCTGCCGGACGAATATTCCCCTCTTCATGGGAAAGAACTAGTAGAAGCCAAAGTCATGAAATGGTATTGTATGGGAGGAAAATTCCCGCAGGGAAAGGAAGCTAATTTCTACAGGCCGGATCCCGCTTCTACTGTTTATTGTCTGAAGAACTGGAATAAAGAGGTCGTTTTTTGTGGATGGGAGATAGGAAACCCTATCATCACCGGTGATGCGACACTAAGAAAATTGCCGGTTAAACATCCTGTGTATAGGGCCTACGAGTTGTACAATAATTTTGCCGGACGGGCAAGTTGGGATCAGGTCACTGTTTTCTTATTATCGAAGCAAAGCCACAAATATTTTCAGATACAAAACAGGGGACACTGCTCTGTCGATCCGGACGGAAGTAACCGCTGGATCCCCGGGAAAAAGAGTAATCACGGTTATCTTATATTTAATGAGAATGCCTCCATACCTGAAGTATCTACCTTAATAACAGCCTTGATGTTGGGAGGTGATGTACAATAAAACAACCAGGGTATTCTTTTTCTTTCAGTCTATCTATCTAACTCTATTCAGGAGAGTTATCCAACCCTACTTCTTCTATCAATGCTTTGATTTCACGGGCAGTAATATTGTCGCGCTCAGCCTTGTCGTAGATAAAAAGCAGGTTAATTTCAGCTTCTTCCATATCCACCGAAATGGTAACAGTTATCACTCTTGCGCCATGACTTTTTCCTCGCCCTTTGCTGCCAATAGCCATACGTACTTTACGGATACCGCTTCCGAGATTTACACCGGCATTAGGATTGCGATAAAGTTCATCCAATAAAGCTGCATAGTCTTTTTTGATGGAATGATACTTTTTACTTAGGCGTTTCAGCTCGCGTTCAAAAGGGTATAGTGCATTAATTTTATAATTCATTAAGCAACTCCTCTGCGGTTTTAGGTTTTCTCCCTGTGCGGCGGCGCTCTTTAATCTCCAATAATCCTTTGCGGATACCTGCCAAAATCTCCTCTTTGCCGATTGTCTCTTCCTCTTCGATAACTACTGGTTTTTCCCAAGGTTGTCCGGCGGTTTCTAACAGCGATTCCACTGCTTTTTTGAGTATTGCCGGATTGTCGATGCCCATCAAAGCATTAATGCCTGCTAATTTGAGTGCGTTGACATCGATATTATAAGCGGCTTGCGGTTCAGACACATTATGGATGTTCTTTTTGCTGCGTTGTTTATCTTTTTTCTTTTCCATCAATTACTGTCTGCTAATGGGTTAATGAGGATAAAGGTACGATGTTTTTACGAAAGAAACAAATCTCATTTTTTATGCGGATCATTTTCGTATCTCCTTTACGTTTATACCATCGAGAATAAGTTATATGTCGCTTTCATAGATAGAGGCCGTTTGGTCTGTATACTATTATACGATAGAGAGAAAGTGAATTCCTTATCTTTTTAAACAAAATATTCTTCTTCTTTTTTAATATATTTATGATATTTATATTATATCTTTGCAGATACACAAGGAAATAATTCTTCCATTTAATATCTTTTATTCTTTTTGAAATGTCTGCAGAGAAAAGAATTATAACAGAGAGGAATACCATTACGAACGACAAGGACTTAGTGATTCGTCTCATCAACAATGACCAGGAAGCATTTTGTGAATTATATGCAAAATATAAAGAGCGGTTGTTATATTTTGCCGTGAAATTTGTTAAACAATGTGAATTTGCAGAAGACATTTATCAAGATGCTTTTATTGTTATCTGGCAAAACCGTCGCTTCCTCGATCCGGAAAAGACATTTTCATCGTACCTTTATACCATTGTGAAAAATCGAATTCTTAATATTCTGAGAGAAATAGAAAATGATCAGAAACTCAAATCACATATCCTTGCCAATGCCATTGATTATTCCGACGTTACGAACCAACATGTCCAGATCAATGAATTAAAGGGTATTCTCGATAAAATATTAAAAAAATTGACTCCCCGCCAGCGACAGATATTTGAAATGAGTCGGGACGAACAGATGACACATAAAGAGATTGCTGAGGTATTGGGTATTTCCGTATTTACGGTACAAGAACATATTTCAATTGCTCTTAAATCAATTAAGCATTATCTGAAGGAATATCCTGATAACATGGTGGGTCTACTGCTAATCCTGATTTGTATAAATATATAAAAAAAGTTAAGCAAACCCCAGCTTTGTAGCTTATCTGTGTATTCAATATAACGGGATACATAAATGAGCCAAATTTTTCCTGTCAATTTTTGTACAATATAACAAATATCGGCTGTTTTTTTATAAAAAATCGTACTGGTATTTTCCGGTTACTCGCTTCATTGATATATTTATGAGAAGTAAGAAAGAAAAAGAAAAGATAATCTGGCGTTTTTTGGAAAACCTCTATACGAAGCAAGATGCTGAATGGTTTTTACGGGATATAAGAGATCGGAGAAATGATACTCTGATAGATAATATAATATGGGAATTAGAAGAAGAGAGCAGACTGCAAAAGAATCCCGGTCCCGTTCGCTATGAACAATACAAGCAGGAAGCACGGCAACTGTTGAAACGTTTTGAAGAGAAGAGAAGGAGACGGTTTCGTCAGGCGTCGGTATATATTGCTACGATGGCGTCGGTATTATTTTTAGTCGTATATGTATTGCATTACATCAAAACTACACAAATATCTTCTGCATTATACACGGAAATCGTTACATCTTATGGGGAAAAAAGACGGTTGACGTTTTCCGATAGTACCCGGGTAATGCTGAACTCCCGTACAAATATTGTCTACCCTGAGATCTTTGGTAAAAACGAGCGTCGTATACGGCTTTCCGGCGAAGCCTATTTTGATGTAAACAAAGATAAAACTCCTTTCATAGTGGAAACGGGACGTTTTGATGTTCAGGTACTGGGTACGGCCTTTAATGTAAAAGCATATGATGAGGATGAGATCGTTTCGGTGACGGTGAATGAAGGCCATGTTGAGGTATCCATGCCTGGAGCCTCTCTTTCCCTGAAACGAAAAGAAAAAGTAATTCTCAATACCCGTACAGGAGAGATCATAAAAGAAGTTATTCGCAATGACAGGCATTCCTTTGCATGGATGGAGGGTTGGCTTTATTTTGATCGGACCCCTATTCGTGATATTGCAAGGGAACTGGAGAGGATATACGGTTGCCGTATTGTATTCAAAGAAGGAGAGGAGTTCAATAACCTGATTTCAGGAGAACATGACAACCAAAACCTCGAATCTGTATTAGAATCCATTAAATACACAAGCGGTATCAAATACATGAAAAAAGACAATGAAGTACTTCTTTATAAATACGAGTTCTAATCCTAAAAAATACGCCTATGAATAAATTTACCATATAAATAAAGATTTCGGAAAATAAAAAGAGCACCTTGTGAAAAAAGTGCTCTTTAAGTAGAAGAGGTAACTTCTATTTCACCAGTTTGCCATCTCGGATAATAAGAAGTTACCTGGTCGAAAATTTTGTTCACTAAAGTTAGACTATTTCTCGCCATGGCAGAAGACAAGCTTGCTTGGATTATGCTCATTTGACTTAACGAAATAGTTTAAAAAATTATTAAACACAACAAATATATGAAATTCACCAATCAATTAAAAAAACAAACATCGTTTTTTCCTAACTTTTTTATCATGATGAGTGTGTTTTTTGCTGTAATTGCCCCTGTTACCGGACAGAACACGAAAAACAATAACCTTTCGCTCAATGTGCAAAACCAACCTCTCAGTGAGGTGTTTCAGCAAATTAGTGTATTAACGGGTTACAAGTTCTTTTACGATCAAGAAATTGTGGACAAAGTACCCAATGTTACGTTGAACGTACGAAATGGTACAATTGAGGATATTCTGGATAGAATAACAGCCCGAACAAACCTCTATTTTCAACGGACAAATAATACTATTTCTGTTGTGTACGAAATATCCGAAAAAGATAATTTTCCTAATAAAAAGGAGTTAGATGGGAAAACGTTTCAAGTTACAGGGGTAGTATTGGATGAAAATGAGATCCCTTTACCTGGCGTTACTATTACAATCGTTGGTTCTACCAAAGGAGTCATCACGGATATCGATGGGGTTTATTCTATTGAAGTGGCCCCAACTGATGAATTGGAGTTCTCATTTGTAGGATTAGAAACACAAAGAATTAAAGTTGGAAACAACAAAACATTAATTGTCATTCTAAAAGAAAAGGTAGATGAATTAGAAGAGGTAACCATAGTTGCTTTCGGTAAGCAGAAAAAAGAAAGTGTATTATCTTCTATTTCTACAGTAAAGCCTGGTGATTTAAAAATACCAAGTAGTAATCTTACTACAGCTTTGGCGGGAAAGATATCAGGATTGATCTCTTATCAGAGAAGTGGGGAGCCCGGTGAGGATGACGCAAGTTTTTTTGTGAGAGGGGTCACCTCATTTTCTTATGCCCGGGGTCCGCTTATTCTTATTGATGGCGTTGAAATGTCTTCTTCCGATTTAGCACGTCTACAACCCGATGATATTGCCAGTTTTTCCATCATGAAGGATGCAGCGGCAACTGCTTTATATGGTGCGCGGGGAGCTAATGGAGTCATTTTGGTTACTACAAAAGAAGGCCGGGAAGGAAAAGCCCAGATTTCATTCCGTTATGAAACATCTCTTTCCAGACCGACATCAAAAGTGGATCTTGCTGATCCGGTTACTTATATGATATTGAACAACGAGGCTGTTACAGCAAGAAATCCTTTGCAGGCAGTTCCTTATTCGTATGAAAAAATTGATAATACGAGAGCTGGGGTCAACCCATATGTTTATCCTGCAAACGATTGGTATGGTATGCTATTTAAGGATCAGACGGTTAATCATCGAGCCAATTTTAATGTAAGCGGAGGAGGGAATATTGCCAGATACTACATAGCGGGAACTTTTAATCAGGATAATGGTATTTTAAATGTAGACAGAAACAACAATTTCAATAATAATATCGACTTAAAAAGATATCTCTTAAGATCCAATATTAACATTAATATAACGCCTACTACAGAGACTATTGTGAGGCTACATGGTACTTTTGACGATTATTCCGGACCGATTGACGGAGGAACGGCTTTATATCAAAAAGTGATGAGATCCGATCCGGTTCTTTTTCCTGCTTATTTTGCGCCGGATGAACAATTCAAGCATGTTACACATACCCTTTTCGGCAATTATGATCAAGGACAGTATATTAATCCTTATGCCGATATGGTGAAAGGGTATAAAGACTATGCAAAATCATTGATACTTGCACAATTTGAATTGAAGCAAGACCTTGGTTTTATTACCCAGGGATTAAATTTGCGTGGACTTTTTAATACAAACAGGTACTCTTATTTTGACGTTAACCGGTTTTATAGCCCTTTTTGGTACTCCATATCCAGCTATGATAAACGTGCCGATACTTATATGTTGACACGATTAAATCCACAGGACGGGACAGAGTGGCTAAGTTATAACGAGGGTCCCAAAGAGATTACATCCACTACTTATATGGAAGCGGCTATTAATTATGACAGAACATTCAATAGCCATTCTATAAGTGGTTTACTGGTCGGAACTATGCGAAATACAATCAAACCCAATGCTTCCACCTTAACTTTATCGCTCCCTTCCAGAAATCTGGGGTTATCGGGAAGGTTTACTTATTCTTATGATAGCCGTTATTTTACTGAATTTAATTTTGGATATAACGGATCGGAGAGGTTCTCAAAAAACGAGCGATTCGGATTCTTTCCTTCTATAGGAGCAGCATGGATTGTTTCTAACGAAGGATTCTGGGAAGGAGATATCCGTAAAATTATTCATAACCTTAAGCTGAAAGCTACTTATGGTCTGTCAGGCAACGACGCAATAGGGGACATAACTGATCGTTTTTTCTATTTGTCCGAAGTAAATTTGAATGATGAAGGAAGAAGCTTCACTTGGGGTGAAAATTTCGATTATACAGTGAATGGAGTGGCCACATCTCGATATGCAAATGATAAGATTACCTGGGAAATATCAAAGAAATTGAATACAGGGATTGAGTTTGGTTTATTTGATAAGTTAGATATTCAGGTTGATTATTACACTGAACATAGAACAAATATCCTAATGGACAGGGCGAATATTCCCACTACCATGGGTTTGCAAGCAACACCCCGGACAAACGTAGGTGAAGCCAAGGGAAGAGGGATCGATTTTTCTGCCGATTATCAATATTCTATCAGTAAAGATTTTTGGATTACCGGACGTGCTAATTTTACCTATGCAACGGCAAAATACGAAGTATATGAAGATGTGGATAATTCATTGACCCCCTGGCTTTCCAGAATAGGGCAACCGATATCACAAACATGGGGGTATGTAGCTGAACGGTTATTTGTAGATGATTATGAAGTAGCCAATTCTCCTGTTCAGACTTTTGGAGAATATATGGGAGGAGATATCAAGTATAGAGATATTAATAAAGATGGACAAATTAATTCATTGGACAGGGTTCCTATCGGTTATCCTACGCAACCTGAAATAATTTATGGATTTGGGATTTCCACTGGATTCAAGAATTTTGACTTGTCCTGTTTCTTTCAAGGATTGGCAAGAGAATCGTTCTGGATAGATGCTTATGCCACAGCTCCCTTTATTGATACTGATGGGAATTCGGCAATTATTTCAAAAAATGCTTTATTAAAAGTGTATGCAGATCAACATTTTTCTGAAAATAATCCTAACATATATGCATTGTGGCCTCGATTAGCCGACAGGCATATTTCCAATAATACACAGACCAGTACGTGGTTTATGCGGGATGGTTCTTTCCTAAGGTTAAAGTCGCTTGAGTTTGGGTATACTTTACCAAAAGAATTTGTTGGGCGGGCCGGTGTGAAGAATCTACGTTTTTATTTTTCAGGCACCAATTTACTTACTTTCAGCAAATTCAAGCTTTGGGATCCTGAGATGGCAGGTAATGGGCTGGGCTATCCAATTCAGAAAGTGTTTAATTTTGGTCTTCAGGTTTCATTTTAATAAAATAATACGATGAAAGAATTAAAAAAACTTATTATAGCAATATCTCTCTTTACGTTCGCTTTTGCATGTGAAGATTATTTAGATGTAATTCCGGATAACGTACCGACAATTGATCATGCATTTTTGGATAGGACCAGTGCTGAGAAATATTTGGCAACCTGTTATACTTATCTTCCGAATTTAGCTACACCTGCCGGTGATCCGGCCATATTGGGTAGTGATGAATGGTGGGCTATTGAAGACCAGACTTATAATGGTACTACTACAAATTATGCCGGATTGAAATTAAAAAAAGGGGAGTTGAACTCGAATGACCCGTTATTCAATTTCTGGGATGGCCTTAATGGTGGTAGAGCCTGCTACAGGGCAATACGTGATTGTAATGTATTCCTGGAAAATATCCATAAAGTGGGTAACGATCTTAGTCAGGAGGAAGCAAAACGATGGATTGCAGAGGTGAAGTTTTTGAAGGCCTATTATCATTATTATTTAATGCGGATGTATGGCCCTGTTCCAATTATCAAGGAAAATATATCTATCTCGGCAGGAATCGAAGAAGTGCGGGTTTATAGGGATCCTTTTGATGAAGGGATAGAATACATCATCAGTTTATTGGATGAAGCAGCTCCCGATTTACCGATACAGATTATGAATGTCAGCGCCGAATTGGGGAGGATTACTCGGTCTATCGCTTTGTCGTTGAAAGCGGAAATTCTGGTAATGGCAGCAAGTCCTTTGTTCAATGGAAATCCCGATTACAGATCTTTTAAGGATAGTAGGGGAGTAGCTCTTTTTTCCCAGGAATACAGCCGTGATAAATGGGTGAAGGCCGCCGATGCTTGTAAGGATGCCATTGATGCTTGTCTATTGGGTGGGCATGATCTATATGAGTTTACCAAACAGACGAACATATCCGATTCTACAAAACGATTGATGTCGCTCCGGCATGTAGTGACAGATAAGTGGAATAAGGAAATTATTTGGACAGCCGCTAAATTGAGTATGTATGATTATCAGAGAGGCACTACCCCGTTTTTCTTTATGGAGCAAGCTCAGTGGACACCGACAAATCCATTTATGTGCCCGACTTTGAGGATGGCCGAACTCTTTTATACAAAAAATGGGGTGCCGATAGAAGAGGATATTCAATTTGAGTATGGTAATAGGTTTCAGACCGAACCAGCTCCGGTAGATCATAGATACTATATCCAGTCTGGTTACGAAACGGCGAAACTCAATATCGGAAGAGAGACGCGTTTTTACGCCAACCTGGCGTTTGATGGAGCGATCTGGTTTGGAAACGGACGTTTTAGAGATGTAGGGGATGGCTCAGCTAATGAACAATCCTGGGTAATCCGTACGAAGAAAGGTGAACCACAGGGAAAAGCATCCAATTTAAGGTATTCTCTTTCAGGGTATTGGGTAAGGAAAACCAGCCATTTCGAAAGTGTAAGTACTTCCTCCTCTTCTGTGGTTGTTGTACGTTCTACTTTTCCAATTATCCGTTTGGCGGACTTATACTTGTTGTATGCCGAGGCATTGAATGAATCTTTAGACAGCCCTACCGAAGAGGTGTACCATTATATTGACCTTGTGCGTGAAAGAGCCGCTCTAAAGGGGGTTGTTGAGAGTTGGCAAAACTATTCAAGATATCCATCCAAACCGTCTACGAAAGAAGCAATGAGGGAGATTATACAACATGAAAGGATGATAGAATTGGCATTTGAGGGGAAACGGTTTTGGGATATTCGCAGGTGGAAGACGGCCCATGTGTGGTTAAACCAACCGATAAGGGGGTTGAATCCGGAAGGAGAGACTCCTGTAGAACACAATACCGTGAGGGTGCTTTATACCCCGGAATTTTCGACAAAAGATTATCTTTTTCCTATAAGGCAACACAATCTCAGAGTCAATACCAATTTGGAGCAGAATCCCTATTGGAAATAAATTTTTCAATGTATTTAACGATATAAGAAAATGAAAGAGAATATGATAAAGAACAGTATAAATTTTAACGAATCTTCCTTACAAAAGGAACGAGTCTCTGCCCTGGTTAAGTTATTACTTTTATTATGGTTGGTATGTTCGGTCTTTCTTACTTCCTGCGAGGAAGAATATATCGGGCAGTATCCGGTAGATAATATACCTCCCCAAAAGGTTTCTAATCCGGTTGTCACAAATCTGAAAGGAGGAGCTACCATTAAGTATGATTTGCCTGGTGATAAAGATTTACTCTATGTGAAAGCGCAGTATACACTCCCTAACGGTGAACAGAAAGAGAAGTTAGCGTCTGCATTCGTCAATGAGTTGACAATTAAAGGATTTGCAAAATCTGCGAAAACAACTGTGCGTTTGATCACGATTGACAGGAGCCAAAATGAATCCGCCCCTGTTGAAGTGGAAATCGAACCGTTGAGCTCCCCTATTTTTGATATTTATGAAAGTCTTTCGGTTGTGGCCGCTTTTGGAGGAATTAAGCTTACCTGGGATAATCCCGAAAAGGAAAGCGTCGTAATAGGCATTCTTTATAAAAATGAAGAGAATTCTTTTGTATCAATAGAGAATTTCTATACGTCTGTGGACAAAGGAATTGGAGCTATACGCGGTTTGAAAAGTGAAGAGACAGAGTTTGGCATTTTTATCAGGGATATTTATAGTAATTATACAGATACCCTTTATATGACGCTCACCCCATGGCATGAATCGGAACTGGATAAAAAGTTGTGGAGAGGAATGACGCTGTGTCCTTCGTTTACACTTTCGCAGTGGGGAGGACCAATTACTAAATTGTGGGATGGTCAAACTATTGTAGATAATACAGATGTCTATTATTTAAATACTACTTCTATTAGAATATTTTTCACGATGGATTTAGGCGTCAGCACTAAATTATCGAGGTTTAAATTCTGGGGAAGAAATAACTGGTATTTTAACCTGCATCATCCTAAGGAGATTGAAATATGGGGAACCGATGATCCTGCTGTGGCCAATGGTGATCCCTGCTCATGGGATGGATGGGAACTATTGATGAGCTGTACATCAGAGAAACCATCAGGCCCGGAAGCAATGGCTTTTGCCAATTTGACCAGTGAAGATCTGGCTTTGGCCAGAGGCGGGGAAGAGTTTGAATTTCCACTGGAAGTTCCCTCGGTACGGTATATCCGGTTCCGGACTCTTCGTAGCTGGACCGATTCCAATAGTTCATTTATTGGCGAATTGACATTCTGGGGACAGATTAACGATTGATCACTTAATATATGAATGCGCTATGAAACAGAAAAAATATTTATCAATCATACTTATTTCTCTACTTATGGTTCTTGCCTGTTCTGAAATGAATGATAAGCATGACTTTTATTTGCAGGAAGGTGAAATTATTTATATCGGAAGAGTTGATTCCGCAAGAGTCTTACCCGGTGAAAATAGGTTTCTTTTACGTTACTGGATCACGGATATGCGGGCAAAAGAGTTGATTATTTATTGGAATCAAATGGAAGATTCTCTTATTGTGCCGATTCCTGCTCATCAATCAACTGATTCTATAGATGTGCTAATAGGTGATAAAGAGAATATTATACCCGAAGGTAACTATACATTTCAGTTAGTGTCAAGCGATGGGGACAATTTAAGATCAATCGTCTTTGAGCGGTTAGGAAATGTGTATGGCCAGCAATTTTCCTCAACATTGAGCAATCGGTTTATAAGAAGTGTCGATTATGATTCCGATAAGCAGGAAGTGACTATAAATTGGGGAGAGCCTTCTTCTTCCAGAGAGATTGGAGTCGAGATGACCTACTTCACAGGAGAAGAAAAGAATATGGTTCAGTATACAAATGAGGAGATAGGCTCGAAAATTGTATTGAATGACGTGAACGTGGAAAGAGGCGTCTCTTACAGGACAATGTTTTTGCCTGAACCTATAGCTATCGATACTTTTTTTACTGCTTCTGTGCCATTGACAATCCTACAAAATGTAGCTTTACATAAACCTGTAAAAACCAGTAGCAATTTGAATGATAGTTATGATGGAAGCAAAGCTGTGGATGGTATAATTTCAACGGCTTCCAGGTGGATTACCATTGCGGGTGAGGGATTGGAGCATTGGATTGAAGTTGACCTGGGTAAAGAGTATAGTCTATATTCTTTCAAAGTGCATAAACATTTATACAATGAGTTTCTACTTCCCAATTTTACATTTCAGGTACAAAAAGATGGAGAATGGGTTGATGTTTCGAAAGTGGAAAACTACTTGGGTGAAATATATGAACTGGTTTTTCCTAAAGAGGTTGTAACCGATAAGGTGAGGCTTTTCGTTCCGATATATCCGAATAATATGGTGCGACTGATGGAACTTTATGTGTATGTAAAATATTAAGATTTTGTAAAAATTAATCAATAAATATAGATCCCTCTATTTATATTCTTAAATTTGAGGGATCTGATATTTTCTAAATTAGAAATTTTATGGGCTTAAAGAAATTGTTTTTTGCAATTGGAACGACATTGATCTTAGCATGTACGACACAAAAAAATAATACAGGATTATCTGGTTCTATTTCAGGTGTTTATCCTCGATTAGCTTATTATAATGACGAAGGCGAATGTGGTACAGGGGCAGTGGTCCCCTGGGCGGGGAGCCTGTGGGTGATTACCTATGGCCCTCATTTGCCTTACGGTTCATCCGACAAATTATACCAGATCACGTCCGGTTTGGAGAAGATAGTCCGCGACGAAAGTATCGGTGGTACTCCTGCCAACCGGATGATACACAAAGAAAGTAACCAGCTTTTTATCGGACCCTATGCCATTAGCGCGGAAGGGAACGTACGTGTTATTCCATATACCGTTATGCCCGGAAGGCATACGGGGAACGCGTGTCATTTGACAGACCCTGCCAATAAGATCTACTACGGCACAATGGAAGAGGGATTTTATGAAGTGGATGTAAATACGCTGGAAGTGAAAGAACTATTCCGAGATGGTAATGTGGATCGCAAGCCCGGAGAAATGGCTCAGGAAGCAGCGTTGTTGCCCGGTGCGCATGGTAAAGGCCTTTATTCGGGGCAGGGAGTACTGGTCTATTCCAATAATGGGGAAGCGACACAGGAAGCGTTGCATAAATTTGATGTGGAGGCCGGATCCCTTTCCGAATGGGATGGAAAAGAGTGGAAATTAGTACGACGGAATCAGTTCGTAGAAGTAACCGGCCCCGGAGGAATATATGGTAATTCGGATCCTGAAACTGACCCGATCTGGGCGACGGGGTGGGACCATAAGTCCCTTCTGCTCGGTGTACGGGATGCGACGGAGGGATGGAGTTTTTACCGTTTACCGAAAGCAAGTCATAGTTACGACGGTGCACACGGATGGAATACCGAATGGCCCCGTATTCGCGATATAGGCACGGAAACGCAATCGGATTATCTGATGACGATGCATGGTATGTTCTGGAATTTTCCAGGTACGTTCACAGCGGGAACCAGTGCCGGTATTCGTCCCCGTTCCGCTTACCTGAAAGTGATCGGTGATTTTACAAGATGGGACAACCAACTGGTCTTTGGCTGTGATGATTCTGCCCAGAGGGAATTTCTTAACAAACGTAAGGCAAAAGGAAATATTGAGGGTCCCGGCCAATCCAATTCCAACCTCTGGTTTACCTCCGTAGCCATACCGGACAAATTGGGGCCTACTACGGCAGGAGGAGCCGTTTGGGCCAGGGAAAAGGTAAATGCGGATGAATATTCAGAACCGTTCCTGTTTACCGGTTGGCCGCATCGCAGCAGCTGGATAAGAAATGAAGGGACAACTCCGGTAACCGTCACCTATGAAGCAGATAAGAATGGAAATAATGAATGGAGCATGCTGAAAAGTATAGAACTGGCTGCCGGAGAATCAATCCATATTGATTTTTCTTCATCGGAAACAGGTGAGTGGGTACGTGCCAAACCGGACAGGCCGGCTACACTTACTCTGACCTTTACCTATAAAGATAACGATACAAGGAGTACTGTTCCGGATAAAATTTTCAAGGGATTGGCTGATGTAGGGTCGGAATCTAATCTGGGCGGTTTGTTATACGGCTTAGGTGAAAACCGCCGCGCACTCGGCGTATTGGCGAATACAACTACCGACGGAGAAGTGTGGGAAACCGGATATTATGAAATGGGAGAAGAACTGAAACTGGAAAGAAAAGAGGACATTACGACAGCCGATTTTATCCGTGACCGGTTTGCTATACCCCACCAGGTAGTAGAGATAGAGAAAGGGTCCGTTCTCGTGGTCGATGATAAAAGCCGGCGTTGGAGATTACCATTGGGAGAGGATGCTTACAGCTCTTTGACCGATAAAGGACTGTTGCGTATATGCCGTGAAGTCGCCACTGAGCGGGATCTGTTCAGTTGCCATGGAACCTTTTACGAACTGCCGGCAGAGAATGCGGACGGGTATGCCAAGATCCGGCCGGTAGCTACCCATCATTACCGTATCAATGACTATGCTTCCTACCGTGGAATGCTTATCCTGACCGGTATTACTCCGGAGGAAGGAAAGGGGAACCCGCATATTATTGTTTCGCAAGACGGCAAAGCAGCCGTATGGGCAGGCGTCATCGATGACCTTTGGAAATTAGGAAGACCAAGAGGAAAAGGAGGCCCGTGGGTAGACTCAGATGTAAAAGCACAGGTTGCTTCTGATCCTTACCTGATCGGTTTTTATGATCAACGGGAATTAACCTTGTCTCATTCGTCGGAAAAGGCGGTAAAGATCTCAGTCGAGGTAGATCCGACGGGAAATGGTGACTGGATGGAATATGCGGTTTATACCGTAGAACCGGGACAACAACAACGTCATCAGTTCTCCCCTTCCTTTCAGGCACGCTGGATACGGTTTATTTCCGATACCGATACAAACGTAACCACATGGTTGGAATATAAATAAAATAGCATTTATTATGAGAAAATACGGTGTAATTTTATTGTTCGCGATGGTGGCGAATGTGATAATCGCACAATCACCTTCTCTTTTGGTGGAAGCTGAGAATTTCAGTAAGAAAGGCGGTTGGGTGGTCGATCAACAGTTTATGGATCTGATGGGATCACCTTACCTGATGGCGCATGGAATGGGCATGCCGGTAGCCGATGCGGAAATATCTGTCGAATTTCCCTCAACCGGGAAATATGATGTATATGTCCGTACATTTAACTGGACTTCACCATGGTATGAGGGTGAGGGGCCGGGAAAATTCCAACTCAGGTTAAATGGGGAGAAAGTAGGATCGGTACTGGGTTGTACTGGGAATGAATGGTATTGGCAAAAAGCAGGAAAAGTAGATATTAGGAAAAAGGAAAATGTGATTACCCTGCAGGATTTGACCGGATTTAACGGTCGGGTGGATGCAATTTATTTTACGCAGGATAACATATCTCCTCCAAACGAACTGACAACTTTGGGTCATTTCAGAAAACAGATGCTGGATATACCCGAAGAACCGCAACAAGCGGGTGAATTTGATCTGGTGGTAGTAGGTGGCGGAGTGGCCGGAACCACAGCAGCCATATCTGCTGCAAGATTAGGATTAAAAGTCGCGTTAATCCAGGATCGGCCCGTACTTGGAGGAAACAACAGTTCGGAGGTGCGTGTGCATCTTGGGGGAAGAATTAAAGTAGAACCTTATCCGGCATTGGGTGATGTGGTCAAGGAAATCGGCCCTTCACGTGGGGGGAATGCCCAGCCGGCAGATTATTACGAGGATGAGAAAAAAATGCAGATGGTGCTGGCAGAAGAGAATATTTCGCTCTTTACCAATTATCGGGCATTTGCCGTCAAAACAGAAGGATCTTCTATTACCGAAGTGTACGCACGGCATATTGAAACCTCTGAAGAACTGTCCTTTACCGCTCCCCTGTTTGCAGATTGTACCGGCGACGGGACAATCGGGTTTCTTGCCGGAGCCGATTACGCGATGGGGCGAGAGTCCAGAGATGAGTTTGGGGAACCGACTGCTCCTGAAACACCGGATAAGATGACCATGGGATCATCTGTGCAATGGTATTCGGCAGAAGAAAAGCAACCTGTCGATTTTCCGGTATTCCAATACGGTGTGGAATTTAACGACGAAAATGTAAAACAAGTGACTATGGGTGAATGGACATGGGAAACCGGCATGAATTATGACCAGATCAATGAATTTGAACGGATCCGAGATTATGGTCTTTTGGTGGTCTATTCCAACTGGTCGTGGTTGAAGAATTTCAGTGCTGAGAAAGAGAAATATAACAATCGAAAATTAGACTGGGTCGCCTATGTCGCAGGTAAAAGAGAATCTCGCCGGTTACTTGGAGATCATATCCTGAGAGAACAGGATCTGACCGATTTTGTGATTTATCCCGATGCATCTGCACCCACTACATGGACAATTGACCTGCACTATCCGGATCCCAAAAACACGGAGCATTTCCCGGAAAATGAGTTCTTGTCTATTGCTGTGCATAAACCCATTCATCCTTATCCGATACCTTATCGCTGCCTTTATTCCCGGAATATCGACAACCTTTTCATGGCAGGAAGGAATATCAGTGTGACGCATGTTGCATTAGGAACTATAAGGGTAATGCGTACTACTGGTATAATGGGAGAAGTGGTAGGCATGGCAGCGTCGGTAGCTGCAAAGAACAATACAAATCCACGCGGTGTTTATAATAACCATCTCAATGAGTTGAAAAAGCTGATGGAAAAAGGTGTGGGTAAATATGATGTGGAGGATATGCAAAATTATAATCTAGGCGGATCATTGGGGCCAAAAATAACTACTATAGATATTCCTCCTTATGATAAGGATTAAATTATTCATTCTTTTTTGTCTTGTACTATTGGGCGGGTCAAAGTATCCGCCCGGTAGTCCGGTATTACAGGTTCCCGAAAAAGATTTTTTTAAAATGGAAGGTGTTACTGTTACTCACCTTCTCGAAAATTCAAAAGATAGTTTATCGGATAATAAAGTCATAGAATTACAGGATCAGAATGGATTAACTGTCTGGTTCGGACGTTATTTTTTTAAAGATATATGCACTACAGGTATCTGCAGGATGGTACGGTTGTGGATTTTCTGGGATGGAACCGGCCATTATTTAGGAATACAATTGGATGAAAATGACCCTCTGACCAAATCAGACCATACTCCTTTTGGCCTTCAGGATTATACCAGGCTGGACGAAATTATGGCCGATACCGTCTCCATTTTAAAGGATCTCCGTTATGAAGACCTGACGGTGGAACAGAAAGTCGATAAGGAAGAGAAGGGGATTTTTGAGGTCGACGGATATTCAAGCGCTACTGCTCCTTCGCTGAAAGAATACGTCGTTGACGATGCGGTATTTACCTGTTATACGTTATGGCATACGGTATATGGTGAAACGAAAGCTTATATAGATGACCTGTTAAAAGAGAGAATTAATCCGGGATATATTGAGCATTTGATGAATGGGGATAGTAACCAGCAATTATTCGCACTGGAGAATATCAGGCAGCAGAATAAATATTTCCCTGAATTTGAATCCCGGATTTTAGATTTCATTACTTCCGAAAACAAAGATATTGCGGAGAAGGGAATTTCGTTGATTACTCCTGAATATTTAACCGATCTGAAAAAACAACCCCGTTTTGTAGGATTAATCAAAGATGCGCGGCCAGCAGTAAAATATGAGATTATATATAAAATGCAATTAGTGGACGATGTCTCTCCGGATGCCATCATCCTTTTGCTTGATCTGTTTTATGCCGGTGATATCAGCCAGGGAGCCCTTAATCATATTTTTAGAATCATTGAGAAGCAAATGGCTACTGATAAATCGATAAGAGAGAATAAGTCAATACAAAAGCGATTGGAAAAACTTGCTTCACAGCCTGATCCTTATATATCGAGGCTTACCAGGAATTTTATAGAAAACACAAGCTGGTTAGATTAGAAAACAGACCTCCACAAGCCGGAAAACACCTGAACGGCCTCTTGGTTTATAATTAAGTCCGGTCATTATGCATACTCAATTCAAACCCGAAAATGAAAGAATGATTGTCTGTTTTAATATATTAGCAATTTGCAGGTGAAATTTATAAATTAAAGTACTAATGAAACTTTAATATCAAAAAAATTAAATTCGATGCTCCAAATATATTTAATTAAACTAATAAAAACAAATATTTTGTCATATATTTGTCTGTGATAATATCCGGAATCCGTTAGTTTCTTTTGTCGAATTTGTTATTTTCTGGTCGGTTTTATTCCAGGTGGATCGGGTAGTTGATCTGTATTGTCCCGATCCGGAAGACATCCCGTGTTTTCCGGAAAATGAATCTTTATCAATCGTTGTGCATTTCCTGTATTCTGTAGTATTTTGCTGAAAAACAGCGGTTATAATTCATTTGACGGTATATCCGTTTATCAGGCCGAATGGTTGCTCGGTTTGCTTGTGATCCTTCAGATAAAGAACGTAAATACATTCGGAGTGGCTTTATGATTGCTGGCAATATTTTAGTTGTGTTATTTTTAATTTATTTGCATAGATAAATTTTATCTATATGTTTTTATTGTTTAATTTTTTTTTATTTTCTTTGCGGAATAAGTGTATTTTATACCCATTTAAAAAGGGAAAAGTTTTAATACCGTAATGATAAAGTCTTATTCGATGAGAAGAACGAGCATAAATTTAATCCTTCCTTTTTTGTTAATTAAAGTTAACGGGGGCAATTCCTTATATGTAACTCCAGACTCTTTTTTTCAGCCTCTTTTTCTTTTCTTCCTGACGGCAAATATTTTGTTAATATTTGCCGAAACCCTTTTATGCCTTATACGAAAAAATATTCTACAAGCAGCCGTAGCTATGCAAATGTGCTGCTTAGGAGTGTTTTGTCTTTTAGGAACGATCAAGTCAAAAGAAACTTTACTCTAATCTGACAAACAAATTAATGATAATGAATTTAATTATGAGAAACGGAAACAAGAAAACACAATTATCCCTGATGATGTTCTTTCAGTTCTTTATTCAGGGGTCATGGTATGTAACCATGGGTACTTATTTGGGACAAACACTTCATTTTACGGGAGTTCAGATCGGATTGGCATATAGTACCGCTGCCATAGCAGCCATTATATCCCCTGTAATCGTGGGGATGATTGCTGACCGGTTCTTCTCCGCCAACAGGGTCCTGGCATTTTTAAATATAGTAGGAGCAATGTTATTGGTCTGGTTGACCCAAATTAATGACTTTTCATTGTTTTTCCCTGTACTGTTGTTGTATAGCATCTGTTTCATGCCTACTATGTCGCTGTGCAATTCCATCTCTTTTGACAACCTGCTTGAACCGTCGAAAGAATTCTCCCGTATCCGGTTGTTCGGATCGTTCGGATGGATTGTTTCCGGAATACTGATCAGTTCGATGAACCTGGAAACGTTGTCGACCCCTTTCCTTATCGCCGCCGGTATATCTTTTCTGGCCGGTTTGTATGCTTTCATACTGCCATACAAGGCACCTGAAAAACGTGCTGAAAAGGTGACTGTGGGGCAGATACTCGGCTTCGATGCCTTTAAACTTACCAAAGACCGGTCGTTTCTGGTACTGTTGGTATTCTCGGCCCTGACCTGTATTCCACTTGCTTTCTATGATTCCTTTACCAATCTTTTCATAGTCAACGTAGGGATCAATAATGCCGCTGCTGCCATGAGTATGGGGCAGGTTGCCGAAGTGATCTTCCTCTTTGCTTTCCCTCTTATCTTCCTTAAGTTGCGTTACAAGGGAAGTATTGTTGCCGCTATTGTCGCGTGGGTGCTGATGTATGGATTTTTTGCCCTTGGAGCGCATACGGGGCAAACCGGATTCATTTATGCGGTGTTACCGCTTCACGGGTTCTGTTTTACCTTCTTCTTTGTTTCCGGGCAACTGTTTGTAGACGAAAAAGCGCCTTCGTCATTGCGGAATTCGGCACAGGGACTGATCGCCTTTGCCACTTATGGAGTGGGGAAATATCTTGGAACACTGGTTGCGGGAAATGTAGTCCATCAATATACTACTGCCCAGGGTGCATATAATTGGGTCTCTGTCTGGATCGTACCCTTTATTATGGCTGTTGTCATCCTGGTCGGGTTTGTTGCGCTGTTCAGAGAAAACAGTAAGAGTAAATCTGTATAAACCTCATTAATTTTTTTTGCCTATGGATAGATAGATCAGAGACCTTTTCTACCTGAAAAGATGTAATCAGTTAGTCATTAAGAAAATTAATTCTTTCTAATTATTTAAATCACTGAAGCATGAATGAAACATTAACTGTAAATGAAATGAAAACAAAATTGAAACAACATTCATCAAAAATTTTAATGTGCCTGTTTTTTGTGTTGCTTGCGGCTTCCGTATCGGCGCAAAAGACCGTAAGGGGAACCGTAAGCGATGTGAACGGGGAGCCTTTGATCGGTGTGAATGTAGTGGTAAAAAATGCTGCTGCTACTGGGACTGTAACGGATATTGATGGTAAATACTCATTAGAGGTGCCTGGAGAGAGTTCCGTTCTAGTTTTTTCGTATATCGGATATGTTACCTCTGAAGTTGCCGTGGGAACACAAACCGTTATAGATCAAATCCTGGCAGAAGAGACACATATGTTCGACGAACTGGTTGTCGTTGGTTACGGTGTGCAGAAGAAAGTGACCGTAACAGGTTCTGTGGCGAGTGTGTCCGGTAATGAACTCAAGGTATCTCCCACTACTAACCTTTCTAATGCCGTGGTGGGACGTATGCCGGGGGTAATCGGTTTCCAACGTTCAGATGAACCCGGCGGCGGCGAAACAACCCTTCGTATCCGTGGTGTGAACTCACTTGGGTTTAAAGATCCGTTAATTGTAGTCGACGGAGTACCCGGACGTGCGGGAGGATTGAATCGTATCAACCCTAATGAAATTGAATCCATGTCAGTGTTGAAGGATGCCTCAGCGGCTATCTATGGTTCCCGTGCCGCCAATGGGGTTATTTTGATTACCACCAAACGGGGGAAAGAAGGAAAGCCCACAATTACATATACCGGAAATATGGGATTTTCGCAACCCGCACGTATCCCCGAGCTGGCCAATGCTTTTGAGTATGCCACGATGGTCAATGAGATTGATAAATATTCCGGACGTGAGCCACGCTATTCCCAGGAAGATCTGAGATTATGGCAGGACGGTTCAGATCCATGGGGGCATCCCGACACAGACTGGTATAGAGAAACAATTAAAGATGTTTCTCCCATGTATCGCCATGATGTGAGCATAACCGGGGGAAGCGACCGGTACAAGTTTTTCGTCAGTCTGGCTGCTAACGGAGAAGATGGTATCTATAAGAATTCAGCGAATCGCTACGATCAGTACAGTACACGTGTCAATCTGGATATGAAAATAAACGATCACTTTGATATATCCTATGGTAACGTAAACCGTTTGCAGGTAACCAATTATCCGGCACGTGGAGCAACGGATATTTTTAGTTCCATGGTGCGTAGTAAACCTATCTTGCCCGCCTATTGGCCAAGCGGGGAACCGGGGCCGGATATTGAGTACGGAGATAACCCGGTAGTGCGTGCCACTCCGGCAACCGGGAAAGATCTTCACAAAGCATATTATATCCAAAATACACTGAGGGCGACACTTAAAGTCCCTGGCGTTGAAGGATTGTCACTTATAGGGACTGCGTCGTATGACCAACATTTCAATAACAGGCGCCGTTTTGAGACTCCGTTTACCCTCTATACCTGGGATGGTAACCCTGAACACAAGTTGACTCCTGCATTAAAAGGGGTTTCTCAACCGGTGTTGGAAGAGAGAAGAGACGAGCAGACAGACTGGATGACCAACCTGGTAGTCAACTACGACCGTTCTATTGGAGACCATAATTTTGGCGCGACCCTTGGTGTTGAAGCACAGAGTAACGAATGGCGCAGGGTAAGGGCAACCCGTAAATATTTTATTTCAGATGCACTGGATGAAATAAATAATGGTTCGGTAACCGATATGGAAACAGAAGGCTATTCCTGGAAAGAAAGCCGTATCAACTACTTTGGACGTGTGAATTACAATTATCTCGAAAAATACCTGTTTGAGTTTGTATATCGTTACGACGGCTCATATCGCTTCCCGAAAGACAAACGGTATGGTTTCTTCCCGGGGGTATCTGCCGCATGGCGTGCATCCGAAGAAGATTTCTGGAAGGAAAACCTCAGTTTCATCAACTATTTTAAACTGCGTGGTTCTGTCTCCCAAACCGGTAGCGATTATCTGTTGGATACCGACGGAAATCTCGACAGATCTATTCAATACCTGAATACCTACGGTTTCGGTACTGAATATATGTTTGGAACAACATTCCAGAAGACATTATATCCGACGCGTACTCCCAACCCCAATATTACCTGGGAAGTAGGAACTACGTATGACCTTGGTTTCGAATTCAAATTCCTGGATAACAGATTAAGCCTTGAGACCGACCTTTTCTACCATAAGCGTACCAATATGTTGATTTACAGAAACGCTTCATTGCCACAGATCTCAGGGATTACCCTTCCAAGAGAAAATATCGGTGAAATGGAGAACAGAGGTATAGAAGGATTAATTTCCTGGGCAGACAGGGCCGGTAAAGTGGAATATGATGTTTCTTTCAATATGACCTATGCAAAAAATAAACTGTTATTCTGGGATGAAACCCCCGGTATACCCGATTATCAGAAAAGGACCGGAATGCCGGTAAATACCGAGTTGTGGTATATTGCCGACGGTGTATTCAATACACAGGAAGAACTGGACAGCTATCCGCATTGGGCCAATGCACGTACCGGGGATATCAAATTTGTAGACGTAAATGGTGATAAGAAAATTGACGCGAATGACCGTGTCCGTTCCGACAAAAACTCGGAGCCACGTTTTGTATTCGGCCTTTCTACGGGTCTTAGTTGGAATAACTTCGATTTGAGGGCATTGTTCCAGGGAGCCACAGGCGGTATTACTTATATCTGGCGTGAAAGAGCCGGTGAAGCCGGAAACTACTATAAGTTCATGTATGAAAACCGCTGGACAGAAGAGAACCCCATGGTGGAACATCCGCGTGCTTATAACCGCGAGAATGAATATTGGGCGAAACAGGGAACAGACGAGAAGAACACTTACTATCAGTTCAAAACCGACTATCTGCGTCTGAAAAATATGGAAATCGGATATACGTTCAATTTTCCGGCTGTCCGCAGTGCAGGAATCCAGGATTTGCGTGTATATGTAAATGGTACGAATATATTTACAATAGACAATGTAAAAGTGCAGGATCCGGAAGCCAATGATACGGGTCGCGAATATCCACAGCGTCGTATATGGAATGCCGGTGTATCTATAACATTCTAAAAATAAGAGATTATGAGAAATATAAAACAAATAATAACCATCATCGTTTTGGGATTTGCCATTGTCCTCAATTCTTGTTCGGACTTTATGGATATCGTACCTTCTACTTCCTATACGGAGCAGATGGTCTTTACCGATGCAGCTCTGACGCAAGCTTTTGTAAATGATTTATACAATAACATACATCCGGGTGCGCAAGAACATTCTTTGGACGGATTGACCGACGATGCTTACTTTACCCATAACTATGGGCAAAAAGATGTTGTTGAAGCTGCTTCTATTTCACAGACCAACCTTCAATGGTATGACAATAATAACAATCCTTTTAGATGGGTAAATAGATACAGAGGTATCCGTTATGCCAATATTATTATCAATAACATTGACAATGTGCCGGAAAAGGTTGGATTTAACCTGAATCGTATGAAAGGTGAAGCCTATTATATGCGTGCACACATGTATCATGAACTGATACGTGGCTTCGGAGGGGTGCCTATTGTCACTGAAGACTTCTCTCTTGACCAGGTAGAAGAGATGAAAAAACCCCGTAATACCATGCGCGAATGTCTGGAATTTATCGTAAGCGATCTGGAAAAGGCTGAAGAATATCTTCCTGAAACCGTTGGTTCAGGGGAATGGGGACGTGTAACCAAGTTCGTGGCAACCGGATTGAAAGCCCGTATTTTATTGCATGTTGCCAGCCCATTGTATGCGGACCGCACGGTAAATACCTTGGCTGTTAATCAATTCGACGGTGATCGTATGGCTACTTATCGTGCCGCCAGGGATGCCGCAATTAAAGTGATTGAGGATGGCCCATTTGAGCTGATCGATTGCAGAGGAGGCATCAATACTGAAAGGGCTGAGAAATTCAAAGCTATCATGACGGATATTCAAAACAGCGAGCAAATGTTTGTCCGTAATTACCACACTTCTATTGGAGCTGCGAATAATATGGGATTATGGCATGGACCGAATGGTTATCATAACTGGGCAGGAACTACGCCAACACAGGATTTGGTAATGGCGTTTGAATTCGAGGATGGAACTATGCCGGAAGGGATGACTAAACCCGGAGAATTCCAGAAAGGAAATCCCTATAATGGTCGTGAACCTCGTTTTTATGCCACTGTAGCTACCGACGGGAATACCTGGGGACGTCCGCGTCCGGCTGATGCCGCCACGTTGGATCCTACTCCTCTGGGAACCCTGCAGGCAGGTAAATATGAAGTGACCGACGGTGATGTGCAAATTGAATACCGTGATGGAGTTGTCCGACGCTCAATGTGGGGTGTGGATACCCGTCAGGGACCTATCGAAGACTGGAATGGGTCATGGACAGGTTATTACGAGAAGAAATTGATCGACACTTCCGTTGATGCACAGTATTTCAGGCAAACCGTACCGCATGTTTATATGCGTTTGGCCGAAATGTACCTCATCGCTGCAGAAGCAAGTATTGAATTGAATGAATTGGAGGAAGCGGCAAAGTGGCTGGATATCTTGCGTGGACGTATTGAGTTGAAAGATACCAGATCTACCCTGGCTGCCCGTGGAAAACAATTTTCCCAGGCCGATATGCGTGATTTCCTGCGTCAGCAACGTCGTGCAGAATTCGCCTATGAGCAACATCGTTATTTTGATGTTCGCCGTTGGATGATCGCTCCGGAAGCAGGTAATAAACCTTTGACGGGGATTATTGTAGAAGGTATCCTGAAACCGGGTCAGACATCTTATAAACCGTATATTCACAATGAAGAGAAATATGATTACTACTATTATGTAAATGATCTCTCCAGTCGTGAGAACCGGAAATGGTTGGATAAGATGTATTTTGCCCCTATCCATCAGGATGAAATTCGTCGTAATCCAAATCTGGTTCAAAATCCGGGAATGGACTAATTATTTTTCAACTATTCTGTCCTGTTATGAGTTGATTTACATCTTGTGGCAACTTATCTCAGGACAGGACAGATTTCCGGCTTTATCCGATTGATTATATTTATTTTGTCCGTTCGATAAAAAGATGTAAATTTGGATTTATTTTTTACTAATTATTAGAAACTGTTTAAATTTTACCGAAATATTTTTATAATTGAGTTCTTTGTTTTTCTTTGCTACTGTTTTGGTCTCTTTTGCGCATCTTTTTCACTTTTTCCTTTTGATTTAGCCCGCTAAATCTGCAAGAAAAAAATAAAAAATCTATCCCAAAATAAACTCAAAACAGTATTGCAATAAAATTTAAACAGTTTCTTAGTTAATACCATTTTTTCATGAAAAGAAAACTCAAAATGGGCATGGTCGGCGGTGGGAGCGATGCCTTTATCGGAGCTATACACCGTCGTGCAGCATTTATGGATAACCTGATCGAACTGGTCTGTGGTTGTTTCAGTGCCAATCCGGAAATATCCAGAAGTTCCGGAAGGGAATATTTCATTCCGGATCACCGGATCTATGACAACTACCATGAAATGTTTGAACGCGAAATGGAGTTGCCAGAAGAAGAACGGATGGATTTTGTGACCATCGTAACCCCCAATAAATGGCATTTTGAACCTGCCATGATGGCCCTGGAGAGAGGTATTCACGTTGTGCTCGACAAACCGATCACCTTTTCCCTCGAAGAGGCAGTAAAACTCAGGGAAAAAGTAGAGGAGACCGGTCTGGTACTGGCGCTCACACATGTCTATTCGGGCTATCCTGCCGTTAAAGAGGCGAAGGCACGTATTGCCGGCGGTGAGTTGGGCAGGATCAGAAAAGTGTATGTGGAATATACACAGGGATGGCTGTCGCAGCGTATTGAATTACAAGGAGGAAATAACGCCGGCTGGAGAACAAATCCCAACACTACCGGTAAAGCAGGTTGTATGGGAGATATAGGTACCCATGCCTGGCACCTTGCCGAATATGTGACGGGACTCAAAGTTCAGGAAGTATGTGCCGATCTGCAGACTTATGTGGAGGGACGTCCTGTGGATGATGACGGTGCTTCGTTACTCCGTCTGGAGACCGGTGTGACCGGTGTGCTGATGGCTACTCAAATCGCTACTGGCGAAGCCAATAATATCCGTATTCGTGTGTATGGAGATAAGGGCGGATTGGAATGGAGGCAGATGGACCCGAATCGTTTGATCCTGAGATGGGGAGATAAACCCACACAAGAACTCTATATGGGGAATAACGAATTCCTGAGCGATATTGCCAAATGGAATACCAGAACACCTGCAGGACATCCGGAAGGTTTTATTGAAGCATTTGCCAATATTTACCGGAACTTTGCTTTAACTGTAATGGCTAAGAGAAACGGGGAAGTCCCCAATGGGCACATTACCGATTTCCCATCCGTTTACGACGGAGTCAGGGGAATGCAATTTGTGGAAACGATGGTAGAAGCAAGCAAGGATAACCATACAAAATGGTTTAAATGGATTGAATAAAGATAATTTTTGTCAAAGAAGTACTTTTTATAGATTCATTTTTTTAAATAGAATAAAATTTCGTACTTTTATTGGCAAATAATAGCAATATATAGATAAAAACTATAATTTAAAACTTTTTATCAGGAACTACAATGTCGAAACGTGCCAGGAGGGAACAGAGAACAGGTAAAAAATTGCATCAACGAAAAGGTTTTTTCCTTCTCATCGGAATATTCATCGGAATTGTTTTTGTTGCAGCCCTGTACCAGACTTCAGTCTATTTTTCCACGAATGAATCCTGCATGATGTGCCACGTGCATCCTCATGCAGAAGAAAGTTGGATGTTGTCGGTCCATGTGAACAACTCAAGTGGAGTGATGGTCAACTGTGTAGACTGCCATCTTCCGCCTAAAGACGACACTTGGGCGCATTATACGGCAAAGATATCGCTGGGTGTGCGTGATTTGTGGGGATACCTTACCAAGGATCCTGCAGAGATCGACTGGGACAGAAAATCGGAATTGGAACATGCTGTGAAATATATTCCTAACGAGTCTTGTGTAAAATGTCACCAAAATCTCTTTCCACAAGGAATCAGCGATGATGGTATTACGGCACATCTTTATTATGAGGAGAATGCGGAAAAGCTCGATTTGCAGTGTATCAGTTGCCATTTGGATGTAGGGCATTACAACCCGAACTATTCCCATGGGCAGATGGTTGGCGTTCCCGGCATGACCGGAGCTGCAGCAGCAGATACCAGCTTGTTTTATAAGGAGCCGGCGGTGGTCACCGGTTTTGCCAATTATACAGAGCAGATTCCCGGTACGGCAGTTTCGTTTGAGATGATCGCAATCCCTGGTGGTACTTTCAAGATGGGAAGTCCGGAAAAAGAACCTTTCCGCAATCCGGACGAATCGCCGCAGCATGAGGTATCTCTGAGTCCGTTCTTTATGGCGGAGGTAGAAACCACCTGGGATATGTACTGGGCATTCTATGCGGAGACGATGAGCGAAGGGCGTACTCCTCCTGAAACGGTATATGCGAACAACCTGAATGCAATGGGAGTAGACGCCATATCAGGTCCTACGCCTCCATTCGGCTATCCCGACCAGGGGTGGGGACAAGGTGACCGTCCTGCTATTACAATGACCCATTATGCTGCCGAAACATTCTGCCAGTGGTTATCGGAGAAGACCGGTAAGAAATACCGTCTCCCTACCGAGGCTGAGTGGGAATATGCTGCCCGTGGAGGTACGGAAACACCTTATTTCTTTCCCGGAAGTCCGAAAGATTTTTCAGATCAGGGATTTATGCGGAATGTTTTCAAGCCGAAGACCGACGGTATCACCTCGTATGTGGTCTATGACAAAAATAGTAACGGACGTACGCAGCCTCCTTCCGAAGTGATGGCCAATCCTTTCGGATTAAAAAATATGCTGGGTAATGTGATGGAGTATACGGCTGACAAATATGATCCGCAAGCATATGCTAAACGGTCAGGAGTTACACATAATCCCCGCGTGACCGAAGGTGACGAATGGGTGGTACGTGGAGGACTCTATTCTTCCGATGCGGCTGATGTGCGGAGTGCGAGCCGTAGACATACGCAACACGAAGCATGGTTGAGGACGGACCCGCAACAACCAAAGAGTATCTGGTGGTATTCCGATATAAAAGGGATCGGATTCCGTGTAGTATGTGAACCGGACTTATAGTGGTAAGGTGAAATGGTGGAGAAGTGATAATAACAATAAAAAATCCTAAAACAATAATCTAAAACAATCAAAGTAATGAAGAAAGAAAACAATCTAACCAGAAGGTCATTTCTGAAAACTTCTGCCGTGGCGGGAGCAGTCGGAGTGATCGGTACCGGCTCCGCGGGATTTCTGACATCCTGTAGTGGTGGAGGAAAAGAGGGTAATGCGCCTTTGAGAGAGCCTGGTACTTATTATATCCCCGAACTTCCTGACTTGGCAACTGACGGAAAAGAACTGAAAGCAGGTGTTGTAGGTTGCGGTGGACGTGGTTCGGGAGCAGCCATGAACTTCTTGAATGCAGCCAATGGCGTGACTATCGTCGCTTTGGGTGATGTGTTCCAGGACAAGGTCGACAAGCTGGCAGAGAAACTGAAGGACGAAAAAAATATCGATATTCCTGCCGATAAACGCTTTGTGGGATTGGATGCCTATAAACAGGTGATCGATAGCGATATCGACGTACTGATCGACTGCACTCCTCCTTTCTTCCGTCCTGAACATTTCAGATATGCGGTAGAGAAAAACAAACATAGTTTTCTGGAAAAACCGATCTGTGTAGACTCGGCAGGATATCGTACCATCGTAGCTGCAGCCAGGCAAGCGCAGGCCAAGAACTTATCCGTAGTTACCGGAACGCAACGCCACCATCAGCGCGGCTATGTGGAATCATTCAAACAAATCATGAATGGCGCTATTGGTGAAATTACCGGTGGAACGGTTTATTGGAACCAGTCTCAGTTGTGGTATCGCGACCGTCAACCACAATGGAACGATTTCGAGTTTATGGTACGCGACTGGGTGAACTGGAAATGGCTGTCGGGAGACCATATCGTGGAGCAGCATGTCCACAATATTGATGTATTTACCTGGTTCTCCGGATTGAAACCTGTCAGTGCAGTCGGTTTTGGTTCACGCCAACGTCGTGTGACGGGTGACCAGTACGATAATTTCAGTATCGACTTCACCATGGAGAACGGTATTCATATGCACAGTATGTGCCGCCAGATCAATGGTTGTGCCAACAACGTGAGCGAATTTATCCAGGGAACGAAAGGATCATGGTCGAGCAATGGTGGACATGTGATTAAGGATCTTGCCGGCAATGTGATCTGGCAATATGATAGTGAGGCTGAAAAGGCCACTTTCCAGCAAACGGATCCCTATACCCTGGAGCATGTCAATCTGATTAACTGCATACGGGGTAACAAACCAATCGAACAGGCATCTGAAACGGCTGTGTCGAATATGGCTGGAATCATGGGGCGTGAAGCAGCCTATACCGGACAGCAAGTGACCTGGGATGCCATGACTGCTGCTCCGCTTGATTACACTCCCGCCGACCTGAATATCGGTAAAATGGATATGTCCGGATTTACGGTACCCGTACCGGGAAGTGGAAAATAAAAAATTGCGATTATGACACTCGACAGGAGAAGATTTTTAAAAACAACCCTTGCCGGTTCAGCAGCTGTGGCCATAGGTGGATGTACCTCGTTTGCTTCGGCAAACGGAAAGGGAGACTCTTGCTCTAAGAGTAAGGCGAAACTGAATATCTCTTTTCAGGAGGGAACCGCTCCCGGAGCCAACCTGAATGAGAAGTTCGATTTCATGGAAAAGCATGGTGTAGTGGGCTTTGAACCTCACGGAAAACCTATGCTTGCGAGATTACAGGAGATGAAAGACGCTCTCAAAGGGCGAAATATAAAAGTGAGTGCCGTCTGTGCCGGTTTTGATGGTTTTATCCTCTCTACCGATCCGAAGATCCGGAAACAATGCCGTGATACGATGGAAGCACTGATGATTGCCGCAGGTGAACTCGAATCAGTAGGTGTAATCATTGTACCTGCTTTTAACAGCCAGGTTCCGGTGATGCCCCACACGCAGGAGACACGCGATTTCCTCTGTGAGCAGTTTGACGAGATGGGCACTTTTGCACAACAACATGGCACGACTGTTATTCTCGAGCCGCTGAACCGCAAGGAGGCATTCTATCTCCGTCAGGTGGCTGATGCCGCTTCTATCTGCCGTGATATAAATAATCCGGGAGTGAAATGTTTGGGTGACTTCTGGCACATGACCTGGGAAGAGACTTGCGATATGGCTGCCTTCCTTTCTGCCGGAGATTACCTGCAACACGTGCATATGGCCAGCCGTAAACGGCGCAGCATGCCCGGAGAAGATGGTGATGCAGATGACTATGTGAAGGGGTTTAAAGGGCTCAAGATGCTTGGATACGACAAGTATGTCAGCTTTGAATGCGGTGCTCAGGGAGATCGTAATATAGTAGTGCCGGCAGCCCTTGAATTACTTCGTAAACAGTGGGAAGAAGCGTGAGACTATCCTTCATGACGAATAGATAGTGCTGCATAAATAAAAATGAGTGAAGGGAATCAATCCCTCACTCATTTTTTGCTAAATAAACTAAAATAAACATCCCTGTCAAAAATCACTATGGAAAAATTAATACGTTTTCTCTCATCGTATAAAGCCTCTATCGTGTTATTGCTGATCTATGCGATTGGTTTGGCAACAGCTACTTTTATCGAAAAATGGATGGGGGCGCAGGCTGCCAAGATGCTGGTCTATTATTCACCACTGTTTTTGTTCCTTCAATTTCTGCTGGTGATGAATTTTATACTGATTCTTTTCAGTCGTAATTTTATCCAAAGAAAAAAATGGGCCATGGTGGTGATCCACTGTGCCCTTGTGGTTATTCTTTTAGGAGCATTGACCACTTTCCTGTTTGGGAAAGAAGGACAGGTACATATCCGTGAAGGTGAGAAAACTGACCAGATGGTAATGCATACCTCCAAAGGAGTAAAGACGGAAATTTTGCCTTTTGTGTTGGAACTCAAGGATTTCAGGTTAATCCGTTATCCCGGATCGCAGAGCCCTTCCTCCTACGAGAGCGATCTGCTGGTACATGTCGACGGAGAGGTCCGCGAGGAAAAAGTGTTTATGAACAACGTATTGGACGTAAAGGGATACCGTTTCTTTCAGGCATCGTACGATCAGGATGAGATGGGTACCATCCTCTCGGTGAACAGGGATGTGGCGGGACGTACTGTGACATATGCCGGCTATCTCATGCTCGTAGCAGGTTTTATCCTTATCTTTTTTATGCCTGATTCCCGATTCCGTAAGTTGCAGCAGCGATTAAAGGAAGTCCGGAAAGGTGCACTCGTTACGATCTTTGTGTTGACAGCTGTATACAGCTATTCACAGGAAATGCCTGACGGTCTGATAGACGACGCGGTACAGCATAACAGGATACCGACGGAGCATGCGGCCCGGTTCGGTAAGTTGCCGGTACAATTCCGGGGACGTACTATGCCGATGAATACTTTCTCTTCAGAGATTCTCCGCAAAGTACATAAAGAACAGACATTCGGCGATCTCAATTCCGATCAGTTTTTGCTGGGTATACTTGCTATGCCGCAGATGTGGATGCAGGTGCCATTCATCGTCTTATCCGATAAAGAAGTCAGTAGACGTTATAACCTGCCCGAAGAATATGTACCCTATTATCATCTTTTCGACCAGCAGGGAAATTACAGGCTGCTACCCCAATTGCAGGAGATTTATCATAAGCCGGCGGATAAGAGAATGTTCTCTGAAAAAGAGCTGGTCAAACTTGATGAACGAGTGAGTATTCTCTATCAGTTATTGAACCATACTCTGTTTGGGATCTACCCCGATCCGAAGGATCCTTCCCATACCTGGTATGCACCGGGTGATGATCTTTCCGCTTTTTCAGAAACGGATTCGCTCTTCATTATCCGGTCGTTCGAACAGTACCTTGAGGAAGTAAGGCAAGCGCTGGGAAATGGTGACTGGTCCAAAGCCGACCAGGCCTTGGATGTGATCGCGTCATACCAGTTGGCTAATGATAAAGCCTCTCTGATTCATCCGAAGAAATTGGAGGCGGAGTTCCGCTATAACAAGATGGATCTCTTTAACCGTGTGAAAACCGGTTATTTTATCTGTGGAGGATTGCTGCTTGTTATCGCTTTGATGCAATTGTTGCGCGAAAAGCGATGGAAGAGTTATGTGGCTATGGCCCTGACCGTGGGTATCATGTTGTTGTTCCTTTGCCACATGTTTGGTATGGGGATGAGATGGTATATCTCGGGGTATGCACCATGGAGTAATTCTTATGAAACTATGGTCTATGTGTCGTGGGCTACGGTACTGGCCGGCTTTATCTTTGGACGGAAAAGTACACTCACACGTGCACTTGCCACGCTTTTTGGTGGAGTTATCCTGTTTGTAGCTGCCCTCAACTGGATGGATCCGCAGATCAATACACTGGTACCGGTATTGAAGTCGCCCTGGTTGATGTTTCACGTTGCTGTGATCGTGGCTGCCTACGGATTTTTCGGTATCAGTTTCCTGCTCGGCATCACTAATCTCTCTATAATGGCTTTTACGAAGGATAGTCCGCGTTTATCTTCCCGCATTCAGGAGTTAAGTATCATCAATAATATGTCGTTGTTGGTGGGAGTAGTATTGATGACTACCGGTACATTCCTTGGAGCCGTCTGGGCGAACGAGTCATGGGGCCGGTATTGGGGATGGGATCCCAAGGAGACTTGGGCGCTGATCACCGTGGTAGTTTATTCCATGGTGACCCATTTACACCTGGTGAAGAAATGGAACAATCTGTGGCTTTTTAACCTGCTCTCAGTTTTTGCTTTCGCCTCCGTCCTGATGACTTTTCTTGGAGTTAACTATTTCCTTAGCGGGATGCACTCCTACGGACAGGCGGATGGTGTATCCTCTGTTTTCCTGTATATCGGGATTGCTTTTGCAGTGCTCGGTATTTTGGGTATAATTTCCTATATGAAAAGTGAAAAGGGAGACAGGGAAACAGGGAGACTGGAGAGGAAAAGTTGAAAACTTATAATTGGTTGACAATTGGTAATTAGTAATTTGTAATTAATTATGATACATTGGGGATTTATCGGTTGTGGCGCCGTCACCGAAAAGAAGAGCGGTCCTGCTTTCAGTAAAGTAGAAGGATCGGATGTGGTAGCAGTCATGCGCCGCGATGGTCAAAAGGCAGAGGATTATGCCCGTAGGCATGGGATAGGGAAGTGGTATGATAATGCACATGACCTGATCAACGATCCGTCGGTAAACGCAGTGTATATTGCTACCCCTCCCGGTTCGCATGTAGAGTATGCAGTAGCTGCCATGAGAGCGGGTAAGCCGGTCTATGTGGAAAAACCGATGGCCGCTTCGTACGAGGAATGCCTTCAGATAAACCGCGTTTCCCGGGAGACCGGGGTACCCTGTTTTGTGGCCTATTACCGCCGTACCTTACCCTATTTCCTGAGGGTGAAACAGCTTATCGATGACGGGCTTTTAGGCAGCATCTCAACTGTACAAATCCGCTTCGCCATTCCTCCCTATAAGGAGGATTACAATCGTGACTCCTTGCCATGGCGGGTGAAAAAAGAGATTGCCGGTGCAGGGTATTTTTACGATCTGGCATCCCATCAACTTGATCTGCTCGATTATCTCTTCGGAGAGATTACGGATGCATATGGATTCACCAATAACGTGGGAGGATTATATGAAGTGGAAGATAGTGTAAGTGCTTCTTTCCATTTTAAATCCGGGCTATCAGGTAGTGGAAGCTGGAGTTTTACCGCACCGAAAAACAGCCGGATCGACCTGATTGATATAACCGGCACAAAAGGGAGGCTTACCTTCGCCACTTTCGATTTTGCACCCATTCTCCTGTATACAGCCGCAGGCATACAGGAGTTTCGTGAAGAGAATCCCGAGAATATCCAGTATTATCTTGTTGAAAGCATTGTCAACTATCTGAACGGCCATGGGGTAGAGCCTGTCAGCACCGGCATTTCGGCTACCCGCGCCAATTGGGTTATGGATAAGATACTGGGAAAAACGACCTGATGGGGAAATATTTCACGATTTTACTTTGAGGTGTACTTTTTTTTATACATTTGTCTTTTTTATTCAATTTATTTGTTTATTTTTGTGAACAAAGTGATATCTATTTTGTTCTAATTCGAATCATAGCAGAAGTTTCCGTACTTTACCCTTATCTAGGGGCTGGTAAAAGGTGATAATTATTAATTAGAATGTTTAACTAATAAAAGAAAAGACAATGAAAGAAAATCAAGCTCAAAACAATCTACTAAATGAAGTGGAAGTGGCTTATGAAAAGCCTGAAATCGAAGTGATTGAAATGGAGATGGAACATCCCATATTGCAAAGTAGTAGTGATGGATGGGATAATGGTGGAGTTTTTCCGTAGTTTATTCTCTACATTATTTTTAATCAGAGGAGAATGAACTAATTTGTAACAATTAAAAAATCGACTAAAATGAAGAAAATATTTTACCTCATGGGAATTTCTGCATTATTCCTGGTAACCTCATGTAATAACGATGAAATTCCCCAATCATCTGTTCCGGAGGCAAAGAAAACATATTTGCCCACAATTCAGGGAAATCTTGGTAAATTCACAGAAACCACTACAAGAGCAGGTGTTGTTGAAGAGAACGACGATCCTGTAGGAAACGGTGAAAGTTTTTATTGGAGTAACGGTGATCAGGTGAAGTTGTTGTTCTATAAAGATGGAATTCTTGAAGACGACCCCATCGAAATTATTTACCAGGCAGTTGTTGAAGAAAACGAAAAACCAAGCCGGTGTGAATTTGTTCCCGTAGACGGAGCTGAAGGTCTTGAAGTAGGATCCTATACCGTATATGGGCTTTATCCCGCTTCAGGATGGACCCTGGGGGTGGTCACTGGTCCAGATGGTAATCCCTTGAGCGGTGAATTCTACAAGGCTACAATGGTTTCTATAGCACCGATTGAAAATGAAGAGTCGTCATCCTATTTGACTCCAAATATATTTATGAAAGCAAAAGCGACGGGTGTAGTTATAGAGGATGAAGGAGCTTCGAGTCCTATCAGCCTACAGTATAAACAGCTTGGAGGTATTTTACGGATTCATTTAAGGAATGAGAACCAGCCGTTGTTCCCTAAATTATCCAGATTTGAGATAGCTAAAGTGGCAAATGGAGGAGTAAATGGTCTTATTCCGGAAGATCTTAGACCTTTTTTCAATACACAAGGTTATCTGGAAAATATAGATGACGATGCATTGACTCCCGCAACTTATTGGCAGATATCCACTGTGACCATCAATATGCATGAGAGTGCCCCGACTGAAGAATTTGACTTTTTTATCCCGATATTGGCTACTGATCCATTTGAAGGGAATGATGTATTGTATCTTAGAGCGATATATGTAAATTCGGAAGATGAAGAAATGGATCCGGCTTTTTTGCGGATATTTTCAAACACTAATGCCGTCTTACAAAATGGATTTAAAGCAGGGAAGAGTTACTATTTCAATCTGACCGGATGGGAGTAGGTAATTAATTAGAAGAACCAACAGCATATAGATATTCATTATTTTGAAGAACAATTTTTTCTATCAGGTAGCCGGGCATCGTTTCCGGCTATCTTTTTCTAATGAATCTTTAGAGGAGGATAGTCTAACCAATTACTCTCCTTTTCGTGTGTCTAAGGAGACCGGTGATTGCCTCTTTTCTCTTTCCATTGTGGACAATCTTTCCGATGAACTCGATTACAAACAAGTGGGGCAGTTTGATAACGACATAGCTTTCATTGGCGTATTCAAGCCCGATAACGGATCTTTTCGTTTTCGGATTGCCTATCCGGGAAGCCGAGACTATTGCACGATGGATACCGATGCTGCTTTTCGGGTGGCACAGGTGAAACTTCCTGCCGGCGATAAGTACCGTTTTTTCTGTCTCAATAACTGCTTAATGTTGCTCTATGCTTTTTCCACAGCCAACCTTGATACACTGATGATGCACGCGTCAGTTATTAAAAATGAGACTGATGGATTTATATTTTTGGGTAAAAGCGGTACCGGAAAGAGTACCCATAGCCGGTTGTGGCTGGATTATATAGAGGGAAGTGAACTGTTGAATGACGACAATCCGGTGGTACGGATTATTGATGGGAATCCCATTGTTTATGGTACACCATGGAGTGGTAAGACTCCCTGTTACCGCAATGAAAAGGCTTTACTGAAAGGGATTGTAAAGTTGGAACAGGCACCACAGAATCAAATTAAAGCATTATCTTTGTTACAGGCTTATGCAATAGTGTTTCCGGCCTGTTCGAGTATGCGTTGGGAAGAGGAGATTGCATCGGGAGTACACCGTACGGTGGAAAAACTAGTAAGTACGGTCCCCTGCTATCGGCTGTATTGCCTGCCCGATAAGGCTGCGGCAGAATTGTCGGCTACTACAATAAAAGGAGCGTAATGAGGAGTGTCACACTACCCAATGAAGTAATGCTCCTCGAAGTGGCAAAGATGCTCTCGGAGGGTAAGCAGGTTACCATCAAGGCAAAGGGTAACAGTATGCTCCCTTTTATTGTAGGAGGCAGGGATAGTGTAGTGCTGGAAAAAAGGGAGGTATATAATATAGGGGATATAGTGCTGGCGGAAATTGGTTCAAAGCAATTTGTCCTGCACCGTATCCTGAAGATGGATAATGAACAGGTAATCCTGATGGGAGATGGTAATGTTTCCGGAGTGGAGCGGTGCTATAAAGAAAATATTTGCGGTCTGGCAAGAACTATTATCCATAAGGGAAAACCGGTTGATTGCCACAGCAGAAGAGAGTATAGAAAAGCTCTCCTGTGGAGAAAGCTTTTGCCGGTTAGGAGATATCTGTTAGCCATATACAGACGAATTATATAGCAGGTAACCCAATGTTATAGGGATGTTCCATCATAAAACTAAAGTGTAAAACAACTGTATGAGGATAAAACAAGGTTTTAAACTTCGCACCGTGGGCAAGGAATACATTGTAGCCGGTGAAGGACTGGCACAAATAGATTTTAATAAATTGATTTCGCTTAACAGTTCTGCTGCTTATTTGTGGCAGGAAGTGGAAGGAAAGGATTTCGATGAAAAGACCCTGGCCGATTTATTGGTGTCGAAATATGGCATACCTGTCGGTCAGGCATTGACCGATGCTAACGATATTGCAAGGAGCTGGATTGACGCAGGGATTGTAGAAGAATGAGCCGCACAGAGCAACAATTTTTCGCTTTGCTACGATCGGGACTATGGGAAAGTCCGGTTGAGAAATCTCTTTTTTCAGGTGATACAGATTGGGGTGCAATTATGAAAATAGCTGCCATGCAAACTGTCAGTGGTATTATTTTCGATGGTATATCCAATTTGCCGGAAGATGTGCAGCCTCCTGCTGCAACCATGCGTCAACTCTATCGGACGGTTATCCGAATAGAACAAAGCCATGAACTGCTGAATGACCGATTGATCCGGATAATAGCTTTATTACAGGCTGAAGGCATCCATCCCATATTACTCAAAGGGCAGGGAGTAGCGCAGAATTATCCGAATCCCGCCCGTCGCCAGTGTGGCGATATAGATCTTTATATTGGAAAGAAAGACTACAAAAGAGCTTGCGATTTGGTTGTTGAAAAGGGGATTGTATCAGGTAACACATTAGAAAGCCATAAACATTTTCATTTCGACCATGAGGGTGTGGAAATTGAATTTCATCGTATAGTAGAAAGATTTCCTGACCCATTCAAAAATAAAATATTTCAGCGATGGACACAATACCATTTACATGGGAATAGATTAAAGGTCTGGAAGCTGAATAATACAGAGGTGTTGCTTCCGCCGGCAAATTTTGATGCATTATATATCTTTTATCATGCTTTCCATCATTTTATTTCGGATGGAATAGGGTGCCGCCAATTGAGTGACTGGGTAATCTATCTTCATAAATTCCATGACCAAATAGACCGTCAGGAACTGATAAATGACCTCGAAGCTTTCCGGTTATTGCGTGTATGGCAAATTTTTGGTTGTATAGCTGTACATCAACTGGGCCTTGCAAAAGAAAAATTTCCTTTCTATACGGATAAATTCAGGGATGTCTCTCAAAAAGTAATATTGAAAGATATTCTGTCATTGGGTAATTTTGGGCGTTATGATCCGAAATGGAAAACACGTCCCCCCGGTTATCTATCCGGGAAGTTTCACAATTTCAGGATGAAAAACCGGAGAGCGCTGTGTTTATTTTCTACAATTGGTGGAAATGTGGGACTTTACTATCTCTATTATTTGGTCATTGGGATACAACAGATAGTGAATGATAAATTTAAATAAAGGTTGAACCGTGCCAATCAATAGTATACGTCAAATCGGGAGATATTTGAGTGGGATACATTTTCGTATTCTACTAATTAGCTCGGCTGGCATACTGAATGTTTGTGCCGGATTATTCTTTGTATGGATATCCAAACAGCTGATCGATATTGCTACCCGCTCCATAGAGGGTAATATGGCCCACTATATTGTGTTGCTGATAGCCACTATGGTTGGTCAAATTATCCTGTCGGCATTGAAAAATCGCATGGAAGCAGAGAACGATATATATTTTAAAAACAGATGGCGGTATAAGCTTTTTTCCCGCCTGATGGACAGTACCTGGAATGGGAAGGAGAGTTTTCATAGTGGTGATGCTGTCAACCGTATCGAAGAAGATGTGCGTGTAGTTGCCGAAGGTATTTGTAAATCGTTGCCTGCAGTAATTGTAACCTCTTTCCAGTTCCTGGGTGCCTTCCTTTTCCTGACTAGACTCAATGCCCAATTGGCATGGACGCTTATTTTTATTATGCCGGTCTTTTTGGTATTGAGCAAGATATATGTGAAGCGCATGCGTCGGTTTACAGAGGAGATACGTAATCTGGATAGCCGGGTACAATCTCATATACAGGAGAAACTGCAATATAAGGTGCTGATCCAAACACTCGGACAGAACATACCGGTAACTACTAAGCTAAATTCCATTCAATCCATATTGTATAACCGTGTGATAAAGCGCGCGAATTTCACCGTCTTTTCCCGTACATTGATTATGTCCGGATTTGCTGCCGGTTACCTCATTGCCTTTCTTTGGGGGATAAGAGGCATCTACGAAGGAGCCATCACATTTGGTATGATGACCGCCTTTTTACAATTGGTCGGGCAGATTCAGCGCCCGCTGGTCGAACTCAGCCAGTATATACCTTCGATAGTACATACTATTACCTCTGCCGAAAGACTCAACGAACTGGATGACCTGACCACTGAAATACAAGGCAAACAACAGATGCTTCATGGACAGGTTGGGGTACGTCTCGAAAATATTTCATTTGCTTATCCCGATGGTGACCGACAAATAATAGAACATCTATCGTATGACTTTACTCCCGGGAGCCGTACGGCAATCATGGGTGAGACGGGGGTAGGTAAAAGCACCCTTATCCGCCTGATGCTGGCCTTGCTGCAACCCCGTGAAGGAAAGGTCTATTTATATAATTCCACACAGGAACTGGAAGCAAGTCCGCTTACACGGTGTAATCTGGTATATGTCCCGCAGGGAAACACTTTGCTTAGTGGAACGATACGTGATAATCTGCTGTTGGGTAATCCGAATGCTACAGACCAGGAGCTCCGCAAAGTATTGATGACAACAGTAGCCGATTTCGTATATGACTTGCCCGATGGACTGGATACCCTTTGCGGAGAGCGAGGGGCGGGGTTAAGTGAAGGCCAATCGCAACGTATCTGCATAGCACGCGGATTACTTCGACCGGGAAATATCCTGTTGCTGGACGAATTCAGTTCTTCACTGGATAAGGAAACTGAACGTCTGCTTATGGAGCGTCTTATTTCACAAACCAAGGATAAAACCCTGATATTTATTACACATAGGGAAATCGTGGCACAATATTGCGGGCAAACAATCAAATTGGAGCGGAGAAGCCGGTAATCATCCCGCAAATAACATTATCCTACAGACAACATATATCCTTTTCGCACTACCGATACAATTCTCAGGGATTTGTCGGATTGCAAAGCACGTCGCAGATATGTTATCTGTACATTTAGCGCAAGCGAATTGGTATAATTATCGGTACCCCAGACCTTGTTGAGAAGGAGCTCCCGGCTTACCGTCTCATTGATGTTTTCTGCCAGGAGACGTAATATATCGGCCTGGCGGGATGTGATGATGGTTTTGGTATTTCCGGTAATCAGTTCGTTAGTGGTATAGTGGAATGAGATATTCCCAATTTTGTAAATTTTTTGATTCGTTTCGGATGGATTACCCAAACGCTCTTCTATCCGGGCCAATAGTTCTTCCGGATAAAACGGCTTGGCGAGATAGTCGTTCCCTTTCAGTTGAAATCCTTTTAACCTGTCGTTTTTATCGCTTCGGTCGGTCAGGAAAAAGATAAGTACCTTGTTGTCTTTCGCCCGAATCTCTCTCGCAACGTCAAAGCCATTCATCTCAGGCATATTCACATCCAGAAGCACCAAACCGGGTTTTATTTCATTGAAAAGATCCAGGGCAATGCGTCCGTTCCCCGCATAAGTGACGTTGTAACCGTTGTGCGTGAGGAAATCTTTCAACAAAAGTGCATATTTGATATCGTCGTCGGCAAAAAGTATTTTCAGGGATGGTTTCATTGTCGGGGAATTTTAACGGTTATGGTGGTGCCATAGTTGGGTTTGGACAGGACATCTACAGTTCCCCGATGGGCTTCCACCGCCATTTTTACATAGCTCAGCCCGAGTCCCATGCCGGGCAGCGATGCCACGTAGTCATTTTTTGAACGGAAGAAGGGTTCGAAGATATGGCTTTGTTCCGAGGCCGGAATACCAATCCCATTGTCCGATATGCTGAAAGACAGTCCATTGTCGTCAATTCCGGCATTTACCCGGATAACCGGCTCCTCTCCCGAATATTTTATCGCATTTTCCAGCAGATTGATCACAATATTGTTCATTATCATTTTATCAGCAGTAACAGGGAGAGGAGTGCCGGGAAAATCGGTTTCGATGTGGAATTGTTTTCCCGCATTTTTCTGTACGTTTTCAATACAACCGGTAAGTACAACAGTGAAATCAAAATATGAAAGGTGGAGGCTTCCGGCAATTGTTTCAGCCTGGTTTACGTCCCGTAGCTTCTGCAAATAAGAGGTAAAGTTATCGGTTTCGATGCGGGCATTGTTCAGCATTTCCGATTCTTCCGGAGAAGATTGTTGCAGGTATGAAACAATGGTTTTGAGTGTCTGTACCGGTCGTTTCAATTCATGAATGGTCGTATTGACGAAATTCTGCCTCAATTTATTGATCCGTTGTTGCCGGGTGATGGTCTGTACCTGGAGCAGCAGGCAGACGATAAGCACTAAAACCAATATGATGCTTATGATGATCTGTACCGTCATTGCTTTGATGATATGGGCGGGAGCTACCGGAACAGTTATTATGGCTACTTTTCTTTTTAGTACATTATAGGGGATTTCCACGGTAACGGAAGGATTTGCAATGGACAACTGTTTCATTGTTTTCGGTTGCCATAAGACAGAGTCGGGCGGCAATGATAACGTATCGATCCGGCTGGCTAGGTTCTCCGTTTTTAGTTGTACGATACTGTCCACATCACTTATTTTAAATGGAGAGTTTATATCGACAAGGAACAGGTCTACGGCATCGTATACCAGGTTTTGATTTTCTGAAGTTCTGAAACGGAAGGTATTCACGAGAGTAGAATCGGTTTGCAGCACTTTCTCTTCCCACCCTTTTACGGAGTCTTTTTGTACCGTGTTTGTTGTCTGTGTCAGGAATAGATTTTCTTCTATTTGATTGAGAAGATTTTTGCGTTGTTCATCTTCTTCCGGTTTGTTAATGCTGTCTTCCGAAAGTTGTGTTACCGGTTCGCCGGTAGCTTTTATTGTATGGATGGAAATAGTCCAGTCCGTAATATTTTCTTTCATTTCGGAAACATAAATGGTAGAGGTATTTTGGTTAAGATTCGTATTATAGGATTGCAGGTTTTCACGCTGACTCTTCAATTTTGCTTTTTGCCATGTCTTGTAATCATCCCATGCCAGCAAAATTTGCCCTGTTGTCTCATTCGCCTTTTTTTCGAGTGTAAACCGGTATTGGTTGTATAGCCAGTATCCTTGCAAAAGGATCACCAACAATGCAGCGGTAATACTTAATGACCAGATTAATTTTATTTTGCCTGATTTCATAGTGTTGTATATCCTGAATCCGAAACAAATATACCGCTTAACACGAAGATAGAATGGTTTTGACCCTACGATTTTTGCATCAGTAATATTTCAGTAATATCAAAACAGTCGGTTGATGCTGATGAACTGCTACTTTTGCCGGACAGATAATGATAAAAAAGATATAATATGAAGAAAATACTATTTCCTGCAGGGTTATTTTTATTAGGATTGTCAGTCTCAGCCCAGCGTATCACAATTCCTGATCTCAACTCATACAGTAAACTGATCGCGGTCGATTCACTTGTTTTTACAGTGCAGTATGATGTCTCCATTGTAGAAAACCCTAATCATCCCGAGAATCTTACGAAAGAGACAATGATGCTGCGTGTGGGAGAAAATATATCGGAATATTATTCTTATACTTCTTTTATTGCCGATTCTGTGTTGCGGGCAGATGTGCAATCCAGGGCATCACAACAAATTATTAACGAACATTTGCAACAGTATGGTTTCGGCGTGATTACCCACCGTATCTATAAGAATTATCCTAAGGGTCAACTGACATTACTCGACCGGATGGCGACGGATAACTTTGTTGTGGAAGAACCGATGCCGAAAATTGATTGGACTATCCATCCCGACACTGCTACTGTATGCGGATATACTTGCCAAAAGGCGGTAGCCCATCTTTACGGGCGGGAATATGAAGTATGGTTCACTACTGAAATTCCTCGTAGCGACGGCCCCTGGAAACTGCATGGGCTACCCGGTCTTATCCTGAAAGCGGAAGATTCGCAAAAACATTACCGGTTTATAGCTACAGGTATTGAACAGAGCCGGACTACTTCTTTTATTGAAATGCCGGAGACTACACGCAGGAAAGTGTCACGTAAAGAGTTGAACAAGTTGCATGAACGTTATAATGCCGACCCTCAAGGATATATTAAAGTAAATGCACCCAATGTAACAATTACCGTGAAAGATAATATGGGGAACGAAATCAGAAAAATGAGCAATCCCTATAATCCGATGGAAATCAATTGATTTGTAGAGTAAAGAATAAAGACGTTGTGAAAAAGAAGTTAGAAGTTGGAAGTTAAGAATTTACCTAGCCCCATCAATCTTCATCAATCTTCATCAATCTTCATCAATCTTCATCAATCTTCATCAATCTCTATCAATCTCTATCAATCTCATGTATAGACAGATATTATGTTTCATTGTCTTATGGGCATTTTTTAGTTCTTTTCGGGGGAACGCCCAGCAGACACTTTCCGGTACGGTCAACGATGCGGCAACCGGACAATTACTGGAGGCGGCAAATGTGGTGGTACTAAGGGGCGATCGTACAGTGGCGTTTACCATCAGTAACGAAAAAGGAGAATTCCTAATTCCTCTCAATGTTCCTGCTGATACACTTATACTCTCGGTTTCCTCGATGGGTTATGAGTCTTTTTCGGAAAGAATAGGAGACCGGTCAAACTTTACTGTAAGACTGGTACCTTCGCCTATCCGGTTGAAAGAGGTCACCATTCGTCCGGGTAGGATATGGGGACGGAGTGACACGATACGTTATGATGCCTCGAAATTCTTGAGGGAAAATGATAAAACGGTCGAAGACCTGATGAGACGCCTGCCCGGTATTCAGGTGGATGACGACGGGAAGATCCAGTACAGGGGAAAGGAGATCGGGACAATGTATGTAGAGGGACTGGATTTGATGGACAGCCGCTACAAGAGTGTAAGCCGGAATCTTTCCGCACAGTCGGTAAAAGAAGTGGAGGTACTGGATAACCATCAACGAATTAAATCGCTGGCAGGGATAATACCAACAGATATTGCCGATATTAACATCAAACTCAAGGACAATTTCAAAGATAAATGGACTTTCAAACCCAAGGTGTCGGCAGGATTTTCAAGTGAAGGTTTTTTGTATGAGGCAGAAGCGAATGCTTTACAGATTGCCCGGAAAAGCCAGTCCCTTTATGCGTTGAAGTTATCCAATACCGGAAACGGTATCACTAAAGAAGGAGACAAAGGAATCGATGATATGCCCGGATTGCCTGATTACCGTTTGTTGTACTCCGGTACTATTTCAGCACCTTTGAAGGAAAACCGGTGGCTTTTTGATGATGCTGCACTTACTACAGCCAATCGTTTGTACCGTTTAGGCGAGGATTCGCGGTTGAAAATGAATGCCTTTTATACGCAGGATCATATTAAACAGGAAGTAAATTCGGTTACATCTTATTTTAATCCGAATGATACACTGATGATTGAAGAGAACAAGAGCAGTTATCAGAGAGGCAGGTTATTGAATCTGTTCGCTGATTATGAGGACAATGCTGTAACCCACTATTTGCGCAATAAACTCGATTTCCAATTTGAAGAGAATCGGAGTAATACAGGAATTGGTGGTAGTTATCATGTTTCTCAATATCAAAGGGAGGAATCGCTTACCCTGCAGGATAATCTTAGTGTTACCCGTACGTTGGCCAATAAGGATATATGGCAGATGAGGTCGGTTTTAGGTTACTGGCGTCGTTGGCAGCAGTTGAAATTTAATGGTTATGATCGGCAGGCGCAATTGAATGGTCACGACCAGCCTATGCTGTTGGAAGGATTGTATGCCCGTGCAGAATCGGGATGGATCATTCGCCGGACAGAGGTCAGACAACATTATACCGTCGGAGCGTCTGTCGATTTGAACAATCTGAAGAATCATCATCGCCTGTGGGTGACCCCTGCCTATGAGTATCTGTTCAAATCACTTACGTTCAGGATGTCGGCACCTTTGCAGGCAGTGCTGTTCCCGGGGGATAAGGAGGTGTTATATCTGGCCGGACTTACTTTCAGGACAGACTACAAAATAAATTACGCATGGAATGCCCGTTTATCGGCTCGATACGGAAAAGAACTCAATGATATCACGGCATTTTACTTGAAACCCTATTTTACTGATTATCGAACCACAATGGAAAATGAAACGGGTATACCGGTTACCGACAAGCAACTTTATACATTACGGACGGAGTATAAAAATACATTGCAGGAGTTTTTTGTAACTGCCGATCTGACGGTATCGCGTAGCCGGGTAAACCATACCCTGGAGCAAAGTGTCAGGGATAATATATTCTGGTGGACTCGCCGGTATATACCGCATCGTGAATCTTCGTATGGCATAAATACGGTTGTTTCAAAAGGATTTTTCGATATCAATACCAAGGTATCGGCAGAGGTATCCTATTGGTACAATCAATCGGCACAGATACGGGAAGGCGTGTGGATGCCTTTCTCTTTCCGGACGCTTATGATAAAACCCTCTTTCTCCATATCTCTAACCCGACAGGCAGAGATGGCATATAACGGAGAGTTACGGCGGCAATGGTCCTCTTTCGGGGACAATCCCGACAAATCGGGACAAGTAGCGTCATTAAGCGGCTTGTGGAATATGAGCCACAAAGGATCTTTTTATTATATGCAGCGACGATTAGACCTGTCTGCTTCGGCAGAGTATTTCCGTAATGAAATAACTCCCGATCATTCGGTGAATCTTCTTTTTATGGATGTTGCAGCCTCCTATAAATTTCCTCGCATGACGTTGCAGCTCCAATTGAATAATTTATTGAATCACGGTGATTACAGTTATACCGTGTATCATCCGTTGTCCCTCTATTCATCCCTGGAGTTACTAACTTTGCTGGGACAAAAAGTTAAGCATAAAAAACTTACATTTGTCAAAGTATGAGAAAACAAAGAACACATTATGACAAGGCATTTAAAGATAATGCCGTCAAATTAAGTTTCGAGCGGAAGAATGTTTCCGAACTCGCACACGAATTGGGCATATCACCTGCACTATTGTATCGCTGGTGCAAAGAGTACCGGGAACGTGGGGAAAGCAGTTTCCCGGGCAACGGAGTCCGTTCTCGTGAAAGAGAAGCCGGAAGGGTTGCAGAACTGGAAAAACGCCTTAAAGAGGCTGAAACAGAGCGTGACATATTAAAAAAAGCCTTAGGCATCATCTCCACGAGCGATCGTTGATTTATCAATTTATAAAGGATTACAACTCGAGGGAGTGGACGATTGGGATGATGTGCAGAGTATTGAGTGTATCTCGCAGCAGTTATTACCGTTGGATTAAGAACCCTATAAATAAACGAGAACAAAAGCATATGGAACTTAGCCGAGAGATTAAAGATGCATACTTCGATGCCAAGGGGCGCAACGGCAGTCCCAGGTTGGCTAAAGATTTGCAAGCATCCGGAGTCAATGTTTCCAGAACAACTGTTGCCCGTCATATGAGAAATATGGGATTGCGCAGCAAGCTTTCTAAGAAGTTTAGGGTAACCACTGATGCATCCCACAATTACAATGTAGCGCCTAATTTGCTTAACCGTGAGTTCAATCAAAAAGAACCAATGAGGGCTTGTGTGTCCGACATTACTTACATCTGCTGTAAGGATGGATTCCTTTACCTTACGTGCGTGATTGATCTTTTTGATCGAAAACTCATTGGGTGGTCTATCAGCGATAATTTGACTGCTTCCGGCACTGTCATACCGGCTATCAGGATGGCCAACCGAAACAGACCGTTTAAAGAAGGGATGATCTTTCACTCTGACAGGGGCATTCAATATGCCTGCAAACAGACCGTTAATTTGTTGCAGTACCATAGGGTAGAGCAAAGCATGAGCGGGAAAGGCAACTGTTGGGATAATGCGGTGGCTGAAAGTTTCTTTAAATCTTTCAAAACCGAGTTGATTTATGGTACCAAGCTTAAAACAAAAGAGCAGATGTGCTTGGATGTATTTGAATATATTGAATCCTGGTATAATCATAAAAGAAGATTCTCAGCATTGGGTAATTTGACTATTGATGAATTTTGGAAACAGTACAATATTAAAAAACAATTAATTAAAAATGTTGCTTAACTTATTGTCTCAAATAAGTTGGCAATTCCACCCAAATAGCTATTCGTCCGAGAGAAATTCTATTTCGGGTAATAATGGATCTTTAAATTTATTTCTTAAAACCGGCTTTTAAAAATAGTGGGATTGATGGTGAGGCTCACATAGGCCCAATCCTGCCACGAATCGGGATTGCCGGGGCGGTCTTTTGCGATAGGCATGGCGTCGGTGGCGAGCATAAAGGAATAACCTCCTTCGAGCATGATATGCTTGCGGATGGGATAGGTGAAAGTGAAATCTATTTCTGAGCCTAACACTTTCTTATTTGTTCCATCCACATCAATCGGTTGTTGGGAAGAGAAGTGATGATACCTCAGGTCCAGGCCCAGTTTCTTCCATGGATTCCAGTTCAGGCCGATGTATTTATCCCATACGCCATAATAATCGTACCCCCTGAAATAGTCCATGGATCCCATAAACGAGTGGTTGGAGCGATATAACAGATCCATCCTGGTCACTTTTTCAGAATCCGGATCCTGTCCCGGGTGAAATTCTGTTCCACCGTAGAGGAAAAGCTGGGGTTTGAACGCGTAGCGCCCTCTCAGGGCCAGCATATAAGCATTCACCTTTTCGTCATTACTGTTAGTCCCTGTCTGGTAATAGAATGTTCCCATGACATTCCAGATATTGTTTTTGTAACCGATATTGGTACCCATAGTCTGCATGTACACTTTCTTGCTGTTTGCCGGTTCGTTTCCGGTAGCAGGATCACCTGTTTCAAAACCGAGATTGACAAAGAGTGCCGATGCGGTAAATCCGGTTGGGTTCCGGTATTGGTACCAGGCCATTTGCATATTCTGATAGGGTTGTCCTACGGGTTCATAGAAAGTGCCCTCGTTGGTTTTTTCACGTGACTGATTATAAGCTAATGCCAGATGTATTGTATTCATCGGATTCTCATAACCCAATTTTACTGCATCATGCCAGATGCCGGTAGGTGTCCAGCTGGATTCCGACAGGATACGTCCATCATCATAACTGAGCGACTGGCGTCCTATTTTGGCAAAGAACCCGTCGTGTCGCATTTGTGCCCATGCTTCATGCATGGTGGTACGTGCACCGTCATTATCGTTTTGACGCTTCTGTCCCCAGACGGAGATATCTTGGGCAGCTATCCGGGCGGAGAGAAATCCATTGTCGAAGTTGGCTCCTATACGTGCACGATTGGAGATAAATGCCGATGGTTTATCGGTTTCCAGACGGGGATAGGAATATCCGTTACGGTATTCGAATCTGGGTCGGAGATTGATGTCGATAGAGAATTCACCTCCTTTCTCTTCCTCTTGTGCGTTCATTTGAAGAGGAAAAACAAATATTGCCAGAAGTGCGATAGCAATGAATTTTTGCATGATAAATTAAGTTTAGAGTTTGTTAGATACTCATTTATTATGGCGATAAAGATAGTAAATTAAAATTACTAATTATCAATTACCAATTACCAATTTTAATCTCATTTTCTTACGTAGGCACTTAACCACCCAGGCACCTTTCCACATTATCAATCATCACATCATCGAATTGGCAAGTGCATTACATTAATTTTTCCGTTTCTCCCTCCATATCTGCCAGGAATTAACCAGGTTTTGCCATATTACATACATTCCCGGGCCGAGTGTGGCGAGCGGGTTCAGGTAAGTCTGGGTGAGCCAGATGGCAAGTACAGTGTTTTTCTGTCCCAGACTTTGGCCTCCGGCTACGGTTTGTCCGAAACGACGGCCGATTTTTCTTCCAAAATAAAACTGTAGAAGGCAGATCACCAGTGAAACGGTGCCGATAATAATCTCAATAAGGTAATGGTCATTACCTTGCATGCGTACGTAATAGGTGATGTTGCCGATCACAATGGTAAGTGCCGCTGCCCAGAGGTAGAAAGAGACTATCTGTGCCGATTGTACTTTCTTGTGTATCCGGGGTGCCGTTTTTTTTAGGAATATTGCCAGTAGGAAGGGCAATACCAGGATAGGGATAACACTACGGAAGATATGCCAGAAGGAGGCTGCCAATGAGATAGTATCATTACTTTCTCCTACAAGAGAGAGAAATAGTGGAGCTATAAGGGCTACCGATAGATTGCTAATAATGGCATATGCGGCTGTCACCGCAATACTGCCCCCCAACATTCCGGTCACAACCGGTGCTGAGGTTGCTGTGGCTGTCAGCATACAAATCATGGCTGCCTGCGCGAGGGTCTCGTTAAACGGACGAAACGCGAGATAGATAAGCGCACTCCCCACATATTGGATGGTCAGAAGAATGTAGTGGAATTTGGTGAGCCTGATATCGCTCATTCTCACCCGGCAGTAAGTGATAAAGAGCATCATTGTCAGGAGATAAGGGATAGTGGGAGAAAGTACCGATAATTGCCTGTGAAATGCAATCCCCAAAATCATTGCGATGGGAAGCAGATATTTCTCAATGTATTTGCGCATGCAGTTCTAATCGTTTTCTAAATATGTGGTGAAGAAGGATTTTGATTGAAGTGGATAGGTGCTTAGGTGCTTAGATGCCTAAATGCTTAGATGTATAGTTTTATTGATAATTAATTTGTAATTTGTAATTTGTAATTTGTAATTTGTAATTTGTAATTTGTAATTTGTAATTTGTAATTTGTAATTTGTAATTTGTAATTTGTAATTTGTAATTTGTAATTTGTAATTTGTAATTTGTAATTGTTAATTATAATAGTTCCCCGGAGTAGTAGAAGTATCTGATTTCCGAAGCATATCTTTGAGATTGATATCAATCATCCACTGTTTACCATTGAATACCCAATCGTTAATGAATTGTTCGATCTCCGGAAGGAATTCCTGTATGGGATATTCCGAAACTTCATGTCCTATATCTTCCATACTGTAAAACATATAGGGATATCGTTCACTCCTGAATTTTTTTGCCAATGGTTTCGAACCGAACATACCCATTTTGAAAAAACGGGTCTTGTCATATGGTACGAGATTATCCGCACTGCCGTGGAAGAAGAGGGTAGGAGCGGGAGGTTGTGTGTATGAGGGCGTGCCTTCGGTACTAAAAATAGCACCGGCGAATGAGATTACACCTGCGTAATTGAAATCGTCCGGCAGCACATCTGCCGAGGGACGGTTATCCCTGTTTTCGTAATCTGCCTGCAATACGGTAATAGCTCCTGCACTCGATCCGCTAATGATGATGAGTGACGGGTCGATAGATAGTGCTTCGGCATTCTCCAGCAAATAATTAGTGGCTGAATAGAGGTCTTCTACCGCGATTGCGATAGCATTCCGGATAGGTTTATTGTTGAATACGCCAGGTGCTTTCTGGTTTTTCATCCCTAAGCGGTAGTCGATCGAAACGACGGTGAATCCCTTTTTGGCGAAATAGTTGAAGTAGGGGTGATAGAGTTCCGCATCCCGTGTACCGGCTTTGAAACCACCACCAAAAACAAAAAGAAGGCATGGCTGTGGTTGCTGCGACTCAGATTCAATTTTATAAATATCCATCTTCAGTTCTTCACCTGCCTTCTCGGCATAGAGGCGTGTTTCTTTATGTATAGTCTGGCCGAAGAGGGTCAGTGTCAGGAAAAGGAGGCCACTAAGAAGAAGTAGTTTATTAATCATAGCACTTTTTTTAATTGATAATTGACAGTTGACAATTATTGATTGCGATTTTATAATTAGTTGAATGTTAATTAATTATTATGTTAATCTGTAAATATTTAATTTTCAATTAGCAACAAACTGCCACATTTTTGAATTGTCCATTGTCCATTATCCATTATCCATTATCAATAAAATCAGTAACCAATCTCAACACTTCCTCTTTCGCCTGGTCGTAGTCTTCGTTATGAACGATTACATCGAATTGTGGGGCAAAGCTCATCTCATATTCTGCTTTGGCAAGACGGTGTTCGATCACTGCAGGAGCATCGGTTCCCCGTTTTTCAAGGCGCTCTCGTAATGTTTCAACCGACGGTGGCATTACAAAAATACTTAGGGCACGGTCGCCGTATATCCTTTTAATGTTTAATCCACCAACACAATCCACATCAAAAACAACATTTGTCCCTTCGGAAAGAATACGATCTACTTCACTTTTTAACGTGCCGTAGAATTTATCTTTATACACCTCTTCGTATTCCAGGAATTCATTGTTGGCAATGCGTCTGCGGAATTCTTCCGGTGTAAGGAAATAATATTCAACACCATCCTTCTCTTCCCCACGTGGCTCGCGGCTGGTTGCCGAGATTGAAAACCGGATGTTTAATCCCTGCTCCAGTAAGAATCTTATTAGTGTTGATTTTCCGGCACCCGAAGGAGCTGAGAAAATAATCAGTTTGGCCATTGTAAATCACTTTTGGGCTATTGGCATTCAGAGCCATACCGGTAGTTATAGAACATTTAAAATTTGCTCTTTCATCTGTTCCAGTTCATCTTTCATCTGCACCACGATCCGTTGCATACCCGATTGGTTGGATTTTGACCCGAGGGTATTGATCTCACGGCCAATCTCCTGCGCGATGAATCCGAGTTTTTTTCCCTGTGGCTCTTTTTCTTGCAGGGTGGTGAGGAAATAATCGAGATGATGTGCCAGTCGGCTTTTTTCTTCATTCACATCCAGTTTCTCAATATAGTAGATCATCTCCTGCTCGAACCGGTTTTTATCGTAGTCGATTCCTTCCAGGCTGTTCAATCCTTCACGGATACGGCATTTGACCTTTTCAATCCTTTCTTCTTCAAAAGGCTCCACAGCTTCCAATAGGGAACGGATATTGTTGATCTTCGTTGTCAATACCTGTGCCAGCATCTCCCCTTCTTGTCTCCGGAAAGCGATGGTATCGTCTACTGCACTATTGACAGCCTGTTCAATGAGATTCCATTCCTCATCACTTAACTCTTCCTGTTCCTGCTTCATCACATCCGGAAGACGTAACAGAACAGAGAACCATTCCTGGGGTTGGGGAATATTCAATTCGGAAGACAATCCACTGATCTCCCGGTGATATTGGCTTAACACGTTGTGATCGATCTTCGATGTCACATCTTTGGCAATCACCTCCACATTCATGGAGAGATCCACTTTACCTCGTACCAGGCAGCGGGCTAATGAATTTCGTAAAGCAATTTCTTTTTCGCGATAAGTTGAGGGAAGGCGTGTAAACAAATCAAATTGCTTACTGTTTAATGATTTTATCTCAACTGTTATTTTTTTATTCGGGAGTTCTGCCACGGCTTTACCGTATCCCGTCATTGAATGCGTCATTTTTATATGAATTTAGACACAAAGGTAAGGATTTTTAGCATATGTCTCCCTCCTTATAGGGTGCAAGTTACAGGTTGGCACTTAAGCATTTTCAGTCCGTTTCTTTTTATATTCCTCCTCTTTCATTTGCCGATCGGTTTTGTCGCGTTCGTCGGCCAGTTTGAGGAGCTTGGATGCTTCTATTAAGTTGGATATCAAAAGCACAAGGCAAGCGATCGAGGCGAGATATTGAATGGAGCCCGGGACAAATACCTCCACGGTGATAATGGTTCCTAATAATAACCGTACTTCTGTAGGGCCAAAGATACCTGAGTCAATGGAATATTGGCCTCCGATCTTATAACGCAACTGGGCGGTAATCATCTCCCATCCATAGAGAACGACGAACAAGAAACCTACATATTTCCACAATCCCGGAGCATAGATGGTATAACCAAGCCCGATAATGAAGGTGCCGATCCAGTCTACAGTTACGTCAAGAGAGAAGCCATACCACTTGCGGGGTTTATTGCGATAATAGGCTAAGCGACCGTCAAGTGAGTCTCCTATCCAGTTGATTACGAAACCGAGAAGGGAAACTAACAGCAAATAACGGTTTATAAAAGCTCCCATCACAAAACTGGAGGCAACCATTATGTTCCCAAAAAATCCGATAGCGGTAAGCCCGTCGGATGAGATCCATGAAGGGACTTTCTGTACCAGATAGGCAATGGATTTTTGTTCCCACTCACGAAGTATATTTGTTCTCTCACGATCTTTAGCGATCAGTTTGAGAGACTTTACCATTTCTCGTCTGTTATTCTTCATACGACTTCTTTTTTATTTCCTTTCGTACGTTCTGCAAAAGTACTCAATAAATTTAATGTTACGAATTTGTAACGTGAAATTTTATGGATAAAAAGAGCCGCTCCGGAGGGAACGGCTCTTTTCTGATCAAAAAAATTAGTTACTATTGTTCTACGTTTTCATTTTCATCGGTAGGAACAATCAACTTGTAACCCTTTCCATGAATATTGATAATTTCAATATTGGGCTCAGGTTTCAGCAATTTACGCAATTTGGTGATATACACATCCATGCTGCGTGCATTGAAATAGGTATCCTCTTCCCATATCTGTTTCAGGGCATGGTTTCTTTCAAGAATATCATTGGCGTGTGCACAGAGGAGCGAAAGCAATTCAGACTCTTTGGTGGTCAGTTTTGTCTGGGTGTCACCAATAGTGAGAATTTGCTTCTGAGTGTCGAAAGACATTGTACCAAAGTTGTAAACCTGTTGTTCTTTGCTTTTCTTGCCTTTCACACGACGGATGATAGCTTCGATACGAAGTACCAACTCTTCCATACTAAACGGTTTGGTGATGTAATCGTCAGCGCCGGCCTTGAAACCTTCCAACACATCTTCCTTCATGTTCTTTGCAGTCAGAAAGATTACCGGGATTTCCGTATTGATGGTCCTTATTTCTTTTACAAGCGTAATTCCGTCTTTTTTGGGCATCATCACATCCACAATGCAAAGATCATATTTTGTCTTCACAAATCCTTTGAAACCAGCTTCCCCGTCGGGAAACAGATCGGTGTCAAACCCTTTTGCCTGGAGGTATTCTCTGAGCAACATACCAAGATTCTCATCATCTTCGCATAAAAAAATTTTTAACTTCTCTTCCATATCATTTTTGTGTTATTACGGGTAAACTTATTATAAATTTTGTTCCTTTTCCTAATTCACTATCGGCACGGATAGTGCCATTCATGTCAGTCACGATTTTTTTTACGTATGCCAGTCCCAAGCCAAATCCTTTCACATCGTGACGATTGCCGGTAGGCACACGGTAAAATCGGTCAAATACTTTCTTCGCATCCTCTTTCTTCATTCCGATCCCATTATCCTCAATACTGATAATGATCTTGTTCCCCTCGTTCCTGGTCCGGATCATTAATTCCGGTGGTACATCTTTCTTTCTGTATTTGAGTGCATTGTCAAGAATATTGAAAATCACATTGGTGAAATGCATCTCATCTACTTTAATGGTAGATTCTTCCGCCTGAAGATCAATGTCGAGGGTTCCATCCAGTTTCTCAACCTTCAACACATGCGTATTGGCCACACTCACTACCAGATCGTTTGCATCGATCTCTTTCATTTTCAGTGTGGCTTTCTGTTTGTCGAAAAGCGACATCTGTAACACTTTTTCTACCTGAAAACTCAATCTTTTGGTCTCATCGTGAATTACACCGGTGACATGTTTGAACACTTCGGGTGATTTCAGTATTGATTCATCTTTCAGCATCTGGGATGCCAATGAGATGGTCGAGACGGGCGTTTTCAGCTCATGCGTCATATTATTAATAAAATCGTTCTTCATTTCAGACAAACGCTTTTGCCTGAAGAGTGATACCACCGTGAATATAAACGTTATCAGCAGGATAATCGTAAATATAAGCGACGGGATAAAGAAAGAAAGTTCACCATACACATAATTACTTCTCGTCGGAAAATAGACCCTGAGCCTGTTTAATTTTGCCGGTGGATCTTTCGGAAACAGAATCTGTGTGTAGATAGCGTTTTTTTGCTTGGTGGAAAACCCAGATGAGGAATAGACCACTTTATTGTTGAAATCTACAATCTGAAAACTGAACGGAACATTCAACCCGTTGTATGCCAACTGAGACCGGATGTACTTTTCAACGTTGTGGAAATCTACCCTTTTTTCAATCGGTTCGTCGCTTGCACGACTCATTATCTCCAGAATAACTTCATCCATCAGCGCTTTTTCGTACGCGTAGCGTTTATGAAGCGATTGCTGCATGTCGTACTGGGTCCTGGAGATGGTGCTGGAACCCCTGTTGGGCGATAAAAACACACTCTCCCGTTGCTGTTGGGGCTGTAGTGACTGTTGCGTCCTGCTCAGTTCGATTCTTGTTTCACTTCCGTCGGGGTGCATAATTGTTGTACTACTACTTTCACTTGTGATGCTTTGTGAAATTTGCGGCCGGTTGTATTGTGAATACCTGTTTTCCGATGCGATCATGTCCTCCTCCAGATATCTCAGTGTCTGATCCTTTTCGAGCTCTTTCATCACGCTATACAGGCTTCTGTTGACCTGCTCGTCGAACTGCTGGGTACGGATATCCAGACTGGTTTTCATATATCTTACTTGCAGGAACAGCAATACCAAAAACGCCGTGAACATCACAATAGCAAGCAACCAGATAGTCGATTTTTTCATACACTTCTTTTACTTACCTCCGTTTTAGTGATAATCTTATTTCAAAGATCGTCTCCCTTCATTTTTAATTTAACAAATAAACCTCTTTTTTGTTTAACACTTGTCCTTAAAATTAAAAAAAAACGTAAGGAACCCCTTTTTACAACATAAATTAATAGAATGTCGCCGGTCAAGTTTTCTTTTTAGCATTTGTTTAGCAGGTTCAAGATTCAAAATTCAAGATTCCTTCTCTCCATCTCCCATCAATCTCCCATCAATTTTGGTTCATATTAAACCGCAGGCTTATTCCGGCACTGGTGGTTGAAGATGGGTAAGAACCTGACGAAACAAGCGGCCGGTGTATCATCTTGTCGAAGAATGCACGCATGGTAATCAATCTGCTTAGTGCATAGTCGGCTGAAAAACTGATAGTAGTGGTTCTTATGCCGCTTGTAGCCTGTGTAAATTCTTCTTCAATCCTCCTGACCAGTGCATGGGTGGTCTTCCGTGAGATATCAAGCCGTATATTCAGGTCGTTAGTGAATGTAGTGTTATGTTCTGCCTGGGATTTGCCGGCCAGTCTGTTGGGAGAGTTCCGGCGGCGTTCCCTTTGGATGGAGTTGGATCCGAAACCGATGATACGATTGAAGTGCTGGATACGGTACCCCAGACTGGTTACAAAATCCCGGTCATTTGTTTCTACAATCTGGTAGGAAGCAATGTTGAGGTTAAGTGTCCTGCCCATATTGATTCTGAAATGGAGGCTCACATTATTGTCCCACACTCCTCGTGCTTCTATCAGCGGATTGAAACTCTCTTGAATGCTGGCTGAAGTTATGTTAAATGGAGTAGATGGAACGGGAGAGCCTGAAACCGCATCGCGTATATATCCCAGATTACCCTCATTAGGGAGAGGCACCCAGTTCATAAAAGATTCGAATGATCCTATTCTATACTGGGAGAGGTACTGATGTGTGAGGGTGAGAGACTGCATATGTTCTCCCAGTTGGGGGAACATCCTCATTAGGTTATAGGAGACAAGCCAGTTGGGTAGTAGCGCAGAGATATCCGGGAAAGGGGTAAGTCTTATTGATGCGGGATCTTTGCCTGTATAGGCGGCCAGGAAAGCAGGGATAAGCACGTCGGCAGAATTGAGTCTCACATCACCTATATTGCTGTCGAAAGGTTTATCCTCAAAACCGCTCCCCGCAAGAAATCCTCCGGCGGGATAGTTTGTGCCGACGTATTGTTGCCTTGTACGTTCTGAGATAATCTGCCGGTTCTCGAGAAACTTCTCGAATGCCCGTGAACGGTAATTGTTGTTTGCTTTGGAGTTTTCGAATGCCGAAGAGAGAGTCTGTATAGTCATGGCGAAACTGCCACCTCTCTTTTTGGGCATGTCGTCGAACATGTACTGGATCTCTGTCCGGTGATTCTTTTCATACAATGTATTCAGATCTATCCTCAATCCCGGTAACGGCTCCAGGGAGGCGTCAAACCGCAGGTTTCTGGTTTCGTTATAGATAGCCGGGGTGATATTGTTTTCATTCAATACAAGAAGACCACTATTTTTTAATTTCCCGATAAAACGCTCGCCTCCCTCAAACCCAAAGGCGAACCCCCAACCGGGTAACAGGCCGCCGGATGTTTGATGCTGTCCGAAGAAATCTCCTATCATTTCTTCAAAACCGGGGATGTCGCTGCGTGTTTTGTATCCCCAGTTAATGCTGATGCTTCGGAACATCATCAATGTATGTGCAGTATATCGGGCAATATCCTGTCCGGCATTGTCCTGTCTATTCGATGGGTTGTCGGACCGGTATTTCTGCCGTTCACCGGCAAAATGGTTATTTATCTCCCGTAAAAAGGGGATTTTATTATATAGCAATGCCATATTGAAACGGCTGTTAAGTGTGAATGAAAGGTCGTTTTGCAGAAAATTCCCAATCTTTTCATCCGCTATCATGGCACCGCGCTCCCAGCGGTATCGGGAGTGGTATGCCGCACTGGAATTGACCCAATCCAACAATGGGATGTGGGCGAACGGAAGGGTATAGGTCACATCGGCTGTCTGTGTATAGTTTAACGGTTTACCCAGTTCGAGAATGCTCTGCATCACCGAGTCTTTCCATATTGTGTAATCACTTCTGTTAAGCTCCTTGTTTACCTGTAAGTAGGGTTCTTCGATCTCGGCGATGGTTCCTGAGCGGAAAGAGGTTCTCAAGTTACGTGTCAAATCCCATGTAATGGAAATATTCCGGTCCCAGAAGAAATTGCGGCTGAATGACAAATACTTCTGTTCTGTTTGGGTAGTCCCTTCAGCGGAGCTGTTCAGGTCTCGTAGCTGTACCTCTTCGTAATGTCGTACAAGATTGGAGCCCAATCGGATGTTGTTGGGCAGGAAGTTGAGGTTTATTGCCCGGAGCGGTTTTGTCCAACCGGAATTGGCATTACTGTTTTTAAACGGTTCCCAGGTTTTTATTTGTGGAGTGTAATCGTAATTGGCCTGTATCCTGAAATCTTTCAGGGTAGCATATTCGGTATCAGGACTGCGACGTAGGTTTTGGTTGCGGGCATAGGTGAAACTGAAATTGGCCGGATCATAAGGCATCGGCTGCTTACTCTTGATATCCATCTTCACGTTGCTGAGACTGAGGTTTATATCTTTGATGCCGGTGGTGGCGATCCGTCGTATCGAGTCACGAAGAAACTGTGTCCCGGAGTGTTGGAGGGATTCTGAGAGCAGGATATCCTGGTTGAACGGGTCGTAAAGAGGAGCGGTGAGCTGGTTAGAGTAGGAGAAGTAGAGTGGAGCCGATAGTTTGATCTGTTTGGGCAGGAAGCGCCCCATATCTAAATTCAATGCCAGTTGTACCGAAGTATAATCATCATCACGCCGTTCCAGCAGGCTTTGGTTGAGTGCACCGAACCCGGCAGTCTCTTTCCGGCCGGAAAAGCTGACTGTTCCTATGTCGGACAGTGCCAATTGCACATTGCCCTGTGCAGCCCAGCCTCCCTTCTCATCAAATTCGCCCAGACGTAATTCGTTGACCCATATTTCTGCCGACCGTTGGTTGTCTGCGTTGTTCCTGATACCGATCATCAGCACTTTCACTTCAGCCAGTGATGGATTGCCGGCAATGGTAATCCTGTTCCCTTGCTTCCCGGGATCAGGTTGCGTGTAAGGGACAAAAAAGGATATTCCTTCATCGTTTTCCTTTTCAGCATTGCGTGCCAATTTCAAGTCGGTGAACAGTGCGAGTGGAAAGTCGAACATATTCTCTACCGGCCATACTTTCTCCTGATCCGGCAGGTTATTGGTACTGTATTGCCCCTCGGGGGTAAGTCGTAATGGGATCTCGTATTCGTAATAATTATTCCGGTAATCCGAACCCAGCCGCAGGAAGATTGAGAGGTCCCCATCCTGCAGGGTGCCGGGATCTTCCGCCAGCCGTTCCGCATGTACAAACATCTGCAGCCTCTTGTACCGACGCAGGTCATACATACTCCCCTTATATACTGCCCGGCTGTCGTCCGGATCGAGATTGGTTATTTTAAGAGAGAGCGACTGTTCATTTTCCTGTCGCAATTGGGGTTGCCCCGGATCCAGAATACGGGTAACGCCCGGCGGAAGGACATAGTTGACCGGAGTGCGGCGGCCGTTCTCTTCGATATTGACCGTAGAGATGCCGAGGTTTCCTGATCCGGAGACTGTTCCCCCGGAGGAGAGGTCATTCCTGTAGTTCCTCCATTCGCTCCGTTTCAGTTCCAGTGTGGCAAACCGGAGGAATTGGGGTTCTTCAAAACCGGTGAGGAATATCCTCATGAAACGGATATTATTGAACCCCTCTATATTGCCTGTCTTTATCTGGTATTCCTGTATGGGAATCTTGAATTGATACCAGGTGACTTTACCCTCCTTTCCGTTGCGTAATCGCACGCTCGTTTCCCGTTTATCCACGATGAAATTGGCACCTGCCTCCATCATGTCGGGGCGAAGGGAGATTTTATACTGGTAATACGACTCGTTCTCATTGAGGGTGTTGTCGTTGTCAATGTCTTCTATGTCAGGAGTAGCCCGTGAAGCGGTGGAGTAGGGATTACCATCTTCGGGTGAAAGTGAATTCCCTTCTGTACCGTTGAAGTATTTATATCGTTCAAGGATGCTCAGTTGTTGCCTGTCCTGCTCTGCTCCCCGATAATGGCGGAAACTGTCGCCTGCCGGGTCATTGAACGGGGAATGTGGATCTTCCTGCATCTGAGAAAGGGTTTCACTCGACAGGCGGGTACGTAATGTTTCCAGATAATCCCTGTAAGCGGGATATGTTTTCTCTTCTTCGCTGCTCAACCCATTAAGACCCACATCCTGTAACCGGCGGGATTCGTCGCCACGGGAATTGTCGAAAGCATAGACGGTGGATTGGCGCTTGGGGTACTTTCCCCATACCGAATAGCCTATGGCTGTAGTGTCGCCATCGACAGGCAGACCATTCTCGAAGAACTTTTTCCCGTCTTTCAGTACATCTTCCGATATCTCCCCCAGATTGAAATAAAGGTCACCCCCTTGTGAAGTGCCCAAAGTGTCATTTACGAAAGGATCCATCAGCCAGAACTCTATGTATTCTATGTTGGCTGCTTCAAAATCGCGGACATCCATCCGTCGGGTGATGCCGCCCCAGCGATCACGGGGATTGAGTAACCTGCCCTCGCTGTCCACGTTGGCGTCGAGATTATAAGGACCCCGTTCGTTGGGATAGTAGGAGAGGTTGAGCACAGGGATGGTTGCGGGTTGTCCGAAGTAAGCGTCCCTGCCGGGGAAGATTTCCCGTTCATAGATCTCCCTTACACGGTGATCGGAGAGTTGTTCTGTGTCGTTTTTTATATGGGTAGGAGTAAGCCCCGAGTTCCTGTAGGTGAACATCCCGTCGATATAGAACCATGCCAGTTGTGCCCGGTTTTTACCCTGCTCAATATTGTTGGAAAGGGCTGCTTCGGGGAATAATCCGGTAGAGGTGTTGTTATAGGGTGTGGCGGCAAGCGACCAGCCGTAAGGGTTGCGAAGGTCGATTCCCGAAGCGGAGGACTCGAAATCGTCAAGATAAGAATAACCACCTGTGTACTTGTTTTTGTAATGCCCTGCGATGAGATGGGCAAATTCCACTCTTGCCGAGAGTTGGGAGGGGGCGGTTGCTTCTACAAACGGTAGCATATTGAGAAGATTGGTCAGGGCAATGGACTCTTTCTTATAATCCAAATTGAGTCCCCATAAGGTGTTTTTTGCCGACTCATCGCCGAAAACGGTTTTCATGATGAGTGGTTTCTCGTAGTAGTGCATCAGCGTGGCACCCACAGAAAAGTTTTTAGTGAAATTGTATGATAGGTTTACCCCCATTAATGTTTTGCGTTGCATTTGTGATATCATGCGGTTTTCGAGTGTAACGCTCACGGGGGTGCCGGCATCGATGATCGACCGGTTGATGATACGTACTACACCGGAGAGATAATCTACGGTGTAATCTGCCCCTTCGGTCAGGGTAATACCTCCGGCAGTCACCCGTACTGATCCCCGCGGTACGTTCATTGCGTTGAGGTTGATCTCTGCTCCTGATGAACCTCTGTACTCACCATTCATACGGAACTTATTTTTTTCCGGCACCTGCCGGGCGGCGGTAAGGGTAGAGTCATATAGCTCTTGATAGATAAACCGTTCTGCTAAAGCATCATCGCCGATCTTCTCCCGAAGATGGGACCCGAATGGTTCCACAACCGGAAAGATAATACGTCCGTTCTTACTGTCAATGGTATAACCGTCCAGAAAATCGAATATCCCATCGGGGTAGGGGTCATTCCGTGAATTGAGCCTGTCGAGGTTCATCACCCGCAACAACAGTCTCTCTTCGATACCGCTGTTGGGGAGATAATTCAGATAAACGCCGGTGGTATCACTCTGGTAGGTAATCTGCAGTTTGAAATGCTCTTTCTGCAGATCGTAGGCACTATAACCTACGGAATATATATTTTTCATCATCAGGTCCCAGGTGTAGGCTCGTGGAGAGAGAGAGACCGGTTTCAGCAGTTTCACAAAGAGTGCACCTCCCTCCACATCATCAGAAAACTCTCCCACCTGATACACCTGGCCGTTTCGGGTATATTCAAAGGCCACTGCCAGTACTTCGTCCGCTTGTAATGGCATCTGAAGCGAGACATATCCTATTTGTGGTTGGAAGGTATATTCCGATGGACTGAGAAGACGTGCATTTTCAAGTTTTTCGTAATCAACACCACGAACTATATTGCCGGGTAAAGTATTGTCGGTAGCTGTGATATCTCTTGCGCCGGCATAAGCAGTAACAAGTTGTTCGTACATTGAGTTAGCCCTGTTATTAGGATACTCTTCACTTCCCTGTTGTGTCCAGAAAGGATTATGGATGGTATTGTATTCCCCCAGGTCGGCAAATGCTACTAAGTTTCTTACCTGGTCGTAATTCCCCTGTTTATTGGTAACCCATACCTCCATTCGGGTGATGGATACCGGTGACTGGATATAAGGCAGTTTACTCAACGCATGGTTGTATGACTCACGGAAATAATATCCCAGGAAGAAGTGACGGTTCTCGTCATATTGGTCGGCATTAAACTCGAACGGAGTGGTCTGTACTCCTCCCCGGCTGTTGACTGTCTGCGTTTCCGACTGTTGTTGGGAAAAAAGGGTATTGATATGTAGTTTGCCGAATTGCAGGTCCGATTTTATGCCAAAGAGTGCCGTCCCCCCGTTGATAAGTGAATTGCTGGTGGTCATGCTTACATTTCCTGCCTCAATATTGCGGATAATTTCATCTTCATCTCCCCGGTAGGCCAGTTTTATCTGCCGGGCATCCATATCGAAAGTAGCGTCGCTGTCGTAGTTGATATTGAAATTGATTTTATCGCCTACCTGCGCGTTCATATTGAGCTGGATTTGCTGGTCGAAATCGAACCGGTTACGTATGCGTGCTCGCTGCGGGAGAGTGGGATTATTGGTCACATCCCTTTTCAATCCGGCCGAAATTTCCATAGAGCCCTGTGTAGTAATGCGTACACCTCCGGGGCCGAAAATAGTGGCTCCCTGGTTATTTCTGGCTTGCTGACGTGAAAGTGGAGTAAGACGGACTGGTGGTGGGTTGCTATTGGTGGACGTATTACGTTCCCTGAAATGACGGTGCTGCATCTGTTTCAGATGGTATTCCATATACTCTTTGGGAGTCATGACAATGGGTGTATCTATCACCATGTCACCAATCATCCGTTCAATGATATAAAGGTTGGTATGATGATCGTATCGTACTTCCGTCCGTACCGTCGGCGGGGACTGGAGGAGCTGGGAAGATATGGGAGCAGGGGAGATGACGTAATATGCGCACAAGATAATAAGCACGCGGATCTCACGTGGCTTTCTTAGAAAAAAGCGGGAGATTGCCGTATGGAAGTAGAAGGATATGTGACCAATTTTTCTCAGAGAAATAACAGCTTAACAGGATTCATCTTAATTAAATCCGTATTACGTAATCAGCCTGTTATGATCTCCTTAAAAACCTCTGTATGATTGCAATTTTATAATCTTTTCAACGCCTCTTTGATTACGCTTTCTACCGGTAATGTAGGCGATTCTTTCAAAATCCTTGATACCACTTTTTGTGAGGCGGTCTGTACAAATCCAAGCATAACCAAGGCGGACACAGCAGCATGGCCTGTTTCGGAAAGATCATTTTTTGTGGGTAACCGGATGGTACCGCTCTCATCCGTCATTTTGATCTTGTCTTTCAGATCGACAATAATCCTTTGTGCAGTCTTTGCGCCGATCCCTTTCACGGATTGGAGTACGGCAGCATTTTCCGTAGCGATCACATTTTCCAGTTCCCTTGAGTTGAGGGAGGAAAGGATTATTCTTGCTGTGCTGGGGCCTACACCCGATACCGAGATAAGGTGAAGGAACAGTTCCCGTTCATGTTTATCCCTAAATCCGAACAACACATGGGCATCCTCACGGATGGACTCATATACATAGAGTTTTACCCCGGATTCCTGGCTGATTGCACCGTAGGTATTTAATGAGATATTTAATTGGTAGCCGATACCTCCGCATTCCAATGTTACATTAGTCGGTGTAAGTTCTGCTACCTCTCCTTTGATATAGTCAATCATTGTTTAATAGGTTGATTACGTAATACCGCTGTTATAACGGTAAAATTGATAAAAAAGTATATCCGGGGCAAAAAAGATCTTCACTCTTCATTAAAATATATGTCCTTTTGCCAATCCGCCTTCACCGGTCTCCTTATAGAGTGAAGGCAGGTCGTGCCCTGTCTCTTTCATCACATTTACTACACGGTCGAATGAAACGCGGTGTATCCCGTCGGTGAATGACGAATAGAGATTGGCATCCAGTGCTCTTGCTGCGGCATAGGCGTTACGTTCAATGCAGGGGATTTGTACCAATCCGCATACCGGGTCGCAGGTCATTCCCAGGTGGTGTTCCAGGCCCATTTCTGCTGCATATTCTATCTGGGCGGGACTTCCTCCGAAGAGTTGGCTGGCTGCTGCGGCTGCCATTGCACAGGCAACGCCTATCTCTCCCTGACATCCTACCTCGGCACCGGAAATAGAGGCATTTTCCTTTACGATATTGCCGACCAGTCCCGCTGTAGCCAGTGCACGGAGCATTCTGTTCTTGCTGAAACTGCGGCTCTCTTCCAAATGATAAAGCACTGCCGGTACCACACCGCAGGAGCCACATGTAGGTGCCGTGACAATCTCTCCGCCCGATGCATTCTCTTCCGATACCGCCAGGGCAAATGCAAATACCCGACCCCGTGATTGCAATGACGCCTTGTATCCCTTGGCTTTGATGAAATAACTTGCCGCCTTGCGTTGCAGGCCCAATGGCCCGGGAAGTATCCCTTCATTATCGAGTCCCCTTTCCACAGCAGCTTTCATCACATCCCACACATCCGACAGGTAATCCCATATCTCTTTACCTTCATGTTCTCCCACATATTCCCAATAGCTTTTGCCGGTTTTTTCACACCACTCCATCACCTCTGTCATAGTGGTCATCGGATAGATATCTTTCCCTTCATTTCCTGTTATGCCGATAGTCTTTGTACCATCGGAAATCTTTCCACCGCCCACACTGTATACGGTCTGAGAAGCTATTTCTTTACCATCGCTGCCATAAGCACCCAGTTTCAAGGCATTGGGATGAAAAGGGAGGAATGTTTTCGGCAGCCATTCGATGGTGGTGGGAGCAACCGGTTCCAGTACGCTTAAAATTGCTTCATCGGTTAAATGCCCTTTGCCCGTAGCGGCCAGGCTTCCGTAAAGCGTAACAACAAATCTCTTTGTTTCGGGATGGTCTTCGGCAAACATGGCTGCTGCTTTTTTTGGCCCCATCGTATGGCTACTTGACGGCCCGTTCCCGATGCGGAAAAGTTCTTTTATCGATTGCATGGACAAATGTGAAATTAGCTGTTTTTGTAAAGTCTTTACAAAGGTAATGATTAATTCCATTTGGAAAAAAAGTCGTCATGAACCGCTGCCGGATAATAGTGGGTAATAGGTTGTATTGAGAGATCAATAGGAGATAAAAGGCCGTTTTTGGATATTTTTGTACCTTTGGGATTTTAAAAATGAAATAGTTAAAAAAGAGCATAATGAGTGCAAAGAAAAAGTACAGCTATAATATTGAGGCGCAGGATATCGATTTCAGACGTAGGGTCTCGTTGAGGTCGCTTACCAATATGGTATTGATGACAGCCGGAAGGAATGCTGATGAAAATGGTTTCGGCCTGCTGGAGTTACAGACGGAACATTACACTTGGGTGTTATCGCGTTTAGTGATCGACATGGACCGTTTCCCCACCGAACAAGATTCTCTTTCTATTGAGACATGGATAGAACATGTAGGGACTGCATTCACGACTCGTAATTTTCGGATGAGGGATGGTGCCGGAACAGTAATCGGCCATGCCAAATCATCATGGGCAGTCATCGACATGCGTACACGACGTAGTGTCCAGTTAGATACTATCCCTTCTATGCAGCAGTTTGTAGTAGATGAAACCGTTCCGGTGGAAGAGCCGGGTAGGATTGCCAATGTGGAAGGGGCTGGTGCTAACAGTTTTACCGTAAAATATAGTGAAATTGATGTGAATGGCCATGTGAACAGTTTGAATTATGTACAATGGGTATCTGATTGTTTTTCTCTCGATTTTTACAGGCAACATTATATTTGTCGATTTGAGATCAACTTCCTGAAAGAGATTACATATGGTGATTCGGGGGAAGTTTACCGGCAAATGATTGCCCCCGAAGATTACCTTTTTCAAATTGAAACAAAAGAAAAAGGAACTGCTTGCCGCGCACGGATATTATTCGAAAAGGTGGCAAATAAAGAGGCGGGAAAATAATTTCCCGCCCCGGACCGGTTTAACCCTTATTATTTGCTTAATTCGTTAATTTTTCCCCCCGAAATTAAATACTACGGGAATTGCTGCGGGTGATTTAAGGACTGTATTCCCTACTGTTAATTTAGGCCACAACTTTACAGTGACGGAGGTCTCGTTGGGAGTGATTCCCAGGAAAGCACTCATCTCATTGGCGACCCGTTGTTGGGAATAACGATTTATTACATTCTTCAGATCCAGACTGATGGGGATAGGAATCACTTTGGTTTCTCCCGGCTCAATCCGGATAGGGATATCCATTTTTCCCTCTACAAATTCCATTTCATTGATTTGGATGGCATAATCTAATGCATCAAGGAAAGCGGCACTTTTATTGGGGTTGGTTACATCCATATTGAGAGTCATGCTGAATGGTATGTTTTGTAAGGAGGATCCCCCGGCCAGTGCAGTGGCTATAGAAGCTAGTTTCGACACTGAGATGGCAGAAGCGTTTCCTAAATTTATTCCCGCCAGTTGGATGTTGTCTAATGAATGATAGCGATATTCGCTCTGTGAAAGTTGGTAGGCTCCTCCGATTTTATTCATCACGTCGCAGCCATTGAATAAAAGGGCTACGCTAAGGAGCAGGATCATCTTTTTCATACGATAATATTTATTTTCTTATTTAATAGTCACCATTGTCGCTCCGTAGCCGTATTCGCGAAAAGAGGCGTCCTGGTGAAAACATTTTGGATAATTCTTTTTCAACTCTTTGATAATGGCATTTCTTAATACGCCATCTCCTTTACCGTGGATAAATACTATTTTATGGTTTTTCCGATGAATATGCTCATTCATCACCTCATTGAATTTACCCAATTGATATTCCAGTATTTCTGCATTATTCATTCCCGCAGTGGTGTCGAGCAACTCGTTAATGTGAAGATCGACCATGGTTGCTGCCTCTTTTTTTATCTTCTCGATACGTGCTCTCTGTGGCCGGTCATCCTCTCTCTTTTTTTCTTTCATTGCCTGCTCCAGATCTCCTGCTGAAATGCGGAGTTTATCTTCGGGGATATCGTTTCGGATGACAAAACAGGTAAGAGCATCATCTTCGAAGTAGTCGTTTTCGTGAAAACTGTGCAGCTTGTAGAACTTTACCGTATCTATACGCAGTTCTACAGAGCAGGGAGGTTTTTCATTAAATGGTTTGTTCCGTTTGAATGCGATGAATTGTATGGTTATCCTCTCTATTTCATTAAGATCGCCTTTTTCGAGTTCTTCCAAAAATATTTTGGTGTTGGGTTCAATAAGCCCGCTATAACGGATCCTTAAAGAATCTTCTTCACGGCTCATATAATTAAAAAAGAGATAGTAATTACTGTCGTTCACGAAATAACATTCGTAGGTTGTGGACGACAGGTTCTTTATGTCCATGGGAAGCCATGCCAGGCAGGCTGTAATCTTTTCACCTTCCGGAGTTTCTTCGGCTGGTTCTTCCTCTTTCTTCTCTTCTACTGGTGGGTTGAATCGTGGAGCGGATTGGGGCAATTGCGTCAGTTTTTCATTACCTGCCGGTTGTACCACAACACATTCTGAAATCAATACCGGCACGTCGAAACCATGTTCATCTTCAACGATTACCACCTGTTTATTCCGGAATCCTTTTACGATCCCTCCACCTATTGTATTGAGGAAACGGACCGTGTCTCCTATTGTTAATTTATTCATTATAAAGTGTCAGCGTGTTTCGTTTGTCAAGGCGAGTTTACGATGGATGCGCCTGTTTGATTCTTTTATTCTTGTTACGTGTTGCAAAGTTGACTAATTTTGTGGAATAAAACCATTAATTATTACGAAAAATCATTTTTGTGTTAGTAAAAAATGTAAGAAACTGTTTAAATTTTATTGCTATACTATTTTGAATCTATTTTGAAATAGATTTTTTATTTTTTTCTTGCAGATTTAGCGGGCTAAATCAAAAGGAAAAAGTGAAAAAGATGCGCAAAAGAGACCAAAATAGTAGCAAAGAAAAATAAACAGTACAATTATAAAAAATATTTCGGTAAAATTTGAACAGTTTCTAAGATTAAAAAAATCGTATGCAAAAGGAAAAGATTCAGCAACTACAGATATCCCGATATAATTATCATCTACCTGACGATAAAATCGCGAAATATCCTCTTGAACGAAGAGATGCATCCAAACTGTTGTTATACGACGGTGTTGGAATCGATACCCACCGGTTCGGCGAGCTTCCTGATTTACTCCCGGAAGGTAGTCTCCTCCTGTTCAATAATACCAGGGTGATTCATGCCCGGTTGCTGTTTCTTAAGGAGACCGGGGCACAGGTTGAGGTCTTTTGTCTCTCTCCCCATTATCCTGCCGATTATGTGGTGAATTTTCAGCAACGTCGCCATTGTTCCTGGTATTGTATGATCGGGAATGCCAAACGCTGGAAAGAAGGGACGTTACAGATGCAGATATCCACTCATGATGGTATCGTGAACTTGAAAGCTGAAAAGGCAGATATCGCGGGAAGTGATACGGTGGTCCGGTTTTGCTGGGATAATGAGGGATTTACCTTCTCTGAACTATTGGAAATTGCCGGTAAACTGCCCATTCCTCCTTATCTGAATCGTCCCTCGGAAGCGATAGACGATGAGACTTACCAGACTGTCTATTCCCGTTCTGAAGGTTCTGTAGCGGCTCCTACAGCGGGATTACACTTCACGGAAGCGGTGATGGAAGAGCTTAGGAACAAGGGGATACTGACGGCAGAAGTAACCCTCCATGTTGGGGCCGGGACTTTCAAACCTGTGAAAAGTGAAATTATAGCCGGCCATGAGATGCATACCGAATTCATTTCGGTACCCAAAGAGACTATTGAGAAATTGCTGACTCACAACTCCGGGAAAATTGTAGTGGTGGGAACCACTTCAATGCGTACCGTGGAGAGCCTTTATTATATTGGAAGAAAACTCAGTACCAATCCCGATATATCTCCCGAAGAACTGGGTGTAAAGCAATGGGAACCCTATGACGACACTGTGGAAATCTCTCCGGAACAGGCACTTCTCAATATCTTAAACTATCTGGAAGAGACCGGGCTACAGCAACTTATTTCTTCCACACAACTGATGATCGCCCCCGGTTATGAGTTTCATTTTCCCGATGCTATCATTACGAATTTTCATCAGCCTCAAAGCACATTGCTACTACTTATTTCAGCATTTGCCGGTGATGATTGGCGTAAGATATATAACTATGCACTGGAAAATGACTATCGGTTTCTAAGTTATGGCGATAGTTCTTTATTATTCAAAAAGCCTATTTTTGGTTAAAAACTTTACCGGGGACGAACTTTTGCTTTCTTTTTTTTGTATAATTGTATTATTAAATAATCAAAGTCTCTCATTTATAATATTTCGATTGAGTTGGTCGCTAAAATTGTCCGCATATTTGCCATTATCATTGTTAGTATTATTTTGTTGAATGTAATACTTGTCATTACCTTCTCTGTGCCGGCAGTACAAAAGGGTGTGGCTAACATGGCTTTGGAAAAATTCAGGCCAATCATTGGAACGAAAGTCGACTTGGAGGGTATCCGTATCCGTCTTTTTAATACCGTAGAACTCGATGGAATTTATGTGGAGGATTTGCAGCAGGACACTTTGCTTCATGTAGGTAAAATAGCAGTTCGCATACATGCCCTGGATCTTTTGAGAAACAAGGTTACAGTACATAAAGCGGGTATTGAGAATTTCAAAGCCAATATACACCGTGCTTCGCCGGATGATCCTTTCAATTTCCAATTTATTATCGATGCCTTTGCCAAAGAGGATACAATAAAGGTGGAGAAAGAAAAAAAGGAATGGCGTATTACTGCTGATGAAGTGATATTGAAAAATGGAAATATCCGTTATGATATTCACTCCATTCCGGAGACTCCGGGAACCTTTAATGTAAGCCATATAGATCTGGTTGATTTTAATTTTAAGGGAAAAGCGGATTTTTTGAGTCTGGAAAATATGAAGGCAGAGGTGAGCCTTCTCAATTTTCTGGAAAGGAATGCCGGATTTACGCTTAATAATTTGAGAGCGAGAATGAAAGGTGAGGGTACATTACTTAGTAGTGAAGGACTCACTGTGGGTTTGAACGGATCGCGTATTCAGGTTAAAGATGCGGCCTATGATCTCGAATCCAAAGCGTTTTCCCTCGTTGCCGAAAGTAATCTGATAGACCCGCGTGATATAAATATTTTTGTTCCCCGTTTTGCTCATCTTGATAAGCCTATCTCATTTGAAGTTAACGCAGAGGGTATGTTACCTCAAGCTGAACTGAACAGTTTGGTTTTCCAGTATGGCCCCGATACTGAGATTAATGTATCGGCATCGATCTCGGATTACAGTAATATCAATGACGGGGAATTGCGTGTTAATCTCCGGGATATGACCCTCTCTCAGGAAGATCTGCAATCGTTTATCCGCATTGGTGTGCCGGACTATGCTTCTCCCGATCAACTGGTTGCAATGGGAGACCTCAATCTGCGTATGATAGCCAGCGGCCGTCTAAGACAATTCCTTTACGAAGGAGAGGTAATTACCGGCCAGGGGAGTGTGTCACTCAATGGTACCGGTCGTATCGGGAATCAATTTAAAAGCCTTGTTTTTAAAGGGCCTGTTACAGCCAATAATATACAAGTGGCTAATATCATAGGCGGGGATGTGGGGATAGGTAATACTACCATAAATACAAATATCAAATTATCAATCATTCAAGATTCAACGATTAGCGTGGCAGCCGATGGACGGATTGAATCGACATCCTTCAAAGAGTACCATTACAGTAATATCTTTTTCAATGGGGTGTATAGCGGGAATAATATTGTTGCTGATATCCGTTCCGATACCGAAAGAAATAAGTTTGACCTTTCCGGTGACATCACATTCGGAGAGATAATGAAATTTGACGTAAAAGGAGATGTGGAACGTCTCGAGTTAACACCTTTCGTGGCAATTGAAAGTTGGAAAGATCCTTACCTGAGGGTGAATATTGATGGAAATTTATCGGGGCGTTCGTTGGATGATCTCACGGGGATGGTTGTGATCGATAACATTTCATTGGCCGACAGTAATTTCTTTTATAATCCGGGTGCTATCTATCTCCAGGCATTGCCCGATGAGGGAGAGGGAAAGAAGATCGAATTCATGTCATCCTTTTTTGAAGGTAATATCACGGGTGATTACTATTTCTCTACTATAGGTGAAGAGTTGATGCGGGCAATCCATCCTCATCTTCCTTCCGTAATCGTTGAGAAGGAGGAGCAGGAACAAGTGCAAACCGGCAAGAATAATTTTCAGTTCAATATCCAACTTCAAAATACGGAAGATATCTCCTATGCGCTTTCACTTCCGTTTTATAATGTTGAACCGGCGACCATTTCCGGCCGTGTGGACATGACGGCAGACGAATCACTGCGCATCGACGCACACCTTCCCCGGATAATGGTAGGGAACAATGACATCAGGGAGACGAAGATGGGGTTGCGTAACCATACATCCGACCTGAAACTGGATGTGAACAGCTATCTGGTGCAGAATAACGGATATATTAATGTAAAACTGGATAGTGACGTGGCGTCGGATTCGGTGAATAACCGCCTGTCGTTCGATATGAAGCAAAACAATACCAACTCCAACGGGGAACTGATGATCACAATGGGATTCCGGCGTGATATTGACGACCGGTTGGCGGCAAACATCCGCATTCCTCCGGCCAGGATCAGTTTCAATAACAAACAGATCGACTTCAACGATGCTGCCATCGCTTACAGTAAAGATCGTATCGTAATCTCCAATTTTGGCATCCGTGAAGATAACATGCTCCTGCTAGGAATAGATGGGGTGGCATCCAAAAGTGAAGCGGATAACATCCGTATCTATTTTAATAATACGGATCTTGCGAATATTCTTAATGCCTTTAATGTGACCAATTTTTCGGGCTCTATCAATGGAGATATCTATGTGCGTCAGGCATTGGATAATCCGATGATTCGTTCCGAAGAACTCCGGATAGAGAATATTACCGTGCATGGTGATACTATCGGTACATTCCGGATTGATGCGGATTGGGATAACCTCCTTTCCGGACTCAATTTGAATGCCTGGCTGGAGGATGGGGGAGAACGCAGCCTCGATGTGAAAGGATATATTCCCACCGGGGATAATAGTCCCTTTCCAATGGATATAAACCTCTCGATTGCTGATTTTAAACTGATGGCAATCCAGCCGCTTACCACCGGTATTTTTAGTGAATTGAACGGACGTTTAAATTCTAATATACACGTAACCGGCACACTTTCTGAACCAATAACGGAAGGATGGCTCGGAATTGATGACGGTGTGATGAAGGTGGCATTTACCAATGTAACCTATTATGTATCCGATACAATAGAGATTAGCAGGGATAATGTGGGATTGAAAGATCTGGTGATCCGTGACCAAAATAATCATACAGCCACTTTGAACGTAAGCCTGTCACATACCAATTTCGGGCGGATGGTGTACAATGCCGGCATCCGTCTCAACGATTTCATGCTGCTGAACAATGCGAACCGGACCGACCTGATGGCCTATGGCAATCTGAAACTGTCGGGAGAACTGAAAGTGACGGGATCTCCTTCCGGAATTTTTGGCAATGGGAATTTGACCAGTTCAAGCAAGTCGGATGTTACCATAGTACTTCCACAAACAGCGACAGCAACGGAATACAGCGGTATAGTCTATGTCAGCAGCAAATCCAGGGAACCCGATTCACTGGCATTTTTGCGTAAGAATGAAGAATCGGGAGGACAACTCAGTACTAACGTTTCCCAGGGCATTCCCATTGTCATGGCAGTTACCGTGAACCTGACCCCGTTGCTCGAAGCAGGTGTGGTTCTCGACCCTACTACCGGTAATGCGCTTGAGGTGAGTGGAGAAGGCGAGTTGAATATCAACTTCAACTCAAGGTCTACCCCGCCGGTATTACTTTACGGAGATTATGTCCTCAATAGTGGAAAGTTTCATTACAACCTACAGAATCTTCGTACAATAGAGTTCAATATTCGCGAAGGAAGCAGGCTCTCTATGGAAGGTAATCCAATGAATACGCAGTTCAATGTAACTGCTTACAGGTCTGTAAGGGCGGATCTGGCAGCACTCAGCAGCACTTTTAAATCTGAACTGGCCAATACGCGGGTACCGGTGAATGCACTACTACAGATCAGAGGTAATCTGCAAGGGATGGACCTGCAATTTGATGTTGAATTGCCGGAAAACTCCAATGATGTGCAACAGCGGGTAAAAAGCTTTATGCCGAATGAGGAGGCGAAGATACTTCAGGTGGTATATCTGGTAACCACCGGCGGTTTTATGCCGGCGGAGGGGTCTCCGGATATGAATTTCGGTTCTTCGACAGTGACAAATGTCGCGGCTAATGCGCTCTCCAGAGGATTGGATGCTCTCTTTGCCAGAGCACTGAGGGATAACTGGTCGGTCAGTACCAACCTGGAGTCGGTCGACGGCAGCCTCGAAAACGTAAGGATGGGGGTGGATGTCTCCACCCGTTTGATGGACAACCGGCTGCGTATAAACACCAACCTGAGCTATGGAGATAATAGTATGCTGGTGGGGGGCCAACAGCAATTTCTGGGAGAGTTTGAATTAGAGTATGATATCAACACCTGGCTTATGTTGCGTGCTTTTAATAGGGCTAATCAACGTTTTTACCGTCGCTCACTCACCACGCAAGGGGTAGGGATTATGGTTACCAGGGAGGCCAAAGAGTTCAAGGATTTGTTTGACTTAAGGTTTGTCAGACCGAAAAAAGAAGAGGAGGACTAATGTGCCAATGTGACTAATGTGGGAAGATGATGTATGAAAAAATATAAAGTTCTTATATTGTGGATATTTATATTGGCTTCTTGTAATGTGGCCAAAAAGGTGCCTGATGGGAGTTATCTTCTCAACAAGACTGATATAAAGTCAGACGTGAGAGGTATTGGGTCGTCTGCCCTGGAGCCTTACCTGCGGCAGAAGCCTAACTCGTCGATGATCTTGTTGGGAAGGGTGAAGCTGCATATGTATAATACCCCCAATGACACCTCCACGTGGATGAACAGGCAATTCCTCAAATACGGCGAACCGCCCGTACTCTATAATGAGCAGTTGGCTGTTATTTCGGCTGAACAAATCCGGTTGCACCTTAAAAATAAGGGATACCTGAATGCTGAAGTCGATACCAATGTGGTAAAGAAAGACAAGAAAGCCAATGTCACTTATAATGTGACCGGCAATGAACCTCATCGCATCCGCACTTTTACCGACACGATCCATTCGGTTGATACTACTATTTATAATATCCTGAACCGGACCAGACAGCTCGAACTGATGAAAGAGGGAGATCTTTTTGACCTATCCGTATTGGAAGAGGGGCGGGAAAGAATGACTACCATACTGAGGAACAGAGGATATTACAATTTTTTGAAAGATAACTTCTATTTTATTGCAGATACTACCGTAGGAACAAATCAGGTGGATGTGACGCTTGCCCTCAACAATCCTTCCGATTCGACTTACCACCAGCAGTACTATATGGGGAATGTGACCGTGATCAACGGGGTAGATCCGGTTCTCTTGCAGGATTCGGTTCGTCGTTCTTCTTTGGAGCTGGATACGGTAAATTATAGAGGGATACAAGTTATCTCGGAAAAAGATCGTTTTCTGCGTCCACGGGCAGTCTATTATAATACCTTTTTACGTCCCGGACGACTCTATGCCGACAGGATGGTTGAGCGAACCTATGCGTCATTGAACGGGATGGGGCCGGTGAACCAGACGTCTATCAACTTAACGCCTGAGGTGCGGAACGATTCGGCATATATCGATTCGAGAATCACCCTTTATCCGGGAAATCTCCACTACATGCGCTTCGGGGTGGATGGTACCAATTCGGCGGGCGACCTTGGGGTTGCTGGCAATGTGGCCTATGAGCACCGCAACTTCCTGAAAGGGGGAGAAACATTCCGGGTGCAATTAAATGCTGCTTACGAATTTATCACACCTTCAGACAGCCTCAATCTCCTCGACAACAGTTTCTATGAATATGGGGCTGAGGCATTCCTTTCCATCCCCCAGTTGATGCTTCCGTGGCTGATGAAGCGACTCAGAGACCAACCCTCGGCATCAACGGAATTTTCGGCAGGTATCAACTTCCAGAAACGGCCTGAATACCTGCGTCAGTTCTTTAACCTATCCACCCGCTTTCAGTGGGCTTCTATGGAATGGCAATTACAACATATGCTTGAACCGATAGGGGTAACCTATGTAAGGATGCCCTGGAAATCCAAACGATTCGAAGAGCTTTATATGGATGAGGATGCCAACCCAATCTTGCGCTATAGTTACGATGACCTGTTGATTGTACGCACTACATACAATATCACCTATACCAACTATAATCGTCTTGGGAGACGCAGTATGCCTGCTGTTCCTATTCGAGTTCGATCAGGGATTGAACTGGCCGGATGGTTGCCCCGTATCGTTACCGGTCTGGGGGGAGGTGAAGTGAATGACAAAGGCTTCGAGACATTCTTTAAACAACCTTATTCGGAGTATGTGAAAGGGGATTTTGATATCTCCGCATCGCATGCTTTTGACGACAAAAATACTATTGCCGCACATCTTGCAGTAGGACTGGCGTATCCTTACGGAAATTCCAACGTATTACCTTTCGAAAAACGTTATTTCGGAGGAGGGGCTAACAGCGTAAGAGGGTGGAGCACACGTGCTTTGGGTCCAGGTACCTATAGTAGGGACTCAGCAGGATCCGATTTTGGACGTAAGATAGGAGATATGAAACTCGACCTCAGTGTGGAGTTCCGCCGTAAGCTTACCGGACGGTTTGAACTGGCAACCTTTGTAGATGCCGGAAATATATGGACTATCCGGGATTATGTGGAGCAGCCGGGTGGTATGTTCGCATGGAACAGTTTTTACAAGGAACTGGCCGTGGCATATGGACTTGGTTTGCGTTTAGATCTCGACTTCTTGTTGCTCAGGGTTGACGGAGGGATGAAAGCGCACAATCCCGGACTTCCGGCAGGTACCCGGTGGACGATCTTCAAACCGAACCTCCGCCGCGATTTGGCTTTCCATTTCGCTATCGGTTATCCGTTCTGATATGCTAAAATGAGAGCTTAGTTCCTCCATAATAATTTCTTGTGGGTGCAGGGTTGAAAAAGCGATTACCAAAAGCATTGATGTCGTTGCCTAAGCTATATTTCTCATTCAGCAAATTATCTATCCCCGCAAAAAATTCTATTTGTAGTGATTGATTCATTTTCCGGTTCCAGCTCCCTTTCAGTTGAACCAGATGGAATTTGTCCGAAAAGAAACTATTTGCATCATCTAGCGGCATAGCCGAAGTGAAATTATGGGAAACATTCAATCTGAACTGTTTGGGAAAAGTAATAAACAGTGAATTCGTCCATACCCAATCGGGTACGGCAGTTACCTTGTTCCGGGAAAAATCGTTGTCGTTCACCTGATAGTTTCCAAATCGGTAATGGTTATATGATACGGCGGATTGGAGGCTCAGGGTTTGTATAAACCTGCCGGTTTGCATGGGTAACAGGTAGGCCCAAATCGAGGCTTCAATCCCTTTTTGTTTTATTTCTCCGGCATTCAGGTAAAATTCGGCACCATTATCACGGAGATGTCGTACAATTCCATTATCCATATTGTAATTGTAGAGACTTACATCTGCGATAAATCTCCTTCCTGCGGTTTCCCAACGTATTCCCAATTCGTAGTTTATTCCTGTTTCCGCTGTCAGATCGGTATTGATGATATTATCAGAAGAACGTACTTCGGCAATGGTAGGCGGTGAATATCCTTTTGATATGGAACCGCGGACGGCTAAGCCTTCTCTTAGTATATAAGAGGTGGCAATTCTCGGCATCCATATATTCCCGAAACCGGCACTGCCATCAGGATCTGGAACTTCGGGATAGCGTTGGGTATAGTTGATTTCAACCCGGTTGATGCCTAATGAGGCTTCGATGGTCCAACGGTTATATAGATAAGCCATTGCCCGATAAAAGAAACTGCCCTGGGTATTATCCAGGTTATCCTTTGCTTGTGGGGCAGTGGCTGTACCCTTTTCATTGTCATAATTATCAATTCTGTTCCACCCTTTTTGTCCCTCGAAACCAAATTGCATCTGCCATTGAAACTGTTCTTGATCCACATTTCTATAGGAAAAGTAAGTGCGGATACCCAGATTTTTCTCTTTCCGGAATTCATAATTGGTAATAAACGGATTTTCAAAATCGGTGTGTGAACCGAAAACACTAATGGTATGGGATAACCTCCCGCTGATTCGTGCGTTGTGGGCAATACCTCCAAAAAATGTCCTGTTGTATATACCTGATTCCTGTTCTACAGCAGAGGGTGTTGACCCACTGGAAGGGCGTGCCATCCTTGGATTTTCATGCATTTGGTCTTCTGTAAGCCCGCCCGGAGTGAGATAACCTAAATCAGTATATAGGGCGATAAATCTTAGTTCGTTGTTCTCAGAATATTGCCATTTATGGGACGTTTGAAAGGTCTTTTTGTTTAATGCTGTATTTTCCCGGTAGCCATCCGAACGGGTAAATGATTGGTCTATTGAAAAAGCATAACTATCATTTACTTTTCGTTGTATGGAAAATTGCTCCTGGAACAATCCGAAAGAGCCCCCGCTTAACAAAAGAAACCCTTGGTTCCGGGGCGTGCCAAATCCTTTAGGTTGAATGCGGATCACACCTCCTGAATTGGCCCCGTAAAGCGAGCCGTCAGGTCCTTTTAGCACGTGTATTGTAGATATGGAAGCAGGATCTATCAAATTTAGGTAGGTATTACCTCCTGCATCGGTCAAAGGAAATTCATCTACATATATTTTGACATTGCGAATACCAAATGGAGACCGGATCAGACTACCACGTATTGCCAACCGGTAACTTCCCGGCGAACGCTCTTCCATACGAACACCGGCTACCATATTCAACGCCGGTAAAAGTGTCGTGGCCTGTTGTGTTTCTATAAGGTTTGAAGAAACAGATTGTGCCGAAGCAGTTAATCCTAAAATAGGTTGCTGGTTGAAATAGGCAATTACTTCTACCGGTTCAAGCGTAAGTGATTCATTTTGATATATACTGTCAGTTGTTAGCCCATAAAGCGTTGAGGAAACAGCAACGCAAAATGTAATAAGCAGAAGTGTAACTATACGGGTCATGTAGTCTTGTTCTTACCGGATAAATCCTTGATGGACAGGCATTGTCTGAACTTTTGTATAAATAAAAATTGAAAAGTCTAATGTAATTGAAGGGTTTGTCTCTGTCTTACAGTTTACCTCCAATTATCAAAGATAGGTGAAAAAGGTTTGAAATCATTTATAAAAGAATGCCTTTATTTGACAGGAAACGACTGCGATAAGAGTAGGTCAGGCAATCTCTTTCCGAATGCGTACAACTCGAGCAATAGCATCGTTCATCTGCCCGATACTTTGAAATCCGAGCGTCATGCAGTGTATATTGGATTCTGTCAGGGCATACCGTAGCGATTGTTCACGCTCTTCCTCCTTGACATGCTTGCCCTCACCGAATATTTTCATGCCGATCACACCTTTCCCTTTTCGACGTGCTTCCCCCAATAAGTCCCGGATTGTGTCTGGGGTTCCATCCATATGCGATTGGAAAGGATTGATACGGGCAAGTATTACATCTACCCAGGGTGATTCAACAGCTTCCTGAAGTGCTTCGAGATTGTGGGCGGAGATACCGACAGCTTTTACAATGCCATCTTCCTTAGCCCGGGACAATCCTTCCATTACTCCCTGACGGCTGTTGGCCCATCCGCCCGAAGTCATACAGTGTAACAGGATAATATCAATATAATCTGTACCGAGTTCCCTGCGATAAGAGTCAATCTTGTTTCGTGTCTCAGCGGCAGAAACTCCGTCAGTTTTGGCTATTTTGGTAAGAAGTGTCAGCTCTTCCCTTGGCAGACCTTTCATTGCTTCTCCGAAAAAAGGATGGGATCCGTATGATTCGGCCATCTCGAAGAATTTCATCCCCCTGTCATATGCATTCTTTGCCAATCTGACAAATTGCTCCATACCCAAGCGGGTCTGGTTGGATGCATTATTCCAACCGGAAGTGCCGGATCCCATGGCCATAAGAGGTACCGTAAGCCCGGTAGCTCCCAGTATCACTTTACTGTCCAGGTATGCATCATCCTTCGTGTCGGTTTCATCCTTTACGTTAAAAGGAAGTGCATAACTGGCATTGCGGATATTTGTCCCTATCAGTGTACCCGCTACTATTCCGGCCTTTATAAATTTGCGCCTGTCCATATTGGTCTCCTCCAGTTAATATATTATCGATACAAAGATATTTTCTTTTGAATAAAAATAAAGTGATTATTATATTTTAACTTGTTGAAGGAGTAATTTTATGCTAATTGGTCCCGGTTTGTTAAATCAATGAAATAAAACAACAATATGATTGATTTATTGTTGATTGGTATATGCATTTACAGAGTCATATAAATAGTAAACATTTAAAAAGTAAAATTATGAGCTACACATTACCTGAATTGCCTTACGCTTATGATGCGTTAGAGCCTCATTTTGACACTGAGACGATGACTATCCACCATCAACGTCATCACCAGGCTTATGTTGACAATCTGAATAAGGCCATTGCCGGTACCGAAGCAGAGTCTAAGGGTTTGGAAGAAATCCTGAAAGAGATAAGTAAATATGCGCCTGCTGTGAGAAACAATGGTGGCGGGCATTACAACCACTCCCTGTTCTGGAAGATTTTATCCGGATCGCCAAAAACTGCACCCTCCGGGAAATTGGCAGACGAAATCAATAAGACCTTTGGCAGCCTCGACGAACTGAAAGCGCAGATCAAGCAAGCCGGCCTGGGGCAGTTTGGATCAGGCTGGGCATGGCTGGTGGTAAAAGCAGACGGATCATTGTCCGTTGTTGCTACTCCAAATCAGGATAACCCCTTGATGGATGTCAATCCTGCTAACCAAGGCTGTCCGATTTTGGGAGTGGATGTATGGGAACATGCTTACTACCTGAAGTATCAGAACAAACGTGCCGATTATCTCGATGCTTTCTGGTCGGTGCTCGATTGGGCAGCAGTTGAGAAGAATTACGAGAAAGCTCTTTCATAGGTAATTATCTGCCTCTTTATATTCAATTGGTTTCGTCTTCTCCTGTGCTTATGGGGAAGACGAAATAATAAAACCCGCCATTAAGCGGGTTTTCGTTGTTGTCTTACCAGGACTCGAACCTGGACAAACAGGACCAGAATCTGTTGTGCTACCATTACACCATAAGACAATGGGACTGCAAAGGTATAAAAAAATGTGACAACAAAAAAAGTTGTATGAAAAAATTAAATCTTTTCCTTCATCCTTTGAAAGATTATTTTGGCTTACACCATTATTGGTTTCGTGTTGTCACTGATGATCGAGTAGATCTCTTTTTGCCTGTAAAAGTCGAGTAGATCTGCATAGATCGGCGATTCATGTAAGATGGTGGCATTACCGACAAGAAAAAGCTGCCGGCGCGCACGGGTAATGGCCACATTGAGTTTTCTATCCACCGTTCTATCATGGTTCAGATTGCAAAGAAAATTCATCTGATAGGGTTTATTTGCACAGAACGAAATCAATATCACGTCACGCTGGCTCCCTTGATATCGCTCCACAGTATCGATCATGATTTTTTCCCGGTGCGGAATGTCTGTTAACGACAGTTTATATTTGATCAGGGCGATCTGGTTCCGGTAGGGGGCGATAATGCCGATCGATCCCGTATCGAAAATCTTACCGTTTGCTTCATACACATTACGGATAGATGCCAGAAGAGTGATGATCAGATCTGCTTCAGCCTCATTGATTTTGTCAGAAATAGGGGATCCATAGATTTTTTCCGTCGAAAAAAAGGCGGTGCGTTTGGTGGCTATCCAACAGTCAAAAATATTATCCGACGGGCTGTGCAGTGTCCAATCTTCCGATTGCCAGTCGAGTGCGGGAAATAGTTTATCGGAATAAAAGCTGGTTGCGGGAAAAGCGGCAATGTCGTTGTGCATCCGCCCCTGATGGGTGAGTTGCGCATAGGCGTGATGCCATCCTTTTGCTTTACAGCGGCGTAACAGCCGCTCAAATAGAGAATCACGGCAATCAATAAATCCAGCCTCACGCAATGCCGGCTCATTGATGCCTGAAAATTGGCTGTCCTGCAACACGATGGTCGATAGTTGATTGTGATCACCGATCATGATAAACCGGTCGAAACGGGGTAGGAGGCCGATAATCTGTGGTTCCAGTATCTGGGATGCTTCATCGATGATAGCTACATGAAAATGTTTGAGATTGAAAAGCTCCATTCGCCCGTTGATGGAGGCAAGGGTAGATATGTATATACGGCTCCTTTCTATCTCATGCCGTAGCGACTCCCTGTCTTTGGCTTTCTCCGAGATCCTTTGCAGCAACCGATGACGATAGGGTTCGGCACAGGAGAGCTCCGTACCCACGCGTATATAGGCGTCACACTCTCCCTTTTTACATCCGAAAGCGGCGTTGACGGCTTCACATAACTCGTCTACTGCACGGTTTGTGTAGGCGAGTACCATGATATTCTTTTCCGGTTGTGCGTGATATTCTTCAATGAGGCGTCGGGCAAAGATGGATGTCTTCCCTGTGCCGGGAGGGCCTATAATCAGGAAGTAGTCCTGGGTGTCCATCGCTCTCCGGATGATATTTTCAGGATAGCCTGCCTCTGGTGAAGTCTCTATCGGATGAGTTTCATCCCGGTAAGTTTTATTTTGATCGCTTGTTTCCGGGGGTATCAGTCCCATCAGTATCTTTTTCTTTTTCGGAGGAGCATTCAAAAAAGCGAAGAGGCATTTGTACATACTGTTATAACTGGAGTCCAGCGAGTCATGTTCTATAGCCCAGAGCCGGTTCTCTTTAAAAAAACGGCGGTTTTTCTGTTTATAACGAAAGCGTACTTCCACTGTCGATGCGGTAATCCTTGCGATGGCGCCTTTCAATATCTGCCGATTCAGTACCGTGTCATTGTCATTTTGCCTGGGATAGACAATACATATCTCACCTTCCCTGAAATTGACAATATCGTTTCCTGCCTGGTTACGGGCGAATAGGATTGTCATATCGTTTCCCGAATCATCGATTTCCAGGATAGAAAGATCGAAAAGTACGTCTAACGCTTCGGCACGTTCGCTGAAAGCGCTGTTCCATAGTGATGCCGTGCCTGTCGGCGTTTCATAGGCTATATCGCCGATTTTTTGATGATACAATTCCCTTGAGATAAACCGGATATATCGATAGAAAAAGAGTCGTTCCAGATCGCTGCAACTCAACAGTAGAAAACGTATCCGTTCTATTTTTTCGATGAAGAAGGCAGGTAATCTTTGTTCTGTTTGAATGAGGTTGAACAATGATCCGAACAACGCCTCTGCATCTTTGTTTTCTCCCCGGATCAGAATCTGTTCGTTGGCTACGATCAGGTTACGGATATTCAGGATTGATTTCTCCAACTCCCCGTCAACCGCAGCAGTGCGGAGATTTTCTCCGGGTCGGCTTCCAGCCGAATAGAGAATAGAGGCATCTACTCCCTGTGCCTTTTTCCCGAAAACGGTCTCTATCATCAGACGGTACACGGCAGTCTGTACTTCATGATTGAGCGAGATCTTGCCGTTATCTGAATAAGGGAATGGTATTCTGCCTGATTTCAATTCCACGATCCGGGCATCTGTTTCGTCGGAGTGGGGTTGTAACAGGTCGAGTCGTCCCTGGAACCCGAACCGTTCGCAAAAAAACGAAGGCTCCAGCGTACAGTGGTGCAGATCGATAGCTCTTTCCGGAAAATCCTTACGAATTACCCGTTTAATATTTTCAAACTGACTTCTTGCTTTTTCCATGAATACCCGGAAATCGCTCTCGCTGCGGATATCTTCACAACTGGCGTATTCGAAAGGCGATTGTTTAAACGACCGAAGGAATACATCCCTGAAGGAAACTTTCTCAGGATTTTCTGCAAACACCAGTTCATCGAGGAAGAAGTTTGCTAAATTTCCCAGTAGCAGATAGGAACGATTTTCTTTTTCCTCAAATTTGTTGCGGAAATAGTGGAGCGGGGAGATTGAATAATCCTGAAAACATTCCGCGATTGCGGAAGCATCAATCAGATAATCAGGTTCTAGGATGATATAGTTAGGGATAAGAAAACCATTGCCGTCAATAACAGAATCTATCAGGTTCAGGTTGGCTCCCTCCTGAAATCTTTCTACTGAACTGTCAAAAACGCGGTTCTCCGGTGAAATCCCATATCTGGCAATCAGTGCCGTGCCCGGATTCTCCATGGTCATGCATATCAGCAATTTCCTCTCCCTGTCAACTTTCAGGAGTTGAACACGGATAGTATCAGTGGAAAAACCTACAGGAAAAACGGAAGATTCAGCCATACAATATCAAAAAATTTTGGGTAGAAAGATGGTAATCCCAACTGCCAATGCAGCCACAGCGACGATCAAAACTGCTGCGGCTGAAAGGTCTTTCACTTTTTTGATAGCGGGATGAATCTCTTTGTTACAAGTATAATCAGATAATCTTTCCAGGGCCGTATTTATGGCTTCCATGGAAAACACAGCGCCGATAACAATGATAATGGCAAGCCATTCGTTGTAAGATATCTTGTATATGAATCCTGATGAAATCGCAATAATTGCCGCTATCAAATGTATCAGCGCATTAGGTGCCTCTTTGAATAAAAAATACAGACCCCTGAAGGCGTATGCAAAAGATTGGATTCGTTTTTTTATATAACTCATTTTATGATTTACTGATTTGTTGATTAGCCGATTTACAATCCACTTCCATATTGGAAATCCGTACTCAAATTTACAATATTTGTCTCTTCTCGCCAAAATAATCTCATATGAAGGTGGAAAAATAAAAAGTATAATAGCCAATTACTATATGAATTATGGCTGTATCAAAATAAAATCTTGTAAATTTGTAGATAAGTAATTCAAGTTTCGTACATCTCGCGCTATGGGTCCCCACAAAATATTTAAAGGTCTCCGTTTTAGTTGCATACATTATGAATTTACATGCGAAACTTAAGTAAGTAAAGGTTCAATAAGAATTTAGAAAAAACTATGTCTCAATCCTGTCCCCTTTGTGGAAAAACCAAAACGGAAGAAGCCCTTTTTTGTGATGATTGTACAAGGAAGATCCATACTGAGTATGAAGTAGATATTCCGAAAGAAATTGAAATAGGAAGCGCTTCTGTTGCTGAGGATTTACGTGTGCAAGAACACGTAGAGGATAAGAAGGAGACGGGCAATCACGTGAAATCAGAAATGACTCATGTCGATAAAGAGCCTGACGTGGAACCGGAATCAGGTCTGGAACCGGATTTGAAATCGGAAAAAACGGTAATGAAGAAGAAAAAAGGAATAGGGGTTCCATTACTGTTTTTATTAGTGATTACCTTATTAACTGGCGTTTTTTTTGTTTATAATGAGACTATCCGCAAAAGTAACCTGGATCGCAGCGGATGGGATGCTGCAGTAAAGACTAATTCAGTAGAGGGATATCTGGCTTATATGGAAGCCCATCCGCGGGGTGCGCACTTTGACGAAGCACAGGCCGGCCTGCACAGGCTGAAATCGGAAGAAGCCGCCACATGGGAAAGGATGAAAGAAACTGACAACGTCACCGAGTTGCGTGATTTCTTAGACAGGCATACCGATAGTCCTTACACCCCGTTAGTAAGGACAAGACTCGATTCACTTATATGGATAGGTACTTTGCAAATGAACACGCCAGAGTCATACTCTGATTATATCATGTTGGCTGAGAACGGCGGTATTAAAGGCGATTATATTGCTGAAGCAAAAAAGCGCTATGATTTGCTTTCCCGGGCACAATCGGCCGATATAACTGCATTAGATAGTATACGTGTTACGATAGACGGCTTTTTTACAGCCCTTTCTGCCTTGGATCACAACGGTATGATTCGTTATCTGGCACCTACTGTGTATCGTTTCTTTAATTCGGGTGCCGCTACCCGTGAAAGAATTACCGGTGAGTTGCTTGTAACGGGTGCACAGACTGAAGGTGCCACACTGAAATTTACGCCGGATATCGAATCAGTACAGTATGAAGTGACAAGTAGCAACCATTACAAAGTCAATGTCCCACTTCGGAAATCTTATCAGAAAGGCGGAGCTACTGAAGATGTATACGGCTATATTGCCCATATTGAATTGGATACACTCTTTCAGATTGTCAGCATATTTGAAACAAAGCCCTATCCCGAAGCACCTTAGTGGTAATGGTTACAGGCGTTGTACAAGACAGCAATCCTGAAAACTAAATTCAATCCTGTTTGTTAAAGAATACCTATGGATTTTCAACTTACATCAGCATATCAACCTACCGGAGATCAACCGGAAGCAATCGCGGCATTGGTAGAGGGACTCCGGCAGAAAGTCCCTTATCAGACCCTGTTGGGGGTTACCGGATCGGGTAAGACTTTTACGGTGGCCAATGTGATTGCACAGATAAATAAACCCACCTTAGTGCTGAGTCACAATAAAACACTGGCAGCACAACTTTATAGCGAGTTCAAGAGTTTCTTCCCGAATAATGCGGTGGAATATTTTGTCTCCTACTACGATTATTATCAGCCGGAAGCTTATCTTCCGACGACCGATACCTATATAGAAAAGGATCTTTCCATCAACGATGAAATTGAAAAACTACGGCTCGCAGCCACCTCCTCACTGCTTTCGGGAAGAAACGATGTGATAGTGGTTTCTTCAGTTTCCTGTCTGTATGGTATCGGTAATCCCGAAGATTTTAACAAGACGACTATCGATATCCGTGAGGGGCAGGGGATGGAGCGCGACCAATTATTGCGCCTGCTGGTAAACAGTCTTTATTCACGTAACGAAACGGCCGACTTCAACCGGGGGAACTTCCGGGTGAAAGGCGATACGGTAGATGTTTTCCTGGCATACCACGATTATATCATCCGCGTTATCTTTTGGGGGGATGAGATAGAGAGTATTGAATCGGTAGATCCACTCAGCGGGATCACCATTGAACGGTTGGATTCTTACCGGATATTTCCAGCCAACCTTTTTGTTACCACGCAGGAACGCATTAACAGGGCGATAGATGAAATACAGATCGATCTGGGAAAACAGGTGGAGTTCTTTCAGTCTATCGGAAAACCGTATGAGGCCAAGCGGCTTTACGAAAGGGTGACTTATGACCTGGAGATGATCAAGGAGATAGGTTATTGTTCCGGGATAGAGAACTATTCCCGCTATTTCGACGGCCGTGCCGCCGGTACACGTCCTTTCTGTCTCCTCGACTTCTTTCCCGAAGACTATCTCACCGTCATTGACGAAAGCCATGTCACCATCCCGCAGATCCGTGCTATGTATGGGGGCGACCACTCCCGCAAGATCAATCTTGTAGAATTTGGTTTCCGGCTTCCGGCAGCGATCGATAACCGTCCGCTGAAGTTCGAAGAGTTTGAAGCGATTACCCCTGAAATCATTTTTGTGAGCGCCACCCCTGCTGATTATGAACTGGAAAAATCGGAAGGGATTGTGGTCGACCAGTTGATTCGTCCTACAGGGTTGCTCGATCCGCCTATCGACGTACGTCCCAGCCTGAACCAGATCGACGACCTGATGGAAGAGATCCGGCAGCGCGTGGAGGTCGATGAGCGGGTATTGGTGACTACCCTCACCAAACGGATGGCCGAAGAACTGACCGATTACCTGACAAAGAATGGTGTACGGTGTAATTATATCCACTCCGATGTAGAGACATTGGAGAGGGTGAAGATCATGGATGAATTGCGTAGCGGGTTGTTCGACGTGTTGATCGGTGTGAATCTGTTGCGCGAAGGGTTGGATTTACCCGAGGTATCGCTTGTGGCGGTGCTCGATGCCGACAAGGAAGGATTTCTCCGCTCCCATCGATCCCTTACCCAGACAGCCGGTCGTGCGGCACGTAACGTGAACGGAAAGGTGATTTTTTATGCCGATAAAATGACTGATAGTATGCGGATGACTATCGACGAGACCAACCGCAGGCGTGAAAAGCAGATAAAATATAACGAAGAGCATGGCATCACACCGCAGCAGATAAAGAAGGCACGCTCATCGGTATTGACCAGAGAATATAAAATAACGGCAGAAGCAAAAGCATATATAGAACCGGATTATTATGCTTTGGCGGCGGAACCGATAGCTGAGTATGCTTCGACCGACGACCTGAAGAAAAAAATAGAACAAACCCGTAAAGCGATGATGGCAGCGGCAAAGAAACTGGAATTTCTGGAGGCTGCGCAATTGCGTGATCACTTGATTATGCTGGAAGAAAAACTTAAATGATAGGATGGTGAGATGATATGGTGATTTAACGATGAAAATCAACAAATCGTTAAATCAGTAAATTAACAAATCAGTTTTATATGAAATCAGACATTCAAATAGCAAGGGAAACACCTCTGAAAAAAATCAAAGATGTGGCGGAAAGTATCGGAATCGACCGGGATGAAGTGATTAGCTTTGGAAGACACATGGCTAAGATACCTCTTCACCTCATCGATCAGGAAAAAATAGACCGTAGTAACTTAATTTTAGTGACAGCTATTACTGCTACCAAAGCGGGTATTGGTAAAACAACGGTTTCCATAGGGTTGGCGCTTGGACTGAACAAGATCGGGAAAAAAGCGATTGTCGCTCTACGTGAACCTTCACTTGGACCGGTCTTTGGAATGAAGGGAGGTGCTGCCGGTGGCGGGTACGCACAGGTGCTTCCGATGGAGAATATCAATCTCCATTTTACAGGTGATTTCCATGCTGTGACCACGGCACATAACACTATCTCGGCCTTGCTTGACAACTATATCTTCCGCGTACGGGGTACCGGTGAAGAGATTAAGGATGTTCTTTGGAAACGGGTGCTGGATGTGAATGACCGCAGTCTGCGGTATATTGTCACCGGCCTGGGGCCGGGTAACGGTATACCGCAGGAAGGAGGCTTCGATATCACTGCCGCTTCGGAGTTGATGGCGATCCTCTGTCTGGCAGAAAATGAAGATGATCTTCGCAGGAGGATAGAGAACATCTTGTTGGGATACAGGATTAATGGAGAACCATTCACTGTGAAAGATCTGGGAGTGGCAGGTGCCATCACCGTACTGATGAAAGATGCCATCCACCCTAATCTGGTGCAGACTACAGAAAATACGGCGGCCTTTTTGCATGGTGGGCCGTTTGCCAATATTGCGCATGGATGTAACTCGGTGTTGGCTACCAGGATGGCAATGACATACGGTGATTACGTGGTTACGGAGGCCGGCTTCGGAGCTGACCTGGGAGCAGAAAAGTTTTTTAATATCAAGTGCCGGAAGAGCGGGTTACGTCCAAAACTGACGGTTGTTGTCGCTACGGCACAAGGATTGAAGATGCATGGAGGTACACCGGAGAAGATGATCAAAGAGCCTGACTTGGAAGGGTTGAAAAAGGGATTGGAAAATCTGGGAAAACATCTTGATAACCTGGCCGGTTTTGGCCAGTCGGTGGTGGTGGCATTCAATAAATACGCTTTCGATACCGCTGAGGAGATCGATATGGTACGGACTTTTTGTCATGAACGGGGAGTGTCGTTTGCAGTTAATGAGGCTTTTACCAATGGAGGTGCAGGTGCAGTGGAACTGGCTGAGGCGGTGGTAGATGCCATTGGGAGCAGACCTTCGGGAGAGTTGAAATTTACTTATGACGATGAGGATGATGTAGAGACCAAACTGGCCAAAATAGCTACACATATTTATGGGGCACGTGATGTGGTAATGGGAGAGAAAGCATTGAAGAAGTTGAAACTTATTGAAGGCACCCCTCTCGAAAAGATGCCGGTCTGCATTGCCAAGACACAGTACTCCTTTTCAGCCGACCCCAAATGGTATGGTGTCGCAAAAGACTTTCGGTTCAAGATTAATGATCTGGTGATTAACCGTGGCTCAGAGTTTATTGTCGCCATTGCAGGAGAAATGATGCGTATGCCCGGATTACCCGCCGACCCGCAAGCCAAACGGATTGATATTGTCAATGGAGAGGTAGAGGGGTTGAGTTAACATCTTTTCAGTTACCATATTTTGATTTATCATCTTTTTCTATGATATTTGTGCCGTCCGTCTATGTTTTCATCCAATCTGAAACATAAACGGACGGTTTAGTATTCATAAAGAAGTGCCACTTATTTTAAATGAATGACCTATGACATTCTATGAAAAATAGGTAATGCCCAAGAAACACACTATTGCATTACTTTCGATTTGACCATATTATTCTGAAAAAAGCTAAGATAATCATTATTTTAACTTTATTGTTTTGTATCTCTTCATGTAATCTGAAAAATAAAGAGAACATATCCACTTATACTGTTTCCAATATTGATTTTGAGAATTCCATTTTAATCGAAGGGATTGTAGAACCTATCCGCTTCATTAACCTGGTATGCCCCAGAAATGTGGATGGAATAGTCACTTTTTTGATAGAAAACGGGACCTATGTGGATGAAGGTGACGTGGTATGTATCATTGAGGATAATAATCAACAGAATAACTATGACAATCTGAAAATTTCTTTGGAAAATGCGATAGCTGAATTGAACAAAGTCAATGCCGATTTGAAAATGCAGTATGCCCTGTTGGAAGCACAGGTCAGGAATAATGAGGTAGATACTGAAATAGCAGATTTGGACTCTCTGCAATTTATGTTCGCTACACCCACCCAAAGAAGAATCAAAGAGTTAGAACTTGAAATGGCTTATATCGAAAAGGTAAAATTCGAGCAAAAACTCAAATCACTTGATATCATTAATCAATCAGAAGTAAGAAAGTTAGAGATAAATATCCAGCAGTTGACTACCCGGTTACAATCAGCAGAGAAAATTCTTGAGGAGTTGACCATCAAGGCTCCTAAAAAGGGATTGGCCATTGTCGCAGATTCCCGGATGACAGGTGGTAAACTGAAAGTGGGAGACAATGTTTGGAATAATATGCCATTGGTAATTATCCCGGAAATATCGGAAATGAAAGTGAAAATGGCTGTAAATGAAACAGACTTTAGGCATATCAGTGAAAACGATTCTGTAACCTACACTTTTGATGCTATGCCCGGAAATAGCGGGTATGGCCGGATAATTAAAAAATTGCCTGTTGGACAACCCTATAAAAGAGACTCGAAAGTGAAGTTCTTTGAGGTGGAGGCTTCTATAGATAGTGTGTGGCAACTCCCCGAACCCGGATTTACGGCAAACAGCCGGATAATTACAACCTATATCAACGATACTATTGTGGTTCCGCAGGTGGCAATTTATGACGTTGATTCGATGAAAGTAGTCTATGTCAGGAACAATAAAAAATATGAAATGCGTCAGGTTATGACCGGCGCGTCGTCAATGAAGGAGTCGGTTGTCACAAATGGTTTGAAACAGGGAGATGTTATTTCGCTGATAAAACCGCCGGCTTCATATATAAGAGGACGGAGACTGTTGCCGGATTCAATTCGATAGATCGTAAATTACATTACTTTACAATATAAAACCAGTATGAGGTATAAGTTTAAAACACATCCTTTTTTTCTTTTTTGCCTGATTTTTTTTATTGGATGTGGTCAAAAAGAGACGAAGCAAATAGCTGTCGGGAAAGTGGCGAAAGGAACCTTTTTCCTTGACTTGTACGAAGAGGGGGAGATCGAAGCCGTACAATCTATTAATATAGTGGCTCCGATGATTTCATGGAGATACGGGAATCTGAAGATTACCGAATTGGTAAAAGATGGGCAGGAGGTGAAAGCCGGGGATACGATAATCGTTTTTGATCCGTCGGAAGTACTCAAAGGTATTGTGGAAGCGGAGTCAAGCTTGGAAATAGCCAAGGCTGAGTTCGAAAAAATGATCGCCCAGCAGAAATCCGATCTGGAAGAGTTGAGGGCCGGATATGAAGTGGCGCGAATTTCCCATGAGATATCTAAAATACGGTTTGAATCGTCAGAATACGAATCGGAGATCAGAAAGAAAGAGATACAACTGAATCTTGATAAAGCCGACATTGCTTTGGAGCGGGCCAGAGAGCAAATAGATAACCGGGTAAAAATACAAAATGAGGAAGTAAAACAGAAAAATCTTTCTATCATGCAGTTCCAATCCCGGCTCGATGAAGCGCATGAAACACTAAAAAAACTCTCCGTGGTAACACCTTCTTCCGGAATAGCCATCATATCAAGAAATTGGAGTAGCAACAATAAGTTTCAGATTGGAGATCAATGCTGGTCCGGATTTCCCCTTATCCAGTTACCCGACCTGTCTAAGTTAAAGGCAACAGTAAAGATCAACGAAGTGGACGTCGCGAAAATAAATAAAGACCTGAGGGTCGAAATAAAACCGGATGCATTTTCCGATCAGACCTTTACCGGCACAGTCAGTTCTATTGCCAACCTGGCAGTGAATAAGGACGGATCATCGAAGATAAAAGTATTTCCTGTCGAAATAATGTTGAACGAGTCGGATAAGAACCTTCTCCCCGGTCTTACCGTGAGTTGCCGTATAATTATAGACAAGATAGAGGATGTGCTTTATATTCCTTTGGATGCCGTGAGAGCGGAAGGAGATAAGACATTTGTCTATAAAAAGAGTGGACCCGGTTATGATAAAATAGAGATTGAAACGGGGCAGAGTAATACCGACTATGTGGTAGTTGTCAGTGGACTGAAAGAGGGAGATGAAATTGCTCTTGTAGATCCTTTTGCAGTGGAAACCGACGAGAAGAAACCGGAAAGAAGTGAGGCGGGATAGTTGATAATTGACAATTGATAATTGATAATTGATAATTGATAATGGATAATTGATAATGGATAGTTGGAAATGATATGACTTTTCACTTTTAATTATTCATTTTTCATTTAAAAAGTTCTTACTCTGATTTCATTGACAATTGTCAACTGTCAATTGTCAATTAATAAAAAATGATTGTATGAAAAAAAGCATTATATATAGTCTTTCAGTGGTGTTTTTCCTGCTGCTTGTTTCTGCCTTCTGTAAAAGGAGTATCGGGGCGGGTCCAGAACGAAAGGCATCGGATGGAAGTACCATTATAGAGACGGGTGAACTTGCCGCTATTAACTCTATCTCATTTGTCATACCGAGGTACGGCCGGCATTGGTATCAAATGAAGGTCATTGGTTTGTTGAATCATGGGGAAATAGTCAAAAAGGGAGATTCAATTGCGCAATTGGATCCGGCAGATATCAATAAGTTTATTTTGGACCAGGAAAGTAATCTGGAAACACAACTGGCTGTGCTGGAGAAATTGTATGTGGAGCAGGAAAACAGGGAACAGGAGAGTGAATCCAGGATTAGAAATGAAATGGCTTCATTCGATTTAAAGAAGATCGAATTGGAGGCTTCCCGTTTTGAGTCGGAGCGGTTGCGGCGCATAAAGGAGCTGGAATTTGAGCAGGCGAAGATCAATCTTGAGAAAGAGAAGCGGATCTATGAACTGAATAAGGTGATCAATGCGAATGATTTGAAGATCCAGGAAATCAGGGTAGAGCAGATTAGAAAGGAGATAGAAAATGCGAAAAACCTTCTGCCGGCACTTACCTTAAGGACACCTGTGTCGGGGGTGTTTCAGATTGAATTTAACAGACAGGGCACTACCAGGAGCTTATACAAAATAGGAGATAATATATATGCCGGAAACAATTTGGCCAACGTTCCGGAATTGGAGTTTATGAAGGTGAATACCCAGGTGAATGAAACCGATTTTCTAAAGATAGGTGTTAACCAAAAAGTGGCAGTTCGTTTAGATGCATTGCCCAAGGTAGTGTTCGAGGGAGAAGTGGCTTATATCGGGAAGTTATGCCGCTTAAAAGACCCCAAATCCCGGCAACGGGTCTTTGATGTGGAGGTCAGGATATTAAAGCCGGATGAAAGGTTAAAGCCTGGGATGACGGTAAGTTGTGAATTCATATAAAAACAGTGTATGCAATACGGTGAAAATATTCGCTTAGCGCTTCAGGGATTGGTCGACCATAAATTTCGTTCATTTCTGACCATGTTAGGGATCATATTTGGCGTGGCTTCGGTAATCACCATGTTATCGATTGGGGAGGGGGCAAAACGTGAAGCCATCGCGAAATATCAGGATCTGGGAGTAAATAATATCATTATCAGGGAGAAAACACTTTCTGATGAAGAGTTGGAAGAGGTACGGGCTAAATTCTCCCAAGGGCTTTCCATACAGGATGCAAATGTCATCCGGGAGATTGTGCCGGGAGTAGAGAGGGTTGCATCGCAGGCTGAAAAGAACACTGATGTGAGATTCGACGACAAGTCGGTGAAGTCAACAGTCATAGGAATTACTCCCGATTTTCTTAGTTTGATGAACTATAAAGTACAACAAGGTTACTTTATCAATGAGAAACACTATAATGAGCGATTGAAAGTTTGTGTATTGGGGGCGGGTATAGCCGCTACTTTCTTTAAAGGCGATGATCCTATCGGCAAGTTGGTGAAAATCGACGACCAGTGGTTGGAAGTGATCGGTGTGCTGGCGTCGAAAAGTCTTTTCACCGAAACGGTGGGTGAGTTGGCGGCCAGGGATTTGAATACGGATGTGTATGTCCCGCTATCTTTGTTTCTGAATCGCTTTACAAGAGATAATATACTTTCAAGTGAAATTCAGCAGATTACAGTGCAGATCAACAATTCGGACAGACTGGTTGAATCGTCCAGAATTATCGACGAGATATTAAAAAGACATCACTTTAATAATGATGATTACAGTATTGTGATCCCTTACGAACTTCTTAAACAGGAAGAAAAAGAACGACAGATCTATAACATCCTTTTGGGTGCAATCGCAGCCATATCGCTGTTGGTAGGAGGTATAGGGATTATGAATATTATGTTGGCCACCGTTATGGAGCGTACCCGCGAGATAGGGATCCGGCGATCGGTGGGGGCACGTAAGATTGATATAATGAGTCAGTTCGTTACTGAATCAGTGGCAATCAGCATTACCGGAGGACTGATAGGAGTGCTGATCGGGATAATGCTTTCGTTGGTGGTTACCTTGTTTACCGACATAACCACCTTTATCAAACCCTATTCTGTTTTTATCGCATTCTCTTTTTCGGTAATTGTAGGGGTTAGTTTTGGATATCTGCCGGCAAAGAATGCTGCCAATTTAAAACCGGTAGATTCCATCCGTTACGAATAAAACAAGCACGCTATGCTGATAGAAATCAAAGAACTGAAGAAGAGTTATTCTCTTGGGGAGAGTGAAATTCCTGTTATACACGGTATAAATCTCCATATCGAGAAAAATGAATATGTAGCCATTATGGGGCCTTCGGGTTCAGGTAAATCAACATTAATGAATATCCTGGGATGTTTGGATACCGCATCGAGCGGCCACTACTATCTGAATAATATAGATGTAAGCACTTTGGATGATGATGCCCTCTCACTTACGAGGAACAGGGAGATCGGTTTTATTTTTCAGAATTTCAACCTGCTGCCACGATTAAATGCTGTCCAGAATGTTGAACTTCCGTTGGTTTATGCCGGAATAGCAAGTAATGAGCGCCGGGAAAAGGCTTTGAAAGCCTTGGAGAGAGTCGGGTTGTCCGACCGGTTGCATCATAAGCCATCGGAATTGAGTGGCGGACAGCGACAGAGAGTGGCCATTGCCAGGGCTTTGGTAACCAATCCCGGAATATTGTTGGCGGATGAACCTACCGGGGCGCTTGATTCTAAAACAGGGGTAGAGATCATGCGGCTGTTCGAAGAGTTGCATAAAGAAGGTAATACCATTATCTTAATTACACACGAACAGGAAATTGCTGATTATGCCCATCGGAATATCTATCTGAAAGATGGGATGATCCATTCCGATAAACCGAATCATCAAAGGAAAACTTTGTAATGTGCCAATCCCGGGAAATCGGGACATTGGATGGAAGATTGAATGAGATTGAATAAGATTGATGGAAGATTGAATGAGATTGAATAAGATTGATGGAAGATTGGATGAGATTGAATGAGATTGAATGAGATTGAATGAGATTGGAGGAAGATTGAGGAAGGCTTGGATCTTGGTTCTGATATTCACTTTTAGTTTTTAGTTTAAGTATATGCAAAAATTATTTTTACTCTGTATTTGTTTATTTGCCTCTTCCCCGTTGCTGTATAGCCAGTCGGTGCATGCCCTTACTCTGGAAGAAAGTATTGAGATCGCTAAAAGTAAAAGTTACAGTATGTTGAAATTAGGCGAAGACCTTAAAATTGCCGAATATAATCTGAAGTCTGCCACCAGCCGGCTGAAGACGCATATCGACATGACTATTGGAGCTCCACAATATACCGAAACCATTGAAAGCTGGAAAGATACTACGGGTATTACTTTTTATTATCCTATGAAAGAGCTGGGTTATTCTACTGTATTGACCATCAATCAACCTTTACCCACAGATGGTAATATATTTATCCAGAATATGTTATCGAGCGGAGAAAATTTAAATAGCAATTTCCGTTCTTCCCGCCTGCGTTCCCGTATCGGATTTAGTCAACCGCTCCACTCCTTTTATGCATACAATAATATCCGGTCGACACTCAAAAGGGCGGAATTGGATTATGAACGCTCCAGCAAACAGTACAAAAGGGAAGAATTGAATCTTGTATATCAGGTGAGTAGCGCCTATTATAATTTATTGTCGCTTCAAAGGAGTACAGAGATCGCACATCTCGACCTGGAACGGCAGATGGATGCACATGAAATATCACAGAACAAATATGCAGCCGGATTGATACGTGAAGTAGATGCTTTACAGATGGAGGTCGATCTGGCTGAAGCACAAAACAATCATGATATTGCAGTTTTAAATGAAGTCTCTGCCAAAAACTCCTTCAAAGAATTGTTAGGGTTGGATTTGGATGATAGCGTGACATTGAACAACGAGTTGGACTATCAGATCATAGTGGTCGATCCGGAGAAAGCTATTGAGATGGCGCTCAAAAACAGGTTGGAGGTCAGGGAGCAGGAGATACAGATAGAACTGCAGAAGTTGAATATAAAGCAACAGAAATCAAACGGAATGATCAGGGGTAGTATCGATGCCTATTTTGAAAGGGCCGGTATAGATCAACAGACCGATATTGGCCTTTTTTCATCCATTAGAAACTCTTACAGAAACCTGGTAGATAGAAATTCCAGTTATGGTGTGGGATTGACCATTACCATACCAATCCTCGATTGGGGTGAAAATCGGGCTCTGGTAAGAGCTTCCGAATCGAGACTGAAACAGTATAACTATCGGAAAGAGGAGGTTGAAAGAGAAATAGAAACCGAAGTGAAAAATCTGATAGCCAGCATCAACAGCAACTTAAAAAGATTGCAAGTGTTGGAGAAAAATGTGTTGGTTGCCGAAAAAAGCTTTGAGATAACACGCCAGCGGTTTTCAGATGGGGATATTGATAGCCAGAGTTTGGCATTGGAGAGGAATCGCCTGAATAACGCTTATACCTCTCACCTGAGGGCGTATATCAATTATCAGCTGTCGTTGGCTGATCTGATGAGGAAAACTTTCTATGATTTCCAGAATCAATTGGAAGTAGAGTGAGCATTTAACCGACCCACATCAGGTCGCTCATGATGCCATCGGAGATAAAGATACCCTCGCGGGTCAACTTCATTCTGCCGTCTTTGATCCTGAGCAGGTTCCTGTCGAGGTATTTTCTTGCATTCTCCATGCAATAATGGTGAAATTCGTTGCCAAAGCAGGCTGTAAGTTCGGTAAGATCGAGTCCCCACATAGTGCGAAGACCGGTAAGTATAGCCTCGTTATATTTTTCGCTGAGACTCAGATGTTCTGTTTCCCGGTCCAATACGCCCGATTCCACACCTTTAATATACCGCATAAGCGACGGGACATTCAAGGTGCGGTTGTCTCCATCAAACGAGTGGGCCGCCGGCCCTAAACCAAGATATTTCTCATTCTTCCAGTAAGAACTGTTGTGTCGTGAAAAGTGACCTTCTTTCCCAAATGCCGAAATTTCATAGTGGATATATCCATGTGAGGTGAGCCGATCGATCAACATGGCGAACATAGCAGTACTGAGCTCTTCTTCTGCCGGTTTTATCCTGCCGGCCTGTAACAGCCGGTACATTTTTGTTTTTTCTTCATAAATAAGATGATAAGAGGATATATGAGGAACATCGAGGGCAATGGCTTGTGTCAGGTTATGCCGCCAGATCTCCTCTGTTTGTTGCGGTAACCCGTACATCAGGTCGATACTGATATTCCCGAAACCATGTTGCTGGCACCTCCTTACCGCGTCGATGGCCTGTTGTGCAGAGTGTCGTCTGCTCAGGAATTTCAATTCCCCGTCGTTGAAACTCTGAATTCCCATACTGAGGCGGTTGAGAGGTAGCCGGGAGAGCATTTCCACATATGCCTCCGAAAGGTCATCGGGATTTGCTTCCACAGTGATCTCCACCTCCGGGACAATGGAATAATGGTGCAGCAGTACGTCGAAGATCCTTTCAAAATGTTCCTGTCGGAGTCGTGAAGGGGTTCCACCGCCAAAATAGATGGTCTTCACCGGTTCGGAGATCTCATCCTTCCTTATCCTGGCTTCGACACAGAGTGCATCGACGAAAGCATCCATCTGCGTTTCGTTGGTGCCGGTATAAAAATCACAATAAGTACACCGGATCTTACAAAAAGGAATGTGGATATATATGCCCGCCACTTTCTTACTCTTTTAGAGTTCGTTTCAGAATCATTGTGCCTGTAGTATTTCTTTTACCAGCAAGGGTTCATCGGTAGTAATATAATCCACTTTCAGGTCGATGGTCTTTTGGATATCTTCCGGTTTATTTACCGTCCATACATTTACTTTTTGTCCCAATGCATGTGCTTCCTTCACCCATTCAGGTTTCTGATAGAGCACGTTGAAATGATAATCGAATCCGCTCAAACCCATCGTGGCGAGCACACCGGGCGACAGGTCGCCATTGAGATAATAGACCGGAGCATTCGGATCGAGTTTCCTGACCTGTTGTACAAAATTAATTCCGAAAGAAATATATTCCACTCTATCCTGCAGTCCGCGTTTATGTACCATATCGATCACCTTCTCCGCCAATTCGTCTTCTCTTTCTTTCGCCCTATGTGTCTTAAACTCAATAATCAGTTTTGTATGCTTACATTGGGAAAAAGCATCCAGATATTCTTCCATCGTCGGCAACGGTTCCCCATTAGCCAGTTTCACCTTTCTAAGGATGGATGCCGGCGTATCCTGGACTATCAGTTTCTCCCCGTCGAGCGTGACATCGGCATCATGATTCACTACCGGAATGCCGTCTGAAGAAAGCCATATATCCACTTCCGAACCATATACACGAACGGAATCGGCTTTCATCAGGGCTGCGATGGAGTTCTGTGCCGAACCGTCGGTCTTCCAAAAACCACGGTGGGCGATGATCTGCTGAGCCTGAATCGATATTGTGCCAAATATTAATAGTATCCAGGCAAGAAAAAGGGTGTTTCGTTTCATTTTCAATCTTATTTTATTAGCGAATAATTTTTAAAAATACAACAATTGGTTGGAATAAGAAGGGATATACCGATTAAATTATGATAAATGACCGTTAATAAAAAAAGCCGTTAAAAAAACGGCCTTTTTACTCGGTTTCCTATAGACTCTCCCCAAAGTCCTCCTTGAACTTGGCGATCAGTTTTTGTGGCCAATCGCTTACCGGTTCCAGTCCTCCCATAAAGAAGCGGAGCACCGGCGGTTCGTATACAAAGCGGAGGCCGCCGATCAACGCCCGGTTTTCGTACAACCAGGTCATCCGGTCCTCTACATATTTGATCTGTGATAAGGTGAATACCCGGCGGGGAACTGCCAGACGCACCAGTTCCATATCAGCATAGGTTTCATTGCCATATTCATCGCGTTGGTTGGAGATGGAACCTCTTTCCATTCCACGGATCCCCGAAATAAGGAACAGCGCTGCGGCCAATGCACCTGCAGGATATTCTTTTTGCGGGATATGCTCACATACCTGCATCGCATCTACGTGGACACCCAACACGCCGGCAGGCTTTACCACCGGCACACCGTGTGCATCGAGTGCATTCACCAGGTAAGCAATAAAGTCGGGACTTTGACTGATCATCGTTTCGTCGAGTGTTTCATATAGACCTACTGCCATTGCTTCAATTTCACGAACAGAGATACCTCCATAGGTCAGAAATCCTTCGAACAGAGGTACCAGTGCTTCCAGTTCTTTGTAAATGTCGGCATTGTCGGTGCAGATACCACCTCCGCGGGAAGAGCTAAGTTTCCGCGCTGAAAAATAGACAATATCTGCCAGCCCGGTCATGATCTTCATCACTTCACCCATTGTGCTATCTTTGAACTCCTCTTCCCGTTGAATCACTAAATAGGCATTCTCACCCAAAAGGCTCGCATCGAGTACAATCCGGATATTATATTTGTCGGCAATAGCACGTACATCTCTTAGATTCTGTACCGAGAAGGGCTGTCCACCGATAAGGTTGGTAGAGGCTTCCATACGGATAAACGGGATATTCTTGGCTCCATGCACCTTAATAACCTCTTCCAGTTTTTCAATATTCATATTTCCCTTGAAAGGGTGTGAGGAATTAATCACATAGGCTTCGTCATACAACAATTCCGCGATCTTGCCTCCGTATTGGGTGATGTGTGCCATGGCGGTGGTAAAGTGGTAGTTCATCGGTACCAGATTGCCTTTCCGTACATAGGCGTTCGACAGGATATTTTCCGCGGCACGACCCTGATGTACCGGGAGATAATATTTCTTGCCAAGAACATCTTCCACCGCTTTCTGCAGCCGGAAGAAACTCTGTGACCCGGCATAGGCGTCATCGGCCTGCATCATGGCGGCCAACTGGTTGTCACTCATTGCATTGGTGCCGCTGTCGGTGAGCATGTCGAGGAATACATCTTTGGTATTGAGCCTAAAAGTATTGAATCCACCTTCCTGTAACGCTTCTAATCTTCTCTCAATAGGTACTAAATGTAATTTTTGTACTATACGTACCTTGTGTAACTCCAACGGAATATTCTCCCCGTTGTAAAATTTAATTTCATTCATGGGTTCAGTGTATTTGTCTTATAGTTAGTAAATAGTTGATAATTCTTGAAGATTGTCGTTAATACCAGGTTTTTCCTGATAAATTTAAATTTGAAGCTGCAAATATAGTGAAAGCCGGGAGAAAAACCAATAATAAGCCATATCTTTGCCGAAAGCAGAGTCAAGCAGCAAGTGCAATTTACATTAATTGTTTGTAAAACTCAACTTTTGGTGTGCTGAAGCTTAATTTTTCTCTTGGTCGATTGTTCAATTTATGCTGTATTTGCTTTAATCTCCCCGGGGGATAGTCCTTGAATGATGCCCCCTTGGGGATGTATTGCCGGATGAGTTTATTAGCATTTTCAATCGCTCCTTTTTGCCACGATGAATAGGGGTCTGTAAAATATACGGGGACTCCCAGTCTTTTAGTTATCATTTCATGGGCGGCGAACTCCGTGCCGTTATCCGTGGTGATGGTCTTTATTATATCCTTGTAGGGTAGCAGCATGTTAGCAAGCACTTTTGCCACCTCCTTGGAGTCCTTGCCCCGGGGCAGTCCCCTGGTCATTACAAGGTTCGTTTTCCTTTCCGTTACCGTCAAGATCACCTCCGATTGATTGGCTCCTATTATCGTGTCCATTTCAAAGTCACCGAACCGGCTCCCGTCGGCCTCCACGGGCCTTTCCCGGATGCTTCTCCGGTTGGGGATGCCCTTGACTGACCCCACCGGCCTCTTGCGGTGCTTGAGCTTGTGGCGGCAATGCGTGTAAAGGTCACCCCCGGCTATTTTGTCCTCCCGGATCCACTTGTAAATGGTCTCGTGGGAAACCCGGATTTGCTTGTATTTCTCCAAATATCCGCTGATCTGCTTGGGAGACCATTCATCACGGACAAGCCGGAACACCTTCTGTTTAATCCACTCCGGGGTGTCCCTGTTCCCGGGCAAACGCTCCTTTCTCTCTTGTGCCATCTCGTGAGCCAAGCGCCAGGAGTAACCTCCATGTTTCTTCTTGTTACGACCCAGTTCCCTGGACACCGTTGAAGGACTGACCCCTATGGACTCTGCGATGGTTCGCTGGCTGTCACCATTTTTTATACCTAAATAAATCGCGTACCTTTGTTCTGAAGTTAACTGTTTGTATTTTTTTCTCATAAGCAACATAATAGTTAATTTTAGGGAGACTTCGGTCTCCTTTTTCTTTTATGTTGCCGCTTGACTCTCCTCGGGGGCTTCGCGCCCCCGGCCGTTAGGCAAACCCCCGCGGTGTTTTTCATGATTGTTTTGAAGAAATCATTTCAAAAAACAACACCCGGGTGTTGCACTTCTAAGTTGAACTTAGGGAATGTACGAATATTATGACAATGAATTAGGGTCTATTCTGATTAAACCCAATGTGAGAGCAAAAAAACTCATTGCCCGAAGAAAGGGGGGTGAAATATATCTGACTGTCCCATACGGATTTGATTTCAAGAGACTTCCTCAGATATTGGATGAGATGCGTCCACGACTGATTAAAGTTGCGGTTAACGCAAAACCGCTGATTACTGAGGAATCCGTTATCGATACTTTTACGTTTCAAGCCAGAATATCGAGAACCGATAAAATGAAAAATGTTCAGATGAGATTGAGGGATGGAGAGTTGATAGTTTTTATTCCTGATGGTTTGGATATGATGGACAGGCAGTTGCAGGATAGGATCAAGGATATGATCAGGTGCGTCCTACGGCATGAGGCAAAACGTGTTCTGCCACAAAAGGTTGCCTTTTGGGCAAAAGAGTTCAATTTACAGTTTAGTCAGGTAAAGATCAATAAAAGTACAACCCGGTGGGGTAGTTGTTCCCTCCAAAAAAATGTCAACCTCTCGCTCTATCTGATGTTGTTACCTGAAAGGCTGATCGATTACGTTGTGCTTCACGAACTGGCGCATACTGTCGAGATGAATCATGGTGAGAAATTCTGGGAATTGTTGAGCAAGTTATGTGGGGAGGATGCCAGAACGGTCAGCCGTTCTGTTCGGAAATTCAATTCTCCGGCTTACAATTTGATAAAACCGTAATCGGGATAAGTGTGATACTGTTTGGTTTATAAAATATCTTTTCGGATAAAGCATGGCAAAAATGAAATAATTCTGTGAGTATGGATCCATTTTAACAAAAAACCTCTATATTTGTGCAGATAAAATTCTAATAATCATCATTGACTAACTTTTAATAAAACAAATCTATGGATAAACCCTATGTGATAGGTATTGATGTAGGCGGTACCAATACCGTTGTCGGCATCGTGGACAAAAGAGGACAGATTTTAAAGAGCGACAGTATCAAGACCGGGAAACATTCCCAAGTGGAAGATTATCTGGATGAGCTTTCCGATTTGATTGATGATCTTATTGCCGGGACAACCACTAAGGATCAGATCAAAGGTATTGGCGCAGGTACACCCAATGGTAACTATTTTACCGGAAGCATTGAGTTTGCACCCAATCTCCCCTGGAAAGGAGTGATTCCTTTTGCTCAATTATTGGAAGACCGGGTTGGCATCCCTGTAGCACTTACTAACGATGCTAATGCAGCGGCTATCGGTGAGATGACTTATGGAGCTGCCCGCGGGATGAAAGATTTTATTGTGATCACGCTGGGTACAGGTGTGGGAAGCGGTATTGTAGTGAACGGGCAATTGGTGTATGGTCATGATGGTTTTGCCGGTGAACTCGGGCACGTGATCATGCGTCGGCACAACGGCAGGCTTTGCGGTTGCGGAAGAACCGGATGTCTCGAAGCATACTCTTCGGCAACCGGTTTGGCACGTACTGCCCGTGAATATCTGGAGTTGAAACCCGACATACAGACACGTCTTCGTAATATCCCCGCCGATGACATCACCTCCAAAGATGTGTTTGATGCAGCGATGGCTGGAGATGAAATGGCAAAAGATATATTCAAGTTTACCGGAGAGATGCTGGGTGAAGCATTTGCAGACTTCGTGGCTTTTTCCAGCCCTGAAGCGATTATCCTTTTTGGAGGCCTTTCCAAGGCTGGTAATCTCATCATGGATCCTATTCGTGAAAGTATGGAGAGAAACATGTTACCTATCTTCCGGAATAAAGTGAAACTGATGTTCTCCGACCTGAAAGAGAGCGATGCCGCCGTATTGGGCGCCAGTGCGCTGGGTTGGGAAGTGAGAAACTGATTTTGATCATTTATTGCTGAATATACAAGGGGAGCTGCAAATGAGCGGCACCCCTTTTTCTGTTTTTGCTTTTTTGTTTCGGACAAAACAAAATCGCCATTTTAAACAACACTTCCTGAAATATATCTTCACTTCACAATCTTTATATACAATCTTGTAAAACAACTATAAACTTATACAATACGGAAAAAAGAAAATCAGAAGTAAAGGATTAAACAAACGGATTAATGATACGCAACGAATTATTGACTAACAGCTCATGCTGCATATCTTCGGAATACAGGATCTGGCACCCTGCTTCCAATGCAGCAGCTACGATTAAGGAATCATAAAAAGAAAACTGATAACGAAAATGTAAGGCGATGGCTTTTATTTGCAATACCTCAGAAATAGTAACAACCCTACAACACGACATTAAAAAGAGGATGTGATCGGTTATTCTCTGCTGTGGAAGACAGAATTTTTTAATGCAGATATTAATAGTTTCATTGATAACCTGCGAACTAATAATAGTAACAGGCAAAGCCAGTAATGTCTCGGCTGTATGTTTGCGGGTAGAATCCTTGCTTAACAGATACAGGCATATATTGCTATCGAGGAATACAGGCTTATCGTTCATTGGCTTCTTCACGGTTAAATGTATAGCCGTCCATGTCTACCCGAAAAGCAGCGTAAAACGATTTGATATCTTCGGCATTGGGCTTTCGTTCATTGGCTTCTTCACGGTTAAAGGTAAAATCCGACAAATCCGTGTCAAAACGACAGAAAGCATCCCTGACTTTCTGCAAACGGATTTGACGTTCATCCTGTTCTTCCTCCGTTTTCTTCGCCGTAGATCGATAGGTGGGCGAAGGCTCGCTTACTGTTTTCCTCACGAAGTCATCATTATCCGAAAGCAATTGCAAGACCAGTTCTTCCATGTACCGGATAAGTTCTGCTTTCCGTTCGCCGGACAAGTCATTCCACTTACGGGCTATAGCCTCGTCCACTTCCAATATGATCTGTTCACACGCCATAATAATTAACAATTTATAATGACTAACAGTTCAAAGGTACTAAAAATGATTGAATTAGATGGTCCTCAAATGATAAAATATATGAATGCAAAAAAATCAATCGGACATAGGTGCTACATATTCCCCAAAGGATTATAGTGGCTGCCTGTCTTGATTCTTGTGTATTGCCTCTTGGTTCTGGTAACTGTCTGCGATGAAGGCGAAACCCTGCGGATGTATGGTCAGTTTTATCTTTCCTGACTATTGATTTTTGTTCACCTAACATTGCGGAGTCAGGATCAGCAGTATGAATTGTAATATTTCTGTAGTAAAAACTTCATTTTAACTTAACCGGAAAAACACTTTTATGTCCGGTTTTAGGCGTATTTTCGCTGCGTGAAAAAAGATAGACAACATCACAGCATGACGAAATATACGACATTCGCTCAAAAAACTCAGATTATTGAATACACACATTTTTCATTCTCTCTATTTGGCGGGTAAAATATTCCATTTTGTCCGTATATGGTTCAGCTCCGAATTGTTTCGGGGCTGTTTTTTCAAATTTATGCAAAACTAACAACCCGATTGACAAAAAAGAGCGATAGATTTTATACCTTTGTACTCATTTTAAAAATAACGACTTAAACGGACGCAGAATGTCAAAAAAAATTCAAACAGCCCTCATTTCGGTTTATCATAAGGATGGGTTGGAAGAAATACTCCGGGAATTACATAATTTACGGGTCAAATTTATTTCTACCGGTGGCACGCAGGAATTCATCCAGTCTTTAGGTTATGAGTGCGAGGCGGTGGAAGATGTCAGCGGCTATCCTTCCATTTTGGGAGGCAGGGTAAAAACACTCCATCCGAAAATCTTCGGAGGCATACTCTATCGGCGCGACAATGAGAGTGACAAGAAACAGGTGAAATCTTACGATATACCTTCCATCGACCTGGTCATTGTTGACCTGTATCCTTTCAGGGAAACGGTTGCTTCCGGTGGGACGGAGGAGGAAATCATCGAGAAGATTGATATAGGGGGTATCTCGCTTATACGTGCTGCTGCAAAGAACTATAAGGATGTAATTATAGTGGCGTCGAAAGAGCAGTATGCGCCATTACTCGATTTGCTGAAAGAGAAAAAGGGACTTTCAGACATAGATGATCGTCGCCGGTTTGCCAAAGAGGCTTTTATGGTCTCTTCAGGATATGATTCAGCGATCTTTAGTTATTTTGATGGTGATGATAAGTCGTCGCTGCGTATAGCCCAGGACGGCGGGAAACAACTCCGTTACGGTGAAAACCCTCATCAACAGGGATTATTTTATGGCAATTTCGACGAAGTGTTTGAGCAGCTTCATGGTAAGGAAATTTCCTATAACAACCTCCTTGATATTGATGCGGCTGTTTCACTGATCTCAGATTTCAACGAAACGGCTCTGGCCATTCTCAAACATAATAATGCCTGTGGCATGGCTTGTCGTCCGACAGTGAAAGAGGCATGGGATGCCGCATTGGCTGCTGATCCGGTATCGGCTTTTGGGGGTATAGTGGTGACCAACAGACGGGTGGACAAAGAAGCAGCCGCAGCCATTAACGAGATCTTCTTCGAGGTGATCATTGCACCGGAATACGATAAAGAGGCGCTGGATATTTTGTTCCAAAAGAAAAATCGTATAATTTTGGTACTGAAATCGAGTGAGAAAGCTACACAACGTTTGCAATACCGTTCGGTGTTGAATGGAACTTTGGTGCAGGACAAGGATGTGAGTGTTGAAACTGCAGCCGGTTTGCAGGTGATGACAACCAAGATCCCAACGACAAAAGAAATAGAAGACCTGCTGTTTGCCAATATCCTGGTGAAGCATACCAAGTCGAACGCCATTGTGTTAGCAAAAGATAAGCAACTTATAGCCAGTGGTACGGGGCAGACTTCGAGAGTAGACGCCCTGAATCAGGCCATAGAGAAAGCAGGTACATTCCATTTCGACCTGCAGGGGGCAGTGATGGCCAGCGACGCTTTCTTCCCTTTTCCCGATTGTGTGGAGATAGCAGCCAAAGCAGGTATCACAGCCGTTATTCAACCCGGTGGTTCCGTCCGGGACGGGGAGTCGGTGGATTACTGCAACCAAAACGGCCTCTCAATGGTGAAAACCGGTATAAGGCACTTCAAACATTAAACACAGAAATAGCAACTATCGAATAGCTTAATATTATACATTATGGGCTTATTTTCATTTACACAGGAGCTGGCAATGGACCTTGGTACCGCCAATTCCGTCATTGTGAACAACGCGGGAAAGATACTCCTGGACGAACCCTCTATCGTGGCACTGGATCGCAAGACCGACAAGATGATCGCTTTGGGAGAAAAGGCGAGACAGATGCACGGTAAGACACATGAGAATATTCGTACGGTGAGACCGTTGAGGGACGGTGTGATCGCCGATTTCAACGCTGCGGAGCAGATGATCCGGGGTATGATCAAAATGGCGAACAAAAATAGAGGAGGGCTGTTCTCTCCTTCGCTGCGTGTAGTCGTCTGCATCCCCTCGGGAAGCACCGAAGTGGAGATCCGTGCCGTGCGCGACTCAGCAGAACATGCCGGAGGCCGCGATGTCTATATGATCTTTGAACCGATGGCGGCAGCCCTCGGTATAGGTCTTGACGTGGAGGCTCCCGAAGGCAATATGATCGTGGATATAGGTGGGGGTACCACTGAAATTGCCGTGATTTCACTCGGAGGTATCGTCTCCAACAAATCGATCAAGATTGCGGGTGATGATTTCACTGAAGATATCCAGGATTATATGGGACGGCAGCACAATATCAAGGTGGGCGACCGTACGGCCGAACAGATCAAGATCAATGTAGGCTCAGTGCTTACCGAACTCGACAATCCACCTGAAGATTTCATCGTCCACGGGCCAAACAGGATGACTTCATTGCCTATGGATGTGCCCGTATCCTACCAGGAGATCGCACACTGTATAGAAAAATCGGTATCCAAGGTCGATTCGGCTGTGTTAAGCGCATTGGAACAGACTCCTCCCGAATTGTATGCCGACATCGTACGTAATGGTATCTATCTGACGGGTGGCGGTGCTTTATTGAGAGGCCTCGACAAAAGGCTGACCGAGAAAATTGGTATTCCTTTCAGGGTAGTGGATGATCCGCTGCACATGGTAGCCAAGGGAACCAGTATCGCGCTGAGGAATATTGATAAATTTACCTTTTTAATGCGGTAATTTTCTGCGGACTCTTAGTTCAAAAGCTAAGGCGATGATCAGGGATAAGATATAAGAAGGCATAGGTTTATATGCGCAATCTATTTAACTTTATCATTCGGAATAGTCACTGGCTGCTTGCTGCGCTGTTGGTAGCATTCAGTTTCTATCTCGTTTTTACGCAGAACTCTTATCAGCGCAGTGTCTATCTTACTTCAGCCAATCAGGTTACGGGATGGTTTTATTCACTCTCCAATGATGTTACTTCGTTCTTCCATCTGAAGAAAAATAATCAGTTGTTATTAGAACGAAGTGCTGAACTGGAGAGGGAAATATTGTCGCTCAAGGAACAGATGGAAGTTCTTACTGCTGCCGATTCCACGCAGGTAAGTGCTTTTGTGAGTGACTCCCTGCCATTGCCGCAATTCGATTTTATCTCCGCCGAAGTGGTCAACCTGAGTTTTTCAGGAGTAAACAACTTCATTACGATCAATAAAGGATCGCAGCATGGAATCAGACCCGATATGGGGGTGATTTCGGCAGGTGGCGGTATAGTGGGGGTAGTATCTGTTGTGTCCCGAAATAGGGCGGTGGTAATACCTGTCATTAACCCCAAGTTCCGGTTAAGTGCCAGATTGAAAAATTCCGAGAACTACGGCTCCATATCCTGGGACGGGACAAATATAAGGGAGGCACAGCTGCAGGAATTGCCTAAACATGAGAGTTTCCGTGAGGGGGATACTGTGCTGACCAGTTTTTCACGTATTTTTCCCAGAAACCTTATCATAGGCTTTGTAAATAGTGAGGGCCGGTCGAAGGATGATAATTTCAATACATTCAATATCCAATTGGCCACCAATTTCTATACGTTGCAGGAAGTGCTGGTGATTGACGACACCTATTACGAGGAACAGAAACAGCTCGAAGAGACATTACAGCAATGAAACTGAATTATATATACGAGATATTGCTTTTTGTGTTACTGATATTGCTTCAGACGCTGTTGCTGAACCGGATTAACCTTTTTGGTATTGCCACTCCGGTTCTGTATAGCTATTTCCTGCTGAAACTGCCGGTAGGGAGAAACCTCTATTCTGTGATCGTCTCCTCTTTTGTGATGGGGTTGATCATCGATATCTTTTTGAATACGCCCGGGATGAATGCTGCGGCAATCACTATTGTCGGGGCTTTCAGGAAAAATATCCTGGGCCTTTTTTTTGAGAGGGAAGGGTATGACGATTTCGTACCCGGTATCAATACTGCTGCCGGTCCTTTCGTGCGATTCACCATTTTCATGGTACTCTTGCATCTCACGTTGTTGTTCTTTATTGAATCGTTTACTCTCTTTAATCTGAAGAATACTCTGCTGCGGATTGGCACGAGTTCAGTCGTGACAATCCCGTTGATTATTGCGTTGGATAGTTTAATGTGTAGGAGAAAACCCGGTGAACAATAATGCTAATTCCCTTGCCAAAAGACGATATGTGGTTGCTGCGGTAGTGGTAATAATCGTATTGGTGTATGTGGTCCAACTCTTCAAGTTGCAGTTGATGAGCCCGCAGTACCGCGATTATGCCGACAGTAATGCCTTCCTGCGCAGGACTCTCTATCCGGCAAGAGGCGCCATATATGACAGGAATGGTAAACTACTTGTATATAACAGGCCTACCTATGATGTGATGATGGTGGTCCGGGAGATGAAACAGTTCGATACGCTCGATTTCTGCCGTACACTTAATATCGATATGGAACGGTTTTATACCCTGGATGCCGATATGAGGGATCGCCGAAAGAACCCCGGTTATTCATCCTATACCCCGCAACTGTTCATGACGCAGCTCAATGTGGAAGAGTACGGACTATTGCAGGAGAAACTATATAAATTTCCGGGGATTTATATCCAGAGCCGTACGGAACGGCAATATAATTACCCCAACATGGGACTTATCCTCGGATATGTGGCAGAAGTGGATCAGAACAAGATTGCTGCCGATCCCTATTATGTGAGGAAGGACTATGTGGGGAAATCGGGCATTGAATTGTCGCATGAGATCGATCTTCGTGGCGAGAAGGGAGTGGAGGTTCTGCTCCGGGATGCGCATGGAAGGGTGCAGGGAAAGTATGAAGATGGAGCGCATGATAAAGCGCCGGTATCGGGGAAAGACCTTACCCTGGGTATCGATATCGATTTGCAGGCATACGGTGAGAAACTGATGCACAACAAAGTGGGAAGTATTGTGATGATCGATCCCAAAACGGGCGAGATACTCTGCATGGTTTCGACACCTACCTATGACCCCGCACTTCTTACCGGAAAAAGTTTCAGCGCCAACTACCGGCAGCTTGAGAACAACCCTTTTAAACCGCTTTTCAACAGGTCCATTGCCGGTACATATCCGCCGGGATCGACTTTCAAACCCACGCAGGGACTCATCTTCCTGCAGGAAGGCATCATCACCCCGGAGACATATTATGCATGTTACGGCGGATACCCTCCGTTGGGCGGACGCCCCGGCTGCCACCCTCATGGCTCTCCGCTGGCTATTCAACCAGCGTTGGCGACTTCCTGCAACTCATTCTTTTGCTATGGGTTGAATGCCATGTTGAGCAACAGGAGTAAATATCCGAGTGTGAGTGCTGCTTTTGACGTATGGCGCAACCATATGGTGGATTTGGGATTTGGCTATCCGTTAGGGGTAGACCTCCCCTCCGAGAAAAGGGGAGCCATCCCCACCAGCAAATTCTATACGAATTTTTTCAAGACAGACCGGTGGAACGCGCACAGGATCATATCCATCGCCATAGGACAGGGCGAGATCCTCGCTACACCGTTGCAGATAGCCAACCTGAGTGCCATGATCGCTAACAGAGGCTACTATTACACACCGCACGTAGTAAAAGAGCGGAAGGGGGCTGCGCTGGAAACAACCTATACTACAAGGCATGAATCAGGTATTAACAGGGAGTATTTCGATATAACCGTCGCGGGGATGGCCGATGCGGTGACCCACGGTACCTGTCGTGGAATTAACCTTGCCCCCTTTTTAGAGGTATGCGGCAAGACCGGTACGGCAGAAAACCCGCATGGTGATGACCACTCGCTCTTTATGGGATTTGCGCCGAAAGATGATCCGCAGGTGGCTATCGCCGTAGTGGTCGAAAATGGCCGGTTTGGAGCAACAAATGCAGTGCCCATCGCAAGGCTGATGATGCAGAAGTTCTTCAGGGGCGAAATTCCGGAGAGTGACCAATGGTTGGAAACTACCATCATGAATCGTGAGATATTACCTTATGTCTACATAAGGAATCTTCCACCTCTTCCGCCGAAGAATTAATAAAAAAAGAGAGATACAATGATCTATCAGGCAAATAGTGAGATACCGGAAAAGGGGAAAGTGGACAAGGTGACCGTCATTTTCTACCTCCTTTTTGTCTTTCTCGGATGGCTCAATATCTATGCGGCCAGTTTCGATCTGGAAAATGCGACCGGACTGTTTGATCTCTCTTCCAGGGCAGGGATGCAATTGATCTGGATGGGTACTTCGTTCCTGTTGGCCTTTGCCCTGTTGAAGATCGACACGGCTTTCTATGAAACCTATGCATTCCTGTTTTATCTGGCAGGCATCCTGTTGTTGGTCGTTACACTCCTGGTGGCGCAGGAAATCAATGGATCCCGTTCATGGCTGATTATCGGGCCGGTGCGGTTGCAACCCGCAGAGTTTATGAAATTCATTATTGCCCTTACATTGGCCAGGGTATTCAATTCGTATAGCTTTCACCTGATGGAACGGAAGAACCTCTGGTTGGTCAGTGCTATCATCCTGTTGCCGGTGATACTGGTAATTGCACAGAGCGAAACGGGTACGGCACTTGTCTATTTGAGTTTTATCCTGGTGTTGTACAGGGAAGGATTACCGGGAGGATTCCTTTTTATGGGTATCGCGGCCATTCTCTATTTTATTTTGGGTATCCGGTTTTCTGATAATCAGATGGGCGCCCTTTCCGAAGGAGAATTCGCCACGGTTATCCTGATTATTATCTTTTCGGCAGCCATGATATGGAATTATATCAAACGGCTCAATACCTTCATTACCCTTCTATTGTCGGCGGCCGCTATTTTTTTGCTAGCCTATGTCGCTTCCTTCTTTTCCTTCAATATAGACTGGGGTATTGTCGCTATCACGGCATTATCTTATACGGCCCTATATCTGCTCTACCACTTTTTCAGGTATGGGCAAAAGGCCTATCTCTATATTTTTCTCTTTCTGATTGGTTCTTTTGCCTTTCTTGAATCGGTGGAGTATGTATTTTACGATGTGCTTCAACCACACCAGCAGATGCGTATCAAGGTGACCTTGGGAATGGAGCAGGATTTGAGAGGGGCTGGATACCATGTGGGGCAATCCAAGATTGCTATTGGCTCGGGAGGGTTGACAGGAAAAGGATTCCTCAATGGTACACAGACGAAACTCAAATATGTCCCCGAACAGGATACCGATTTTATTTTCTGTACAATAGGGGAGGAGCACGGATTTATCGGCTCCACCGTTGTACTGTTGCTGATGATGTTCTTTGTGCTCCGGTTGCTCCGGTTGGCTGAACGTCAGACAACGGTTTTTGGGCGTACTTATGGTTATGGTGTGGCAGGTGTCTTCCTGTTTCATATGATCGTCAATATCGGTATGGTAATTGGTATTATGCCCGTCATTGGAATTCCGTTGCCTTTTTTCAGTTACGGAGGATCTTCCCTGTGGGGATTTACTATTTTACTCTTTATTTTTCTTCGGATCGATAAATCAAGAAAACGGAGTTGATATGAAAAGTGAACGTATCCCGGTTATCACAACCGGAATACGCTCCATCAATTAGAACCCAATTTAATTAATATTGCAGAGCGTTTGCAACGGAGAGCTGGATTGTGGCCCTCCTCCCTGCAATGCCTTGCCATTTATTTTTCCTGACTTTCCACACCTTCATCAACAAACTTTTCCACCTTTCCACCTTAAATATATTCTCCATATTTGACAGGTAAGCAAAAAAATAGTTTAATTTTGCCATAAAATGGGTGATGTATGAATAAAACGGCATTGATCACGGGAGCATCCAAAGGGATAGGGAAGGAATTGGCTTTCCTTTTTGCAGAAAACCGGTGCGATCTGATCTTGACCGCCCGTAGTGGTGACAGGTTGCAGTTGTTGAAAGAACAACTGGAGAGCCGGTATGATATTTCCGTATATCCGTTGGTAAAAGACCTCTCCCGTTCCGGTGCCGCCGGAGAACTTTTTCAGGAAGTGAAGGAAAAAGGCTTGGACGTGGATTATCTGGTCAACAATGCCGGTTTTGGTGATTATGGAGCATTTTCAGATACCCAATGGGAGTGTTACGACGAGATGATAACCCTGAATATAACCTCACTTACACACCTGACCCATCTGTTTGTGCAGGAATGGAAAGGAAGAAAAAAAGGGAGAATTTTAAATCTTTCTTCTACAGCAGCTTTTCAACCCGGACCCATGATGGCGGTATACTTTGCCACTAAAGCGTATGTCCTTCACCTGTCGGAGGCGCTGGAAAATGAATTGAAAAAGGACCAAATTACAGTAACCGTACTTTGTCCCGGACCTACCAGTACCCATTTTGGAGAAGTCTCGAAGATGAATGCATCCCAATTGGTGAAGAATGTGAAGATTGCTGATGCGAGGGGGGTGGCAGAACTTGGATTCAAGGCTATGATGAAAGGTAAACCCATGGTCATCCATGGCGCTATGAACAAATTGGCTCCTTTTGGAATACGCTTCCTGCCTAGAGAATGGGTTACACTCCTTTCAGCAAAGATAATGCGGAAATAAACAAATCCCGGTTATCCGGGGAATAAATAGGCCGTTACCTAAATCGTGAAGCAATGGGATTGCTTACAGGCATATTGTTTACGGGGCTGCTCTTTATTGCTGCAACTGTGCAGGCATCACACTACTCTGCAGACTCACTTTTACTCTACTTCAAGCAGGTGGAGGAGGCGACCTTTCTGCATCAGGGGTTGTGGGATAAAGATATTTACGGTCCTATCCTCCTTGTAGATACCGCGACAAGAGAGGTTTATGCCAACTTGCCCGATGCGGAGGGTGCCCTGAAATTCGATAAAGGTGTTTATAAGGGCATATTACCCAAAGAAGTAACCTTTTCCAATACCGATATCCAATGGAGCGGTACTCATTGGGCGATGGTAACATTACCATTATCCACCAACGAACATGATCGTGTCGATCTTATGACCCATGAGTTGTTTCACGTAGCCCAACCTTCACTTGGTTTCCGGAACAGGAGGGAAGAGAATAACCATTTGGATATCAGGGAAGGGAGGATATACTTGCGTCTTGAAATGGCAGCACTGGAAGCGGCATTAAAAGCCCGAAGATTTAACCGGGCAGAGGATCATCTGAGAAATGCATTAATTTTCAGGAAGTATCGTCAAATGCTATACCGGGGATCCGAAACAACAGAAAACAGTCTCGAATTACTGGAAGGACTGGCTACATACACGGGACAGATAATGAGTGGACGTAATAAATGGCAGTGGAGGGAATATCTTATCCGGCGGATCGAACAGTTTGAAAAAGTACCCTCATTTGTACGTTCATTTGCCTATGAAACAGTACCGGTGTACGGATTTTTCCTCTATCAGAAGGATAACCATTGGAATAAAAAGGTGGATGGAGAAACACAACTCACTGAATTCTTCTCAGAAGCATTCGGGGTAGACAGGCGTATCCTGTTGCAATCGTATGTAAAACAGGTTGCCGAAGATTACCGGGGCCGCACAATTGCCGATGAAGAGAGCAAACGGGAAGTATCCAATAATTTGGTACTTGATATGTATCGGGAGAAATTTTTCGAGGAGCCGCGTCTCGAAATACGATTGGAAGAGATGAATATGGCTTTCAACCCGCAAAACCTCATTCCTCTTGATGAGGATGAAGGAACAGTTTATCCTACCATCACGCTCAGCGATAACTGGGGTATCCTTACCGTAGAGGAAGGAGGGGCATTGCTCAGGAATGATTGGCGATGGGTAATCGTTTCGGAACCGTTGGAGATAACCGCTACGAGAATTGTCGGAGAGGGGTGGGTGATTGAACTCAATGAAGGATATGAGGTAAGTAGAAATTCGCAGGGTGATTATCAAATTTTAAAAAAGACAACAGTGAAACCACCACCGGATAAAGAGGACTCTTTTTATTAGACCATCGATTTGGCTGCGAAAAATAATATGGTTAATTTTACGCCTCGTTTTGAAAGGGAGTATAGATGAACGAAGGAGAGAAAAAAGTCGTCAGCAGGATGATCGCGCTTTACTGCCGTTCTAAACACAGTTCAGGTAAGGAGTTATGTACAGAATGCAGGTCGTTGCAAGAGTATGCCCTGCAGCGACTGGAGACTTGCCGTTTTGGTGAAGAGAAACCCACCTGCGCCAAATGTCCTGTCCACTGCTATAAGAACAGCATGCGGGAGAAAATCAAGGAAGTGATGCGTTTCGCAGGGCCGCGGATGTTACTTGTGCATCCTGTGGCAGCTATTCGTCATCTTTATCGTGAACGCAGGCATGATCGCGATTTTACTGCAAAAGTCAAAGCAAATCGGAACAGATAGTGGCTTTATTGAATCAATATAGTGTTATGGCCGATGTGCTGATGGAGCACAATGAGCTTATTCCTGTACTGAACCGTTTCGGGATACGGCTTGGCGTGGGAGACAAGACTATTGTGGAACTGTGCGATGAATATACACTCAACCCCGACTTCATCCTTACCATCCTGAATGTCTATCTCAATGAAAACTACCTCCCTAAGGCCTCACTTGCCCTGTTTGACGCCCAATCGATTGCCGATTATTTCCAGTGTACGGTGGAAAGTTATATTCACGAATTGATACCTAACATCGGAAAACACCTGAATGCTTTTATTGTCATCAGTGGTTCTGAAAATGAAGAGCTGCGAATACTCAATGATATCTTTCAGAAATTCAAGGAGAAGATGACGGAACACCTACAGAATCAAACCCTATTCGACGATGATTTCCCCTATGAATTGCTACACGACCTGAAGAATATTTTAATCAGGCATCTCTCCAAAGAGTTCAATCAGAATCTTATTTATGCAATCATCTTTTCCGTCCATTCTTTTGAAAAAGATCTTGCCATCCACAATAGGTTACGTGAGAAAGTACTTCGACCCAAACTTAACGAATTGGACTCAACCGGTATCCGACACCTGCATCATGCCATTTCCGGTGATCATGCGCAGCAGCAACCCGACCGGCATGTTCACCAGCTTACCAACCGGGAAGAGGAGATCCTGCGGCTTATTGTGAAAGGATATCTTAATAAAGAGATAGCGGAAAAACTGCACATCAGCCATAATACAGTCCTCACACACCGAAAGAATATCATTTCAAAAACAGGAATTAAAACCGTGTCGGGACTTACTTTTTATGCTATCCGTAAAGGGTTGATATCCATGTGATAAAGGATCCTGGGATTCTAAGTGAAAAGTGAAAAATTAAAAAATTACCTTTTATCGCTGAAGCGCATTGTCATATCAATAGTACAAGGTATTGGAATCATATTCCTGATCCTCGATTTCCTCTGTTCGTTCCATCGGATCTGATGAGGAAATAGGGAATCACCGGAAAGATGCAATTAAGCCGGTAAATACTTTTAAAAGAGAATAAAAAGAATTATTTTTGTTCTCTTTTAGAGCCGGAGGATACGGTTAATTACAACCTGTCAGAAATAAGAAACTGTTTTGAATTTTTTCATCAATTGTTTTTTAGTAATTTTTTGATGGATTTGGATTTTCATTTATTGAAATGTAGCGGGCTACTTGAAAGAAATGAAAATTCGAAGGCGCAAAAAAGGGCAAAAAACAAGATGAAAGAGTGAAAAAAGAAGTAATTACTCGTAAAATTCAAAACAGTTTCTAAATAGGGAAAGAAGTTTTCGTTAAGCAATACGAGATGAATGAACCTCAAAATAATAAATAAAATAGTGAATTATGAGTAATCAGAGAGAGAAACTTTTCACAGGTTTTCCTCCCGTTTCCACTGAAGAGTGGATGGAAGTCATCACAAAAGACCTGAAAGGGGCCGACTTCCAGAAAAAACTGGTATGGAGAACCAACGAAGGGTTTAATGTGAATCCTTTTTATCGTGTGGAAGATATAGAAGGATCCCTTGCAGCCGAAAATCTGCCGGGGCAGTTTCCTTATGTGCGCAGTACCAGAAAGGATAATAAGTGGTATGTGCGTCAGGATATCAATGTGAAAGACTTTGCGGAGGCTAACAGGAAAGCGCTTACCCTGCTGGAAAAAGGCGTTACCTCTTTTGGTTTTCGTCTGCCGAAGAATGCACTTTCGGCTGAAAACTTAGGGATACTCCTTCAGGGGATCGCCCCTGACAAGGTAGAGTTGAATTTCAGCACCTGTATCTCACGCACCATCGATCTGGCTCGCCTGGTCACAGAGTATGTCCGTTCACAGAATCTCAATGTGATGGAATGCTTCGGATCTATTGAATTCGACCCTTTCCGGAAAATACTGAAAAAAGGGATTGACGAACCCAATTGGGTGGAAAAGGCAGTGGAGATGGTGAAAATTACGGCACCGCTTCCCCGCTATCGTGCTATTACCGTGTCAGGTGACAGGATGAACGATGCCGGGGCTTACAGCTATCAGGAGCTTGGATACAGCCTATCCTACGGAAACCAGGTATTATCGGCCTTGATCGGGAATGGTATCGATCCTTCTATGGCTGCAAAAAAGATAAAGTTCGAAATGGGGGTAGGAGCCAACTACTTCATGGAGATCGCGAAATTCCGTGCGGCACGTTGGCTGTGGGCTGAGATCGTGGATGCCTACAAACCGCCCTGTGCACATGACTGCGATAACAAAGCGCCCGACGGTACCTGCCGCTGTGCTGCGAAAATGAATATCCATGCCTCCACTTCACGATTCAACCAGTCGTTGTATGACCCCTATGTGAATATGCTGCGCACCCAAACAGAGGCGATGTCTGCTACCATCGGCGCAGTCGATTCACTTACCGTGCGTCCTTTCGACGAGGCATTCGAGACACCTACTGCTTTTGCGGAACGGATTGCCGTAAACCAGCAACTACTGCTGAAAGAAGAGTCTCATTTCGATAAGATCACCGATCCTTCATCAGGATCATACTATATTGAAACACTCACATCCGCACTGGCCGAACAAGCCTGGAAGTTGTTCCTCGAAACCGAAGAGACCGGTTTCTACGAAGCGCTTAAGGCAGGCACTGTCCAGGATGCCATCAATGCTTCTGCCAATGCCCGCTTCAATGCGGTAGCCAACCGGCGGGAAATCCTGCTGGGTACCAATCAGTATCCTAACTTCGGGGAGGCCATGGGCCAAAAGATAAAAGATACCGCAGCTCACTGCGGTTGCGGAAGTGATGAGGGACAAAACAGCCCGCTCAAGCGGCTCAATACACGTCGTCTTTCCAACGCTTTCGACGAATTGCGTCTGGCTACCGAACGGAGTGGTAAACGCCCCAAAGTATTTATGCTTACCATAGGTAATCTGGCCATGCGTTTGGCACGCTCACAGTTCTCAAGTAATTTCTTTGCTTGTGCCGGTTACGAGATCATCGACAACCTCGGATTCAAAACGGTAGAAGAGGGTGTCAATGCAGCCCGTGCCAAAGGTGCCGACATAGTGGTGCTCTGCTCTAGCGATGATGAATATGCTGCTTTGGCCCCTGAAGCTTATAACCTTCTCAAAGGAGGAAAAGAGATTTTCGTGGTGGCCGGTGCTCCCGCCTGTGCGGACGATCTGAAAGCAATCGGTATCGAGCATTTCATCAATGTGCGTAGCAATGTACTGGAGACGCTGAAAGCGTTCAATGAGAAAATTTTGCTATAGAACAAAGAATAAAGAGTTGGGAAAACTAAAAAACTGGATCATCGTAGCGCATCCGTGGGCGTTCCCTGCATCGGCATCGCCGGCGCTGATTGCCATATCCTATGTCTTTTACCTCTATAAAAGAGGGGAGATCGTTGAATTGAACTGGACATATGGTATTTTGGCTTTTTTCGGCGCGGTCATTTTCCATATGGCGGGAAACCTGATAGGTGAGTACCATGATTATGTGAGTGGAGTAGACCGCAAAGAAAAGACCGGACCGCCACGCCTGATCGTGATGGGGATTTTCAAACCGGAAACGATACTCTATTATGGCTATACGGTGCTCTTTGTCGGTATTTTATTAGGAATTTATCTCCTGTTAAATACCGGTCTTCCACTGCTGTTTATAGGGATTATCGGGATCATCAGCTCTACGCTTTACTACAAATTCAAGTATATAGCGTTAGGAGACCTGCTTATCTTTATCTGTTATGGCTTGTCGATTGCATTGGGAATGGCTTATGTCATGACCGGGCAATTGTTGTGGCCTATACTGCTCGTAATAACGCCTGTGGGGTTACTCATCGTAGCCATATTGCATGCCAATAATACGCGCGATATGTTACAGGATAAAGAAGCCGGTATACGTACTCAGGCAATGAATATGGGACTGGAAGGGTCTCAGATTACCTATCAGACATTGCTTTTGGCCGCTTACCTGCTGGTTGCGATCATGGTGATGATAGAGATGCTGGATACCTGGGTGTTCCTGGTACTTCTTAGTTTTCCGCTTGCCATTAAGAATATCAAACTGATGAGAAAAGCGACAATGGACGATCTGGGGATTATCCGCTTTCTGGATACCCACACAGCCCAATTGGTGCTGTTATTCAGTCTGCTCATGGTGGCCGGCAATGTAATAGCTTCTTTTATATAAAAACAAAGGTGATTTAAAATAAAAATGATCGAACCAAGTCCAAAAGTCCTGATTCTTGGTTCTTGATTCTAAAAGTCTAAAAAAATGAAACCAAATTTTAAAGATATTGATATTCACTCAACCGGTTTTACATCGACCGATGTGGCCGGATGGGCTGAAAAAAACGAGATCAAAGCCGATTGGCTTACGCCGGAACAAATTCCGGTGAAGCCGGTCTATACGAAGGAAGACCTTCAGGGCATGGAGCATCTGAACTATGCCGCCGGCTTGCCGCCTTATCTGCGCGGGCCCTATTCCACGATGTATGTAATGCGCCCGTGGACCATCCGCCAGTATGCCGGGTTCTCCACGGCTGAAGAGTCCAATGCTTTCTACCGCCGCAACCTCGCATCGGGACAGAAAGGGCTTTCCGTGGCGTTCGACTTGCCTACGCACCGCGGTTACGATGCCGATAACGAGAGGGTTGTGGGCGACGTGGGAAAAGCCGGTGTCTCCATCTGCTCGGTGGAAGATATGAAAATATTGTTCGATGGTATCCCGCTCAACAAGATGTCGGTATCCATGACCATGAATGGCGCCGTGCTGCCTGTCCTTGCATTCTATATCGTAGCGGCACAGGAGCAGGGAGCACAACTGGAGGAGATGGCCGGTACCATCCAGAACGATATCCTGAAAGAGTTTATGGTGCGTAATACCTATATCTATCCGCCGGAATTCTCGATGAAGATCATTGCGGATATCTTTGAGTTTACCTCGCAAAAGATGCCCAAATTCAATTCCATCTCCATCTCCGGATATCACATGCAGGAGGCGGGTGCCACCGCCGATATCGAGTTGGCCTACACTCTGGCTGACGGTATCGAGTATCTGCGAGCCGGTATTAATGCCGGTATCGATGTGGATGCCTTTGCACCCCGTTTGTCGTTCTTCTGGGCTATCGGCATGAACCATTTTATGGAAATAGCCAAGATGCGGGCTGCACGCCTGTTGTGGGCAAAGATCGTAAAGAGTTTCGGCGCCAAAAATCCCAAATCGATGGCATTACGTACTCACTCACAGACATCGGGCTGGTCGCTCACCGAACAGGATCCGTTCAACAACGTGGGACGTACCTGTATCGAGGCGATGGCTGCCGCGCTGGGACATACCCAGTCGCTCCATACCAACGCGCTCGACGAGGCCATTGCGTTGCCGACCGATTTCTCGGCACGTATTGCCCGTAATACACAGATCTATATACAGGAAGAGACGCAAATCACCCGCCAGGTCGACCCGTGGGCAGGCTCCTACTATGTGGAATCACTCACACAGGAACTGGTAGATAAGGCATGGACACTTATTAAGGAGGTTGAAGAATTGGGGGGGATGGCTAAAGCCATCGAGACCGGTATCCCCAAGATGCGTATCGAAGAGGCGGCCGCCCGTACACAGGCGCGCATCGACTCGGGTGTGCAGGCTATCATCGGTGTGAACCGCTACAGGCTCGATCAGGAAGATCCTATCGATATTCTTGATATTGATAATACTGAAGTGCGTAAACAGCAGGTAGAACGCCTTAACCAGTTGAAGGCTAATCGTGATAATGAAGCAGTCCAAAAAGCGCTCGACGCCATCACCCGTTGTGTGGAGACCAAACAGGGCAACCTCCTCGAACTCTCGGTGGAGGCTGCGCGGGTGCGTGCCACGCTGGGAGAGATCTCCGACGCATGTGAAAAAATAGTTGGACGTTATAATGCAGTAATCAGAACAATTTCAGGTGTGTATTCAGCAGAATCGAAAGAGGCGCCGACGCTCGAGAAAGCACGTGCCCTCACAGACCAGTTTGCCCGGAAAGAAGGGCGCAGACCCAGGATCATGGTGGCCAAGATGGGGCAGGACGGCCACGACCGTGGTGCCAAGGTGGTCGCTACCGGTTATGCCGACTGCGGCTTCGACGTGGATATGGGACCCCTGTTCCAGACGCCGGCCGAGGCAGCCCGTCAGGCCGTGGAAAATGATGTGCATGTGTTAGGGGTGTCTTCCCTGGCTGCCGGCCATAAAACACTTGTGCCGCAGGTGATCGAAGAACTGAAACGGCTGGGCCGTCCCGATATCGTGGTGATTGCAGGCGGTGTGATCCCTGCGCAGGACTACGATTTTCTCTACAAGGCAGGTGTGGCTGCTATCTTCGGGCCGGGAAGCTCCGTCACCCAATCGGCATGCGATATCATGCATGTGCTGATGGACGAGTAAGTAACCCGTGACTTATTAATATTGCAGATCCGCTCTTCGATCCTGTCTTATCAGATAGGGTGGAGGGGCGGATTATCTTTTTATAACTAATTTGTAACCAAATGAACCCATGAGATGTCATATTTCCAAAAAACGATTATGAGTTGGAAATTATTTTTTTCGTTATTACTTTGTAGCTTCGTGCTACCGCTCAGTGCGCAAATAAAAGGAACCGTTACAGACACCGACAACAATCCGATAGGGTATGCCAATGTGGCTCTCTATTCTCTGCCCGATTCGGTATTGATAGCCGGGACAATCACCAATGAAACAGGACAATTCTCACTTACCAACGAGATAAATTCGGACGCTATCGTAAAGATATCTTTTATCGGTTACCAACCCCAAATCCTGCCTGCCCGGCCGGAACAGCAGGTACTCCTGCAACCCGACACAACCCTGCTCGACGAGGTGGTGGTGAAAGGAACGCTTCCACAGGTCAGGTTGCGGGACGACGCCCTGGTCACATCGGTACAGAATAGCGTGTTAAGTAAAGCCGGTACCGCCAACGATGTGCTCAAGCGACTTCCGGCCGTGACCGGTGATAAAGGCGATTTCACCGTTTTGGGAAAAGGAAAAGCCAAAATTTATATCAATAACCGGGAACTACGCGATGAGTCGGAACTCGATAACCTTAGTTCGGCCGATATCAAAGAGGTGGAAATCGTACACAATCCCGGTGCACGCTACGACGCTTCGGTAAAGGCTGTCATACGGATATATACCGTACGTAAAACGGGTGACGGATTCGGCTTCGACCTGCGTTCCACCTACCTTCAGACGGAAAATACCGATCTCAGGGAGCAACTGAACCTGAATTACCGCCACAAAGGCTGGGATATTTTCGGCACGCTCAAATATGAGAGATATGCCTATATACAAGATAGCAGGATAGAGCAAAAAACATTCGCCGATACGCTCTGGACACAAAATAATAAATTGGATATCGACGGAATAGGAAATATCCTGACAGGGATCGTGGGGCTGAATTACGAAATCTCGCCGGCACACTATGTGGGAATGAAATATACTCATGCATCTTTCCCCGGTAAAAACGGAATGAAATCAACTACTCACAGCGACGTGTATGCCGACGGGGCCTTTTATGATAGATGGCTGAGTATTGATGATAACCGTTCGGCGAATATGCCTGCGCATAGAATGAATCTATATTACAACGGTTCGGTGGGAAAATTGACGGTCGACCTCAATACCGATTATTTCAGGAGAAAACAATCTTCGGAGTCGGTCATTACGGAAACCAGTGAGGAATTCGACAATAGGACGATCACTTCGGAAAACAACCTGGATAACCGCCTGTTTGCTTCCAGGCTGGTATTATCCTATCCTGTCTTAGGCGGAAAGGTCTCTTTCGGCAATGAATATACCAACACACGGAGGGATGACGAATATATGACCGATATCAGCATGATACCCTCATCCTACACCACTATCCGGGAGCAGAACGGAAGCTTTTTTGCAGAATACTCCCGACCGGTGTCTGTCGGACGGTTTACCGCCGGACTGCGTTACGAGAATGTGCGTTCCGACTATTTCAATAACGACGTGAAGATCGATGAACAGAGCAGGAACTATTCGCAATGGTTCCCCAACTTTTCCTTTGCCACAAGCATCAAAGATGCACAGCTACAACTGAGTTATACAGCGAAAACCGCACGTCCCTACTATCACCAGCTTCGAAGTAATGTGCTTTATGTGAACCGTTTTACCCTGGAATCGGGAAATCCTTTTCTCAGGCACGAGATCATTCACGATGCCACATTGACGGGATCATGGAAGTTTATCCAATTAATGATGAGCTACAAGAATGAAAAAGATGCTATTATTGTCTGGACTGAGCAAATGGAAGAGAATCCAGCCGTAAGCCTTGTAACCCTTCGTAACCTGGAGAAATTGCCTTCGCTTACCGCTTTCCTTACGGTCTCTCCCAAATTTGGGATATGGAGTCCGCAAGCCAGTGCCGGATTTATCAAACAATGGCTTACTATCAACAGTAATAGCAAACCCGTAAATATGAGCAGCCCCATGCCGGTAGCTTCGCTAAATAACTCTTTCACGTTACCGAAGGGATTTATACTGACATTAGATACACGCTTTCAGGGTAAAGGACATAATCAAAATCTTTATCTTTCTGAAAATCAGTTTATAGTGAATGCCGGAATAACCAAATCGTTCATGAATGATCAGTTATCCGTCGTACTGAAAGGACATGATCTGCTTAACAGGCAGATAACCGGAGTTACTTTCTATAACGAAAAAATGGAGATATACCAGTTCAATCGTTGGGATACAAGGGAGCTGGAACTCACTCTCCGCTATAAATTCAATACGGGCCAGAACAGGTATAAAGGTACGGGTGCCGGTGAGAACGAGATCAACAGGTTGAGGTAATTGATAATTGACAATTGATAATTGAAAGAGGAAAGTGGATAATGGTTAGTAATGAGGAGTTTACCGGAATGTTGATATTTGTACATTCCGGTAATAACCATTATATTTGTGCCAAGAGTTGTACGCAATTATTTCAGTAACCTCGCATTATGAAAAATAATGACTGTAAGATAATCCTATGAAATATTTTCTTTGTTTATCCTTTCTGATTCTGATTAACGGATGTGTTGATTCATATAACGGTGAACTGATATTTGTCGAACCCGGTGTAAATAATCAATTCGAATACCCCTATTTTTTATTTATTCCGAATGGCATTTCTGAATACGAAGAGAATTATCTGATTATTGAACCGAATAATTCAGGTTTTGTCGATGACGACTTACAAAAACATATTGAAAAAGCAAAAAGGATCGTGACTGTCGATTTTTATTTGGGAAACTGGGTCGCACAAAAATTAAAATATCCGTTGATTGTCCCTGTATTCCCTCGTCCGAAATCAGAATGGAAAATATATACTCATGCTTTAGATAGGGATGTGATGTTTCAGAAAGGTAACTCTTTGGAAAGACTCGATATTCAGTTTCTTGAAATGTGCGTGGATGCTCAAAAGAGGTTGGAAGGTAAAAATATCCGGATTGGGAATCGGTATCTTCTGACCGGATTTTCTGCATCGGGAACTTTCGCGAACAGATTTACCATCATGCATCCGGAAAAAATACTGGCTGTAGCAGCAGGAGGATTAAATGGCTTATTAATGCTTCCTATGGATAGTATTAATAATGAAATAGTGAAATATCCGGTAGGTACGGGTGATTTTGATGAAATAACAGGTAAAGAATTTCAGAGAACATCATTTTTAAAAACACCTCAGTTCTATTTTATGGGAAGATTTGATGATAACGACGCAGTTCCTTATGAAGACGCATTCGATCCGTATGAAAGGGATCAGATCTTTAATCTTTTAGGAGAACAAATGCTACCGGATCGATGGGACAGATGCAGGAGTATATATTCAGCCAATAATGTAAATGCTGTTTTTAACACCTATGATAATATCGGACATGAACATCCGGAACTGATTAAGAATGATATTATTAAATTCTTTGAAACCTGCATCCATCTGGACAGAAAACGGTAGTGTTTTATTTTTCTTCATATAGGCTGTATGCGGCACGCAGGGTATCTGAAATTCTGTGTCTTAACCGTGAAGGAGAAATTACTTCAATGCAGTCGCCGAAGCCCAAAAACAGGCGTTCAAGTTCTAAGTTGAGTTTTACTTTAATTTGAAAAATCGTACCGTTATGGGAGCATTGTATCCCAGTTTTTCGCTACGCATGGTCTGGATATCGAGTTGGACGGTACGTTTGCTTACATTGACCTTTCGGCCTTCATACTCGTAAAGCGCTTTGGCTTTCTCTGGTTCAATCCTTGTGAAGTGTTTCATGATGAGATGAATCAGGAAAAAAGATTTTCTATCCTGTAGACAGTATGGCTCATTCTTTTCCCGCGAATACCGGATGGCGAAAAACCATTATTTTCATTTAAGATGAAAATCGTTAAAACAAGATATTATGATGAAGAGAGTAAAAATTGAAGCCTACAAAGTAGGTTTGGTCGTGAAAAACGGATCAGTTAAAAGAGTACTGGATGAAGGTGCGCATTGGTTGTGGGGTGGAGAAGTGAAGATATTCGACACAATGGTTCCATTCAGGAGTGAATTGGATTTGGATATTGTATTGAAAAATGAGGATGTGATTTCCCGGCTGGAGGTGATCACCGTAAAGGAAAACCAATTATTGCTGGTGTATGAAAATTCGATCCTGAAAGAGGTTTACATAACCGGACGTTATGCTTTCTGGAATAGCATTGAGGATAGAAGCTGTTTTCGGAGGAAAAGCTGACTTCTGGTTACGTTTGCAAAGGACTTATGATTTGGAGGAAGAGCGTCGGAATTTGCTTCTCCATCCTGTTCATTTGGAGAAATTCCGTTATGCTTAAACGCAAAGAAGATATAGGACTCTCGCCGTACGAACTGAAGTTTCGTGGCCTACATCGTTCCGGAGATATCCGGATGACACTTTTTGAGATCGATTTTGAGAAAGTGAACGAGTCGACAATCCGGTCGGTAGAAGAACTCCTGCCTTATAAAAACAGTGAAACACTCATTTGGTTGAATATCGACGGATTGCATGATGAGAAATTGATGGGAGAGTTGGTAGGTACCCTGCAAATCCCGGCCGATATTTTATCAGATGTGATGGAGCCGGGTACACGTCCTCAGATGGAAGAATTCGATAACGGGCTTTTTGTTTCCATAAAGATGATGGAACTCAACGAAGGGAAAAACCGGGTATCTGTCGACAACCTGAGTCTTGTGGTAATGGATAACCTGCTTGTCACTTTTCAGGAAGAGAAGAGCGATTTGTTTAATCCGGTCAGGGAGCGGATCAGGAAGCATTCCAAGAGATTCAGGACATTGGGCGCCGATTATCTGGCCTTTGCCCTGCTGGATGTAGTAATTGACAATTATATCTTTATTTTGGGAGGACTTGGCGAAAAGATTGAAAACCTGGAAAACGAGATGATTATGGATCCCGGTAGGGAAACACTCAAAATAATTAATCTTCTCAAGCGTGAACTGAGTAATTTAGGGCGTTATATAAGACCTGCAAGGGAGATGATCATAGGGCTTGTGAAATCGGAAAGCGATTTTATTGCCCCGGTAAACGAGAAACACTATAAAGAACTTCAGGATAATATAAATCAGGCTGTAGAACTACTGGATTATTATCGTGAACTATTGTACGATGAGTTAAATATTTATCATTCTTCCATGAGTACCAGGCTGAGTGATATAATGGCGCTGCTTACCATCTTCTCGGTAATATTTATCCCGCTCACATTTATTGTGGGTGTCTATGGAATGAATTTCGACAATATACCGGAACTACATTGGCGGTATGGTTATTTCATAGTCTGGGGAGTAATGTTGTTGATCGCCATCGGGATGCTTTGGTATTTTAAAAAAAGAAAGTGGTTTTGACAACCACTTTACATTTTTCCTCCACCGCGTGAACTCACATGATCAATAACGGGAGCAATATTGAAATATACTCTCTCTACGCCGAATCGGTTATCTCCGAGGGTTAGATAATTTATCTTTTTGCTTGAGAGAATTTTATCATTACCACCAAAATTGTAACCCAGAAAAGGAAGGATATCATATTCATGAGCCACCTTGATCACGTAAAACGGAGTTTTATCCGACATCCCGTCACCGGTGCCCGCAATAGCATTTTGCACTACTCGCCGTTGTTGTGCCACTCTTTTATATTCTTCGGTATTGTTCTGTTGTGCATACACCAGCAATTTCGCATTCAACGCGCGCAGGTTAAACGGATCTTCGAGCAACAGTGCATTTGAATATTCCAGGATATTGGTATAATCATTCGGAGTGAATGACTTTTTGGATAATACTTCTGCCAGTTTATTGTTATATGAGGAGGTGTCAACCGGCATATATTGCGGCTGATAGATAAAACCGAAATAGAGATGTCGTCCTTCCTCAAGGGTCATTTTCTCGTCTCCGGCCATATATTTCTCCATCAATTTGGGATAATAGTAGGTAGAAGTCGGTTCTTTTATGTTTCTTTCGATCTGGACATAATTGGGGGCGCTGAAAAACTCTTCCTGTGCGTGTGCCGAAAATGTCACAGACGCAATGAGTGTAAATATGGACAATAATTTTTGCATAGCTTTCTGTTTTCTGTGTTAGTAATCGCGTTACAATGCAAATGTATTTTCTAAATTCGATTTTAACAAAAAAAATTAGATAAGAAACCTTAATGGACATTGAAAAACCGGAGTAAGTACTATATCCTACTCCGGTTCAAACTCATTTAAATACCTGAAATTTATTGTTTTCCTGAGACGGTAACGTTTCTGTCGATCTTGGAGATAAGTCCTTGTAACACGCTGCCGGGACCAAGTTCTACAAACTCCGTGGCGCCGTCGGCAATCATCTGTTGTACCGATTGTGTCCATTTTACCGGTGAGGTAAGCTGTGCAATCAGATTCTGCTTGATTGTGTCGGGATCTGTTTCGCCTGTGGTGGATACATTCTGGTACACAGGGCAGACGGGAGCCGAGAAACGGGTCGATTCAATGGCATCCGACAATTCTACACGGGCAGGTTCCATTAGCGGTGAGTGGAAAGCGCCGCCTACCTTCAGGGGTAATGCGCGTTTGGCGCCTGCCTCTTTCATCAGTTCGCAGGCTTTTTCTATTCCACTGTTGGAACCGGAGATCACGATCTGTCCCGGACAGTTGTAATTGGCGGGCACAACCACATCATCAATCGATGCGCAGATCTCTTCCACCTTTTCGTCGGGAAGCGCAAGAATGGCTGCCATGGTGGAGGGATTGGCTTCACACGCCTTTTGCATGGCCAGCGCACGGGCATATACCAGTTTAAGTCCATCCTCAAATGATAAGGCTCCTGCAGCTACCAATGCTGAAAACTCTCCGAGCGAATGGCCGGCAGTCATATCGGGCTGGAACTCTTCTCCCAGTGTTTTTGCCAGGATCACTGAATGGAGGAAGATGGCAGGTTGGGTAACCTTTGTCTGTTTCAGGTCTTCATCCGTTCCGGCAAACATCAGGTCGGTGATCCGGAATCCCAGTATTTCGTTTGCTTTTTCAAATAATTCATTTGCTAAGGGTGATGTTTCGTACAACTCTTTACCCATGCCCACAAACTGGGCTCCCTGACCGGGAAATACGTATGCTTTCTTCATATAATTAATTTATTTTAGAACCATCAACCAAGATTGATTTAGATTGATTTAGATTGATTTAGATTGAATGAGATTGAATGAGATTGAATCAACAAATCATCACCTCTCTTTTGTTTAGCAGTTGCAAAAATACATGTTTTATGTGAGATCAGTCCTGTTTTCCCGTTCTTTCGCGTATCTCCACCCGTCGGATCTTTCCGCTGATCGTTTTGGGTAATTCATTTACGAATTCAATCAACCGCGGGTATTTGTAGGGAGCCGTTACATTTTTTACATGCTCCTGAATCTCTTTAGCCAGTTCATCGCCCGCTTGCGCTTTATATTCTTCTGCCAGCACGATGGTTGCCTTGATTACCTGCCCCCTGATCTCATCGGGTACGCCGGTGATGGCGCATTCCACCACGGCAGGGTGGGTCATTACAGCGCTTTCCACTTCAAACGGGCCGATGCGGTAACCGGAACTCTTGATCACGTCGTCGGTACGCCCTACAAACCAGTAGTAGCCGTCCTCATCACGCCAGGCCATATCGCCCGTATGATAAATATGATCCGCGTATACTTCCTGGGTAAGCGTTTCATCACGATAATAGCCTTTGAACAGGGAAAGAGGACGCTTTCCGTCGGTATAGAAGACGATCTCTCCCTGTTCCCCATCTTCGGCCGCACGTCCATCGTGGGTCAGAAGATCCATCTTGTAAAGAGGGTTGGGGACACCCATTGCACCCGGTTTGGGTTCCATCCAGGGGAAAGTGATTATAGTAGGGGCTGTCTCAGTCTGCCCGAATGCCTCCATCATCTTGATACCGGTCAGTTTATAAAAAGTCTCGAATACTGACGGGTTGAGCGCCTCTCCTGCAGTAGTGCAGTATTCCAGAGCCGAAAGATCATATTTGGCCAGGTCTTCACGGATCAGGAACCGGAAGATGGTAGGAGGAGCGCAGAACGAAGTGACTTTGTATTCCGATATCATCCGGAGCATATCGTGTGGAATAAAACGGCCGTCGAAGTCGTAGACAAATATGCAGGCGCCCACGATCCATTGTCCATATAGTTTTCCCCATACCGCTTTGGCCCATCCGGTATCTGCCACAGTCAGATGTACGCTATCCTCATGCAGGTTATGCCAGTATTTGGCGGTAGTGATATGTCCTAGGGGATAGGTGAAATCGTGTATCACCATCTTAGGTTGCCCCGTAGTACCGGAAGTAAAATAAAGGAGCATGATATCGTCGTTATCGTTCACCTTTTCCGGTCTGACGAACGGAACCGCTTCTTCCACTCCCCGGTGAAAGTCGATCCACCCTTCGGGAATGGGATCACCCACCATAATACGGTGTTGTACCGTAGGCGATTTAGCCATTGCCAGATTCACATGCTCAATCAGGTTTTCATCCTGTACGGCTACAATCGCCTTTATATCTGCCGCATTGTTACGATAAACGATATCTTTATCGGTCAGCAGATGGGTTGCCGGGATCGCTATGGCTCCGATCTTGTGTAGCGCCAGGATGGTCGGCCAAAACTCGATGCTTCTTTTCAGGATAAGCATTACCATATCTCCTTTTCCGATGCCGAGCGATTGGAAGAATGAGGCTGTCTTGTCTGACAGCGTTTTCAGTTCGCCAAACGTCAGATCCCTGTGTGCCCCTTTGTCGTTAGTCCAGCAGAGCGCCCGTTTTCCGGGGTTTGTTCGCGCCCATTCATCCGTCACATCATAAGCAAAATTGAAGTTTTCGGGAACCGAGATATCGTAATGGTCGATAAAATCCTGATGCGAACTGAATGAGGTTTTCTTTACAAATTTTTCTAGCATGATAACCGTATTATGACGTCACGATCTTTGATTGTGGAAAGATTTCGACGGTTGAAGGAAAATATTTTGTTTCTCGATTGATTATGGGTATAGGATGACGGCAAGAAATTTCACCGGTTTGTCGTTAAGCGCCTTCATACCGTGTGGTAGCGACGAATCGAAATAAATGCTGTCGCCTTCTTCAAGTACCAGGTTCTTGCCGTTGATATGCAGCATCATACTTCCTTCCAACACCATGTTGAATTCCTGTCCTGCATGGATATTCTGGTAAAAATCGATATCCAATGGCTTGGGCTCTACCGTGACGACAAAAATTTCTGCCACATTATTGGTGAAGCCGGAGGTGAGCGACTGATATTTATAGGCAGAAACCCTTTCCACACTTACACCTTTGTCTTTCCGGGTGATAAAGTAGGCATTCATACGCGGTTCCGTGCCGAACATCAGGGTTCCCAGATCCACATTGAACTCCCGCTCGATGCGTTGTAAAAATGAGACGGAGATATCTTTCTCTCCTGCTTCGAATTGCAGGTAATCGTCCGTATCTACTTCCAGTCTATGGGCCATCTCACCGGGGGACAGGTTGATCGCATCGCGCAACCCTTTAATCCGTTCGCCTATTTGTCTAATATCTGTTGTCATCGCTGTTTGTGTATGAGTGTTGATAGATCTGTAAAAACGTGAAACAAAAATAATCTTTTTTGTTTAGATGAACAAATAGAGGCTCAGTGCCATAATCGCCATGCCAATCATCAGTCCTATAATGGAGAGATGGTGTTTACCGTATTTTTCTGCGGTGGGTAATAACTCATCCAGAGAGATAAAGACCATTACCCCGGCAATGGCTGAGAGAATGAGTGCATCCAGTACCGGATTCCAGAAAGGAAGCAGAAACAGGAAAGCGATGAGTGCACCCAGCGGCTCAGCCAACCCTGAGGCGAATGAAAGCCAAAATGCTTTCTTTTTGCTGCCGGTAGCGTGATAAATAGGAACCGATACCGCAATCCCTTCGGGAATATTGTGGATGGCGATAGCCGCTGTAATGGGGATGGCTACCTCGAAGGAGTTCATAGCCGACATGAAAGTGGCGATCCCCTCCGGGAAGTTGTGGATGGCGATGGTAACGGCAGTGATGATACCGGTCTGTTTCAATCTGTAGTTTGTCTTCATCTCTTCCACACCGTGTATTTCGTGTGGGTTTTGGGATTTGGGAACCAGGAAGTCAATCAGTGCGATCAGTGCGATACCTCCGAAAAAACCAAGGATCATATAGAACATACCTGTTTTCTGGCCAAATATGCCGGTGAGCGACTCCAACGAATTAGGCATCAATTCCATGAAAGAAACATAGATCATCACACCTGCGGAAAGTCCCAGTGAGAGGCTAAGAAAATTAGTGTTGGTGCGTTTAGCCAAAAACGCGATCAAACTGCCAATACCGGTTGATAAGCCGGCAAAGAGGGTTAGCAGGAATGCTATTAGAACAGTCTGGTTTTCCATTAGTTTCCCTGTATGATGGTTTCCATAATTTCCTGATGAATAATACCGTTTGAAGCGACCAGTTCTTTATTGAAAATGTAATTGTCACCTCCGGAAAAATCGCTGCATTTTCCACCGGCACATTGCAGGATAAATGCTCCGGCAGCTACATCCCATGGTGAGAGGCCGCTATGAAAGTAAGCGTCACATACGCCTGCCGCTATGTAACAGATTTCCAGTGCTGCTGATCCTTTGATGCGGAAACTGCATTTGCGAAACTGCTTCATGGCATTTCTGAGGATCTGTTCACCCCTCTCATCTAGGCTGTACGGAATGCCGAAGCCGATATAGCCGTTTGTCAGGGTGGAGTGGCTGCTCACTCTTACCGGATTATTGTTCAGGAAAACCCTTCCTGCTCCGGTGGCAGAATACATCTGTGCAGCCAGCGGGTCATATACCACACCCAGGATAATTTCATTTTCTTTCATCAAGGCGATACTCACCGAGAAAGGAGAATCGCCGTGCACGTAATTGGTAGTGCCGTCCAGCGGATCGATGATCCATGTGTACTCTTTCTGTTCAAACCCCACTGTTTCCTCTTCTGTGAGGAATCCCGCTTCGGGAAGTAACCGGCTTAATCCCTCTACTAACCGCCTCTCTGCTTCTTTATCGATATATGTCACATAGTTGCGGGTACTTTTTAACTCAATATCCCTCTTACGCAGGACAGTTTGTTCTGTTTTCAGATATTCCCCCGTAGAGCGTGCAAGTTCTTTTACCTCATTACAAAGTTTTTCCAGATTCATATTTTAGAATTACTAATTACTAATTACCAATTACCAATTCTTCATTTTCAATTTTCAATTGTCAGGAAACATCGAATCCCACCAGCGGGAGTCCTCTTTCAGCCATTTGGCGAACCAGGCATAGATAGCGTTATTCCAGGCAATCCGCTTGTCATAATCATAGATAGCATGGTTTTCACCTTCCACCTGGATAAATTCTGCCTCCTTGCCGAGCAGTTTCAAGGCGTTGTACATCTGGATGCTCTCACCGATAGGCACGTTGGTGTCGGCTGTTCCATGCAGTAGCAGCAACGGCGTATTGACCTTGTCGGCAGAAAAGAGCGGGCTTTGTTTTACATAGAGGTCGGGATTGTTCCATGGATAACTTCCTGCACTTGCTCCTGCACTGTAAGAGTAACCCCAATATCCTTCACCCCAGTAACTGGTAATATTGCTGATCCCGGCATGCGATACCGAAGCAGAAAACAGGTCGGTCCTGGTGATGAGGTACTGCGTCATAAATCCGCCGTACGATGCACCTATATTACCGATCTTTGTTCCGTCCACAAAAGGGTGGGAGGCTACGAACGCTTTGGTTCCTTCTATGATCTCCTCGGCAGTCTGGTCGCCCCAGGCATTCACATGGCGGGCAGAGAACTCCTGCCCGTAGCCGGTAGTGCCGCTCGGTTGCAGCGTATAGACCACATAATCCTGCGCGGCGTAGACATGTAACGGATAAGTGCTCTCAAATGTTCGTGACGTAGGGCTGGTTCCGCCATAGTAATAAACGATCAGCGGATATTTTTTCTTCGGATCGAAATTAGGAGGCAGATAGTAACGTCCTTCGATCACATCGCCGAAAGAACTGGTGAATTGCCAGTCTTTCACTTCTCCTAATTCCAGCTTGTTCAGCCGCTCCGCATAGGGATCGGATATCAGGGTCGATTCCATCGTCTTCAGGTTCAGCAGGTAACTCCGGTTCGAATTCGATGTGCTTACCCCTGTATAAGTCGCCCATGCGGCATTTTCGGCAATATTGAATGAGCGGATCACATCCTCTTTGAGCGGTAGTTTGTCGAACTTTTTCCGTCTCGGATCATAGCGGTACATATTTGCACGGTCACCCTCTTCTACGCGGTAATAGATATATCCGTCCTGCGCATTCCATTCCTGTGCGCTAATGGTAGGATCGAAGTTTTTGGTGACCGGTTCCACCTGCCGGGTAGCCAGATTCATGATAAACGATTGTGTATCGTAGCTGTTGGCAACCTGCCCCTCTTTGATATTAAGCCCGATACCTCCGAATGCTTCGGGAGCACCGTGGATCAACAGTTGTTTTCCGTCGGGTGAAAACTGGGCGGAGTAGGCGTACGTTTCATTTTTCCAGATCGTATCCACCTCCATGGTCTCCAAATCCAGCATATAGAGCGAACTTCTGCGGAAAGGGCGTTCCAGAAGATATTCTTCAGAAGTGGAAAAGAGCAGTCTCTTTACATCGCCAGTCACATCATTGAGTGAAGCGGTTTGGCGTCCGAAGGTGAGTTGTTGGGTGAGACCCGTATTGAAGAAATGCCGGTATAAAAAATAGCGGTCACGGTAACCCGGCAGCCTGTCGTCGATCCCGAGCAGCCGTTTCAACCCCCCGGGATTACTGATGGTAATGCTTTCCTTTGTGGAGAAGAAAACCGATTGTTCATCGGGCGCCATATGGAAATTCTCTTTCGGTAATCCTTCGGCAATAATTTTAGTTTCTGCTGTGAGCGGATCCAGTGTGTAGAGTGTCCGTCCGCTGTTGTCATCGGCCACATAATAGAGCATATCTGATTTTGGCATCCAATTCAGTTGTGCTCTGCCGCCCGGTTCCGAAAGGATCATCCGTTTCTGCTTGGCATCATATATCTCTGTATAACTCCGGCTATTCCCGCCGGACAACGTCTCCCGCAGGCTTAGCAGCACGAATCGTCCACTGGGTGAAACTGAAGAGCTATTCACCCTTTTTCCTTCAAGGATATCTTTGATATTGATCCTTCGGTTGTCTATGTTATTAAATGTATAGACGAGCAGGGAATCTTTCTCGTCAGGTTTCAGTTCGATCTTCACAGCGGGATCTGCCTTATATTCTGCCGAGGTGAGCATCTTAATGACAATACGCACATTGTTCGCCGGCCCGTTCAGGTTCGTATCTACTGATCCCGACTGGTGCAGGCTATCGTTTACCTGTGTTTTGGTTGCCCGTTTCACATTATCGATCCACAATTCCAGCGGGTTGGGCGATGTTATGGTGAGTTTCCCTTTACCATAGCGGTCACCGGTGACAAAGAAAGAGAATAGTTGCAATGCTTCTCCCTGTTGTGGTTTTGTCAGGTTGAAAAATCCGGCCGTATCCGGAGTCAGCTCTGTGGTAAACCGTTCCTGTGCCGGAAAGGAGACCGGATAGGCGAGTAGCTTTTCATCCGAAAAGGTGGATTTGTCGAGGTTTGTACTATCCAGCATTACCGGCCTCTGTACCGGAATCGGATCGAAAGAATAGATCTTGTCCGGCATCAGCGGCTGCTGCGCCTTTGCGCTTATTACCAGCAGTAACCCGCCAATGATGTAAAAAAAAGAATATCGTTTCATATTTTGTAAACTAAAAATCACCTTCCCACCTTATCACTGTTCCAAACGAAATGGCCGGCGAATGCTCCCCTCCAATCAGGTTCCTCTTCAAAGAGGCCGAAGACAGACGACCCCGACCCGCTCATGGAAGCATATACCGCCCCCATTTCATAAAGTTTTTGCCTGATCCTGCAAATTTCGGGAAATTTTTTGAAAACAGGAGGTTCAAAATCATTTTTCAGTAGCTCTCTCCATGTTTCAGGCGGTTTCCGGATAATCTCTCTCAGCGGTAGATCCGGTTTCCGCGGGGTGATCATCGCGTAAGCCTCTTTGGTGGAGACCATGATATCTGGCTTCACAAGTAAAAGCATATAGTTGCTTAGGTCTAACTCTATGGGTTCCAGTTCGTCGCCGGTGCCTGTAGCAAAAGCGGGCCTGTTCAGGATGAAGAAGGGGCAATCAGCACCCAAACGGGCGGCACGAAGCATCAGTTCTTCTTTTGAATACCCTAAGTCGAAAGTCTCGTTGAGCAGCCTGAGCATAAATGCCGCGTCCGAAGAACCGCCGCCTAATCCAGCACCGGACGGAATCTTTTTGAGCAGGTGAATATCTATTTCCGGCAGCTTTTTCTCAGTGGCTATCAGGTGCAGCGATTTGATCACCAGGTTATTTTCCGGTGCTCCCTCGATCGGAATGCCAGTCTGGAAAAAACGGTACTTACCGGGAGAAGGTTTATTGTCGGCCGTCGAACCTGTGCTTGCGGTAAATTCCGGAACCCCGGCAGGCTTTTTCGCCCCGGTCTCCACTACCGGGACGATCTCCAGGGCATCTTTTAACCCGATAGGATAAAAAATAGTCTCCAGGTTGTGATAGCCGTCTTTTCGGCGCGAAACAACGTGGAGCCCTAAATTAATTTTTGCGTTGGGAAAACAGATCATTCGCCTATGCTTTAGCCTGCAAATATAGTATTTCTTTTTTTTATTGTCAACTGTCAATTTTCCATTGCACAATTTTAGAAATTTATCTAAATTTGTGAAAAATCGAATGCTATGGGGAGGGATAACCTGAAAGTTATTTTAATGCTATTTTTATTGCTATGGATACCCTTGTCGTGTGATAATGAAGGAGAACGGCAAACATATATCCGTTTGCAGCAATGGGACAATCAGTTGGGAAAATATCCTGAGACCATTGCCGACAGCCTGCGTAAGCTCGATCCCCGACGGCTTTCCCCTGCCAACCGTGCATACCACGGACTTTTAAAAACCATTGTTGATGATAAAACATATACCGAATTCACTTCCGATTCATTGATCAGCGGGGTGGTACGATATTATACCAAACACCGGCCGGGAACGGATGGCCATATCCGTTCGCTTATTTATCAGAGTGTTGTCAGATACCGGATGAATATTACCGACAGCACTGTGCTGCTCCCGCTCAAAAAGGCAGAAAAAATGTTCTCCCTCCAACAGAAGGGAGACCCTTCCATTGCTTACCTGTTGAACTTTTTTCTCGGAAGCATACATGAAAAGAACAGCAATTTCACCATTGCCGCCGAGTATCGGCAAAAAGCCCTGCAATGTGCCAAAGTTGAAAAAAATCCGGCACACATTTTCGACAGCTATCTCGCACTCTTCTGGAATAGTTTGAAGTTGGAAAATCTTGACCGGGGAAAAGCATACCTCGACACACTGGACGCTATTTCCCCGAAAAGTGTGGATGAAGATTATTTTCTGCTGAATGCCCAATCTGTTTATTATGCTACTCAGAAACTATATGATAAAGCATTGGAAAAGGAAAAGGAGCTGCTTGGATTAGTGCCGTTAATGAAAGAAAAACCAGATATTTTCCGGATGTATTATTCCATTGCCGAACAATATCGCTATCTCGGCCGATTAGACAGCGCCATGCTCTATGCCTTGAAATCTATTGAACATATTCCCGACTCTAATTATGAGCTAAACTACCTGCTGTATGAAAATGTGGCAGATATAGCAGAAGAGCAGGGCGACTACAAAACAGCAAACAACTATCGAAGGGAAGCGGCCCTTGTTCATGATAAGACAATTGCAAAACAGAAAGATATCCATATATTGCAACTGGAAAAACAATATAATCACAGTGAGGCGGAAAACAAAGCATTGCGGGCTGAGGCACATGCAAGGATAGCCATAATTGTGATTCTTTGCCTGATCATTCTTCTAATCCTTTCAGCCATCTATATCCAGAAAAAAAACAACAGGGTAAAATTCGAAAAAATGGAGATGGAAAAGGAAATGAGGAAAAACAAACAGCAGCAGTTCACCATGAGTATCTATAATCGGATGTTAACCCAATTCTTTTTAATAGAAAAAGAACTAGGCGCCTTGGCCAACAAAGAGCGAAGGTTAAAACCCGATTTTGCCGACTTTATCGAACAGTTGCTGAAATCAATGTCAAAAAACTTAATAGACGGTTTTGCCCGTGATATTTCCGGAAAGAAATTCGAAGAGCTGACCGGCATCTCCCTTCCAGATGATATCAACAAATCTGAGTTATTGATGTTTTTTTTGATTTGCTGCGGTGTGACCAACAGCGATATGGCCATTATACTCAGAACCAGTGTTGCCAGCATACGTAGCAGAAAGAACCAGCTAAAAAATAAGCTGAAGGAGTCGGGAATCAATACTTCTTTCTTTGAACGGGTAAAAACACCTTCTTCATAACACTGCGGGAGCGTAAAGTGGTAACCTCAATATAATTTTGATAGTGAGCCTTATAGCTTATCCATAGGCGTAAAATTTAAAAAATATTTTATTAAAAACTCGAAGTATTACATATTTTATATTCTCTTTGTAATGAGTAATTAACACTACAAAAGAATATATTCATGAATAAAAAAATTACACTGTTTGTTTTTCTCTGTCTGTGCGGATCTTCTCTTTTTTCCACATCCGTCAATCGCGGAGAGTCTGCCGATCCGAAAGTTATTACCCTGAAAGAACAGGAGAAGAGTACACGAAGTGTCACTATTGCCACAGTTGCCGCATTTTTATACAATGAAGCCGTAATGGTTACCGTAGGTAATTATGCCGGTGGTGTTTCCATTCTTATCACAGGATCAGGTGGTATGCGGCAACAATCGTTTAACATAACCAATACCGGAGAGTGTGTCGTGGATATTTCCACTTTCGGGGAAGGATTGTATTATATACAGGTTATCCTGGAGAGTGTAAACTATGAAGGATATTTCGAGTACAGGAAACTGTGATGGAATAACCTATTGGCGGATCCGACCCGTAATCGGGTTGTTACGGGAATTTTAACATCATAAAAATAATACCGAACATGAAACGAGCTATTTTACTTTCATTGACCCTGCTGCTGGCGATGGCTGTCAAAGCGCAGCAGAAGTTGACTTACGCGTACGACGCCGCCGGTAACCGGGTGGGGCGTACCATAGTGCTTGAACCCCGGAGTGCTTCCGATTCGGAGAACCCGGCCGACACGGTCTTCTTCGAGGAGACTCTCGATGATACACAGGTCAGGATCTATCCCAATCCCGTTGAAACACAGATGACCATCCGGGTTTCCGGTTACGCCCCCTCCATGCAGGGTGAATATTCTCTTTACAATATAACCGGGATCATCGTGGCAAAACGGCGCATCACGGGCGAGACGACCCTTGTCGATATGGGCAGGTACCCCAAAGGGATATACATCCTGCATATTATTCTGAATGGTCAACCCACTGCCTGGAGGGTGATCAAGAAATGATTTGTTGATTTGCCGGTTCAATAATGATAACCCATTACTTAAAAAACACATGCGTATGAAAACATTTTACACTTTGAATAGAAATCTTCCGCTCTGTTTATTGCTCGGCATCAACCTGTGGGTTTTGCCGGGAACGAAAGCGTTTTGCCATACAGGCAATGATACGATACCAAAAACGGGGCATATACATGTCTGTACGGATGAATCGTGCGACCATGTACATTATAATGATTCGGGATTCTTTGTTTCCAATAACTTATATGATAAACAAACCGGATATACCATTGAACCGGAAGTTTTAGGCGAAGGTGATACTCTTTACCATTATAGGTTTAAAGGGTTTGTGCTGGACGATATTAAGTCAGGTGTTCCTGCCTTGATCTCCAATGCAGACAAAGTGTTGAAAAATAAGTATATGCAGGAAAACGGTGCTGTGGTTGAGTTATCTGCGCAGGTAATGTCCGTCGACCAAAGTAAGTCTGAGGGGAAAATCGATTTTACTGAAGGAGTTACCCCTTCGGGAGGGAAATTCTATTCCATACCTGTTCCGACGGCACCTGTTGCGTCATCTGCACCTCAGATAGCATTGACTTATAACAGTCAGGCCGGCAATGGAGTTGCAGGTTACGGATGGAATATTTCGGGTTTATCTGCCATAACGGCATCAGGAAAATCTGTCTATTACGATAATGTGACTACCCCCTTGGATCTTTCCAAACCGGAAGAATGCACGTTTTACCTGGATGGAACACGACTGATCCCTAACACCGGAAGTTTAACCGACTACCACTATGAAACGGCCCAGGGATTTGTATTGGTGAAAAAACACATGTACGAATCCAACATAGCCTATTTTTCCGTAGCGTACCCTGACGGGCGTACCGCTACGTTTGGGTTTACCGACAACATGTCAATGAGGCACATATACCCGTTAACCGAAATAAAAGACCTGAAAGGATACCTGATTAACTATGAATATAAAAATTTTACTGAATCAGGGAACAATTACTACGTTTCCCATATCAGGTACGGCGGCAAAACCAAGGCTGCGCATTTAGCGGAAATACGTTTCAACTATGAAACGCGCACCGATTATACCCCTGTATATGTGGACGGAACTGCCATCTCGGCAAAACTACTCCTGAAAAGCATTGTTTCCTATAATTCCGTTAACGAGACCAATGAGTTGCGGACTTATTCCCTGGCACATGTCCTCAATAATGTATGGCAGCTTACACGGATCGATTGCAAGACCGGTCCCAAGTCTTTGAATCCTTTGCAGTTTACATACGAATACTATTACCCCGGTTCGCAAGGCAGCCTGATAAAGGAAACAGAACAGTTCTTGTCTTCTTATTTCGCGAGCGGATCAACAGCCAGGCCGGTATACGTGCGCGGTAAATTTATCAGGAACCGTTTCAATGACGGGTTGGTCACCTTTCCCGGAAATTACAGCCCCTATACAGAGATCGGTAAAAGGGTCATCACAAAATGGCCTTTCAAGTACACGCATGAATTGTATGGAAGCAATTGTAGTCCGAATCAGGATATCCTGATTGCACCGGGGCTTTCCTTTATCAGCCAGATGCATACAATCAAAGCCGAAGACGGATTTCAGACAATTTCTGCCGTCGATGTGAACGGCGACGGAGTAGATGAGATCGTGAAAGTGAATTTCCACAGCGTAAATGTCTCCGCCAATGCGACTGTGCTAAAGATAACAATCTATTCGACGCCGTCGGGCACTATCTCTTCCCGTTGGTACACAGTGAATGTAGGAGGATATTACAACGACGGGAGGGAAACCTATAGCCCCATGTCGAGAGAGTACTTTTTCGGGGACTTCAAAGGGGACGGAAAGATGCAGTTGCTGACAATTTCGCATAATAAAGGTCCGAAAAATACCGACCGCACTTCAATTTTCTCATTAATCGATTTGAATACAGGTTCCAGAATTTATGAAGGCAGCCTTTTTTCGTTCGGTCTCTACGATGGACAATATACACACACTATAGATGTCAATGGTGATGGAAAAACCGAACTCTGCTATGCATCTTCATCGGGATGGAAAGTCTATACGCTGAGCGGCACTTCTTTTACAGCCCTTCCATTTTCCTCATCCCTGACAAGGACGGAATTCTACAGGAACGAACTGATTGGCGACCTTAATGGCGATGGAATGGCCGATATCCTGATCCCCCCTGTCAACTCTTACCAGGACAGGACGTACGCTCCCATACCTGTCTGGGCACCCAGTATGTGTTATAATTGTGGTACACCTCATCCTATTATCAATGAATATTCGCATAATTGCAGGAAATGCAACTACGATGTTACTAATTTCGTGTCTATCTATAATTTATATTGCAACGAGTGCAATTCGAGTTTGCAGTCATGTCAAGGATACGGTACACCCTATAATGTGGATGATGCCTGCTGTCCGACACACGGGAGGAGTGTTTACAAAGAGGTTGACCTTGGTTATGTTGATAACGGGAACACATGGACTGTGTATTTGTCCACCGGCAAGGGGCATGTGAAGAGCACTCAATCCGTAACAAATGCGGAATCGGGGGAGACCTATTTTCTGATGGATGTCAACGGTGACGGGAAAAGCGACCTGTTGCGATTGAAAAATAACCGGGTAAGAGCATTCCTTAATAAACATGGTATAATACAAAACACGGCTACCGGAAATGAAGTCACGGTTACCGCGAATTCGAAGATATTACCGGCCAATGTGGTGGAATTCCGCAATTCCAGCCATTTTATCACTATTGAGGATGCTTATGTGAAGTGTTACCGGTTTACCAAAGATGAAGGCAAAGATAAGCTCCTGACCGGTCTTACCGACAGTTACGGGATGCAATATATGAATGACTACAGCAATATGGTGGAGAACGATAACTATATCACGTCATCAATCAGCAGATCCTATCCTTTTTTCTCTTTGATCGCTCCCTTGAATCTTTTGCGTACGTCTAATATTTATATGGATAATTATCGTCCCGTCAAACAATATTACTACACCTGGTATGGTGCTGTAGCACATAAAACCGGGCTTGGATTCTCGGGGTTTGAGAAGGTGAAGACTATTGAATACGTACAAAATATCACGGTTGAGGAAGAACGTGATCCCTTATTGTTCGGCGTAACGACCAAAGTCGATTCACCTTTCGGTACGGCCAATTACTACTATACCCGTAACGAAGGAAGCAACAGAAAATGCAATCCCCGGATGACCTCTTCCAACGAGACCGACAAGTTGACTGGCGTATATACATACGCCAGTTACCAATACGACACGTATAACAACCCCACGAAGATCACCCTGAACATCGGCTCGGGGTCGGGGATCACCCGGATAACCGACCAAACATATGACAATATTGTCACCTCTGCCCGGTACCTTATCGGCCAGCCGTTGACCACGACCGTGACCAACACCCGGGGCGGTGCTTCGTGGATCCATAAAGAAGCGATTACCTACAATAGCGCTCGCCTGCCCGCAACGCGGATAACCTACACGGGTACAAGCGGTACCAATAAAACGGGCGAGACCCGGTGGACATACGATACCAACGGTAACGTAACCTCTGAAAAATCAGCGCCATACAATGTAACAGAGTTCCTCGGGAACACCTACACCTACGATCCTTCGGGCAGATATATCGCTTCCGTCACCAACGCATTGCTGCAAAAAACGGATTATTCCAATTACGATAAATACGGTAATCCAAAAACCATTGAGGATCATAAGAGCCGGATCACTACCCGCGTTTACAATGAATGGGGGCAGTTAACCTCCGTGGCATATCCCGACGGGACTTCTGAAACCACCGAAATCGATTGGGGTGGTGCAGGGCTGTACACCATCACTCATACCGCTACCGGCAGCCCTGCCGGCGTTATCCATTATGACGCCTTGGACCGTGAAGTGCGCGCTGGCCACCAGCGGTTCGACGGGCAATGGCAGTATGTCGATAAAGCATATGACAGCAAAGGGCGGCTTGAGAAAGTATCCCTGCCGTTCAAAGGCTCGTCGCCTTCGGCATGGAATACCTATAGTCATGATAATTATAACCGTCCCACTAAACTGGAAGAAGCCTCCGGTAAAAACACAACATGGAGTTATAACGGACTAAGTACTACCGAAACGAAGAACGGCATTGCCACTACCAAAACGGTGGATGCCTCGGGCGCATTGGTGAGTGTCTCCGACCCGGGCGGGACCATCACCTATTCCTTGCGTCCGGACGGGCAACCTTCTTCCATCACCGCGCCCGGCAATGTGGTCACTTCGTTCGGTTATGATGTTTATGGCCGGCAGACATCCATCGCCGACCCCAGCGCGGGCACGCAGACCTTCAGCGATGTATATGCCTCTAACGGGGAATTGACACGTACTGTAAAGGATGCCAATAATAAAACCGTTAAAACGGTTTATCATCCCGACGGACGGATAAAATCTGTTACCCGCCCTGAATTTAATACAACATACGAATATAAGGCGGATAATATCGTTTTGTTGGACTATGAAGTATCTACCAATGGAACAAGAACAGATTATAAAGAATATGATACTTACGATAGGATAAAGATCGTGGAAGAAACCGTACCCGACGGAAAATGGTTGAAGAAAACTTATAATTACAATGGAGGGAATATTCAAAATATCCTCTACGCTTCACAAAACGGGGAAATAGGCACGGAACATTTTACTTACAACTACGGCCATAACACTGAGATTAAACTTGGTACAACCTCCATCTGGAAACTGACGGAAGAGAATACTTTAGGACAACCTACCAAGGCAACCACGGGCAGTATGAATCGTACCTACAGCTATACGGCTTACGGTATGCCCACGGGAAGGACGGCTGGGAGCATCCAAAGTTTTATCTACGACTTTGAGATACAGAGAGGCAACCTGAAGAGCCGTAAGGACAACAAGCGGAATATTACCGAAACGTTTGGTTACGATAATATGAATCGGCTGACCAATGCGGCGGGTAAGGCCATAGCCTACTCGGCCAACGGGAATATTACCTCCATCGCCGGTGTGGGGACAATGGAATATACCCATAGCGGCAAGCCATATCAGGTTTCATTGATCACACCTACGGGCGGTTCTGTGCCTGCACGGGAACAAACGGTAACCTACACCTCTTTCCAGCGCCCGTCCACCCTTTCGGAGAACGGCTATAATGCCACATTTACCTACAATAGTGTCGGAGACCGGGTAAAGATGCACCTTAAACAAGGCTCGACGGATGTGTTGACACGACACTATATCGGCGGGCAGTATGAAATAGATAAAGAGAGCGGTGTCGAACGGTTGTATCTGGGCGGTGATACTTATTCCGCTCCTGCAGTGTATGTAAAAGAAGCGGGTAGTTGGAAAATTTATTATATTTGTCGTGATTACTTAGGCAGTATTACGCATATTGCGAATGCTGATGGTTCTTTGAAAGCTGAATATAGTTACGATGCCTGGGGACGGTTGCGAAATCCCGCTACGCAGGTGGCATACGTACCGGGCAGTGAACCGGCCTTGTTTTTAGCGCGCGGTTACACCGGCCATGAACACCTGCCCTGGTTCGGGTTGATCAATATGAATGCCCGGCTGTACGACCCGGCGTTGGGACGTTTCCTATCTCCCGATCCGTATGTGCAAAACCCGTTAATGACACAGCATTATAACCGGTATACCTATGCGATGAATAATCCATTGGTCTATATTGATCAGGATGGGGAGCTAGCCTGGTTTATACCTGTTATCATTGGAGCGATAATCGGAGGGTATATAGGAGCTTCATCGGCAGAAGGAGGTGAATTGAACCCCTTTAATTGGGGTTGGAGCGGTAACACCTGGCTTGGTCTTGGAGTAGGTGCCGTGATTGGTGCAGTGGGAGGATATGGTTTTGCTGTTGGTGCCCCCGCCCTGGCAAACACAGCTTTTTTTGCTTATTTTGGAAACGGAACAATAGCTGCGTACACACTAACAGGAGGGATTGTTGGAGGAGCGATTGGTTATGGTTCCGGATATGCCGGAGGTATGATACATAGTAAAGGGGATTCATATTATGCTCATCAAATGGGTAAAAGAGGTGCAGTTATCGGATCAACATTAGGTGGAGCATTGGGACGACTGGCGGGAGAGTCAGAAACATATAAAGGTAGAGGAGAGCAGATAAGGTATAAACAACCCAAGAAACCAAAATGGGAGGGTGATTATTACACCGGCACTTCGGAGGAGGCGGATGAAATGATTTTAGCATTAAGTAAAAAATTAGGTATTGAAACGTCATACTATGACACCAGTAGAGGTTTTTATTTTGAAAGGGTGGCGGGAGAAGCCTACCTTTGGAATTGGGGTCCTAACAATGATTCTTGGGATTACTATATGAACCGCGAAGCGTATGATTATAATGTGAGTATTGGATATCAGAGAAATGATATAAGTACCAGTCATAGATACACCTATTTCCAAAAAGAAGGTAATCATTTCTATATAGGGAGTATGTCTCAAAGAGCCAGAGTTTACGCTACAACTCATGTTCATCCTAATAATTCAATAGAATCACCTGCCGATATGATGTTCTCACGAGTTTATGGGTTAAAGGGATATATACTGGGTTGGCGAAAAGGGGTAAGGTGGAGTTATGATGGCTCTTTTAAATGATGGCTCTTTTATAATCCAATCTGAAAATACGTTGAATATGAAAAAAGTTATATTTAGTGCTATTATTCTATTTTTATTTCAGAGTGTAAAATCTCAGTTATCTGACAATATACATTGTGTCGGAGAAAAAGGATTGAGTCCAGGATTAGTATGTGATATAGAAATCGCTTTTGAAGATTTTATGCAAACTGGAGCAGGAGGAAAAAATGAAAAATTCATTTTTATAGAGATCGTAGAGGGAGATGATTTTAACGAACTGTATCTATTCTCTACAAGATATGCTTTTGAAATAATGTTCAAAAGGCCCGATTGCTATTTCAAGCGTAATGATACAATAGCATATCTATACACCAAGGATCATATTCATGTGGATGATTCTGTTTGGTTGAAGAATATATTGACAGAGACTAGTGCTGTATTGGGAGCACCTGATCTTAATGTAGTCTGGTCGAATGATAGTGTAATTGGCCCAATATGGGGGACTGGTGATGTTAATAATATCAGTCCAAGATTTATGTATGACCCTGTCCCATTTAAATATATCGTTAAGAATGGGAATATCTGTTCAAAAGAAGTGGCCGATAAGTTATATTATCCGGATGATCGTAAGCCTAAAGGGATTCCAATAATGAGGTCATGGCCATATTGGCCGATAGGCAGAGGGGCATATTATCGGGGATCATAATATTCCCTGCTTCCCGATGGGCAACTCTCGTTGGAGCGAACGTATGGTTTTCATTGTATATGACATCCACGAAGACAGTAAGGTATACAAATTACAAGTAGACATTTTTCAAAGCTGTACTTATAAGTTCGGTGTGGCAATGGGTAATCTGGACAACCGGAACATCACCGAAATATTCAGTTACGACCACCTGAACCGGCTGACCAACGCGGCGGGGAAGACCGTTGCCTACTCTGCCAACGGGAATATTACTTCCATTGCCGGCGTGGGGACAATGGAATACACTCACAGCGGTAAACCGTACCAGGTTTCGATGGTCACACCCACGGGCGATGCAGTTCCGGCAAGGGAACAAACCGTAACCTATACCTCTTTCCAGCGCCCGGCCACTCTTGCGGAGAACGGTTATAATACCACGTTCACCTACAATGCCGCTGGCGAGCGGGTAAAGATGCACCTTACCCAGGGTTCCACGGCCGTATTGACCCGGTCCTATATCGGTGGGCAGTATGAGATAGACACCCAGTCCAATATTGAACGGCTGTATTTAGGCGGTGATGCCTATTCCGCCCCTGCCGTATATGTAAAAGAGGCGGGGAATTGGAAAATATATTATATTTGTCGAGATTATTTGGGTAGTATTACCCACGTGGCGAATGCCGATGGTTCTTTGAAACAGGAATTAAGTTATGATGCCTGGGGGAGGTTAAGAAATCCCGCTACGCAGGTAGCCTATACCCCCGGAAGCGAGCCTGCCTTATTCCTTGGTAGGGGTTATACCGGACATGAGCATCTGCCTTGGTTCGGGTTGATAAACATGAACGCCCGGTTGTATGATGCGGCGTTGGGACGCTTCCTGTCTCCCGACCCGTATGTGCAGATGCCGGATTTCACGCAGAACTTCAACCGGTACAGTTATTGTTTGAATAACCCGTTAGTGTATATTGACCAGGATGGGGAGTCGTTTTTACTGCTTGCAGCTATTGTTGGCGCAATTGCGGGAGGATTATCCGGTGGCTTTTATTCTCTATCTCAAAATAAGAGTTTCTGAGCGGGTGGAAATGTATTTAAAGGCGCTGTCATAGGAGCAGCTACAGCATTGATAGGAGCGGGGGTTGGTGGCGCGGTCTCCGGATCGTTGAATTTTGGAGGATTCCTTGGAGGAGCCGTCTCCGGCGGTGCAGGTGGCGGAGCTGCCGGTTTTGCGGGAGGAGCGGCAAATGCATGGTGGATTCAAGGAGCTAATTTTGAACAGGGATTCACCTCCGGGCTAATCGGTGGTGGCATTGGATTGGCAAGCGGAGCCATATTTGGAGGATTCTCAAGAGGAATAGCTGCAAAAAAAGGTGGATATGATTTTTGGAACGGTAAAAATATAGATACATTTAATTTAAATACTGACTTTGCCGGAGATATTGACCCCAGCTATAATGCTAAAAATGATACAGAATTATTGAAACAAAGAATGCTTGAAGAATATGGTGTGTCAGAAGGACCAATGCTAAAAAGAATTAGTGCTGATGGAACTGGCAGTTATAAGGTTACAATAAATGGTTACTACTTAGATTCAAAATCTAATCAGGTGGCGGGAGGACTAAATGTGAGACTTGACGATGGACGTAGTTTATTACATGTTGCTCCTCGTTATGTTAACGGAGATCTTGTCGCGTTTAGAGCAGTGGCAGGACATGAACTCGTCCATGCTTACCATAATTATAATTTTGTAGGGGCATTTAATCCTTTATACTCAGAAACAATAGCGCATAAATATACTTATAATGTATATCTTAGCTATGGCTATACAGATTTAGCAAACCTTCAATTAAAAAATATGTTTCAATTAGGCTTTTGGGGGTGGGCTCCAAAATCTTATCATGTTTCTATACCTTTTTAGATAAATCTTATGAAAAGAAATATTCTATTTTTGTTCCTAATCTGTTTTGCTTTTAAACTTCAATCTCAAAACTATACAATGAGTTTGAATATAAGGCCATATGAGTCATTATTCTTCTCTCTTGATTTTTTCGGTGAGGGGAAGTATTTTCTTGCTACGAGCCACCATTTTTATCGTACCAGTATTCACAGTTTACATCCGTTATCTTATGACAATTACAACCTAGTGGATGATACTTATACATTAGTTGATGAAGTAAATCAATATGAATTAAGCCTGAAAGTCGTGAATGTGTCAATACGAGGTGAAAATGAGACGGTCTTGAAAACTCTCCAAGGTTTTGGATGGATGAAAAACAACTTTTTCGTACTTAGGGATCAGAAAGCCGGTAATAATCGTTATCTGTTTGATGAGGTGCAAACTACAAAACGGGATGTACAATATGAAATAGAAAAACATCAGTCTATTTCTGAAAAAGAATTTGAACTTTCTATCGGTACATATGAATCACGTAATATAAACTATACTATTATTTTAAATTCAGATAATTCATATAGTATCAATTTATATGGATATCCTTTATCAGTAGGAAAATGGGAAAGACACAGAAATGTCTTGTTATTAAATGACACGTCTCTCGAAAAATATTTTACTGCATTAATAAGAAAAAAAGGAATACTTACCAGTATGTATTTACCATTTGAATTTAAAAAAAGAGACTTTGTTTATACTAGAAGCTCAAATTGATAATATTCCTATCTTTTATAGTATTTATAATATGTTATTATTCTATTTTTATTTCAAAATGTAAAGTCTCTGTTATATGATAAAATACACTGTGTGGGGGACAAGAGGTTGAGCAAAGAGCTGGTGTCTGATATAGAAATCGCTTTTGAAGATTTTATGCAGACAGGAGCTGGAGGAAAAAATGAGAAATTCATTTTTATAGAGATAGTAGAGGGAAATGATTTCAATGAACTGTATCTATGCTCTACGAGGTATATTTTTGGAATAATGTTTAAAAGACCTGATTGCTATTTTAAGTGTAATGATACAATAGGATATTTGTACACTAAAGATTACATCCATGTATAAGATTCTGTTTGGTTGAAAAAGGTCTTAACAGAGACCTAGGCACCTAACCACTTTTCTACTTATACTCAGAACTCAAACGCCGCCCGCACTCCTACCTGCCTGAATCCGGTTTTGTGGAAGGAGGTGAAGAAGCCGGCATTGAAAAAACGGTTGCCGATACCATATCCGAGTTCGGTATAGGAGACGATTTGTGGAGTATATAACTGACTCAGGTAAATTCGTTCATTCTCTGCAAAATCAGATACAAACGGAATATTTTTCAGTATCAGGAAAGGAGCTTCAAACATGGTATGTGCCTGGATATATGAGTCGGAAGCGTTATACAGGTCGCGACTCAGTAGATTAAAAATACCTCCCAGGCCGTCATTCCAGTTTTCAGGGAAATTGCTTTTGGAGAAATAGACAAAATCGGCAAAGTACTCGGTTTTTTGGTTGATAAATTTACCGGCTCCCACATGGTACTGAAGAGAATGTCTCAATCCGAAAGATATGTTCTGGCTGATATCCAATTCTATGCGGTTATACTCCGATGTACTTCCAAGAATATGCTGGAAACTTCGGGATAACTCCAGTTTGAAGGTTGGAAAGGGTGACCGTTCATAGATTTTCTGTCGTCCGTCATACCGGTAATATTGTCTCGGAGTCCAACTGATACGGATAAACGGGGCAAATGACTTCTTGGTGCCGAACATGTCTTCTATCGGTTCACTGTCGGGGGTGGCAGAGCGTAGTTTGCTCATGTTGTCCTTACTTTTTCTGATATGGTAATCGATGCCGGTGTGTAAAAGTAATCCGTTGGTCACTTCGTAGGTGTTAAAGAGTTTCAGATAATAATCCCTGTAATAATTCACAGAGATATCCTCGAAGTTGATCCCCCGGTTATTGAGGCTGTCCTGTATCTGGTCGACGAAGAGCGAACTGTAAATCGGATTACCGTTCCCGATGGAAATGGTGGCGCTTCCCAGCCGGTAAGGATCATAATTCCACGTAGTGGTCAGATCTGTGAAGAACTCTTTACGACGGAACATATAGCCTGCAAAGGCTTTCATATTTACTGTACGGTTATGTGTCAAATCGAAATTAAATGATAATTTCTGGCGATAGGTAACGCCATCACGTGAAGTATATCCCACCATCAGGGGATTGAGTAATCCCGAATAACCTATTGCCGTTGAACGGTATTTGTAGTTCGAGTTCATCACCATACGTTGGGCTACCTGTTGTGCGATATTAGGGGGGCGGATAGAATCCCCATTGGCTTTACGGGCTGCCTCCTCTGCCTGTCGTTGCAGATATTGTGTTATTACATCCTTTTCTATAGCCTGCAAAGGTATGGGACGGCGTTTATTCCAAAAGGCAGAGTCGCTCTGTAATGGTACAGAGTCCAGCCTTATTTTGTAAAAGTCACTGATATTGAGAGACCGTACCGGTTCCGTAGTCCGCCTCAACTGTATCTCCCGATAGTCGATTGTTGCCAGATGCCTGCTTGCCAGTACATTTCCCAGATATGAAGATGTTTCATAAATGATAAACTGTACCGGCAAATAGTGGGTGACCCACTCGTCCCCCATAGTTATCTCGAACATAAAATTGGAGAATATATCAATTCCCTCACCCCTGAAGAAAATCACCCGCCAGGTTCCTTTTTCAATGATAAATGTACCTTTCAGGAGTTTGCTGTTTTCGTAAATAGGGCTGTAGTCAATGCTGTAATAAACCTTTTCGTTTTCTGTAAAGGTGCGTGCCAGGCTGTAACGATAATATTTCGATGTTTTTAACCTGATAGGCATGAAAAAACTTTCCTCATTGGTCGTTTCCCCGTAAATATTGATATTCAACAGTTCGAAAGGTATCATGTCGATATCTTTCTTGCCGGTAAGTGTCCCGGTCACGTGACGTACATCCTGTACATAACTGTTGGGATAGTCGAATCGCAGATCGCTGATGGTCTCGATTAATGCCGTTTCATTATGGGGGTCGTGCAGGACAAAATCGGGGATTAGGTGAGTATATTTATAAAGGAGATTCTTTTTCAGAGTCTCTACATAGGTACGTGTATATACTTCCGCTGAAAAACTTTCTACCAGATTGTTATATTTTTCGGCAGCATTCATTGCCCTCTTCATGATGGTATCCACAGGTAGTTCCGTCTGTAATGCGAAACTTTTGAAGGAAGCAATTATCAGAAACAGGATATATACAGTGACTTTCCCTTTCATTTATTATAAGCTACAAACTTACATTTTTTTTTTTACCGTCGAAAATTTTTATAAAAAGGATCATATTAAAAAAATGGTTTTTATTATCGAAAAAAATATTTCTGCAGACTCCGGAAAGCAAAAAAGATGCTTTTTGACGATTGTTTATAAAAAAAACGGTATATTTGTGTTTTAGAACATAGTTCTATAACATTCATGGCCGCAAAGAAAAGAGATGAAATTGATTTATCCTCCTCGCTACCCGACATCTGGAGGATGTTGACGGACGCTGAGCGTGAAATTTTGCGCGGTAGTGCCCGCATAGTGCATTTTAAGAAGAATGAACTGATTTATCTTGAAGAGGATACACCGAAAGAGTTGATGTGCCTTTTCTCCGGAAAGGTGAAGATCTTCAAGAGTGGAGTCGGTGGGCGTAGCCAAATTATAAGGATCATACGTCCTATACAATACTTTGGTTACAGGGCTTACTTTGCGCGGGAAAATTATGTGACGGCCGCCATGGCGTTCGAGTCATGTACCGTCTGCATGATCCCTATGGAGTTGATAGAAAAATTCCTGAGAGGGAATGGTAATTTGGCTTTCTTCTTTATCCAGATGTTATCAGTTGACCTTGGTATTGCTGACCAACGGGTTGTCAATCTTACCCAGAAGCATGTGCGTGGCAGACTGGCAGAATCGCTATTAGCCCTGAAGGAAAGCTATGGGCTGGAAGAAGATGGTGCTACCATAAATATTTATCTGGCACGGGAAGACTTGGCCAGCCTCTCCAATATGACTACTTCCAATGCTATTCGAACCCTTTCCAATTTTGTGAATGAACGCATCATCGCTATCGATGGAAGAAAAATAAAGATTATCGATGAAGAACGACTTCACAAAATAAGCCGCATGGGATAATTCTTTTTTTAATTAAATTGTGACTTTGTTTTTCGGATTTTCGAATCCCGTGCCTACCTTTGCGTTTCAATTCATTATAAAGAATGATTCAGAAGATAACCCGCTCAATACTCACCGGCTATTACAGGCCGGTGAAAAAATTTGTAGAAGACCCGCTGGGAATACAACAACGAACCTTGGACTATTTGCTCAAGCATGGGCGGAATACACTCTACGGAAAAGAAAATAACTTCCATTCCATTCGAAACAGCAGCGATTTTGCCAGGATACCCGTTATCTCGTATGAAGAGTTGCGCCCCTGGCTCGACAGGATAATCCTCCATAAGCAGCAGGAGGTACTTTGGGATACCCCTGTGAAGTGGTTCGCCATGTCGTCAGGTACTACCGAGGACAAGAGTAAATATATTCCTGTTACTAAAGAGTCGTTATACAACGGCAACTATCGTGCCGGTTACCATATGTTAGGAGTTTACGCCCGGCATCACCCCGATACCGCATTTATATTGGGTAAAACATTGGTATTGGGAGGGAGCCAGCAAATCAACCGTATTGGTGGCGATATCTATACGGGTGATATATCAGCTATTCTGATGAGGAACCTCCCGGCTGTGGCAAAGAGAAGAAGGACTCCTGAGGGGATTGCCTTATTGCCCGACTGGGAAGAAAAACTGCAAAAGTTAGCAGACTATGCGGTGAAAGCTGATATCCGTGCTATGGTTGGAGTGCCCTCATGGATGTTGGTACTGCTGAAAAAGATCGTGGAAGATACCGGCCGTACCATCCCTGAGATATGGCCTCACCTTGAAGTATTCTTCCATGGGGGAGTCAGTTTTCTTCCTTTTCAAGAGCAGTATGAGAAATTGATCCCTTCGGCAAAGATGCGGTATTGGGAAACTTATAATGCTTCGGAGGGATTCTTCGGTGTGCAGTTCTCACCTGCTTCCAAAGATATGTTATTGTTGCTCGATAACGAAGTATATTATGAATTTATTCCTTCCGGGGAGTGGGACAAGAATAATCCGGTTGCCGTGCCCCTGAGCGGAGTGGAGACCGGCAGGCAATATGCTGTGGTGATTTCCACCAGTGGAGGACTTTGGCGTTACAGGATAGGGGATACCATTCAATTCACCTCAACACACCCTTACCTCTTCAAGATTACAGGGCGTACTAAACAATTTATCAATGCTTTCGGTGAAGAGTTGATTGTTGAAAATGCCGATAAGGCTATCAATGAAGCATGCCGCCTTACCGGATCAAAAGTGACCGAATATACCGCAGCGCCCGTCTACTTCGGAGAGCAGAGTAATGGAGCCCACGAGTGGCTTATCGAATTCGAGACTCCACCTGCTAATCTTGTGGAATTCACGCATATTCTCGACGAAAGCCTGAAACGACTCAATTCCGACTATGAGGCAAAACGCTCCTATAACCTTTCACTTGGCATGCCGGTGGTAAAGATTATGGAAAAAGATACTTTCTACAACTGGATGAAACAGAGGGAGAAAACCGGAGGACAGAACAAAGTACCCAAGCTTTCCAACGACCGGAAGTATGTGGACAGTATTCTCTATTTTATAGGAAACAACACCCAATAATTGGTAATTGGTAATTGGTAATTGGTAATTTTCTAATTGTATCCAAATCCTAAAATTGAATAAAAACTCCCGATCTGTTATCCATTAATGAGAAAGATTCCGTAAATTTGCACCCTAAAACCCACATGTGACGTAATGAGAATAAAATTGTGCTACTTTTTACTACTCGCTTTGGCATTGAGTTCCTGTAACGAGTACAACAAAATTCTGAAAAGTACCGATAGGGACTTGAAATACAGCTATGCCAAAAAGTATTTTGAGGAGGGGAAATACAACCGTTCCATCACATTGCTGGAAGAGTTGGTTACCTTTATGAAAGGAACGGCGCAGGCCGAAGAATCGCTTTATCTCCTGGCCCAGAGCCATTATAACTCAAAAGACTATTATTCGGCAACGCAGTGGTTCACCTCTTATTACAACACTTATCCCAGTGGTGAGTATGCCGAACCGGCTCTTTTCTATTCGGCTTACGGCATGTATCTCGACTCGCCCGAAGCGCGTTTGGATCAGACTAAAACTTATACGGCGATTGCTGAATTTCAGAAATATATTGAACGGTATCCTCAGACAGAAAGGGCAGAACAAGCGAAAAACTACCTGTTTGAATTGCAGGAGAAATTGGCATATAAAGAGTTGCTGGCTGCCCAGCTCTATCTGAACCTTGGAAATTATATGGGGAATAATTACGAGTCTGCGGTTATCACTGCCCGTGAGGCGATGAAGAGCTATCCTTTCTCCAAATATCAGGAGGAGTACCAGATGACTATCCTGCGCGCCCGCTTTGAATATGCACAGAATAGTACGTTACGGGCACAACCCGAGCGTTACCGTTCGGTGGTCGATGAATATTTCAACTATAAAAATTCATTCCCCGAAGGTAAATATATGGCTGAAGCCGACAGGTATTACCGTGAAGCACAACAGAAAATAGATGTGCTTCCGACTTCCTGATCAATTATGTAAAATAGAAAAAACAAGACATATAATAAAAAATGGATTACAAGAAAATTGCTGCAAGCACCAACACCGAGACACGCGATGTAATGAAAATGTCGGATCCGGTGGGTAACGTATATGAAATGGTGATGGTTATCAGTAAGAGGGCAAACCAGTTGGCCGTTGAAATGAAACAGGATCTCGATGCCAAACTACAGGAATTCGCTTCTTACAGCGATAATCTGGAAGAGGTGTTCGAAAATCATGAACAGATAGAGATATCCCGTTTCTACGAAAAATTACCTAAACCCTCTCTGTTGGCTATAGAAGAGTGGAAAGAAGGAGAGATTTATTATCGCAATCCGTCCAAGGAAAAAGAAATGTTCGGATAATATGTTGCAACGTGTCCAAACGGTTTTTCTCCTTTTGGCAGCAGCAGCCATGCTGATTGCCTCCGTAACGCCTTTGGCGCTGTTCCTCTATAATGCCGACCAGGCAGTGTTTGAGGCAATGGGTGTCTACCTGAACGGCCAACTCAACGACTCTACGTGGGGACTGTTTGCCATAGGTGCTGCCAGTTCTGTACTGGCACTTTTTACGGTCTTTCTCTACAAAAAAAGGATGTTGCAGATACGCTTCTCCATCTTCAATATTATCCTCATGATAGGGTTTTATCTCTATTTCGGATTTATTGTATATCAACTCGCATCAGTAGAGAGTCTCCACTTTCAAAAAGTGGGTATAGGAATTATCATGCCTGTGATTGCTATTATCCTCACCATCCTTGCCATTCGAAGAATAGGTGCCGACGAAGCGCTGGTGCGGTCGCTCAACAGGCTTAGGAAGTAAAAGCGGAAATCACATACAAGATCATAATTATAAGGGTAGCTTGTCGACTATTTACCGGCAGGTTACCCTTTTTTATGGGGATTCACACCATTTTAAATTGGATTTTTTTATACTTTTGCCAAAATTGATTTAATGATTTAATGATTTAATGATTTAATGATTTAATGATTTAATGATTTAATGATTTAATGATTTAATGATTTAATGATTTAATGATTTAATGATTTAATGATTTAATGATTTAATGATTTAATGATTTAATGATTTAATGATTTAATGATTTAATGATTTAATGATTTAATGATTTAATGATTTAATGATTTAATGATTTAATGATTTAATGATTTAATGATTTTGAATCTTTGAATCTTGAATCTTTGAATTCAAAAAAATGAATAATATGGAACAAAAGAAATTACAAAGAACAATAAAATTCACGCTCGTGATATTTATGGCGGCGTTGTTCTTGGAGTCATGCGGGAGCGTGCCGTTTACCGGAAGAAGGCAGCTCCAGTTAGTATCCAATGAAGAGGTGATGGCATTGAGCCTGCAACAATATCAGGAGTTTATGCGTACAGCTCCCGTTGAAAGGGGTACGCCCAATGCACAGATGGTAAGCCGTGTCGGCACCCGGATCGCTAATGCGGTAAAAACTTTTTATACCAACAACGGTTATGCGTCGGAACTCGATAATTATGCATGGGAATTTAATTTGGTGAAAGAGAATAGTGTGAATGCCTTTGCTATGCCGGGCGGTAAGGTGGTCGTTTACACCGGCCTGCTTTCAGTCACCCAAACCGAAGAAGCATTAGCGGTGGTTATGGGACATGAAATAGCCCATGTGCTCGCCCGCCACTCCAATGAGAGATTGAGTCAACAAGTGGCTTTGCAATATGGAGGTGCCATTGCAGGGGGACTTTTGGGTAATTCGCAGGTTATGCAACAACTTGGAAGTACCGTCTTTGGTCTGGGAGCACAATATGGAGTGATGATGCCCTATGCACGGAAACATGAGTATGAAGCCGATGAGATCGGATTGATACTCATGGCTATAGCCGGTTATGATCCCCGGGTTGCAGTTCCTTTCTGGACAAGGATGGCACAACAATCAGGCGGATCCCAGGTTCCTGAAGCCTTGAGTACACACCCTAACGACAATAACCGCATCACACGTATTGAGTCCATTATGCCCAATGTGTTACAATATTATAAAGGTTCAGGTGTCCAGAACAATACAAAGGAACCTATTAAAACCAACGTAACGGTACCTGCGGAAACAGGCAAAGCAAAGACTTCCGAAGAGTGGACTTTCTGATTTGGCAATTATCCTTAAAATTGTTATCTTTGAACGATAATTCAATGTGACTAATGTGCCAAAGTTTCAACGCATTTTTTGAACGGTGAAAACGTTCCGGAATGCGTGGTTTTTGATTCTAAACAAAATATATGTCTCCCAAATTACCTAACGACGACGATATTACAGAGAGAGAGGAAAATATGGAAGAGGATGAAGCTCTTCTCTCTTCCGAGTCTTTTTCCGGTTCCAAAGTGCCGGTAAGGCTGGGCGACGACAGTTCGCTCAACCTCTCCAAGATGTATCAGAACTGGTTCCTCGATTACGCTTCCTATGTGATCCTCGAACGTGCTGTGCCGCACATCTCCGACGGCCTTAAGCCGGTACAGCGCCGTATCCTGCACGCCATGAAACGGATGGACGATGGTCGCTATAATAAAGTGGCTAATATTATCGGGACGACCATGCAGTACCACCCCCACGGAGATGCCTCTATCGGGGATGCACTGGTACAACTGGGACAAAAAGACCTACTGATAGATTGTCAGGGTAACTGGGGGAATATCCTTACTGGTGACGGTGCTGCCGCACCTCGTTATATCGAAGCACGACTCAATAAGTTTGCCCTTGAAGTACTCTTCGATCCGAAGACCACCGAGTGGAAAGCATCATATGACGGTCGTAATAAAGAGCCGGTTACATTGCCTGCAAAATTTCCACTTCTTCTGGTGCAAGGTGCCGAAGGAATTGCTGTAGGACTCTCTTCCAAAATATTGCCCCACAACTTTAATGAAGTGTGCGACGCAGCCGTGAGTTATCTACAGGAGGAGGAATTCACGCTCTATCCTGATTTCCAGACCGGGGGATATATCGATGTGGAAAAATATAACGATGGTGAAAGAGGCGGTTCAGTGAAGATCCGCACTACCATCTCCAAGATAGATAACAAGACATTAGTCATAAAAGATATACCTTACGGGAAAACTACTGCCGGACTGGTAGACTCCATCCTCAAGGCCAACGAAAAGGGAAAGATCAAGATCAAAAAGGTGGACGATATCACGGCGCAAAACGTGGAGATCCATGTGCAACTGGCACCCGGCGTCTCTTCCGATAAAACCATAGATGCCCTCTATGCCTTTACCGATTGTGAGATAAGCATTTCTCCCAACTGTTGCGTCATTGATGATAACAGGCCCCACTTCCTTACCGTAAGCGATGTGTTACGCTCGTCCGTCGATACTACCCGTGAACTGTTGCGTCGTGAGCTGGAGATTGAAAAAAGCGAAAAACAGGAAGCGCTCCTGTTTGCATCACTGGAAAAGATATTTATAGAAGAGCGTATCTATAAAGATAAAGAGTTCGAGAATGCTAAAAATATGGATATTGCCGTAATGCATATCGATCAACGTCTCGAACCCTATAAGCCTTCTTTTTTGCGTGAGATCACCCGGGATGATATTCTCAGGCTGATGGAGATCAGGATGGGACGCATCCTCAAATTCAATTCCGACAAGTCGGATGAATTAATTGCCAAACTGAAAGAAGAGATCGGCGAAATCGACCATAACCTCAACCACCTCGTCGATTATACTATCGCCTGGTTCCTGATGCTCAAGGAGAAGTATGGTAAGAACTTCCCGCGCCGTACCATCATCCGTAGTTTTGAAAACATCGAGGCTACCAAAGTGGTCGAAGCCAATGAGAAACTCTATATAAACCGTGAAGAGGGATTTATCGGTACCGGCATGAAAAAGGACGAGTTTGTCTGCAACTGCTCCGATATCGATGATATCATTGTCTTTTTCAAGGATGGAAAATATAAGGTAGTAAAAGTCAGTGACAAGATGTTCGTCGGTAAAGGCATCCTTTATGCCGGTGTCTTCAAAAGAAACGACAAACGTACTATCTATAATGTGGTATACCGTGATGGTAAGAAAGCGCCGCATTACATTAAACGATTCGCTGTTACCGGTATCACTCGTGATAAGGAATATGACCTTACCCGGGGAAAAGCGGGTTCGCGCATTGCATACTTCAGTGTCAATCCCAATGGTGAGGCTGAAACCATCAGAGTGATCCTGAAGCCCAAACCACGTATGCGTATTCTCCAGTTCGAAAAAGATTTCAGCGAGATCGAGATCAAAGGGAGACAGGCTATGGGGAATATTCTTACCAAAGCCGAAGTACATCGTATTCAACTTAAACAAAAAGGGGTGTCAACACTTGGCGGTCGCAAGGTGTGGTTCGACCCCGACGTCTTCCGCCTCAACTACGAAGGTAGCGGCAAATTCCTTGGTGAATTCCAGGGGGATGATATGATCCTTGTAGTGACTACCGACGGGGAGTATTATATCTGTAATTTCGATCTAACCAACCATTTTCCACATAATATACTCCATATCGGGAAATATGATGAGCATAAAGTATGGACAGCCGCCCTCTTTGATGCTGATCAGGGATATGCTTACCTGAAACGGTTTACCTTTGAGCCATCGGAGAAACCGCTTCGATTTGTGGGTGATAACACCGACTCCCGCTTGTTCTTGCTGACCGATGCGGTTTATCCCAGGGTAAAAGCTGTCTTTGGAGGACATGACGATTTCCGGGAACCACTGGAGATTGACGTGGAAGAATTTATTGGTGTGAAAAGCTATAAGGCAAAAGGCAAGCGTATCTCCAACTACGAGGTGACAGAGGTGGAAGAATTGGAACCGCTTCGTTTCCCCGAACCGGAAGAGGAGCCACAGCAGACAATGAAAGTGGAGATCACTGAAGAGAATGGAGATAACGGTGAAAATGGTGAAAATGGGGAAAACGTTGACGAGGATATCTCTGATGCCGATTTACGTGATGAGATCACCGGCCAGATGAAGTTGTTTTAACTCTGCAGATAAAAACAAAATGAAGAAAACGGCACTACTGTTTAGTATATGGATCGGTATTCTTTGCGTGACGGTTTCACAGGAGAACCGCTCCCTCATACTTCCGGTAGATCCTGTCAACCAAGCTGCTCTCCTGGGTATCGGGAAGGCATTTCTCAACGACACCTATCTTTCGCCTCTTAGGTATAGTGGTATCAGCATATCCCTTATGCATGACCGTATAAAGGGAACCCCTCACTTTAATGGTTGCCTGCTCTTGCAACAGCAGTTCCTTATACAGACAGCGATCACCAAAAACCCTACAGCCTCGGCTTCGGAGTATTACGGTGACCTCGATTACCGGCTTACCGGGTTTTATCCACTGTTTGCCGGCTCCAATCTAAGGCTCTATGGTGGCGGAGGGTGGGAAGCCTCACTGGGTGGCATTTACAACGTGCGGAATTCCAATAATCCCGGTTCATTGAAGGTGTCAACCAACTTCAACCTTTCGGCTATGGCTATCTACAACTGGAAGATCTTTACCTTCCGGTGGCAGCTTTCCACACCCTTTGCAGGTATGTTCTTCTCTCCTGAATATGGACATTCCTATTACGAAATATTTACGCTTGGAAATAATAAAGGAACCGTTCATTTCGGATCTTTTCATAATCAACAGGCATTGCGCAACTATTTTTCAGTCGATGTGCCGGTACATAATATCACTCTCCGTGCCGCCTATTTGGGGGATTACTACAATACAGACGTGAATGAGCTTGTTACCAGGATTGTTTCCCATCAGTTCATGATCGGACTTGTAGTGGAATCTCTCAATTTCGGAGGAAAAAAGGTGCGTGACAATCCCTCGCTTCCGTCTGTGTATTATTAATGGAATGGAGAGCGGGAGACGAGGTGACTGGGAAGAAAGGGAGTGAAGAGTGAAGAATGAAGAGTGAAGAATGAAGAATGAAGAGTGAAAAGTGAAGAGTGAAGAATGAAAAGGGATTTGTTGATTTAACGATTTTGAATTTTTGAATTTTGAATTTTTGAATTGAAAATCGACGGAGTCAATTAACAATCAGCGTAGCTAAATCTTGGAATCCCAAATCCGAAATATAAAAATAATGCAATATAATTTCGATGAAATAGTAGACCGTTCGGGCAGCAATGCAGTTAAGCTGGAGAAGTTAAAACCTGTATTCGGACATGAGGATCTTATCCCGCTATGGGTAGCAGATATGGAATTCAAGTCCCCGCCGGCAATTATAGAAGCGTTGAAACAACGTGTGGAACATGGTGTTTTTGGTTATACCCTCCCTTCTGAAGAATATACCTCTTCCATTGTCAATTGGCTCGAAAGACGCCACCATTGGCAGATAAAAGGAGAACATATCAATTTTGTACCCGGTGTAGTCAAAGGATTTGCCTTTGCCATCGACGAATTTACGAACAAGGGAGACAAAGTGATTATCCAACCGCCTGTATATCACCCATTCCGTATCGTCACCTCATCACTCGGACGTGAGGTGGTCAACAATCCGCTTATCCTCGAAAATGGGCAGTACAAGATGGATTTCGAAGGTTTACGCAAGATCGCTTCAGATGGCGACTGCAAGATGCTGATTCTTTGTAATCCCCATAATCCCGGTGGTAGAGCCTGGTTTCCCGAAGAATTGAGTGAACTGGCTGACATCTGCCATGAAAACAATATACTGGTCGTCTCAGATGAGATCCATGCAGATATGGCTTTGAAAGGTTATCGGCATACTCCTTTCGCATCAGTATCTCCGAAAGCGGAAGAGATTTCACTTACCCTTATGGCACCCAGCAAAACCTTCAATATTGCCGGAATTGTCAGCTCATTCGCGGTCATCCCCAATGGGGAGATAAGGAGAAGATATCTTGCTTACCTCGAACCACGTGAATTGCAACAGGGAACCATCTTTGCTTTTACTGCTACGCGTGCGGCTTATGACGAATGCGAGGAGTGGCTTGACCAGATGTTGGCTTATGTGCAGGCCAATATTGATTTTGTGGATGAATATCTCAAAGAGAATATCCCTGAAATAAAAGCTATCCTGCCTGAGGCCTCTTTCCTGATATGGCTCGACTGTCGTGCGCTTAACCTGACTCAACGGGAACTTGTAAAACTCTTTATAGAAAAAGCTCATCTGGCGTTGAACGACGGTACTATGTTCGGTCCCGGCGGTGAGGGTTTCATGCGACTTAATGCGGGGTGTCCACGCACCCTACTCGAAAAGGGATTAAATAATTTAAAAAAAGCAGTACACCCCTAAACATCGATGCCACTCAGTTGTTAGTTAATTGTATAGTATAGATGGATCAAGTCTTGAATTGAAACAACGTTCGGCAGAGCCAAAATCGACGTGGTCAATTAAAAATCAGCGAAGCTAAATCATTAAATCATTAAATCATTAAATATTAAAATAAAGGAACAATGCAAATCTCAGACAATAAATACGTTACAGTTACCTATGACCTGAATGTAGGCGAAGGTGAAGAGCGGGAATTGATGGAGCGGGCAACTGCCCAACAACCGTTGGAATTTATTTTCGGTACCAATTCCATGCTCGAAGCATTCGAGAATCAACTCAGGGGGCTTTCGCAAGGAGATAAATTCTCTTTCCGGCTTACTCCGGAAGAGGCTTATGGTGATTACGACGACACTAAAGTACTTGAACTGCCCAAAAATATTTTCGAGATCGATGGGAAAATCGACGGGGAAGTGCTTTTTGAAGGGAACACCCTTCCAATGATGGATTCTTCCGGTAACCGGCTTATGGGATCCGTCGTTTCTATCGGTGACGAAGTGGTCACTATGGATTTTAACCATCCGCTGGCAGGAGAGATCATGCATTTCGAAGGAACGGTGATGGGGGTGAGGGAAGCCTCTGTCGAAGAAATCGCGGCCCTCTTTTCCGGTGGTTGTGGCTGTGGTTCCGGCGGTTGCGGATCGGGTGAAGAAGGCGGATGCGGTTGCGGTTCTTCCGACGAAAGTATGTCGGGTGGTTGCGGCTGTGGTTCCGGCGGTTGTGGTAGCTGTTGACGATGATGTTATTATCATTAGATTTATCTTTACCCATCAGTAATCCTACGGTGCAGTTTCTGATCCTGTTCGTAATCGTATTGTTGGCACCTATAATTTTCAACAAGATCAGGATACCGTCACTGATAGGTCTTATTATTGCAGGGGCTGTGATAGGTCCTTACGGTGTCGGTTTGATGTTGCGCGACAGCAATATGATCATGCTGGGGAACGCCGGGTTGCTCTATATCATGTTCCTTGCGGGTATAGAGATTGATGTGGCTGAGTTCAGGAAGAACAGTGCAAAAAGCCTGGTATTCGGAATGCTTACTTTCTCTATTCCCATGATCATCGGTACGTTTGCCGGCTTGTACCTGCTCAACCTCACACTTGTCTCATCCATATTGCTGGCAAGTATGTTCGCTTCCCATACGTTGGTGGCATATCCCATCATCAGTAAGCTGGGAGCGGGAAAGAACAGGGCCGTTACTGTTGCGGTGGGGGGGACAATGATCACCGATACGCTGGCGCTGCTGGTACTGGCCATCATCGTCAGCATGAACGAGGGACAGGTTACCCCGGCCTTCTGGACGCAGATGACCCTCTCGTTGATCCTTTTTTCACTGGTCGTTGTTTTTCTTTTTCCCGTTGTCGGAAGATGGTTCTTCAAGAAATTTCATGACAGCACGTCGCAATTTATCTTTGTGATGACGATGATATTCCTTGGCGGATTCCTTGCCGAACTGGCCGGAATTGAGGCGATTATCGGGGCTTTCCTCGCCGGGCTTTCCATGAACAGGCTTATCCCTCATGTTTCTTCATTGATGAACAGGATCGGCTTCGTGGGAAATGCCATCTTTATTCCCATATTCCTTATCAGTGTGGGAATGCTCATTGATTACCATGCCTTTGTCACTGGATTCGAAACTCTTAAAGTGGCAGTGGTGATGACAGTGGTGGCCATTCTTGCCAAGTTCCTGGCCGCATGGGTTACACAAAAGATTTACGGCTATACCAAAGCCGAACGTATGCTTATCTTCGGACTCAGCAACGCCCAGGCGGCTGCCACATTGGCTGCGATAATGGTGGGACACAGAGTGGGGTTACTCGATGACAGCATCCTCAACGGCACTATTGTCATGATCCTTGTCACATGCACCGTTGCCTCTTTCCGTGCACAAAAAGGGGCAGTGGAAATATCTCTCTCAGAAGGGATGGTAAAAGAGGAAGAAGGGAATCCGGATGAGCGCATCCTTATTCCTATCGCCAATAAAGATACGCTCAGAGACTTGATCGATCTTAGCCTGACCATTAAGTCCAAGGCTAATGTAGACAACGTCTATGCGCTCAATATCATCAAGAGTACTGAAGCCACCTCGGAGACGGAGAAAGCTTCGGAAAAATTACTTGAAGAGGCTGTTATGCTGGGTGCCGGTGCCGACACAGCCATTCAGCCTCTGCAACGTTACGATATGAACGTACTCAATGGAATCCTTGGAGTAGTGAAGAAATATGCTATCACCGATATTGTGATGGGGCTTCACGTAAAACAGCAGATATCGGAGTCTTTTCTTGGAAATCTTGTGGAGGGGGTACTTAATAAGTGCCAGTCTACTCTTTTCGTATATAAGGCCATACAACCATTGGGTACGATTAAACGCAGGCTGGTTATCATTCCACCCAATGCCGATAGAGAGGTCGGTTTCTCACTCTGGTTATCCAAAATATGGAATTTAGGTCGTAACTCAGGCGGGAAGCTAAGTTTCTATGCTGCCAATGAGATACTCGATACCCTTCGCTATGTACACAAGATACATCCTATAGATGCGGAATTCAATGAATTTAGTGATTGGAGAGAGTTTGTTAAACTGGCAAAAGAGGTCGGGAAAAATGATGGATTGGTTATTGTGATGAGCCGTCAGCGGAAGATATCTTACGACCCTGTCATGCGTAATATCCCCGATTATATCAACAAGCATTTTAAAGATACCAATTTTATGTTGCTTTACCCGGTACAATCAACTTCCGTAGAAGATTATCATAACGATATGACCAATGCCTCACTGATAACGCCTGTCCGTAATCAGGATGGATTTGGTGCTACTCCTTGATAAGGGATAATACTTTAATATACTGTGCACGACAATTGGTAATTTGTAATTAGTAATTAGTAATTTCTACAATGAATACATTCGGAACAATATTCAGGTTGACATCATTCGGAGAATCGCATGGTGCAGCTGTGGGAGGTGTCATAGATGGCTGCCCCCCCGGGTTGGAACTCGATATGGATTTTATACAGTCGGAGCTCGACAGGCGCCGTCCCGGCCAGTCCCGTATCACTACTCCCCGTAAGGAAGCCGACAAAGTGGAATTTCTTTCGGGAGTATTTGAAAATAAAACTACCGGCGCTCCTATCGGTTTCATTGTGAGGAACGAGAATCAGCAGTCGTCCGATTACGATAACATCAAAGAGGCTTTTCGCCCTTCGCATGCCGATTTCACCTATCAGCAGAAATATGGTATCCGTGATTACCGGGGTGGTGGACGGTCGTCTGCGCGGGAAACCATAGCCCGTGTGGTGGCCGGTGCTGTGGCAAAACTTTACCTCCGTCGTCTCAATATAGATATTACAGCCTATACTTCACAGGTGGGCGATATTGCATTGGAGAATGATTACAGGATATACGACCTTTCACGTACGGAAGATAATTTTGTCCGTTGTCCCGATCCTGATATAGCGGAACAAATGATCAAATTGATTCAGGAGGTACGCTATCAGGGAGATACTATCGGCGGTACTATCACCTGTGTGGTCAAAGGTACACCGGCAGGTTTGGGAGAACCTGTTTTTGGCAAACTTCACGCCATGTTAGGCTCCGCTATGTTGAGTATCAATGCCGTAAAAGGTTTCGAATATGGTTCCGGATTTAGCGTAGTTGCCCGCGGTTCAGAGGTAAACGACTCTTTCTATAACGACAATGGCAGGGTGAATACCCGCACTAATAATTCCGGAGGGATTCAGGCCGGCATTTCCAATGGGCAGGATATCTATTTTCGGGTGGCTTTTAAACCGGTTTCTACTATCCTCCGGGAGCAACAGACAGTAGATATGCATGGCAATGATACGATCATTAAAGCCCGTGGACGACATGATCCTTGTGTGTTGCCCCGTGCAGTACCCATTGTGGAAGCCATGGCCGCCATTACGCTTCTGGATGCTTATCTGCTCTCGAAAGCAACAGCCTTGTTTTAGATTGATGGGAGATTGATGGGAGATTGAATGAGATTGAATGAGATTGAATGAGATTGAATGAGATTGAATGAGATTGAATGAGATTGATGGGAGGTTGAATGAGATTGGTGGTTTTTGTAAAAAGTAACTAATATGCTGATAAGAATGAAGAGATTGATTGTTATCTTTTCTATGGCGGTAATTGCAGTGTCTTTTTCCTCCATGGTTATCGCTGAGATCTCCCCGGAAAGGGTATATACTCCGGAAGATCGGCAGATATTTGATCGTTATATCGGCTATATTGCTCCTTGGCGCTTAGCTCCTGCCGACAGCCTGCTGGAAAAGACGGCTCTCTTTTTTTTGAATGCTCCTTATGTATCCCATACACTGGAGATGCCCGGTGAAGAGAAATTGGTTGTTAACCTGCGTGAGTTTGACTGTACCACTTTTGTTGAATCGGTAGTTGCATTGGCTCGTACCGCTCGTTCGGATAATCCTGATTTTGATACCTTTCTCAGTGAATTGCAATATATCCGCTATCGGGATGGTAACCTTCGGGGATATGTTTCCCGACTTCATTATACCTCCGATTGGCTCTATGATAATGAGAAGAAAGGGGTGATGAAAAACATTTCCGCCGGATTAGGTGGTATCTGTGAGAAGAAGACGATTGATTTTATGACTTCCCATCGTGATGCATACAGGCAATTGAAGAATGACGATGTGATGCTCAAAGAGATGCAAGTGATGGAGAATCGGATTAATGAACGGGATGGTTTTTATTATTTGCCCAAGAGTTCCATATCCGGAAAAACCCCTATGATACCACATATGTCTATGGTTGCTTTTACTACCGGTATTAAAGGGTTGGATGTCACCCATATGGGTGTCGTCTTCCACAAGGGTGAAAAACTTACTTTTATACATGCCTCATCCACGCAGAAAAAAGTGGTGGTCGATCAAAAGAGTCTTAGTGATTATTGCGCCGCTCAATCTTCCTGTACCGGCATCATCGTTTTCCGCATTGCCCTCATTGACACTACTTCCCGATAGATCGGGATTAGCACATTAAAAATACCTTTCTATCATTCCATTGTTCCACCTTTTTACTTTCCCATGAATACTGATTTTCCGGTTTTTCCTTTATTTCTGTCGCAGGCGGTACCTTTGCCGGTAGCGGCCGAAGTACCGAGCGGTACATCTCCGGGTTCCGAAGTATCTCCACTGCCTTGTCATATACTTTGTCGTCCGACAATTGATGCAGAAGTACTCCCTTTTTATAATAGAAACGCTGCACAATCTCCGATTCGATCATACTGGTAATGTCCTCTTTAAAGAGTTCCAGGTCCCGATCCAGATTGGCATGCAATTTTGCCTCTAAGGCTGCGAATTCTTCTTTGGCTACATCCATATATCCTTCGAATTCCATCATGGCCTTTAGTTGTTGCAGTGAACGTTCGCTCAATTGGTCATATTCGAAATCCCGCTTCTTTACGAACTCCTTGAACGCTTCGTAATCACTCCCCGGAAGCCTGAACTGATGGGGTGGGGCAATCTCTTTGTGTTGTTGTGCCCACTCTGTTACATAGTCAAAGATGACATTATCTGCCATCAGGTAGTATGCGATTGTCCCCCCTGTAGGTTGCGGAATGATAATATCAGGCGTAATTCCACCGCCGTCGCGTACTTCACGTCCGTTACGGGTTTTAAATACATTTGTCAGCGAGTCGGGTACCCGCGCCACACTTCCGTCAGGGTTACGATGTGAGTAGTCCAGCGCCTGGATACAGCGTCCGCTGGGGATATAATATTTTGAGGTGGTAATCTTGATGTTTCCACCGTACGGCAGGTCACGGGGTGTTTGTACCAAGCCTTTTCCAAACGACCGGTTGCCTACGATCACTGCGCGGTCAAGATCCTGAAGCCCTCCCGCTACAATCTCCGAGGCAGATGCCGAGCCGGTATCGATCAGTACCACGATAGGGATGATCTCATCCAATGGCTGATTGCGTGTAAGGTAAGTTCTGTCCCATTGCTTTACCTTTCCCTTAGTCGACACTATTTCTTCTCCCTTCGGTACGAATAGATTTACTACATCCACTGCTTCGTCCAGAATACCTCCCCCGTTACCGCGCAGGTCCATAATCAACGAAGTCGCTCCCTTCACTTTCAAATCCTGTACAGTTTTCTTCACCCGGTCAGCACTTCTTGTCGTAAAGCTGCCAAAATGAAGATAACCGATTTTATCGTCTGTTACTCCCGAGTATGTAATGGGATCGACTTCAATCTTTTCTCGCACTATCTTCAATTTCCGGTCCTTTTTTTCTCCTGGTCGACGGATAGTCAATTCGAGTGAAGTACCCGGCGTTCCCTTCAATTTGTCGCTTACCTCTTTTACCGTCGATTTCCGCATGTCTTTGCCGTCAATTTCGAGGATGGCATCGCCTGCCTTCAGGCCTGCTTTATCAGCAGGAAGTCCCTCATAGGGTTCATTGATCACTACCTGCCCGTTATTATAAGATATGATCGCACCGATACCTGCATATTCGCCTGTCGTCATGAACTGAAGATCTTCCATATTCTCTTCCGCATAATACTCGGTATAGGGATCCAGGCGTGTTAACATGTTTCGGATACTGTTCTGTACTAAGTTGTTCACCTCAACACTATCCACATAAAACATATCCAGTTCACGCAGTACAGAGTTGAAGATGTCGATGTTCTTATTAATGTCGAAATAACGTTGGTTTCTGTTGTCAGCCGGTGCCGGTGCCTCTGCTTGTGCAAACGCATGTAACGTTATAAAAACCACCAGTATACCAAGAATAATTCTTCTCATATAATATAATTGATTCATTTTTTACTTCAAATTTCAAATTTCGAATTTCACAATTTCAGGATTTACCACTCAACCACCTTCCCACTTTAATCAAGTGGCAAAGGAACAAATTTTTGACGAAAATGAAATATAGTTTTAGTTATATGTTTATAAATCCCTGTTTCCATCAATGAATAAGACCATTTATTGTCGTTTATTTTTTTATATTTGATCTATTACAACAAAAACAGTTAGTTTATTGTTATGTTTGCAGTTTTTTACAGTTCAATTCTTATTTATGAAGGCTCTATTGCGTTATATGTTTCTGCCACTACTTATAGTAATATTGATTTTTATTGCTACCTGTCTCATTTCATCTTCCCAAATGCCCGGTTTACCGGAAGGATTTCCGTGGGATAAACTGGTGCACTTTGGAATGTTTTTTGTCCTTTCTGCTGTCTCATTGTTCGATTATTACAGGTTGTGCAAGGGAAATCCACCTACTTTACGATGGATTTTCTGGGGTTTTATCATTCCCGTCTTTTATGGTGGTGTTATAGAACTGTTGCAGAAATATTTCTTCGCATCGCGTAGTGCGGAATGGGCTGATTGGATTGCTGATATCCTCGGATCATTGGTGGCAACAGTGATAGTAATTATTTTCCTCAATAGACGACGATATTCGGAAAAAAATATATCTTTGTGAAGTTGAACATGTTTAAAAAAGTTATAGAAACTGTTTAAATTTTATTGCTATACTATTTTGAATCTATTTTGAAATAGATTTTTTATTTTTTTCTTGCAGATTTAGCGGGCTAAATCAAAAGGAAAAAGTGAAAAAGATGCGCAAAAGAGACCAAAATAGTAGCAAAGAAAAATAAACAGTACAATTATAAAAAATATTTCGGTAAAATTTAAACAGTTTCATAATATACGAAAGTATAAGTAAATTGTCTTGTTCTTGAACTTTAGTTCCAAATTCAAAGTCCTGAGTTCTTAATTAATAATGATCAATATGCATAAGATTTTTATACTCCATATTCTCCTCGCAGGAGCTTTGTTGATTTCTTGTACTGCCTCTTCCGAAAAAAGAGCTGCAGCATCCGGGACATCTGCCGACACTGTAGCTGTAGCAGAGGAAACCGTAAGTGATGGCGATCGCCAATTCCTGGTCAAAGTGGGCGATCAGGCTCCTGATTTTACTATGCAATTACCCGACGGCAATCAGGTTACTCTTTCCTCCCTGCGAGGAAAAGTAGTGATGTTGCAGTTTACTGCCAGTTGGTGTGGTGTGTGCCGTAAGGAGATGCCCCACATTGAGTCGCGTATCTGGCAGCGTCATAAGGATAATAAGGAATTTGCTTTGTATGGTATCGATCGTGAGGAACCGGTAGAGAAAATAGAGGAACTTATCAAGGCTACCGGGGTGACCTATCCCATCGGTATGGATCCTGAGGCCGATATTTTTGGCCTGTTTGCCGAAAAGAAGGCCGGCATCACCCGCAATGTCATTATTGACCGCGATGGAAAGATTGTGATGTTAACACGCCTGTTCGAAGAAGAGGAGTTTGAGCAGATGGTGGAGACTATCGACTCCCTATTGCGCAGTTCCTGATCCAAAATTCTTAGTTCTTACTTTTTAGCTTTTACTTTTTACCTTTTAATTTTCACTTTTAATTTGTTTATTGTATGAAATATGAAGATTTAAAAATTCTCGATGAGTTGCGGGAAAAAGGAAGTATTTCCGAGGAGGAATATCAACGCGAGAAAGAAAAAATTCTCAATGAACAGGAAAATACCTTTAGTAATGCTGGAAGGAAGCCATTATTCGGGCTTGAGGAAAACACCTATCTGATGCTTATGCATCTTACTCAATTTGCGGGAGCTATTGTTCCGTTGGCCGGTTTCATAATTCCTATTCTTATGTGGACTACTAATAAAGATAACAATCCCAATGTTGACAAGCATGGTAAGAACATTCTCAATTGCATGATCAGTTATGCCATTTATGCGGTTGTGCTCTGTATCACTGTGATAGGTATTCCTGTGGCTGTGGTATTAGGTGTACTTTATGCCGTTTTTGTCGTGATTGCTACTGTCAAAGCCAATAATGGAGAGTATTGGAAATATCCGTTTATAATTCAATTCATTAAATAAATTAGCATGGTGCAGGAACAACTTGTCAATTATTCCAATGTACAACTCAATCGTGAGGAAAATATCATCCTTCGCAATGTCAATCTTACTATCAATCGCGGCGATTTCCTCTATATCATCGGCAAGGTCGGTTCCGGAAAAAGCACCCTGATGAAAAGTATGTATGCCGAGCTTCCCATCGAAGAGGGGAGTGCCCGGGTATTCGATTATGAACTGGCCGGTATCAAACGCCGGCTGGTTCCTTTTCTTCGTAGGAAGATAGGAATTGTTTTTCAGGATTTTCAGTTGCTTATCGATCGTACCGTCGAGAAGAATCTCGAGTTTGTGCTGCGTGCTACCGGATGGAAAAACGGCCGTGAGATCAGGGACCGGATCAATGAGGTCCTGGTACAGGTCGGCATGCAGAATAAGACCTATAAGATGCCTCATGAACTATCGGGTGGGGAACAGCAAAGGGTGGTGATTGCCCGTGCCTTGCTTAATTCTCCTGCCCTCATACTGGCCGATGAACCGACAGGTAATCTCGATCCCGAAACCGGAAGCCAGATCGTCGCCCTCCTGCAGGAAATATCCAGCCGGGGTACTGCCGTGATCATGTCCACACACAACTACTCCATCGTGCAGGCCTTCCCCGGCAAGATCATGCGTTGCGAAAACGCATCCCTACTTGAAATGTAATTACCAATTACCAATTACCAATTACCAATTACCAATTACCAATTACCTCCCCAGTCTCCCGGTCTCCTTTTACACTATCGTGTGAAGCGCATTATCCTTTTATCGTGCGCGGCACACTATCATTTTCCCATATTATTCTCATTGGCATATTGGCACATTATTCTCATTTTTTTACTACCTTTGCAACTTCAAAAATTCATTCACGTTAAATAATTCACAATCGTGGCCGATACAAAGTATATTTTTGTTACAGGCGGTGTGGTTTCCTCTCTGGGAAAAGGAATCATTGCGGCATCACTTGGTAAATTATTACAGGCAAGAGGCTATAAAGTCACTATCCAGAAGTTCGATCCCTATATCAATGTCGATCCCGGAACTCTCAATCCCTATGAGCATGGCGAGTGTTATGTCACTGTGGACGGACATGAGGCCGACCTCGACCTGGGACACTACGAACGTTTTCTTAACATACAGACCGCAAAGGGAAATAATATTACTACCGGGCGTATCTATCAGAATGTGATCCAGAAAGAACGTCGTGGTGACTATCTCGGCAAGACGGTACAGGTAATTCCTCACATTACTGACGAGATCAAGCGCAATGTAAAATCTCTTGGAGTTAAGAGTAAGTTTGATTTTGTCATTACCGAAATAGGGGGGACAGTAGGAGATATCGAATCCACCCCATTCCTGGAGGCGGTACGTCAGCTTCGTTGGGAACTCGGACGTAACTGTTTCTGCCTCCATCTCACTTACGTGCCCTATATCGCTGCAGCAGGTGAAGTGAAGACCAAGCCTACACAACACTCCGTCAAGGAGTTGCAGTCGCTCGGTATTCAACCCGATATGCTGGTGCTCCGGACAGATCGTAATCTCAACAAGGATATTCTTGATAAGGTCGCCCTTTTTTGTAATGTGGAACAGGGTGCTGTGATGCAATCGGTTGATGTCTCCACTATCTATGAGGTTCCTGTCATGATGCAGAAGCAGGGCATGGATGAAGTGGTATTGCGTAAAATGAATATGCCTGTTGAAGGGAACGCCAATCTGGATGCCTGGAAAGCCTTCCTTCAGAAACGCAAGGATGCCAGGAAGGAGGTCTGTATTAAATTGGTAGGAAAATATGCCGAATTGCCGGATGCCTATAAATCGATCAATGAAGCGCTTTCCCAGGCGGCTATCTATAACGACAGGAAGCTAAAGCTGGATCTCTGCCATTCGGAAAAGATCACTGAAGAGAACGTTGAGGAAACACTGAAGGATGCCGATGGTATTGTTATCGCTCCCGGCTTCGGGCAACGGGGTATCGAGGGAAAATATCTGGCATTGGGTTACGCACGTAAAAATGACATCCCTACCTTCGGGATATGCCTTGGCATGCAATGTATGGTCATTGAGTATGCCCGTTCCATCCTGAATATTCCGGAGGCCAATTCTTCCGAATTCGATCCCAAGGCAGCCGACAAGGTCATCGACCTGATGGAAGAGCAGAAGCATATCACAAATATGGGGGCATCCATGCGCCTTGGGGCTTACGATTGTGTTATTAAAAAAGGATCGCTGGCATACAAAGCATATGGAAAAACCAAAGTGAGTGAACGCCATCGCCATCGTTATGAATTTAATAATTTATATAAAGACCGGTTTGAAGCCGGTGGTATGAAATGTACCGGTATCAATCCCGATTCTGAACTGGTGGAAGTGGTAGAGGTGCCTCATCTTCGCTGGTATCTCGGTACCCAGTTCCATCCCGAATATAATAGCACCGTTATTTCACCTAACCCGCTTTTCATGAGTTTTATGCAAGCTGCAGCGGAATTGCACGATGCAAGTAAAAAATAAAAACTGATAATGGATAAAAATACAGTCACAGGATTGCTGCTTATCACAGCCATCATCATAGCTTTTACTATTTATAACAGGCCTGATCGTGAGCAGATTGAGGCACAACAGCGCATGCGCGACTCCATTGCAATGGTGGAAATAGAACGTGCGCAACTCGAAGCTCTACAAAAAGCCGGTGGAGAGACTGACTCGACCCTGCCTGGTGCAGGAAGTAATGCTGTCGCCGATTTTTTCAATGCAGGTGCACCTTCATCACCCACCGATACTACTGCCCTGTCTTTAGCGACAGAAGCGGTCGTTCCATCTTCGGTCCAGGAGGAAACTATCGTCCTGGAGAACGAAAAAGTACGTATTCTCCTCAGTACCCGTGGTGGTTCTATCCGGTCCGTACAATTGAAGGAGTACCTCCATCATACGGGAGAAAATCTCTTATTGTTCGATGGCCCTGACGAAGCGCGCTTTAATCTCAACCTGTTTAATCGTAACAGTGTTCATCTCTCTACTGAAGATCAGGTTTTTACTCCTGTCTCAGGTAGTGATGCCCATTCTGTCACTATGCGCCTGCAACAAAGTCCCGGCCAATATATCGATTTTGTATATACACTCCCGGCTGATGAATACATGATGGATTTCGAGGTACGGCTGGCCGGTATGAAAAATGGACTTCACCCGGAAAGTCTCACCAATTTCCGCATGAATTGGGCGCAGAAAATCCGTCAACAAGAAAAGGGTCGTATGTTCGAGAACCGTTTTACCCGCATTCATTATAAATATGATAAGCAGGATGTGCAGAAAATGAGTGAGTCCAAGAATGATCATAAGGAACTCTCCGAACCGCTCAAATGGTTCTCTTTCAAAGATCAGTATTTTACCTCCATCATCATCGGCAGGCAGCCCTTCAGTAACACCATACTCAATTCTGAAGTGCTTAACGACCCTGATTATACGAAACAGTATAAGGCCGAAGGGTGGATCCCTGCGGTGATTAGTCCTGACAGCGACCTGATTACTGCCGGTTTCAACTATTATTTCGGTCCGGTACATTACAATACGCTTAAAGCTTACGATAAGGATGTCGCCAACAGTGTCGATAAGTTGCAGCTCGAAGAGAACGTATACCTTGGTTACCGCTGGTTGAGTTGGGTTAACAAATGGTTTGTGATCCCGGTCTTCAACTTCTTCCTCTCCCTCAACTGGGGAATGGGCCTTATTATCCTCATCCTTACTCTGATGGTGAAGTTGATCACCCTGCCGCTTACTTATAAATCGTTTATGTCATCGGCAAAAATGAGGGTATTACGTCCGCAGATACAGGAGTTTGAAAAGAAATATCCCGGTAATGACCAGGAGATGATGATGAAGCGGCAACAGGCTACTATGGAGCTTTATAACAAAGCAGGAGTTAATCCTATGAGCGGTTGTTTACCCATGTTGATACAAATGCCTGTATTGCTGGCTCTCTTCTTTTTCTTCCCGGCTGCTATCGAATTGCGTCAGCAGGGTTTCCTTTGGGCGGATGACCTGTCCACCTACGACTCCCTTATATCATGGAGTGGCAATATTCCACTGATCACCCGTTTCCTAGGTAACCATATCAGTATATTCTGTTTGCTGATGACGGTAGTCAACGTCTTCTACACCAAGTATAACATGTCGATGACCGATACCGGTTCGCAGGCGATGCCGGGTATGAAGTATATGCCAATCTTTATGTCGGTATTCATGTTCTTCTTCCTTAACTCTTATCCGGCCGGATTGAACTATTATTATTTCCTTTCCACGCTGATCACGATTGGGCTTACTCTTATCATGAAGCAAGTGATCGACGAAAATAAGATCCTGGCACAGTTAGAAGCAAATAAGAAGAAACCCAAAAAGAAATCGGGTTTTATGGCGCGACTGGAAGAGGCTCAAAAGATGCAGGAGAAGATGGCTCGTGAGCAAGCCAAGGAGAATGCTAAACGCAATGCCCGCCGTTAAATAAGAAATCTCCGGATAATGTTTCCTACTGTTGTCCGGGGATTTTTTCTGTTCCTTGTAGAGAAAAACCACATATACATTGAAAGAGGAATTTTTAACAATTTGTTGAACTTATTTTTCTCATCTTTGTTCTTAAATAAGTAAAGCGACGTTTACTTTAAAATACATATTCACATGAGTCAAGAAGGTAAAGTACTTGAGTATGACGAGGACGATTCTCTGCGTTTTATACGGGAGAACCTGCCGGAAGAGATGCAGGACGAGTTCTCGGATGACGAGATCAATTACATTGTAGATCTTATTTATGACTTCTACGAAGAAAAGGGATATCTCGATGAGAATGACGACGATGATTCCGAAGTCGAAATCAATGAGGATGAACTACTGGAATATATCGGCCGGAATGCCCGGAAAAACAAAGAGATATTGGGACGAGATTACACTGACGAACAGATCGAAGCCATCGTGGCGGGAGAGTTAGCTTATTGCGATACACTCAATTTGTTCGATTGACCAAATAAACGTTTAAGATTTAAAGATTTAAAATTCAAAGATTTAATTAAAAAACAACGAACTATGAAACAATTTTCAAAATTATTTGCCATCGCCCTCTTGGGAGGCGCATTGGTGTTATCGGGTTGTGGAGCAAGCAATACGGTGAAAGGCGGAGGTCTCGGCGCAGGTGCCGGTGCAGCTGTCGGAGCCGGAGTTGGAGCCATTGCCGGAGGAGGTAAGGGTGCTGCCTGGGGTGCCGGTATAGGGGCTGTGCTGGGAGGTACTGCCGGAGCTATTATTGGTAACAAGATGGATAAGCAGGCTGCCGAACTTGAGCAGATCGAAGGAGCCCAGGTAGAGAAAGTCAATGAGGGGGAAGCTATCAAAGTTACTTTTGAATCAGGTATCCTTTTTGCCACCAATTCAAGCACCCTGAATACTGCTTCACGTGCCTCACTCGATAAGTTTGCCACTTCACTCCAAAACAACCCTGATACCGATGTGAAAATATATGGCCATACCGACAGTACAGGTAGTGACGCTATCAACAATCCGTTGTCACAACGTCGTGCCGAATCGGTATATAATTATCTCGTATCTAAAGGGGTTTCCGGTGCACGTATGGCATCTGAAGGATTCGGTTCCACACAGCCTGTGGCCGACAACAATACGGTGGACGGTCGCGCGCAAAATCGCCGTGTGGAAGTGTATATTCTTCCTAATGCCAAGATGATCCGCGAAGCACAGGAACAGGCACGATAAGTTTTATTGTGTAGTTTAGAAACTGTTTTGAATTTTACGAGTAATTATTTTACACTTATTTTTTCACTCTTTCATCTTGTTTTTTGCCCTTTTTTGCGCCTTCGAATTTTCATTTCTTTCAAGTAGCCCGCTACATTTCAATAAATGAAAATCCAAATCCATCAAAAAATTACTAAAAAACAATTGATGAAAAAATTCAAAACAGTTTCTTAAATTTTTTTCTAAGTATACGTTTTTGAATCGCGTTGCCTACCTGGCAGCGCGATTTTTTCACAGGGATAGAATAGAGGTTATGGCAGAAGATTTACACATCCCGCACGGGGTATCCAAAGAGGAAGTATATAAAGCGTTATACCCCCAGTTGCAGGCATTGACAGATGGAGAATCCGACCTTATTGCCAATATGGCTAATATCACCTCCGCACTCAAGGAAGCCTTTGGCTTCTTCTGGGTTGGTTTTTACCGTGTAGTGGATGATAAATTGGTTCTCGGCCCTTTCCAGGGACCTCCGGCGTGTACCCGTATCATGTATGGTAAAGGAGTTTGTGGCACTGCCTGGAAAGAGGGGCGTACCCTTATTGTCCCCGATGTCGATAAGTTCCCCGGCCATATTGCTTGTAGCAGTTTGTCCCGTTCAGAGATCGTCATTCCTGTAAAGAAAGGTGATTCTGTTACAGCAGTATTGGATGTGGACAGTGACCGGCCCGATCATTTCGACGAAATCGATGCCTTCTATCTGGAAAAAATATGTAGTCTATTTGGTTAATTTTCCCCTCTGATATTTTGTAGAGACGAAACAAAAAGGTATCTTTGCACAGCAATTGCGAAAGTAGCTCAGTTGGTAGAGCATAACCTTGCCCCAAATAAGGAAATGGAAACTAACCTTGGCAAGGGAACCGGAAAAGAGATTCTGGAGAAAATTTTAAACATTATTGCGAAAGTAGCTCAGTTGGTAGAGCATAACCTTGCCCCAAAAGGAAATGGAGACTAACCTTGGCAAGGGAACCGGAAAAGAGATTCTGGAGAAAATTTTAAACATTATTGCGAAAGTAGCTCAGTTGGTAGAGCATAACCTTGCCAAGGTTAGGGTCGCGGGTTCGAGTCCCGTCTTTCGCTCACTTCTTTTTTAACTCCTTCAATAGGTCCCGTAGAATTTTTTGGTCATTATTTAGTATTTCCTTGTGAAGTTTGCCACATGGTGATAATTAATTTGTTTCTATGTGAAATAATAAAGATAATTCCCATTTCTTGGCGGGTGTTAAATATCGGATTAACCGCTTCATGGAAAAAATGGTGACAATTAGTTCGCTGATGACAAATCAGAATAAATTCACGAAATTTTTAGCCCAACTTTCACTTACATTTCCACGCAATCCTGTCCAGAATGAGTCAGGACGATCCCCTTGGCGGTGACTGTGACCTACATATTTTTATTTTCTTGAACGGCGCCTGTTTCATCTTTAGGATGGAGTATATCCTCTCCGCTTGCTTTGTCGGCCGACTGCATTGTCTCAGTTCCACCTTCTCACCCAGGGCATTGACGGCTTCTGTAGTCACCAATTTCTGCGTAGACATGCGGCGAACAATCTCTGTCCAATAAGCGTTTTCTCCCGATTGCTTGAGTTGAAAGCGTATCGTATTGACAATCCAATAAGAAAGTAGTCCGAAGAATAAATGCGCATCACTGCGTTCATCCTTTTGATGATAGATGGGTCGTAGATTGAGATCCGTTTTTAGCTGCCGGTTGGTGCATTCTATCTCACGAATCAAATTATAATACTCCCAGGTCGTCTGTTCGCCAAAAGTCCGTACGTTGGTTCTCAGGAAATAGACTCCCGTGTTTTTGTCTATTGCGGTAATATCCTTGATCGTCCAGTTTACTTTTTGCATTTCAGCTGGTTTCCTCTCATTGCACAGGTACGTTATTTGATAATGTCGCGCGATGGAGGGATAACGCTCAATGGCTCTGCCGACTCGTTCAACTACTTTTTCGTAACGTTTGGTACCTCCTTTCCTTGTAATGGCCTCGTTGATTTTCTCCATCTCACCTTCAAAGCGTTCTTTCCATTGACGGTTCATGGAGGCTTCCGTCATTGCTTTTGAGGGAGAGGTGATCTCCAGATAATAATCCTCTTCAGGCCGGGTCTGCACTTCCCGCAAGGTAATCTCCTGTTTTCTGGTGTCATGTACGGTTACCGTCCGGTGATCCTTCGAGAGGCTGTAGTCTTTTAACCGTGTGCGGGATACGCAAAGATAATTGTATCCTTTTTCTTTTATGCCTTGCAGGTTCTCTTCGGTGGAGATGCCTGCATCGATTACAACCAAGGTCTTTTTACTGGTGACGGAGGTTTTGACAGCCAACTTGTCAATCATACCGGGAAGTGATTTGGGGTCTGAGGTATTGCCTGCAAGAATAGAGGAATAACGGATAAATCCCTCCCTGTTTATGCACAAGGCCAATACCAGTAATCGACAGTCGTTGCGCTTCTCCTTGCTGCGTCCGAAACGCGCTTTGCGACTTCCTGCTTTACGGCCTTCAAAATAGAAGTTGGTCAGGTCAAAAAGCACGATACGATTATCTATATTGAACAGGTTATCCGTCCTTTGGCAAAGATGTCGTTCCAATTTATCTTTGATCCCATAAAGACGATCCGGCATTTGGTAGAGTGCATTGATGCCCGGAGTCCAATCCGGAGTACCTGAATAAAGTTCGCAAGCAGCGGAATTCTCCTTCATGACACGGTGTGTAGCCCATTCCGATGGACTATAAACGGTTCGGACAATCAGATGGGAGAGAGCGGCATGAATGGCGTTTTCATTCCAGCCCTGGCCTCTTAGAAAATCTTCCAGCCCCAGGCGGTCAATGGTTTGTTTGCAAAGCCATTCCGCGCCGATGTTACGGGCATCGGTATGTTCTACTGTATCCAAATCTATATACCTTTCGGACTCTTCTTTGGATTGGTTCTCTTTTTGGTTGAACCGGTCGATCCCTCCTTCGGCAAGCATGCGTTGCCAGTATCGTTCGGCAAAGAGGCGCTCTTCGTGAGAAAGTCCATCCTTATTTTCCGGGAAAAGAGATCCATGATGCCGGTGTTGAAAACGCATAGTCAAGGCACGTGCAATACGTTTGACCTGGAGAGGCTTCAGGCATGGTTCAAAACCGATATTCAGTACAATCAGGGAATGCACATGTCCGCGCACATCTCGATAAGACTCCTTCAGTCGATAGTAAGGAGCTTCCTGTCCCGTGGCGGAATTGAAACGTAGTTGTACATTCACGTGCATGAGACAAAAATACAACAAGACTTGCATTCAAAAGTGTCCTACAATCCGGATTTGACATACTTCCGAAAAATACGATCGCTGAATATCAAATGGCTATCACATCAAAGGAGCATAAAACAGGCTCATTTTTTATCAAAAATAATTTTGAGGGTGAAAGTTGGGTTAGGCGATGTATGCTGGTAATACAATGTGACATCCACCGTGTTGATGGCCTTTCCCATCCCGGGGATATTGAGCAGGTTTACTCCGGCATTGATCGAGTGCTTGTCATTCCATTCGATGGTGCCCATGGGGTTGAGCCAGATACCGTTCATGGTTTCGGAATCCAAAAAGGAAGAGTTTTCGTATTCCGTGTTGTCAAAAAAATAGTCCAGCCCCACTTTCCAGTAGTATTCTTGAGCCTGTAAGGTAGAGGCTATCAGCGCGACAAACGTGAATAAGCATATTTTTTTTTGCATTGGGGGTGTCTTTTCGCGTATTCAACAGGTAAAGATAGGAAGAATGTCCGATTGTCCCAAAAAATGAGTATTTTTGTTCATTGCAGTCTTCTTGGGTTTTGAATACAAAGCTACGATTATTAGTACGTCGGGCAAACCACAATTTGCCTGCATGCTTCTGTTGAAAGCTTTATCGGACAAGAGTGAATTAGAATATTCAATTTTTTAAAAATACACTATCATAGAAAATGACACACTATTTTTTTACCGTGATGCCCCTGTTCGTAGTTTTCTTTTGGTTGATCCTCTTTTTGCTGGACATTAAAAAAAACGGTGTTGCAAAACGGTTTCTCACACTTTTTTTAGGAGTCGCTTTGGTAAATTATCTTGCCCACTGGTTTTATTTCAACAACAACTATTCGGTTTATCGGTTGCTCGACAGCGTATGGGTGTTTACCTCCCTGGCGGTTTATCCGTTGTATTACTACTATATTCGTCTGTTGACCGTGGATTTGAAGCTCGACTGGAAATGGGGATGGATATTGGTCCCTGCAATTCTGCTCTCCTTCTTTTCCGCTGTGCTCTACCTGCTAATGAGCCCGGCTGAGCTAGATGTGTTCACACATGAGGTGCTGTATCATAACCGGGAGTACCGGGCCGGTTACCCATTGCTTGTCCGTCTCCAAGCAATGAGGCTCGTCCTGTTCAAGGTGATTTTTGCCATGGAAGTTTTGCTGACCCTCTATTTCGGGCTTCGTCTGATCAGACTTTTCAACGAGAAAGTACACGCTTTCTATTCAAACGTGGAAAACAGGGAGATCTCCAAAATCAGGACGTTGTTGTTTTTTCTGGTTTTGACAGCCCTGATTTCTTTGGTATCCAATTTGGTGGGGAAACATTTTTTTTCAGATCATCCCTCGCTTCTGGCTCTTCCCTCCCTTGCTCACTCGATGGCTCTTTTCGGTATCAGCTATGTGGGTTACCGGCAACATTTTTCTATCCGTGACCTGTGTAAGGATCAGCAGGACGGGGAGTGCTGTTGTAGCGTTGAGTCGGAGAGTGAGGCAATGACAGGGATGGAATATGACCTGCTCTTCTCGAAGCTGGAAACCCTTTTCGAGGAGAATCAGATCTTTAAAAACCCCGAACTGCGGTTGAACGATGTGGCCCAGGAGTTGGGAACCAACCGCACTTACCTGTCTAGGCTGATCCGCCACAGGCGGGACACTACCTTTTGCGATTTTGTGAACGATTACCGGGTTCGCTACGCCGAGGCGGTGCTCTCTTCACCGGAGCACTTCCGCCTGACTATCGATGAGGTTGCTTTCAACTCCGGTTTTTCCGGGAGCAGCTCCTTCTACCGCGCTTTTGTCAAGAAGAACGGAATCCCACCCGGCAAATTCAGGAAACAGGTTTAGGGGTGCGAAAGCAACATTAATCGGCCGGGAGCTTATTTCCCCGAAAGGTGAAATACCTGAGTCCATAGTAGTCCGTGCTGTTTACCGGCATATCCCCGAAATTTCCGCTGCCAATAGTTCCATTAGCCGGAAGGATGCCATAATATCCTCCGGGCTCGGGCGTGAAGGGAAAGGTATGTTCAAATAGCTCGAAATCATCGTACACAACCCTGTTGTCCTCCCGTCGCGACATGCCCGATCCAATGTAACTTCGTCCGAAATCAACCTCCATGATCCTTTCTGTGGGTTTGAAGCCATACGGCATCCCGCTTTCCAAATAGCCGTATGGTACACCGCTGTATAGGATGGCACCGATCTGCACCGGCTGCAACAGGTGGCGCATCACCTTGAACTTGCAATGAACCTGTGTGCTGTCGGCCGACAAGTTGACATCACTGGCATAGAGATCGCACAGGGGAGAGAAGTACCGCTCCCAGATGGGATCTCCTTCCAGTGTCAGTTCATCGGTCTCGTAGTTGAAGACTCCTCCCAGCGTGGTGAGCGATCCCTTGATCTTGCTCTCAGTGTTGAGTGACATCTTCTGGGTCTGTTCAAAGACGTCCCAGTAGTATCCCATCTTTATCCGCGCATCGGCACTGCAAAGTGCTTCCATCACGCCCCATACCTTGATGCCCGCATCTACCCTTACGCCTGCCGTGGTGTGCACATTAGCCGACAGCTCACCCCCTGTGAAGGAGAGGCCATTCTCGCTGAATTTGGATGCCCGGGTGCTGCTGCGGGTTCTGAATCCCTCGTTGCTGTTGTAGGAGAATCCGAGATCCATCGCGGCACTGTAGCTCATACCTGCCCTGATCTCTACTTCTCCCCCCACACCGGCAACACCGTAAAAATGGATCACCGGTACAATGGTGAGCGGCGGCACGGGGATGGGGGCGAAATAGGCGGTTAGCAGGTGAAACGATTTGTCCACCGCATCGGCCTCCACCTGGATGCTCATATCGGCTGAAAGCTGGATGTCGGGGGATATGCTGGCATGGAAATAGTGCAGTTTCTTGTCGAAGATGCCCACCAGCAGCCGCATGCTGAGATCCATGCTGGCCGATACCTCAATTTCGGAGTTGTCGCCAGGCTCCAGCGTAAAGCTCATGTTGCCGGAGGAATAGTTGTAGTTTTTTCTTCCACTGGCCCTTGTTGCAGGCATAGAAAGTTCAATTTGTGAACCGTTCCGGGTGAAGCTCACCGCTTCCCCGTCGGGCGTTTCCACCCGGCTGAGATAGGCCCCTAGTTCCAACTCAACACCACCCTCTTCGTTGAGGGAGCCATCCTCGTTCCAGATCGGTTCTCCCAGCGATAGCTCCTCAAATACCTCGGTGATATCTGCCACCGGTTCAGCCACCACGGCGATGTATTCGCTTTCCGGGTTGCCCACCGAGACGATTCTGCCGATATATCCTTCCGGGAACAATTTGGAGGGAGTATTGAAAAGCAATACCTCACCCATCCTGGGCTCAAATTCTTTTTTCACCGTCATAAAGAGGGTATGGGTCTCGAACTTCACCTCACCAACCCACTTGTCGTAGCTCGCCAGTCGGGCATCCACGATGTAATCCATCCTGTCAGCATCGACCAGGGTAGCATCCTCCTGCAGTTTATATTCCGCCTCGTCCGATGCGGTGACTGTCTCGCCCACCGGGTAGACCCTGCTGCGTTCAATCTTTTTTCCAGATGTCGTACCGATCGTCTTTATCACTTCCCTGCCGTCATCCATCACGAATTTCACCTCAAACCCTTTGGTATAATCGCGGGGAGGGATAAAGAGATAGAAATGGTGTAGGGTGCCATCGAGCTCTAGCCCTTCACCACAGTCTACGGTAAGGATGAGTGCCGGGCCGCTGCCGCTCTCCGGGAAGCGTGCTTCCGGGAGATCCTCGTTCCAGGCCACCGTGAAAGAACCACTAACCGGTCTCCCCGAGAGATCCCGGAAATGTACCTTGCGCAGACGGTCACCCTCAGTACCGCTGTAACCCACCTTGAGCAGCGCAAAGAGGTTGCGGAAGCCGATGCCCGACGCACTGCCCTTGCCGGCCATGAAGTTGGCCGGCCCGTAGGGTTGCGACACCCGCTCCTTGAGGGTATAAGGCTGTATGGCCGGGAAGGTGAGCGTCAACTCGCTGTTGTTGCCAATAGAAGTTCCCTCCCGATAGGGGTAATAGGCCGTCACCTCGCCCGTGGGCATGCTGTCTTCCGTCCTGAACCGGGCTTTTTTACCGTTTTCCAGGATGTCATCCACACCGGCAGTGAAGAGCAGGTTGCTTCCCCCTCTCTTGCCGAAGACGCCGATCCGGTCGTTCACCTCCCAACGGACTTCTGCCTTGATGCCGGGTTGATCAATCACTGCGGTTCGGGTCGTTTCTTCACCGTCAATGATGGTAGCTGTCAATACGTTGTCGCCGGGAGCTGCTCCCTGTTCAAAAGGCTCGTTGGTACATCCCAGTAGTGCGAGGCCAATCACCAGCAGGGATGATTTTATCAGGTTGTTTGTTTTATCTGTTCTCTTCATGATGCGGTGCTGTTTGTGGTTAATCCCATCCCGTGGGGTCATTGTAATCGTAATCATCATTGTCGGAAGCCTCTTCCGCCTCTTCTTCGTATACCCATAGTTTTCGAGTCAGCGTGCTGGCATAGACAATGATCTCCTGCTCCGGTCTCATCTGGGTGCTGTTGTTGGGCGTTGAGGTGATGGTGAACTGCGTATCGTTGATCTTATTCACCTGCAACCACTCTCCAACATATCCCAGGGTGAACTCGGTCACGTTGGTCATCACCGTGACCACGATGGTGCCGCCGTATGAAGGGAGGGGTATGTTGGTGTTCCCATGAGAGGAGAAGAGGTCGAGCTCCGGCAAAGGATCCTGGTAAACCGTGATGGAGGCTAGCGAGTCGCCCTCATTCCCATAGAGGGTGACCAAGGCTTGTCGGGGAATGTTGCCCGTCCAACTTTCATCAACGGTGATGTTAATGCCTTCGTCCGAAATTTTTTCAAGCTGGCACCAGGACTGATCAGAACGATAGCTCCAGCCGGTTACGTTGGTTTCAATCCCAATTCCGTTATTACCCCCCTGATAATTCATGATCACCTTATCGGTAACCGGTTTGATGAAAGCTTTCGCCGGTTCAACGGCCGCAGCCTGCGTCACCTCGATGGTCACCTTTTTGGCGGTTCCCTCCGCTGTGACGGTCACTATTGCTTTCACCGGAGGTGTGAAGGCTTTGTTCTCGGCTGCAGTTACCGTGAAGTGGGAGGTCTCCTTGCTGACCGTGCACCAGTTTTTACTGGATGTGACGCTCCAGCTTTTAGCATTTGTGGCGACTGTGATCTCTTTGCTTCCTCCTTCGGCTGCGAAGTGGATGGGTGAAGCGGATACCTCCAGGGTGGTTGTCTTGCTCCCACCTCCGTTACCGTTTTCACCGTTGACGGGGATCTCATCCTTGCCACAGCCCAGCAATAAAAGTAAAATCAGGGTCGTGATGAAGAGTGTAAAAGTTGGTGTATGCATAATATTTTCAGGGTGTTTATGTTTTATTCATTCAACAGCGGGAGACTTGCCTTTTGTAATAAGATAATTTTCTTACTATTCTTATAGGGTTGTAGTCTATCGACTGTCTATTGAGATTCCCTTTTTTGGTACAAATTAAAAGTAAAAGTAGTACGGACTGTTTGGATTTTTTTCCCATAAAGACAAAAAAAACTTTTGGATTCACAAAAAAAGGCATTTACATACAAAATCGGGTCATATATTGGGGAAAAGCTAATGTTTGGACAGAACCATGTAGATGTTCTAAAAAACTATTCCGAAGAAGTATGGACTTGAATAATTTAAATGGAATCGAGTAGGGAGATAAAGATAAATTTCGTCTTTGCAGCTGAGATCAATATAATTGCCGTTCTTGGCGACCTCGTTTCTCGTGTTCGGGCCAATTGTTATTCGCACCTAAGTTCAACTTAGAAGTGCAACACTCGGGGTAGTTTCTTTCATGGATTTTATTCAAACATAAACCATGAAAAACACCGCTGGGGTTTGCCCCACGGCCGGGGGCGCGCGGCCCCCGGAGAGTGTCAAGTAGCAACATGATTTAACAAAAAAGGAGACCGGAGTCTCCCTAAAATTAACTATTATGTTGTCTATGAAAACTTACAAACAGTTAACCCAACTTTCACTTACATTTCCACGCAATCCTGTCCAGAATGAGTCAGGACGATCCCCTTGGCGGTGACTGTGACCTACATATTTTTATTTTCTTGAACGGCGCCTGTTTCATCTTTAGGATGGAGTATATCCTCTCCGCTTGCTTTGTCGGCCGACTGCATTGTCTCAGTTCCACCTTCTCACCCAGGGCATTGACGGCTTCTGTAGTCACCAATTTCTGCGTAGACATGCGGCGAACAATCTCTGTCCAATAAGCGTTTTCTCCCGATTGCTTGAGTTGAAAGCGTATCGTATTGACAATCCAATAAGAAAGTAGTCCGAAGAATAAATGCGCATCACTGCGTTCATCCTTTTGATGATAGATGGGTCGTAGATTGAGATCCGTTTTTAGCTGCCGGTTGGTGCATTCTATCTCACGAATCAAATTATAATACTCCCAGGTCGTCTGTTCGCCAAAAGTCCGTACGTTGGTTCTCAGGAAATAGACTCCCGTGTTTTTGTCTATTGCGGTAATATCCTTGATCGTCCAGTTTACTTTTTGCATTTCAGCTGGTTTCCTCTCATTGCACAGGTACGTTATTTGATAATGTCGCGCGATGGAGGGATAACGCTCAATGGCTCTGCCGACTCGTTCAACTACTTTTTCGTAACGTTTGGTACCTCCTTTCCTTGTAATGGCCTCGTTGATTTTCTCCATCTCACCTTCAAAGCGTTCTTTCCATTGACGGTTCATGGAGGCTTCCGTCATTGCTTTTGAGGGAGAGGTGATCTCCAGATAATAATCCTCTTCAGGCCGGGTCTGCACTTCCCGCAAGGTAATCTCCTGTTTTCTGGTGTCATGTACGGTTACCGTCCGGTGATCCTTCGAGAGGCTGTAGTCTTTTAACCGTGTGCGGGATACGCAAAGATAATTGTATCCTTTTTCTTTTATGCCTTGCAGGTTCTCTTCGGTGGAGATGCCTGCATCGATTACAACCAAGGTCTTTTTACTGGTGACGGAGGTTTTGACAGCCAACTTGTCAATCATACCGGGAAGTGATTTGGGGTCTGAGGTATTGCCTGCAAGAATAGAGGAATAACGGATAAATCCCTCCCTGTTTATGCACAAGGCCAATACCAGTAATCGACAGTCGTTGCGCTTCTCCTTGCTGCGTCCGAAACGCGCTTTGCGACTTCCTGCTTTACGGCCTTCAAAATAGAAGTTGGTCAGGTCAAAAAGCACGATACGATTATCTATATTGAACAGGTTATCCGTCCTTTGGCAAAGATGTCGTTCCAATTTATCTTTGATCCCATAAAGACGATCCGGCATTTGGTAGAGTGCATTGATGCCCGGAGTCCAATCCGGAGTACCTGAATAAAGTTCGCAAGCAGCGGAATTCTCCTTCATGACACGGTGTGTAGCCCATTCCGATGGACTATAAACGGTTCGGACAATCAGATGGGAGAGAGCGGCATGAATGGCGTTTTCATTCCAGCCCTGGCCTCTTAGAAAATCTTCCAGCCCCAGGCGGTCAATGGTTTGTTTGCAAAGCCATTCCGCGCCGATGTTACGGGCATCGGTATGTTCTACTGTATCCAAATCTATATACCTTTCGGACTCTTCTTTGGATTGGTTCTCTTTTTGGTTGAACCGGTCGATCCCTCCTTCGGCAAGCATGCGTTGCCAGTATCGTTCGGCAAAGAGGCGCTCTTCGTGAGAAAGTCCATCCTTATTTTCCGGGAAAAGAGATCCATGATGCCGGTGTTGAAAACGCATAGTCAAGGCACGTGCAATACGTTTGACCTGGAGAGGCTTCAGACATGGTTCAAAACCGATATTCAGTACAATCAGGGAATGCACATGTCCGCGCACATCTCGATAAGACTCCTGCAGTCGATAGTAAGGAGCTTCCTGTCCCGTGGCGGAATTGAAACGTAGTTGTACATTCACGTGCATGAGACAAAAATACAACAAGACTTGCATTCAAAAGTGTCCTACAATCCGGATTTGACATACTTCCGAAAAATACGATCGCTGAATATCAAATGGCTATCACATCAAAGGAGCATAAAACAGGCTCATTTTTTATCAAAAATAATTTTGAGGGTGAAAGTTGGGTTAGGATTCTCTTTAGTCATTTCAATCACAGGAAGCGAGTAATTATTAAAACCCAGAATAATTCTTCTGTGGAATTCATTCCAAAACTTAATTTTTTCCTTGTCATATTCCCAAAATTCGAAAAAAGATGGGAACCATGTATCATACTCGTCTATAAGGCTAACGGGGTACATCATGTTCTCAAATTCCTTCTCTCGGGTTGTTAGATCTAAAACTACATCGCGACCAATATTCTCAGTTATAATTTTATTTTCGTTGATTGAAAATATTGCTTCTTCAAGATCAGTATCCGGATCCAGCGCTTTCTGCATATCAATATAATACCACCTGTTTATCTCATACCCCTTAGCGTTTCTTGTTTTTACAACCTTATTGGATATGATGGCCTGGTAAAGTGACGTGAGCCGTTGCTGTCCATCAAGAATCAACATTTCTGGTTTTTTGCCGTTTACCTCAGGGGCGCCCTCAATGGCTTTTGTTTTGAACCGGATGGATTCATTTCCGTTTTCAAGCAGCATCACTGCTCCTATGGGAAATGACTTCGCGACACTAGCTAATATTCCTTTTATGCGATTGTCATCCCATACCCATCCTCGTTGAAAGTCGGGCAATTGAATTTTCCCTTCATGGATACTCTTTAATATCTCATACAGACTGGTTTTTTTGAATCAAATGTTTCCATAGCAGATCAAGCTAATTCAAATATTTAGAAAAATTATTTTGTTCTACAAGTTAAAATGATTTTGATATTCCGGTGATATGCACCCAGCGCTTCCGGCGATATGCACCCACTTGTTAAACTATTATTTTGACAAAGTTATCTTTTTTTTCTTAAACTCTCACCTTTTTTATGAATAGCTTTCCATAAGAACGGAGACTCCCTGAGAAGAAAAAATCGATAATTTTGTACTTGCCTTTTTTGATAAATCAAAAAAGGATGACCTTCGGAGTGCCCTCCGGGAGAACGGAGGGGGTCAACATCCCGGACAAGGGGTCAGCATCACCGGAATACGCAAGTAGCCTTAATATCATTTTTATGGTTATAACCACAAAAATAATAATTTAAATTCATTTGTTATGGGTGTAACCCTAATATTTTTTCTTTTACTTCGGAAATCACGGTGCTGATTTCCAGACGAACAGTGTGTGCCACTGTCCTGCGGGGATATGGATGCCGTGCAGATTATACTGTTTTCATTAATCGGAATTTCATTCCGTAGATGCCGACTAATGTGACTACCAGTATCAGGAAGATCCACCATCCCACAATGGGGTAAAGGGCAATGATCAGTGTGGAACAGAGCAGTTGCGCCAGGAAATAGGACATGGAGACTGTCCTGTGCCCGGTTTTTAGTTCGTTGGCCATGATCTGGTAGAAGTGCAGTCGGTGCGCCTCCATGATATTCTGTTTCAGGTAAATCCTGTGTGCTATTGTGCATACCGTATCCACCCCGTACACCATCAGGAACCCGATCCATACCAGGTTCTGCGTTTTAATGATCAGCAGCAGTTACAGGGTTACGATCCAGAAGGCGATGCCCACGCTTCCCACATCGCCCGCGAAGCATTTCGCCCTTTTCCTGAAGTTAAAGAACAGGAATACCAGTGAAGCGAGTAGGGGAAAAAGCAGGAAATCGTTATCGGTGAAAGGTTGTATATATATGTTCACATAGATCATTGGGAGCAGTACCGCCAGCGTGTACAATCCCGTCATGCCGTTGATGCCGTCCATGAAGTTGTATGCGTTCATAATGCCCGTAAACAGGATATATCCAATCACAATAGCCCACCAGGGATAGCCCCCGAATATGTCTGTCATGTAAAACACACACGTCATGGCCAGCAGGGGGATTATTAACCGGATATTTTGGCCCAAGCCTTTTATATCGTTCCAAAGGCTGATTCCCGCAATGATGGTGATACCTGTAAAAAACCACACTGCCGCTTCCGATGGATTGAGCAACACGTAAAGCAGGGCGGCGACCCAGTAGATAATGCCGCCTCCCCGCAGCGTGATCCGGGTGTGAGAACTCCGCTCGTTGGGCTTGTCTATGATGTTATATTTGTCCGCGATACGGAAGTAAACGATTTCCGCGGCGAAAAGTAAGACAATGACAAATAGATAAATCATTTCAACTTATATTTTAATCATTTTGACACATCTACCACTTCCATTTTTCCCGTCTCTTCATCTCCTTTTCCAATTTCTTGTGGTATTCCCTGGCCTCTTTTTCGGCTATCTGCAAGGCATTCTGCCTGATCTCATCGTCCGCCAGGTCTGTGCTCCCGAAAATTTCTGCTACCGACACCCATTGCCCGTCAATCAGTATCGATAGTGCCGGATTAAGCAGGTAATAACCCCTACTGACCCGTTTGAATAATTTTTTATTGTAAGGATTGTTGCTGTCAACTTCATGTTTGGCGAGAAGCGACAGCAGGTATTCCCGTTTCTTGCGATGGGAAGGTACTACCGCGCCCGAAAAATGCTGGATACTCCCGAGCAGGTCATCTACTTTGACCCCCATCTCCTCGTAATACGATTTCTTTTGAAGGATCACTTGTTGCACGGCGATGAACAGGTTGATCAGCAGGTATTCCACCTTGTGGGCGTCAATCTTGATCAAATGCCCGTCCGCCTCTATTTTCATTGACTCGGAAAGCAACAAGGAATAAATTTTACCCAGTTTGTTTTTGGCATAGTCGGTGGATACAAAAGCCTGCTCGAGCGCTATCTGAAGAGGTGTTCTCCGGAAAGTATCTTGTAGGTCGGGGTTGGCGCCGTTACCAAGCAACGCCTTGACGATGAGGGTGGCTCCCGCGAAAGCGGCCGCGTGCAAGGGGGTGAAATTATGCGCGTCCCGGTAGTTTATCCCGTACTTGTTGAGTAGGGGGATGATCATTTTCACATTGTCCACCCTATAGGATTGGTAATATTTTCTGAACAACGAAGGCCGTTCGGACTCGTAACGCTCAGCCCGTTTGTAATTTAAGCCGGCCAATTGGTTCATAATCACGGTTTGGTTATGTAGCAGGGCAAAGTCAAAAAGCCTGTCTTTCGCCTTTTTGTTAAAATTATCCGGGTCAAGCGCCTCTTTTCGGGCTTTCCGGTACAGTTCGATGGTCATCGGCTCCCAATTCGGTTTTTCGGTAGCCAGGATGCCTTTTCTGATGGCCTCCACCTGTTCTGTTTTTCCCTGCATTTCGAGACGCCTTGCTTCTTGCTTCCAGTCGTCGGCCGAAGATATCTCTTCTCTCAGATCTTTCGGCGGTGTCTCTTCCGCTACTTCCAATAAGCGGAGCAACTTGTGCCCTTTTGCCTGCTCAACGATATAGATGTTTTTTACGGCCCGCGTGACAGCCACATACAACGAGTTGATATAAAACTTGTAAGCGTCGAGAGACTTGTCGGTTTTGTCCTTCGCCCGTGCATAAGCCAGTTCTTCAACCGACAGGTCTCCGGGGGTTACCCCGTCGCAAATGGCATTGTATTCAGAGGTGTTGCCGGAAATGAAATTGTAGAGGATGACATTTTCATATTCAAGTCCTTTTAATTCCTGTACCGAAAACAACAAGGGTGTCTGGAACAGTTCCCTTGCCTTGGGCTTGTCCTCGTTTCGCAATACCAACACGGCATATTTGACCGACCGGCGTGTTTTTCGTTCCACTTCGGCGATGGTATTTCCCTTGTTGTCAATGAAAACGGCTTCCCCTTTCGCTTCGGCGACCGTGTTGACCAAGTAATTGCTTTCTTTGTCGATGGAGCCGAAACGGGCATTTTTAATTTTCAATAACCTGTTGGCCAAATCCGAGATGGTCTGGCTGTTGCGATAGTTCGCATGGAGTATTTTCATTTCGTTTTCTTTCATGTCGCTATGGTAAAACATGCTTTTCAGGTGCGACCATGAAAAGAAATTGGGGTGTACTATCTGATTGGAATCGCCGCATAATATGAAGTTGGCCGGTGATTTCAGCGACTTGAGGATGATGTGTAACTGTATGTTGGTGAAATCCTGCACTTCGTCCACCACGATAAAGTCATATATCGGAGTGCAGTAGGGCTGCCATTGATGCGAAAGGATATTGATGTCGTAATGGCCGTTTCCTTTCAGGTAATCCAGGTATTTTTCAAACAGGTTATACACCGCGTTCCGTTCGTTGGCCAGGAAGATGGATTGTTTTACCCCGAGCGAGAGGTATTCTTCGAGCGGGAGGTACTCTTTTGTGACATCGTACCCGGTGATCACACCCCGGAATTCTTCGAATGTCTTATGGGCGTCTTTCAGTTTGGAGGCTTGCCGGTGCTTGGAGAACCATGCTTCGAATGTTCTGAAATCCATCTCTTTCCCTTTCGGTATCTTCAGTGTTTCGATGAATTCCCGGTAAGAAAGAAAATCAATTTCCAGTTTGTCGTTTTCGTAATTGTAGGAATAAAACAGGCGCGCCGAGTTTTCCGCGAGAAAGGGGGAGAGGGTGATATAGAGCACCCGGCCCGAGAGCGATTTGATCTTTTCAAGTGTAAGTGCCGTCTTCCCGCTTCCGGCCGATCCGATGATGATTTGCGGCAAGGGCAGAGATAGTATCTCGTCTTGGTGGTCATCGAACGACAACACCTTGTCGAGCAGGTGGAAATGACGATACTTGGGGTTCACATAAGTGAGCGGCATAAAATCACCATCAGGTATTTCCCGCGTGTCCTTGACCGGGACCATCTTGGCTTCATCTGCTTTACTTCCCCGCAAAAAACGGGATTTGTCATACGCATGGTTAAAAATGATTTCCATGATCATCAGGCAGGTCTGGCCCTTGTGGCGGCCAAATTTGAACAGCAATCGGTTTTCGTAGTCCAGCCTGGCCCGGTAGTAGCCGGTTCCCGTCATCTTTTTCACTTCGGCCGATGCAAAATCGCCCCGTGAAAGTTGTTCCACTGTTTTGTCAAATAGCTTCCTGATTTTACCGGGTTTTATATCGTTGTATATGAGTACACTGAACATGATTATTTTGTTGACTTTTTCATTTTTGCATCCATTATTGGATGGAAAGCACAATGACTGATGTTGTCTAAAGTTTGGGGGTAATTATATCTTACTTGAAAATTCGCCTGTCAAAAGGAAACTCCACTATATTGACGATTTTTATCCTGTTGAAGTCTTTATGATGGGGATTAATGAGGATATTATAATCGCCTTTCGTTACTACTGAAGGAGTTTTCAACAGGCAAAATTTATTCTCCGACACAAAATCATCTCCGAACTTCTGGGTGGAAAGCGGATGAGGAAAGAAATTCCAGTCGTCTGGTAGATCCGTTACCAAAACCTCCTTTATGGCAATATTGTCCGGAATATAAATCGTGATCATCCGGTAATCATCCGGGAGCGTGGCCAACGTGAGATGCACGGCTACTTCGGCCATTGCCAGCGACCGGTTGCTTGCCGTATAAATCAGTTCAATCCCTTTGGAGTTCCAACGGGCGCCCCTGATTGCAGCCCCTTTTCCCGAGAGTTTATGGGCATATGCTTCCCTTGCAAGCCTGAATACCTCCATTCTTGGATTAATTTATACAAGTATCCCCTGGTTCAACCTTATCAATTCATCCATTACCAGCTCTTTTCCATACGAGCTGCTAAGTAATTCCATCGGCTTTAAATTTCCCAGGGCATAACTGGGCGTATTCAGCCACTCTTTAAATTTATCGATATTACCGAACAAATCCATGCCGGCTTTGGTAACTTCCGTCATAGCGATTATTTTTTCGGATTGAAGGGGTTTGAAACGATAATTTTCAGTCGATTTATAGCGTTGCAACGACTTGGTTGAAATACTCAAAAGCGTGGCCCATTCACTTTCCGTGAAAGGCGAGTAATCCTGGATCCGGTTAAAAAAAGAATAAGGTATCCCTTTGTTAATCGTTTCAATAACCTTTATCTTATCTATAAAAAAGTACTGATCGGGCGTGTTTGGCAACTTGATTTTTTTATCATATTGCTCTAAAATATCAGATACTTCGTCAGTACACGTTTTCTTATTTTTTTCGCTGTTCATCATCTCATGTGTGGATAATCGTCTTCAAAAATAAGACAAATGTCCAAATCCTCCAAACTTTTCTCTTTAATTTTATCTAAAAGACGTAAGGATTTACCATCAATACCGTGGACACCACAATATCAATATCATTCTGATTGCCTTTAGGTTCCCACCATGAACCGATAGCACGGTATTGGAACTCTTATCTCCTAATGCGGCTTCTATGGAGTATGGATATAAACTGTTCCCCTTCTGTATCATTGATTAATTCCGTATTGGGATGCTCTTTCAAGGCGCGTCTTATACCGGAGCCGAGTCCTCTGTACTTCATCAGTTTTGAGGCGGAAGAGACAATAAGATTATTTTACCGCCGTATTTCCCGATTTTATGTTTTCAACCGTCAGGTTATTAGGCAAATATCTTATATTTCAAAACTAACGAATTGAATATAAGGTTCTTAAATATAACATTTAGGCTTTATTAGTAACAAAATAGTGACAAAAAAGACTTTGCCTTATAAACATAAACAGATAATACAGCGTGCTTTTTAATAGATGGATATGTACCGATATTTTTTGCCGTGGTATATATTGCTAATGTGTGGTTATCCTTGCATCATTTTTTAGGGACGATTGCAAACGTTGTGCAATAGTTGTCCGTATATCTCTCGTTTAGTTCAAAAAGTCACATCAAAAAATGCTTCGGCTTGCCGGTCTCGTGCCCCGCCGGATGCTGTTAACGAATGTTAACTGCTTGTTAGGCCTAAGCACTTTTTGTAAACTGCCCTTACATCAGCAAGCTGACCGCTATTTCATCTATCATTGCCTTGCAATAGCCAATCTGCTACATTCAACTTGCGTATTCCGTCATAAACCGGATTTAAGTCAATATCGGTTGTGAGCAGATATTTCGGATTGGAATCTTTTATTGCCCGCAGTGAAGCGAGTTCACGTTCAAGCGTTTCGGGCTGCATTGTAGTCCATGCCACTTGGTAATATGAGGTATAACCGTCATCATCGGTAACAACAAAATCGACTTCCATATTATTGATTTTTCCTACATAAACATTTTTATATCTGCGTAGTAACTCAAAATAGACCATGTTTTCGAGCCAATGTGAAATATCCGTCTGCAAGATAACTTGATCTTTTCAAAGTGGCACAAATCGAACCGTAAAAAGTGGCACGGTTTGAACCGAAAAAGGTGGCACTGTAATCAGTAACTTCGCATGTACAATTTTCGGCAAGATTGAATGTACAGAAATTGGCAATATGCAATGTACATAAAAAGGGTTAAAGAAGAGTCTTCATATATTTGTAATTCACGAAAATACAAACACTATGAAGACTCAGATACATGACCTTAGAAAGGTACGTATGTGGTACGAAGTTAAAGAACTTTCCAGTAATCCGGGCAATTCGGACAGTAAAATTGCAAAAAAGTTGGGTGTTGATCGCAGAACTGTTTCCAGGTACAAGAAGATGAGTGAAGAAGAGTTTCATGAGTTTTCAATGAAACAACGTGTATACGAACTTGTTCTGTCGCCATATTACCCGGACGTTCTTTCCTTATTGAGTATAGACAATGGTTTGCCGGCGGCAGTGATAGAAGACCGGCTGAAGGAGAAATACGCCGACTTGCCGAAGGTGAACAGCAAGACTGTATACAACTTTGTCCAGCACGTGCGGCGTCAGGAGAAGATCCCTGTACCGGAGAAGATCCGCCAGACGGAAGCCCTGGAAGAGTTTGCATATGGCAGCCAGGCGCAGGTTGACTTCGGTACAGCACAGATGCGACGTTTGGACGGCAGTAGGCGCAGGGTTTATTTTTTTGCCCTTGTCCTGTCACGCAGTCGCTACAAATATGTGTTTTTCCAAACAACTCCCTTCACCGGGAAAACAGCCGTCCAGGCTCACGAGCAGGCCTTCAAGTATATAGAGGGTATCCCCGGGAAGCTTCTCTATGATCAGGACTCGGTGTTTCTGAAAAGTGAGAACCTTGGCGATTATCTCCTGGCTGATGATTTTCGTCGCTACAGGGATGAACGCGGTATCAGCGTTGAGTTCTGCCGCAAGGCCGATCCCCAGAGCAAAGGCCGGGTCGAGAACGTGGTAGGATACGTGAAAAACAACTTTCTTCGCGCGCGTACCTTTCACGATATAGATCGCCTCAACGAGGAAGTCCTGAGCTGGTTGGAGCGCAAGGCGAACGGCACCAAACATGCCACGACGAAGCGCCTGCCCCATGACGTGTGGTTGATTGAAAAGGAGCATCTCTCCTTTTTTCGCCCCTCACCGGCAATCCCCCGGGATGAGATTCCCACCTACACGGTGAGAAAAGATAACACAATCAGTTACAAGGGGAACTTCTACAGGGTCCCATATGGCACCTATAACGGGAAGGGACCGGAGGTATTACTCAAGGTCAAGGATGGCACCCTTTCGCTTTCCAACCGGCAAGGCATCCTTCTGGCCGAGCACCCCGTCAGTCTTGAAAAAGGCAAGGTAAGAGGAGATACACAAGTATAAGCCCCGTTATCTGAGAGACAATCTGAAAATGATAAGGGAGGTGATGGGCGAATATGGTGAGGAGATCGTTGGCAGTGCACTTGATTACTGCCTCGACAATGGGCTCTACAACGCCCTTTACCTGAAAGAAGCCGCATCACATTACCGGGAGTTAAAACGCCGGGAGAAGAAGCCCTTGCCTGTTGTAAGCGTGTTGCATGACGGTGTTCAAACAAGTCAGTATGACACGGATGCATACATCCCCGAGAGAAGCAAGATAAACCGGTACGATCAAATCATGGAGCTATGAAGCAGATAGAAAACATGAAGCAATATGCCGGCATACTTCGTTTGGGATACCTGAGCAAAAACTTGCAGCCGATGCTTCACCAGGCGAGCATAGATACACCGGGATACGCGGACTTCCTGGAGAACATGCTTATAAAAGAGCTAGAGCAGCGACAGCTGAATGATTACCGGCGCAGGACTAAACTGGCCCGTCTGCCACGTGCACACGAGCTTGACGAGTACGATTACAAGGCCTCGAGCAGCATCGGCATAAGGCAGATGACACAGCTCAGGGAGCTGCTCTGGGTCGATCAGCTATACAACCTGGTGCTGATGGGGCCAAGCGGTACGGGCAAAACATACCTGGCCGGGGGACTGGTCAATGATGCCATCAAGAAAGGTTATAGGGCCTATTTTACCACCATGGCTGACCTGATAGGCGTGCTCAACAGGAAAGAAATCATCTCATCGGCAATGAGCACCTACAAGCGATACACCAAGGCACACCTGATTGCCATAGATGACATCATGATGTTCCCGGTGCAAAAGAGTGAAGCGGTGGCTCTGTTCAATCTGATCAATCACCTGCATGAGCAGTGCTCGATCATCATCACCACTAACAAGTCACCCAGCCAGTGGGCGGAGACACTGGATGATGAAGTGTTAGCCACAGCCATCCTGGATCGACTGCTATATCGTTGCGAGGTGATCAGGTTCGAGGGAAACGGTTACCGTATGGACAACCGGAAAACTTTCCTTGAGAAAGAATAAAAAAACAGTTGAATACAATAAAAAAGAGATAGTTAATGTAATGTTAAACCTGTACATTGGATATTGCCAAAAGTTGTACACTCAACATTGCCATTTTTTGTACATTGTAAATTTGCTAATTACAGGCACACATAGACCGAAATCACTGGCACAAATCAAACCGTTTTATCCAAAGTTTTCCATAAGTAGTAGATCACCAGTCCGCCGTGCTCCATGTGCAATGCTTTCATGCTCGTGCAATGACGGTTCAGAAAGATGAACACGTCACCGCTGCGTACATCCTGTCCCATCCCCTCAGTGACCAGCCCGCTTAAAGTGTAGAACCCTTTACGCATGTCCGTTGGAAAAGGGTAAAGCCAGTAACGCATCGAGGCGTTCAGATTGAACATGGCTTACTGGGTTAAAAGGATTAATGAACGCAGCTGAGTCGGATCAGTCCCAATGGGAACACGCACTTTAACGCCATTGGGATAGACTATTTCTAGAAAATTCCCTGGTATGGGATCAACATGCACCGGAATCGGTTTTTGATGGACTGCTTTGTTTGCAGGCAATGAATTGGAACCGGTAAAGACGATCGGAACAAAACCGGACTCTCGAGCTGTTCTGTAGTTGTGCTCCTGCAATCTCTTCTGCCAGTAATAAAACCTGGATTCAACGATTGACTCGTTCCGGCAAAACTCTTTTATGCGAAGCCCGCTGGACTGGTAACGATCAAATATCTCCTCAAACTGCTGTAATGTCCACATGTTATTTTTTATGGGCAAATATAGCAAGGATCAGAAGTTAAAATAGGACGGGGTTTACCGAATGCTTACGATTATCTACAACCGGATTAAATATTTCGTTGTAAATTTCCTTCCTATTAATTTGTTTGTCCTTATATCTGGCACCAAAATCATCGTCTAGGGTAGCCATGATAAGATTATCCCAGCAAAAGCATTTTTCGGGATATAGTACTCGTTTATGATAATGATCTATGTGTTTATTATTCAACGGTAACTCTGTATAACCACAGAGATTATTCTGTTCTTTTAAAAGCACCTCACAGATATCTTCATATATCCGAAGTTGAGACTTATGTATATCATCCCACACGGCAGGGCTATTTTTCAGGATGAAATCCTGAAAAACCTCGGGCGAATTTTTTTTTTCAATATGTCTCATACAACACTACTTCCATAAATGGTAGGCCTCTAATGTCATGGCTATAACATCTTTATCGGATGGGGGTAATTGATTCTTTATTTTATCCATCAACCTGTTGTATTCCTCTCTATTGTTGGATCTGAGCGCTTTTTTTGCCTCTTCTATGGATCGTTCCATTTCGATGCCTCTCGGACTGCTTAGGTTGAAGAAATCAATCAAAATATCATTCACTTCTTTTCCGAAGGACAGGGAAGATGTGTACACTCTTTCGCCTTCTCTCATTAAAATCAATTGCTCCGCATTGATATTTGATACAACTAGAGGAGAGTGGGTGGTGATGAAAAATTGTATATTCGGGAAAACCTCTTTTAATTTATCTATCACTCCTTTTTGCCATGATGGATGTAAATGTAATTCTATTTCGTCCAGCAGAACGATACCGTGTCCCTTCAGGGGATCTTGCGATTCGGGATTCGCAATAACCAGCTTACGCGATAGATCCGATATCAATGCCAGATAGCATTGTTCTCCGTCGGAAAGTTGATTCAAATTAAATAGGGTGTCTCCTTTTTTAAGCACCATAGACATGGGATTGCGTCTGACATGCAGATCGTTGTAATCCGGGAAAAAAGAGGACAGTGCGCGGCGTACGGCTGAGAGTTGCGGATCTTCCCCCGCATTTTCAAAACGCATTCTTTGATTCTCCAGATCTTCCCGGTTGCGGTACCACGAAAAGAATGCCCTGAAACCGGTCTTATTCTCAAACGCAGTTTTATATACCTCAAAAATATTCCCATATTCCATTTTTTTTACTCGCAGAGGGATCTCCGTTACCGAGCGGTTGACCCGGTAATATGCCACAATGGGAACGGATGATATAGAATTACTATCTTTTAATGATAACAATGATTTTACATAATTCATCAATTCAGACAGGTCTGTTTTGCCTGCTTTCTCCAGTTTGTTCCGGGAACCGTATAGGTTCCACGCTATTTCGGGAGTATTGTTGCCGGGATCTAAACATACACTTATTTCTGCGTCTCTTTCCGTTACGGATATATCGTCGGATTTAATGGTGTTTCCATTACCTTTCAAGTTTACGATCCGTGCTGTAAACCAGGAAAGCAAGTATGCTATTGCATCCAACAGCGACGATTTCCCTGCTCCGTTTTCCCCGATAATTACATTAATTTGACGATCGGGTAATATATGCAGATTGTCGATCCTTCTGAAGTTTCGTATTTTTAGCTCTTTAATTTTCATGATAGTTCATGCTTTATTTCAAATGAGTTATACGAAGATACGGCTTGTTTTTCAACTGACAAGTTTTACATCAAAAATTTATTAATGATACTTGTTGTCTAAGATTCAGGGGTAATTATAGTTTTATCCTGCCCCTTCATTCTAAAGCAATTGGAACCCGCAAAACCATTGATGCCGGTAATGAGTGAGGTAATTATATTCAAAATAGTTTAGGAGATATTTCATTTCAAAAGAGGTATACCAATGAGATAGCCCCTTTTGTAGGGCCGATATAATGTTTTTGACCGTAGTCTGTCTTATATCCATTGTCACCATTTGTAAAAACATCGTACTTCAAACGCCCATATCCAGCCCCTGCGCTTACTTCAAGAAGTAAACTATTGCCGATTATCCAGGCATATCCGTAGCTTAAACCTATTCCGTTTATATTTCCCTCGACACGTCTATTCTTGAGTTCGGGTACCAGATTAAACGGTAATTCCAATCCACCCACATCGAATCCGGCAAACACGCCATGCAGGCCAATAGAATGACCATTAAATGTCTCATTCAGCCAATAACGTGCTTCCGGCCAGATAATCCAATGCTTCCACTGCTTGTCGTTTCCAAACTCAAAGGGATTATATCCGCCGGATAGCTCGAAGGTCATTTTGTGGCGGAATGCCACTTCCACACCCAAATTCGGAGAAGCCGTTGCCCAATACGGTATATTTGTTTTTACGGCTATTGTTTTCTGTGCCTGGGTATGGGCGGATAACGAAATACACAAAATGAATATAAAAAAAGTCCTCTTTAAATATCTCATATGACTATATATATGTCTTAAAATCATTTTTCAATAATGGCTGTTTTCATTAGCCGGAATTTCATTCCGTAGATGACGACTAATGTGGCTACCAATAGCAGGAAGATCCACCATCCCACGATGGGGTAAAGGGCGATGATCAGTGTGGAGCAGAGCAGTTGTGCCATAAAATAGCTTAGAGAAACTTCTCTATGATCCGTTTTACATTCGTTGGCCAGTATCTGATAGAAATGCAGGCGATGCGCCTCCATGATGTTCTGTTTCAGGTAAATCCTGTGTCCTATTGTGCAAATCGTATCCACTCCATAAACCAGCAGGAAACCGATCCATACCAGGTTTTCTGTTTTGATAATCAGGAGTAGTAACAGCGTTACGATCCAGAAAGCAATACTCACGCTTCCCACATCACCTGCGAAGCACTTTGCCTGTTTCCTGAAGTTAAAGAACAGGAACACAATGGATGCCAGCAGGGGGAAAAGAAGGAAATCGTTTTTGGTGAAAGTTTGGACGTAATTGTTCACATAGGTCAAAGGGAGCAGTACTGCCAGCGTGTATAATCCCGTAATACCGTTGATGCCATCCATAAAGTTATATGCGTTCACTATGCCGGTAAACAGAATATACCCGATTATAATGCCCCACCAGGGATACACCCCGAATACGTTTGCAAGATAAAACGCACAGGTCATGGCCAGCAGATGGAAAAATAACCGGATCTTTTGCCCCAGACCTTTTATATCGTCCCGGAAACTTACTCCGGCCATCAGGGTGATTCCCGCGAGGAACCACCAACCTACCTCCGAAGGATTGAACAGCGCATAAAGTAGGGCAGCCACCCAGTAGATAATGCCTCCTCCCCGTATGGTAATGTAATTGTGCGAACTCCGTTCGTTCGGTTTGTCGATGATGTTGTATTTGTTTGCGATACGAAAGTAAAAAAGTTCTGCTACAAGCAGCAAAACAAAAACAATCAAATATATTATTATTACACTCATTCTCCCTTGTTATCTGAAACTATCCAGCGTTTTTCGAATATCCTCCTTTGCCGATATCGACATTTTGTCGATGCCCAGTGCTTGCTTTATTTTCCCGTTGTTCACCACGTGGTTCTCTGTCATATATATCTATTTTCAGCGAAAACACCAATTATTCAGTAGACCCGACTTAAAGAAGGGCATGTAGGTAGTCGGCAGTATCTTTCAGCCCGTTTTTTCTTAAACAGTCCAACACTTCATATTCATCTAATTCAGGATTTTTTTTGTTAAGCACCATCTCTTTGAAAGCCTCAACCGCAATTTCAGTATTCAAGTCAATGATATCCGTCAGAAAATCATCGGGTGTTTTAATTTTCAGGCCATATCTATCCAGAACATCTTCCGGAAAATCCTTTATATTGTTTGAAACAATTACATGTGCATTCGTTTTGATAGCTGCGGCCAATACATGCCTATCTTTTTCATCCGGCAATTCAAGATGATCAATAAGGGTTTCGTAATGTGTCACCAAAGCATCGGGAAAGGCATTGTTCAGGTTGAGTGTACGTTTTTCTGATTCATCTGGTGAAACTCCTTTTCTATGCATCACGTCCTTCCATTCATCAAAAATATGATTACTCCATTTTGGAGTATACATATCATAATAGGCAAACCAGAGAAGAAGGTCTCTGATAATTACCGGATAAATCACATTGGTATCCAGGACTGCCGTAAATCGAACGCTATGAATCATAAAGCCCTAGATCTTCATCTGCATGCATCATCTCGATGAGCCGTTTCTTTTGCTCCTCTTTCATTTTCTTTTTGTAGTCAATCACATCCTCATATTTAATGCGACGATGTTTTCCTACTTTTGTATATTCAATTTTTCCCTCCTCTAGTAATTTCACGAGATAGGGTCTTGAGCATCCCAAAATCTCTGAAGCTTTTTGAGTTGTTACTTCCGTTGCAATAGGTACTATTGAAATAGGTTTACCCTGACTCATTGCCTTTAATATTTCGCCTAATAAATTCAATGCTTTTACAGGAAGAATAATTCTCTCACCGGTCTCTTCAATTTCAATTTCGGCCTGGTCCGATTTTAACTGTTCAATCGAGGAAATGAGAGAAGTGTAAGACTCCTGTGCTAATTTTCGCTCACGTTTATTAGGTCTTCTTATCTCATTTGTCGTTACCATAACTGTATTTTTTAATGTTGTAGCTGCAAATATAAACGAAATATTCGAATTATGTGTAATATTCGAAATATTTAACTCGCCTAATTCACTAACTTATTCTGCAAACCTCATAAAAAGCCACAATGAGACTCGCTTTTTCACCTAAAACTCTCCAACGTTTTTCGCATACCCTCTTTGGTCGACACGGGCATGCGATCGATACCCAGTGCCTGCTTTATTTTGGCATTACTCTCTATTCGATTTTGAAATTATTCAATACATTTAATGGTTGCCAATTTAGTTCCCTTTTTGCTTTTTCATTGGAGAATGTTAGTGATTCCGTAATTTTAGATAATTTCAAAGAATTTATGGGAGCTTTCTGTCCCAACAGATCTCCCACCAAAGCCATGGGTTTTGCCAGCCAATATGGAATAGATTGAGAAAGCTTTTTCCCCGATTGTTGGGCAATCAATACTTCCAGTTCTCTGAAAGTAGGTTGTGAGTCATCGCATACGTTGTAAACGCCACCTTTCTCTATTAAAGCTGGAAGCAGACGGGCAATATCGTGAACCATCAGTACGCTCTTTCTTGCTTTACCTCCGGCAATGGATAGGTATCTGCCGGTTTTAATCCCTTTTATCATTGCTCCCAGATTTCCCGGAGGATTTGGTCCTGCAATTAAGGAAGGCCTAATAATACTCAGTACTACGTTATTTTTGCTGCACCATTCAGTAAGGAACTGTTCTGCCTCTATTTTACTCAACGCATAAGGGGTATCGCCATTCAATGGATACTCTTCCGTTATGTTTTCACCGGTTTCCAATCCATAGACCGCTACTGTACTGACAAAAATAAATGCTTTTGGTAAATGTGCCTTCTCCAAAGCCTTACACAGATTTTTAGTACCCTCGTAATTCACATCAAAAAACAACTTTTTCTCCTTCTCCGTTTTCGGTACTATATGCGCTTTACCCGCAGCATGTAAAATAACTTCAAACGGCTCGTTAAATTCAGGAATATTGTTGGCAATATTTACGTTGTAAGTATCCTCATCGGTAAGCCCCAATGTTTTTATATCGAAACTCTCTTTCAACAAAGGTTTCAAATTTACACCCAAAAATCCGGAAGCTCCTGTAAATAATAATTTGTTCATTTTTTTAGAAATTGAAGTAACTTTGGTAATAGCCGATAAATAGGATACAATACAGGAGATTTAAATCCATTGGCCCTGAAAGCTTCCATACACTCAAAATTTTGTTTTCTTACATTTTCCCAGTTTTTGCTGGTTGCACCTCCTAACCTCATTCTTATCGTTGTGATAGGGAGGTGTTTTGTTTTTATGTTGTGTTTTTCAAAAAAACGAAGCATTAGCTCAAAATCGGCAGCTAAAGGAAAATTTAAATTAAATAATCCGTATTTATCATATACATCTTTGCGTAAATACAAGGTGGGATGCGGAGGATGCCATCCTTTAAAAAAACTTTTCTTTTTAAAGGGTCCTGAAATCCAATGCCTGACAATTTTTGAAGGGTCATTCTGCTGAACATAGTAAAGATTTGTGTAAACAGCTTCCAATTCAGAATTCTCTAGAAATTCATTTGCAATTTTGGCAATTACATCCTTATCTGCAAAAAAATCATCCGAATTAAGAATGCCGATAACATCACCCGTTGCTGCTTGTATGCCTTTATTCATGGCATCGTAGATACCTTTATCCGGTTCGGAGATAATAGTGGTGACTCTTTTTCCGTATTTCGTTACCAGTTCCAAAGTGTTGTCCTTACTTGCTCCGTCCACAATAATGTGTTCTACATTTGGATAAGTTTGAGCATTTACACTCTCGAGCGTGTCTAAAATAGTTACTGCACTATTATATGTAGAAGTAATTATGGATATTTTCATCATTTTAAATAGCTTAGAGATCAGCTTTCTTCCAATTATTAGAATCAGTCACACCCGCTTTTCGATAATCAAAAGGCTTAAAATTTATTTTACTAATATTTGTTGTACTCTTAAACGTAAAATCTTTGGCTTCAGGATTCCGAAAGAGAGGATCCATAACATAAGAATGAATATCTTTTTTATTCTTATTCTTCCATTGAGTGATGGAGCTATTATAAAACTTAACATCTTGTTGACGTGGATTCCAATAGATATTCTTATCCGCGATAAAATTAGCAATATCCCATCCTGTTCTATCGGATAACTTTCCGGTAGTAAAATAAACAATATTATTCGTAAACGTGAAAGAATTATGTTCCTCTTTTCGGGAAACCTCTAACTGACTGTTTACTTGATTGGCAAAAATATTATTCCTGACGATGTTGTTTTTCCCGTAATGCTGGTGAAAACCGGCACTTTTACAATTATACACCAAATTATTTTCAATTAAGATATCAGATGAGCCTTCATCCAAATAAATTCCCCAGCCCCGAAAATCATTCGAAAAAACATCATGAATGACATTATTACTTATTTCAGTTCCAGGCGAAGGACCTAGAGTATAAATTCCTCCCAAATCGCTTAATTGTGAAAATCCCAGATGATGAATATGATTATAGATAATTTTATTATTTTTTGCTACACTGTTTCTATATCCCCATACCCAACCAACAGAAACTCCCGAATAGTAAAAATAAGATATTTCATTATGCGAAATAGAGTTGCTTCCAGAGTGGAATACGGTCACCCCTATCCCTGTAGGGAGCTCAAAACCTCCTCGTGTGATGATATTATTTTCCACTATGGTATTACTCGTTTCAAATTTACTATTGGCGGGTGGAACAATATCCCCTATCTTAATACCTCCAACTCCTAAATCATGTATATAAGAATTAATCACTTTCACATTATTGCATCCTTTTCTTATCCAAATAGCATTATTACTCACGTTACCAATTTCACAGTTATCAAAACTTACGTTCTCAGAAAAATTAAGAGTAATAGCAGCAGAAGTAGGAGAGGCAGCTTGAGCGGGCATATCCCCATGAGCAGGCATTATGCGATTTGTATGCTGAAACGAAATATTTTTAAATGCGATGTTCCTCACCTTGTTCCCGGTCGTTCCTTCTATTTTCAGCAACTCGCCTAACAAAGGAATTTCCACGGTTGTACTGGAAAACACTTCACCGGCACGAGGTACATAATATAATATGTTTTTATCATCGATAAACCACTCTCCGGGAGCATCCAAAAAGCTCTTATCATTTTCAAAATAAAACTGCGATGCCATGCCCAATTTAGTCCAATCGGCAAAGAGAGATGTTTCCAATTGAATTGATTTTGTTGTGTTGGATGAGTTTTTTATATGTGCACGTGTTCTGTTCCACTGATGATTAAATGCTGCCAAAATATATTTCTTATTCTTTGCAGCACTGAACGTGTTCCATTGTTCGGGAGTCAAATAAACGGTGTGGTTCGATTTTTTATTGGGTTTATCTTTTACTTCTTCTGTCTTTAATGTAGTATAAAGATTATCAATATTGGGTGTTCGGGCAAGCGTAGCTCTTTTTCCATTTACAAAAATTTGCTGCACGGCAACTTTGTTATTCCTTAAAAAAGTTGAGAGGTCTAAGGTCCAAAAATTACCGGCGCGTTTTGTGAATTTCCCCGCGGAAACACTCCCTTTAATAACAGGCATATTCTCTTTTTCGCCTTCAACAACCAAGTTATTAGTTCCCCGCCAAAGAGCGGGATTTATTTCTATGGGTGCATCAAGAATGTATTCCCCACTTGCTAATATTATTTTAATCTCTTTCTGATTGCCGCTTCGGTAATTTGAGGCAGTTGTCATTGCCTTTTTTATGCTTTTAAACGGGCGATCTTTGCTACCATTATAACTATCATTACCGGCATTTGAAACGTAGATTTGACTGTAAATTAATGAACTATTACTTATCATGATAAGTATAAAAATGAATATTTTTCTCATGATTATTGTTTTTAACTTTTACTTAATAGTTGGTGATAGAGTTGAATATACTGCTCATATCTGTCTTCTTTATTAAAAAAACTTACTGCTCTTTCTCTGCAAGCATCCTGATATACGACCTTGCCATTTGACTTAACGGTGTCAATTGCTCTCCTGATTTCGCTGAAATCACCTTGAGTTACGATAAATCCCGTACTTGCAGACGTTAGTTCCGGACTTGCAGTACAATTATACACTATACTGGGTGTTTCACAAGCAAACCCTTCTACAGTTGTTAATCCAAAAGTTTCTTCAAAAGAAAGATTTAAAACAACATCTGCCAAAGAATAAAATTCTATTAATTGTAAAACATCGTCGGTTCTTTCAATACCTATAATATTATTAGGGAGTAATTTAATTTGTTGTTTATTTAAACCAATCAAAATAATTCTTTCATTTTTATCTAATACTCTACTTAATTTGATGAAATCATACAATCCTTTTCTTTCCGACCATACACTGGCAACTCCTAACAAAACAAACTTATTTTCAAGATGATACTGTTTACGCAGATTAACAGTATTCCGAGGCTTAAAAACCTCTATGTCAACTCCATTATATATTACTCTAATGGGGTATTTACTAAAGAATGATTCATTTACCACTCCTGCCAGCCAATTAGAAACCGGAACAATGGTCATATCTTTTATTGAGGTGAAAAGTTTTTGCTTTTTTAGGAAATTCTTATACGAATTATCTATCCAATAACTTGCCGGATACTCTTTTTTTTGAGGACATTTTTCACACTGGACTTTCCATTTATTGCAATCAACATAAGAGAAATGCGTACAATGCCCGGTAAATGCCCAACAATCGTGCAAAGTCCACACCACGGGCGTATTCACCCTTGAAAGGTAATTAAAAAGTAACTCAATATTCAAATAATAGCCATGCAGGTTATGCAAGTGAATAATATCGGGTTGTATGAGTTTTATATCTTCTATTAGTTTTTTTGTGGCTTTTGCCGAGACAAATCCGTGCCGGTCAAACAAGCGCGTTGCAATCCCGTGCCATTTCATATCCCACTCGTTACCTATTTTCATTTTATGTGAAGCGCTGGGCTTGTCATTTCTTCCGTAGGCGATATAGCTATCCCAGCCTTGTTCCATGGCTTTTATACCTATTTCTTCCGCAATCCGCCCTGTGGAACCGGAATTTATAACTGTATTTATTTGTAATAAAGTTTTCATTTTACTTTTAAAGACCCAATTTTATTAACAATTAATATGGCAAGTATAAAACCTACAGTATAAGCAAAAGAACTCATTAAATCTCCACGAAGCATAAAAAATAACATACCCAATAATACAAAGTAAATTACTTTGAAAAAGTTGTTTTTATCGTTACTAATCACTTTCCAATACAATTTATCCATTTTTGCGGTAAAAAAAGCCAGTAAAAAAATAAAAAGTAATATTCCAAAAAAACCAAAATTAATATATCCTTCGGCAAAATAGTTGCAGGAAACATTATCAAAGAAAAACCCCATCTTATCAGCTATAAAAGCTCCGGAACCAATAGGTTTTGCAGGCCAGATACTTCGTGGAACCCAAAAAAAGAAAACCCCCAATAGTTGGCGGCCCCCGGTTATAATATTATCAAATACTATTAAGGCAAAATTCTGGTAACTGTCAAAATGTCCTTCCGTAAACATTTCGAAGTTGAATCCATACTTAAATTCTGAGCTGCCAAAATACCTGAAGTTATTTAAAAAAGGAAAAACTACCAATAAACCTAATATAAATACAAGAGAAAATACATTCTTTTTCTTAAAGAAGGGAAAAATAAGAAGCATTAAGGGTATATACATGGCTGCTGCTGCAAAGCGCGCCATACTCAACGGAAAACATGTGAGCAGGGTAAGCAGCGTTAAAATAAAATAGACTAAAAAGTTTTTAGATTTTGACGATATATAGTAGAGTAAACACATCATGGATATGGGCTGAAAAAAACGAAAGATTATTAGTGTCGTCGTGGATGAATTTGAAGAAAGTTCTTTCATTTCACCACCTCTAATCAATAAGCTAAAAAAACTAAAGCTATTTGCTTTAAAAACAAGAAAAAACGATAATAAAGAAAATGCAATGAGTGTTAATACCTGTTTTATATCGGGTTTACCATGAATGGAAAAAATACGAGAAATTCTCATATCATTTTTGGTAAGTCTTAATTTTTGAAATTGAGTGTAAAGTAACTGAAATAGTATCAGAATGAAAAAAATTAGCAAATTGAAATAAAAATATTCGTTTTCAGTTATTTCTCTCGCCCCAAAAAGAGCGGTACGATGATAGAACTGCAAAACAGGAGAAATACCAAAAAAGAAAAGAGAAAACAGATAAAATATTTTCTTCAAGGAGAAAGGAATGCTACGTTGATTAAAAATCTGAATTATGGAGAAAACCTGAATAGCCAAACTGCTCAAGTATACCCGAGAAGAAAAATGAAGTACCGATTGTCCTGCACTAAACATCAGAACAGCGCATAATAACGAAAAAACTATGATTAATAATTTATTCATTTACCACAAAACTTGCATCACTACTGATATAACAATTTTTTTTTATAAAACTCACAATGATGTACTTTTTGAAATTTTAATTTTAACTCTATAATAACGGGTATATCCTTGTGTGGTTGCTCTGTCGTTATGAAATCGGCTATCGCCATAATAGTAAATCCAGTAGACATTCGGTTCCTCAGTAGGAATGAGACTGGGGCTGACAATTCCCCATAATATATTTTGATTATAAAAAAGTTCCTGTGTAATATCTATGTTTGTCATTGAATAGTCATTCTTGGTTTCATATGCAACTCCTATAAACATTTTGTCTGTATTGTGATCATACAGAGTTGGAAAAAATAAAGTTAAACTATCATTTACGTAGCTAGCTGCACTATTATAAACATGTATAAAATTATAGTTTCCACTATTACTGAATATTACATCAGGTCCTTTAACAATATTCATATTACTGTCAAGTACAGTTTTTGCAACTCCTCGGGTACCTTCATTTATTATTAACCGATGATAAATATTATACTCATTTTCCTTAAGTATTACAGAAAACTGGGTATCATAATAAGCATCGAATAATAGTGTTTTGTCTGTCCACCTGATTTTATCGATAGAAGCCCAAATAAAGGTTTTTAGTTTCTTTTCAATTTTGTCCCAAGCCGCACCTATTAATTTATATTGATTGTTCAAGGTGTCTTTAAAAACAAATTGTTCAACTACCCCGTCATAGTTTCCAGTTCCGAAAATAGTGTTTGGAATGGTATCTGATTCTATATTGACATCATTTATTGAGAAACTCTTAATCCATGTTTTACCCTTATCGATAGAATATGCATAGTTTAATGTTTGCGATAGGTCTCCTTTTTTATTTATAGTACCGCGGGAGTTGTACCACATACTCCACACTTTGTCTTCAGGAATAATATTAAAGTAGCCCAACGTTTTATTCTCCCATGCCCGCGTCTGTTCTAACACAATTTCTCGTGATTCTTGTAATACTTCAATTTTAAAAGGAATTTCCTTCTCAGTTTTAACGGATACATTATCTATAATATCTGTAAGACAAGATGTTAACAAAAGGATTAGAGTAGAAAGTGCAAGAGCCTTATTTTTTTTCATATGTTATTATTTTAGTATTTTTTCACCTTGCATTTGCCTACTGTACATTAATGCAAAAGTAAATGTTAAGAGGATCGATAAAATATAAAATGCTAATTTTAAAAACATAATCATTTCGAAAGAATTTGTATGTTTAAGAGTAAAAATTAATCCGACAAAATACAATATAGTACTTATAGAATCAATAAACAATAGCGTTTTCCTCTTATCTATACCATGCATATAATAAAAAAGAACAGAACGCAAAGAAAAAGGAATAACTGCCCAAATAACAATTCTCATTAATTCAATATCCTCTTTATAATTTGGCATAAATGTCTTTATTAAAAAAGGAAGAAAAAGAAATGCTAAAACGACTATTATTAGCATGAACAAAAATAAGAATAAAATATGCCTTGAAGCATATTTGAATGAACGAGTTGTTATTAGTCTATTCATAATCATTTCGGTATAGTTTACAGGAAACAACCGAAAAACTGAAAAGAAAAACATAATAACCGAAAAACGTCCAACGGCTTCCAACCCCCAATAACTTTCAATAAAAAAACGATCTGCGGATGTCGAAAAGAAAGCGATTAAGGAACTTAAAAACAAGAGCCATCCTTTTTTCTGAATTTTTTTCCAAATAAGTATAAATCTCTTTTTCTTAATATTTAGTTTAATTGCATATTTTTTTTGAACAAAGATTAGTAAGAAAATATATGATGCAAAAAATGCAATCACATAACCTAAAACATTAAATAATAGAAAACCTATTAATTCACATAAAGGTGGAACTAAAATAGTATAAAAAGATAAAGATACAAATTTTTTTTTGTCGGATTGAGCTCTATAATAAATACGATACAACGTTGTTAATGAATAAATGATTCCAGAAACAGAAAAGGCTGAATAAAATAGAAAAAAGTCAGACTTATAGATGCTCCAAAAAATAAGAAATAAAAGTGAAACAACAAACGTACTTATGAAACCTACTGAAAAAATATCTCCAACAACATTTTTCCCTTCTAACTGAGGAAACAATCTGTCGAACCCATTGCGAATTCCTAAATGAGTGAAATCATAAGATTGAAAAATTGTTTTTCCGATTGATATTTTACCAAAATCATATGCGGAAGTTTTATTTATAAGAATTAAATTTATTAATACATTGAGACCTACATTTACATAACTTAGGCTTATGTATTTAATAATACTTTTATTAATTTTGGGTAGCCAATTCATGATTGTAAATTTCAATAGCTTTAATAAGTGGTTCCGCGAACCTGCCTATATCCTCTTTCTCATAATTAGAAAAACCTGTACGTCCCTCACTTGTACAAAGATAATAAGCTGTAACAAAATTTCTTGCCACCTCTCTATCACAAGGAGGTTGCTTCAACTCTGTTAAAATATTAAATAAATTTTCATAGCTATCCAACTTGATACAATTTGGATGACATTTATAAAAAACATTACCAAAGACAATAACTTTTTTGTACATTAACAACGCCTCAAAACCCATTGTACTGGTAAGTGTAATAAGGGCTTTACAATTTTTTATTAGTTGCATTGTATCCTCATTACTGTGTATAAGCCGAACATTAGGTATCCTTTTTAGTTCATGATAGAATGAAAGAGGAAGATTTCCATAATTTACAAAATGTTCTTTTATATATAATTTTTCACCGATTGGTAGGTTGAATGCAATATTTCGAAGTACAGCTAAATCATCACAATAATGTCTTGCAAGAACAGATGTAGATGCTTCAGGCTTCATATGTAATGGAAATAAATAGTAAATTTCATCTTTTGCCGGCTTCTCAAATATATTGTTTCCTATTGTTGTTCTTATTTTTTTTAAAATATTCCTTTTAAATAAATTATAATAATACTTTATTGGATTGTTAGATTGGTAAGCATACTTAAAATCAGCCGATTTTGTTTTTTTATAAAATTTAAAAGCGCCTTTTAATAATAAGCTTTTTTCATTGTTAATGTACTTTTTTACGAGAGAATAATCCGCTGTCAATTTATTCTTTCGTGCTAAGTAAGATGGTATGTGATTTCCTAAATATTTTGCTAAATAGGATTCAACAAAATCTTTTATTTCTGGAGTTTGTGCATGAAAGGAACTGTTTTTAAAGATTTTCTCAAACCGATTTGTCATGCCAAATTCTTCGGTGTGTAATTCAAACCGATTTGCAATACGTGAACCTATATATCCCCTATAACCTATATCATTAACTTTTGCTACTTCATAACAAACGTATGCAAAACTATTTGAAATCGCTTCATATATAAAAAAATCAATATTCTCATTCTGAAAAATTGTATCAAAAAAATTGATTAGATTTTTCAATAAGGAGTCGTAATATTTGTTATCATAAGTTGGACCTGAGTAATATCTATTCCTATCGTAATCACTAAAATAAGTTTTCAACCAATTTATTTTGGAATATTTATTATCAATAAGAGGGTTCTTGTCATTAACTTTAAAATACTCTGAAAAGATATATATTCTTTCTTTACTAAAATCCATGCTATAAGTTAATAAGGGTAGCTCGTCTGCAAAAGCATATATAACAGAATTCCCTTTTCTTTTTAAGCTATCGCCTAGTCCCTTATGATAAGTAATCATTTTAGGAGCATTATTTATTAAAATCAGGTATTTCATTACTTAATCATAAATTATAGAGGTGTTCCCTTGCTTATGTCTTTTTTGGCAACTTCATTTAAGAGTTTTGAAAAATATTTAGGATGCAACCCATGTCCCGGCCTTACTGAACGAATATTTTTTTCCGTAAAAATCTCGCCTGCTTTAATATTCTCTGCTGCAAATAGCGAACGCCTTCTTAGTCGGTTTTTTTCGGTAAGTTCGTAAGTAACACTACCCAATGCCAAATGGGCTTCTCTTACCGCTTTTACCATTTCTGCAAACTCGTTTGGCTCCATTGAAAACGCGGAGTCAATACCACCTAAACTTCTATCCAATATAAAATGCTTTTCCACAACCGTTGCTCCCAATGCCACTGCTGCAATAGGGACGGTGCAGCCCATGGTGTGATCGGATAAACCGACCCGCACCCCAAAACGCTTCTTCATATCGGGAATTGTAAGCAAATTAGCCATTTCGGGCGTTGCCGGATATTCCGACGTACATTTCAATAACGTAACGTCTTTATTCCCATTTTTCTCACAAGTTTCAAGTGCCAATTGAATGTCTTGTTCATCGGCCATGCCGGTAGATATAATCATCGGTTTTTGTTTAGAAGCCACATAACTTATTAACGGAATATCCGTAATCTCTGGGGATGCGATTTTATAAATGGGATTATTGATTGTTTCCAAAAAATCCACATCTTTTGTAGCAAAAGGAGCGGAAAAAAAAACAAGCCCATTATCAACAGCTGTTTTTTGCAATGTTTCGTGCCATTCAAATGGCAAGGCTCCTTGCTGATATAACTCAAAAAGTCTTCGCCCTTTCCACAGGCCATCCTTTCGAGGCCCGAAAAATTCATTGTCCACATCAAGCGTCAAAGAATCCGCCGTAAAGGTTTGCACTTTCACCGCGTCGGCTCCGGAACGGGCAATCGCCTCTATTGTTTTTATGGCTAACGCCAAATCATTGTTATGATTGGCTGAAAGTTCGGCTACAATAAACAATTCCTCTTTTATCTTATTCATAGCTATAATTTCTCTAAAATATCTACAACCCTGCAAATTCCTTGTGTATCCAATATGCGCTTCGCTTTTTGAGACATGGCTGCCAACTTTTCCGTATTGTTAATCAAAGAATTTAGTGTAGCGTTAAACGTCTCTTTGCCTAAATCGTCAATAAGCCCCAGATCGTATATGGCACCGGTTTTCGCGGACAATATCCTTAACGCTTCCGCATTGGATTTCTGATGTCCGATGCCGATAACGGGCATTCCCAAACACATAAACTCATAGGCGCTCACGCCAAAAGAGGCTATAAGCAGATCGTATGTTACTATTTTACCGGTAGAATATGGTAAAAAAGAAACATAATCTTTCAGTTTCTCCGGAATATTATTTTTATATAAATAATCGTTTCCATAAAAAAACGCGACCTCAACCTGCTGCGATATGTTTCCCTCATCCAATATTTCGTACAAAGTAAGCAATATATTCCGAGGATCGCTACCTCCGGCTGTAACCGCTATTTTATTAACAGATTTGTCTTTCTCGAATGTCAAGGAATCATATTTTTCTATTTCTTTATTGAATGTAAAATATTCAAGACCTTTATATACAACCGTACCGGAGTTTTCAAAAGGAGCAAAAAAAGCGTCATCTTGATGGATGGAAGGTAAAATAAAAACATCTGCCAATACCTTGGCATCCGTCAGGTTTTGATAAAAAATAACTTTGGCTGTTTTTTTTATTTCTTGAATAAATTGCGGACTAAATTGAATGATACCATCTGCATAAAAAACAGCTGCTTGTTGATCCCTGCAAATTGATATCATATCGTTTTCGGCAGTTTCAGGAAACAACTCGTAATGCTTAAAAGGAAAATCTTTTAAATTATCCCAGAATTCAGAAGCCTGATGTACAAATAATATTTCGTATCCTCTATCCTTAAGCGTCAAAGCTAAATTCAAGCTACGATAATAATGTCCCAATCCGACTTGACCACCGGCATCAACACGAAAAAGTATTTTTTTCTGCATCATTTTTTACTCCACACTTCCAATCTGTCGTGCAGGATTACCAACCATTTTCGCAAAGTCTGGCACATCTTTCAACACAACTGCTCCAATACCGCATATAGACCATTTCCCCAATGTGATAAACTCCAATGTGGAGGTGTTGGTCCCTAAATAAGCCCCTTCCTTAAGATGAACATCCGCTCCAATACAGGCATTGTTAGCAACATAACTGTAATTATCGAGTTTAGCTCCATGTCCGACTAAGGCTTGGGCATAAATTTGAACATGATTTCCAATTACAGTATTGGGACCTACCGATACAAAAGGTTGAATACATACGCCATGTCCTATTTTAGCAAATTTAGAAATTACGGCCGTTGGATGTATAACAGTGGCAAAACGCTCTTCCGGAATTTGCAAATCGAGGAGTTTATGCAAAAACTTATGGTTCATTTTTACGGAAATCAGCGTATAGAAAAAATAGACATCCTTATCAGGCAAGTAACGGTCAACCGTTTCTTTGTCTATTTTACCCAAAACCGGATATCCATTAATGGGTTCGGTCTCTCTGTCATTTAAAAAACCAAGAATTTCCCATTCCGGCTTTACGGCATTGATGTCTTCTACGGTTGATTGTACAACAGTGCCATTGCCATAGCCACCCATAATGATAAGTTTTTTCATGCCTGCTTAGTAATTATTTGTTCGTGTTTTCTTAAAATTTTCTTTGCTTTTGCCACAAACGGAGGCCCTATGAATTTACCGTTCATTATCGCCACTCCTCTTCCTTCTTTTCGAGCTTCCTCATCAAGTCGCAACATCTCTCTCGCGTTTTCAACCTCTTCTTCCGAAGGAGAAAAATATTGATGAATAAGAGGCAATTCAATGGGATTAAGCGCCATCATGCCTCCAAAACCCAATTTGCGGGAAATATTTAAATTAACTTCTAAATCCTCCAAGTCTTTTACTCTTACGTGAACTGTATCAATCGGCTCAATATTGTTTGCACGAGCTGCCATGGCAATCATTGCACGTGGAGTGAATAAACTTTGATGCTCCTCGTCATGAACGCCTTGTAAATCATTAATAAAATCTTCGGAACCATAAGCTATGGCTATAACTCTCGGAGACGATGTGCATATTTCCTGCACATTCATCACGGCAGAAGCCGTTTCTATTAAAGGTATAATTTTGAAAGTACCTTTTGGTATTTCTTTTTCATATTCAATAGTCTCCAACAATTTATCAAAGAAGTAAATATCTTCTCCGCGCTTTGCTTTGGGATACATAAAGCCTGTTACTCCTCTCACGGCTAATTGTGTAACATCCTTTAGCAAATGCCCGCTTTCCCGGTCATTTATTCTTGGAAATATTACTCTTCCTTCAAAAATTCCTTCGTTGAGTAACTCTACCACTTTATTTCGGGCTGCTTGTTTGTTCTCGGCAGGTTGCACGCTGTCTTCTATATCAAACAAAAGAATATCGGCATCCGATTTTGCTGCGCTGCGCATAAATTTCTCGTTATGAGCAGGGACAAACATCAGACTTCGCATTAGAAAATCAGTCATTTTGATTGCTTTTTTGGATTAATACTTTTCTTCTAAAACTCAGCACATCTTCTCCACGCTGATTATATCCGATGGTTTCTACATACACAATACCTCTATCGCTTTTCGAGCGCGATTCTCTTTTATCAAGAACCTTCGTACGGGCATATATGGTATCGTTTATGAACACGGGAGCCAAGTGCTTTACAGATTCATACTCCAAATTAGCAATGGCTTTGCCGCTAATATCCGGCACAGTCATCCCCACTACAAGACTAAACACCAATGTTCCAACAACCAGTATCTGTCCGTGTTGCTGATTTGCTGCATAATCGATATTGGTATGAACAGGATGATGGTTCATTGTGAGTAAACTAAAAAAATTATTGTCGCTTTCAAAAATGGTTTTCGATAAAGCGTGCTCTATCACCGAACCCACTTCAAAATCTTCGAAATAATTTCCTAAATTAGATGTTTTCATTATAGTAATTTAAAATTTTTGCTGCACGCCTTAAGTGTGGCTTTTCTATTATTACTCCATCAATAACTACCGGATTAAACTCATCCGCTTTTCCTTGTGTTTGTTTGAATGCATCCTCTACTCCGTGTGCCCAAGCCAGTTCATCGGTGCTGTAAAGTTTTATGCTTTTGAGTACTTCAAGCTGTTTAGGATGTATATATAATTTCGCATCAAATCCTTTATACACGCCATCCTTTATTTCTGCCTCCAAACTTTGAGTATCTTGTAATTCCATGGAAGCAATATCTATAGCCTTAACATGGATCATTCGGGCTAAATATAAAATCTGCAATCGAAAAAACTCTAAATTTCGCAAGGAATGCACTCCGCCCACCGTATTCATAAAGTCATGACTTCCTACAGCTACGCCCGAAATAAACTTTTTATATTTCAATAATAAGTCTTTTGCCTCCAAGAGTAAGCGAGGCGTTTCAACTAACAGAATGATTGCAGGGGAAAAGTTTACAAAATAAGAGTGTATGAATTCAAAATCCTCCAAAGAGGATATTTTTGGAAAAACCAACTTACGAAATCCGTTCTCAAGAAGGGATAGCAATAGTTGAGCATCTATCTTTCCTTGATAATCATAAAGAGGTATCCGTATATAGTATTCTTTATAATTTATATCGTCGGATAATAAACGTGATAAAATCATCTGTCTGTCGGAAGCCTTCACGGCATCTTCCAAATCAATAATAATTTCATCAACGCCTAACGCTTTTATTTTATCAATATTGCCTAACTTGTATCCCGGGACAAAAAAATAAGAGTCCATTTTTATCCTTTCAGAAGTTTAAACTTCAATTCAGCCATTTGCCAATCTGTTTCATTGTCAATATCCTGACATTCCATTTCCGATATCTCAAAACCGAATCTATTGTTTCCTTTCAACCCTTTGTCTGATCTCATCCAATAAAACATACCTGCATCGTGAAAAGCCGGTTTTAAGTCCTGAGAACGTGTCCGGTAACATTCCGGATAAAACATACTGACAGACCCTTCTGCATCCATCATAAAAGCCCTTTGTACGGGATAGCCAAAACGTACAACCGGACGTACAGAATCGGCTTTTTTTGCTATTAATTCGTTAAGCCCGCACTGCAAAAGTTCCTTTGTCAGCAGTGGCGAAGTTGCCAGAATACAGCAAATATGCTCAAACTCTACCTTATGCGAAGCATAGATGTTTTTCACCTCTTCAATCACATCAGATAGAGAAGCAGTATCATTTGCCGTTTTTTCACTTCGCATAAAAGGCACAGAAGCTCCATATCTTTTTGCAATATCGGCTATCTCTTCGTCATCTGTCGACACCATTACTTCCTCAAATAATCCGGATTGTAATGCTGTTTCAATAGAGTAGGCAATAATTGGCTTTCCCAGAAAGTCTTTAATGTTTTTTCGGGGAATTCGTTTGCTTCCTCCACGTGCCGGGATAATAGCTAAATTTTTCACTTTTAGTTACTGTAAAATTCGTCGATTGTCTTTATTACGTATTGTTGCTCTTCGGAAGTCAGCGTAGGGAACATGGGTAAGCTAATGCAATGTGAATAATAATTTTCTGCGTGAGGAAAATCTCCTTCTTTATAGCCGAACTCTTGGTAATAGGGCATCAGATGAGCGGGTATATAGTGTATCTGTGAAAAAATATGGTTTTTACGCAAATACAGATATAGGTTCAATCGATCCTTCACTTCCAGCACATAAAGATGATAGGCATGTCCTTCTATATCACCAGATTGACCTAAAATATAAGGCTTGTCCCTGAATGCCTCACTGTAGATATGGGCTATCTCACGTCTCCGTTCCAATCCCTTATTCGCACGTTTTAATTGACTGGTACCCAAGGCGGCTTGGAAATCGGTTATCCGGTAATTGTATCCTAATTGCTGCATTTCCATGTACCATCCGGGATATTCGGTTTCATCTTTATATCCTCCGGAGGCCAATTCAATAGAGTTTATATATGGGTAAACATTATCACCCTTTGTGATTCCATGTGTACGGAGCAATGTTAATTTATGGAATAACTCTTCGTCGTTTGTTGTTACCATGCCTCCTTCTCCACAGGCAATATGTTTTACCGGATGGAAAGAGAAAATAGACAAATCTGCAAAATTTCCGTTTCCGCAAAATTGCTTATGGTTATTTGAGTCAAGAAAAAATCCACCAGGAGCGTGACAGGCATCTTCAATGATCCAAAGGCCATATTCGTTCGCCAGTTCCTTATATGCTTCCAGATTTACAGCTCTACCGGCAAAATCAACCGGAATAATCCCTTTGTAAGTTCCTTTTGGCGAAGATTCTAATAAAGCTTTTACAGAATTGATATTTAATAAGTAAGTTTCAGGGTCAATGTCTGCAAAAACAACCTCCCCACCACAATAGCGTATACAGTTTGCAGATGCTACAAATGTAATAGGAGTTGTAATCACTTTGTCGCCAGGTTTTATCCCCAAAGCCATGGCACATAAGTGCAATGCAGCTGTTCCATTGGATACCGCAACGGCATATCTACAACCGATATATTCGGCAAATACTTTTTCAAACTCGGCTATTCTAGGCCCTTGTGTAAGATAGTCGGACTGTAGGGCTTCGGTTACAGCGGTAATATCCTCGTCTGTGATATGTTGCCGTCCGTAAGGTATAGGTTGTTTAGACATTGTTAAACTGTAAAATTAGGATCAACGTATTCTTTTATTTTGCTTCTGAGAGAGTCTATTGTTTCCCACTCAGTATTATCTCCTGAATTGTAACTAAACCCGTCAGGTACTTTTTTTGCGTTAAAATAAGCAATGTACTCTTCCATTTTCCAAACTGGTTTTTGTGGAAGAATAGTATAATAAGTACCTAAATCATAGGTGTGGAAAGCATCTGAAGGTGTGATCATTTCTTCATGAATTTTTTCCCCCGGACGTATGCCAATCACCCGATGTTCACACTCTGGAGCTATCGCCTCAGCTAATTTCATTATATGATATGAGGGTATCTTTGGTATGAAAATTTCGCCTCCCCAGGCATTCTCCAATGCATAAAGAACCATATCTACTCCTCCTTGAATGGGGATGTTGAAGCGAGTCATGTGCGGTTCGGTAATGGGGATTACTCCTTCTTTTTTCTTTTTTATAAAAAAAGGGATTACAGAACCGTTGGATCCCATCACATTTCCATATCTTACAACCGAAAATTTTATTGGATTACTACCTTTTATATTATTGGCTGCTACAAATAGTTTATCTGATGCCAATTTTGTTGCTCCGTAAAGATTTATTGGAGCACAAGCTTTATCTGTTGAGAGAGCAACAACACTCTTTACCCCTGTGACTAAGCAAGCATCAATTACATTTTGAGCCCCTCCAATATTCGTTTTTACGCATTCTGTGGGATTGTATTCTGCAATATGTACATGCTTCATAGCTGCAGCATGGATAACATACTCAATTCCGTTTAAAGCTCTCGTAAGTCGCTCTTTATCACGTACATCACCGACAAAAAAGCGAATAGCCGGATATTGCGAGTGAGGATACTCTTGGTCCATGACAAACTGCTTTTGTTCATCGCGGGAGTATATTACCAATCTTTTTATATTTGGCCATTTTTCAAAAATAGTTTTGGTCAATGCTTTACCCAATGACCCTGTACCTCCAGTAATCAAGATACCTTTACCGTTTAAATCTAGCATCTTTTTGAATTTAGTTTTTCTTTTAAATACAATCTTATAGTATATATTATTTCTTCAGGAATAAAATTTTTCGATATCTCACTATCTGATTAGTTTTAAACAGACTTCGTGACTACCAGTTACATAACCTATAAAGGTAGTCATCACTTCGAAGGTCATAAAAAGACATAGCAAACTCTATCCTATCATGTTATCGTGTATGGGGGATACGGTTATTTCTTCTTCTTCTTTTATACTTTGTACTATATTCTGAAAGAGAGGCTTCGTAAATATCCATCCAATTCCTGTTATAAACCCCAAGAAGATAAAAACGACCAGTATTATGATGCGACGTGGTGCGCTTTTTTGTACTGGTACCACCACGGGTTCAATAACCGTGAGTACCGGTTTGGATTCCTTTACCGCCAGTTTGGCTTGTTCTAACTGTTTGGCTAGTTCATTGTACACAGTAAAGGCGATATCGTATTCGCTGCGGAGCCGCTGTTCGGTGGCGCGCGCCGAAGCGGTGGTCAATCCGCGGTTGGCGTCCTGGAAGATGGCGAGGCGCTCCTGCTTTTGTTGAAAATCCTCTTGCGCTTCATCAAAACTTTGTTGCACGAACGCGAGGTTGTCTTCCATCTTCTCCGACTTGAATGCCATCACGTATTGTTCCAATGTTTTGCGCACCTTATCTGTGATCCGCGCTGCCGCTTCGGCTTCGGGAAAAGTATAATCGATAGTGATATACCCCTCTTTGGGGTTCAGGTTCAATTGCATCGAATTTTGGATAGTCTGATACACTTCCTCTTCCTCTTTATTGAGGGTGGGCAGAGATACATTGTCGGCGGGAAGTATCTCTTCCTGTATACCACTTTCCCGGATAGCGTTTATAAGCAGGAAAGGCAACCCGATGGTATATTTTTTGACGCTTCCTATAAGATTGAACGGCTGGTATTCTTTATTCGTATAGAAGTCGTACAGTGTGATTTCTTTGCCTTCAGATCGTTCTACCTTGATGGGGGTTTGCATGATCTCCCGGGTAAAAGGCACACTCTTTACGATCTGCGGATAAACGTTAGGAGAGAGGGTCTCCCCTCCGCTGGCCCCGGTACCGATATTGACACCCATCATGGCGGCAAGTCCGCCTAGGTTACTGCTTGCCCCGTCTTTACCGCTCTGTGGTACCACCGTGCAGTGGGCGGTATATTTTACAGGGGAGAAGAGGGCGATAAAGAGGCCTATCAGGAGAAAGATACCGGTGGTCTTCAGGATAAATTTCCGCTTGATCCATAACTTCCGTAGAATCTCGGTCAGGTCGATTTCATCGGTTGTTTCGGGAGACGGAAACCTGTTTTGGTTTTCCTCTGTATAGTTATCTTGTGTCATAGATTCTTGATTTATTATTTAACAAGGTTACTGATAAGCAGAGCGATGGAAGCGATGGAAGTGGAGATTCCAAGGATTCCCTGTAAAGACATTGGTTCCCTATCGGGTTTCTCGGGAACCACGATCTCACAGCCTGGCTCGATCCTTGCCCAGCGGCCGGTGGCGACCTTACCATTGGCGTAAATTACGAATGGTTTGCTCTTCATCGCGAGACGCGAATAGCCGCCCGCCTGCCGAACATAGCCGCCCAGCTTCAGATTTTTCTGGTAGGTGACCGTATTGGGATACATCACCCCGCCAGAGATTTTGACGGTATTGTTGAACTGTGGTATGGTCAGTACATCACCCTCACGGAGGATGATATCATCACTTCCTCCCGGATTTTTCAACGCTTTTTCCAGGTCGATCCCCACATACTGCATCGAGAGATCGAGCTCATCGACAAAGGTGGAATCACTTCCTATCCGGGCTTGGGTCATCAATGCCTTACGACTTCTCTCAATCTCTTCGGGAGTGGATCTGCGCTGTAGTTTGGCCCCTTTAACGTATGCATATTCCGTCAGTCCACCGGCTCTCTCCACCAGTGAGGAGAGTCGTTCATTCCGCATTCTCTTGGCATAGCGGCCACCGAAGAGTATTTCTCCGGCAATAGTGACATTTTCCTGGGCTTCGTAGCCGGGAGAACGACGCACCACAATCTGGTCGAACGGTTGCAAGACGAAAGTGGGATCGCTGGAGACGATCTTCCCTTCCTCTAGGGTGAAGGTATATACTTCGCTCATCGTACGTGGGACGGTGGTGCTGGAGGGATCCTTGATGCGCCGGTAAATATCGACCCGCGCCGTTGAGGCTTCTTCGCTCAGCCCGCCCGCCCGCAGGAGAGCATCTTCTATACGCATATTCAAGGCAAAGGGATAGTTACCCGGAGCACGGACAGAACCGCCAACAGATATGGTGAGGCTGTCCTCGATGGAAAAAATGGAGGGGACATGGAGCCGGTCGTTCTTCCGCAAGGGGATGTCGGCAATACGGTTGTTGAGCAGGGCGTCGAGGTCGAACGACTCCATGGTCTGCCGCAGGTCGTCCTGCTCACGGTAGAGTAGCGCGCGGTAAAGGTAGGCGTCGCCCGTAGGCCCGAGGGCGATCTCTACCAGGTCGCGCACGGTTTTGATGCGGTCTCCCACGGCATATTTACCGGGACGCTCCACAGCTCCTGTAATCTCTACCATATTGGAGTATTTATCTAAGATGTCACCTACCTCTATCCGGTCACCGTCCTGCATTTTGAAGGAGGCGTATTCGGGTTGATTGAGGGTATGGGCTTCCATCTCGTTAACGCCTTTCCGGTGCAACGTCACATTGGCGCGGTAGGCGTTGCCGCTAAACCCGCCGGCAAAACGGATAAGATCTTCAAGCGTTTCATCTTCCCGCATTTCGTACCACATGGGACGCCTGACCTCTCCTGTGATTTGTGCCAGTGTACTATACGGTTCCACCATCACAATATCGCCGTCATGCAGGTTGATGTCGCCGGTGTTATCTCCTTTCATCAGATACTCATAAAGGTCTACAGTTGCCACGTTTCTACCGGCCCTGAAAATGCGGATATTGCGCAGGCTCCCTATTTTCGAGGGGCCGCCCGATACATAGAGGGCATGGAACGCTGAGGCGAAAGAGGAGAGGGTATAGGTGCCCGGAGTAACCACTTCTCCCATCACATTCACCTTGATGGTGCGCACATTGCCTACGGAGATGGCAAGGAAAGTGCCGGGCGCGGAAGAGTCGAGATCGGAATAAATAGAGGAGAACTCGTTGCGTATTTTCGCTTCAGCCTGTTGTACGTTGAGGCCGTTGAGCATGATGCGCCCCAGGCCCGGTACGGTGATGTGGCCGTCGGGGGTGATGGTGTAGCGCACGTTGAGTTCGGAATTGCCCCACACATCGATAATCACTTCATCACCGGGTCCCAGCACGTAGTTGGCCGGGGTGGGCATATTCATGTTGGGCGCGAAAGTGAGGTTGCCAGCGGTGAAAAAGTCCTGACCGTAAACCCGGTCTTCGGGTGCTGCCTGTACTGTCTGTGCCGTGATGACCGGTATCTCGGACATATCCCGGAAGCTTTTCTCCGAAGGGTCGTAGTTAGATTCCACGCCGCCGTCGGTAACATTCTGCCTCTCTTCATACTGCGCACGGAGCCGTTGCAGTTGGGCGGTGGTGACACCCTTTCTTTGCAGTTCTGTGAGTATCTGCTGTTGCGACATGCCTGAGTTTTCGTATTTTCGCAACTCCTGTATGACCTGCTGGTCGCTCATCTGGGCAAACAGCCCGCAGGACAGGAAAAACAATAACGTAATCAATACGGTAATCCTGGTCTCTCTATGCATATAGTCTTAGTTTTGTCGTTATAAACCCCGGTTGTGGCAAAACGGTTATTTTGAACACACTTCGTGACTACCTGTCACAATACGTGCAGGCAGTTCCAATCGAAATACCGTGCAAAAATACAATAAAAAACCATATTTCCGACTGTTTGGAAAACGAAATCGGGGAAAAAGCACGGACATCGGATTAAGTTTTTGTTATCCCGGCCGGATAACCCGCATCGGGGCGCGGATGACAGTTCAGGTAAATACTATTGTATTTGAAAGTTCCGGCCACGGGAGGACTTCTCCGGATGAAGTGGAAAAACCGCGGTCACCGTTATATATAACATGGCAATCCTCCGGCTTGGTTTGTGATAGCTTGGCCCAGACTTTAACCCCCTTGAAGTCATCGGGAGAGTAAGTGGCGCCTGATTTTATCTCGTAGGCTTTTTGTTTGCCTTTGACAGATACCAGGAGATCTACTTCGTTGCCCGTGCTGTCTCGCCAAAATGTGAGGCGGGGAACTTGTCCCACGTGTGATGAGTCTTTTATGAATTCATTGATCACCATGTTCTCGAACAAGCCTCCCCGTAAAAAATGGGTAGATACCTGTGCTGCCTCCTCGATCTCCAGTAACGAGCATGCTAACCCGGTATCGTAGAAATAGAGTTTGGGCGATTTGACCAACCGTTTGGCGTAATTTTGATGATCGGGTTTTAACAGGTAGAGTATATAGCTGGCTTCCAATGTGGATAGCCATGATTGAACGGTAGATACAGCTACTCCTGCTTCATTGGCAAGAGAGGAAAGATTAAGTAATTGTCCGATACGGCCGGCACATAGTTTGATGAACCGGATAAATTTGCTCAGGTCTTCAATATTTTTCAACAACCGCAGGTCTTTCTCAACATAGGTTTGAATATAGTTTGGGTAGAAGTCGGCAGGATGAATGCTTTTATCGTAAATTCTGGGGTATCCTCCATGAAAAATTTCTTCGTCGCTCGTTGACGGGACTATGCCGGCTTGCTTTAACTCTTCGTGTGAAAGTGGTAATAACGTGAGGATGGCGGTCCTGCCCGCGAGCGATTGACTGATGGACTGCATCAGGAGGAAGTTCTGTGATCCGGCCAGGTAATACATTCCTTCCCTGTTCTCATTGTCGACGTGCGTTTGCAAATAGGAGAATAAATCGGGTACGCGTTGCACTTCGTCGATGATGGTTTTATCGGAATAGGTGCGAAGAAAGCCCCGCGGATCATCTATCGCGAGCAGCCGACTGTCAGGATCTTCCATGGAAACATACTTGTAACCTGCTAATGTCGATTTTAGTAACGTGGATTTTCCTGATTGCCTGGGCCCGGTAAGCGTCACAATAGGAAATTTGGCCCCCATTGCGATTAGTTTTTCGGATATGGTTCGATGTATCATCTTTTTTTCATGCAAATTTACGATTTAAAAATAAATCTGCAAATTTTATGGTGTGAAAACTTGGCTCGTTCCTTATCCCGGTTTAAGGTAAATGCTATTGGAATTATCCTGCCCGACATATCCGCTAAATTTGAAAGGTCTATTGTTCCCATGATGATCTGTTTTATGGCCGTATAATGTAGCAACGATCATGAATTTTCGGGAGAAAGTCAAGACATAGGCTTAAAATACGCAGCTTGGGAGTCGTGGTTGGGTAGTGCTCAGAAAAACCAACGTTTTTTCTTCTTCGGTTCTGCCATAGATGATTGACCTGCCATGATCTTTAGAACATTCGCTCCTTCGGCAGTTGCTTTAACAGCGTTGTAAATGGTACCCCAGTCGGGAAGTCCTCCCAGGTTGCGGTCGTCGATAAACATATCGACACCCAGTTTGCGTGAAACCTCTTCTCCCAACTCCTTGTTTTCACCCCGGTAGTTCTCATTCTCCGCATAGAAATAGAGTCCCCGTTGGGCGCAGTAGTCGATGGCATCCTGCAGGAGGCGGCCGCGGCGTACCGTCCACAGGATCAACCTGTGTCCGTCTTTCTGCATCTGCAGGAGTGTGTCGATGGCGAAAGGGATGGGTTTGCCGATGTCGGGGTAGGCATGTTCCACAATAGTTCCGTCGAAGTCGATAGCGATGATCATGTTCCTGAATGTTTCAATTTCGACAACAAAGGTAAGAAAAATGCGTGATTACTGCCTTTTATAGGCTGTCTTTACCTTGCGATCCATAAATTCGGCAATTTCCCGTGAGGAAATATCATATTTAGGTTCTAATTGCTTAAAGGCTTCATCTTTTGTAAATCGCTCATAATTACCTAATTTACCCAATAGGTTTTTGCTTTTCATTAAATGGCCCGAATATTTGAGGGAATTGTCGATAATCCGGATTATTTCTTCATCCGATTTTTCTTTGAGAATACAGTAAAGGTCATAATAATCTCGAAAACTGTTTCTGCGCTGCATCGTCTCCATTTTAAGGGATGCTATCGTATCTATATCCGCCAGATATAAATTATTAAGAAAATGTACTTTATTTATTCGAGGAGCTTTTCTTTCCGGCGCATAAAAGGAAAGTTTAACTCCACCGTCAATAAAAAACTCCACTTGATTGCTGTCCAAAATATTTATTTTGTCTATGATATGCCCAGACTCTACTTCTTTAGTAATGGATTTGATGTCTATATCCATCTTTTCACCGTTGTGTTGTTGCCATCTCATAAAATCGAGGTCTTCACTAAGCCTGTTTTTTATTTGTAAAGAGAGGGCTGTACCTCCGACAAGGATGTAGGGCCTGATCGATTCCATTCCGGATATGGATTCGATAACTTTTTTCGTTTTATCGACTAATGATTTATCCATAAACGATTTCAAGCTCTGTTTAAATAATAGGTTTCCATCCTTTTCAGATATTGGACAGGATGTTTGATGTCGAAGTACAGATTGGCTAAACAGATATTCATATTCCTTAAATAATTTCCCTGGATAACCGCCTCGTCAAGCCAAACCCGTTTTATTTTCCCTTTGGGAAACACCTTGAATAATAAATCAATTTCGGGAAGATCCAGATGAATAAGCGCATACTTGATAAGGTTCCAATCACTTATTTTCTGACAAGAACTTTTATCAAAAGACCAAAAAACATTTTCTTTTTGTAATTTGGCCAATAAATACGACTTAATTTCATCTTTGTTGCGCATCATTTACAAAAATACAAATAAATCTCCGGATATGTCATGGCAAACTATAAAATCTTTTCTACCATGAAAGCATTTATCTCTACTTCGGCGCAACCTTCAATAATTTAACCCAAAAGCCCACAGGGGAATAACATTTTTATATCCGTACTCAATATTGTCTTTCACGATGAAAGCGTTTGGCCTGTTTTTTATTTGTTCCTGCGTTTTACTTCTGCCTCCCACTTCAAATGTATATTGCGCTATTTTAAAATCGCCGACAACGGAAGAAACTACCATACGGTCATTCCAGGGGATTTTACCGTACATGTATCGCTTGAACGACACGTTTGTACGGGCAAGCAGCTGTTGTTGTTTTTGATATAGCGAATCCATGTTTCTTGAGAATTGCACTACAAAGTTAATGATTTTTCTTAATATTGTTCAATGAGGAGTGCATTTTTTTTGCCTATAATTTGACATGTTCAAATTGAACGGGTTATATCTTTTCTACCATGGAAACACTCATTTCCACTTCCGCACAACCAAGCTGATGGATGCGGATGGCAATTTTGGATTTTCCTTCCACAGTGATTAATTCACCTTCGAGGCCGGCAAGCGGCCCTTTGATCACTCGCACCTTCTCGCCCGGTTGCAGGTCGTCGGTGCTGAAACTGACGGCACTGTCGGAATGGTCGAGCATAAAGCGGAAGCGTTCCATCTGTTCCGCAGGTATCTCCGTAGGCGTATGTTCGCCGCGTAGTGTCAGATAGCGCAGTATTGAGGGGTGGGTAATGACGGCACGTTGTTCTTCAGTATTGACACGTACAAAGATCATCATTGGGATAAGTACCCGCTCCACCTTCTTCTTACGGTCGCTCCACTGCCGCACTTCTTCCTGCACCGGCAGGAAGTTCTCAATACCCATTGCCGTGAGGCGGTCACGTACCCGCTTTTCGTGGTGCATCTTCACATAAGATGCCAGCCATCTTTTTTCTGTCATACTTAATGGTTATTTTATTCTTTACTATCTGTTTTAATTACCTCCCAGTAACCTCCTTTGGCAGGGCCTATACGCCTTATTAATCCTAACTCTTTCATTTTGTTGGTGTTATTTATGACTGCTCTTCGGGATATTCCTATTTGATTAGCTATTTGATCTATCGTGATTTTGGAATTATTCCTCATGAGATTGAAGATGTGTTTAGAGTTTTCGGTGAAGTTTTCGGTGAAGTTTTCGGTGAAGTTCCCCACAGTCTTACCCGGTGCATTTGGTGTCAGGGGAATTCTCACAGAAATCCCTTCTCCTCTGGCTAATAATTGTGGAATGTTGATGTTCATTTGCTTCTCAGTTTTCTGTTACCTAATCGCCCCACGGATGAAAATACTCAACCTCATCACGGGTAACCTTATTTTTAATCCATCACTTTCTATTCCCGAAATTAGTGCTTTTTCCATTCATGTACAAGGAATGGTATGGAATTTAGTCGATTTCTTTGCCATTTCTTGTAGTAATATTTGGGTATTTTTTGTAGTAAAATGGAGACATTTCTTGTAGTTTTTATTTAATTTTTTGTGTATTAAATTTTTATTGAAATGGATGCAATAGGATACTATCCACGTGTTTATGAGCGCACATTGGATAGTTATTTGAATGTGTTACGGCGTATTTTGTAGTGGAAGATGTGCCTGCGTGGTCTCCTTCTTTACGGTCGAAAATTGCATGTGGTGCCCCTGGCATACCTGAAAGATTAGGATATTTTCTCTACCATGGAAGCACTCATTTCTACTTCAGCACAACCGAGCTGATGGATGCGGATGGCGATTATGGATTTGCCACCTATAGGTTATTCTTTATCATACTCTTGCAAATCGGCAATTATTTGTTGTATGGTTGCCAACAAAGGGTGGATGTTATTTTGTACGGTGTCGAAAACTACTGCGGCATCGATATAGAAATAGGCATGGGCTATAAAGTCTCGAAAACCCATGATATTCTTCCATTCAATTTCCGAGTATTGGGAGAGTAGTTCTCCTTTGCTAAGTTTCTCAATCTTCTTGATCTCTTCGCCGACTGCCATAAGCCTTATTGCAGTAATGTCGAGTGCATCCACTCCCAATGGGGTTTTAAGGAAATCATCAACAGTTTCGATCCACGAAGTGCGGTCCAGTATATGCAGTAGGGATTTTTCAATGTTGCGCAACCCATTCATTATCAGTTCCAGGTCATACATAGATAACCTCCTTTTCTACCCGCATCCTGAACTGTGTGGGCATATATTCAGTTTTGCGTACTATATCAACCGGTGAGCCTAACATCTCTTCCAACTGACGCTTTATGCCTATGAGTGATAACAAGTCGAGTACGGGAGCCTCTATCAGAACATCCACATCGCTATCTTCTGTCTGTTGACCACGTGCTACTGAACCGAAAATACCGATACGCGAAATTCCGTATTCAGTGCCATGCTCTGAAATGAATTTACGCAGTAGTCTTATATATTCTTCACGTGTTGCCATATCAGGTGTTTTAATTATAACAAAGATATACAAAATAAGGATATCGCCATAATTACCGGTTTTAATCCATCACTTTCTATTCCCGAAATTAGTGCTTTTCCTATTAATAAACAAGGAATGGAGTGGAATGTTAAGCTGCTATCCTTGGACTAACTATTTTCATATTTGTTTTATATATAGAAATTTTGTATTTTTGTATTGTTCTCATTAGAACATTTCATTAGCTAATATTAATTGCATTATGGTTATAGAAATAGATAAACCAATTACCCCCCCAGAAAGTTCAGGATGCGTTGGGGAAAATACAAAGTCGCAAGGGTAAGAAATCCCTTCGTGATCATTTCGGAAAATTAAAACGGGGGTTGGATGCCGTTTCTTATCAAAAAGATATAAGAAATGATTGGGGCTAGTTTTGTAGAAATAAAAGATATTGCTATACGGTTAAGGCAAAAACATATTATTAAAACACCTGATTCAATCATTGCGGCAACAGCAAAAGCGTTACAATTACCATTGGTAACATCAGACAAAGATTTCAAAAAAATAACAGATATTTCTATTATCCTTATTTAAATCGTTTCTCCTTTAAATAAAAGCCAAGACAGAGTCATTCTATTTAATCCAAAACTGTTAACATTCTAAAATTGACTTCTTCCGGCTTTCTATTTATACTAAATTTGCATCCGCTCCGCGAAAGGAGAAAGGATAATAACGACGATTGCCAATTCTACTATGTACAAAATATTTTCCCTGCTGATTTTGTTTTTGACCGGGACGACAGGGGTGTTTTCGTCCGGGCCGCCGGCGACGGAAGTGAGAGCGGTCTGGTTGACTACCAATTACGGGCTGGACTGGCCGCGTAACCGTACCAGTGTTGAAGTACAAAAAAGAGAACTGACAGAGATACTGGATAACCTGAAGAAGTACAATTTCAATACGGTACTCTTTCAGGTGAGAGGCAGAGGGGAAGTACTCTACAACTCACGTGTCGAACCAATGTCTACCCTCATTGCTCCTGCCGGGCCGGGACGTTCCGCGTTCGATCCTCTTGCCTTTGTTGTGGAGGAATGCCACAAGCGGGGATTGGCATGCCATGCCTGGATAGTCACTTACCCCCTGGGAAATGACCGGCATGTGCGCAGCTTAGGAGCAAGGTCTGTAACGAAAAAAAATCCTTCCATCACCAAACAATTTCAGAGGGAATGGTTTCTCGACCCGGGAAATCCGCGTACAGACGACTACTTGCTCTCGATCGTAAAAGAGATCGTCTCCGGTTATGATGTGGATGGGATCCATTTTGATTATATCCGCTATCCGGATAACAGGGGACGCTTCCCCGACGATGGAATGTACCGGCTGCATGGCAAAGGGAAAACGCGGGATGAGTGGCGCAGGGATAATATTACCCGCTTTGTGACGAAAGCGTACGACCAGGTGAAGGCGTTGAAGCCGTGGGTGCAGGTGAGTAGCGCCCCGCTGGGACGGTATCGTGCGTTGGGAAACAACGGGGTAGGGTGGACTGCATTGGAGACGGTATCGCAGGATGCCGGTAAGTGGATGATGATGGGAAAGCATGATGCGATCTATCCGATGATGTATTATAAGGAAGGACTCTTTTACCCTTTTGTGGACGATTGGTTGAAGCATGGCAACGGCCGGATCGTGGTGCCGGGACTGGGAGCGTATCAGATGATAGAGCTGGGATGGTCACACCGTGATATACTGAACCAGGTGGATTATACCCGCCGGAGGGATACACATGGACAGGCCTATTTCCGTGCCGATAACGTGCTCTCCAATACGAAAGGAATCTTGCGGGAGTTGCAGGAGTATTACAAATACCCGGCGAAATTGCCGCCCATGACCTGGCTGAGCGATTCCATTCCCGACACTCCTTATGACCTGCGGGCGGAGAGAAATGAGGACGGGGTATTTGAACTTTCATGGGAAGGAAACGGGGAAGAGAGAGTAACTTATAACGTCTATCGGAGTGAAAGCGATACACTGAGTCTTGATAATGCGGAAAAACTGATGGCGGTGGGACTGCGGGAGCCACGGTTCCACTACGGGGCGGAAGACAATGATAAGGCTTATTACTACTATATTACCACATCGGATGCGTACTATAATGAGAGCGGGCCATGCATTCCGGCTTTCTTCTACCACTCGGAAACGGTGAAGTGAAGAATTAAAAATTAAAAATGAAAAATTAAGAGTTAAGAATGAAGAATTAAGAATTAAAAATTAAAAGTGAAGAATGAAGAATGAAGAGTGAAAATGGATTTGTTGATTTAACGATTTTGAATCTTTGAATCTTGAATCTTTGAATTTTGAATTTTGAATCTTTGAATCTGAATTGAAAATCGACGGAGCCAAATTTTGAATTGAAAAAGAGGTGGAAAATCGAAAAAATAGAATAATTTTGTAACCTATGGATGGCGCTCAAAAATTGAAGCAACAGGTAAGAAGTGAGTTTATGGAGTATCTGACACTCCATAAGCACAGAAAAACACCCGAACGGTTTGCGATTCTCGATCATATCTATTCTACCCGGGGACATTTTGATATGGATTCTCTGTATAACTCTATGATTGAAGTGAACTTCCGGGTGAGTCGTGCTACGCTTTATAATACCATTCAACTGTTACTGGATTGTGGGCTGGTAGTGAAACACCAGTTCGGGGCGAATATATCGAAATACGAACGTGCTTATGGTAACGAAAACCATGACCATCTTATCTGTACAACTTGTGGAGAGGTCCGTGAGATGACCGGTGATTTGCTGACGCCTGTCCAGCTCAAAAAGATCAGGAAGTTCAAAGTGAGTTACTATAGCACTTATATCTACGGCACATGCAGCAAGTGCATCCATGCCAAACGGATGGAACTGAGGAAACTGGCACGTAAGACTGATACAAAACAGAATAAAAGCAACGGTAAACAAGATAAAAAATGAAAGTTGATGTACTCTTAGGGCTCCAATGGGGCGACGAAGGTAAAGGAAAAGTAGTTGATGTACTTACACCTCAGTATGAGGTGGTGGCGCGGTTTCAGGGTGGACCCAATGCAGGACACACGCTGGAATTCGAAGGGGAGAAATATATCCTGAAATCGATCCCGTCAGGAATTTTTCAGGATGGAAAAATAAATATCATAGGAAACGGAGTGGTGATTGATCCGGCACTCTTTAAGCAGGAAGTGGAAGGGTTGGAATCTTCAGGACACACACTCACCGACAGACTTTTCATCTCTAAAAAGGCGCACCTGATCCTGCCGACGCACCGCCTGCTGGATGCAGCTTCGGAAAAGGCGATGGGCGATGCAAAAATCGGTACGACGGGACGGGGTATAGGCCCTGCTTATACCGATAAGGTCGGACGCCACGGATTGAGGGTCGGAGACCTGTTTCACAACTTTGAGGAGAAATACCGCAACGCGGTGCTGCGACACAAGGAACTGCTCGACCATTACCAGTTGGAATATGACCTGCCTGCCCTTGAAAAGCCGTGGTTCGAGGGAATTGAGAAGATGAAGGAGTTCACGATTATTGACAGCGAACATTTTATTAATAAACATCTGGCGGAAGGGGGTTCGGTGCTGGCCGAGGGTGCACAAGGATCGATGCTGGATATAGACTTCGGCTCATATCCTTTCGTAACTTCATCCAATACTATTTGTGCCGGTGCCTGCAGCGGAATGGGAGTAGCTCCCGGACGGATCGGCGAGGTGTACGGTATCTTCAAGGCTTATTGCACACGGGTAGGCAGCGGCCCTTTCCCTACGGAACTGTCAGATGAGGACGGGCAACGGTTGCGCGATAACGGTAACGAATATGGTTCTGTAACAGGACGGCCGCGCCGTTGTGGATGGATCGACCTGGTAGCGCTGCGGTATACTATTATGCTGAATGGGGTTACGAAATTGGTAATGATGAAGAGTGACGTGCTGGACAGCTTTGAGACAATCAAAGCCTGTGTAGCCTATAGGGTGAACGGTGAAGAGACCGAAGACCTGCCTTATGACATCTCGGATGGAATTGAACCCGTTTATGTGGAACTTCCCGGGTGGCAGGCCGATATGACAAAGATGCAGTCGGAAGATGAATTCCCTGAAGAGTTCAACAATTACCTGACCTTTTTGGAAACGGAATTGGGAGTGCCCATCGCAATCGTATCACTGGGTCCCGACCGCGCACAGACAATTATAAGATGACTCCTGCTTTATATGGAATTTCATAAGGGCGTCCCTATCGGATGCTCTTTTTTTGAACTTACTTATAACTCATCTTACCGCTCTTTTATTATTTTGGCTAATTTAGGCATGGTTTTTGTTTTATTATAGTAAGAATCCTGTTCGTGGATGAGGCGGAGGCTATGAACTTTTACCGTCTCCGAGATGTTCTAGGAAGTGAAAAGTGAAGAATTAAGAATTAAAAATTAAAAGTGAAGAATTAAGAATTGGGAATTAAAGGTGAACCATATTTATTAAATCAAATGAAATAATGGCAACAATCTGGATTATATTTATTACAATTGCGGTGGCCGGATGGATCGTACAGGGTACGCTGCAGAGCCGATTCAAGAAGTATTCAAAAATTCCCTTACGCAACGGGATGACGGGGAAGGAGGTGGCGGAAAAGATGCTGCACGACAACGGGATCTACGATGTACAGGTGATCTCCGTGAGAGGGCGGCTGACAGACCACTATAACCCGTTGAATAAAACCATCAATTTGAGTGAACCGGTATATGGATCTTATAGCGTGGCGGCTGCCGCAGTGGCAGCCCATGAAACGGGACACGCCGTCCAGCACGCGAAAGGATATGCACCCTTGAAAATGCGTTCGGCACTGGTGCCGGTGATTTCGTCTACCTCCAAATGGGTCATGTGGGTGATCCTGGCCGGTATTATCCTGATCCAGACCTTCCCCATGCTTCTCTGGTTCGGAATTGCAATGTTTGCACTTTCCACACTCTTCAGTTTTATCACACTGCCGGTGGAAAAGAATGCTACCAACCGTGCTCTCCGTTGGCTCAGCAGCGCCGGTATTACCGATGCAAGTAACCACAATCAGGCGGTAGATGCCCTTCGCTGGGCCGGATACACTTATGTGGTGGCAGCACTCAGTTCCCTTGCTACATTACTTTACTACATCATGATTGCTATGAGCAGAAGATGATCCATAGTTAAATAATTTTATTTTGGTAGTTCTATAGGAACTTCCATCAAAAGGATTTCTGAATCCTCCAATGCTTCAAGAGGGAAGTGGTTGGTATCCCAAATACCATAACCATCCCTCTTGTCCAGTATTTGATCGCCCACTTTGGCTTTTCCCCGGATGACGAAAATATAGACGCCGTTCCCCGGTTTTTTGAGATTGTATCCTTTTGACACACCACTGTCGAAATGAGCCAGGTGAAACCATGCGTCCTGATGGATCCACAATCCTTCATCTTCTTTGTAGGGAGAGATGATCTGTTGGAAATCATTGGGTTTTGCAGAATCGGCGATATGCATTTGCTCGTACCTTGGCGTGATGCCTTTCTCACGAGGGAAGACCCATATCTGTAACAGTTCCACAGGCCGGTCGCTGTTCGCATTGAACTCGCTGTGGGTTACTCCTGTACCGGCAGACATCACCTGTATATCCCCATTGCGGATCACACCGCCGTTACCCATGCTGTCCCTATGTTCCAAATCGCCTTCCAGCGGTATGGTAATAATTTCCATGTCGTTGTGGGGATGGGTGCCGAAACCTCCTCCCCCTTCTATATAGTCGTCATTGATTACCCGAAGCACACCGAAATGCATCCTCGCACGATTGTAATAATTGGCAAAACTAAATGTATGTGCAGATCTTAGCCAGCCGTGATTGGCGTATCCCCGGGAGGAAGCCGAATGATAAATAGTTTTCATAATTAATTCTGGTTGATTGATATTATTTATGGAATAACAGCTGTTCTGTATGAATTGTTTAATGTGCCGTGAAATATGATATTATATATAGTGAAGAGGGCAACAATTGCGCTCTTTTTTTGTTTATCTGATGGAGCGTCTAAGAAACTGTTTCTAACTTTATTAAAGGATTACAAATGAAGACGATTTTGATTACAGGCGGATCGGGAATGGTGGGCAAAAGGCTATCGGAACTGCTCATCGGGAAAGGATACAAGGTGATCTGGTTAAGTCGTGAACGGTATGTGAAGGCGCAGATTCCGCGCTATCGCTGGGATTACCGGAAAGGAGAGATCGACAGGGAGGCTGTGGAACAGGCCGACATGATCGTTCATCTGGCCGGATCAAATTTAGGTGATGGCTCCTGGACGCGGTTGAAGAAACAGAAGATTGTAGAGAGCCGTGTGCAGACGGCAAAGTTGTTGCTGGAGACAGTGAAAAAGATGGATAAAAAGCCAGAGGCATTTATATCTGCTTCGGCGGTCGGTTTTTACGGACAGGAGACGGGAGAGAAGATATTCACTGAGGAGGATAATCCCGCAGATAGTGATTTTCTGAGTCGTACCTGCCGGAAATGGGAAGCCGAGGCTTTCAGGTTCAGGGATGAACTGGATGTACGTACGGCGGCGCTGCGAACGGCCTTTGTGATATCTAAAGATAGTGAAGCTTTCGGAAAGATGGTGCTGCCGACACGGTTCGGATTAGGAGCACCACTGGGTTCGGGCAGACAATATCTGAGTTGGATCCATATTGAGGATATTTGCCGCCTCTATTTGAAAGCGGTAGAAGATAGTGCGATGCAGGGTGTTTATAATGCGGTCGCACCGGAATTTATCACCAATGCCGGGTTTATGAAGACGCTGGCCAAAGAAATGAAGCGTCCTTTTCTTATGCCGCCGATACCGGCTTTTCTGTTGCGGCTCTTTATGGGACAGGCAGCCGATATGGTACTGTATGGCAGTCGCATCTCATCACAAAAGGTGATCGATGCAGGATATGAATTTACTTATCCTTCGGTAAAAGAAGCCATAGAGGTTACTCTCTTGAGAATGAAAGAAAAGGATGAGAATCCGAAAAAGTGAAAGATAACTCTGTTACTGAAAAAGCATCGATGACCCAAATGGATAAGGAGAAAACTTTGAGAGAGGTATACCGGCATCCGTTACTGACGGAAGAGGATCTTACGGTGATTAGGGATGTACATACCGAAGTGATGTTCAATAAAGGAGATTTCTTCCTGAAACGAGGTGAGAGATCAGACAGTTACCTGATCCTTGAAAACGGGCTGATGCGGTCTTTTGTCTATGATTACGACGGGAATGAGATTACGACCGACTTTTTCTCCAACCATGAGGTTGTTATTGAAGTATTGTCACTGTTTCAACAAACCCTTTCGGATGAATATATTCAGGCGCTGACCGACTGCATTTGCTGGAAGATCGATCTGGATCGGTTTGAGATGTTATACCACTCCATCCAGGGATTGAATGAATGGGGACGGGCATGGATGTCGGAGCAGCTTTTCCAGTCAAAACAACGTTCGGTAGAGATGATCACCCAAACAGCGACAGAACGGTATCTGAAGTTGATTAAAGAAAAGCCCCAGGTAATCAGGCAAGCCCCACTAAAGCAGATTGCGACTTATCTGGGAATCACGGACACGTCTTTGAGCCGGATCCGAAAAGAATTAACCATAGGATAAGTCCGCTTACTTTTTCCGTTAGCCATTTTGTGGTATAACCTGAATTTGTGCACTTGTAAGGTTTTCTTGTCATAGGATAAGTGTTTTAAAAAACCGGCATCCTATTTTTGTAATTATGGAATCGTTCAATTAGATTAGAACATCAGAAACTGTTTAAATTTTACCGAAATATTTTTTATAATTGGACTGTCTATTTTTCTTTGCTACTATTTTGGTCTCTTTTGCGCATCTTTTTCACTTTTTCCTTTTGATTTAGCCCGCTAAATCCGCAAGAAAAAAATAAAAAATCTATCCCAAAATAGATTCAAAATAGTATAGCAATAAAATTTAAACAGTTTCTCAATCTAAAACAATAAAAATCATGGCACAGCAAAATCATCAACCCATTTACCCTTGCATTTGGTGTAAGAATAATAATGCCCGCGAGATAGCGGATTTTTACGTATCCGTTTTTCCCGACACAAAAATAACGGATGAAAATCAGTATGTGAATATTATTGCAATAGGCGGTCAAAGGATTATGCTGCTGAACGGTAATGCGGAGACCACTCCCAATCCTTCTATTTCGCTGATGTATATGACTACGTCGGAAAAGGAGGTAGAGGACCTGTACGCAAAACTGACAGAAGGCGGAAGCACTTTGATGGCACTCGACAGTTACCCGTTCAGTCCGAAATATGCCTGGGTGGAGGACCGCTACGGTGTATCGTGGCAACTGATTGCCGGTGAAGCAAAGGATATCATTCAGAAAGTAGTGCCTACGATGATGTTTACTGGAGATAACAATGGCAAAGCAGAGGAGGCTATGCGCCTTTACACTTCGCTTTTTCCCGAATCGGAAATAAGAGGTATACTGAGATACACCGGAGAGGAAGGTGAGATCAGGGGAAACATCCAGCATGCCGAATTTGTAGTGAATGGTTACCTGATGATGGCTATGGATAGCTCTTATCCACATGCATTTAATTTCAATGAAGGGGTTTCACTGGTAGTAGAATGTGATACCCAGGAAGAGATAGATCACTACTGGGACGGACTTACTACTGATGGCGGCAAGGAAGTTATGTGCGGCTGGCTGACGGATAAATATGGTGTCAGTTGGCAGGTCACGCCGAGTGAGTTCGAAGAACTGATACTCAAATCACCCAAAGTATTCGAGGCGATGTTGAAAATGAAGAAGATGGATATCGGCAAACTGAAGGAAGCAGCGGAATCGCCCGAATAATTTCAATTACATTAGACTATTTTTCGCTATGGCATAGCTCAAGCAAGCTTGGCTCTGCTCATTTAGCTTAACGAAATAGTTCATTATATATAATCACTTAAACATTTAAAAATCATGCTTAAATTAGATCCGTACCTCAATTTTGACGGTACATGCGAAGAGGCTTTCAATTTCTACAGATCCGTGTTTGGCGGAGAGTTTAAAGGTGGAATCATGAGAATGAAAGATGTGGAGGGAATGGACGTGCCCCAGGCTTTTAAAGACCGTGTAATGCATGTCTCATTGCCTGTCGGTAACGATCTGCTGATGGGGTCGGATACGATACCCGGTATGGGCAATCCTTTTCAAGCGGGGAATAATAACTATATCAGCATCACAGCCGACAGTCGTGAGGAAGCTGACAGGCTGTTCAACGGACTATCGGCCGGAGGTGAGATTGAGATGCCGATGGAGGATATGTTCTGGGGCGATTACTTCGGCAGTCTTAAAGACCGGTTCGGGGTAATGTGGATGATCTCCAGCCCATCAGGACAACAGATGATGTAATTCCCCCAACTTTACTTTTTACTTATCTTATATAATCGTCCTTCATCCGTTACGGCATAGAGTGCACCGTCGTTACCGTCGGCCACATCACGGAAGCGTTGCCCTTCATTGGCGAGCAGGCGTTCTTCGCCTGTTACTTTGTTATCTTTGATTACAAGCCGGACAATATGTTTAGTATTGAGCCCGCCAATGAAGAGGTTATTTTCCCATTCGGGAATGGCGTTGGAACTATAGAAAGCCATGCCACTGGGTGAAAAGACAGGATCCCAGTAGTAAACAGGTTGCTCCATACCTTCTTTTTGTGTAATTCCTTCACCGATGATATTGCCGCTGTACTCGATGCCATAGGTGATGGTAGGCCATCCGTAGTTTTTACCCGGTTTAATAAGGTTGACTTCATCACCGCCGCGCGGCCCCATCTCACTGAGCCAGAGTTCACCTGTAACAGGATGGATATCCAGGCCCTGCGGATTACGGTGTCCGTAGCTGTATATTTCCGGCAGTGCTCCCTCGGTACCGATAAACGGGTTGCCCGGAACAGGTTCACCTTCTGTGGTGATGTATATTACTTTACCGTGACCGGTATTGAGCTTTTGGGCGTTGGGACGGGTGGCGAGATCAGACCGTTCACCGGTAGTGGCGAAGATATGTCCGTTCTTATCAAACAATAGACGGCTGCCGAAGTGCATGCTATTGTCGAAATAGGGGATGGCGCGGTAGATGATGCGGAAATCCTCTATGTTTGTTTCATCGTCGGAGAGTTTTCCTTTGCCCACTGCTGTGAGGGAGCCTTGCGCAGTCCGCTCAGCAAAAGTAAAATAGAGCATCCTGCTGCTACTGAAATCGGGTGCCGGTGCCACATCCAGCAATCCCCCCTGACTCCGGTCGTCTACTTCAGGAAATCCTGTAATGGGAGCACTTACATTGCCGTCGGTGGTGGCGATACGCATAGTACCGGCCTTTTCTGTGATGGCCAGCCGGCCGTCAGGCAGTGGTGTGACCGCCCATGGCTTCACTAATCCGTCGGCGATAACAGTCGCTTCGTAAGGAGTTGTCGTTTTCACGCCTGCAACGCGGGTTTGTCCCTCGAAAGCGGGTTTAAAATCGGGGTTGTTGGGCTTTTCGGTCTCTACCGGGGGCAGAGTCTCTTCGTTCGGTTCTTGTTCGCTTGTTTTCGGTGCTTCACATGAAGCCGAAAGCAACACAAAAGCCGATAAAAAAAGTGCTGTAATCTTTAAATAGTTCATAGGACTGTGATTTATTGTAATCTGATTGTTTTGAATAGAAAGCCAAACCGGATCCGGTAGTTACCGTATGCTGTTGTTGATTGTGATCCGGCCGGCTCATTTCCTTTAACAACGCGTAAATCGCAATTGTTCAATATCATGAGATACATAATTGGCTGTAAACTATTTTAATGTATCTTTGTTCTTATCATATCATAGTATTTCTGTAACTTTAAAATTTATGCTTACGTACAACGTTCAACTAAGAAAAGAAGAGGAAGGCGGATATACAGCGATTGTTCCGGCTCTTCCCGGCTGTATTACCTATGGTGAGACGGTGGATGAGGCCATTGCGATGGTAAAGGAAGCCGTGGAATTATATATTGATGAACTTACAGATCGCGGTGAACCAATACCGGACGATACTCATACTCTTGAACTTTCTATACATGTTGAAGCTGTATGAATTTAAGCCCCAAATATCTTATTGATCTCTTGGAACAAAATGGATTTATTTTCAAAAGGTCAAAAGGCTCGCATAGATTGTACTATAATTCCCAAACAAATAAAACAGTCATTGTTCCAATGCACGGAAATAAGGACTTAAAAAAAGGAACATTCTTTGCAATTTTAAAGCAAGCCGGGATTACGTATAGATAATTCAATTAAACATAAAAAACCGGGGAATAAAGAAGACCACTTTATTCCCCGGTTTTTACTTTTTATATTTAGTCTCCAATACTTACTTGACTTCCACTTCAATCCACTGCGAACGATCGGGTGGTGCGGGTCAGAATAGAATTAATATCGATCGTATTTTTTGTCAATAAAAACATCTTTCACTGCCTCCAAGTAATCGAAGCCATGTAACATATCCGGTAGCAGGTAGCTACCTTCTACCCATTCGTTCCAGGCATTAATTGTTATCAGTTTTGTTTGTCCCGGGTGTTGGTCAGCATATTCTTTTGCTTTTGAAAGCAGCGTGGCAAAACTTTTGGGTGTATTATGATAATGCACTATATCCTTTATCCCTTTTTTGGGAAATCTAGGTGTATCATCCCACCCGATTGAGACGCACGGGAAAACGGGAACATCTAATATTTCGTTCATTTGTTCCCTTATTTTGACTGAATTGGCTCCATAGACAAGATAATCTTCTGCCATTCCTCCCATGTTATACATAGCCACACTGTTAAACCCCATGGAATCTACATTTTTTTTAAACTCCCGGGCTTTTTCTTCCGACATAAGCGATCCCCCGCCTTGATTCCATTGGATATGAAGTCCCGGGAATCCGGCCTTTTGTACTTCATCCCTGAAATAATCCAGGGCCTTTCGGGTTTCTTCTATGCTACCGCCGAAACTTTCCTTCAACTTGTCGATGCTAAAAATGGAGAAAACAGGTTCACCATTAATCTTAAAGTAGTTGGGTTGTTTAAAATATTGGTTAATAACCCTGTCGACAATAATTTTGTAATTTTCCCAATCAACTTTAGCATCCCATAAAATGGAAGCATCATCTCCATAACGGTGATAATTCCAATAGTTATGTTTTACATCATGGTTGGCCCACATAATATAGAACTGCATTTTATGACTGTTGTTGGCTTTCAGAAACCCGTCATTCAAAGCACTTTCCAGGTATGGACCCTCTTCATACCAATACCAGTCATAAACAAATACATTCACACCATGGTCAATGGCTACATCTATCCAGCGTTCAACTACCTTTGGGTTGTTATCCATCTCGTATCCCCACAGTGGTTGACGTGGTTGATAATGGCCTTCATATCTGGGATTCCCTTTTTTTATCACTTCCCATTCACCTATACCCTCTGTCCATAATTTTTCCCTTGCCAATGGGTCATCGTGACATGATGGCCAGATGTAAGCCGCAACATAATATTCATTTTTAATTTCCTGATCTACTGGTTGTGATTGAGTTTCGAAGATATTTCCCCAAATAAATCCGACCAATATAAGTAAACCAATACAAATTTCATTCTTTTTCATAATTGCTTTTATTAATCGAGTAATGTTATATAATTATCTATCTTACTTTTCAGAGGCATCCAATCCCAAAAATAATACAAAATGCACATATGATAAGAAACTGTTTTGAATTTTTTCATCAATTGTTTTTTAGTAATTTTTTGATGGATTTGGATTTTCATTTATTGAAATGTAGCGGGCTACTAGAAAGAAATGAAAATTCGAAGGCGCAAAAAAGGGCAAAAAACAAGATGAAAGAGTGAAAAAATAAGTGTAAAATAATTACTCGTAAAATTCAAAACAGTTTCTAAGCAAATCGTTCTAAATTACCAACCCGGATTTTGGGTCAAATTTGGGTTAAGTGTCAATTCATCTTGTGGAATAGAGTACAAATAATCTCTGTTTTCTTTAAATTGATATCCGTTGGGCAGTTGTTGCCTGTAGTGGTCAATTAAGCCATTATCGTCTACATTCCCGTTATAATCAGGAAATTCAGCAACATTTAACGGATAACCTTTAGGCCTTTTATTTTTAAATAGTGAATGTGCAGCCCATCTATTTAAATCTTCATCACGCATTCCTTCCAGTGCTAATTCCACTCTTCTTTCCCTCCGTATTTCATAGAGTTCATCTGGAATTGGATATCCGTAATCAATTAAGTTTGGGTCTTCTGTTTGTTTGTTGACAGTGAAATTGGGCATACCTACCCTTGCTCTCAGAAGATTTAATTGTTCATAAACAATTGAGTTGTCAAGTTCATATTTTGCTTCAGCATAATTTAAAAGAACTTCTCCAAAACGAAATATAATTAAACCAGTTTGACTTCCTGCTTCCCATGATTGTGCTGCGCCACTTGAGTAGGGATTTGTAGTTTTTTTTATTTGAAATCCTGTAGGACATAATTGGAGTACGCCTGCATCAATTGTCGGTTTATCAAAGATTAAATTTCTTTCAACACTTCTATAATCTCCAGGTATATATATAGTTGACTTTAGCCTTACGTCGCAATTTTGTGCTATTTGTATTAAAAAGTCATTACCTTTTGAAGTTCCGGATAAATTCAGATAATCGAAAGGTTTTCCATTTTTACCAAGATATGAGGAAATCAAGTCCCATGTAGCACCCTTTTGTTCTGCATTATAGCTAAGGTATCCTTCCACAGTGTTACCAAAACCTTCGGCTAAATTAAAAGATTTATATAATAATACTTCATTAATGTCACCCATATTTTCTAAACCAAACATTGTGTAGTAATCACTGTCTGGTTTTCCCGTTTCATATATACCCACTAAATAATTACCTCCAATTAGTTCTTCTGCAGCTTCAACACATTTGAGAAAGTATTTATCCGGGTCAATGCCAGGTGTTGAGAATTGTGTTCCTGAGTGATACTTTTGCCAGCTTCCTTCAAATAATGCAACCCTTGTCTGGAAAGCCAATGCTACTTCTTTATTAATGACACAATTTCCCACATCTTTTCTATAATCCAAGAAAAGAACAGCTTTGTCTAAATCGTCCAATATGTTGTCAATGATTTCAGTTCGAGGATCTCTGGGCTGCATAAGTTTTTCATCATTATCAAGTTCTAAAACTTCATCATACCATGGAATGTCACCATACATTTTAAGAAGTTCGAAATAGAACCAAGCTCTAAAAAAATGTGCTTCTCCAACATAATGTTTATAGGAATAGAAATCATCTTCACATTTTTCATAGTTTTTAAAGAATATGTTAATATCCCGGATTTGCCTCCATTCACCCGTCCATCTACCTGTTCTTATGGTTCTTTGTCCGTTCAAAATCACACTAGGGGAACCTCCATGGATCATTTCGTCAGAGTTGGTGGCTAAATCTACAATCATTGCAGAGTTTGGGAATGCCCTTGGATAAAATTGATACATATAGTTTCTTAAATCTGAACTGCTTTTCCAATAATTTTCTTCTGTGATTTGATCTAATGGTTTTAAATCTATAAAATCTTCACATGAAAGCAAAAATGAGATTGAAAGAGCTACAACAATCATCGACTTGTTTCTTATGTTATTCATTTTAATCATAATTGTAATGTTTTAATAGGTAATTGAAAATCCAAACGAATAAATTCTGTCTGCCCCATAGGTTGCAGCACCTGCTATTTCGTTAAAACCGACTATAGCTGCGGGATCAATCAATTTGGGAAGATTATCAATTGTAAGTAGATTTTCCCCGGAGAAAAATAATCGCACATCACGTAGATGTAATTTTGAAGTAATTCTGGCGGGAAGAGTATATCCTAATTGTATATTTTGTAACCTCAGATATGCTGCATTTACAAGATACCTGGTATTTGCATGTCCTCTATTTTTAATATCATTCGTACTATCCAGATATGTACGTGGAAAGAAAGCATCAGTGTTAATATTTGCATCGCCTTCATATAGTCCATAATATTTTGTACCAGGTTCATCCCTAAAATAGTCCAAATGTTTACCTTTCGCGTCAATATTTGAATCCCACCATGATCGCATAATACCCCAATAAAATACTGCATTCTGATTGAAATAATAATCTCTTTTACCTACACCTTTCCATAGCATCGAGAAATCAAAGTTTTTATATGAGACTCCTAAATTTACGCCAAATTGTAATCGGGGTTCAGAATTTCCAATAATCGATAAATCACCATGGTCATCTAATGTGTTTTTCCCATTGTCAATAATATCATCACCGTTGATATCTTCATATCTTATATCACCAGGTCTCCAGTTTACAGCGATAAATGAAGGGTCAATTTTTGATAAATATGAATCAACTTCATCCTGGGATCGAAATAAATCATTTACTGTGTATCCCCAAATTTCACCAACAACCCTTCCTTCATACCAGGTAGAAAGTGTATTGTTGGGGTTATAATATTGTGTGACGACAGATTTATAGTCTGACAAGTTTGCATTGACAAAATAAGATAGGTCTTTTCCTATACTCTGTCTCCAATTTATATTTAATTCCCACCCTCTGGTCCTTAATGTTGCATTATTTGACTGGGGTACATTGGCTCCTAAAACGCCTGGTTTAGGCTCCGACGGCCCGACCATATCCGTAGTAAGTCTTTCAAATAAATCAAAGTCAACCTGAAGTTTATTGTTAAATAACCCTACATTTAGTCCCATGTTTGTAGTAGTAGAAGTTTCCCAAGTCAGATTTCTATTAATTATCCCCGGCGCGCTTGTATAACCAATTTGCCGGGTTCCTCCCGGTTGAAAAATCCAATTCAATTTTCCTGTATTTATAGGCATTAAAGCCAGATCACTGTATGGAGATATGTTTTGATTCCCTAATTGTCCCCAAGATCCTCTTATTTTTAAAGTAGTGATATATTCTTGAGGAACATTCCAAAATGTCTCATTATGCATATTCCATCCTATTGATAAGGAAGGGAAAAATCCCCAGCGATTTCCTTTCGTAAATACGTAGGACCCATCATATCTGAAATTTGCTTCAAGCATATAGCGATCCGAGAAATTATATCCCAATCGGGAGAAATATCCCTGTGTTGCGTTGTTTGATAAATACTGATTGACGATTGCTTCTCCTGTGGCAGTTTGTAGAGAAGGTACATCCTGAAATATCATGTCAGTTTTAAAACCATTCAAAGTAATGTTATTGCCTTTTTCAAATTGAGATCCTACTAAAAATAAAAAATTGTGTTGCTGATTAATATTCAAATTATACGTAGCATAGATATTTGAAGTCCAAAAATTGTTCCTGTAATGCGTCTGTTCATATTGGTTTGGCGTGGTATTACCAAAGGGATAATATGTTTTATCCACGTTCTGAAGGTAAACTGTCTTATGCACTCGGGTATATACTCGTGAGTAATCGTTATAAGTAAAGTCGGCATTCAGCTTGAGGCCTTCCATGAAATTTATTTCGGTTTTTAAAGTATTCCAATAATCTCTTATATCTGATTTATCCGTACCCGACAGTATTGTCGGGATATGAGATTCCATAATATAACCCCCTCCTTCTTCCGGCGATCCCCATCCATTATACATGGGTGTCCATGGGTACGATCTCAATAGATGTCTAAACATGTGATCATAATCACCAGTTTCCGCTTGTGTCATATTCGGCCTTTCCCTGACACTATTGCTATACCGGGGTTCGTAGCTAACGCTCCACCAGTCGGTTATATCGAATTCAAATTTACCCATGAGATTAAACCTGTTATAATAGTCTGTTCCATATTGGATAACGCTATTTTGATTCAAATAACCAAGGGAAAGATAATAAGATGAACGTTCGGCACCTCCTGAAATACTTAAGTTGTGTTTATGATTAATTGCGCTACCAAAATAAATATCCCACCAGTTCGTATTTGCATAGTTTAAATTTGCATTGTTCCAAACATTCCCTTCAGGGTACGCCCCAAAGTTCGTTGCTCCTTCAGGCCAATTTGGCATTGACTCCCGTAAATAATCCCAATCCTTATTTTGGAATGCGATCATCCGATCGATTGTTTCATTTCCAATAGGACTCCCGCCGCCATTTCTTCCCGCTTCATTTAAGACACGTGCATGTGTCCATGAATCTAACATTGTTGGTAGCGGCATGGGATTCTCAATCATTAAGTTCGAGGATAAATTAATAGTGACTTTCTCTTTACGGTTACCTTTCTTTGTAGTTATAAGAATTACACCGTAAGGGGCCCGTGCTCCATAGATCGCAGATGAAGACGCATCTTTTAAGATTGATATTGTTTCTATATCTTCCGGGTTTAGTAAATTCATATCACCCGGTGATCCATCAATTAAAATTAACGGGCTTCCCCCATTCAAAGATCCCATTCCCCGAATTGTGACATCCATAGTCGCACCAGGCTGAAACCCATAATTGTTCCCAATGGATAAATTTAAACCAGGTGCGGCACCTTGTAATAGTTGCGAGACATTAGGGGACTGTCGATTCTTAAGTTTCTCATCAGAGATGACGTCCACAGCCCCCGTGACATTCACTTTCTTTTGCACACCGTAACCGACTACTACCACCTCTTCCAAAGTTTCCACATCCTCTTGCAGCACTATTTCGAGTGTTGTCCTTCCGTCGAGGGCTACAATTTGGGAAACCATCCCTACATAAGAGATCTCCAATATCGCGTCCGAAGGCACATTCGTTAAAATGAAGTTTCCTTCGGAATCGGTCACTGTGCCGGTTGATGTTCCCTGTATCATTACAGATACCCCGATCAATGATTCACCCTCTGCGTCGGTAATCATTCCTTTCACCGTTACGGTTTGTGCAGATAAACAGACAGAAGATGTCCACATTAAGAGAAACATCATCCCTTTCACTAAACTTAAAATTACATGTTTCATTCCTGGATTTTGTTTTAGATTGATTAATAAATGATTAGGTGTTAGTAAATGTTATTACGAACCGATTAATTATATATTTCAATGATATTCAGCATATTATAGCCCGTAATCATCATTACGTCTGTATAAGCTATGTATTTACCCGCCGACGGTGGATTTGATCCGTTACAAACGGCAAATGCCTTGTCGGCGTTTATTGAAAAATTAAACGGTTATTTCCGGCTAAAGCCGGCTGAGAGAGGAGAGAGTTTGCAGAGAACTGAAACCCGGTGCGGTAACGGGCAATCGTGCGGGCGAAGTATAGATTTTTGATTACAGAGTAAGACAGCCGATAGCCGGATTTCTGAAATCTTATCCCTTATACACTCTGATGTATATATGCGGGGATATAAAAAGAGGCGCGGACGATTGTCGTTATTCCAATCACTAGGCTCCGCAAGGGCCTCATCTCGAGAATAAGACAATGTCCACGCCCTTATTGCTAAGGGCGCTTCCATTCTTTGGCCTCGAGATTTGAATTTTGCGGATTCGTTATGAAGACCAAAAAAGCGCTATATTATTTCGTACCGTAGTTTTACGACACAAAGATAATAATTCGATTTAAATGCTGTTATGTTTTCATATCCTTTTTTTTAGAGAATTTTAATTATTCGACAAAGATATGGATATGCAAGTCGTATGAAGAATATAGGGCGTTCGTATTTATTAATTTGGGATTCGTATTTATTACAAAGAAAAATTTTGACTATCTTTGAAGATATTATATAAAACCCTATAAAAATGTACTGGCATGGAAACAGTTGAACAAAGATCAAGGAATAAAAATACGCATCATGGGCACGCCGTCAAACGTTTCCGGACTACGTTGGGGAAAAAACAGGAAGCGCTGGCCGCCGATATGGGAATCAGTCAGACGCTTGTCTCTTTTTACGAGAAAAAACAGGTAATTGAGGATGAGATGATTGATAAATTTGCCAAAGCGTTGAACGTAGCCCCTGAACTGATCAAGGAACTCGAAGAAGATCCGGTAACTTATATCATTGAAAACAATACATTTGAAGAGGGAAGCGTAAGCAATATAGCATCCACAAGTGAAAATTGTACTTACACGTATAATGCAATTGAACAATTTCTCGAACTGACCAAGGAAAAAACCGCTCTGTATGAACGGATGCTCGAACTGGAGAAAGAAAAAAGTGCCCTTTTGGAACAGTTGTTAAAAGACCGGAAATAGTCAACAAAAAGATTATATCTCACTTACCGACATAGTTATAAGCCAAGTGGCCCGGGAAATAACCTCCATGGGATAACCCGAATACAACTAAAGACCTATATAACTATTCAAAAGACAAATAACCATGGCATACGAAATGAACAAAATACAATCACATTTAGAGATACTATCAGGATGTAAAGGCATTGAAGAAAGAGTCCTCTACATTCTTCTTGCATACAAATTTACTCTTTTTCCATAGAGGGTTCCAATGTATGGTAGCGGTCGAAATCTTATGTTGTGCACAACATAACAATTCATATGTTGCGTAGCCATTTATGTTGGTATCCAATCCTAACCTATTGTCTGTAAGTATTCTATTCATTTTCAACACAACATAAATTTTGACTGCAAAAAATAATATATTCGTTATAGACTATCTAAGAGGGAAAGTATAGAGAGATGGTTTTACTTTGCCACAAATTTGTTATATATTTGTGGCAAAGTAAAACTTAGCTAATTATGCAAAGTACTTATAATGAAATAAAACAAAAAATAGAATCTGCTGAACGTGGCACTCTTTTCTTTCCGGATGATTTTGCGGCAATAGGCACGTCTGATGCCATCAGATCCGCACTGGTCCGTTTATGCCGTTCTGATATTCTTGTTCGTGTGGCGCACGGCATTTATTATTATCCGAAGATTGATACTAAATGGGGAAGCGGGATCATACCCCCCGGCATTGAGGAGATAGCCAATGGGATAGCCAAACGGGACAAAGTGAGAATAGCTCCGACGGGGGCGTATGTTCTTAATTTGTTGGGACTATCTACTCAAGTACCGGCCAATGCGGTATTCATCACGGACGGTTCACCCCGTCGGGTTACTATCGGTAAAGGAAAAGGTATTTTGTTCAAACATACCTCCGAAATGCGTAATTTCGCTTATCAATCACGTTTGATGATGCTGATCGTTACCGCCATGCGTGAAATCGGAGAAGGAAATGTAACAGATATTCAAATGGGAATTATCAAATCCCACCTAAGGAACGTGCCTACCGATGAAATAAAAAAGGATATTCAGTTAGCTCCTGCCTGGGTGCGTAAAAAATTATTGGAAGAATGAAATACATAGACTTATCAAAAAAAGACCAACAGGATATTATACAAAGGGTGCAAGCTGAAAACGGACTAAACGGGCAAATCATTGAAAAGGATTGGTGGGTGACAACCGTTTTGCGTGCTTTGTTTTCATTACCTTACAGGGAACATTGCTCTTTCAAGGGAGGTACTTCGCTTAGTAAATGCTGGGGGCTGATCCGTAGATTCTCGGAAGATGCGGATATAGCTATCGACCGTGAATATTTAGGGTTCAGTGGCAAATTGTCTAAAACACAAATCAGTGACAAGCTCCGGCGTGCTTCCTGCACTTTTGTCAGGGAGAAATTGCAATATGATTTAGGTGAAAGGTTAGTAGAAATCGGTGTCGATAAAAGTAAGTTTACTATTCACGTGAATATCACTCCGGTTACGACGACAGATCCGGAGATTATCGAAGTGGAATATTCCTCAGTCTTTGAAGATAAAATGCCTTATATCCGTCATAAAGTACTTGTTGAAGTTAGCGGGAGATCAATGAGTGAGCCCGTTGTTCCTGTCCTTCTCAATTCATTCATAGATAAAGTGTTCACTGACGCGCCATTTAGTGAAGCGGAGTTTGAAGTAAGGGCGGTTGTTCCTCAACGTACATTCTTGGAAAAAGTGTTCCTACTGCATGAAGAGTTTTCCAAATCCTACGATTTGATGCGGACGGAACGTATGTCACGTCATTTATACGATATTGTACAAATAATGAATACTCAGATAGCGGAAGAGGCTTTGACAGATGAAAGACTGTATCGCTCAGTTATTGAACATCGCCGGATATTTATCGGGTTGAAAGATTTTGATTATTCAACATTACTCCCCAAAAGTATTCGAATTGTTCCTCCTGCCCATATTATAGAAGCATGGCGAAAAGATTACGCCACAATGCAGGAAACAATGATTTATGGCGAATCTCTGCCTTTTGAGGATATGATAGAAAAAATACGGATTTTAAATGAAAGAATCTGCGAATTATCTTACTAAAAAGATTATATTCACTTACTTTTACGTAGTTTAGTTATGTTGTGTAAGGAATGAGGTGTACTGATAAATAGGAAGTTGATAAAACAAGCTAACATAAATGGTTGTATTGGTATATTACTATGTAAAAGTGCTGATAGTGCCGTGGTAGAATACGTTTTTCTCACTTTCCAACCATTGGGAAGGATTAAAAGAAATCGCCGCAGCTTTAGGAGTAACCATAGAAGGATTAAAGAAATACAGTGAGGAAACGGTTCTGTATAATGAGTTGACAGCCCGTGGCGAACCAATACCGTACGATAGATAACAGATAAGTATAAAACCAGGGAACAAAGGAACTATCGCTTTGTTCCCTGGTTTTATCTTTTATATTTAACATGCAAAACCTATTCGATCTCCACCTCAATCCATTGGGAACGGTTAGGTGGTGCGGGTACAGTGACCTGAGGACGGGGATTGGTTTTGAGTTCTTCAAGCAGTACCTCTACCGCTTTCTCAATAGAGGGATCGTTTCCTTTGGCCAGTTCTTCGGGGCGGTCAATCACCTCTATATCGGGATAGACGCCAATACCTTCGATAATCCATTCACCGGTTTGATCGTAGATACCGAAGCGGGGAACGGAGATATAGCCGCCGTCCACTAAGCGGGCGTTACCGGAGATACCAACCAGTCCGCCCCAGGTGCGGGTACCGATCAACTTGCCTTCTCCGGTTTTACGGAAGAAGTAAGGGAAAGCGTCACCGCCGGAAGAGGAATAGCCATTGATAAGCATTGCCTTGGGTCCGTCATGTGCGATACCGGGCGTTTTCATCGGTTGTGGCAATCCGTTACGGTGCCAGTAAACTAAGGTGCGACGGTTAAGCAGGTCGATCATCCTGTCGGGGATAAAGCCACCGCCATTGTACCGGTCATCGATGATAAGCGCCTCTTTATGATGGTAGGCATACATCCCCCTGAAAAGTTCGCGATTGCCTTCGACAGCCGTATTGGGTACATGAATGTAGCCGATCTTGCCGCCGGAGAGACGGTCGACCATTTCCCTGCGTTGATTCACCCAGTCCATATATCTTAGCTCCTGTTCGCTTGTGATAGTTTTAACGTTATAGCTTTTTGCTCCCGAAGCCGAGGGGCTGTTGTTGACTGTCAGTTCGATATGCCGGTCGCCCATATTCTCGAGCAGTTCATAAGGATTTTGCGCAGTGGTCAGCTCCTGCCCGTTGATGCGGATGATATAGTCACCTTCTTTTACGTTAATGCCACTTTCCGTAAGAGGAGATCGACGGCTTTCGTTCCAGTTTTCGCCGGGATATATTTTCCGTATCTTGTATCGGCCGGTGGAAAGGTCAGCTTCTAATTCTGCACCCAATAGTCCTCCATTGATATGGTCTACCCGTGCGATATCACCCCAGTCGACATATGCATGGCCTGTATTGGTCTCGCTCACTATTTCGTTGAGGATATAGTCGAGATCGAATCGGCTGGGTACGTAAGGAAGCAATGCTCCGTAACTTTTCCGAATACCTTTCCAGTCCACGCCATGCAGATTATTCACGTAAAAGTAGTCACGAAAAATACGGAATGCATCGGCATAGATCTGATTCCATTCGGCACGGGGATCGATTTTCATATTGAGGTTGTCAAGATTGATCGTACCTGTGCCGGCAGCTTGTCCTGTCTGATTTTTTGCTACACCGTAGTTATTACCCCGGCGATAAATAAACGATTTTCCATCTGCCGCAAGGATGCCGTAACCAGTCTCGTCAAGGATATCTTCAGCTTTTTCTTCGTTGATATTGTAACGCATGATCTTATTTCCGGTGGCATACAGGAGCCCCTCTTCTACAGCACCAATGATGCGATAGTTGCCGGGTTGCAGGGGTAACGCCTGTATCCGGTTTCGTGCGTTATCTATATCTATCTTTACTTTTATCTCTTCCGACAATTTACTATCACTATCTCTATCTTTTTCTTTTGCAGTACTTTTTATCCCGTTTTTTTTCGCATTATCGTCTTTCTCCCCACCATAGGGTTCCTTGTCTTCTTTGTAGGGAGTGAGGGTTGTGCCGTCATCACGTAGTGGAAGGGAATAGATACGGGTAGCGTTGTTATAAAGATAATCGAACTCGAAACTGCTGAAAGCGAGGTTGAAGTCGCGATTGGAGAGGAAAAAGAGGAATTTTCCATCGCGGCTGAATACCGGGTTACTGTCGGAAAAAGTGGCATCGGTAAGTTGATACTTACGGCCACTGGAAAGCTGATATACCCAGAGTGCAGATTGGTAGTTGGGAGATGATTTGCTATAGGCTATCCAGTCACCATCGGGAGAGAAGGAGTAATCTCTGATCTCTTCTGCAGTCGCTTCGTCGATAGCGGTCTGCCTGCCAGTGGCGACATCCACCAGCCATAGCTTCATAGTGCGGTCGCTGTAGAGGAGGTGTGTGCTGCGTGGCGACCATTCGGCCGTATGCTTCCAGGCTGCGGAGCCGTGGGTGACTTGTCGTGGGGTTGCTCCTTCCTTATTTTCGAGTATGTAGAGTTCGTACTCTCCGGTCGCGTCGGAGTAGTAGGCAATCTGTTTACCGTCGGGCGACCATACGGGAGAGATTTCACGGATACCTTGAGTATTGGTAAGATTTCGTATTTCTCCTTTTTCTACGGGTACGCTGTAGATATCGCCGCGAGCCTCGAAAAGTGCCCGTTTGCCGGAGGGTGAGAGACTATAACTGCCAATAAATTCCTTTACATTTTTGAAATAGGGTTGCAGATTGGGATTGTCGTAATGGATGGCTACGGTTATCTTACGGCTGCTGCCGGATGCAAGATCGAGCACATAGAGATAACCTCCGTTTTCATAGACCAACTTGCCATTACGGCCGGAGGGCCACATCACATCAAAGTCGCTATGGCGTGTAATTTGCTCATTTTCGCCGGTAGTTACGTTATGGCGCCAGATATTAAGGCGCGTATCGCGGTCGGAAGCATAAAAGATATTATTGCCGTGCCATACGGGCCACTGGTCGGAACCGGTCCATTGAGTGATCTGTTGTGAATGGTCGTTTGACAGGTCGTATGTCCACAGGTCTGTGGCGCGTCCTCCCTTATAACGTTTCCAGGTGCGGAACTCGCGGTCGACCGGGGTGAAGCAGAGTTGTGATCCGTCGGGTGAAAAGGTGGCGAACCCACCGTTGACGATGGGAAGCGGTTCCTCAAATCCGCCGTCGATACTGACGGTGAAGTAACGTCCGTTACGGTCGCCGAAACTCGTGCGATTGGCCCGGAAGAGGATATGTTTGCTATCGGGTGTCCAGTCGAGCACAACGTTATCGAATCCACCCCTCGGCGGCATTTCTCCTACCGGGTTGTAGAAGGTGAGTTGCCGCGCGGTACCTCCCCCGGATGGCATTACCCATATCTGTCGACTTCCTGAATATTCGGCTGAGAAAGCGATCCATTTGCCATCGGGTGAGATCTTGGGGAACAACTCGATACCGCGGTGTGAGGTAATTCTTTTTGCGGAACCACCATTGGCATTTACTGTCCAGATATCACCTGCATAAACAAATGCGACCAGGTTTCCGTTGATGTCGGGATAGCGCATCATCCGTGCGTCATCCATTGCCGAAGCCTGTAAGAAAAACAGGCTTGACAGGATCAGAGTAGTGAGTTTTCTCATAAATATAAATTTGTTATTTTGAGGTCAAATTTACAGCTTTTTTTCGAGAAATTCTTTGTTTTCAGTTATTCGGTCAAATTATGGAAATTTTTCCATAATTAAAGTAGGAAGTGAGTTATTATTGTTATACTTTTGCAGTGTATAACCTATTTAATAGAAAAAACCACTAGTATGACACAAAAACTTTTAATCAGAGATCTCACGTTACGTGACGGTCAGCAATCGGCTTTTGCCACGCGGATGAACCAATTGCAAGTCGACAGAGTATTACCTTACTACAAGGATGCCAATTTTTATGCCATGGAAGTATGGGGAGGTGCTGTGCCTGACTCGGTAATGCGTTTCTTGAATGAAAACCCCTGGGACAGGTTGGAGAAGATCCATCAGGTTGTTGGGGGAGTCTCTAAATTGACCGCTCTTTCGCGCGGACGGAACTTGTACGGCTATGTCCCTTATCCCGATGAAATTATCGACGGATTTTTTAAAAATGCTGTAGCTTCGGGGTTGGATATCATGCGTATTTTTGATGCTTTGAACGATGTGGACAATATAGAATCGAGTGTAGCGTCGATCAGGAAATATGGAGGTATGGCTGATTGTGCCGTATGTTACACCATAGATCCGAAATATGATGAGGCTCCTTCTCCCGAAAAGAAGAAAAGAGGATTATTTGGTTTTCTTTCCCGGAAGCAAGAAACCGGACATTCCTCCCATACACCCATTTTTACGGATGAATACTTTTTGAATAAAGCAAAAGAGATGCTTGCCCTGGGTGCCGATATGATTACCATAAAAGACATGAGCGGTTTGATCCCACCTTCACGGGTAGCCACACTAATACCTTTGTTTAAGGAACAACTGAAGGTGCCTGTTGATTTCCATACCCATTGTACGCCGGGATTTGGACTGGGAGCCGTACTCACTGCCATCATCCATGGGGCGGATATCGTAGATACCGTTATCTGGAATTTCGCAGGCGGGCCGGCAGCCCCGGCTATTGAATTGATTTATATTTTCTGTAAGAGACTGGGGATTGAGCTGGATGTGGATATGGAGGCTGTGGCGAAGATCAATGAAAAATTGTTTGATATCCGGAAGGAATTGGAAGCATATGATGCCGTAAAACAGTTCCCCAAGCCATTCAATCCATTGACCGATACCCTTCCGGTTGAAATCGACAAGAAGTTTGATCTGGCTATTGAAGCGGTCAAACGTAATGATGAAATGGCATTGCTGGATGCCTGCCATGCTATTGAAGCCTATTTCAATTTTCCAAAACCTGACGAACGTGTCAAAGAGGCGGAAATTCCCGGAGGGATGTACACTAACATGGTCGCACAGTTGAAACAGGTCAATTCGCTCGATATCCTTCCTGAGGCGATGAAACTGATCCCCAGTGTCCGTCTTGACGCAGGACTGCCACCACTGGTAACGCCCACCAGCCAGATTGTGGGAGTACAGGCTGTGAGCTCGGCGTTGAACCTGAAGAACGGCCGCCCCAAATATGCCAATCCTTCCAATCAGTTTGTAGCACTTGTAAAGGGAGAATACGGAAAAACACCTGTTCCGGTAGATCCGGAATTCCGGTTACAAGTTGCCGGTACACGGGAAGAAGTCCCTTATGATACTTCTACTTATAAACGTCAGGAAAACCCCGTTCTGGAAGGATATGGAGGCGTCTCTCTTGCAAAAGATGAGAAAGAAGAACTTCTGCTGGAATTATTTCCCGCTGTTGCCGCAAATTACCTGAAAGGACAACGGCAAAAAGAGTGGGAGAATGCACAGGTTGAAAATCACATGCCGGAACAAGAGGGGGGAGCACTTCTTGGCCAGGTTATCCCGCATACGCCCGAAAATGAGGGTGTGCAGGTACAGAGAGCCGATGACACTCAATCTCCCAAAGGATATTGCGTAATGTGTCCGATGCCGGGTAATATTCTTCAGATTATGGTGAAAGAGGGTGACAGGGTGGAAAAAGGTGATGATCTTCTTGTGCTCGAAGCCATGAAAATGGAGAACGATATTGCATCGGAAACCTCAGGAACCGTACATCATATTTTCGTTCACCAGGGGGATACAGTAATGGAAGGGATGCCACTGGTAGAGATCATCTGATCAGGGGTAATCAAACCTGTTATGCTGAAAATATATTTGCTGTTCATTTTGAGAGCAGCAAATATATTGTATCTTTATGCCGTTTTCAATTCAAATAAAAGGTACAGATATGGGAATTTTATTGGTTATTCTTGCACTGGTTGTCATAGCGCTGCTTTGGGGCGTATCAATCTATAACAAACTGGTGAAATTACGTACAATGGTGGAAGAGGCGTGGAGTGGTATCAACGTGCAGTTGAAGAAACGGCATGACCTGATCCCCAACCTGGTGGAAACAGTAAAAGGGTATGCCACCCATGAGAAAGACACCTTCGAACGGGTTACTCAGGCGCGGGCAAACGCTATGCAGGCTGGTGATATAAAATCGCAGGAAGCCGCAGAAAATAACCTGAATGCTGCGTTGATCCGGCTGTTGGCTGTCGCAGAGCAGTATCCCGAACTGAAAGCCAATCAGAACTTCCTGCAGTTACAGGATCAGCTGAGTGTGATTGAGTCGGATATCGAAAAATCGAGACGATATTATAACGGGACGGTGCGGGAGAAGAATATCGTGATCGATTCATTCCCGAGCAATATCATAGCCGGTATGTTTAACTTCACCAAATCACTCTTTTTCGAACTTGATAACGAGGCAGAAAAAGAGGTTCCCCGGATACAATTCTGATGCGGTCACTTATCTCCTCTCTTTTGCTGCTCTTTTCCTTCACTGTACTGGTAGCACAGGAGGAAAAGGTGTACACGTTCCATTCCGATATCAACGTGGATAGTTCGGGTGTCATCACTGTGCGTGAACATATCCGTATCTACGCCCGGGGAGATCTCTTTAAACGGGGCATCACCCGTTCGCTGCCGCTGACAAGGCGGGATAGGGAAGGAAACCGGATAAAGATGGAGTATGAGATCACCGAAGTGCGGCAGGATGGCAATCCCGTCGGGTTTTTTACCGAGACCGGAGGTGGAGACATGACCATTTATGTGGGTGAAAGAGATGTATTGCTGCAGCCCGGATTTTACTCCTATGAAATTGTATATGAAACAGTGGGACAGGTCGGCTTCTTTGACGAGTACGATGAACTGAGCTGGAACGTGAACGGTGAATCTGATCGCACCATCGATTCAGTGAGTGCTGTAGTGCATTTGCCGGAAAAGGCGGAGATACTGAGCTACCGGTGTTATGCCGGTGCTTACGGGTCTACTGAAAGTAATTGTGTGGCGGAAAACAGGGCGGATGGTTCGCTCTTTATCGGCACCGTCGATTTGCCGCCACAGGAAATGCTGACCCTCTCGGTCGGATTCACTAAAGGAGCGGTGCGGCAACCTCCGTCCGTCCAACCGCGGAAACTGACCTTCTTCGATAAAAATGGACTGGCAGTAGTGAGTATCATTACTGTCATATTGCTTTTCTTCTACTATATCCATACCTGGCGCCGATTTGGCATCGATCCGCCCAAGCCGGTCGTTATCCCTCAATTCACACCTCCGGACGGGCTCTCGCCCGCAAGTGTGGGGATGCTGTACAAAGGGTGGTACCTGGACGACCTTGTTACTACTTCCATCGTAAATCTTTCTGTGAAGGGCTATATCTTTATAGAAGAAGTGATCAGGAAAAAGGGGTTATTCGGCATACGGCAGGATAGATGCTATTCGCTTACCATGAAGAAAAAGGACGATGCAACCCTTCCACCTGAAGAGCGGGTGGTAATGCAGTACCTGTTCTCATCAGGCGATAATTTTTATCTGGATGGGAAGTATAATAGAAGTATTGAAAATATGATGCAGGCTTATCGGAAAAGTCTGAATCATCAATATGGGGCGGTCCTGAGAGAAGGACGCAATCTGAAATTCCATATTATTCCCTGGCTTGTGATGATCGCCTATCTGTTTATCCTTATCTATTTCGCAAATGAAAATCTGATTGGTTTCCGGGTGAATAAAATGGCGCTTTATATAACACTCCCACTGATGGTGGTCGCGTATCCGGTGTATGCCTGGCTGATCGTGCGCCCCGGGGAGCGAAAATTACATTATCGCTCTTCTATAGAGGGATTGAAGATGTACCTTGATTTTGCCGAAGAAAAACAATTGCAGTTTTTTAATCCTCCGTCAGTGACACCGGCCGTTTTTGAGCAATTGCTCCCTTATGCGATTGCCCTGGATATGGAGAAAGTGTGGGGTGAGAAGTTTGAGAAAACCTTCCTTTCGGCCTCCATGCAACCTGACTCTTACCGTCCCGCATGGTATGGCGGTACATACATTAACCCTGCGGCTTTTGGCCATGCACTCAACAGTACGCTTTCCAATACGGTGAATCATGCGGCTATACCACCGAAATCCTCTTCATCAGGAGGTGGAAACTGGAGCAGCGGTTCATTTGGTGGTGGCTTCTCCGGTATGGGTGGCGGCGGTGGCCGTGTTGGCGGCTGGTAAAGGAAGGGAGTGCCCGGGTGGTTAAGTGATTAAGTGCCCGGTACCTGAATATCTAAGTGGTTAAGTTAAGTGTCGCCAATTTTTGAACATCCCTCATTTTAATTTGTTGAATAATAAAGTTCATTACGAAGGGAAAACCGATGTATCTTGTGTCGGGAAGTTCTCTCTTTTACGGCTGGTTTAAAAAGAATATGGACAGTATTAAAGGGACAGTTGAGATCTATGATCTGGATGAATACAATTATCCTAAGTTCAGAGGCCAACTGATAGGGCTTTATCTGCATGCCTTTACAACCGGGGATTATAGCCAGCATATTGACCGTGAAACGGTGGAAGTTACATTGGATGATATACTGCAAGACGGATCCGGTTGTATGGCATTCGTCGGTAATCGGCTTGTGGGATTGCTTGCCGCTTTCCCTTTAAAAAGAGATCCCGATTTTCCTGCTGATACGTGTCGTGATATCCCGGTAGGAGAAGCAATCTATATAGCGGAGGTAATGGTGCATGCTGATTATCGGGGGCGGAGGATCGCTTCGAAGATGCTGAATACCTACTTACAAGAAAAGTCGGAGAATTATTCCTATGCCGTGATTCGGGTATGGGAGAAAAACATGCCGGCACTGGAACTTTATAAAAAGTTGGGATTCCTCCCTGTTGCCACAATTTCACAGCAGAAATTGAGTGCCAACAAAGAGGAATTTGTAATGAATAAATTATATCTGGCGGTTAAGATAATTGACAATTGACAATTGAAAATGGATAATGAAGAATGAAAAATGAAGAATGAAAAATGAAAAGGGATTTGTTGATTTAATGATTTTTGATTTTTGAATCTTTAAATCTTTAAATCTTTGAATCTTTGAATCTTTGAATCTTGAAATAAAAAAATATGAAAGAATTAATTACCAAAACAATTGATCTTAGAACCGGTTCGCCGGAAGAGAAACGGCAGGAGATCCGGGATTATTTCCTGAAAACTTGGGCAATTGACGAGTTACTATATACACAGTTGAAGTCGGATGATGTGTTTTATATGCGTGGTGATCCGTTACGCCATATCATCCTCTTTTATCTGGGGCATACTGCTGTCTTTTTTATCAATAAACTTTATCTGGCAAAGATCATCGACCGGCGCATAAATCCTAAGTTTGAGTCGACCTTTGCGATAGGGGTGGATGAGATGAGTTGGGATGATCTGGATAATAACCATTACGACTGGCCGCCGGTATCGGAGGTACGGGTTTATCGTGATCAGGCAAAAGAGTTGATCCTGAACGTGATTGACAATACCCCGCTTGAGTTGCCGATCGATTGGGAGAGTCCTTTCTGGATTGTGATGATGGGGATCGAGCATGAACGGATCCACCTGGAGACCTCTTCAGTGTTGATCCGTCAGCTGCCCTTGGACCAGGTGGTTGAAGGCCGGTTCGGCGAACGGTGCGATGCCGGTGGTGAGGCGCCGGTTAACGAATTGATACCGGTTGCAGGTGCCACAATGAAATTAGGAAAACCCATAGATCATCCGCTTTATGGATGGGATAATGAATATGGCGCTTATGAGGAAAAGGTAGCCGATTTCTCTGCATCGAAATATCTGGTTTCCAACAAGGAGTTCCTTCAATTCATAGACGATAAAGGATATGAAACGGAGGATTATTGGACTGAGGAGGGATGGAACTGGCGTAATTTTAAGCAGGCACAGATGCCGCTATTCTGGAGGAAGGATGGGAACGGCTACCGGTTGAGGCTTGTGGCTGAAGAGATTCCTATGCCGTGGAACTGGCCGGTGGAAGTGAACTATCTGGAAGCAAAAGCCTTTTGTAACTGGAAAAGTGCGAAGACAGGCCATAACTTCAGGTTACCCACCGAAGCAGAATGGTACCGCCTGCATACAGTGGCCGGATTGACAGAGGTGACGGAATGGAAGCAAGCACCGGCCAATATCAATCTGGAATATTTTACATCGCCATGCCCTGTGGATACATTCGAACAGGGAGATTTCTTTGATGTGGTCGGTAATGTGTGGCAATGGACCGAGACTCCTATCACCGGTTTTCCCGGCTTTAAGGTACATCCGATGTATGACGATTTCTCCACGCCGACTTTCGATGGGAAGCATAATCTGATCAAGGGAGGTTCATGGATATCGACCGGTAACGAAGCTACCATTCACTCGAGATACGCTTTCCGACGGCATTTCTATCAACATGCCGGATTCAGGTATGTAGAATCGGATGTGCCACTGGTGATACAGCAGGCGGATTATGAAACGGATGAGGAGGTGACGCTATCCTGTGAGAACAACTGGGGTGATACCTGGAATAATAAACCCGTTTTCACTATCCGGCTGGCAGAACTGGCGGATGACTTGCTCAAGGAGAATGCCACGGCACGTATTCTGGATCTGAATGCCGATACGGGACGGCTTGCCTTTGAACTGGCAAGAAAATACAAAGATGTGACCGCCCTCGACTTTACTGCACGTATGATAAGAATTCCCATCCAATTGCAGGAACAGGGTTATGTGCGGTATACGACGAAAGATGAAGGTGAACTGGTGTTCTACCGCGATATTGTACTGGCTGATTTCGGTTTGTCGGAAGTAAAGGGGAATATCCTATTCATGCAGGCAGATGCGATGAACCTGAAACCCAACTATTCGGGATATGACCTGATCATTATTCCTGCATTATTGGAAGAGTTAAGCGACCCGCTGCTGTTCCTGTCACACATCCACGAACGGTTGAACGACAATGGTTATCTGATACTGGCGTCGGACTATGAATGGGACAGGGCCAGGACGCCAAGGGATAAATGGCCGGGAGGTTTTAAAAGGGATGGGGAACCGGTGACATCGCTCGACGGCATAAAAGCAACATTGGCTCCACAGTTTGATCTTTTGTCCGATCCCCAGGAGATCAACCGGGCAATAAAAAGATCGTCGCGATTGACGGAGAACCGCTTAATGCAGATTACCATCTGGAAGAAGAGATAATTGTGTGATTGCAATAGTACTACTCTAAGAAACTGTTTAAATTTTATTGCTATACTATTTTGACTCTATTTTGGGATAGATTTTTTATTTTTTTCTTGCGGATTTAGCGGGCTAAATCAAAAGGAAAAAGTGAAAAAGATGCGCAAAAGAGACCAAAATAGTAGCAAAGAAAAATAGACAGTCCAATTATAAAAAATATTTCGGTAAAATTTAAACAGTTTCTAAAAGTCTAATTAAACCAGCGGGTGAGGGAGTTGAAGATATTTTCACTCTCTCTCCGCTTTTTTCCACGGAGACCATTGTCAGGAGCAAGTACTTTTAACCCTTTATGGATAGTTTCTACCTTGATTTCATTGCCGGTACTCACCGGCTCACCATCCACATGCATCATCCCGGCACGGGAGCGTTTAATAAGAAGGTTGCGGGTGATTAAAGAGGTCATCTTACTGTTCTTGTCGATATTGTTCGTAAAGAGCTGGATGGTCGTTTGAGGTACTTCGATGGCATTGAGAGGTTTCAATATGGATACATTCATCATGCCGTCATCCATACTGGCTCCCGGTGCGATATGCGCGTCGTTGCCATACTGCGATGCATTGGCACATGTCAGTATGAAAGCGCGCTCGGTTATAGTTCCATTGTCGGTGGTAATCTCGTACTCTTCCGAACGGAAATCGACCACACTCTCAAGGATATTACGCACGTAACCCAGTGGGCCCCGCTTTTTGCCTTCTGCAAACCGGTCGCTGATAAAAGCATCGAAGCCGAAACCGCAGGTGCAGAAAAAGATATGGCCGTTAGCCATGCCGTAATCGATAGTACGCGTATGTTCCCGGAGGATGATCTTGATGGCCTTCTCGGTATCCAGTGGAATACCCAGTTCCCTGGCCAGCCCGTTACCCGATCCGGATGGAATAATTCCCAGCGTGGTATTGGTATGCACCAGCGATTTGGCTACTTCATTGACCGTACCGTCGCCGCCGGCCACAAGTACGTATTTGTAATTCTTCTTTGCTGCTTTGCGGGCTATCTCGGTGGCATGATCGGGATAACCGGTGATACGGATAAAGAGGTCATACTTCCGTTGATCAAATGCTGCCGCTACTTCCTCAGGGATGTTTTTCTTGGAGTCCGTACCTGAAATAGGGTTAATAATGAGACATATCTTTTCTTTTGCCATCTGTATTATGATTTGACTTTGTACCATCCTTCCATATATCTCCAAGCGACTCATACAGGACCTACCTGCCGTCTCTTGCGTGATACCGCTGAGGATATTATTTTATAAACAACCGGCGCTTCATTTTGTTTTAACCCTTTTTATTTGCCCTTTAGCACTTTGTTTTTTACATTTGTACTCCTATTCACGATTTTATCTCGGAACAACACCTTTTTTGTATGCAATCCACTTTTATCCTGATTGTAATCTTCGTTTATTTCGCCGTGTTGATGCTCATTTCCTGGCTCACCAGCCGGAAAGGATCGGGCAATGATACTTTCTTCCGTGCCAATAAATCGTCCAAATGGTATGTGGTGGCTATCGCGATGGTTGGCACATCGATTTCGGGAGTGACTTTTGTTTCAGTGCCGGGGATGGTGCGAAATCTGGATATGTCGTATATGCAGATGGTGTTCGGGTTTTTCTTCGGCTATCTGGTGATTGCCTATGTGTTGCTGCCACTTTATTACCGGTTGAACCTGACCACGATTTATGGTTATCTGGATCAACGGTACGGATCGAAATCCTATAAGACGGGCGCATGGTTTTTCCTGATCTCGAAAATCGTGGGTGCGGCGGCACGACTCTATCTGGTGGCTTTTATCCTGCAGACGCTGGTGTTTGACGCCTGGGGAATTCCTTTCGTGGTGACGGTGATAGGGATTATTCTGGTGATCTGGCTTTACAGCCACAAGAGCGGCATCAAGACGATTATATGGACAGACTGGCTGCAGACAATACTTTTTATTACAGCATTGATATTGATTGTTTGGCAGATAGCTGTGCGATTGAATCTGGATCTGAGTGGTGTAGTGACGACGATCTCGAATAGTCCGCATTCACGCATTTTTATCTTTGACGACTGGGCAAGCACTCAGAATTTCTTCAAACAGTTCTTTAGCGGGATGTTTATCACTATCGTGATGACGGGACTGGATCAGGACCAGATGCAGAAGAACCTGACGATCCGCACGTTGAAGGATGCACAGAAGAATGTGGTGTCGTACGGGTTGGCGTTTGCACCCATTAATTTCCTTTTTCTTTGTTTAGGAGTGTTGTTGATTACCTATGCAGGACAGAATGGTATTGTGTTGCCGGAAGTATCCGATAATATTTTACCGGTAATTGCCAGTGAATACCTGGGTCAGACGGTGTTGGGGATTTTTGTTGTAGGGATTGTTGCCGCAGCCTTTTCAAGTGCCGACTCGGCACTGACGGCGCTTACCACGTCATTCTGTGTGGATATCCTGAATATGAAGGCGGTTTCTCAGACAAAAGCACAGGAACAGAAGGATATCCGTACCAGAAGGATGGTGCATGTGGGGGTTAGTGCGTCATTTGTGCTTATCATACTGTTGATCGAAGCAATTGGGTCGGACAGTATCATCACTGCCATCTATAAATTGGCCTCTTACACATACGGGCCATTGCTGGGTCTCTATGTCTTCGGGTTATACAGTAAAGTGAAGCCGGTGGACAGATGGGTACCCTATGTGGCTATTGCCGCACCCGTACTCTGTTTTATCATTGAAATGGTGATGCAACAGCTATTCAGTTACCAGGTAGGTTATGAACTGCTGCTGATGAACGGTCTATTCACCGGACTGGGGCTTTGGATGGTTTCACATGTGAAAAAAGGTGGGAAGGGGGAATGGACAATTGACAATGGAAAGTGAGTGGAACGTAGGGAATGAAGAGTGAAGAATGAAGAGTGAAGAATGAAGAATGAAAAATGAAGAGTGAAGAATGAAGAGTGAAGAATGAAGAGTGAAGAATGAAAAATGAAAAGGGATTTGTTGATTTAACGATTTTGAATTTTTGAATCTTGAATCTTGAATTTTGAATTTTGAATTTTTGAATCTTTGAATAAAAAATAATATGATTATAAAAAGTGCAGAATTCGTGATAAGTAACAGCGACTACCGGAAATGTCCACAGGACGGGAAGCCGGAGTATGCGTTTATCGGCCGGTCGAATGTGGGGAAGTCGTCATTGATCAATATGTTGACTAACCGGAAAGGGCTGGCGATGACGTCTTCTACTCCGGGGAAGACGATGCTTATTAACCATTTTCTGATTAATGATGAATGGTATCTGGTGGATTTACCCGGGTACGGTTATGCACGCCGCGGAAAAGAGGGACGGGATAAACTCCGTAAGATCATCGAGGATTATGTCCTGGAGCGGGAAGCGATGACCAACCTTTTTGTACTGATAGACTCACGCCACGAACCGCAGAAGATAGATCTGGAGTTTATGGAGTGGCTGGGAGAGAACGGCGTACCGTTTGCCATCGTCTTTACCAAAGCCGATAAACTTGGTTCGGGGCGTCTGCAACTGAATATCGACGCCTATAAGGAAAAGCTGCTGGAAACCTGGGAGGAGTTGCCGCCTGTCTTTGTCACTTCATCCGAAAAAGGACAGGGCAGGGAAGAGTTGCTCAGCTATATCGAGCAGATCAATAGCGCATGCCAATAGCTTTAAGCCTGTTACAAAGTTCTTTTTTACACGGCTGTAAGTTCTCTACCCAGAAGATGCAGCGCGGCTTTTATCTGCCTGGTGCGTTCTGCTGATGGTTTTTTTATGCCGTAAATATATTTTGCCAACAGGCTTTTATTTATCCCCATGCTGCGTGCCACTTCCGACACGTTAAGCTGTGGAAAACGGTTGAATATGTGTGCTATTTCGTTGTCAGTATCCGGCTCTGCCGTATCAAAAAAACTGCTGATGTGAATATCCTCGTCCAGTTCCTCCCACCGCACATCATCCAGAAATTTTCCTATACGGAAATTGCTACGTTGGCTATCGGTGGCATCTTTCAATTGTGGAAACGCTTCTAACGGACGACTGTAGGTATCCCCCGCAGAAGTCTGCACATAAATACGCCCATCGGCAAACCATATATTTTTTATTGTTTCCATCATTATTATATTTCTTAGTGATCATTCCCCGTGAAATTCATTCCACTTTTCAATAATTTCATCTTGATAGGTTTCAATAATCCTTATTGCTTTTTTTATATCTTGAGGTTTTATTCCTTTGTTATACACCGTTTTAATGGGATCAATATTTATTTTTGCCCTGCCATCCCCATTTTCAATATGAATATGTATTGGCAGGTGTTCGTCTGCGTAAAAGTAAAACCGTAACCCGAAAATAATAAATAATGTCGGCATTATTATTGATTTTAATACTGCAAATATAGGGCTAAAAATTTATCCCTCCAATTGTTTGACCGATTTTATTTTGTTAAGTTGTCTTTTACATTTCACCTTTTGCTGATACTCGTTCACCTCTGTCAACTGGCGGATACTCTCTTCTTTTTTCTCCACTTCATGCTTGGTCTCCAACTCCTTGATGATATTGTATCTTTCCGTATCGTTGATTTGAGTTATCAACCTATTTTCTTTCTGTTTGTACTCATAAGCTGCCCCATATTGCTTTTTTGCGGCATAAAGATTAGCTAACCCGGCATATATAATGCTTAGTTCCCGGCCAGGGGCACTTAATTCACCACTTTCATGATATGCTTCCGCTTGTTTCAATGAAACTTCCGCCTCATCCAGTTCCCCCCGTTTCGTCTGTAACATTCCTTTTGCCACAAGATATTTGGACTCTGTCGAGGGATCGTTTACCAACAATTGTTCGCCTTTTTTTAAATTCTCCCAGGCTCCATCGATATCTCCCCGTTCCTGTAGGGTTTTAGCTATTCTGTAATAGTTCTGGCATACGAGCCTGCGGGCTCCACCTGGATTTGGGGCAATGTCAATATGACTGTGGTATATATCGACAGCCTTTCTTAAGTAATATAATGATGAGTCGAGATATGCTTCTATATTCAGCGGATCTTTTTCGGCTTTCAAATGAAAATAGGAAGCTGCAAACGAATTGATATTGTCATAATATATCTTGAAAGGTTCATCCAATTCAATCGCGAGCATTTTAGGCACTATTCTGCCGGCGCTAAGCGTATCCTCCCTTTCAATATATTCACTCCCGACCCTGTAATATATCATGGAAAGGAGTACCTGCTTGGTTTCCGATTGCTCATAGTATTCAATCGCTTTGTAGTAGTGTGTATGGGCAGTGGTAATATCTGAAACAGTATAATAGTAATTTCCCAGTTGGTAGTATAAAGCTCCTAGGGCATCTACATTGTTGGTCTTATCTACGTACAACATGGCACTGTCCAGATATATCTTCCCGATCTCATGCTCTTTGGAATTGTGATAAAGATTGTTCAGCATACTGTATAGCGTAATCAATTTTGCTTTGTCATTTTCTTTTTTCGCCCATTCCAACAGGGCTTTTTTCATGGTTATTTGCTCTGTGAGCGCCAGATGACCAGTGGACTGGATTAACGCGTATTTCTCATCCATTGTCAATTTGTTATCTGCAATTTGCTCCAGGAAAATATCTAAAGTGGGTTTCTCCTGCGGGAATACGAACATGGCAAGGAATAGAAACAGTAAAGTTGACAAGATTTTCATATGACTAAAATTATTTATTTTCAATGGTGTCATATGGAACTCGCTTTTAGTCATGTTCTTGTGTGAGAACAATTCTCATGCTCGTTTCATATGATTATTTTATTTTTTCTTGTTGGTATATGGAACCTTTGATGACTAAAATAATCATTCCCTTTGGGTGTTTAATGATTATTTTAATCATGTCGGTTTCATATGATTAAAATTATTTATTTTCAATGGTGTCGTATGGAACTCGCATTTAATCATGCACTCGGGTGAGAACAGTTATCGTGCTCGTTTGATATGATGATTTTATTTGTTTCAAATTGGAAATTTATCATTCACAATCCCGGTTGATAAAGCCACGGACACCAATTGCGCCGCGTTGCGGACATCGAGCTTGACGAACAGGTTCTTTCGATGCGTTTCTATTGTGTTCTCGCTCAACGAAAGCGTTTCGGCCATTTCGCGGGAAGTTTGTCCGTCCACAATATATTTGAGGATAAGTTTCTCTTGTGCGGTGAGCGGTGTCTTTTTCTTTGTCCGGGACATATATTTCGAAACATACTGGTTCTTTAAATGCGAAAAACGGGGACAAAGATACCTGTCGCCCGACAATACTGTATTTACCGCCTGTACGATATGTCCGGATGCCGAACTCTTCAGGACGATACCGTCCACGTTCATTTCCGCCAGCCGGTTGATGGTCCACACCTCTTCGTGCATAGTGGCGACGATAATACGCGCATTGGGTTGTGTCGTACGGATGGCGGTGATCAGTTCGAAGCCGGACATCTCTTTCAATTGTAAGTCGATAATATAGAGGTCGTATGTCCCTCTTTTTATCTCATCAAACACTTGCAAGGCGTTTGAAAATCCGATAATTTCCCCCCGGGCAAAAGCTTTTTTTAATATCTGGCTAAGCCCATCAAGAATCAACTCATGATCATCTACCAATAAGATCCTGCACTCCTTCTGATCCGTATTCATTTTAATCCAAATACTTTTGTGAAAAATAGTTTACGGCTTGTTGCGGCCGCTATTCACCCCCTATTTCCAGGCTGTAAAGATAGGGAAAGAAACGTAAGCTTTTTGTAATTTCTATTGCGAAAATAAAATAAAAGGCTAAAAATCACGCAAAACCGTGAGAAAAAGTAACGAGGGACAATTGATGCTCGTTTCAGATTTGATAAAACTTTTCCTGTAAAGTCTTCATATAGTTTCGTGATACGCAAAGGTTTTCCTCCCCGTCGAACGGAGGGACCAGGTGGCAGTTCGTTCCCCTGATCGTGCAAAGATAATTCAGGTTGATGATTTGGCGTTGGTTGATCTGAACGAACGAAGAAGAAGCCTCCAATATATCGCCCGCCTTTGTGTTTCTTCTTAACGAAACCTGTTTACCGTCGGTCAAAGCAGCATTCCATTGACGTTGCGAATTGATATAAGTGAAATAGCCGATCTGGTTTATGCGGAGCAATTGGTATCCTGTAACATCAGGCACCATAAAGATCTGGTTTGCCGGCAGCAATTCGGAAAATTTCCGGTCGAAAAACTGTAGATTCTTTTGTCTGGTTGCGTGTTCAAAAAAACGACGGATGATCAATGAGAATTCTTCATGCCCATAGGGCTTAAGCAGGTAATCGAAAGCGGATTCCCGTAAGGCGTCGAGCCAATATTTCTGGTAGGATGTATAAAACACCACCTGCATAGGCCATGTAATGCGGTATTGCAAGTTATGTAACAGTTCCACTCCGCTCATTTCAGGCAGTTCCACGTCGAGGAAAAGCAGGTCGGGGGTTTTTTCCAGTACCAGCTTGATCCCCTCTTCCGCTTTCCGGGATTCCCCCACGAGGGTTAATTCGGGAAAGCCTGCCAACGATTGGCGCAGGTTCCGGATGCAGACCGGTTCATCATCGACCACCGCCACGGTGTACATTTTGTGTATCATGTCATCTGACTGTTTTATTCAAACGTTTTCGAACTTATAATTATTCGGTATGTAAACCGAGACCTTTGTTCCACCCAACCCCTCTTCGTCCGAACGAAGGATGCGGAAGAGTATCTTTTCCTTGTTTTTGTGGTTGAACAGGTCTATACTCTGGTATAATACTTTTAGTCCGGTACCGGTGCCCGCCGATGGGTCCCTTTTCCCCGGCGAATAACCGGGACCGTTATCCTGGATGAGGATGCGGAAGCCATTCCCTTCGTTTTCCACACGGACGGATAGTCTTTTTTCTCCCTCTTTTTGGCGTAAAGCATGTTTGATGGCGTTTTCCACCGGTATCTGGATGATCATCGGAGGTACGAAAACGGCTGTTGTGTCGATATGCGGATCGATGTGCCATTCGAGCCGGAAGCCATCGCCGAGGCTTTCCTGCTCCAGACTGATATATGCCCGGGCGAACTCCAGTTCCTGTGCAAGCGTCACATAAGTCTGTGCGGTCAGTTCAAGGCTTCTTCGCAGCAACATCACCAGGCCCTTCAGGTGGGAGTGTCCGGCGTCTTCCGCGGAACTTATTTCCCTGTTGAGCACGTTGAATACGAAATGGGGGGATATACGGTTGCGGATATTGGATAATTTGAGTTTGGTCATCTGGTCATGAAAGATCATCGATTGCAGGTCTTTCTGCTTTTTCATGACCAGAGACACAATTACCGCCATAGCCACGATCAACAGGCTGACCGTTACCCATACGAAGCTCCTCATCCGGAGCGACCTTATATTGGATGCCTGGGTTTGGATAAGCATTTCTTTTTTCATAAGGGTGGTATCCTGGCCATAGCGCATATCTATTTCGGCGATGCGCATCATGGTCCGTTCCGAACGGATTGAATCGTCCATCGCCCTGTTTTTCAACAGATAGGAGTATGCTTGTTTGAAGTCGCCCGTACGGGCAAAATAATCTTGTATATACTTGTTTCGAATGCCCGTAAGGCTTGGTTCTATCCCTGTGGCGGCGCTGTTTTGCAGGTAACGCCGCGCCAGTCGCGGGTCATTGTCTTTCAAGGCCATGCCTGCCCTGATCGTCCCGATATGGTAAAGGAATGTCTGTTCATTGATGGCTGAGAAATAGGCATGCGCCTTGTCCAGGTAATAGCGTACCGAATCGGGCTTGTCCAGGTGGAAATAAATTTCCCCGAGGTTCACATTGACCAGGTTTTCGGAAAACCGGTATCCGCCGGGGACGACCAATGCTTTCCCTTTTTCGAACCAAGGGAGGGCGTTCCCGTATTCTTCCTTAAAGAAGTAATAATTTCCTCGGGTATTGCAGTAAAAGAATTGCTCATTCAGCGTCTGCCTTTTATATTGATTTTCCGCAAGCCGGAAATAATGGTCGGAGAGGTCGAAGTCCCGTAATTCCATATATAGTTGTCCCAATCCTGTATAGACAGGGAACCCGGTTTGATCCGTCATGCCCAGTGAATCGCTGATGGACAGTGCTTTCCGGTAATAGAACGCGCTGTTGGCGAAATCTCCTTTTCGCATGTGCATATCGGCGATATTGATACAGACATCGGGGGCTTTTTCACGCTCGCTCGTCAGTTCGTAGTAGTGTAAGGCCAGCATGAAACAATAGAGCGCCGAATCTTGTTGCCTGGTGAGGCCGTAGCAGTTCCCCATGGAGTTATAGGACATTGCCGTAAGGAGATGGATGCGGTCAGACGGTTCTTGTTGTGCCGCAAATGTCAGTACCCGGCCGGCAGCCATCCGCGCCGAGTCGGGTTGATCCGCCACGAACCAGGCCAAACCGTAAGTGTTAAGTGCCTCGTAGAAACCGATGCTGTCGGGCGCTTCTTCCATGGCTTTTTGCAGCAGGCGGCGCGCATGGGGTAGGTTGCTCTAAAGTGAGTCCACGGCTTCCGATAGGATCGCATCCGTCTTTGCATCCTCTTTTCCGATAACCGGCGCATCCCTTTCCTTGCACGAAAGAACGGCAATGACGATAAGGAAAAGAATAATTTTCCCTGTAAACGGGGGCTCCGTTTTGTTCTTACGCGCTCGATCCATTCAGAAATATTTGTTTTTGAAGATAAAGTAATGTGAAATCCTGTAATTGCAAATTTACGCCATTTTTTTGAAAAACAACACATACGGAAAAAATATACCGGTTAATCATCTATTTTGCAGGATATGTATATCAAATTGCAGGATATTCATTTCCAGTATTTTCGCCTCTTGTGCTGTAATTTGTTTCTCTCTACTTTTGCATTATTAAAAACAAAAAAGGTGAAAAATCACGGGAACCCGTGAGAAAAAATAGGGGTGAACAGCCGACTTTTGCAAAAGAAAAAACAACTTTTGCTCCCGTATATCATCGCAAGGATGCGGGGAAGGAAAGCAAAATTGGATAAAAAATCAACAATCCGGTATGATAGGTTGGAAATATATAGGGGAAAATCAATGCATTATTTATCAATAATAGAAATTATTGTATTACAAATTTATTAAAATTGTTTGATTTATGAAAAGAAAAGTTTTATTAGGAGCATTCCTGCTCGGAGTATTTATTTTCACATCGTGTGTGGAAAATGAAGAATCACTTTCGGTGGAAGAACTGCGAAAATCCAAATCGGAGCTCTTGAAATCGGAAGCAGCGATGAAGGCGGCTGAGGCCGAAGCGACAAAGATTTTAGCTGCCGCTGACGTTGCCTTAAAAAACGCGCAGGCGGAAGCCGAAAAGGCCAACGCATTGAAAATCGCGGCTGAAACTGAAATTATCAAATTGCAGGCCAAACTGCAGGAAACCGAAAACGAACAAGCGAAAGTTGCACTGCAAAGCCAGCTCGATGCTCAGGTTTTACAACAGAAAGAGAATGAACTTGAGTTAAAACGAATAGCCAATGATTTGCAACTTGCAGAAACCCAGTTGCAGGTTGACCTGGCCAAAGCCGAAAAGCTTTTGTTGGAAGCTCAGCAAGCATTAACCGGACTTAAGGATGACATTGCCGAAGCGGAAAAACAAAAGTTGCAGATTTTGGCCGGCAAATATGCTCAAAAGGTGAGTGAGTTAAATACTGCTAAACAAATTCTTTCTGGAATGAAAAGTTACTTAGTATTAGCGGAAAATGACCTGGTCAGCCTGGAAGAATCAAAAGCGAAAAACATCGAACAGAATAACAGGGATATAGCTTTTTCCAAAGCGCAAATTGAGACGTATAAACAGTACGCCGATTATAACGACAATCCTCAGGAACTATATGAAATTGCAAATGCCAAATACAATGAATATCTTGTAGCCTGGAATGACGGAAATATTACTTCATTGCGTGAAGAATACTATGATTTAGATAATAAAACCGGTGATAAACTTCAGCCTGTTTTCAATACCGATTTTTATAATGTCATCAATGATTGGACTTTTAGTCAATACATCTCTTTCCCTTCAGCTGATTATACTCCGAATTCCCTCGGATATAAATGGGTCGAAATAGAAAACGCGGACTTGAACCAGACGTATTATTATTATAAGATCATTTATCCGGAAGTGGGAGATCTGCGCCAGTTGGAAATACAAATTCGCGAAAGAGAGTCATGGAAGGACGATGCTCAAAGTACGCTTGAATTCTGGGAAGGAGAATACGAAACGGCAATAGAAAATTCGGCAATAGCCAAAGAAGCGTGGGAAGACGCCAAAGGCACTCCTGACGAATGGAGTAAACAGAATGACTATCAGATAGCCATCCAGAATGAAAATAATGTGAAGAATTCTTTGGAAAATGCCGGTTCTTATTTACAATATTGCCAAGATCAATTGGATCGCTATCAAAATGCTTATGATGTATTGAGCGATGCCGATAAGCTGGCTGAAATAAAAACGGCTATTGACACATACAACGCACAATTTGCCGATGTGGTGGAAGCCTATTTCGCATGGCAGAAAGCACAGACCGATGTGAATAAATTATTTGCAGAATATAGTGCATTATGGGATATTTACGACAGGGCAAGTGATATTGATTCTTTAATAGCGGATCGGGAACAAAGGATTAAAGACCGTGAAAATGCGAACGCGGATATTTCCGGTATCACTTCTCAGGAAGAATTGATCGAAGCGCTTACATCAGAAATAGACGCTCAGGAGAAAGTGGTCGACGCCGCCAAGAAAGCAGCCGACGCCGCCAAGAAAGCATATGAAGATGCGTTGGCCGAGCTATGACACAATCCGTTGATGGCAATAATTACGAAGTTAAAACTAAGAATATGAATAGTATAAAATTTTTACTGACAGCCATCATGCCCCTGTTTTGTTTCACGGTGCTCGCCCAGACAGGCAACGGGCCTGCCAAAGGCAATGTCACGCTCTCGGCGACCGTGAGTTACAACAGCTATGCAAGCATCGAGGCGCCGGAAGGCGCCCTCGATAGCTATGAAACGGCTGCATTTTCCACGAATTGGAGCGATAAAAAACTGCAGGTCGGTTTCGAAGCCGGCTGGTTTGTAAGCGACACGTGGAAACTGAATCTGGGCGGAGGGCTTCATTTCGCATATACCCCCGGTTATACCGGCGTTCCGGGTACCGGCGACGTGGCAAACGGTGGAATACCGGATTACCGTGCGGTGCCCAACACGCGGACATTCGTCTATAATGTTTCTGCGGGAGCCGACAGGTATTTCCCAACCCGAATCGATAACCTGTATTGGTACAGCGGGTTGCGCGTGGGGTTTGCTTACGGGCTGAATGAGAAGAAGTATGATGAGGCGGAATCCATGGGGAAGTCCATCGGTGAGACCTGGAACCTGCGAGCGGCGTTTACGTCGGGCATCGATTATTTTGTTCTGCCCGCATTGTATATCGGCGTTCAGATAGACCCGCTGGCTTATACCTACGGAATGTCGGGTATCCAGCCGCAACCGGGACTGAAACAATTACAGGCGGACAGCCATGGCATCGGCTTTTTAGCGGCGCCGACCATAAAGATAGGATTTGTCCTGTAATCTTTGAATCTAAACCTAACCTAAGGCACAAAGTGTCAAAATCAAGAAAGCCGTCCTTTATCGGGGGATGGCTTTCTTTTTCTGCCTTTTTCAAATCTTTCGTCCATACTCGAAACTTTTCCGCAAAGAAATAATACAATATAGCTGTTATTCCTTTAGGCGTTACCGAACGAGCCGCCGACAATGTCGAGCAATTCGTTGGTGATGGATTGCTGTCGCAATTTGTTGTATTCCAGCGTAAGTTCTTCACTGAGATCATCCGCATTGTCGGTAGCTATCCGCATGGCCGTCATACGTGCGGCGTGCTCCGAGGTGACCGAGTCGAGATGTGCGGTATAGAATTTTACTTTCAGGATCTTAGGAATGAGTTGCGTGAGAATGGTTCTCCTGTCGGGCTCCACTATATAGTTTGGAGCAGATTTTTCTCCATCGGGTATTTTCGGTTCGATAGGGAGGAACGGCTCGTTGATTATCACCTGCGAACCTTTAGTGAGGAAGTGGTGGTAGATTAACTCCACATGGTCTATTTCTCCTTTCTGATACATCTCCATCAGTTTTCCGGCAATCTGTTGCGCGTTATGATAAAAGGGACTTTCACTAATCGCACTGTAATCTCCTTGCGGTTTGAATCCCATACTCCGTACCGCTTTTGCCACTTTCTCCCCAATAGGATAAAGAAGAATATTTTCTTTTCCCAGCGGCATATAGTTGGCCACTACTTTTTTTAGTTTTTCAGCAATATCGTCGTTGAACCTGCCGGCCAATCCGGTATTGGAGGAAAATGCCACGATGGCGACCCGTTTGACGGCACGTGTTTGCAGGAAAGGGGAATCGATACTCTCTTCCCGGCCTGCGGCAAGCAACTGTAACATCCGGTACAGACTCTGCTCATAGGGGTAGAGGCTCTGGATGAGGCGTTGAGTCTTCACCAACCGGGCAGAAGATATCATCATCATGGCCGATGTGATTTTTTGTGTGGATCGCACTGACTGTATCCTGTTTTTTATTTCTTTCAGTTGTGCCATCGTTTCAGGAATTTATTATTTTTATGGTATCTGCCGCCACCTCTTCAATAATTTTACAGATCCCATCATCTATTTTTCCTTCTTTCAACGGGTCAAGCACATCGTGTCGATGACTTGCCTCCAGCGTAGCAAGAAACTCTTTTTCGAATTTCGCCACTTTCTCGAGAGCGATCTCTTTGAGAAGGCCGTGGGTGCCACAGTAGAGGATGGCAATCTGTTGCTCTACGGTCATGGGACTGTGTACAGGCTGGACAAGTAACCGCTCATTCTTTTGTCCCTTATCAATGGTCATGGCTGTTACGGCATCCATATCACCACCGAATTTGGAAAAAGCTGCCAGCTCCTGGTATTGTGCCTGGTCGATCTTCAGCGTACCGGCCACTTTTTTCATCGACTTAATCTGGGCATTACCTCCAACGCGGGAGACGGAAATACCTACGTTGATGGCGGGACGGATCCCCTTATTATAAAGGTCGGCTTCCAGAAATATCTGTCCGTCGGTAATGGAGATGACGTTAGTGGGAATATAAGCAGATACGTCTCCTGCCTGTGTTTCAATAATAGGCAGGGCAGTGAGGGAACCGCCACCCCTGACTTTCCCTTCCAAACTGGGGGGAAGATCGTTCATCAGGACTGCTACATCTTGCTGGGAAATGATATTGGCCGCTCTTTCCAGTAATCGGGAATGAAGGTAGAAGATATCTCCGGGATAGGCTTCACGACCTGACGGGCGACGCAGGATCAACGACACCTCCCGGTAGGCTACCGCCTGTTTGGAGAGGTCGTCATAGACCACTAAGGCATGTCTGCCCGTATCGCGGAAGTATTCTCCGATGGCTGCGCCTGCAAAGGGTGCGATATACCGCATGGAGGCGGGATCTGAACCGCTGGAGGAGACCACCACGGTATAATCCATGGCGCCCCCGTCGGTAAGCGTTTTGACGATAGAGGCTACTGAAGAGCCTTTTTGTCCCACCGCCACATAGATGCAATAGACCGGGTCACCGTTCTCGAAATTTTTCCGCTGGTTGAGGATGGTGTCGATGGCGATACTGGTTTTTCCGGTCTGCCGGTCGCCGATGATCAATTCACGCTGGCCCCTGCCGATAGGGATCATGGCATCTACGGCTTTCAAGCCGGTCTGTAAAGGAGTATTGACAGGCTGACGGAAAACCACACCGGGCGCTTTCCGTTCCATAGGCATCTCTGTCAGTTCTCCTGCCAATGGCCCCTTGCCATCGACCGGTTCACCGGTAGGAGAGATTACACGGCCGAGCATCCCTTCTCCTGCAAAAATAGAGGCTACACGTCCGGTACGCTTCACGGTGAACCCTTCTTTGATCTCACTGGAGCTACCCAACAGAATGGCTCCCACGTTGTCTTCCTCGAGGTTCATCACGATAGCCCGCATGCCGTTGTCGAATTCCAACAACTCGTTCGCTTCCGCGTTACGTAGGCCGAAAATCCGTACAACACCATCACTCACCGTGATGACCGTGCCTGTCTCATCGAATTGAATGCCGGTATCGATCCCTTCGAGTTGCATCCGAAGCACCTCGGAGACTTCGCTTACCCTGATATTATTATTGGACATGTATATTAAAGTGAAAAATTAAAAAATTAAAAGTGAAAAATTAAGAAGTTGAAAATTAGAACTACGAAGTTAAGAAGTTAAGAATATAAAACCCTAGGTCTTTATCAATCTCGTTCAATCTCATTCAATCTCATTCAATCTCGTTCAATCTCATTCAATCTCATTCAATCTCGTTCAATCTCATTCAATCTCGTTCAATCTTCTTCAATCTTTCTGAAATTTATTCCTTATACGGGCCAGTTCACCCGATATACTTGCATCCCATCTGAAATCCCCCAAAGTGAGTACGAAACCACCAATGATTCCGGGATCGACCACAGATTCCATTTCTACATTCGCCTTTACCATTTTTTTGATCCGGGCAATAAGCCTCTGTTCCGTTTCTCCGTCGATAGCTACTGCGGTAACTAACTTTCCACGCTGAATATTGAATCTTTCTCTATAGAGATCGATAAGACGGAGGGTAATATATTGCAAAACTTCTTCCCTTTCATTCCTGAGGATAAGGTCGATCATTCTGGAGAGTGACGATGGCATACTGCCACCACAAGCTGTCACGAGAATTTTCTTCTTATCCCCGATCAATACCGACGGGTTCATCATTACATGGCGTAATGCGGGCATTTTCATAAATATCTCCGAAAGCAGTTTCATCTTGTCATATACCTCTTCCTGTTGTCCCAGGCTGACGGCGTATTGCAGCAGGGATTCCGCATAACGTGAAGAAATGAGTCCGGTGTTCATACACTGTTTACGATTTTGAGATATCCATTTCGTTGAACAGGCGGTCGATCATCTTCTTCTGTTCCTGTTCAGTTCCCAGTTTTTCCCGTAATATCCTTTCGGCGAGGGTCAACGATAGTGTGGCAGCCTCATTCCGGATTGAACGGAGGGCTTCCTCTTTCTCTGCGCCGATTTGCTGTCGTGCCGAAGCGATCAGTTTCTCCGATTCCATACGAGCTTCTTCACGGGCTTTTTCTATCATCGTTTCCCGTCGCAGGGCGGCTTCCTTCAGGATGTCCGCTTGTTCTTTGCGGGCTTGTGCCAATATGGCTTCGCCGGTCTCCTTTATGCCGGCCAGCTCCTCGTGGGCTTTACGCGCAGCAAGGAGCGATTCTTCGATATAATTTTTCCGCTTTTCAACCGATTTGAGTATGGCGGGAAATCCGAATTTTGCCAGCACAAACACAGTGATGCCGAAAGAGATCAGCATCCAGAACAGAAGACCGGGTTCGGGTGTAAGTAATGACATACCTTATTGGATTGGTTAGAGAATAAAACCACAGACAACCACTGCAAACAATGCTACTCCTTCGATAAGTGCCGCTGCAATGATCATGTTCATCCTGATATCTGAAGTCGATTCGGGTTGGCGGGAAATCCCTTCCATGGCAGATGCGCCGATCTTACCGATTCCGTATCCTGCACCAATGGCAGCAAGACCGATACCTATGGCTGCTCCCAAAGATCCTAAACCATCAGCACTTACCTGTAGCAGCGTGCCGACTGTCTGTAATAAAACTGTAAGTAGTACCATATTATACTGTTTTTTAATTAAATGATAATCAAATTTTGAAGAATATAACTGCATCTGTGTAAAGAAGCGGCCAGTGCAGCATACCGCCAACCTCATACATGGCGGAAAACTATTTCTATATTACTTACGTAACCCTTCTCCATTCTCCACATAGTTATATACGTTTTATAGCAGAGCGATAGTAAGTAAAGAAAGAAAAGTCTTTATATGAAAAAATAATGAACTAAGAACCGGCTGTGATCTTATTAGTAACAACGTCCATTCTTAAAATGTTTTCCGGTGATTTTAGTAGAAGTTGTGGAAAGGATATATGATCTTTGCAATGGGAAGTCCTATTTGGATATTTCTAAAAAAAGATGCATAAAAGTGTACAAAATTGCTGATCCTTTCTTCAATAACAATTAGATCGATGTTATTCTTTATATAAAGAAAAGAGAAAGTTGTGAAAATATGGGTTGTTTCATTCGGACAATTGGAAGGAGAAAACAGATGCTCCATAACCGAATCACGTACAAATTTCAAATTGCCTGTATTATCATCTTTCTGAGCTTGATTTTCATGAGTATCGTGTAGATCCCTTTCCGACACCTTCATTACATGGCCCTGAGCGGTTTCGGTTCTATCTGAGAAAAGGGAGATACCCGAAGACAACAGGCCAAAAGAACCTGTCGTATGATCCAACAACAGGAACTGTCCTAGCATCGACTGCAAAGTAATGGAAAGACAAAATAGATATATAATGATTCGCTTCACCATGAATAACTTATTTATCTGAAAAATAACCTTATTTCCATTGAATAATTTCCTGCCCGGTTCACAAAGCAGAAATCAATCCTGGCAAAGTTAATGAAACTATTTGTGGAAGATCGTTGTATTTCGGATTATTTAACATCACTTCGTTTCTAAATAACAAACATTTCACCGCTGATGCCGAAACTTATGCAGCCTTCTCTGTTTCAACCGCTTTCTTCTTTTCGAAATGGGATTCTATTCGTGCGAGGCCAATAAAGACAGCTGAAAGCAGCGTGAAGACATATGCCTGAATATAAGCGATAAATAACTCCACTAGATCGATAAAAACGGTGAAGATAACCGACAGGACAGTCATGGAAGTGTTGATGGCCATCCCCATGCTCGCCGTGATGAAAATAAGCATTGTCAGTCCTAATACGATGGAGTGTCCGGCCATCATATTTGCAAAAAGACGGATCATTAATGCAAAAGGCTTGGTGAACGTCCCCACAATCTCCACTATCGGCATCAAAGGGATAGGCACCTTAAGCCAGGTAGGGACATCAGGCCATAAGATCTCCTTGTAATACTCTTTTGTTCCCGTCAGGTTGACTATCAGGAATGTAGCAACAGCAAGCACGAGTGTTACGGCTATGTTTCCCGTCACATTAGCTCCTCCCGGAAAGAGAGGAATTAATCCCAACAGGTTATTCGTGAAGATAAAGAAGAAGACGGTAAGCAGATAAGGGGCATATCTTTGATAATCTTTGCCGATGGAAGGTTTTATCACTTCATCATTGATAGAGAGGACGAGCATCTCGATCAATCCAGTGAACCCTTTCCGGGGTTTCATCGGATCTCGCTTCAGTGAGTGGGCTACCCCCATAATGATTAGTATAACCAGTAAGGAGGCAAACAGCAGTGAGGCTGCATTTTTGGTGAGTGAGAGATCAAGTGGGCGAGAGGCACTTCCGTCTGCATCCGTTTCCATGATCTTTCCCTTGTATTTCCCTTCAGCTGCGATCTCAAATCCTTTATAAGAGTTTGCCCCGTGGTGAAAATGTGAAGAGGGGAACAGGTGCCATCCCGTGGTTTTACTGTGCAATATTACCGGAAGGGGAATAGCGATATACTTAGTGCCGTTACTCACAATCTGCCATTCATAAGAATCTGCCAAATGTTCCGTGATGAACTCTTTTGCATTTAGTTCCTCCTTTGCTTCATCCTGGTTTGATGCCCATACCGGAGAAGCTGTGAGAAAAAGAATCAGTGACAGACCTGATATATATAATGCTCGTTTCATCATAACTCAATATCCTTTCGGGAGTTTTTTTGCTGTTTATCCTTATATTTAAAATAGAGTTCCATTCTGATGTAGATATATGTTTCCCAAATCAGGTTGACAAGATAGAAAATGATAAAGATAATCGCGAAATTACGAATATGAGGCTTGTCTAAAAACCAATATATGAGTATGAGTATAACCGACATGAATATCTTAATCATGCGCATAAGCATATAGAGGTTGACCATCTTTTTGGGTTCGTCGACGGGAGTGCGCCTGAACTGAAAAATGAAAATGAGCCCCATCAGATAGAAAAAGAGAGGAATAATGAAGTAGTAGTCAACCATCGTTTCCGGAAAGAACTTATTCAGGATAAACCAAATGCCGGATCCCGTAATGAGTAGCATGATTGTATGAACGATAAGAAAATATATTGTGAGCTTCTTCATTATTTTCAATGGATTTTATCAATACAAACCGTTACTTTATTGTCGTGCATTTCCATTAATCCGTCTGAAACTTCGATCTGCCGGATTTTACCCTTCACTATGAAAGAAAGTACTCCTTTTGTCAGCGATGAAATAATGGGAGCATGGTTGTTCAGTATCTGGAATGATCCCAACATACCTGGTAGGGTAATGGAGTCTGCCTCACCTCTATAAAAAACAGATTCGGGTGTAAGAATTTCCAGCGTCATATATCTAAATTACCAATTACTAATTACCAATTACCAATTAATTGAAAATAGAACTAAGAACCAAGGATCAAGACACAAGATTTGGAATTCAATCTTATTCAATCTTATTCAATCTTACTCAATCTTACTCAATCTTAGTCAATCTCAGTCAATCTTAAATCAATAAATCATCACATCAGGTTATTGGCTCTGCTCCATCAGTTTATCGCCTTTTTCAATTGCTTCTTCGATGGTGCCCACGCTCATAAATGCCGCTTCCGGATAATGATCCAGGCTTCCGTCGAGGATCATTTTGAATCCTTTGATAGTATCTTCAATAGAAACCATCACGCCGGGCTGACCGGTGTACTGTTCTGCCATAAAGAAGGGTTGAGATAAGAACCGCTGTACCTTACGGGCACGGTTCACTGTGAGACGGTCTTCATCCGAAAGTTCTTCCATCCCTAATATGGAGATGATATCCTGCAATTCTTTATATCGTTGCAAGATTTGCTTTACCTGCATCGCGGTGTTGTAATGTTCTTCACCTACAATATGCGGATCGAGAATACGGGATGATGATTCCAGAGGATCTACTGCGGGATATATTCCTAATGAAGCGATCTTGCGGCTAAGTACCGTGGTTGCATCGAGATAACTGAATGTAGTAGCCGGTGCCGGGTCGGTAAGGTCATCGGCGGGTACATATACGGCCTGGATTGATGTGATAGACCCGTACCTGGTGGAGGCAATCCGTTCCTGTAGTGTTCCCATCTCTGAGGCAAGTGTAGGTTGATAACCTACGGCGGAAGGCATACGTCCCAACAGCGCAGATACTTCGGATCCTGCCTGTACGAATCTGAAAATATTGTCGATAAATAGTAGTGTATCACTACCTTCACCACCCATATCACGGAACGATTCAGCTACTGCTAAACCGGTAAGTGCAACCGACGCACGGGCACCGGGAGGTTCGTTCATTTGTCCGAATACCAGTGTAGTCTGGGATTTTTTGACCTCTTCGTAGTCGACCTTGCTCAAATCCCATTTTCCTTCTTCCATCGTCTTCTTGAATTCATCGCCATACCTGATCACTCCAGATGCGATCATCTCCCGCAAAAGGTCATTGCCCTCACGAGTCCGTTCGCCTACACCTGCAAAGACGGAATAACCGTTATGTCCTTTGGCGATATTGTTGATCAGTTCCATTATAACGACGGTCTTTCCTACACCGGCTCCTCCGAACAAGCCTATTTTTCCTCCTTTCAGGTAGGGCTGGAGCAGGTCGATTACCTTTATACCTGTGAAAAGTACTTCCTCAGAGGTGACAAGGTCTTCGAATTTAGGGGCAGGGCGATGGATGGGATACTGGTTTTCACGGTTAAGATCTGACAGTCCGTCGATAGGGCTGCCGATCACATTAAGTAACCGTCCCTTGATCTGTTCTCCTACCGGAACACTGATGGGACGTCCTAATGCCTTTACCGGCAAGCCACGGCTTAGGCCGTCTGTACTTTCCATTGCTACAGTACGGACAATATTTTCGCCGATATGATGTTGTACTTCCAGGAAAATATTTTGGCCGTCGGGACGTTTTACGTAGAGTGCATCATCGATAGCGGGTAGTCTGGATTCCTGTGATCCGGAAAGTTCAAAATGCACGTCTACTACCGGCCCTATAATCTGGGATATATGTCCATTTAATGCCGACATAATTATTTGGATATGGTTATATATTCAGTGATGGCTACAGGGCAAAGATACAAAATAAAACGACTGTGCGAATAATTTTAATTTTATTTGCACAATCGTCGAAAAAGAGCCACAAGCGAGACTTGAACTCGCGACCGACGCGTTACGAATGCGTTACTCTACCAACTGAGCTATTGTGGCTTGTAAAGAGAGTGCAAAAGTAAAAAAAATAATGATATTTGCCAATCACTTCCGATTTTTTAAGGGTAACAAAAAACGGGCAACCAAATGGCTGCCCGTTCCCTTGTTAATCAGAAAACTGTTACTTGTCCAATTTCTTTTTATCTTGCTGATTCAACATAAGCTTGTAGGCGACAGGTGAAGCGACGAATAAACTGGTAATTGTCCCCACTACCACACCGATAAGCATGGCGAACACAAAACTTCTCACGGCGTCACCACCGAAAATAAGAATACAAATGATCACAAGGATAGTACTCAAACCGGTGTTGATGGTACGAGCCAAGGTTGCGTTCATTGAGTCGTTGAAGAGCTCCCTCAATCCCCGCTTCGGATAGAGTTGCCTGTATTCACGCACACGATCGAACACCACCACCTTGTCGTTAATGGAATATCCCACGATGGTGAGGATAGCCGCCACGAACGTCTGGTCCATTTCCATGGAGAAAGGCATGACTTTCCAAAGCAATGAATACAATCCCACTACAGCGAAAGTGTCGATAGAAAGCGCAGCCACCGTTCCCACGGAGAATCCCCAGTTGCGGAAACGCGAAAGGATATAGATACCCATACAAACGAGAGCTATGAAGAGTGCCAGGAATGCATTCCGGATCATATCTTCAGCAATACTCGGTCCTACTTTCTGAGAACTCTGTATATGGTCGTCGATTGTTTTTCCGGGTGTTATGAATTCTTTTAATCCTTGTCCCAGCAGATCACGTAATTGATCTTCCACGCCGGCACCTTCCTCTTCAATCATATAGTTGGTGGAGATACGCACCTGATTACTGGACCCGATAGTGATAGCGCGAACCGATTCGTTGAGATAGGGGTTAAGGGCATTTTCCACATCACTCACACGGACTGGTTGATCGAAACGGACAATATAGTTACGACCTCCTGTGAAGTCGATACCTGAATTCAATCCAAGCGTAAAGAGTGAGATAACGCTGACTACTACAAAAACTCCGATCGCTATGAGTACCTTCTTGCTGTTGTGAATAAAATCGAAACTATACTCTTTGAAGATGGCTTTTGAGAATCCCGTATTGAAAGTGAGGTGTAACCATTTATCTTTGGATAACCGGCTTTCGTATACCAGACGGGTAATAAATACGGCTGTAAGGAACGAAACGGCAATACCGATGATCAGGGTAATAGCAAATCCCCTGATAGCTCCTACACCGAAAATGGCAAGGATGATACCGGTGATAATGGTCGTGAGGTTGGAGTCGAAGATGGCCGAGAAAGCGTTCTTGTAACCGTCTTCCAATGCCCGTCGGAGTGTCTTACCTGCCGCAAGTTCCTCCTTGATACGCTCATTGATAAGTACGTTGGCATCCACCGCCATCGCGAGTGAGAGTATCATACCCGCAATACCCGGAAGGGTGAGTACGGCCTGGAATGCCGCGAGCGCTCCCAGAGTGAAGAAGAAGTTGAGTAGCAAGGCTCCATTAATCACCATACCCGGAATAAAACCGTAGAGCATACAGGTGAAGATAAAGAGCACTGCCAGGGCAATTACAAAGGAGATAAATCCGTCGCGGATGGCTTCCTGTCCCAATGAAGGGCCTACCACGTCTTCCTGTACGATACGGACACCGGCTTGCATCTTACCCGATTTAAGCACGTTCTCCAGGTCCTGTGCTTCCTGCGGTGTGAAATTGCCGGTGATGTTGGAGCGACCTCCGTCGATACGCTGATTGACATTTGGTGCTGAATAGACATATCCGTCGAGTACGATGGCGATAGCCTTCCCGATCTCGGCGCCTGTGATAGTCGCCCAGCGGCTGGCACCACTCGAATTCATCGTCATGTTTACTTCCCAGGCCGATCCCTGTTGTCCCTGATCGGCACGGGCATTGGTTACCACGTCTCCATCCAATGCAGGGCCGCGTTTGCTTCCATCACCTTTGAGGGCGAATAACTGGAAGTAAGTCTCACGCTGGTCGATGGGTTTGAATCCCCATTTAAACCGTACGTCGGCGGGGAATATATCTTTGTATCTGTTCAGGAGGAAATTCACCTCAGCGGTATCGAGCTTCGACACGGTTCCTACTACCGGCCCCGCAGCCCCTCCCATTGCGAAGTAGGGTTCATTGAAATACTCCACAAAGCTTTTGTTGATGACGATCTTTTCCCCTTCCTCTTCGAACAGAGGTAATGAAAGTGAATCACCCTGCAGAAGTGAATCACCGGCTATAGCGTCCTCTTCGGCTTCTGTCTCAGCAGTAGTGGTATCAGTGGTAGCCTGGGCCGATCTTTGCGCCATGGCATATTCGCTTGACCGCGCATTCATTTCGTTGAAGTAGGCTGCCAGTTCACTCACATTGTATGTTTTCCAGAATTCGAGGTTGGCACTTCCCTGCAAAAGGTTACGTACACGTTCCGGTTCTGTAATTCCGGGGAGCTCCACCAAAATGCGTTCTGCGCGATCCAGTTTCTGGATGTTGGGAGCAACTACCCCGAAACGGTCGATACGCGTAGCCAATACATTGAAAGAATTATTGGCTACACTGGTCAACTCATTACGCAATATAGCGATTACCTCATCGTTGGTAGCGGTGGGACGTACCCTGTCACCCATCGTAATGCTGTAGATATTGGCCAGCCTGCCTTCGGGCGCTATCCGTTCATAGTTCTGCCGGAATAGCGTGATGAAGTCAGATGAACTACCACGGCGGTTTTGAACGATAGTCTCTCTCAATGCCTGATTGAATTGAGGGTCATCGGTATTGGCCAGTGATGCGAGTACCTGTGCCGCATCAATTTCGAGGATAACGTTCATCCCCCCTTTCAGGTCGAGTCCTAGTCCGATTTCCTTAGCACGAACCTGCTTAAGCGTATAATTCAGATACACTTTCTCAGTAGAGAGGGAATCAAGATACTGATTCTTCAGAGCTAAGTCTCCATTGGCGTATTGATCCGCTTTCTTGTTGTATTGTCTCCCCACTATAGTAAAAGAGAGATAAAACAAACTGATAAGAGTCAGGATAATACTGAAAACTTTAATGAATCCTTTGTTTTGCATTTCAATATTACTTTTTGTTTTACTATTTATTTTCAGGTTATGAACTCCGTATACGTAAAAACAAAGGCATGTTGGATGCCTTTTTATTTAGAGCGTGCAAATATACGTTTTTTTTATCTTTTTAAGAACAATATCACCGGATAATTTTTCTCGAAAATTATCCGGTGATAAAGCAAGGTGGAAGATATATGGGATGCAGTCAATAATTTATTCGATAAATCCTCTGTTTTTTAGCAGATATACCGGATTGGGTTCTGCACCGCGGAATCTTTTATAGAGTTCCATCGGATCGTCGGAATTACCTTTCGACAAAACGTTATCCCTGAATTTCGCAGCTGTGGTTTTATCGAAAATCCCATTCTCTACAAATGCCTGGAAGGCATCGGCATCGAGCACTTCTGCCCAGAGGTATGCGTAATATCCGGCAGAGTACCCACCACTGAAGATATGTGAGAAATAGGTACTGCGGTAACGGGGAATAATTTCATCGATCAGCCCGATCTTTTCCATAGATTTTTTCTCGAATTCACGTACATCGAAAGACTTTACTGTGCCCTGGGTATGATAATCCATATCGAGTAACGCTGCCGCGACAAATTCGGTAGTGATAAATCCCATATTGAATTTGGATGCTGCATCGATTTTCGCAATCAGCTCATCGGGAATCACTTCGCCTGTTTGATAATGTCTGGCGTAAAGTTTCAGTACTTCGGGATGAAATGCCCAATGTTCCATGATCTGTGACGGAAGTTCCACGAAATCCCGTGAAACGCTTGTGCCGGCTACACTGCTATAGGTGACGTTCGACATCATGCCATGCAAGGCGTGTCCGAATTCATGAAAGAGTGTTTCTACTTCATCGAGAGTGAGTAGCGACGGAGTTGTCCCGGTGGGACGGGTAAAGTTGCCTACGTTGTAAATAAGGGGACGGATATTTTCACCTTCTATTACCTGCTGTCCGCGGAAGCTGCTCATCCATGCACCGGCGTTCTTACCTGTACGAGGGAAGTAGTCAGTATAAAATACCGCTAAATGGGAACCATCGGCATCAAGTACCTCGTAGGCTTCTACCTCGGGGTGATATACCGGAACGTTTTCTAATTTCCTGAAATTTAGTCCGAATAACCGGTTGGCTACTTCGAACACCCCTTCGCGTACATTCTCCATCTTGAAGTAAGGCTTGATCTCTTCTTCGTTGAGTGAATATTTCTGCTGGCGGAGTTTTTCGGTATAATACCACCAGTCCCAGGATGCCAGCTTAAAGTTGCCTCCTTCGGCATCGATCAGTTTTTGGAGTTCTGCTGCTTCTTTTTTTGCCTGAGGCAGCGCATATGCCCAAACATCATTGAGCAGTTTGTAAACGTTCTCCGGTGTTTTTGCCATACTTTCTTCAAGCACAAAATCGGCATGTGCCTTATAACCTAGCATTTGTGCTTTTTCAATACGCAGGTTCACTATATCGTTGATGATCTGTTTATTGTCATTCTTGTTATCGTTATCACCACGCATATACATGGCTTTGTATAGTTTTTCACGGAGGTCACGTTTTTCTGAATATTGCAGGAAGGGGAGCCAGCTTGGCTTTTGCAGGCCGAATACCCATTTCCCTTCTTCACCGGCAGCGTTGGCAGCCTCTGCTGCAGCGGCAATAACACCTTCGGGAAGTCCTGCGAGATCTTCCTCATTATCTATCACTAATTTGAAATCGTTGGTCTCATTCAACAGGTTATTTCCGAACGCAAGGGTAAGTGAGGATAATTCCTTGTTGATCTCACGCAATCTCGACTTTTCTGCTTCACTTAACAGTATCCCTGAGCGTACAAAATTCTTGTAATAATTATCCAACACCCGGTATTGTTCGGTATTAAGATTCATGCCCGTGGTGTCGTCGTGCAGCGTTTTGATGCGGTTGAATAATTTTTCGTTCAAATTGATATTGTCACGATGTTCCGACAAAAGAGGAGAGAGTTCCACGGCCAACGCCTGAATGGAGTCGTTGGTTTCAGCGCTTCTCAAACCGTAAAATACGCGGGAGACACGGGTCAGTATCCTTCCACTGTTTTCCATTGCCACAATGGTGTTTTCGAAAGTGGGCGCTTCGGAATTATTCGCAATGGCTTCAATCTCCTTAGCTTCTTCTTCCATTCCTTTCAGGAAGGCCGGTTTGTAATCTTCAAAAGAGATCCGGTCGAAAGGAGGCATACCGAACGGGGTATCGTATTCGGTGTAAAAAATGGCGCCGGGCTCACCACCGGTTTTACCGGTATTGGCGTTGTTGCAGGCAAGTAATGTCATAACTGCTAATAAAATAAAAAGAAATTTTCTCATTCGACTTCTAATTAAATATGATTTAAACAATTGAAAAAAACCTGGGTAATCGGTTTCATATAAAATAAGAAACTGTTTTGAATTTTACGAGTAATTATTTTACACTTATTTTTTCACTCTTTCATCTTGTTTTTTGCCCTTTTTTGCGCCTTCGAATTTTCATTTCTTTCAAGTAGCCCGCTACATTTCAATAAATGAAAATCCAAATCCATCAAAAAATTACTAAAAAACAATTGATGAAAAAATTCAAAACAGTTTCTAAGTGCAAAGTTACAATTTTTACTTAAATATCGAAAAGTATCCATTGATTGTTTGCCCTTTACCCTGTTTTTTTACATTATTGAAGGTCAATATTTTTCTGTCAGATACTAAAGTGGAAACAGTAGTGGTAAAACGAAGATCATAATAATGCCCACGATAAGCTGCAATGGCAATCCCACTCTTATGTAATCTATAAATTTATATCGTCCGGCAGACATTACCAATGCATTGGGCGGTGTTGCGAAGGGGCTGGCAAAGCACATGCTGGCAGCCACCGTCACGGCAAACAAAAACGGGTAGGGACTGACGCCTATGGTTACGGCAGATTGTAGGGCAATGGGTGCAAACAACACGGCAGTCGCCGTATTACTGATGAACATTGTCAATATGGATGTGGCAAGATAGATGCCGGCCAATACCGATACGGGGCCGAATTGGCTCAACCCGTTCACGATCGCATCGGCAATCAAGCCGGAGGCACCGGTTTTCTCCATGGCAATCGCCAAAGGAAACATACCCGCAAACAGAAAAGTACTTTCCCAGTTAATGCTTTTATAGGCCGATTCCACGTTGCGGAAACATCCCAGTATGATCATCAATAGTGCTGCTATCATTGTGGCAATCACAGTAGGTACTATATTGAATACCATGGCCACGATCATCAACACCATAATGACTGCAGCGACCGGTGCTTTGTGGTCACGTGGAATTTTCAACGCATTTTCCATAGGTTGCCCGACCACTACCCATTCCGATGTCTCCTGATTCAGCTTTTCTATATCCGACCATTTTCCCTGTACCAGCAATACGTCGCCCGAAAGCATCCTCTCATCCTTTACATCCTGAAGGATATATCCGTCTTTACGTTGTATCCCCAGTATATTTACATTGTAGAGTTGACGGAAATTGGATTCCTTTACATGCTTATTGATCAGTTTCGACGTAGACATCAAAACCACTTCCGCAATACCGATTTCACTGAATTCCAATCCTCCTGACTGAGAAACCGATAGTGTACTGCCGGTTCCTTCTGTTTTATGGGTGTCGATCAATTTCAGGCCATTTCCACTGACGAGCGACGTAACATCATTGAAATTCCCGAACACATATAATATATCGTTTTCTTTGAAAGTACTCGACGGCCCGGCCATCTTCATATCGACCGTTTTATGAAAGCGGTTTCGTGAGTGGATCCTTCGGATCTCAAGTATGCTTACATTGTAAGTTTGGGCTATATTCAGCTCCTGAAGGGATTTATTGATGAAGGGGGAGTTCTTTTCTATCAATACCCTGTAGAGATTGTCGGCCAATTGGTATTCCGATGCCAATTGATTCAGTGACTTATTTTTCTTTACAGTAGATTTTTCTTTATCCCTGCCCGCAACCAATAGTTTGCTGAGCGGCCATAGCAATAGGATACCAAGCGTCAGGGTAATCAAACCGACAGGCAAAAATGAGAAGAAGGACAACCCTTCGAATCCCCCGCTGACTAGTGCGTCGTTGATAATCAGGTTGGGAGGGGTGCTGATCAGCGTGAGCAGCCCCAGGCTGCTGGCAAAAGCCATCGGCATCAGAAACCGCCGTGAATCGGTATTGGCTTCAGAAGCCAGACTCATCACGATAGGCAGCATCAGTGCTACTGTACCGGTATTACTCACAAATCCGCCGATACCACCGGTCACTAACATTACCAGTATGAAAAGCTTGAATTGATTTCCCCCGGCCAGGGCAAGGATTTTTGTACTGATCATTTTGGCAAGTCCTGTCTGGAAGATTCCTCCTCCGACAATGAATAGGCTCACGATCATGACAACCACGGAATTGGAAAATCCCGATAATCCTTCTTCGGGTGATAATATGCCGGTTAATACCAATAAAACGAGTGAAGACAAAGCGACGATGTCGGATCGTATCTTACCCCAGACAAAAAATGTGACTGTCAGAAGAATGATTCCGAAAACAATAAGAACATTTATGTCCATACGTATTGAGTATAGTTGAATGTGAACTGGAAAAATGATAAGAATATTGTGAGAACAGCAAAAATAACAGGATTATTGTCAATGTTGTGGCTTTAATAACCCGGAGTGTTAAATGAGAACCTACTCATCACAATGGACGCAAAGATAATATTTTTTATTTATTTAATGAAGAAAAAGTTTGGGCAATTGGAAATTACTTAATATATTTGTGATATTAAAATAATATCATTTTAAATTATAAATTATGGAAACGAAAGAATTCAATTTTAAGGGGTTTAAGATTAGCGGCTTCCTGATGCTTTTTTTGATGCTGGTCATGCTGGCGGGAATTGTATGGCTTTATTCTTCGCTGGAGGTCTGGGGAATCATTACAGGCATTGTTCTGACCGTTGTATGGATTATCCTGTTTGTCGGTTATGCCAAACTGGAACCCAATGAGGCAGTCGTGATGATCTTTTTCGGTAAATACAAAGGTGTATTGAAGGAGAACGGATTCTTTTGGGTGAATCCATTTATGACGAAGAAAAAATTATCCTTACGTGCCCGGAACCTGAATGTTGATCCTATCAAAGTGAATGACAAAGTGGGGAATCCGGTGCTGATAGGGTTGGTGCTGGTCTGGAAACTGAGAGATACCTATAAAGCGATGTTCGAGATAGATGCACAGACTATGGCTGCATCCAGGCCGGGAAAGGACGGAGCAGTTGCTTATACGGTAAGTAAACAGATGGATGCGTTCGAGAATTTTGTGGCCGTACAAAGCGATGCCGCATTGCGGCAGGTTGCCGGACTCTATGCCTACGACAACAATGTAGTTTCGGATACTGAACTGACATTACGTTCGGGCGGGGAAGAGATTAACGATGACCTATTGAAAGAGTTGAACAGCCGTCTGGAGATGGCCGGGATAGAAATTATAGAAGCGCGTATCAATTATCTGGCATACGCACCCGAGATTGCGGCTGTAATGCTTCGGCGCCAGCAGGCAGAAGCTATTATCTCAGCGCGGGAGAAGATCGTGGAAGGCGCGGTGACAATGGTGAAGATGGCATTGGAAAGGATCGAGGATGAAAGTATTGTGGAACTCGACGGCGATAAAAAAGCTGCTATGGTGAGCAACTTGCTTGTAGTGCTTTGTGCTGATGAATCGGCACAGCCGGTATTGAATACGGGTACATTGTATCAGTGAAAAGTGAAAAAGAGAAACTGAGTGTGTTGATGGGGTATGCGGAACAGTGGTAAAATAATAGGTATTGATGAAACTTGATAAGATGGAGCGAGTGAAAGATGGCTAAAAAAGAGAAAACGACCAGGAATTTTGCGTTACGGTTGGATGCGGACACCATGGATGCAATAGAAAAGTGGGCAGCCGATGAATTTCGTAGTGTGAACGGTCAAATTCAATGGATACTGGATCAGGCGCTCAAGAAAAGCGGGCGTCTGAAAGACAAATGATTTCCTTAATGCTGAATTTTGTCCTTACAATAAATGTGTTACCTTTTGTGTGAGTAGAAGAAATGAAAACAGTTGAGTTTACATCTTATTTGGATGTACAAAGATTTGAACCGGTTGATATTCAATCGGTTTTTCTTTTGGTCGGAATTTTAACAGCCCAATATATTTTATTTAACTAAATGCATTCGTTGTGAAACGAAAAGTTTTAGTTATATTTGCGGTGTGATTGATTTTTACAGTTTAATAATTTGAAATATGAAGGAGTTAACAGCAAAAGAAGAAGAAGTGATGCGATTTTTTTGGGACGAAGGGCCGCAGTTTGTAAAGCAGTTGGTGGAGAAATACCCCGACCCGAAACCGCATTTCAATACTATATCTACTTACGCACGTATGCTCGAAGAGAAGGGCTTTCTGTCGCACGAAGCATTCGGTTCCACCTATCGTTATTTCGCGATTATCAGTGAAGAGGAATACCGCAATGGTACATTGAGAAGTGTGGTAAAGAAATATTTCGATAATTCCTATCTGAATGTGGTCTCATCGCTTATAAAAGAACAGGATATTTCAGTGGAAGAAATTCGGAAACTACTGGACGAAGTGGAACAGTCTGATTCTAAAAAATGACTATTATGGAACTTTTTCTCTATTGGCTGCTTCGGGCATCTGTCTTAATGGCATTATTTTACGGCTTATACAAGTTTTTTTTCGCCAATAATACGTTTCATAATGTCAACCGTTGTTCGTTGATATTCATATTACTGGTGATATCAGTGCTTCCCCTTTTCCGTTTCAACTTTATTCCTGAGAAAAAGACGGAACCGGTTACCGGAACGTTTTCGATGGATCTTTCTTCCATCCCCGTCACTGAATTTGTGGAAACGCAACCGCGGGTAGAAATTCCATGGATGCATATCCTGATAATTTTGTTTGCCATAGGATTTCTTTTCACGTTTATCCGTTACCTGATAGGGTTGAGCCAGATCGCCGTTATCATTCGGAATTCAGAAAAACAGATACTGTCTGATCATACTGTTTTATGTGTGACTGATAAGAATATTTCGCCGTTCAGTTGGATGAAATATATTGTTCTTTCCCGCAGGGATTTATCGGCAGATAATCAGGCAGTGATCCGCCATGAGAGGGCGCACATTCATTTACGGCATTCGGTCGATATGATCTTTTTCGATCTTTTTACCTGCATCTTCTGGTTTAATCCGTTCTCATGGTTGTTGCGTCGGGAAATTCAGTCTGTCCATGAATATCAGGCAGACGAAAAGGTGCTCAGTCAGGGGATCGATTCTAAACAATACCAACTTCTATTAATCCGCAAAAGCGTAGGTGAATATAAATTTGCTTTGGCAAATAATTTCCGTCAGCGCGACCTGCACAAACGAATTACCATGATGAAGAAAGACAAAACCAACAGACGCGTGAAATGGAGCTATGCAATGGGGTTTCCCGTATTATTCCTGGCAATAATCGCGCTTTCGGTGCCGAAGCTGAATGCGAAAGTCGTGGAAAAGGAGAATAATGAAACAGACCTTGTCAGAGAGAAAATTACCGTTTCCGGTCAAGTCGGGGATGAAGCCGGGAAACCCATTCCAATGGTGGCAGTTGTGAATAAAGTCACTGTCACTAAAACCGAGTCGGATCTCAAGGTGATACTTGAAAAAGGTGAGGGAGAGAGTGACGGGATCTCCTCAGAATGCCCTGGCCGTAGTGGGGGTAAAGACAACGGAAAATCTTCAGGGTGATGTGGAAAAAGTGACTCTTCGTACAGTCGGTGGTAAGCATCCACTTTATATTGTAGACGAAAAGATCATTTCCGAAGCAGAGATACAAAAAATTAATGCTGAAGATATCGAATCTATCTCTGTGTTGAAAAACAACTTTGCCATCGGAATGTATGGAAATAAGGGAAAAGACGGAGTGATACTGATAACAACGAAAAAGAGTAATAGAGATGTACTGTCTATAGGTACAGGAACAATGGATTCTCTTCGGGGTGATGTGAAAAATCTAATAAAGAGAACACAGGAAAACAGTTCTCAAAATTTGGATCAGATACTCGAAAACCCTCCTTTAATCATTGTTGACGGAGAAAAAATGTCCAAAGATTTTGAATTGAATTCTATTGATCCCCATGATATCCAGTCGATGTCGGTACTAAAAGATAAAAGTGCCATTGAAATTTATGGCGATGAGGGAAAGAATGGTGTAATCATTATTACGAAAAAGATTCCGGATCAAAACCCGTAGGCTGCGCGGCGCATCTCCTTTTGCGATGCGAACGGATGCGGCGGTTTCAGGTAGCGTTCCAGAAATTTGTGTACCGTGAAACGGATATCAGTGGCTTCCTTACTGTCGATCCGATCGAAACCGTGACCGCCGGAGGCATCCTGAAAGATTTTGTATTCGAACTCTTTGCCATGCTTTTTGAGCGTATTGATCATCAGTTGTACCTCTTCCACATACACATCGTTATCGTTGGTATTGGTATAGATGAGTAGCGGCTTGTCGAGATTTTGCGCATAGTGTGTGGGTGAACGGCGGGCGTATTCTTCGGGATTCTCTTCAATGGATTCGCCAATATGATATGGGGTGGTAAAGTAGGCGGTATAACTCTCATTATGTGATGCCAGACGGTTCTCCAGGTCGCTCACAGGTACTCCCGCAAATGCACATTGGTATTTGTCGCCGTGTTGGAGAATCTGCATCAGGGCAATCATGCCACCGTGACTCCACCCGATTACGCCTACTCGTGAAGGGTCGACAATACTATAATTTTCAATCATATAATTACGGCTTTCCAGTACATCGTCGTTTTCCCGTCCGCCGTAATCGATATTTTCGTATGTCGCTTTCCCGTAACCTGTGCTGCCCCGGTATTCGGCCGATACCACAATATATCCCTGGGCAATAAGCTCACGCACAATATGGGAATAATATGTGGAGAAATTGGCATGTATTCCACTGTGAGGGAGTACGATAAGCGGATACTTTTTTTTAGGATTGACATTTTTCGGAATAAAGACATAACTGTAAAATTGCAGTTTGTTGCCGGCAAAACGGTCTTCCGGGTCTTTGGGTTTCCAGCGGGGCGTGCTTGTGAGCCGCACTTTATCTATATGGGCTATATCTTCCAGCCGGCGAAACCACATCAGGTCGTCAATCTGTTTCTCCAATATATCGAACCGGTGTTGGTAATCCGAAAGTTTTTGTTCCAGCGATTTTAACTGTAATAGCAGGGAGTCTTCTTTCTGTGGGAACGCGGAAAAAATGTTGAGAACAGCAATAATAGCCGATAAAAAGAGAACGTTAGTTTTCATAAGCGTTATAATTTTATATTTTCAGGTTCTTAAGACATTCTTTGCCATATGCCTCCCCGGTGGAATTTTTTATAATTTGGAGGAAACAGTATAGGCATCGTGATAAAAGATAAGCGTACGTTTATCTTTTATTGCTTTGTCCATAAAACGTTTTTTTTCTTCCATAGCTATGACCACGCTGTTGTCATAGGCAGAAAGCCAGCTTAGTGACAGGTTGAGTGAAGTGGGTACCACGTCGCCCGGAAAGGCGTAATTACCTTCTTTCGTATCGAAAAGCACAGCGATCTGTCCCGGAGTATGCCCGTCATACAGTTCCAGCCGGATATGTTCATCGAATTGCATGTCTTCCAGTACAAATTGTAACTGTCCCGCATCATATACCGGCTCAATATTGTCCGGGAAAAAGGAGCCTTTTTCGAAAAGTGAAGGGTTTCTGTAATTCTTCCATTGTGCGAGGCTCAGATGATAAGTGGCGTTAGGATAGGCAGGAACCGCTTCTTTATTGCTGTTAAATACTGTGCAACCGCCACAGTGATCGAAATGGAGATGGGTAATGATCACGTCGGTCACCTCTTCCGGCGCATATCCGATTTTCCGGATCTCTCCGGCAATATCCTTCTGATTGAAAGGTTGAAAGAATTTCAACCGGGAGTTGTGTTTGTCGCCTATTCCCGCATCCACAAGGATACGTCTTTTATCTGTCTCGATAAAGAGGCAGCGGAGCGCCATCACACACATATTCTTTTCATCTACCTTATATTTTGCCGACCAGTATTTTTTGGGTACGGGGCCGAACATGACCCCGCCATCGCCGAGGAAATATCCCGATTCAATGATATGGAACTTGATCATACTCTATAATATTAAGAAACTGTTTAAATTTCTTACGAAATTAGTAAATAAGAGATCTTCGCCTTCAAAAAGTTTCTTTTTTGTATATTTCTTTCTCTTATTTGGCTCAAATAGCCCGCTATAATCGCCAAAACAAGAAAGAACTCTCCTAAAAAATAATTCTTTTTGAATAGCGAAATAAATTTAAACAGATTCTTATACAAAATTACCTCTTTTTGCCGTATTTCTACACTGAATACAACGAATTTCATTAAACAACCATAGTCCCCGATCGGTTTTTATACAGATCCAATTATTTAAAAACCGGGATCGTATCTCTTTTTTAAAAGATACAATCCCGGTCTGTTTATTGTGAAGTTTTGTGCTGTGTAAGAATCTTTTCCTGCGTCAGAGTCAGAAGTAAAGTTGTACCCCAATAGTTGCCTGATTGGCTTCAGGGCCTTTATTGTTTCTGAAGAGGTTGAACGGTGAATATGAAATAAAGAAACCCAGATCATTGACTCCTCCCTGGGCCAGTAAATCCAGTGTAACGGGACGAATATTCAGTTCTCCGGGAAGTTTTGTCTTCTCTTTTTTCCCGTTTTCATTATTCCTCCAAACTGCGGATGATGATGCGGTCTTTACTTTGGCGACTACACCTGCATTCAGAAAAAAATGCGATCGACGTCCCAAATCCCAATTGGTTTCTATGAGGAAAGGAAAGGTGAGATAGGTGTAGTGCAGGCGGGAGTCTCTGTATTCATTGCCCGGTTCGGTGGTGGTAACAACCGATTTGTAATCCTCTACTTCGATGGCTTTGTTGTTTTGCCAGTGGATGGAATTGAACTGGATACCCATACCGACAATTCCGGTGAAATTGCTGTTTCCTATGCGCCACGAACCTTCAATGGGATTCAGGTTATACTGCAATGAACGACTCAGGTTGACAATGGATGCCAATTCCCCATCGAAATCAAGGCCCTGGGGCAGATTGGAGAATCCCACGCCGAAACCGGCCCAGTGCGAACGGCTTGGGCGACGCTTGTTTTTCGGTTTGAAAATATCAGGCACCGATATTTCAAAACTGTTTTCGTATACCCGTTCAATACTTCTCCCGTCAGTAAAGATGCCTTCGTAGACCTTCCGGCTTTCTATGGTGTCACCCTGCTCATTCCGATGATACACCGAGATATTTATCTCATTATCGTTTTCTGAAATAACCACTTTCCGGTTGTTATAATGAAGAGTGGTATCGGCAGGAAACGTTGAGGAAGCTGCCATATACAAGGCTAGCGACAAAAAAACGATGGTAAATGTAGTTTTTTTCATTGTTTTATATTGTTTGATGATTTTATTTCAATTTAAAAATTCAAAATTCAAAATTCAAAATTCAAGATTTAAGATTTAAGAGTCCAGCATCCCAGACTTCTTCTAATTTCAGTCTTCCGACTTCTCCACTTCTAACTTTTCATTTACTCCTTTTTAATAAATAGCCGGTTGATCAGTTCTTCGGAATCCTTTCCACCTTCCATATAAATGAGTGTGGCAGTACCGTCGTCTCCGATTTTGAACAAGATGTACCGGTTGGTTTGGTTTTCCTCTTCCGGTAGCTGATAATAACCTGAAGAGATAATACCGTTACTGATGACTTCTTTTATCTGGTGCGCCTGTTTCTTATCTGTTTCAAGGCACTGTTGTATTTCATCCAGGATGGTCCGGTCATATTGCAGGGTAATACTGCGGTATTTGTCGAGTCGATAGTTATGGAGCGCCTTGCCGGAGAGGACTACCATTGTAGCGCCTTTTTGCTTGCCATATTTTTCGAAAACAGTATTGATCCTCAGGTTTTCCTGTGCTTGTACCGTCACTCCGGAGGTTACCAGCAACAGGAAAAGGATAAGCAGGCGTAGAAATGTTCTTTTTATCTTCATTGTGATATCATGTTGATGTTCAAATAGTAAACAGGCTTTATAAGAAGATTCACCATCATTGATTTATTCCAGAATAAAGCGGAGCTGATCTTCTATGATGTCACTCTCGGACTGTACTTTTCCGAAAGATGCTTCAGCATATTTACGGACTGTGGCCGGATCTGTAATTTGTTTGCCGTCCACCCACACATAGCTTTCGTTCAGTGACGATTGTCGATCGGGACGTGTCAGTAATAGGATTGCGATCAGCAGTGAGGCTGCCACGGCAGCAATTGTCAGTAATTTTCTTAAAAACACGGGTCTGCGGCGAGCAGGAACATTGTTTTCGCTACGGATCTCATTCAATACGGCCAGTGCTGCTGCTTCGTCGTCGAGAAAACAGAATATGGATGCGTATACTTTCAGGTCTTCAGGCAGATTGTCCTGCGCAAAATAACGACGTAATATCTTCTCTTCTTCGGCAGAGCTGTCTCCTTCAAAATATTTGTCTAATAGATGTCTGATATCTGTTGTCATTTTGTTGATTGTTGGGTTTGATAATACATCAGGTACAATTCGCGTATCCGTTTGCGTGCCCGTGAGAGGTTATTGCGTACGGCTTCGGCTGCAATACCTGTCATCTCGCTGATTTCGACGGTTTCAAATCCTTCGAGATCTTTCATTTGCAAGATACGTTGTTGTAATGGCGGCAGCATCTCAATGATCCTGCGAATGGCATTACGTTCTTCTTTTTCTTCAAGCAATGAATCAGGGAGTTGTTCTCCCGTTTCTTTGCCGAGTAACTCCAGTTCATCGGAGAATGGCTTCCGGCTCCGGATCTTGTCAATACTCAGGTTCTTCACCATTGTTGTGCTGTATGCTTCCATATTTTCATATTGATCGATCCGGTCACGGAAATGCCAGATCTTCAGACATACATCCTGCACCACATCTTCCGCATCCTCGGTATTCCCTGTGATGCGGCGGGCGACTGCGAGTAACGACGGGCGCAGTGCAACGACTATTCTTTTGTATTCAACAATGTCCATACTCATTTATCCGACGAGAAAGGGTGTCAAAACGTATCATCAAAACATAATTTTTTTTCAGTTAACCGGAGATTAGTGTTTTTTTAATGGAAGGCAGGTGTGATTGGCTTTTTTGTTCCGGAGTTGATTTGATCCCTACAATCAGGGCGAGTGAATGTGCTATAACGGTACAATAGTAGAAAATATCCCGGGTCTATGGTGTAAAACTTGATCATAAGTTGTAATTTTGTGCAAAATTACGTTATGTTGATAGCCCGGCAAAAAAAACAAGAGAATATTGCAGAATATTTGCTGTACATGTGGCAACTGGAAGATATCTTGCGATCATATGAATTGGATATCGACAAGGTACAGCAGTCGCTGATTGACCCCGTATATCATACGGAAGAAGAAAAGAAAGAAGCCCGTGACTGGTACGAAGGATTGATCATGATGATGAAATCGGAGGGTATACAGAAAGAAGGGCATCTGCAGATCAACAAGAACCTGGTCATAGACCTTACCGATCTCCATTTACGGTTGTTGAAAGACCCTAAGGAGTCGGCATACATTGGTATTTACTACAATACACTGCCTCATATTGTGGCTTTAAGGGCAAAGTCGGGGAACAAGGATGTATCTGAACTGGAAACCTGTTTCACGGCTTTGTACGGGTACCTGTTGCTGAAATTGCAGAAACGGGAAATCTCCGGTGAGACACAGGCTGCCATTGCTCAAATTACCGGCCTGTTACGGCTTCTTTCCCAAAAATATAAAGCTGTTGAGGAAGAGTGATTTGATCCCGACAAGTCGGGACAGGTAATGACGATTTAACAATTTACTAATGTGATGATTAGTTAATGAGCCAATCCTGACAAGTCGGGATAACTTGTCCCGATTTTTCGGGAAGTAGAGCCAATGGGAATAATGGATAAAAGGATAATATAATGATTTGTTGATGTGGTAATTAGCAACTCATAATTCATCATTCATAATTCATAATTAAAAAAATGCCCATATTTACAGGTATAACCAAACATCTGGGGGGGACAGAAAAGGATACCCCAAGACAACAATATTTTTACGGGCTGGTACAGAAAAATGTGCTGGTGACCGGAGCCAACGGGCAATTGGGGAACGAGTTGAAAAAAATGACGGACCGGTTGAATTTGCCCTTTAAATTCCTGTTTACCGATATGAGTGACCTTGATGTGACGGACGGGGATCAGGTAGCGGATTTTGTAAGGGATTACCGGGTACTCTATATCGTCAATTGTGCTGCTTATACCGCTGTGGACAAAGCAGAAACAGATGTTGAAAAGGCATATCTCGTAAATGAAAAAGCGGTAGAGAATATAGCGATTGCTGCAAAGCAAGAAGGAGCAAAGGTTATCCATATTTCGACCGATTTCGTATTTGATGGCCTCTCGGAAATCCCTTATACCGAGGATATAGAACCGCATCCGCTTTCGGTTTACGGCCAGTCGAAGCTAAAAGGTGAAGAAGCGCTGCAAGCTGTAGGAGGTGAGTGGATGATTATACGTACTTCATGGTTGTATTCTGAATACGGAAATAATTTTGTGAAGACAATGATCCGGCTGATGAATGAGCGGGATAGATTGACTATCGTAGATGACCAACGGGGAGTCCCGACTTATGCGGCAGATCTGGCAGAGATGATCGTCCATATCCTGCAATATTCCGAAGAGACCGAATGGAAGACAGGGATTTATCATTTCTCCAACAAAGGTGAAACTACCTGGTTCGGATTTGCTGAAGAGATCAAAAGGCTAGCAGGTATCAACCGGTGTGAACTGGTACCTGTCAAAACAGAGGAATATGGTGCACCAGCTCCCCGTCCGGCATATAGCGTAATGGATCTGTCCAAAATATGTGCTGCTTTTCATGTGGAGATTCCGGGATGGAAAGAGGCTTTAAAAAGATGTATGGGTTTGATAAAATGATATATGCTTCGCTTGATAAATGATAGTGTGCTTCGCACAATAAAGAGATAAAAATCAAAAAATGACATTAAAAGAAGAGATACAGCGCCGGCGTACGTTCGCCGTGATCAGTCACCCCGACGCGGGAAAAACCACACTTACGGAAAAACTACTGCTCTTTGGAGGAGCCATCCATGTGGCAGGAGCAGTGAAATCGAACAAAATAAAAAAAACAGCTACCTCGGACTGGATGGAGATAGAGAAACAACGTGGAATTTCTGTCGCCACTTCAGTCATGGGATTTGAATATAACAATCATAAGATCAATATTCTGGATACACCCGGACACCAGGATTTTGCGGAAGATACTTATCGTACGCTTACTGCGGTAGATAGTGTGATCGTAGTGGTGGACGTGGCAAAAGGGGTAGAAGCTCAAACGCGTAAACTGATGGAAGTATGCCGTATGCGGCATACGCCGGTGATGATCTTTGTCAATAAACTTGACCGGGAAGGGAGGGATCCGTTCGAAATCCTCGATGAACTGGAGGAGGAACTGAAAGTCAGCGTCCGTCCGTTGAGTTGGCCCATAGATATGGGAGAACGGTTCCGCGGAGTATATAACCTTTACAAGAATAGTCTGGATCTTTATAAGCCCAGTAAGCAGATGGTGACGGAATCGCTAAGGCTCGATATCCAGTCACCGGAACTGGAAAACCATATCGGTGATCGTTTGTCGGAGAAGTTACGCGACGATGTGGAATTGGTTACCGAGGTTTATCCCGCATTCGATAGGGATGAATACCTTGCCGGGAAACTGGCTCCAGTGTTTTTCGGTTCAGCATTGAATAACTTTGGTGTAAAAGAATTACTGGATTGTTTTGTGGATATTGCTCCGTCGCCCCGTGAAGTACAGGCAGAAGAACGGGTTGTGGATTCCTATGAGGACAGTTTTTCAGGATTTGTTTTCAAGATCCATGCCAATATGGATCCGAACCACCGTTCTTGTATCGCTTTCGTAAAAGTCTGCTCAGGAAAATTCGAACGGAATGTAAACTACAAGCATGTGCGTTTTAACCGGATGATGAAATTTTCATCGCCGACCGCTTTTATGGCGCAGAAGAAAGAAATCATGGACGAGGCATATGCCGGTGATATCGTTGGATTACCCGATAACGGCAACTTCAAGATCGGTGATACGCTCACTTCGGGTGAGGAGTTGCATTTCAAAGGACTGCCGAGTTTCTCTCCCGAGATGTTCAAATATATCGAGAATGCCGATCCGATGAAATCGAAACAACTCCAGAAAGGGATTGAACAACTAATGGACGAAGGGGTAGCACAGCTCTTTACCAATCAGTTTAACGGACGGAAGATCATCGGGACGGTGGGGCAGCTTCAGTTCGAAGTGATACAGTACCGGCTACTCCATGAATATGGAGCGCAGTGCCGCTGGGACCCCATCAGCCTATACAAGGCCTGCTGGATCGAGAGCGATGATGCCGCACAACTGGCAGATTTCAAGAAACGGAAATATCAGTACATGGCACATGATAAGGAGGGCAGGGATGTCTTTCTGGCTGAATCGAACTATATTCTAATGATGGCACAGCAGGATTTTAAAAATATCCGCTTTCACTTTAGCTCTGAGTATTAAGTTACGAGATAGAGTTCACAACAAAATATTTCCCCTGTTTTATGTGGGTTTCCCGTCTTCTTTAGCAAGGTAAACCGACATACGTGGTATTGAACTGATCATTCCCTTTTCGTAAAATTGTTTGTAAACAGTTTCACTCAGATCGTGGTTCACATCGGCCAGGTCTCCTTTCTTTGCCCATACCCGGAAAACGAATTCAAGGGACGTGGGGTTGATCTTGGACATCCTTGCAAAAGGCACGGGTTGTTTCAATACCTTTGGATGCCGGGCGGCGATTTGTAACAGCAACTCTTTTACTTCATCCACATTGCAGCCGTAATCCACATTGACGATAATTTCCGTGCGAAGGGTTCCATCGAGGCTGTTATTGTTGATGATGTTTCCGGTCGACAGTGGCCCGTTGGGTATGTAAATCGTTTTGTTATCACCGGTCCTCAATATGGTATGCATAATACCGATCCTCTCGACCGTTCCCTCCAGGTTCAGTGCCCTGATGTAATCGCCGCTTCTGAAAGGTTTACTCAGGAGAATCATTACTCCGCCCGCAAAATTGGAGAGATTATCTTTCATAGCAAGCCCTATGGCTAATCCCACCGTACCGATAATAGCGGCGATGGAGATGGTTTTTACTCCCACGGAATTAATGATGATCATGAACAAGACAATAAAAAGGAACGTTTGCAATACGCTGCTTATAAATCCTTTCAGCGTGTTGTCGATCGAGCTCTTCCGCATGATCTTTGCCACAAAATTGTCAATCTTCGTGATTAAAAAACGACCGATGATAAACAGCACAATCGCAATAAGTATGTTCACTATCAGGTCAATCCCCCATGCGAGTATATTATCCAGTACGTGATCGTACCTGCCTTCTTTGATCAGTTGACCGAAAGAGGGATCATTAGGTGACCGTGGCACAAAAATGCTGTCGGTAGGCAATGATATCTGAAGCAGCGTCATCATTTTAGTTTTTAAACAGTGTAACATCGCAAAAGTACAAAAAAACAGTTATTTTTGTGATTGATATCTATATAATAAACAGAATGAAGATTATTTTTACGGTTATATTGTATTTCTTTGCTTACGTACTTTCGGCACAATCGTTGGATTATATGGGATGGGTAGACCGCTCAGCCAACCATATCGAGCAAAACAGGCTCGATAGTGCTGCAGTGGCACTGCAAAAGGCGATGGCGCTGGAACCGGCAAATGAAAATAATCCCGTTTTACTACTCAATCTCGGAATACTGCAACGGCAATTGGGGCTCTATGATGATGCATATATTTCATTTACCGCCTCCATGGGAAATAATCCGATGCCTAATGTGGTATTGCACAACCGGGCTTCCCTTTTGTGCGATATGGAACGGTTTGATGAGGCGATGGAGGATTATAACACCCTTATCCGTAACTATCCGGATGATGTGGAAGCCTATTACCGGAGAGGCTTGCTTTTTCTGGAGAAGAATGAGAGAGCCAAAGCAGAGGATGATTTCAAGGCATCGGATGCGATAGATCCGGACAATATGTATACGAAACTGAGCAAAGCATTGCTTTATAAGCTGGATGATAATTGGGAAGCTGCAGAGCAGGTTTATACCGGACTGATACAATCTTCTTCTAAAGTTGATCCCAGCTTTTATCTGAACCGTGCGGAATGTTATGTAAATACCGATCAGATATTTAAAGCCTCAGCCGATTTACGGGCCGTGGAAGGATCGCAGAAAGCAAATCCTTATTTTTATATTCTCCGGGGACGTGTTCGCCTTGGACAATTTGATAAGATAGCTGCCCGGGCCGATTTTCGGAAAGCCAAAGAATTAGGATATGAAGCCGATCTAGTGAATGATTGGCTGAAAAAAACGGAATAGAAATAGAATACAACCAAAACATGTTTCATGAAGTGGATCAATAGAAATGACAGCCAGGCCAACTATGAAGACCGTAGGGGCAGAGGCAGAGGGAGAAGAAACGCTGCCATCGGTGGAGTAGGAGCGGTCGTCATTGCGGTGATAGCATTGTTGTTAGGCCAAAATCCTTTCCAGGCATTAGACATGGTAAACAGTATTGCTCCGGGAGAATCGACTGAGGTAATAGATCCTTCCAGGGTGAATGAGAATGAGGAACTGAAGGTTTTTACGCTGGGAGTGTTTAACAGCGCCAATGATGTGTGGGAGGAAATATTCCGGACACAACTGAATAGACAATATATACGTCCTACCCTGGTTACTTTTACCGATGCCACGGTTTCGGAATGTGGTGGAGCTACGGATGCCGTAGGGCCATTCTATTGTCCTGCAGACCAGAAAATGTATATCGATCTCAACTTTTTTCATCAGTTAAGAACTGATTTCGGTGCTGAAGGTGATCTGGCAATGGCTTATGTGACGGCTCACGAAATAGGGCACCACGTACAGAAATTGTTGGGGATCATTGATGAGATGAATCAATACAGGGGGCAGATCAGCGAAGCGGAATTCAATAAACTCAATGTGAAGTTGGAGTTGCAGGCCGATTTTCTGGCAGGAGTCTGGGTGTATCATGCACAGCAGATGAACATGATTCAACTGGAGCCGGGCGATCTGGAGTCGGCAATCAGTGCTACCACGGCGGTCGGCGATGACACTATTCAGAAACGTTCGAGAGGGTATAGCGTCCCCGATTCGTTTACACACGGTACCTCCGCGCAACGTACTTACTGGTTCAGAAAGGGCATGCAGACCGGTGATATCAGTCAGGGAGATACGTTCAATGACCCGGCTCTGCGGTAGGAAAATAATTATCATATTGGTTAATTTTGAACCATAGTCTTTTTGAACTTGTTTATGAACTATAGTGTAATTAATAGAAAAACTAAAGCATGAAATATCTCAAATACCACACTGCATCGGGACTGTTCCTGTACTTCATATTATTTTCTTTTTTTATCTCCTGTTCGGATAATCGGACGGAAGAGTTATCCTCTATCTCCCAACTCGACTCATTCACTTTCCATCCAAAATTCAATAAAGATTTAGAGGACGCTGCATTGGTTACAAGATCCGGTACGGATATAACCGTATTGATCCCTTACAGTGCATCATTCGACGGTTTGATCGCCACATTTACCTATTCGGGTGCATCAGTGAAAATAGGAGATGTTGAACAAATCAGTGATGTCACAAAAAATGATTTCAACGAGCCGGTCGTTTATAGTGTTATTGCTGAAGACGGGACAAAAACTGATTATACTGTTACCGTTATAAAGAATCTGCCACGTATACCGAGAGTATATGTCAATACAGCAGGGGGTGCACCTATTCTGGACAAAGAGAATTATGTTAATTCAACGGTTAGGGTTGAGGATATTGATAAATATTATACTGATGGAGACCCTGTTATCACAACAGCCGGAATAAGAGGGCGGGGAAACTCAACATGGGGAATGGATAAAAAACCTTACCGCGTAAAGCTGGACAATAAGGTATCCCTTTTAGGTATGAGTAACGACAAGGACTGGGCGCTCCTTGCCAATCATACTGATAAGACATTGTTGAGAAATATCACTGCGTTTGAGATCGCGAAGATAGCCGAAATGAGCTGGACTCCTGCATCCATCAGTGTCGATTTTTACCTGAACGGAACATACCAGGGAGTATATGCATTGACAGAACATGTAAAGGTTTCGAAAGAAAGGCTCGATATGGAGTTGGTGAAACCCACCGATAATTTGGGGGAAGCGTTGACCGGTGATTATTTACTTGAATTGGATTTTCATTTTGATGAGCCTTCCAGATTCAGAACAGATAGGGGTTATCCGGACAAAGGACTGCCAATCATGTTCAAAGATCCGGATGAACCGACAAGTGCCCAGTTTGAATATGTAAAGGATTATTTCAATACGGCTGAGCGGGTTTTATATTCGGATAACTTTAAGGATCCTGAAAATGGCTACCGCAAGTATATTGATGTAGAGTCGTTCATTAAATATTATATAGTGCAGGAGCTTGCCAAGAATGTGGACGGCAATATGCGGGGCAGTTGTTATATGGCTATTCGCAGGAACGGAAAAATCGAGATGCCGTTAGTATGGGACTTTGATATCGCCTTTGGTAATGCCGACCATATCACTTGGGAACAGGGAGCTACTTCCGCGGGACCTGATGGCTGGTTTATTAAAACTCAATCGCCCTGGTTCGACCAGCTATTTAAAGATCCCTATTTTGTGGCAGAATTAAAAAAACGGTGGAACGAACTGAAACCCGGATTGGATGAAATCCCCGGTTTTATCAGGGATCATGCTCTCGCATTACAGGATGCACAAAAAAAGAATTTTAGTCCGAAACCCGGAGGCGCCGGATGGAGCATCACAAAACCCGAATGGAATACAAAGATAATCAGAGGATCCTATGCTGCTGAAGTCAACTTTTTTGTGGATTTTGTGGAAAAACGCCTCCAATGGCTGGATACAAATATAAATGGATTATAACTATACCCCGGTTTTTCTCTGTCATAGATCAGCCATTGCTAATTAACAATTAGCAATGGCTGATTGAATATCAGATCATACCATATCCCTAAAAATAGGGATGTTTTACCTGAAAAATAGCTATTTATTGTGATTGTAAACACCCTCCGGATTCCGTAATTTTGTTTTGTAAAGGAGTACAGAACCGGTAGAGTCCACAAGAGAGCCTTTTGTATGACAAATCAATTATCACAGCGCAAAACAAAAGAGCTCCGGCAAAAACTATTTTTATTATGCAAGAGAAAATAACCAATACAACATTTGAGAGTTTAGACCAGAATAAACTCCAACGGATGCTCCATATCAAGCAACAGTATGATAAAGGAGTGTTGTCACTCGATGAAGCGAAAAATCGTGTAAAAAGTGAAGTGGGGAGAATTTCGCCCGAAGAGTTTGCCGCCGCCGAACAGATGTTCAAGGACGAGGATCCCGACGAATGCCGTAACGAAGATGTACGTACTATACTGGAGGTATTTGACGGATTGATCCAGGCTGATGAGCCCGGTCTTCCGTACGGTCATCCTATAGATGCTTACCGGCGGGAAAATAAAAAAATGAAGGAATTGCTCCAAAGGGGAGATGAATTGGCCCAAAAGCCGTTTATACTGAATCCTTGGTTGGAGTTGATGGAGCAGATTATACAATATAAAGTTCATTTCAGCCGCAAACAGAACCAACTCTATTCTGCGTTGGAGAGGAAAGGGTTTGACCGTCCTTCTACCACGATGTGGGTATATGACGACGAGATACGAGATGAGATGAACAGTGCATTGGAGATTTTGCGGAATGGAGATGTAAACCCGGAATTCTTTTTCGATGCTTACAGGCAGATGACCGTCGACCTGAGAGACCTGATGGAGAAAGAAGAACTGATCCTCTATCCGACTTCATTGAAACTGATTCCGGAAGAGGAATTCGAGGAGATGAAATCGGGCGACAGGGAAATCGGATTCTTCCTGATCGATATGCCCGGTCTCAATCAACGTACATCTCCTGAAGAAGCGAAACCTGTAGCAGAGCAAACCGGTTTGATGGACGACCTGGCTGCGTTGCTGGCAAAGTATGGACAAAATATAGAGACAGACCCAAAGGAGAAAGTCCTCGATGTGGCTGAAGGCAAACTTACGCTTCATCAGATAAACCTCCTTTTCCGCCATTTACCCGTGGACATCTCTTTCGTAGACGAAAACGATCTCGTGAAATTCTATACCGATACCGCTCATCGCGTTTTTCCCCGCAGCAAAGGCGTTATCGGGAGAGAGGTGCGTAATTGCCACCCGCCCAAAAGTTTGCATATGGTGGAGGAGATCATTGAGAAATTCCGCAGCGGCGAGCAGAGTAAATCGGAATTTTGGATCAACAAACCGGGACTTTTCATTTATATCGTGTATGTCGCTGTAAGAGACAAGGACGGGACTTTCAGGGGAGTCATGGAAATGATGCAGGATTGTACGCATATCCGCCAGCTCGAAGGCGAGCGGAGACTGCTTACCTGGGAAGAGGTGCAGCAACAGCAGAATGGGGGAGAAAAGGTAGGTGCCTCCCAAAGTGCCCAAAGCTATCAAAGCTCTCAAAACCTTCAAAGTTACGAGAACGATGAGATCGGAAACGGAGAAAGCGATGATGACCTAAACGGTGGTGATGGCCCAATTGTTATTACTGCTGAAACCAAACTAAAATCATTGCTCCAACGATACCCTCAGCTAAAGGATGATTTACCCGGTATAAATCCCCGATTTTCCATGCTGAAGAGCCCAATGGCAAGGGTTGTATTGCCTATCGCCACGCTCAAAATGATGAGTGAACAATCGGGTATGCCTCTACAGGAATTGATTGACAAACTAAAAGATCTTATTGCGACTTATTGAACCTCTTGAGAAATATACACGCGCCATCTTGAAGATGGCACGTGTATAAAAATGATAGCGTAATACTTTTATTTTCCCGCATCTTTCCCACTGCCTTTTATAAACACAGAAGGTACCAGTGGTTCGAGGTTGTTCGCCTTTGGTGCGCTGACTGCCTTGGTGAGCGGAGGTTACTTCAGGATTTTATCCAACTCATCTACTTTAAGAGTAGCTTTTCCCAAAGTGGCTTCCCAGAAATTCAGACTTGAATTGTCATCATCTTTACCTGCATAACTCATTTTCAGGAGCATGTTATCAACAAGTTCCCATTCCGTATCTTGTATCTCCCGTGCTTCTTTGGTCAAAATAACAGTTAAAATTCTGAATTCTTTCTGGGTATTGGGATACGCCGGTTCTCTTGCCCCAAATCTTTCAATAATATCTTCAATACTCCATGTCTCAGACTTTTCGGCTGCAAAATAACCATCGGCTAATGAAAACCTGCTGTCGGGGATATTGGACAGACCCGAATAGAATGTCACATCAGGAACTTCTTCAGCCGAGATAAGTCCCATGAGATAGAGTTCCAGCGGAGCATAAGTTTTGTCTTCAATACCCATGGTAGCTCCCTGGGCATCCCATGTTTCACTATAATTGATGTTAGGAGCATGGTACCACTTCGGATTTCCTTCAATATTAGCAGTAAACGTTTTCTTGTCAAATCCTCCCAGCATTCCGTTCACATCACTGAATCCCCAGTGGGCAAAAATTTCATGTTCCTGTTCACCTATCAGTTGATATGTGGAGCGAAGGTAATTTGCCCATGTGTGACACAACTCGTGTTTAATAATCTCGGGATTGAATTCCTGGTATCCTCCAAAAAGAATAGTCCCGAACAATTTTTCTGCATAAAGGTTATGATTGTATATACTATTACCTTCAATTTCTCGACCTATTCCTTTTATATTGTTCATTAAAGTCGAGTAGCCCCCGCCAATAAAATATGAATCGTCTTCATAGACATAAAAGGCAAAATCAAATTCATCCTCAAATTTGGAGTAGATGAGTCTCAGTAAATCGTCATTATTACGCCCTTTATAATGTGTGGCGATTACCCTTCCCGAAGAGTGTAAATAGAAATCGTCCCCCAGATCAGTTATCCGAATATTACCTCCCTGGATAATAGTGATAAAACTCTCCTTTCCGACACCTGTGACCTTTATCTGGCCGACTCTTCCTGTATAACCCACGTTTTCAGCAACCTGAAGCACGATGCTGTACTCCTCCAGACCTCTTGTCTGGCTTTGAGATATTGTAATCCATTCCTGTGCTCCATCCATCACGCTGCACTCATACTCTATATTGGTAGTGACCGGAATTCTTAACTCGCCGCCCTTACTGTTTATTTCAAATTCTTTCTGCGTCACGATGATTTCTTCGTTCTGACTCTGAGTGACAGTGATGGTGGATGTCTGATTTTCATAGGCGATGGTGACCGTGCCTGTCCTTGCATCATAGGTCTCATTCTTTGACGCCGACAGCACAATGGTATAATCGGTCAGCGATTTTAACTGAGTGACGGACAGCCATGACTTTGCGCTTTCAGAAACAGTGCAGGTATAGCTCACATTTGCTTTAACCGGTATGTTGACGTTGCCGCCATCCTTTCCGATGGAGAAACTGGCCTGTGAGATTTCAAAACCTTTCTTTGAAGCCTGTTGAACAGTCAATGTCAGTGTCGCTTCACCGGCGGAAATTGTGACCGTTGCACTTCTTGTCTCATATTGGGTGTTCTCTCCGGCGGAAACCTTTAGTTTGATGTTTTCTCCGGCACCACCGCTTGAAGGCGAAACTGACAGCCAGGACTCCGAAGCCCTTGCCGTCCAATTGCTGTTGGTGCTGAATACAAATTCCGAAGAAGCAGCACCTGCCTCTAACGAGATGGACTGGGAAGTTCCCGGTGTGATAAATCCTTTGCTAATTGGATCATCTTTAGTACATGAGATAATGTTTAGAAACCCAAGAAAGGCGACAAACAATGTTGGAATTGATCGTTTCATGATAATTGCAAATTAGAAATTAATAATCGGAATTTTTCAATTAAAATATTATAACTTATGTGATTAATGCTGTCATCCCTAGTTCTGCTTCCTCTTTCAGGGAGATATCTGCCAGTTGAAGCGACAGTGATAGCTTACTATATGTCTCGTAGGATACATTCAACGAATTTGTATTGTATTCCGGATTGTCGGGCGAAAGAATGAACCCGCCACAATCAAAAGTGAGGGGAGCATTATAGGGGGCGTTTGAATCCTGATCTTGCCAAAAGGCAGTACCTTCAATATGCCTCCCGCTTACCGTCTGAATCGTTATATGGAAATAATCCAAGGAGAGATGCTTCCCATTTTCTATCTCCGCAATTGGAAAGTTTTTTGAAGTTGTGTGATCTTTTCCTGCTCCCGAAGGAAACCATGTTGTCACCGTAGCCTTTAGGGTGATAATGTGACGGTTGTTTCGCTTTTCCAGGAGTTTTTGCACCGTATCCATCTCTGCACCGTATAGAAGCAGTAGCTGTCCCGCTTCAAACCAATCGAAATCATACGATAGCAGCAGAGGGTTCAAGGTATGTCCATCGCCAAGCACGTTTGGATTGGCTCCCCTTTCGAGCAGATCCCGGATCAGGTCAATATCTGTATGGTCGCAAGTCACTATCGCATGTATCAGCGGCGGAAAATCGTCTAAACCTTTATTGGGATCCGCGCCATATTTGAGTAATAATCTTGCTTTCCGAATCGTTTCTTTGGAAGGGGGATTTCTTTCTTTACCGTTTTCCCCCTCTTCAGGCAAGAGGCAATAGGAGAGGGGATACCATAATAAACCTTGATCCACCCCTTGCTTGTTTGGACTGGCACCAAGTTCAAGCAGCCATTGCATCAATTTTACCGGTTTATCGTCATAACATGCATTCAGAAGCGGCGTGCTGTCATCTCCTGCATACATGTTCGGGTCGGCTTTGTTTTCCACCAGGAACGTCAATAATTTTTTTGCATCTTTCAGGTTTTCAAAAACCTTTTTGATGGTGACATAATATAATGGGGTAGGTTGCCAGTGACGGAATGCACCGACTGAAGTCTGTACGTTGAACGTATTACCTTCGGCAATATAGCGCTCCATCAAGTCATACTCCTCAAAAGCGGCAAGGGCGGCAGGGATATTCTCCATCTCTTCAATACCGACTATCTCTTTGATGGTTTTATCGGGATTTTCCTTTATTCTTTTGATCAGAAAAAAGTAAGGTACCAGGGTCTCGTCGAATTGCTCTTCATTATCTCCCGTAAAGTGGGAGAAGATATCGTAAGTACGCATTGCTTCCAAAGCAATTTTCTTCCTGTTCTCAACCAACTCCTTTATCCTTCCTCTTGATAAGAGGACAGCGTTATGCGCTTCTAAAACTGCTTTTTCGTAATCATCCATTTTTTATCTGATTTCTATCACTTATACCCATGCATCATATCTGCCATCGTCGTCAGTAGATGTTTCTTCCAAATAGAGGAGTCCGGCTTGTGGGTAACCCTGCTCTGCCGCCCTGGCAAGCCAATCGAATCCGGTATCGTAGTCCTGTTCCACAACGCCGCCCTCATACATTAGCAGCATGGCCAGTTGATATTGTGCTTCCGCATTTCCGCTATCGGCCATCAAAGTGTAGTATTCCAGTATATTCTTCGCGAAAACAGGATCCTCTTTCATCCTACTATACACCATTGAAGAAATAACCTCATTTTCCTCTGTCGGCAGGTATTTTTCTGAAATTTCTTTTTCCAGGAATTCTTCAAAACTGTTGTATTCGTTCCATATTTCAAAACTGGTAATGTCCCTCGTTTCGTATTTTTCAACGGCGGGATTAAATGTGAAAATATCGTCATCGACACGTCCAAAATAGAGCAGTTGATCGTTGAAAAGCTCCAGTTGTTGTTCCGAAAAGGATACAATGTCGATCAACTTAAAATTGGTCTGTGGGTCGGTTACAATATCTGTTCCGTAAAGTTCCACGCCATTGAAGGCGACTCCGTTACAATGTTTTAAAAAATCGGCATAACCGGTTGGAATGAGAGGTAGGTTGGAGTTTTCCAATTCATTGTTTGCCCACTTGATATCTTCTGCGGTGACAGGACGGACGATCATAGCATCATCCAAGAACATGATTTTACGGTAAAAAGTGCCCATCATTTTTTATTCTAAGAAAATGACTCTTACACAGGACATTCCTGCTTTTAATTCTGTTTCCGATTGAAATTCAAAAGTACCATTTTGTTGCAGTTTTATGGTGGATTGATAAATTTCGGTAGCGTAGATAATGATGGCGTCGAGGAGGTAGCTCCCACCGTTCCGTGAAATAATGGCCGGTCGTATGGTTTTTTTCAAAAACCGCAGATCTTTCATGGAAGGCCCATCTGAAAACTCAATTTCATCCATATCTTCCACAAGCCGCAAACTGCCTTTATCCGTCCAAACGGAGTCAAGGACAAATTTAACGTACGGTACAACCGTCTTTTCGTTCAGGATCAGCCCCAATTTGCCGAGATTATTGAAAACGGCATCCCGTGTTCCTTCTATCCGGATAATGTCGTTATTCTCCTCGTTCCACAAATAGTGCATTGTGACGGGCGGTATCGTCGAAAAAGTCTGTGCCGATAACAACCGGTAATCCTTAAAGAACGGCAACAGGGTTGTTTGAAGGTGTGTCTTTTCTTGAGTGAACAGGTCGTAGCTCGATTGGGAATTGATCAAAGGAATCAGTTCCGCATACTTTGACGAAGGGATATCTGAAAAGTTGTGTTGCATTGCATTTATTGTTTATCGGTTCTTCTTCACCCTGACTATCCATAAAAATATCACGACCAGGATCAATGAGATCGACAGGAAGATTTTGATTTCCAAACTGCCGGTATTGAGATTTGAGATATTCGAGTGGGGAGATGAATCCAAAAAGCTTACCACATCAACATACGTGGAATAGATGGTAATCGCCGAAAGGAACATAAACAGTATTTCGAGGGTATTGGAATGGCCTTTTTGTGATTCCTGCGTTTTTTCTTCAATCAGCTTCTGGATGATCGCTTCGCTACGCTCGCAGTTCTGGCGGTTTTCGTCGTAAGGATTTTTGTCTTTGAATTTTCGCATAAACAGATTTTGCCAATGTTCAATGGCTGTTTTGCGGAAATTGATGCAGTGCAAAATATAGTGCGTGTTGATTGTCATTTTCCGTAAATCGCTTGAAGTGAAATGGTTGAAAGCACTTTCCACTTTGTCTTTTCTGAGAAATCTTTTTTTATTGGTTTTCGATAAATCGCTGTCGTTCATCAGTTTGATTATCGCGTAATTGAGATTTCCAATGGAATCGTAGGTGTTTATTTCGGCGAGTAAAAGGTTGTACGGCTCAATGATATCTTCGATTTCGACAAGCCCTGTTGTGTGGCCGGTACAAATAATTGCCGATTGGTCGATGCCGTGAACCTCAAAAGACTCCATTTTTTCATACTCATCACTGGTTCCGTAAAGTTTGCGAATATCATCTACAAGTTCCCGGCTTTCGCCCGAAAGCACCGTCAAGTCCTGATAAGTGTACATGTCGCTTTCATCAATGGATAAGACATCTTTTATCTTCAACGGAATGCCAAACCAGTCTTCACCAATCTTCACGTAATCCTGTTTTTGCAACTCTCGCAAAATTGGTTCCAGTTGCGGAGTCCATTGGTTCAATAGACGTGTAATAGCGACTTGGCGATGGCTTATTTTTTCCAGTGCAGCTACATTATCGACCTCAAACACAAGGCGTATATTCAGATATCCGTAGTCGGTAATCCGGAATGTGCAATCGCTTAACCTGCAGCCATTAATCCCTTTCATGAGAGAGTCCCCATTATTAGTCTCTTCAATGAGAAAGAGGCCGAACCTTTTGAGTGTTTCTTCATCAGGTTGCAGGTCAATACATGGGTACAGGTTATGCCCTTCGGCCTGAACTTCCGAATAGTTGCGCCACCGGGCTGAGACCTTTCCCTGAAAAGCTTCCGGAGACGTAAAATCGACCGGTTGTTGCAAAATGGTTTGCCCTTTAACGTTAAGTGTATCGGTAAACTTGGAGAGTTTCTTTTCGTTTACCTTGGCATGGTACATCCACATACGTGTTAAAACAAAATGAATCATGATTTATAATATTTTGTCTGAGTTTTCAATTGCATTAGTATCCCGAATGAGTCGTTGTTGTATCTATATAGGAACCTTTGTATTTCCGGTCGAGTTCTTTCGATTCTTTGCGAGAACCGTATTCTTCGAACCCGCAATGCTCGCATTTGTAGGTTTGCTTATACTCGCGTACCAAATAGAGCACATCATACACATCGTTATTGTATGTGTTGGTTGTGTGTGTAACCTTTCGTTGATTGACGGCTCTCGATGATGTGCTGCCGTCGCTCCATTTTGTAATTTCTGTATCGTGTACCCATTCACTGCTCGACCGTGAGCCAATCCTGGTACTTTTAGTCTCTTTACGCCACTCCTGATATTCGCGCATAAATTCCTCGCTGTCGTATTCAATGGTATATAACGATTTGCATTCCGGACAGCGGTTCGAGGGAAAATCATCAAACCATTCCAAGATTTTGGGTGTGAGCCACCATGTGGCAATAAGCAGTATCGGAATGAAGTACCACCAGTGTAAGGGGTAACACAAGCCCAAAACAAGCCAGATGTATGTACAAATGATAATAACAGCCCAAATAATTTTTTGGAATATGTTATTTGAAATAAAAATTAGTGGATAGCGGAAACGGAGCAAACCGAACATCAAGAATGGAATGATCTGATTGAGGAAAAAGAGAAAGCCTATTACGCCAATCAAAACGAAAACCAACAGAATGTAGCCTGCAATTTTAAACCAGATTGGATGGCTATCTTTATCTATATCCCCTATTTCAAAGGCATTTGAAGATATTAACTGCGAGAAGAAATCCATATCAAGAAATGTAGAAACTAACGGGAGATATTTCAGGAAAAATGAGTTGGGCATTCTGATATAATCCGTAGTATAAGAAGTAGCCACACCATTTTCATAAGTAATCGTGGGTGAGTAGAATTTGCCATCATTTTTGTCAAAAACACGCAAATCGTATTGGGCAGAGAGCCCTTTTGGAGTTTTCTTTACAAGTATGGCAGGGCGATAAAGTTTTTCATTCTCTTCAAAAGTTTTTCCGATATATTTTTCCTCAAATTTCTTTTTCGAGAGATAATAGTCGCCTCCATTGTATTCGTATTTGAGCAGGTTATTACCTGTGAGGGTTGTAAGATTGTGAACACGAACTTCACCTTGCTCTCCGTCCACGGTTTTGAACTCCATCATCCGGTTATACTGGTCGCCGGTTTGTTCCAAGAATGTTACTGTATCACCGTTCTTTACCGCAGTTTTCTCATTCTCGGTAATTAATTCCACATTATAGATAATACCTTTGTTGTCTACGGCTTCCTGCGGTATCCATCCCCTCTGTCCATCTTTTGTTGCTACCAGAAAGCGAAAATCGCTAAAATCGACTCCCAGAATGGTCAGTGAATCACCTTTGTCAATAGTGGCAAAATCATCTTTAAAGTCGGAAAGTTGTGTCTTTTGAATGGCAGCAACACCCATATTGGCCGGTTTGTTTCTCGGGATACTGTTATAAATTACTACACCAACAAGAATCAGTGACAAGACGAAAAATAGAAATGTACGGTCGAAAAAATGTTTCATATTTTTATTATGTTGTGTGTTTGAATGATAGTTTTGTATTTGATTATAATGTAATTAGCTTATAATTTTTAATAATATCACGCTTACATTATCCTTGCCGCCCGCATTTTTTGCCGCTGTTATCAGGGCTTCTGCAGATGGATTTTCAGTCAGTATCCGCTCTGTTTCTTCGTCGGGAAGCATATCGGAAAGTCCGTCGGAACAGATAAGATACAAATCCTCTTCCAATAGTTGTCCACCCAGGTTTTTGATGTCGATAAAAGCCGACTCTCCCGCTCCCAACGAGTTGTAAATCTGGTTGGAATCCTGTGAAAGGCCGCCTGTGAGCTGTCGTATCGAATGGTCGGTAGTCAACTGTTTGAGGATGCCACCACGAAAACGGTAAAGCCTGCTGTCGCCGATATTCAATGCAAAAACCATCTCCCCGTAAAAAAGCAGTCCGCAAAAAGTGCTCCCCATTCCTTCACATCCGGGTAATTCGTGACTTTTCCTGAGGATAAGACGGTGTGTTTCTTCCGTCCAGCGTTTCAGGGATGAAGCAACTTCGTCTTCATCCAGTCCTTCCGGCAAGGCGAGTATGAAATCATCGAAGCATCTAAGGGCAATTTCCGAAGCAAATTCTCCACCGTCGTGCCCGCCCATACCGTCGGCGACAACGGCTGCGAACCGTGCGGTATCTGAAAGCTCAAAGATTTGTTTCGCACTCCTGTCGCGGAAAAATTCGCCGCCGAACAGGATCATGTCTTCGTTGTTGACCCTGACGCAACCAATATCGCTGTTTATTTCCGATTTTAGAAGCATAGTATCAGTATTTGTATTTATATTTATTCGACAATGAATCTCAAATCATAAAATGCGATTGTGTCGCCCGTTTTAAAGGGTGTGGGACATTGAGAGACCAGACGGACATCGTTCAGAAAAGTGCCGTTGGTCGAGTCCAGATCAGTAATTTCCCAATCGCCTGTGCCGTTTCTTTGTAGACGCGCATGTGTTCCGGAAACATAACTCTGTGAGCCGAAAACGTGGACATAATTTCCTGCCCTGCGTCCTATGACTGCGCCGTCCAGAAGTTGCAAACGGGCGTTCAGCGCGTTATTAACCAGAAATTTAGGTTTGACGGGTTGTACATCCGGGCGGACAACGGGACTTGCGGCATCTTTTGCCGCTGTGAGTGGGTTACCGCATTCGGTGCATATCTTGCCTTTCTTAAAGCCGTGCCCATGAGAACAAATCCTCAATTCCTGGCCGCATTGGTCGCAGTAAAAACTGTCGGATTCTATTTCTTTGTCGCAAAAGGGACATCTAAGCAATTCCATATTCTTTCTTTTAGATGTGCAGTTGATGATTTAGTCAGGGGGTGGGGAAGTCTTCCACTCTCAATTCTTTATATTCATTTTTGTCAAAACCGGGCTCATACATCCGTTTCTCAAGGCGGCTGCTTTGCCTTCTCTTTACACGGTCGAAATAATTTCCGACTTCACGGGCATTGGCAAAGTTGCGGCTCCTGTTTTCATATAGATTGTTAAAGTAGTCCTTCATCACTGTTTCGGCCTCGGGTGTGAGGTGAAGTTGGTCTTTGGAGGCTTTCATCAGGAATATCCGGGTCATCTCTTCGCCTGTATAATCCTCAAAACGGATGGTTTTTGTGAAACGGCTTTCCAATCCGCTGTTGGTGTTGATCCATTGTTGTATTTCACGTGGATAGCCGGCGGCGATGAATACCATTTTTCCTTTGTAATCGAGCATCAGCGGTAAGAGAGTGTTGGTGGCTTCCTGTCCGAAATCACCGCTGCCCTCACTTTTGAGGGAATAGGCTTCGTCAATGAAAAACACGCCGCCAATGGCACTTTTTACTTTTTCTTTTGTGTTCGGCGCTGTCTGGCCTACATAGCCGATCACCAGGTCTTCGCGCTTCACCTCCACCAATTTGTTGGTTGGCAGCACGTCCAATGCATGGAATATATCGGCCATAATTCGGGCAACGGTTGTTTTACCCGTTCCCGGATTGCCCACAAAAAGATAATGGTCGGCGACTCCCTGGAATTTTTTACCCAGATCTTCCGCTTTTTTCCGTTCCACTTTGATATAATCGGCTATTTCTTTTATCTCCTGTTTCACGTTATTCAGCCCGATCAGTTGATTGAGTTCGCGGAAAATATCCTCTTCATTGAGGGCTTTCGGTGGATCGTAAGGAATATCTTCCGCCTCAAAAATATGGTATGCTTCATCGGGAAGGATTTCGCCGTTATCTTCTCTTGCCATAAGCCTGTTGGCCCTGCGTGTATCGGCTTGTTCCAGCAGTTTCACCATTTCACCCGCGTTTCCAAAGTTCTCACGCTTAGCGTCGACCATTTGTACAACCAATTTTTTCAAAACGATGATTGCCTCGTCCGTCAGAATATCCCTGTTCTTCTTCGCGTTCAGCATGAATATTTCGACGAGCTGGCCGGGCGTGTAATCCTCTATGTGAAGCTTGGCGGTAAAACGCCGTTCCAGACCGGGATTCGCATTGCGGATAAACTGTTCTATCTCGTTACGGTAACCTGCGACAATCACCACAAATTTTCCCGCATCTTCGCTCATGCGTGTCATAAGGGTTTCCACAGCCTCTTTTCGTGTGCCGTCCGTGTATCCCTGCCTGTCGGCAAGGCCATACGCTTCGTCAATCAAAAGAACTCCACCCATGGCTTCATCGCAGGCCTTGTTGGTCTTTGTCCCCGTTTCGTTGACGATGGAACTTTGCAGGTCTTCGGGTTTTTTTACTACCACTTTCGAAGAAGGCAGCAAACCGATGGCTTTAAAAATTTCTCCGAGTTTATTGGCAATAGTGGTTTTTCCTGTTCCGGGATTACCCGTGAGCGCGATATGAAGGTTGGTCAGTTTGGCATCACCCAGGCCCTTCTCCATTTTCCGCCGGTTAAATTCCAGTTTGTTAGCCAAATCAAATATCTCGCGTTTGACGCTGTCCATACCGATGAATTCGTCGAGTTCGGCAAATATGGCGTTGAGGTCTTTTTCTTTTATGTTCTCTTCGCCTTCGATATCGGCACGGGTAAGCACCGAAAGTATATCCCGCGTTATTCCGGTCGTGGAACGAAGTTTCTGCAACCGCAAACTCCGGTTACCGATAGCCTTTTTAAGTGTGTTCAGCACTTCCCGGGCATTGCCGAAGTTATTTTTGTCGCGGGCGATATAGATCTTTTTGAAATAATTCTGAAGATGCTTATCGGCCTCTTCGTCAAGGGTCAGTCCCTCTTTTTTTGCCATGCGACGGAATATTTCACTCAATTCCTCCGGTTTATAGTCGCGGAAATTGACTGTTTCGTTGAACCGGGATCCCAAGCCTGAATTGGTACCCAGGAAATCCGCCATTTCTTTGGTATAACCTGCCGCTATGCAGACGAATTTTCCCCGGTTGTCTTCCATCAATTTCAGAAGCGTATTAATAGCGTCTTTTCCGAAATCATTTCCCGCCAAATCATACGCTTCGTCAATGAACAACACCCCTCCCATTGCCTTGTCTACCGCATCGGCGGTAGCTTGCGCGGTTTGGCCGACGTATCCTGCGATCAGGTCTTTTGCGGCGACCTCTACCAGATGGCCGCTTGGCAGCGCCTCGATGGAAGCCAAAATATCGGCAAAGATGCGCGCGATGGTGGTTTTACCGGTTCCCGGATTACCCAGAAAGAGGAAATGGTCTGCTATTTCACGTTTGGCGTTGCTGCCTTTCAGTTCATGTTCATCGTTTATCTTATTGATAATTTTCTGTACGGTGGTTTTTATCTCGTCAATGCCTACAAACTCATCGAGTTCAGCCATGATATCATCGTAGGTTTTTTCCTTGAACTCTTTGCCTGTGATATCATCTGCTTCGAAAGTCGTTGCGTTAAAGTCGCGTTGTATAGCCTTTTGCCATATCTGTTCGGCTTTTTTTACGGCAAAATGGCCGTTATTGCCAAACAGGAAATCCTCATGCTGATTGCGGAAAGCGTACTTGAAAACGCGTTCGAGTTTGGCTCGGGCATCATCGCCGGGTTCTAATTTATAGGTGTTTTTCAGTGTGGTGGTGCAGATGTCACAAAGTTCCGAAGCACTGCAATTGGCCAGTTCAAAATGATATTCGAAACGGCTTGCTATGTCGGCGTTTGCACGCATAAAAGCGTTTAATCCCGTTAATCCCGAAAGGATAACAATGGGGTCGTTGTTCCATTCGCCGTTCATGCATTTGAAGAGTTTGTCGAGTTTGTTAATATCATCGGACTCTCTTTGCGGAACAAGTTTCTGTGCGTTTTCAATTACCAATAAGCCTCCTTTGGCCTTAGCGATATTTTCATCCCATTTATCTTCCTTCGAAAAGTTTTCATAATCCACTGCATCTATCATTTCCGCTTTTGGATTTTTGATGATTCCTGTAGAGTGAAGCAGCGATTGAATGACTCCTATCAGTTTGGTTTTTCCGGTTCCGGTATTGCCGGTGATGACCATATCCATACCGGGACGGATTTTTACACCTGTTTTTTTTGCCCTTAGCGCCAACATCTCACAGATTTTCACCAGATCATTCAAACGGTTCTTTACCTGCTCCATTCCTACTAAATCCTGTAAGGGGGCATTTGATTTTATAATGACGTTTTCACCGCAATATTTACAGAAAACAGCTTTATCACGATTGGTTTTATTGCATTTCGGACAATCCATAGTTTTAATTTACTTGACAAAAATGAAATCTACCTGTTTTTTGGTTGTATAGTTTTGATAAGTTCCTGAAAACTCCGTGAAATCATCGTTGAATTTTCCGTTGTATTCGCCATCGAGATTCCCGTTGTTGGAGTGCACATCGTCGAAATGAAAAGTCTTGTCTGCCATATTGATGGTGCCTTTTAAACTTTCGGAGATCATCTCCCGGTACTTTACGCTGATAGAGGCCTCTGCCGTTTCTTTTTCCACCTTGGAAATGATAAAAGTCGCTTCGCGTTGGTCGAACGTTCCTTTCCATTCTCCCTGTAAAACGGTGTATTGTTGTTGTTTTGCGAATTTTTTGGTAGCTGCTATGCCTGAAATGGAAACAAAGCCGAAAGCAATCACTCCCAGCACGATAATGGAGACCCAGGGAACGATCAGTTTCCGGTAGAATGTTTTTGTATTTTCCCCGATATCACAGGTTAAATCGGATACCCGGTCTTCGATAGAAGATTTGAAATATTCACCTTCCCCGGCATTGAAAGCAAAATTCAATGGTTCCACAATGCGCTCTTCAGGGGACGGATCGAATAAATCCCTGTTTGTTCGTTTGCTGGCAGGTGATTTCACAATACGAATCACCATAAAAACCAGCATTGTAACCAATAGCGCGGAAGCGAGATAAACCAGATAAGGCGCGAGGAAAAGCAGCCCGAAATATGTGGCAACTGCGAAAAGCGCTCCTATCAGCAGACATCCCAGACAACCGAGATCGTGGCTTATATCATACATGGCATATACCGTGGCGCTGATGCCCGCCATCGCAGCCACGATATATATCCATGAGGAATGGAAATCCCTGTCCCGGGGAACATCCAGGGTCAACAGGCCGTAAATCACTATAGCCGACGCGATAAAAGTAAGGGTACCCACAATGGTTTTCGAGAGCAGGTTAAACCTGTATTTCCGATTTAAGCTGTTCACGCTCTCTTCGAGTTGGTTTGTTGCGATACGGTAATTTTCTACATCTTCGTGGTTCTTATCTAATTTTTCCAACAGAGTCATGTACTGGTCGGTAGCCTCTTCATAGGCGAATTGGGGCGAAAGGTCGCGGTGAGGGTCTTCCTGGAAGAAAATCGTCAGCCATGCCTCCAAATAACCTTTTTCCAATTCTTCCTTTATTTCCTTTTTCGGAATTTGTTCCAACTCGTTGAGTGTAAATACATATTTATCATTTTTCGGGAAATAGTAGAAAGGATCGTAGCCAAGTCCTGCGATAGCTTTGTAAATAGCTATTTTCCAGTCATACGGGCCGGCTTTGTTCGTGTTCTCTTTTGACTCGATATCGGCACAATATTTTATCCAGTCGATTTTATCGTCGTAAACGCCCCCTTTCGATTTGAAGTAATGATAAAGTCGCGTATCGTCAATATCCAGCATTATATCCAGTTGTCCGCTTGCATATGAGTCATTATCTTCATGCTGGATATATTCATCCAAATGCATATTCATGTAGTCGCCTATTTCTGCCGCAGTAAAAAAATAGTTATCGGCATTTTCGTCGAGTACAAAATTGTAGGATACTTTCGGGTTAAGATTATAGAGCACTATCCAAATATTTTCGTCATGTCCCTTGATCGAGCGGATTTTTCCTTCCAGCGCCTTGTCTCGTGTACCTATCCATGTAAGAAAGCTTTCCGTTAATAAATCTTCATTTGATTGGTCGCTGATAGTGAAATCCATATCGGTAAGGTCTCTGTACGTGAGGTGAAGGATATCATTGATGGTGTGGCATTCAACTGTTTCTCCGCCTTCACAGGCAATTGTCCAGGGCAAAGAAGGATCGAGCGCATAGATAAGCCGGAGCATTGCATCGCGGTTGTCTTTGCCTTTTTTAAACAGCGGAACCAGTTTGTTCACTTCCCCGCGTCCTGTGGTGTTGAGATAAATGAAGAGCTTGTCGTTCTTATCCGCCAGGGCCTGACTGTAATAGTCGAAATTTTCCTTGAGTGTGGCTGCTATCTCTTCGTTTTCTTCTATGGCCCGGTTGTTGATATCGACATATTTCAGGCTCGGGTCGAGAAAGTAGCAGGCTGCCCAAAAACCGGCTTCCTTGTTTTTGGGGAATTGGTTATCGGTAATCTCGTCAACCGGATTCGACAGTTCCGTAAAGTTTATCTCTTTGAGCCACGCTGAAATTTGTCCCCTGTATAAATAGGTGGTTGCCAGTTTCTGGTCTTCAAGCATGAATTTCACCAACTCCTCACGCGATTTCGCAATCTGCTTTTTTGAAGCGTTATAGACAATATTGAAGAGGATGTTTTCCTCGTTGTATATATCTTCGCCTTTCGCCCAGTTTACGACTTCTTTAAAACCCGCGCGCTTTTCGGGATCGGCAATGGTTAAAGCTTTGACAAGTTGCAACAGGCGCGGCGGCATATCCTGCGGGTAGGGGAGTTTGTTGTTCTGTTTCAATGTCCATAAGACACGTTCTCCGGGCGCACGGTATCTTTCTTCACCACCTTCCCAAAGCACGAGCAGCATCATACCCAGCGAATAGAAGTCCATACTTTTGGTAATGGTGATTCTATCGATGATCACATAATATTCGGGGGCGGCGTAGATTTTGGTACGCATCTGGATCTTTACTTTGGCTTCGCCGTTTTTGTCGCACCGGATAGCGATACCGAAATCGGCAAGCGAAAGGTCTTCTACCTTGTTCTCCTCTTTTTGGAAAAAGAAATTGGCCGGTTTTACATCGCGGTGGATAACCTGCTTTGAATGAAGGAAATTGAGGCAGGCAGCGCACTTAATCGCGATTTCGCTCAAAAGCCGTTCACCTTCTGAATTGTGGCTGATGGTAATCTGGTTGAGCGAGCCACCTCTACAATATACCATTAATTCGTAATAGTGTTGTTGTCCGGTCTTTGGATTTGTCCAAAACCCATGATGAAGCGTGTCCACAAGAAAAGTCAGGGAAGGATTACCTGAATTTTGACGGACAATTTCTATGATATCCTTATCCGGCTCAATATCGGTTTTGTAGAGTTTGAGGGCAAATTGGTTCTTGCCGTCTTCTACAAGGTAAACGTCGGCTTCGCCCGTACCTTCGGAAAGGGAATCGACCACACTATAATTGATGTTGTTCAGCAAAAAACCGGTTTGTTCGGTTTGCCGTTCGATCTGGCGGACGACTTTGTCGATCTCTTCCTGCCTTTCAGGGCGCATGGTTTTTTCCGCTGTTACCGTACCCCGTATGGTTTTATCCACGCTTGTTTCTCCCCGTGTGGTTTTATCTGCAGCCCTTGTTGTTTTTTCCACACCGGTTCCGCCGCCTCTTATTGTTTTTTCAGTGCTTATTTTGGGACGCATGGTCTTATCTGCTGCATTGTCAGCTGGTCTGATTGTTTTTTCGATATCGCTCATCACTGTTGAATGATATATTCTTTTATACTTTTACCGCAATAACTGGTTTCGGTCGCTTCACGAAATAGTGGATTCAAATCTCTTGCCTTACCCAGACACTGGTATCCCTATCTTCAAAAATCCATGTCCCGCCCTTAAACGGTTCCGCACAATCATTGGGTTTCTCGTGTACACAACCGTAAGCATTGCATTTCCAGCCGACTTTCACTTTTGTTTTTGTGATGATTTCTATTTTTACAGCGGTATAATAGTCACGTTGCATTTGCGGTGTCATCCCGGGGTCGGGGATCAGAGAGTTGAGTATTTTTTTCATTTCCTCCAATTTTGCCTTGTATTGTGCCCACGCCTCTTCTTTGCCTGGTATGTTGAGAGAGAAAGTTTTTCGTGGTTTTGGTTCCGTCACCGGCAATTTCGGGGTTTCCGTTCTTTCCTCGTACTTTTGTCCGCGAAAAACGGCCAGTAATTCTTTGTATTGGTTTACAAATTCGCGGTTTTCATCCGAAAGTTCCGGTATTTCTGTCGACGTTGCCTCTTCTCCGGTTTGGGAAAGAAGGAAGTCTTCGAGTACGGCAAGTTCTTCGGCAATGGCGAGCGCTTTCTTCAATTCGGGTTTTTGCCGTATCTGTTGCAACGCCTCCTGAGCCAAAGCATTGAGCGGTGTATTGCATTTACGGCAAAAACTGCGGAAATTGAGCGTTTGACAGCCCGGGCACATGATGCCTGTTTTAGGATTACCGCATTCCGGGCAAAACATATCATTGCTGCTTGTTTTAGCTCCGCAGAATGAACAGAGTTCAGCATGCAGGTTTTGCCCGCAATGGGGACAAATTTCCCAATTGGCTTCCGTAGCCGCTCCGCAGCGCACACAGGCGTTTGCTTTCAGATTCATTCCACATTCGGGACAGAACTTATCGGCAGCAGTATGCGCCATGCCGCAGTTAGGACATTGGTAACTTTTTACCTCAACATGTTGGGTATGTTGTTTTAGTTCCTGCTTTTGTTGCTGTTGAGTTTGGTGTTGATTTCCACTCATAATTTTTAACAGTTAACTTGCCTGCGAAAATAGTGAACGGTAGGAAATAAGTGCGTGTCAGTACAACAAAAAACAAGTCAATACAACAAAAAACAGTGAAATGAACTATTTATTATTAGACCCTATCCATCTGTTCTTGTAGTGGGTTGATGTTTGATGAAAGTATTATTATGTTCGAAAAGGTCAGATTATTTTAATTTTCCGGGAATATAATTTGGTGTTTTTCGGAGAATTAAAATACTACTGATGATGGTTTCTATACTCTGAAGGATTACACCGTTTTATTTTGGAAAAAGACCGGCTGAAAGTAGAGAGTGAATTAAAACCACACTCTTCGGCTATTTGTTCGATTGTCTGTTTTCTTTCGTTTACAAGTAGTTCACATGCCATTTCGACGCGGAAAGCATTTACATAATCATAAAATGTAGTATCTAAATGTTTATTCAAATAGTTGGAAAGATATGTCCGGTTTGTACTGATGGCCGATGCGACATCGGTTATGTTTAACTTCGGATTGAGATAGAGTTTATCTTTTTCCATCGCTTGTTTCAAGGTTTCGGCAAACTGGTAAGGACAATCGTTTTCCTCAGATTCTTTGCTTGCTACCTCTTCTTTCCGGAAACGATAGAGTATATCGGGCATTTCTATAACGGCATGTTGCAAGGTGTAAAAATAGATAAAACCCCATACTGCGATAGTTACCAGGTAATAAAGTGCGTCTCCCCACCAATTTTCGTATTGCAGGATAAAAAACCACAAGGCAAGGTATAAAAACAGAATAACAATGGTGGTCCGCACCCATGAAACGCTTAACCCTTTCGTATAAGAAAAGTTTTTCTTCACATAATTGTCGTACCGTGCCGAAGCCATAAAAACCACCAGCAGGGCAATGACGCCGAGTAGAAGGCTGTATGCAGTTACCCAATGGAACAGCGTATCTGAAGGGATAAAAATCAGTAAAAGCGATAGGATAATGGACGGAGTAATCAAAGTAAATGTACGGCGCACTGTTATCCAGCCGGGCGACATTAATTCGAACAGAAACAGCATGGTGAATGGAATAATCCACATATCAAGGCTTAGGAGTATGCGTGTGAGATAATCGGTGTACCATACGCCTTCGATAAGATACACCATATCTTTCATTTCTATAAACGCAAAGAAAATCACCTCATAGAATAAAAACCAGAGCAGCCGGCTCTTGTTTTGCTGCCAATACAAATGGGCGCCGACAAAAATAAAAAACATGAATGCCATCCCATGTGTAAAATGGGCGATATTCTCAGGAAAAGTTTCCATGATAAATTTTTTGACAAAGATATTAATTTTTCTTCCCCTTCCTGTTTTTTTCCTAATTTGTTGTTTTGTTGTCCTATAAAAGTAAAATCGCTATAAATCAATTGATTTACAGCGATCTTTAGTGTATCAGGAAGAAGTAAACTCGAACTCTTTTTTAGAAGATTTAAATTACGTACATCGACCGCCATGCAGGTAAAAGGGACTCATTTCATTTTTATTTAGCTGACAGTTATCAGCAAATAATCACATCAGAATCATCCTCTCTTTTTGTAACTAACTACTGCCCACCCATTCAACATGACCGAAAAGAGTCCCAGCATCAACAGGTTCCCGGAGACATCAGCCAATGTGCTGCCGTTCAGGTAAAGCATGCGGAAGGTCTTTGTCAGGTAGTTAAACGGGTTGATGGATGCAATTGCTTGTGCCCAGCCCGGCATACTTGAGACGGGTGTGAACATACCTCCCAGCAGAATCAGGATCAGGATAAAGAACATCACCAGAAAGCTTGCCTGCTGCATACTTTCGGAATAATTTGAGATGATAATTCCCAGTCCCGATATGGAGAAGATAAAGACAATGGCAGAAAAAAGCACTGCCACGACACTTCCGGCAGGCCAAAGGCCGTATATCAGGTATGCTACCGAGACGGAGATAATCATTACAACCAGGCCGACAACCCAGAAAGGGATCAGTTTGGCCAGAATAAAACCGATCCTGTTTACCGGGGTGACATTGATCTGGTTGATGGTACCGTTCTCTTTCTCCATCACGATGTTCAACGCGGGCAAAATACCGCATATAATGGTAAGCAACAGCACCATGAAACCGGGGATCATAAAACTCTTATAGTCCAACGCGGGGTTAAATTTGTATTGTGGAACAATGTTTATCCGGGGCATCCGCATTATGGCAGCTCTGGATTGTGCGGGTAGTGTGTGCATCAGTTCACCGCGCAGTTCCGACGAAAAATCGTTCACAATCTGCATGATGTAGTTACTGCCCAACAGCCCCTGCGTACCGTTGACCGAATTGACTGCCATACCCACGCCGGATGCCCTGTTCTTTACCAGATCCACGTCGAACGAAGAGGGAATCTCCAGGATCATATCTGTTTCGCCATGCTCCATATTTATCATGGCTGTCCGGTAATCGGGTGGGGTATCGTTCAGGATAAAGTAGTGTGAAGCGGCGATTTTATCCGTCAGCCTTTTGGAGTAGACGCTTTTACTGTGATCCACCACGTCAATTTTGATGTTTTTTATTTCAAAACTTACCGCCCATGGGAAGACCAGCAACATCATGGTGGGAAACAGCACGATCAACCTTGGAATCAGCGGATTCCTGAACATCTGTTTAAACTCCTTTTCTATTAAGAATTTCAAAATCTTCATATCTTTCAACTATCAGCATTTAACTTTGAATTTTGAACCTTTCGCTTTGCACCCTCGAAACGTTCAACAGTTACTCCAATCTTTTCTTGGTGTTCATAATGGTGATTCCCAGTAAAAAAAAGGTCATTCCGATCATCACGAGTACCTCTTTCCAAACCATGATAAAACCCTGTCCTTCAATCATCACTTTTCGCACAGCCGCGATAAACCATCGGGCAGGCACTATGGTAGATAGTGCTTGCAACACCCGGGGCATGCTGTCGACGGGAAAGATCATTCCCGAGAGCATCAGCACGGGAATCATTGCCGTGATAGCCGAAACGATGACCGCGTTGATCTGTTTATCTACTATCGTGGAGACGGTCAGCCCATATGACAATGTCAGCAAAATGTAGATGACAGAGATCAATAAGAGCAACAGCAGACTGCCATTGACAGGCACTTCCAGCACGAAATAACTCAGCAGGAGAATAATAATCAGGTTAATAATGGATATGAACATGTAGGGAATAGTCTTGGCAAAAACCATGGCTCCCTGTTTCAGCGGCGATGCGAGGAGTACTTCCATGGTACCACACTCCTTTTCCCGAATAATGGAAACCGATGTCATGATGGTACAAATAATCATCAGCACCAGTCCCATGATACCGGGTACAAACATGTAGGATGATTTCATGAGGGGATTATAAATCATCCGGTTTTCGGTTTGAATCTGAAAAGGTATCCGCCCAATGCCCATTTGTTCCTGTTGATACCCTGTAATGATCGCGGTAGCGTAGGTTACCGCGATGGATCCCCGGTTGGGATCAGAACTGTTAGAGAGTAACTGGACGGCCGCATCACCCGAGTGAACCAGGTTTTCCTGAAAGTTTTGTTGAAACACCACGGCCAGTTCGAGTTTCCCTTTTCGCATCAATTCCTCCATCTCGTTCATGGAATGCACGTTCCCCAGATAGGTGAAGTAGGCGTTCTGTTGTATACGCTCCGCGATACCGGTCGTGAAAGCATCAGGAGTAGGATCATACACTGCCACACGAATATCCTGTACTTCCATGTTGATGGCGAAGCCAAATAACAGTATCTGTACCACGGGTATCCCCAGTATCACGAGTAACGTTCTGTTATCCCGGATGATATGATAGAACTCTTTATTTACAAACGCGAGAAATTGCTTCATTAGTCCCCCCTTTCTGCTTTACGTGCCAGTTGGCGGAATACTTCATCCATGGAGTCAGCCTTGAATTGATGGCGCAGCGCCGCCGGTGAGTCGAGCGCGTCGATACGCCCGTCCACCATGATGGATACCCGGTTGCAGTATTCCGCTTCGTCCATATAGTGCGTGGTCACAAAAACAGTGATTCCTTGGTCGGCCGCCTCGTAAATCATCTCCCAGAATTGTCTTCGCATGGCCGGATCCACGCCGCCGGTAGGTTCATCCAGAAAGACAATTTTAGGTTCATGAAAGATGGCTACCGAGAAGGCCAGCTTCTGTTTCCACCCGAGCGGGAGGTATTTCACCAGCGTGTTGCGCTCCCGTTCAAAATCCAATCGTTTCAACAGTGTATCCGTCTTTTCTGCAATTATTTTGTCGCTGAGACCGTAAATACCGGCAAACAGGCGGATGTTCTCCCAAACTTTCAAGTCCTCGTACAACGAGAATTTCTGGCTCATGTATCCGATATTCCGTTTGATAGACTCATTCTGTTTAATGATATCGTAGCCTGCCACGGTTCCTTCCCCGGCCGTAGGCATACTAATGCCGCACAGCATCTGCATGGCGGTGGTTTTACCGGCACCATTGGCACCCAAAAACCCGAAAATCTCTCCCTCCGTCACATCAAAAGTGATGTGATCCACGGCTGTGAAATTGCCGAACTTCTTGGTCAAGCCCGACACTTCTATTACTTTGTTCATGATGATATCTTTTTAGTTCGCTTTCACGTTCCACACCGTACCTCCCTCACATTGCCATAAAGCAATCTTCCACGGTGGGTTTGGCGAGTTCTACACGCACATCATGGAACCCTTTATTCGCCAGGAAATACCTCAACGCATCGGGTTGAAAGGATTCATCCACGGTGATATGGTGCTTATCTCCAAAGGCGAAACTGGTCTTGACTTCGGGGTAGCCGCGCAAAGCTGTCAACAGGGCCGACATGCGGGTACCTTCCACCGACCATAATATCTCCCGGTAGTTGTCGATGATCGCCCGGGGTGTGTCGGTAGCGATAAACTCTCCCTCCCGTATTAACGCGATTCGATCGCATCGACTCGCTTCATCCATATAGGCCGTGGAAACCAGAATGATGATTCCCTGTTCTTTCAGCCGTCCCAGCATGTCCCAGAACTCCTTTCGTGAGACGGGATCCACCCCGGTGGTTGGTTCATCCAGAATTAGTATCTCCGGTTTATGGATCAACGCGCAACTCAGTGCCAGCTTTTGTTTCATTCCACCGGAAAGGGCACCGGCACGACGTTTTTTGAATGGTTCTATCTGCTGGTAAATATCCTTGATCAGGTGGTAATTCTCTTCGATGGTGGTATTGAAGAGGGTAGCGAAAAACGTCAGGTTTTCTTCCACGCTCAAATCCTGATAGAGCGAAAACCGCCCCGGCATGTAGCCAATGATCTGCCGTACCTTCCGGTAATCCTTTACCGCATCATACCCGTTCATAATTGCCGTGCCGCTATCGGGCAGGAGGAGCGAAGCCATGATCCGGAAGAGCGACGATTTACCGGCCCCGTCCGGGCCGATCACGCCGAATATCTCCCCCTCATCCACCGTGAAAGAGATACCATTCAGGGCATTGATTTTACCCTGTTTCCCATAACTTTTATACAGTTTATTTACTTCAATCATACCTTGGGAACTTTACTTCACCATACATGCCAATCTTAAGAAAACCATCATTCGGAACGGCAATTTTTAGTGCATACACCAGGTTGGCCCGTTCATTTTTTGTCCGGATGGTTTTGGGGGTAAATTCCGATTTATCGGATATCCAACTTACCCGGCCGTTATACGACCTCATCCCTCCTTCTCCATCGTCTATCCGCACGGTCACTTCATCGTTCAGCCTGATCCGTGCAAGTTGATCATTGGTCACGTAAGCCCTTAAGAACAGGGTACGGATATCGGCAATTTTAAAAAGGGGAGTCCCCATGGTAGCCAGTTCACCAGCCTCCGCGTATCGGTTTAACACCGTGCCGGAGATGGGAGAACTGATCCGTGTTTTCTCCAGTTGGTCGTCCAGTTGAGCCACCTGGATATCGAGGGTCGAGCTCTGTGCAGATATATTCTCACTACTTTTCCGGAGGGTGGACGTTTGTGCCGAGAGTTGGCTCCGGAGCACTTCCATTTGCGACTCGATATCATCCAACTGTTTCCGGTTTCCGGCATTGGCGGCAATCAATCGTTCAACACGGACTTTCTCCCGTTCCAGAGTTTTTATCTGTTCTTGGATAGCCGCAGTCTGCTTCCGGATGTCGGGTTGCTGGGCACGAATCCCCTTCGCATTGGCGAGAAGGCTCATCTTCTGAAGATAGAGCTGGGTACTATCTATCCGGCCTACTACCTGACCCGCTTGTAACTGTTCTCCCTCGTTCACATTCAACTCCAGTACGCGACCGGTTGCTTGTGACGATACGATGACTTCCATGGCTTCAAACGATCCGGTGGCGTCGTAATCCTCGTCGCCATTGCTACAAGAAAGAAGGAACAGGGACGATAATGCCATAATTGTCAGTGACAGGTAACGATTTGTCTTCATACGATTTTTTATTTCTATTCTTTATTTAATTTTCTTTCAGGGTTGATTCGTGGTGTGTTTGAGCGCGTAGACTGCCATAAGGTATTGAATTTCATGTAGCGTTTTGGCTTGCTTGGCTGCTTCTTCGGCATTGATTTCCTTCATCAGGTCGGAGACGGTTAAGGTACCATTCTCTACCTTCACCTCGGCTGCTTCGCGTATCAATGTCTGGTGGCGGATAATCTCGTCGTCGTCCTGCATCGTCTTTTTATACCGTTCAATCTCTGCCTGCTGTTGCGGTATCTGGACGGACAAGTTGTGCAGGAACGTTTCTCTTTGTATGTCCACCGACTGCTTTTGAAGGTCGATTTTCTTTCTATCGTTGCCCAGCGTGTATAAATTCCCAAAGTTCCACGAAAGGCGTATCCCCCCTAAGAAGTAAGGAGAAAAATCATTGTCGAACATGTTGAGTCCAGGTTTCCCGTAGCCACCCTGCGCGAAGACACCCAGTTTCGGCATACTTCTTGCCTTCAACAGCAATTTTTGTGTTTCAACCGCTGCCTCCTGTGCGTTAAACATCTTCAATTCGGGACGATTAATCACGGGAGAAATCAACCCGTCATCGGGAGTCGGTTTCACGAAAACCATGCTTCGGTCGAGTGATTCTCCTGCCAGAACCGACAACATACGAATATACGCTTCAAGCGTTGATTCCAACTGAATACGTTTCTGTCCTGCTTTCAGTTGCTCTACCTTTACCGCGCTCAGATCGGCCTCGTTGGCCACCCCGTTCTGTATATAGGCGAGCACGTTGTGGTAGTTGCGTTGCAATTCATTCTCCAGTATAGCCTGTTGCTGCAGGTTTTCATTCATCAGCAGAATGCCGAAATAGAGGTTATTTACCCGTTCCCGCAAGGCGTAGATTTCCGTCTCCAGTTGCTGCCTCTCTAGTTCCGCGTGAGCTTGCAGGCTCTTTTTACCGGCAGAAATATTGCCCCCGTCCCAGATGAGTTGGTTCAGCTCGGCGATGACACGGTATTGATCCTGATCGGGTACCGGTATTTCGAGGGGCGGCATTCCTTCCGGGAAATCCAGATCAATATGGGGCACATTGGATTGCCATGTAGCCTGCGCGCTCAGGATTCCTTGCGGAAGATACGCTTTGTTGGCATTCACGATGCTGTAGTTCATTGTTTTCTCGATGATGCCGTACCGGGCAATGGCAGGGTAATTGGCTTCCGCTTTCTGCTGTATTTCATCCAGCGTGACGATCTGCCCCACCGCGACCGTACTAAGCATCCAGATCATCCCTGCGAGTAACAAAAATGTTTTTAGTCTCATACTTACAATCATTTATTGCAGTGATTTATTTTTATAACTTTATCTTTTCTCCGGTGACGAATCCGTCCAAATTATGTTCGGCGTTGTCAATTATCAATAACTCGAGCTCGATCAAACGCTAATCAACTCCGTCTTTAGCGAGTTCCCTTCAAAAGTTTTATAAACGTGTGCGTTAAGGATGCAACGTCTTGTTCAATGTCCGATTTAAAGTTTGACATTTTCCATTTGAACATTTGATGCCTGAAAGAGGGGATAATTATTTGTGCGATTTGTTCAGACGCGAGGGAACCCGTGATTATTTGCTGCTCCTGTGCCTCTTTAATAACCGATTGCACTTGCTTCATCAACGTGCCTATCAACAGCATGATTTTCTCACTCACCCGGACACTTTCATCCATTAACCCTTCAGAGAATACCGCGACCACGTAATGAGGATTCTCTTTAAAATAGCATGCTAGTCTGTCAAAGAGGGAGGTGAAATCTTTCTCGAAATCACCGCTTTTAGGGATCTCTCCGATGATTCTTTGCACATTCTCATGCAAGTAACGGAGCAGGGTAAGTATAATTTCCTCCTTATTTTTGAAGTGCCGGTAAATGGCCCCTTCGGAGAAATTCATTTCATTGGCCAGGTTCTTTATGGTCAAGCCGTTTATACCGGAATTCGTGAGTAGTTTTCCGGCTACTTCAATAATCTCAAGTTGCCTTGGTTTAATATCCATCTTTATTAGCATCATTCTTTTATTTAGCGTTTAAAAATTTATCTTCAAGAATCCTCTATTACTCATAGTTTTGCAGCACGTATTTATGTAGTGTTTCAAAACACCGGAGGTAACAAGTAAAGCGAATTAAACAGCCAGTCGTCGGTTAGCGTTAATAACGTTTTCACCATTATCCCGGAATTAGAGAACTTGCTTTTCTTTCTATCATATCTTTACTCTTTTATTATCCTTCCGAATCCTCATTAGGATGAACGAATGAAAATAGTAATATTCAAATCACACTATATGTAAGTAAATATTCACTTACAAATATACGGTTGAATTTGAAAAATGAGATCAAATTTGATTTATTTAACGTGATTTTTTTTAGTTATTAACACCACAAGGTTATTGCTAAGCTACAAAAAACCGATGACTCGTTCACGAGCATCGGTTTTTTCGCGTTGTATTCCAAAGGAATGAAAATTAATGATGGTGGTGCCCCCCAGCTTCTAAGATATCATGTACCGCTTCCACGGCATGTGTATAGTCCACATAAGCAGCCACGTACTGGCGCCCTTCTTCCACGGAACGATCCTTCACTCGGTATAAGGCAGCTGCTTTTTCGTATTTTTCCGTTAATTGCCGGTTCACATGCCTATTAAGTGCTGTTAGCAGCCCGCTAAAATCCCCGGTTTCCAGCGCCTTATCGCTCATCACAGTGATGTGTGCGGTAGTCCCGGCCGGTTTTAGCCCGGTGAAAGTAGCCCCCTCCATCTCGCGGTGCAGACGGATGAATGTTTCATAGAAGTGCGTCTTCACGATTTCATATACCTCGGCATCGCCATTTTTCAGGCTGTATGTTTTGTGAAACAGCGGGACTACCACGGCCTCGTCTTCTGCCAGGATCCATTTCTTAATCAGCTCCACGTTATTTGTCTCCAACGCCTTGGCGGCGTCTATCAAGGCTGGGCCGTCGAATGAATCGCAATGGGCCGATACGGGTTGGATACTCAGGACAGAGACCATCGCGATAAGTGATAAAACAAAGAACGACTTTAGTGATTTTGTTGATAACATGTAATTTCTTGTCTTCATACTTTTTATTTTTAATTGTTCGTGATTTTCCTTTAATTTGTATTGCAAAGCTATCTACCGGCCGCTGCTTATTATGTCACCCAAGCGACATAGCGCTTTTTTTTTGGATAATTTAACGTGTTGGCGATTGCCGGGTTGAAATCAATAAAGAGTAAAAACATCCTCCCCTATGGAAGAGCAAATTCAGACAGCAAAGTATCCTGCCCAGAGTCATTCTCACGACCACCTCTATCATCTTTTGGAGAGACTTAATTTTCCCATGGATAACGTGGATGTAGAGCACCATCATTCCCACCGGCACGATCAGGAGTTATCGTACTGCCCCCTTTTCCGCGGGATGACCCAGCGAGAGCACGACGAGTTCCTGGATAGGAACGTGCGGGAGATACTCACCTACAAGAAAGGGGAGACGGTTGTTCGCCAGGGAGATCCCATCCAGTTCGTGATGCTATTGGTACAAGGCAGCGTACGGACGGAGATGATCACCATGGAAGGGAACGTGTTGGATATCGATATCATGGAGGCGGTCATCCCGTTAACCCCCTCGTTTATCTACGGAGTAAAAAACAACTATCCGGTAGATGTGATCGCGGTGGAGGCCGCCATCTTCCTGAAGATCTCGAAGGAAGCATGGCTGGATGAGATGGCCAACAATAAACAGCTGTTGACCAACTTTCTCACGATGAATGCCGACTTTACCCTTTTCCTTACCAACAAATTGCAGATGATCTCGTTAAAAAGCCTGAGGAAGAAACTGGCTACCTACTTTCTGGAGATGACCACCGCGGAGGACGGTACGCTCACGCTGAAACGTTCGCGTACCGAGTTGGCGGAGTATTTCGGGGTACAGCGCCAGTCGCTTGCCCGATCCCTGAAAGAGATGGAGGAGGACGGGATTATTCAATTGGAAGGGCGTATGGTTAAGATCCTTGACCGGAACCAGCTTATCAGGGAGTGATTAGGTGATTTCCAGGAAAGAGCTCCTCGTAACGTTTTTCTTCGTATATTTGCAAAAACAGCTGAATATCAACCATTAAAAATTAAACTCAATGAAAAAAGAAATTTTACTTACCGCTTTTATTCCGCTTTTATTCTTGGCCGATTGCACGGGAACAACAGATCAAGGGCAGGCAGCGGAAACAACCCCTGAAACAACGGCTCAGGTAGAATTCAAAGATTTCGGGCCGGAGCCATTCGTGTTTGATATCGAGGAGTACACTACCCGGAATGAAACATACCGTACGGCTATCTGGACGGGAAAATATATGCAGATGACCGTGATGAGCATCCCCGCGGGAGGAGATATTGGATTGGAAATGCATCCCGATATCGATCAATTCCTGCGTGTGGAAGCCGGCACGGGAATCATGATGATGGGAGACACGGAGGATAACCTCGACTTTGAAGCCCGGGTGGAGCATGATTTTGCCATATTCATCCCTGCCGGAAAATGGCATAACCTGGTGAACGACTCAGATGAGCCATTAAAGGTTTACTCGATTTATGCCCCGGGAGAGCACCCTCACGGTACCGTTCACCAGACACAAGCCGAAGGCATTGCGGCACACGAAGCCGCTCACGGGCATTAAATAATAATTCGTTTACAATTTCGTCTCCTATAAAGAGCAATGTTTTTTTGAACAACTTCACCCATTTGTCCTTTGTTTTTGGGTGATGGTGATCTAACCATTTCTCAAAGGAACCGTATTCCTTTTGTAGTGCAAGAATTGTTTTTGCATTCTCTATGGCAGCGTTTATTTTCAGCTTGTTTCGGATAATACTTGCATCTGCCAAAAGCCTTTGCCTGTCTGTTTCAGTATATCCTGCAATCTTTTTCAATCTTTTCAATATTCCGCTTATCAGCGAAAAACAAATCACCCGACGGGCTGACATCGAAAGGATTTATTCTATATTCTGCGGGAATACTCATAAATTCATTGATCCAATCCTCACTGACAAACTTTGTGTCAGGGTCATCCGTGACAATCAGATTCACATATTTTCTTCCTCTCTTGACGGCAATCCGTTCTTTTTCTGCCAGTTCGAAATATGTTTTTGTTTCCCTGACTATTTCTCTTGTAGTTATTATCTTCATCTTTTTAATTTTGTATGTCTGTACAAATGTATGTACATTTTGATATAGCCAGTTATTCTCAATTCCATTCCGGTGTGGAATTTAGGTCTGCAAAAATTATGTGTCTTTATGATTAAAGTTGTTTAAATCTTATCTGTCGTTTTCTTTGGCGCCCCACAACAGCTCGAAAATTAAAAAGGTGAGAATAAAATTATAGTAAGAACTAAGGATTTCATGTAAAATGATTCACAAAATATTTGCAGGTTATAATTTTATAACCTATCTTTGTGGTGTGAAAATATAATAGTTATGCCAACGCTTTTAATATTATTCGGATTAAGATTCTATTTCTACACACGTGATCATGAGCCTATTCATATTCACGTAAAGAGTAGTGATGGTGAGGCAAAATTTGAAATTGAAGAGGATCTCCGGTTAGTATACAATAACGGACTGAAACCAAAAGATGTGAAACTTGCCGAAAGTATTCTCGAAGAGAACAAGGAGAATTTTATTAAGGAATGGAAAAGGGTTTTCGGGGAATAATCCCTAGAAATCCGGATTAAAACAAGTATTGCTATGAAAGTTAAAAAATTATGGTTTGACGGTGAAAAAATTTTCATCCTTACTGATGACGGAAGAGAACTGTGGCAATCGCTGTTATGGTACCCGCGGTTGCTGAATGCAAGCCCGGAACAACGGCAGAATTACGAAATAGACAACTCCGGCATACGTTGGGAAGATGTGGACGAAGATATGTCGTTGGACAGCTTTCTCTACGATGATCCGGAACCTGTAGGAGTTGCAAGGATTTTCCGCAAACATCCCGAACTGAATGTGTCGGCGATTGCCCGGCGCTTGGGGATGAAACAAAGCCTTTTAGCTGCTTATATAAGCGGAAATAAAAAGCCTTCAAAAGAACGGGAGAAGGAAATTATAAATGTCGTGAAGCAGGTAGGTCAGGAACTGATTGAGGCCTGACCCAGCGAAAGGAACGTTTCGTTTGCAGTAAATATATACTGATGTAGTTTTCGCCCAAAATGGAAAAAATCTAAATGTACTTATCACGGACATTATAATCCCCAAAATAATGGGTAAATGCGGGATTATCCCGTATATGTTTTATAACATGTTTTGAATTGATAGTGATACGGGAGAATATAGCCCAAAAATGGACATTATGAATAGATGTTGCGCAAATGTCAGGCAAATGAAGAAAAATAAAAAGCCAATTAATTTATAATCAATTAACTGTCTTTTGTGTTAGTACACCCGGCGGGAATCGAACCCACATCGTCGGAACCGGAATCCGATATTCTATCCATTGAACTACGGGTGCAGGATTGCCTTATTATTGCCTGAATACAGCGTTTTCCCATTTAAATGTAACGGTGTCACTTTTCAGAAAAGGCTTTATCTCTGCGATCTGGCCGTCTGTCAAAAGTGCTTTGTAGTTGAATGTCAGCATTAAATCACTACCGCTTTCATTGAACTCTGCCGAGATCGGGTAAATGTGGTGCAAAGATACTGCATATTTATAATTTTTCATCTCTTTTTTGGAAGAATCGAAGAAAATTTCTTTGGTGAGTTCCGGTAGGAAACTATTGTTCTCTATTTTTTTCCATTCCGTTGTATAGAAAGAGATATGACTATCACATGCTTCTGCACAAACGGTCTTGATTATACATACAATCGAAGAATCCTTCGCAACCGGTAGCATTTTTAATTGGGTGGTACCTGCATCTGATGTTTTTATCTTCAGATAATCGCTGCTTTGCTCCAGTTTTTTTATTTCACCCAGTGCGTAAGGAACGGTTGTTTTGCCTGAATCGACCAACAGCATGGTCTTATTGCCTTCCGATACTCCCGGAAGGAGTTCCGACGGCATTGATTTGAACAGGTCTCCTATATTTTGTCCCTCTGCCACTAAAGAAACAGAAAGGAAAAATATCCATATAAAATTTCGCATGATCATTATTATTATAAATATTTTAATTTGATTTTTATTTTGCAGAATGATAAGTATCGGTTCCCTCGCTTAAATGCGGAGCATGATAAGCACCCACCTTGAAAATGTTGGCGATATCACGTGTCTCTGAAATGGTTACCCGTAATTTAGGAACAGAGACATCATCGAACCTGAGCAATCGTTTATAGCCGATGGTAGTGCCCTTTACCAATTCCACCCATTCGTCGTTTAGCCATCCTTCCACGGTGAATTCTTCTACACGTTGTCCTTTTCGGATATCTTCCCGAAGCATCACCGTATTGATTGTTTCCCCCGGTATCACATTGTATTCCCGACTTGCTCCCGCAGGGGCTTTCCATTCTATATTGCCATTTGTGAGTTTTTCGTTTTCAAAAGTCTGAGTGATATAGTCGCCGAATTGCTTGAGTCGCTCGGTGTCTGTCTCGTGTAATCTGCCTCGTTTATCCGGTGGAATATTCAACAGGAGTACCGAGTTCATCCCGACCGACTGGAAATAGATATCCACCAACTGGGGCAATGTTTTTACCGCCTGATCCTCTTCCGGATGATAGAACCAACCCGGCCGAATGGATACATCTACTTCGGAAGGATACCAATAAACTGTTTTTGCTTCGGCGATAAGCCGGCTGCTACCCAAATCTTCCGCAGTAGGAGAGATACCCAACCGTATATTTTCATTAATGATGGCATCATTGATATCCGGCTGCAGAGGAGTGACACTCCATTCAGTCTCTCTGCCCAATCCCTCTTCATTGCCAACCCAACGCACATCGTTACCCATAATTGCTTTTACAGCCTTGGGTTGAAGACTGTCGACCACCTGATAGAAATGTGTCCAGTCGTATCTTTGCACTTTACTGTCATGTTCGTCACCGTGAGTACCGTCGAACCATACTTCGTGGATCTCACCATAGTTTGTAAGCAGTTCAGCCAACTGTTGCGTGAGCAGTGCGTTATATCGTGGAGAATCATCATGACTTTCGGCATTTCTGTCCCAAGGCGACAGATAAATACCGAATTTCATATTGTGACGGTCACATGCTTCCTTCACCTCTTTTACTACATCCCCAAAACCGTTTCTCCAGGGTGAGGAAGCTACCGAGTGACTGGTAGTCCTGGTAGGCCAAAGACAAAAACCGTCGTGATGCTTCGCCGTGAGAATGACCATTTTAAAACCTGCCCCCTGTAATGTATTAACCCATTGTTCAGCATCAAAACCAGTGGGGTTGAACAGTGCCGGATCTTCGGTCCCATCTCCCCATTCTTTCCCGGTAAAGGTATTCATTCCAAAATGAATGAAGGCTGCTAATTCTATCTGCTGCCATTCATACTGGCTTTGTGTGGGAATGACGTATGCCGAGAGTTTGACTTTCTGGTCGGAAGTAAGCAAATCGGGGAAAGCCAGTCTCTTCTCGAAATAGGTGTTGGCTCTCTGGTTACACCCTGAGAGTGATGCGAGAGACACCAACAAAGTGGTAAAAAAGATCTTTCTCATTTGCTGTTGATAAAATTATATTGTAAGAATAAGCCTGATCAGTCAGTGTTCGGATCGCTATCCTTTGGGTCTGTTCCCATATTACAGGGAATAGATAAACAAAGTTACTATTTTTGGTAGAATATCAAACAAAAAGCCACCCTTTTGGGCAGGGTCAACGCATAAAAAAATCAGAAAAGACAGTGTTATCAACAATTTATCCGTCTGGTTGTTAATAACTTGTGTTGTTTTGAGGCAATGTAAATGCGTATCTTTGCCTCAAAAAAGACATGACAAGTCCAGCCACTTCTTTGCACCGGTATTTTGAGTGCATTCCCGACCACCGAATCAACAGGAACAAGAAACACCTGCTATCCGACATCATAATCCTGTCGATACTCGCCGTTATTTGTGGGGCGGAATCGTGGGATTCAATTGAACTTTTCGGCAAGACAAAACTTTCATTCCTGAAAACGTTCCTCAAACTGCCCAACGGTATCCCCTCACACGATACGATTAACAGGGTGTTTTCCAGTTTACGTCCACGTCTTTTTGAAGAAGCTTTCATCAAATGGGTTGATTCTTTAAAGGATGAGCATATCACAAAAGAGGTTATCAGCTTGGACGGCAAGTGTATAAAAGGGTCCAAAGACAGCTTTCATGAAAAGAACCCCATCTACATGGTCAGCGCCTGGGCATCAGAAAACCAATTGGTCCTGGGCCAACTCAAGGTGGATGAGAAAAGCAATGAGATCACGGCCATCCCGTTATTGCTGGACCTGCTTGACATAGAAGGAAGCATTATTACCATAGATGCCATTGGTACCCAAACGAAGATTGCTGAAAAAATCATAGAAAATAAAGCGGATTATATCCTTTCGGTCAAGGGTAACCAGAAAGAGCTTTTGTCCCAGGTGGAGGACAGTTTCAACCGGCATAATCCGGACTCGGTCGATCAGGTGACGGAAAAAGGGCACGGACGGATTGAAACACGTACCTGTGAAATTATCTCGAACCTGGGTTTCATCGACAACAGGGAACACTGGAAAGGACTCAAGACGATTGTCAGGATTACTGCCCACAGGGACACGGGTAAAAAACAGGAGACCGAAACCCGTTTCTACATTAGCAGTGTCATTGACCAAGCAGCAAACTTCAACACTTTTATACGTCAGCACTGGGGCATTGAAAACAAACTCCACTGGACATTGGACATGGTTTTTGACGAAGACCGGCAAAGGAAAAGGGCGAAGAACTCCGCCCAAAACTTTTCCTTCATCAGAAAAATAGCACTCAACCTTCTAAAACAAGACACATCGAAGGGTTCTTTGGTTTCAAAACGTCTCAAGGCCGGGTGGGATGACAACTTTTTGCTACAGTTGTTGAAAATTTAAATGCGTTGACCCTGCCCTTTTGGGGTGGCCGCACTTCAATGTCAACTTTACTCCTTATTGATTTGCAGGAGCAGCGGCTTCTTCAACTACCTGTTCCAGTGTGTCGGCCGCTGCAGCTTCAGCAGCTTCGATGGCGGCCCGGATACTGTCAGCCTGAACCTTGGCAATACTGTCCAATCTGGCTGCTTCAGCAATACTGTCCTGGGTTGCTTTTTCAGCTTTTTGCTGAGCAGTGTTGCAGGAGATAAAACCCAATGTTGCAACGATGGCAACGAACAAAAGTACTTTTTTCATCTTTTAGTAGTTTTAAACGATAAATAATATTGCTTATCAAAAACGATACAAAATTATATCAAAAACATGTTATAGAACATATTTAGGGGAAAAATTATAGTTAAATAACATTAAGTGTTTGTCAATCTTGATGATCTGATATAAGTGAGGCTGGATTTCTTACCTATATCACTCGTAGAGGAAACGTTTGATGGTTTTTTTTGGAGTTTTCTCAAACTCCATATCTACTATTTCTATGGCACTGATCCGCTCATACTGGGCTACTGATTGATTGAGTATTCCCTTATTTTCCTCCATGATCTCTTTGAGCCTCTTTTCCGGGATGTTGTTTTCCTTCATGGCGGGAATATCGGGCCAGACCATCGCGATAAGCTTTGTGTCGCGCATTATCACTAAGCTTTCAGCAATATACGGGAGGTTGTTCAACTGCGATTCAATCTCTTCGGGATAAATATTCTGTCCGTTTGCCGAAAGGAGCATGCTTTTTATCCTTCCTTTAATGAACAGGCGCTTTCCCTTCATGATACCCTGGTCGCCGGTTTTAAGCCAGCCGTCGGCTGTAAAAGCCGCTGCTGTCGCTTCGGGATTTTTGTAATAGCCTTTCATCACATTTTCACCCCTAACCTGGATTTCACCCGGAATATTTTCAGGATCGGGTGAATCGATACGTGCTTCCATGATCTTGTCCAATACTGAACCGCAGGATGTAGGTATGAAGTCGTAATGATGATCGTAAGAAATAAGCGGGGCGCATTCCGTCATGCCATAACCGACAGTGAAAGGGAATTTTATCTTGTAGAAGAAAGCTTCTACTTCAGCATTGAGTGCTGCACCACCGATGATTACCTCCCTGAAGTTTCCTCCCAATGTCTTTGTCAGCGAACTCTTTATTTTATTAAGTATGAGTTTATTGATCCCGGGTACTTTCAAAAGCATTTTGACAGCCGGTTTTTCTATTACCGGCAGGATCCGCTTCTTATATATCTTTTCAAAGACAAGAGGTACCGTGATGATAAGGTGTGGCTTCACCTCGTTCAGTGCAACAATAAGGTTCTGGGGAGTAGGGGAGATGCCCAGCAATGTGGTGTGGACACCTGCGGAAAGTGCATAGAGAAAGTCGAATGCACAACCATATACATGCGCCATCGGTAAAAATGCCAGATTGCGGTCACCGGCAAAAAGCAGATTTAATTTTCCGGCGTAAGTGACGTTCCCTGCAAAATTATTTGCCGTAATCATCACCCCTTTACTGAATCCGGTTGTTCCGGATGTGTAATTAAGGCAAGCTACTTCTTCATTGCTTACGTCTGCATACCGGATATCGTCGCGCGAGAAACCGCCCGCATAGGTGCGATAAAATAGTTCTTCGAGTTTCGCCACCTTTTCGGTTATACTTTCATCATTACTTTTCAGAAGAGAGAAAGAGGATAACTCAAATACCGGTATCTTCAGATTATCCTTGTTGATGGATTTCCAGATAGCCTCACTGACAAAAACCAGTTTTGAATCGGAATGATCGATAATATATTCTATGCTCTCCGGATTGAATTCGTGTAAAATAGGGACAATCACTGCACCGTAAGTGATGGTAGCCATAAAAACAATAGACCAGGAGGAGTGGTTTTTACCGACCAGCGAGATCTTGTCACCCTTTTCAATCTGTAATTCCGAAAACAGAAGGTGAAGTTTGGCTATTTCATGGGCTAGTTGACCATAGGTATATGAATTGCCGCCTTTATAATCAGTCAGTGCAGGCAGATCCCAGTTCTTTTTAAAACTCTCTTCGTATATTTTGATGAAGTTTTGTTCAATCATAATTGCACATTATTGCTAAATATGAGCAAAAGTAATAGCTAAAAATGTATTATCAAAGAAAAAAGGGCTGTAAATTAGGAGTAAAATTGTAATTTTGTCCCTTCATTTATTCACAGTTAATTTATTGTCGTACGAAGAGTTTCTCCAATGAGTCTGTTTTCGAGGAGAAACGATATGAATATGACAAATCAGATATGATTGACAGAACTATTTTTCAAAATAAAACAGCCGCCTATTATACCCTGGGCTGCAAATTAAATTTTGCTGAGACATCTGCTATAGGGAGGCAGTTATTAAATTCCGGCGTGCGTCGTGCCCGGAAGGGGCAGGAAGCCGACATTTGTGTGATCAACACCTGTTCCGTCACTGAGTTGGCCGATAAGAAAGGACGTCAGGCTATCAGGAAGGTGATTCAGGAGAACCCTTCGGCATTTGTGGTCGTTACGGGGTGTTACGCCCAGTTGAAACCCGAAGAGGTGGCCGGCATTGAAGGTGTCGACTTGGTATTGGGTGCAGAGCAAAAGCTCGACGTAGTAAAATATCTCGATGATCTGAAGAAAAAAGAAAAAGGAGAGGTTGTCACATCAAAGACACACCGCATCCGCTCGTTCGTCCCTTCTGTTTCTGCGGATGATCGTACCCGTTATTTTTTAAAGGTACAGGACGGATGTGACTATTTCTGTTCCTTTTGTACTATTCCTTTTGCCAGAGGCAGAAGCCGTAACGGGTCGATTGCCGATCTGGTAAGGCAGGCTGAACAGGTTGTGCAGGAAGGGGGTAAAGAGATTGTCCTGACAGGGGTAAATATCGGCGATTTTGGACATACCACCAAAGAATCCTTCCTGGATCTTCTCAAAGAACTCGATAAGGTGGAAGGTGTGGAACGTTACCGTATCTCGTCTATTGAACCGAATTTGTTGTCGGATGAGATCATAGATTTTGTGGCCGGATCACATCGTTTTGCTCCCCACTTCCATATGCCGCTGCAATCGGGTAGTGATGCTGTACTGAGCCTGATGAAACGGCGGTATGATACTGCATTGTTCCGCCACAAGGTGGAAAAGATCAAACAGATCCTTCCTCACGCTTTTATCGGAGTGGATGTGATTGTGGGTGTAAGGGGCGAGACCGATGATTATTTTGTAGAGGGGGAAGCATTTATCCGCTCCATCGATTTCTCGCAACTGCATGTGTTTACCTATTCCGAACGTCCCGGTACGGCAGCGTTAAATATCGATTATGCAGTAGATCCGAAAACAAAACATATGCGTAGCAAAACCTTGCTGGATCTCTCGGACGGACATTTGCGGGATTTTTATCTGTCGCAGCAGGGAAGCCGGAAAAAGGTATTGTTTGAACATACAAAACGGGGTAAGAAAATGCATGGATTTACCGAAAATTATGTAAAATTGTATGCCGATTACGATGCATCGCTTGTGAACAAGGTTACAGAAGTGGAAGTGGGTGCGTATGACGAGGATGAAATGGCAATGAAAGCGATTTTTTAATGGATGACGAAGGAAGTAAAAAGGGAATCGGGGGTTCACTGTTATATGCGGTAACATATCTGCACGCGCTGTTACCGTTCAGAGTGCTGTATATTCTCTCCGATATCCTATACCTGTTAGCCTATTACGTGGTAAGGTACAGGAGAAAAATTGTAAGGAAAAATTTAAAAAACGCTTTTCCTGAGAAGTCAGTAAAGAGTATCGGGAAGATTGAGAGGAAATTCTATCGTCACTTGTGTGATTACTTTATAGAAACCATTAAAACGCTTCGTCTTAGTGATAAAGAGGTACGAAAACGGATGAAGTTTGAAAATCCGGAGATAATTGACCGGCTGACTTCTAATGGAAAATCCTGTATAGTGGCCCTTGGCCATTATGGTAACTGGGAATGGGTTACTTCTGTGGGGTTGCATTTGGCTTCAGATATCGTATTGGGATTTGTCTATAAAAAACTCCATTCCAATGCATTTAACTATCTTTTTCTAAAGACGAGAAGCCACTTTCATGCCACACCCATCGAGATGCAAAGTGTTATCCGGCAGATGATCCGCATTCAGAATCAGGGAAAAATAATGGTAATCGGTTTCCTTAATGACCAGAGGCCATCACCACGTCAAGATAAATACTGGACTACTTTTATGAATCAGCAGACTCCTGTGCAAACCGGCATGGAAAAAATAGCCCGGCGTCTGGGAAACTCTATTGTTTACTTGGACATAGAAAAAGTGAAAAGAGGACATTATGCAGGTAAATTCTTTGTAATTACACCCGACGCAAGTGAAGAGACAGAAAACAGTATCATGGAGAGATACATGAGGAAACTGGAGGAGACAACCATACGGGAACCGGCCTATTATCTATGGTCGCATGACCGCTGGAAATTCAAGAAACCTGATTAAAGTGGGAAGGTGAGAAGGTAGGATACCCGGGTGAGATTCATTTTTAGTTTTACTGTAATTGGTAATTAGTCATTGGTAATTTTTAATTAGTGAAAACTTCTGTCGTCATATTGAACTGGAACGGGAGAAAATTGCTGGAGCGTTTTCTTCCTTCAGTGCTGCAACATTCATTGAGCGAAGAGTGCAATGTGATTGTGGCTGATAACAATTCAAATGACGATTCGCTGGAATTTCTCCAGACACATTATCCAGACCTGCCGGTGATTGTGCTGGACAAAAATTGGGGTTTTGCAGAAGGTTATAATAAGGCATTGCAACAAGTGGATTCTGAGTATGTAGTACTACTTAATTCTGATGTAGAAACTACGCCGGATTGGGTGCAGCCTTTGGTATCCTATATGGATGCTCATCCCGAAGTGGCGGCGGTACAGCCGAAAATACGTGCTTACAAAGATAAAAACCGGTTTGAATATGCCGGAGCATCAGGAGGATTTATCGATCGTTACGGTTATCCCTTTTGCAGAGGAAGAATACTGCATGTGGTAGAAGAAGACAGGGGGCAGTATGATGACGAGATGCCGGTTTTCTGGGCGACGGGAGCATGCTTTTGTATCAGGAGGAAAGAGTACACGGAAGCTGGAGGCCTGGATAGCCGTTTCTTTGCCCATATGGAAGAGATAGACCTCTGCTGGCGGTTGAATGCACGGGGTAAGAGGGTGATGTGTATTCCCTCATCGGTGGTTTATCATGTGGGGGGGGCATCGTTGCGCCAGGATAATCCCAAAAAGATGTACCTGAATTTCCGCAATAACCTGCTGATGATCTATAAAAATATACCACAAAGGATATATCATTCCACGTTTACGATGCGACTTTTCTTTGATATCCTTGCTTGTTTGCGTCTTTTACTGAATGCCAATTTCCAAAGTGCGCGGGCGGTGATTGACGCTTATAGGGATTTCCTGAAGATGCGGCCTTCCTTTAGGCCGGTACGTCGTGAAAATCTGCGGAAAGCAGTCAAGGAAGTTATTCCTACACAATACCGGAAGAGCATTTTGATTGATTTTTATTTCAGGGGGAAAAAAACTTATGCAGCTGTTATGGGAAGCCTAAGTCGAAGGAAATAGTATTACTCGAAGTGAAAACTGAGTGTAATCATCCGTTGGACGGCTTTCGACAATGAATTGGCATATTTCCGGAGATCATCATCTTTCAGGTCATTCCTTTCTTTTTCCAGTATATCCGCCAACCCGAAACTGAATTTTAACTCGGGAGCCAGTTTAAAAAGCGGCAGATAAAAATCACATCCCACGCCGAACTCAATTCCCGCATCATAGGGTTTTAACAATACAGCCCGGTTTTTGGTGGAAGCCAATTCCAGACTGCCATATCCACCCACCAGTACATATGGTCGGAAATTATTGATCCTGTCGGCAGATATTTTCAAATGTAATGGCAGGGCGATATAATTATTTCGAATTTGTGTAGTGAATTCCTCTCCTGATGATTGCTCCCTGAATACAAATTTTTTATCGCCCAGATACAGCGAAGGTATTGCCCGGAGATTTATAAACCTGTTAAGGTACATATCCCCAATAATTCCGACAGCGAATCCAGGCGAATAGGCAGGGATTTCTGAAAACCATACTTCTCCGTTTTCATTGATAAATCCCGATTGGGTGAGTATCAGATCCTGCGTATGTAATCCGAGTGTAAATCCCAGATGAAACAGCCGCTGATCGGCATAAGGACGATGCTGTAACTTACGCTGTTGACCGTAGAGATTTCCTGAAATCAGGATCAATAGAAGAAAGTATGTTGCCTTTTTGATCATATGTTATCTTAAACGTTATTCTTCGTCGGTTATTGTGTTTCGAATAGGTTATAACGGCTATTTTATCAAAATATAAGGAATAAGATGATACGGGAAATTTATACAGAGTCTAAATAACGGACAATATCTTACACCTCTTTTGTATTAGAAAAAAACTGATTATCTTTGCGACAATATAAACTAATTACAATAACTAATTTTTTACTATTATTATGGCTTACGTAATTGACGATAGTTGCATTGCCTGTGGAACATGCATCGACGAGTGCCCTGTTGAGGCTATATCGGAAGGCGATATTTATGTGATTGACCCGGATGTATGTACTGACTGTGGTTCTTGTGCCGAAGTATGTCCTACAGAATCAATTCATCCGGAATAAAATATAACACCGGAATATTTGAACTATTTCGTTAAGCTAAATGGACAGGGTCAAGCTTGCTTGAGCTATGTCATGGCGAGAGATAGTCCAATGTAATTGAACAAAAAGAGTCGAACAATTGTTGTCCGGCTTTTTTTGTGCCTTGAAGCAAGGGGTGCCGGGAAGAGCAAAACAACCACAAAAAAACGCCCCCGTTTGGAGGCGTTTTCTATAATTGTTATAACGGTGTATTATCCGTTTACTTTTGCCATGTGAGCGATCAGTTCCAGTACTTTGCTGGAATATCCCCATTCATTGTCATACCAGCTTACCACTTTCACGAAAGTCGGGCTGAGTTGGATACCGGCTTTTGCATCGAAAATGGAAGTACGTGCATCGCCGATGAAGTCACTCGATACCACATCTTCGTCGGTATAACCCAAAATACCTTTCAATTCACCTTCCGAAGCTTCTTTCATTGCGTTGCATACTTCTTCGTAAGTGGTTTCTTTTTTCAGGCGGGCAGTCAGGTCCACAACCGAAACGTTCAGGGTGGGAACACGGAATGCCATACCGGTGAGCTTTCCGTTCAGTTCGGGAATTACTTTCCCTACTGCTTTGGCAGCTCCTGTAGAAGACGGGATGATGTTGCCCGATGCCGCGCGTCCGCCTCTCCAGTCTTTTGCTGAAGGTCCGTCCACTGTTTTCTGGGTAGCGGTGGTAGCGTGTACGGTGGTCATCAACGCTTCTTCGATACCGAATTTATCATTCAAAACTTTAGCGATGGGCGCCAGGCAGTTTGTGGTACAGGATGCGTTCGATACGAACTGCTCGCCTTTGGTATACGTATTTTCATTTACGCCGGTAACATACATGCGGGTATCGTCTTTAGAAGGAGCCGACATCACTACATATTTCGCGCCGGCGTCGATATGGCCTTGAGCTTTATCTTTAGAAAGGAACAAACCGGTAGATTCAACTACGTATTCAGCACCTACGGCATCCCATTTCAGGTCGGCCGGATTTCTTTCGGCAGATACACGGATGGTATTTCCGTTTACCACTAAGTTACCGTCTTTTACATCGATCGATCCGGTGAACTGACCGTGGATCGTGTCATATTTTAACATATAAGCGATGTAATCCACATCGAGCAAGTCATTGATACCCACGATCTGGATATCATCTCTGTTTTGTGCGGCACGGAAAACCAAACGTCCGATGCGGCCAAATCCGTTAATACCTACTTTAATCATAATTTTGTTGAATTTTATTTGTTAAAAGAGTTCTTATTAATCGTTGTTATTGTTATCTCTTTTGGCCTCATACCGGCTGTTATACCTTTCTTCAGCCTGTTCAACCTGATGAAGAACGTCCCTAAAAACCATCTTTTTAACAGGCTTACAAAAATAGCATATTTTTTCGGTTTGATAAAATTATTTGGGACAAAAAACTGAAAATTGGCACTATCCAAAAATCGGGCAGGGTCAAAGACCTGTCACTTTAGAGAAATATTTCTTGTACAGCCTGTTTTTTCCGGGATTATATTTCTTAAACAGGTTTTACCCGTGACGATATTCCTTAAACCAGTCGTAGAAATTCCTGATACCGGTCTCAACCGATGTATGGGGTTTGTATCCGAACTTCTGTTCAAGCAATGATGTATCGGCATAAGTAGATACCACATCTCCGGGTTGCATATCTACCATTTCCTTGACAGCTTTCTTTCCGGTGGTTTTTTCGATAATACGGATGAAATCCATTAGTTGTACAGGCGAAGCACAGCCCATGTTATATACTACACTGGGAATCCCGGCTTGCGGAGGAGCAGGCATAATTTTGAGTACTCCTTCCACAATATCGTCGATATAGGTGAAATCACGCTGCATTTCCCCATTGTTGAAAACCTTAATAGGCATTCCTGCCGTAATGGCCGACATAAACAACCAGGGTGCCATGTCGGGACGTCCCCAGGGGCCATAGACCGTAAAAAAACGAATACCGGTTGCAGCTATTCCATAAAGTTTACTGTAGGAATAGGCCAACAGCTCGTTTGCTTTTTTAGTAGCCGCATAAAGACTTACGGGATGATCGGTTTGGGCCGATTCCTTGTAGGGAGTGGGAGTGTCGTCTCCGTAGACGCTGCTGGAACTGGCATAAAGGAAATGCCGGACAGGATAGGAACGGCATACCTCCAGCAGGTGGGTAAAACCCACTATATTGGAATTGATGTATGAAAGAGGATTTTCAAGGGAGTACCTAACCCCGGCCTGTGCAGCGAAATGGAGAACATGTGTGAATTGTTCTTCACGGAAGAGGGTGAGAAGTCCTTTGGCATCAGTCAGGTCAAGCCGGATAAAACGGTAGGTCGGGTATTTATCGCTCTGGACCCATTCGCCCTCTTTTATTTTTCCCTGTGGTATACCTGTTTCGGCCAGACGGGCATATTTTAATTGTACATCATAATAAGCGTTGATGTTGTCGAGACCGGCCACATCATATCCCTGCCGGACTAATTCGCGTACGACGTGAAAACCAATAAATCCGGCGGTGCCGGTAACCAATATCTTCATCTTCATCAGATTATAAAACAACAATGAGGTAAGGGCCGGTTTTGTGTTGCTCTTTGCCTGATATAACAGATTGAATCTGACGGTTATTCAATACTGCTTTCTCGGGTAACAGTAGCAGTTGGCCGGATAATGTATTGTTCAGTATATCTTCTTCGGAAGCAACTATGGCTTCTTTTCCAAGAAAAACATCCATACTTCCGGGCCGTGAAATCTTATACACATAATATTCGGAAGTGCCTTTCTCTTCCGCAATACGAATCGCTTCGTTGCATAATGTGTTCCATCCCATATAAGGATTCAACTGAGGCAAGGCTAATCCGGCGATAAAGATAGTCAATAAAAGGGTGAAAGTCATCACACGGATAGACTTACGGAGCGCTTTTTCCCGGAATAGCAGATATAAGATTGTGATTCCGCCGAGTGAGATAACAGCTGCCGCTGCATAGACCAATGGTACGGCGATATAAGAGATTTCGTCGATTCGTTTTATATAAAAAACAGCCGGCAGCACTACTGCGAAAACGACAGCAGGCACTGCCACCGAAAGCCGTAACCAGATATTTTTCTCATCGAATTTATCGAGTAGCATGGCCGGGAGATAGATCAGAAAGGGTATGGCGGGAAGCAGGTAGACTGCCAACTTGGAACTGATCAGGGATAGCATGACGAAAGTCGTCAGGATAATCGTAAGAAAAAACTTTTCGGTCTCGGTTTGGATTTTTTTGCGAACCACTCCGGCAATGATCAGTCCCACGCATAAAAACATCCAGGGGGCCAGCAAGTACCAGATGGCAATAGCATAGTAATAGAACGGAGATTTATGGTGAAAAGCATTCACACCTCTTCCTACTGTTTGATGTACTAACAGGTTATTGAGATAGGCGTCTCCTCCTTCCATATAAACACCGGTAAACCAGATACCACATCCCAGCAGTAGAACCAGCCAGCTTTTCCATCCCCAATATTGTTGCCATGTATGGATTTTACCCCGGTAGAGAAGAAATATCAGGGTGGAGAGCAACGGAACCAATATGCCGACGGGGCCTTTTGAGAAAAGAGCTAGAAAGACATAGAGCGGAAACAGGTAAGCATCCCGTTTCTTTCCTTCCCCCTGGTATATCTTAAAAAAAGTGTAGAGTGAAAGGGTGATAAACATCACCATCAGCATATCCATCCGAATAGTAATGGTGAGAGCCAGAAAGAAACCGCCGGTCATCAGCATCAGCAAACCATCGGGTTGGCAGGCAAAAGATTTCTCTCTTCTCATCCATTTCTCCATTACCATCAACACTACCAATGCGGGCAAAAACGATAAAAGCGACAGAAACCACATTTGGTGACTGCCGAGCAATGTTTTCCCTGCCATCATCAGCCAGAAGCTGAGAGGCGGCTTATCGGCATAGATCTCACCATCCAGCGTGAAAGTAAAAAAATTGCCGTTACGCAAAGCTTCATCAATAATGCTCAGGTAACGTAACTCATTGTTGGGGGTATAGTCCCGTAAGACCATAACCGGGAGCAGTGCTATAAACCAAAAGAGATAGAGATACTTAGTTTTCATCCGAGTCACTAATTAACTAATTTCCAATTACTAATTACCAATTACCAATTACCAATTATCGTGCGAAGCACATATTGCCGAGGACACTTTAACTACACTTCCGATTTCTTTTCTTCTAACATCATTCACATTGACACTACACGCCCCGAGTTGGCGGGATTATTCATATTGGCACATTCATATTGGCACATTAGTTTTAGTCTGTAAGCCGATCATGATGTTACGTACATAAGCAACAAAACCTACCGATTGTCCCAGTATGAGAACAGGGTCGTGGCGAATGATCCCGTAAGCGACGATAATACCTGATCCCAACAGGCTGATAATCCAGAAACCGATTGGCAGTACAGACCGATGAAGATGGGCAGAATAGATCCATTGATAGATGAAACGGAATGTAAAGAGCACCTGACCGGCCGAACCGAAGATCAGTAACCAGACAGGTATATCCTTCTGCCGGAAAAAGAGGGTGGTAAAAGCATTCATGTCGCGCATCAGTAATGCAACCGCTATCACCGGTGTTAATAGGAGAATGGCTTTCAGTCCGACATGTATTTGTTTCCAGATTCCCTGCATATTGAGGTTCCAGAGATAGATATAATATGCAATGAATTGCCCGAATATAATGGCAAAATCGTTTCTGAGTACCCCGTAAATAAAAAGCAGGTAGGAACCGAAAATGCTCAGGATCCAGAATATAGGGGGCGAGATTATTTTCTTTGCTTTCTCGGTTACAATCCACTGGTAAAGTATTCGTGCCGAGAAGAAGATCTGGGCTAAAAAGCCAATTCCGTAAATCCAGATGGTTGTTCCCTGCATAGATCAATCTAAATTGGTTCCACTGATCTGGTAATTGATATAGCGTTTTTTCATCCACCGGTAAGCAAAACAGTCGATAAAAGGGCCGGTAAGCCGGTTCCACAGATGATATTTCGATTTTCCTGCTATACGGGGATAGTGACGTACCGGGATTTGTTGTATCCTGCCGTTTTGCAACAGAATGAGTGCCGGAAGGAACCGGTGCATTCCGTTGAACATTGGTACACGTTTGGCGTACCCGGTATGCAACACTTTTAGCGGACAGCCGGTATCAGATACGCCGTCACCGGTCATCATCCGCCGGTATCCGTTGGCTATTTTTGATTGCAGGTTCTTGAAGAACGAGTCTTTGCGGTTAGCACGTATACCTGTTACCAATTCATATTCGGCCAGATGGGGGAGTAGCAGGTTGAAATCGTCGGCGTCAGTCTGCATGTCGGCATCCATATAACCCACGAATTCCGAAAAACAGTAATCGAATCCGGCTTTTAAAGCAGCACTCAATCCACCATTCTTTTTCATGTCAAGATAGAAAAAATGGGGGTTCCGTTCGCAGATACTATGTATTTTTTCCCGGCTGCCGTCGGTCGAACCGTCGTTGACAAACAGTACACAAGCAGGATATAGCGACTGAGGTAAGAAGTTTTGTAGTTTTTCTTCTAACCGACTGATGTTCTCTGCTTCATTGTAAATCGGGACAATAATGGTAAAAGTGTATTGACTTGTTTCGTTTCTTTCCATTTCTGTATCGATGATCAACTTGAAAAGAAGGCAACATTTTCAACTGATGGGTTTGGCATCAAATGGAGCTGATTGTCTTCGGCGACAAAAGTAGCTAATATTATTCAGATTTCAATTAATCCCCTCCCACCATTTACTGAAAACCTGTGTAGTGTCGTTCAGATAGACAACTTCGCCGATCCTGGGAGTCACCAGTGGTATCTGGTCTCCTTGCTCATTCATTTCGGTTATGGTTTTTAACGGCTCGTCCCAGGGATGGTGAGCTAATTTGAATTTAGAAGAATGGACGGGAAACAAGCGTTTTGCTTTTAGGTCTTTTGCTGCCTGTAATCCCTCCTCGGGCAGTAGATGGATGGCTCGCCACGCCTGATTATACTGGCCGTTCTCCAGAATCGCCAGATCAAATCCACCGAATTTTTCTCCGATTTCAGCAAAATGGGTGTCATATCCACCGTCGCCCCCGAGATATAATTTTAACTCTTTGGTTTGTAGAATAAATGCCAGCCAAAGAGTGTTGTTCCTTGAAAAACTCCTGCCTGAAAAATGGCGTGCCGGTGCAGTATACAGGGTGATATTATTGGAAATAAACATACTTTCGTTCCAATCTTTCTCGGTAATTTTTCCAGGGTCGAATTTCCAGTACTCTAAATGTGCTCCTACACCCAGACCGCAGACAATGTGCCCGATCTTTGGTTTCAATTTCATTATTGTCGGATAATCAAGGTGATCGTAATGATCATGAGTGATAAGCAGATAATCAATTTCAGGCATATCATCGGCCGAATATACATCTGTCCCATTGAATGATTTATTGGAATTAGGTACCGGCGAAGCGTTGCCGCTAAAAACCGGATCGATCAGAAACCGCTTTCCGTTGAGTTGGATAAAATAAGAGGAATGGCCGAACCATACCAGCACATTTTCATGGATGGGCAGATTTTTCAAATCTGTCTTCAGAGACGGGATCTCGTCAACGGGTCTTGTACGTGGAACTTTCTTAAAAAGGAAATTGAAAAAGATTTTTGCAGGCGATTGATCTCCGCTGAAATTGGGTGTATGACGGATATTCCGGAATTGTCCATCTTTGTAATTCGGGGATTGTTGTAGTTGCTCGAGTCGTTCCCCGCTTGGAGCTCTGCCGAACTTCGGTTGCCGGATATAGAAAAATATCGTAATGCTCAACAGCAATACAATGCTTACAAGGATTATCATTATTCGTTTTATCAATTTCATGTAGTAAAGTCGTTATCTACCATCAAAGGTATCAGTTTTTAAAGAAAAATCGTGTACTTTTGTAACAATAAATATACACATTATGTATTTCAGCAGACCGTGGACTGCTATCTAAGTGATAGACGGTCCTTTGATTATTTTATTTGTTTTCTCCTTTTTTAAAAGAAGAATACTATTTGTTTTGCATTGTTTTCTTTTTTGAGCTAAGGCAATGCAGTCTTGTTATTTCTGCAGGATAATACTGTCTGTCACTTTTCTGTGATCTCTCTTCAGTGCAGTATTCATCCAAAAGAAATGTACAATGAACAAAAATAGAGTTCCTGTAAGATTTACAGGACAACACTTTATAATAGATACACAATTAATAGAAGATTCCATCCGCTTAGCTGAAATACAAAAAAATGATCTGGTCCTGGATATTGGTGCAGGCCGGGGATTCCTTACAGGCCATCTGGTCAGATATTCAGGAAATGTAATAGCTATTGAAAGTGATCCTGGTCTCGTTGCTGAATTAAGAACGAGATTTGCTTTCAACAAAAATATTACTGTCGTTAATTCAGATTTCAGGAAATTCCGGATACCTCAGAAACAATTCAAGGCAGTTTCTAATATACCTTATGGTATTACCTCTTACATACTTAGATCGTTGATGTATAATAATACGGAATTTTTTGAAAAAGGGAGTCTGGTAATACAGTTAGAGGCGGCTCAAAAGCTCTTCCGGAGAAGAGTTTTCAATCCCTACGTGCTGTTTTACCATACGTTTTATGATTTAGAATTAATCTATACTGTTCCTCCGGCTAGTTTTATGCCGCCTCCAACAGTTCAGTCGGCACTGGTGAAGATAAGTAAAAAACAATCCCCAAGGATAAATATTGAAATGAAAGAGAAATATTTTGATTTCCTTTGCTTCATATTAAGATATCCTGATTTATCGGTACGTACCGCCTTGAAGGAAATATTCCGAAAGCGGCAAATAAGAGAATTCTCACACAAATATGGTTTGAAGCTGGATGATGTAGTTACCCTATTTCTACCCGAACAATTATCAGACTGTTTTGTAGAGATGCTAAGAGTCGTTCCCGATAAATTCCATCCTGAAAATTGATCTTTATAGTCTCAGAAAGATCTTTCAGACTGGGAATTGAATATTTGGGTTTGTTTCAAATAGATTATTCAAGCAAAAAGAGGGTTAAATCATGTTGATATATCCCTCTTTTCCAATATTATATGTGCGTATCTTATTTGCAGATTATTCTTTCAGCTCTTTGTAATAAGGCGAAATACTGAGCTGTTTTATTTACTCGCTTTATCAAGTAAATCCAGGTCTTCTTTATCCAGATCCAGTTTGGTTGCCACAAATAGAGTTTCCAGTTGGTTTTGGTTTGTCGCGCTTGCAATGGGCGCACCTATATGCGGTTGTGCCAGGAGCCATGCCAACGCGACTGCCGCCTGTGATGTGCCGTGTTTGGCAGAAACTTTATCCAAAGTATCTAAAACGGCAAAACCTTTCTCATTCAGGTATTTTTTTGCTCCCGCCCCTCTTACACTCTTTTTGAAATCGGCTTCGGAGCGGTATTTTCCCGTAAGGAAACCCGCTGCCAAAGACCAGTAAGGGAATACGCTTAAATTATATTTTTCCACCAGAGGTAAATAGTCATTCTCATATTTTGCTCTTTCTATTAGATTGTAATGCGGTTGAAGAGCGACATATTTGGGAAAGTTGTTTTTTTCCGCCGCTTCAAAAGAGGCTGTCAATCTTTCAGGTGAAACATTGGACGCGGCTATGTAGCGAACTTTTCCGGCCTTTATGATTTCGTCGTAAGCAGACAATGTTTCTTCGACAGGCGTCTTTTCATCATCGAAGTGGGTATAATAGAGATCGATATGATCGGTCTGAAGCCGTTGCAATGACTCATCTACAGATTGCAGGATATGCTTCCTGCTGATATCAGAAGTGTGCTCATTGGTTTCAGAACCGACTTTGGTAGCTACGACCAAATCCTGCCGATTCCCTCTTGATTTTATCCATTTTCCGATAATGGTTTCCGATAATCCCCCTGTGCCGTTTACCCACCAGGGATAAGTATCAGCGGTATCGATGAAATTTCCACCCTTTTCAATGAATTTGTCCAGAATTTCAAAGGACCTGGTTTCATCCAGTGTCCATCCGAATACATTTCCACCCAGATTGATGCGGGTTATCTTCAAATCTGTGTTGTTGATCTTTATTTTGCTCATAATTTTACTTTTCCGTTTTCAACGGGATATAGAGATATACCCCGCCAATTCGTTTTTTGTCAGGATCCTTTTATTTTGTGTTTTGAAATTCGCAAAAACGTTTGTTATTTTAATATCTCTTCGAGAAACATCAATGTATGTTTCCAGGCTCTTTTGGCCATAACTTCGTTGTATTCGTGCGATTCGGGATTGGTGAAGGTGTGTCCGCTATTAGCGTATATAATGATCTGCCAGTCGGCATTGCCATCCCGCAGTTCCTTCACCAGACTGTCATAATCTTCCTGGGATACACTCTGGTCTTCTGCCGGATGTTCCACCAATACTTTTGTTTTTATAGGTGCATTCGGTCTGCTTTTGTCTTTACCCAATCCTCCGTGTATAGAGACGACTCCCTGTATGTCAAATTCTGCACGTGCCGCTTCCAGGGCTCCTGTCCCGCCGAAACAATAACCGATGACGGCTATCTTGTCAGGCAAAGCGCCTTGCTTTTCCAGTTGCTCTAACGCCAAAGCGATCCGGTGCTGATACGCTTTATAGTCGCTTTTGTAGGACCCGGATAATTTCGCGGCGGATGCATTGTCCTCCGGGATATTCCCTTTGCCGTAAATATCTGCGATAAAGGCAATGTAACCCTCTTTTTCCAATTCTAAAGCAGCCGTTCTGGCTTCATTGTCAACACCTTTCCATGCTGGCAGGATTAATACGCCGGGTAATTGTTGTCCTGCATTGGCAGTAACTAACCCATTCAATTCCTGTGTTCCGTCCATATAAGAGACCGTTTTCAGGGACTGGGCCGGACTCATTTGTACGATGGCCATCAGTGATACTATTACAATTAGTTTATTCATACGATTAAAATTATTTATATTCAATTGTATCGTATGGAACTCGCTTTTAATCATGTTCTTGTGTGATAATGATTGTCATGCTCGTTTCATATGATTATTTTATTTTTTCATTTTGGTGTATGGAACTTTTTCATCAAGCAATGAGTCGATTACTTCGTAATTGACTATGTCTTATTTCATAATTGACTACGTCTTATTTCATAATTGACTACGTCTTATTTCATAATTGACTACGTCTTACTTCGTAATTGACTATGTCTTACTTCGTAATTGACTACGTCTTACTTCGTAATTGACTACGTCGATTGCAAGGCAATTCATGTTCGTTTCATCGCTTTTATCTTCTTTACAGTAGTATCGGCTGAAAACTGTTGATACTCTTTGGTTTCCATTCCGTAGAGAGCGATCTTTCCTTCGCCGTTACTATGGATCCCAAAGCCGTAATTCTTTGTCAGCGGTGAAGTGCGCATGCAGGGTTGTCCTTTCGAGAAGAACTGTTCCCTTGCCCGGGGATATTCATCTTGGGGGATATTATTCCTTTCTGCATATACCAGAAACAGTACATCATCGGAACTGTAGTTGTATGGATTACCATCCAGCAGTTCGTATTGCATTTGTGCGACGGTCTTTTTATCTTTTGCAGGCGGTATTGTTCCACAGTTTACTTTTGTATCTTCCGCCACTTCAATCAATGTATTGAAATAATTTGTCGTATGAGTCTTCATATCGGTGCCCTGTTACAATCATCTCTTATTAAAACAAAAAAAGGGATTGAATGTTTCATCCCTTTTATATAAATGTTCGTTAGCCTCTGCGAGGAAGAGTTATTGATATAATCTCATTGTAATTCCAGTACAAGCATTGCTGTAGCTACGGCTATACCAAAACTGAGTAAGGTCCCGATTAAAATATATTCTGTTAATTTTCTGTCTTTTGATTCCCTTAAATCCCCAAAACGGAAAACCGATTTTGCAGCCAGTAAAAATCCGATAGCTCCCCAATTACCGGTTAATATAAATGTAAAGATAAATAATCGCTCTAATATACCGATATACTTGCCTGCACTGGCCAGGGATGCATCGTTATTGTCGTTCAACGATTTTGACCAGTTGGACATGAGAACCTGTATGATTATACTGCTTACTACCGTTAAAAAAAGTATCGCTGTGATGTAAATCCATACATTTACATTATCGAACCATTCATGAAAATTGAAACTTAATCCGCTCCAAATATACCATAATACCACGATGGTGATGATATGCAGCCCCTGGTCTATCAAAAACCACTTGGGTTTGTTGTCTTCTTTTTGGGCATATAGTTTTACTATATCAATTATCCCGTGTGCAAACATCAGTACCAATGCCAAAAGCCAATAGTTCCAATCCCAAAGTATCAATAGGTATAATATGCCGTGCAGTAAAATATGCAGATAGAATTGAGGATATTTGAGTTTTTTAGTCTCTTTCTCTTTAACCCACGATTTGGGTTGCAATAAAAAATCCCCGATAAAGTGAGCCAATATGAGTTTGATGAGCAATATCATGATAGTAGAGTTTTAATCTTTTTTCGATACATCTTTTCCACATCCAATGCTTCTTCTACATTGGCCCGATTCCATCTTCCACTGACGCCGCTTTGTTTTATTCCCAACAATTTCCCAATCTCTTGCTGTGTATATGTATTGTTTTGAAGTACTGCGTGCATCAACTCTGCCGAAGATATAGTCCATTTATTCATAAAAGTGCCGGCTAATTTCAGATATAAATTGATTTCCTCATCAAAAGGCGACCAGGGGCTTTTTATCCCCATAGTGATCTTTTCCTTTCTAAGGGCATCAAATTTTTCACCGGCGTAGATGAATGCTGATCCGTTACTTTCTGATATTTTTACACCCGTATAGGTCTTTTCTCCTATCCCTATGCTTATTCTCACATCTATGGGACTGATCTTTTTTTGCTCATCCAGTGGTTCTGTTTTTTTTATCAGCGTCTTTATGATAAAGGCTTTTTGGAGTGCTTCTTCCGGGTGATCAATCTCTATCTGAAAAAAATCACCCCACACCAACTCCCATTGCTCGGGAGTCTTTCCCCATGTGGACAACAGGTTCTTTAATGGTGACAGCCATTTCTCCTGATCTGTCAGCTTCCTTGATGCGATGATATCCCCTTTTATAACTGCTATCATGTTATGGTTGTTATAATTGAATCACAAAGTTAAATATAATATTGCATATTAGCGCAATATTTTAAATTATTGCATACTTAAACAATAATATGGAGTATCGCGTAAATCCGCGATAATTCAAATTATCGCGGATTTTGTGATACAATTCTTACTCATCTTTAGTTATTTGTTGCGCTATATTTAAAAGTTCACAGGTTGTTTTCCAATTCCTTGTGGTAGGCTGTGACTTTTAGTTTTGCTTTTGTCCGCATTATGAAGGATAACCATCTATTAAAAAATCCCTCATTGGCTATTGTCGGCTGATGAGGGATCAAATCTTTAGTTAATCGTTGTTTCAGAGATTCAACGATTCCCTGTCAAATTTCTCATATCGGGGTGGGGATGGAGTATAGTCATCATCATCCCATAGATTACTGGTGATCATGAGGTCGGCGCTGTACCGGTTACAGGCTATGGGTACATTATGCACCCGGCACTGCCGGAGCAACATCATGATATCTGCTTCGTGAGGTTGCGGATTGAGGTCGTCTATCAGAAAAACGGCCAGATCTATCTCTTTACGAACCACCATAGCAGCAATCTCTGCATCACCACCCATTGGCCCCGAATTCATTATAGTGAAGTCAGGACAGACTCCTTTTTCGTACAAAGCATCACGTACCAGTGTTCCGGTGGTGCCGGTGCAAACGAGGTGATGCTTCGACAAAAAATCGGCATTAAAAACCACCCATTCCACCATATCGGCTTTGCGGTGGTCATGCGCCACCAAAGCTATTGTTAGTTTTCGTTTCATATTTTTTTAGAGTAAACAATAAAGAGCCACGAACCAAGACAGGTAAACTAAAAGTGAAAAAACGGGACAAGTTGTCCCGACTTGCCGGGATCGTTAAATCAGCAAATCTTCAAATCAATTAAATGCCCAATTCTTCGCGAATAGCATTAATTTTTCGATTTGCAACTGCTTCTGCTTCTTCCAGAGCCTCTCTTGTTTTTGCGTGACCACTCTTCACTTCAATATAGAATTTGATTTTTGGTTCTGTCCCTGAAGGGCGGATAGAGAGTTTTGTGCCTTCTTCCGTGAAGTATTGCAGGACGTTGGAAGTGGTTGGCATTTCAAGGGAGATATGCTCGCCATGAATATAATCTACAGCCTCCAGTTTTGCAAAATCTTTCACAAGGGTGACCGGGGATCCGCCCAGTGAAGCCAGAGGATTCACCCGGAAATTCTTCATCATAGCTTCTATCTCATCGGCACCTTCCTTGCCTTTGCGTACGAGGGAGATACCCACTTCTTTGGAATAGCCGTATTCCAGATAAATATCCTGCAATAGTTCGTACATACTCTTCCCGTTGTCACGTGCCCAGGCTGCTATCTCTGCGAACAGGGTACAGGCCGATACGGAGTCTTTGTCGCGTACGAAGTCACCGGCCAGGAAGCCGTAGCTCTCTTCTCCTCCTCCGATATACTTTTTTATTCCTTCGTTCTGGCGGATGATCTCTGCGATCCATTTGAACCCAGTGTAGCAGTCGAAGATCTCAATTCCCCTCTTAGTGGCAATTTCTTTTACCAGTTCGGTGGTGACGATTGTCTTTACTACATATTCCTTACCCGTAAGCAGTTGCAGTTCATCGCGACGGGTCATCAGGTAATAGAGGCAGATCAGCATCGTCTGGTTACCGTTGACTAAAATGAAATTCCCTTTATTGTCCCGGATAGCCGTGCCGATACGGTCTGCATCGGGATCGGTTGCCATCACCAGGTCGGCACCGGTTTCAATGGCCTTTTTGATAGCCAGGTCGAGTGCTGCCGATTCTTCCGGGTTGGGGGATACCACAGTCGGAAAATCTCCGCTTATCACATCCTGTTCAGGTACGGAGATGATATTGGTAAAACCTACAGCTCTCAAAGCATCGGGCACGAGCGTGCTTCCGGCTCCATGGATCGGCGTATAGACAATCTTCAGGTCGTTATGGCGGGTAATGGCCTCCGGAGAGAGCACCAGTTTTTTTACCTCTTCGATAAACGCTTTGTCCATATCCTTTCCAATAATCTCGATCAGGCCTTTGTTTCCCTCAAAACGGATATCATCTACCGATTTAATACGGTTAACCTCAGCAATGATATTTTTATCGTGCGGGGCAAGCACCTGCGCACCATCGTTCCAATAAGCTTTATAACCGTTGTATTCTTTGGGATTGTGTGAAGCGGTAATCATAATTCCGCTCTGGCATCCCAGCCTTCTGATAGCGAAAGATACTTCAGGGGTAGGACGCAGATTCTCAAAAAGATATACTTTGATGCCGTTTGCACTGAAGATATCAGCCGAGATTTCAGCAAATTTACGGCTGTTATTACGGCAGTCATGCCCGATCACTACCTTGATTTCATCCAGGTCGGCAAATTCTTTTTTGAGGTAATTCGAAAGCCCTTGTGTGGCAGAACCTACCGTATAGATGTTCATTCGGTTGCTACCGGCACCCATGATGCCGCGCAGACCGCCGGTGCCGAATTCAAGATCTTTATAGAATGCATCGATCAGTTTTGTTTTATCGTGGCTGTCGAGCATCTGTTGTACCTCTTCTTTCGTATCAGCATCGTAATTTCCTTTAATCCAGGACATAGCCTTATCGGTGACCTGGGCTAATAATGTTTCTTCTTCCATGTTAAAACAGTCTTATTTTTTGTTTATTCAATAGGATGTACTTTGTATTTTTCGCCAGTCTGGTCGACTATCTTTCTGTAATATTCGTTCGAATATCCCGGACGTAAAGGAGAAGCCGGTTCCCCGTATGGGTTGCGCTTAAATTGTCCGTTCTCCTCTCTTTTGATTACACCGTCTACATATTTCACCATAAGATATTCACCCAGTTTTTTCCATTCTGCTACACCTTCTTTTACAAGGTTGTTGGTGTATTGTGTAAGATACTGAACAGCTTGCGGGGGAGATTGTTCATGGAGCCGCGCCGCTTCCTGTTCTACTTCGGTTTGTGCGGTTTGGAATTGGTTTTCGAGCTTCGATTGCACTTTTTTCATGTCTACGCTCATATCGCTGTAACGGGTATACACCATATTGGAGACCCAATTGTGAATCCAGAAAGCGGATGTCCATGAAAAAGTGAGCAGGTCGCCATTTCCGGCAGTCATTTCGTGAGGTGTTTCGGTGTGGCCGCAATAGAACGGATAGTACACCGTTTGTGCCGCATCGTCGATACCGAACCAGAGGATGCCCCCTATTTCATTGGGTAGCCAGGAACGCATTTGCGCTACGAAAGAGAAAGCAGTTTGTTGAGTAGCGATAGGACGTTCATTGCAATACTCCACGGAATCGACCTCAAAAGAGAGCGGACTCCAACGGTAGGGCGAGTTGAAAGGACCTGCGCCTACATCGAAACGCCAGTCGAGTTCGGTCCCCTCATAATGGTCGCGCATCATCTCTTGGATATCCTGTGCGCTCAACTTTCTGTCCGGCTTGATATAGAGTGGCATGGGATCCGTAGTTTTTCCCTGTGCATAGGTGACGTATTGGGCCATATCCTTGTTTACTTTATTGAAGAACGACCATACACGTGCTTCACAATAGCGGAGTGCACCAAAATCGAGCGGAGCATAGGCTTTGGCAAAACTGAAATCGGCATCGTCCCCATCGAAATATCCTCGTTCGCGGGCGAACGAGATCACATCGGGAGAGTAGATGCAATTTTCGGGATCATTCATCGGAAATTGCTGTATCCGTGCCTGGTTAGCATGAGCCGATACGCAATCGTCGGGAATACGTACAGCTACCCAGACAGCCCCTTTATTGCCGGGACCCTTGCCGATCATTTCCATTACCCATACTTCATTAGGATCGGCAATAGAAAACGATTCACCTGAACTGTAATAACCGTAATCCCTTACCAATCCGGTCATTATGCTGATGGCTTCGCGGGCATTTTTGGCACGCTGAAGTGTAATGTAAATGAGGCTTCCATAGTCCATGATGCCGGTAGAGTCGGATAGTTCACTTCTTCCTCCAAAAGTAGTCTCACCAATGGCTAACTGATGTTCGTTCATATTGCCGATCACGTTGTAAGTCCGTAGAACCTGAGGTATCTCTCCAAGATATTTCCCCGAGTCCCATTCATACACCTTGAGCATCTCTCCGGGACTGTATTCTCTGGCGGACCAGTGGTACAGTTCGCCATAAAGTGCATAGGAATCAGCAGCATAAGATATCAATGTAGATCCGTCTGTGGAGGCTTTTTTTCCTACCAGTAAATTTGTACAGGGAAAGGATGTGGAAATTACGAATAATAACGCAATTACAGCAATGATTTTCTTCATACAACTATTTTTAATTTCTTAACTTGAGCGTAAAGATACTTTATTTTGTTTAATTTGCCCCAAGGGTAGGTGTATATTTTGGATTTATTTCCATGCAATGGTTCGCACAATTGGAAAAAAGACGCTATTTTTGTATTGCTTAAAAGTTGTGTAACAATGAATAAATATATAAAGAAGTTCGGGTCGGGAAGAATTCTGGGTCTCACAGCCTACCAAATCATTATTCTTCTTGTGCTGGTCGCAATGCTCTTTTTTTTCAGTGACAGCAGTGTTACCAAAAGAATGCGGTATGAGTCTCAGATAAAAGACCTTGAATCCCAAATCGAATTTTATCGGAAGCAGACGGAGGCAGATAGGGAAAAGCTGAATGAACTTCAGTCCAATAAAGAAGATCTGGAGAAGTTCGCCAGGGAAAATTATCTGATGAAAAAGGAGAATGAAGAAATTTTTATCATCAAAGAGAAGAAGTGAGATAGGATTAAGTTGAAATAATTAAAAAAAGTGGTACCTTTGTAAGGTCATAACCGGGTTTTGGTTGATATTTCACAAAAAAAATTAGCATATATAACAAATAAAATGCATCGTGTAAAGGATGTCTTGTTTCGGATTTCCGGTATTTTGATTTTATTGTCAGCGGTATTGTATCTTTTTATACCTGCTGTAGTACCTTGGATAATGGCCGTGTCCGTGGTAATATTTACTGCCATCACTTTTACAAACCCGTATCCAGGGAAGAGTATCCGTGGTAAGAGATTGTTTAATTTTCAGCTATTTTCATGCATATCGATGATTGTAGCGACCTATCTGATGTTCAGGGAACGTAATGAGTGGGTACTGGCAATGATCGTCGGAGCAATATTTTTACTCTATGCATCTGTTATGATACCCCGAGAGTTGGAAAAAGAGAAAAATAAACTATAGGCTTCCGGAATGTTGTACCCAATATTCTATTATGGATAATATAAACAGGAATATACTTGTTATTGACGACAATCTGACTGTCTGTCTGATGCTGAAATCCTGGCTGGTAAAAAAAGATTTCGGTGTGGAAACGGCCTCCAGTGTAAAAGAGGCAAAGCAGAAGGTGAAGGAACAACCGTTTGATCTAATTCTGTGTGATATAAGGATGCCGGATGCAGACGGTTTCGATTTTCTTTCCTGGGTTAAGAAATATGATTCGGATATTCTTGTAATCATGATGACCGGCTATGCAGACATTGAATCGGCGGTCGAGTCGATGAAATCGGGCGCAGTAGATTATATCTCCAAGCCCATTGAACCGGAGCAGCTCTTTAAGAAAATAGATGAAGCCTTTACCCTTCAGGAACGGGTATTGAGACAGACCCGGTTCTCAGATAATTTTATCAAATTCCCTGGTGAAGAATACAGCAAACTTTACAAGGAGCTCGAACATACTGCAGAAAATAACCTGCACCGGTTGATTATTGGGGATCCGGCAACAGGAAAACTCTCAGTAGCGAAATATATCTACGAAAAGGGAACCCATTTATCGGAGCCATTTGTAATTTTTGATAATGATAAGTCGGCCGATAGTGCAAACTCCTATCGTACATCGTCCAACGGAAGTGATGATAGGTCACCACTTATGCAGAAATTCCAGGAAGCAAAAGGTGGATTATTATATATACGGCAAACTGCTTATCTCGATATTAACCAGCAGAATGAATTGTTGGGCATCCTTACCAGACAAAAAAAGGACGATGATTTTACGCAAGTGATCATGAGTACCGAAATAAGCAAGGATGAATTGCAAAGACGTCTTATACCCAAACTTTACAACCTGATAATACAGGATTGTATTATATTACCTACCCTGAAAGGTAAAAAAGAGGTAATTAGCTTCCTTGCCAATCATTTTCTTCAATTTGCCAATACCACACTTGATAAAAAGATAGAAGCCATTGATCCTGCCGTATTGGTGCGCCTCACCGGATATGCCTGGCCGGGAAATATACAGGAATTGAAGAACTGCATCATAAAAGCTGCTTTGCTTACAGAGGATGAAATCATTCCTGCTTCCATTGTTCCGGAGTTATTTGGGGACAAAACAAAGAACGAAGACCGTACGCTATTATTAAATCCGATCCAGGGGCTTCGTAAGGAATATTATGAAAAGGAAAAGATTATAGAAGCATTGGAACTGGCCAAGGGTAATAAAACAATGGCGGCGTCTATTTTGAATATCGACAGGAAAACACTCTACAATAAAATAAAGCTTTACAACGTTTTTCCAAACAATTGAAAATGATATGCGATCATTACCTGAAAATAAAAAACAAGGCTCATTGAAGATTAAATTTACAGTCATTATAGGGTACTTGCTTGTAGTGGTAGTGATGGCATTTGGGCTTGTCGCTCTTTATCATAATTTGGTTGACTACTCAAACAAAAGGATAAGCAGTGAGGACATGTCAGAATTATTGATTGTGGGAAACACATTATCCATGCTTTATGAGATTGAGAGTGAGCAGAATCTTATTAATGCGGAAAATGCAGAACAATATTTTCTTAAGTACGATTCCATAGCGCCGAAAATCAAAGCCAATCTGGTTGAATTGAAAGAGGTTGCTGTCGATTCCTCGCGGATAGAGAAACTGGATACCATTCAACTGCTGGTCGACAAGAAAAGGGAAAATCTGCAGGAAGTTGCCGCATTGCTCGATTCTATTCGTCGTGCCCCAAGGGTAGTGGCGCAGACCGAGAGCAGTTATGTGCCTCTGAAGCTGAACAAGGAAATATCCGATTATTTGGAGAGCAAAAACCTGAATAACGCTGATGTCAATCAGAATGATACGAGTGTAGTCGTCGGCTCCAGGAGAGGTTTTCTTGATCGGGTACGTGATGTATTCGTGGCCCGTTCCGACTCAACCGTTGTGATAGAAAAAAAATCGATAGTATCGGATAATGACCTTAAACTGATCGTAGATACCATTATCAACAAAGTCCGTTATTCAGAGAGGCTCGATTTGGAACGGCAAAGGCAATTCCAGTTAGCTTACCTCAAGCGTCAGGAAACGATGACCGAAACTAACCGAATGCTTACCTTGCAGATAGACGAACTGTTGAAAGGGATTGAACATGAAGAGTTGGAGAAGTCGCTGAGACTCCTGAAGGAAAAAGAGGAGATGCTTGCAAATTCGCAACATACCATGTTTATCGCTTTTTGTGTGGCATTGTCCATAGCATTTGTTTTTGCCATACTCTTCCTGATAGATATCAATAAGAGTCAACGTTACAGGAGACAATTGGAGGCATCCAATAAGCGTATTTCCGATTTGCTGGATTCGCGCGAGAAACTGATGCTTACCATATCGCATGATATCAAGGCTCCCATGAGTTCAATACTTGGATTTATTGAATTAATGGATTACCATGGCAATCCGAAAAATGAGACTTACCTGAACAATATGCAGAATTCAGGAGAGCATATTCTGGAGCTTGCCTCAGCATTACTCGATTATCATAAATTAGAGGAGGGTAGCTGGCAATTGAAGGAGTCGGACTTTAACCTGTACGATCTTGTTGGGAATACGACTTCAGGATTTAAGCCGCTGGCTGCAAGAAAAGGACTGGAATACAGTGTTAAGAATGAACTGCCGAAACATTTGGCTGTTTATGGGGATCTCTATATGATACGACAGATCATGAACAATATTATCTCCAATGCAGTAAAATATACATCGGAAGGAAGCGTCCATGTAAACGCTTGGCTAGAAGATAAAGATTCATCGAAACGCCTCGTGTTTTCAGTCAACGATACCGGGGAGGGAATTGATGAAGCCGACCAACAGATCGTTTTCCAGGAATTCAGGCAACTGGATAATCCTCTCGGGGAGGAAGGAAGTGGTCTGGGACTGGCCATTACCAAGGGATTTATAGAGGCATTAAAGGGAACCATTCGTCTCAATTCCCGAAAAGGAGAAGGTTCTGAATTCATTGTGGAAATCCCCCTGAAAGATGCAAATGAGAATGAACCAAAGAGTAAGGGCAGGGATAACTCTGAAACTGTACCACAGGATCTTGAAGGCATCTCCGTACTTCTTGTGGATGACGACCCCGTTCAGTTGACAATGACTTCTGAAATGCTTTCCAGAAAGAAGGTCACGAGTGTGACAGAGATGAATCCTGATAAAGTGTTGCCGCTCCTTGAGTCGATGTCATTCGATATCCTGTTCATGGATATTCAGATGCCGGGTACCGACGGCCTGGCACTGGTTGAAAAAATTCGCCGGTTAGGAAGTGAGCGAATAAAGAATATGCCCATGATAGGCTTGTCAGCCAGATCGGATATGTCGGGAGAAAAGATGAAGGCCGCAGGATTTACCGGTTTCCTTATTAAACCGTTCACTTCTGATAGATTATACAGTATAATCTGGCACCATGTGCGAGGTGAAAGTCCAGGCCAGATAGCTTTCGTTGAGGAAGAAAATCAATCTTTCGATGAGAAGGGAGCCAGAGCGTTAATAGAATTTGTGAGTGATGACAAACGGGCTTCTGTAGCCATTTTACAATCGTTTATCAATGAACTGGCAGAGTGCCGTATCCAGTTGCAGGAGGCTTTTCAGAAAAAAGAGGGAAAAATGGTTCAGGCAATTACTCACAAGATATTACCGTTATTCCGGTCAATGGGAAATAAGTCGTTAATAGGACTTATGGAAAAACTGGAAAAAGGAGAGACTTTACCGGATAAAGAGAAGGCTTTTGTGCTGGATAAAATCCAGGAATATCTTGAAGAGGTAGAAACCCTCAGAAAAGAGTTCGATGAAAATTGAGATGGATCGGGATCCAAAGGTTGAAAAATACAAACGTTATCTTCTGTTAGAGAGGGGATTATCGGCGAATAGCATTGACGCCTATATGACCGATCTGCAGAAATTGCTTGATTTCATGGAAAACAAAGGGATTGATATGAAATCTGTTCAGACCGTCCATCTCGAAGAGTTTCTCTCGGAATTGCATGATAAGGATATCTCACCACGTTCCATTGCCCGTATTATATCAGGCCTGAAATCTTTTTTTCGGTTTCTGGTGCTGGACAAAATTCGTCCGGATGACCCTGCTGAATTAGTGGAGGCTCCCAAGATCGGACTGAAACTTCCGGTTGTTTTATCGGTGGAGGAGATCGATTCTCTACTGGCTGTCATTGATGTCTCGACGGCTGAAGGGACCCGTAACTACGCTATTATTGAAACATTATACAGTTGTGGACTTCGTATCTCCGAATTGACCAATCTCCGTTTCTCGAATCTCTTTTTCAAGGAGGGATTTATACGTGTGGAAGGGAAGGGAAGCAAACAACGGCTGGTACCTATTTCCGATGTGGCGATACGGAAGATTAAGGATTGGCTTTATTACCGCAATCAAATTCCCATCCGGAAGGGAAATGAAGACATTCTCTTTGTCAGCTCGCGTGGCAAAGCGATCTCCCGTGTCACGGTGTTTTATTATATCAAGCGTTATGCCGAAGAAGTAGGTTTGCAAAAGAAGATCAGCCCGCACGTTTTTCGTCATTCGTTTGCAACTCATCTGCTCGAAAGGGGTGCCAATATAAGGGTGATCCAGGAGATGCTGGGACATGAGAAAATTACCACTACCGAGATTTATACGCATATCGACCGCAATTTTCTGCGACAGGAAATCATAGAACATCATCCGAGAAGTTGATGTGAATTTTAAACAGGCATTGAAAATTTATCGGAAAAAGGATCGAAGCACCGGGATAATTTTATATATTTGCTGAAGATAAAGATAAATAAAAAAATAAATATTATCGTATGAAGTTTGTAGTATCAAGCGCCGCACTATTGAGTCACTTGCAGGCCATAAGCAGAGTTATCAATTCCAAAAACACATTGCCTATTCTCGACTGCTTTTTGCTCGATTTAAAGGGCAGCACACTATCACTAACCGCAGCTGATAATGAGACTCGGCTGGAAACAACGGTGGAGGTGAATAGCGCGGAAGGTGAAGGAAGCCTGGCCATCAATGCCCGGAACCTGCTCGATCCGCTGCGTGAATTGCCTGACCAGCCGCTTACATTCGATATCAATGACGAAACGTTGGAAATATTTCTCTATTATCATAATGGGAAGTACAATTTTGTTGGTCTGAAAGGAGATGAATACCCGGAACCAAAGCCGCTCAAAGATTCATTTATGACATTGACGGTGGAGGTCGATACACTTTTCTCGGGTATCAACCGGACTGTCTTTGCTACCGCAGACGATGAATTGCGTCCGGTGATGAACGGTATCTATTTTGATATTACTACCGACGATCTTACTTTCGTGGCTTCTGACGGACACAAACTGGTACGTGTGACTACTACCGAGACCAAAGGAGAAGGACGTTCATCATTTATCCTGCCTAAAAAACCGGCAACCCTGCTCAAATCGCTCTTACCGAAAGAGTCAGGTGCGGTAGAGATTAAGTTCGATGAAAATAACGCATACATTGCCATGTCGTCTTACAAGATGGTATGCCGGTTTGTGGAAGGGCGCTATCCCAATTATAATTCAGTAATTCCGCAGAATAATCCCAACACTTTTGTGCTGGACCGCCTGACACTGTTGAACGCACTCAAACGTGTGGCTGTATTCTCCAATCCGGCCAGCAACCTGGTTAAATTCCAACTTTCAGAAGATAAGATAGTGGTGACTGCCCAGGATATCGATTTCCTGACTACAGCAGAAGAAACTATTCCTTGCACTTACGAAGGGAATGTGATGAATATTGGCTTTAAAGCCTCTTTCCTGATTGATATACTTGACAATATACCCTCTTCTGATGTGCGGATAGAGCTTTCTGACCCGTCACGTGCGGGATTGATCCTTCCTGTAGATAAGGAGGAAAACGAAGATATGCTGACGTTGCTGATGCCGATGATGTTGAATGACTAACAATAACCAGATGAAGTTAAATCTTAGGAATCCGTTGGTCTTCTTCGATTTGGAGACGACCGGGATCAACATCACTCGCGACCGTATTGTAGAGATATCATTTTTAAAAGTCCATCCTAACGGAAAGGAGGAAGTAAGATCGCGGCGTATCAATCCCGAGATACCTATTCCTCCCCAGGCTACAGCGATTCACGGTATCACTGATGATGACGTGAAAGATTGCCCTACCTTTAAACAGGTGGCGCGGTCACTGGCCGACCAACTGGAAGGGTGTGACCTGGCCGGCTTCAACTCGAGCCGGTTTGATGTGCCGATGCTGGCGGAAGAGTTCCTCCGAGCCGGTGTGGATTTTGATATGAGTAAACGTAAATTTGTGGATGTGCAGATCATCTTCCATAAAAAGGAACAGCGTACACTCGAAGCGGCATATGCCTTTTATTGCAATAAAAAACTGGAGAATGCACATTCTGCCGAAGCGGATACCATCGCTACTTATGAAGTGTTGAAATCTCAACTCGACCGTTATCCTGATCTGGAGAATGATATCGAGGTGCTATCAAAAGAGTATTCGAGTTTCAATAATAATGTGGATTTTGCCGGACGGTTTGTCTATGATGAGAAAGGGGTAGAAGTTTTCAATTTTGGGAAACATAAAGGGAGGCCGGTGTCAGAAGTCCTTAAAAATGAACCGAGTTATTATGCCTGGATGATGGATGGTGATTTCCCGCTCAATACCAAACAGGTGCTTACTAAAATCAGGCTTCGTGAGATGAATAGTTAAACGTGCTGTTGGCACATTGAGATATCTTCCTCATGATCTTAAAGAATACCGTTTTATTTTTAATTGTAGGCTTGGGATTATTCACGTCCGGTTGTACGACCTATTATTATTCCACCGTTCAGTCGTATGAAAAAGAGTTACGGCGGAACCAGGATGGTTCATTTCGTACTTCTCGTAACGATTTATCTGTGAACTATTCATTCAAGGATTTGGGCGGGAAAGTAGTGTATGAAATCCATAATGAGTCGGATGATCCGGTTTTTGTAGATTGGTCGCGTTCGGTGATTATTGCTGAGGACTATGCTGTGCAACTGAGAGATAATACCGCACGCTTTCACGGCGATGTAAGTACCACGACCTATCATTTCTCAAATACCAATTACAGTGCTTCTTCGGGAAGTATTTCCGGGCGGGTTGTGTTACCCCAGAGTGATTTGTTTGTTCCTCCTCATTCTAAAGTTGTTCATTCACCTATGGCGTTGTCGCGCGTTTTGAATCTGGATATTCCCGCATATCTTTATCAGAAGCGGGACATAGGTCTGTCATCTGTTCGTTTTATCAATTTTACTGAAGAAGACACACCTTTAAAATTTCGAAGCTATTTAACCATTGTCAATGACAGGGATAAAAGTCAGACTGTTTTTGAAGATGTGTTTTTTATTTCGGAGATAATAAAAACAGGTAGTAAAAATGACCTCTTATCCCGTGATATTCAACAACGGGGTGACATATTTTATATAGAGATTGTCAACCGGAATGCCGTTACTGCCGGTTGGATTGTGGCAGGAGCAGCCGCTGTAGGAGGGTTGATCCTGCTAGCGCCGCACATGCCGGTCGAAGAACCCTTTACACCTGCGTACTAAATTAATTGTTTCTTAATTTATAAACTTCGGATGTCCCGTTTTTTTATCACACTTTCCTATAACGGAAAAAATTATGTGGGCTGGCAGATCCAGCCTAACGGAATGAGTGTGCAGCAGGCGCTTCAGGATGCACTCTCTGTGATTTTAAGGAAGGACGTGATGGTGGTAGGTGCCGGCAGGACTGATGCAGGCGTGCATGCCCGTGAGATGATTGCCCATTTCGACTGGGAAGGAGATATTTTTTCTCCGGATGATCTGGTATACAGACTCAATAATTTCCTTCCGAAAGATATTTCCCTTTCCACTATACGACAGGTGCACCCGGATGTGCATGCACGCTTCAGTGCGGTTTCGCGTACTTATAAATATTATGTGACGACGGTGAAAGATCCGTTTCTCTATGAATACTCTTACCGGGTGTTTTTTCAACCCGATATTGAGGCGATGAATACCTTCTGTGAAGTATTGAAAGAATATAAAGACTTCACCAGTTTCAGTAAGCTGCATACCGATGTGAAGACCAACAATTGCCGTATTGAATATGCCCGGTGGGAGAAAAAAGAAGAGTTGTACGAATTTACCATCCGAGCCGACCGTTTTCTTAGGAATATGGTGCGTGCTATTGTAGGAACATTGTTACAAGCGGGTAGGGGACGACTCGATGAACAGGGGTTTCGACGTATTATTGAAGCCGGAAATCGGAATGTGGCAGGTGACTCTGCACCGGGACATGCCCTTTTCCTGGAAAAGGTGATCTATCCTGATGATATCTGGTTGTGACAAGAGGTGGTAACCTGTTATTCCATGGGGAATAGTCTGTATAAACCAAAAATATATTAATCGAAAGTAAAAGATAACATGATGAAAAAGAGCATTTTATTAACTATTTGTGTCATTTATTCTCTCAGTGCATTTACGCAATGGACACCTGCACAGACCGAATGGTATTATCCCGTACCAGAGAAAGTCATCCCGGGTAAAACAGCCGGTGCCGCACCTTCTGATGCCATTATACTCTTTGATGGGGGAGATCTTTCTGAATGGGTGAATGAAAAGGGTGAAAAACCGCGGTGGAATGTAGAGAATGGAGTCTTATCAGTCAGGCCGGGCACGGGAGCAATTATGACCAAGGAACATTTTGGCGATTGTCAGTTACATATAGAGTTCAGGTCTCCGGATCCGGAAAACCATAACGGTCAAAACCGTGGGAATAGCGGTGTCTTTCTAATGAGCCGGTATGAAGTTCAGGTACTGGATGGTGATAATAACGATACTTATGTGAACGGGATGGTGGGCAGTATATATAAACAGGCAGCCCCATTGGCCAATGCATATACAAAAAACGGGGAATGGCAGGTGTATGATATTTACTGGAAAGCACCCAGATTTGGGGCTGGAGGCGAGCTGGAGTCTCCTGCAATGATAACAGTGGTATTGAACGGTATCCTTATACAAAACAATTATATACTGAAAGGGCATACTCCTTATATCGGATTGCCGGAGTACAATGCCCATGGAAGACTTCCCCTGATGCTTCAGGATCATGGAACGGCAGTATCTTTCCGGAATATCTGGATAAGGAATTTATAGTGTATATGCTCTGGAACTTCTGAAATGGATCTGTTACCGGATTACCGCAAAGACAAGTATGTCAAAATTTATCCGGTGATAGGAGAATAAATGTTATCTTATCACCGGATATTTTATCTTCAACGTTTTTTCCACAATTTCTCCATCTCTTCAAGTGATTTGCCTTTCGTTTCAGGTACCATCTTCCAGACAAACAATGCTGAAATGACAGCCATCAATCCGTAAAAACCGTAAGTCATTCCACTGCTGAATTCCATCATCGCTGGGTAAGTGGATGAAATCAGATAGTTGGCAAACCATTGGAAAGCAACGGCAACTGCCACAGCCTGGCCACGAATCCTGTTGGGGAAGATCTCTGATATGAGCACCCAGCAAATCGGCCCCCACGACATCATGAAAGAAGCAGTGTATATAATAATAAATATCAATGTGCCGATCCCTATAATGTTGTTAAATGCCAGTGCCGATATGGCAAACATACCTACAGCCATCCCTATCGATCCTGTAATGAGAAGTGGTTTCCGCCCCCATTTATCAACTGTTAGAATTGCCACAACCGTAAAGACAACATTTACAAAACCCATTACAATGGTTTGTAACATCGAAGCATCTTTAGCCGCACCCATGCTTTCAAAAATGCGGGGAGCGTAATAAAGAGCCACATTTATTCCTACAAATTGCTGGAAGACCGATAATAGAATACCTATGATTATCACTATCTTTCCATATGAGAATAGCTTTGCACGTTCAGTAGTCTGTCCTACAGACTGCTTAATCTCCGAGAAAATCGTTTGCGTTTTCAGCTTGTCGCTATAAATTTTATTCAAAACCGACATCGCTTGCTCATTCCGGTCTGACAGCACCAGGAATCTCGGTGTTTCGGGAACCAGAAGTAATAAGATCCCGAACAATGCAGCAGGAATAGCTTCCGATGCAAACATATACCTCCATCCTATAGCATTTATCCATTCTATACTCTGTCCGTTGGCAATAGCCCAATTTACAAAGTAGACCACCAACATTCCAAGGATAATGGCAAACTGGTTGAATGAGACCAGCCGGCCACGAATATCTGCAGGGGCTATCTCGCTGATATACATGGGTGACACCGCAGAGGCAAGTCCTACCCCAATACCACCGATGATACGATATAAGTTGAACACCAGCAGTAATCCTATTGAAGGCTCTCCCCTGGTAAAGAATAGCGTTTCCGGATAGCCCGATCCCAGGGCGGACAGAAAGAACAATACTGAAGCAAATAATAGTGTTTTCTTACGTCCCAGACGATTTGAAAAGAATCCTGACAGTACTCCTCCTATTATACAACCGATCAATGCGCTTGAGACCGTGGCTCCGTGTATCAGGGAATTCAACCCCAACGGCCTGATAAGATAGGCTTCAATAGATTTCTCAGCTCCTGAAATTACCGCTGTATCGTATCCGAAAAGCAATCCTCCCAGGGTAGCGACCAATGTGATACCGAACAGGTAAGGTTTATTATACTGTTTTATCATATGATGGGAAATTGAACAATACAAACTCTTGTCATTGCATATCCTGTTTTAGATATACATATTTAAAATAGCTTCGTATAACTCCTGCTTACCACTGATTTGTTCAGGTTCTCTGCCTAACGATAGTGCATATTCACGCAGTTCTTCCAGGGAGAGTTTTCCCTCCTCGAATTCTTTTCCTTTGCCATTGTCGAAAGAGGCGTATCTCTCTTTCCGCATTGTGGAATAGGGCGACTCTTCAAGGATTGCAGCAGCAGCCTCCAACGCATGCGCGAAAGCATCCATACCGGCAATATGGGCGATGAAAATATCTTCCAGGTCAGTGGAATTCCGGCGGGTTTTGGCGTCGAAATTTGTTCCGCCACCTTGCAAGCCTCCACTTTCCAGGATGACGAGCATGGCTTGTGTCAGCTCGTATACATCAATAGGAAACTGGTCGGTATCCCATCCGTTCTGATAATCCCCCCTGTTGGCGTCGATGGATCCAAGCATGCCGGCATCTGCCGCACATTGCAGGTCATGTTCAAATGTATGGCCGGCCAGGGTGGCATGGTTCACTTCAATATTCAGTTTAAAATCTTTATCCAGATTATGGGCGCGCAGGAACCCTATCACTGTTTCAGCATCATAATCATACTGATGTTTTGTCGGTTCCATTGGTTTGGGCTCGATAAAGAAAGTACCCTTAAAACCTTTTGCCCTGGCATAATCACGTGCTTTGGTCAACATCATGGCCAGATGCTCTTTTTCCCGTTTCATATCGGTATTGAGTAAACTCATATATCCTTCGCGTCCGCCCCAGAATACATAGTTCTCTCCACCAAGTTCGATCGTGGCATCCAGTGCATTTTTGATTTGCGTAGCGGCATATGCCACACTGTCGAAGTTGGGGTTGGTGGCTGCCCCGTTCATATAGCGCTTGTGACCAAAGACATTGGCAGTTCCCCATAACAGTTTTATACCGGTTTCAGCCTGTTTTTGCTTGGCATAAGCAACGATCGCCTTGAGATTAGCTTCATATTCTTCAATCGAATCGCCTTCGGCAATCAGATCCACATCGTGGAAACAGTAATACTCGATACCTATTTTCTGCATAAATTCAAAACCGGCGTCTAATCGCTGTTTGGCAATATCCAGAGCTGAACTGCCTTGTGCCCAGGGAAATGTTTTTGTTCCCGGTCCGAACGGATCGCCACCCTCAGCACAGAGGGTATGCCAATAAGCCATTGAAAATTTGAACCAATCTTTCATCTTGCGTCCGTAAACCACTTTTTCGGCATTATAATACCGGAATGCCAACGGATTACGACTTTCCTTTCCCTCGAATTTGATCTTCCCTATACCCGGGAAAAATTCCCCTGTTGTTCTTTCAGTTTCCATAATTTAAATTTTTAGAGCCAAGAATCAAGACTCAAGATACAAGACAATTTAATCATGTTCTTGGGCAGAATGACACTCATGCTCGTTTCATAAAATATTTATTAAAAAAGTAGTTGCATCTTTTTCTTTATATCAGGGATTTCCATCGTTGATATGCTTCCTGATATTGTGCTTTGTTCCTATTGTCCGGTTCCACAGTCATAATCTTCTTCAAAGAGGAAAAAGCCTCAGCAGGTGATGCATAAATTCCGGCACCGACACCGGCGGCTTTTGCCGCACCTGCAGCTCCGTCGGTATCGAAAAGTTCGATAACGGCCCCGCTGATTGAAGCCAGTGTCTCCCTGAATAGCGGGCTGAGGAACATATTGGCGTTTCCCGCACGAATAACCCGGATATCCATCCCGATCTCCTCCATGATTTCCATGCCATATTGAAAGGAGAAGACAATTCCTTCCTGTACTCCGCGTAGCAGATCGGAAAGGGAATGAATATTGAAATTGATGCCATGGAACGAGCTGTCTCTATTTCGGTTTTGCAGTACCCGCTCCGCCCCATTTCCAAAAGGAATCACTGAAATGCCTCTTGCACCGATGGGCGAGTGTGCCGCAAGTGCATTCATCCCGTTATAGCTTAATTCTTCCGGCACTATATTTTTCTTTATCCACGAATTGAGGATGCCTGTACCGTTGATGCAGAGTAAAACACCCAATCTTGTCAATTCCGGTTTATGATTGACATGTGCAAAGATATTCACCCTTGAAAGGGGATCATATTTCACTTCATCCAATACCCCGTATACCACCCCCGATGTGCCGGCGGTAGATGCAATCTCTCCCGGATTGAACACATTCAGGGATGCCGCGTTGTTGGGTTGATCCCCTGCACGGTAACTGACCGGTGTTCCGGGGTAGAGACCGAGTTCTCTTGCTGTGGAGCCTGATAACTCTCCTTGTATACCGAATACCGGTGTTATTTCAGGGATTAACTCTTTCTTAAATCCGAAATAATCCATGATTTCCTGTGATATCCTGTTCTCTTTGAAATCCCAGAAAATCCCTTCCGACAGTCCTTCCATGGTAACCGATATCTCGTCCGTTAATTTCATGGCGATATAATCGCCGGGAAGCATAATTTTGTCGATACGGTCATATATCCCAGGTTCATTCTCCTTTACCCATGCCAGTTTGGCAGCAGTGAAATTGCCGGGTGAGTTCAATAGCCGGGACAACACCTTCTCTTCGCCTATTGCATGAAAGGCCCTCTCGCCAAAAGATACCGCACGACTGTCGCACCAAATAATCGAGGGACGTAATACTTCCCTGTTTTTATCCACCATTACCAGTCCGTGCATTTGCCATGAGATACCGATGGCTTTGATATCTTGCGGGTCTACTTGCGATTGCCGGAGTATCGAAGCGTTGGCCAGTTTTAAGTTTGCCCACCACATCCCGGGATCCTGTTCGGCCCATCCCGGCTGTACAGCATACATTGTCATCTCCTTCTTTGGGTAGAAGTCGGAAGCTATTGTTTTTCCGGTCTCAATTTCCACCAAAGCAGCTTTTACCGAAGAGCTGCCTATGTCATATCCTAATACATACATAATCTGTAATTGTTTCTGTTATTCCACTCACTTTTATTTGTGTATACGGAGTAAGTAAGGCATGATTACCCACTGATTAATTCGATGATACAGACCAATATCCTTATTGTATAAAGTACGTATATTGATCTGCAAACTTATTCATTTTTTTTGAATAATAACTACAATAAGAAGAAAAATTAATAAAATAGTTCATATATTTGAGATTTTATTTTGGAGCACAATTTTCTATTGAGTACAATAATTTATGATAGACAATAAAGTGTCACAGGAGACATCCCAGCCAATAGCATATAATCCTCATGTCTCTATTGACTGTGTAGTATTCGGTTTTGATGGGGAAAAATTAAAAATACTCTTAATTGAACGTACGATCAGGGAAGGGGATGGAAATTATAGTGATAAAAAATTGCCGGGAAGCATTATATATCAGGATGAAGATCTGGATACCGCGGCAACGCGCGTTCTGAATGAACTTACGGGTCTAAAAAATATTTTCCTGCATCAGTTTCATAGTTTTGGCGATCCCAAAAGAACCAGTAACCCCCGGGATAAGAATTGGTTGGAGAAAACGACCAATACTAAAATCGGACGTATTGTAACTGTAGGCTACCTTGCACTGATCAAGATCAGCCGGAAAATTATTTTTGAGTCCGAAAATACTACTGCAAGATGGTATGATGTCAAATCGCTTAGCAACATGAAGCTTGCTTTTGACCATAATCAGATTGCGGAGGAAGCGTTGAAGCATATACGCCATCAGGTGATGCTCCAGCCTTATATGCTTTTCGAATTACTACCGCGTAAGTTTACAATGACTCAACTCCGTAATTTATACGACCTTATACTTGAAACAAAATCCGATGTGCGTAATTTTCAAAAGAAAATGTTACAGATCGATGGCCTCGAACAGTTGGATGAAGTTCAAAAGAATGTACCTTACAGGGCTCCCCGGTTGTACCGGTTTAACAAGAGGAAAGCTAAAATATCCAAACTCAAGCCGGGCTTTTAGATAGGAGCAACAAAAAACGCAGCGAACCATGAAGTCCGCTGCGTTTTTTTGTTGTCTGCTTTTCCTTTAGGAGAAAGCTATTTTCCCGGAAGATCAATCATTCATTGAAATAAGGAATTCTTCATTGCTTGAAGTACGTCTCAGACGGGTCAACAGGAATTCCATCGCTTCCACCGAATTCATATCCGAAAGGAAGTTGCGGAGTACCCACATGCGGCTAAGCGTTTCCTGCGACAGGAGCAGGTCGTCACGACGCGTGCTCGATGCAATAATATCCACAGAGGGGAATATCCGTTTGTTGGAGAGTTTGCGGTCGAGTTGCAATTCCATGTTGCCGGTACCCTTGAACTCTTCGAAGATCACGTCGTCCATTTTGGAGCCGGTTTCGGTGAGCGCTGTTGCGATAATGGTAAGTGAACCGCCATGTTCGATGTTACGGGCTGCACCAAAGAACCGTTTTGGTTTATGCAACGCATTGGCGTCCACACCTCCCGAAAGCACCTTTCCCGAAGCAGGTTGTACCGTATTATATGCACGAGCCAGGCGGGTAATGGAGTCGAGCAGTATCACTACATCGTGTCCGCATTCCACCAGCCTGCGGGCCTTGTTCAGTACAATTTCGGCAATCTTCACGTGACGGTCTGCCGGTTCATCGAAAGTAGAAGCGATTACTTCTGCATTTACGCTCCTTTCCATGTCAGTCACCTCTTCAGGGCGTTCGTCAATCAGCAGTATGATCATATATACTTCCGGATGATTGTCGGCAATAGCGTTGGCAATATCCTTCAACAGCATTGTCTTCCCTGTTTTGGGTTGTGCTACGATCAGACCGCGCTGTCCTTTTCCGATAGGAGAGAAGAGGTCAACCACACGACAGGAAAGATTGTCGTTATGTCCTTTGGTGAGGTTGAATTTTTCGTTAGGGAAAAGAGGTTTCAGGTGATCGAAAGGTACACGGTCGCGTACATCATCAGGATTGCGTCCGTTGATATTGTCCACTTTTACCAATGGGAAAAATTTTTCTCCTTCTTTGGGCGGACGGATAGGGCCTTCCACCACATCACCTGTCTTCAGTCCGAAGAGCCGGATTTGTGATTGTGATACATAAATGTCATCGGGCGAGGACATATAGTTGTAATCGGAGGAGCGCAGGAAGCCATAACCGTCAGGCATGATCTCCAATACGCCGGATGCATTCAGTATGCCGTCAAAATCATAAGCGGGATCTTTTTCCTTGGGTTGCGGAGCCTGTACCTGAACTTGAGGTTGTACCTGGCCCTGATGTGCCTGAGGTTGTTTATTCTGTTGTGCAGCCGCCTGTTTAGGTTGCAAAGGCGAAGGCGATATGAGATCCATCATGGATAGTTTACCACCGGGGACAGGAGCCTCTTTCACGGGTGTGTCTGTTTTTTCTTCCGGTGCCTCCTCTGCCACTACCGGTGGTAATGTGACAGGAGCAGGTGTGCTCTTTTCCTCAATACGATGTTTTGAGGAACGAAAAACCAGCTGTATCGGTTTTCCGGGTGCCTTTGGTGTAGCCGTTTCTTCAGCTTTTTTCTCCGGGGTTTCGATTTTTGTTCCGGTTGTTTCAATACTTTTTTCCGGAACTGTTTTGGTAGTTGCCGGCTTAGTTTCCGGCTGACTGCTCAGGGACACTTTTTGTGTTGCCGGAACTTTCTCTTCGGTAACAGCGGACTCTTTCCTCACTAATTTAGGCTTTTCTACAGCCTGCACAGGCTGTGATTGGCTTTGGGTCTTTGTCTTGTCTTCTTTTTTATCGGTTTCCTTTTCTTTGGGTTCCTCTTTCCTGTTAGAAGTTTTATTTCTTTGGGTGTTCGTTTTGCTGTCGGAACCTCTTCTCGGTGTGTAACCCTGTTGGGTTCCACCGTCTGCGCTCAATTTTTTTGTTTCGGCAATTGCCTGTTCATCAAGGATTTTATAAATGAGCTCTTCCTTTTTGTATGCATCGGGACGTCTTATTCCCATCTCTTTGGCGAGAACTCGTAATTCTGTTGTGAGCTTTTCATTAAGCTCAATAATGTTATAAGCCATGTAGGTGTATGAAATTCGTTATGGTTTTTGAATAAATATTGTTATTGATGTTCTGATCTTAATTTGGCATCTGTTGAACTTTGCCATGAAAGGAACTATTTCGATAAATAAATACAGCAGCAAAACCTGCTTTGACTTTGTTAAGTGTAGGACTATTTTATCAAGTGAGAGCAGAGTAAATTTATTTGCTTTGCCGAACGCTGAAATAGTCTAAAGCACTTGAAATAGCACAATAAAAATTGAAAATAACTAAGTTTACTAGAACTATGTCGAGCACAGAAAAAGTCTAATAAGAAAAAGTCTAATGTTATTGAACAGTAGTTATGAGTAAAATTACTGTTATAAGATTTGATGGCAAAGGTAATCCTTTTTTTGAAAACTGGAAATTAAGTTTGGAGTTTTTTTAGGTTGAGATAAAATAAACCCGAAAAAAGGAGATCAAATCGCTTTTTTCGGGTCATCCATGGATAGAATCTCATTACAGGTCATCCATATTTAATCTGTTGGAATTATTGTTCCGCCTTTCAATTTCGTTTTTGTAAAGGAGTGATCTCCTTCTCTCCAGAGAGTTGGGTGCTGTAGATTCAATGAACAGGTTATTTGAAAGGGTTGCCCATTCCAATGCCTGTTCCATATCGTCTAACATCTCATAAGCCAGCGCGATGTTACTTGCGGCTTTGGCTTTGTCAGTTTTTTTAGAACTGTTATTATAGAAAGCTTCCCATTTTTCAATTGCTTCCTCCCATTGCGACCCTTTAGCGTAGGCTTCTCCTTCACGCATCAGTGAGTTGGGCAACGTGTAATACCATCTGTCCTGCATCTCCCAATGCGGGGCAAATACGTAAGTCATCTTCTCCGCAGCCCTTACTGACAAAAGTTTTACCGCTTCCTCACGGGAGGGGAGCATAATATCGGCATAGGCCTTTCCATCCTGGATGTCAAACCCTTCCCAATGGATGCTGTCGGTGTATTGCACCGCAGGAATTTTTCCTTCCATGGTAGGCATATATACACGGAGGATGGAATGTATTTTTCCGGTCATATCAGCATAGATATACCCCTGTTGCTTGAAATGATCTCTCTTTTTGGTTTCAATGATCAGCTTGTCGAGAGAGATAATTGCATCAGCACCTGTTTCCTTTCTTATTCTGTTCATTGTTTCGGGTTCGAGCGGTCTCTCCCTGAAGAAGTCATTGTCCTTCCTCAACGGTTCATTATAATGTATTACCCTGTGAAAATAATCCTCTTCATCCAGAAACTGGGCCAGAGCTTCGGTGTAAAAAATAGCGGCACTGTCGGCCGGTGCTTTTACCCTTTCAGCTTGCGTATGTCCTATCGGGATGCTGTCGTGTCCTACTTCATCGGGTTGTTGTAGCACATTATTGACAATCGCTATCGAAAGTACATTTGAAGGGAGATTCACCTGTGCCGGCTCACGCGTTTCCACTGTCAGGTATTTAATTCCGGCACAACTGCTCATCATCAGAGCCAAAAAAAGAATTATCAAAGAGGATGTTGTCTTTTGCATACGATTAAAATTTACTGCAAAGTTATCATATTTCATTCATATTTACAGAAAAATAAATATTTTCTGCTGAAGCCTTTTGTATTACTTATTCATGTTTCCTAAGTCGTGTGATTGCCTTTAAGGCATTCAGTGGAATTATACTATTATAGAGATAAGTTTCTCCATGTTTGGTTTAATGCCTCATTTCATTTTTTAGAAAATTGATAATGTAGCGCTAGGCATGGCAAATTTTATTATATTTGCGTTCTTAAAACATTTAATACATCTATAAGAGATAAACTAATCTAATGAATATGGCTTTTAACATTATTGTGTTGGCTAAGCAGGTTCCCGATACACGGAATGTGGGGAAAGATGCGATGAAAGCCGACGGGACTGTAAACAGGGCGGCACTGCCCGCCATCTTTAATCCTGAGGATTTGAATGCGATGGAGCAGGCGTTAGACATCAAGGACCGGTTTCCCGGTTCAACCATTACGGTGCTGACTATGGGACCTGGACGTGCTGCCGAAATTTTACGTGAAGGGTTGTTTCGTGGAGCAGACGATGGAGTGTTGTTAACCGACAGGGCTTTTGCCGGTGCAGACACGCTGGCTACTTCATACGCATTGTCGATGGCGATCCGTAAAATCGGAAAGTTCGATATCATTATTTCGGGACGTCAGGCCATTGACGGTGATACAGCACAGGTTGGCCCGCAGGTGGCCGAAAAGTTGGGAGTTCCGCAAATCACCTATGCTGAGAATATTGAAAAGATCGGGAATGGTAAAATAACCGTCAAGCGCCGTTTGGAAAATGGGGTGGAAGTGGTAGAATGTCCTCTTCCGGTGGTTGTCACTGTGAACGGTTCTGCCCGTGCTTGCCGTCCCCGTAATGCAAAATTATTATTGAAATACAAACATGCCAAAACCGTTACCGAACGGCAGGCTGAGAATATCGACTATATAGATATCTATAGCAGCCGCCCCTATCTGAACCTGACCGAATGGAGTGTGGATGATGTGGAAGCCGACAAGGTACAGTGCGGTCTCTCCGGCTCTCCTACAAAAGTGAAAAAGATAGAGAATGTGGTGTTTCAGGCTAAAGAGAGCAGGCATCTTACCGACGACGATGTCGATATTGAAGAGTTGATGAAAGAACTGATAGATAGTCACACGATTGGATAACACAACTATTTCGTTAAGCTAAATGAGCAGAAGATAAACCTGTTTATATTCTGCCATAGCGAGAAATAGTCTAATTTTAATGAAGGAACAGATTAAACATGAATAACTTATTTGTATATTTGGAAATCGAGGATGGAGTAGTAGCCGATGTGAGCCAGGAACTACTGACCAAAGGGCGCTCACTTGCCGGACAGTTGGATTGTAAACTCGAAGCCATCGCTGCCGGATCTGTTGCCGACCTCGAAAAAATAGAAGGGCAGGTATTCCCATATGGTGTGGATGTGCTCCATCTTTTCAAAGATGATCGCCTGTCGCCATATACCACGCTTCCGCATACTTCTATCCTGACGGAACTTTTTAAAAAAGAACAGCCGCAGATTTGTCTTATGGGTGCTACCATTATTGGTCGGGATCTGGGCCCACGTGTTTCATCCCTTCTGGGTAGCGGTCTTACAGCCGACTGTACCTCACTTGAGATAGGTGACCATGAGGACCGGAAAGCAGGAAAGACCTACAAAAATCTGCTTTACCAGATACGCCCTGCCTTTGGAGGTAATATCGTGGCATGGATCATCAATCCCGATTGCCGCCCGCAGATGGCTACCGTACGTGAAGGGGTGATGAAGAAAGAAATTTTCGACCCTTATTATAAAGGTGAGACCGTGGAGCACAATGTGGCTGACTATGTGAAAGAGGAAGATTTTGTAGTTTCTATTATCGACCGCCATATCGAAAAATCGAAAGTAAACATCAAGAATTCACCCATTATCGTCTCCGGAGGATATGGAGTGGGTTCAAAAGAGAACTTCCAACTGCTTTATCAACTGGCCGACGTGCTGGGAGCCGAAGTAGGGGCTTCTCGTGCCGCAGTGGATGCCGGCTTCACAGAACATGAACGCCAAGTGGGACAGACAGGGATCACCGTCCGCCCCAAGGTCTATATTGCTTGTGGTATATCGGGGCAGATACAACACATCGCCGGTATGCAGGACAGTTCTATCATTATTTCTATCAATAACGACCCCAACGCGCCTATCAACTCAATCGCTGATTATGTGATCACCGGTGAAATAGAGAAGGTAATTCCGAAGATGATCAAGTATTATAAGAAGAATTCAAAATAAGGGGACAGAGAGAGTGTGTGGAGAGGAGGGAAAGTAAATTCCGGCTTTTCCGAAACCAATAACAATAAATAATATTCAGAAGAACGAAATGGCAAACTTTTATACAGATACACCGCAATTCCGTCATTATCTTCAGCACCCGCTGATGAAACGAATTGTGGAATTGAAAGAGAGAAATTATGCAGATCGTGAAACATATGATTACGCTCCGATGGATTTTGAGGACGCGATGGACAGTTACGACAAGGTGCTGGAAGTGGTAGGCGAGATCTGTGGCGATATCATTGAACCGAATGCTGAAAAAGTAGATCATAGCGGACCTACGGTAAATGAGGGGCGAGTGACTTATGCTGCACCTACACAGGAAAACCTGGATGCCCTCAATAAGGCGGAACTGATGGGGATGGGGCTTGCCCGTAAGTATGGTGGTCTCAATTTTCCGATGGTGCCCTATATGATGAGCGCCGATATTGTCAGCCGTGCCGATGCCAGCTTCCAGAATATCTGGATGTTGCAGGACTGCGGTGAGACAATATATGAATTTGCCGATGAAAAGCAGAGGGAAAAATACCTGCCCCGTATCGTAAAAGGGGAGACCATGTCGATGGATCTTACCGAACCCGATGCCGGATCGGATCTTCAGGCGGTTATGTTGAAGGCAACCTATAACGAAAAGGAAGATCAGTGGTACCTGAACGGTGTGAAGCGTTTTATCACCAACGGCGATGCCGATATCCATTTGGTACTTGCCCGCTCGGAAGAGGGTACCAAAGATGCCCGCGGCTTGTCGATGTTTGTCTATGACAAGAGAAATGGAGGAGTGGATGTACGCCGTATCGAAAATAAGATGGGAATCAAGGGGGCACCCACCTGCGAATTGGTATATAAAAATGCCAAAGCTGAATTGGTTGGATCGCGCCGGATGGGACTGATCAAATATGTGATGTCGCTGATGAACGGTGCCCGTCTTGGAATTATGGCCCAGTCGGTAGGTATATCGGAAGCAGCTACCCGTGAGGCATACAACTATGCTCTTGAGCGTCGTCAGTTCGGAAAAGCCATTATTGAGTTCCCTCCGGTGTATGAGATGCTGGCCAATATGCGGGCCAGGACCGATGCGTCGCGTGCATTACTGTATGAGACCTGCCGTTTTGTGGATATGTATAAAACACTGGAAGATATCAGCCGGGAACGGAAACTGACTCCTGAGGAACGGAATGAGATGAAGCACTTTTCCCGTTTGGCAGATGCTTTCACTCCTCTTGGAAAGGGAATGAGTAGTGAATATGCTAACCAGAATGCTTACGACTCCATCCAGATACATGGAGGATCGGGTTATATGAAAGATTACAAGTGCGAGCGTCTCTACCGTGATGCACGTATCACCAATATTTACGAAGGTACTACCCAGTTACAGGTGGTGGCTGCAATCCGTCACGTCACGACTGGAACCTATCTGCAGCAGATCAAAGAGTATGCAGCTATGCCGGTCGTGCCTGAACTGGAAGCGTTGAAGCGTGATTTGGCTAACATGGCAGAGACCTATGAAAAAATGGTGGAGGCAGTTATCTCTCCCAAGGATGAGGATTATCTCGATTTCCATGCACGTCGTCTCGTGGAAAGTGCTGCACATATAATTATGGGGCACCTTCTTTTGCAGGATGCCAATAAAGAACCGGAAATGTTCCGTCGCAGTGCGGAAGTCTATATCCATTACGGAGAGATAGAGGTGATGAAAAATTACAACTTCGTCACCAAATCACGTATTGAAGATCTAGGTTATTATAAACCGGTTATCGGCGAGTAGGGATCAACTTTTTTCAGATATTATAAAGCGGGGGAATTGAGTTTCTTCCGCTTTTTCTATCTCTTAGGGTTTAATTCCTTTAAGATACCCCGACCGCTTGCGGCACGGAAATCCATTAAGTAAGTGTAAATTACAGTAAATAATCTCTTGCTTAACGAAATAGTAGACTTTTCATGCAATGTTTTGGTATCCTGTTTCGTCTATATAGTGGATAGCCTAAAAATGATATAGAAACCATTTCATAAAGTAAATAAAAATGAACAGATTTTCTTTGATTACAGTCTTGGTCTTATCCATGTTCTGTATTTGCACAGGTTGCGAAAAGAATGAAACCGATGCTTCGAATGTAGATATGCAGACAATAATCCATGCGGAACGCTATGGTCAATTGGACAATAATACTCCTTTGACCCAAGTTCGAATTACAGGGGATGAACTGCATGTAACCATTACGGCAAGTGGATGCAACGGTTCAAGATGGGAAGCCACATTGATAGATTCCGGTAAACAGGCCTATTCCAATCCCCCACAGCGATATGCTAAAATAGAATTTGTGAACAACGAAGATTGTCTGGCAGTGATATCCCGGACTTTTGTATTTAATCTGAAGCCTCTCCGGGTAAAGGAATCCCGAAAAGTATACATCAATTTAGAAGGATGGCCCAATTGTTATTATATACATATTAAAACATCCCGTTTTTCTTTACGAAATTTACAATATCTTCTCCAACGCTTCCAGGTTCTCCGCAGACGTAGCCGGTTTACCTTCGGGGGTATAAAGCGATGCTATTTTCGAAGCATACGTTTCATAAACCTTGTGCTTCACGATCTTCATGGTGGAGTTCACTAGTCCATTCTTTTCGGAGAAGGGTTCTTCTATAACGGCAAAAGCCGAAGGTATCCAGCGATGGGGGAACAGTCCATCGTGCTTGCCACCGCTCCTGTACGCGTTGATCGCTTTTTCTATCAGAAGCGCGGCTTGTTCGGGATCGGCCTTTACTTTTTGCAACTCTGCCGCATTTGGCACAATAAGCGCTGTTGTATAAGGACTTTGATTGTTGTAGAGTACACACTGGTCGATAAAGGGTGATGTGGAGACGATCGATTCTTCAATCCCTTCGGGAGAGAATTTCTCACCATCGTCACTTATCAGCAGCGATTTAGTGCGTCCCAACACATAGAGATAGCCGTCCTTATCGATATATCCCATATCGCCTGTCCTGAGCCAACCGTCCACAATGGTTTCTGCCGTTGCCTGGGGATTTTTCCAATATCCTTTCATTACATTTCCCCCGCGAATGATGATCTCGCCTTTTTCACCTATAGACACTTCCTTGAGGTTGTCATCCACAATCTTGATATCCATACGGGGAACAGGTTTTCCGGAAGACCCCAGCTTGTGTGCATGCGGACTGTTCGCCGAAATAATAGGTGTCGCCTCCGATAAACCGTAGCCCTGATACATGGGGATACCGATAGCGTAAAAGAACCGTTGTAACTCGATATCCAAGAGCGCCCCACCACCAATAAAGAAATCCATATTACTGGCAAATGATTGTCTTATCTTGGAGAAGATCAGCTTATCATAAATGGAGAGCATCAAACGTCCGCGTCCTCCTTTATTATATCCTTCTTTATTATAGGCATAAGCGGTTTTGAGCGCTCTTCTGAATAATGAGGCGGTGAATTTTCCTTTTTTCTCTATCTCTGCTTCTATACTCTTTCGGAAATTAGAAGCGAGTGCCGGAACGCTCATCAGTATATGTGGGTTAATAGCTTTGATACTTTTGGGTACATTGCGCAGGATCTCCATGGGCGACTTCCCCATTGCAACAGATGCAATGGAAGCCCCGCATTTCATGAAGGTATAGATCCCGGCTGTATGGCCGAAGGAATGATCCCAGGGTAATATCAACAGGGTACAGTAATGTGGAGGGATCCCGTTGAGGATATCCACAGCTTGTCCTGCATTGCATACATAATTGCCGTGGGTAAGCATGATTCCTTTCGGATTGGCAGTGGTGCCTGATGTATAGGATATGTTTGCCAAAGAATCGGGTTTCACTGTCTCCATCCTCTCTTTCAAAACTGACGGATTGGTTTCGAGGAGTCTTTTTCCAGCTTCTGTCACCGATTCGAACGACTGTTCGTCATTTTCGGGCTGATCTTCCGGATCCAGTAATATGTAATGCTTCACAGTGGAGAACAGTCCCTTCATCGGACGCAGTTTTGCAATCTGCTGATCCGAGGCAAGTACAGCTACACACCCGGAGTGATTGATCCGGAAACTCAGATCCTGTTCGGTCTGGAGCTTCACAGACAAAGGCACACTGGCTGCCCCGGCGTGGAGAATGCCTAATTCGCCGATCACCCAGTTGTTTTTTCCTTCGGAAATAAGTGCTATACGGTCACCTGCCTCAATTCCCAATGCAATAAGCCCTGCTGCGAACTGCAAAGATTGTTCTTGTACCTGCTTATACGTTAAAGATGTGTATTGTGTGCCTTTTCTTGCTTCGTGCAGATAGGGCCGATCGCCGTATTTCTCTACGGCTTCTTTCAGTAAGTCCAGAATGGTATTGTTTTCCATATAATCATTGGATTGTATTGCGGGTGCAAATATAACTACCACTTGGTGATTTTACCCCATCTTTGTTGAATAAATTTTGGGGATAGATTGTAAATCGCACATATTTATATGGTTATAGGGTGTTCGCTGGACTGTTTTTTTGTATGAAATTATTTCTTTGCTGGTACTCTGTCTGTAATGGTGTTGATAAACCGTGCCGTAACTTTATGTAAGTGCGGTATATGGTCTATTTTGACGAATATATTATTGTGTTTCTGGCTTCAAAAATTTTTTACGAAAATTTAAAGGTGTCTGACCGGTATTTTTTTTGAAGATCCGATAAGCATTTCTTATATCATTAAAACCTGTCTCAATGGCGATATCCAAAAAACTTTTTTCTGTAGTTAATAATTCGAAGGAAATATGTTCTATTTTCTTTTCCAGAATGAATTGGTAAATGGAGGAACCCATGATTGCTTTGAATTTCTTTTCAAGGTTTCTTCGGCCAAGCGGAACAACTTGCGTTAGTTGATCAATTGAAATGTTTGTTTTGCAATTTTTTTCAATATATTCTATTATCGTTGTGATGTATTTGTTTGAGATATTATATTTTTCCGTAGATTGTCGCTGTTCGATATGTAGTGGCTTTTTGACTATATTGAAAGGAATATTCTTTTTATTTACAATCAGTGCATGGATCTTTTTTCCAGCTATATACCCGATATTTTCATCGTCGGTTACAATAGACGAGATGGATGGATAAGATAAGTTACAGATAAGTTCGTCATTATCAACTCCGAGTAAGCATAACTCATTTGGAATATCGATATTGTTTATTTTACACATCTCTGCCACTTGAAGGGCAAAATAATCATCACATGCGAAAACGGCAACAGGTTTTGGAAGCAATGACAGCCATTCATCCAATTCTATATGACTTCTACTCCATTGGCTATTTGTTAAATATTCCGATTCAAAGTAATAATAATTACCTCCTAATTTTTCTACTTCGATTCTATATCCTTCAGCTCTTCCTTTCGACCAGAGGAAATTTTTGTTACCATAGAAAGCGAAATTTTTAAACTTTTTTTTAGCGAAAAAACTCGCGGCCATTGCACCCACTTCTATATAGTCACCGGAAATTTTTGAAAACCAATCGGCGTTATCTTCATAATTTTGAAGGAATACAGGAATATCCAGTTGTTTTAAAAATTGAATCTCGTTGTATTCCCATTGGACAAAGATTGCGTCGATACCCCAATCTTTGATTCGTTCTACAATGCCGGCTTCTCCGTAAAGCACTTTATAATACAAAGGTAATCGATAAAATGTCCAAGGTCCGTTCTCATGTGCGTAACGAATCAGGCCAGTAAGAAAACGACGACTGAATTCAGTGGCAGAATCTATAAGGACAAGTATTTTGATCATTGCTAATCTATAAAGAATCTCTTTAACCAGATTTAAATCATTATTTTCATTTAACAATACAAATAGTATATTGTTCTATAATCAATACTATTTCTATAAATCTATTCGTAATAAGCCACTGATCTTTTCGTTAATTATCTTATAAGATGCCAGATCCAGCCTCTATCTTTGTGAATACAATCACAAATTTAAATACATACCTATGGAACGAATAATTCGGAAATTGTTTTTGATAAGTACATGTCTCTTATTTTTGTCAATCCCTATTTATAGTCAAGACATGTCTACCAGACAGGGAGTTGTTACCGATAAGGTAACGAAAGAAACCTTACCCGGTGTTCAGGCTATTGTGAAAGGCACAACCAGAGGAGGAGTGACTGATGTGGACGGAGTTTTTAAAATTGAAGCAAATAATGGCGATTATCTGGTATTTAGTATGCTCGGTTATGAATCTGAGGAAATCCTTATAGGGAACGAAACTTCTTTCAATATTGAATTGACCCCTACCACATACGACCTCGGAGAGGTAGTAGTTACCGCATTAGGGATTGAACGAAAGACCCGGACATTGTCCTATTCAACCCAACAAATAGAGGGTTCAATAGGAGAAATAAAGGACAACAGTTCTAATATCTTAAGCAGTTTATCGGGAAAAATATCGGGGGCGGTAATATCTACCGCGGCAACAGGGCCCGGTGCCGCTGCCCGTGTGGTGCTCAGGGGAAACCGATCCATCAGTGGAAACAATACCGCCCTGATCGTTATTGATGGTGTCCCGTATGATAATACGTCTTACGGTCAGGCTACGGGTACTACCTATAATTATGGGGGAAGTGACGGTGCGGTGAATATCAATCCCGATGATGTTGCCTCTATCAATGTCCTTAAAGGCCCTTCCGCAGCCGCATTGTATGGCAGCAGGGCAGCTAACGGAGCTATCATCATCACTACAAAACAAGGAAAAGAGGGTGGATTGAAGATAGATCTTAATAGCGGGATGTCGGTAGACCAGCCTCATTTACTAATCAACTTCCAGGATACATACGGCAGAGGTAACGGAGGGGTTGCAGCGGAAGGTGTAGGTGAAAGCTGGGGAGCAGCAGCTCAAACTTATCCGACCAATGTGAAAGACTTTTTCGAAACCGCTTATTCTTTTAATAATACAGTGAGCCTGTATGGAGGGACGGATATGATGCAGGGATTTGCTTCCTATACCAATAACTCGGTAGAGGGGATGATACCGGGTAATAAGCTGGAGAGGAATACAATGAACCTGAGAATAAATACTCAGTTTGATTCCAGACTCACGACCGATGCCAAGATTACATACGTAAATCAGAGAGTGAAAAATCGCCCGCGCCTGGGAGATGCCGGGACACCCATAGAGGCATATATCATGCCGAGGGATATGAGCGAGCAGGAGTTAAAAGATTATGAGACAATCAATCCGAATAATGGACAACCGGTACGAAAATACTGGACTACCTCTTCCATTTACGACAATCCATACTGGAGTACCAACAGGACGTCGGTAAACGAAGAGCGTAACCGTGTGACATTACTGGGCTCTGCCAAATATCAGTTGTTAGATTGGCTGAGTATCTTGGGGCGGGTGAGTTATGACCGGTATGATGATAAGATAGACGGTTCTTTTTACGATGGTACGGTTTCGTTAGGAGACGTAAAGGCAGGTGGTAAATATTACGAGACCAATTCACAATACTGGGAAAGGAACTTCGATTTTCTTCTGTCAGGGGAAAATACTATTGCAGAGCATATAAGCCTTAACTATAATCTGGGAACCAGCTTCTTAAAGAGAAAATATGCTACAGTGACGGATATGGCCAACGGGCTTTCTATTCCAAACAAGTTCAGCCTGACCGCGGCAACTACCCCGGCTTTTCAGGATGTAGGAGGATATACCCGGGCTTTGAATTCTGTATATGGTAACCTGCAAGTGGGGTTTAAATCCTATTTATTCATAGATGTGACCGGAAGAAACGACTGGTCGTCCACATTGCCTTCTCCTCACAGTTATTTTTATCCTTCCGTCGGTTTATCCGCCATTATATCTGATATGGTGAATATGCCTTCCTGGGTTAGCTTTGGGAAAATAAGGGCTTCTTATACACAAGTGGGGAATGATCCCGATCCTTATTTGCTGAAACAAAGATTCCTTTTTGCTTTGGGTGCCGGTCAAGGATTTATTTCACGGAATCAGATAAAATCAATTCAGGATTTGAAACCGGAAAAGACAAAATCATACGAAATCGGTCTGGACTGGCGTTTCTTAAATGGCCGTTTAGGTCTCGATGCGACTCTTTATAAGAGTAATACGATCAATCAGTTGCTGTATGTGGGTTTACCTATGGCCAGCGGGTTTAACAGGCGTTATATCAACGCCGGGAATATCGAGAACAGAGGGATAGAAATTCAATTGAACGCTACTCCCGTTGAAACGGAACACTTTACCTGGAACACCGGTGTCAATTTTTCAAGGAATATAAATAAAGTAATTGAATTGGCACCGAACACCACGCAGGTGAATATTACCGACAATACAAAATATGCCACGGTGATTGTTAAGGAAGGTAGTTCTTATGGTGATCTATATGGATGGGCATGGAAAAAAGATGCTGCTACAGGGAAATATGTAGTGGATGACAGAGGATTGCCGGTAGTAGAGTCCAATCAAAAACTGGGGAATTTTAATCCCGATGCTATGTTGGGATGGAGCAACCGGTTGGGATATAAAAATTTCAGCATTTCATTCCTGATCGATGCCCGTATCGGAGGAGAGATGGTTTCCGGAACCGATGCTTATCTTGCGGCCTATGGGGTTGCCGGTTACACGGAAAAATTCAGGGAAGGAGGCTTGGTCCTTGATGCCGTAAAGGCCGACGGTTCTGCCAATACTACTGCCATTACTTCCCAACAGTTGTGGACTACCGTTTCCCAGAACGGGCGTGATGCATGGGGTGATTTCTTTACCTATGATATGACCAATGTGCGTCTCAGGGAATTATCGGTCGGATATGATTTTCAATTAAAAGAAACCGCAATCGTTGAATCTGCATCGCTCTCCATTACAGGAAGAAATCTGCTATTCTTCTATAGAGGAAAATCGATAATGAACATTAACGGTATCGGCAAAAGAGATAATCCTACTGATCCGGATGCCTCTTTGGGCGCCGGAAATTATCAAGGGGTGGAATTGGGTTTGCCGCCACTGTCAAGGTCAATCGGTCTTAATATTAAATTAACTTTCTAATAATCAGTATGATGAAAAAATATATTTACAGTTATGTGATGTCTCTCATAATATTGATGGGATGTACGGGAGACTTTGAGGAAATGAATACGGATCCTAATAACCTGACGGAAGTGGGTCCACGCGAAATGCCGTTCATGTTTGCCAAAGCTCAATCATCATCGGCTTTAAACCGTAGTTTTTACCAAACTGTACAGAATCTGGGTGCGGACTTGTACGCCCAATATTTTGCACTGACAAGTACGTCTTTCTCCACTGACCGCTATGTGCTTGTTCCCGACTGGCAACGTCGTTTCTGGACCGTTGTCTATGTGGATACAGCTCCTCAACTGAAAGCCATTAAAGAAAATGCCGAGCCCGGTTCCGGAGAAGCCGCTTTGGCTGATATCCTATGGGTATATGCTTTTCACCGGTTAACCGATCATTTTGGCCCTGTTCCCTATTTTCAGGCTGCCGAACCGATTGAGGTAATTCCGTATGATTCTCAGGATAAGATATATGATGATTTTTTTATCCGTCTGGAGTCGGCCGTGAATATCCTCAGGCTACTGCCGGAAGGAACCACTGTCTTTAAGGGGTATGAACTGATGTATGACGGGGATATTAAGAAATGGATCGCTTTCGCCAATACACTGCGTCTTCGCCTGGCGTTACGCATATCGAAAGTAGATCCGGCCAGGGCTAAAACCGAAGCGGAGGCAGCTGTTGCGGCCGGTGTATTCTTGGATAATTCGCAAAATGCACTTCTGAAAAAGGCAGAACCGGGAAATGATACAAACGGCTTGTCACAGGTGGCAGCCTGGAATGAATTTGCAATGAGTTCTACCATAGCGTCCTATTTGAAAGGTTATGAAGATCCGCGTCTGGAGGTTTACTTCCAACCCAATGTGACGACCGGAACATATACCAGTGTAAGAAACGGGTTACCGGCAACCCTGTTGGGAAAACCGAGGAATACCCCTTCACAGAATTCTAATGTGGGAACTTATTGGGTGACACCCAAAAGTGATAAGACTTTTAACCCGAATCTTACAGCCCCGTTCCATGTGATGTGTGCGGCCGAAGCTTATTTCCTGAGAGCAGAAGGAGCTTTGAATGGATGGAATATGGCCGGGACAGCCGAAGAATTATACAATAAAGGTATAGAAACAAGTATGGAACAATGGGGAATTGGTTCGGACGATATTACCGGATATATCCAATCTGATAAGCAACCCATAGCTCCGGAGGATGACCAGGAATCGCCGGCAGTGGCATCCATTCCTGTAAAATGGAGTAACAATGTCGACGAACAACGTCAACAGATAGGAACCCAGAAGTGGTTGGCCATTTTTCCTGATGGTATGGAGGCCTGGGCGGAATTCAGAAGATCGGGATATCCCGTCATGTATCCGGTTTATCAATCGGACAACCCGCTGCTACCACAAGGAAGTTTTATCAAAAGATTACCGTTCCCGTTGACCGAAGAAGCGAATAATAAAGAAGAACTGGAAAAAGGAAAGGCTCTTCTGGACGGTCCCGACAATGTCGCAACCAACCTCTGGTGGGATGTGGACTAACCTGATAAGGTGATTGTCAACTTACAAGGAAGAAAGAAATATACTATACAAATTGATACATAATTGATTTAGAAATGACAATTGAAATTAAACAATTCAAAAAAGAAAATCTTGCAGTTCGTATTTTTACGGATGAGACTTCTGCCGGAAAGGGTAGTGCGGATTTTGTCGCCCAACATTTGAATAACGCGATTCAGGCCAAAGGGTATGCCACTCTGATTCTGGCTACAGGCGCTTCACAATTTGCCTTTATTGAGGCTCTCAAAACGCTTCAGGTCGATTGGAGTAAAATTACCGTATTCCATCTGGATGAATACAAAGGTCTGCCTGAAACACATCCGGCCAGTTTCAGAAAATACCTGAAAGAAAGAATCCTCGATATTGTAAAACCATTTCAGGTGCATTATATAAATGGTGATGCAAAAGATATTGACCGGGAAATAGCCGGATATGAAGAGCTACTGAAAGCTGCCACTGTGGATGTTGCCTGTATCGGCATCGGGGAGAATGGACATATTGCCTTTAATGATCCTGAAGTAGCAGATTTTAATGATCCTGCGCTGGTGAAAATAGTCCAACTGGATGATATCTCACGCCGGCAGCAGTTGGGAGAGGGATGGTTCTCCACTCTTGAAGAGGTGCCGAAAGAGGCGATCAGCCTGACAATTCCCGCTATCATGCGTTGTAAAGTAATCAGTTGTATGGTGCCGGATAAGCGAAAAGCCAATGCCGTGTATAATACACTGAATGCTGAAATATCGACTGCATGCCCGGCGACGATCTTAAGAAGGCATCCTCATACAGTATTGTTTTTGGATAAAGACTCTGCCTCTCAGTTATAATGAAGTCAAAGCTGTTTGTTCTGCTGTTTATCGTTATATTCAGCAAAGGTATACGGGGACAAAATGATCTCCCGTATATCTTTACCGATAATAAAAATAACGATTTGATAAGCTTTTCTTTTAAGAGAGAAGCAGCAAAAGCTTATAATCTGTTACAGGTTCCACAAAGTAAGGATGAATGGAATACACGGAGAGAAAAGCTAAAGGAGGCTATTCTTGCACATGCGAGAGTTTCCTATAATCATGATTTGCCTTTAGAGTATAGTGAGACAGCTATATATAAAAAAGGAGAATTTCTTGTTAAAAATATTTTCTTTCAGACACGACCTGATCTGTTTGCTACGGCTAACTTATATATTCCCGAAGGAAAGGGTCCCTTTCCTGCTGTAGTTGTAGCAATGGGACATTCACGCAACGGGAAACTGTTTCATGAATATCAGGCATTAGGACAAACATTAGCCATGAATGGTTATGTAGCAATAGCTATTGATCCCTGGGGAGCCGGGGAGCGGACCACTGTTCACGGTGAGTTCGAATATCACGGGGCTAATCTGGGTGCGTCCCTCTTGAATGTGGGAGAGACCTTAATGGGAGTGCAGATTACGGACAATATGCGGGCTGTCGATCTGCTCTCCTCTCTCCCTTTTGTGGATAGCAAAAATATTGGAGCAACAGGGGCGAGTGGGGGAGGTAATCAGGTAATGTGGCTTGCTGCAATGGATGAGCGCATCAAAGCGGTCGTTCCGGTGGTAAGTGTGGGAACCTTTCAGTCGTATATATTGAATAGTAATTGCATCTGTGAAGCATTGGACGGAGGATTGACTTTCACCGAAGAATCGGCTGTATTAGGTCTTATTGCACCCCGGGCACTGAAAATCTGTAACGGATTGAGAGATTCGAATGCGGCATTTCATCCACGGGAAATGTTGAGAAGTTTCAATGGAGCAAAGACTATATACCGGTTTTATGATGCTGAAGAGAATCTCTCTTATCAGATATTTGATACACCTCATGGTTATTTCCCTGAAATGAGGGAGACTATGCTCGGATGGTTTGATCTACACTTGAAAAATAAGGGTACGGATACGCCGAAAAAAGAAAAACCGTTTGCGCCATTGCCTGAATCTGAATTAATGGTTTTTCCCAAAGGGCAACGCCCGGAAGAGATTGTCTCTACCGCAGAGTACTGCTTTAATCAAGGATCACTTCTGAGAGCAAAGATGCTGTCGGATACCAGTATGAATATCCGGGAGAAAAAAGAGGAGTTAAAACGAATAGTAAGAATATCGGATAATTATGACCTGAAGAATGTTCACCAATTCTCAAATGTAAATAATTGGGAACGGTATGTGTTGGAAACAACAACCGGAGATCTTATCCCCTTGTTGCTATATTTCCCTAATAAGAGCAGCCGTGAATACGTTTTAATTGCTAATTCAAAAGGAAAGGATTGGATTGATACCGATTTGATTGATGGACTTATAGCACGGGGAACCGGTATCTGTATTGTAGATCTGTGGGGTATTGGAGAGAGCGCTTCTTCCGAGGCTAAACATATTGACGGATCGTTACCGGAATTTCATACTTTATTCCGTTCTGCATTATGGTTAAACCAAACCATGCAAGGAATTTGGATCGGCCAGTTGGATATTGTTTTGAATTGGCTTGTCAACTCACATCAGATAAAAGAAATCACTATTGATGCCGATAGGGAATTAGCTGTAGCAAGTGTATTGTCTTCTGTCCTTGGGAATAAGGCTGATAAATTAATTCTCAGGGAAATGCCATTGAGTTATTTATTTGATAAATCCGGTGATATCAATTATTTTTCCATGGCTGTCCATATTCCTGACTTTTTACTCTGGGGAGATATGTCGCTTGCAGTTGCAATGTCCGGTAAAGATATTACCTTTATTGATCCGGTAACCATTTCCGGAAGGGAGTTAAGCTGTAAAGAAATTGAAGCGTTCAGAACTGAAGTCAATCACTTCAGTCCACACTTGGAGAAGCGTTCGGAGGTTCATTTTCTAAAATAATATATTTCGCCATGCAAATTAATAGAAGAAATTTCTTTAAAATAGCAGGAGCTGCAACCGTATCGGCCATGTTACCGGCCAAGGGGCTAAGTAGTGGAATACCTGCTGACATTCAACAATCGGACAAGTCCTTAAAAAAAATATACAGCGAAGCGTATAAGAAACATCCTCAGAAATTTAATATGTGCGGGTATGCTGCTCCTAAACTGGAAACCGTCAGAGTTGGTTTTGTGGGCGTCGGATCGAGGGGAACCGCTGCCGTAGAGAGGATGAGCCGTATTGACGGAGTCAGGATTGTTGCCATCTGCGACGTATTGACCGAGCATGCAGAGAAAGCAAAAGCGCGTATTCTGACACCGGGACATCCGGCCATTGTCTATTCAGGAAAAGAAGATACCTGGATGGAGATGTGCCGAAGGGAAGATATCGACCTTATATATGTGGCCACTCCCTGGGAATTGCATGCCCCGATCGGGATCTATTCCATGAGGCAGGGTAAGCATGTCGCATTGGAAATCCCTGCTGCAACTACAGTAGAAGATTGCTGGCAATTAGTAGAGACCTCTGAACATACAAAAAAGCATTGTGTGATCCTGGAGAACTGCTGCTATGATTTTTTTGAATTACTTACCCTGAATCTGGCACGTAATGGATTTTTTGGTGAGATAGTGCATGCCGAAGGAGGATATATTCATGAAATAGGGGAAAGCTTGTTCTTCAGGGGGAAACCCGGACGCAGTTGGCGCTTAAATGAAAATATGAAAAGAAATGGAAATCTCTATCCGACACATGGATTGGGACCTGTGGCACAAATCATGGATATCAACCGGGGAAACCGGATGGAGTATATGGTGTCGATGTCTTCTGATGACTTTTTAATGAATAAATATGCCAAAGAGTTGTCACAGAAAGAAGATTACTTTAAACAGTTCGAAGGTGCCCCATTCCGGGGGAACATGAATAATTCGATCATAAAAACGGTAAAAGGACAAACGATCCTTATTCAGCACGATATCACCACACCCCGGCCTTACTCCCGATTGCATACCATAAGCGGGACAAAAGCAACAGCGCAGAAATATCCCCTCCCTCCCCGTCTATCCATAGCTGAGAATCACCAGGAATGGTTGTCTGAGGAGAAATTCAGGGAAATTGAACTGCAATATAATCCCCCTATCATAGAGAAGATGCAGGATATTGCCAAAGAGATTGGGGGGCACGGAGGAATGGATTTTCTGATGGACTGGAGATTGATTGACTGTTTAAGGAACAGTTTGCCCGTGGATATGGATGTATACGATGCTGCGTCATGGAGTGTCATTGGTCCGTTAAGCGAATGGTCGGTAGCCAACCGCTCGGCACCGATCGATATCCCGGATTTTACGAATGGAGCCTGGAAAACAAATCAACCCCATGATATCTCTTTAAAGGACGGAGGAACTACGGGTGTTATCGTATAAAGACAATTTTTTGAAATAATACTTCCTTAATGAATAAAAAAGTTTTTTATACCTCGATGGGTATCCTGGCCGTTATGTATTTTGTTTTCGGCCTGGTATCATGGGTGAATGCAATCCTTATTCCTTACTTCAAGATAGCTCTTGAACTGACACATTTTCAGTCATATTTCGTTACTTTTGCCTTTTATATCGCCTATTTTGTGATGGCAATTCCATCGGGATTGTTATTAAACAGAGTGGGGTATAAAAAAGGGATTATGTACGGATTCATATTCCTCTCATTGGGCGCCCTCATTTTTGTCCCGGCAGCACTTATGCGACAATATGCCGTTTTTCTTGCAGGATTGTATTGCCTCGGGACAGGGCTTGCCATTCTTCAAACGGCAGCAAACCCTTACGTCACCATAGTCGGACCGATCGATAGCGCAGCACAGCGAATGAGCGTGATGGGAATCTTCAACAAGTCCGCAGGTATCATTGCTCCTTTGCTTTTTGCAGCGGTAGTGTTCAAATCGACTGATGACAGCACCTTTGCATTACTTGAAGCAGGAACGCTCTCCGAAACAGAGAAAAATATTATTCTGCAGGAATTGATCAGGAGGGTAATTATGCCCTATTCCATCCTTGCCGCTCTTTTGCTATTAACAGGTATCGGCATAAGATATTCAGTATTGCCGGAGATAGAAGAAAAAGAGGATGAACCCAAAGAGGAGAATAATACTTTATCTGTTGTAAATCCGTCAAAGAAGTCTCTTTTGGATTATCCTTATCTCATCTTTGGAGCCATCGCGATTTTCCTGCATGTAGGTACGCAAGTGGTGGCGATAGATACTATTATCAATTATGCCGGGTCGATGGGGATCGGCCTGCTGGATGCAAAGTTCTTTCCGTCTTACACGCTTATATGCACCATTATCGGTTATTTGCTGGGTATCTTGCTTATTCCCCGGTTTGTTTCGCAAAAGACGGCTTTACAGTTTTGTACCGCACTCGGGCTACTCCTTTCTTTAGGGGTAGTACTTGCCAACCATACTGTTTCACTGTTCGGGCATACGGCAAACATCTCGATATGGTTCTTAGCCTCGATAGGATTTCCTAATGCATTGATCTATGCCGGTATCTGGCCCTTGTCGATCCATAACTTAGGGAAATTAACCAAAACGGGCTCTTCCCTTTTGATCATGGGATTAAGCGGGAATGCCATCCTGCCACTGATTTATGGTGCGATAGGAGATCACTATGGCTTGAGAGCAGGCTACTGGGTTCTGATTCCGTGCTTTATTTATTTGGTATGGTTTGCTTTTCACGGACATACGATTAATTATTGGAAAAGAGAAAAAAGAATACAAAATGAAAAGATTGATAATAGAGAAGGGTAGGTTATTTTCCCGCTATATAGCGGAAGTATTGTTGACAAACGTGGAATTTCATCTCTAATTATTTGGTAATTATATTTTTTTTATTTTTCTTTGTTTTAATAAATTTCCTCGTTTGTTGACATCGTGAGTACAGTTTATCTTTAACTCATTTAGCTAACGCAAACGCTGGTAAGAACAAACACTAAAATCATTTGCCTATAAGTCCTCTTTACTCAATTGAACTTACATAACAATTAAGAAGTAAAGCAATGGATACTTTCTGCATGATGACCGATGAAGAATTGGTCGTTTCGTATGCCGACGGCAATGACTATGCGTTTGATCTGCTCCTCAACCGGCATAAACAATCTCTTTACGCTTATATCTTCTATACTGTCCGTGACCAGGGACTGGCCGAAGATATCTTTCAGGATACTTTCTTCAAAGCTATCACAACTATCAGGCAGGGCAGATACACTGAAACAGGCAAATTCAAAGCATGGATTACACGTATTGCCCATAATCTGATAATCGATTATTTCCGTCAGAGAAAGAATGAAAATACCGTCTCCAATGATGCTTACGAGGTCGATCTGTTGAACAATCCCTCCCTGTGTGACGATACCGTAGAGATGAAAATGGTGAAAACTCAGGTGCTCGACGATGTGAAGAAACTGATCGACTTTTTACCTGTTGAACAACGTGAAGTACTGGAGATGCGATATTATGGGGATTTAAGTTTTAAGGAGATTGCTGATGTCACCGGTGTAAGCATCAATACCGCTCTTGGACGTATGCGCTATGCTATTCTCAACATGCGTAAACTGGCCACTGACCACAAAATGATCTTAACAATTAATTGATGGTCTTACTGATACGATGCATCTTCCGGACAAATTGCTGAGACCATTGTTATCGTGCCCAATACTTATCGTTCCCGGGCAATGATTTATCGTCCAGGCCTGAAGAGTAATTCCAGTTTGGGTTGTGGGCGCATTTTCCCGGAGAACATATCGCGCATCCATATCATACCGGCTTCCACACCCATGGTGGGTTTGAACCAGTGCTCCACAGAACCCCCGTAGTAAGGAGCGTTCATCATTGGTAACATCGGCATGTCTGACTTGTTACTGTTTTGTAATACAGGCATCCCTCCATAAGCGTTGAGATACCAGTCATCGTTAAGCCGGTAGCGACCGTGAAGGTCGATCATTACAGCCGATTGGTTGAGAGAGAAATCATTTCTAGCCGTCTTCATATAGGTCAACCCTCCATCGAACATCAGGTTACGATTCACCTGGTAGCTGGCATCAATTCCTGCATTCCAGAGAGGCATCACATCGAAATTGGAGTTATAGCCACCGCTGACGCCCATCGTCAACGCAGGATTGATCGCATAGCGGGCCCCTGCATCCAATATATAGTAATAGCCTTTACCGAAGAAAGGAGTCTCCACCATACCGATGGTAGCCGATGAATGTAATAGCAGGTTGGAAGTTGGCATTGTTGTAGCAATGGCCGTGCGACTCTTGCTATTGATGAAATCAGATGCGGCTCCGTGCCAGTGAATCTGGGGGAAGTTAGTTTCTTTATCCGAATGTTGTGGCTCCAGGGTGAACCGTTGGTAAGGAGTAAATTGCGGCAGAAGATTTTCTGCCGGATTCAGTCGGGGTAATCTTAACGGAAGCTGGCCGGATCTGAGAGAGTCGGCCTGTTTTGGCAATCCACCGGCGATTCCGGTTTTCAAATCCAGACTATCCGGTTTCACCGGGATATCCTGTGCAAAACTTTTCGTCTGAACGAAGAAAAGGATCATCAGAAACGGAATATAAAAATGTTTCATATCGCTTGCGGAGTTAAGAGTTATCCTATTGGAACAAAGATAATAAAAAATTCAGGAAATCTTATTTTCAAATTTATCTCTATCCTTAATTTATTATTCAAATAAATATATTCCGAGTGCTATTGCGTAATATGTAAACAATCACTGCTTCTCATTTGTTGTATACGATCGGTTATCAATTTCTTTACTACATTGGGTATCTCATATGTCATTAATTAATTGAATGAATTAATACAATTTTATTTGGTGATCAGTGCTTTTTTATTTTCCTTTGTTATTGAAAAATAATAAATACTAAAAGCATTTTTCTAATGCTCTTTTTTTACAGGATATTAATTCTATAATGAAGTGCTAAATAAGGCTTGCATTTAAAAATGGTTCTTTGTCCAGGAAAAACACAGAGACTCCTTTGACAGTTAGCCATCTTTTTAATTTACGGACATGAAAAAAATCGGGATAATTTTTTTTCTTTTCTTTCATTTATTCTATTCGTGTGAATATGATAAAGATTTCATATATACGAATGAAATAACACCACCGGAAGATGACTTTAAAGTGGAGATAAATCTTTCCGATGTTAAACCAAACAGCACTCTATTTATTTACCAATACACCAAGGTCTCATTTGCCATTGACACAAAAGGACATGAAGTGCTCAATCAAACAATTACTATTGATGCCGATGCTTACATAGACAATAATAGTATTTATTTATATCCTTTAAACGATAATTCTGTCCGAAAACTGGTGTTCGATATAGAATTAAAAACCAATACAGGAAGTATTGCGGAGAAATTAGGTTATGAAAAGTATGTGGGCAGGTATGAATATGATGTGAAATTTGTCAAACTGGAAGAAGATTTTACTATCGACTTTCAGGGAGGGGTTTCAGACGAGGGATATTTACAATTACAGTGGAATGAGCCTGAATTTGACAATGCGACGTTTCAAAAATATGAACTTACTTTCTTCAATAGTATTACTGATAAGCAAGAAACTTATATTATCACTGATCCGAAGCAAACTGGTTTTATTGATAAAAATTATGTTTGGGGCTATCGTGCCTATCAACTTACCGTGCATTATAAGAATAATGATGTGAATTATACATCAGCGAGGGAGAGCTATTTTACGCCTGCTTATTATGGTTCAGGTGGTGCGACAAAATTTAGTTATCAATATATTGACCATGAATGGATGAATGTCTCCTGGAAATATACCGGTTATAAGTGTAAATATTTGCTGGAAGTTGATGGAGATGGTACAAAAATAGAATGTGATGAAAATAAAAGGAATGCAAAGATACAACGTTTCAGATTCCCAATAGATCCGCAAAGATTCAAGCTTTACGTCATACCTTATCATCTTCCGTATGAAGAATATAAGAAATGTCCCTTTATCGCTGCTGATTATAAGTCGGAGGATGAACGTTCCGTAGTAATTAAACCGCCTATGGCGTAGAATCTGGGGAGAGATGAGTACTATTTCATGGAAGACGGTCTGTTGAATATCTATTCTGTCTCCAATTTCAAGAAGAAAAGGGATTTATTGCTAAGACCTGTTTATACGCTTGATCCCTCCGACCGTATTATCTTATCAGCCACCCCTCTAACTTCACGAATTGCAATTTATAAACATACCTATGGATCCCCCCGTCCATTTTATGAAATTTATATCTACAATGTGAATAACTTTGAGGATCCGCTTCCTGTGAAAATCTTAAATCCATGGGAGGTAAATATTTTTATTGCAGACAATTACCGCTTATTTTTTAGAGATGGTGTGATAGATGACAATGGATACTATTTATATTCATCTCTTTTTGCAGCTGATTCAAAAACAGGAGAAATAGTAGCGGAAAAAAAGATGGTAGAGGGATACGCTAAAGTTGCAGTATCATATGATGGGAAATATATATGTGAATATTATGAAGATAGTTATCGGATATATAAATTTGATAATGACGTTTTTATTCCACTATATTCTTATCATAATACGGAGTATTCATATGAGATTTGTCAGTTTAGTTACACCAATCCAAACGAGTTGATTTTAAGTGGAGGGAACGAGACTGTTGTGTTTGATGTGAGTACATTGAGGGAAAAATACAAGGTAGGTGGTCTGTTTATTGTTCAGGATCCCATAACAGGGAACTATGCCTGTCTGGATGAATTCCATAATGAAAACTCTCTTCTCGCTATTTATGATAATACTTTTGACAGGATATTGACAAGAATACCCTTCAGCCAATATAAATACCCTCATTATTTTATGAAGAACAGGTTGATTATCTATGGAGCAGGGTATGGTGCGGCACTGGATTTAACTGATTATATCAAATAGGGATGAAAATAGATTATTTAATTCTGTGCACAATCTTATTCTTCTTCGCTGCCTGTGAATATGATAGGGACGATGTATATTATGTGGATGTTCCGAAACCGGATGACAAGGAGATCATACTTAATCTGGCTGATTTCCCTTCCGGTGCCACTCTCTATATTTACAAGAAAACAAAATTACATTATCAACTTTCCTTACCGGAAGGGCAAGTATTAAAAAAACGGTTCAGTCTGAGTGGTGAAGAAATATATCCGATGGATGGTTATTTCGAATTCGTACCAACCGGCAATGTCCGGACTACAAAAAAACTGACAGTTGATATAGAAGTGGATCCTCATTCTGAAAGTATTGCCGGTAAGCTGGGATTTGAAAACTATATAGGTAAATTTGAATATACGTTAGTTTTTATTCCTGATGCGGTGCTGCATCTCAACAATATTGTCCATCATAGAAATAAGGATGATTATTTTGAACTGACCTGGGACAAACCGGAGCTGGAACAATATACCGTAGATAAATACAGGATAACCTATTATCACAATAACAAAACGTATGTAAAGGAGATTACCGACCCTCATGAAACAGGTTTTGTAGACAGTTTAGCCGTGTTCGGTGCGTTATATTACAGGATAGAAACATTCTTTAAAGAAGCTATAAGGGAACCTTGGGTAGATGTATATACAACGGTAATTGAATTTCCAAAAAATTCTATCCGGTTTGAATATACCGGAGTCAATTCAGGAAAAATATCATGGCCGAAGAACGAATATAAGTCCAGATATGCTTTTGCAACCGGTTACTACGGCGATATAGTATACGAGGGGGAGGAAAATTATTTCGAGATCGATGACCTGATAGAGTTTACGCGGGATAAAAACAATCTGTTCCCTTTTTCGCAAGGTGTCCTGTATGAATTGTACGTTGTGCCTTTCGATACGAAGAGTATTAGTAAAGATGGGGCTTGGCCTATTCATTATGATGTGCTCTATTCTCCCAGTCTGATTACCATTGAAGACGGTTATTTGGATTTTCAAATTTGTACGGATACGCCAACGAATAGATTATTTGTCAGGAACGGGTATAACTTTTGGATTTATGATAAGGATGATTTAAAATTGTTAGACCAGGGAATCGTAGATGCGTTATCCATTTCATGGAATGGTCGGATTTTTTGCTCTGAGAAATCCTCATTGATAGTCATTCCCTCGAGTGGATGTATCGAGTTAGTCAGCTATGATCTTAAAAACTATGAGAAGCTACAATTCGATAGGGAAGAAGAACTTACGTATCATGAAGCTTTTTTAGGTACCAATGATGTGGTATTTATCAAAACCTATATGGATGTGGTGGATAGACTTCCGGGAGGGATCGAAGCGTTCGAGGGAAAACTGTTCGCGTATAGTCTGGAGACACGTGAACTGATTGATTATCTTATTCTCCCCAACAAGAATGATCATGTTGCCGTTTCGAGAGATGGTAAATATGTGGCAATTTATTATAATTCTCATATAAAGAATGATGTTTCCGTGTATGAGTTTGGTGAAAACGGATTTTCATTGGTATACCAGGAAGATTTTCCGGTATACGGTCAAAGAGAAGATCCTAAGCGCATCAATTTTAATGAAAAAGAAACCAACCTGATGATTATCACTTTTGAAGAAGCCGGAGGACAAACCTATGTGGTGAATTTAAATGACGGTACGAAGAGTCAGAAAAGAACGGGTTTATATGTCGGTTCAGATCCATATACCGGTAACATCGTGACAGCTAATGGCTATTATTGTTCGATACATGATCAGACATTTACCAAAGAGCTTTTCGCACAGGAACGGACATATGTCAACTGCCTGTTTAATAACTATTTCTTTACAACTGCCCATGGGGGAGTTTCCAAACTTTATTATTTAGATATCACTAACTACTTAAAAAAATGAGAAAATATATCTTCTTGATTCTTGCATTATTCTCTAGTGGGTTATTACAGGCACAATTCACCGTGAGTTATTCCGGCGGCTACTCCTCTTATGATACGGGAGCCATGAGAAGCATGATAAGAAGTGTACTGGGAAGACCTCCCGCATCCATTATCGGTGCAAAGAACGTAGATAATTTTCCGGCACAAAATATGATTCATGTTATAGATATTGGTTATTTGTTTGAACAACATGAGTTTGGCTTAAAGGGGGGAGGATATCACTCCACAGGAGGAAAACTGTCTCTCAAAGATTATTCGGGAGAATATGCCAATAGGTTTATTGTGAATGGTGTCAGAGCTGGGATATATTATAAATATTACTTTTTTACCTATGAAAACAGGCGGGGGAGGGAACTCTTCTCTTTCTTTGGGGAAGTATCTCCCGGTATGTTTATGACTCAATTTAAAAACCGGGGGTTTTTTATGGTGAATGGTGAAGAACTGGACAATTTTGATGAAATGTTTAATACATCCGGTTTTTCTTTTTTAACCCAGATAGGAACTAAATATTACATTACTGAAAAGATAAATATACATGTTTCGGTGGGTTATGACTTCGTTGCTAAAGCTGAATGGGGAGAATCTGCCTATAATTCCGCTTCGATCAATTGGAGTGGAATAAGATTTACCGGAGGAGTAGGATTCTCATTTTAGGAACAGCTCTATGGATGAAATCGTTACCTTATTCCGGAAGGAGATTTAACAGGAGAAAAGATCATCGGGTAATTTAAATAGTAAACCCTTTATGTGATGAAACAAAAAAAGCCGGCTGCAAAGCCGGCTTTTTGTATATGGTAGGAGTTCAAATCGTTCTGTACTGAACGGTGCAAAAACTGAAAATGTGTTCAATTGCCTGAGAAAATCTCAAACTCTGTGGAAACTGAAACTGGCTTAGAAAGTCAATTTTATGATTTCTACAGGGGCTTATACTTCAGAATGCGGATACTTCAAAAAACGTCTGAAGCAGTGTTTGAAGCTGCTAAAGCTGCTCTGAGAAGTCTTGTATATCATTCAATTCGATAACATTAAATCGTTTGATACATAATTTTTCCGGATTGTGAAGCAGAATCAGTCATACGAATGTAATCATGTATTTCAACCCTCGAATTCTTACCGTCGGATTTTTCCGGTTTGGAAAAGGCCGATGTAGTAAAAAATCAATGTTTGAGACCGGATTTTCATCCCTATTCCCGGAATTTACAAACTCTTGTATCTGTTTCCGGCGAGTTGGCTTGCCCGTGAAGGTTTACCTTTCAACCAAAATAGGATACAAAAGCAGTCACAAATTCTGCCTATGCCTGAAGATGGTTCATTCGTCCGAGTCGGTCGCTATTTTGCAATCACTCCCTTACATATACAGATAAACTGCTATCAAGGGGAATCACGTAACGAAAAACTTATGGTTCATCCGATAGAAACATTTTATCAATGTCTCACTCTTCATGAACAAAGAGAAAAACAAACGGATTTGCCGATCTCTTGAATGAAACTCTTCCCGTTGTGTACAAAATGTCAATGAACTCCTATGTATGTCTTTTGTACGAAATTCGTACTTTATCTCTCATTGTTGTTCTGCAAATATAACATACCGGACAAATAAATTGCAAATATTTTTGGTCGTTTTTATGAACAACTTCTCAACAGGTTATCAACAAGTTATTAACAGTGGTGTGCTGGATTGACTAAGAGAGTGGAGAGGTGGGAAGGTTGATGTGATGATAGAGATAGGAAGGTTTGTGATGTACCATCGCCAATATGAATAATGTGGAAAGGCGTTTGTAATTAGTAATTGCTAATTTGTATTTTAAATCAATTTTGCAATTTAAATCAATGATGTGCAGAAGTGAATTGCAATCCAACGATCGAAATAATTAGCGTGCTAAGGAAAAATATTCTCCAGAAAGTGACCGGTTCCCTGAAAACCAGGATACTGAGAACAACCGTTCCTACAGCGCCGATGCCAGCCCAGACGGCATAGGCGGTTCCTGTCGGAATCGGGTGGGAGCCTCCCATCGATTTGAACAGTAAAAACATGCTAAGGCTTACACTGGCAAGAAATATCGCAAGCCACAGCCACATCTCTTTGCCTGATGTCTGTTGCATCTTTCCCAGGCTCATCGCAAAAATTGATTCGAAAACTCCTCCAATAATCAGGATTATCCAGTTAATGTTCATTTTATACGACTATAATTATTTCTGCCCAAAGGTAGCAAAAAACTCCCATCCATAATTGTTTATTGCATTCAAAATAACTATATACATTGCGCCATTTGGAATTATCGGCAATATACCGGAAAACTACTCAAACCGGATGGATTTGGCAGGGGTGATCTTGGCGACCAGATAGGAGGGGCCGATCATCATCAGTAAGGAGACGACGAGCGTACCGATATTAAGAAGAATAATATATAGCGGGTTGAGATCTACCGGTACTGCTGAGAGGTAATAGGTGGACGGATCGAGTTTTAGTAGCTGAAATTTATCCTGGATAAGGCAAAAAGCCAGAGCAATTATATTTCCCCATAACATCCCCTGTCCGATAAGAAAAGCAGAAAGGTAGAGAAAAACCTTGCGGATACTGAAATCCCTTGCTCCCATCGATTTCAACATGCCGATCATATTGGTACGTTCGAGGATGATGATAAGCAGGCCAGAGATCATGGTGAAGCCCGAAACCACTAACATAAGGATGATAATAACCCACACATTCATGTCGAGTAGGTTCAACCAGTTAAATATCATGGGGTTGATGTCCTTGATGGAACGGGTATAAAGGGCATTGCCGAGGCGGTCTTTGTATGATGCCATATCGAAGAAAAGATCCTGTGCAATCCTGTCGAGATTATCATAGTCACGTACCAGTACTTCGATCCCGCTCACCATATCACTATCCCATCCATTAAGGGAAGAAAGGATCTCATTCCCGACAATCACATAGAGTTTGTCATAATCTTCAAAATTGGTGCTGTAAATACCGCTAATATGAAATCTACGGGCACGGACAGGCTCCTGTACGAAATAGCAGGTAAAACTGTCCCCTGTCTTTAATCGTAATTTATCGGCAATCTCTTTTGAAATAATAGCCTGATTAGCCGTAATAGTATCGTTGGCTTGGATAATAGTTCCCTCTAGCAGGTTTTTCTTGAAAAATTCCCAGTCATATTTTTCTGACACTCCTTTCAATACCACGCCCATAAAATCATCGTCGGTCTTGATAATAGCCGGTTTGGTAATGAATTCCTGAAAGTGACGGATATCAGGGTTGGCAGTGAGTATGGACGCCAGTGTATCTGAGAATGCAATGGGGGAATGCTCATAGGACGAGTTGCTCTCGAAGGCAGTGATCTGGATATGGGAGCCGAAACCCACCACCTTGGCACGTACTTCTTTTTTGAAGCCGACAATGATACATACTGCCACAATCATCACGGCCAGACCGAGCGCAATGCCGGCAATGGCAATTTTGATGGCAGGCGATGAGACCCGTTTATCATTCTTTTTATCGCCTTTGTAAATCCGCCTCGCTATAAAGAGCTCCGCATTCATGTTTATGGGTATGTGGATATGCTTCAAGTGCTTTTTCCAGCACTATGAGCGCATTGTTTAGATCGTCTTTATTGAGCACATAAGCGATACGAACTTCATTTCTGCCCAACCCGGGAGTGACATAGAAGCCGGATGCGGGTGCCATGAAGATGGTCTGACCCTGATAGCGGAAATCGGAGAGGCACCAAGCACAGAAAGCATCGGCATCATCAAGAGGGAGCTTTGCCAGGGTATAGAATGCTCCTTGTGGCATGGGGGAATAGACTCCGGGAATATTGTTCAGCCGTTCTATAAGGAAATCGCGGCGACTCTTGTACTCGTCGAAGTTATGTTGCATATATGCGCCGTTCTCCTGTAACGATGCATTGGCTGCGATCTGTCCGATTAGGGGAGGGCTCAGGCGTGCCTGGCAGAACTTCATGACGGTATCGTGCACCTTCCGGTTCTTGGTGATAAGTGCCCCGATACGGATACCGCACTCACTATATCTTTTGGATACCGAATCGATTAGCACCACATTCTCTTCGACATCCTTCAGGTGACAGGCGGAAATGTAAGGTGTATCGTTGTAGATAAATTCGCGGTATACCTCATCGGAAAAGAGGTAGAGATCGTATTTCTTTACTAGTTGCCTTATCTGTTCCATTTCGTGCGGCGTATAGACATAACCCGTGGGATTGTTGGGATTGCAGATAAGGATCCCTTTGGTACGTTCGTTGATCAGTTTCTCGAACTCTTCTACCGGGGGAAGGGCGAATCCCGTTTCCATGGTAGAGGGGATGGTACGGATGATCGCTCCGGCAGAAATGGCGAAAGCCATGTAATTGGCATAAGCCGGCTCGGGGACGATGATCTCATCGTCCGGGTTGAGACAGGCCATAAAGGCATAGAGTACTGCTTCCGATCCGCCGGCAGTGACGATGATCTCTTCGGGAGTAAGGCTGATATTAAACTTTTTATAATAATCAACCAAATTCTCCCGGTAAAACCGGTAGCCGTCACTGGGACTGTATTCCAATGTGGTACGGTCGATATTGCGGATGGCATCCAATGCCGATGTGGGAGAAGGGAGGTCGGGCTGGCCGATATTGAGGTGATATACTTTTACCCCCTTTGCTTTGGCCGCATCGGAAAGCGGTGCCAGTTTTCGTATGGGTGAAGGAGGCATCTGTATGCCCCGTTGGGATATGTGCGGCATAATGTTCGCGTTGATTGTAACCTTTGTAAATCTTTTTTCCTTATAACAGATAGGGAGCAAAGGTAATAAAAAAGTTGGAGTATACTCAATTAGAAAGTGGAAAAGTGGAAAGATGGAAAAGTGATTGGGAGACGGGCTTTATAGACTTTTCAAATGATTAACACTTATTATTGTGATGGAGATAGACCTTGAAAAAGGATTGTAGTAAGTTTGTCCCCTGAAATTAAAAAAGAAAAAAGATGACACGTAACACAATCTTAGTAATGATTCTTGCACTTACAGCCGGACTGGTTGCTTGTACAGGACAAAAAAGTGATCCGGATAAATTCAGAAAAGGGTGGACTCTGGCATGGGAGGATGATTTTGATGGTAAAACAGGGCTGGATACCTGGTCAAAGATACCCAGAGGAAAACAACACATGAGCCGATATATGAGTGACAATGAAGCTCTCTATATCTTGGAAGACGGACTACTTGTACTCCGGGGAGTAGAGAATGCCGGGAATAATGCGGAAATTCCATTTCTTACCGGAGGTATTACCCGGCAAGGGGTGAAAAAGAACAGTGTAAGCAGGGTTGAAGTAAGGGCTCGCATGAATCCGGTAGCGGGGGCTGTACCGTTTGTTTCATTACTCCCTTCGGATGGAACCGGGAATATCGCTATCGATATCATGGAGCGGTATGGTTATGACGAGTTCATCTACCAGTCAGTTACCTCACAATATACCACCACAGAGGGGATGCCGGATAATCCGCCTTCCAGCGCATTGGTCGGTGTAAATCCCAATCAATTCCATACCTATGGGGTGGAGACCTATCCTGACAGTGTTGTGTTTTTTGTGGATAATAACCGTACTAAAAAATACCCACGTATCTTGACTGATATCCCGGGACAGTTCCCGTTCAATGACATGGATCTTGATCTGTTTATTGGGATCCGGCTCAATAAAGATACTGACTCTACTGAATTACCTGTAGATATGTTTATCGACTGGGTACGCTATTACGAACCGGAAACGAATAATTAAAAAGTCGCTCTTCGGCTAGTTTTTCGTATTTGGTACCCTTCCGCCCATAATTGGCATACGGATAGATGCTGATGCCTCCACGGGGAGTGAAGATACCTGTCACCTCAATATATTTGGGATCCATCAGCCGGATCAGGTCTTTCATGATGATGTTCACACAATCTTCATGAAAGGCTCCGTGATTGCGAAAACTGAAAAGATAGAGCTTAAGGCTTTTGCTTTCCACCATCTTTATATCGGGTATATAGTCGATGCGGATGGTAGCAAAATCGGGTTGGCCTGTGATAGGGCAGAGGCTGGTGAATTCCGGGCAGTCGAATGTAACCCAATAGTCGTTTCCCGGATGTTTATTGTCGAATGCTTCCAGCATCTCCGGTGCGTAATCTTGCTTGTATTCTGTTTTGCCACCCAGGTGGCTGAGTCCTTTGTGTTGCATAACCGTTGTTGTTTCTCGAAAAATCGAATATAAATTAAAGGGTAGGATTTAGGGTCGGCTGTATTTCCGTCCAGTTAATTACAGGCTGTTTTCCCGTTCTGCTAAATATTCCTGCAATCCCTTGTTCCGTAACCGGCAGGCGGGACAATGGCCGCATCCTTCGGCCAGAATTCCGTTATAGCAGGTAAGGGTTTCATTTTTTACAATATCGAAAACACCCAGTTCATCAGCCAATCGCCATACCTCTTTCTTATTGCGCCACATAAGCGGCGTATGGATCACAAACTGGTTATCCATAGCGAGGTTGAGTGTGGCATTGGCTGAGCGGATAAAAGTATCGCGACAATCCGGATAACCGCTGTAATCGGCTTCTGATACCCCTGTTACTAAATGTTTGACTCCCTGTGCGTAGGCGAGGGTTGCTGCAAAAGTAAGGAACAGCAGGTTTCTGCCCGGAACAAAAGTATTAGGGTAAGAGCCGGCCGGTTGCTCTTCATCCATCTGTACGGAGAAATCGGTCAGTGAATTCGGTGCCAATCGGGAGATGATACCCGCATCCAATACTTGAAACGGAGTGCCGGCCATTTCAGCGATCCGTCGTGCATTTTCAACTTCCTGAGAGTGACGCTGTCCGTAGGTGAAACAGAGCGCGTAGGTGCGTCTGAATTGTTGTTTTGCCCAATAGAGGCAGGTCGTGGAGTCCTGTCCGCCCGAGAAGAGCACAAGGGCATCCTGTTCTTGGTAATCTTTCATTGTTCTTTGTTTTTTATGTGGTACCTAAGCTACACAGAAAAGCGTTCGCTTTTCATTGCAAAGGTACGAACGTTTTCGTTAAGTAAGTGCAGAACAAATTTATTTGCAGGGTCAACGCATAAAAAAATCAGAAAAGACAGTGTTATCAACAATTTATCCGTCTGGTTGTTAATAACTTGTGTTGTTTTGAGGCAATGTAAATGCGTATCTTTGCCTCAAAAAAGACATGACAAGTCCAGCCACTTCTTTGCACCGGTATTTTGAGTGCATTCCCGACCACCGAATCAACAGGAACAAGAAACACCTGCTATCCGACATCATAATCCTGTCGATACTCGCCGTTATTTGTGGGGCGGAATCGTGGGATTCAATTGAACTTTTCGGCAAGACAAAACTTTCATTCCTGAAAACGTTCCTCAAACTGCCCAACGGTATCCCCTCACACGATACGATTAACAGGGTGTTTTCCAGTTTACGTCCACGTCTTTTTGAAGAAGCTTTCATCAAATGGGTTGATTCTTTAAAGGATGAGCATATCACAAAAGAGGTTATCAGCTTGGACGGCAAGTGTATAAAAGGGTCCAAAGACAGCTTTCATGAAAAGAACCCCATCTACATGGTCAGCGCCTGGGCATCAGAAAACCAATTGGTCCTGGGCCAACTCAAGGTGGATGAGAAAAGCAATGAGATCACGGCCATCCCGTTATTGCTGGACCTGCTTGACATAGAAGGAAGCATTATTACCATAGATGCCATTGGTACCCAAACGAAGATTGCTGAAAAAATCATAGAAAATAAAGCGGATTATATCCTTTCGGTCAAGGGTAACCAGAAAGAGCTTTTGTCCCAGGTGGAGGACAGTTTCAACCGGCATAATCCGGACTCGGTCGATCAGGTGACGGAAAAAGGGCACGGACGGATTGAAACACGTACCTGTGAAATTATCTCGAACCTGGGTTTCATCGACAACAGGGAACACTGGAAAGGACTCAAGACGATTGTCAGGATTACTGCCCACAGGGACACGGGTAAAAAACAGGAGACCGAAACCCGTTTCTACATTAGCAGTGTCATTGACCAAGCAGCAAACTTCAACACTTTTATACGTCAGCACTGGGGCATTGAAAACAAACTCCACTGGACATTGGACATGGTTTTTGACGAAGACCGGCAAAGGAAAAGGGCGAAGAACTCCGCCCAAAACTTTTCCTTCATCAGAAAAATAGCACTCAACCTTCTAAAACAAGACACATCGAAGGGTTCTTTGGTTTCAAAACGTCTCAAGGCCGGGTGGGATGACAACTTTTTGCTACAGTTGTTGAAAATTTAAATGCGTTGACCCTGAATTTATTTGACTTTGTCTTTTTCCTTCGCACCTCACCAAAACTCAAACAAGTTTGTTTTTTGGGTACCATCAAATACATTCATTTCCTGTTTTACCCATAAAGGTTGATTTAACGATACTTTTTTACAGATAAGAGGTAAATCCCTGAACTACAATCTTAATAATTTTGTAACATTTTTGTAACTGCATTGTAACATCCATATCGTACTTTTGTGCAAAATATCCGAAGGAGGACAATTTTATTGATGCAACGATTATCTCAGCTTTTATTTCTGCTTGTTTTACTTATATCCTGTAACAACAATTCTGCCAATGTGGAAAAAGGTGGCTCAGGAATGTCTTTATCCGGTGCAGGTGCCACTTTTCCCTATCCTTATTACAATATTGTTTTTCGCGATTACATGCGATTGAACGGAGGTTTAAAGGTGAGCTATGGTGCCATTGGCAGCGGTGGAGGAATTCGCAGCCTGCGTGACCGCTCGGTGGACTTCGGTGCCAGCGACGCCTTCCTGAATAGTAAGGAAATCGCATCAATGAATGCGGAGGTGGTTCATATAGCAACCTGTATGGGCGGAGTAGTGATGGCTTATACCCTCGAAGGAGTGGATAGCCTCCGGTTGACAGGGCCTCTTGTTGCGGACATCTATTTGGGAAATATCAAAAAATGGAATGATCCGAAACTCCAGGCTATCAATCCGGATGTGCCATTACCTGATCTGGATATCACCCCGGTGTACCGGTCGGACGGTAGCGGGACGACTTATAATTTTTCGGAATACCTGTCCATGGTGAGCCCCGATTGGGATAGTGTGATGGGAAAAGGAAAGGCCCTGAAATGGGAGGCGGGTATTGCGGCAAAAGGAAATCCCGGGGTAGCCGGTATTGTGCAGCAGACTGAAGGAGCCATCGGATATATCGGTTCGGAATATGCACTCACACTGAAGCTTCCGGTAGCCAAACTCAGGAATAAAGCGGGAATTTATGTAGATGCTACGCTTGAAACCATCTCTGCAGCCGCCAACGTAACGTTGCCCGACGATATGCGGGCGACAATTATTGATTCGGACGATCCGGATGCTTATCCTATCAGCCTTTTTACATGGATACTTGTTTATAAAGATCAGCAGTATGGCAACCGCACAAAAAAAGAAGCGGAGGCGCTTGTAGACATGCTTGGTTATATAATCAGCGACGGTGGACAAAAGGTGGCGGCACAGATAAACTATGCGCCTCTTTCTGCTCAAGCGATAGAGAAGACAAAAAAACTGATCGGTGAGATCCATTATGGCGGGGAGTTAATCAATTGACAATTGATAATTGATAATTGATAATTTGATGATTTAACGATTTGATGATTCAGGGAGAAATTGCCAATATTTAGTCGAAATCAGAAATAATAAAAAATAAGAGGCTGTTAATCAATTTGTAATTAGTAATTATTAATTAGTAATTATTAAATGAATGAAAGATAAATTATTCCGGATAGTACTTTTCTTAGCGGCGTTAGTAATCCTGTTGCTTGCGGCAGGAATTATTTATGCATTGGTGAGCCGTTCTGTAGAAGCTTTCGGTGAATATGGTATCTGGGGATTTGTAGCCAATGCTGAATGGGATCCCCGTTCGGCGACGGAAGAATATGGTGCGCTCTCTTTTATCATGGGAACGCTCTATACTGCGTTTTTTTCCCTTTTGCTTTGTATTCCCTTTGCACTGGCAGTAGCTCTGTTCAACGGTGAATATTTTAAGGGTACCAAACTATCCTCTTTTGTGAGTTCCATTGTGGATCTGCTGGCCGGTATTCCCTCTATTGTGTATGGTTTATGGGGATTCTATACCGTTCGTCCCATTATCATAGAGATAGGAGTCAATGCACAGGGATTCGGTATATTTCTCTCATCAGTCGTATTGGCGATCATGATCATTCCTTATGCTTCGTCACTAAGTGCTGAATTTCTGTCAATGGTTCCCAATAAGCTCAAAGAGGGGGCATATAGCCTTGGAGCCACACAGTTAGAGGTCGTGCAGCATATCAGTCTTCCTACCGCAGCATCGGGAATTGTAGCCTCCTTTATCCTGGCGTTGGGACGCGCCCTTGGTGAGACGATGGCGGTAACCATGCTGATTGGGAATACTAACAGGATACCGCAGGGATTGCGCGATACGGGAAATACCATGGCGAGTGTGATTGCCAACCAGTTTGGTGAAGCCGACGGGCTTAAACTAAGCGCATTGATCGCCATCGGCCTGTTGCTGTTTATTATTACGGCACTCATCAATTTGATAGCCAAAATGGTAATGAAAAAGTTAGCGAGGACATGAACCATCATAAAATAACACATACGGGATGGCGGAAAGGAAAGGATAAAACGACCTTTGTACTGGTTTGCCTTTTTTCACTGGTAGCCATGTTCCCTCTGTTCTTTATCTTGTGGGATGTGATCTCGAAAGGATATAAGAATTTCAATTTGCGTCTCTTCACCGAGGTGACCCCTTCGTCGATGGATGCCATGCTGGCACGGATGAACGGTGAACCTATTCCCGGTGGGATATTGAACGGGATCACGGGTACGGTACTGATCGTGGGAATGGCCATCCTCTTTTCGGTATTCCTGGGATTGTTTATCGGGATTTATCTTGCCGACAACAGGGGAAAACGGTTTGCAGGGGTGGTGAGTTATCTGACCGACCTGCTGCAGGGAATGCCCTCCATCGTCATCGGAATAATTGCTTATGCATGGATAGTGAAGCCGCTGGGTGGTTATTCGGCCCTGGCCGGTAGTGTGGCGCTTACTATTATGATGCTGCCGATGATTGTACGTTCTACCGAAGAGACGCTGAAAATGTTACCTGTAGCCTATAAAGAGGCGGGACTTGCATTAGGATCGTCATACACCAGCGTGGTATTCAGGATATTAATCCCTTCCGGATTTGGAGGAATCTTTACCGGTATACTCCTTGCCGTATCACGTGTGATGGGAGAGACCGCTCCACTGATGCTTACCGCACTCGGAGCGTCTGTAGTGAACTGGAAAGTGATGGAACCCACCAGTGCAATTCCACTGCTGATCTGGGATTTCTACAACGACCCGAACTTAGTAGATTTGATCTGGTCATCGTCGCTCCTTTTATTGATCGTAATATTCCTGTTAAACTGGATAGCCAAAATTGTAGCACGTAAATGGAAAGTGTAAAAATAGCAAACGGAAAGACTCCTGTTCTTCAATTGAAAGAGGTGTCGGTCTCCTATTCACCCGGCAGTTTTGCCGTGAATAAAGTGTCGACCAATATCTATCCCAATACCATCACCGCCATCATGGGGCCGTCGGGCTGCGGAAAGAGTACGCTTCTGCGTGCCATTAACCGTATGCATGATCTTTATCCCCATATCAAAACCACGGGTGAGATCATACTGAAAGGAAAAAATGTACTGGCAATGGATCCTATGGAGGTACGCCGTATGGCGGGTATGGTGTTCCAACAGCCCAATCCTTTTCCTACGATGAGTATCTATGATAATGTGCTGGCCGGATACAAACTTAATGGCATCCGACTGAAAAAGCGGGAGAGAGACGAAATTGTAGAGCAAAGTCTGCAGAGTGTGGGACTGTGGGATGAAGTGAAGGACGTAATGACAAAAAGGGGATCTTTCCTCTCGGGAGGCCAGCAACAACGGCTTTGCATAGCCCGTGCGCTTGCTTTGAACCCTGAGGTATTACTGATGGATGAACCCACCTCGGCGCTCGATCCGATATCTACCAATAAGATTGAGGAGTTGCTGTTGCAACTGAAAAAGGATTTCACCATCATCATAGTGACCCATAATATGTCGCAGGCAGCACGTATATCGGATAATTCCATGTTCATGTATTTGGGTGAGCTCGTGGAACATGGAAATACCACACAGATGTTTACCAAACCACAGAACAAACGTACAGAAGAGTATCTGACCGGTGTTTTTGGGTAAGAGCACTTTAGTTAGATAATACGGGGTCAACCCCGAATATTGAAAACAACTAACGGAGTAAACGTTTACGTTGTGAGATAAAGAAAAATGAGTATTTTTGCCTGTTAGGAACAGGAGCATAGATTATCTTAAATAATGAGGGAACAATGAACAGCGGGAACGAAAAAGGTAATGCCCCATACGTGAGGGGAATCAAAGACAACTATATAGATCAGTTGCATGGTGATTTCCAGTTGATTTCGGAAATTGTACTGACACAGATAAAACTGGCTTCTGATCTGGTTCGGGATAATCGTAACAAAGAGATCATTCCCCAGTTGAAACGGAATGAGAAATTGATTAATTCGCTGGATGTCACTATCAAGGAAAAAGTGATTAACGCCATCATGCTTTTTACACCCCGGGCTTCTGATTTGCGCCGACTGATGGCCTATCACGATATGACTATTTCGATGGAGCGGGTGGGCGATCTGATCGAGAATATTGCTTTCGCATTGGAAGGAATAGATTTTTCGTTGGCTGGATTCGAGAAATATAAAAAACCTATCGATAAGATGTTTGTGCAGACAGACAAGATGCTGAAAAATGCACTTTTTGCCTTTACCGGTGTGAGCAATGAAATGGCGTACGATACCATACAGATGGACGATAAGGTAGATAAACTGGAACGGAAAATCGAACGTCAACTGGCGGAAGATTTCCAGAACGAAGTACAGAGTTCGCAGTCACTGGTAAATATTATGAACCTCAACAGTATCTCTTACTATCTGGAACGTATTGGTGATAAGGCGGTGGATATAGCTGAATCGGCTGTATATGTGATCGAGGGAAGAGATATCCGCCATGTGAAAGAATCCAAAAAACCGGTAGCCGGTGAAAAATCAGGAGATGAAGCAAGATGAAAGGTAGAATTTTAGTTGTTGACGACGAAAAGGATATCTGCGATATCCTGCAATTCAATCTGGAGAACGAGGGATATATCGTAGATGTAGCCCATTCAGGAGAGGACGCATTGGAGATGATCACCGATATACATGGGGTTATTATCCTTGATGTGATGATGGGTGGAATTTCCGGGTTTAAAGTGGCCGAAAAATTACGAAAGTCGGGAAATTTCGTGCCGATTATTTTCCTTACGGCCAAGAATACTGAGAACGATATGCTGACCGGCTTTTCATTAGGGGGAGATGATTATATAGCTAAACCATTCTCGGTGAAAGAAGTACTTGTCCGTGTAAAAGCATTGCTCAAACGTAGTGCACTCACTAAAATGACGCCGGCCGAGCCTATACCGACCGACTGGAGCTATAAAGGATTAAATATTGATCTGCAGGGCAACCGTGTGACCATCGACGGAAATGAGGTATCACTCACTAAAAAAGAGTTTGAAATCCTTTCTCTGCTGGCACGGACATCGCCTAATTTGCTTACCCGCACGGAAATACTGAACAGCGTATGGGGTGAGAACGAGTTTGTGCTCGACCGTACTGTCGATGTGCATATCACTCGCCTGAGAAAGAAGCTGGGAGATTATGCAGGTATTATTGTAAATCGCTCCGGATTCGGTTATTATCTAAATATCGACGCTAAAGACGAAGACTAATTCAATGATTTGATAATTAACTGATGTGCTAATGTGCCAATATCAATTTGGACAATTGGTAATTGACAATTTGTCCTGGCTCTAAATTTTAGTCGTATGAGACGAAAAGTATCTTTTAAAACTCGTATCTTACTTAACTTCTCAGTGATCATAGGGCTTTTCACTGTGGGGATTATCCTGTTTGAACAGCAACAGTTCAAAAATGAACGTACACTCAGTCTGGAGCGTACACTTGAGAATAATGCCGATATTGTGTACCGGTATCTCAACGAGAATAGCATTGATTTGCAAAAGGAGCCGGAACGGGTGGGGGAACTGTTACGCTATATGCCCTCTGATGTGCGTTTTACCATTATAAACTGGGAGGGACGAGTACTCTACGACAACTTTTTGGATGTCCGTAAAATGGAGAACCATCTGAAACGTCCTGAAGTACAGAAATCGATTGGTTTTGGAAATGGGTCGAATATCCGTATATCGGATAGTGATAATATCAAATATCTCTATTATTCTAAAAAATACGATGAAGGTTATTTTATCCGGTTGGCGGTTCCTTATAATGTGCAACTGCAATCATTTATCAATTCCGGAAGTTCGTTTGTCATATATATCCTTCTCTTTTTTATAGTGTGCATACTGATGGTGCTCTATTTCTCCAACCGATTTTCCAGATCGTTGAAAGAGTTAAGGGAGTTTTCATTGAGTGTGAGGAACGACGTTAAGATACCCGCCAGTTTCGTTTTTGCCGATGATGAGGTGGGGGAGGTGAGCGCCGATATTGTGGAGAACTACAACCTGTTGCAGGAAAATCGACGTAAATTGGCGGCTGAGCGTGAGAAACTGCTGCAGCATTTTCAACTTTCTGAAGAGGGGATCGCCATTTTTTCAAAAGATCGGAGAGAGATCTATGCTAACTCCCATTTCCTGCAGTTCCTGAATATTATTCTCGACAATCCTACACTGGAACCCGAACTGCTTTTCGATGATCCTGTTTTCGGGGAGTTTGTCGATTTTCTCAATATACATCCGCGGGAGGGTAACATGTTCTCGAAACGGATTGAGAAGAGCGGCAGACAATTCAATGTGCGGATCATCATTTTCGAGGATGAGAGTTTTGAATTTTATATCAGTGATATTACCAAATCGGAAAAAACACGTCTGCTCAAGCAGGAAATGACCAATAATATCGCGCATGAGTTACGTACTCCGGTCACCAGTATCCGCGGTTATCTGGAGACTATTCTCAATCTCTATGATTATGATGAAGAAAACAGTGAACGTATTCGTGGATTTCTGGACAGGGCTTATACACAGACTATCCGCCTTTCGGAATTGATACAGGATATCAGTATGCTGACCAAGATCGAAGAGGCACCCGACCGGTTCGAACTGGAACAGGTGCGGATGAATGAGTTGTTGAACGAGTTGTCCAATGATCTGGCTGACAAGCTGAATGAGAATAAGGATAATTTCCTGGTGAATGTAAACGATAATGTGGTGATCTACGGTAGTCGTACGCTCCTCTATTCAATCTTCCGGAATCTGATCGAAAATGCCATCTCCTATGGTGGGGAAAATATCGATATCGTAGTGCGTTGCTATAACGAAAATGAGAATACTTACTTCTTTGAATTTTACGATACCGGTATCGGTGTTGATGAAAAACATCTTGTACGTATCTTTGAACGCTTTTACCGGGTGAACGAAGGGAGAACCCGTAAGACAGGTGGTTCTGGACTGGGTCTTTCTGTCGTAAAGAATGCTGTATTATTCCATAAGGGAAGCATTGTGGCAAAGAACCGTCCTGAAGGAGGGCTGCACTTCCTGATGACTTTTCCGAAATTCCTACAATAAACCCCAAAAGTTAGAAGAACTTTTGGGGTTTATTTCAATATTATTCCTGCTGTTTTGAATTAATAGCTTTTTGGGAACAATATGTTATCTTTAACATTGCATTATTGCTGTACAATTATTTTCAGTTTAGTAGTTCTACCGTAGAGTTTCGTTACTCCTTCGTATACAAATCCCGGCAGGTTAGGGCCTGTATAATGGGCAGAGGCTCCGGGGGTAGTACCTCCGGTGATTGGATCGGTTATCTTACAACCGTCATCGCTGGTTGCATCCGTATCGTCTGCGGCCTCAATAACTTTCATGATACCCAGTTTATCCTCTGATCCGTTAACTACCCGTCTGAAAGCAATGTATGTACCGGAGGTAATTTCCAGACTACAATTTCCGCTGGCTCCGGCATTAGTCCGCTGTCTCAATATTCTATTGATATCGTTGTTGACCATAGCAGGAGTAACATAACTATCCAAAGCGGATAAAGCTTCGAATGTTTCCCAGTTCCCGGTGGTTGTTTCAAAGAAATTATCCAGATTCAGGGTAGTAGCTTCTTCCTGGGAAAGGATTCTAAATCCGATAGCATTTTTTGTCATGCCGCCGAGCCAGTCCGTATCAACCTGTCGTCCTACCGGACCTCCACTTAAACGAGCAGCGCTAACGTATGCGAAGCCTCTGCTGCCAACCGGTACCCGATCGGAATTTCTCCAGATATTGACAAAAGCAAAGTCAATACTTCCGGAAGGAGCATCTACTGCTTCTTTCAGTGTCACTACATTTTTTATCTCATTACCTACCTGAATTCCTTCTATTGAGAACAGGTAAGGCTGTGTAGGGATTACTCCGGCGTTAGACATAATTTCCCATTCAGGAGCCATTTCAAAATCCTCAAATATAAGCGCCCTGCCTTCCGGTATACCGGTGATTGATTTGATGTCTGTATATGCTGTTGTTCTAAATCCCTCTTTATCGGTCACAACCACACTGATAGCATCTGCCCTTTCATCGTCCACCGTGATATCGAAACTGAAACTCTTCTCTGTTTCAGAGGAACCAACTTCAATTATCCCAGGTGTAGACAATTCCAGATAAGGAGTTTTTCTAACCAATGCATAGGTAATGGATGCCAAATCTTCGGCAGATGAAGCGGTTCCTTCGATAGTTACCGACTCATTAAGTTCAATCTGGTCGATTTCCGATGGGTTGAGTGTAACCCTTGGAGGTACTCCTTTGAGTTTTTCTACCACGATAGGAATAATGGTTGTTTTTGTATAAATATCGGTAGCAAATACGCCTATCGCTGTTGTCGACGCATCGGAGAGAGATATATTCAGAGAGAAATCTAATTCATTCGGAAAACTATCGAGTATTTGAAAGACCCTGTTATTTCTGCTTATTTCTTCATATCCGACATCAGCATTGCCTTTGAGCAATGTAATATAGATGTCGCGTAATCCATTGCTGGATTCAATACTCCCAGTTACCATCTGGGTTTGTTGGAATAAGGCTTCTTCCAATGATGTGGGAGAGGTAATATTTACTACCGGTGGCGGATAAGCATTATCGTCGGTATAATCCACAGCGACCTCCCCATCGCTACAGGTGGCAAATATAGCCAGACTCAATGCCAATAGCGTATAAATTATCTGTTTACACCTTTTCATATTATGTTTGTTTTTTAATTGTTTATATTCTATTTTAATGCCTGGATAACCACGATCTGATCTGTATTATCCTATTGATAATCCTGTTTTTATCCTATAGGAACTCTACCTGTAACAGGAAGTTTTTTATATTTCCGCTGACCGACCCTTCGGTGAAATCCCGGAACTTCCATTTCATAGAGCCGAACAGATAAATAGCATATTCACTATTCCTGTCGGAATTCTCTATTATTTCCAATGTATATGAGCCGTCGGTCAGTGTGGAAATTATGGATTCCAGAGTAGGTACCAGGTTTCTCCTGATCGTACCGGTTACCAGAGTCGAAGATGTTTGGGCCGATCTGAACAGGTTCGCAGAAACTGATATCTGATTTTCGGAGTCAAAAGAGAGGAGCGCCGTGCGAACTGTAAGACCTTGCTTAATTTCAACAGCAATCGGTATCATTCTGCATACATCTGCAACAACTGTTTGTTCCATTTCCGGAACAGGTTTCTCATATAATACAACGCTCCCTCTGTATTCCGTTTCTGTTGTTGAAACAGGAACGAAAATAGGAAATCGTTCGGCTGAAACGGCAATATTGGCTCCCGGGTTAATCCTTGGGGTTTCATAAGTGACATTAGCCCTGTCCAGTATAATAACATGGCTGTCGTTTCCTTTTATTGCCGAACTCACTGCATTGTAATTGTTCGTAGTATAGGGATTATTACCCGTTAAATCGGAAACAAACGTCACTCTTGCCGTTCGCGTTTTATCCCATTCTGTCCCGGGTTCCGGCTCTACATTATCGTTTCCTGAGCAACCGGTTATTAGAAAACAGAAGAACGAAGCAATCAGGTATAAATTGATTTGTTTCTTCATAACATCTACTTATTGAAGTTCAACCTCTGCTAACATGGCACAATGGTCTGTTATTGCTGCGCTATTAGATAATACCTGGTATGATTTGACATTCCATTTATCCGTTGGTTTGGCGAAGATGTAATCTATCTTGCTGGCTGGATTGGAAGCCGGAAATGTAGCAAAATTATTACATACCCTTTTCCATGATGCCATCCCGGTACTTATTGCCGTCTCACTGGGAAATGCGTTGAAATCACCTGCCAGTAAAGTAGGAAGAGAGGTTCCTATAGCGACATTCAATTGCTGTACCATAGATTGTCTTACACCATCGGTCGAGTGATCCAGGTGGGTTACTGCCATACGTACTTTCTCCCCTGTATCGGGTAGGATTACATCAATAAATAAGACAGTGCGCATTTCCTTCATTTCGCTGGCGTTGCCGGTCAGTTGTGTATTGGATATTTTTTCAATAGGATATTTGGAGAGTATGGCTACTCCATATTCTCCCTGGGAATATGCGATTGCGCGTCCAAAAGCTGAAAAATATCCAGTTTCCGCTGCCAGTTCCGTTGTAAAATCCCGGAATCCGTTTCGTGCTGTTTTGTAATCTATTTCCTGTAACATCACGAAATCAGGGTTATACTGTTCTATATAATCTGCAAAGGGGGCAGCATTGTATCCGGCCATTTGTCCGGACATCCGGGTATTGATGTTCAATACCCGGATAGTGGTTTGTGATGTCAATGTCCCACATGCTAGTAATAACAATAAGGAACACACTATATATTTTAATTCATTCATTATCGAGTACAATTTTAGTTTGATTAGTCCTCCCATCCAGGGTTATTTGGCCGCAGATTCGGATTCAGTTCCATTTGCCTGTAGGGAAGGGAGAATAGATAATTTTTAGGATTTTCAAAAACACGGGAATCATCGAAAATAAGAAATCCATTCTCGTCGAATTTCGTGCTGGATGTGAATACTGACTGATCATAGGCATAATCCCTGCGGATACCTTTTAAGATTCCCATTTCCTGCCGTTCGGGAGTTTCAGATTTGTCCACTCCCAATTCATATCCTTGTTCCCATCTTACCAGATCGAACCAGCGATGTCCTTCCATAAAAAGTTCCACACGGCGTTCGCGTTGTAATTCCGTTTTCAGATCCAGGCCATTGGCGTCCAGTTCGCTCAGTACCATTCTTTTCATACCCACTCTGTCTCTGAGGAGATTGATGGTTTCGTCTATTACGCTTTGATTAAGGCTCCCCAGATTATACATAGCCTCTGCATAATTCAGAAGTACTTCTCCGTAACGAATGAGAATAATATCATTATCATCCTGATTGTAAATCGGAACTTTCGAAGGCTCACAATATTTCAGGCAGTAATATCCTGTGTAAGTTACGGCACCTCTACCGTCGTTATTGAATTTGGGAGATCTGAAAATGTTCGTTCTGGAAGCGTCTTCGTCAGGATTGGTCGTACCTCTGCCGTCCACTCTTCCGTGCCATTTGTCGTAGCCGGGATATACGATGGATTGTTTGAGTCTGGGATCACGGTTTACAAATACACTGTCGTAAGCGCTGTATGCTGGTGTATAGGTACCGTTTCCTTTATATAATGGCGATTTGTAGATCGGTAATCCGTCAATACATAAGTAGCTGTCAACGAGGGATTTTGTCGGATTGAAACGAATGATCTGATCGGGTACCTGTAATTCCCTGCTTAAATTATGTCGGGTCGGATTGGAGAGTTCAAAATTATATACATACGACAAGATGGCTTCTTTGTTGTTTGCATTTCTGGAAGCCCTTCCTATAAACGTGAACAGATCAAAATAATCCTGGTTCGGACGGCCTGTGGAATAAAGCTGATGATAGGCGAATCGCCCGCCGGGCATCAACTCTTTGGCGGCATCCCTTGCTCTTTCCCAGCGTTTGTTTTGTAATGCCACACGCGACTCAAATGCCTTTGCAGCAGCACCAGAGATACGTCCGAAGTCGGTAGTTGCAGGGGCAATATGTGGAGGTAAACTTTCAGCTGCTTCACTTAACTCATCCAACATAAAGTCGACGATTGTTTCCCTCGATGTCCTAGGAGCCATCATGGCATCATCTCCTGCATTTACGGGTTCTGTCACAAAAGGAACATCACCCCAGAAACTGGTAAGATAGAAATAAAGGAGCGCCCTTAGAAAACGGACTTCTCCGGCATATCTCTCTAATATTTCGGGATCTACCGTTGTAGCTCTCGTGTAATTATTGAGGAAGTGGTTACATCTTCTTAACTGTCTGTAAGAATCCCGGAAACGGGTATTCAACGTACTGAAATCGGATCCGTACAATCCACTGCCTATTTGCCGCCACCCACTCATCGTATACCAGGGAGCATTGTCACTCAGCCCTTCCGACATATTGATGGGCAAGTCCTTTCCTACCAAAGCCCAATAACAGGCATTTGCAGCGTTCTTTACCTGTAGTTCCGATTCCCAGAAGTTTTCGTCAGAGAGTTCATCCAAAGGCGCTCTTTCCAGAAAACTGTCGTTGCAGGAGAAAAGAAACGGGAATAAAGCCAGTATCAATAATATATTTTTTTTCATACGATTATTTTTATTTTTACATTATTGTGTTTAATGAAGAGTAATATTTACGCCGAAAACAAATGTCTTGATTTGCGGATAGTTTCCTCCACCCTGAATCGGTCTTTCGGGATCGGCCGAAGAAAAATAATTCGTAAGCGTCAGTAAATTATCGGCAGATGTATATATCCGGCACCGATCGACATTGATTTTCTGAGTTAGTTTGGCCGGAAGCGTATATCCTAATTGTATATTCTTTAACCGGAGATAGGCCGCATTTTCCATCCAGAAAGTAGAAAAGCGCTGGTTGTAGCTCTGATTGTATGTGAAGCGCGGATAAGCTGCATTGGGATTGGGATTGGATGCCTGATACCGATCGGCATGGAACCATTGTGGATAGGTCGACTGGTCAGTGAATGCATGGCGGGCAGGTCCGTAAATATATCCGTCTACTTTTCCTACTCCCTGAAACAGGAAACTGAAATCGAATCCCTTGTACCCCATGTTCCCCTTAAAAGAGTAAGTATAGCGGGGAATGGAACTACCTACCACTTTCCGGTCATTATCAAGATCAATGACACCGTCACCATCCAGGTCCTTGTACTTTATATCACCTGGTTGTACCAATCCGGCGTCTCCCGACATGATGGGGAATTTGGGATTTTCATATCTCCCTGAAACAGGATTGTATTTTTCAAAATCAGTTGGCACGGCAATTCCGTCGGCAACCAATCCGTAAAGGGCCTGATTGGGATAACCGACCATAGTAATATTATCAGATCCGATAATGGAGCCTTCCCATTCGGTAATTTTATTTTTCACATCTGCCAGCATAAATGTGGCTCCATAGGTGAAATCTGTTCCTATACGGTCTTGCCAGCCAATCTCAAGTTCCCAGCCTTTGTTTTGCATTTCTCCTCCGTTTTCATCCATGACCGAGGGAAATCCACCTACGGCGGGCAACTCTCTCTGGTATATCATTCGCCGGGTTTTACGTATATAGTAATCTCCGGTAAAAGTTAAACGGTTGTTCAAGAAGTTGGCATCAATCCCGATATTGGTTGTATGCAGCATTTCCCATAACAGATTGGGGTTACCGATATAGGTTTCGGCATACCCGTCGTTGGCTACAGTACCTATGGTGGGAACAGTAACACTGGCGATACGGGACATATATGGATAGTTGTCCGATCCGGTTGAGAACTGATTACCTAATATACCCCATGAGGCACGGACTTTCAATTGATCTATATGATCCTTTGTAGAACTCATAAACTCTTCTTCGGAAATACGCCACGCCCCTGAGAATGAGGGAAACCATTCCGCCCTGTTCCTTTTGATGAAGCGGGAGGTAAGATCATACCGCAGGTTGGCTTCCAATAAATAACGTTCCTTGAAATTGTAATTGATACGTCCAAATCCGGAACGCATTGCCCAATGGTTGGCTGTTGCGCTGTTAGCTTGAGAATCAGGTGAACCAAAGTCAAGGATTGGGTCTTTTTCCGTGATCAGGTTTCTTCTGAGAGCATTGAACTGGTCGGCTCTCTGCCATTCCTGTTGAAATCCAAGCATCGCGTTGAGAGAGTGATCGCCGATAGTTAATTCATAATCGGTTTGTGCGAATAGAGTTTGGCTTAAGGTACGATAGTCTCTGTTTTCTATAGAGTTAGGGGTGTTCGTTGTGTACCAGATGTCATTCGTTTCCGGATAGTAGAAATGAATGGTCTTACTTAACAGGTTTCTGAAACTGTTTGACTGGCGTGTGATATAATTGGCCGAAGCGGTCCATCCTCTGAGAATATCTACTTTTACTGTGAAATTACCTGTAAATTCCTGTGAAGAGAATTGTTGCCCACCTCCGTCGGTAAGATAGGCTACCTGATTGCTTTGTCCGCCCCCGTAACCCCATCGGCCATCAGTAAAGTGCACAGGTACGGTGGGTCGTGTCCGCATAGCGTTATACAATACACCTCCGGTAAGGTCGAAAGACGCATTTGGTGCAGAGAATTGGCGGTCAATATAGCCCATATTAGCTGTAATATCGAAACGGTTGGCTACTCTTGTATTGAGTTTTAACCTGATATTGTGCCGGTTTGTATGTGTAGATTTGCCCACGGTCAAACCCTCCTGATTCAGGTAACCGTAAGAAAGCAGATAGCCCATATTTCGTGCTTTCCCGTCGATACTGGCATTCAGGTTGTATTGCGGAGCTGATGATAAAAATGTTGCGTCAATCCAGTTGGTGTTAGCATAATAATTGGGATCTGTTCCGTCAATGGCTTTCTGAATATCTTCCGGTGTATAATTCTGAATGCCTCCCACATTTGCCTGAGCCTCATTTTCCCATGCCATGAATGTAGGGCTGTCAGCCATTTTTGGGAGCTTGGTGGGTGTTTGCACGGCATAATATGTGTCAATGTTGATACGTGGTGCACGTTCGTTCCCCGATATGTTTTTTGTTGTAATCAGGATAACTCCGTTGGCGGCCCTGTTCCCATAGATAGCTGCAGAAGCAGCATCCTTTAATACTGAGATGCTTTCGATATCGTTCGGATTGATGATGTTCATATCTCCTTCCGCACCATCGATCAATACAAGGGGATTATTGTTGCCTCTTGAGCCGACCCCCCGGATCTGTATCGTAGCATTGGATTGCCCCGGTAATCCTCCGTTTGCATTGGCTGTAACAGTCATCCCAGGCACAAGTCCCTGTAAACCGGTAGATACATTGGCTATCGGTCTCTTTATCAGGTCTTCAGATGAGATTACACCTACAGATCCTGTCAAATTAACTTTTCGTTGTGTACCATACCCAACCACAACCACCTCATCGAGTAATTCGGAATCTTCATTCAATACGATGTCTATCGTGCTCCGGCCGTTACGAGGTATTTCCTGGGCAGTATATCCAATATAAGAAAATATGATCACGGCATCGGTAGGAACGGATAAAGAATACCGGCCGTCTATATCGGTCACAGTTCCGTTGGAAGTCCCTTTTTCTACAATATTTACACCGATAAGTGGCTCATTATGTATATCTGTTACACGTCCGGAGAGAACAGACACCGGCTGTGTTTGTTCCGGTTCGGGTTCTGCCTGCTTATTTCGAACAACGAGGTAATGGTTATTATTCCTCTTCTCATATGTAAATTCCGATTGGCTCAGTGATTTATACAGCCACTCTTCCATATTATTGGTTTCAGCATCAAATGCAGGAGCTTCTTCATTCTGAATCTCTGTAGCATTGTATGATACGGATTGCCCTGTAGTTTTTCCAATTTCATTGAGTCGCTCCAATCTGTGTATCATCGACTCGGCAGGAAAACTACTGACATTCTGTACAGTGGCAGACAAATTTCCAATACTCACCCAACACAATATCACGACTGAGAGGGTGATCCTACGCATTTCATCCATTTTAATTCCCATAATTTTGTCCTATTTAATCAATTCAACTCTGTTGTTATTTCTTTTATAATGCACATTATATAATTTACATATTGTGGTAAGTACTTCTTCTTGTGGTGTGTTTAAAGTAAATGATGTTACTATCCTTTCGTTGTCATTTACAGCATGATCGTAGATCAGGGTAATATTAAATGCCTGTTTCAGCCTGAAAGCAACTTCCCTGATGGTTGCCTGTTCCAGCATAATTGTTCCCGACCGCCATGCAGATATGTTTCCGGCATCTGTTTTACCGGCTACAAACTCGTTATTCCCGTTTTTGACAGAGACTTTATAATCCGGATCCAGGATAATTTTATTCTCTTTTTCATCATATACCTGTACCCGGCCCGTATTGACCGAGATTACCTGTTCTTCCAATTGGGCATATGCTCTTATATTGAAAGAAGTACCTAATACCTGTGTACTGATCCCATTGGGAGTATGAACGATAAAAGGCCGGCTTGCCTCTTTTTTCACATCGAAGAATGCTTCTCCTTCATCCAGCCATATTTCACGGGTATGAGCGTTGAATTTTCCCTGTCGCAGGCTGATAGTTGTTCCCTGATTGAGGAAAATGGTAGAGCCGTCGGCCAGTACGATCTTTTTCATATCGTTACCGGTTGTAAATTGTTTTTCAATCGAAGAAGATTCCGACGGTATCGCTGTTGTATCTGTAAGAGATGGATCTTTGGTGAACGGGAATGTCAATAAGATAAGAAGTAAAGCAATTGCGGCGGCACTGCTTCCTATAACTAAAGGAATGCGCCGTATAGTCTTTCCTTTGGAATATTGGGAGGTCCCGATCTCTTTCATGATTTGTTTCCGGTTCCTTGCGATGGCCTTCTTTAACCCCTTGTCGGTTAATCTTCTTATTCCTCTAGCCGGTTCATAAGACTGCTTTAATAACTCTATAACATTTTTCTCCTTTTGAGTAGTTTCATTGTTATGAATGCGCCGAAGAAAATATTTTAATAAAAATTTTTCTTCATTATTTTTTTCAGGCAACTTATCTTTATCCATATTCATTTTTCGGTTCTTTCTTATATATATTACGGAATTGAGAGTTTGTTTTTCCCTGACTTTTTGGTTAATAAAACTTAATGTGTTTTTTGATTTATCTCATAATGTTTATTATTGTGACGATTATGGACTGACCATTTTTCGATGAATGAAAAAATAGTAACATTTTTGTAATTTTTTCGTAGTAAAAACTTAATGCGGTTTATCTTCCTTTTTATGGATGAAATAATGTTTCTTTGTAGTGAAATCAGATGCAGTTAAGGAGACCCTATGATTAAAAAGACGGATTATTTTTTGCTTGGGTTAATTTCGGAAAAGGATCGGAAAGCTTTTGCTTTGCTCTATGACCGTTATATCAAACTAATCTACAAATTTGTTTACCAGGCATTGAACGATCAGGAGCGAACAGACGATCTTATTCAGGAATTCTGGATAAAGGTGTGGGAAGATCCCTCTTTCCTGAAATGTAATGAACAGGGGTCAGTACAATCCTATATGTTGAGAAACCTTCGTTTCAGAGTGCTGGATGTGTATCGGGAAACATTGAAAAATATGATCTCCATAGATCAATTGGAAGAAACTATGGAGTTTAACTATCAGGATATTACTGCCGGATTGGATGAAAGAGAGTTATTACTGGTAATTCGTGAAGCATTGGATAAACAGCCCTATGTAGTGCGGAAAACATTCTGGTTGCGGATTAATGACTGGTCGGTGGAAGAAACTGCAAAAGTGTTGTCCGTGAGCAAAAAAACAGTATATAATAAATATTCGGAATCGCTGTCGATTGTGAGGTCGCATCTGAAAAATAACCATCCTGAGTTGATTGAGGACTTTAACTCGACCTTAAACGGAAAAAAGATATTTTCATTGCGTACCCTCTTTTTTTGAAGAATGTTTATTCTTCTTTTGTAATTGAACCTTTACCATCATATCTTTGCCGGACATCGATAACTGAACATTTTCGGCCCTCAAAGCATTAAATAACAAATATACGATCAAAATAAAATAAATCATGAAATTTATCGGAGCTCATATCAGTGCATCAGGTGGTGTGGAGAATGCACCCCTCAACGCGCACGCCATCAGGGCAAAGGCATTTGCTTTCTTTACGAAGAACCAGCGTCAGTGGTTTGCATCACCCTATACCCAACAGAATATCGACCTTTTTAAGTCGCGTTGCGAAGAACTGGGTTATTCACCCGATCATATTCTTCCGCACGACAGTTATCTGATCAATCTGGGCCATCCTGAAGAAGAGGCCCTGAAGAAATCAAGGGGAGCCTTTAATGATGAGATGAAACGCTGCGAACATCTGGGATTGAACCGGTTTAATTTCCATCCGGGAAGCCACCTGAATCAAATGCCGGTCGATGCCTGCCTAGACCGGATTGCCGAGTCGATCAACATAGCACTTGAAAAGACGAATGGAGTGACAGCCGTTATCGAGAATACCGCCGGGCAGGGGACCAACCTTGGGTACACTTTCGAGCAGATTGCCCATATTATCGATAAGGTAGATGATAAGAGTAGGGTAGGTGTCTGCCTCGATACGGCACACACTCTCGCTGCCGGTTATGAGATCAGAACGAGAGAAGGGTATGATGAGACGTTCAGCCGGTTCGACCGGATAGTGGGTTTCCACTATTTAAAAGGGATGCATATCAATGACTCGAAAAAAGAGCTGGCAACTCGGGTAGACAGGCACGACAGCCTCGGTAAGGGAGTGATGGGTATGGATATGTTCTCTTTTATCGTGAACGATCCGCGGCTCGACGATCTGCCGTTAATCCTTGAGACCCCGGATGAATCGCTCTGGGCCGAAGAAATCCAATTGCTTTACTCGCTGCAAAAATAAATAATAAGGTTGAGGAAATATAATGTTCAGAAAGGTTGGTAAACCTGTTTGAATACAATATTGGTAAACGGTTTCATAATAGATGACAAGGCCTGCATCAGGGATCGTATCCCGTGCAGGCCTTGTTGATAGTATTGGGTCTTAATACGGTTTTGTCCGTACATATCCCGTTTAATTTTAGTCTAATCTTATTTCATCTACAAAGATAAATCCTTTTCCTCCTTTTCCGGGATGCCATTCGGGTATCACAGAGGTTTTCACCGTCACCTTGAAATAGCGGGCAATCACCGGGTCAAATGAAACATCATGGGTGAAAATCCCTTCATAATTATCTGTTGCATCGTCTACAATCTTCTTCGTGGCTACCGTCGTGAAATGCTTGTTGTCGTCAGAAGTGGCTATCTCAATGGCCGAAGCATTGAAGATCCAATCGCCGGTAACCACAGCAGTACGGACTTCAGCAGTACTGATTTCCGCAGGTTCCAGCATATCGATTACTGCTACAAGATCGTCCCGTTGAAAACCCATCCATCGTCCGGTGCGGTAATTGGTGCTGCTGCCATTTAGGCCGTCCACCAACATGGTTGCCCCTGTATAAGCATAGCCGGAGGCTGGTTTTGTCAATAACTCGATAGGTTTATAGGTCGACTTGGTGACTTTGATTGTCTCATTGAAGAGGCGGCTATTTTCTCCTCCTTCACGGATGGCGACTGCTTTCAGTGTGGCGTCCTCCTGTATGGAGAATCTGCCTTCATAACGTGTTGAGGTTTCCGTCGGTTCACTGCCATCCAGGGTGTAATATACCGGAGCATTGTCAATGGTGGAGAATTCCACATCAAGGGCATTCTTGTCGGTATTGGAAGTAAGTGTGGCCTGCACATCAAAGATATGTCTGGCATAGTTATATCCCAGTTTGTCATAAAGCTTCAGCAGTCTCGGCAATCGTTTTAGGAATTGCTGATAATCTTTCTTTTCGGGTTGCATCCACTGTACCTCGCTCATGGCAGCCAGTCTGGGTAAGAGCATATACTCCACATGATCAGGTGTTTTGATATATTCGGTCCAGAGATTGGCCTGTGCTCCGAGGATATGTCTTCTTTGTGCAGGAGTAAGTGTTTCCGGTGCCGGTTCAAAGCTATAAACCTGTTCAATAGGGAGGTATCCGCCAATGCCAAAAAGTTCCTCTTCGGTATTGTGCGTCTGATAATAATCGAAATAAGCATAAGTGGTAGGTGTCATGATCACATCATGTCCCATCTGTGCAGCTTCAATACCTCCACCCATACCGCGCCACGACATCACGGTAGCATTGGGAGCCAGTTCACCTTCGAGAATCTCATCCCATCCGATGATTCTTCTTCCGTGGCTGTTCAGGAATTGTTCCATGCGGGCCGTCACATAACTCTGCAAGTAGTGTTCTGCAGTATTTCCGTCGTGGTCCTTCAGTCCCAGTTCCTTGATCCGTGCCTGGCAGCGGGGGCATTCTTCCCAACGTGTTTTCGGCGATTCATCCCCACCGATATGGATATACTCTGACGGGAATATCTCCATCACCTCTGTCAATACCGCTTCAAGGAAGATATAGGTAGAATCGTTTCCTGCGCAGAGTACATCATCAAATACCCCCCATGATCCCTCTACTTCGTATGGTCCGCCGGTACATCCCAATTCAGGATAAGCAGCCAGTGCTGCCAGCATATGTCCGGGAAGGTCCACTTCGGGGATCACGGTAATATAGCGTTCTTGTGCGTATGCCACTATTTCTTTGAGTTCTTCTTTTGTATAGAAACCACCGTGTGGTATACCGTCATATCCACCGCTGTTACGGCCGATCACCGTTTCTTTACGCATCGATCCTACTTCTGTTAGTTTCGGGTACGCATCGATCTGTATCCTCCATCCCTGGTCGTCGGTCAGATGCCAGTGGAAACGGTTGATATTATGCAGTGCCAGCAGATTGATATATTTCTTTACAAATTCCACCGGCTGGAAGTGGCGGGCTATGTCGAGCATTGAGCCGCGGTAACCGAAACGGGGTGCATCGATAATCGTGGCAGGGGCATAGGAAACAGCTCCTTTTTTCTCCACAGGAGTGGCCTTGCGCAATGTTTGGATACCGTAGAATACCGCAGCTTCAGAGGCACCGTCAATCCGGATGGTTTGCTCGTCGACGGTGATTTGGTATGCTTCGGGATTTTCATTTTTTAATCCTGTGGACAGGATAACGGCGTTCTGATCATGAATGTCAATCGTGACAACCGGTTTGATTCCCGTGGATAATTCCATATATTCCGCCAGGAACTCGGCATTGCGTTGCATCTTTTCATTACCTTCCGGATAGACGATCCTGGTACTTCCTGAAAATGTGAAAGGAATTCCCTCCTTTATGTTAATTTCGTTGGGTAAGGGGACTACTTCATAATTGGCTTCTGCCGTACCACTGCCACCCGTATTACAGGACACAGTAAGCAGAGCGATCACTATGGCAATGATCGATTGTTTGATTCTCTTCATTTTCTTTGGGTTTTGTAATTATTCACTTTTTCTTTACGCGATTGATAGCACAAAGATACTCTTTACTTTTTTATTATTGAGGTCTTTTAATTCTATTGCATATCTATTGATAGACTCATCAATAATGGAAAGGGGCCAGTTTCCTATGGTTTCCTAAAATAAGTTTCTTTTTTCACATATACCAAAGTGTCGTTCTTCTTAAGTTCGCTTTTCAGATAATCGAGATCGAGATAATTGGCATCAGCAGTGCCTTTTGTATTACTTGAAGATTTAATGAAAATATTATAAGTAGATAGTATAAATCCTCCTTCCGTTATTTTCCCCCGTAAAGTTGTATGGAGTTCCGCTTCCTCTCCGCTGACAACAGCAAGGCCCATTTCAGTATAGGGGGCAAATTTCACTGCCTCTGTCAAATCTTTTGGCGCCAAAAAGAGGCTATCATTCTTTACACTTATTTGCATAGGGACATCCAAACAGGTTGGACAGAAGACTCTGGCCGTACCTCTTCTTCCCAGAAGAATGGTGTTATATCGTATTGTTGGTTCTCTCAATGCATCCACCCTGGGTTCCATATCTACAATATGAATATCACCGGTCTTTCCCGACGGGCCTGTTACTTTTATAGAACTACCATCAATCTCTTTGTTGTCGGTAAAAGCGTAAATAGGTGAGATATCCTGTTTGTAAGGCCTGTATATGCCCGGCTCATAAATGAGTTTTGCATCGTCTTCGGAGCAGGAAGATATGATCAATGCAAACAAAACTATTAAAATAGGACAACTGTGTTTCATATTCCAAAATGATTTAGAGGCCCGATTCAAGAAACAGTATTTATTTTGTCATTAGCATTTTACTATTTCTACCCATAATTGTTGGAATTTAAATAGATATGATGCAAATATAGTGAAAGCCGAGAGAAAAACCAAGCTTGCTTGAAATTTTCCAAGGCGCATCCTATATAATGGAAATATAGTGAAAGCCGAGAGAAAAGCTATTTAAATTGAAAGATTTTCCAACGCTTTCAACGTATTATGTACCAAATTCGAATTGGTGACCTGTTGTTCATATTCCTCAATCACCACCGCAGTGCCTCCCATTTTGATATTGGGATTGCGATAGATCATGGCACTTTCTACCGGTTTTCTTGCAGAAAGATGGAACTCCTTTGCTCCGGTCTCCCTTGCAATGGTAGTTATATTGTTCATGTTGATGCCACTGCCGGGCATAATGATAATGCGGTCGTCCGCGCGTTGCACCAACTCTTTCAGGAGTGGAACACCTTGTTCTGCCTGTTGCTGTTGCCCCGATGTGAGTATCCTATGGCATCCCAGAGAAATGATTTTTTCAAGACTGTCGAATGGATCATGACACATATCGAATGCACGGTGGAAGGTGACGCTCATCTCCCCCGCGGCGTCAATCAGTTCCCGGTTCCGCTCCATATCCACTTCACCCTCTGCCGTGAGGCATCCGATCACTACACCGTCGACTCCCAGTTGGCGGGCTATTTCGATATCTTTCAGCATGATCCTATGCTCCAGTGCCGAATAGAGAAAGTCTCCACTTCTCGGACGGATAATTACATTCAGCTTGATATCCAACAGTTCCCTTGCCACGGTAATATCGCCATACGACGGGGTGGTGCCCCCTTCTGGGATGGCAGCACATAGTTCTACCCGATAAGCACCTCCCTTTTGGGCTTCCAGGCAACTGGCGACGGAGTTGGCACAGATTTCCAGTTTGTAATTCATGTTGCAATCTTTTTTAAAATATCTTCAAAGATACAAAATTAGGCGGGTATTTCGCGATATAAAGTAACTAATATATAGTTAAAGTGTATGGGTTATAAATATCTTCAATCAACAAGTGAGCACTTTTTTCTTTCTGGTTTGTTTGATATATATTAACGATCTAAAAATAATAGTTATGAGCACAGTAACAGCAAAACAACCAAAATCAAAGACAAGTTCCGCTAGCAAGGAAATCGGAACTTTCATTGGAGAACTTTTTTCATTTAACAATAGTTTAAAGCTTTATCATTGGCATGTGACAGGTAAAGGTAGTTATGCCCAGCATATTGCTCTGGATCAGGCTATAGATACTCTGACTGGCTTGCTGGACCGGATTACCGAAACTACTTACGCGTTGAAGGGTGATTTGGATATCGTGATTCCCCAAACTTCTGTCCCGGGAGATATTGTAAAGCACGCTACGGGCTTCTACGAGTATGTGGATTCCAAACGTGATTTGTTTACAGAAGACTTTTCAGGATCGATCCTCGATGATATCCAGGAAGCTATTCAACAGCTCCTTTACCGTCTTGTCAGATTGCAATAACCAAAACCATAAAAATGAAAAAATGGAAAGAGCGGCTTTGTTCGCTCTTTTTTATACTTGTTAGTTGTCCGGTATTATTATTCTTTGGGTTGCCCATACATATTTTTATCCGTTTAGTGAGCATATTATTAGTTTTTTCTATCTTTATGTTATATTTTTGAAGAGCGAATACTCTTTGAGACCTTTCGCATGATTTAGTTACTATTATACGATGTTGCAAAACTCGAATAAGCTATAGGATAATTATGATAAAAATCAATAACAATCTACTTTTTGCTATCTCTCTTTTGTTGGTTATACTGCTGTCTCTTAACAGCTGCAAATCCGGAAAGGGTGAAGAAAATTATATTAAATTTAAAAAGCTCAAAGATACGCATCAATATTTTGCCTATAAAGGTGATAGCTCAATCTTGGTAAGCGGGCATAGAGGAGGTCGTGAAGCCGGATATCCGGAAAATAGCATTGAAGGATTCCAGCATGTGTTGAGCCAAATGCCTGCTTTCTTCGAGATAGATCCCCGCCTGACCAAAGATAGTATTATTGTACTTATGCATGATGCCACACTGGACAGGACTACTGATGCGACCGGTAATCTCTCTGATTATGCCTTCTCCGAGCTACAATCGGTAAGACTAAAAGATCATGAAGGAAATGTCACTTCTGCCAAAATACCCACACTCGAAGAGGTGATCAAATGGAGTAAAGGCAAGACCGTTGTCAATCTCGATAAGAAAGATGTACCGCTTCATATGATTGTGGAGTTAATCAAGAAGCACAAGGCGGAAAAGCATGTAATGCTTACAGTACACACCGGAGCACAGGCAAGATATTATTCCGACAGATTACCGGGAATCATGTTGTCAGTATTCGCAAGGACTGATGAAGAATTCGCAGATATTGCTATTTCGGGTGTTCCCTGGGAAAGCATGATTGCTTATGTAGGACAGACGATTAACGACTCCAACAGACATATTGTAGAACAGTTACGGGCCAAAGGTGTCAGATGTATGGTGTCATACGCTCCATCACTCGACCGGCTAAGAACAGCCGAAGAAAGAGAATCTGCCTACAGACAAGCAATCAGGATAAGTCCCGACATCATTGAGTCAGACTATCCGGTTGAAGTATGGAAAGCCCTGAAGGATTGATGCCCCGTCTTCTCTTATCTTTCCCTGTTTCGCATAAATGCTGAGGTATGCACTTTTGTAATATTTGTAACGTCATCGGGGGTTCCTCAAAATTATTCCTTTATTAAACTACCCAGGAATCCCCCGATCAATCCTCCGTAGGTGCAATTTACCCAGCACACGGAAGAGAGAGGGAGAGTGCCGTAATATATTCCCCAATAATACCAGTATATGTAACCGATAATTATTCCTGACAATACACAAACGAATACGAACCAGTTTAATTTGAAGAATAAATTTATTTGTTTTATCATTTTTCTGACATAAGGATTGTTTCTTATTGTTCTTTGATTCATCTTAACTGCTTTATCCTATGCATATTTTCTTATTCTTTGAACGATACTTGTTAAATTTTTATAGGGCACTACTCCCATGATCCTTTTTATTTCTCTATCCCCCTTAAAAACCAATATATTAGGGGTGCCGGATACATTGTGTTCATAAAAAGGTCGGGGGTTTTTGCTTACATCTATCGCGTAGAAACAAACCGGTTCATGATTACTCTCGATCAGTTTCTCAATATTAAATCTCATCTTTTCGCAGAGTTCCGAATTACTGTCATGGAAAAACACAAAATTGAGTTCTTCATTATTCAATTCGATCTCCTCGATCTCAATTAAATTAGTATGCACTGATGCTAATGGCATTTGTTTAACTTTGATGTCCGCAACCATAACGGTCAGGATATAAAATACCACTATTGCAATGATAAAATGCCAGGATGCCAGTTTAAAAACACGATTCAACATATTTATTCAATGTTTATTTCCAATGATTTATTAAATTAGAAAACCCATTTATAGCCGTTTTATTATCCATAGTACATATAGGTCTCTACTTTGGTCATAACCGGTTTAATATGATAAAGCAGATGCTTTTTTACTCTTATGTTCCGGCTGCCCTTTAATAATTCCGCGTGAAGAGTTGCGTACAAAAAGCAAAATATCATCGCGTTCTTTTGTGACGGGAAATTCGGCTTCAATGCGTTCGAGTGCTTGCGATGTATTCATCCCCATCAGATAGAGATAACGGTAAATGTTCCGGATGTTTTCTATCTGTCCGTTGGTATAATTTCGTCGCCGCAATCCTATGGAATTGATGCCTGTATATGAAACGGGGTCGCGTCCCGCTTTTACAAAAGGGGGAATATCTTTGTTTATTTTTGAACCCCCTTGGATCATCACATGCGAACCGATATGCGTAAACTGATGCACCAGTATACCGCCGCTTAAAACAGCATGATCGTCAATCACAACTTCTCCTGCCAGTTGTGTCGTATTAGCCATGATTATGTTGTTGCCCAGCATACAGTCATGTGCGACATGGCAATAAGCCATGATCAGGCAATTATTCCCGATAATGGTTTTACCCCTGGCAATGGTTCCCCTGTTGACGGTCACGAATTCCCGTATGGTTGTATTGTCGCCGATAACGGCAAGTGTTTCTTCTCCCCTGAATTTCAGATCCTGGGGAATGGCGCCTATCACCGCCCCGGGAAAGATATGGCAGTTTTTACCGATTCGTGTACCTTCCATAATTCTCACGTTGGAACCGATACGGGTTCCCTCTCCGATGACAACATTTTTATCAATGATGGCAAATGGCTCTATCTCGACCGTTGGCGCGATATTCGCGTCGGGATGAATGTAGGCTAAAGGTTGTTTCATTTTTTTTCTGTTTTTTCTTTCATATTGTTTTTAATCCAATTTTGAAGTATACGATATTTATGAAATTATTCTTAATAATGATAAATCGCATAGTATTTTAATCAACTTAAAAATCTATTTCCTTTTTTAATAAATGCTTTTGCCTGTTCGGCAATCATATACACCACGGGTACTACCACTAACGATAGCAACATCGAACTGAGAAGTCCGCCGATCAGTACCCATCCCATACCGCTCTTCCATTCGCTTCCCGTACCGTGTGACAGGGCAATAGGCAGCATCCCGATCACCGTGGAGATCGCGGTCATCACGATAGGACGGAGCCGGAGTTGTACTGCCTCTGTCAGCGCATCGTGGATGTTTTTTCCTTCCCTGCGCAGATGATTGGTAAAGTCTACTACCAGAATGGCATTTTTGAGCACAAGGCCCACCAGCATGATAATGCCGAGCAGACTGAAAATACTGAGGGCCTGTCCCGTCAGTGCCAGCGCCAGCAAAGCGCCGATAATGGAAAGGGGAATGGAGAACAATACCACGAAAGGATGCAGGAAAGATTCATACAGCGCTACCATGATCAGGTAGGCCAACACGATGGCGATCAGCAAGGCCGTACCAATACTGCCGAATGTTTCTTCCTGGTATTTAATTTCCCCTTCGGGTAGCCAGGTGACGCCTTCCGGAAAATCGGTTTTTTCGAGAAAGGAGATAACATCGTTTCCGACATCCCCCATGGCTCGTCCCAATACCTGCGATTCGAGCATCACCGACGATATACGTCCGTAACGTTCGAGTTGCGACGTTCCTGTTTCTTCTGTCACGGAAGCGAATTGTTTGAGTTTGACCGTTTGATCGGCAGCATTCATAAACGTCAGGTTCTCCACATCGCTGATCGATTGCCGGTTAAAAGCGTCGAGGCGCACGTTGATATTGTACTCGAAATTTCCCTGTTGAAATTTACTATCGCTATTTCCACTGAAAGAGGTATAGATCGTAGCCCCGACTATCTCCGGCGATAATCCTAATCGTGCCATCTTTTGCTTATCCGGCCTGATCACTACTTCCGGATTTCCGCTTTCGATAGTTAGCCTGACATTATTCGCCCCGGGTATCTCACTGATCTGCCTGCGCATTTGTTCGGCGAAAACCATCAGGGTATCCATATCCGACGACTGAAAGACAACCTGGATCGGTGCTTCATCGGCACCACCGATAAGGCTTACTACCGCCGATTCTACTTTTACATCGGTAAAGGTTTCATTCAGTTCGTTTTCCAGCCTTTTCACAAACAGGTTCGACGAAATATCCCGTCTTGTTTTATCCACCAGTTTGATATTGATCTCAGATTGATTATTCCCGCTTTGTGCCGCGAGAAAACCGGATCCGCCACCAATAGTTGAGTAAATACCGATTACTTCGGGTTTCTGACTGATGACCTCTTCTATCTTGCGTGTCATCAGGTTATTTTGTTCAATGGTGTAGTTTTTGGGATATTCCACTTTCACAATGCATTCGCCCGTATCTCCTATATTAAGAAACTCGCTACCGATGAAACCACCTGCCACCAGCATCAGTGAGCCTGTAAACAACAGGGTTGCAATGGCCATCGTGATCCATTTCCGGCGAAGCGACCATTGAAGAAGTTGTTGAATGGCATTGGAGAAAGCGATCATTCCCTGTTCGAAGCCGGTAATGATCCTGCTCCATCCTGTCTTCCGGTCAAGGGTTTCGAGTTTTGAAAAACGTGATGTCAGCAGGGGAACCACGGTAAAGGCCACCACCAAGCTGATTAAAACCGAGATCACGATCACCATGGCGAACGGTGCGATCACCGGCGATATGATACTTTGGGACAATGCGACAGGAAAAAATACCACCACGAGTACCATGGTAATGGATACCACGCTCAACCCGATTTCCCGTATCCCGTCGACGGTTGCCTGCAGGCGGCTTTTTCCCATTTCCAGATGGCGGTATATGTTTTCGAGTACCACGATGGCATCGTCGATCAACGTACCGATCACCAGAGAGAGCGCTAGCAACGTGATCAGGTTGAGGGTGTATCCCAACAGTTCCATGCCGACGAACGTGGAAACAATGGACAAGGGTACGGCGATCATCACGATAACGGCATTGCGCACGCTATGCAGGAAAAAGAGCATGACGAACGTTACCAGTATTACGGCCAGTATCAGGTCGAAACGCACCGAGTCGGCAGCGTCGATAATGATCAGCGAACCGTCCTGCGGGATAGTGAACTGCATGTTCGACGCGGCATACCGGTTCTCGAGCGATATAATCTCTTCCTTTATCGCATCGCACACGGCAACGGTATTAGCCCCGTCCTGTTTTTTGATCTGGATGCCTACGGCCGGCTCACCGTTCACACGGTACAGTGTGCCGGCATCTTTTTCCGTGTCGATGATCTCGGCCACATCTTTAAGTTTTACCAGTGAGCCGTCGCTCCGTCCGGTAATCACCAGATCAGCGATTTCCCGTATCTGCGTGAATTTTGCCGACATCCGTAACATAGTCTGATTGAGGTCAGTCGTGATCTTTCCCGCGGGAAAATCGAGATTGGATGTTTGTATTGCATTGACTACCTGTAGGATTGATAAATTGTAATTATCCAGTTTATCGTGATTCACATTGACCTGTATTTCCCGTTCGGTTGCTCCCAGGAAATCGATTTCGGCTACTCCTTCTATTTTTGCGAATGCCGGTTTGATACGGTAATTCAGTTCGTCGAACAATTCCGTGGCAGGCATATCGGCCTTTACACTCAACACCATAACGGGCAGGGCGTTGACCGATAGTTTCGTGACGGTAGGTTCCAGCGCCTGCGGTGGTAATACACTCCGGGCGGCCTGTATTTTCCGTACCGCATCGTTCACAATGGGATCGACATCGGCATTGATTTGCAGCGTAACCATCACGATGGAAACACCTTCCTGCGAGATAGCACGGATGACATCGATGCTGGGTAAACCCGAAAGGGCTTCCTCGATAGGTTTGGACACGCTGTTCTCCACTTCAACGGAACCTGCACCCGGATAGGCGGTTACCACCGTAAAGATCGGTGAACTGAATTCGGGTATCAGTTCATATTTCAATGACCGGTAGCTCAGGATACCCAGAAACGCGAGCACGGTAAACACAACGACCACGAGCGTGGGACGTTTTACAGATAATTCCGATAGATTCATTGCGGTCGTTTTTATGGGTTTAGTATTCTTATTTTACTGCCATCCTCCAGATTGATCTGTCCGGAAAGGACGATCCTGTCGGTTTCCGTTACGCCTTCCGTCACCAGGACTTCGGTCTCATTCAATGTCCGGGCTTTTACCTGCCCGGAGATCACAGTGTCGCCGCTGACGGTGAATACTTTTCCGTCCCTGACACTGCCGACGATGCATTTACGGGGGATAACAAGCCCGTCGTTACCGGTCTCGTTCGTGAAGACGGTTCTTCCGTTCATTCCCGCCCGCAACATGCCGCCGGGATTGTTCAATTTCATTTCCACTTTGTATCGTCCCGACAGATCCGGTACGGTACTGATCCCCCGGATATGGGCCGTGAAAGAATTTTCCGGAAACGCATCAATGAATATTTCGGCTTTCTGTTCCGTTTCGAGCGCCAGAATATCTTCCTCTGCCATATTCACCGTGAACACCATCCGGTCCTGTTCCACAATGGTGAATACCGGAGCGGAAGGTAATAGGAAAGAGCCTTTTTCTACCGAGCGGCTTGTGATTATCCCGCTGACCGGAGAACGGATGGTTGTGTTTTCCAGTTGTTTCTTCGATGCCGTGAATTGAGCCTGTGCATCCCGGTATTTCAGTTTTATGGCTTCAAGTTGCTGTTGTGTCACGGCTTCTCCTCCCGCCAGATTGTCATAACGTGCCAGGTCTTTTTCCGCATGTTCCAGATTGGTTTTCGCCAGTTGAAACTGACTTTCGGCCAACTCTTTTTCAACTGTGATAAGGATTTGTCCCGCATACACCTTATCCCCGGTATTTCCGTTGACCGATAATACTTTACCGGATGTTTCGGAAAGGATCGTTACTTCGGCCCCCGATGTCAATACACCGTTTTCCGTAATACGTTGTGAAATGCTTTGCTTTTTCGGGACAACAACTTCCACCGGGATAACCATGCTGTATTGTTGCATGGCTTGCAGTTCATTGTCTAATCGTTTCTTGTTGTTCACCAGTTGAAGGATTCCCAAAGCTGCTATAGCAATAATAATCCCTATCACGGCATACCTTTTAATTCGTTTCATATGTTTGTTTATTAAAAAATTCAAGATTCAAAATTCAAGATTTGACTACGTCTATTTGTAATTCAAGATTTGAGATTCAAAATTCAAGATTCCAAAATCCAAAATCGTTAAATCAATAAATTACTTTTCATTTTTCACACTTCATTATCCATCCATTTTCAATTGTCAACTGTCAATTGTCAATTATCAAAAGCATTTCCCCTTTCACTTTCCTCATCTCCAGTCCGGCATTTTTCAGTTGCATCAATGCATTGGAGTAGGAGAGATGTGCTTCGGTGAGTTCGTTCTCCGACATTAGCAGATCGGAAAGCGGAACAACTTGTTGCCGGTACCCCTGTAGACTGACATCGTATATTTCTTCCGCAACCTGTATATTCTTTTCCTGTCGGCGTAGGATTTCCATGTTGTTCCTATACCGGTGCAGGGCGTCGACAAGTTCTTTGGAGAAATATTCCAGTATATTTTCCCGTCTGTTCTTCAATTGCATCAGTTCCAGATCGTACTGTTTTATTTTCGAGCGTTTCTCAAAACCGTCGAAAAGGGGAATGGTGAAATTGATCCCCACAACGCCGACTTTGTAAAATTTATCATCTCCTCCTTTGAGAAAATCAAATTCGTTCCGTTGTCCCTGATAATATAATTGTCCGAAGCCGGTCAATGTCGGTAGATAGGATTGTCGGGCCGATTTCCGGGTAAGTTCGGTTATTTCGATCTGTTTGTCCAATACCTGCAATTCCGTCCTCTCCGGAAGTCCGGTCTTGTTGAATAGATCAACCAGCATATTCTCCTGTGAAAAAGCAAAGGTGTCGGATAAAACCACTTCTGTTTCCATGGGTAACCCGATAAGATACTTCAACAATCCTAATTGGTTGCTATATAGCTGGTCCAGATTGTCGATCTGGGTTTGCAGGTTGTCTGCGGCTACGGCTACCCTGGAATGATCTGTTTTCCGGATAAGATCGTTCCTGCTTTGCAATTCGGTGATCTCAAGCAGACGGTCCATATTCTTTCTACTTGCCTTCAAGAATGAAATCTGTGCATGGGTGGCCTGGCATAAATAATATAACTGTGACACCTGGAAAATGATCTCTTCTTTTTTCTGTTGCAGATCCAACTCACTCAGTGTTCCCATCTGCCGGGCAAGCTTCAATGAAGTAAAATAACTTTGACTGTATAATAATTGTGTTGCCCTGAAACCATTCGACCAATCGAATTTAGTACCTATCTCCACCGGGATTAGACCTGTTTGGCCGAATATCTCTCCGGGAATGATCAGTTTCGGTATAGCGTAATAATAGCTGAAATTACTATACGCTTCCAATTGTGGATACAACTTGCTTTCGGCTTCCCGTAAACGGAAGCGGGCCTTTTGCTGCTCCAACGCAGCGTTCTGTACGTTCATATTTTGTTCAATCCCCAATAGGCAGGATTGTTTCAGTGACAGCGACATCTTTGTGTCCTGTCCCGATAGCTGTACTATGGAAAAAATAAACAGCATTGTGAGGATTTCTTTTTTCGTCATCATCTTTTCTTTTATTTAGTACCGACCAGTCGGTATGTTATTGTGGATAGTATATTATCATCTGGATCATTTGTTTCTGTTTCTGTTAGTGAGAAAGTCTTACAGATAAGACATCAAATCGATTTATTGTATATTAAAACCGACCGGTCGGTCTTTTATACTGTAAAAAAAATTACGCTTTCACCTCAGCGTATAGTCCGTCCCATAAAGCCTGAATTTCACTATGTACTTCCCTGATTCTGCCGTCCATAACCAGATGTGGTGTAATGCCGTCACTGGAGTAAATAAATAATTGTGCGATTTGACGTGCAGTCATCCTGCTTTTGATTTCGCCACGATCCATTGCCGATTGTACCGCGTTTTCCCATGAGGTCAATTCCGTGGTATGAATTTGCTTCATCTTTTCTTTAAATCCGGGAAAAAGCTTTACCGCATCAAGCACCAGAGTAAAATAGGAGATATCGTCTTGATCATAGGTGTCTTCCAGAAAATCTTTCATTTCCAGAAACTTCGTAATAGAAAACTTAAGGACGTCATGATAAAAATCGTAAAATGAAGTTTTACTGAAACGATCAAAATCAATCTTCATTCCTATGAAATAAAAAGAGTCCACTATTTCGTGAAACAGTTTCTCCTTACTCGGAAAATAGTGATAAAACGCTCCTTTGGAGAGACCGCTTTTTTCTACTATCTCTTTCATCGTTACCTCTTTATAACTTTTATGCATAAAGAGGATAAAGGCTGTCTTTAAAATATGCTCTCTTGAACTGTTCATCGTTCTTTTTTGTGTAAACCGACCGTTTGGTCTGCAAATATATATAAAGTATTTCTGTTTACAAATTATTTAATGTTTTTTAATATTTAAGCAAAATCAAAGTTTGTTTAAAATGCTATCAATTGCTAATTTTGTAAAGAAGTATGTTGATCTACTTCCAGCATTAAAAATTTAAAGCAATGCGAATAACCTTACCTAATCAATTGCCTTCATATCCTGCATTTCGCGAAGGAATCCGTCGTGCGCCTGATCGTGGGTTCAGCCTGACAAGCCGCCAGACAAAAACAGCATTGGAAAATGCACTGCGTTATATTCCCACGGAATTGCATGCAGAGTTAGCACCTGAATTTCTGGAAGAACTGAAAACGCGCGGCCGGATTTACGGCTATCGCTATCGTCCTGAAGGAGACCTGAAAGCCAAATCCATCGATCAGTATAAAGGAAAATGCGTGGAGGGGAAAGCCTTTCAGGTGATGATCGATAATAACCTTTGTTTCGATATCGCGCTCTATCCCTATGAATTGGTCACGTATGGTGAAACCGGGCAGGTATGCCAGAACTGGATGCAATACCGGCTGATCAAAATGTATCTGGAAGAGTTGACGCGGGAACAGACACTGGTGATCGAGAGCGGGCATCCGCTGGGACTGTTCAGGTCGAGGCCGGATGCCCCCAGGGTGATTATCACTAACTCGATGATGGTGGGTATGTTCGATAATCTGGCAGATTGGGAGGTCGCTGCCCAGATGGGAGTAGCTAACTATGGACAGATGACCGCCGGCGGTTGGATGTATATCGGGCCGCAAGGTATCGTCCATGGGACATTCAATACGCTATTGAATGCGGGCCGGCTAAAGCTGGGTATTCCGCAAGACGGTGATCTGCGGGGGCGGTTGTTTGTTTCCTCCGGTCTGGGCGGGATGAGTGGTGCGCAACCCAAAGCGGCCGATATTGCCGGTGCGGTTTCGCTTATTGCCGAGGTGGATGTTTCGCGTATTGAAACACGTCATTCACAAGGATGGGTGCAACGGATTACCGGCAATTTGCCCGAGGCATTCCATTGGGCGGATGAAGCGATTAAACGCAAAGAGCCACTTTCTATCGCTTACCACGGAAATATTGTCGATCTGCTGGAATATGCGGAACAGCACAATATCCATATAGAACTGCTAAGCGACCAGACTTCGTGTCATGAACCCTATACAGGTGGTTATTGCCCTGCCGGCATCACCTTTGAAGAGCGTACCCGTCTATTACATAAAGATCGGTTGACATTCAGGGAACTGGTCGATGCATCGCTCCGACGCCATTTCGATGTAATCCGGAAATTGGTGGACAAAGGTACTTACTTCTTCGACTATGGCAATTCTTTTATGAAAGCGGTGTATGATGCCGGAGTGAAGGAGATATCGAAGAACGGCAGGGACGAGAAAGAGGGATTTATCTGGCCTTCGTATGTGGAGGATATTATGGGGCCTGAACTGTTCGACTATGGCTACGGTCCTTTCCGTTGGGTATGCCTGAGCGGAAAGCAGGAAGACCTGGTCAGAACCGACCGGGCAGCGATGGAGTGCATCGACCCAAACCGACGGGGACAGGATCGCGACAACTGGATATGGATCCGCGATGCGGAGAAGAACCGGTTGGTAGTCGGTACACAAGCCCGTATTCTCTATCAGGATGCGGAAGGACGATTAAAGATCGCGTTGAAATTTAACGAGATGGTGCGTAACGGTGAGATTGGCCCCGTGATGCTGGGACGTGATCACCACGATGTGAGTGGTACCGATTCACCATTCAGGGAAACTGCCAATATCAAGGACGGCAGCAACGTGATGGCAGATATGGCAGTGCAGTGCTTTGCCGGCAATGTTGCCCGTGGAATGAGCCTGGTGGCACTGCATAACGGTGGCGGCGTGGGTATTGGGAAAGCAGTTAACGGCGGCTTTGGTATGGTATGTGACGGCAGCAGGCGGGTGGATGAGATCCTACGTTCGGCCATGTTGTGGGATGTGATGGGAGGTGTGGCACGCCGTTCATGGGCCCGTAACTCTAATGCTATAAGTACAGTGAATGCGTTTAACCGGTCACACGCAGACGGTTATCATATCACCGAACCTTATCTTGTGGATGAAAAGGTATTCGATGCGTTAGATGTCCTTTAGAAGTTGGAAAATTCCGAACGTGGAACGATTGAGAAAAAAGAGAGAATGGTAGAAGTATATCGAAAAAATCTTAAAAAAAATATGAAAGTAAGATTTGTTTTACTGTTTATTTTGGTTTTTTTTGCCGGGACAATTCACTCAGATGTATGGGATCCGCCTTCCATCAAAAGCTACAAGTCTGAAAACGGTCAGTTTTTATTAAAAGTATATCCTACCGAAATTCCTGAAAATTATTCTAAATGGCTTTCGGCAAAACCGAAAAAGAAGAGTAAATTTTCAGCAGAAGACACTGCGATTGTACATTGCCATGCCATATTATATGAAATCTATAATTCCGATACTATAAAGATATGGGATAAAAAATTGATAAATAGGTTTGCCCCGAATTTTGTAATTGTTGCGAATGATGGAAAATCAATTGTTACTTTTGATAATTGGAGTTCCCTAGGATATGGGGTTGATGTTATGGTTACTTATGATGAATCCGGAAATATGGTTAAAAGATATAATTTAGAAGAATTTTCACCGTTTCCAATAAACAATTATTCTTTATCAATCACTTCAATATGGTGGTTATGTGGAGCAAAGTATATCAGTAATGACGAAATTGAAATCTGTTTTTCAGATGATAAAGACAATACTGAAACAAGAATATATAATTTATCAACAAAAGAGTTTCGGTAAATGACCTTCAAAAATATATTCATATGAACAAAATCATGGAGTGTGTGCCCAATTTCAGTGAGGGACGCGACAAACAAAAGATCGAGAAGATTGCGGATGCATTCCGCGGTAAAGAGGGTGTAAAACTGTTGGATTACAGTGGAGATGCGGATCATAACCGGTCGGTGATTACCGTAGCAGGTGAACCGGAAGCATTGAAAAACGCAGTGATTGAAGCGATAGGACGAGCAGTGGAGTTGATTGACCTTACACAACACCACGGCCAGCATCCCCGCATGGGAGCGGTGGATGTGGTGCCGTTTATCCCGATTAAAAACGTGACGATGGAAGAAGCGGTGGTTTTGTCGAAGGAGGTTGCACAAACGGTGGGAGAGAGATTCGGCCTTCCGGTCTATCTTTACGAGAAATCGGCTTCGGCAACGCACCGCGAAAATCTCTCCGCCGTACGTAAGGGCGAATTTGAGGGATTGTCCGATAAGATGAAACTGCCGGAATGGACACCCGATTTCGGCCCTTTTAAACCGCATCCCACGGCCGGGGTCGTTGCTATCGGCGCACGCATGCCGTTGGTGGCTTACAATGTGAACTTGGGTACTAATAATCTGGAGATCGCGACCGCTATCAGCAAAAAAGTACGCCATGTCGGCGGAGGATTGCGGTTCTGCAAAGCGATGGGTGTGGTGCTGGAAGATCGTGGCATCACACAGGTATCGATGAACCTGACCGACTACACCAAAACAGCGATCTACCGGGCCCATGAGCTAGTGCGCATCGAAGCGCAACGTTACGGAGTGCCTGTGGTGGGCGCCGAAGTGATCGGACTTGTTCCGATGGAAGCATTGGTTGATACGGCCGCATACTATCTGGGACTCGAGAATTTCTCTGTCAATCAGGTACTTGAAACCCGTTTAATGGAATAATAGGACTACATGAAAACAATATTGAAAAATAATAACAAACAACTAAATACCGATTAAAATGAAAACAGTACTACAATTAATGTCTATTTTCACTGTGTTGTTGCTATTTTCCTGTAGTAAGGAAAATAATGATGAACTGAATACCAAATATCTAAATGGTGTATGGGTGCATACGGACACAAAAACAGATACTATTGATTTTAATACAAGGATGTTTACCTCAAAGAAAACATTCGAACTAAGAAGAGGAAAAGAAAAAAGAAATGGCTACGAGCTTCCTAAAATAGGAAGTGGTATTTATACGTATGAGATCACAGGAGATAGTATCTATTTGCGAGATATAATATCAAGTTATGGCGGGTCATTGCCCTATTATTTCAAGATGGATCTGAATCGCAGATCGTTTGAAATAGCAAGTTTTGCTCCATTCACCGGAGGTTTGATGATGAATAAATTTAAACGAACAGATGAATAACCTGATCGTAAAAAATGCCGCCCAGGTAGTTACTTGCAGCGGTTTTGAAGGAAAACGGGGTAGGGAGATGTCCGACTTGCAGGTGATTAAAGGCGGGACGGTGATCGTGACCGGCGGTATCATATCTCATGTGCTTCATCCCGGGGAAGGGATCCCTGTAAGCGAACGGGATTACACCCTGATCGATGCTAGCGGCAAGGCATTGCTTCCCGGGTTTGTCGATCCGCATACCCATTTCGTGTTCGGCGGATACCGTGAGGAGGAGTTCTCCTGGCGGATGCGGGGCGATAGCTATATGGATATTATGAACCGTGGAGGAGGCATTGTAAATACGGCCCGTGCTACACGTGAAGCGACGGAAGAGGAGTTGATAGAATCCGGCAGGCAGCGGCTCGATGCGATGATGCGGCTGGGTATTACCACTGTGGAAGGAAAGAGCGGATACGGGCTCGACAGGGATACCGAACTAAAACAGCTCCGCGTGATGCGCCGCCTGAATGAAACCCATCCGATGGATATCATACCAACCTTTATGGGGGCTCATGCCATACCGGAGGAGTGGAAGGGGAAAGAAGATGAATTTATCGATTTCAATATCCGTGAGATGTTTCCTCTTGTGGCAGGAGAAAAGTTGGCCGAAGCGGTCGATATCTTCTGCGAGAAAGGTGTTTTCTCCGTGGAACAATCGCGCCGCTACCTGGCAGCGGCGCGGGAGCATGGATTCCTGTTGAAGATGCATGCTGATGAAATAGTGCCGATGGGAGGAGCTGAATTGGCAGCAGAACTTCGTTGTCTCTCTGCCGACCACCTGTTGCAGGCATCGGACGAAGGAATTCGGGCCATGGCCGAAGCAGATGTAGTAGCCACACTATTACCCCTTACTGCCTTTTCATTGCGGGAGAAATATGCCCGGGGCAGGGAGATGATCGATACCGATTGTATGGTGGTAGCGCTGGCTACCGATCTCAATCCCGGAAGCTCATTCACTGCGTCGGTACCGTTGCTCTTCGCCATTGCTTGTATTTATATGCAGTTATCGCCCGAAGAAGCAGTCACTGCTTTTACCATCAACAGTGCGGCAGCCATCAACCGGGCTGACTATATCGGCAGCATCGATGTCGGTAAGCAGGGAGACCTGATATTGCTGCAATTCCCTTCCTATAAGTTCCTGCCTTATCATGTGGGGATGAATATCGTGGAAACGGTAATAAAAAGAGGAGAGATTGTCTTTTCAATGTGCTAATATGCCAATGTGCTAATTCATTCACCACTTTTCACTATTAATTTTCAATTTTCAACTTTCAATTCTTAATTTATGAAACTACAGGATTTAACTTTAAAAGAATTTCTTGAAAAAACCGCGGCTAATGAAGCTCTTCCAGGCGGCGGCAGTTCTTCGGCATTGAATGCCGCTATCGCTTCGGCATTGACAGGGATGATGGCCAACCTGACCGTCGGTAAGAAAAATTATGCCGGTGTGGAGGAGCAAATGAAAAAAATCGTGGAAGAGATGGAGGAGAACAGGCTACATTTCATCAACGACATCGATCGTGACGCCGATGCATACAGTTTGGTGATGGATGCCTACAAACTGCCCAAGGAGACGGATGAACAAAAAAAACTGCGTAGCGAAAAAATTCAGGAAGCCATGAAGGTTGCTTCGCTCGTCCCGATGGAAGTAGCAGAACGGGCACATAAAATGTTAGATACCATCATTGAAACGATCCGAAAGGGAAATAAGAATGCCGTGACTGACGGGATGGTCGGCCTGATGGCTTGTCGTACTGCCATTATGGGAGCGTTGCTCAATGTCCGTATCAACCTGGGTGGTATCAACGATACGGTGTTTGTCGAAGAACTAAAAGAAAAATGTGAAAGGATTGAAAAAGATACTATTACCAGGGAGAACGAAATGACTGATTGGGTGAAATCTATAATTTAATGGAGTGGAACGAACCGGAAAATAAAGATTTCATATATCGAATAAAGTAAAATAATCCTATGAAACGAGCATGATAATTGTTCTCACATAAGAACATGATTAAAAGCGAGTTCCATATGACACCATTGAAAATAATAGTTTTAGTCATATGAAAAATATCTACTATATAGGGGAAAAAGAACTTACATTGGATGACCTGAAATGGATCATTACCGAGAATATAAAGCTGGAACTGTCTCCTGAGGCCAAGGAGCGGATACAAAAATGCCGAGATTACCTTGATAAGAAAATGGAAAATCAAACAGGACCGATCTATGGCATCACTACCGGATTTGGTTCATTGTACAACCGCACGATTTCGAATGACGACCTAAGCACACTTCAGGAAAATCTGGTGAAATCACATGCTTGCAGCGTGGGTGAAGAGGTGCCTCCATTGATCGTCAAGCTGATGTTCCTGCTTAAAGCATATGCCCTCTCATTGGGTTATAGCGGAGTGCAGGCGGTGACGGTGCAACGGATGCTTGACCTGTTTAACAACGATATCCTACCCATCGTGTACGATAAAGGTTCACTGGGCGCTTCAGGTGACCTCGCACCGCTGGCTAATCTCTTCCTCCCTTTGATCGGTGTAGGTGATGTTTTTTACAAAGGAAAGAAACAGGATATAGGCGTGGTGCTCGATGAATTCGGATGGAAACCGATCCGGTTGAAGAGTAAAGAAGGACTGGCTCTGTTGAACGGTACACAGTTTATGTCGGCTCACGGAGTCTATGCCATTATGAAAGCGGAGCGGTTATCCAAACGGGCCGACCTGATCGCTGCCATGTCGCTTGATGCATACGACGGCCATATCGAACCGTTTGAAGAGAAACTACAACTTATACGACCTCATCAGGGACAACTGGAAACAGGAAGGAATATACGCAGATTCCTGGAAGGAAGCGACATCATCTCAGGAGAAAAGAAACATTTGCAAGATCCTTATTCTTTCCGTTGCGTGCCACAGGTGCATGGCGCGACCAAAGATGCTATTAATTATGTGAAATCGGTGGTGATGACGGAGGTCAATTCTGTGACCGACAATCCTACCATTTTCCCGGATGATGACGAGATCATTTCAGGTGGTAATTTCCATGGACAACCCCTTGCCGTGGCTTTCGATTTCCTGGCCATTGCCCTGGCGGAACTGGGGAATATCTCCGAACGGCGTACTGCCCAGCTTATCCTCGGCAAGCGGGAACTCCCGGAATTTCTGGTAGCCAATCCCGGTCTTAACTCAGGTTTTATGATCCCTCAATATGTGGCGGCCTCGGTGGTAAGCCAGAATAAGATGTATTGTGCTCCGGCAAGTACCGACTCGATCGTTTCGTCCAACGGCCAGGAAGATCATGTGAGCATGGGAGCTACGTCGGCTGTCAAATTGCTTAAAGTAATGGATAATCTTGATATCATCCTTTCCATAGAGCTGATGAATGCAGCGCAGGCGATGGAATTCAGGCGTCCCCTTAAATCATCTCCGTTAATTGAAAGGATACTGAAATTCTATCGCAAAGAGGTTCCCTTCATCGATGAAGATATTGTGATGTATAAAGAAATACGTAAAACAACTTCATTCCTTAACCGGCTGGAGGTAGAGGGGCTATAAAATGAGATTAAATCATCCCTTTATGGTATATTATTTTCGGATTTCGTATCTTTGCAACTTTTAAAAATATAACGAAGAATACTTTAATAAACTAAACATATATTTAGATCGTGGAAAAAATTCATAACACGCTTCGTGATTCGCCTGTGGCCAGATGGACTGCATTGATCCTGCTTGCCCTTACGATGTTTTTTGCTTATATGTTCATTGATGTGTTGGCACCGTTGAGCACCCAGCTTGAAACTTCTCTTAAATGGTCTCCCGACACGTTTGGGGCAGTCGCCGGGTCGGAATACTTTTTAAATGTATTCGTGGCGTTTCTAATCTTTGCAGGAATTATTCTGGACCGGATCGGGGTAAGGCGGTCAGCAATCCTCTCGGGAATACTTATGGTGATAGGTGCTTCCATAAAACTGTATGGTATCAGTGATCACTTCAATGCCGGAGGATTCGGATATGATTTCTTTAATTCATTCTGGACCGGTTTCCCTGCTTCAGCAAAAGTGGCGTGTATGGGTTTTGCTATTTTCGGCTGTGGAGTTGAAATGGCCGGAATCACGGTTTCGAAAGGAATTGTCAAATGGTTTGCCGGAAAGGAATTGGCCCTGGCAATGGGGTTGGAAATGGCTATTGCCCGATTAGGTGTATTTTCCGTATTCCGTCTGTCGCCTTATTTAGCCGAACAAGGGGGCATAACTCTTTCGGTTGGAGTAGGTACGTTGTTGCTATTGATAGGATTGCTGTCGTTTTCCGTTTATTTCTTCTTCGATAAAAAACTCGATTCCCAGACGGATAGCCTTAGAACCGCTTCAGATCCGGAAGAAGAATTTAAGGTAAGCGATTTGAAAGCTATCTTTACCTCCAAGACATTTATGGTGGTAGCCGGATTATGTGTTCTCTTTTATTCAGCCATTTTCCCGTTCCAGAAATTTGCTACGGGTATGCTGGAGAGCCGGTTGGGTATGACGACCGTGGAAGCTGGAAATTTATTTTCCTATTTTCCCATCGGAGCGATGATTCTAACTCCTTTCCTGGGTTGGTTTATCGACCATAAAGGTAAAGCTGCAACAATGCTGTTCGCCGGTTCATTGCTGGTAATTATCTGCCATCTGATTTTTGCCATAACTCCGGTAGAGAATTTTACGTTTGCTGTAGCTTTGGGGGCTATTATTCTGTTGGGTATTTCATTCTCCCTGGTACCGGCCGCTTTGTGGCCTTCAGTACCCAAACTGGTAGATAACAAAGTATTGGGATCGGCTTACTCCATCATTTTCTGGATACAGAATATAGGCTTGATGCTAACGCCAATCCTGATCGGATGGTCGTTAAAAGTATCCAATCCCGGTGTGGCAGAACGAATTCTGGCAGGAGAAGATATAAAATACAACTACACGGTTCCGATGCTTATTTTTGCCGCATTTGGAGTGGCCGCATTGGCACTGGCTTTCTATCTCAAAGTGTTGGATAAGAAAAAGGGGTACGGACTGGAATCACCAAATATCCGGAAATAGTAGGAAATCTGCGCGAAGTGAAAGGTGAAAAGGGCGAAATAACAATAATAAATTGACCTCCAAAAGTTTTTTGAGCTAACTTTTGGGGGTCATTATTTATGTCGAAATATATATTTGTTTTCTGTAAAAGGTGAAAATCCGGCTGTCGGAAATGCTGAATCAGATATATTAGTGGATAATACTTGAAGAAGATGCAAGTTTCAATGATTCGGCGTAAAGAGCACCGATATCAGGGTTGGAAGAGTATTGCTCATACACTTTTTTCATCGCTTCTGCGTAAGCAATATCCAAATGGGATCTGTCGTCCGGCGCTTTTGCCTCGTACCGGGTTGCCAGAGCATTGATCAGGGCAATCTCCATAGGAGTGCAGTTTTTGGATAGGGATAGCGCTTTAAGGGTAGCTTCGTAAGCAGGTTGGTAATTATCCTCTGCCATTATTGGGGCGTTATAGTTGGGTCCCAGGACATAGGCATAACCCCAATAGCCCATGGCGCAGGTGGAATATAAGCGGCTGGCTTCATAAAATGACCTTGCAGCTTCCGCATGGTTGAATGAATACGAGAGCATCATTCCCTGGTTAAAATAAGCCTGAGCCTCTTCGCTGCTAGTTGATATTTTGAAGTTGATACCTTCTAATCCTTTGAACATCGGCGCTTTTTTGCCTGAGGTGTACCATTCATTGTCGGTTGTTTGGGTGCTATGACAACCGGTCATTACGGATGTTTTTTCTTTTACTTCCTCCTTCTTGTTATTACACGAAAGGATAAGTAAAACCGAAAGCACGAGGAATGGGAATCTGATCATGTCAATCAGTTTGGATGATTAATGATATGGAAGAACAGGTATAACGTTAGTCAGCTTGAAGTTCAATCGTTTGTCGGGAGATAATCCTATCGTTACATCTTTCAGCTTAACAATTGCTTATGGGAAAATGTTTGTGAAAAGAACAGGTTTTAACGTAGTTACAGTCTTCTGTGACTGAAAGATTATTGCTTAAGGTAATTCAATCCGTAAGGTTACTTTTCTGTTTTTACTCGACCAGTGAGGAGAACCCAGTAGAAGCCTTTTTATTTCACTTTCCAATGCAGGACACGAATTTTCTTTGATATCAATATGTGCCGGCCTTCCCATGGGATCTATAAAAAAATCAGCTGTAATTATAAGTTTTTGTCCCTCACAGATTCCCTTGTCATAGTTCTCGATAAAATAATCCTTGAATTCTTTTTCTCCGAATGTTTCCTTCTCATTTACCGATGAGGTGGACCTGGCAAATAATCTCTTTTTCGGTACGCCGTATCCTATTACAACCGTTTCGTTGAGTGCCATATCATCAGCTCTCATCATAATATCTCCTGCATTCTCTTTCAATGGAATTTCGACGTTCGTCATTCCGACATATGAGGCAATAAGCCTTTCCTGTTTGTCGTTTGGAACAATTAACTGGAAATTGCCCGCTGTATCGGAAATGGTTCCCGTACGGGTATCTGAGAGTTGAATTATAACACCCACGAGAGGTTCACCGGTTTCATCTACTATCCGCCCGGAAACGAATAATTTATCCGCCGGAGTGATGGTTGTAGATATGCCGGATACACGACCAGCCAATGTTTCAGAAATTTCTTTTTGTCGTTCTTCCATAACCGTTTTTTCCCCTATCTGCTGAATTGTTAATGACCGGATCTCTTTATCCGGGACATTTTTAATATCGTTTGCAATTTCAGTGTCTTTTGCGATATTTTCCGCGATCAGTTGAATATTATCAGAAGATGCTTCTACCGGTAAGGAAGGTGAGGATGTTTCTTTTACTTTGGAGGCAGTATCCTGGTTTCTGTTTAGTTCATGATGATCGGCAACCAATATCGTATCTTTCTGTATCAAAGAAGGAATAATTTCTTCTTCGGTTTGAATAATATCGGATACAACGGTTGATTCCTCTGCCATATAAGGTTTATTCAGCAGGAGAGGAGTGCCGATAAGTAATACGACTGCTGCCGCTACAGCCCATATCCATATCCGTTTATTGAAACGTTTCTCCGGTGCAGAGAGACGTTTTTCCAAATCGTCAATAGCGGATATATGGTTCCCTTCCACCGAATCGTATCCATCGATAGCGTCCTGGAGGAAGGAATCTCCCATGGCTTTGCGTTCCAATTGGTTGGCTTCCTTCCCTCGTCGTTGTCCCCTTATGTAATCTTTTAGATTCACTCTGTTTATCGTTGCCTCCTTTAGATTTTATTTTCGTATCACAACTATAATTTGTATGCCGATAGAAAACTATTCTACTTTTAGAATCCGTATAATGCAGTTCTTCAAATTCCGCTTTCCGTTCTGGATATAACTTTTTACCTTTTCGAGCGTATATCCTGTAATGGAAACGATGTCGGCATACGATCTGTTTTCGTAATAAAAATATTCGATACTCTTTCGCTGTTCTTCTCCCAGTTCCTTCATGCAGAACATTAATGCCGACTCTTCTTCACTCGACTTCTCTTTATCTAATAGAGTGAAGAAGTCGCCATTTTCCATAACTATATCATCGATATTTACAAAAAATGTTTGTTTTGTTTTCCGTAAACGTAATAAGCAGTGGTTCCTGGATACACTGTAAAGCCACGTATGAAAATTCTGTATATCATATCGTTTAACCTTTTGTGAAACCTCCTCAAACAGGTCCATCACGGCATCCTGCGCCTCGTTCTCATTACCAAGGTATTTCAGGCATAACCCATATATCATCGGGATATAACGACGAAACAACTCACCGAAATAATCTGATTGCTTTTCCTTTTTACAAAGAGCAAACAGTTCATCGTTTGATAGTGTAGTTATATCTCTTCTGTTTTTCAATCCCTTAGCAATTCATTCGTGAGAAAATCCCATACAAAATTAAAAAATTATTCATTTGTTTATGGATTCCAAGGCATAATTGTATCTATATATAAAACTAAAAGCTGAAAACTAGAAGTGAAAGATTAAATGTGGCGACAGAAAATCTATGTAATGAATTTTTTCAGAATCCGAATAGTAAAAATAATAGTCAATAAATCAGTAAATTAATAAGATTATGAAGACAACAATTCAAAAAATCAGTTTGATGTTTCTTGTGATGGTAATGTCATTATCGGTTTCCGCGCAGGAAATAGTAGTGAAGGGTAAAGTATCGGATGGTCAGGATAAATCGCCATTGATCGGTGCGACCGTTATGGAAAAAAATACAAACAATAGTGTGATTACTGATGAGAGCGGTGAATTCAGTATTAAAACCCGAAAAGGAAAAATACTGCAAGTTCAGTATATCGGGTATAAACCAAAAGAGGTAAAGGTAAAGGGTGAAAGGATGGAAATTTATTTGGAACCGGATTTCGTGGTACTCGAAGAGGAGATTATCATCGGGTACGGAAAGCCTAATAAATTGAGAAACATAACCGGAGCAGTTACGTCATTATTCCAGGGCAGGGCTTCAGGTGTCCATACGCAGGGAATGGTTCAATATGACATGGCCGTGCCTCCAATGTATCCTTTCATAGGGAGGGAGTCCAATACTGAAGAGTATGAATCATTAAAGGAAAACCACTTTCTTCCGGCCTTGAAGCAACCACTTTCCACTTTCTCGCTTGATGTGGATGTTGCGTCTTATGCCAATATCCGCCGTATGATCAACCAGGGACAGATGCCGCCAAAAGATGCAGTACGTGTGGAGGAGATGATCAACTATTTCAGTTATAATTATCCACAGCCTACGGATGGACATCCGGTGAATATTGTCACAGAAACAACTATTTGTCCGTGGAACAAAGATCATCAGTTGCTACGTATCGGTGTAAAAGCAAAGGAAATACCATCCAAAGCTTTACCGGCAACCAATTTTGTTTTCCTGATCGATGTGTCGGGCTCGATGTATAGTGCTGATAAATTACCACTCGTGAAATCATCGATGAAGCTGTTGGTGAATAATTTGCGCCCGCAGGACAGGGTTGCGATCGTTACTTATGCCGGAGCAGCAGGTGAAGTGTTGCCATCGACAAGCGGAGCCGACAAGCAGAAGATCATGGATGCCTTGGAGGGTTTGCAGGCTGGAGGCTCTACCGCAGGAGGTGCAGGTATTCAACTGGCGTATAAGATTGCCGAGAAGAATTTCGTAAAAGACGGGAATAACCGGGTGATTTTGTGTACCGATGGAGATTTTAACGTGGGTGTTTCGACTACTGGGGGATTGGAGTCATTGATCGAGTCCAAACGGAAAAGCGGTATTTTCCTGACAGTCCTCGGGTATGGAATGGGGAACTATAAAGACAATAAACTGCAGATCTTGGCACAGAAAGGAAACGGAAATCATGCCTACATCGATAATTTGCAGGAAGCCAACAAAGTAGTTGTGAACGAATTCGGAAGTACAATGTACACTGTGGCAAAAGATGTGAAGATTCAGGTAGAATTCAACCCGGCATTCGTCAATGTTTACCGTCTGATCGGTTACGAAAGCAGGTTGCTTAATGACGAGGATTTCAATGATGATCTGAAAGATGCAGGTGAACTGGGTCCCGGTCATACTGTGACAGCGCTTTATGAAATTGTTCCTGTAGGAGTTAAATCGCCTGTGGGTAGTATAGATCCTTTGAAGTACCAATCTTCGGGGAAAGAAACTACCGCACCTGGGTATACGAACAGTAAAGAATTATTGACCGTAAAACTTCGCTACAAAAAACCGGACGAAGATGTGAGCCGCAAATTAGAAATTCCGGTATTGGCAAATATGGTGAATAAAAATGCATCGGATGAATTGAGCTTCATTATGTCGGTCGCCATGTTCGGACAGCTACTGCGTGATTCAGACTTCAAAGGCGATGCATCCTATGCGAAAGTCCTTGAACTTGCCCGTAAAGGGTTGAATGATGATCCGAACGGCTATCGCCGGGAGTTTATCCGGTTGGTCGAGGCTGTTGAGCAGCTGGCTAAGTAGAGGAATTTTAAGATATTGGGAGTCTTGCAAATTCCGTTTTATCCTGACCCCTCATTCCGGAACAAGCTGACCCCTGTTCCGGGATCCTGCCCCCTCTGCAAAACTCCTCGGGACACGCATTTTTTATTAAATGAATGCAGGGGTCAACATGCCGGAATGTCCTCAACCTGCCGTTCCGGCATACTGACCCCTCCCGGGCGCTGAAGGTTTTCCACTTTGAATTGTTTATGGCTACAAGTGTAAACATAAACGATAATCAAAATGGCAGGAACACCTAAAAGCATCAGCATGGTAAAACAGATACTACATTTACATGGCCTTGGTTACGGGATCAAGACGATCTCCCGTGAGCTTGGGGTATCCAAAAACACGGTCAAGCGCTATTTGCGCCAGGCAGAGTCCAGGGGATTGGCACCGGAGGCAGTTTCCTCCCACAGCAACGAGGCGCTGGAACATATCTTATTGGAGGATAATACGCGAGGCCGGGATAAGTTGACCCAATTGCGACAACTTTTCCCCGATATCAGCAGCAAGTTGGAGGAAACAGGTTTCACCCTACGTACGGCATGCAGTCCTCGTTCAGGGCTATCCTGGAGAGTAAAACATCGGGGCAGTTCACGATCGACCAGATGCTGGCGACCCTGGTCGAGGCCGAATGGGAAGAACAGGAGAACCGGAAAACGGACCGGCTGATAAAAAATGCGGGGTTCCGCTACCCGGCATCCCTTGAAGAAATAGACTACTCGCATCCGCGTAACCTGGACAGGAACCAAGTGCTCCGGCTGGTGGACTGCAATTACCTCGAGCGGGCGGAGAACGTCCTGGTGACAGGTGCACAAAGGGCGGCTGAGCTCCCTGGTTGGTGTTGCCATAAACTGTTTTTACAACAAAGATCGGCAAACAAAATAGATGGATAAATACGCCCATGACAGACGGGATACGGTATAGGTGTCTTTTGATGTTTTCTTAACCGTATAGGTTTTGTCATTGGCTGCTCCGCTTCGGTCAGGATTGAAAGTTACTTTTATGAAACCTTTGCCTTGTTGGGCTTTGGTCAAGAAAATATTTTCGGTTTCATCATAGCTCAATGTTTCGGTGGATGATTGAAAGAAGTCCTTCAAGGCATAATAAAAGGAACTTTTACCGCTTCCGTTTTCCCCATAGATGAAAAGGTTTTTGCCTTCTACCTTAAATTCATTCAAGCCGTAGAATGCCTTATAATCTTTTATTTCGACTTTCTTAATTTTCATCCCTAAAGTTATTTGCCACTTAACTTTTTGAAATCTTCAGACACTTCGTAACCTCCAGCTCTTTTTGACCCTATATACTCAATTGCTCCAATTTGCTTGAGCAGAGATATATGACGTTCTAAAGTTTTATAAGGCTTATTCAGCTTTTCAGCTATTTCAGATGCTCTGATGCTCTTTTCTGTCAGGATCAGAGAAACTATTTGAATCATAGATTCTTTTACTCCCTCGGTTATTCCCTCAATTAATCCCTCAGTTATTCCCTCATCTATCATTTTTGTTATTCCCTCAGTTATTCCCTCAGTTATTCCCTCATTAAAATTGAAAGGAACAGCAACATCAGGAAATGTAACCGAAACAGTATTGTCTTTTACTTTCCAAACTGGCGGTTTGAAGCCAAGGTCTTTACAGTGAGCAATCATCTTTACTGTGCCAATGCCAATCTTTTCAATCCAACCCCTCAAAAAGAAAATGTGGGCTATATCAGGATTAACAGGAATGGACAAATGGTCTTCGGATAAAGACTTCACACTAATTCCCTTTGGTAAACTTCCGTAGCTATTTACTTGAAGTTTGTCAGGATAAATATTGATGGCGATGCTGCTTGAAAAAGAAGAGTAATCCCTATGAACAAAAGCGTTTAGAATAGCTTCACGAATTGCTAACCTTGGAAAGGAAACCTTGTCTGTTCTCGTCCATTTAGTAGATTGGAAAGAACTGGAAACACCGTAAGCCAAATCAAAGAAGTCAGTTATTTGCCGAATAGACTTGAATAGATTGTGGTCAAATATCTTGTCATACAAAAGCTTTTCACCCGTTTTGTCGGTTTTGAAAACAGATAGTCGAACCCGAACTTGCGGAAAAAACTTCACGGGATTTTTCCCAAATAAAACTACAGCTGCATTGGTGAAATCACCGTTTTTGTACAACCCGTATTTATTTAAGAATTGAAGCGGATTATCTGGCAAACTTTGTTCACGCCCTGATTTATTTGCATCCTTAATGCAGTCTAAAACTTCATTCAAGTCAATATCCTCAACTTCTACCTCAATGGCAGATTTTGTTTCCCAACGTTGATTGCGATCTGTTTCTTTATGAATTAACTCAGCCAATTGTTTGGAATTGGCTTGTACGGTTGAAGAACCAACACGGTAATAAACACCTCCATTGAATATGTAAGGCTGATTTGTTCCTTTCCAAACCGAAACAACAATTAATTTATTGTTGCCAACTTTTTGAATGTCCACCGAAATTGCAGGCTCAGGCACAATCTCAGAAATCAGAAAATTTTGAAATTCTACGGCTAGCTTCTCCGCATTTTGAACTCCTGTAATCTTTTCAGATTCTTCTGCTCCAATAACCAATTGCCCACCATCACGATTAAGAAATGAGCAAATCACTTTGGCACATTCTACTTTATCAAAGCGAGCCTTAAACTCCAAAGTGGCAGATTCCTTTTTCTGCAATATGTCTTGTATATAGTTTACATCACCTGTTTTCATACTGTTTTCATTTTTTCGATGATGTCAAAAATTCTGTCCATTTTACCAAATTGTGTTTCGATGACCTTTTCAATGTCTTTGATATTGAAATATTCATCTGTCCAATGCCCAACCCGCTCTTCGGGCGGAACATCATTCAAAATAGTATCGTTGTACATATCAATAACCCGAATGTCATCCAGTAATTTGGTTTCTCGATAGGTAAAGTCAGGATTTAAACTTCCATCTGCTAAGTACCTGTATTGTTTCAAAAGGACACGAGCTACCCGAATATCCCGATGGGCAACAAACCATCTCGGCTTTTTCAGCTCAATGGCTTTTTTCATTTCTTCGTGTGTAATAGATGTGGCACCAATAACACCTGTTCCATAGAAGGGCCGTATTATACCGAAGAACACATCACAATTTTCAACAGCAGTCAGGCAATTTTCAAGATTTGATTTGGATGGGTCAACAGGCATTGTTTTGTAATGAGAACTGATGGGATGATAGCCCATTTGTTCAAACAGACCGCAAACCCGTTCCACCTGGTCTTCATAGCCAATCACCGAAGATGCTACCATCACTTCTATTTTTCCATCTGCTGTCATACTTAATAAATTATTTCAACGCTTCCTTAATAATCCTTACTTCTTCCACACTATCCAGCGTTTCTATGGCAAAGCGAACAGGGTGGTTGGGGTCGTACAAACGCTCAAACTCACTTTGGATGATGGCCAGCTTCTTTTCTTCACTCATATCATCTGTTATGGGTTTCAGGTCGCCCAAATGCTTGAGGATTTCTTTGCCTGCCGATTTGATTTCTTCGGGAAACACCAATTCATATACTATAGAATTAATTAGGTGCTCGTAAAAATTAAATATTACTTCGTTAATACGCTTTTTATTGTTCAATAAATATGATGCAACAATTGAAAGAGGTAAAAGATTAGCAGAGTAAGTTGGCAATGGGAGATTATGAATTTCATAGCTATTTACATTGCTGTTAGTGCTAAACCTTTTGAAAAACCAATTTGAAAATTCTGAATTTAAAATTGATAAGTAATATTTTGCTAATAAATCTGAAACATCCTTTAGTGAGATGTAATTGATTGAGTGCCCACAAAAGAATCCCTTTTCTAAAACTGTTGATTTAATTCTATGCTTTTCATCCACTCCTGTGATTCCTTGCATAACAATTCTTGGAAAATTAAAATGAGTACTCTTTTCTCCTTTGTTTTGGCCTAAATATTCATTGTGAATTAAATACTCAACTACACCTTGGCTCATTTTTTCAGGTAAGTACCATTTTTGAACCCCGGCTCCTTTTATTAAAGGCATTGTATTTGAGTTAGGCTCTTGAACAATTATAGACTTGTTTGTCGAGAGATTTATTTCACCTTGATAGCAGTTTACAGCACTTCCAAATCTTTTTAATTTAGAAACTTTGTTCAAAATATCTTTTTCAGGTTGAGAAACTGAAGGGATAACATATGATTCTTTATCAAAAGCTAGTAGTTCTGTATTGCTAAATATTGAGGAATATGAAGTCTCCATCCATCTTTCACTCCAAACAAATAATGGGAAGTCATATTCACTACTTTTTTTGTTCTGAGAGAATAGAATACAAACACTCATTTTTGCAGAGACGAAGACCCTTTTATTTAAATCGTCTCGTTCAGGAAACGAGTCAATTCTGATGATTTTTTGTTCGGTTAAAAAGTGTTTGCGTAGAAGTTTTGCGGAATTGTCACCTAAGAATGAATTTTGAAAGATTTGATTAAAAATTCCCCCTTTGTTTAAAATCTTTATCGATTTAGCTAGAAAGAGTTTATATGCATTGAGTTTTCCCGACTTGGCAATATCATAAATATCAATTTTCTTTATTGTAGGTATTTCATCAGATTTCTTTCCTTCATAAACATCATAAGGTGGATTCCCAATCACCACATCAAAACCGGCTTTTTCTCGCCATACTTCTGAGAAAAATAGCTTAAAATCGAAGTCGATTGTGTAGCCTGCAAATTGTTCGGCAGAGTCTAAGAGTTCCCTGATTTTGGTGTTTATCTGTTGGCGTAGGGCTTTCTTTTCTTTTTCGTCTGTAATACCATAAAATTTTTCTTTCAGCTTTTCTAATTCAGCTTCTACCTCGTAGCTTTTCATTGCGGTTTCAGGCAATCCAATCAATGAATTGCCACATACAATCTTGTAATCCAAGTTAGGTAGTGTTTCAATCGGGTCGAGGTCGTCTTCATCCACCACTAAGGAGAGCCACAACCGTAGTCGGGCAATGTCTATGGCAGAGCTGTCTATATCCACGCCATAAATACTTTCCTGTATGATGTGGCGTTTCAGTCGGTAGATATAGCGGCTGTCGCTGATGCTTTCACGGTGGGTAAAACCAAAGCCTTTCAGTTTTTCAGTCAGGTAATCGTAACTCAAATGCGGTTTTAGCACCAGCATAGCGTTTACCAATTCGTGCAACAACCCCACAGGGAAAGCCCCCGAACCAATAGCAGGGTCACAAATTTTGATGCTGCTCAGTTTTTGGTCTATCAGGTCAGCATTTTTGCGGATGCTTTCGGGAAGTTGGTATTGGTAGGTTTTGGTTTCGCCTTTGTTGGCTACCCGTTCATCATTTTCTAAGGCAAAATGCCCTTCACGTATAAAGACTTCAATATCTTCTTTCTCTACCTTTCCTTCTAAGGCATTGTCCAAATAATGAATCAAACTTTCCTGACACATATAATGCACAATTTCACGGGGCGTATAAAAAGCACCTTTGCTTTTACGCTCCGTGATGTCGAGCATATTTTCAAATACTTTTCCCAACATTTCAGGGTCAACGGCTACTTCCTTATCCAGCGGCTCATCTTCCTTAATGGTAAAGTTGTAGCGGTCAAACACATCTAAAATGCCAGTGCCTACATCACCCGCTTTGTTTTTTTCTTCGTTTCTAAACAGGGTAGAAGGAATGCTGATATTGGCTTCCTGCCAGTTGTAATCGGCTTCAAACAATCCACCATTCAAAAATGGAATACGGCAATCGAAGCGTTTGTAGTAAGAGTTTACATTATCACGTTCTTTGGCAAGAGCTTCATAAAACAAGTATTGCAGTTTGTCTTTAAAGAAGTTGATTTTCTGGTTTTGTGCCTGCTCAAACAGTTCTTGCACAAATCGCTTTTTACCCGTTCCCCATCTTGCATTTTGAGCTACACCCAACCAACCTTTTTTCTGTAAAAAATACAAGAAAACAATTTGCCCCAAAAGTTTTTTGGTAAATCGGGCATTGTCTATTCCTGCATCATTAATTGCTGCTTTTACCTTGTTATCGTTTTCAAAATGCTCATACAGTTTGATGTACAGGTCTTTGTATTGATTGAAGAATTCGTCCGTTACTTTTTCAATGCTAAAGGCGGCTTCTAATTCTTCAATGGTGGGGTTGTTAGAAATGTTTTGTAGCAGGGGCAACAACTGATTTTTGGCGGTATGGGCTTTTTCGTATTTGCCCACCAAAAACGAATAGCGTTTGGCAGGGGTAAATTCTTTCTTGGTTTTTACTTTGCCTTTTTCTTCGTCCAGTTCAGAACGGTATTCTAATTTGATGAAGGAAAATCGCCAATCGTTTCCATTATCTTCCTTACTGTAAAAAGCCACCAAGGCATAGTCTTTCTCAAACTTGCTCAGGTGCTTGATGACGAAATTTCGTAGCGCGGTTCTTGCACGTTCTAATTTGGTAACGCTTTTTATTTCTACAATCAATACGTCTAATGCTTCGCCATCAGGGTCAATATATTTACCAATGCGTTTGTAGGTATTGATATGTTCTTTGTAGTCGTCCCAAATCAAATTGCCGCTATATCTATTGTCCTTGTCTTCAAGGTCATTCAACAGGTTTTTAGCAAAAACAGTGAACTGCTCTTCGCTGAAAGCATTGTTAAACGTTTTTTCTATTAGTTCTTGTGCTGTTTTCTTATCCATACTGCTTACTTGATTAAGTACCCTGAAAGGATAACTTCACGTTTTTGAAATTTCTTAGCGTTCTGTGCTCCTTCAATTGCTACATATCGGATATGCTTTTCCAGGATGTGCAATATTTGAAGCGGGTCGGTGGTTTTCTCCAATTCTGTTTTGATTAATTGTGCTGTTTTCTTGGCAATGGTTCCCTGAGCCAACATTTCACGGACACCATTCAAAAATTCGTCATTGGAATCGGTAAAACCTTTGAAGTTTTTGAAAGACTTGTCTTTCAATCGGGTTTCAATGTATTTGGCGTTTGAGCGTCCGCCACTGCCTTTTGTGGGTTCATCACCAACGGTGGTGTCTAATTCAAAACGTGTTTTGTTGGTTTGCAATAAATGAAAGTAATCGTTTGGAATGTTAGCACGTGGTGTTTCGGGCTTACATTCCAATTCTTTCACGGCATCAAAAAAGGTAATCTCACCTGATTTGCCACTTTGGTTGATGTAGAACTTTTTGAGTTTACCAATGCGGAAAAAGGTGACCAAGGCATCATCTTCCAAATTTTCTTTTTTGAAACCTGAACGGGCTTTCTTCGGTAGGTTTTTGATTTTTTCAAACAAGTCGGGATTGTCATCACGTATTTTTCGCATTAGCTCCAGATACTTCAATTCCGAATCACCTTCGCCATCTTCACCCGTGTAAGCGGTTTTGCTGTTCAAAGTGTTGAATAGTTCCTGACTTCCAAACTCTTCTCCATCACTCAAATATTTAGCATCTTCTCCCAAAATGTCGTGAAACATCTGGATTTTGTTGGTGATGTTTACTTCCAAACCTAGATGTTCATCTGATTGGGTAGTAGGGAAGAAGTTGAAAATATGGATCTTCGGGAAGTTGCTACCCAAACGATTTACACGTCCAGCACGCTGCAAGACCCGTGTCGGGTTCCAAGGCAAATCGTAATTGATAAGCACATTGGAACGGTGTAAGTTGATACCTTCCGCCAACACATCTGTAGCAATTAATATTTTCAGGTCGTCTCTTTTCTCTTTGTGTTTCGGGTCAAAATTTGATGTAATGATGTCTCTTGAAACCGTATGATTTGAAGTGAGTTTGTTGTCTGTGTGTCGTCCGCCCGTGCTGGAATAGAACATCACTTTGCCTTTAAATTCATCTTGCAGAGCTTCGTAGATGTAATCTCCCGTTTCTTTAGATTCCGTGAAGATGACCAATTTGTTGCTTTTTAGTGCTGCTTTGGATTTAAGCTCCTTTATGAAGGTTTCTAATTTGGGGTCTGAGTTTACTGTTTGCCAAAGCTTTTTCACTTCTTTCAAAATGGCAAGGTCAAACTCCAGTTTGTCAATGAATTCTTTTTTGAAATCCTGTGAATCGTATTTGTGAGCCTTTTCTTCATCAACAAATTCTTCAAGACGTTCAATATTATCGCTTTCAATCAGGTCGTACACATCCACTTTTTTACTGATGTACACCGTGCCGTTTTTGTACATAGCAATGAACTTCTCATAGGAAGTAATGAAGCGGTCAACACTCTGGCGAAAGGCGTGAAAACTACTTTCCAGTCGTTTTACCAAAATACCTTTCATAAAGCCACCAACGTTCCGTTGTTGCTGCATTTCAAATTCGCTCAAAGCTTTATTTCCAATGTAGTAAAGCAAAGGCGTGTATCGGGCATAGGTAAACTCTTGCAGTTTTTTGATGGTGTTGTTGAAAATGGTTTCTAACTCACCTTCGTATTTGTAGACGATTTTTTGCGGATTGTCTAAGTTGGGGAAAGTCAATCCCTGCATTTTCATATCCTGTTTGAAATAGGTCATTACGTCTGTTCGGGTTCTGCGAACCATCACATAACGAAGGATACTATTTCTAATGTCGTCTGAAATTTCCTTAATGAGTTTTTTGTACTCAGGGTCGGTCTTTTCCAGTTTGGATAATCGTGTTCTAAAATTGGAAAAGTACTTTTCTAAATTCGGAATGCCAGGAATTGTTGAATTCTTTGGAGCTTGAAACAATTTTAATTGAGCGAAAATATCATCAACGGTATTGTTCAGCGGCGTTGCCGTTACCAAAATCACTTTCTTGCCACGGCATATGTCCAATAAGTTGGCGTAAGATTGTGTGTTTTCATTACGGAAGCGGTGAGCTTCGTCCACCACAATATAATCGTAGCGCTCTAAGCCTTTTTTGATGATGTGTTCGAGTTTTCCCAACGATTCCACTTCAAAACTTCTGATACCAAAATCAAAAAGTGAATCTTTCCAGTAGTCTTTCAATACTGGCGGACAAATCACCAAGGTTCTGCCTTGCAATTGTTGAAGTAATAAAGCCGTGATGAAGGTTTTGCCAAGACCAACCACGTCTGCCAAGAAAACACCGTTGTAGGTTTCCAAAATCTTTTTTGCTTGAATGGCTGCCTGATTTTGGTATTTCAATTTCATAAATCCATCTGGAAGAAATGGCTCGAATTCATCAGCCAAATTAATATCTTCTTCCAAATACTCGTAAATCAGTTTTAGATATAGTTCGTAGGGTTTAATTTGGTCATTGAGCCAAGTCTTGTTTTGGATGGTATCAACAAAGTCTTCTGAAATGTCAACCGATTCTTTCCAAAGGGCATTGAATTGGTCTTCAGCAAAAAGAACATCTCTTTTATTTCGCAACTCAACGTTAAATTCACGGTTTGCTATAAATCCTGATTCTGAAAAATTACTCGAACCCGTAATTACAAATCCATAATCTCGGTCTTCGGGTTTGAATTTTCCGATGTAAACCTTTGCGTGAATGTTTTTTGAAGGATAGGCACGTATTTCAAGTTTCTTTCCATTGCCGTTATATGCTTTGTCCATTGCAGGGTCTTGGCAATCGGCTTTCAGAAACTCAATAAACTTGCGTATTCCTATTTCAAGTCGGTTGTCGTTTTCATCACTGTTTTCAATTTCTTCTTTTAAGTTTTGTTGGTAGCGTTTCTTGGTTCGTTGATGCGATTCAAAGTCAATTGTACCATTTTGTTGATGGTATTGCATCATATCATAAGAGTCTCTGTCAACACTTAGCCCAACAAGAATTCTGATTTTCTCAACGGGTTCAAGTGCATCATAGAGTTGATGAAAACCACTTGCTCTGAAATACCCAACCAACACGTCAAAAAGTTGCGTGTCTTTAAGCGTTGATTTGAACCTACTTAATAAAGTATGTCCTTCTTCATTGGTGAAGAAAGTCAAGTCTGTTTGGTCTATTTTATTGTCTATAGTCATATTTACTTGCGGCTTTTAATGGTGTTCAGCGTTTCTTCCAAGCCGCTTTTCAAAAATTTTAATTCTCCTAAGTCCGATAAGATAAATGCTTTGATAAATTCAATTTCTATTTCTTTCTCTTGCACTTGCAAAGTCTTAGCCAGTGTCGGCAGCATTTCTTTTGTCGCTGCACGTTCACTTCTTTCAATTTTGCTTAGAATGGAAGTGTCAATGTCGAGTTCGGCTGCAACTTTCCTTAATGGAAGTCCCAGTTGTTCTCGCCTGTTTCTCAAATATTCTCCAAAAGAATTCATCTTGTCGTATTTGTTTGGACTAATTCGTCAAAAGTACGATTTTTTTTTAAAGTTGTCGTCCGTGCGGTGGGGAAAATTACTCACGTTACTTCTATTATTTTATTGGTGTTCGTGAATCGCTTCGCTTATTTCAAGCTCTTTTGGTTTTGCGAAGGGTCGGCTTTGTGTGTCGGGCAAAACCAAATGTGCTTGAATGTGCGTTGGCTGTCTTTTTACACTGAGCGATAACGGATGGCGGTATGGTTAGTTGCCGATTTCGAAGCTCTTTCCTATCAAGTTACAACTACTTTTGATACGGGCTGTGCCGCTCGAATACGCACTGCCCCGGCAATTAACTATACCGCGTGTTAGCGGCTGCCATTTTTTCCTACCAAAAATAATCAATTATTCCATTATCAAATCAAATAATTTTTTGGGGTTTACTTTATTGTTAATCCAGATTTCTTCCATCGACGCCCCTTCTATAAAGGAAATTCCGTTTGCTTCCAGCCTTTTGACAACTACAATAGAATCAACCTGTAATACTTTTAGAACATCCTCAATTGGAGCATTAGTTATTCTTTCAATAAGGATGGTGTCAAATTTTGGACTCTTTTGTTGCTGAATGACTAATAAAATTGATATAACAGCAACAACTATTGTCGATAGAATAAAAACACGCTTTTTGAAATGAATTTTCAAGGCTTTCCAGTTGAGTATGACATGTAATACTGAAAACACGACAAAGAAAACACCCAGAATTTCATGTACAACCTCTGTATATCCATCAAATATATGAAAAAACATTAGTAAACCTGAGAGGGCAACAGCTAGGAAAATTATAGTTATTAATGGGGTGATAAAACTTCTGCTCAACTTCATAATACATCTTATTTAATTGAATGACGAAAATCGTGTTTCAAGGTTGCTAAGCCAATTTTTCCTTTTATCTTGACTTACAGATTTAACAGAAGTAAAACTAATCCATTTCAGTCGCTTATATCCCATTGTCTTAAAAACGCTTCGTAACATCACTTTTCTAATCAAATTACCTATTAGTAAGGAATACATTATTTGGGGCTTATTCATTGTAGTGATAATTGTTACACTTCTCATTTTTTTTAAAAGTGGCACTAAGCCGAAGCCTCGGGGATGATGGTCATATACCACGCCAGGGAATAGTACACGGTCTATAAAACCTTTGGTAGTTGCAGGCATAATATCCCACCAAATAGGAAAAATGAAAATTAAGTGGTCAGCTTTTTTTAAACGCTCGTTGTAATCAATTACCTGTGGGTCGATGGGTTGATGTGCAACGAAAGCTTGTAAGTCGTATTGTGTCATTACGGGATTAAACCTGTCATTGTCAAGGTGCATAAGATCCACTTCGTGACCAGCCTTTTGAAGTCCTTTTGTTACTGCGTTTAGGATTGCGTTGCAATAACTTCCCTCGTAGGGATGATTGAATACTATTACGGTTCTCATCTTTTACTGTTTAAATTTAGTGCAAAGTTAAGAAGTTGTAAACCATTGAACGATAACAATTGTAAAGAAATGAGTTTTATTGTCTGTTTCGTATTCTGCTTAGTGAAACAGGTGTAATGCCTAAATAGGAAGCAATATAATGTTGCGGAACTCGCTGAATAATAAGAGGATGTTGTTTTATTAACTCTTCGTATCGTTTTTTTGGTTTGTTTTTTAGAAATGAATGTAAAAGTTGTTGAGATTGAAAAAGCCGTCTGAATAAGTGGTCTTCTAATTTCTTTCTTAATTCAGGGGAACTCTCCAAAATAATCTGAAAATCCTTTTGTGATAAAGTTTTTAAAATACAAGGTTCTAAACTTTCGATACTGTATAAACTCGGTTGATTTGTCCTAAAACTCTCAATTGAAGAAACCCCGTCTCCTTCGAAGAAAAATTGAGTTGTAATTTCTTTACCGTCATTATTTATCCAAGTCCGCAAACAACCTTTTTCAATAAAAAACATTGTTTTTGAGATTTGTCCTTCATGTAGAAGGATAGTCTTGGCTGGAATTTCCTGCTCTTTAAAGAAATGGTTGAATTCTTTCAATTCATTCAATATTATAGTCGTCAATTTCTTCATCGCACGGTTCTTTATGGTTGCCGCAAACGAGTGGGCGCTTGGCGACAGGGCGGGGTTTCACAAATGTTCGCGCGGGCGCAAAACTTTCAAATTCCGACAAAACTTTCTGCGGGCGTACACCCCGCCTTGCGCCAAACCGCTTGTTGTGCGCTGGCATTTTGTTTATTGTTTGTTAATTTAATCCTTCGGATAAGAACTTTTCATTCTATTTCAGATATTTGCTATGTTCGAATAAAGGAAATTCACCAGAAAATTTTATTTTTGCTAAAATTTTTAGTTGAAGCCCTTGATTTTAGATTGTAAATATGTCCATTTATATTGGGTATTTCCATAACAATACATTCTTCTACATAATTCAATATGTATTTATCATCAAACGATTGTGGTTTAATCGCAATATTGGAAAAATGTAATCAGTAACTTCGCATGTACAATTTTCGGCAAGATTGAATGTACAGAAATTGGCAATATGCAATGTACATAAAAAGGGTTAAAGAAGAGTCTTCATATATTTGTAATTCACGAAAATACAAACACTATGAAGACTCAGATACATGACCTTAGAAAGGTACGTATGTGGTACGAAGTTAAAGAACTTTCCAGTAATCCGGGCAATTCGGATAGTAAAATTGCAAAAAAGTTGGGTATTGATCGCAGAACAGTTTCCAGGTACAAGAAGATGAGTGAAGATGAGTTTCATGAGTTTTCAATGAAACAACGTGTATACGAACTTGTTTTGTCGCCATATTACCCGGACGTTCTTTCCTTATTGAGTATAGACAATGGTTTGCCGGCGGCAGTGATAGAAGACCGGCTGAAGGAGAAATACGCCGACTTGCCGAAGGTGAACAGCAAGACTGTATACAACTTTGTCCAGCACGTGCGGCGTCAGGAGAAGATCCCTGTACCGGAGAAGATCCGCCAGACGGAAGCCCTGGAAGAGTTTGCATATGGCAGCCAGGCGCAGGTTGACTTCGGTACAGCACAGATGCGACGTTTGGACGGCAGTAGGCGCAGGGTTTATTTTTTTGCCCTTGTCCTGTCACGCAGTCGCTACAAATATGTGTTTTTCCAAACAACTCCCTTCACCGGGAAAACAGCCGTCCAGGCTCACGAGCAGGCCTTCAAGTATATAGAGGGTATCCCCGGGAAGCTTCTCTATGATCAGGACTCGGTGTTTCTGAAAAGTGAGAACCTTGGCGATTATCTCCTGGCTGATGATTTTCGTCGCTACAGGGATGAACGCGGTATCAGCGTTGAGTTCTGCCGCAAGGCCGATCCCCAGAGCAAAGGCCGGGTCGAGAACGTGGTAGGATACGTGAAAAACAACTTTCTTCGCGCGCGTACCTTTCACGATATAGATCGCCTCAACGAGGAAGTCCTGAGCTGGTTGGAGCGCAAGGCGAACGGCACCAAACATGCCACGACGAAGCGCCTGCCCCATGACGTGTGGTTGATTGAAAAGGAGCATCTCTCCTTTTTTCGCCCCTCACCGGCAATCCCCCGGGATGAGATTCCCACCTACACGGTGAGAAAAGATAACACAATCAGTTACAAGGGGAACTTCTACAGGGTCCCATATGGCACCTATAACGGGAAGGGACCGGAGGTATTACTCAAGGTCAAGGATGGCACCCTTTCGCTTTCCAACCGGCAAGGCATCCTTCTGGCCGAGCACCCCGTCAGTCTTGAAAAAGGCAAGGTAAGAGGAGATACACAAGTATAAGCCCCGTTATCTGAGAGACAATCTGAAAATGATAAGGGAGGTGATGGGCGAATATGGTGAGGAGATCGTTGGCAGTGCACTTGATTACTGCCTCGACAATGGGCTCTACAACGCCCTTTACCTGAAAGAAGCCGCATCACATTACCGGGAGTTAAAACGCCGGGAGAAGAAGCCCTTGCCTGTTGTAAGCGTGTTGCATGACGGTGTTCAAACAAGTCAGTATGACACGGATGCATACATCCCCGAGAGAAGCAAGATAAACCGGTACGATCAAATCATGGAGCTATGAAGCAGATAGAAAACATGAAGCAATATGCCGGCATACTTCGTTTGGGATACCTGAGCAAAAACTTGCAGCCGATGCTTCACCAGGCGAGCATAGATACACCGGGATACGCGGACTTCCTGGAGAACATGCTTATAAAAGAGCTAGAGCAGCGACAGCTGAATGATTACCGGCGCAGGACTAAACTGGCCCGTCTGCCACGTGCACACGAGCTTGACGAGTACGATTACAAGGCCTCGAGCAGCATCGGCATAAGGCAGATGACACAGCTCAGGGAGCTGCTCTGGGTCGATCAGCTATACAACCTGGTGCTGATGGGGCCAAGCGGTACGGGCAAAACATACCTGGCCGGGGGACTGGTCAATGATGCCATCAAGAAAGGTTATAGGGCCTATTTTACCACCATGGCTGACCTGATAGGCGTGCTCAACAGGAAAGAAATCATCTCATCGGCAATGAGCACCTACAAGCGATACACCAAGGCACACCTGATTGCCATAGATGACATCATGATGTTCCCGGTGCAAAAGAGTGAAGCGGTGGCTCTGTTCAATCTGATCAATCACCTGCATGAGCAGTGCTCGATCATCATCACCACTAACAAGTCACCCAGCCAGTGGGCGGAGACACTGGATGATGAAGTGTTAGCCACAGCCATCCTGGATCGACTGCTATATCGTTGCGAGGTGATCAGGTTCGAGGGAAACGGTTACCGTATGGACAACCGGAAAACTTTCCTTGAGAAAGAATAAAAAAACAGTTGAATACAATAAAAAAGAGATAGTTAATGTAATGTTAAACCTGTACATTGGATATTGCCAAAAGTTGTACACTCAACATTGCCATTTTTTGTACATTGTAAATTTGCTAATTACAAGCCAATTAACTTGATTATTTCCTTTTGCATGTTTTCTGTCAATATAACGATAACACTGGTCTTTATCTTCTGATACTAAGCAATCAAGTAAAAATCCACTATCTATATTTACAACAGCTTTTTTTTCAATAAGAAATGAATGAAGTTTCTTATCAATATCTTGTACAATTTCAGGATTAACTAATAATTTATATCCTGCCAGCCTTCTGTTACCCTCTAAAACGATTAACTTATCAGATGTATCCCAAACTACAACTTTCTCTAAATGTGGCAGGTCAATGTCATTTGCAATTTCTTCTATAAATTCTTTAATCTTGAAGTTTGGTTTGGATAGAAAGTATCTTATAAGTTCTTTCTCATCGGAATTATAATATTGGTCTGGAAACCGAGCATTTTCATCCCAAAGGAATAATTTATCAATCGGTATCTTTTTTTCTACAAACTTCATATTAATTCTGTTTTTATATGTTCATTTTATAACGAGATGTTCCGAAAAAATTACCGCCAACGGATGGAACTATATGCAGTTGGGGATTGCGGGTTGCTTTCCTGTCGAACCCCGATGCCGTTGTTGCGGGCTGCGAACTTTATTGTCCGCACCGAAACCCCAATTGACATATAGTTTTTGTTAGCGTTTCGTTGTTTTTTTCTTTATCCAAGCGTCATGTAAATTTCCCCATTTGTCAGTTGAACTTCCCAACCTGTCTGCCTGTCTTGGATGACAAAGAGGAATTACATTATAAATTTTGTCGTTTATTTTAATCTCATGCTGTCCACCATAAGTATTTTCACTCTCACCAAATTGCGCTAATCTAGAAAAGCGATTGTCATAGAAACGCAGAAACCAATAAATAGGCAAATCTCCTAATAATATTAAGTTTTCGGCTTGCGAAGTTTCAAGTTCTTCTAATATCTCATCTCGTCTGGATTTAGAATTTAACTCCGATTTGTCAAAGTCTGGAATTGAAGCTTTAGAAAGTCCGTACTCACTTATGATGCTGTCAGAATAGTGTTTGTTGATGGCATTTCGCTGATGTTCGTTAACTCTTGATTCAGGAAGCAAGTCGCATAGCCACGAAGTGTTTCTATCTAGTCCAAGCGGTTCTAAAAACAGATTGTCAAGTGCCCTACCTGATGGACCATTTAATCTTTTGTCTTTTGGAATTGTCAGTTGACCTAATTGCTCTGGAACCCATATTTTTGAAATAATTTCTTCAGCATAATTTCCTGTCCAAAATATTTCGGGTTCACTTGCTACTGCTAAAGCTGATACTTTTTGCTTACCGTCTTTGTCTAACCAACGGGCATGAACAGCACTGGCATAAACTCCCAAAACAAAAGCTTTTTTGGGAGTTTTGTCCTTTTGCTCAACTTTTTTGAGTTCTTGTCCAAATGGGAAATTGTAAGTTTTATTCATGCTGTCGTCTTTTTACAATGAACGCTAACGGTCTCGGCTAAGAAACGTAGGGCGTTTCAAAGCGATTTACTGTCCACCGGAACCGTAGCTTGCTAAATGCATAAGCCCTTCGGAAACCCTTGTCTGCCCTATGTTTTCTTAGCCAATGTTGGCAGCAGTACTTTTTATTTTCCGCAACAAGGGCAATTGTTATCACTTGTTGGTCCCAAACTCTTGCTTAGATTTTCAACCAAAGGCTTTCTACTTCCAAATTCTTCCTTTTCGAATTTTTCGATAAACTCTCTTACTTCCTTACGTTCAGAATATCCAAGCTCGGAATATCCCTTGATTACTTTAAATGTCTTTTTGTCCATTTTGATTATTTTAAGTTATACCATTTAAATTGCCCGCAAATGTCGCAGTCCGTGGATTTCATTGATTTAGGGACTTCTTCACAACCGTAACACTCTCGTTTAAATTCTCTTAGTGCATATCGCATTCCTTTTCTTAATTCCCACTCCTTGAGGTAATGCTTAGAGTCTTGCTCTATTCTTGACTTATGTTTTGTGTTCTCAATGTTGTACTCTTTTTCAAGTTCATCGAATGTGCTGGGAGGGAACTGTCCCAATTTTTTAAAGTTGTCCGCTAAAACGCTGTATTGCTGAGAAGCTTCAATTGAATAAGCAAATTCATCATCCCATTTAAAAACTACTGCAAAAACTGAGATAATTAACTGGGCAATCGTCAATGGTACGGCTAAAGAAATTGCTAAAGCTAAATAATCCGAGTTATACCCATAGGCGAGAGCAGTTCCACCAATTGCTGTTGGGACAACAATTCCTGAAGCTTTCAATAGGTTTACCCACCTCCCATATTTCTTAGATCTGTTGTCAAAAATGTAGCCTTTGCCGAACGTATGTAAAGCACCATTCCAGCATTCTTGTCTTAGTTTGTCTATTTTTTGTTGTTCTGTCTCCATTCGCTATGTATTCCTGCTAATTAAACCTGGTGAGGAATTTTTTACTTCGTTAATCTCCTATATTCTATTGAATACTTAGTTGCTTGTTTTGGATCGTTCTCAACGGTTATATTTTCATCATTTCGAAATTCAGCATTATCAGACCAGTTATAAGAACCTGTAATTACAATTTGATTGTCAACTACACAGAATTTATTATGCATTAGTCCGCCTCGTTGTCCTTTTTTTATTTTAACATGTGGTAATTGTGTAATATCCACCCCGTGTTTTTTGTTTATTCCGTCATAATAAATTGCAAGCTTCACATCAAGACCTTGTTGGTGTTTTTCAACCAATTTTTCAAATAGAACGTTATTTGTAAACCAAGCCATTACAACTATTATTGAAACTTCTGCGGCATCAAGAGCTTTTAATATTCTATTTTGAATATCTTGAAAATGAGCTTCATTAAATACTGGTTGTGCGTTATGAACTATTCCTCCCTGCACTTTTAGATTTCCGTTCAAATTTTCGATTCCAAAGCTTTCTGGATCAAGTATTTCAGTCAAATTGTCCACTATTTCAGGATTGTCATTCACAACTTTATTCAATAGTTCTCTTAAATTGTTGCTGTCATTTAGCTCAGACAATCTCTTTTTAACATATTCTGTTTTTGATGGTCTCTGTCCATTTCTTTTTCCTATATCTGGTAATCCTAGTTCATCGTAAATATCCCTTATTCCATAATTATTGAATAGGTTCACAATCTCTCGCCCGGTTAAGTTACTTACAATGAATGGAGCTATTTTTTCAATAGCGTAAGGTGATATTTTCATTTAGTTACTTCTTTTTTCATATTGCTGCCAACGTTGGCGGTATGAAAAGTTGCCGATTGCGGGCGATTACCTATCAAGCTACACAAAAGTTGAAGCGGGCTACAACCCTTGAATAACCTACTGTCCCGGCAATTTTTTATACCGCGTGTTAGGGCACGTAATTTATTCATTTTTAATCATTTCACTCAAATCAATTGTTACAAAACTCTTGTCTTGTGTGTCATATAAAGTATTACCAATCAGGAAGGCATTTGAGGTCGCATCAATTTCAGCAATTCTTTGTCCAGTATTATTAATAACCAAAGTCTTTTTATCTTTTGCAATAAACTTAAAATTCTTTGTTCTCAAATAATAAATACTTAAATCATCGTATTCTATTGTTTTTGAAATATTTAATTCGCTGTCAATGGATAATGTTTTACCTTGACTTGTAAAAACAAATACTTTGGTGGAATCAGATTGTGGAAGACTCATTAAATCTCCATTTTGATTTGTAATAAATACTTGATTACCTACAAAATATTTTAGTTCTCCAACATTGTCTTTCGGAAAGTCTTTTTCAGCAATCAAATTCCCAGTTTCCATTGAATACTTTGAAATTCTGTTTTTAAATACTAAAAAGATTTCTCTGTTTTGTATCTGATAACTGAGAATAGGGTCGTCTTTTACATTTATTAATGATAAGTATTTCTGTTTACCAGTCTGTCTATCAAATGCCGCAAAGAAGGGCTTACCAAAATCTAATTGTCTGTAACCCATAAATGCCATTCCCTTATTAATCATAAATATTACGCTATCATTCATGAAGATAGAAGATTTACTTGCTAAGTCGTTTGAAAATGGGAACTTCCATATTGTTTCACCTGATTGTTTGTCGATTTTTACAAGTTGTTCTTTTGAAGCCAAATATATACTGGAACTGTCAGTTATAGTATTAGATACCAAATCTCTTACTAAATCATGTCCAGTAGACATAACGAATGTGCCTGTAAGCAAACCTAAACCAACTCCAACCGCATTTGCAGCAGCTGTTCCTGTGTAATCTTTTTTTCCTGTAATCGTGTTGTAATCCCAGCCTTTTCCCGTTTTTATATCTATTGAATGTAATCCAGCAGCAACAACAATCATTGTTGAATCATTTGTGTAAAAAACATCATTCCAACCATATTCTCTATTTAAATCTCTTTTCCAAAGTACATTGCCATTTTTTAAATCAATTCCTTCAAGTTCATTGGAATATCCAGTTGAGCTTTTGAATTTGTATCCGATGCCAATATTATCAATTGGGTCAACAAAGTATATGTTGTTTTTAACTTCCCAAAGTTCATTTCCAGTAATAATATCAAGACAATAACTTTTATTAGCAACGGTATAAATCATTGTGTTACTGAATTGCTGTAGATTGCTTGACTGGTAAGCAATCTTTTTACTCCATAATACTTTTTGATTTTTAATGTCATATTGGATAATATTTCCAGTATTGCTAAGCCATTTTTCTTTTCTAAGTCCACGCAATTGAACAGTTAAAAATCCATTTGTTGTATCAATAAATGTTTCATGAATTCTTTCAGGAAATACGTATTCTAAACCTTTTATTTCAGAGCTATCGATAAGGCTTTTGCCTAATGTTTTCTCATTACTCAATACATTAATTTGATTCTTTTGGCTAAATCCAGTTAGCGAAATTAAAAGTAAAAGTCCTAATACTATTTTTCTCATATTTATTCAGTTAAATGCTGTCGGTTTCTTTTTCTATTATGTGCCCTAACGCACAAATATACGCAATAATATTAAAAAACAATCATTTGTTTCAATAAAAATTAAAATAAGTCATACCTCTATGTGAATCAGTTGATTGAAAACAGATATTTTGTTGCGTATTTCGAATTATTATACTATCTTTCGACTCCAAAAGAGGTTTGAGAGTACATATTTAACATATCTGAAATACGCAGTTATGGATTTTAGAGATAAAAGATATCATTTTGAGCCGGGTGAATATAATGGCAAGCGGGTGATTTGGATTAGGTTCGAAAAAGACAACCAACTTATTTCCTATCTGCGCAATCATACAAAAGCAAGATGGTCAGCATCGGAGAAATCATGGTATATTACCGATAACCGATATTATCGTGAGTTGTTTGGTTTGAAGCCGGTGATTGCCGGTAAAGAAGTCCTGAGAAAAATTCATGCTAAAAACCTACCAGCTCTAAAACGGTTTCAGGAACAGATAATACTGAAAGGGTACAGCGAAAATACGCTTCGAACCTATACGCTGGAATTTGCTCAATTGCTGTACATCCTTAAATCGTATCCGGTTGATGAGCTTACTCCTGATCGGTTACGTGGTTATTTTCTTTATTGCCACCGGACGCTGAAGTTGTCGGAAAGTGAAATCCATAGCCGTATCAACGCAATAAAATTCTACTATGAACAAGTGTTACACCGTGAGAAAATGTTCTTTGATATTCCACGTCCCAAAAAACCGCAGACACTTCCAAAAATGCTCAATAAGAAGGAAGTGCAAAAAATTATTGAAGTTACCCAAAATCCGAAACATAGACTGATGTTGAAACTTGCTTATGGTATGGGATTACGTGTCAGCGAACTGGTCAGCCTGAAAATTTCGGATATCGACAGTACCGCCATGTTAGTCCGTATAGAACAGGGTAAAGGAAAAAAAGACCGTGTAGTTCCCCTCCCGGAATCAGTACGACTTGAAGATATGCGAAGTTATTACAAGGACTATCGTCCTAAAATATATCTCTTCGAAGGACAGCATGAAGGGCAATATTCCATCCGGAGTGCCCAACAAGTTTTTAAATCGGGATTAAAAAAGGCTGGAATCAAAAAACAAATCGGCATACATGGGCTGCGCCACAGTTATGCCACACACCTGTTGGAAACCGGTACTGATATACGTTTTATCAAGGATTTGCTTGGGCACCAATCCGTTAAAACGACCGAAATCTATACACACGTTACCGATCTGTCGAAGTCAAAAATAAAAAGTCCGCTCGATTCCTTGTAAGAATATTTATAGCGGAATAAGCCAGGCTGCATAAATATGGCTTGCCAGACCGAGTAACACAAACAGATGAAAAACGGTATGGACAAATTCCTTTTTTGCCGTGGTAAAGATACAAAAAAATCGATGGCATGACGCCAAGTAGTCATACTCAAAATAATTACCAAGCATAATACTATTTTTCCTGCAACTCCAAAACTTTATTCCACATATGGAGTTATTTTTTAAACTTATCATTTTTTTTGTTTTTCTCTGCTCTAACGGCTTCGCAGATTTTGCCCTCATTATCTTCATCTACTTTATCTGCTGCCCGGTTGATTTAGTCCGTCTGTATTTAAATCGTTTTGTTCTTTAGCTTTTCCCCAAAGTTCTTCATCTGTAAGATTGGTCTCGACCAATTCAATGGGCATTCCTCCATCGTTTATAATGGCAACTTCATATCCTTCAATGGGCTCGTAAGGACCTAAAAGGGTTTCCTGACCTTGAATTGCTGTCATTAGATTTTCGACCTTGAAAGCAATGTGCGGATTATTTTTAGGTCGGGTGGCGAGGGAATTGCGATAGTTATGTTACCATTGCCGGTAACGCACAAATATACGCAATTCTATGAATAGAATATTTGAAAATTGCAATATAAATTAAGATGATCCGTAAATACTCCTAAATGTCTGTTTTTTTATGTGAATCCAGCTTGCGTTAGGTTTGCAAATGTAATGACCATATTATGTGAATCTGACGTTTTACGGATGATCATTCAATTAAAATAAGTCTCCCTCGTTTTGAGACAGTTGATTCCTACAAGACAACCGCGAAATCTATACACATGTGAGTGACCGATCAGAAAATTCCTGCCAAAAAGTCAGATACTATGCTTTGGCAAAGATTTTGACCGATTGGTGTTGTGCATTCAGGCGTGAGTATACTTTCTAATACTCATAGTCTTGAATGGCTCCATTGTAAGAACTTTGTCTCTTGACGTTTGTTTTTAATATAGTCCGGAGCACTTGCATGACACGATTTGAAGAAAGGAGAAAATATATGAACTTTAATAATTTTACAATAAAAGCCCAGGAGGCGGTACAGAAGGCTATCGAACTGGCACAGGGAAACAATCAGCAGATGATTGAGCCGGCACACCTGCTCAAAGGGGTGATGCTGGTAGGCGAAAATATAACCAGTTTTCTGTTTCAGAAACTGGGTGTAAATCCTCAAAATCTGGAGAGAGTGCTCGACAAGGAAATTGAGTCTTTTCCCCGTGTATCAGGTGGCGACCCGATGTTAAGCCGGGAGACTAATGCCGTTTTCCAGAAAGCGAACGATTTCACCAGCAAGATGGGTGACCAGTTCGTATCGCTGGAACATCTGCTGTTAGCAATCCTGGATGAAAAGAACAGTGCATCTCAGATGATGAAAGATGCGGGCATTTCACTGAACCAGTTGCAGGCAGCTATTCAGGATTTACGTAAAGGACAAAAGGTGACAAGCCAGTCGGCCGAAGATACTTACCAGTCGCTGGGCAAATATGCTGTGAATCTGACCGAACGTGCCCGTAACGGTAAACTTGACCCTGTTATCGGACGTGATGAAGAGATCCGTCGTGTTTTGCAGATCCTGAGCCGGCGCACAAAGAACAATCCTATCCTGATCGGTGAACCGGGAACAGGGAAGACTGCGATTGCCGAAGGATTGGCATACCGTATCGTGCGGGGTGATGTACCGGAGAACCTCAAGAGCAAACAGATATATTCTCTGGATATGGGAGCGCTGATTGCCGGTGCAAAATATAAGGGTGAGTTCGAGGAACGGTTGAAGTCAGTAATCAACGAAGTGGTGAAGTCGGATGGAGAGATCATCCTTTTCATTGATGAAATTCATACGCTGGTCGGTGCCGGAAAGAGTGAAGGCGCAATGGATGCCGCCAATATCCTGAAACCTGCCCTGGCGCGTGGTGAATTGCGTGCTATCGGAGCTACTACGCTGGATGAATACCAGAAGTATTTTGAAAAGGATAAAGCATTGGAACGTCGTTTCCAGACAGTGATGGTGGACGAACCGAGTGAATCGGATACAATCTCGATCCTCCGTGGGTTGAAAGAAAGGTACGAAAACCATCATAAGGTACGTATCAAAGACGAAGCGATTATTGCTGCCGTACAACTGTCGAGCCGCTATATTACGGATCGTTTCCTGCCTGACAAGGCGATCGACCTGATGGACGAGGCGGCCGCCAAACTGCGTATGGAAGTCGATTCTGTTCCTGAAGAGCTGGACGAGATCATGCGGAAAATCAAGCAGTTGGAGATCGAACGTGAAGCAATACGTCGTGAAAATGATACCCAGAAAGAGGAGTTACTTACCAGGCAGATTGAAGATTTACGTGCCGAAGAGTCGGAATATAAAGCCAAATGGCAGTCTGAAAAAGAAATTATCAACAAGATCCAGCAGGACAAGATCGACATTGAAAATGCCAAGTTTGAAGCAGAACGGGCCGAGCGCGAAGGTGATTACGGTAAGGTCGCTGAATTACGTTATGGTACGATCAAGGAGAAAGAGACTGAGATCGAAGAACTGCAAAAACAGTTGCATGAACGCCAGGGTGGACGTGCGATGATTAAAGAAGAGGTGGATGCTGAAGATATTGCCGATGTAGTATCGCGGTGGACCGGTATTCCGGTGAGTAAGATGCTGCAGAGCGAACGAGAGAAACTGCTTCATCTCGAAGAAGAACTTCATAAACGTGTTGTCGGCCAGGAGGAAGCTATCTCTGCCGTAGCTGACGCAGTGCGGCGTAACCGTGCCGGATTGAGCGACCCGAAACGTCCTGTCGGTTCTTTCATCTTCTTGGGTACAACGGGTGTTGGTAAGACGGAGTTGGCGAAAGCGCTGGCAGAATACCTCTTCGATGATGAGAATATGATGACCCGTATCGATATGAGCGAGTATCAGGAGAAATTCAGTGCTACCCGGCTGATTGGAGCACCTCCGGGATATGTGGGGTATGATGAAGGTGGACAACTCACTGAAGCGATCCGTCGTAAACCCTATTCAGTGGTATTGTTTGATGAGATTGAAAAGGCCCATCCGGATGTGTTCAATATCCTGTTGCAGGTGCTGGATGACGGCCGGTTGACCGATAACAAGGGTAGGGTGGTGAATTTCAAAAATACCATTATCATCATGACCTCTAACATGGGGTCGAACCTGATCCGTGAGAATTTTGAAAGGATCACTCCTTCGAACCGTGAAGAGATTATCGAAAATACCCGGAATCTGGTGATGGATATGCTGAAAAGAACTATCCGCCCGGAATTTTTGAACCGGATCGACGATATTATTATGTTTGCTCCGCTAAAGGAGGATGAAATCGAACAGATTGTCCGTATCCAACTCGGTGCTGTAGGAAAAATGTTGTCGGAGAACGGTATCGAACTGAGGTACACCGACGAAGCGGTCAGAAGCATTTCTGTAGCCGGTTTTGATCCTGAGTTCGGAGCACGTCCCGTGAAACGGTTGATCCAGCGCAAGGTGCTGAACCAGCTTTCGAAAGACCTGTTGGCAGGAAAGGTGGATAAGACAAAACCGGTCATTATCGACGCCATCGACGATACGGTCTTTTTCAGGAATTGAATTGTAAAGTGGAAAGGTGGAAAGGATATGCAATGTGCTAATGTGATGATGTGGTAATTAGTAATTAGTAATTAGTAATTGGAAATTCGAAATTGAAGTTTCACCTTTTCCAGAATCCGGGGATGAACAACGAGAGTACGGTAAATATCTCAAGGCGCCCCACCAGCATAAGGAAACAGAGATAATATTTCATGAAAGGCGTCGCTGATTCGAACGTGCCGCTGGGCCCGTAAGAGCCTAATCCGAAGCCGTAGTTGCTGATGGACGAAAGGGAAACACCGATTGATTCTTCGAAATTCATCCCCGTAAGACCCAATATTACGGCACTAACCACCGTGAGGGTGACATACAGGAAGACAAAGGCGAATAGCCGTGACAGGGTTTCACCAGTGATCACTTTCCGATTCATCTTCACCACATAAAGTGCGTTGGGATGTACCTGGCGCTTGAAAACCAACAGTGCATTTTTGGAAAGCACTATCAAGCGCGAGATTTTCATCCCGCCCGAAGTGGACCCTTCACTGCCACAGAAGAGGATCATCGTGAGGAAAAGAAGCCAGTAGCCGGAACCCCACAACTGGAAATCAGTTGTGGCAAATCCTGTGGTGGTGATTGCCGCCACGACCTGGAAAAGCACTATCCGGAAAGTTTGTTCTGTATCGTTCATCCGTCCTGAGGCCAAAAGAGCCACTGTGATCCCCAAGGTGAAAAGGACGGTAATCAACAGATACCATTTGAACTCTTCATCCCTGAAGATAGTGGCCTTGAACCGGGTGACAAGTACCGATATGAGAAGGAAATTGGTAGCACCCAAGAACATAAGCAGGGTGATCACATATTCTGTATAGGGAGAATTGAAAAAGGCGATGCTTGTCTGCTTGGTGGAAAAGCCCCCTGTGGAAATGGCTGTGAGTGTATGGCAAGCTGCATCGAACGCATCCATCGGGCCTGCCCAAAGAAAGAAAAATCCAAGGATCGTAAGGCCGAGATAAGTAAGTGCCATCTGTTTGGTAATCTCTCTGATGCGGGGACGGAACTGGTCTTCGGCTATACCGGTGGCTTCCGCCTCATAGAACTGGCTTGAGATTCCTCCGAAAATAGGCATAAACGAGAGGACGAAGATGATGATCCCGATCCCTCCGATCCATTGCGTGAAACTGCGCCAGAAATGGAGTGATTTGGGAAATGCTTCAATATTGACCAGGGTAGAACTGCCGGTAGTGGTGAAACCACACATGCTCTCAAAAAATGCGTTTGTAAAAGAGGGAATGGCGCCGCTGAACAAGTAAGGGAATGTGCCGAACAGCGTCATCATCAACCATGAGAGCGTGACGGTAAAGAAAACTTCCCGTTTGGTAAGGTTACCCGCTGCACGCTTCCGTTTTCTTCCCAGAAATGAGAGAAGCACTCCGGAACCGAAGCTAGCGAGTGCCGAAAGATAAATACTCCTTACGGCCGTTTCGTTGTAATACTCACCTACGAATGCGGAAAAGAGCATGAAGATCGCTTCAATTATCAGGAGCAGACCTATGGTATTCAATACAAACTGATAGTTAAATCTCTGCATGCGTCGTAGTTTGTCCGGAGGCATATGCATGTACGGTATGCAAAATCTGCCCTGGCACAAATTTAATTAAATAGTTTTTCGATACTTTTCAGTGATTTATTGAGGAAAAATACCACTACCTGATCATAGGGCTCAATCAATGTGTCTCCGTCCACCAGCATGGGTTCCCCGTTTCGGATGATAGCCCCGAAAGTGATGTCGGGCGGTAGATTCAGGTTCCTGATCAGCTTTTTCGTCACTTTGGAGTTGGGTTTGGCGATGACTTCCCCTACATTGGCATCGGCAATGGTAAGGCTCTTTATATTGGAAGCATCGGCTTTCAGCAACAGTTCGTAGATCTTGCTGGCGGCGATCAGTTTTTTGTTGATCACAGTTCCAATATTGAAACGTTCTGCCATCGAGATGTAATCGATATTCTCGACTTCTGCCACCGTCCTCTTCACGCCATACTGTTTTGCCATCATACATCCCAGGATATTGGCTTCGGAGTTACCGGTAAGGGCAAGAAATGCATCGGACTCAGTGATACCCTCCCGCAGGAGAAATTCAGCGTTCCGGCCGTCTTCCACAAAAACGGTGACGTTGGGCGGGGCCATCTCCACCAGCTTTTCCGCACGTTCCCTGTCCTGTTCAATGATCTTTATATTGATGTTCGACGGGAGTTGTTGTATGGTACGCATGGTGATGCGGCTGCCACCCATAAACATGATTTTTCTGGTCTCGAACGATTTTTTACCGAACAGTTCGGGCAATGAATCGATATGTTTTCTGAGGGTGGTGAAATAAAGAATATCATCAGGAAGGATCTGATCGCTCCCTTTAGGTATCAGGGTGTGCGAATTGCGCTTGATGGCCACCATGTGGAACCGTTTGTTTGTCTGTGGAAGGTCGTACAGGTATGTATTCACAATGGGGGCATTCTCCCTTACTTTGGCGGCGGCAAGGATTACGGTTCCGTTGCATAATTCCCACCAGAAGCGTGCCCACGGCGTTTTAAGCGACATTGCGATCTCCCGGGCCGCGATCAGTTCGGGATAGATCATGGAATGAATCCCCAACTTTTCAAAGAATTCTTTGTTCTTGGGTAACAGGTATTCGTAATTATCTATACGGGCAAGTGTCCTCTTCGCCCCTAAATTGGAGGCAAGCATACAGGAGGTGATGTTTTTGGACTCTTCGGGAGTTACGCCGATATAGAGGTCGGTATTGGCAGCACCTACTTCCGTAAGATCTTTGAGCGACATGCAGTTGCCGATATAGGTGAGTATATCGGTGTTGTCACGTATGATGGCAAGCCGATCTTTATCGGCATCGATAAGTGTTATGTCGTGATTTTCCTGTCCGAGAAGTTTCGCCAGATGGGTTCCGACGGCGCCCGCACCTGCTATTAAAATCTTCATTGCATCCTTTGCAGTTAATGATTCTCTATCTCAACGGTTATGTATCTGTACAACAGGGTTTATCCTGTTATGCGGTGGCTGTAGATGTGCATGAATTCCCCGGGTTTCCTTATACATACGCGTAATATGTTCCAGAATACCCTTTTCATCGATTCCGGTGATCTGCTGAAGTTCTCTGACTGATCCGTGGGTAACAAATTCATCGGGGATACCTACGCGGAGCAGATGAACATCAGTATAGTCGTTTTCCGCAAGGAACTCGAGGACGGCGCTCCCCAAACCTCCTTTAATGACCCCATCTTCCACGGTGATGATATATCTGAATTTCCTTGCCACCTTATGCAGCAACTCCTCATCGACGGGCTTCAGGAAGACCATATCATAATGGGCTACGCTGATGCCCGATTTCTCCGCTTCGTCGATTGCTCTTGCTGCATTATTGCCGATAGCACCAATGGAGAGGAGGGCTATATCTTTCCCTTTTCTTAGTTTCCTCCCTTTACCGATAGGAAGGATATGGGGTTCGTTTTTCCATTCGGTCATCTCACCCTGGCCACGGGGGTACCTGATCGCGAAAGGTCCTTCGTTTCCATATACGGCTGTGTGCATCAGGTTGCGCAGTTCATGTTCGTTGTAGGGCGATGAGATAATCAGGTTGGGTATGGGACGAAGATAGGCAAGGTCAAATACACCATGATGCGTAGGGCCATCGGGACCCACTAAACCTGCCCTGTCAAGACAGAAGATCACTTTCAGTTTTTGTAGTGCCACATCGTGGATTACCTGGTCGTATGCCCGTTGCATAAACGATGAGTAAATATTACAAAACGGGATCAATCCTTCTTTTGCCATGCCGGCGGAAAAGGTTACGGCATGTGCTTCGGCAATGCCCACATCGAATGACCTGTCGGGGAATCTGTCTGCCATAAAAGTCATGGAACAGCCGGTGGGCATGGCCGGAGTCACTCCCACGATTTTCTCATTTTTCTCAGCCATCGCCACAAGGGTATGTCCGAACACATCCTGATAAAGCTGGGGTTGGTTTGCATTATCCTTCAGGATCCGCTCGCCGGTCTCTTTATTGAAAAGACCCGGTGAATGCCAGATGGTGGCCGATTTTTCAGCCGGCCTGAATCCTTTGCCTTTGACGGTTTTGATGTGAAGTAACTTCGGCCCCTGCATATCTTTGATATTGCGGAGTATACGGATCAATCCCGGCAGGTCATGCCCATCGACCGGCCCGAAATATCGTATATTAAATCCTTCGAACAGATTTTGCTCTTTGGTTATCAGGGATTTGACGCTGTTATTGAACCGCAAGACGAGGTTCTTTTCTTTTTCCGAAATCAGATTTCGTTTTTTGAAACCCTGGTAGATATTGTTCCGTACCTTATTGTATTTTGCAGAAGTGGTCAGTTTCACCAGGTAATCCTGCATTCCACCCACGTTGTTGTCGATCGACATATCATTGTCGTTAAGGATGATCAACAGGTTATTGGGTTGCGAGCAGGCGTTGTTGATCCCTTCGTAGGCCAATCCGCCGGTCATGGATCCATCGCCGATGATGGCAACGATATGCCGGTTCATTTCCTTCCTGAGATTGGCTGCCACAGCCATACCCAACGCCGCCGAGATGGAGGTGGACGCATGGCCGGCGGCAAAAGTATCGTATTCGCTCTCATTGGGGTTGGTGAACCCGGAAAGCCCTCCCAGCTTACGATTGGTTGAAAACCGGTCGCGGCGGCCGGTCAGTATCTTATGGCTATAGGCCTGATGCCCTACATCCCATACGAGTCGGTCGTAGGGAGTATTATAGAGGTAATGGAGCGCCACAGTCAACTCTACAGTTCCCAGGCTCGATCCAAAATGTCCGGGGTTATTGGAAAGCTGCTCGATGATGAATTCCCTCAGTTCGCTGCAAACTGTTTCCAGTTGTTCTATGCTGAGTTTTTTCAGATCGTCGGGGCTGTTTATATGTTGTAAATATTGCATACGCTTGTTTTATTTAGAATAAGGGGTAAAGAATAAAGAGAAAAGACAATGTTTAGATTTACTGCTCGCTTCATAATTCTGCACATAGTTTTCTTCTTTAATAACGGGTTTAGGTATAAAATAGTTTATAATTATCCTAATCATTCATAGACCTTTCCATTTTTCCACCTTCCCACTTTTCTACCTTAATTCGCCATATCGGAGAAGAACTTGATGCGAACCAGGCGTATTTCGGTTTCTGTATAATCTGACAATTCTTCCTGTGCCTTCTCCAGATCATCTGTCTCGGTCTCTTTGAAGTAGGAGTAAATATCCTGCAGTACATCCTGATCCATCACTTCATTGAGGAAATAATCGATATTGATCTTGGTACCCGAATATACAATGGCTTCTACTTCCGACAGCATTTCGTTAAAATCAATACCTTTTGATTCCGCTAAATCGTCAAGTGCCACCTTTCTGTCAATGGCCTGTACGATAGATACTTTGAGTTTCGATTTATTGGCGACCGTCTTCACACGGAGATCTTCGGGACGGGTAATGTCGTTTTCCTCCACGTGTTTCTTTATCAGATCGACGAATTCTTTGCCATAACGTTTTGCTTTTCCGGCACCCACTCCGGGAATATTTTGCAATTCCTCAAGTGTAATGGGATAGGAGGTGGCCATGGCTTCGAGTGACGAAGGCTGGAAAATAACATAAGGAGGAACGTTCAGTTTTTTCGACAGTTTTTTCCTCAGGTCCTTCATCATGGAGAAAAGCACGGGGTCGGCAGCACCACCGCTTCCACCGGCAGAGATCACATCTGAATCATCACTTTCCGGATCGGTCATGTTGTCCTCATCTTCATCATCTTTCGTTATCTTAAATGAGACAGGACTTTTCAAGAAGTCTTTCCCCTTCTTGGTAATCTTGAGAATACCGTAGTTTTCGATATCTTTTTTCAGATAGTTATCGAGTAGTGCCTGACGGATAACTACTTCCCAGGTGCTTTCTTCTTCATCGGCACCCGATCCGAATTCCTCCAATTCATTATGCCCGTACGTCTCTATATCAGATGATTCTTTTCCTATAAGGAAATTTATAAGATAATCGGCCTTTTGTTTTTCTTTGAGAGCGGTAATCGCTTCCAACACAGTAATAAGTAACTCTTTCGCTTCCACTTTCTTCTTGGGATTTAAACAATTGTCACAATGTTCACAATTCGGTTCGTTATACTCTTCGCCAAAGTAGTGCAGCAGCACTTTCCTCCGGCATACGGATGTTTCTGCATAAGCGGCTGTTTCCAGCAGCAGTTGTTTTCCGATCTCCTGTTCCGAGACCGGTTTACCCTGCATGAAACGCTCCAGTTTCTGCAGGTCTTTTTCTGAATAGAATGCGATGCATTTTCCCTCACCCCCATCGCGTCCGGCACGGCCGGTTTCCTGATAATAACCTTCAAGGCTCTTGGGAATATCATAATGGATCACATAACGTACATCAGGTTTATCGATTCCCATACCAAAGGCAATAGTCGCTACAATTACATCCACCTTCTCCATAAGGAAAGCATCCTGATTATTGCTGCGCGTGGCGGCATCCATTCCGGCGTGGTAAGGTAATGCCCTGATATCGTTTGCTTGCAGGATCTCTGCAAAATCGTCCACTTTCTTTCGGCTCAGACAATAGATAATTCCTGATTTTTTGCCCTGGGAGAGAATATACTTAATGATCTCCCTGTCTATTTGTTCAGTCTTATTACGAATCTCGTAATAGAGGTTGGGGCGGTTAAAAGATGATTTAAATACCACCGCGTCAGTCATCCCGAGATTCTTCTGGATATCGTGCTGTACCTTTGGTGTGGCTGTTGCAGTTAAAGTGATGATAGGGCGTACGCTGATCTCACTGATGATTGGCCTGATGCGCCGGTATTCCGGTCGGAAATCATGACCCCATTCCGAAATACAATGCGCCTCATCCACAGCATAAAATGATATAGGGATATTCCGGAGGAATTCCACGTTTTCAGTTTTGGTGAGCGACTCGGGCGCTACATACAGCATCTTTGTCCTGCCGGAGAGCACATCTCTTTTTACCTCTTCTATTTCCTGCTTATTGAGGGAGGAGTTGAGAAAGTGGGCAATACCGTTTTCTTCACTGTGGTTACGCATGGCGTCCACCTGATTTTTCATCAGTGCGATAAGCGGAGAAATGACAATCGCCGTTCCCTCCATCAGTAGCGCAGGGAGTTGGTAGCAGAGTGATTTTCCGCCACCGGTTGGCATTAATACAAAAGTGTCTTTTCCGGACAAGATACTTCTGATTATAGCCTCCTGGTTACCTTTAAAAGTATCGAATCCGAAATATTTCTTTAACCCTTTGTATAATAAATCTTGTTTTTCCATTGAGCAAATCACTCTGTAATCAAATCTGCCTTTTCCGAAAGGCAAACACAAAATTAAGAAAGTATTTTATATTTCCAAATAAGATTTGTAATACAAAACGAATATATTCAATTGTGTTATCAACCCGTGCATATTCAGTGATAAACGGATAAGTGACTGCATTAAAAAAAACGCAAGCTGAACATGCGTTTTTTTTGATTCACACGCAACCGGCTTTCACCGGCCGGGGATTCCTATATGTCGTGAATGGAATATGTTTCAGGCGACTCTTAAATGGTGGAGATCTGAATTCTCCAACTGTTGAGCAGCATATTCGCGGGTAACGTGCATTTTTTTCTTCTCACCTGAAGAGGGGAGAGTGAACATAGCTTCGATCATGATTGCTTCTACGATAGAACGCAATCCGCGCGCTCCCAGTTTAAATTCAATCGCCTTATCGACGATATATTCGTAAGCTTCATGGTCGAAAGTGAGTGTTACGTTATCCATCTCAAATAACTTCTGATATTGTTTGATGATCGAATTTTTAGGCTCCACCAATATGCGCAGCAGTGCATCCCGGTCGAGCGGCTCTAAATAGGTGAGGACTGGAAGTCGCCCGATGATCTCCGGGATCAGCCCGAATGATTTCAGGTCGAGCGGAGTGATATATTTCATCAGGTTATTCCGGTCGATTACCGAACTTTGATTGCTGGCGGCATAACCTACCACACGTGTGTTGAGGCGTTGGGCGATTTTTTTCTCTATCCCGTCGAAGGCACCTCCGCAAATAAACAATATATTTTTGGTATTTACGGCGATCATCCTCTGTTCCGGATGTTTTCTGCCACCCTGGGGCGGGACATTTACCACCGAGCCCTCGAGTAATTTCAGTAATCCCTGCTGTACTCCTTCACCACTCACATCGCGGGTGATAGAGGGGTTGTCGCTCTTACGGGCAATCTTATCGATTTCATCGATAAAAACAATCCCTCTTTCCGCGGCGTTTACGTTATAGTCAGCGACCTGAAGCAGACGGGTGAGAATACTCTCTATATCCTCTCCCACGTAGCCGGCTTCAGTAAGCACAGTTGCATCCACAATAGTAAAGGGAACCTGCAGCATCTTTGCAATGGTTCTGGCCAGCAATGTTTTTCCTGTACCTGTTGCTCCTACCATAATGATGTTCGATTTTTCAATCTCCACCTCATCTTTGGTATTCTTCTGCAGGATTCGTTTATAGTGGTTATAGACCGATACCGACAGAAAACGCTTTGCACTCTCCTGTTTGATCACATACTGATCTAAAAACTCCTTGATCTGTGCCGGTTTGGGGAGCGAGGAGAGGGAAAGTCCGATGTCTGATTTCTTGTTGCTTTGGAACGAGTCGTTCACAATTTCGTGTGCCTGTTCGGCGCACATGTCACAGATAAAGCCGGTCATACCCGAAATGAGCAGATTTACTTCCTGTTCACTTCTTCCACAAAAACTGCAATGATTGCTGCTATTCGCCTTTTTTGCCATTGTTTATTTCTTTTTTGTCAGGACGTCATCTACCATACCATACTCTTTGGCTTCGGATGCCGTCATCCAGAAATCGCGGTCGGAGTCTCTGGCCACATCTTCAATAGGTTTACCCGAATGAGTAGATATGATGCCGTAGAGTTCCTGTTTGATCTTTGCTATTTCACGGGCGGTAATTTCTATGTCCGAGGCTTGTCCCTGCACACCTCCCAACGGTTGATGGATCATCACGCGTGAATGGTTGAGGGCGAACCGTTTTTTCTCGGTACCGGCTACCAGTAATACGGCTGACATTGAAGCCGCAATACCGGTACAAATGGTAGATATATCGCTTGAGATGAATTGCATGGTGTCGTAGATACCCAATCCTGCATAGACTGACCCGCCGGGTGAGTTAATGTAGATAGAGATATCTTTTCCCGGGTCGGAAGAATCGAGATAGAGTAACTGAGCCTGGATCACATTGGCTGTATAATCGTCGACTGCGGTACCGAGGAAGATAATACGATCCATCATCAAACGGGAAAAAACATCCATCTGTGCTACGTTGAGCTGGCGTTCCTCGATGATGGTGGGGGAGATGTATCCTCCCTGGCTGGTGATATTCATGTAACTGTCCAATCTGGAGCCGTTCATGCCCAGATGTTTCACCGCATATTTTCTAAAATCGTTATGCATAAAATTTGGTTTGATGTTTATAATTCTAATTATTACCAATAAAGCAACTGCAAACAGAGTGCCAAATTTACAGTCAGCTACACTTACCGGTGTTAGAATTATACAACAAATTTATAACGAATTATCGAATTACAAAATAAAATCCTGATAAACAATCGATAGGTTGCTCAGCAGATATTTATTTTTTTGTCGATGTTTTTCTTTTTTTTGCCGGTTTTTCGGTTGACTCCATCCCCTCTTCCGTGTCAGGTGTGTCGTTAGAAACAGGTTGCTCTGTGTCGGCCGCCTCTTCTGTTACGCTATTGTCGGAAACGATTTCTTCTACAATATCTTCATCATGACCGTGCTCTTCTGTATGTTCACCGTGTTGATGCATATGTCCGCTCATTAATTCGCTGAAATCTTTCGATGAGATCTCTTTTTCAATTACGGTCACATTTTCTTTTAGCCAGTCGATAAGTTTGTTTTCGGTAGCCCTGTCGAACAGGTTACGGACTGTTTCTTCTTTTTCGAGCAGGCTCTTGGTATAATTTTGCAGCACATCTGCCGGCAGGTTGGTCATTCCATATTGGGCAAACTGTGCTCTTGCCACTTCTGTTGCAAGCGCTTCAATATCTGTGAAGTCGACTTTGATCTCATTTTCTTCCACGATTTTCTGTCTTGCCACATGGAATTTCAGGTCTTCCAGAATTTTTGGAAAATCTTCTTCTATCTCTTCGGCTGTACGTTTTTCATCCGCTTCGAGTAGCCAACGTTTCAACAGTTCGTCGGGGAATGTTACTTCTTCCATCATCTTTACAATGAGATCCCGTGCTTCATGAATGAACAGATGATCGACGTCCGGTTTAAATTGTTTCACCAGTTCTTCTCCCACCTTTGTTCTGAACTCTTCTTCCGTAGTGGCTACTCCTTCACCCAATACTTTGTCGAAAAGTTCCTGGTTCATTTCTGCTTCTTTATAGCGGGTCACCTCTTTAATGTCGAACCGGAAATCAGAATTTATCTCCGCTACGTTTTCTTTAGTGGTTTGCAGCAGCGATGCTATTTCGGCTTCGTTATTGTCGTAGGCTTTTCTGGGATTGAGTACCACGCTGTCACCTACTTTGGCTCCGATAAAGCTGTTTTTAGTCTCTTCATCCTTAATATAGGACGGCATCAGGATAGCGTTTTCTATTACCTGGCCGTTCTCTTTTTCCTTGTCACCATCCATTTCGACAAGGGTGCCTTTGATCAGATCGGTATCTTTTGCTTCCTCTTCCACAGATGCATAAGTGCCGTAATTCTGTTTGTAGGCATCCATCTGCCGTTCGAACAGTTCCGGTTCCAGTTGTATCTTGTAGGAGGTCAGTTCAACACTTTTGTCGAGCTTCAGGTCGAATTCGGGAGTAAGCGCCACATCGAACGAGAATTTGAGTATCTCATCTTTTTCCAGATCAATTTCTTCGTCCAGGTTATCAGCCGGCAGAGGTTCTCCCAGTACTTTAAGTTTATTGTCACGAATGAAATTCCCTATTTCGTCGGAAACAATTTTATTGATTTCGTCGACCAATATAGCTTTTCCATATAATTTCCGGATCAGGCTTTTGGGTACTTTTCCCTGACGGAATCCGGGAATATTGGCCCTTTGACGGTATTGATTCAGTGATTTATCTACCTTTTCCTGATAATCTGCTTTTTCCAGTTCAATGACGATGGTTCCATTCACATCGTTCGTTTTGTTCAGTGTTGACTTCATTATAATATATGAAAATGATTGTTTTTTGTTGAAAGTGCGTAAAATTCAACCGTTTGAAACATTTTTAAAAATAAGATTGCAAAATTAGTGTTATTCTTTTAATCTGCAAAAAATATTTTATTGAACCCGCTGCAATTCTGTTACCGGATTATTGTACTACCTTTGCACTTTAAATGACAGCAGCAATGAAACCTTTTTTTTCGTCCTTCACACCCGGCTATAAGATAGCCTGGCTTTTTTTGTTTCTGCTGATTGGTGTAATCACAGCCGGTATCCTGACAAATCTTATTCTGATGATACCGGGAGTGGACGGCGGAGACGGAGTGACTGCAATTTATGTGGGCTCGGTAATGCAATCGGTGTTGGGCACTGCTTTGCCGGCATATTTTATTGCTGTTTTGACTCACACTGCCCCGGTACGCTACCTGAAGATGACCGCCAACGGCCGGATGGGAGAAAAAATGATATTCGCCGTCCTGGCTTTTATTTTCTCTTACTGTTTAGCTTCGTTTCTGTCACAATGGAACAAAGGGATGGAACTCCCCGCATCTATGCATGAAGTGGAGCAGGTATTACGCTCCATGGAAGATGCTGCACTCGAGACCACCGGTTTGTTGCTATCGGGTAAGACCATCGGAAGTCTTATCCTGAACCTGATTATTGTAGCAGGGTTTGCAGCAGTGTCGGAAGAGATGTTTTTCCGTGGAGCCTTACAACAATTTATTCAGGAGAAGTTTCCGAACGGACATGTGGCTGTCTGGATCACGGCACTGGTATTCAGTCTGGTTCATTTCCAGTTTTATGGATTTTTGCCCAGACTCCTGTTGGGTGCCCTGTTGGGATATCTGTTCCTTTACACGCGGAATCTATGGGTACCCATCCTGTTCCACTTTATAAATAATGCTTTCATAGTCGTGTTACATTATTTCTGGGGTGACAGTAAATGGATTCAGCAGTTAGACGAGATGCCGGTCGACAGGTGGTTTGCCTTTGTCGCTGTTGGGAGCGCCTTATGTACCGTGCTGCTGTTTCGGGGATATAGAAAGAAGTGGTTAGGTGCTTAAGTGGATGAAGTGGCTGAGTGGTTGGGAAGTTAGGATTGAAACATTAAAAGTGAAAAATTAGAAATAATGATACAAATTCAAAATACGCTTTTGTCAGACGATATATTCGAAGAACGATTTATCTGTGACCTCTGCAAATGCAAGGGAGAATGTTGTGTAGAGGGGGAGTCGGGAGCACCTATTACAAAAGAGGAGTTCCAGGAGATAGAAGGAATTCTGTCTGAAATCTGGAATGATCTTTCCCCGAAGGCACAGGAGGTGATTAATAAGCAGGGTATCGCCTATACCGATTATGATGGGGAACTGGTTACCTCACTTGTAAATGGAAAAGAGTGTGTATTCACCTACTTCGATGCAGATGGAATTTGCAAATGTGCCATTGACAATGCTTACCGTGAAGGCCGGATATCTGTCCGTAAACCGGTCTCGTGCCATCTTTACCCAATAAGGTTGACAGAATACAGCGATTTCACTGCAGTCAATTATCACCGTTGGTCAATATGTGAGCCGGCCGTAAGACTTGGGAGGAAAGAAGGAATACCCCTTTACCGCTTCCTGAGAGAACCGTTGACCAGAAAATTTGGGGAAGAGTGGTATAATGAAGTGTGTGAAGCCGCCAAATTGCTGAAAGGAGAGGAGTAATTTCTTGATTTTTTATCCTATTTGCTTTCTCAATTTAGAATCTTGTGCTATTTTTGCACATACATAAGTAAAATGTGCATAATAGTATGGTTTCTGCAATTTCCAAAACAAAGAAAGATTTAATCGATGTAGCGCAGCAGCTTTTCGCCAAAAAAGGTGTTGAGAACACAACGATGAATGATATTGCCGAAGCATCGCAACGTGGCCGCCGCACTCTCTATACCTATTTCAATAGCAAATACGATATTTATAAGGCAGTTATTGAGTCGGAACTCAATGTGCTGTACCACAGGCTTGAGGAAGTAATCAAACGTGATATTCCGGCTGATGAGAAACTCATCCTGCTGGCTTTTACACGCTTGAGTGCCGTCAAGGAGGTGGTTACACGCAATGGTACGCTACGTGCCAATTTCTTTAGGGATATCTGGCAGGTGGAAAACGTCCGCAAGGAGTTCGACAGGAAAGAGATCAGCTACCTTGAAGGAATTATCCAGGATGGTTGTAATAAAGGTATCTTCGTGTTGAAGAATGTGAAACAGACTGCGGTAATATTGCATTATGCTTTTAAAGGATTGGAAGTACCTTCCATCCGGGGGACATTAGGACTTGACTATAACAAAAAAGAAGACAGGGAGATTATCTCTGATATTCTTTTTAAGGGATTGTATAGGAGAAGTGAAAAGTGAAAAACTAAAAGTGAAAAATTGGGAAATAAGAAGTTAGAAGTGGGAAGTGAAGAAGGGAAGGTGAAAAGAAGGATAATCAATTCATAATTCATAACTTATAATTTATAATTAAAAATGAAGTTATTAGAAGGAAAAACAGCGTTAGTTACCGGAGCTGCCCGTGGTATTGGGAAAGCAATTGCATTGAAGTTTGCTTTGGAAGGAGCGAATATCGCATTTACGGATTTAACTATAGACGAGGTCGGTGCAGCTACCGAGCACGAAATCGCTTCTTTGGGAGTGAAGTGTAAAGGCTATGCCTCCAATGCTGCTAATTTTGAAGAAACACACAAGGTGGTGGATCAGGTGATGCAGGATTTTGGCCGTATAGATATCCTGATCAACAATGCCGGTATCACTAAAGACGGGTTGATGATGCGGATGAGCGAGCAGCAATGGGATGCGGTGATCAATGTCAACCTGAAATCGGCATTCAACTTCATTCATGCGGTGACACCTGTGATGATGCGTCAGAAATCAGGCAGCATCGTGAACATGAGTTCCGTGGTGGGAGTATCCGGGAACGCCGGTCAGGCCAACTATTCCGCTTCCAAAGCAGGTATGATCGGTCTGGCGAAATCCATGGCGAAAGAGTTAGGTTCACGCGGTATCCGTGTCAATGCCATTGCTCCTGGTTTCATCATTACCGAAATGACCGGACAGTTGTCGGAAGAAGTGCGTAACGAATGGGCAAAGCAGATTCCATTACGACGCGGAGGTACACCGGAAGATGTTGCGAATACAGCTCTTTTCCTTGCCTGCGACCTCTCTTCGTATGTAAGTGGACAAGTAATCAATGTCTGCGGTGGTATGAATACCTGATTAGATGACAGTTCTTTACGAAGATAACCACATCATTATTGTCAACAAGGTGCCGGGTGAGATCGTGCAGGGCGACAAAACGGGCGACCAGCCGTTGTCCGAGATGGTGAAGGAGTATCTGAAAGAGAAATACAATAAGCCCGGCAACGTTTTTTGTGGTGTGACGCACCGGCTCGACCGTCCTACGAGTGGAGTGGTGGTGTTTGTAAAGACCAGTAAAGCGTTGTCTCGGCTTAACGATATGTTTCGTAATGGCGAGATAGACAAGACCTATTGGGCCATTGTGAAAAATCGTCCCCCGAAAGAGGAAGATCAGTTGATACACTATCTGATTAAAAATGAAAAGACTAACAAATCCAATGCATATGCCAATGAAAAACCACATACAAAAAAAGCGATACTGCATTACCGGCTGATCGCCGTTTCACAGAATTATTATTTGCTGGAGATAGATCTGGAGACCGGAAGACACCATCAGATCCGGGTTCAATTAGCCAAAATAGGATGCCCAATCAAGGGAGATCTCAAATATGGCGCAGCCCGTTCTAATCCGGACGGGAGCATCAGTCTCCATGCACGTACTATCTCGTTTATCCATCCTGTCTCCAAAGAAAAGATACTGGTCACCGCACCTGTACCGAACGATAATTTATGGAAATCATTTGAAGTGAAAGATGCAATTTTATAATTTTTTTGCTTAATAAGCCGCAGGAATTCGATATTATCCATAAAGCAGTGAATGAATTTTAAGATAAAAATCTTACATTTGCATATCGGTGTATGAACTGACATTATTAAGGGAAAAAAGTATAAATCTACAAATCAATAAATCATTAAATTATCAAATCAATTTAAATGAAACCAACTTTATTTGTATTGGCAGCGGGAATGGGTAGCCGCTATGGAGGACTGAAACAGTTAGACGGATTGGGCCCGGGTGGTGAGACCATTATGGATTATTCTATTTATGATGCGGTGAATGCCGGCTTTGGAAAGCTGGTCTTCGTGATCCGTCAGTCGTTTGAAAATGATTTCCGGGAGAAGATCGTCAGTAAATATGAGAAAAAAATACCGGTGGAACTGGTATTCCAGGAACTGGATAAATTGCCGGAAGGTTTTACGCCTCATCCTGACCGTGTCAAACCCTGGGGTACCAACCATGCCGTGATGATGGGTAAAGAGGTCATTAATGAGCCTTTTGCGGTGATTAACGCCGATGATTTCTACGGGCGTGAGAGCTATAAGGTATTGGCTGATTATCTTTCTACGCTGGAAGGAAATGAAAACAAATATTGTATGGTGGGCTACCGTGTCGGGAACACTCTTTCTGAAAGTGGAACCGTAGCGCGTGGGGTTTGTGAAACTGACGAAGAACGCAATCTTACCGGAGTAGTGGAACGTACCCAGGTAATGCGTGTGGATGGGAAAGTGAGCTATAAGGACGAAAACGACCAATGGGTTGCCATCGATGATAACACTCCTGTATCCATGAATATGTGGGGATTTACGCCCGACTATTTCAAATATTCCGATGATTATTTTGTGCAATTCCTTAAAGAAAATGCCGAAAATCTAAAAGCAGAATATTTTATACCGTTATTGGTCAATCACCTGATCGTTAATGGTAATGCTTCTGTGAAAGTGCTCGATACGCCTTCCTCATGGTTCGGTGTAACTTATGCCGAAGACCGTCCTGGAGTTGTGGCAAAGTTAAAAAGTCTTGTCGATGAGGGAATATATCCCTCTCCATTGTGGTAAAATCATCACGGTTATATTTTACAGAACTGGCCTGCTATGTGGATTGACATCATTATCATTCTTATACTGATTCTTTTTAACGGTTTTTTCGCCTTGTCGGAGATCGCTATTGTATCTACCAAGAAGAATAAACTGGAGGCAGAACGGAAGAAAGGTAAGTTAGGTGCAAAACGAGCATTGAAATTACGTTCCGACCCCGGTAATTTCCTATCGTCTGTACAGGTAGGAATTACCCTGATCGGTATCATCAACGGTGCTTACGGAGGGCAGGCTTTCACTGTTTATCTGGTTCCTTTCTTCCAGCAGTTTCCGACTATTGCTCCTTTTGCTGAAGTCGTCTCCATGGTAATTGTAGTATTTCTTATCACTTATGTTTCCATAGTGATAGGTGAATTAGTTCCCAAAACCATCGCGTTGAATAATCCCGAAAAAATGGCGATTGCAGTGGCACCTACAATCCATGTGGTGAGTATCATCTTCTATCCGTTTGTAAAACTGTTGTCGGTATCGACCAGCTTTGTCAACCGGTTGATAGGGCTGAAACCCAAAGTGGAAGTAGTCTCGGAAATGGAGTTGAGAGCCATGTTGAAGACCGCTTCCCATGAGGGAGTTATCGATGCTGAAGAAAATATAATCCACGAGCAGGTTTTTTATTTTTCCGATAAACGTGCCATCCACCTTATGACGCATCGTACTGATGTGGAATGGGTAGATATAAGCAAGAACAGGGAGGAGATCATAGAGGACCTGTTGCAAACAAAACACAGTAAGATACTTGCCTGCAGAAAAGAGATCGATGATTTTGTAGGTACCATCTCAATGAGAGATTTCCTGTTACGGCTCAATAAGCGGGATCTCTTTTCAATAGAGGATCTGATCATGGAGCCTATTATTGTCCCGAATAATCAGCTGGCACAAAAAGTACTAGAGAATTTCAAAAATAACCACAAGTTTGTGGCTGTAGTGGTGGACGAATATGGAAGCCTTGATGGAATTATCACGATTCATGATATCTTTGAAAACTTGGTGGGCGCTATTCCTGAAGAGACCGAAGATGAACTCTCGGATCCACTTATATTTATACGTGATGACCAGTCCGCCCTGGTAAGTGGAGAGGCTCCTATAGAGATATTGTCGCAGATGGACGAAGACTTTATTGTAAATTTTGACAAGATTGATTATTCTACTGTAGCCGGCTTTGTGTTTGAATGCATCAATAAAATCCCGGCGGTAGGAGATCAGTTCGATTATGACAATCTTCATTTCGAGATTGTGGATGTGGACGGAAATAAAATAGATAAAGTTTTAGTAACAAAAAAATTAAAAGAAGTTGATGAAGTATTTATGTAATAATTAAAAAGTTTTATGTTATATAACACAAAATTTTTTCATGCTACGTCGAAAATAGGTGGTAATTTTACCGCAGATTTATATAGAATCAATCTTCATCGATATCTTAATTTTAAACCCAGAAAATTACATGAACAAATTGTATGGCAAATCCGGTTTGCTTGTCGATGCTTTTCAGAAAACGGTAGACGGCAGGCAAACCGGGTTGTACACTCTGACAAATGAGAATGGATGCGAACTGGCAGTCACCAATTATGGTGCTAAAATAGTTTCGCTGATGGTACCCGATAGAGACGGAACATTGGTTGACGTTGTATTGGGCCATAATACGATAGATGAATACCTGACTTCGGAAGAGGCTTATTTCGGTGCTATTTGCGGCAGGACGGCTAACCGGATCGCCAAAGGCCGTTTTACTCTTGAAGGGAAAGAATACCAATTGGCAGTGAACAATGGCCCTAACTCACTCCATGGAGGAATTAAGGGGTTCAATGCTGTGGTATGGGAAGTGAAAAAAATGACTGACCAGAGTATCGAACTGTTTTATCTCTCGCCCGACGGGGAAGAAGGGTTTCCCGGTAATCTCGCCGTTACATTGACTTACACTTTGACGGACGATAATGCTCTGGATATTCATTATAAGGCCACTACCGACAAAACGACCATCCTGAATCTCACCAATCATTCTTATTTCAATCTTTCCGGACAAGGGGATCCATCCATCAGTGATCATTGGTTAGTGATTAATGCAGAGAGTTATTTGCCTACCGATAATACGGCCATACCTTATGGTGAACCGGCACCGGTAAAGGGAACGCCGTTCGATTTTACCGTACCCCATACCATAGGAGAGCGGATCGATGACGATTTTGAACAACTACATTTTGGCAAAGGATACGATCATACTTTTATTTTGGATAAAAAGAGTATGGATGAATACGTTTATGCGGGTTACTGTCTTTCTCCGAAAACAGGAGTCAAAATGGAGATCTATACTACCGAACCAGGTATGCAGGTCTATACCGGCAATTGGATGACCGGTAATTTTGCCGGGAAGCATGGGAAGCGTTATCCTGCAAGATCGGCTGTTTGTTTCGAAACACAACATTTCCCCGATAGCATCAATAAGCCGGAATATCCGTCGGTGATCCTACGCCCGGATGAAACTTTTGCATCGAGGACAACCTACCGGTTTTTGAACGAGGATTCAAAATGATTTTGTATTAGACCATTAACAGTTAATAGAATAATAATTAATAATTAATTAATCAAAAAGTATGAACACGACTACTGATCAGAACAAGAATCGGATTGTGCCAATCATCATGATGATCGCGCTTTTCGGAATGATCTCATTTGTTACCAATTTGGCGGCACCGATGGGACAAGTATTAAAAGAACAATTCGGCGTTTCCAATTTCCTCGGGTTGCTGGGGAATGCAGCCAATTTTATTGCTTACGCAGTGATGGGAATACCGGGCGGCATGCTTTTGCAACGTGTCGGGTATAAAAAAACGGCCCTGATCGCTATTGCCGTGGGGTTTGTAGGGGTATTTGTACAATTTCTCTCCGGACATGCACCCGAAGGAGCAGCCTTTGTTGTTTACCTGCTTGGGGCATTCATTGCCGGTTTCTCCATGTGTCTGTTGAATACCGTGGTCAACCCCATGTTGAACACGTTGGGCGGCGGAGGTAACAAAGGCAACCAGCTGATCCAGGTCGGTGGTTCCTTCAACTCCGTGATGGCTACCTTTACGCCCGCTTTCGTGGGTATTTTGATCGGTGAAGCGACCAGCGCCAGGATCAGTGATGTATTTCCGGTAATGTACATCGCAATGGGTGTTTTTGCTGTTGTATTCTTTGTTTTGATGGGCATAAGAATTCCTGAGCCTCACGCGACAAAGACAAAAGAACCAATGGGTACACTGATGTCAGGAGCGATGAAATTCAGGCATTTTATCTTGGGTGCCGTTGCTATTTTTGTTTATGTGGGAGTTGAAGTCGGTACACCCGGCGTAATGATATTATGGTTATCCGACACACCGGTCGGTAAAACAACCGCGGGATTTGTGGCCGGGATCTATTGGCTTTTTATGTTAGCCGGCAGGTTAATCGGGGCTTCCTTAGGAAGTAAAATTTCCAGTAAGGCCATGCTTTCTACAGCCTCATTAGTAGGATTGTTATTAATCCTGGCAGCTATCTTCTCACCGACAACCATCGAAGTTACATTCCCGGCGTTTACCTCCGAAGGCGGCCTTTCATTTGGGTTGGTACAGATACCCATTAATGCAATGTTTATGGTGTTGGTCGGTTTCTGCACATCCATCATGTGGGGTAGCATATTCAACCTGGCAGTAGAAGGGTTGGGCAAGTTCACACCGGCCGCTACGGGAATATTTATGACCCTGGTTTGCGGTGGCGGTATCCTTCCTGCTATTCAGGGTGGTATAGCCGATTCTGTCAGTTATCTGGCAAGCTATTGGGTGATTGCCATAGGATTGGCTTACCTGTTGTTCTATGCCCTGATCGGTTCGAAGAACGTAACCACCGGTGTCTCTGTGACGGATGAAGAAGTACCGGTAGATACTGCTTCCCAGAGTGCACCCGTAGAAGAATAATTTGGAGTTTTAATAATTAATTATAATGACGAAAGAACAAGTAATTAAAATATTTTCAGAGAAATTCGGCAACCAGACCCCGGAGGTCTATGCCTCACCGGGACGTATCAACTTAATAGGGGAACATACCGATTATAATGGGAGCTTCGTATTCCCCGGCGCTATCGATAAAGGGATGATCGCTGCTATCCGGTTCAATGGCACGGATAAAGTGAGGGCCTATGCGATTGATCTGGACGAAAGTTCCGAGTTTGGGCTCAATGAAGAGGATCTTCCGAAAGAGGGTTGGGCCAAATATCTGTTTGGCGTATGCCGTGAGATCATCAAAAGAGGTGGTACGGTGAAGGGATTCGACACCGCATTTGCGGGCGATGTGCCCCTCGGTGCAGGTATGTCATCTTCGGCGGCATTGGAAAGTACCTATGCTTTCGCCTTGAATGACCTGCTCGGTCTTGGTATCGATAAATTCGAACTGGCGCGTATCGGTCAATCCACCGAGCACAACTATGTAGGTGTGAAATGCGGTATTATGGACCAGTTTGCTTCCATCTTCGGGAAGAAAGGCAATCTGATCCGCCTCGATACCAAATCGATGGAATATGCCTACTTCCCGTTTGATCCCAAAGGATATAAACTGGTGTTGCTTGATACTGTTGTAAAACATGAGCTGGCTTCATCGGCATATAACAAACGGCGGGAATCGTGCGAACATGCCGCGAGAACCATTGCAAAGCGCCACCCCGAGGTGGAGTTCCTGCGTGATGCTTCTATGGAGATGCTCGACGAGGTAAAGAATGAGATTTCGGAAGAGGACTATCTGCGTGCCAAATATGTGATCGAGGAAACCCAGCGGGTACTCGATGTGTGTGATGCATTGGAAAAAGGCGATTATGAGACCGTCGGTCAGAAGATGTATGAAACGCACCACGGTATGAGTAAACTCTACGAAGTGAGCTGTGAAGAGCTTGATTTCCTGAATGATTTGGCCCGTGAGCACGGTGTAACCGGTTCGCGTGTGATGGGAGGCGGCTTTGGCGGTTGTACCATCAATCTGGTAAAGGATGAGTTGTATGATTCATTTATCGCTGATGCCAAAGCGCAGTTCAAAGCCAAGTACGGCCATGAACCGAAAGTCTATGATGTAGTGATCAGCGACGGAGCTCGCAAGCTCTGATTTAAAAACACACACTTTATGGCTGAAAGCAGAAGCCCCTTCAGGGTGTATGCTTTCAGCTTTTTTTTAATCCCACCATGAATATCATTACACTCCAAATTTTTAACCGTCTTTTACCGATTTGTAGTGATTTGCCTCTTATCCTGATGATGTTCCGGGAAAAAATGTATTTCCCGGAAAGTCATTAATACCGTGATTCCTTTTTTTGGTCGATAAATACCCAACCTTCGTCGAAATGTTTTTCGGAGCTTGTCGGGCGACGCTACTTTTGCCTGAAAAAAGGATTATTTATGAGGTACATTTTTTATCCATTCTTTCCAATAAGTACAAATATTGCTTCTGTTTGTATCACGGTAGTAATATTCCTTTTGTCAGGAATACCGGCCGCATATTCGCAAGAAAAAGCCTTACCCTCGCAATGGGATTTACAGGCGTGTATCGATTATGCACTTGAAAATAATATACAAATAAAACAGAGTGAAGCCAATAAAGAAACCGGATTGGTCGATACCAAACTGGCGAAAGCGGCAATGCTTCCTTCACTCTCGGCATCTATTGGTCAGAACCTTACCAATTACCCGTTTTCACAAGAAGATACATCTTCCGGAACATCTTCCCTTTCCGCATCCGGGAGTTACAGCCTGAATGCATCGTGGACTATATTCGACGGCGGTTCTCGCATTACCGGTATCAAACAGGCCGAATTAAACAACCGGATCGCCGATCTGGAAATCGAGGAGAGTAAAAACAACATCAAATTAGCCATCATACAAAACTATCTCCAAATTCTTTATGCCAGCGAGGCTTTAAAAGCATATGAGGACGCTGTAGAATTAAGCAAAGCCCAATTGGAGAGCAATAAGATAAAATTATCTGTCGGTTCGGTAGCCAAAAGCGATGTTTCTCAATGGGAATCACAGTATGCAGCGGATAATTACAATCTGGTGAATGCCCAAACCACCCTGGAGAATTATAAATTACAATTGAAACAACTTCTGGAACTGGACAGGCTTGACAGTATGGATTTGACGCTCACACCACCCGGCGAAGACGATGTATTATCCCTGATCCCCGATAAACAGACGATTTATCAGACGGCTTTACATGTGATGCCACAAATAAGAAACAGCGAGCTTAACACTGAATATGCGCAACTGGATATTGAAAAAGCGAAATCAGGTTTTTATCCTACTGTCAGTTTACAGGCAAATACGGGGACCGGCAACCTCTATAATCATTCCGGATATTCTTTCGGTTCCCAGTTGAAATATAACTGGAACAACGTGATCGGATTGTCGGTCAGCATTCCCATCTTTTCCAACAGGACTGTCAAAAGCGCCGTGGAGAAAGCCGGCATCAATGTCTATTCATCACAATTGAATGAATTAAGTATCCGAAAAGAACTATATGCCGACATTGAAACGGCTTATTTAAATACCCTGGCTTCACAAGCTCAGTTCGTTGCGGCCGAAGAGAAAGTTAAATATAGCCGGGAGAGTTACGATGTGATGAACGAACAGTTTACATTGGGCCTCAAGAATACGATTGAAATGTTGACGGAAAAAAACAGATTGATAACGGCTCAACAGGAATTGCTGCAGGCAAAATATATGGCTTTACTGAATATTAAAATACTGGAATACTATCAGGGCTTGATTTGAGGGAACTATTTCGTTAAGCGAGAGCAGAAGCAAAGTTTACTTTGATTATGCCGAGCGTAGAAATAGTCTAATGTAATTGAAATGTAAAAAATAAAAAATCATATGAAGACAAAGAATAACAATTCAAAAAGGCGTATCAGGTTATTTTTTATGGCTTTTATCCTGCTCGCAGGGATTATGATAATATCCTTTTACTCCTGTAAGGATAATAAAAATGATAAAATAGAATGGCTTACAGAGAGTGTGGAAAGACAAGATATATCCAATATGGTGACATGTACCGGAACACTGGAACCTATCACGAAAATTGATGTGGGAACACAGGTAAGCGGGAGAGTCGATAAAATTTATGTCGATTACAATAGCATAGTTTCACAAGGTGAATTGCTTGCCGAACTCGACCAGACCGTGTTACAGGCAACCTTGTCGTCGGCAAAGAGTTCGATGGCCACAGCCAAAAGCGAGCTGGAATATAAGGAGAAAAATTATGAGCGTTTTAAGGTGTTGTATGAAAAACAGCTGATCAGCAGTTCGGATTATGAAGAAGCGTTATATTCTTATCAAAAAGCCCGGAATGATTATAACGTAGGTGTAAGCAACTATCAGACAGCCGAAACGAATCTGGGATACGCAAAAATATATTCTCCTATCAACGGGGTTGTTTTAAGCCGTGAAGTGGAAGAAGGGCAGACGGTTGCCGCCAGTTTCGAAACACCCACACTCTTTACCATTGCGAACGATCTTACCAAGATGCGTGTAATAGCGGAAGTGGACGAAGCGGATATGGGGGATATCGCTACCGGACAACGGGTGATGTTTACCGTGGATGCTTTTCCTTACGAAGAGTTCACCGGTACTACTACGCAGGTTCGACTATCACCCACCACAACCAATAATGTAGTTACCTATGAAGTAGTAGTGGAGGCGCCTAACGACGGGCTGAAACTGAAACCGGGAATGACGGCTACCTGCACGATCTATACACTGGATAAACCGGATGTCCTGACAGTTCCTTCCCAGGCCGTTAATTTTAATCCGGGAAATGAGCCAATCGGTGAAAAAGATACGGTAGTATGGGTGCTCGACCAGGGCAACTTGTTGGTACGACGTCAGATAAAAACGGGTAACAGCAATAATATGTATACCGAAGTGCTCTCGGGTGTAAACGAAGGAGAAAAAGTGGTCACAGGAAAGAATACCCAGCCTGCCAAACTAACAACCCAGCCGGATAGCGGAAACGAATCCAGTCCTTTCATGGCGCAACCGCCACGTCGTGGAGGCGGAGGTGGAAGAAGATAACCAGAATACGAATGATTCCAAAAGTTGAAGAAATGAACAATAATCCTGTTATCATCGACATATCGGATATCCGTCGCAATTTCATTGTAGGTGCGGAAATCGTCCATGCCTTACGTAGTGTAACGTTCAGTATCAAGGAAGGTGAATTCGTTACCATCATGGGAAAATCGGGAAGCGGGAAAAGTACCCTGCTGAATATTCTGGGTTGCCTGGATACCCCTACCGAAGGTTCTTACCTGCTCGACGGCATCTCGGTACAGAAAATGAACAAAGACCAGCGCGCCGGGATCAGGAATACCAAGATAGGATTTGTTTTCCAGAGTTATAACCTGTTGGCTAATACCACGGCTGTGGAAAACGTGGAACTTCCGCTGATGTATAATCCCGGCATTTCCTCATCCATGCGCCGGCAGAAAGCTATCGATGCGCTGGAGAGGGTGGAGCTTGGCGATCGCCTGTTGCATAAGAGTAACCAGATGAGTGGTGGACAGATGCAACGTGTTGCCATAGCCCGGGCATTGGTGAATGATCCGGCAGTGATCCTCGCCGACGAAGCAACCGGAAACCTGGATACGCGCACATCGTTCAGTATCCTGAAATTGCTCCAGCAACTGAATCAGGAAGGAAAAACCATTATTTTCGTAACCCATAACGAGGATATAGCCCGCTACAGCACCCGTAATATCGTATTGAAAGACGGGCGGATCATTGAAGATGCGTATAATCAACACATCTTGTCGGCTGCCGAAGCTTATGAGAAATTGCCCAAAGAAGAGGTGTAGGTTGATCCCGACAAGTCGGGACAGGTCGTGATGATTTACTGATTTGATGATTGGTTAGATACACCATAAAGAATAGAAAAATCAAATGAATACAGAGAATTTATTCAAAATAGCATTGGTCGCACTGTCCCGAAATAAAGTCCGGGCATTGCTGACCATGCTGGGTATTATTATCGGAGTAGCATCTGTCATTACCATGTTGGCGATAGGAGAAGGCTCCAAACGAAGTATCCGGAAGCAGATATCGGAGATGGGATCGAATATGATCATGATACATCCTTATTCCGAACGTGGTGAGGGTGGGGCACGTATAAGTATGTCAAATCTGGAAACACTGAAAAACAGAGATTATTTCGACATAAGGGATAAAGCTGAATATGTTTCGGCGGTCTCCCCGAATGTAAGCAGTAGCGGACAGTTCATTTATCAGAATCAGAATTATCCGAGCAGCATCAACGGCGTAAGTCCTGAGTACCTGACTATCCGCCAGTTGAAAATTCAATCCGGCTCCATGTTCACCCAGGAAGATGTGGAAACGAACAATAAAGTCTGCATCATCGGGAAAACGATTGTCGATAATTTATTCACGAAAGGCGAAGATCCGATCGGCAAGGTCATTCGTTTCAACACGATCCCTTTCGAAGTGGTCGGGGTACTGGAAAGCAAAGGATATAACACAATGGGGATGGATCAGGACGATATAGTACTGGCTCCTTATACCGCTGTGCAAAAAAGAATCTTAGCGATCAATTATTTACAGGGGATCTATTGTTCGGCTGTTTCGGAAGAAGCGACCCCCGACGCTGTTGAAAGCATCATGGCAATCCTGGCGGAGAATCACGGTATATCGGATCCCGACAATTATGATTTCGAGATACGTTCGCAGGAAGAGTTAAGTTCGATGCTCACGACTACTTCTGATTTGATGACGATTCTTTTGGCGTGTGTGGCCGGCATCAGCCTGGTAGTAGGAGGTATAGGAATTATGAATATCATGTATGTCTCCGTTACCGAACGCACTCGTGAAATAGGATTGAGAATGAGTGTGGGAGCCCGGGGAAAAGATGTATTGATGCAATTCCTGATAGAAGCGATCCTGATTAGTGTAATTGGAGGAATTATTGGTATTTTTGTGGGCGTGGGTGCTACTTTTACAGTAAACTGGGTAGCTTCGTGGCCGGTATTCATTCAATCGTGGAGCGTATTGCTCTCATTCGGTGTTTGTTCGATAACCGGTATTTTCTTCGGATGGTATCCGGCAAAGAAAGCTGCAAGGCTCGATCCTATCGAAGCAATACGATATGAATAAGGAACTGTAAAAATTAGAGAAGATGGATCAGAAAAAAACAGAAACACCGGACGGTAAGCCAAAATTGGAGATAAAACCTGATAAACCTCAGTATTGGCTGCCTTATACGAAAATAGCAGACAATATATTTATTCACATTGCCGCCTGGTGCATAATCTTCGGGCTACCCCTGTTTTTTATGAGCCGGGGAGATTTTTCCTGGGTGAGTTTTCTCTTGTTTCTTCCTGTTCCGGTTTGTTTTATGATCGTATTTTATAGTAATTACTTCTATCTTATCGATCGTCTCTTATTTGAAAACAGGAAGAACGAATTTCTTATTATCAATATCCTGTTGATTTTGGGAACAGCTTTGCTCATTCATCTCTGGCATGAATTCTCCTTTTCAGTGAATATGCACGGAGATATGCCACCATTCGGAGGAGGAAAGCCTCCGGAAGACCCTCCCAGGATGGAAAAAAACAGATGGTTGCCGATTGTGATTTTCATCCTTCGGGATGTAATTTTACTGACATTGGTGGTCGTTTTGAGTACGGCCATCAAAATGAGCAGCCGATGGACCAAAATAGAGGCCATGCAGAAAGAAATGCAGCAGGCGATGATAGAAGCCGAATTGAAAAACTTAAAGAATCAGATAAATCCGCATTTTCTGCTCAATACGCTGAATAATATCTACGCACTGGCACAACTCAATTCGCCGAAAGTCAAACCGGCTATTATGGATTTAAGCCGGTTACTGCAATATGTGTTATATGAGAATAATAAGATGTATGTGCCATTGAAGGAAGAGGTGAATTTTATCGGTAACTACATTGATCTGATGCGTCTGCGTTTGCCTGCCAATACCAATCTCAGCGTAAAATTCGATATCAGGGAAAATAGTGAGGTGATGATCGCTCCGCTTATTTTTATTTCGCTGATAGAAAATGCTTTTAAACACGGGGTGAGTAGTGATGAGTATTCTTTTATCGATATTTCTTTGTCGGAAAAGGAAGACGGGAAGATCGAATTCTTGTGCCGCAATAGTCATTTTCCGAAGGACGAGTCGGATAAAAGCGGTAGCGGTATCGGGTTGCAACAAGTGAAGAAGAGACTGGAACTGATTTATCCTTACCGCCATATGTGGCATAAAGAAATTGAGAATAATATCTATTCAACCGTATTGATCATCGAAACCTGAAAAAAAAAACATGAATAAAGTACTGACCTGTTGGATTATTGACGATGAGCCGTTGGCATTGAGCCTTTTGGAATCGTATATACAGGATACACCCGGCCTTTTATTGACGGGAAAATACAATAATCCCGCTTTGGCGATGCAAGACCTTGTAAACAAAAAGGTAGATTTGATTTTTCTGGATATCCAAATGCCGCATATCAACGGTATGGAATTAGCCCGTCTGGTGCCGCCTGACACAAAGATCGTCTTTATTACGGCTTTTAAAGAGTATGCGTTGGAGGGATATCGCGTAAATGCCTTCGATTATTTGTTAAAACCGGTCTCTTTCGACGAATTCCTGGTAACGTGCAAAAAAGCGCAAGACTGGTTTGAAGCTGTAACGAAGAATGTTCCGATGCAGAAAAATGTTCCTGAGACAGATGCGATTTTCGTGAAGTCGGACCAGCAGATCATTCCCATCCCTTTTAAGGATATCCTTTATATCGAAGGTCTAAGGGATTACATAAAGATTTACACCGGAAACCGGAACCGACCGTTTATCACCCTGGAATCGATGAAAAACATGGAAAAGATACTTCCTGCCCATTTATTTATCAGGGTACATCGTTCTTTTATAGTACAAAAAAACAAAATTGAGTTCCTCAACAGAAACCGGCTTATGGTAGCGAATCGGGAGATACCCATCGGAAGGACTTACAAACAAGGAGTGTTCAATTTTATCGCTGCTAAATAAGATAAACGCGGTGGTCTCTTGCTCCCCTTAATGGGTAACCTGCTTCCACCAAGCGGTCAGGTGTATAATTATGTGGCGATGTGGTTAACAAGAATAATGTGAATAATTTCACAATTCAGATAAAATGAAAGAGGATTTCTGAAATTAGTTGCATTATTTCCGGAATTTTTCTAACTTTGTGTCCTAATATCATACAATTATCAACTCTACAAATAATGTAACGCACTATGCACAGATACAAACCGGTGCGATTGATCCTTGAAAACGGGATGGTTTTTCATGGGCAATCTTTTGGAGCCGAAAAGGCAACATCGGGAGAGGTAGTTTTCAACACGGCAATGGTCGGTTATCCCGAAAGCCTGACAGACCCCTCCTACGAAGGACAAATTTTAACACTCACATATCCTATTATCGGAAATTACGGAGTTCCCGCATACAGCGAAACAGACGGAGTTTCCGATTTTTTTGAGTCCTGCCGTATCCATGCATACGGCCTGATCCTACAGGATTATTCGGATGAATATTCCCACTGGAATGCGGTGAAAAGTCTCGGCGACTGGCTCAAGGAAGAAGGGGTCCCCGGTATCACTGGAATAGATACCCGTCTGCTTACAAAGGTACTCCGGGAAAAAGGATCCATGCTGGGGAAGATAATGTATGCTGGGGACGATGAAATAGATTTTTATGACCCCGAGACTGAAAATTTGGTTGCCAAAGTCAGCTGCAGTGAAGTGATCGAATATGGGCAGGGTGAGAAGAAGGTGGTCCTGATCGATTGCGGTGCCAAACTGAATATCGTACGGGAACTGGTTAAGCAGGGAGTTCGTTTGATCCGTGTTCCATGGGACTACGATTTCAACAGGATCGACTACGATGGAGTGATGATTTCCAACGGCCCGGGAAACCCCGATCATTGCGGAATCACCGTCGCCCATATCCGTGAAGCAATGAAGAAAGAGAAACCCATCTTCGGGATCTGCATGGGGAACCAACTGCTGTCGAAAGCGGCCGGAGCCAATATCTACAAACTGAAATACGGGCACCGCAGTCATAACCAACCGGTACAAAAGGTGGGGAGTAGCCGTTGTTACATTACTTCCCAGAACCATGGCTATGCAGTGGACGAATCGCAGTTGGGTGCTGAGTGGGAACCCTGGTTCGTGAATATGAATGATGGTACCAACGAAGGAATCCGGCACAAAACAAAACCTTTCTATTCGGTGCAGTTCCATCCTGAGGCGACCGGTGGGCCGACCGATACCCGCTTTTTCTTTGAAGAGTTTGTGAAGATGATTTGATCGTTTGGAAATTACTAATTACTAATTACAAATTACCAATTTTATGTGCTGATTGTCGTGAAGCGAGATATGAATATTAGAATCAAGAACCAGGAGTCAAGAGCCAAGACTTCTTCACTTCTTGAACTTTTTGAACTTCTTCATTTCCGACTTCCAAATTCTCAGTTCTTAGTTCTCAATTCTCAATTCTAACTTCTACAATAATGATGAATAATAATTTATTTATGCAAGATATAACTCCCTCATCCGGAGAAGGGCGGCTGAAGATAAAAAAGGCGCTTATCCTTGGGTCCGGCGCACTTAAGATCGGTGAGGCAGGTGAGTTCGACTACTCCGGTTCGCAGGCACTGAAAGCATTGCGGGAAGAGGGTGTAGAGACCATCCTGATCAATCCGAATATAGCCACAGTGCAGACTTCGGAAGGATCAGCCGATAAGATATATTTCCTGCCGGTAACGCCTTATTTTGTAGAGAAGGTAATCGAAAAAGAACGGCCCGATGGTATCCTGCTGGCTTTCGGAGGGCAGACCGCGCTGAACTGTGGTGTACAGTTATATACTGCAGGTACGCTTGAAAAATATAATGTCGCTGTGCTGGGAACGCCGGTACAGTCGATTATGGATACCGAAGACCGCGATCTGTTCGTGAAAAAACTCGACCAGATCAACGTGAAAACTATCCAAAGCTATGCTGTCTCTACAACCAAAGATGCTTTACAGGCTGCAAGCCGACTGGGTTATCCCATCATTGTACGTGCCGCTTATGCGCTTGGGGGATTGGGTTCAGGTTTCTGTAACGATGAAGAAGAACTGAAATCGCTGGCCTCCAAAGCATTCAACTACTCCGACCAACTTCTGGTGGAGAAATCCCTTAAAGGGTGGAAAGAGGTCGAATATGAAGTGGTGCGTGACCGGTACGATAACTGTATCACCGTCTGTAACATGGAGAACTTCGACCCGCTCGGCATACATACCGGCGAGAGTATTGTGGTGGCTCCCTCGCAAACGCTGACCAATTCCGAGTATCACAAGTTAAGGGAACTCTCGATCAGGATTGTCCGTCATATCGGTATCGTGGGAGAATGTAACGTGCAGTACGCTTTCGATCCCGCCTCTGAAGACTACCGGGTGATCGAGGTCAATGCCCGCCTGAGCCGTTCGTCGGCACTGGCATCCAAGGCGACCGGCTATCCGCTGGCATTCGTCGCGGCCAAACTCGCTTTAGGATATGGCCTGTTCGACCTGAAGAATTCGGTGACCCGGTCGACCAGTGCCTTCTTTGAACCGGCACTCGATTATATCGTCGTGAAAATACCCCGCTGGGATCTGGGAAAATTCAGCGGAGTTTCCAAAGAGATCGGTTCCTCGATGAAATCGGTCGGTGAGATCATGGCGATCGGCCGCACCTTTGAAGAAGCCATACAAAAAGGGCTTCGCATGACCGGTTTAGGAATGCATGGCTTTGTGGAGAACAAGGAACTGAAGATCGACGATATAGACAAAGCGCTCCGGGAGCCGACCGACCAGCGCATCTTCGTCATCAGCAAGGCATTTAGAAAAGGATATACTATCGACCAGATCCATGACCTGACAAAAATAGACCGCTGGTTCCTGCAGAAACTGTATAATATCGTAAAGACTGCGGAAACATTGGAAAATTATACGGACGAATCAATTGATCCTGGAAAAGAAAATAATCCCGGGTTCGATGAGATACTGAAAACAGCCAAACAACAGGGATTTTCCGATTTTCAGGTGGCACGGGCTATCCGGAAGGAAAAAATGAAAGATGATGATTTCATTCAAATACGTGAATACCGGAAAAAACTGGGTATCCTGCCATTTGTGAAACAGATAGATACACTTGCCGCGGAATATCCCGCCCAGACTAATTACCTCTATCTCACTTATAACGGATCGGAAAATGATGTACATTATCTGGGGGATCACCGCTCGGTCATCGTGCTTGGATCGGGTGCTTATCGTATCGGTTCATCGGTGGAATTCGACTGGTGCTCGGTCAATGCGTTGAACACAGTCCGTAAGGAAGGGTTCCGCTCTGTGATGATCAACTACAATCCCGAAACGGTGTCGACCGATTATGATATGTGCGACCGGCTTTACTTCGATGAGTTGTCATACGAGCGGGTAATGGATATCATCGAACTGGAGAATCCGCATGGTGTCATCCTCTCCGTGGGAGGACAGATCCCCAATAACCTGGCAGTAAGGTTGGATCAGTCGGGTGTGAATATTCTGGGTACGGGTGCCAAAAGTATCGACAATGCAGAAGACCGGCACAAGTTCTCTTCCATGCTTGACAGGTTGGGTATCGACCAGCCGCGCTGGAAAGAACTCACCACCCTCAGTGATATCCATCAATTTGCCGAAGAAGTGGGATTTCCGCTACTGGTACGCCCTTCCTATGTCCTTTCGGGAGCAGCCATGAATGTTTGTTCCAACGAAAAGGAACTGGAACATTTCCTTACACTGGCAACTGAAGTATCGGCCAAATACCCGGTGGTAGTATCGGAGTTTGTCGAAAATGCCAAGGAGATAGAAATGGATGCGGTAGCACGCAACGGCGAACTGATCGTCTATGCCATCTCCGAACATGTGGAATTTGCAGGTGTACACTCCGGCGATGCCACCATTCAGTTCCCGCCGCAGAAAATTTATGTGCAAACGGTAAGGAGAATTAAACAGATCACGCGGGAGATTGCACGAGCCCTGCAAATTACCGGACCGTTCAATATTCAGTTCCTGGCCAAGGATAACGCCATCAAGGTGATCGAGTGTAACCTGAGGGCGTCAAGATCATTTCCTTTTGTATCCAAGGTATTGAAAATTAACTTTATAGATCTCGCAACGAAAGTGATGCTTGATATTCCGGTGGAGAAACCGGAAAAATCGGCGTTCGAACTCGATTATGTGGGTATCAAAGCACCTCAGTTCTCTTTTACCCGGCTACAGAAAGCTGACCCCGTATTGGGAGTGGATATGGCTTCCACGGGAGAAGTAGGAGCTATCGGAACCCATTTTGATGATGCGTTACTTACTTCTATGCTGGCAGTAGGCTACCGTATTCCGGAGAAAAATATCATGGTTTCTTCAGGAGGATCCCGCTCGAAAGTCGACTTGCTGGATGCCTGCCGTCTTTTGCAACAACACGGTTACAACCTGTATGCTACCGGTGGGACGCAGAAATTCCTGGAGGAGAACGGTGTCAAAAGCCATTATGTAGCCTGGCCCGATGAGAAAGGAGCGGAACTGAAGGTGGATGAGATGATCGCCCAAAAGAAATTCGACCTGATCATTAATATTCCTAAAAATCTTACCGAGAGGGAGTTGACAAACGGATATAAGATCCGCCGCGGGGCCATAGATTACAATATCCCGCTTATTACTAATGCCCGCCTGGCAAGTGCCTTTATCAAAGCCTTCTGTAGAATATCGCAGGATAAAATAGAAATCAAACATTGGGGAGAGTATAATTAATTGACAATTGACAATTGATAATTGACAATGAATGTGTAAATTCGCTTTTAGTAAACTCAAATGAACCACTCATTATATCAATCTCATTCAATCTCATTCAATCTCCATCAATCTGGTTCAATCTCCATCAATCTGGTTCAATTTCCATCAATCTGATTCAATCAAAAAAATCATATAATTCAATTCATGGACAAATCAATTAAAAAAGTTATTTTATTGGGTTCCGGCGCCCTGAAGATCGGACAAGCGGGAGAATTTGATTATTCCGGTTCGCAGGCTTTGAAAGCAATGCGTGAAGAGGGAATAGAAACAGTGTTGATCAATCCGAATATTGCTACCATCCAGACGTCGGAAGGTGTGGCTGACAGGGTTTACTTCCTGCCAATCACTCCCTATTTCGTAGAGAAGGTAATCCGGAAAGAGCAACCGGATGGTATCCTTCTGGCTTTTGGCGGGCAGACGGCACTGAACTGTGGCGCCGAACTATACCAAAGCGGAATACTCGATAAATATGGCGTACGTGTATTGGGAACGTCGGTAGAGGCGATCATGATCACAGAGGACAGGGATTTGTTTGTGAAGAAATTGGATGAGATCGATGCCAAAACACCTGCATCGAGAGCGGTAGAAAACCTGGAAGATGCTTTGGCTACAGCACGTGAGATGGGATTTCCTATTATGGTGCGTTCGGCATATGCATTAGGCGGACAAGGTTCGGGTATCTGCACGAATCAGGAGGAGTTTGTAGAGCTATGCAAGAGTGCCCTCTCTTTCTCTAACCAGATACTGGTAGAGGAAAGCCTGAAAGGGTGGAAAGAAATTGAGTTTGAAGTGATCCGTGACAAGAACGACCACTGCTTCACGGTCGTACCGATGGAAAACTTCGACCCGCTGGGTATCCATACCGGTGAAAGCATTGTGGTGGCACCCATCATCACACTCAGCAAAGAGCAGATTGCCATGCTCGAAGATATCGCACAGCGTGTGGTACGCCATATCGGCATCGTGGGAGAATGCAATATCCAGTATGCTTTCAATGCGGAGACCAACGATTACCGTATTATCGAGATCAATGCCCGTCTGAGCCGCTCATCTGCCCTCGCTTCCAAAGCATCGGGATATCCCCTGGCTTTTGTGGCGGCAAAACTGGCGTTGGGGTATACGCTCGACCAGATAGGGGAGATGGGAACGCCCAACTCCGCCTATGTAGCTCCAAAGGTAGACTATATGATCGTGAAGATCCCTCGTTGGGACCTCAATAAATTCTACGGCGTCAGCCACGAGATCGGCTCCTCCATGAAATCGGTCGGTGAGATCATGTCCATCGGACAATCGTTCGAAGAGATCATCCAAAAGGGATTACGTATGATCGGGCAGGGGATGCATGGCTTCGTGGGAAACAGGGAGATGACCTTCGACAATGTGGAGGATGCGCTCTCAAAGCCGACCGACATGCGTATCTTTGCTATTGCCGATGCTTTTGAAAAAGGATATTCAGTGCAACAAATTGAGGAATTGACCAAAATAGATCCGTGGTTCCTGGAGAGGCTGGAAAATATTTATAATTATTCAAAAGTCCTTGAGACCTATAATAAGATTGAAGATTTGTCGGAAGATGTACTCAAAAAAGCAAAGCGCCTTGGCTTTTCCGATTTCCAGATCGCACGGTTTGTAGAAGATCCCCAAAGTACGGTAGAGGATGAACTGATCAGGGTACGTAACCATAGGAAGTCTTTACAGATTACACCCATTGTACGCCGCATTAACACGGTTGCTTCCGAAAATCCGGATAAGACCAATTATTTATATTTTACGTATGATTCAGATAAAGCTTTTACACCCGGTAAAAGTGAAAAAGAGTCCGTCATTGTGCTGGGGTCCGGTGCTTACCGCATCGGTTCGTCGGTAGAATTCGACTGGTGCTCGGTCAATGCGGTGCAGACCGCCCGTGAACTGGGATATGAATCGGTAATGATCAACTATAACCCCGAGACGGTATCGACCGATTACGATATGTGTGACCGGCTCTATTTCGACGAACTGTCGTTCGAGCGTGTACTTGACGTGATCGATATAGAAATTCCAAAAGGGGTAATCGTTTCGGTAGGGGGACAGATCCCCAACAACCTCGCCATGAAGTTGTACCGGCAGAATGTATCCATCCTGGGAACCTCTCCCTTGTCGATCGACCGGGCCGAGAACCGCCATAAGTTTTCCTCCATGCTCGATGAATTGGGAATCGACCAGCCCCGCTGGAAAGAGATGACCAGCTTCGAAGAGATCGATGCTTTTATCGACGAAGTGGGCTTCCCCGTATTGATCCGTCCTTCTTATGTGCTTTCGGGGGCTGCCATGAACGTTTGTTACGATAAGGAACAGATGCATGCTTTCCTGAAAATGGCGGCCAATGTATCGAAAGAGTATCCCGTAGTAGTCTCTTCCTTCCTGCAGAATGCCAAGGAGATTGAATTCGATGCGGTAGCCCGTGAGGGAGAAGTGGTAGAATATGCCATTTCGGAACATGTGGAATTTGCCGGTGTCCATTCGGGTGATGCTACCCTGGTGTTCCCTGCGCAGAAGATTTATTTCGAAACCATGCGCCGCGTGAAGAAAATATCGAAACGCATAGCGAAAGAGTTGAATATCAGCGGACCGTTCAATATCCAGTATCTGGCAAAAAACAACGAGATCAAGGTGATTGAATGTAACCTGCGGGCATCGCGCTCTTTCCCCTTTGTCTCCAAAGTATTGAAACATAATTTTATTGATACCGCAACCCGCATCATGTTGGATGCGCCTTTCAGCAAACCCGACAGCTCGGTCTTCGACCTGGAATATATCGGAGTAAAAGCGTCGCAGTTCTCTTTCTCCCGTCTGCAAAATACTGATCCGGTACTGGGAGTGGATATGTCCTCCACCGGTGAAGTGGGATGTATCGGGGAAGATTTCTCGGATGCGATCCTCAAGTCGATGCTCTCGGTAGGATACAAAATACCCCAAAAAGGTATCCTGATTTCTTCGGGAGAGATGAAGTCGAAAGTCGACCTGCTGGAGGCATGCAAGCTATTGGGTGAGAAAGGCTATGATCTCTATGCCAGCCACGGTACGCAGAAGTTCCTGGAGGAGAACGGCATTAAGGCGACCGATGTGAACTGGCCGGACGAAGATGGGGAAAACAATATCAGGCAGATGATTGTCGACAAGCGGTTCGACCTGATCATCAATATTCCCAAAAACGTCACGAAACGGGAACTTACCAACGGATATATTATCCGCCGCGGTGCGGTCGATTTTAATATCCCGCTTATCACCAATGCCCGACTTGCCAGCGCTTTTATCACGGCCTTCTGCAATTTGGATCAGGATGATCTTGAGATCAGGAGCTGGAACGAATATTAGAGGATCGATGTTTTGCTGATCGAGTGATTTAGTTACAATATAAAACGAGAGCCAAGATTTTAATGTCCCGGCTCTCGCTTTTTTATCTAAAAGTCTAATTCCAAAAATCTTAAATCTTGAATCTTAAATTCTAAATCTAAACATATTTGAATCGACGGATACTTCGTTTAGGTGTTTTTTCGAACTCCTCTTCCCGAATCCGGAAGGAGGTGATCTTACTGTACGAAGGCAATTGGCTGTTTACCTCTGCAATCACCTGCTGGAACAAGGTATTCATATCCTGGTCTGTAAAACCATTTTCCTTCAGGATATCCTTGTCGGGTACGAGCAGGGCGATGATCTTTTGGTCTTCACTGATAGCCAGTGATTCTTTTACAAACGGAGAACTGTTGATCTTCTCTTCAATCTCTTCGGGATAGATATTCTGCCCGGAAGATCCCAGTATCATATTTTTATTTCGACCTTTGATAAAGATGAAATCGTCGCTGTCTATGGTTCCCAAATCTCCGGTTTTTAACCAGCCATCTTCGGTAAAGGTTTGTTTTGTAGCCTCTTCGTTTTTATAATATCCCAGCATTACGTTACTACCGCGGGTCAATATTTCACCTACGATATTTTGCGGGTCGCCCGAATCGACCTTCACCTCCATCCTGTCCACGACTTTTCCACTGGAACGTTCTTTATACTTAGTCCAGTAGGCGTAAGAGATCAATGGGCCACATTCGGTCATCCCGTATCCCACAGTGTAAGGGAATCTGATTTTCCTTAAAAACTTCTCTACATCGGGATTAAGTGCTGCACCGCCGATTACCACTTCAACCAGCTCTCCGCCGAAGAACTTGATCATTGAGGCTCGTACCTTACTATATACGACACTGTTTAACAGGGGGACTTTGACAAGGGTTTTTGCCGCTCCCTGCTGCAGTTTCGGAAGTACACTCCGGTTGACAATTTTCTCTATGATAAGAGGAACTGCCAATACCAATTTGGGCTTCACCTTCGAAAACATCTCGAGTAGTACCTGAGGAGAAGGAGTCTTTCCCAGAAAATGAATATGACAACCCAGGGAGATGGTATTGAGTATTTCGAAAGCCAGGCCGTAGGCATGTGCTATCGGGAGCATACAGACTATTTTATCTCCCGATTCGATAAATGGCAGGTTGTCGATTGCGAATCTGGTATTTGACCAAAGGCTCCTGTAGGGAAGCATTACCCCTTTGGGACTATTGGTAGTGCCAGAAGTGTAATTGATTACGGCCAGCTCTTCCGGTTTATCGGTACGGAAAACAATATCGTTCACGAAAAATCCTTTTCCATATTTTTTATCGAAATAGTCCGGCGTGTCTGCATCGAACTGTTTCAATTCGTCGGAAGATGATTTCAGCAACAAATAGTTTTCAAGGGAAAAAACAGTTTCAACTTTTGGTATGGTTTTCTCATCGATTTCGTTCCAAATGGTGTCGTCGACAAATAACATTTTTGAATCGGAATGATCTACGATGAATTGCACGCTGGCCTTGTCGAATTCATGAAGGATACTCACTGCGACAGCACCATAGGAGAGTGTGGCAAAAAAGGAAATAACCCATCTTGCAGAATTTTTACCGCATATCGAAATTTTGTCACCTCGTTGAATGCCGGCAGTTCTAAAATAGTCATGCAGCTGGTCTATCTCGCGGGCAAAATCTTTATAATAAAAAGTCTTACCCTGGAAGTCGGTCATAGCCGGCATTTCCCAGTGATTGCGAATACTTTGTTCAATCAAGCCCAGAAAGGTGTTTTGATTCATCTTTTCAATATTCAATAAATTAACATTCAGAGTTTTTATATTTTTAAAAACAATCGGTTAAACGATTTGTTTGTTTTTATTCGCTACAAATGTCGGAATTTTTTCCTTCTTAGAAATAAAATATCTAATTTTGTTCAATTACTGTAATAAAATTTCATTTTCAAAAATATTTGTTTTACTTTTACAGATGCATTTTACACCTGAATTATGGAATGAGGTGAAAATTTTTAGTCAGATAAGAGATGCAATCAATACATTATAGCAAATTACAACGATACGCGCTGTTTATTCTACGTGTTCTGATAGGATGGTATTTTTTATATGAGGGTTTGGCAAAGGTATTTACCCCGAACTGGTCGGCATTTGGCTACCTGATGGATTCAAAAGGTATGTTTGCGTCGTTTTTCGTGCGGCTTGCAGAAAATCCGGCGTCGCTTGAAGCTGTTAATCTTATCAATATCTGGGGATTGACAATCGTTGGCTTGATGTTGGTTTTAGGGCTTTTTACGAATATCGGCTATATAGGAGCCATGATCTTTTTGCTGCTCTACTACCTCTCACACCCTCCTTTATTATTTGCAGAATATATTCTGCCCGCCGAAGGATCTTATCTATGGGTTGATAAGAATCTGATTTTATTGGTGACAGTAGCGGTATTGATGCTGTTTCCGGCCTCCAGGGCTATTAGTTTTGACAGCTTACTATTTCGTAAAAGTAGGTAGATTATTATTTTTATGAAGGAAGAAGAAAAAGAGATTAACAATCAAAAAGAAGATAAGACCCCATCAGCAAAAGAGGTATCTCAGGGTCGCCGTGATGCGCTTAAGGCGATAGTTTCGGTACCGGTATTGGGTGCCATGGCGTATGGTGTTTACAGGAAGAAAAAAGCAGAAAGCTCCACCCGCAATGCAGCGGAGATGTCCCGCTTCCGCACTGATGTGACTCCTTACTCGTCACCCTCTCCTGATGCGGAAGTAATCCGGATAGGTATCATCGGTTTCGGTATCAGGGGAACTCAGTTGATGCAGGGATTGGGTTTTGCCACTCCCGAATATGTGGAAGACCTGATCCGGCTATCGAAGGCAGATCCGGCGAATACCCGTTACCAGGATTTTATGGAGCAGGATGACCTGCGAGTGATGATAACGGCGGTCTGCGATATATTTGATACTTATGGTGAAGGGGCGGTAATTGCCGGAGCCAATATCCACAGAGAAGGGGTGGGAGGTACATTAGGCCCCAAACCCAGGCGCTATCGCCATTATAAGGAATTATTGGCCGCACCCGATGTGGATGCCGTGGTAATTGCGTCACCCGACCATTGGCACGGTACCATGGCTATGGATGCTATCAGGGCCGGTAAACATGTTTACTTGGAAAAGCCGATGACATGGACGGTCCCCGAAACTTATGAGCTTCGCGCTTTGGCGAGAAGCAACCCTCAGCTGGTGTTTCAGTTGGGACATCAAAACAGGCAGATCGAAGCCTACGAGAGGGCGCGGCAGATCATCGAAAGAGGACTGTTGGGTAAGATATCACTGGTAGAGACCGGTACCAACCGCAATGACCCCAATGGTGCATGGGTTTACCCCATACATAAGGATGCCAGCCCTAAAACCATTGACTGGGAGCAGTTTGAAGGAAATCCGGACAGGATTAAAGAATATATGGATTATATGACTTCGGCAGGATTGTTGAAGTATGTGGGGCCTGAATCCCGCGAGAAGTTCAGCCTGGAAAGATTTTTCCGCTGGCGCTGCTGGTGGGATTACAGTACCGGCCTGAGCGGCGATCTGTTGACACACGAGTATGACGCGATGAACCAGATCCTTCATCTGGGTATTCCCTCATCGGCCTCCTCTTCGGGAGGAGTCTATTTCTTTAAGGACGGCCGTACCGTACCCGATGTGTTACAAACGGTATTTGAGTTCAGAGATAAGGAACTCACCATGTTGTATTCAGCTACGTTGGCCAGCCAGTTCAGCCGCAGCCGGAAAATCATGGGGCACGATGCGACCATGGAAGTGGGCAACACGCTCAAGATAACTGTGGACCCGCAGTCAGAACAGTATCGTAGGCAGATCGACCAAGGTATTGTGAAATTAGACGAACCGTTCTATACCTATCTTCCGGGGCAGAGTGTAGATGCTGTGTCTACCGCTACCGAGAGATATTTTGCCGAACGGGGCCTTCTCTATTCATTCATCAGTGGAAAGCGTTATAACACTACTTTCCTGCATCTGAAAGAGTGGCTCGATTGCATCAGGAACGGTAAACAACCTTCTTGTGGCATCGATCAGGGATTCGAAGAAGCTATTACCGCCCATATGGGAACACGGGCGTACCTGGAAGGACGAACAATGTATTGGGATAAGGATAAAGAAGAGATAACCAGAGAATAAATATCAAAAACGTTAAAATTTAATCCAAAAAAAAGTACTTATGTCATCAAAAATTTCAAGAAGAAAATTCTTAGAAACCGGTGCGATTGCAGCAGCCGGTCTAACAGTTGTACCTTCTTCGGTACTGGGAAAGAGTATGGGTTACAAGGCCCCGAGCGATAAACTCAATATAGCTGCCGTTGGAGTAGGGGGGATGGGAAATTCTAACCTGAACCAGCTCCAGAGTGAGAATATCATCGGGCTTTGCGATGTAGACTGGAAATACAGCAAACGCGTATTCGACAAATATCCCAACGCGAAGAAATATTACGACTACAGGAAGATGTATGATGAGTTGGGTAAATCCATCGACGGTGTAGTGGTGGCTACTGCCGACCATACACACGCGATTATTGCCGCAGACGCTATGACGATGGGCAAACATGTGTATGTACAGAAACCGCTTACTCATAGCGTGTACGAATCGCGTCTGTTGACAAAACTTGCCGCCAAACATAAAGTGGCTACCAGTATGGGTAACCAGGGTTCTTCCGGTCCCGGTGTAAGGCAGGTGATCGACTGGATCAGAGACGGACAGATCGGTGAAGTGACGAGAGTAGAGGCTTTTACCGACAGACCTATCTGGCCGCAGGGGCTGATGACTCCGAAAAAAGCTGATAAGGTTCCTTCTACCCTGAACTGGGATCTCTTCATCGGGCCGGCCAATAAACGTCCGTTCAATGAAATTTATCATCCCTGGAACTGGCGCGGATGGTGGGACTTCGGAACCGGCGCTTTGGGTGATATGGCTTGTCATATACTTCATCCGGTGTTTAAAGGTTTGAATCTGGGCTACCCCACAAAAGTACAGGGATCATCCACCATGTTACTTACCGACTGTGCTCCTAATGCACAGATGGTGAAATATGTGTTCCCGCAACGCGACAACCTGCCCAAAGTGGCTATGCCCGAAGTTGAAGTGACCTGGTACGACGGAGGTTTGACTCCCATGCGTCCTGAAGGTGTTCCCGCCGGTAAAAACCTGAATGATCAGGGTGGTGGTGTGATATTCTACGGCACCAAAGACATCCTTATCTGCGGATGCTATGGTGTAAATCCGTGGTTAGTTTCCGGACGTACTCCCAACTCTCCGAAAACCCAACGTGAAGTAACCCTCTCTCACGAAATGGATTGGGTGCGCGCATGTAAGGAATCTCCCGAAAACCGTGTAGAAACAGCTTCTCCTTTCTCTGAAGCAGGACCTTTCAACGAAATGGTGGTGATGGGTGTGCTCGCAGTAAGACTGCAGGCTTTAAATCAGGAATTGCACTGGGATGGTGAAAATATGAAATTCACGAACATTCCGTCCGACGCGACTGTCAGAACTATTATTGAAGACGGTTTCAAAATTACCGACGGTCACCCCACATTCGACAAAACATGGACTGAACCGGTAAATGCCATTGCATATGCTGAAGAAATGATCAAGCATACTTATAAGAATGGCTGGAAATTACCCGACATGCCGTAATTTTAAAGTATTGAATAGTATTGAAGGGAATAGCGGCGGAATTGCCCGTCGTTATTCCCCCATTTCAACAGAAGTTAATTATCAGTTTAATTAAAAGAAAAATAGTTATGAAACGAATTAAAAAATCAATTTACGGATTAAGTTGTTGTATGCTTGCAAGTGTATTGATGGCTTGCGGTCCCGGTGGAAAAAAGACCGATGCTGCCGCAGATAATGGAGCCGATTCTACTGTGGAAAGTGCCGTTCCTGAATATACAGTATTAGATAAACCTCAGGTAGATTTATCTCAGTTCCAGACAGATAAAGACGGATATATCGTTATCTTCAACGGTAAAGACTTCACAGGATGGAGAGGTTACGGAAAAGATGATGTTCCCGGGAAATGGACTATCGAAGATGGTGCGATCAAGTTTAACGGTTCCGGTGGTGGTGAAGCACAGGACGCTGACGGTGGCGATATCATCTTTGCTCATAAGTTCAAAAATTTTGAACTGGATTTCGAGTGGAAAGTAGCCAAAGGTAGCAACTCAGGTGTATTCTATCTTGCACAGGAAGTACAGACTAAAGATCCTAACACTGGCGAAATGAGGATGGAACCTATTTATATCTCTGCTCCGGAAGCTCAGATACTTGACAATGAAAATCATCCTGATGCAAAATTGGGTAAGGATAACAACCGGCAGTCACTGTCGTTGTACGACATGATCCCGGCCGTTCCCCAGAATTCAAAACCATTCGGAGAATGGAATACCGGTGGGATAATGGTTTATAAAGGAACCGTTGTACATAGACAGAATGGTGAAAACGTGGTTGAATACCATTTGTGGACACAACAGTGGACAGACATGTTGCAGGCAAGTAAATTCAGCCAGGATAAATGGCCTTTGGCATTCGAATTGCTGAACAACTGTGGAGGTGAAAACCGCGAAGGTTACATCGGTCTGCAGGATCATGGCGACGATGTCTGGTTCAGAAACATCAGGGTCAAAATATTAGATTAATTTTATCAAACAACCGGAAAGAATATTTCTACTGAAAGGTGGAAATATTCTTTTTCTTTAAACAAGCAATACAATGAAAAAAGGTTCATTTTTATTAATGGCTGTGCTTCTGAGCGGTCTGTTTATTTTACCGGCCTGCACCCAGAAAAAAGAAATTTATCTTCAGCTTTATTCAGTACGCGACGATATCAAATCCGACTATAAAGGTACTGTCGCTAAAGTCGCTGAAATGGGATATACCGGAGTAGAAGCAGCCGGTTATGGCGATGGACAGTTCTATGGCTTGTCACCAGCCGATTTCAAAAAATCTATTGAAGAGGTGGGTATGGAAGTACTCTCTTCCCATACGGCAAGACCATTGGCTGACAGTGTAGCCGCAACCAACTGGGATGAGGTTTGGGCCTGGTGGGATACCGCTATTCAGGCACATAAAGAGGCAGGTATGAAATATATTGTTACCCCCTGGATGCCTACACCTGCCACGTTGGCCGATCTGCAGGCCTATTGCGATTATTATAACCAGATCGGTGAGAAGTGCAATGCAGCCGGTCTCCGCTTCGGCTACCACAATCACGATTTCGAATTCAAGGAGATAGAAGGCCAGTTGATGTATGATTATATGCTCAACAATACCGACCCCTCCAAGGTATTCTTCCAGATGGATGTCTATTGGGTAGTGAAAGGCGGTAAAGATCCGGTGGATTACTTCAACAATTATCCCGGCCGTTTCGAACTGCTTCATATCAAGGACGAACTCGAATTGGGCAGAAGCGGTGAGGTCGATTTCGAGAGCATTTATAACAATGCTGAAACTGCAGGAGCCAAATACATGATCGTGGAGGTAGAAAGATATACCGAAGGATTAACTCCTTTTGAAAGTGTGAAGGAAAGTTATGACTTTTTGAATGATGCTCCTTATGTAAAAGCACGCTATTCAAAATAATCCCTTCCGTTCATACGGACCATAGAGAAAGCCCGGGCAGATATCTGTTCCGGGTTTTTTGATTGATTTTCTTTTATTTGAATATTTTTTTCTTTAAGAGCTTGATCAGGCTGATAATCATCGATTTCTCATTTTTTGCCATAGTGGTATATACTATAATGACAAATGAAATAGTGGTTATTCCAATGACAAATAGTAAACGGAGAAAGGATTCTTCCAGCCAATGAACAAGTATGGCTCCTGTAATCAACATGCCTATGGTAGGAATAACAGAGGGATAGAATACCTTATACATGAAATCAGAAAACTTAAGCCCGCATTTCAGCTTTGCAAAATAGACACAAACACTACCACTTATTATACCTCCTACCAAAATCCAGATAATATATAAGTAGTACGGTGGAAAGCCAAAAGAGAAAAACAGATATGTTAAGACAATAGGCAATATATTCAGGAACGATTGCAATGCAAAATAAACTTTTATATCTCCTTGTACCTCCACGGATCTGCCAACCATGAGTGTTAGCTGCTCGACCAATAAAAGAATTAATTGTAGTCTGACAAACAGTACAGCCCAATCGGGAACTTCTTCCAACCATATCTCCATAATATATGGAGTCTCCAATAAAAAGGGTACGGCAAAAATAGCGAATAATAAATAACCGTATTTGGCAGATAATAACGATGCATTCAGCATTTTTTCCCTCTCTCCTGCACCCTCGCTTTTTGCAATCATAGGAGAAACAGCCTTTATCATCGTATTGGAAAAGGCCATCAACTGACCGGATATCTGATTCGCAATACCTTGCGCCGCGTTTAAGATAGCCCCAAAAAAATTATTTAATACAATACCCAATCCGTATTGTGAAATCATTCTACTGGCATTGTTCAACAAATTCCATCCGGCAAATCCGGTCATTTGTCTCATGAGGGATTTATTCCAATAGCGTCTGGGGGCAATGATGCATTCTTCATAGCGTCTGTGACAGTATATGCGCATAATTGCCATGACCAAAAGGGAAATTACTGCCATCAATACACCGTATACAATCAGTTTGTCCTGCAGGGCATACACTACAATAAAAGCTACAGCTAATTTTAAAAAGGATTCTACGACACCTACAATGGCATAATACAACATGTTTTCATGGGAGTTCAGGACGGCTTCATAGGGCACAGTCATCACAGTAAGCATTGTACTGATAATCATACTGCCGTATACTACCTTGGCTGCATATACCCTGTCATCAGGGATATTCAAGATACCGTTGAAGAAAAAATAACCTATTATAAGTAGTACCAATCCAAGAACAATAGCAATAGCTAAATGCAATATAATGCTGATATTGAAAATAGCTTTCTTCTTCTCCGGCTTCCCTTCTCCTTCCGCAATGCTCATGAAGCGTTGCGTAGCACCAGCCATCGCTGCATCCAAAAATCCCAGCATGGCGATAATTCCTCCAACCACATTAAAAATCCCGAAGTCGATAGCACCCAATGAACTGAGTAATAATCGTGTAGTATAGAGAGATACAAACACGGTTATCGCCATCTTGGCATACAAGAAGCCGGTATTTTTTATGACCCTGTTGGCAGCATCCACCTTTTATTTAATTAATATATCACACTTTCCAGAAATACCTGAAAAAGAGATAGAAGGGAAAAGTAATGTTTTTAAGTCTCTGTGATTTTATACTATATTGGCATCCACCAAGGTTTTGTCATTGTTTTGGATTGGTTGTCCCACCAGGACTCGAACCTAGACTGGCTGAACCAAAATCAGATGTGCTACCATTACACCATGGGACAATCCTTATCTGCTTCGTGAAAAGCAGTGCAAAAGTAGTATAATATTTGGAACGTTCCAAATAATCCCGGCTATTTTTCGATGAATCAGTAATTACTTTATCAATTTATAGAGGACGTTTCCTCCAAAATACCTTGCCTTCAACGATTCACCTTTCAGAAAACCTGAACGTTGGCACTATTCTGCAATCAGCAGGAAGTAATTCTTCTTTCCCCGTTGGGTTAGAATATATTTGTCACCGATAAGCCGGGCAAGATCAATGATTTCGTCGAATGATTCTAGTTTTTCCTTATTGATCATTACGCCACCTGACTGTACAGTCTTGCGCATCTCTCCCTTGGAAGGGAATACGGTTGCCTCTTCGGTGAGCAGATCGACTGCTTTAATGCCTTCCGCCAGTTTCTCGCGTGAAACGATAAATTGTGGGACTCCCTCAAATACCTGCAGGAAGGTTTCCTCATCAATGGCACGGAGTGATTGGGATGTGGATTTACCGAATAATATCTCCGAAGCATTCACAGCCATTTCATAATCTTCTCGCGAATGAACCATTACAGTAATCTCTTCGGCCAACCGTTTTTGTAATGGACGAAGATGGGGAGCCGATTGCTGTTCTGCCACCAATGCTTCTATTTCCTCTTTCGGGAGGGAAGTGAAGATCTTGATATATTTTTCTGCGTCGGCATCGCTCACATTAAGCCAGAACTGGTAGAATTTATAAGGTGAGGTATAGCGGCGGTCGAGCCATACATTGCCACTCTCGGTCTTGCCGAACTTACCTCCGTCGGCCTTGGTGATAAGTGGACATACCAATGCATAGGCTTCACCTCCCTCCACACGGCGGATCAACTCCGTACCGGTAGTGATATTGCCCCATTGGTCCGAACCTCCCAATTGGAGGCGACATCCCTTGTCACGGTAGAGATGGAGGAAGTCGTATCCTTGCAGCAGTTGATAAGAGAATTCGGTGAACGACATACCCTCACTCGATTCCCCGCTCAGCCTCTTCTTGACAGAGTCTTTGGCCATCATATAATTGACGGTGATATGCTTACCGATATCGCGGATAAAACTCAGGAAAGAATAGTCTTTCATCCAGTCATAGTTATTTACAAGGATGGCCCTGTTGGGAATTTCACTCTCAAAGTCAAGGAATTTCGCCAGTTGTTTTTTTATGGCTTCCTGGTTATGGCGCAATGTTGCTTCGTCTAGCAGATTACGTTCGGCCGATTTCATCGATGGATCGCCGATCATTCCCGTGGCACCGCCCACCAACGCGATAGGGGTATGGCCTGCACGTTGAAAATGTTTCAACATCATCACACCTACCAGATGCCCGATATGGAGTGAATCGGCTGTGGGGTCGATCCCCAGGTAGCCTGCTGTCCGTTCTTTCAATAACTGTTCTTCCGTTCCGGGCATTATTTCGTGTATCATACCACGCCAACGGAGTTCTTCCACAAAATTCATCATTTGATTAAGTCTATATATATCGATTTTTAAGTATGCAAAGGTACTATTTTTTATTCAACTTTGTTGTTATTCGCTTGTTGCGATCGTGTTATTTGGCTATACCGCTATTACCAAATAACTACGGAATAACTATCTCATAGTATCTTGTGTCTTGGCTCTCGGGGTCAAAAGTCTTTATTCTTAATTCTAATCTTTCCTGCACAGCAATAAGAAAAGAGCGAATACATTCATAATTTCCAGACGTCCCAGTAACATATTCGCTGAAAGTATGTATTTGGCCGCATTGGGTAGCTGGCCGTAATTGCCGAGTGAACTCACATCTCCGAAACCGGGGCCTACGTTTCCGATGGTGGCAATGGAAGCCGACAAAGAAGTTGTTCCATCTATTCCCATGGTTGTAAGCAGGAGGGTTGTAGTCATCATTGTGATAAGATAAGCAACGATAAAGATCATAACCTGTAACTCAAGGTTGTGATCGATGATTTTTTTATCCATTTTCACGACATACATTCCTTCGGGATGAATGATCGATTTAAATTGCTTTTTTACAGATGCGAAGAAGAGATAGATCCGGTCGAATTTAATACCGCCGGCTGTAGAGCCAACCATCCCACACTGTATGGAATAATACAGAAGCAGGATAATAGAAAACAAGGGCCACTTCGCCGTATCTACAGTAGCAAGACCGGTAGTGCTTACCAGTGAAATCACCTGAAAAGACGCATACCGAAGGGATTCCCCCAGTCCATATACTTTTTCCTGTGCCAGTTGAAAAGTTATCAGAATAATCCCGATGAATGTGACAACCATATACATGCGTGCGGGACGGGAAGTGAAAATATTTGTCTTCTGGTTCGTCATGGTGCCATAAACCAGACCGAAATGCATACTGCTGATCAACATAAAAAACATGATGACCAGTTCTATCCAGATATTGTCATAAGCGGCAATACTCAGGTTTTTCGTGGAAAAACCTGCTGTCGCAACCGTGGAAAATGAATGACAAATGGCATCGAAAAAAGTCATGCCGAGCAGTTTCAACAGGATTGTCTCCACTACGATTAACGTGAAATAGACTGTGGCTATCATACGGATGATATACCGGGAGCGGGCCCGAAAATTCATTTTCGACAGATCCGATACTTCCGAACGATAAAAACTGGCTTGTACCCCTTTCTTTTCCGGTAGGATCAGCAGTACAAAAAGAATAATACCTACACCCCCGATAAATGTAGTGGAAGAACGCCAGAATAACAATCCTTTCGGAAGCGCCTCTACATCACTCAAAATGCTTGCCCCGGTTGTAGTATAGCCTGAGACGCTCTCGAAAAGCGCATTCACCAAGCTAAATTCTCCTCCCCAGATATAATAGGGGATCATACCGACGATACAGGTAATGATCCAACCCATCACACTGATCGCCAATCCCTCGTGAAAAGATATCTCTTCTGTCTTTTCGACAAAAATTTGCGGGAAAGCTCCCAGCGCTGCGGTTAACAGGGCACTGAAAAGGAGTGCACTCACTGAGTCCTCATCATTGGCAAAGGAGATCATTGCCGAAATGGACAGGAATAATGCATTGAACAGTAGTATATAACCCAGATATTTGATAATTACTCTTGTTCGTATCATTGACCTAATGCTTATATTGAGTTTTTAGTCCGCCGCAGCCTGTATATTAACTGGTTGATTTCTTCTTCCAGTTCCTTAAATTCATCTTTGGATACTATTCCGGTGGACAATCGACCTTTTTCCGGATAGTATTCCTTTATACTGTTGATCAGTTGTCTGACGGGCCGGATAAAATAAGTACCGATAAAAAAGTAAAGCAATAGTGCGAAGATGATGGCAGCCGCGATAGAGACGATGGCAGGCATCATGGCCCGGCGCGATTGCTCTTTCACGATCCCTGCCTGCCGGTACATCTGATCTTGATTCAGTACCATCAGTCTGTTAATGGCCTCTTTTGTTTTGAGGAAAAGCGAATCAGTTCCGCTATAGTATATCAGTTTAGACTCTTCGGCATTATGTCCGCTTTCCAATATTGTCATTACGGAAGAATAGTATTGTTCATACTCATCCATAATTGCCCTTACGTACTGTGCTTCGTTGGTTTCGGTGATATTCTCTTCTATATCCACGATTGCTTTCCTGATTATTGAGTCGGAACTCAAAACGGTTTCGATTCCCGAATCTTTATTTCCTATCAGCCATAGCAATATACCCCTATCTTCTCTTTCTACAGCATCGAGCATCTTCTTCGCTGATTCAATAGATTGGTAATTATTTTTCAGCACCGTATCTACTGAGTTTCCTATTTTTCTGAAATCCAGAACAGACATAACGCCGGCAGCCATCAACATAAGAATCAGGAGGGAAAGGCTGAGCACAATCTTTATTTTGAGTGATTTTATCATCTTGATTTCATTTATAATGAGAGATAATTTACCGGTTGGCAAAGTTACGTGTTTTCAGGTTTGTTTATTTCATTTGAATAGGGTTTTTACAAAAAAAGAGAGACTGCCTCACTGAAGTTAATCTTCATTCTGAGACAGCCTCTTTGTCTTATAAACCTTGTAAGGGGTAATTAGAACTATTCTTTCAGTACTTGGATTTTATCTGACGATTGACATAAATTCCTGGTTAGTGCGATATTTCGCGAATTCCAGATCGTTCAGAGCCTTGGTGGCGATACTTCTGTCCCGGCCGATGGCAGTACGCAGATTGGATGCCACTTCGTTGAAGTTATTGGTTCTGGAGGCGATCACAGCAAGTAGGTAAGCCGTTATTGCATCGGGATTTTCCACTGCTTCAAGAGTTTGTTTTGCCCTATTATAGTCTCTTACTAATAATTGCGCCAAGCCTGCATTGTTGCTTTTGCTTTGTCCATAAGCACCCACAGCCTGGTTATAATTACCCTGAAACAGGTTGAGAAGACCCATGGCTTCATCAAGTCCGGCAGCACCGGCAGACCGTCCCAACAGTTCGTTGGCGGAGTTCAGGTCATTGTCCATTATAGCAAACAGGGCTTTGTTCATATTTACTTCTGGAGCAGAAGGATTCACCTGCGCTGCATGATCAAATGATTGTTTAGCTTTGGCATAATCCCCGCGTTTAAAGAACATGGTTCCGATATTGTTCCATCCCCTGTAATCGTTGGAGAAGTTTGCAGTTACATATTGATAAATACTCTCTTTTTGGGTCTCGTCGTTGGTGAGCGTAGAGGCGTACAATAATTCTTCAACCGACAGTTCTTTCGGATTTTGCTTCCATGCCGTCATGATTTCATCATCCGACTTACCGATGATCTCGATATTGGCGATGATACGTGAACGGCGCAGTTGAGGCAGAATGGTGCCTGCCAGTTCCTCGAACACATAAGAGATATTCTTGATTTCTCTTTCGCGGGTCTCTGAATCGGGATACATCTCCAGTACACGTAGGATCAACTCTTTGTCCTGCAGATTGGAGGCGGAAACCAACTGACGGAATCCGTCCCAGTCCTGGGCTGTGTAATGCGCATAGACATCGGTATCGATTTTCCTTCTGCTCAGTTCACTTTCCAGATATTTGGATGTATTGCGTTCACGCTCAGCGGCAAGTCTTTCGTTAAGGGAGAGACCTCCATCGGGTGATGCATAGGCAGACACCTCTACGTTTACATTCTGACGGGGATCGTTGAATGCTTCTTCCACACGACGTTTCCATTCTGCCATATCCCGTTTGTTCAACTCACTCTGGCGCAAATTGGCTTGCTGGATGACGAACATGATATTGGCTTCCTGGGCGTCCTGAATGATACGCTGAAATCCATCAGGCGCTACAGAAGGAGAGGTAGTTGCCACATCTGCAAGGGCTGAAGTTGCGATTACTCCATCAGCCACTTTCAGATCAGGTAGATTAGAGCGTTTGTTCTTAATTCTTCCGTCGAACCTGAGGTAGAGTTCTGATGACTGCATCTCGGGAGTGTAAGGGAATGAGCTGTTCATCGAGAAGTTACCACCCCTGTTTTGAGAAATGGTAATCCTGTTACCGGAGATATTCTCTCCCTGATAACTGTAAGGAGTGCCGGCAATTTCACCACTGGCATATCTCAGAATGGGGGTGATAGTCACCGTAGCATTTTTGTTAAACCATTTTTCGGGGAATGTACCGTTAATGGTCACAGGGATCTGGTTCCCTACTGTTTCAAGCGGGGAAGGTGTTACGTTGAAGTTGTTCTGCGTAAGCGGCTTTAATTTGCTGCTGCACGAAGTCGAGAAAATGGCGACTCCGACAATGAGCAGAAGGGACAAAATAGAAGATTTTCTTTTCATGTGTGAATTTATTAATTTGTTTGCATTGATCAATTTTCCAAGAGTTTGCGAAAGACAAAAATACCCAATTCTACGCAATTAAAAAACAGGTTAATCTATATTTTTGCTATTTTATCAATCTTTTATATTGGATTTATACATATATGCCCCATGGTTCTACATTATACTTTTTCAGCATATTTAAAAAGTAAAAAGCAACTCCAGGGTGAATTTATCGGAATCCATCTCATCATTTGGTGAAAAGATATCCATTCCATGATTCACCATATACCATTCATAATCGAGCCGGAGAATAGAGGAAAAACGCTCATTATTAAATCCGAAACCGATACCTGTTGTCAACCGGTTGACGTCGAAACCGCCTACTTCGGGTTGTCCGTCAATGGCATCCCATCGAACGGCTGGCCTGACAAATTCAAACATCTTTGTCCGGACGGGTATCGTATATGCACCTTGCAGATAATAAGAAAGCAAATCGGTATGAAACTCAGTTTTACTCTCTTTCTTCATGACTTCAGTCTCTACTTTCCAGTTATTTTGCTCGTAACGCAGGTCGGCACCATAGAAAAGAAAATGGGTGGTTTCATCATTAGGATAGTCATATATTTTTGCGGTCATGCGAAACCCCTGCATATTACCTAATTCTATTCTTCCTCCATAAGACATATTTTTTTTCCAGACCGGATCGTTGATCGTATTTCCATTAAATACGCCAAACTCAAACTTCGTGGGAATAGTACCGAGAAGAAAATCATATTTAGCTACAAAACCCAAATCACGGGTACTTAAAAAATATTTCCCCAGGAAAGCACGGTTGGCAAACATCATTGAACCGGGAGTGACAATATAACTATTGAATAAAGGTATACTGGTTTGTCCTAATGTGAGAGACAGGCCTTCGATAGGTTTCAGTGTCCCACTGAGGTCCAATACACTGAATTTGCCTTCGTTACTAAGCTCCACTTGTACCCTGTAGGCCGAATAAGAATTGATATTCCCTGCTACACCGATACGGGAGTTACGGACAGAGAAACGGGACATGCCAGTCTCAGAGGCATGCTCGAATTTATTTTTTAATGTTCCATCGACTTTAAAATTGGGGTATGTAGGTGTCTCGGCTTCTTGGGCGGGAAGAAAAAAAGAAGAGAATATAAATAATATCGATAATGCTATGGATAGCTTTCCATAAGATGCATCAGATGTGTTGGCACTGATTATGCCCCGATTTTTCTTTTGATGACACATTTTTTTAATATTCAGGCTTTTTTTCTTTGTTTGTAGTTGTTCCATTCTTTTTTAGTATATCCGTTTTATTATGCATCGTCTTTTTTCACAAAAAACTGTTCAAAACCTTCAGAACACTCTATACCTAATGATCCGTCGGGTTTTTCATAAATGAAATAATAGTGTAACCCGGGTATTTGTTTGGCTGTTTCAACCGATTGCTCTAAACCCATAGCCATAAAAGCGGTGGCATAAGCGTCGGCGGTCATACAATCATCGGCAATTACGGTAGCTCCCAAAATATCGAGTTGTGCGGGATATCCGGTATGTGGATCAATGGTATGGGCATATTTCTTACCTTCTTTGATATAGTAGTTGCGGTAGTTCCCCGATGTGGCGAGTGATTTATTGCAGAGTGAAAGTACTGCTTGCAGGTTGTGTAACATACCGGTGACGTCGTCGATGGGTTTATCTATCCCGATACGCCAGCAGTCTCCCTTGTCGTTCACCCCTTTGGCCGCAATCTCTCCGCCAATTTCCACCATATAATTCTCTATACCATAGCTTTCCAGCAGATCGGCAATTACATCACAGGCATATCCTTTGGCTATGGCAGAAGTGTTTATCTGCACCCGTGGGTCGGTTTTGACGATATTTCCTCCGGCATCGACCGATATTTTTTCATAGCCGACAAAATCTTTCAGGCTATCGATAATTTCCGGGGTGATGGTGTCCATATTCTGAAAACCGAAACCCCAGGCATTGATAAGCGGAGAGACGGTGATGTCGAATTTCCCGCCTGTCGTGCGTGAGATCTCTTCCGATCTCCGGAACACCTTCAGGAAGAAAGAATCGAGTTCCACCGGTTCATTTCGATTTACTTTCGTAATGATAGAGTTCTCTTTGAAAGGGTTTAACGACATATCAAACCTGTTGAGTTCCGCCACGATATCCTCCTTTAATGAGCGGTTGTAGGCATACTTGATATTATATCCGGTCGTGAATATCTCTCCCTGATCCTGATAATAAAGGTCGTTCCGTTTGCTTCCTGACGTACAGGACAGCATAAGAACTAAGAACAGTAACAGATTGTATTGATATTTCATTTGCATATATTTTTTTAACTAAAAACTAAGAACTAAAAGTTATTTACTGACTAGCAGATTAATCATCACATCGTTAAATTACCAAATCAACAAATTCTCAAAACTCTTCGTCTATTCGATAATGATTTCTTTCAGGTGCATTCCTTGATACCAGTTCACCCAGGAATCCCGCAAGGAAGAGTAGGGTACCCAGGATCATCATGGTAAGGGAAATATAGAAATAGGGTGATTCCGTAACCAACCGGTAGGGATTCCCGTGATGCATGTCATACAGTTTAATGACTCCCACAAGTATGATAGCAATCAACCCCAGCAGGAACATCAGGCTACCCCATAGTCCGAAGATATGCATCGGTTTCTTACCGAACCGGCTTAAAAACCAGAGCGTCATCAGGTCGAGATAACCATTGACAAAACGGTTCGCCCCAAATTTACTTTTCCCGTATTTCCGCGGACTGTGACGGACCACTTTCTCGCCTATACGGGTAAAACCGGCATTCTTGGCTAATACGGGGATCCAACGGTGCATATCATTATAGACCTCGATACTTTTGGCCAGCGATTTACGATAGGCTTTCAGTCCGCAGTTAAAATCGTGGAGTTTAATGCCTGAAACCTTTCTGGCGGTAGCGTTGAAGAGTTTCGAAGGTAAGTTTTTGGTCAGTTTGTCATCATATCTTTTCTTTTTCCAACCTGAAACCAGATCATATCCCTCTTCCTTGATCATCCGGTAAAGTTCCGGTATCTCGTCAGGGCTATCCTGAAGGTCGGCGTCCATAGTGATGATTACATCGCCTTGCGCTTTCTGGAAAGCACAATGCAGGGCCGGCGATTTCCCGTAATTCCGACGGAATTTAATCGCCCTTACATTTTCCGATTCGTCTTTGAGTTTTTTGATGATTTCCCAGGATCCGTCGGTACTCCCGTCATCTACAAAAATAATTTCGTATGACAGCTGGTTTTCGAGCATAATGCGCCGGATCCAATCATGCAGTTCGGTGAGTGACTCCTCCTCGTTGTAAAGTGGTATGACAACTGATATATCCATGTTTTCGTTTTATCGTACAAATATACGAGATAAAAGCGAGATTTTATACGCAAAAAAGAGACTAAAGGGACTGAAAAGATAATCATGTATATTTAATGGAATCCATAAAGAATTTCGATTGAGAGATTTAAGTCATTTTATCAGTAATGGTTGAGGTATTACACAGAAAATTCACAGTAGAAGGATGTTTTGTTAAAAATTATTTGTATCATTGCAAGATGAAATGTTCTTTCAGGTTATTACTGCATCTTGTGTATGCGTTTAATGTTTTAATATATAGAGGTTTATTGGTTTCTTACTCAAGCGTGAATAATTCAATCTGAAGTTTCTACGATATAACAGTATTTATAAAAATCAACTTTCGAATGAATAAAAAAAGAAAAATACTTTGGTTTAGTTCCTTACAATTTTCAAACGAAAAAATTAAAACCACAGGTACGTGGTTAATTGCAATGGGAGATGCTCTCGCAAAAAGTCCGGGTATTGAACTTTATAATGTAAGCTACGGAGATGTAAAATCCATTACGCAAAATAATGTCAGTAATATAAATCAATGGATTATACCAGACAAAGAAAGGGAAAAGTGCCATGAAGGTACCAGAGAGGTAATCTCATTCATTATAAGAATCAATCAGGAAATAAAGCCCGATTTAATTCAGGTTTGGGGAACAGAAAGTGGTTTAGGCTTTTCAGTAATTAAGGCAAAACTTCAGACACCAATATTATTGGATATACAGGGTTTGTTATTTACTATTCCAAAAAATTATTACGGAGGACTATCCCGTAATGATCTACTGGGATGTATTGGCCTGAAAGAAATACTTCGACCTCAAAATCATCCCTATTTTATCCGTAAAGAATTTGAAAAAAATGGAAAACATGAATGGCGCTTGATTCAACAGATGGAAAATATATCTGTGCAATCAGATTGGGTAAATTCAATTGTTCAGTACGTAAGTCCAAAAAGCAATATCTTCCACACCGGGATCATGCTAAGACGTGAATTTTACGAAACGCCTATTTGGGAATATCAAAATAATAGCCAAACGATAAACATCTTTACATCATGTTCCGGAGCTATTCCTTATAAAGGTTTACAAGTTCTTTTTGAAGCGATTGTCCTGCTTAAAAATAAGTATCCCAATATAAAACTGAATATCGGTGGAGATATTCAAATTAATAAAAAATATTATGGATTGATTCGAGATGGTTATACCAGTTGGTTGCTTAAAAAAGTGAAGAAGTTAGGTATTACAGATTCAATTTCCTGGTTAGGAAAGATGGACGTAGATGCAATGATAGCTGAAATACACAGGTCATCCCTGGTAGTAATTCCTTCTTTTGTAGAAACATATAGCCTGTTTATGGCAGAATGCATGATGGTGGGTGTGCCTATTGCCGCATCGTTTGCCGGAGCGATGCCTCAGTTGGCTGAACATAATAAGTCCGCTCTCTATTTTCCAACAGGAGACCATTGGGCATGCGCACGACAAATAGAGAAAATTATCACTGATCAGGAACTGGCTAAAAAGTTGTCTGCCGAAGCCCGAAAGACAGCATTGCAAAGAAATGACCAGACAAAAGTTCTTCAAATCCAGTTGGAAATTTATGACAGAATAATCAATGCGACATACTAAAAATGAATAATTTAAAATATAGAAGACAGTTTTTATTCACACCAATTGAGTGTAGGCAACTTGAAGCGTGGCAAATAGAAAAAGTTGACAACCATTTTATCTATGTTCATCCTGATTGTCAATTTGAAAAATCATCAGGATTTTATGATTTGTATTTAATTGGTTACATTTTAAATCCACATGCTCCCGAAGAAACGTCAAAACAGATACTTGACAATCTTTCAAACCTGAAAGACGTAAGCAGTTTTCCCAAAAAGCTATATAGTTTGGCTGGCCGATTCGTGTTAATCATTAAAACAGATAACGATTTCATCTTCTTTAATGATGCTTGTGGCTTTAGGACAGTCTGCTATACAAAAGAGAAGGATAATTTTTTTGCCGCATCCCAACCATTATTGATTAATGAAGTTATATCTCTGAAAAAAATAAAGGCCTACGAAGAATATTTTAATTCGGAGTATGTTGCAAATAACATAGAACACTATTTGCCGAGTGGTGTAACTTTGTATGAGAACGTGTTCCATCTGGTTCCAAATCATTATGTCAAGGCTTCTGAATCTGTACAAAAACGTTACTATCCGTTTCAAAAAATAAAAAGGAGAAATTATGCCGAAGGGGTGATTGCGTTTTCCACTCTTTTAAAAAAAATAATTTTGGCTGCACATAACAATCTGGATTTGACTTTTAGCTTGACGGCGGGTTGGGATACCCGGATTATTTTAAGTGGCTGTAAGGACATTGCTCGCGATATTACTTTTTATACACTGAGATACAGGGATATGGATGATAAGAATATGGATATAAGAATACCCAGGTCCCTGTCCGAATCGCTAAACTTAAATTTTGATATTTTAGATTGTCAAAAAGATATTACTCCCGAATTTGCCGAGATATATGAAGCCAATTCCTATATGGCTCATATTAATGATTGGGGTAAAATTGCTTTTGGAATATCAAAAACTTTTCCCGGAGAAAAAGTAGCTGTGAAAGGAAGTTGTTCTGAAGTCGGTCGATGTTCGTGGTACCCTGACGGAAAGCATAAAGCCCATTTGACGGATGAAGACTTATTGCAGGTAGAAAAAGGTTGGAGGGATGTAGCTATCATAAGAGAGGCAATAAGAAAATGGCATGAATTGATAAAGGGGAACAATTTTAATTACCCCTTGATGGATTTATATTATTGGGAGCATCATATGGGTGCGTGGCAGGCTCAGAGCCAGTTAGAGTGGGATATAGTACAAGAGGTCTTCACGCCGTTCAATTCAAGAGAAATGTTTGATATAATGTTTAGTATTGATCCCTTAAAAAGGAAATACGAAAATCCCGCATTGTACTTCGATACCGTGAAATACTTATGGCCTGAAGTTTTGAGTGAACCGGTCAACCCTTATCCTTTCAAACAGAGAATACGATTATTTGTCTATGATATTATGTCATACACAGGTCTTTTGAACATATATCAGGCAGTGAAAAAAAGAAAAAATTGAGGGAAAAAAATTAAATATCGGCCACATATTTATATATTTGCGACAAATATTAAAATCACAGTAAGATACAAATCCAAGATGGTACGGTCTTCGACTTGTTCGTATTGATGATTACCTCTATATTAAGAAACTCTTTAATAACCCCAAATATGGATAACTTAAAGTTTAGAAGACAGTTTTTATTTACCCCCGTTGAGTGTAAGCGGCTTGAAACGTGGCAAATAGAAAAAAATGATAAATATTTTATATACGTTCATCCGGATTGTCAATTTGAAAAATCATCAGGATTTTATGATCTGTATTTAATCGGTTACATTTTAAATCCACATGCTCCTGGGGAAACATCAAAACAAATACTTGATGATCTTTCGAATCTGAAAGATATAAATGATTTTCCAAAAAAATTATATAGTTTGACCGGTCGATTCGTGTTAATCATTAAAACAGAAGACGACTTCATCTTCTTTAATGATGCTTGTGGTTTAAGGACAGTTTACTATACAAAAGACGAGGATAATTTTTATGCAGCTTCTCAGCCATTATTAATCAATGAAGTTATACCTCTGAAAAAAACAAAGGTACATGAAGAATATTTTAATTCTGAGTATGTTGCAACTGTCAGAGAGCACTATCTGCCGAGTGGTGCAACTTTGTATGAAAACATTTTTCACCTAGTTCCAAATCATTATGTCAAGATTTCTGAATTTGAACAAAAACGTTACTATCCGTTTCAAGAATTAAAAAGAAGAGATTATTCTGAAGGAGTAATAGAGTTTTCCACTCTATTAAAAAAGATAATTTCGGCCGCAAACAACAATATGGATTTAGCCTTTAGTTTGACAGCGGGATGGGATTCCAGAATTATTTTAAGTAGCTGTAAAGATATTGTTCCCAATATTACTTTTTATACATTGAAATACAGGAATATGAATGACAAACATATGGATATAAGAATACCTATGTCCTTATCTAAATCGCTAAACTTAAATTTTAATATTTTAGATTGTCAAAAAAGTATTACCCCCGAATTTGCCGGAATATATAGAGGTAATACCGATATGGCTCACATTAATGACTGGGGTAGAATTGCTTTTGGAATGTCGAAAATTTATCCACAAGAGAAAGTAGCCGTGAAAGGTAGTTGTTCGGAAATTGGTCGATGTGCTTGCTACCCAGATGGAAAGCATAAAGCCAATTTAACTGAAAATGATTTTTTACAAATGGAAAATGGTTGGGAAGAATTAGATTTTATAAGAGAAGAAATAAGAAAATGGCGTGAATCAATAAAAGGAAATAGTTTTAATTACCTCTTGTTAGATTTGTTTTATTGGGAGCATCGTATGGGAGGTTGGCAGGCTCAGAGTCAGTTGGAATGGGATATAGTACAAGAAGTCTTCACACCGTTCAATTCAAGAGAATTGTTTGATATAATGTTGAGTATTGATCCATTAAAAAGGAAATGTGAAAAACCTTCTTTATACATAGATACAATGAAATATTTATGGAGTGAAGTTTTGAATGAACCGGTCAACCCTTATACTTTCAAACGGAAAGTTCGAATTTTTGTCTATGATATTATGTCGTACACAGGTCTCTTGAAGATACATCAGGCAGCCAAAAAAAGAAGAATGAAACAAAGTGAAAAGTTGTTTGTAACGGGAAACTAACGGTAAGAAAAACAAAAGGACGTAAACGCCCAGTTAGATATAGAAAGCTTAATAAGGATTTCAAAAATGAGATAGTGAGGAAAAGTGTGGAATTATTCTTCATGATACAAAAAATGTAAATTTATTTAACTAGCTTTTAATCAATGATATATAGGAAGTGTGTTTAATTTTTAATATTTTTAATATTTTTTTCTTGGTTAACTTGTGTTTAAATATCGACCATATGTTATATATTTGCGACAAATATTAAAATCACAGCAAAATGCGAACCCAAGAAATTGAGGTCGGAATTGGTAATGAATACCAATTGAACGGCAAGATTGTACTTGATATCAATCAGATTCCCAGTCCCACTGCCATCTATATTCCTCTCAAGGAGGAAGTCATATTAAACAAGCGTGCTTATGAAACGTTGGGAATGCAAGATGGAGCAATTTTCGACCTGACGACATGGAGGAAGATCAATCCCTATTTAGGAGACTGTTACCAAAAACTTAAGGATGACATTGTGAATGATCAGAAAGTGCATATAATTCTTCTGAATGGCAAGCACGAAATAATGAATTATTCTTTAAGTTGCATACACAATCCTTTGTTAGGAAAAGTGTATATTATTTACTTCTCAAAGGCATCGGAGAAATATTCGGTAGCTTCTATCTCATCACTCTATTCGGTAAAAGAGGAGATTGCAAAATTGAAACCCTATTTGAACAGAACAGGAAAGACCATGCACGAGAGTTTGATGAAGAAATATTTTAGGGAGGAGAACCAGCAACTGACCTTGGATGATCTGGTCTATTATGAAAGGGAATTACGTATTATCCAGAAAGCATATCCCTCACTGTCCCACCGAGAAGTGATCCTTTGCGGATTACTTGTAAACGATATGGACAGCAAGGATATTGCTTCAATTACCAACAGAACCCTGGATGCGGTGTTCGTGACGATACATCGTATTAACAGGAAACTGGATATACTTAACAAAAAACAATTAATAGATACGCTCAAAGAGTTGGTGAACAAGCACGATGAGGATCAGCCTGCCAACACCGCAGTTTCTGTATTGCAGGGATATAATCTTATTCGCTAATTCGATGTCCTTTTAACTGGAAAGTGTTCTTGTAAGGAGTTTCATCGTCCTCGAACTGTATCTCGAAGTAAATACTATCTGAATTAATTATCTTTCCATTCGAAATTTTGATTCCGATAGCTTCCTCACTTACTTCGCAATTAGATAGTTCTGTTTGGAAAGTACCATTCTTTTCATCGACAAATGCTTTGGTTTGGAATTTCCAGAATTCTATCTCCGTATCCTGAATAGTGATCGAATCACTTTTAGTTGAAGGATCTTTCAGCGTGATCACCTTGAATGGTCCCGATACAAATGTGGAATCATTGTAGGCTGTTACTTCCCATTGCCCGGTGATGTTGACCAGCTTGGATGCATCACCTGTTGCACCATTATCCGCTTCTTTTTCACAAGAAGCAATGATTCCCAATGTGAGGAATCCCAGTAAATATATTATTTTCTTCATACGATTGTTTTATGATTAGATGTATAGAAACTCACCCGAGTTATCCTTTTATACGTGATTGATAATAAGTTCGTTCTTCTATACGATTAGTGTAATGAATAATTGTATTAAGCCGAGAGGAAAGAAAGATGCATGTTCGTCGTTATATGCCTCAGGCTTTCAGATATTGCAATGATGTAATTTCTGAATCAGGGAACATAGAGCGTTTTTAGGTGTGCCTTATCCCCGTTCTTTACCAGGATAGTGTAATTACCTGGGGCGGGTCTGTTAGGCAGCACAGTATGGAAACGCTTTAGTGGTTTGCGATAGATGACCTGTAATTTGTTGTTGGCTCCAATAATTTCGGCTGTTGGTGAAATCAAAGTTCCCACAACGTTCACACAAACCCGGTTGTATCTGTCCAGATAAATCCGGATGGAAGGGTCATTCTTTATATTGGGGAGAGAAGTGTCCGGATTGTTAGTTTCTTGATCATTATTTCCGGGATTCTCGGGGTTAGGGGTCGGAGCAGGGTTTTCTTCCGGTTCATCCTCAGGGAGGGGAGTCGTTCCTTCTCCGGGATTAGATGGTGGAGCAGGTGAAGTTGACCCAGCCCTTCCGATAATTTTAGTCGGAAGGATAGATGCAGTTAGATTCTTATCATATTTGTTAGTTTCTATACCTGCAACCGGTTTCATATTGTCACCTATCCACCAGGATTGTCCGCTTACTCCGTTGCTGTTCGTATAATTAACGATGTTATTTTCCATCCTGATAGTATGAGATTTGCCAAATTCGTTCTCATAATAATTTGTGGCGTAAAGAGCCACATTGGTAAAGTATTGTTTTTTGGCATATATCTTGTTATTTCTCACAGTCATATTATGGCCTCCTGCAATTCCAATACCGTATTGTCCGGGATCGACAAGGATATTGTCTTCCGCAATTTGATAAGAACCACCTATATCTCCTAACAGAATGCCTCCACCGTTTGGTGATGGACCACCGCCTCTGATCCAATTTCCTTTCACAATGATGGGGCTTTGTAGTGTTCCATTGGATTGATTCACGTTGATTATATCACCAGGAGAACTATCTCCAAAAATGTTTTCGATAGCATTGTAACTGATACTGTTTCCACTTCCGGTTACCTTATCAAACAATGCAGCGAAGCCATTAATGGTATTATCTGATAATGCTAAAAGGCCACCGAGATTAAAAACGTCATTGTAGTCAAATTTTACAGTTTCTGATCTATGTGCTCTCAGTGCCGTACGTACATTATCGAAAGAGTTATCTATGATTGTGATGTTTTTACAATCAGTAAGATAAATACCGATGTTGTTTGAAGAGAGAAACTTGTTGTTTCTTATGATTACATTTTCACAAGCATATAGAGAAATAATATCTCCTTGGGTACCTGAAAACTCTAATCCTTCAATTACAAAATTGGATTGACGTGTATGTTGAATCACGCCAGATTTCTTGTATGATCCGGTATATCTGGATCCTTGACCGTAAGATAAGTGTATTGGGAGGCATAATAATGTCAATCCCATGATGATAATGTAGTTGTTTCGTTTCATCTTTTTTTCTTTCTTAGATAGTGTGTTTGAAATTTAAGCCCGATTGAATTCGTATTATTTTCAACTAAAAACACAATAACGATTTCCCTTATACAAAGAGTGAACATGCCTGATTTTCCTAAGAGTGACTTCTACCGAAAGTAATCGGTTCAATGTAGCTTGTTGTTTGATTGCGGTGCAAATATAAGTGCTTTTTTTTTATCATCATGTTAAAAGACAAGACGATAGATGTGAAAAATATTCAAATTAATAAGAATTAGAACCCATTAACGGAAAAATTTCACTATTTAGAACAAGTGTGAAAAATGAAAATGTTTAAAATAAATGCTACAGCCGTTTATATAAAAAAGTGTCGTTATTTTGTAATGTTATGTAAGCTTTTTTTTATAGAAATGATCTATTCCCTACTTATATTTGCAGCACTTAACTAATTTAGTTAAGAATATAGAGGTCGACAAAATTAAAATTTTGTCATTGTATAGAAATTAAAAATCACAGTTACTGGTTGTTGTATGTTTGTTGTCCGTATTTTGTTGTAACATGGCGATATTGTGCAATTACCCCAAAAGAAAATTCAAAAAATGAAAAAGACTATTTATCTGCTGGCCTTTGCTTGCATGGTGGCTTCCTGTGTACAAGTAAAAGATATTGCCTACCTTCAGCAATCCGGTCAAGGGCAGACCATCCTCAACAGTGAAAAATATGATGCCCAAATCAAACCCCGAGACATTCTTTCAATTGCAGTAGTGAGCAGTGAGCCCGCAGCTGCGAGTAGATTCAATCTCGTTGCACCACAAATTGATGGGACGATGAGTTCTATCGTTTCCACGCCCGTATTACAAAATTACCTGGTGGACAGTGAAGGACAAATCAATTTTCCTTCTCTGGGAAAGCTAAAGGTTGCCGGATTAACTACCAGGCAGTTGGAAGAGCATATCGGCAAGCAATTGGAACCATTTTTCTCGGAAGAGATGCCGGTGATAACTGCCAGAATTATGAATTACAGCGTGAATATACTGGGAGAAGTACAGAGGCCCGGGAAATTTGAAACCTCTAACGGCCGGATAACCATTTTTGAAGGGTTGGCCATGGCAGGAGATATGACCATATATGGCAAACGGAACAATGTGAAAGTCCTGCGCGAAAATGAAGATGGGGAAAAAGTAATTTATACATTGAATCTTAACGATAAGAATGTATTTGATTCTCCGGCATTTTTCCTGGAACAAAATGATGTGGTTTATGTGGAACCCAATCAGACAAGAGCTAATTCATCCAGATTTGGGGAAGCGGATAATTTCCGGAACTCCACTATATCAGTATTGGTTTCGTTAGCCACATTGGGAGTCACCATTTATACTTTGACACGCCGATAAATATCTCAAAAAGGAAAATTATGAATAAGTATATGGGAGTAGAAGAAGAGTTTATGGAGTTATCAGAGAAAAAGATTGATGTGACCGCCATTCTGATGAAATATCTGTCTTATTGGAAATGGTTTGTATTTTCCATCGTCTTTTTTCTTGGTATTGCTGCAGCTTATATCTATTTTACATTGCCAAAATACCAGATAACTACTTCCATTCTATTCAAAGACGATCAGAAGGGAGGTACTACCGAACTGAATATGGAACATAATATGGGAGTAGTCTTCAGACGGAATAATGTTGAAAATGAAATAGAGATTCTGAAGATGTCGCCGGTTGGTGAAGAGGTGGTCAGGAAAAACCATTTGTATGCCACCTATATTGAAATGAGTCCTCTGCTTGGCCTGGATAAAATTATCCCCAACTTTCCCAAACGAAAGACTGCGGTACTATATGGAAACGAGTTACCTGTTAAGGTTATGTTATCGGAAGAACAGCTAAACGCCTTGGGTAAAAATGGTATAACGTTCGATCTGATAGCCTATCCCGATGGTAATTATCTGTTTGATGGAAAATTTAACGAGCAAAAGTACCAGGTAAAAGCTTCCAGAAATGCTTCCACTATACAATTACCCTTTGGCCAACTCAAGCTGTCAAAAAGCAAGATGTTGCCGACAGAAGAAAGGTGGATCAGAGTAATTATTCAGCATCCATTAAGTGTTGCCAATGGATTAAAGGGGTCTTTGGATGTAAAACTAACCTCAAGAAACTCTACTGTGGCAAATATCACGATGACTGCCCCCAATAGGGAATTAGGGGTGAATTTCCTCAGAGACTATATTGAAGCTTATAATCAACAGGGGATTAGTGATCAATTAGAATTGGCTGAAAAAACAGCACAGGTAATTGATAAGCATCTTGCCAATCTGAGCAATGAATTAAGTAGTGTGGAAGATCAGGCACAGCAGTTTAGGCAATCACAGGGTCTGACTGATATCTCTTCCCAGGCCAACCTCTATACTTCACAACTGGCTAGTGTTCGCCAGCGAAGAATGGATGTAGAGACACAATTGGGAATTGTCTCAAGCTTGTTAAGTTCTGTGCGGCAAATGAGCGGACACACCCAACTTATTCCGGCTAATACCGGTATTCAAAGTACCGTATTGAACTCCCAGATTACGGCCTACAATGATTTGGTATTGGAGCGAAACAGGCTGTCACGAATTGCCTCCAGTAGCAATCAATCAATGATCAATCTGAATAATCAACTGGCATCCACATTCAGTTCTGTTGTTTCCGGTTTGCAAGGAGAAAAAAATACGCTGGAGATCCAATTGAGGGATATCAATGATGAATATTCTCGTAATAATGCCATGGTCAGGGCTATTCCACGACAGGAAAGGGCATTATCCGATATTAAACGTCAGCAGAATATCAAAGAAGATTTGTTTCTCTATCTGCTTCAGAAGAAAGAAGAACGTTACATGAACATGACGGCTGTACAGCCCAATTCTAAATTGGTGGACAATATACGGGTAGCGGGTGTGGCATGGCCAAAGAAAATAATTATTCTGTTTTTCTTCTTTGTCCTTGGACTGGTATTACCTGTAATAGGCATTTATATAAGAGATTTATTCCGTTTTCAATTGGAGAATAAAGAGGAACTGGAGAAAATATCCTCCATCCCGTTGTTGGGAGAGATACCTAAGACCGTACAGACGGAAACAGTTATGGTGAAACAGGACAATAACGATAGCTTTAACGAAATGTTAAGACTCCTGCGGGCCAACCTTATGTTTGTAGTTGACAGTAAAGATAAAAAAGTGGTCAATATACTGTCGAGTGTTAGCGGTGAAGGTAAATCGTTTGTTTCCGTTAACTTAGGTATGAGTCTGGCACTCCTCGACAAAAAGGTATTATTAGTAGAACTAGATATCAGAAAACCGAAACTGGCCAAACAGTTGGGATTGGATAGCAAGCAGGGTATGACACTCTACCTCTCGGGCTATATGGATAAGGAGGAGCTGATAAAGCCATCGGGGATTCATCCCAACTTATCCGTTATCACTGCCGGATCTGTTCCTCCCAATCCGAATGAATTATTGGCAAAGCCGGCGCTGGATGAATTGATCAGTACTCTCAAAAGTAAATATGATTTTATCATTATTGATACAGCACCTATAGGAATGGTTTCCGACGGCTTTTTACTGAACCGAATTGCTGATGTGAATCTGTTTGTTACCCGTGCCGGTGTCACTCCGAAAAAGTTTGTGGAAGACGCTGACAGGTATTTTAATGAGAACAAACTCAAGAAGATGTATTTCATACTCAATTCTGTTAATTTAAATAAAGCGTCCTACAGGTATGGCCTTTATAAGAAATATGGGTATGGATATGCATAAATTGGCTTACAATTGGCGGATGAAGTAATGTCTTTTTTTTAAAATATACTGTCTTTTTTTGTCCTGTAAATAGTTGATGTTTAACATGTTTTAAAGGAGTTGCAAGATGACATTCAATGAAGCGGAAATTATTCAACTTCCCAAGAATTTTGACAGAAGAGGAAATCTCTCTGTTATTGAACAGAACAATCATATTCCATTCAAAATTGAACGTACTTATTGGATTTATGATGTTCCGGGGGGAGAGGTGAGAGGTGGTCATGCCTACAGAAACAACCAGGAGTTTATTGTGGCATTATCCGGAAGTTTCGAAGTATTGATGGATGACGGTAAATCGAAAAAACTATTCTCCCTGAATCGCTCCTATTATGGATTGTATGTTCCTAAAGGAGTATGGAGACAGATGCAGAATTTTTCCACCAATTCGGTAGCATTGGTTCTGGCATCTACAAAATTCGACTTGTCGGATTATATTTATGATTACAAATCATTTAAAGAAAATCCGCAATGAATAAACCTACTATTTATGATTGCTCTATCATTGAAATAGGTAAGCATCAACACGAAAAAGGTAATATCAGTGTGATTGAAAATGGAAGATCAATCCCGTTCGAGGTCAATCGTGTTTTTTATCTTTACGATATACCCGGAGGTGAGGATCGGGGAGCGCATGCACACAAAGAGTGCCATCAGTTCCTGGTTGCAGTGAGTGGTGCATTCGATATCATCCTCGATGACGGAAAGACAAAACGAACTGTGACACTGAATCGGCCCTATCTTGGGCTACATATCCCGCCCGGTATATGGGCCGGGGAGATCGGATTTTCATCGGGATCGGTATGTCTGGTACTGGCATCGCACTTATATGATGCCGGTGATTATATCAGGGACTATAATCAATTTTTAGCTTACAAGAATGGAGATGATAAAATTTCTTGATATACAAAAAATAACGCAACAATACGCTCCGGAAATCCATGATGCCGTGTCACGTGTGATTGATGCCGGCTGGTATTTGTTAGGAGAAGAGGTGAAGCAGTTCGAGAAAAGCTACGCCGCATATACCGGAACCGATTACTGCGTGGGTGTAGCCAATGGGCTGGATGCCTTGCGGATCATTTTGCGGGCTTACATGGAAATAGGGGTAATGCAACCGGGTGATGAGATCATTGTTCCTGCCAATACCTATATCGCTTCTATTCTTGCTGTTTCTGATAGTGGGTTGGTGCCTGTCCTGGTGGAACCGGATATAACTACCTACCAGATCGACGACCAAAAAATCGAGGCGGCAATTACTTCGAAGACAAAAGGAGTCATGATCGTCCATCTCTACGGACAATGTGCTTATACTGACAAGATCGGTAACCTTTGCAAACAATATGGTTTAAAACTGATTGAAGACAATGCTCAGGCACATGGTTGTAAATTTAACGGGAAGAAAACCGGTGCATTGGGCGATGCTGCAGGACACAGTTTTTATCCCGGTAAAAACCTGGGTGCCCTGGGTGATGCCGGAGCCGTTACCACCAATGATAAAGGACTTGGTGAAGTAGTAAGAACCCTTGCCAACTATGGCTCATCAGTGAAATACCGATTCGATTATCAAGGATATAACAGTCGCCTGGATGAATTGCAAGCTGCCGTGCTGGATGTGAAATTGGCACATCTCGATAGTGAAACAACCCGTAGGAGAGAGGTGGCAGGCTATTATCTGAAGCATATCATCCATCCCGATATTACATTACCGGTAGTCAATGATTGGAATGCACATGTGTTTCATCTGTTTATCATTCGCTCAGCAAAACGAGACGAATTGCAGCACTACCTCCGGGAAAAGGGAATACAGACACTGATCCATTATCCGATCCCACCTCATAAACAAAAAGCATACAGTGCCTGGAATGATTTTTCATTCCCGATTACAGAGAAGATACATGCAGAGGTATTGAGTTTGCCAATTAGTGCGGTGATCACCGATGAAGAAGTAAAAACAATTGTAGATGCTGTTAACGCTTTTTGTTGACGCATTAGTGTAAAAAAAAATGACAGAAAAGAAAGATTCATACCGGCAGATCATGAAGGCTACTTCAGTTTTTGGTGGAGTACAGGTCTTCCAGATATTGATTTCGATAATACGTTCCAAGTTTGTGGCGGTATTATTGGGGCCGACCGGTATGGGGGTTGTGGGACTGCTTACCACTACAACCGGTTTGGTGAATGGACTGACCAATTTTGGACTTGGCACGATCGCCGTCAAAAGTATTTCTGAAGCGACTAACACCGGTGATGAGAAACGCATTTCTACGGTTGTTACTGTTTTACGGCGTATGGTATGGATATCCGGACTGCTCGGTGCGTTGGTTACGTTGGTCTTTTCACCCTGGTTGAGCGAGTTCACCTTCGGAAATAGGGAATACACGCTGCCTTTTATCTGGATCTCCGTTACATTGCTCCTGAATCAATTGACTACGGGGGAATTGGTAACGCTACAGGCATTACGTCGGATACAGCATCTGGCAAAGGCCAATCTGTACGGAAGCCTGGTGGGGTTGTTTGTTACTGTTCCATTGTACTATCTGTTTGGAATGGACGGGATTGTGCCGGTAATTATTATCACGGCATTTGTTACATTCTTTTTCGCATGGTATTTCGCCCGGAAGATCAAGCTGGAGAAAGTAACAGTCTCGGGGGAGAAAACCATTGCTGAGGGGAAAAGTATGATGGGAACCGGTTTTATAATCAGCCTGAGCGGATTGGTTGCCTTGATTACGGGCTATTTGGTCAGGATCTATATCAATCATACCGGTAGTGTGGATGATGTGGGTTTTTATACTGCCGGTTTTACCTTGATCAACACTTATGTGGGAATGATTTTCACGGCGATGGGAACCGATTACTTTCCCGGCTTATCACGAGTAGCTTCGGATAACGGTTTATGCAGGGAGAGTATCAACCAGCAATCCGAAATAGCACTACTCCTTTTGGCTCCTATTCTCATTGTTTTTCTGGTATTTGTGAACTTAGCAGTTTTGATCTTATATTCTTCGGAGTTTTTGGTCATCTCCGGTATGATTTACTGGGCGGCACTGGGGATTTTTTTCAAAGCTGTTAGCTGGGCTATCGCCTTTGTGTTTCTGGCGAAAGGTGAGGGAAAACTGTACTTCTGGAATGAATTGGGAGGAAGTTTGTATATGCTGGTTTTTGGTATTCTTGGTTTTCGCTGGGGAGGATTAGATGGGTTAGGATTTGCATTTATGGTTTCCTATATTGTTTATCTTATACAGGTATTCATCATTGCAAAAGTGAAATATAATTTCTCATTTCATTCTGTTTTTAAAAAGATTTTTACAATACAATTCCTTTTGGCTTTACTCACGTTTGGAGTGGTACACTTTATCGAACGCCCTTATAGTTATTTAATTGGTATATTGCTAATTGCCGTTTCATCGTGGTACTCATTCAGGGAACTGGAAAAAAGGATAGGGATAAAAGAACTCACTCAAAATTTTATACGAAAAATTAAAAGAAAATAAATGCTTATGAAAGTAACGGACAATCCATTGGTATCGGTGATCATTATCACATACAACAGCTCAAGGTATGTAATTGAGGCTCTCGAAAGCGTAAAAGCACAAACCTGGGGAAATCTTGAGTTGATAGTGAGTGATGACGGATCCCGTGATCAAACTGTTCAGCTTTGCGCGGATTGGATAGTGGAAAATAAGGATCGTTTTTCGACGACAAAATTAATTACCGTACCACGTAATACCGGTATTTCGGCTAACTGTAACAGAGGAGTACGTGCATCGGTGGGTGACTGGATCAAAGTAATCTCCGGAGATGATATCCTTATTGATAGTGCAATTGACGATAATCTAACCTATACAAGGCAATTTCCCGAAGCTTCCTTTATAGCCTCGGATGTCAGAGAAATTGATGAAAACGGTGTATTGATCAGGGATAAGGTACTTAACGAAGGGCTGATCCACTTTTCAAGTTTGCCCACGGCCGAAAAACAGATGAAAACCTACTCCCGATGGCCGGTCTTTTTGAATACTCCCACTTTCTTTTGTAAGAGAGAAATGATTGGGAAAGGGATGTTCTTAGATGAGGAATTCAAGATATACGAGGATATGGTCATGGTGATAAGAGCATTGGAAGAGGGGTACAGGTTGCATTATATGGAGAAACCTACAGTAGCCTACAGGGTACATAGCAATGCAACTTCCAGAAGTCCGAAGTTGGATGAGATCAGAAAAAAGGAAGGTTTTAAGGTTTTTAAAAAATATCTGACCCGCCACTTAAGTGTTTTCAATCCATTAGACTTGTCGGGCTATTATGAGAATTGGTTAAGATTCCGATATAAGGGGATAAATGGCTATAACGGTAGACGATTTTTGCGAAAGTTGAGCCTCAATTACTGGTATATGAAAGCCAACGGTGTAAAGCACTATTAACACTGTAAAATGGCTAATATAATTATAGAGGTGGATGTAGTAACATCGAATAATCGGTATAATGTTTAAAGCAATTTTTTTTAAAAAATAAGACCAATGAATAGAGTAAATAAACAGATTATCAGCCATTTTCTCCCGGTTACAATTTTATTGTTAGCGGTCTATTCAGTAGTTCCTTTTCTTAAACAGGGAGTACCAATGGCAGGAGTTTTAGATAATACAACGATTTGGTGGGCTATTTCCTTCCTGATCCTGTTAGCTTTTTTTCTTTCCCGTCGTTATTTCTTCGATAAAAGAAACCAGGACAATATGCTTATTGTATGGATCTATTTGATATGGAATCTCGTTTGCATCATAAGAGGAATGTTTGCTGCTGAAATTTATTGGGACTGGAAAGGTTTAATTGGAAATGCTATGGCGTTAATGTTACCGGTTGTGATATTTGCATCAACCAATAAAATGGTCGTGCAGTCGTTACTTTCATTTTTCATGAAATATGTCTTGCCATTATTTGTGGTGTTCGCAGTGATCGTCAGGACAGATGCTTATGGATTTTACCTGATCCCGGTCAGTTTCCTGATCCTGTTTTTACCGATACTTACCAAGCGACAGAAAATGATTTTGTTGGTTATTACAGTATTTACTATCCTGGTTGATTTGGGAGCCCGGAGTAATGTGATAAAATTCGGTATTCCATTCTTTGTCCTGTTACTTTATTATTTCAGAAAAAGTATTTCTGTGAAGATGATGGAATGGATACGTATTGCATTATTTGTGATTCCTCTCACACTTTTTGGCTTGGGTGTTTCCGGTATATTCAATGTCTTTAATACGGAAGATTATATCAAAGGTGAGTATACAGGTAAAGGTGTTGATGCACAAGGAAACCGTGTTGATGAAGATTTGATGGCAGATACCAGAACCTTTCTCTATGAGGAGGTACTGGAATCTGCGATCCTTAATAACTACTGGCTGTTGGGACGTACTCCTGCACGGGGAAATGACTCTTACACGTTTGGAATACGTGAAGCGGAATTGACCGGGAGATACGAACGGCTTACCAACGAAATCGGACTCGCCAATGTGTTTACCTGGACAGGTATCGTAGGGGTAATTCTTTACTCATTTATCTTTTTCAGGGCGTCGTATCTGGCTGTCAACCGATCCCGGAATATTTATGCAAAGATGCTGGGAATCTATGTAGCATTCCGCTGGCTCTATTCGTGGATAGAAGATGTGAATAGCTTTACGCTTAACTATTTTATGCTGATGGTGATGATAGGACTTTGTTTTTCAGAATCATTCAGGAGTATGTCTGTGAGAGATGTGACGATTTGGGCGCGTGGCATCTTTGATGTCCGGTATGTACGCCTTCAACAATATCTATTTAAAAAGAACAAATATGCAGAAACAGAATATAGCAGTCTTGCTAACGTGCCACAACCGGAAAACTAAGACGATCGACTGTCTTTCCTCCTTCTTTAAGGCAACAATCCCGACGGAATATGAACTCCACATGTTTCTGACGGATGATGGTTCTTCCGATGGAACCGGAGAGGCTGTAAAAGGGCTCTTCCCTCAGGTGAAGGTGCTGAAAGGTGATGGGAACCTTTTCTGGGCAGGAGGAATGCGCCTGGCATGGAAAACTGCTATGGGCGAAAAGTCGTATGATGCTTATTTACTCATCAATGACGATGTGGTATTATATCCTGATTTTTTTGTCCACCTGTTGGAAACCGAGGCCTATTCGCTTGCACAGACAGGAAAGAAGGGAATCTATTCCGGTGCTACAATGGATGATAGCGGTATGGTAAGTTACGGAGCGTCGGTTATTAAAAAAAACCATTTTATAATGACTGCACAGAAACTAGAGCCGGCAAGTCAACCCCAAAGGTGTGAATTCACCAATGCGAATGTGTTATGGATCAGTGGAGATGTGGTGGATAAAATCGGTATATTCTCAGAAAAGTATACCCATGGGATTGCTGACTATGACTATTCCCTGCAAGCGGTTAAAAAGCAAATACCGGTATGGCTGGCTCCCAATGTTTGTGGTGTATGTAATTATGATCACGGAAAAAAATGGAAAGACGGTACTGTCCCATTGAAACAGCGGATTGCCTGGATGAAAAGCCCCAAAGGACTTGCTTATAATGAGTATATGTATTATATCAGGAAGCATTTTCCACTGTATCTGCCTTACTCATTCTTCTTGATGTGGATGAAGGTGTTTTTTCCTTTTATTTGGGATCATTTCAAAAAATAATATCCAAGAGTGCTTGTGAATGATATATATCAAAATGATTGAATTTTATTTTCGGCTATATAAAGAAATATTATGAACCCTGTACAGAATGACATACTTTATCTGCTCCATATTCCACCACCGGTGTATGGCTACTCCATCATAGGAAAGCAAATAAAAGAGAGCACATTGATCAATGCTGCATTCAGGGGAAGATACATCAATCTTATCTTGTCTCGTAAGGTACATGTGCATGGAAAAGCAGGACTTGTAAAAACTATCCGGTTTGTGAAAATATGGTTTCAGTTATTGGGCAAACTGGTTCATCGTAGGCCCGTTCTCTGTTATTATGCATTGACAACTACCGGCTCCTGTTTTCACAAAGATGTATTCCTGACAATTCTATTACGTATTTTTCGGGTAAAAATTGTCTATCATATCCATACTAAAGGAATAAAAGAGGTAAGCGGAAAGAAACTCAATCATCTGCTTTACCGGTTTATTTTCAAAAATACATCTGTAATCCTGCTTTCCGAACATCTATACCACGATATAGAATCATATGTGTCGGAGGATCATGTTTATTATTGCCCAAACGGTATTAAGGATTATGAACCCAGTGCCGCTTTAATAGCCTTACCCGAAAACAGGGCGTTCAATATTCTTTTTTTCTCGAATCTTGTAGAGGATAAAGGCGTGTTCGTATTGGTGGAAGCATGTTCGATCCTGAAGAATAAAGGCTATTCATTTCAGTGTGATTTCGTTGGGGGAGAAGGCGATATCAGTGAAAAGCGATTCAACGAGGTTATACAGGAGAATGGTTTGAAAGATCAGGTGAAATATCTCGGAACACGACATGGGCGGTTGAAAGAGATGGCTTTTGAACAGGCTGATATTTTTGTGTTGCCTTCACGATCTGACTACTTTCCTCTGGTGATTCTGGAAGCCATGCAACATAACCTGCCGGTGATTACTGTTTACGAAGGGGGAATACCGGATATGATAGATGAGGGACGTACAGGTTTTCTGCTATCTTCCTATGATGATGCAGGCACTTTGGCAGACAGGATTGAACGCCTGATGTTTGATCCTGTATTGCGTAAGCAAATGGGAGAAAATGGCAGAACGAAATATGAGGGAAATTTTACGCTCCCTATTTTTGAGCAAAAATTACTAGATATATTACAGGAAGTTATTAATAAATAGAAGAAATGCTTGTAGCAGTATCACAAGAAGAGTACAGAAGACGTTTTACTTCTGATCCGCATATGTTTATATCGGAAACGTTTATCGGTATGGTAGAGAACAAATGTGACAGAGTGGTTAGGTTAATAAAAGAGGATGATTCATCCATGGGATTGATCGCGGGTATAAAGGATGGTGTCCTTAAATCACCTTTTTCTGCTCCTTTCGGTGGATTTCATTATTCGCACGAACATCAGTTTTATTATACGATATCCAATTTTCTTATAGATCTGAAAGAGTATGTCAGAAAAGAAGGATTGGAAGAGGTATCTGTTACATTACCTCCCAACCTTTACCAGACCAATATGAATGCAAAGCTGGTCAATGCATTTATCAAGATTGGATTTACTATGGTCACACCAGATATCTGTAATTGGGCAGACTTAAAGAATTTTGATGGTAAATGGGCCAAGTATGTGGTGGAACAAAATTGCCGCAAGGCAGTAAAGCATGGTCTCTCCTGGTCGATGGTGACCGATAGGGATTCGATGGAAGAAGGGTATAAGGTGATTCTCCGGAACCGTGAGGAGCAAGGACGTAAAATATATATGTCATTGGATGACCTACTGGAAATGAATCGTATTGTGCCTGTAGACTTCTTCTGTGTGAAGGACAGTGACGGCAACGTCTTAGGAGCCGGCGTTTTTTATCGTGGACATGAAAAGATCGTTCAGGGAATCTTTATGGGCGATGATATGGAAAAAAGAAATTTAGGCATTATGAATCTTATGTATAAACATTGTTTCTACCATTACAAAGATATGGGGTTCGATTACATAGATCTGGGTACTTCCAGTTTCGAAGGAGAACCGAATATCGGTCTGATTCGCTTTAAAGAACTTCATAATTGTCTCACATCATTGAGATACACTTTTTCCTGGACTCCTTAACCGGTAGTTATAAGTGTCGTTTACAGTATGTTTGAATGTTTTTAAAAATCACAGAATTATGTTACAGCAATTTGAACTATTCAATGGTCCTTTACAGGAAATAACTTCTTCCAAAAAGTTGATCACCACGTTGAATGCCCATTCGTATAATACGGTTAAAAAAGACCCCGTTTTCCGTGAGGCGCTTCAGGCCAGCGATATATTATTGCCTGACGGCATCAGTGTGGTGCTGGCCACTCGGTTGCTACAAGGTAAAAAAATAAGAAAGATAGCCGGTGACGACATATTCCGTTATGAAATGCAAAGGGTGCATACGGCAGGGGGCAAATGTTTTTTCCTTGGCAGCTCGAAAGCTACCTTGAACCTCATCAAGAAAAGAGCAGAGAAGGAGTTTCCCGGTCTGGAGGTATATAGCTACTCTCCCCCGTATAAACCGGAGTTCACGGAAGAAGAAAACCGGGTCATGATTGACGCGGTGAATCAAGTTGAACCGGATGTACTCTTTGTGGGGATGACTGCACCCAAACAGGAGAAATGGGCATTTGACCATTTCGATCGATTGAATGCCGGCCATATCTGTTGCATTGGAGCCGTATTCGACTTTTATGCAGGTACCGTACAACGTGCACCGGCCTGGATGGTAAACGCCGGAATGGAGTGGTTTTACCGGTTGGTTCGTGAACCCCGCCGTATGTGGAGGAGATATCTGGTGGGAAATACTTTGTTTGTGTCTCAAATTCTGAAGGAAAAATTTAAAAATCCTGCTAAAAATCCACCGTTTACTGCTTTACAATCGCAAATTGTAAAACGAAACGGCACTAAATCATAGAGGGAATTATTCTTTCTATTCGTTGACTCAAAGAGTCCTTTTTTTTAATGTAATTGTATTTTTTTTATAATCACAGCTTATGAAGACAGATCATTCAGGGGTAAGATTCCTCTATCTTCTCTTCGATTTATTACTTTTAAATATATCGGTTTATATGGTATTTTACAATAGCCCGATGTATAATTATATTGATCTTCCGGGAAGAAACCTTTATATCCTGCATGCCAATATTTCTGAATTGTTGGCCTACATTATCTACTCGAACAGAAATTACTTTTTTACGGATAGTTATACTGAAAGAGTGAAAGCTTTCAGCATACGGTTTCTCATCCTTCTTGCCATTCTCTTCCTGTTAGCCGAGATTTTTCTCCCCACAGGATACCACAAGGGATTTCTGGTTGAATATACGGGATTTTTCTTTGTATTCAAGGTCGTTGTTTTTTATCTTATCTACAAAGTGCAGCTGTACAGGTATAAAAACGGGTATGCACACCATAGGGTAGCTATCCTTGGGGTAGGGAACTCGGATTTGGTGTTGGGTAAGTTGCTCAATGATAATCCCTCTTTGGGGTTTAAACTGGCAGGGTATCTTTCAAGTAAAGGACTACAGTCAGATTTTGCTACGTTGGGTAATTTGGACGATTTGCCCTCTCTGTCCGAAAGATACAAATTGAATATGCTTTTTGTAACTGATCCATCCTATTTCACGAAAGAAAACACCAGAGTGTTACTCTCCAAATGTAATGAGACGGGGATGCGGGTAAGGTATGTACTTACAAAAGGATATTGGAGTAACAATAATCGCATGGGCAGAACAAAAGAATCGGCTCGTTATTTTGAAATGTTCAATCCACAAGAGATCCCATTAGACAGTTTGACATTACGTACAGAGAAACGTATTTTTGATATTCTGTTTTCAGCTGCTGTGATTCTATTTATATTCAGTTGGTTATTTCCTATTATGGGCCTATTGATAAAATTAAATTCAAAAGGGCCGGTGTTTTTCAAACAACAAAGAACAGGTATCAACAATAAAACTTTTTGGTGTTATAAATTCAGGACGATGACCGTGAATAGTGAATCCGATAGCAAACAGGCACAAGTGAATGATTCTCGCATCACGTCAATAGGTCACTTTATGAGAAAAACCAATATCGACGAATTACCGCAATTCATTAACGTATTTCTCGGAAACATGTCGGTAGTAGGTCCCCGTCCACACATGTTGAAACATACCGAACAATATTCCGAACTGATCCGCCATTACAAGGTACGCCATTTCGTTAAACCCGGTATCACCGGTTGGGCACAGGTAAACGGATTCAGAGGACTGACGGACGAACTCTGGAAAATGGAAAAAAGGGTGGAGTATGATATGGAGTATCTGGAGAAATGGAATTTTATTTGGGATATAAAAATAATTTTTATGACGCTGTTTGGTAATAAAGCTTACGAAAATGCCGGATAGATATAGGATGAAAGTTGAAAACTAAAAAGTAAGAATTAATAATTTAAAAATTAAATAGGAAATAATATGACAAAAGTAGCGCTGATAACAGGTATTACAGGACAGGACGGATCCTTTCTGGCAGAATTATTAATTGAAAAAGGGTATGAAGTACATGGGATAATACGCCGCTCTTCATCTTTCAATACAGCTCGTATAGAACATCTATATTTTGATGAATGGGTAAGGGATATGCGGCGTGACAGGCTTGTCAATCTGCATTATGCAGATATGACTGATTCCAGTTCATTGATCCGTATCATCCAAACGACAAAACCGGATGAAATTTACAATCTGGCAGCACAAAGCCACGTAAAAGTAAGTTTCGATGTGCCTGAATATACGGCAGAGACGGATGCCGTGGGTACGCTCCGTCTTTTGGAAGCAGTTCGTATTCTTGGGCTGGAGCAAAAAACAAAAATATATCAGGCTTCCACATCGGAACTCTACGGATTAGTCCAAGAGGTACCTCAGAAAGAGACGACACCTTTTTATCCCCGTAGCCCGTATGGAGTGGCAAAACTATATGGTTACTGGATCACAAAAAATTACAGGGAATCATATAATATGTTTGCCGTGAATGGTATCCTCTTTAACCACGAGAGTGAGCGCAGGGGAGAGACCTTTGTCACCAGAAAAATAACGATTGCCGTGGCCCGTATTGCGCTGGGAGAACAGGACAAACTCTATCTCGGTAACTTGAATGCATTAAGAGATTGGGGTTATGCCAAAGACTATGTAGAATGTATGTGGCTGATGCTCCAGCACGATAAACCCGAAGATTTTGTAATTGCTACCGGAGAGATGCACACAGTACGCGAATTTTGTACTCACGCCTTTGCCGAAGCCGGTATCAAACTCCGTTGGGAAGGTGAAGGTATAGATGAAAAAGGAATAGATACTGCCACAGGTAGGATATTGGTAGAGGTAGATCCCAAATATTTCCGTCCTGCTGAAGTAGAACAGCTTCTGGGTGATCCTACTAAGGCCAGGACATTACTGGGGTGGAATCCCCGTAAAACCTCTTTCGAAGAACTGGTCAGATTAATGGTCAGGCACGATATGAAATTTGTAAAAAAACTAAAAATAAAAGAGGCAATCGACAATGAATGAAAATAGCAAAATATACATTGCCGGACACAATGGTTTGGTAGGATCTGCTATCTGGAAAAATCTGTTATCGAAAGGGTACACCAACCTTGTCGGCCGCTCTCACAGCGAGTTAGATTTAATGGATGGTGTTACTGTCAAAAGATTTTTCGACGAAGAGAAACCGGATTATGTGATCCTGGCAGCGGCTTATGTGGGAGGAATTGTCGCGAATAATACCTTTCGTGCCGATTTTATCTATCGTAACCTTCAGATACAGAACAATGTGATAGGGGAAAGCTACCGGCACAGAGTGCAGAAGTTGTTATTCCTGGGAAGCAGTTGCATCTATCCGAAAGAGGCTCCACAACCTATCCGAGAGGAAGACCTGCTTACTTCACCGCTTGAATATACCAATGAACCTTATGCAATTGCCAAAATTGCCGGGCTTAAAATGTGTGAAAGCTTCAATATTCAGTATGGCACTAATTATATAGCCGTAATGCCTACCAACTTGTATGGTCCTAATGATAATTTCGATCTGGAAAAAAGCCATGTGCTTCCGGCATTAATACGAAAAATGCATCTGGCCAAATGTATGAAAGAGAATAACTGGAGCGGCATACAAAAAGACCTCAGGCGAAGATCCCTCGATGGGATTGACGGACAAAGCACTATGGACGATTTTGTCTTTACGCTCAATAAGATCGGGATATTTTCAAACCATCTGGAGCTATGGGGTACGGGTAAACCTATGAGAGAGTTCCTGTGGAGTGAAGATCTGGCTGATGCTTGTGTCTTTATCATGGAGAATGTGAACTTCAGCGACTTGAGAGGAAATAAGGAAGATATCCGTAATTGCCATATCAATATAGGAACCGGTAAAGAGGTCAGTATAAAAGAATTGGCTTTTCTGACTGCCGATATTGTGGGGTATACCGGAAAAATTAAGTTCAATCCTTCTAAGCCCGATGGAACAATGAGAAAATTGACAGATGTTTCCAAACTGGAATCATTGGGTTGGAAATACAAGGTGGAACTCGAAGTGGGAATCCGACGGATGTACCACTGGTATCTTTCAGATCAGGAGGAAAATGCATAGAATCACTGTAATCCTATTAACATCGCGTGAAACGTACAATGAGAGAACAGCTTAAAACAACAATAAATTTATATGTATGATAAAAGAAAATAAAATTATCCCGGCTCCTTCGCAAAGAATGACGGTTATAGACGCTTTAAGAGGTTTTGCGTTATTAGGAGTAATTCTTATGCATATGCTGGATCATTTCGGTTATACCACCGGCAATGTGTCGGATACCGCTTTTCCCACTAGGTGGGACGGTATCGTTCAATGGTTCACCAATACGATGATCCGGGGTAAATTTATAAGTATCTTCTCTTTCCTCTTTGGCCTCAGTTTTTATATTCAAATGGATAGGGCATCGAAGAAAGGTATTGATTTTCGTAAACGTTTTTTATGGCGGATGTTATTACTCTTTTTAATTGGTTTGGTCGGCACTGGTTTTGCTTACGTTGATATCCTTACAATTTACGCAGTTTTTGGCGTGGTGCTGGTATTCCTGTTTCCGTTGAAAAATTGGATCCTGATGGTTTTGGTATGTTTGCTGTTAACAGGTGTTCCAAATTGGTTTATAGTCGGTTTTGACAATATACGATTTGATAATGTAATCATTGAACAGCCTTCAGTGACAGTTCCCGGAGATATAGCAGAACGACCGGCCGGGAACAACTCTCCCGAAAGTAGTACATTCTTTCAATCTGCTAAGGAAAACCTGACTGTTAAAACACTGGATAAACTGAAATTTCAATTTATGTATAGTAATACAGGATATATGATCCTGGCATTATTTATCATGGGATTTATTGTAGGACGGCTTCATTTTTTTGAGCATGTACATACCAGAAAGAAAAAAAATGTCCGGCTGTTTTTTTTCTTTCTGCTGGGTAGTTTTGTCATTTTAATGACAATCAAGTTAATGCCGGATGTGCCATCCAATTTGTTAAGGTCAGGAGTTGAGGGGGGCAAAATTCCGATTAATACACTTCTAATCTTGGCTCTGAGTACAATCAGCACTGTCACCCTGTCAGGAACATTGGCTATGGGATTTATAACTCTTTACCAAGTAGCCGGTATCAGGAAATATTTGAATTTGCTTACTCCATATGGCCGTATGGGACTAACCAATTATGAAATGCAAAATATAACAGGTGCAATTCTTTTTTCGGCATGGGGCTTTGGATCGGTATTCGGTAATATGGGAGCAACAGTGCTTTTCGTCTTGGGACTGGTAATATATACATTGCAGGTTATCATCAGCCGGTACTGGATCAAAAGGTTTATATATGGTCCCCTTGAATGGCTTTGGCGTTCAGGAACCTATCTGAAATGGCAGCCATTTAAAAGAGAGCAACAGCGTTAATTCATATTTGCTATAAAAAATAAATATATTATGGAATACAGGAGAATTATTGATGTGGATATCAGAGAATTTGATCGTAGGACTTTTGAAAAGTCTTTGGAATGGTTGAGTGATCCGGAAATCAGGGCACTTACTCTGACCCCCGAATCAGACCGTGAATCGAAGGAAAAATGGTTTGAGGGTCTCAAGGATAGAGAGGATTATTATATTCGTTCTGTCTGGCGTGATGAAGAACCGATTGGGGTATTAGGTATTAAGCATATCACTAATTCAGATGGTGAGGCATGGGCCTATATTGGAGAAAAGAAGTATTGGGGAAAGGCAATTGGCATGGAAATGTTTCAATATCTGATCGATTATGCCATATCAATAAATTTACAGTCTCTATACATTAAATTTATTAAATCAAATCATTTTTCTTATAAGATAGGTAAAAGATTCGGGTTTGAAGTAGAAGAGGACAAATCGAATGGTGATTTGATAACCATGCGACGCTTTTTATAAAGAAATATAAATGACAATCTGAATAATTGATTGATAATCATTAAAATAAAAAGAAATTATTAAAAATATTTTATGATAACGATAAAGTTTTTCGCAGATATAGCACCTCATTATAGGAGACCGATATGGAATATTTTGATCAACAATCCCGATTGGGATATGCATTTTTTCTTTGGAGATAGTGAGAATGGGGTTGAAGCAATCGATTTTGAAAAGGAAGGATTTTTATTGAACAAACATCGACTGCATAAAGTGAAAAATTATTGGTGGAAAAAGGAAACGCTACTTTGGCAGACAAAAGTTATACGCGAATGCTGTGGCCCTAAATTTGATTACGCCATTTTCACGTCGGAAATGTCTCGACCATCTACCTGGATATCTGCTGCGATATGTCGGCTTCGTGGGATCAAAGTCTTTTTCTGGGCACATGGATTGTATGGACGTGAGAAAGGATTCAAGTTGAGGTTGAAAAAGATTTTTTTTCGACTTGGACACAAGATTCTACTTTACGAAAGACGATCGAAAAAATTCCATATACAACATGGATTTAAACCGGATAATTTATATGTCGTTTTCAATTCGCTGGACTACGATGCCCATAAATTGTTGAATCAGAAACTTAAAGGGTTGGAAAAGAATGAGGTATTTCCTTTTTTTAGGAATCCATCTTTGCCTGTTGTCATTTTTATTGGAAGGTTGACCAAAGTGAAAAAATTGGATATGCTGTTGAAAGCTATCAATCAGATAAATAATAAGGAACCTAAGGCTAATCTTGTAGTAATGGGAGACGGTCCCGAAAGAGAGATACTGGAGGAGATGGGAAAAATAGGGCTGGAGGAAAAATGGCTGTACTTTACAGGTGCATGCTACGATGAAGAGGTGATAGGTAAATTTCTATCCATGTCCGACCTGTGTGTATCTCCCGGAAATGTAGGATTAACGGGGATTCATTCTCTGAGTTTTGGCACACCTGTGGGTACACACGATAATATGGTGAATCAAATGCCTGAAGCCGAAGCCATAGAAGATGGATATAATGGTTTCTTCTTTAAGGAAAACGACGTGAATGATCTCAGAGTTAAAATTGAGAAATGGATAAATAATATGGATAGGAACCTATTAAGAGAAAGATCGCACGAAATAATCGATAAGTATTATAACCCTTATTATCAGCTGACTGTATTCGAAAGAGTATTTGCAGGAGAAAAGCCTGAGTTGTAAAAAATATATTAAAAATATACCATTGTTTAATATTATTAAATAAAAAGTGAAGTAATCATATGAAAATAGCTATTATTGGTACGGGGTATGTGGGACTTGTTTCCGGAGCGTGTTTTGCAGAGATGGGAGTAGATGTAACTTGTGTGGACATTGACTCAAAAAAAATAGAGGATTTGAAACAGGGAATTATTCCTATCTACGAGCCAGGATTAAAAAACATTGTTATTCGTAATACTGAAGCTAATCGTTTACATTTTACCACGGATCTGGCCTCGGTAATAAACGATATGGAAATAGTTTTTATCGCCGTCGGTACTCCCTCTGATGAAAAAGGAACAGCCGATCTATCTTATGTGATGACTGTGGCCGAGAATATCGCCGACAACATGACAAAACCACTGCTGATTGTTACCAAAAGTACTGTTCCGGTAGGCACTTCATTTCGTATAAAGGAGTTGGTGAGAAACCGTCTCGATAGCCGTGGAATGCAGAATTTGAAGTTTGATGTAGCATCCAATCCCGAATTTCTGAAAGAAGGTGCTGCAGTTAACGATTTTATGAGTCCCGACCGCGTGGTAGTAGGTGTAGAATCCGAGAGGGCAGAAGAATTGATGACACGTCTTTACCGTCCGTTTGTAATAAATAATTTCAGGGTGATTTTCATGGATATTTTATCATCCGAAATGACGAAATATGCTGCGAATGCCATGCTTGCTACCCGTATCAGTTTTATGAATGATGTAGCCAATCTTTGTGAATTGGTAGGGGCAGATGTCAATATGGTACGTCGTGGAATAGGAAGTGATACCCGTATCGGCCGTAGTTTCCTCTATCCCGGATGCGGATATGGTGGTAGCTGCTTTCCGAAAGATGTCCGGGCATTTATAAAGGTAGGAGAAGCTTTTGGCTACGAAATGAAACTTTTAAAAGCAGTAGAGGTAGTCAATAATAACCAGAAAAATATTCTTTTCCGGAAATTCAGTCAATATTTTAATGAGGATATAAAGAATAAAACCGTTGCTGTATGGGGATTGTCATTTAAACCTGAAACCGACGACATGCGTGAAGCGCCTTCACTCACACTTATAGACAGCCTGCTGAAGGCCAGTGTAACGGTAAGAGCTTATGACCCTGCCGCGATGAACGAGGCTCGTAAATACCTGAATAATGGAATTTATTATGCTACCGATATTTATGATGCAGTACAGGGGGCTCACGCCCTCATTATTCCTACTGAGTGGAAAGAATTTCGTCTGCCAGATTGGAATAGATTGAAAAAAAGTATGGATGATTACTTAGTGGTTGACGGACGTAATATCTATAATAAAGAAGAATTGGCATCTCACGGTTTTACATATAGTGGGATAGGATAACAAGAGGCTTTGGAACTATTTTTCCTTTCCGAAAACATCGCCGTACGGATTATTGATTCAATATTAAACGAAAACTTATCAAACAATAAAGAAATGAAAAAATTAAATATCCTCATCAATGCTTATGCTTGTTCTCCAATGAGAGGTAGTGAACCCGGCACAGGATGGAATATGTGTGCACATTTAGCGAAACATTGCAGCGTGCATATCATAACAGAAGGTGAATTTCGGGATGAAATAGAAGCTGCTCTTGTCACTTTGCCACAAAGGGATAATATGCATTTTTATTATAATCCGGTTTCGGAGAGAGTCAGAAAGATGGCTTGGAATCAGGGTGATTGGAGATTCTATACCCATTATAAAAAATGGCAGAAGAAAACATTGGAAATTGCAAAACTGATTATTGCCGATCAGAAAATAGATATCCTACACCAACTCAATATGATTGGTTACAGAGAACCGGGTAATCTGTGGGAAATAGAGGACATTCCTTTTGTTTGGGGACCCATCGGAGGCCTGAAACAATTTCCGGCAGCTTATCTTCAGGGTGCAGATTTAAAATTGCAACTTTTTAATCGTCTCAAAAACAGTATAAATCTATTACAGTTAAAGTATGATTATCGAGTCAATCAGGCGTTTAAAAGAGCAAGTTTGCTAATGAGTTCAATCCCTGTTTCATACGAAGCAATAAAAAAATACAAGAAAAGAGAGTCTGTGCTGCTTTCCGAAACAGGATTATTTGTAAAGAGCGATGTGCCAATGGAAAGATTCTATAACGACGACTTTCATGTGATGTGGGTAGGAAAATTCGATTTTCGTAAACAATTACCATTGGCTTTAAAGGCATTGGCAGCTACAAACAATAAACAAATTATTTTAGATGTGTATGGTCAGGGGAACGAAGCGCAGGAAAAAGAAGCAAAACAGCTCGCAGCTGATTTGAAAATTTCTGACCAAATAGTGTGGCATGGTAACAGACCCCTCGCAGAGGTGCATCAAGCAATGCGTGAAGCACAACTTTTTTTCTTTACAAGCGTAAATGAAGATAACCCTAACGTTGTATTGGAGGCTCTAAGTAATCGACTTCCTATATTGTGCTTCGATACCTGTGGCTTTGGAGCTACAGTCAATGAAAAAGTCGGTCGTAAAATTCCGCTTACAAATCCTAAAAGATCGATTATTGATTTTGCTGAACATTTAAATATGTTTTATGAGAACCGGCCATTGCTGGGAGAATTATCGCTGAATTGTAAGTTACTTCAGGAACAGCTCTCATGGGACGAGAAAGCAAAAAAAGTGGTAGATTTATACCATAAGGTATTGTCTGATTTTGTCCCAGTCGAGAAAGGCAAAAGATAATTTATAACGAGATTTTGAATAATATAATGAGGAAGAATTATATAGACATTCTAAAAGGAATTGGTATTTTTTTCGTAGTGCTTGGACACGTAACACGAATACCTGAGTTACGTGTCTTTATCTGGAATTTTCACATGCCATTGTTTTTTTTGATATCGGGTTTTCTTTATAATCCTGATAAATATCCTGACTTTAAAGGATTCTTCAAATCAAAATTTAAGTCTATTTATATACCTTATGTGCTGTTTTTTCTAGTGACTTTTTTATATTGGGTGGTTATAGAAAGAAGATTTAGAGGTGGTGAATATAGTATTTTTCACCAATTTATTGGACTATTTTACGGAACTTTAGAGGGAAATCACTTATATTTTAATGGGCCATTGTGGTTTTTACCTTGTTTGTTTGCAACAGAATTGATATTTTATTATATCTCAAAGATTAAAAACAAAATAGGAATATTATCAGTCTTAATCATATCTTTCACAATAGGCACTTTAGTACAACTATATAATCTTAATGTTTTCCCTTTTGGATTGCATACAGCCTTTTTTGGTTTAGTTTTTTATGGAATAGGGTTTATCTCAAAAGAACAGGAAAGTAGCTTTACGAATCTTGCATTGGTTTTTAAACTCTTACTATTAGTTGGGTGTATGTACGTTCAAATTATGGCTGTTCAAAATGGATACAGAGGTGATATTGAGACGTCTCCCATTTATTTTATTCCAATAGCATTATGTGGTATTCTGTTCTGGGCTGTATTGTCAAAACTGATTAATAAGAATAGAACTCTTGAATATATTGGTGTTAATTCGTTGATCATTATGAGTGTACACGAGCCAATATATCGGTTTCTAATTGGCGGGTTTAGTAAGTTATCAGGTATAGAAGTCAATATAATAAGAACAAATTTGACTTATTCTATTTTAATTTCAATTACCTGTATAATAGCCATTATTCCAATAATATACGTATACAATAAATATGTGAGAAAGAGAATAAACACTTTATCTTTATTTTAATCCATTTAAAGTATATCATTCCGAACTCCATGGCGATTGTTGTAAAACCTCATTAATAATATAGCCTTTATGGGAGCCAAAAATACTTCGTATATCTGTTCCGGAGACCCAATAGCTCTAATTCGTAGGTGTCTATTCTTCCGAAAATATCTTGTCACTATAAGAACTCCAGCCTGGAGCTTGTTTGTAAGTATTAACAGACTCAGCAGGGACATAAATTTTTAGATTGGTACCACCTATTCCACCATCCATTTGTGGAATCGATGTAAAATAAACTGGAGATTTTGTTTTGAAAAAATGGGTGAAGATATGATCATTCAGTGTCAATTATAAGAGACCGGTCGGCAATTAACTACCAATCTCTTCTTTATTTTCGTTTTTCTCTTTCGTCCTTGGCAGGATCAGGTTTAGAATCACTCCTATTAGTGCTGACAGGCCGATCCCTGTCATGCTGATATTTCCTACCTGTAACACAGCGCCTCCGATACCTGTAGTCAGGGTGAGCGATACGATGATCAGGTTACGGGTGTTGCTCATGTCGGTTTTATTCCGGATCATGTTATTCACACCCGTGGCTGCAATCATGCCGAAGAGTAACAGCATAATACCGCCGAGTACGGAACCCGGTATTGATTTTAAAAATGCGCTTACTTTAGCCACCAGTGAGAAAACAATCCCGGTAACCGCTGCGATACGGATCACTGCCGGATCGGTCACTTTGGTAAGGATCATGGCTCCGGTCACTTCTGAGTAGGTGGTTACGGGAGGTCCCCCAATAAATCCTGATACACAACAGGCGATACCATCACCAAACATGGAGCGATGCAACCCCGGTTTTTTTACGAAATTTTTTCCGGCGACCTGGCTTACAGCATACATATCACCCACATGTTCAATCACCGGCGCAATGGCTACCGGGATCATAAAGAGGATGGCTCCCCAGGAGAATTCCGGTTTGACAAACTGGGGCAACCCGATCCATGGTGCTGTAGCAATACCTGAAAAATCAACCCTTCCCAGCAGCATGGCAGCAATATAACCGACGATAATTCCGCTGAAGATAGGGATCAGTTGCAATAAACCTTTGGCAAACATGCTTACTACGATGGCTGTCACTAAGGCGATAATAGCCAGCAACCAGTCCTCCTTCGCCATATCTACCCCCACACCAGCCAAAGAAAGGCCAATCAGCATGATCACCGGTCCAATAACTACCGGCGGGAAAAGACGTTCGATCACTCTTACTCCCTGCCATTTAACCAACGCGCTCATCAGGAAATAGACAAGGCCGACAGCCACCAAGCCTGAGAGCGTTCCGGCCAGGCCATACAACTCTGTAGCCTTTATAATGGGGGCGATAAAAGCAAAACTACTGCCCAAAAAAATAGGGACCATCCCTTTCGTAACCAAATGAAAGATAAGAGTCCCTACGCCTGCGGTAAACAGTGCTGTGGAAGGATCAAGTCCTACTAATAACGGAACCAGTACCGTGGCACCAAACGCCACAAAAAGGAATTGAACCCCCACTATGGTCTTATAGGTGGGGCTGAGTTGCTTGTTGTTCTCCATTGAATTGGGTGAAAATTAATTTTTGCGTGCAAAGATAAAAGGTTTTAGCAAATATTTAAAAAAATTAGACTTCAATATTGCTCATAAACTGTTTTATAATTGAATGACAAACCTTCGACCAATAATTTTCAGATATTCATTCGTACATGTTATTGATATCATTTTGGGCCAACTCCAATAATACGGCAGCAACTTTCTCGGTAATTGTTTCAAAAAATCGTTTCCCTTTGTCTGCAGTCGACGCTTTAGGATCGCCAATACCGGTATCTTCCGTCACTTGCGACCAACGTCGTTCTGCCCAGAACCAACCTTGTCTTAAGGCTTCGATCTTATGTTTTTTCTCTTTTCCTTCGCCTGCCTCGTCCAATGGGAGTACTAATTCCGGCCTGAGATGCAGCAACAGGCTGGTCTCCATCTCATCGGCATGGTCACCTTTGTGTTCAAAGAAATCGTCTCTCCCTTTCCATTGAAACCAATTGCATACGCAGATAAACATCTCCGGATATTTCGCCCCCAGTTCACGTGCCATAATCCTGAAATCATTACCTCCGTGACTATTGAGAATAACCAACTTTTTAATACCATGCCGGTTGAGATTTTCCACAATGTCATTCAGGATGATCAACTGTGTGCTCGGATAAATATTCATATCGAGCCGGATATCCAACTGTCCGGTATTCACTCCGAAAGGTATATTGGGCAGTACGACCGGTCTTCCGCCTTTTTCCCATGCAATCCGGGCTGCTTCGGCTGCGATGTTTTCCGCCAGAATATTGTCCGTGGCGTAAGGTAAATGGTAGTTGTGTGCCTCGGTAGCGCCCCACGGCAATACCGCCAGGTCAAAACCGGCATCCTTGACCGATTTCCAGTTCGATTCCGCTAAAATATAAGGTCTGATCATCTTTTGTTGTTTTTATAAATGATTGGACTTCCGTATGTTTATCCGTCGAAATATATGCAACTGATGAAACTTGAATAAATGAATAAAAGCAAAAGTAGATGAAAATCGCATTATTTCCAAACGCATCCCTCTTCATCCATCAGCAATATCGTTAATTTGGCACTGGGTAACAGGGGTTCACAAACTTTCCGGCAATGATGGAGTAAAGCTTGAAAGAATACTCTCTCCGATACCGGAATAATCTGCCACAGTTCACGGGCAAGCGTTATTCCTGCGATTTTCTCAATAGTGATTCCTGTACAGCTGGCTTCCCTCGCTACGGATTGAATAAAACGCCTGTTCATCACAGATCTTTTACTGTGGGTATCCAGCAGTCCTTCCGCGAGTTTTACAGCCTTGCCGATCATAATGCCGAGTGTCACTTCTTCAAAATTTTCTTCTGCCGCTATCTGTAATGTTTCACCGATAAAATTACCATACTGTACGAATGCCTGTGGCAAAGCATCGGGATACAGAGATTTCAGGTATCTTTCACTTTTTGCTCCCGAATTAATAATAAGATATTTCACCCCCAACGCTTTGGCAACTTGCGCTTCACGACGAATGGAGTGGATAAATGCCTCATTGGAATAGGGTTTTACGATTCCCGATGTCCCGATGATGGATATGCCGCCCACAATTCCCAATTTCGGATTAAAGGTCCTTTTGGCGATCTCTTCACCGTGGGGAACTGAAATGGTAATATCAATGCCGGTATGGAGATCGTCCGACAACTTTTCGAGTGTTTCCTGCGTTTCACGCTCTATCATTTTACGGGGTGTGGCGTTGATGGCCGGACCGCCAATTTCCAGTCCCAATCCCGGTAGGGTTACTTTTCCTACGCCTATACCTTGTAAAAAACGTATTCCGCTGTGTGTGGAATTAATAGCGATATTGGCGCATATTTCCGCTCTGTTGGTTATATCCGGGTCATCACCCGCATCTTTCAATACAGTACAGGTCACGCTGCCATTCGGCTCAAAAACTGTACGGACAATATCGATGGTAACCGGTTCGTCATTTGGCAGTGAAATGGTAATATCTTCTACCGGAATACCCGATAACAATGCGGTGAGTGCTGCTTTGACAGCAGCCGTGGCACAACTTCCCGAGGTATATCCTGTTTTCAGATCGAAAAAACCGGGTGACAATGTTTCAATCTGTTTGCGCAAACCATGCTTGCCATAGATCGTTGCATGAGCGAAGTAGGGTAGTGGGGGGCGACGAATAACGAGCACAGGAATACCGAGTGCCAGTGCTGTGTCTATTTTCCCGGTAAAGCCACCCGATTCACCACTCTCTTTTGTAATGATTGCTCCGGGGGATAGGCGCTGGAAAAGTGCAGTCTCGTCACGTTCATCCTCATAGAACAGGATATCTTCGTGCGGGAATCCGTTTTTTTCGACAACCGCCAATGACTCATTCCGCTTCATAATACGGAATATACATCTGTGATTTAGCCAATAGGGTTTCAGTTTGAGAATGGTATTCACTCCCGTAAGAGCAAGCAGATTATGGATATTCTTTTCTTCCAGAAAACGGATAGCCGAATGATAGTCGTCGAACCAGTGCAATTGCGGATTGGAGGGTGGAAAATTCCGTTCGAATCGGATCACAGGGATTTGTAACTTTTGCGCCGTTATCCCAATGTTCTTATGCACATTTTCGGCAAACGGATGGGCTGCATCCACGATAAGGCGGATGTTGTGTCGAAGGCAGAAACCGGGCATCGACACTTCATCCAATCCGCCCGAAATACGCTTGCCATATACACAATCTATTTGTTGAGAGGCGTTTTTGGTAGAATAAAAATAGGACTTACCCGCTTCGTCGCATATCTTCACTGCAATCCTTCCTTCGGTCGTGCCACCGATGATGAGAATAGTGGCTTGCGTCGGTTGTTTAATATCTGCGTTTACCATTGACTCCTTGAATTAATAGTAGTTCTTCATCTTCTCCAATAGTTCCTCGATAGTGTCAACCCATATCTGAGGCTGATTTTCGATTGAGAGGAGGATTCGGTTCTCCACTATTTCGATAGTGTCGTACGACGGGGCATTGCGTTCCGCAAGAATACGGTTACGCAGCAATGCCTTACGGATCATGGAATAGCGTTGTCCGTGTCCGACGAGGCGTATTTGCCGGTCGAAATCATTTTCCACCCTGAACAATCCTGTATCCTTGTCAAAAAGGATACCTTTGCGGGCAAAGAAGTTACTCAAATCGCCGTTAAGCGAAAGGTCTTCGGGCGTACCGACATGGATCCGGGCGCGGTCGTCCATCAACCATATCTTATCGGCAATTTGCAGTGCCAGTTCGAGATCGTGTGTGGAAAGGAAAATGGTTTTCTGCGTTTCCCGTGAAAGACGGTGCAACAACTGCATCATCTCCACTTTGCTGGGGAAATCGAGGAAGGCCGTGGGTTCGTCCAGGAAAATAACCGGAGTGTTCTGTGCCAGCGCTTTGGCAATCATCGCTTTTTGACGTTCGCCGTCACTGAGCGTATGTACCATCCGGTGGGTGAGATGTGTTATCTTTACAAGTGAAATCGCTTTATCTATTTCCTTATGATCTTCCGGAGTAAGTTTGCCCCAAAAACCGGTATAAGGGCTTCTGCCGAGTGCGACAAGCTCATGTACGCTCATATTTTTAATGTCGAGCCTTTCAGTCAACACTACGCTTATAAGCCTCGCAAGTGCTTTTTCGGAATAGGCTCCGATTTCCTGTCCGTGGATAAAGACATCTCCTGACAGTTTGGGTTGGAATGCCGAAAGAGTACGTAATAAGGTAGACTTTCCTATACCATTGGCTCCCAGCAGGCAGGTCAACTCGCTACTAAAAATACTGGCATCGATGTGTTGAGCCACTACTTTTACCGGTTGACGGTTTTTGTAGCCAATAGCAAGATCGCGGAGTTCAATACTTTTAGTCATTATTTTATATCGAATCGTTTAACTGTTTAATCGTTGAATTGTTGAACAGTTGAATCATCACATCATCACTACTGATCCCGATTTATCGGGATCAGTAAATCATCAAATCAATTTACCTCATTTTTTCGTTTTCCAAACAAGACTGAAATAACAATGGGTGCTCCAATCAGTGCTGTAACCGAGTTGATGGGTAACGCCCCTTCAAAGCCCGGCATGCGCGCCACCAGATTGCAGAAGAGTGCCAATGCGGCTCCGGTAAGCGTGACGGCGGGAACAAGTACAATATGGTTGGAGGTGTTGAAAAGCGTACGACAAAGGTGCGGAACAGCCAGCCCGAGAAATACGATAGGGCCGCAATAGGCTGTAACTACCGCCGTAAGTACACAGGAACAGGCGATTACTGTAAATCGTGCACGTTTGACGTTCAGTCCGAGGTTGCGGGCGTAATTATCACCCAGCAGCATCAGGTTGAGCGTTTTAATGAGCAGGAAAGATAAGGGGATCAATACTGCCATTACAATGACAAATGTGTGTACCTGATTCCCCGAAACTTTAGAGAAACTACCCAATCCCCAGATCACATAAGCCCGTACATCTTCATCGTTACTGAAAAATTTCAGTACGCCGATGATTGCTGTGGCAATATAACCGATCATCACCCCCATAATCAACAAAACCACGTTGCCCCGTACGCGTTGCGAAATGGCAAGTATAATAGCCATCACAGCCATGGCACCAATGATAGCGCTTATTGTAATGGCTACTTCTCCCATAAGTCCCATACGGCTCAGCGCCCTGCCGCTGATACTCCCGGAAAGTAATATAATGGTAGCTACCCCCAGACTTGCTCCGGAACTGATACCCAGTTCCGACGGACCTGCCAACGGATTGCGAAAAACCGTCTGCATCTGTAAACCACTGATCGATAATCCTATACCGGCCACCAATGCCGTAATAGTCTGTGGGAAGCGCGATTTCCAGACAATATTCTGCCAGATGATCTGCGACTCATCATTTTTCCCCAACAGAATATTCCATATATCGGCAAGCGGGATAGAAATGGTGCCCAACGCCAGGTTGAGCATCACCAAAACAATGATACTAATGAAAATAAGGGTGAAAAAAAACGTATTACGGTTCATCTGAATGTCTCCGTTTTAATTGCATACATACGAAACTTGAGTTATAATCATTCCTATTTCAATACTTCATAATAGACTGGCGTATGATCCGGCAGCAATTCTGGATGAAATGCCTTGATAAGGTCGGCCAATACCACTTCAGGCTCTACAGGGGTATTTTCGTAGAACGGCTTATTGCGCAGGCTGCAATAGATTATCTGCTTCTCTTTAAAAGCTTTGAAATCGGCATAACGAGGGTCGGTTTGTTGCAGAGCCCGATAAGTGAACTCTCCGTCAAAACTGTTCACGATCCGCCAGAAGTCGGCATTGGCGCCCTGTGAGTAGACGCTCTCGAAATCGACATAAAATCCACCTGACTCATTGTCATTCTGCATGAAATAATCGGCCCCTGCATCTTCGAAAAGGTGCGCCAGATAGCTTTTTCCTCCCACCACATACCAGTTTCCGCCATGCATTTCGCCACTCAATACTTTAGGACGGGATGATGCCGTGGCCACCAAACTCTTGAGTTCGTCATAACGCTTTTCGATTTTATCGAATTGACGGTTTGCCTGCTCTTCGATGCCCAAAAGCATGGCCGTAAATTTTATCCATTCCGCCTGTCCCAATGGGGAACTTTCTTTGTATCCGAGAAAGGTGACCAACGGGAAGCCCAGGTTCCTGATGGCATCATATCCCCCTTTTTTGAATGGCGATACAAGAATAATATCCGGATTGATGGCAAGAATTACCTCGTTATCGAAGTTTCCCTCGATGCCGATACGGCTTGCCTTGTTCTCTTTGAGTTGCTGTTTGATCTTCTCATTAAACAGGAAACGCGTGCTATTGATCCCGACAATTTTATCAGTCTGTTCCAACTTAATGAAGTTCGACATTTGCAGTGCCGTCATACATATCACACGTTCCACAGGCGTTTCAATAACAGTGTAATGATCGGGAATCCCTTCGGGTTTGGTACCCCGGGGCACCAATGCATAATGATAGGTCAAAATGCTTTCATCCAACGGATCCCGCACATCGACAAGGCGGTATGACCCGAAATCTTTTACGGAAAAACCCCTGGCATATTTGATATGTATGTCGGCAGCACCGGAAGTATCTATACTTTTTGAGCTGTTGTTTTCTTTCTGTGCATTGCCTTTACATCCGGTAAGGATTAAAAGACAACCAATTAGGATAGAAGTTATTTGTTTCATATTATTATTGTTTTCAATCTTCCTCAATCTTCCTCAATCTTTCTCAATCTCCCCGGTCTCCCTATCAATCTTTCTTCACAATAAGTAGGGAAAAATAAGGAAATAAACGTTGTATGATTTCATTCCGATTGTTTGTATAAAACTCTTTTTGGGCAATTCCCACGTTTTCAAAATAATGAAATTGTGCTTCGGAAAGGATCTCCACGGCTTTTTTTATGGTATCTTTCTGTTGTGAAAGTTTCATCAATACGACAGACTTTCCGGCTTCCACTTCCATCATGATCTCTTCAGCCGATGTGCCGGAAGGAAAAACCGACAACCGTTCATCCTGCTTTACTACATGAATACCTGCCAATGCACCGCATGCAATGAAGGCGGGAACGCCGGCAATATGCTGTACGGCAATATCCATCTCTTCCAGTTTGTCGGAAATATAATGAACGGAAGAGTAGAAGCCTGAATCGCCTTCTGCCACAAATGCCACTGACCGTCCTGTTTGATAACATTCGGCAATTTCAGAGGCAATGTCACTGTATACTTTCTCCGCAAGCGTCCGGTCTTTGCTCATCGGCACTAAAAAGATCCTTATTTTTTGTGTATCGATACCGATCTCATCCAGTATATCTTTTGCCCGTGACAGGGTCTTCCCGTCCGATTGCGTGGCCGGACAATAAATTATTTCGACTTTCTGCAATGTCCTTAGTGCTTTCAACGTAACCAATTCCGGATCACCGGGGCCCAAAGAAACACAAACAGGCAAATATTTTTCTACTTTTTCAGGCATCTAAATAAAACAGTTTCTACATTCTTAAAAGACTATTCAAAACCTTCTCCACACCTTCCCACTAACTCCTGAACAGATGCTTAAAGTCATCGGCGTATAACCGTGAAAGTCCGTGGCGGTTATCGATAGCTTCACCTACCACAATCATTGTCGTTAACGTGAGGTCGTTATCACGGATAATCTTTGCCAGGTCTTTTAATTCTCCGCGATAGATTCGCTCATCTTTCCAGGTGAGTTTGTAACAGGCTGCTACAGGGGTGGTAGGAGGATAATGTTCCAGTAACTCTCGTTGTACATCTTCGGCTATGGCAGCGCTCAGAAAAATACACATCGTACTTTGCGAACGGGCAAGCAGGTGCAACTTCTCCTTTTCGGGCATGGGTGTGCGCCCTTCTCCGCGTGTAAGGATAATGGTTTGTACTTTCTCGGGAATGGTGAATTGCGATTGCAACGCCGCTGCTGCTGCCTGGAACGATGAAATACCGGGAGTGATGTGATACGACATGCCGTGTGCATCAAACAAGGCCATCTGTTCCTGAATAGCGCCGTAAATGCAGGGATCACCCGTATGCAAACGCACAATAAGTTTACCCTGATCGTAAAATTCTTTCATTATAGCGAATTGCTCTTCGAGGCTCATCGGAGCCGAACTGCGAACTGTCGCTCCTTTCTTTGCATAGTGCGTGAGTTCCACGGGAACAAGGCTTCCGGCATAGAGGATCAGGTCAGCATCTTCCAGGAAATATTTCCCTTTCAACGAAATCAATTCGGGATCCCCCGGCCCGGCTCCCACAATTTCAATATGCCCATGGCGCAATACGCTCCGGTTAATGGCCAGTGAAAACGTAAAGTCATTGCCTTCGCTTAATACACCTTTCTGTTTCTCCAGGATCAACAGCCCCATTTCCGAAGCCTTCAATGCCGATGCTTCTGATACGCTCGGCACGGATGTTACACTCACCACTTTGTCTGATGGATTGGGTATATCGATACCCTCTAACTCCGATGCGGTGTAGATATGCAAAGGGGCATTATAACGTCGAGAAAGGTCCTGCAGTAGTGGTTCATCCTTCTTTAGTTCGATAGAGGAAATACCTGCAATCGCCTCTTTCGCCACATGTTTCTCCGACAGAAAACGATCAATATATTCACCTATCCCGGCAGGACTGCATAACTTGCGGCAACCGATCCCCAGCTGCAATACTCTCGGGTGAAAATAAATCACGGGAACAGGAGAATCGGGATATAAGAATGGGGTGACGGCGATCAATAATTCATATTTTTCCCAGCCAATATTTTCAATGGAATAGAAAATATCAGTATGCTCAGGTTTGTTGCGCTCTAAATAATCGCTACCGGCATCTTTTATATCGAGCAGCAATGCTGTCGGTTTCCTGTTGACGAAAGTGGTGAGCGGATGGTTGAAGTTGCCGGCAGTCGTACGTGTTATCCATCCGAAACGCTGGTCCAACGTATCCAACGCCCACAATCCGGTGTTGTCGCTTTGCGTGGTGATGATCTCTTCTCCGCCTATAATGCGCGCCAAACGTTCGCTAAAGGTATTGGCGCCGCCTACATGCCCTGATAAAACGGAAATAACGTATTTTCCGCTACTGTCGATATTGATGACTGCCGGATCGGTATGTTTATTCTTTATACAGGGTGCAATGCTACGCACACAAATGCCCATTGCCCCGATAAAGACCAGTACATCGACGGTCGGGAACAGTTGTTTTACTCCTTTTGAAAAGGATGATATCTGTACGCACCCTTCTATAGGGGACTTTGTGTAGATAACCGTTTCGGGGAACTCCCGCCGGATCAGGCGGGCGATCTCGATAGCGGTTTCGGAAACCAGTATAACGGCAAGTGTTGCCTGTTCAGGTTTGTCTGTTTCTGATTGTATGCTGGAGTTATTCATCTTTCCATTATGTTTCAGGAGTCTTATGGTTTTGAATATTAGTGCTTTCATCTATTTGGTTGCTTTCATCACATCAATCGGGTTGAAGTCATCCGTTTGGATACGGATCGTTTGCCTCAATTGCAAGTTGTATCTGTCAATAGCCTTCAGAAATAACTGGCGGCTCTCTTCCGATACGGAGTTGAAAACAATCACACCGTCATCTGCCAACAGATCGCTGGTCTTTTCTATGATTTCATCCATCTTCCCTCCGTGTCCGCCAATGAAAACTGCGTCGGGACTGGGGTAGGGGGTAATATCGATTTGTGCGAAATCGCCGATGACCGTCTCGATACCCGGGGTGCCGAATTTTCTTGCGTTATCATGTATCAACTGTTCTCCTTCGGGACGTTGTTCAAATGCTATGATACGCAGGTGTGGAAATTGCAGTTTCGCTTCTACCGATACCGAACCGGTACAGAAACCGATGTCCCAGAAAACGTGGCGATCATGCAAATCGAGCATACTGAGCGATAGTAGCCGGATAGGCATTTTGGTAATCATCCTGGCTCTTCCGTCAAGCAGGTGAAAATCAGATTCCGGAATACCAAACGGCCGTGGACGTATATTGATACGACGCAAAATGAGATTATTGGGAAATGCGAATGTTTTACCAACTACTTCTTCCAATCTCCAATCCGACACTTTTTCCTTTTCTCCGTTTCCAAGCAGTTCACCTACTGACATCGTATAATTGTCATACCCATATTCCAGCATTCGTGCAGCGATGGCAGACGGTGTGTGTTCCTTATTATCAGTCAATACCCCGATCTTTTCGTAACCCCGTATCAGCGCCTCATCGAATTTGTTCCATGAACGTCCTGTAAGTGACACAACGTGCATATTATGATAAGGCATCAGCAGTCGGTGTGCCAACAATTGCAAAGAGTTGAAGAACGGGAAAACCTTTACTTCTGCTTCCGGTATCTCACGCAACACCGTGTTGGCAAAGCCATAGAATAAAGGATCACCCGATGCGAAGACCACCACCGACTCGTGAGAGCGGTATTGTTCGAACACATCGGAGAGAGGTACCGTAATGGGTATCCAACTATGCTCCAAAGGCAAATAGGGCTTGACAATCTCATAATGTCGTGTCCCACCCGAAAAGAGAGTATGTGATTGTATTACCTGCTGCACTTCGGGTGTAAAGTACTGTTCCCTGTTGTCATCTATGCCTATAATAAAGAAGTTCATTTACATACGTCTTACATGTCTTTTCCCGGCTTGAGCTGCGCTGCATCATCGAGCGTGAGAATGGAATTTACAAGCGTAGCAGCGAGATTGCTTCCACCTTTACGCCCCTCCACGATCAGTTTGGGGATATGCCTGAACGGCTTGGTCATATGTTTCGACTCGCGTACATTGACAAAGCCGACCGGTGCGGCAATAATACCTGCGGGTTGGGCTTTGTCTTTGCGGATCAATTCGCATAATTCGATAAGCGCAGTCGGTGCATTACCGAAGACGAACAATGCATCGGGATGTTCCGCTACAGCCAGCCGGATTCCGGCTTGCGTACGGGTGACTCCCTTCTCTTCCGCCAGTGCTGCCACGCGTGGGTCGTACAGGTAACATTTGGCTTCTATCCCGAGTCGCTCTAAGGCTCCTTTACGAATTCCGGAAACAACCATGGTTACATCGGAGATTATATACTTGATCTGCCCGTTCCTGCATTGTTTATGCAGTTTTTCCACGGCGCTCTCATCGGTATAGAGAATATTCTCCATGTCGAAATCGGCAGTGGTATGGATCGCATGCAGCAACGCCCATTTCTTATCCAACGCAATATCGCGGTCTTTTAATTCACCGTCGATTGTCCGGAAACTGCGGATCATAATATCCTGTCCTATATTCCTGGCGCCGTTGTCGATATCTTCACGATAGTAACCCCGAGGAGTGATAAACGTGTTGTCTGCAGAAAAGTAGGATTGTGAGTTGCCGATGATTACCACAGTGAACATATCCACCTCTTCGGGATCAAATTTCTCCAGCGTGGTGACTTTGATCTCCTGTTCATCACGTCCCGCCTGGCGGACATAACCGACCGGCGTTTCGGGTGAACAGTACTGTAAAAATATCTCCTGCAGACGGTACAATTGCCAATACCGCCCCTTGCTTTTAGGGTTGTAAACCGCCGTAACGAAATCGGCTGTTGCAGCCGCTTCTATCCGTTTTTCTATCTTGTCCCAGGGCGTCATCAGGTCGGAAAGCGAGATCACACAGAAATCATGCCCTACCGGACACCCCAACAAGGCGGCTGCTTTCTGAAATGCACTGATGCCGGGCAGGACTTCCACTTCCACATCGCTGTTGCGCTCGGTTTTCATCTCATGAACAAGTGGCGCCATGCCGTAGATCCCTGCATCGCCGGAACTGATTACACAAACCGTCTTGTCCTGCTCCGCATATTCAAAAGCCTGTAAAGCCCGTTCGCGTTCTTTTTTCATGCCCGTATCTATACAGGGCGTTCCAGGTTTGATGATATTCTCAACAAACCGGAAATAGTATTTATATCCCACAATGACATCCGACACGGCTATCGCATCAAGTACTGCAGGTGTAATATCTTCTTTGCCTCCGGGACCTATACCGGCAACAAAGATCTTTCCTTTCGACATGATTTTACTTATAATGATTGTCAAATTACTTTTTTTAGTCCTCTTTTTCTCCCGTTTGACGGTACTTCGCTTTCTTTTCCATGATGTCCAGTTTGCGGTGGCGGGTTTTGAATTTAAGATGGTTAATAAAAATATCCTGTATCTCAACATTCTCCCCGAGCCCCTGCATCTTTACTTCGACGGTATAACCCGCCTTTTCGAGCTCTTCTTTCCAGTCGCCCTCAATGTCGTTTTTGGCATGTTCACCTGCGACAAACATAAACGGCACTAAAACGACCTTTTTCAATCCTGACTGTTGCAATTGAGCCAGCATATCGTCATATTCGGGATATCCTTCGATTGTTCCCACGAAGAAGTTCTGATGTCCTTTTGCCTTCAGCATATAGTCGAGCATCGCATATTGCGCCGTGGTTGAATCGTATGTGCCGTGTCCTACCAGAACGTAAGCGAGATTTTTATCTGCTCCTTTGGTGATTGCCGCAATGACTGCTTCATAATCATCCGGATCGTAAAGCAGTGGGTTTCCGACACGCACCTCCTTAAATTGATCTTTTACTTCAGCCGCATTTCTCTCAAGAGATTCCATCTCTTTCCCGTCGATAATGGTGGAAGACTGGATGAGGATATGGGTATATCCCTCCGATTTGAGTTGTTGAAGCACTTCAAGTGGGTCTGCCTTTATGATGCTTCTGTCACCCAAACGCTTTATCACAATCCGGGAAGTATAGGCTTCACGGACTTCCAGATCCGGGAACTGTTGTTTTACGCGGTCGTTTAGTACATCAATTGTCAATGCGCGTGTATCGTCGTGTGTGGTACCGAAATGCACCATCAGAATAGCAGCTTTGTCACCGATCTGCATTGAGCCGAAGAAATCGGAATGTTCATAATTCCCGCCGCCATGGGCTAATAAACCGAACGTAGTCAGTAGCATAAAGAAAGAAGTGAAAATCGTTTTCATATTATCATTGATTTATTTTGAAAAGTTGATTGCAAGACTCATATATACCGTTCGTCCCGGAGAGAGGATTGCATAATTCACACCATAGGCGCTATCCTGTGCCACAACAGCATTCGAAGCCAGCATACCCAATACAAGCAGCATAACTGACGTACGCTTTACATACTTCATTTATGATAAATAATAAATTGGTGAATTATTCTTGCGATAGGAAGAATTCATTCATCCGGTTCTGTATCCAAAAACCCGGGACACTTTCACTTGTGTTGTTCTTGCGTTTCTGGCAGGTCTTCTGACTTACTCCCGTGTCTGAACGCCTTCCCATCCCTGATCGGGACAGTGGCATTGGGTTATTTGTTCAGCACGTAGGCGGAGCTTACAGCAGCGGGTCTGTTCAGGACTTTCACCTGATTCCCTTTTCATTCCGATCGCGAGACCTCGTGATCGGAACACCAAAAATCGGATGCAAAGATAGCTCTTTTTGTATAATAAGAATAATAAAAATGATGGGATATAGTTTTTATCTATAAGGTTGATTTTTAATTGCAAATATTTGATAAATGACTTAAGTTTCACATATAACTTTGAAGTGTATGCAACTTATGAAACTTGAATAAATCATAGTTTTATTCTAATGGAAGAGCCTCATCAAATCATCCATTTCTGCCCAGTATATATGTGTATATCCGGCAATTGCATTCTTATAGCGTAATAGTTTCGTATCAACCGGAATACCTTTGGCATTGTATTGAGTGATGAAACTTTCTTCATTTCCGGAAACGGACGAGTAATGAAATTCATGTCCCTTCACACAGATACCATTCGATGTGAATTGCCGGTACCCCAGTGTGAGTTTCATTGCTTCCATACTGGCTTTTTGTTTAAAAATATTAACCATGGGATACTCTTTTCCGGTTTTATCGGCAATGCAGGATGAAAGGTACATCATCCCTCCGCACTCAGCCAGCAGTCGTCCTCCCTGCTCTACATAACGGCGGATGCTCTCCAGCATAGATGTGTTCTCACTTAATTTGTCGGGATATAATTCCGGATATCCACCCGGAAGGTATATAAAATCGGCATCAGGTAGTTCCTGATCGTGCATCGGACTGAAAAAAGTGACCGTTCCTCTCTTTTTCAGATACTCGATATTTTCATGGTAGTAAAAAGCAAAAGCTTCGTCAGTGGCGACAGCGGATTTTAACACTTTGCGGTGTGATACCGCGTTTTCCTTTGAGAGAACAGGCGAAGTTAAGCTTTTCCGGGTCATCTCCAGTATCTCATCAATAGGGAGATGCTGCTCCATAAAATTGCCCGCTTTCTCTGCAAACTCATCCAAAAGCAGGTTGCTGTCGATACTCAATCCGAGATGACGCGACGGAATCTCCAGATCGTTGTTTTTCGGCAGACGTCCCAATGCGGGTATACCCACGTCGTTACAGGCATCCTGTAAGAACCGGTAATGACTGTCGGAATTGACCATATTAAAAATAACACCTGCAATGGATATGTTTTTGTGAAAGTTCTTGAAGCCGTACAGGATGGGTGCAACGGAGTAAGCCATCGATTTGGGAGTCAGCACCAATATAATAGGGATATCGAGCACCTCTGCAATATGTGCACCGCTGCCCTGCCACTTGTCAAATCCGTCGAAAAGGCCCATAACCCCTTCGGTCAGGGCAATATCACAGCCGGACGTATAGGTCGAGTACAATTGCTTTACATGTTCTTGTGAGGAAAGGAAAAGATCCAGGTTGATAGAGGGTTTACCCGCCGCCAGTTCGTGGAATTTCGTGTCGATATAGTCGGGACCACACTTAAACGGTTGTACCTGTAACCCCCGGTTTTTGAATGCCCGCAACAACCCGATGGTCAGCGTGGTCTTTCCGCTTCCCGATGATGATGCGCCTATTAAGAACTGATATCTTGCCATGGTTGCAAAGGTAAGGTTTTTGAATAAAATTTTACCTGTTAAATCACTGTAAACCGACGAATATCCGGATACTATTCATTTCACAGTCATTCCGGATAATTTCCGGATAAAAAAATTGTATTTTTTATGTATTAAATATCAGATACTTATGATTGAATTATGCGCAAATAGTACAAATACATTTTATTGTTAATGCACGATTTGTACAAATTTTCGCATGTATAATCCTACCATTTTAACCCCGCATCCAATTATGTTTGCCAGCGTCCTCAATCGCTAAAGACAATAAAAAATGAATGCGCAATCATCAAATAAATCCAGCTCTCAATTTCTCAAAACAGATGGAGGAAAAACCGAATCCAATGCGATAGAAGTACCATCCATTTCATTACCCAAAGGTGGTGGTGCCATAAAAGGAATTGATGAAAAATTTTCTGTGAATGCTGTAAATGGAACTGCTTCATTTTCCATTCCACTTCCATTCTCTCCGGCGAGGGGTGATTCTCCTACTTTAGATTTATTTTATAACTCAGGGTCGGGCAATAGTATTTTTGGTTTGGGTTGGAACTTGAGTGTAGGCTCAATCAAGCGTAAAACAGATAAAGAATTGCCTCAGTATCTTGACTCCATAGATTCGGATACATTCTTGTTTTCAGAGGCAGAGGACCTGGTGCCGGAATTTAAAAAGAATCCTGATGGAACTTTTACTGTGGATGCTGATAACGAATACATCCTGAACGAAAGAAATTCGACAGATGGATTGTTCACTATCAGAAACTACAGACCACGTATAGAAGGTCTGTTTGCCCGTATAGAACGGTGGACGGAAAAATCAAATGGCAGGATCAGATGGCGCGTAATCACCCGGGAAAACAGAACCACTCTTTTCGGATGGACGGACAATTCCATTTTGTCTGACCCGGCTGATTCTTTAAAAATATATGAATGGCTACCTGAATTTGAGTTTGACGATAAAGGAAATTGTACGCATTATCTCTATAAAAAAGAAGATGAAATTGGTTTTGATGAATCATTGTTACACAATCGTAACCGGCTGAAAGATGGTACCATTTCCTATACCAATCTGTATATAGATAAGGTATTGTATGGCAATAAAACACCTTACAGGCAATTTGGAGATGCCTTTCCTGATGAGACAGATTATTTATTTGAAACACTGTTTGATTACGGAACAACCGATTATACTGCGCAACCCATAGATCAATTCAATCCATGGGATTTCAGGCCGGATGCTTTTTCTGATTACAAAGCCGGATTTGAGATCCGTACAACCCGGCTTTGCAAAAGGGTCTTATTGTTTCATCATTTCAAAGGACCTGATGAATACGATGGACTCGTCCGGTCATTAAATTTTGAATACGATACTTCCTCAGAACTGGATTTTACCTTTCTGAAATCGGTTACCTCATACGGATATATAAAAAAACCGGATGGTTCCTATTCCTATAAAAAACTCCCACCTATGGAGTTTGAATACCGGAAGCATGAATGGAACAGTGAAATAAAAACCGTTTCACAGGAAGCGTTGGTACATGCCCCGGCAGGTATAGAGCAAGCCCCTTATCAATTTGTAGATTTATACAATGAGGGACTTTCCGGTATTCTTTCAGAACAGGCAAACGGTTGGTATTACAAGCATAATCTTGGTATCCAAAACAACGATGATGGGGCAAAACTCATGTTCGAACAGGCGAAATTAGTTTCTCCCAAACCATCTTTCATGGGATTGGCCGGTCAGTTCCAATTAAACGATCTGGATGCGGATGGAGGTAGGCAGTTGGTCAGTTTTGAGGACGAACCGCGAGGCTATTTTGAACTGGACGATGACAATGAATGGCAAGGATTACGTTCGTTTAAAGGGTTACCCAATATTGATTTTGGTGATCCCAATACCCGGATGCTCGACCTGAATGGTGATGGTAAACCCGAAATAGTAATTTCAGAAGATGCTGTTTTTACATGGTATGCATCTGAAGGCAGAGATGGCTTTACCACTGCACGGAAAACATCCAAACCTTTTGATGAAGAAGAAGATCCGCATATTGTTTTTGCTGACGCTAAACAAACCATTTACCTCGCCGATATGTCGGGTGATGGAATGACCGATATTCTGAGGATCCGGAATGGTGAAGTCTGCTACTGGCCCAATGTAGGATATGGAAAATTCGGAGCCAAAGTAACAATGGACCAGGCTCCTTTTTTTGATCATCCTGATGCCTTCAATCCTGACTATGTAAGACTGGCAGATATTGACGGATCCGGCACTTCGGATATTATTTACCTAGGAAAAAGCAAATTCACCTGTTGGAAGAATTTAAGTGGAAACCGGTTTGGTATTACTCCGTTTGAAATCAATCCTTTTCCGGAAATTCATCCGCAATCCACAATAACTGTGACCGATTTGTTAGGCAATGGAGTTGCATGCATTGTCTGGTCAAGTCCGTTATCAAAAGATGCGAATACTCCGTTAAAATACATCGATCTGATGAACAGTAAGAAACCGCATATCATGATTTCTTATAAGAATAATTTAGGCAAAGAAGTATCATTGGAATATACACCCTCCACAAAATTTTATATGGATGATAAGCTTGACGGAAAACCCTGGGTAACCAAACTGCATTTTCCGGTGCACTGTATTTCGAAAACCATTATCGAGGATAAAATTTCGGGTTACCGCCTTGAAAGTTCTTACAAATACCATCATGGGTATTATGACCATGCCGAACGGGAATTCCGCGGATTCGGCATGGTAGAGCAAACGGATGCCGAAACCTTTGCACACTGGGTAAAACAAGATGCGACCAATATTACCGAACAAGCATTGCATCAGGAACCTGTCGTTGTTAAAAACTGGTATCATACCGGAGCATTTTTGAGAAATGACAAAATCCTCTATCAATATGAAAAAGACTACTGGTACAATGCGTATAAAAAGGAATTCGGAATTGTAACCCATCCTGAGATTGGCTTGCCCGATGCGCATCTTACGGTGCCCGAAGGAATGGATGTGTCATTAATTGATCAACTGACTGCGGATGAGTGGCGGGAAGCCTTGCGTGCATGTAAAGGCATGGCCTTGCGTGTTGAAACCTTTGCTAAAGATGCCGTTAAATTTGGAAATACGATTGAAGCACGTAAAAAAGAGTTGATCCCATTTTCGGCTGCTACCCATAATTGTGTGATAGAGCTATTGCAGCCACGAGGCAAAAACAAACATGCCGTTTTTGTTGTAAAGGAAAGCGAAGCCATTACCTATAGCTATGAACGTAATCCCGAAGATCCGAGGATCGAGCATGACCTGAATATCCGATTAGACGAATACGGCAATATATTGGAAGCTGCATCGGTAGTGTATCCCCGGCTAAACCCCGATACTTCGCTTCCGTTCGAAACACAGCAGGAGCAAAGTAAAACGGTTATCCTATATAGCCATAACCAATTTACCAATGATGTTCCGGGTGAAAACACACATCGTTTGAGGATGTCATCCGAAGTCAAAACGTATGAATTGAAAGGCGTAGTAAAATCGGGAGTCTACTATAGCCCGGCAGACTTTGCAGATATTCTTTCGGATGTAAATTCAGACACTGCTTTTTATCATGAGTTCAACAAACCGTTAGCCCCGGGAAAAGCACAAAAAAGATTGATTGAACATGTCCGCACTATTTATTATCGAGATAACTTGACCGGAACTTTGCCGTTGCATCATCTGGAATCTTTGGCACTTCCTTATGAAAGCTATCAATTGGCCTACACTCCTGAGTTGATAACAGATATTTTTGGCACAAAGGTGGATGCGGGAATTCTTGCTGAAGGTAGATTTACACATAGTGAAGGAGATGATAATTGGTGGATCCGATCCGGTACAATTCAATTTAAAGCATCATCAGAAAGTCAGACGGATGCGCAGGATCGTTTCTATTGTCCGGTCTCTTATACAGATCCATACGGAGCTGTAACCAAAGTAAAGTACTATGGTTCCTATTTCCTTTTTATAGAAGAAACCGAAGATGTATTGGGTAATAAAGCCAGGGTTGATGCATTTAACTTCCGTACGCTTTCTTCCCGAAGGATGAAAGATATCAACGGCAATTTATCTGAGGCGGTTGTGGATGAATTGGGTTTGGTTAAGGCGGTGGCAGTGATGGGAAAAGGCAATGAAGCAGATGACCTCTCAGGCTTCTCTGAAATTACAGAGGCTGCTGAATCAGCAGCCGTTCTTAATTTTTTTCAATCTCCCGACTCCACACAACTCACCGGTTCAGGAAAGAATTTATTAAATCATGCTTCTTCGAGATTTGTATATGATTTTGAATCGTATGTTAATCACGGCAAACCTGCTGTAGTGGCAGCTATTATACGGGAGCAACATTTTCGGCAGCTTCCTGATTCACCCGTTCAGATAGCTTTCGAATATTCCAACGGCATGGGCGAAGTGATCATGAAAAAAGTACAGGCGGCTCCCGGAAAAGCGAAGCAGGTTACTGTAAATCCTGACGATTCAATTTCAGTATCTGAAATAGATACCGCTTCCCTCAATCCCAAACAACTGCGTTGGATAGGTGATGGAAGAACCATCAAAAACAACAAGGACAATGCTGTCAAACAATATGAACCCTATTTTTCAGTAGACTGGGGATACGAAGACTATAAGGAACTGGTAGAGACAGGTGTAACACCGGTAATGTACTACGATGCGCCAGGCAGGCTGATGAAGACCGAAATACCCGATGGTACTTTCTCCAAAGTGGAATTTGATTCCTGGAAACAAATTATGTATGATGCCAACGATACAATGCTGGAATCATCCTGGTACAACAACCGTACAAACCGCCTCATCGATGCTGCACTCATAATGGAAGGAAAAGATCCTGGCCGGGAAAAAATGGCTGCCGACAAAGCCGCCAAACATGCAAACACACCCGGTATACTGCATTTCGACACCCTGGGCAGGCCGGTCCTCTCTGTTGAGCACAATAAAAATACAGCTACAGACGCTGATGAATTTTACCTCACCCGGGTTTATCTGGACACGGAAGGTAACCTGCGCTCCGTTACTGATGCCCGGGGAAATATTGTCATGCAATACAAGTATGATATGCTCGGCAACTTAGTATATCAAAACAGTATGGATGCCGGACAGAGGTGGCTACTCACAAATATTCTGGGCAATCCGCTTCGGACCTGGGATGAAAGAAACCACGAGTTTCAATATTTTTATGATGTAGCGCAACGTCCCACATATAGCAAGGTAATAGGGGGTGATGGATCTACCCCGCTTGATAACACTTTCGACAGGATAGTATATGGAGAAAGTCTTTTGTCAACAAACCGAAGCAACGAAGCTGCCCTGCAAGCCAGAAATATTTTAGGTCAGGTTATTGAACACTATGATACCGGAGGATTGGTTGATACTCCTGACTTCAACTTTAAAGGGCAGCCTTTGGCTACGACGCGTAAATTATTCAGAAAATACAAAGAGATAGCCAACTGGATTGATGCTAATTTGGGGAATGAACTGGAACCCGAAGAATTCAAATTCATCACACAAACCGATGCTTTGGGAAGAATTACCCGACAAACGGCTCCCGATGGCAGCATCATTACCCCTTCTTACAATGAAACCGGTTTGCTGAATGGAGAAAGTGTGCTGCATCCCACTTATGCAATCCCATCTGTCTATATCAAAGACATTGATTATAATGAAAAGGGGCAACGGAATAAAATCATCTATGGCAATAATGTAATCACAAAATTCTATTACGACAAAGAGACTTTCCGCCTCAAACGTCTGGAAAGCAAACGACACAATGGTGATCCTCTTCAGGATTGGTATTATACTTATGATCCTGTCGGGAACATTACGCATGTGGAGGATAAAAACATTCCGGTATTATTTTTTAATAATCAAAAAATAACCGGAGTTTCCACGTATACTTATGATGCTCTATACCGGTTAACTGAAGCCACCGGCAGGGAAAATAATGGCGCTTTGCATTTCGGCAATTGCGACAACTGGAACGACAATCCCTTTATGCACAGCATGAACCCGGGTGGCCCGATGGCAATACGGAACTATGTAGAGAGTTATCAATACGATGAAGTAGGGAATATCATGCAGATGAGGCACCTCGCCGGAGGTGGTAACTGGACAAGAAGATATGAATACGAATCTACCAATAACCGGCTCAAAAGCACTCATATAGGAGACAACGCCAATCCTGCCGATTATACGCAATATCGCCATCATGCAAAGCATGGATATATGGAGGAACTGCCCCATCTTGAACAAATTGAATGGAATTTTAAAGAAGAAGTGGTACGCACTACCAGGCAACATTGCACAGATGATAATATTCCTGTAATGACCTACTATCAATACGATGGCGGCGGCCAGCGTATCCGTAAGATTATTGAAAACCAGGCCGCACCGGGAAATATGCCTGCCAAAAAAGAGGAACGCATTTATATAGAGGGTTACGAACACTATAAAAAGTATACAGGTACACATGCGGGATTGGAAAGGGTCAGTCTGGGACTGATGGATGAGGATCACCGCTTTGTCATGATTGAAACCCGAAATGATGTGGATGATGGAACGGAAAAGCACTTGATTCGGTATCAGCTACACAATCTCTTAGGTTCTGCCGCCTTGGAGTTGGATGATAAAGCACAGGTTATCAGCTATGAAGAGTACCATCCTTATGGTACTACGGCATATCAGGCTAAAAATGCGACCATAAAATCTGCTGCCAAGCGCTACCGCTACACCGGTATGGAACGCGATGAAGAAACCGGTCTGGAGTACCATAGTGCAAGGTATTATCTGCCGTGGCTGGGAAGATGGTTAAGTAGTGATCCGATCGGGATTGGGGATGGAGTGAATGTATACGGGTATGTGAAAAATAATCCGATAAATAACTTTGATTTAGACGGAAAACAATCCCAAAGAGTAATTGTAACAGAATCTCAATTACAGACATTTTCACCACAAGTGGTGCAACAATTAATTGTTGCAGGGGGAGGTACCCCCGGTCCATGCTATGCGAATCCCACATACGAACAACGGCAAGCAGATATCAATATCTTGAGGAATATTTTGAGATCTGGTAATATGTACGATCCGACTTTTGTTCCTCCTATGCCTACTGCTGCTGAAATAGAGCGACGCGATAATGAACAGATTTGCGTGGCGGATTCCAGAGGTATGGGCTATTGTGGTCCCAGATATATTGTTGAAGGCCAAAGACGAAGAGCGGATTTTGGCTATCAGTTGCAAGTCGGGGAAAATATCAGAGGAGGTATATTTGGTGCTATTGGCTATGCTGTAGGCGGAGATAGAGGTTCCTATGTGGGTGCGGCAGTTGACGGATTAGCTTCGGCTGCTGCCGGAACTGCCCGTGGTAGGAGCGACATGAGAAGTGTCAGGCCATCCACCCCCTCCAGACCGGTTCCTGCCGAAGTCAGACCCGCAAGACCTGCTACACCTGCCGCACCGGTAAGGCCTGCTGTTCCTACAGGGACAGGTACCCCAGGTACACCAAGAGATACCAGGCCTTATTCTTCACAACGAATGAGGCAACAGCTTGAAGAGCGTTATGGCAGGGAAAACGTTACTTCCACTACAGTTCCGCCATCAACCCATCGATCAGTAAGAAGAGCTCCCGTTGATGTGGGTGGAGGACGAAGTGTGGGATTTGATGAAAGAGGACTTCCCGATTTTAGCCCATTTGCCGTAACGAGCGCAAGAGTTCCAAGAGGAAGTTATAGAGGCGAAATGAGGGCTGCAACCAGACAGCTCAGAGAGGCTCTGGCACGGGGTGAAAGTGTGGGAGTAACTTTTACACCTGCGCAATTACGTGCAATTAGAGCCGGAAGGCCAACAATACCCGGATATCGCTGGCATCATGTTTCCGGAGGAGAACTTCAACTCATTCCTGCTCGTATTCATGATGCTGTACCACATATTGGTAGCGGGGCAATGAGACATGGGCGCTAATAACTGATAATAATAACAAATCAATGATTAAATAACGGATTAAAAAATTAAAATTATGCCAGGACCAGCATTACATCACATGATAGCAGACAGATTAAAAGCATTGATCTCTCTGAACGAAGGCCTGGGGTCAAAAATGACACCGGCCCAGTACACTGCGTTGCAGAATTTATTGGCAGACGACAAGAACCTGCCTTACCTCTTTTTTGGCTGCCAGGGGCCAGATTATCTTTTTTTCAACACAAAAGATATGCCCGGACCAATTGGCGATATGGCCGAATTTTATTTTGAAGTCGTGGATTTTATCGAAGACTTCAAACAAAAATTGCTTGCCGTAGTTCCCCAACCGGTATTAGACGCTTTGGAAGCATTTAGCGAGGCAGTGGACGAAATAATTGAAGATTCGGCTTTGCTGAGTGAGCTTCAACAAACGTTTAACGATATCAACCAGTTGCTGGACGGATTCTCTGCCACATTAATGGCGATGGTCCAGAAATTCATCTCTGATTTCAACCTGTTTGAAGTGTTTGATCATCCTTATCGTGACGGAGTACCCAATAAAAGCAGGCCACCATTTTTGCAAAGTGATAAATGGTGGTGGTTCGATGCACTGCATTACCGTAAAACAGGTAAATTCGCAAAAGCGCTGTTGGATGCTACGGCCGGAGATTTCTCCGATCCCAAGATCTTATATGCCTTGGGTTATCTTACTCATTATTGCGCTGATGTCGTAGGGCATCCCTACGTGAACCTGATTTCGGGAGGACCTTACCGTTCGCACGCCCAACGCCACAAAACCGGCGAGAACTATCAGGATGTTTTCAATCTGCTGAATGCAACGGGAACTGATTGGAACCGCTCAAAACTGCACGCTTTTTATAATTTTAATTTTGATGGGACCATTGATACCGAGAACGACAAACCGGATCCATTTACCGTATTGCCTGATGATCTGGCTGAAATGATCGCTGAAGCTATCAATAAAGTATATCAGGAAGATGCTGATCCCGAACCGGAGTATGGCCCTGAAATAACGGCAAGTGATGTAGATAATGCCTACCGTATTTATTATAAATGGCTTAGGAGCTCTACCGACACAGGCACCATTCCCGAACCGGTACCCTATTCATTCTCAAAGGAGATAAGGGAAGTCTGGGAAAAGACAGTGGATAATCTTGGCGATGCCGGTGATTTTCTTGAAGATGCCATTGACAATGCCGGAAGTTTTGGCATCCTGAGTATTTTCATCATCCTGGCCGCATTGGTGATTGCAGCGGTAATGGCAGCGGCTGCAATCGCAGATGGGATTGCCGGCGCCATTACTACCTTGGGAACGTCAACCATACGTGCTGCCGCTTGTCTGATTTACGAACAGGTTTACAATGCCTACCAAAATTTCAGGCTTGGTGTGGCATTAAATGGATTGGCTTTCCCGATGAAAGAACATTTGAATGATCCCAGACTTACCCAGTTCGCCAATCCGTCAAACATTGACCCCAGCGGTGTCAATGCCTTGCCGTTTGTGCCTCATCTGCCTTTGCTGAAATTTGTTCCTTCTACTTTTGAGGATACCTTGTTCAATATGGAACGCCACTTAATTTATCCTGTCACTCAAAATGAGAAAGGCGCCGTAATGGGAACACTCAACAGCTACCTGACGGAATCATCGTTGCATTACGCATTTGGTAGAATACCTTTTCAGCCAAAAGATATTCTTGACCGCCTGCAAGGATTGACCCCCGATGTGAATCCTATACATAATGACGACGGCACCAGATTGAAAAATTTGCTGATGGAAAAAGCCGGTTTGGGGAATGCAATGGATTTAATTGAAAAAACATTTGAATGGTTTGCCGATAAAAAAGATTTGATCGACTTTAATCTGGACGGGGACAGGGGGTATTCATATCTATGCTGGACTCAAAAGCAAACGAGTTCTACTGATGCTCCTGATTTTCCCGAAAAATTAAAGGTAAATGTACCCGGCGGAGATCCTTCGGATGATAATATCAATGTGGATTTACGATTTATAAAATAATAAAACATTCATAGCCATGAGTTTAGAAAATATACATAAGGCCAATGAGATCATCAAAAAGCTTCAGGGCCAACGCAGAGAAAAGAGTGTCAAATTCAGGGAAACATGGTATAAGACAATCGAAGCTTCTCCGGTTAAAAAAAGACGTATGCCCGAGGATTTTAAAGATAGTTCCTATCTCTACATACGCTCCTATGACGGCGATAACGGTTACAGGCCGGGTGCGAATGTGGCATACTGGAGATCGCCCGATGTAATGGTTTCACCTGTCTCTTCATTGAACTCTTATACAACGGAATTGAATGCCGGCACACTTTACAACATCAAATGCCTGGTGCATAACAGGGGTGATGTAAACGTACCTTCTGCCAAAGTCGAATTTTACTTAGTTACACCAAGTCTGGGCTTCGATACTCGTTTTGGGAAAAAACTGGGAATTGCTTCCACCTGGGTAAATTGCTACAGCTCATCTGAAGTAAATATCCGCTATTTGGTGGAACCGTCTGATGCAGGCCATAAATGTCTGTTTGCAAGAGTATTTTCTTTTTCCCCGCTGGATATACCTCTTCATGATACACTGCTCAATCCTGTCCAGGACAGGCGTATCGGACAGAAAAACCTGAATATTGCAGCCCAGGCAACACAGATGAACCTGAATATTTTACACATGCCTCAGGCACAATTAACAGTACAATTTGTCCCATTGAACAAAGAGGCAGTTTTAGCAATACGTCATCCTGTGGCTGCTGATTTCAGAATTATCGATAAACCAAGGGAAAGGGCTGAGTTCAGATTGAATTTTGCAAAGGAAACAGTTGCGAATGTAACTGACGTGAAGCTACCCAAACGTTTGACAAATTTGAGCAACCGGTTAGGAGAAATCAAAAGAGGAATTGATCTGAAAATAAATCAACCGGGGAAAATTGAATACAAAGACGCGGCTTTTCGTTTTGAGTTCAACCAGGAAGGCAAGTATAATCTGAAAGACCAAAATAGGATTGAGGATGAGATGAAGAGAATTCATAAAATCATTCAATCAGGTGAAAGAAGAGCATCAGATTTCAAAAAAGAGATTGACGAATACCGTCAGATGAATCTCGAAAGACGTATGACATTGCTATCGATGGACATTCCCAACATAGGATTGCAAAAAGGAGAATTGGCCGGGTATGATGTTGTTGCCATCAACAATATGAATGGAGAAATCTTTGGTGGTATCACACTACTGGTACATGGTTAATAATGGTATATCAATAAACTGAAAATTAAAAAACAAAAATATGAAACCGGGTAATGATAATTCGCATATCGTAAGGGGAACAATAACCGATAATAGGGGAGTGCCTCTTTCAGGTTATACTGCGGAAGTATTTATTCTCACTATCGTGAATGGCGCTTCCGCGGGCAAAACAATTTCAGGTAAAAACGGGGAGTATGCTATCTCTTACAAAGTTGACGATAGGAACAATAATCCGGATATCGAGGTGCGGGTTTACGAAAAAAACGCACGGAAAGAGATCGGGAGATCTGCCATTCAATTCAATGCATCAAGTGATGAGACCCTGAACATCATTGTATCTAACGATGAAATTAAAAAAGAAACAGAATTCGGTTTGGCTTTAAATGAAATCAAACCCCATTTGGGTCAATTGAATTTAACTGAATTAAAAGAAGATGATAAAAACCGGAATATTTCGTATTTGTCAAACAAAACAGGGTGGGATGCAAGAATAACGGCAATGCTTGTCAGTTCAGCTAAATTGAGTGATAGTTTAAAAATTGATTCCTCCCATATATATGCCCTATTACGGGCAGGTGTACCGGGAACTGAAGAGGCTATTAAATCCGTTTCTTCCAAAGATGCGGAAGCTGCGATAAAAAATGCCATTGAAAAAAATATAATCCCGTCAACCGGTAATATCCGGGAAACTATTGGAACATTGGAGACATTATCAATTAATCAGATTCTTAATAACAAACTGCCATCATCCGTTTCTTCAATGAACGAAATGTTGGATATAAGAAAACTGGACACCCAACAAAAAACTATTTTTGCTCAAATACAAAAAGAAGCAGGCAATGACCCTGGAAAATTATGGAATTCCCTTTCTGAACAAGGATTTGATGCCAATACTATTGCAGCTTTACAATTAGACGGCAAACTGGGTTATCTCACAGGACAGAACGTGCCGCTTATCAGGAGGGTATACGACAAATTCAATATCAAAACAGATGTTGAGCTGGCAACCAGCGGATTATACAAAGTCGACGAATGGAAAAATTTGATTGGAAATGACTTGCCCCAGGGAATTACAGCGGATGAATATGCCCGGCATCTTGCTTTTCAGGTGAAAATCGGATATCCTACGGCAGTAGCAGGTGAAATGATAAAAAGAAAAGAAATTGACCTCGGGGCCAATGCACCCACAGATGAACTCTATCAGTTTTTCAGCAGCAATCAGACCAAAAATCTTATTGGAAGCCAACCTGTGAAAAATTGGGACGGATTCGATCAGTTAACTACTCCGGCAAAAGCTTCTGCTAAAATCATGGAAAGAATGTACCAGATGAGTCCTTCGGATGAATCAATGGTCGCTTTGAATAAGTCAGGGCTATATTCGGCATACCAGATAGCCGGTTATACAAAAAATGAATTCTTACAAGCCTATGGTGGAAATTTCCCCAATACAGTGGAAGCCGAAATGACGTATAACAAAGCTGTCGAAATAAACAATGCTTCCATTAGTATTGCTGCCGGCTATATTACGGCTCGTACCATGCCCAACGTTTATTCCATTACCGGCAAGTCAGAGAAAGTACAAAACGAAACCATTGCTTATCCCACTCTTGAAGAACTACTGGGCAATATGGATTATTGTGCCTGCGATCATTGCAATTCAGTGCTCAGCCCTGCAGCTTATTTGGTTGAACTGCTCCATTTTATCGATCTGGAAAAAATCCCGCATGAAAAAGAAAATCCTATTGATGAATTGTTGAAACGAAGACCCGATATACAACATATCCAGCTTTCTTGTGAGAACACCAATATGTCTCTTCCCTATATTGATCTGGTGAACGAAATATTGGAACATTATATTCTTCATGGCGATCTGAAGGATTTGACAGGACATGATATAACAGAAGATATAACCCAATCGGAATTGCTTGCCGAACCCCAGTTTGTGGAAAAAACTGTGTATGATGAGCTGAAATCGAAAGTATTTCCTTATAATCTTCCTTTTCATCAACCGCTTGAAACCCTGCGGAGAATATATAAAATCTGGGATACAAGCCTGGAGGAGATGTTGTCAGTTTTTTCAGCACCATTGTCTTCAAGGAAGGAGGCGCTTAGCTTTAGTGAAGATGAATATAAAACCATTACGGATATTAACTTTAAAAAATTACCGGAATATTTCGGTGAACCTGAGGGTAACACAATTGCTCAATTAAACGCAGCCATTGCCAATGGAAAAGCCTTCTGTCACAGAACCGGTATCAGTTATGATGACCTGGCGACCTTGTTAAAAACCAATTTTATAAATCCGGGATTAACAATCGTTCCATTGTTTCAAAAATTACAGATCAATTTTACCGACCTGAATGAATTTTATAACGGCACATTGTCCGGTGCATCATTGGATGCAATGATCCCGCCTGAAATATCGCCGGATGATTATGAAGGTGATATAAAACAATGGCTTAACAAGAATAAGGATCTGATTATGGGGCTGATTACTCTTACTGATACAGTAAGCGGTTCCGTAGAGTGTGATTTTGCTAAAGTAGAATTGAGATACGTACTTCCGGAGAATGCTGGTAATCAGTTGACTGAATTTTCGTATCATAAGTTTCACCGGTTTATAAGACTGCTGCATAAAACAGGATGGAGTATCAGGACTTTGGACAGTGTTATATCCACTTTGAGTCCGGTCCCTTCAGGACAAATTCTTATTGACAATATTGATCCGGTTTTTGTAACATTGTTCAACAGGATTGCGAATTTTAAAAAAATCGCAGATCATCTTTCCTATTCTGAAAAAAAATTCGAAGAGCTGTTGCTCATTCTGAACAGTGCCAACCTGCGGGAACTACGTATCCAGCAGTGTGCAAAAATCACAAAACTGAGTGTGCCCGAATTGACAGAATTAAGTGCGATAACCGGAATAGATCCCCTTGCCGATGATATGGAAACCGATGAACCATCACTCATGAAATTTATTCTTATTGCACAGCAATTAAAAGCCAATTCCTTGAAAGTGGCAGACCTTTCCTATATTTTGCATCATGTGGATTTGACCGGTAAACTTACAGTCTCAGAGGAAACAGAACTTAAGAATGTGAAAATTTTGCGTGAAACGCTGAACAGTGTGGAAAAGGAGTACAGCATTGCTCCTGATAATGCAGATTTCAATTTTGCAAGGAGTAAAATGTCTTTGGTGTATGATGCAAGCATCACTGACTATTTCTTTGGATTGCTTCTGGGGACAAACACCTATAGCGAATCTTTCGTGACAAGTGAAGAAGTGTTACCGAAAAAAATAACTGATGCCGACACCCGGATAGGATTTGATCCATTTAAAAAGAACCTTACATACACCGGGGTTTTATCCAACACAGCCAAAACTTTACTGGAGAATACCGCAGACTCACTTGGATTGGCCGATATGGAAATTATTGGCACACAACCAGACCTGGATGCTTTTATCTCAGATTTCAAGGCTGCTGTTGATTTGTTATTCGTAATCAGCAATGCAGCACTGGCCGACTTTGCTGTAAATTATCCGGAACTGAAAAATATTTACGATCAGGTTGTCGCCGAATCTACACCTGCGTTACAAACAAAGAAACTGACAGATCTGATTTTGCCGGAGTTGAAGTCGAAACTGAAAAACAATGGTTTAAAGCAGGCTTTGATAACTGTCCTGAAATCTGATGCGGATACAGTGAATGTACTGACTGCCCAAAAAGAAACTATTCAGTCGGCATCTGATGCCTCCGAATCAGTGATAAATGATTTTTTACAGTTGGAAAATATTCCGGTATTCAATCAAAACACCACTTACAGTTTTTATATAGATGTGCCCGCAATGGATGAATATCTCTTTTACGTCTCTGCTGCGCAGGATACAGTCATTTCACTCACGATAAATGAACAGCCGGTAATCACCAATATTACTGTCGGTGAATCAAGGGAGATAAAAAACGTATTGCCTCTGTCATTGAAAACAGGGATATTGCACAAAGCTACAATGACAATTACGTCGTTGCCCGCGGCTGAAACTGTGAATTTATTATGGCGTACCAAGGCTATGGAGAAGTCTGCCATACCGGCCATGGCAGTATATGCAAAAGAAAATGTTGATTTTGCCAGGGAATCGCTTATCCGGTTATCCAAGGCCTCCCAACTGCAAAAACTCTTTGGTCTTACTCCTGCCGAATTGATTTATTTTGCTTCGGCAAATGAAGAAACAAAGAATTTCCTGAATGAATTAGACACGGACGGCAGCATCAACAACGCAGATCTAAAAACCTTATGGGGAAAAATAAATCTGCTTGTCAATTTCAAACAGATGAAAGATGAAAATGAACCTGAAGACAATATATGGCTACAGGTATTACAAAATCCTGATGTAAAGAACAGCCAGAATAAATTGTTACTCGAATATTTCAATTTGTGGAATGAGGCAGATCTTACAGGGGTACTGCAACACTTTGGATTGATCCGCAGCGATCTTTCAAAATTGAGTCTGCTGAAAAAAGTGGTTGATGCCATGGCTTTGTTGAGCAACATCTATTATCCTGCTTCAGATGTGCTTTTATGGATTACAAACAATCCGTCTTATGATTTGGTAGCCGGCATAAAAGCAACAATAAAGCAAAAAGTGACTGAAGCAGTCTGGTTGGAAATCATGCAGACTGTCAGTGATCCTGTTAGGAATTTATTGAGGGATGCTTTGGTGAGTTATGTCTTACAATACAAAAAACCATCGCCTGAAATTGTTACTCCCGATAAACTGTACGAATATTTTCTGATTGATGTGGAGATGGATGCCTGTATGAAAACTTCCCGGATAAGGATGGCGCTTTCAACCTTGCAATTATTTATTCAACGTTGCATGATGAATCTTGAACCCGATGTGTCTCCCGATTCCATACGGGCTGAGCAATGGGCATGGATGAAGCGCTACCGTTTGTGGGAAGCAAACAGAAAAGTATTCCTCTATCCGGAGAATTGGCTTGAACCCGAATTGAGGGACAATAAATCTCCCTTATTTAAAGAGCTGGAAGGAGAATTACTGCAGGCAGAAGTTACCGACGAGTCAGCAGAGCTCGCATTCCTGAATTATCTGAAAAAATTGGATGATATTGCCAAACTGGAAATCGTCGGCATGTATCTGGATGAGAATGAAAAAGGGAATCAGTTCGATGATGTTCTACACGTGATAGGACGCACCAACGGCAACACAAGACAATACTATTATCGCCGTTATGAGTATGGCTATTGGACACCCTGGGAAAAGATAAACCTCAATATAGAAGGCGATCATATTTTCCCGGTTGTGTGGAAAAAGAGGCTGCTCCTCTTCTGGTTGAATATCCTTGAAAAACCTGTTGAACGGAACACCGGTTCTTCTCCAAAAGCAATCTCCGAAAAGCCATGGACAGACCAAAAAAGGATAAATGTGGAGATCAATATGTGTTGGGGGGAATACTTTAAAGGTAAGTGGACATCTCCGAAATCGACCGAGATCAAACGACCGGTTGTAATACCAAATATCCAATCATTCGACAGCCGCACACTATCGCTCTACGGAAGAAAAGACAGGGTTGAAAATCCGGCCGGTAGGTTCAGGGAACGCCTGGATTTCTATCTGATATATTATGGTACAGGGAGTATGCACAGGGTAATATATACATCAAAGAATGCTCCTCCTTATATAGAGAAACTAAATACTTTGGTAAATATTAACCAACTGGTAGAGAATGAATACATCACATTCCTTGAATCATATATGACGCTGGATACACAGAATTATTTTACGCAGATGCTTATTCCATCCAGTATGTTTAAGACAAAAGTGAAACAACCCGCCGGCGCCACAACCAATTACGTGACCGAAAACATTTTTTCCAAAAAGGATGTTTTGAAGTCCGGCCTTTCAATTACTCCCTTGCGGCATCCGACAGAAAATCAGTTTGAAGCGCCATTTTCTTATGCGGATGAACACAGTACTTTTTTTGTACAGCCGGATGAGAAAGTATACAGGAGACTCCCCGAAATTGATAGTTACTTCCCATGGGTTGAATTGCCACTTTTAGAGGTAAATATTCCTGAATTGGTGGACAAACCAATACCCGGCTGGCCTCCGGTAATGGAAGATGTGATCAGGTTTGACGAAATAGTGAATCCTTCCGATCCATGGAATCAGGTAATAGGGCAGGTAGATTTCAATACTAACTACAATAAGATTCTTGTAACAAACGAGCCTTATCTCTTCGAGGGTAAGGTGATTAACACAAGAGGACCTGTGAATAAATTGATAAACAAATAGTTTTATAAGCATTTAAAAGTTGAATGTCATGATAGCAAATAATAATTTTCATTATCAGTCAGAACTAATGCTAAATAATAATCTGATGGTTGACAAAGGATTATTATGGTTATATTATAATAATGCACGAAAAGTGCACTATACACTTTCCCCGCATTATCACCCTTATACCGATGAACTGATTGAAACGCTTAACAGGGACGGTTTACCGGCATTATTGGATGCAAAATATCATAAGAGCCTCGAACGAACGTTGACTGACTGGTATATTCCGGGAGCTTATGCCATGTCGCCATTTCCGAAAGAGAATATTGATGTCACCGATGACGGACCGTATGCCGTTTATAACTGGGAGCTTTTCTTTCATGCTCCCCTTACGGTTGCTGTCCATCTTAGCAAAAATCAGCGTTTTGCGGAGGCACAAAAGTGGTTTCATTTTATTTTTGATCCGACATGTACCGACAGCAGTGTCGATGCACCGCAACGGTTTTGGAAATTCCTCCGTTTCAGGGAAGAAACAAAGGCTGAGTTTATCCAGAAAATGCTGACAGAGCTTGCGAAAAACGAAGACAATGAATTGAAGCAGCGTATGGAGAAAAGCATCCAGGCCTGGCGGGACAAGCCCTTTCAGCCGCATGTTATTGCCCGTACCCGCTACCTTGCCTATCAGCTGAATGTGGTGATGAAATATCTGGATAACCTTATTGCCTGGGGCGACAACCTGTTCAGGCAGGATACCATTGAAACACTCAATGAAGCTACGCAGGTATATGTGCTTGCAGCCGCCGTTTTAGGTTCGAAACCACAAAAAATTCCGCCTCGCGGAAAAAGGATTCCAAAAACTTATAAACAATTGAAAGATACCGGTATTGATGCGTTTGGCAATGCATTGATAGAAATAGAAAACGATTTTCCGTTTAACACAAATCCCACTTCCACCACTAAGGCAACTGAGGGAGGAACTTCTGCACTGTTTGGTATTGGCCGGTCCTTATACTTTTGCATTCCGCAAAATGATCAATTACTTGCGTATTGGGACACTGTGGCCGACCGTCTGTTCAAGATCAGGCATTGCATGAATATTGAAGGTGTTGTCCGCCAATTGCCGTTATTCGATCCGCCCATTGATCCCGGCATGCTGGTGAAGGCTGTCGCTGCCGGTATTGATATAGGGAGCATTGTCAACAATATCAATCAGTCCATATCTGCTGTACGCGGACCGCTACTGCTGCAAAAAGCGATGGAAATATGTGCTGAAGTGAAATCGTTGGGAAATGCTTTGCTTTCCGCGCTTGAGAAAAAGGATGCGGAACATATTGCCCTGATGCGGCAGCAACATGAATTAAACATTTCAAAACTGGTGCAGGATATAAAATTCCTGCAATGGAAAGAATCAGAAGCCGCCACTGAGTCGTTGCTGAAAAGCAGGGCCGTTGCTTTTGAAAGATACCGGCATTACAAGAGAATATTGGGAAGCAGTGATTCGGATATCGATAAATTAAAAACCATTGATCTTGCAAGGCAGGAGCTGAATGAGGAAAACTTTGACGAAGTATATGCGCAGTTCATTGGGGAATATGCAGGAGAACTAAGCCAGGAGGATTACAGGAAAGAAACATCTGTCGGCGGCTTAATGGAATTTGCAGGAAATATGGTTACCGGAATTTTGGGCGGTGAATTGGGCAAAACATTACCATTGAATAAAAATGAGAATGCAGAGTTGAATATTTTCCTGCCCAGCTACGATACCTTCAGTGCTCTTTCTTCTGCATTGAAGTTAATTTCACCGATTGTAGGCCTTATACCTCAGTTTGACGTGCACGGAACGCCATTAGGTGTCGGAGGGGCAGCTGAGTTTGGCGGGAAACAGTTAAAAGCGGCAGCTGACGGAGGTTCAGAAATTGCACAAAAAATTGCGACCGCATTTCTTACCAGCGCTGAAAGAGCTTCCAAAATGGCAGGTTATTACCGCAGGGCAGAGGATTACGTGTTTCAGGCAAACAGTGCCACTGCGGAACTTGTGCAATATGGCAGACAAATTATTTCATCCCTGATCCGTGAACAGATTACCAAAAAGGAATATGAAAATCATATCAGACAAATTGAACAGTCGGAAGAGATGAACGCCTTTCTGCAGGATAAATTTACCAATGAGGAGTTGTATAGTTGGATGCAAGGAGAAATTTCAAGGATTTATTTCTCTTGTTACCAATTTGCTTACGATATCGCAAAGAAAAGCGAACAGACAATGAAGTATGAATTGATGCGTCCTGAATTCACTGACACCGATTTCATTCAATTCGGCTATTGGGACAGTGCAAGAAAAGGCTTGTTGTCGGGTGAATCGTTGTATCTGGATCTGAAACGGTTGGAAATGGCTTATCACGAAAACAACAAAAGGGAGTATGAAATTACAAAACACATATCCATACAACGTTTGGATCCTATGGCCCTGCTGAAATTAAAAGCTACCGGCACCTGTGAAATTGCAATTCCCGAATGGATATATGATTTGGACAGTCCCGGACAGTTTATGCGGCGCATCAAGACGGTGGCTGTTTCCATCCCCTGTATTACCGGCCCTTATACTACCGTCCATGCAAAATTGACATTATTGCAGAGCAGTATCAGGATTTCATCATTGAAAGGAGACGACTACCAGCGGTCAGGTTCGGAAGACAATCGTTTCCGGGATTATAACGGCGCCATTCAATCCATTGTTACCAGCTCGGCACAAAACGACAGCGGTTTATTCGAAACCAATTTACGCGATGAGCGTTATTTGCCGTTTGAAGGTGCCGGGGCAATCAGCAGATGGAAAATCGAACTACCCAACGATATTCCTCAATTTGATTTTGAATCCATCGCCGATGTTGTGTTGCATTTCCGCTATACATGCCGGGAAGCCAGTCATCTGGCAAAGGATGCGACAACCTGGATTAAAGAGGAGATTTTATCTGATCCGGAAAAAGGGTTGCTTCAGTTATTCAGCATCAACAGCGAATTTGCAGGAGAATGGAATCTGTTTAGAACAGCCACCAATAATACTGAAAGAAAACTAGTCCTGAGTATCAATAAAAATCACTTTCCTTACTGGACTAAAACATTAGGGTTGGATGATCAGATAACTGCTACGTTCTGCAGTATGGATTTAAAGAAGAAAAAGCTGACCGTTGCAGCAGAAAATGTGGATTTAGTGGGTGATGTCGACAGTGGATGGAGTCTGACAATAGATAGTACAAATGCAGTTCCGTTTAATTTCCTGAACAAAATGCGAACTGAGAACAAAACTGTTTACATGTTGCTGAGTTATAATGCAGATTTATGAGTAGGTAGTAAATTTCGCATATAAATTTATAATGTATGCAACTAAAACGGAGACCTTTAGATATTTTTTGGGACCCATAGTGCTCGATGAGCGTTAGTAAAGGTTTTAGCTGCAACTATACCACTTACGAATCTTAAATTAGGTAGTAATCGTGATAAATTAACGGTGTAACTTTTCCCCCATGGGTATGCTAAATCCCACTTGTACGTTAAGGGCCTTGCTTTTGGTCGGGAAAAAATGGGAATTCACGTGTGGGAATATATAATCGCTTGCAAGGAAAAAACGTATTCCCTTTGGGGGAGCAAGGTGGGCGGCAAATCCCAGGGTGTTGAAAGCGCCATGCATCACGGAATAGCTTCCGGTCAGTCCCAGCCAACCGGCATGGACGAAATTTGCTGAAACCGTAAGTTCCGGAGAATTGAAATATGTTCCGAAATAGTTCGAGAACAGGACTCCGAATGACAGTCTTTCATTCAACCTGTATTCCGTCCCGATATTCAGGGAAGATCGCAACGGGACGGTTCGTTTAACCGGCTCTGTTTCCTGCAGGTCCACCGCGGATTGAAGATCTTCCACGACATCTTCAAAAACGTCGTTTAACGACGACGACCCATCGGTATGCAGTGTATAATCGCTGGGATTGATACGCACCGTTGTTTCGGGAGACTCCAGCAATACGGCGTTTTTCCTTCCAAATCTTATAAAACCGATATCCGTCAGGGCTGCGGAAATTGTTAACCCGTTCAATCCGGGAAATGTTTCCGACAGGTCGTACTGCGCCCCGATATCGAATCCGGCGCCCCATCCGGTCGCACTTGTTCTTTTCCCTTCCGACAGCTCGAATCCGTCGAATTTACCCTCTTCGTCGTGCTTCACCTTTATTCCCGGCATGGATGCTTTCAGCAGCACGGACGACTGGGCTTCCCAGTATTCTGTTCCTGCATCGACGGTTAACCGGGAAGCATTTAAATCAAAATCGGCTATCCCTATTAATCCTTTGATACGTCCGCCGACTATCAGGTTATCGTTTGTCAACGGGCGTGAATAGCCCACTCCCAACTCCAGCTTGCCGTTACCCGTGGCACGGATATTTTCTATTTCATATTTTGTCTGTTCCTGACGGCCAAATCCTTTTTTTACGAGTTCGAAAACCGATTTTGGAATAGTGGCATCCACGTGTGTCTTGATATCCAGATCGATGCTCCAGAAATCGTCGTTCCTGTAAAAGCCCAGCCCGAACAGCTTGTAAGAAAACGCGCCGATGACATAATTGTTATTTTTCATCCTGTTTAAAAAATCATCGGCATCTACTGATTGGTGGAGAAAAGTTACCCGTTCTTCTCCGGCTTTCCTTGTAAGATGGTCGAGGTTGAGTGTATTTGTTTTCACCTCGCCGTAAAAGCTCGGCAATACCGGTAAAACCATATATCCCTGATTGGGTCGTAATGCCGGGTTCAAGGAACCTCGTTCGAATGACGATTGCATAAAATATTCAGTTTTACTCTGGCCCTTTGCCGTGCCGGAAACAAAATAAAATGCGATAAAAATAATAAGAATAGGGATCGGGAAACGTTTCATTTTTATTATTTTTTTTGATTTTCAAAAAGATAAATGAGCGATATGCGCTATATATGAAAAGAGGATTGTTTATAAAGTAATGGACATACCGCCGGTATTGAGTACAAGCTTGTCGAGCAGAAGGTAGCTGTCTTTACCCAGGGAAGAAGGAAGGGTGTCGATAACTATTGAGATACACAATGACCGTGCCGGTTTCATGTATTTCATATATTCTTTTCCGAAAACGATTGCTGCTTTTTGTCTCGATGTGCGCTCGACATATATGTTCGGAATTTTAATCTCCTCAATGACTTTCCCATTTGCATCCAGAATACTGAACCCGATATTCATCAAAAACGGATCCTTATTTCCCAAATAAAGTTCTAAGTCCGAATTCAATACCACGTCGTCTGCCCCATCATAAAAAAAGCGTTCGATAACCTCATCGTTAAAAATCCCCTCCACAACCGTTTCCAACATATATTGAGTAGCGGTAATTTCCAGTCTCAGTTCTTCGGGAATATCAATCGTGTAGCCCGAAGTATTCAGGAAGATAGTATCTAATTGGCCGAGAGGCACAGCCGGAATGTTGAAATGGGCCGTTTTGTTTATAGCGTCAAAATCATAATCGTGGTCGATGCACGATTGAAATATCAGGCATAGCCCGATACCGAGTTGAAAAAAAACTGATTTTAAATTCATATTTTGTGCTGTGAAGTTTCAATATCTGCGATAAATATATGCAATTTCTTCGTATGACGCACTTTCTTCGCAAAAAAAACAGATTGTTGAGGTATCAAACCTATTGGATAGGTAGGTTATTTATATCATTTGTTTACCCCATTGTTTATCCATAAAAAAACAGCTACAGGTTTTATGCTGTAACTGTTTAATATTCAATTTGTAGCGAGAGGGGGGCATGATCCCCCGACCTCATGATTATGAATCATGCGCTCTAACCAACTGAGCTATCTCGCCAACAAAAAATAAGAATTTCCCTCCGGAATTCGAGGTGCAAAAGTAGTACAACTTTTTGAATCCTGCAACAACAAAACCGAAAAACATACAAGGAAATTAAAAAAACAGCAAAAGTGATCCCGTGGAAGGAGGAGTCACTTATTATCAAAATAATATAGCGGGTTACATTCATATAGAGTGGTAAAAGTCGGTTTAAAATTGTAATTTTGCAGCCTCAAAGGTATTTTATACAAATCTAGTGTTTGGTATATGGAAACCTTTAGAACCCGCACTTTCAGAATCAGAGAAAGTTCGTCAACCATAAGACTATGATCAATATTTGACAATTGAAACGTCTTGGCTCTTGGTTCTTGGCTCTTGGTTCTATTTAAATTGACAGATAATGATCTATCCCGATAATTTCGAACAGAAAATAGAATTTCAGAAAGTACGCCAACTCCTTTTGGAACGGTGCCTGAGTCCTCTTGGAAAAGAAAAGGTGGAAGAGATGCATTTCTCTGCTTCTTACGATGAAATAGAGCCTCTTCTTTTCCAGACTGAAGAGTTTGTCCGTATCAGGGAGGAGGAGGATTCATTTCCTGCCGACCATTTTTATGATATGCGTCCTGTGCTGAGGCGCATCCGGGTGGAAGGGGCATGGATCGACCAGAATGCCTTGTTTGAATTGCGGCGCTCATTACAGACCATCAACGGGATTGTGGCATTTCTGCGGTGTGATGAAGAGAAAACACCCAAATATCCATATTTGCTTGCATTGGCAGGTGAGGTCCTGACCTTTCCGGAAATTACCAGGAGGATAGATTCTATATTGGATGGTTTCGGGCAGGTAAAAGACCATGCGTCGCCCCGCCTGTCGGAAATCCGGCGCGAATTAACCTCTACCATGAACGGTATCTCTAAAAGCCTGAATGCCATCCTGCGAAGAGCTCAGGCCGAAGGGTATGTGGATAAGGATGTGTCGCCGAGTATGCGCGACGGACGGTTGGTGATTCCGGTGAACCCTTCCCACAAGCGAAAGATCAAAGGTATAGTGCACGATGAGTCGGCTTCGGGTAAAACGGTCTTTATCGAACCGTCGGAAGTAGTGGAAGCCAACAACCGGATCCGTGAGTTGGAGGCCGATGAACGGCGGGAGATCATCAAAATACTGACAGACTTCACTAATTACCTGCGGCCTTTTCTGCCCGATCTGCTGGAATCATACGAATTTCTGGCAAAAATCGATTTTATCCAGGCAAAAGCAGCTTTCGCAACGCTGATAGGAGGTATCAAGCCTTCTATCGACAACACTCCGCAAATCGATTGGGTGGAAGCAGTGCATCCATTGCTTTACCTGTCTCTAAAGAAGCAGAACCGGAAGATCGTCCCGCTCGATATTATCCTGGAAGGTGATAACAGGCTCCTGGTGATCTCCGGTCCCAATGCCGGTGGTAAATCTGTTTGCCTGAAAACGGTGGGGCTGTTACAATATATGGTGCAATGCGGATTATTGATCCCGTTGAAAGAGAATTCCAGGGTAGGGGTGTTCAATGATATCTTTATTGATATCGGTGACGAACAATCCATTGAGAACGATCTGTCGACCTACAGCTCTCACCTGCTGAATATGAAATTCTTTGAGAAGCATTGTAATGGTAAATCGCTGTTATTGATCGATGAGTTCGGGAGCGGTACCGAACCCCGGATAGGGGCAGCCATTGCCGAAGCGCTATTGGACAGGTTCAACCGTCGGCAGTCGTTCGGCGTGATCACCACCCATTATCAGAACCTGAAACATTTCGCCAACGAGAATAAAGGGGTAGTGAACGGTGCCATGCTTTATGACCGACATGAGATGCAGCCGCTCTTTCGTCTCGCTATTGGTAATCCGGGAAGTTCATTTGCCGTGGAGATCGCCCGCAAGACAGGTATTCCGGAAGATGTAATAGCCCATGCATCGGAGATCGTGGGGAAAGATTATATCGATATGGATAAATACCTGCAGGATATATCACGCGACAAGCGATACTGGGAACGGAAACGGGACGAGATACGCCGCGAACGGAAACGGTTGGAGGAGATCACTTCTAAATATGAGGCTGATCTGGAAACGATCAACAAGCAGAAAAAGGAAATACTGGCGCAGGCTCGTGAGCAGGCGGAACGGTTGTTGGCCGAAAGCAACGCCCGTATTGAAAATACAATCCGTGAGATCCGGGAGGCAGGAGCTGATAAGGAAAAAACCAAACAGATACGGCAATCGCTCCGGGAATTCAAAGAGAAAATAGAACCGGTCGACATGCCGGAAATAAAAAAGCGAAAAAAGCAGAAACAGAAGCAGACGGCAGGTAATGATAACGGTTTGAAAGCAGCCCAACCTCTTGCGGCCGGTGACACGGTACGGTTGATAGGCCAAAGCTCACCGGGTGAGATTATGGAGATCTCCGGAAAGAAAGCGGTCGTGGCTTTCGGGATGATCAAATCCACAGTCGATCTCAGTAAATTAGAGAGGGTAAGTGCCAATCAGATAAAAAAAGAGAAGAAAGCCTCCAATACACGCGACTTGTTGCATGAACGAAAACTCAATTTCAAGCAGGATATCGATGTGCGGGGTATGCGTGGCGACGAAGCGCTGCAGGCAGTGATGTACTTCGTGGATGATGCCATTCAGTTGGGAGTGTCCCGGGTACGAATTCTTCACGGCACAGGTACAGGAGCGCTGAGGCAGGTTATCAGGGAATATCTGGGCAGTGTACATGGGGTAGCACGTTTTCAGGATGAACACGTGCAGTTCGGAGGTACCGGTATTACGGTAGTCGATCTTGAGTAAAAACAAGCTTGACAGTCCCTTCAATATTCAAATTTTTTTTTATCTTTGTCGACGATATTAAATTTATTCTGATTTTTTTAACAATTAAACAATCTCTGATGGTTAAATTCTCCAAGCCCTTCTGGGTTGCCAATTTTGTAGAACTTCTCGAGCGTCTGGCATATTATGCCGTTTTTATTGTCATTACACTTTATTTGTCTAATGTATGGGGCTTTTCCGATATTGAAGCGGGAGTCATCGCCGGTTTGTTTTCGGCCATGCTTTATTTGCTGCCAGTGTTTGCCGGTGCCATTTCTGATAAGATCGGGTTCCGTTCGGCCATCATTCTGGCTTTTGCACTGCTGACAGTAGGGTATGCCGGGCTGGGAATCCTGCCTACGATGCTTGAAAGTGCAGGCTTGGTGAGCTATGAGATGACTACCACTTACACAGGGTTGAATGAGAGTTATCTGAGATGGTCTATCATTGCTCCGCTGATACTGGTCGTTATTGGAGGGTCATTCATCAAATCGGTGATATCCGGTACGGTAGCGCGCGAAACCACACCGGAAAACCGGGCTCGTGGTTATTCCATATTTTATATGATGGTGAACATCGGAGCCTTCACCGGAAAGACGGTAGTCGATCCGCTGAGAAGGAGCATGGGCGACCAGGGATTGGTTTACCTGAATTACTTTTCGGCAGCCATGACACTCCTTGCCCTGATTGCCGTTTATTTCTTCTATAAATCGGCAAAGACCGAAGGAAAAGGGAAAAGTTTTGCAGAGCTGGGCCGGTCGTTGGGAAAAGTGATGCTGAACGGCCGTTTGATGTTACTGATATTGATTGTGAGTGGTTTCTGGGTTATACAGAGCCAGATGTATGCCACCATGCCTAAATATGTGATCCGGTTGATCGGAGAGGGAGCATCCCCCGGATGGTATGCCAACGTGAATCCACTGATAGTATTTGTCTGTGTGAATTTCGTCACCTCAATTATGAAAAAACGGAGCGCCATCACCTCTATGATGATAGGAATGTTTATTATTCCGCTATCCGCATTGGTGATGTCCTTTGGTACGCAAGTGGGAGTAGCCAATATTCTGGGCATGCATCCCGTAGCATTCATGATGATTGTGGGGATCGCCATGCAGGCGTTGGCAGAATGTTTTATTTCACCCCGTTACCTGGAGTATTTTTCCCTTCAGGCACCGAAAGGAGAGGAGGGACTTTATCTGGGATTCAGCCACCTGCATTCATTCTTCTCCTTCTTGCTGGCTTTCGGGTTGTCGGGATTCCTGCTGGACAAATACTGTCCCGATCCACGGCTGTTCACCAATGAAGCCGGCGTCCTCGATGCAGTGGCTTACGCTGCAGCTACGCAAAACGCCCACTATATCTGGTATGTTTTTGTGGGGATCGGTGCCATCTCAGCCGTCGCGCTTATCCTTTACGGGCAAATTACGCGTAAGTTGGATATGAAAAGAGAGCAGTCGGGTACCGGAATTTGAAAAAACAGGAAATGATATCCAGAAACAGAAAACTTGCCCCCTTGCCGGGTGTTATAACATAAATAAGTATATAATTATCTTTTTTTAAAATCGTAAAGAGATATGAGATTAGATCTGAGTTCACACATTACTTTTGAAAGGGTTCCCAAAAAGTATTACAGGCCGGAAAACGATTTCGAGGAATATAATCTGTCGCGTTTCGAGAAACTGCCGGTAGCCATCTTTGAAGAATCGGGAAGAGCGGCAAAAAAAATAGCGAAGGATATCGTCACCGAGATGAAAGCAAAACAGCAAGAGGGTAAACCTTTTGTGTTAGGGATCAGCGGAGGAAATTCCCCTCTGCCGGTTTATGAGGAGTTGGTAAGATACCATAAGGAGGAAGGTGTCAGTTTCAGTAATGTGATCGCTTTTAACACGTATGAATTTTATCCGGTGCTCGATTTTACCTATAGCAACCTGCAGATGCTGAAGGAGATCTTCCTCGACCAGGTAGATATTGCACCAGAGAATATTTTTTCTCCGAATGCCACCGTTGAGAAAGATCTGATCGCCGAAAATTGCGAGGCGTTTGAGCAAAGCCTGAAGAAAATGGGTGGACTCGATTATTTGCTGTTGGGATTAGGCAGTAAAGGGAATGTAGGATTCAACATGCCTGGTAGCAGCCTTCATTCGGAAACCCGCCTGGTGATGCTCGACGGTGACTCCAGAAAAGACATTGCCCGCAACTTCGGGTCGCTCGACAAAGTACCGGTAAGCGCTATCACTATGGGAATGTCCGATATGATGGATGCAAAAAAGATTTCGCTGGTAGCCTGGAGTGAGCAAAAGGCACAGAGTATCAAGGATATCGTAGAAGGAGCGGTAACCGACCTGGTACCCGGGTCTCTGTTGCAGACACACCCTGAATCCAAAGTCTTTGTAGACCTGGCAGCCGCTTCCGAATTGACACGTATCAGCCGCCCCTGGTTAGTGACCAATTGCGAATGGACCAGCAAATTGATCCGCCGGGCTATTGTCTGGCTTTGCGGGGTGGTAAACAAACCTATCCTTAAACTGACAAATAAAGATTACAGCGATAACGGATTGAGTGAACTGATTACACTCTACGGATCGGCATACAACGTGAATATCAAAATATTCAATGACCTGCAGCATACTATTACCGGCTGGCCGGGAGGAAAACCCGACGCCGATGATACTTATCGTCCCGAAAGGGCAAAGCCCTATCCCAAAAGGGTGATTATCTTCAGTCCGCATCCCGACGACGATGTGATCTCTATGGGAGGTACATTCCAGAGGCTTGTCAATCAGGGACATGAGGTGCATGTGGCTTACCAGACCTCCGGAAATATTGCCGTGGGCGACGAAGAGGTGATCCGCTATATCTCCGTGCTGAACAGCATGCGCAAGAAATTCAATCCCGAAAACACGGGATTGCTGGAAAAATATGAAAGTATTCGTCATTACCTTTTACATGAAAAATCGAAAGATGACATCGATACCCCTGATATCCTTTTCATTAAAGGCAGAATCCGCCGTGAAGAGGCCCGTTCGGCCGACAGATATGTAGGCCTTCCGGAAGAGAATGTGCATTTCCTCGATCTGCCCTTCTACGAAACCGGTAAAATAAAGAAAAATCCCATATCGGAAAGAGATGTCAATATCGTAAAAGATTTTATTGAGACCATCAAACCGCACCAGATCTATGTGGCGGGCGACCTGGCCGATCCGCACGGAACGCACAAGGTATGCCTCGATGCAATCCTGGCTGCAGTCGACCTGATGAAAGATGACGACTGGTATAAAGATTGTCGGGTCTGGATGTATCGTGGTGCATGGATGGAGTGGGAGATAGACCATATAGAAATGGCAGTACCACTCTCTCCTGAAGAACTTCGACAGAAGAGAAACGCTATCCTCAGACATCAGTCGCAAATGGAGAGTGCGCCCTTCCTGGGAGATGATGAGAGATTGTTCTGGCAACGTTCGGAAGAGCGGAACAGAGCTACGGCTGATATGTACTGGAAGTTGGGACTGGCCTCCTACGAAGCCATAGAAGCATTTGTCGAGTATATTCCCGTACAATAACTTTCGACAGACTTTCAATCTAATAAAGAACTCCCGGTGTCCGAGACAGGTGATCGCTGTTTCCGGGCACCGGGATTTGTTTTTAAAGGAGCAAGGTGAAAGATTCATCTGCATAGTTTCATTAACTTGGTTTAGCTTTTTAGGGATCGTTCAATCGGCCAGATTCTGTTTCACTTTAAGCTATTTTTGGGGTTTATCTTCAATATCGCTCAATTCAATATAAAATTAACAGATGGTTTTGGCTATAAATCCCTAAAAAAATTGTATATTGTGAGCCTGTTTTGAATTGATAGATGTCGAAAGAGAAATTTCATATCGAATTCCTGATGGGAAATGCCACCCAGAGTAGTTTGTGGCGAATGATCAGTCAGATTGACGGCCTTTCGGAATGGTTTGCAGATGAGGTGACGATGGATGAATCAGAGACCATCTACAAATTCATGTGGGGAAAAACGGATAATGAAGCCCGGATTATTCACAAAAAACCACAATCAAGCATCCGATACAGGTGGCTTGATGAGGAAAATGAAGAACTTTATTTCGAATTTTTACTACGTAAACTTGACCTGTCGGGTGCTATGACTCTTGAAATAACTGATTTTGCCGAGCCGGATGAGAAAGGTGATGCCATAGCGCTATGGGAATTTCAGGTCGATGAAATGAAAAGAAGGCTCGGAATCTGACTTTCTCATACCGTGATATCTTTATCTTTCAATAAAAATTTAGCCGTTTTGAGTCGCCTTCGCTCCTCGATTTTCAATTCTCGCAACGGCAGAAGACGAGTTTACTCGGATTATGCTCGTATTGCTTAACGAAAACGTTCAATTACATTAGTCGTTTTCTCGCTATGGCAAAGTTCAAACAAGTTTAACTTTGCTCATTTAGCTTAACGAAAACGTTCTATTTAAGAAACCACAATTCGTTTGATTTTATTATCTTTGGATAAGATAGGATGCGCCTCGGAAATCTTTTGAGAGTAAACTCTCATAATTTCTCTTAGCTTTCACTATCTTTGTCATAAAATTAAAAGTTCAATTACATTAGATATTTTCCCGCTATGGCAAAGTTCAAGTATACTTAGATGTTTTCAAGTTCTATTGAAAACATTCAATCAGGTTTGCCTTTGCACATTTAGCTGAACGAAAATATTCTTTTTTGTCCATTTTTTAATGAGAAGATTTTTCCACATAAAGCGGCTGTACGGCTACATTCTTACAACATATATTCCGCTTCTTCTGATGACTTTTGCCATATGCCTCTTTTTGGTATTGATGCAATTCCTGTGGAAATATGTGGAGGATATGGTTGGCAAAGGGCTGGAGATAAGTGTGCTCGGTGAAATGTTTGTCTATGCAGCTCTCACGCTTGTCTATATAGCGTTGCCATTGGCGATCCTACTGGCTTCCCTGATGATGTTCGGGAACATGGGTGAGAGTCTGGAGTTGCTGGCTGTAAAAGCGGCCGGCGTCCCGTTGCTGACGGCTATGAAGCCGCTTACCATCCTGATTGTGGGTATTGCGGTCGGAGTTTTTTTTTATCAGAATAATGCTCTTCCGAAAATACAAACTAAATTTTATTCGCTGCTCATCTCCATCCGGCAGGCCTCACCCGAATTAGATATACCTGAAGAAGTTTTCTACAAAGATATTCCCGGCTATAATCTTTATGTGGGAAAGAAGGACCAGAAAACAGGGATGCTGCATAATGTATTGATCTACGACATTGCAAGCGGCTTCAATAATATGGCCGTGATTATCTGCGATTCGGCTGAGATGAGTACGACAGACGATAAGAAGATGCTTATCTTCACCATGTACAGTGGGCAACAGTTTCAGAACTTTCAACAGGGCAATGGTTCCTCTTCGCGATATAACGAGGACTTCGTTCCCTATGCACGGGAAAGTTTCGATACAAAGACGATGATGATCGCTTACGATGCCAACTTCAACCGTATGGGGGAAGAGGTGATTGAAGGCAGTGCCACCAGCAATTATGTATCCAAGAACTTAGCGGAACTGGGCGCCTCCATCGATTCCATGTCCCTGATCTTGGATAGTGTGAACCGGGTGGACAGGAAAACGATGAAGAACCATTCCTATCTCTCTTTCAGGAATGGATACCCTGCGGGGAAGAAAGACTCCCTGATCGCTGCCGCACGACTTGCCCCCGTAGACGTGCCCCGTCCCGATACCCTGGTGCTGACAAAAGCACTGAACGAGCAATCCGCTATTTTGCAAAGTGCCTATATGAAAGCGGATAATAACAGCAATGAGTTTCTCTTCAGGTCGCTCAATAAAACTACCACGCAGCGTACCATTAACCGGCACTGGGTGGAATGGCACCGCAAATTTACCATCCCTTTCACCTGTCTGATATTCTTTTTTATCGGAGCTCCGTTGGGTTCCATTGTGAGAAAAGGAGGATTGGGCACACCCATCGTGATATCGGTTATTCTGTTCATCATCTACTATATCGTCGAAAATGTGGGTTATAAAATGACCCGCGACGGTGTGTGGGCACACTGGTTCGGTATGTGGTTCAGTTCGTTCGTTTTGCTGCCTATAGGGATTTTCCTGACTTACAAGGCGGTGAATGATTCGGTAATCATGAATGCCGATACCTACGTCAACCTTTTCAAAAGACTCTTTTTCATTCGTGATAAGAGAAAATATCCGGTAAAAAGTGTGATCATTGAAAAACCGGATTATGAAAAAATATCACAATCACTGTCTGATTTGTCACAGAGGATCGACCGGTTTCTGGACAGATATGGTCGTCTCTCATATAAAGACTACTGGACTGACACCAATTATAACAAGGAATTACGTTCTCTCAGAAGTTCATTGGAGATAATACTCAACAGCCTGTCCAATTCCCGTAAACTGGAAGTATTGGCAAAGGCGGAAGAGTTTCCTGTAATATTCAATATAGTGAGGATTTTCAATACCGGTTCAATACCGGCTAAAATCTGTATGTACCTTTTCCCTGTAGGAATTATTCTCAGACTCCTCTCTATTCCCCTTGAGTGGACAATCAGGAAAGACCTGAGGAATATTCAAAGGTTGAACGGAGAGATGGTAAATATTTTACACGGCATTCATGAGCCTGAAACTATAGCTTTAGTATAAAAACAATCCATATACAAATGCAAGAAGAAATTCAATTACATACTATTGAAGAAGCCATCGAAGAGATTCGGAAAGGTAACTTTATCATAGTAGTCGATGATGAAGATCGTGAAAATGAGGGCGATCTTATTATTGCGGCAGAACATATCACTCCCGAAAAGATCAATTTTCTGGAAACTCATGCGCGGGGACTCATCTGTGCCCCCATCACCAAAGAACGGGCCGAAGAATTGGACCTGCCGATGATGGTTTCACACAATACATCGATACATTCCACTCCCTTTACTGTCTCTATCGATCTGCTTACACACGGATGCACTACCGGTATCTCGGCTTATGACAGGGCACAAACCATCCTGGCACTGACCCGTAAAGAGACGGCACCGGAAGATTTTGGCCGTCCGGGACATATCTTTCCCCTTCGTGCGCAAACCAAAGGGGTACTGCGTCGCGCAGGACATACCGAGGCAACGATCGACTTTGCCCGTCTGGCAGGACTCTACCCGGCCGGCGCCCTGGCCGAGATCAAGAATGAAGACGGCTCCATGGCCCGTCTCCCCGAATTGATGGAAATGTCCCGGAAATTCAATCTGAAGATCGTCTCAGTGGCCGATCTGATAAAATACAGACTCCGGACGGAATCGTTGATTGAAAGAGGTGAAGCTGTGCAACTCCCTACGGAATATGGTGAATTCACGATGATACCGTTTCTGCAGAAAGCTACCGGTCAGGAGCATGTAGCTCTGATCAAAGGGGAATGGCACGACGATGAACCGGTGCTGGTACGTGTCCACTCCTCCTGTATGACGGGAGATATTTTCGGGTCAATGCGTTGCGAATGCGGGGAACAGCTCCACAAGGCGCTGCAACTCATCGAAAAGGAAGGAAAAGGAGTGCTTGTCTATCTGAATCAGGAAGGGCGCGGAATCGGACTGATGGCAAAGGCAGCTGCCTACAAGCTTCAGGAGCAGGGGCTCGATACCGTGGATGCCAACCTTCACCTCGGTTACCAGGCAGATGAACGGGATTATGGCGTAGGCGCGCAGATCCTACGCAGTCTGGAAGTGAGAAAGATGCGCCTGATGACCAATAACCCCACCAAACGTGTCGGTCTTGAATCCTACGGACTGGAAGTAGTGGAGAATGTGCCGCTCGAAATCTCCCCCAACCAATACAACCATTTTTATATGGAAACCAAGAAAAAGAGAATGGGGCATGTGTTGAGGAGCATAAAATAGATGTGTTGATGTGCCAATGAATGTGATCAAGTGGTTAAATGGAAAGGTGATTGGGATATTCGAATTTGATCGATCTTCTTTATTCTTCAAATCAACTAATCAGTAAATCGTTAAATCTGTTAATCAATTATGAGTTCTTTGCTCTAAATAAATGATCTTATGAACATTTTGTACCTTCTAATCGGTTTTTTGGTAGGGGGAGTCCTGGGATGGATTATCGCCTCATTACTGAACAGGTCGAAATCGGTTTCAAAAAGTGAATTTGATGCGCTGACCGACAGATACAACATTTTAAATACCGAATTAGCCTTGTCGAAAGAGAAAATAACCGGCATGGAGGAAGATGAGGCATCATTAAAAAGTGACATAAAGGAACAGGAGGAAACAATTGGCCGGTTACAGAGAGAACTACTGGAGGCGGAACGTGGTAGTGCCACGCTGTCGGCCAATCTGAATGCTGCACAGGAGACTATCCGAAATTACCAGGAAGAGGTAGAACAGATCAGGCACGAACTGAAAACAAAAAACGAAGAATGGAATGAAATAAACAAGTCGCTGGCTCAGTTCACGGCAGAAAACAAATCGTTACTCGAAAAACTGGAAAACCAGAAGGTAGAAATAGTCGAATTACGGAAACAGTTCAATCTGGAGTTCGAGAATATTGCCTCGAAAATCTTAGACGAGAAATCCGAGAAATTTACCCATCTCAACAGGGATAATCTGGATGCTATTCTGAAGCCGTTCGGAGAGAATATCGAGTCGTTCCGCAAAAAAGTGGAAGAGGTCTATATCAACGAGTCAAAAGAACGTTTCTCACTTGGACAGGAGGTGAAGAACCTGCGTGAATTGAACGACCGGCTCAGTACCGAAGCCAATAACCTGACCAGAGCTTTGAAAGGGAGCTCAAAGACACAGGGCGACTGGGGTGAGATGATTCTGGAGAATATTCTTGAACGTTCGGGATTGGTGAAAGGTCGGGAATATTTTGTGCAGGAATCGCTGAGAGATACCGACGGTAACGCTTTCACCGGAGAAAGCGGCTCACGAATGAAGCCCGATGTAATCATCGCCTATCCCGACAACCGGAAAGTGATCATCGACTCGAAAGTATCACTTACCGCGTATGCCAATTATGTAGGTGCAGACGATCCGGTAGAGCAGAAAAGATATATCGGCGAACATCTTCGCTCCGTACGTAAGCATATCGACGAACTGAGCCGGAAAAATTATCAGGATTATGCCGATACCCTCGATTTCGTGATGCTGTTTATCCCCAATGAACCGGCATATAGCCTGGCATTACAATATGATGAAAACTTGTGGCAGTATGCGTACGAGAGAAAAATACTATTCATCAGCCCGACCAACCTTATCGCTGCTTTAAAGTTGATAGTGGATCTGTGGAAACGGGAATACCAGAATCGGAATGCGATGGACATTGCCGAGCGCGGTGCGGCATTGTATGATAAATTTGTCAATTTTGTGGAATCACTTACTGACATAGAAAAACATCTGAACAGGGCTAAACAAAGCTATGATAACGCTTATGGGCAGTTAAAGTCGGGTAGGGGGAACCTGGTCGGGCAGGCCGAGAAGCTGCGTGAACTGGGGGTGAAAACTAAGAAATCACTACCCCAGTCATTGCTCGACGAAGTTACCGATGAGGAGTAATCTGACTCAATTAAAAAAGAAAAAGATATGTACGGAAAAATGCAACAACACCTGCAAGACGAATTGAAGTCGATTGAAGAGGCAGGCCTTTACAAAAAGGAACGGATCATTATTTCGCCGCAAAAGGCTGAAATAAAAGTACAAACGGGACAGCAAGTACTCAACTTCTGTGCCAATAACTATCTGGGACTGTCCGATCATCCAAGGCTGATCGATGCGGCAAAGCGGGCTCTCGATGAAAGGGGCTACGGCATGTCGTCCGTACGTTTCATCTGTGGTACCCAGGATTATCATAAAGAACTGGAGGCGACCATCAGCCGCTTCTTCAAAACCGAAGATACGATTCTTTATGCCGCCTGTTTTGATGCCAACGGTGGTCTGTTCGAGCCGCTTTTTACCAATGAGGATGCTATCATCTCCGATGCGTTGAACCATGCATCCATTATCGACGGGGTGCGCCTTTGTAAAGCGCAACGCTACCGTTATGCCAACGCCGATATGGCTGATCTGGAAGAAAAGCTGAAAGAGGCACAGGCACAACGTTTCCGCATTATTGTTACTGACGGTGTTTTTTCAATGGATGGCAACGTGGCGCCACTCGACAAGATTATGGAACTGGCAGAGAAATACGATGCACTGGTAATGGTGGATGAAAGCCACTCGGCCGGTGTGGTAGGCCAAACCGGAAAAGGTGTGACCGAATTATACAATGTGATAGGCAATGTGGATATAATCACCGGCACATTAGGCAAAGCCTTTGGAGGTGCCATCGGCGGATTTACTACCGGCCGCAGGGAGATCATCGATATGCTGCGCCAACGGTCACGACCCTACCTCTTTTCCAACTCCATCCCCCCTATGGTGGCGGCATCAGGCGTAGAAGCATTCAATATGTTGCAGGAATCCAATCACCTGCAGGATAAGCTGCACGAGAATGTAGATTACTTTGTGGCTAAGATGAAGGAAGCCAATTTCGATATCAAACCCACTCAGTCGGCTATCTGTGCCGTCATGCTCTACGATGCGAAACTGTCACAGGATTTTGCGGCAGAGTTGCTCGACGAAGGTATCTATGTGACCGGATTCTACTATCCCGTCGTGCCGAAAGGCGAGGCGCGCATCCGTGTACAACTCTCTGCCGGCCATGAACGTGCACATCTCGACAAGGCAATTGCTGCGTTTATCAAAGTAGGAAAAAAACTCAAAGTTATTGAATAAAATAATTAGTAATTGTTAATTAGTAATTTGTAATTTATTCTATTATGAAAGCATTGGTAAAATTACGTCCTGAAAAAGGTATTTGGATGGAAGAAGTACCCGTTCCGTCGATCGGTGTGAACGATGTACTTATCAAGATTAAAAAGACATCCATATGTGGTACCGACCTCCACATTTATAAATGGGACGACTGGTCACAGAAAACTATTAAAACGCCTATGACCATCGGGCACGAGTATGTCGGTGAGATCGTGGATATAGGCAGCGGCGTACAAAACCTGAAGGTGGGCGACCGTGTTACCGGCGAAGGGCATATTGCCTGTGGACACTGCCGTAACTGCCGCCGTGGTAAACTGCATGTCTGTGAGAATACCATCGGGGTGGGGGTAAACCGTGACGGCGCTTTTGCCGAATACCTCTCCCTGCCGGCCGCCAACGTGGTGAAGCTCGATCCCCGGATACCTGATGAGATTGCCTCTATCATGGATCCGTTCGGCAATGCTACTCATACCGCTCTCTCTTTTCCATTGATCGCCGAAGATGTGCTGATCACCGGTGCGGGACTGATAGGCAGCATGGCTACTGCAATCTGCCGTTTTGCCGGCGCCCGCTATATCGTGGTGAGCGACCTGAGCGAATACAGGTTGGATATAGCCAGGAAAATGGGAGCTACGCTTACGGTAAATGTCTCAAAAGGAGAAACAATAGCACAGGCAGTAGAGAAACTGGGAATGCGCGGTTTCGATGTGGGACTGGAAATGTCCGGTTCACCTGCCGGATTCCGGGAGATGATAGCCAATATGTACAACGGTTCCAAGATATCACTGCTGGGTATTTTGCCCAATAATACGATGGTGGATTGGAACGAGATCATCTTCAAGGCGCTTACCCTGAAAGGGATCTACGGCCGTGAAATGTGGGAGACATGGTACCAGATGGAACAGATGATCATCTCGGGATTGGATCTGAGCCCCATCATCACTCACCGTTTCAGTATCGATGATTTCCAGAAGGGATTTGATGTGATGGAGGAAGGCCAGTGTGGTAAAGTGATTCTGAACTGGGAATAATAATCAGGATTTAAAAAACCTGACAGCTTTATCGAACTTATCAAACGCCTTATCAAACAGGTTTAACTGCTTTAATAAAGGGAGTTCCTTTTCGGAGCTCTCTTTTTTTTCTTCTTCCGGCTCAGGAAGTACCTTGTAATCATCAATCAGTCCGATATTCTTTATAGCCCATTGGTTGGCTGCCGTCACCTCCTCAAGCAACAACTTCATCTGATCGGCTGCAATCTTCATCAATCCGCTTTGCAATGCGGCTTTTCTCACCTGTTCTTTCGCCAGGGTCTGAATCTGTTGCAGGTCTTTTCTCCCGATCACATTGAACAGATCATCCTCAAAATAATAATAGTTGAAATCACAGTCAACAGAAAGGATTTCCGGTTTGGGAAAATCCTGCAGCCGGATCTCTTTGTGTTCTTCATCGATCTCCCACACGCATTTATTTATATCATAACCGATCAGCACTTGTGCACGCACAATAACCAATGCTTTTTTTGTGGAAGGAATGAACTTCAGCAGTTTTTTTGTGTTTTCATAATTATATATCTCGTTGAGTTGTCCTTCGGCCACTACGATCTTGAAAACCCGTTTTATGCCCTCGACAACCGTATGAGAGGCGGTGACGGTACCCGATTGGGTTTTCCGTATATTCCATAGCTGAAACAGGAGCCAGGCAATGACAATTCCTGTAAGCAACCCGAAGACCAGAATACCCGATATATTCCCGTTCCCCGCATAAGTGGGCCTGAAGAATGTCCGGTAAAGAAATCCGGCAATCAATAAAAAAAGAATAGCCGCAGTGATTATGCCGATTCTCTTTACGATCTTTTTCGTCATAAGCAGAATATTTTTGATAGAACACAAAAATAGGAATAAAGATTTGATAAATATGAATTATCAAGTCGGAATACACAAAAATATATTATGTCAAAAATTATAATTACTTTTGTGCCTTGAAAAAAATGTTACAGCGCTACCTATAAGCCAAAACTATATGAAGCAACTTGTTATCTTACGTCATGGCAAAGCCGAACAGGATACAATGGCCAAAGATGATTACGATCGGGTCCTTACCGATCGTGGTAATAAAAACGCCTCCGACATGGGAGGATTTATTTTAAAAAAATGGGGAGTACCCGACCTGATCCTCTCTTCATCCGCAAGACGGGCACATGATACTGCCATACTGGCCGCACAAAGCCTTGGTTATCCGCAGGAAGAGATCAGAACCGACCAGAATCTCTATTTCGCTCCTTCCCGTTGGATACTGAATGTAATTTCAAAATTGCCTGACGAGGTGAATCGTTGCCTCTACGTGGGGCACAATCCCGGAGTGACGGAACTGATCAATGACCTGGGTGTACGCCTCGATAATCTCCCTACCGCATCGGCGATATGCTTCGAATTTCATATCGACTCCTGGGCAGATATCTCGACCGAGAGAGCAGCTTTTCACTGGCTGAAACTGGCGAAAGAATTATGATCAGTAATTACTGAACAGTAGCCAGGCAACCAGCAGGGTCAGTATGATATTAAAACCTTGCGCCGTGAGGAACGACCAGATATATCTGGCATTTTCTTTCCTGAAGATATAACGGAAATCGGTCTCTAATCCAATACATACGAAAGCCAAAGAGAAAAGTAGTCCGCGCGCACCTCTGTTTGCCACGCGCGACAGTTCTTTGCCGGTTTCTGCATCAAAGGCAAAACTGAATATCAGCGAAGCAATCAGGAAACCGAGAACAAATTTCGGGAACCGCTCCCAAAGCACACTGCCTGAGGGGCGGATCTCGCTGTTGGTACCCTTGTACGACCAATAGATGGAGATGGCGAATGCAGCAACACCCAATAACACGTTCTGCGCCGATTTGATGATCACACTGTATTGTTCGGCCGTCTCTCCGATAAATTTTCCGGAAGCAACCACAGCGGCTGTCGTATCGATGGTACCCCCCAGCCAGGCACCGGCAACCTCCTCGCTCAATCCCATCCATTTTGCCAGATAGGGCAGGAGATACATCATGGGAATAGCTACAATAAGTACCAGTGATATCACAAATGAAAGCTTCTTGGGATCACCTTTAATCGCACCACTCGTGGCGATGGCTGCCGAAACCCCACAGATAGATACCGAACTCGATAACAACATCGACATCTCCTTATCTATCCTGAATGCCCTGGTGGATATCCAAAAGCTGAAATACCATACAGAGAACACCACAATAATCCCTTGTATCATCCCCAATGCACCGGCCCGCATAATCTCGTTGAAAAGGATGGAACTACCCAGGATTACTAACCCTGCCTTGATATAGTATTCACTCTTGACTGCCGGGGCCAGCCATTTCGGTAAACCAACCGTATTGCGTATGAGCAACCCAATGAGTACGGCAAAAAAGACCGACTCCAGGCCGATCGTCTTAATCGGACTGAGACCGGCAATATATTCTGCCAACCAGGCAAGTGCGTAGACAACCACAAACGAGAGTATAAATCCTCCCTTATCCTTATTTCCCATAAAGAGATAACCCAGATAAGCCAATACGGCTATCACCAGTGACATCTGCACATAATTCTTCATTACCGACGGTAAAAGGATTACCAGTACAAGGATAACCCCACCAATGAGTGTGGAGACCCAATCTTCACTTTTTAATGTTTTTAGCATGATCAAATGGAGCGTTTTCGTTATAAATTTCTTATATAACTATGGATTTGCAGACAAAATTATAAATAATTTACAAATAATAAAGACAAACAGTCATTTTCTTTCCTTCCGATTTACAGGCTTGATCGCCTCAAAGCCACTGTTGGTCGATAAAATAGGAGAGTTCATCTATTTCTTTTGTGGAAACCTGACGACTATGCTATTTTTGTTGCGAATTCAAATATACAATTTGAATTTAAAAAATGGAGGTTGATATAATTCTTCTTTCCGGATGAATCGGTTAAGTGAATGTTAGAAAAGAATATTTTTATCATATGAAAAAGATTTGTTTTTTGGTGATGGCTGTTTTATTCCCTGCTTTCTCATGTATGCTGCAGGCACAGACAAACAGTTCCATATCGGGAAAGTTGATAGAGAAAGAAACGGAAGAGCCGGTGCCGATGGCCAATATACGTGTACTCCAGCAGGCAGACAGCAGTTTTGTTACCGGGAAAGCTTCCGATGATAAGGGGCTGTTTACAATACCGGTAAAAAACGGATCTTATATTCTACATATTTCTTACATCGGCTATAACGACATATTTCGGAATGTGGAGGTGACCTCATCCAATCCGAATGTGAAATTGGGTAATATAGCGATGGAAAACGACAATATCTTACTGTCGGAGACTGTGGTCACTGCCAAAGCACCGGAAATTGCAGTACGGGGAGATACGCTGGAATATAATGCCGACTCTTATAAAGTAACGGAGAGCGCAGTGGTGGAAGACCTGCTGAAGAAAATGCCCGGTGTGGAGATCAGTAGTGAAGGAAAGATTACTGTAAATGGAAAGGAGATCACCAAGATACTGGTCGATGGAGAGGAATTCTTCAGCAACGACCCAAAAGTAGCTTCTAAAAATCTCCCGGCTAAGATGGTGGAGAAGCTGCAGGTGCTTGAGAGAAAAACAGAGATGGCACAGATGACCGGGTTCGACGACGGTGAAGAAGAGAATGTGATCAACCTGCTGGTGCGTCCCGGCATGAAGGAAGGGCTCTTTGGGAATGCTTTCGCAGGATATGGAAGCAAAGACCGCTATGAAGCCAATGGTATGGTTAATTACATGAAGGATAAAAATCAGTATACCTTTCTCGGCGGTATCAACAATACCAATAATGCCGGATTCTCCGATCTGGCAGGAGCTATGTTCGGTAGTATGGGCGGCCGGGGAGGCAGAGGCCGGATGTTCGGGGCAAGAGACGGTATATCCACCTCATTGAATATGGGGGGTAACTTCAGTACCCAACTCTCTTCCAGATTCAAGATCGGAGGCAATGTGCGATACGGATCTACTGATACCGATGTACAGTCGGATGTGTTCACCCAAAATATCCTCAGTGCAGGAAACACCCTGGAAAATGAAAGCAACCGGTCAAACAACAGGAGTCGGAATTTTAATATGGACCTCAGGATGGAATGGAATCCTGATGATGCCACCACCATTATTTTCCGGCCGAATGTGGCGTTCTATAACAACAATCGCGACGAAACAGGGGATTTCCATACCCGGAATGAACTGTCGGGTGATACCATCAATTATGGTAATTCCGAATATTTTTCAGAAGGGAATGGAAAAGATTATGGAGGAAATCTGGATATAAGCCGTCAGTTGGGAAAAGAGGGACGGATATTGAGCGCCCAGTTACGTGCCAATAGAGGCGAATCAGAAAATACCGGTACCAGCGTCTCAGGCACCTTTTATAACGGAACCCGCCCCGATGATCTTATCGACCAGCGCTTCACGAACACAAGCGACAACACCTCCTGGCGGGTTTACCTCTCTTATGTGGAACCGATAGGCAGAAATAACTTCCTGCAGCTGGCATATGAATACAGTCAGAATGTATCGGAATCAGATAAGGATACGCGCACCCAGGATGAGTTTGGAGAATATACCGTACTCGATTCAACCTACAGCAAACGGCTTGAAAATAATTTCGTGAATCAGGAGATTGAGCTGAATTTCAGGTCGGTAAGAGAGAATTACGACTATATGTTCGGTGTCTCAATGGAACCGTCCAGTTCCCGCAGTAAAACATTTATCGGAACAGACATGATACACGACACCAAACAGGATGTACTCAATTTTGCTCCCATGGCACAGCTCAATTATCGCTGGAGCCGTACGCACAATCTCCGTCTGCGGTACTGGGGACGCACCGAGCAACCATCGGTAACACAGCTCTCACCTGTGATTGATGTTTCCGACCCGCTGAATATCCGCTATGGTAATCCCGATCTCAAGCCTTCCTTCCAACACCGGTTCAATGTACGTTACCAACGTTCGAATCCGGAAAAGGCCAGCTCCTTGTCGGCTTACCTGAATGGAGCATACATGACGAATGATATCGTGTCGGCAACTATCACCGATGTGACCACAGGGCGTAAGGAAGCCACTTACCGTAACGTATCGGGAAACTGGAATACCGATGCACGCGTGATCTTCAATGTGCCGTTGAAAAATATCAAGTTCTCCATTTTCTCGATGTCATTCGCAAGATATAACCAGGGATACGGATACTCTAAATCGATTTCCGGAGAGGATGCACCAAAAGAGTTTACCGCTGAAGATAAGAATACGAACAGGCAGATATCATTGATGGAAGCACTTGGGTTGAACTACCGTTCTGACCAGTTCGACTTCTCTATCCGCGGTAATGTCAATTTCAACAATGTTACCAACAGTCTCGAAGGACAGATCGACCAGCAATATCTGAACTATGGCGGAAGCGCTACCACTGCGATTTATCTGCCGTGGGATCTGACATTGGAAAGCGATATCAATTACTCCACCAACTCAGGTTATACCGACGGTTTTGAGCAAAACGAATGGCTGTGGAACGCTTCTTTACAGAAGACGTTGTTTAAACAAAAGAACGGCACCATCCGTTTTAAAATATATGATATCCTGCAACAACGCAGTAATATCAACAGAAGTGTGACATCCAACTATATACAAGACACGACCACTAATACGCTTACAAGTTATTTCATGGTGCATTTCGTGTATAGGTTCAATATATTTAAAGGCGGTGTCACACAAGAAGATATGATGCCTCAGAGAAGAGGTTTTGGAGGTCCAGGAAGAGGTCCGGGTCCCGGCGGACCGGGTGGTCCTATTTAATAGGATTTGAACTTTTTCGTTGAATTAAATGAGCAAAGGATAATTTTGCTTCTGCTGAGAATTGAAAACGACTAAGGTAAGTCTAATGAAACTGAACGGCTATTAATTGCAGGATAATGGATGAACTGTTAAAGTCAAAACAAAGAGGAGCATGGAACAATGTGCTTATGCACATATTACTGTGGGGGGTGATTTTCATTCTCCCCTACTTTTTTATGGATTCCGAACGTATATTTTACTGGCAGTCCTTCATGCGGTCGCTCCCTGAGTTACTGGGATTCATGCTGGTATTTTACCTCAACTATTTCCTGCTGATCGATAAGCTCTTGTATAAAGGGAAGACCAAACGGTTCATCCTCTACAACCTGCTGCTTATTCTAGCAGTAGCGTTCCTGATGCATTACGGACGGGATCTGATTGAAACCCTTATACCGGAACTGAGGCCGCGGAGGCGCATGAAACGGGGTGGGGGTAGAGGCTGGAGTAGCAATATGCAGCTCCTGTTTCTGGTAAGAAATTCCACGTGGTTGTTTTTGATGGCCGGATTGAGTGTAGCGTTGAAGATGACCGTTCGTTGGTTTGAAGTGGACAACGAGCGGAAAGAATTGGAGAAAGCAAAGTCGGATGCGGAACTGCAAAACCTCAAAAACCAGATCAATCCCCATTTCCTGCTGAACACGCTGAACAATATCTATGCGCTGATAGAGTTCGATCCCCCCAGGGCGCAACAGGCGGTGATGGACCTGAGCAAGATGTTGCGCCACCTGCTCTACGAAAATAACCAGACGTTTGTACCTCTTAGGCAGGAGGCTACATTTATGCGCAATTACATAGAGTTGATGCGGATACGTCTGCCCGACAATGTGAAACTGACTACCAATCTTTCTTATTCCGAATCCGGAAATACGTTTATTTCTCCGTTAATTTTTATATCTTTGATTGAAAATGCGTTCAAGCATGGTATCAGCGGGGAAAAGCCTTCGTTTATCGATATCTCGCTCAGGGAGCATCCCGACGGAAAAGTGGAGTTTGTCTCCCGGAATAGTTACTTCCCGAAATCGGAATCCGATAAGAGCGGAAGCGGCATCGGCCTCGAACTGGTGAAGAAAAAACTGGAGCTGCTTTATCCCGACAATTATCAATGGAAGACCTCTATTGAAGACGATGTTTATACAACCATGCTTTTGATCGATACAAAAAAACAGTCGAATGATACTCAATTGTTGGATCGTGGATGATGAACCATTGGCGCTATCGCTTCTGGAGTCGTATGTACAGAAAACCTCTTTCCTGAAACTGACGGGCAAATACAGCAATGCGTTGTCGGCCATGAAGCATCTTGCCGAAGAGAAGGTCGATCTGCTTTTTCTCGACATCCAGATGCCTGAAGTGAATGGGATGGAGTTTGCCCGCATTATCGGCGGCCATACCAGGATCATTTTTACTACCGCTTTTAGTGAGTACGCCCTGGAAGGATATAAGGTAAGTGCGCTCGATTATCTTCTGAAGCCCTTTTCTTTTGCTGATTTCCTTACTGCTGCCAAAAAGGCACTGAACTGGTTCGAAATGACCGATAAGAAGCCGGCTACCGAAGCGGTACAGGAGAATTCGGGTATCTTTGTGAAATCAGATTACAAACTCCTGCATGTGCTGTTTGACGATATCCTCTATATCGAAGGATTGAAGGATTATGTGAAAATATATACAGAAAGCCAGCCAAAGCCTATCTTGTCACTGATAAGCCTTAAAGCGTTGGAAGAAGACCTTCCGTCAGATCGCTTTATGCGTGTCCACCGCTCTTATATCATCCACAAGAACAAGATTTCAAGTATCAATAAAAGGCGTATTATCATCGGAGAAAAACATATCCCGATGGGGGACACCTACCGCAAACAATTTATGTCGATAATAGGGCAGTAGAATTTTATAGAGCAATCGGGTATCCGACAGAGCAATAAAAATGGCTGAATGGCATAAAAAGAGAGCAAACCAACAAGTGATTCGCTCTCTTTTATTTTGATCCTTAACGCTGATCCGGATATCCTATCGACACTTTACATGTCAATATTCAAATCCCTTGTTTTCAGCATTATGAGATATTCAATGGTTCCCTATGAAAGATATGCAGTGAGCATCCAGACAGTTTTTTCCTGTTCCGAGATATAGTCGCTCATCAACGCCACGGTACCTTCGTCATTTCCTTCCGAAGCAGTTTCCAATACTTCGCGTTCCAAAGCGATCAACACTTTTAGTGAGTCGAGGATCTCTTTTACGATCTCCTTTGAGTTGGATACCACACCGGTTTCTTTGATGACCGATACTTTCAGGTATTCACTGAAGTTATGAGCCGGCACGCCGCTCAACATCAGGATGCGTTCTGCTACTTCATCCACCTTTTCAGCCGTGTCATCGTAATACTCTTCGTATTTTTCGTGTGCACCGAAAAATTCAACGCCTTTCACGTTCCAGTGGTATCCACGAAGGTTGGTGTAGTAAACCTGCAGGCTGGCCAGTAATTTCTGTAAGCCATCCACTGTCTTTTCTGTACTCTTCGGATCTAATCCTAAATAATCTAATGTCTTCATATTCGTTTCTTTTTATAGTCTTTGTAAATATGTCTGATGCAAATTTACTAAATATTATCATGGTCGACAACCTTTTTCAGCATTATCTGGAATAAATAATATCTATTCCGCATCCCCCTTTGTTTTTCACTTTCCCTCTTCCCTTTTCCCTTTTCCCTTTTCATTTTTCACTTTCCCGCTACCCCCTCTTCCTGTAACTGGCGATCGCCCATCCGTTCAGGATAATTGCGAAAAGGGTGATCTTCAGCAACTGCCCCGATATGTCGGCCAGGGTGCTGCCGTTGAGATAGAGCATACGCGGGCTGGCGGTGAGGTAGGTGAACGGATTGACGGCGGCAATCGCCTGTGCCCATGCGGGCATACTCGATACCGGCGTGAACAGGCCGCTCAGCAGGATGAAGACCAGGATATGAAGAACATCACCAGGAAGCTGGCCTGCTGCATCGTTTCGGAGTAGTTGGAGATGATGAATACGATCCCGGCGAACAGCACTGCGAAGAAGTTGCCTGACGGCCAGAGCCCGTATCATCACGGGGCTTTCCCCCCTGCATAAAATCATTAAACGAGGACATCCGGGCAATGAAAACGTATACAGGGCGTTAATAGGAAAAGCTTGTCGCGAAGCGGTAGAAGGCACTTATCCCGATTTACACGTCAATTACGGCAAAATTCAGATTTCCGCGGGTAGGCTTCAATTACCCACAGATATCCATCTTCATCTTGATCCTCTTTCCCACACGGCCACTTTCAGTTGGAACGCACAACTTGTATATCCTTTCCTCCCGGGAAGCGCTAATGATAGAATAAATATTGTTTGTTTCGATCCCGTTCACCCCGCAGAAGTCAAAACATCTCCGGAATATATCCGTGCCGTAGGCAAGGCAGTTGTGACGCTTGACGAAATGTGGCATCCGGCCACGACCCATTTCTGGATCTACTTCACTTCGCACGACCTGCAGGACATTTCCAATAGTGTTTACATTCAACCGGAATAGGCTGAGTGCAGCTCTTAGGGCTAAATCTGACTGATTCGGGTTTCAATATACGCTTGAATGGTTTTTTGCACCTGATTTCGGGCTGATTTGTGTTTTATTATTAGTTGCACATGTAACGGGCGTGTTAACGTAAAATAACGAAATCTTTCCAAGGATTGATTAAATAAAGACTATTTTTACGACAATATATAGAGGCTTACAATCAATACGTATAAATGCGCTTTAAATTGATTTTAATTATCGATAGAAACACAAAAGGCGACCGGATACCTTTGAATTACCAATATGCCGCATCGTCTTTGATATACAGGATTCTATCCAATTCCGGAAGTGAATTTTCGTCATGGTTGCACGAAAATGGATTTCAAGACGATCAGAGGCGTTTCAAATTATTTACCTTTTCTAGATTGTTCATGCCACGATATTCCATTGAAGGTCCGTATTTGAAAATACTCTCCAATACGGTGGAGTGGTATATCTCTTTTTTACCGGATCGCAGTACCCAGGAGTTTGTACAGGGATTATTTAGGGAGCAATCTTTCGAGTTGGGCGACCGTCGCGCAAACATCCGTTTCCGGGTGCAGAGTGTGGAAATGCTTCCTTCGCCGGTATTTACGGAAACTATGGTATTCGAAACGTTGTCCCCGGCCTGTATCGTACGACAGGAAGACGATGGCTCGGAGAAATACATATCTCCAGATCATCCTGATGCCACCGACATCGTGAGGCTTAATTTATTGAATAAGTACAGGGCCTTTTACGGTCATGATTTTCCGGAGGAGCGTTTCCCATTCTACCTCAGAGCGCTTACAAAACCGAGATCGAGTTTGATTGCCATCAAAGAAGGTACGCCCCAGGAGAGCAAAATCCGTGGTTTTATGTGCCGGTTCGAATTGACAGCTCCCTTGGAATTGGTGAAGATAATGTATGAAACCGGCCTGGGTAGTAAGAATAGTCAGGGGTTCGGGATGAGTGAGGACGCTACAAATAGGTGAGATTCCAAATATTAATGTGGAAAAGTTTCCAATCAGCCTAAAAACGAAATAGGCGTAATTCGAATAACAAAATCTAATAGAATAAATAATATGATACGAGAAATAATAAATTTTACGGAGAATCTTATTGAAGATATACCTGATATTATGCAATGGAAAGTTCAGCCGAGTAAGGGGTTGCATGTTTTCATTGAAATTGATGAAAAAGGTCAATGGATTAATCACCCGCTTCAGAAGGGAATAGATTTTGATTACTATGATGGTAAGAATATAGAAATTAAATTATGGGATGACTGCATGAAGTTTATTGAAGTATCCGACTATATTACTATGGATAAAGTTGGAAAATTTGATAAAAAGAAAAAGATTCACTCTTGTTCGCCTTTCGCTGTGGCATTTAATTTCAATTTTAATGACGAAGACAAAAGAAATTTGGGTATAAGAAAATGGGGAAAAGGAGAGAAGCCAACAGCCGAGCAGAAGAAAGAAAACGAAGCGTTGATTCGTTTAAAAAGAATAGAGATCATAAAGTCCAGACTTAATGATTACAAAAAGAACGCAAAACTTATGTTTTTTGGAGATAATACTCAAAAAAAGAAACAACAAAATCTTTCTGATATCCTTCAAAAGCAAACATTTAAGTTTGATGCAGTAATAGAGGCTTTTTATTCACAGTTTGATAAAATAATAGAAGAAATTCAAAAGACAGATGAATATCAGGTTCTTATTGATAAAGATTATTTGAGAATATACTTAAAGTCAGTATCTTATGAGGTACAAAGAGAATATTATTTTAAGTATTTTCGGAATGAGATTTTTAATGATGAAAAATTAACAGTCAATGAATTGGGTGTTGTAGGATTTAAAAATACTTTTGCAAATAAAAAACCTTTTCTACAACACAAAACGAGCAGTTTGATTAAGGGTATAAATCAAAGATTGTCGAGAGAAGATGCTCTTGTGTTGAATAAATTTGAAAAACTGATAAAGAGAAAAGTACTCCCCAATCCGCTGCCAATAATTGTTGACAAACGAGAATTAAACAAGGAAATTGTTAAGATTTTTAATGATGAAAAAGAGCCTATTACATATAGACAACTTTTGATAAAACTGTTTCAAAAAACGAATGAAAAATATTTCCCCGATTACTATCTGTTTAACTATACAAATTCCAAAGACGGATTAATTATCAATGATTTAGATTTCGTTCCTTCATTCCACTTTTATCTTAATGAGATAATTAATAATTATACAGAATTATCAGGAAAACCCTCTTCAAAAACAATTTCAAATCTTTTTGAGGTCGAAAGTGAACTTAATGATTTGTTTGTTAAATACAACAACAATACAGGGAAAGCCCACGGCTTTTTAATGGGCAACTATTTCGGTGATAAGATTGAAAGTCAAAAATCATTCAAAGGATGGACGGTTACAAAAGAAACATTATCTTCCTTTTATAAATATAGGGAAAGCATATATGATTTCATTTACAAGTCAAGGCGTCAGAGCATAACTTGTGGAATGTTTGATGATATGGTTTACTCAGCAATCCTTTCTGATATTAATATGGATGAATACAAAAACGAGAGACATTCTATGTTTTACCCTGTCAGAGAAAAAATAAATATCTGGTTTAGTATATATAATTTATTTAACAATAATAACTTAATAGGAAATGATATGGCATCAAAAGTAACAGAGCTTATATCTAAAATGAGTAGTGTCGCAAAAGGAGAAACTAATTTGGAAACGCCCGAAGATTTTGCTTTTGGAGCTGGACAGATTGTCTCTTACCTTATTGACCGAAGTGCCTCAAGTAACAAAACTTACGCAATGCTTGAGCCGTACCTGCAAAAGAACAAATCCAATCAGTTGCAGGATGCTATTGCTCAGACAATAGCTATTTATAAACACGATATTGGTGTATATAAAGGGAAATTTGAACGGCTTGCTTCACAAGTGTTAACTGATGAAAGCAATATAGAAATGAAACCTCTGCTGAAATATTTTTTAGCTGGTTGCTTCTGTCCGTGTGTTGTATATGAAAAAACAGAGAAAACAGAAAATGAAAATAACAATTAAAAAATAGGAGATTTAAATTATGTCAGAATTTAAAAACAGAGTTTTCGGCTGCGCAGTAGTAAAGGCAATCAACTCAAATTATAATGCCGACTTTTCAGGACAACCGCGCACTTTACCCAATGGAGTAGTATACGCAACGGATAAAGCGTATAAATATACTGTAAAGAATTATTTGAGAGATGTGTTTAACACAGAGAAAATTTTCTACTTCAAGTCATTAAATGCAAATCTTAATCCTATTTCCCTAGACGAAACTTATAAAAAATATTTCGGAGACTATCCAAAAGGAACAGGTAAAGAAAAAGACAAAATAGTAAAAACATCTGTCGCTAAAAATCTTTTAAGTTGTTTGGATATTAGACTGTTTGGAGCAACTTTTGCAGCCGAAACAAATATCTCCATTCATGGAACAGTTCAAATTAATCATGGAATAAATGTTTGGAAAGAAAACAATATCTTTACTGAACAAATAACTTCTCCTTTCAGTAATAAAGCTGATGATCCCGATGCCGAAAAAGGAATGACGACAATCGGACGTCAGGCAAAATTGGAAGAAGGGCATTACTTGCATCATTTTTCCGTAAATCCGTTAAATCTTAAAGATGTGGCGGCTTTGGCTGAAAACGCCCAAACGGTTTCTTCTGAAGATATTGCCAAACTCAAAGAAGCGATGCGTCGAGGTGTTACTTGGTATGACTCTGCTTCAAAGGCAGGTTGCGAAAACGAAATGCTCGTTTGGGTGCAACTGAAAGAAAATTCGAAAATAGTTTTGCCCAATTTTGTAACCTTAATAAAATTGGAAGATACAAAATCAGATGGAAAATGTGTTTATGATTTTGAAGGATTGAATATAGAACTGGAGCGATTCAAAAATGAAATCGAAACGATAGAAGTTTATTACAACAGACAAACATGCAGCGTGAAGAATTTGCCAACAGGTGTAACTGAAATCGATTTATAAGATGGATACAAATCAAAGATTAATATCGTTTGATTTGAAAGCGGAAATGGGTTTTCTTAAAAAACCTGACATAAACGATGGTATTTATTTGACTTACAATATGATCCATAAGCCTGCATTGCTCGGAATACTCGGTGCAATTGCAGGTATGAAAGGATACGAAAAGAATGGTGTATTTCCTGAATATTATGAAAGACTCAAGCATTTGAAAGTTGGTATTCAGCCACTTGAAAGTGATAAAGGGAATTACACCAAAGAGATTGTAAGTTATAACAATAGTACGGGATTTGCGAGTAACGAAGAAGGGGGAAACTTGATTGTTTCCGAACAAATACTATTAAAACCGGAGTACCGTTGTTATGTGCTTTTAAATATTGATTATAAGGATGAAAGAGATTTGTACGATAATATTTTATCGTACAATGCCGAGTTTCTACCATATATGGGTAAGAATGATTTTTCGGCTTGGTGGACTAACGCAAAAGGAGATTATTCAGTGCAAAAATTTGATTTTAGCCATAACTATAAAATTCTATCTCTTTTTGCAAAGACGGATGCCGTTAGCGGATATATAGCTCGTTCAATGTCAATGTTTTCTTCTGAATCAAAAGAAGTGTCGTTTCTTTATTTTGAAAAACTTCCGATCGGTTTTGATGAGAAACTTTACCAATACTCTTACGCTGATTTTGTGTATTCGAACGCTTCATTCAAAGCTGAAATGAACATGAGCGAAATGGGGGAATTTTACCAAATCAATGATGATAATATAGTTCAATTATTTTAAACAGATATGCCCCAATATGACTGTCGGTTCTTTGAAGATTTAATTCCAAATTGTAGCTGTTATTTTGCTCATTTACCCAATGAAAATCAAGTGGGTAGAAAACCAGAATTGCTTTCGGAACATTCAGCATTGGTTATGCTTTATGCTCGAAGAATGGAGGTAATAAACAATTTGGAAGGGATAATCGAAAGACTGATAGCTGATGCTATTCCTCATGGTATGGTAAATAAAGCATTGCTTGCCGAAGCAATTAAAAAATTATTTTGGCAAGCAATTGCTTTTCATGATTTAGGAAAATTGAATCATGGCTTTCAATTTAACCGGATGAAAAATCATGTTGATATATTGAGGGTAAAGCATTCTTTCGAAAATCAGCATTCTGTGATAAGTGTGTATCTGTTTTTGGCTCTATTCTTTCAGGATTTTCTTGCTATGGAAGAACTTACTGAAGAGGAACAAATTTTTTTGACCAATGTTGCATTGTATTTAAGTTATCCGATCTTCAAACATCATAGTGCAAGGATAGATAAAGCACAGAATGAAACAAATTGGGATAATGAAGATCTATTTGCTTTGAAACCCTTCTTGACGCTATTTAAACATCATTTAAATGATTCCGATATAGAAAAATACCATAATTTCTTTTTAGCAAATGCCAATTTCAATTTTCTTTTTGATCGTTTTAATAGAAATATTTGTACCACGGAAAATGCTTTTCCTCTTTATGCGCTCATTAAACTTAATTACTCTTTGTTGACAGCCTCTGATTATTTAGCAACGGCTCATTATATGAATGATTGGGTGGAAATGGTGACCGATTTTGGCTTGTTGACAGAAGATATTCAAAAGAATATTATCGCAAATGCGAAGATATTAAAATCATATAATAAAGAAGTTTATGATGCAATAGGTAATAATGAACCCGTAAATCCAGATAACTATATAACACAAAGCAATGATAATTTGAACGCTTTAAGACGTTGCATCGCGATGGAGGTAGTGGGCAATGTAAGAAAGAATACAGGTAAAAGGCTCTTTTACATTGAGGCTCCAACGGGTGGCGGTAAAACAAATGTTTCAATGTTGGCATTGGCGGAATTACTGAAAACAGATCAGTCAATTCAGAAAATATTTTATGTTTTTCCTTTTACCACACTGATAACACAAACCTATCTGTCTCTTGTTGATACACTCGGGTTGATGGAAAGTGAAATTGCTGAGATTCATTCAAAAGCGCCTATACAAAAACGAACAAGAGAAAGAGATATTAATGAAGATTCAGACTATAAAAACTATCTGGATGCTTTATTCATGAACTATCCGGTAACACTGCTTTCTCATATACGGTTTTTCGATGTACTAAAAACTAATGCAAAAGAAACGAATTATCTTTTGCATAGATTTACTAACTCGGTGGTTATTATTGATGAAATTCAATCTTATTCACCTAAAATATGGGATAAAATAGTCTATTTTATAGTCAATTATGCCCGATATTTCAATATGAGGTTTATCATTATGTCCGCGACTTTACCTAAAATCGGAGATATAATTGATAGAAAAGAGCTGGCAAGCGATTTTGTGTATCTTATAGCGGACAAAAACAAATATTTTCAAAATCCGAATTTTTGTAACCGAGTACAGTTTGATTATTCGTTGTTAGAATGGGATAAACCTGATAAAAATAATATTTCCAATTATCTTGAAAATCTGAATATTGTTGTTTTTGAGAAATCAAGGGACTATGCAGAGACAAATGGTAAATATCCTGATAGCGTTTTCACTATTATAGAATTTATATTCAAAAAAACAGCCAGTGATTATTATTCAATCTCAAAGGCCACAAATGAAAAGATTAACTTTTTTGATGAAATCCTTTTATTGTCCGGAACCATATTAGAACCAAGAAGGAGACAGATTATCAATAAGCTGAAATTGGGAGAAACACGAAAAAAGAAAATTTTACTTGTTACCACTCAGGTTGTGGAGGCTGGCGTGGATATTGATATGGATTTGGGCTTTAAAGACAAATCCATTGTTGATAGCGAGGAACAATTAGCCGGTCGTATCAACCGTAATGTGAATAAGCCTGCTTGTAAGTTGTATATATTTGATTGTAATACGGAAAAAACATTGTATGGTGGAGATGATCGTTATTCCTTGATGAAAAATATTAAAGATGAATACTATGAAATATTGGAGCAAAAAGATTTCGATAGGCTATATCGTATCGTAATTCAAAAAATTAAGGAGAAAAATCACTCTGAATTTATAGAAAATATAGATGATTTGTTCATATCTATGGCTACATTAAATTTTGAAGAAGTGGATAAATCGTTGAAAATTATTATACAACAGAATGTGTCAGTTTTTGTACCATTGGAAATTGATATTCTGTTGGTGGGGGATAAAAATATTGATACACTAAATGAATTGGAAATTTCTTACACGGATGTTTTAAACGGATCAGAAGTTTGGCAAAGATATTCAGAAATGATAAATGGGCAAAATGAAGATTTTGTAAAAAGCAAAATTTTGATGAAAAAATTTCAATCCATCCTATCCATGTTCACATTCTCCATTTTTCCTAATGGATCGGATTATGAATTGCTAAAAACATATGGAGAAGAGAAATACGGTTTTTTGTATTTGGAATCATTTAGAGAGATATATTCTTTTGAGAGTGGAATTAATACGGATAAACTTTCGAATTCGAATTTTATATAACTATGCACATAAACGCTACATTAATAAATTTATATAATGTCTGTAAGCGAGAGCTTTGGTTACACGCCAACGGAATTCGTTTTGAACATACATCCGATTTAGTCTATGATGGCAGGTTGATTCACGAAAATACATATCCACAAAGGTCGGAACGATACGAAGAACTGGAGGTTGACGGATGTAAGATCGATTTTTACGATGCCCGGAATAAGATTATCCATGAGATCAAGCGTTCGGACAAAGTGGAGCGAGCACATGAATGGCAGGTGAAATATTATATGTATGTGTTGGAGCAAAATGGTATTGAGGGCGTTACCGGACTGTTGGAGTATCCAACGCTCAGGCATACAGCGAAAGTGGTCATTACAGACGATGACCGGCAGAAAATCAAGGCTATGAAGCAGGATATTCTGGGGATTATCAGGTCGGATGATTGTCCTCCGGTAATTAATGGAAGGATCTGTAAGAATTGTAGTTATTATGAGTTTTGTTATGTAAGTGAAACGGAATCATGAAGAAAACATACTATCTTTTTAATCCGGGCTTGTTGGAACGCAAGGATAACACATTGAAATTTACTCCTTACGAAGAGGATGGCAATGGGGAGATGTTCCATCCTGGACAACCTCGTTATCTTCCGGTGGAGGATATCGCCGAGTTTTATGTGTTCGGTTCCTTACAGGCTAAAAGCTCTCTTTTCAATTTCCTGGGACAGAAAGATATCGCTCTTCACTTCTTTGATTATTATGAGAACTATACCGGTTCATTTATGCCTCGTGATAATTTGTTGTCAGGAAAGATGTTGCTCGCCCAAACGTCGGCTTATCAGAATAAGAAAAAAAGAATTGAGATTGCCCGTAAATTTATTGAGGGAGCCGCCTTCAACATGATCAAAAATCTGCGGTATTACAATATACGTGGAAAAGACCTGGACGGCGTGATCGAGAAGATAGATGAATATAGCTCCCAGATAGTTCATTCAACAGCGGTTGACGAGTTGATGGGGATTGAGGGTAATATCCGGCAAACTTATTATGACGGCTTCGATCTGATCATCAACGATTTCAGCATGGAGGGTAGGAGTAAGCAGCCTCCCCGCAATGAGGTGAATGCGCTTATCTCCTTCGGGAATATGATGTGTTATAGCCAATGCCTGAGGGCGATACACCAAACGCAGCTCAATCCCACCATCAGCTATCTTCATACTCCGGGAGAAAGGCGATATTCTCTCTCGTTGGATATCACGGAAATCTTCAAACCAATCCTGGTGGATAGGGTGATTTTTAAACTGCTCAATAAAAGGGAATTGCAGGAAAAGCACTTCGATCATAAATTGAACCGGTGCTTGCTCAATCCTTCCGGAAAGAAAATCTTCGTAAAAGCGTTTGAAGAAAGACTGACGGAAACTATCCAGCATCGTTCCTTGAAACGGAAAGTCAGTTATCGACATCTGATGAAACTCGAATGTTACAAACTCAGTAAGCACCTGCTTAGTATAGAAGAGTATAAACCCTTTAAAATGTGGTGGTAGATGTATGTGATTCTGGTGTATGATATTGGCGAAAAGAGGGTAGGGAAGATGCTTAAACTTTGCCGGAAGTATTTAAGTTGGATTCAGAATTCCGTATTTGAAGGGGATATAACAGAAGTTAGACTAAAAGAATTAATCTTGGGTGCGGAAAAGATAATGAAAAAAGAAGAGGATGATAGTTTGATTATTTTTTCCAGTCGTTCAGATAAATTTCTTGAGAAGCAAATTATTGGTAAAGAAAGAAGTAGTACCGATAATTTTTTATAGCTCATTGTCGATGGGACTGTTTATCTAATTGCTGAATAGCAAATTTAACCGAATGAGTTCTTTGACATATTGAAAATAAGGACATAAACTAAGTTGTCGATACCCCGGGATTTTTGTATCTTTGGCTATCGACAACTTTTTCAACAAGAATTCGATGATATTTTTCTGTTTAAATGCTGATATACAGCTTTATTTTTTGCCGTTTTTAACGGCCATTAATCGTACTAGGTAGAATTGAAATTCAAGACGGTGAATGAGAACCACAAATCGATGAAGCCATTAATCGTACTAGGTAGAATTGAAATTGGCAAAAGGTACTTCATTGACAGTTAATCTCGTCGATGCCATTAATCGTACTAGGTAGAATTGAAATCCCGAGATGCAGACGTTGGTTGTCACGACTGGAGCCATTAATCGTACTAGGTAGAATTGAAATTTCTAAACATTCGTAAACGCCACGTTAGCAACAACCATTAATCGTACTAGGTAGAATTGAAATATTGGTCGTCTTCCCTGCTCCCCGATTTCTCATTTCCATTAATCGTACTAGGTAGAATTGAAATAACGATATACACGGGCAACAAACCTTCGAGTGGGTCCATTAATCGTACTAGGTAGAATTGAAATACTGCCACATCTTCGATGTTTCCATGAACGCCATTCCATTAATCGTACTAGGTAGAATTGAAATTAATATTTCAAGTGCTTTTTTATACCAGAACTCCCCCATTAATCGTACTAGGTAGAATTGAAATATTGAAGCAAATTACGAAGCAACGCTGATAAAAACCATTAATCGTACTAGGTAGAATTGAAATTCGAGGGAAAGGACAAACTTATCGAACAGCAGCAACCATTAATCGTACTAGGTAGAATTGAAATTTTCGAATATACAATACTATTGATGGTTAAATAACCATTAATCGTACTAGGTAGAATTGAAATATACGAATATCTTAAAAGCTTAGGTGCAGAAATACCATTAATCGTACTAGGTAGAATTGAAATCGTAGATGTCGGCCGGATGCTGAAGAGCTTCCTTCCATTAATCGTACTAGGTAGAATTGAAATAGATGTCTTACGCAGTCAGCCGAAAATAGATTTTCCCATTAATCGTACTAGGTAGAATTGAAATAGGAGTTAAAGAGGGTTGTTAACTTTTTTTTAATTGCCATTAATCGTACTAGGTAGAATTGAAATATAGTGACGTGTACCCGGTCTACTATAATCCCGGCCATTAATCGTACTAGGTAGAATTGAAATAAGTAAATTCACCATCCACAAAGCATAAAGCAACCTTCCATTAATCGTACTAGGTAGAATTGAAATGAAGGAAGAAGAAAGAAGTTCGCGAGGAGCTGCCGGCCATTAATCGTACTAGGTAGAATTGAAATTTATAGGATACCGGTTCCCAATGGGGCGAGAACATTCCATTAATCGTACTAGGTAGAATTGAAATTCGGACCTCCGTCTTGAGATTATTGTCCGTAATTCCATTAATCGTACTAGGTAGAATTGAAATATGGAATACTCATTGCGAAGGGGAACATCAGAGTTCCATTAATCGTACTAGGTAGAATTGAAATTCCGAGCTGTCGTTGATCGCCTTCGGTCTGAAGACCATTAATCGTACTAGGTAGAATTGAAATATGAGTTCGCGAGAGTGTATTCAGCACCGACGTATACCATTAATCGTACTAGGTAGAATTGAAATGTGGTAGTCCCAAGGGATCGTGCTGTTTTCGGCATAACCATTAATCGTACTAGGTAGAATTGAAATCTTCTGGAATCTTGATAAACTTCGAGCAGAAACCCCATTAATCGTACTAGGTAGAATTGAAATAAACATGAGATAAACTACAACACAGAGGCTCCATTAAAGCCATTAATCGTACTAGGTAGAATTGAAATTTTCTGCCGCCTTGCAAATCGCAACTAAAATATGGGACCATTAATCGTACTAGGTAGAATTGAAATAATATTGTCGTCGTTAGTGACAATAACTACACGAACCATTAATCGTACTAGGTAGAATTGAAATTCGAGAATCCGAGAGGCTATTGGATTGGCGAAACGCCATTAATCGTACTAGGTAGAATTGAAATAATAAAACAACAAAACATTATAATCGGGGTGGCTGTCCATTAATCGTACTAGGTAGAATTGAAATTCTTGTCTTATTTTTTAATATTGTCAATCCTGTTACCATTAATCGTACTAGGTAGAATTGAAATCAAGGAACTCATTTTGATATGGGTGTTTCATTTGCCATTAATCGTACTAGGTAGAATTGAAATAGAAGATAGCGAGGGTAAATTCAGGACGGGCAAAGCCATTAATCGTACTAGGTAGAATTGAAATACAAAATGCACAAGCGGTGGAAAGCCCATTATGACCCCATTAATCGTACTAGGTAGAATTGAAATGTCGTTCGAGTAGCTCCAGCGTGATGTCTGTGTCGTCCATTAATCGTACTAGGTAGAATTGAAATGGTGATGAGGGAAGAAATTGGCTTCTCCAAAATGGCCATTAATCGTACTAGGTAGAATTGAAATAAAAGATACATGGATTGGTTCACGAGGGGTGAACCCATTAATCGTACTAGGTAGAATTGAAATTCGTATAGCGCAACAAGACCATGTGCCGTGTTAACCATTAATCGTACTAGGTAGAATTGAAATCTTACGATTGCGCCTTTGACCATATCGCCATACAAAACCATTAATCGTACTAGGTAGAATTGAAATAAGAGTTTAAAAACCCCACCGTTGACTTTAAGAGGCCATTAATCGTACTAGGTAGAATTGAAATTATTTTTTCGCTTAACCGTGCTGCGTAGGGCTGACCATTAATCGTACTAGGTAGAATTGAAATATATAGCATTCAGAGAAGGTCAATCCTCCCCGAAAATCCATTAATCGTACTAGGTAGAATTGAAATATAGTCTTATGTCTGCCTTCCAAAACGCTATCGAAGCCATTAATCGTACTAGGTAGAATTGAAATCTGTTTATGTTGTGTGGTAAAACTTTATCCATTTCCCCATTAATCGTACTAGGTAGAATTGAAATTAAACTTTTGGCACTCTTCCAAAGTGCCTTCGAATACCATTAATCGTACTAGGTAGAATTGAAATTCCGTCTCGACAAAGTGCGGCGACAGCTTGTAAGCCATTAATCGTACTAGGTAGAATTGAAATTTCAGAATGTGGAATATGATATTCGGGTAACAAGCCATTAATCGTACTAGGTAGAATTGAAATCTTCGGTGCACAAATTTATTAATATTTTAAAATTTGACCATTAATCGTACTAGGTAGAATTGAAATCGGCTTCCATCTTGTTCTCGTCTGCGGTCTTATCGGGCCATTAATCGTACTAGGTAGAATTGAAATAAAATATGGGTTCTTCTGACAATATCCAAATTTATCCATTAATCGTACTAGGTAGAATTGAAATGTAGTTACTCCGATACTACTCATATCACCATTACCCATTAATCGTACTAGGTAGAATTGAAATTAAAAAGAGCCTTCTGTATTATTTCTGAATTTTAATTCCATTAATCGTACTAGGTAGAATTGAAATATATTTCCTCCTGTTTTGGGGTGTCAGGATCCGCACCCATTAATCGTACTAGGTAGAATTGAAATTCAAATCTTTGAAGGGATAGAAGGTGTTTCACCCCCATTAATCGTACTAGGTAGAATTGAAATCCAATGCTCAGTTCAGGGAGAAATACACCGAGCTGACCATTAATCGTACTAGGTAGAATTGAAATCAGTTCAATTGTCGCAGACCTTGACTTGTTGGGTTCCATTAATCGTACTAGGTAGAATTGAAATTTAAGTTCTTCCTGTTTTGCCAATTCGCCTGATTCCATTAATCGTACTAGGTAGAATTGAAATTTGAAAATACCCAAGCTGCGAGGGAGTGGCTGGAGAGCCATTAATCGTACTAGGTAGAATTGAAATCCGGTTTAATGTCTCTTAACTTTGAAGCGCAAAGACCATTAATCGTACTAGGTAGAATTGAAATTTTACATTGCATTATTGTTTATCGCTTTTACAGCACCATTAATCGTACTAGGTAGAATTGAAATAGATTATAGGCCAAGTTTGCCGATTGATTTTTTGCCATTAATCGTACTAGGTAGAATTGAAATACAAGACTCATAAAGGTAGATTTTGTTCAAAAGAACCATTAATCGTACTAGGTAGAATTGAAATCGGATTACCCGCTCTTAACCGAAGCTAACTTCTACCATTAATCGTACTAGGTAGAATTGAAATTTTACCAACTCGTCTTCCATGCTTTCCTATTGATAATCCATTAATCGTACTAGGTAGAATTGAAATCCTGGGGAGGAAAGTTCAATTTTCCGATTTGAGCGACCATTAATCGTACTAGGTAGAATTGAAATAGGAGAATGAGGTGGAAGTATAAAGACGGAAAAATCCATTAATCGTACTAGGTAGAATTGAAATGCAAATTAAAACCGTCAGAAAATGACGGTGTTATTGCCATTAATCGTACTAGGTAGAATTGAAATGAAGAACCGTTGTAAAACTTAATCCTGTTTCTTTCCCATTAATCGTACTAGGTAGAATTGAAATCTCGTGGAGAAGGAGTTTGCAAAGATTGAATCCGCCATTAATCGTACTAGGTAGAATTGAAATAAGGAGTAGAAACTGGTCTTAGAGGGCTTCAAAACCATTAATCGTACTAGGTAGAATTGAAATTCCATAATCATAGTTTTTAAAAATTAGCATCTGTCCATTAATCGTACTAGGTAGAATTGAAATTCTTTTTTATTCTTTTCGACAAAGTAAGGCATAAACCATTAATCGTACTAGGTAGAATTGAAATATTCGTCGGTTATCAATTCGATGTTCTCTTTGAGTTCCATTAATCGTACTAGGTAGAATTGAAATCTTAAAAAATAGAATTATGAAAACAAAAGAATTACCATTAATCGTACTAGGTAGAATTGAAATCTGTCTTTGAGGTAGAGCGCGGATTCTATTTTCTTGAAGCCATTAATCGTACTAGGTAGAATTGAAATTCGGGAATAAACTCAACGTCGAATTTCCGCAAAACCCATTAATCGTACTAGGTAGAATTGAAATTTAAAAAAGACAGAAATATACAAGCAGTTGACGCCCATTAATCGTACTAGGTAGAATTGAAATTTGCGAAAAACACGATCGCAACTCAAAAAACATTTACCATTAATCGTACTAGGTAGAATTGAAATTAGCTCTTAAATGTCATATCTGTATCATATAGAGAGACCATTAATCGTACTAGATAGAATTGAAATAAAAGTGGGACGGAAACGAGGATGATTGGGCGCCGATCCATTAATCGTACTAGGTAGAATTGAAATACGCAAAGCAAAAGGAACATTTTCTTTCTGGAATCATCCCATTAATCGTACTAGGTAGAATTGAAATTAGATAAAACCGCTCGTTATCCGGTGTATTGAAGTCCATTAATCGTACTAGGTAGAATTGAAATTATGAAGGCGCTATGTTACGATCCAGGGAACCTTCAGCCATTAATCGTACTAGGTAGAATTGAAATAAGAAAAAAACGGTTACTGTTTCAGACCAAGAATCCATTAATCGTACTAGGTAGAATTGAAATTAGAAAATAGTAAAGAGGCGAGGGAGTGGCTGGAGACCATTAATCGTACTAGGTAGAATTGAAATCGCTGCTCTAATGAGCGGTGCGAAAAGAAACTGAAACCATTAATCGTACTAGGTAGAATTGAAATTAGTTTTATCCTCCAATCGTTCGGGCACAACAAACCCCATTAATCGTACTAGGTAGAATTGAAATTAAAACGAGCCTTCTGTATTATTTCTGAATTTCAACCATTAATCGTACTAGGTAGAATTGAAATTCCAGAGAGACCCCGTGTAATCGTCGCCCTCTTTATCCATTAATCGTACTAGGTAGAATTGAAATTTCATTATATTCTCGCATCCCTTATCGATTCAGGGTAACCATTAATCGTACTAGGTAGAATTGAAATGCGAAGATACCGCCGTGATAGAAGTAAGCCCGGAATCCATTAATCGTACTAGGTAGAATTGAAATGGTGATGAAAGTTCTGGTTACACAAAAAGGGCTTGCCATTAATCGTACTAGGTAGAATTGAAATTTTTTAGGTTGCTCACACCTGCCCGACATGTAACGGTCCATTAATCGTACTAGGTAGAATTGAAATATTTTTGTTTCTAATTCTTTCTCTAAAATCATAATCCATTAATCGTACTAGGTAGAATTGAAATCCTTTAAAATGGCAAGGAATACTTTCTCGAAGTCGCCCATTAATCGTACTAGGTAGAATTGAAATTCAGCAAACGACGAAATTATATACCTCTCTGTTTGACCATTAATCGTACTAGGTAGAATTGAAATCCATCACGGCTGACCCCGCCTATACCCAAACCGAAGCCATTAATCGTACTAGGTAGAATTGAAATAGAGAAGCCTAAGGGAAGTCCAGTACCAAGTATTACCATTAATCGTACTAGGTAGAATTGAAATATCAATCCGGCAAAATCTTCCGACTTGTACGCCCTTCCATTAATCGTACTAGGTAGAATTGAAATAGAACAGGATGCTTTATTTCCGCCATACCTTTATACCATTAATCGTACTAGGTAGAATTGAAATAAATGACGATGATTTATTTACGCTCGCTCGGCTGCCCATTAATCGTACTAGGTAGAATTGAAATATCAAACAAGAACAATCGAGTTAAGAAGTTCTACGACCATTAATCGTACTAGGTAGAATTGAAATACGGATTTTACTAATCTGGTTAATAAGTCTGCGTTTCCATTAATCGTACTAGGTAGAATTGAAATCGTGTTTTTCTCTTCTCTGCTGCTGCTGGTCACTCCATTAATCGTACTAGGTAGAATTGAAATGTAGAAATAAATAAGAAACCTTACTACGGTTTCGCCATTAATCGTACTAGGTAGAATTGAAATGAAGGAACCTCTCACTTTGTGAATTTGATCGCTTCTCCATTAATCGTACTAGGTAGAATTGAAATTTAGTTTGAGGGCGGGGAACAAGCCAACGATGAATCCATTAATCGTACTAGGTAGAATTGAAATCCACATGAGAACCTATATGTATCGACCCGTCTGCCATTAATCGTACTAGGTAGAATTGAAATTGAAAAAATTATACACGGTGGCACAGGCAGCCGAACCATTAATCGTACTAGGTAGAATTGAAATTTTACATTAACAGTATCAGCTTTTTTTGCTTTCGTTTGCCATTAATCGTACTAGGTAGAATTGAAATTTGACAAGCTAACGATGCTTAAAAACACTCTAACGCCATTAATCGTACTAGGTAGAATTGAAATTGATGTTAATTGTGCTATTAAATTAAACATACTTTGCCATTAATCGTACTAGGTAGAATTGAAATGCGAATTACTATACAGGTGTTCGCCGGTGCTTTTTCCATTAATCGTACTAGGTAGAATTGAAAGGGATATGGATTGAAGATGTGCAAAAAAAAGCTGTCCCAAAACGAAGTTTACTTCGCTGAGACAGCCTCTTTTCCATAAGTTTCAGAACGGCTATTTCTTATCGGCTTTACTTTTACCGGCCGTTTTTTTGTCACCGCAACAGCCTTTTTGGGCATCTTTGCCCTCTTTGCAGCAGCCTTCTTTCTTCTCTTTTTTATCTTTATTTTCTTTGCAGCATTCGGTTTTTGCTTTGTCTGCCTGTTTCGCCGGCTTAGCGTCCTGCGCCATTACCCCGGCGGTGAAAGAGAGTACAAAAAGCATCGCTGTCGATAGAATCAATTTTTTCATATGTCCTAACAATTTTAGAATGATTATAAATGAATTTGTCAGCGCAAATATACGATATATAACTCTTATTCTACAGTAGCAGTATTGTTGATAATTGTTAATGACGATGCTGCCATGCCGCAAAATGAGCGGATGAATAGGCTGATTGGCGAACAAGTCACCTGCATGAAGAAGGGCATTTCATTGGCCGGAAACTTTCATCGCCGTATATCTCTTTACGGATACCCAGAATGATCAAATCACCCCGCGGATCCTGTCGTCGAATGCCGTCAGAGCTGCCTTCGCGCCTTCTCCCATAGAAATGATGATCTGCTTGTAGGGAACCGTCGTTACGTCGCCGGCAGCATAAATCCCGGGGACGTCCGTACGTGCGCGTTCGTCGATCTCTATCTCTCCGAAACGGTTGGTCTTTACCACATCTTTAAACGCTGCGCTGTTGGGCGCCAGACCGATCTGTACAAATACCCCGTCTAGGTCGATAACCCGTTCTTCTTCCGTCTTGCGGTCTTTCACCTTCAACCCGGTGACTTTTTCTCCGTTGTTGATCACTTCGGTCGTTTGCGAGTGGAGGAAGATCTCTACATTCGGCAGGCTTTTCACCTTCTCCTGTAATACCTTGTCCGCCTTCAGTTCTTCCAGGAACTCAAAAACGGTGACGTGAGAACATATCCCTGCCAGGTCGATAGCCGCCTCTATACCGGAGTTACCTCCGCCTATTACTGCCACACGCTTGCCTTTATAGAACGGACCGTCGCAATGCGGACAAAAAGCCACCCCTCTTCCGATGAACTCGGTTTCACCGGGCACGTTCAGCTTGCGCCAGCTGGCTCCTGTAGCAATGATCAACGCAGGTGCGGTAAATATCTCACCACCCTGGGTCAAGACGATCTTCTGTTTATTTTCCACTGTTACATTCTCGACTGAACGATGTTCGAAAATATCGATAGGATATTCGCTCATATGGTTTTTAAGATCATCTGCCAATTTGCTGCCGGTTGTCCTGGGAACCGAGATCAGATTCTCTATCCCTCCCGTCTCATTGACCTGGCCCCCTACACGTTCGGCGACAACAGCCACATTCAACCCTTTACGGGCACTGTAGACAGCCGCTGCAACACCGGCAGGCCCTCCGCCTACCACAATCACGTCATATTCGCGGATGGTCTGTTCTTCAACTTCGGATGTCTCCGTACCATAATGCGCTTCCAATTTAGCCAGCAATTCGCCGAAATTTCCCCGGCCGACGTGTAAAAGTTCGCCATCGGCAAAAACTGCCGGCACTCCTTGCAGATCCAGAGCATCTGCTTCCTCCTTATAGATAGCGCCATCCACCGCTTCATGCGTAATACGCGGGTTGATCACCGCCATGGCGTTCAGAGTCTGAACCACGTCCGGACAATTGGTACAGGTCAGCGACATATAAGTTGTCAGACGGATATCTCCCTTTAACGATTTCAATCTCTTCGTTACGAATTCATCGGGCAGGTTCTTACCTTTACCATCCGCATTCAGGACAGCCAGCAGCAGTGAGGTAAACTCATGGCCGGTCGGTACTGCACGGAATCTGATTCCCGTTTTCTCACCGTTTTTCAATATATCGAATGCGAGACCTTCACCCGGATTTTCCTGCAATGACAGACGATCCGAAACCGATACCACGTCGTTGAGTAGTTCGAGCAGTTGTCCACGGTTTGGATGGTTTTCTCTGACCGAAACATCGAATGTGTAATCATTACTGAGTTCCGAGAAGATACCCCGTAGTTGTTCTATTAAAGATGTATCTAGCATAATGTGTTAATAAAAAGACGGGTAACCCGTAGTAAACAATTCACCACAGGTTACCCGTCAGTAGTGATTGTATATTAAATTTTTCCTACCAGGTCGATGCTGGGTTTCAAAGTTTCCTGGCCTTCTTCCCATTTCGCGGGACAAACTTCGCCGTCGTGGGTCGCCACAAACTGGGCAGCTTTTACTTTGCGTACCAGTTCTTCAGCATTACGACCAATACCGTTGTCGTGAATTTCGGCGATCTTGATCTTTCCGGAAGGATCTATTACAAATGTACCCCTGTAGGCAACTCCTTCTTCTTCTACCATCACGCCGAATGCACGGGTGAGGAGCCCGGTCGGATCAGCCAGCATCGGATATTTAATTTTACGAATGCTTTCAGAAGCATCGTGCCATGCTTTGTGAGTGAAGTGTTTGTCTGTACTTACCGAGTAAACTTCTACGCCTATTCTCTGCAGCTCTTCGTACTTTTCAGCTACATCCACCAATTCTGTGGGGCATACGAATGTGAAATCCGCGGGATAAAAGAAGAAAATAGCCCATTTGCCCAATACATCGTTGTGGGTTACTGTTTTGAACTCGCCTTCGTGGTAGGCTTCTACTTTAAACTCTGTCAGTTGTGAATTGATAATTGAACTCATAATTTTTTCTGTTTTATAATTGAATGTTTCAGTATTGTGTAACATTTGATGTTTTGTAAATATTCCCGGAAGAACCTACCTTGAAAGAATACATTTATTATCGCTTATTGAAGCCCTCAGAACCGGTTCTTCCTTATTAGTGTTACAAAGATAAGTAAAGATTTTATTTATTGAAAAGTTTCTTTAATCGATAGTATTTATATGGCATTGACTTAAGTTTTTGGCTTGGGATAAGACATTTCACCTGTTTTTGTCAATCTTCTGTCCGTCAGATAAATTCTGTAGTAATTGTTATTTTACTTCTACAGAAGTAGGTAATTATTTTGATACTCAATAGAAAACAGGTGAATATCCATTGGGAATTATACTATTATCAAATATAATTATTAATTTTGTGTTGGTACATCATTATTAATTACTTGAATGATTATGGATAATATGGCTTCTTATATTTCAATTGATCCGGAAATACGTTTTGGTAAACCGTGTATCAAAGGGACTCGTATCGCTGTTACGGATATTCTCCTATGGCTTGCCTCCGGTATGTCCAACAAAGAAATACTGGATGATTATCCTATTTTGGAAGATAGTCATATTCGGGCTGCATTACATTTTGCTGCCGATAGAGAATCTTTTATTAAAATAATTCCTACAACCAATGTAGATCCGGCTATTGCTTGATGCAAATTTGTCATGGCGCTCAGTCAGTATATTGAAACAATATTTTGATGACTGTTGTCACGTAGATGATATAGGATTGTCGGTTCCCGCAAAAGACACGGAAATTTGGGAATATGCCAAACAGCAGGAAATGATTATTGTAACAAATGATGAAGATTTTTTACATCTTGCCGGCATAAAAGGCTTCCCGCCAAAAGTAATTTTATTACGTGTAGGCAACCAAAGCCGAAAACATATTGAACAACTTCTAATAAATATGAAATCTCAGATAACTTTGTTCATAGATTCGCCGGAATATGGTGTTTTGGAACTGGTATAAGCTTTCCGGCATAAATAAAGACGAGACTGTCTCGAAATGAAGAGGAAAAGAGTAACCTAAAGCAATTTATTTACATATTCTACAAAGGTTTTAGGATATCTGAAAAGTCTATTCATTTCTTATTAAAATAGGAATTAAGGCAAAAGTACTGCTTTCTAATGAAAGCGTAACTGATATTTTTCTATGAAGATTGATTTTGAATCAAACTTTATAATAAACAAATCCCAGATGAAAAGCCTGGGATTTGTTTGGATTTGTTACAAAGAATATTAGCTCCCTAATGGTCGTACTCCCATATTAAACAAAGTGAATGCCTGAATATCCGCATTTTCTTCTATAGTCTTGGATAGTGGTTTTCCTGCTCCGTGTCCCGCATTCACATCAACCCGGATAAGCACGGGATTTGTTCCGTTTTGGTTTTCCTGTAGCCCGGCTGCAAACTTAAAGCTGTGTGCGGGTACAACCCTGTCATCGTGGTCGGCTGTGGTAATAAGTGTGGCAGGATATTCCACTCCCGGTTTTACGTTATGCACAGGAGAATATGCCAATAAATACTCAAACATTTCCTTGCTTTGGTCGGCTGTTCCGTAATCATAAGCCCAACCGGCTCCTGCAGTAAAGGTATGGTAACGCAGCATATCCAAAACTCCAACTGCAGGAAGCGCTACTTTGAACAAATCAGGACGTTGTGTCATACAAGCGCCGACCAAAAGTCCCCCGTTAGAACCTCCTCTGATCGCCAGATAATCCGGTGAAGTATAACCATTCTCAATCAGAAATTCTCCTGCAGCAATGAAATCATCAAATACATTTTGCTTTTGCGTTTGAGTTCCTGCTACGTGCCATTGTTTACCATATTCTCCTCCTCCTCTCAGATTCGGCACGGCATAAATTCCCCCGTTTTCCATCCAAACCGCATTGGCAATTGAAAAGCCCGGAGTAAGACTCACGTTAAATCCTCCGTAACCATAAAGAATGGTCGGATTTTTTCCGTTGAGTTTAATTCCTTTTTTGTGCGAAATAATCATAGGAATTTTTGTTCCGTCCTTCGAAGTATAAAACACCTGTTTTGACTCGTAATCATCGGAATTGAATTTCGCTTTTGATTTTTCGTACACTTCTGTTTTTCCTTCTTTCGGTTCGTACGAGTATATCGTTCCTGCCGTAATATAATTCGTAAACGTGAAATAAAGTGTCGTATCTTCTTTTTTACCTCCGAATCCTCCTACTGATCCCACTCCCGGAAGCTCAACCTCACGAACTAAATTCCCATGGTAATCATATTGCTTTACCTGCGAAATCGCATCTTTCATATAGTGGGCAAAGAAATACCCCGAACCGGTGGAAGGAGAAAGTACATTCTCCGTTTCAGGAACAAAATCGACCCAGGGAGCAGAAGGGTTTTTGGCATCAGCTATCACGATTTTGCGGTTAGGTGCATCTTTATCGGTTACGATAAACAATTTGTCCCCGTCATTTTCAATAACATAATGATCGTTATCGAAATTATTTACAAGAGTAACAATCTTACTGTTTGGATTTGTCAAATCTTTAATATACAATTCATTTCCGTAAGTGGAATTAGCCGCAGTAATAATCAGATATTTATCATCTTCCGTTACATAACCCCCGATATAACGTCTTTTTTGGTCAAGTCCGAAAACTATTTTGTCTTCCGATTGCGACGTTCCCAATTTATGGTAATACAATTTGTGCTGGTCTGTCATTGCGGAGAGTTCACTTCCTGTCGGCTTATCATAACTCGAATAATAGAATCCCTCGTTTCCTTTCCACGAAAGTCCGCTGAATTTAATATCAATAAGTGTATCTCCCAGAATTGCTTTGGAAGTTACATCCATAATGATGACTTTTCTCCAGTCACTTCCCCCTTCCGAAATAGCATAAGCCACCGTTTTGCTGTCTTTGGAAAATTCCAGCCCTGCCAACGAAGTAGTTCCGTCCTCTGAGAAATTATTCGGATCAAGGAAGATCTCTTCATTTCCGTCTTTATCCCTTTTGTACAAAACGTACTGATTCTGTAATCCGTCGTTTTTGAGATAAAAAGTGTAATCTCCTTCGGTAAACGGAGCGCCGATTTTCTCGTAGTTCCACAAATCTTCCAGTTTGTTTTTAATTTGATTTCGGAAAGGAATTTTTTCCAGATAACCAAATGTCACTTCGTTTTGCGCTTTAACCCAGGCTGCCGTTTCGTCTGAACGGTCATCTTCCAGCCAACGATACGGGTCTTTAATTTCCGTATCGAAATAGGTATCCACCGTATCCACTTTCCTGGTTTCAGGATAAGTAACCTCTACTACTTGTTTGTTTTCTTGCTTACACGAAACCAAAGCAGATACAATACACATAAGGATAAGAACTTTTTTCATATGAAATGATTATTTAATTATTCACAAAAGTAGTTTTTTATAATCAAAGTCAAAAATAATTGTTAAAATGTTCTTCAAAAATTCCTGAATTTTGAATAGAAAAAAGATTAAATCCCTAAAATCTTGTTCGCTATAAATGCTATTGCACACTACGAATTTGTTTGAGCAGGAAATCCCTGTTTTTGATCCCTACGAAACGGTTTATCTCGACGCCGTTTTTGAACAGGATCATTGTGGGAATACTCCGCACATTGTATTTCCGGGCAAGCGACTGGTATTGCTCGATATCTACCTTCCCGACATGGAGGTTCTCCGTCAGTTCATCGGCCACTTCGTTCAACACGGGGGCCATCATCCGGCAGGGAGTGCACCATGCCGCCCAGAAATCGACCAGCATTACTTTGCCTTTTGTCTGGTGCTGAAAGTTTTTATCCGTCAGGGTGATAATCTTTTGATGGTCGCCGACCATGGGAGTCTTTCTTATTTTAGCCTGGAGTCTGTACATATAAATAATAAAAGCCGGCGCGAGTAACCCGATAATAATTAAAACTGTTTGCATATCATGCCGGAATTAGTTGTTTCTTCGTTTTCAAATTGTGCAAATAGGCGGACGCGCTGAGTGCTGCCACCGTTCCGTCTCCCACGGCCGTGGCGACCTGGCGGAAACGCTTGGCGATGCAGTCTCCCGCGGCATATACGCCTTCGATGTTGGTAGACATGTCGGGATTTACCTGTATCTCTCCCCATTGGTTCAGTTTCACCTTGCCTTTCAGGAACTCCGTATTGGGGATATAGCCGATAAAGATAAACACACCATCGATGCTGAAACGGCTCGTTTCGCCCCTCCTGAGGTTCTTTATATCCACGCTCTCCAGCTTATCGTTTCCAAAGAATGCTGTAATAGACGACTCCATGGTAAAATCTATTTTCGGATTGTTGCGGGCTTCTTCCACAGCATGTTCGAAAGCCTGGAAATGATCGAACTGGTGGACGATATGGACCTTGGAGGCATATTTGGTGAGTGATACTGCCTCCTCAAGCGCTGAATTACCGCCGCCCAGCACAATAATTTCTTTATCTGTAAAGAAATCACCGTCGCAAGTGGCGCAATAGGATATTCCCCGGCCTTTGAATGTATCTTCACCCGGCACGCCTAATGTCCGCGAACGTCCACCCGTAGCAAGGATGACGCTGTCGGATGTGTAGATGCTTCCGTCGGAAAGTGTCAGGCCTTTGGTTTCCCCCGCCAGTTCTAAACCGGAGATTGCGACATTAGACCGGATATCGCATCCGAAGGACTTTGCCTGTTTTTTCATCATGTTGGCAAGTTGATAGCCGCTGATGCTTTCCACTCCGGGATAATTGGCAATTTCATGGGTAAGCACCATTTGTCCTCCCACCGTGCCCTCATTCACGATAAGCGTCCTGAGTTTCGCGCGCGACAGGTAAATGCCCGCCGTAAGCCCGGCGGGACCTGCCCCTATTACGATCGCATCATAATGATTGGTTGCGTTCATCATCTCAATCAGTTAGTTTTTACCGAACTTCTCATCCAATATTGCGGTAACCTGCTCTCTGGTCTGAATGCTGGAAGTGGCTTTTACCACTTTGCCATTCTTGTAATAGATTGTAAAAGGAATTCCCATAAATCCCCTTACTTCGGGCAGGTTGCGGATTACATACGCTTCGGGGTTGTCAAATTCCATGTCACAGAATTTTATGTGCGGGTATTCTTCTTCGAGTTCTTCGGCGATTCCATATACCGGGATACACATAGGCCCCATGCGTCCGCATATAACCATTACGTTTTCGTTCCCGTTGATGATGTCAGCATGATCTTCCGCTGTCTCAATGTGATGCAAATTTGTGTACAACATAATTCTGATAATATTAATTGTTTATACTTGACGATGCAAAATTACAGCGGCCAATGCGATAAATAAAGGAATTTACGCTCTTACAGGACAATATCCGCATTGAGATCGGATAGCTTTTTTATTGAGAAAGATTAACTTTGCATCCGGATACTTTTTATTGAATGAGAAAAACTCGACTGATAATCAGATCTCTGACATTTTAGCGATAAACCGATTTTACCGTAATGAAGACGATATTAGAAAACGACAACAATTTCGTATGTGACATACAGGCTCCCTGTTTTCAGATGTTGACGCCTGAAGAGGTTGAACTGGTACAGAAAAGCAAAACGCAGGTACTGTTCCGGAAAGGCGATAACCTGACCAAGCAAGGTGCTTTTGCCTCTTACGTGCTTTTTGTGATTGACGGTATGGTAAAACAATATATGGAGGGTGAGGGGAACAAAAGTTTTAATTTAAGAATTATCCGTCCCGGGGAATTCGTGGGACTATCCTCTGTTTTCCTCCGGAATACATTCAACTATTCATCGGTAGCCCTGACCGATTGCAGGGCATTCCTCGTGGAAAAGGATGCGATAGCCGGCGTGGTTAAACAAAACGGAATGTTCGGATTCAATATCATCAAAAGATACTGCGAACAGAATGCCGATTTGCTGGAAACACTGCACACCGTGATTTATAACCAGATAAACGGCCGTATGGCTAAAGCCTTGCTATATATCGACGGATTCAAGAAGGACTACCCTGAGATATTCCTGCTTCTCTCGCGAAAGGATATTGCCAACTTTGCCGGCACTTCTGTCGAAAGCGCAGTGAAACTGTTGAAAAATTTTGAGAAGGACGGATTAATACAGTTGAATGAAAAAGATATTTTGATTATCAACTACGAAGCACTGGCTGAAATAAGTAAAAGAGGTTAATAAAATTTATATTTTTGATTATTCTATTTCAATGCCCAGAGCAGATAATTGTTTGGTTATAATTCTAGGCGTTCAGGATCTTGTCTATTATCCCAAAAAGAAAGTATATATAAGTTATTCTTTATCACGGTGTAATAGATAGCATAATCATGCATAACAGTGAGGCGTCTTACATTATCCCTGTTCTTCACTTTTTCACCGATAAGCCTGTTTTCTACTATTAGGTTTATCGCTTTGTCCGTTTCAGCTTCAATTTTTTCTGAATACGTTTCAGTCCCATTACGTTTAACCCAATAACGCAAAATATCCGATTTTTCTTTTACGGCTCTATTGCTCCACTTTATAGATAGCATTGTGAAATATTTTTTTCGCTTCACTATGGGACATAACATTTCCGTTTTTCACGTCTTCCAATCCTCTATCTATTGCCTCCATTTCTGCAGCTGAAACTTCTATCTCATTTTCGTCGGTATGGCTCGTAAAGCGAATACGCATTTCTTTCAGGATAGACTTTACCAAGTTGCTTTGCCTTTCGTTTCCAGGTGTGATGATTATTGTTTCCATACTGATCTCTTTTTTATTTCTCGTAAAGATATACGATTTTTTCTTTTTATCAAATACCCATGCTTTTTTATCAGATAAAAAATAATAATAGAATGACCTCTGTCAAATTCGGGTTCGAATCCTAAAAGGTTAACCACTGGTACTTGAACCTTTTATCGGCCAATAATGAAATGGAGTATATGTGTTATCCTTTTAATATCAGGTGATTAAAAGATAGGGACAATGCCTATATAGGATTCGATCCCTGTTAACCACAATTTTTGGAAGTGGGTGAGAATGAAAAACCCAAAAATATGGAATTCTGAAAATCAGTTGATTGTAAAAAAATAAGCCTCAACTTGCGCTGAGACTTTGAGTGAACTGTGCAGGATTCGAACCAGCGACCTCTGCCCTGTCAAGGCAGCGCTCTAAACCAGCTGAGCTAACAGTTCGAGCCGCAAAAGTACTGAAAAATATGATATGTTCATCATAATTTCTTTTTTTCTATCTCCAGAAATCAAAAAAATGATGAACAGGTCCGTGTCCTTTGCCGATTTCATATTCAGCGCCGACTAAAATAGCGCGATCTATATACTCTTTCGCTTTCCTTACAGCATCGTTGAGCGGCAACCCGTGCGCCAGAAAAGCGGCAATGGCCGAAGATAATGTACAACCTGTTCCATGGGTGTTTTTAGTTGTAATACGTTGGGAACTTAGTGCTGTCAATTCATCGGTTTCGGCATTATAAAACACATCTATCAACTCATCTTCTGCCAGATGTCCGGCTTTTAATAAGACCGATACGGAACGGCCAAAAGAAAGATCCTTTACAACTAACGGTAAATCCTTTTGAGACCGGATCTCTTTCCCCAGTAATATCTCCGCTTCGGGAATATTGGGCGTTATGACGCGCACATGCGGTATCAACTCTTCTTTCAATGTACTGATGGCTTCGTCCTGCAGTAACTTGTCACCGGATGTGGCCACCATCACCGGATCCAGCACAATATCCCTGATGGCATATTCAGACAATGTGCCTTTTACCGACCGGATGAGCTCGGACGAATGGAGCATCCCTATTTTAATTGCATCCGCTCCGATATCATCCAGCACGGAACGGATTTGCCCTACAACAAATGGTACAGGGACAGGGTGTACACCGGTTACACCTACCGTATTTTCATCTACCACGGCCACAATCACCGTCGCACCGTAGCATCCGCAGGCGGAGAATGTTTTTAAGTCAGCCTGGATTCCCGCGCCTCCACTCGGATCGCTGCCTGCAATGGATAAGGCTCTTCTATACTGTTTTTTCATTTGTTTTTTCTTTTAAAATTAAACCGGCCATTGTTCCTGTCTGTAAGCGCTGTCCCAGAAAAGCCATTCAAGTTTGGTACTTATAATAAAAGACTCGGTCATAGCTTTTTTGCGGTCTTCGGTACATTGTTCCGCAATTTCATCGCAAATGGCGATAGCTGATATGACGGACCTTGCAAACTCTTCACCGCCATAGGTATCGATCCACTTTTGGTATGGATTATTATCTTTCGTTTGATGCTCCAATATATAATCTCCCACTTCCTTATAAACCCAAAAACAAGGCAATACCGTAGCCAACGCCACTTCTATGGGTGCATTGGCCAGTTGTTTCTGAAGAAAGGAAATGTATAACAGACAGCTTGGCGATGGTTCTATCGCTCCGTTGCTCTTTAGCTCCTGCATAAAGGATTGATGCAATACTTTTTCGACCGCCAGAGTACCACCGGCAAAATGGATGAAAGCTTCGATATGCCCGGGATCATTTAATTTTGACGCAATCCCGGTCAATACTTTCCCATAATCCGACAGATAAATAGCATCCTGCCGGATGTAAAACAGAAACGTTTCCTTGGGTAAGGTTCCATTGATCAGCCTTTTGATAAACGGAAGTGCCAATATTTTCTCATAAACAGGCTTTGTCGATTGCCATGCTTCTTCGCTCCACTTCATACGATTTTTTTGTGTATGGAAATACTATAGATTCAATAATTTCAGGACCCGTGTTTTGAAATAAAAAACTAAGGCGAAAGAACCTGTCTCATTCATTTCAAACACTCTTAATTCTTCACTTTTCACTTCTCACTCCGTTGATTTTCTGTCGTCACTCGGCATAGTGCAATCAAGCTTGCCTCTGCCCTCGTTCCTAAGAAAATTCACTTTTAATTTTGATTGATGGACGATATCCGACAGCTGTGATGCCGCCAACCGGGGATCTGCCGCCGACATAATGGCCGAAACAACGGCAATACCGTCTGCGCCGGCTTGTATTATATCCCGGGCATTGCTGTTGTTGATTCCACCGATACCGACACTGGGATGTTTCGACAAGAGAGAAATCTCACGAACGCCTGTCAGGCCTAACTCTTTAGCAGTATCTGTCTTGGTCGGAGTACTGAAAACAGGAGATATCCCGATATAATCTATATCCAGCTTATTGGCCTCAAGCACATCCTGTACATTTTCAACGGACAGGCCGATTATTTTGTTCTTCCCTAATATTTTCCGCGCAACTTCATAGGGAAGATCGTATTGGCCGATATGCAGTCCTTCGGCTTCGCAGGCAAGCGCTATATCTAACCTGTCATTGATAATCAACGGAATATTGTAAGGCTTCAGACACGCTTTGATTGTAATCGCCTGCCGGTAAAATTCTTTTGAAGAACAGTCCTTTTCGCGCAACTGCACCATGGTAACCCCTCCTTTTACAGCCTCTTCCACTACATATTCCAACGGCCTGCCCAGGGACAATAAACGGTCGGTAACCAAATACAGACTTAAGTCGAAATTCTTCATAGTCGAATATTTTGCCTTATGGCATCTTCGTCGATATTGAAAAGTGTATCCAGAAAGTTTATTTGAAGACTGCCGTTTCCTTTCGAGGTTCTGGTCGCAATTTCTCCTGCGATACCCATAATAAACATGGCGTGGGTGGCCGCTTCAAGGAAGTTCGGGTTGATAGCGGTAAAAGTTCCTACGATAGCGGATGCGGTGCATCCCATACCTGTCACTCTTGCCATCATCGGGTTCCCGTTCTTTACGGTCTCAACGGCGATTCCATCGGTTATATAATCCGTTTCCCCGCTGACAACCACGATTGCACCGGTTTCGTTAGCCAAAGCTTTAGCCGGATTTAATGCAGCTTCAGAACTGTTTGTACTGTCAACACCTTTGGTCCGCGCGTTGGCATTGGATAAGGCGATTATTTCCGAAGCATTGCCCCGGATGACCGAAGGCCTGCACTCTTCTATTATTTGCATACATACCCTCGACCGGTATGATGTGGCTCCGGCGCCCACAGGATCGAAGACAACCGGGATATGTCTATCCAATGCCGTCTTGCCTGCTATCAACATGGCTTTTACCCATTCGGCCTCAAGGGTGCCGATATTGATAACCAACGAAGAAGCTATACCGGCCATTTCGGCAACTTCATCCAGCGAATGCGCCATTACCGGCGATGCGCCTACTGCCAGCAACGCATTTGCCGAATTATTCATCGCCACATAATTGGTTATGTTATGTATGAGTGGGGACCTTTCTCTTACAAGGTTCAGGTCCCGAACCAAATTTTCAATACGTATCATTTTTATTAGAATTTAGATAGAATATGATTTTAAACATTATATTGTCAGAGGCTTTGTCCCTTAATCAACAAAACTTTTATCCATTTTTCAGCAATAAAAAAAGCCGTTCCATATTGGTGAAACGGCAATGATTGAATACATTGAATACTATGTAAACGTAATCTTTTTAAATTTCCGTTTCCCTACGATGTCAATTACAACATATCAGGTTCAAGGGTTTGATCTCAGCTCTTTATAAAAAGCACCCCTAACAGAGATATCACAAAGATATATATAAATGATGAATAATCCGGGTTTTGTCAATAAAAAACATTTATTATTGAGGCACCAAAGCTGTATATAATTTCAAAACGAATTGAATAATACTTAATAAACCGATTTATTTTCGTATCTTTGTACCCATTAGCAATTAAGTTCATATTGGATCTTTCTTCATCAATGTTTTGCTCCGCTGTTTTTTGCGGGTCTTCCCATCGCCGAAATCGACATCAAAATCAACTTATTTGTTTAAGTTATCAATCAGTTGCAAGAATGTGCCCATACAATTTAACGTGACACATCTTGTTTAATATTAAAACATGACATTTAAAGAATTATCTATTGTAGAGCCGGTATTGAGGGCTCTGAACGAAAAAGGACATACAATTCCCACACCAATACAACAACAGGCTATTGCCCCGGCACTTGACAACCGTGATATCTTAGGACTGGCACAAACCGGCACAGGAAAGACCGCAGCTTTTGTACTTCCCATCATACAACAACTCTATTTGAATAAATCTCAGGGTCGAAAAAGAGAGATCAGAGCGTTGATTTTAACACCTACGCGGGAACTGGCTATCCAGATCAACGAATGCCTGAGCGATTATATCCGCTATACGGGGCTTCGCCACTGTGTGATTTATGGTGGAGTAAAGCAGAATGCACAGGTAAATGCATTGAAACAGGGGATAGATATATTGGTAGCTACTCCGGGACGTCTGCTCGATTTAATGAACCAGAAGATCATCAGTCTCCAGTCTATCCGCCATTTTGTGCTGGATGAAGCTGACCGGATGCTGGATATGGGATTTATCCACGATATCAAGCGGTTGTTACCACAACTCCCCAGGGTGAAGCAAACCCTCTTCTTTTCGGCTACCATGCCGTCTTCTATAGCTGATCTCTCACGCTCTATCCTGCACAAGCCGGTCAGGGTAGAGGTGGCGCCGGTATCGTCGGTAGTGGACACCATAGAGCAATATATCTATTTTGTAGAAAAACCGGAGAAGAAAAATCTGCTGATAGACCTGCTGAAAAAGGATAGAAAGAAATCGGTACTGATATTTTCCCGCACCAAACATGGAGCGGATAAGATCGCAAGGATACTTAGCAAGTCCGGAATAAACAGTGCAGCCATCCACGGGAATAAATCGCAGAATGCCAGACAAAAGGCGCTGTCTGATTTTAAATCGCACAAAATACAAACCCTTATCGCGACCGATATTGCAGCCAGGGGAATAGATATCAACAATCTGGAACTGGTCATCAACTACGATCTTCCGGATGTGGCCGAGACCTATGTGCATCGCATCGGCCGCACGGGCAGGGCAGGGAATACAGGTACTGCGTTGACGTTCTGTGCCGATGAAGAGAGGGATATGTTAAAAGATATCCAGAAATTGACGGGAAAAACCCTTGTGGTAGCAAGCTAAACAACAATTCAATAAACAAAAAATAAATAAAGATATTTCAGGTATAAATATGGCTAAATCAGTTTCGTATAACAAAAGAGACATAGAAAAGAAAAAACAGGAAAAACGTTTGGAAAAACAAAAACGTAAAGAAGAGCGCAAAGCCAATGCAGGTTCCGGCTCATTGGATGATATGATCGCATATGTGGATGAAAACGGGGTGATCACCGACACTCCACCGGATCCGGTAAGAAAGCAGGAAATTGATATCGACAATATCGTGGTATCCACTCCAAAGAAGGAAGATGTCGTGGAGCCCGAACTCAAGGGACGGGTGGAATATTTCAATCCCGACAAAGGATACGGCTTTATCAAGAATGCGGCCAATATGGATAAATACTTCTTCCATATCAGTAGCGCACCGGCTTCTATCGATGAAGGAGATAAGGTTACCTTCGAGTTGGAACGCGGCAAAAAAGGGATGAATGCCGTGAATATTGTCATTACGGATTAAAGGATAGCCAACCGGACGAGATGACTTACAGTGGCTATTCAAAGATATAAATGCCATCCGTCAGAAGAGGTCTACATTGTAAACCGCATTACTCCACAATCCATTGCCGGAATTCGGATGCCCGGTTCTTACTCACATAGATCCTTTCGGGGATTGCCGTATCAAGCGTCAATAGCAACCGGTTATCAAACCAGATGGTGATATCTTTCACGCTTTTCTTTGCTACGATAAATTGTTTATTCGCCCGGAAGAATTCTTTCGGGTTTAATGTCGACATAATGCTGTCGAGCGTTTTCCTGTACGGATAGTTCTCACCGTTACGCATAAACACCCTTGTGTCATCGGACGAGGTATAGAAACAGGATACCTGGGCAAGGGACACAGGCAACAATTTGTCGTTTATGGGGATCAGGAGCCTTTCGGGATAACCTTGTACAAGGCTCAGTTCCGGCATCTTGGACAAATACCGGTGAATTTCCGTACGCCCCAGTTTATGATATTTATCCAGCGCCCGTTTTAAATATACTGGATCAATGGGTTTAAGGATGTAATCGATACTGTTTACCCTGAACGCCTCGATTGCATATTCATCATAAGCCGTAATAAATATAATAGGGATTTCTACCGTAATAGCCGAAAAAATATTGAACGCGGAGCCGTCAGACAAATGGATATCCATGAAAATCAGGTCCGGCGCATGGTTTTTTCCCAGCCATCGTTCGGATTGCTCGATTTTGAAAAGGAAGACGACCGCATGGATTACAGTAGCAACGTCCCGGGTTCATTTGTCCGGAGCTTCCGGCTCTCGGAGAACGAAAACAACATGAAGATGGGAAATGTGGAATTCAATTACAGAAGGGATTTCAGTGAGAAGAGCAATCTGGACCTGACCGTTTCTCACCATGCAATGGATCGTGAGGAAGAATCCCTGTTTACCCAGCAGTCCGAATTTGCCGATGGAAGCGAGAGCAGTTCCTACCAGTTTCAGCATCAGGATAATAAATCGAGGTCATGGGAGATACAACTCGATTATGTCACCGAGTTTGGACAGCAGAACAAGGTCGAAGCCGGTTACAAGGGAGATCTGTCGCGGACGGAAAGCCCGGTGGAAACTGTTTCGGGACCCACTGAAGAATCCGCCGTGTTCGATGAGGACCTTTACAATTTTTTCCGGTATAATCAGGATGTGCATGCTTTGTACGCCACCTACTCGAAACGAATCAATCAATTCGGGTTCCAGACGGGATTAAGGGGTGAATATACGCGTATGGATACCAAATCCCTGGCCTACGGGGAAACGGAAGACAATGTAGCTCCTTATGAAGATGATTACTTGAGTCTTTATCCCAGCGCTTTCATATCCTACACATTACCCGGAAATAACGAACTCCAGTTGAATTACACCCGAAGGGTTTCCCGCCCCCGCAGAGGGCAATTAAACCCTTTCATGAACGTAATGGATTCGACCAATATCACGTACGGGAACCCATACCTGACACCGCAATATTCCAATGCACTGGAACTGAATTATATCAAAAGCTGGGATAATCACATGTTATCCACTTCGTTGTATTACCGGAATACGGCCGATGTGATCCAGCGGATCAACTATCTGAACGCCGACAACATCATGATGAGTACGCACGCGAATGTGGCAAAAACACAATCTGCGGGCGTGGAGTTCATTGTCAAGAACAGCCTGTTCGGTTTTCTGGATCTCACTTCCACCCTTAATCTCTATTACAATAGCATCTCCGGTTTCAGCTATCTTCCTGCCGGAGCACAGGAGCCGGTAACGGGCGAGGCAGACGACGATTTCTCCTGGAACGGGCGTATCGTAGCCAATGCCGCCCTGCCATACGACATCACCATGCAGGTTACGGGAAATTATAATTCCAGGCAGATCATCTCGCAGGGATACACGAAGCCGAACGGGTCGGTCGACATCGGTTTCCGGAAATCATTCCTCAACCGGGCATTGCATCTGACACTCAACGGACGGGATATTTTTGAGACCCGGAGAAGGGTTACGGTCACTTCCGGCGCCGGATTCCACCAGGAGAATATGTTCAGGGTATCGGGAAGAACCATCGGTCTGACCCTTACTTATTCTTTCGGCAATATGAACGGCGACCGGAACAATGATCGCCAGCAGCCAATGATGGACGACGAAGAATTCTGAAGTTATCCGCATTGACTTTTTATTATGTCTCTACATAATTAAATTGATATATTTTGCTGCCATCGTTGACAAGAAAACGATCCTGTACCAGCCCGGGTTTTATTTATTCATTAAGGCATAAAGAGCAAAAGAGCCCAGCCAATGGCTGCCCATATAATCATCATCAGTTATATTATCCAGTGAATAGCTGAGGTGATGGTCCGCTATCGTTCTCAGATATTCCAGTTCAGGCAGTTTTTTCTCGATAATATATAAACATGTCGCTCTACTGAAATTTAACCCGTCGAGGTGAACCAGATGGCCATCCGTACGGTCCGAGACTTCACCGGGTTCCAGCGAGAAACCGGGATTAAATATCTCCGGCAGGAAATTCTTGAGCCATATACGGTATTCTTTTGTATCCAATACTTTGCTCATCAGCAAGGCTTCTTCAAGGCAAGGGGAAAGAAAGTCATTACCGCCGGGCTCATACGAGAGATTACAGTCTACGTCATTCCCATACAATCTTATTGCATGCTCTGTTATCAGTTGTTCAAACTCCTTATCGCCTGTGCATCGGGCATAATCAACAGATAAAGACAGCCCGAAAGCTGTATTGTCATGTTGTCCGGTGCGGATAGGGTAGTAGAGCTTCGGCAAATATTCTTTATATTTACCCACGAGTATGTCTGCCAAAGGTTTCAGCGTTTGATTCCATCGTTGCGCATCGGGATCATCCCAAGAGTATAATTCACTTTGTAGTTGAAACAACCATGCCCATCCATAGGTACGCTCAAAGTTCCGGTTGTTATAATCCTCAAAAAAAGCCGATTCTACAAATACATTTTCCGGTGTTATATTCCTGTTCAGAATGGCCCTTACTTCTCCTGAGTTATCCAGTTGAGGATAATCCTTCAATAATTTTACAATGGACCAATAGCCGTGTACCGCTGAATGCCAGTCGAAACAGCCATAGAATACAGGACGCAACTCTTTCGGATTTTTCAGTTCATCCGTACTGCCTAATACCTGTCCCAGCTTATTGGGATATTCAACCTCTATACAATGGACAGGCAGCCTGAATATCTTTTCTGCTTGTTGCAGATCCAGCGTTTGGGCATTCACATATCCGCAAAATAATAAGAAAATAATGAAATACTTTTTCATTGTACAAATTTAAGAAGTTATTGGGAATAAGGTATATTATACATCATGAAAAAATCTTTCAACTCTCATCTGCATATCATTGCCAGAAAAAGAAGTTGAAAGATTCAGAGGTTTTGATGTGACTTTCCGTTTCAACAATACGGATGCTTACAAGCTGTTTTATTACTGTTCAGCGGCGAATGTTGAGATCAACTCAAATTCTTCAAAAGTCATATTCAGGTCTTTACGGTTTATGGGTTCTTTCCCCATTTCTTTCCTTAGCTTATACTTGTCGATATGCGACTGGGAGTGCTCTTTGCTGGCATGCCATTTCTCCTGGGATTCCTTGTCTTTCCAGTAAATAAGCACTTTTATTATATCAAAATCGTCCGCCTCTCTGTTGACCAATATATCGCGGCGAATAAAACCTTCTGCTTTACTAGACCTGGAAGGGAGCGATAAATCCTCAATGACTGCGTGCGTGAGATTCTTCGCCACCTTCATATTACGTGACATTACATACATAACTGTGAATTTTTAAAACGTTTATTAATTACTATACTATTTATTGCGGACAAGCGTATCCAGTAACATTTTTAAATTATACCAGCAGGTGTTTTCCTTATTGATTGTCCGGACCAGAATATCCTGTTCATTCATAGGGACACCTAAAATCCTAAAAATGTCAAAAACTTCCCGTTCCGCTACATTTACACAATATAGCCTTTTCTCATGTTCAGCATGTTTCATACAATTATCGCATGCTGAATTTAAATAACTGACCATCACTGTAATTTTTATTTGTTCTGACTTAAACATCCATCTCCCTGGGGAGCTCTCAATTAAAAAATAAAATTACTCCTTTGCGATTAATTGTGCAATACCCTAAAATAATGATTTTTCACCCGTAAATTAATCTGTTTTGGGGATAACAGGGCTACTTACTCTCCTTAACTCCTTCATCCATATCGGAAGAATAACCGATGCCATAGCAGGGATAGGGTAGTCTATACTGCCTTTCCCACTATATTTTCCCGGTGTTCCAATCCCCATTCCACCATTACGTCCAATACTTTGGTCAGGGACTGGCCTGATCTTGTCAATTCATATTCAACGGTAACAGGGACACTATCATATACCGTTCTTGTCACAATTCCGTTCATCTCCAGATCCCTTAACTCTTTGGACAACATCCGCGGAGTGATCTTCGGGATGTTCCTCTCCAGCTCCTTGAAGCGTTTCTTGCCGAAAAACAATGCCCCGATGATGGGTAACTTCCATTTGCCGCTGACAACATTCATCGTATCATTGATTGCCAGTACATAACTGCCGGCACATTGCTTTGCTTTATTCAGTTCAATCGAAGGACTCATATATATCTGATTTTGTTAATACTATACTAAAGTATACCGATATACATAAGTATAGTAGTTACATATTATATAGCAAATATAGCTAAATTTGCATCATCAAAGTGATTTTATCAATAAAAATTACAGTAATATCAAATTAAAAAATATGTCATTAATAAACAATTTGAACTGGCGCTACGCCACAAAGAAAATGAACGGACAGGCCGTTCAGCAGGAAAAACTGGATTACATTCTCGAAGCAGCAAGACTTGCACCATCCTCCTCCGGATTACAACCTTACAGGGTTTTTGTCATCAGCGACAGGAAGGTACTCGAAAAAATAAAAGAAGCGGCTTTCAACCAAAGCCAGATAACAGACTGTTCCCATCTGATCGTATGGGCTGCCTGGGACAGCTATTCAGCCGAAAAGATCGGGAATGTAATGGAAAAGACATCAAGGGAACGCGGGTTGCCGGATAATGCGATGGGTGAATATGCCCAGTCGCTTTGGGCAAATTATCAATCCCTGGGTGAAGAATGGCATAAAAACCATACAGCCAAACAAGCCTATATATCATTCGGATTAGCGATTGCCGCAGCGGCAGAGCAACAGGTCGATGCCACCCCTATGGAAGGCTTCGACTCTGCTAAATTAGATGAAATCCTCGGCCTTGACGCATTGGGTCTAAAGAGTGTCGTTATCCTGCCCATAGGCTACAGGGATGGCCAACACGATTGGCTTGTAAACCTCAAAAAAGTGCGCACACCCAAAGAAGAATTTATCACAGTAATTGATTAATTCATACAACAAAAAATTTATGGCAGCTCCGGATTCATCATCAAAACTATTCATATTTACTTGTGGTTATGGTAAAAGATAGAATGAAATTCGGGGCTGTCCATTTGGAAGTGACCCACAGGGGAAAATCACTTTGGTTTTACAGGGATATTATCGGGTTACGGTTGCGGAAAGAAAACGGGTATCTGGAAATGGGGACGGATACCGAAACATTGGTCGTATTGCACCCAACGGCAAAACTATCCGGGAAGCATGGATATAGCGGACTTTACCACTTTGCAATTCATCTGCAATCCGAGGCAGAGTTCGCCCGTGTTCTCGCCCGCCTTATTTCCAAACGATACCCCATTTCACCGACAGACCATACCATTTCGAAAGCAATCTATCTTAATGATCCGGATGGAATTACGGTAGAAATAACGTTTGAAACCCCCGAACGTTTCTCTGAATATATTGTAAAAAACGGAAGATTCCTTTCCCTTGACAGAGACGGGACAGAGAGATTGTCGGCGGCACCGCTTGACGTTGGAACCTTGATGCAAATCGTCCCCCATGACGGCATACAAAAACCGCTACCCGCAGATACCGTTATCGGGCATATTCACTTATATGTGGGTAATCTTGAAAAAGCAAATGATTTCTATAAGCAAATTGGCTTTGAAGAACATTCTTTTTCCCCTCAAATAAAATTTGCCGATTTGAGCGCGGGTGGTGTTTTCAAACACAGAATGGCGATCAATACCTGGCAAGGTCTGAATGCACCACAGCCGCCGGACGGTACGGCAAGAATGAGACATTTCACCATTAAATATGTTTCGGAAGAAGGCCTGAAATCGGCATTGGCAAATGTATCAAAGTTCGAGAAAACTGATAAAGGCTATATTGTATTTGATCCATCGGGTACCAGAATAATTCTGACAACTGGGGACTGATTGAATTTGATCAATGGTTCTGAAAGTTTATATTTTCCATCAGACTTTAGTCCACACAGGGTTTAATTTCAAAATTTCTTTATATACAGGGCAATCTTCTCTATGTGCACCGGGTAGATAACCAATGCTCATCAAAAACTCGTTGACGATTTCCCCGCCTGTAAAGCGGAATGTCTTTTTAAACAGCTTTGTCCATTCTTCTTTTGTCCTGGGATGATTGGTTTCCAACCATTTGTTGAATGAACCATATTCTCTTTGTAACGAACAAATCGTTTTCGCATTTTCTATGGCTGCGTTAATTTTCAAACGGTTACGAATAATACCCGGATCGTTCAGTAGTCTCTCTCTGTCAGTTTCCGTATAAGAAGCCACTTTTGTAATATCAAAATTATCATACGCTTCTCTGAACGATTTTTCTTTTTTTAAAATCGTTTCCCAACTCAAGCCTGCCTGGTTGATTTCCATGATTAACCGTCCGAACAATTCATTGTCATCGTGAATTGGAAAACCATAATGATTATCGTGGTAATTCTTGTGCAGCGCTTTTCGCCCTTCCGGTTCCAGGGCGTCTATATAAAAACAGTAGGACATTATTTTCGGTTTATTTACTTTCTTCTACTATGATTGCCTTGTATATCCCTATCGTTGTAAATAATAGGATTACAAATATATAAAATAATGTCTTATTCCTTTTCATTTATTACGCATTGCTGAGCATGATTTCCAAACGGGTAATCTTGTTATCCGTTATCATCAGATGATAATCCAGGGCAACCGGGCTTCCATCAAAATCTCCTGAAACTACATTTGCACTTATGTATGAAAGAAACGTTAAGTTTGAATTGCGGTCTTGACCTGATTGGTGAAGTCCTCTACGGCAAATGGAAGATCCGTTTATTGTGGTTTATCCATAAAGGATATAAGCGCCCGAGTGAATTACAACGTAAAATACCCGATGCTTCCCGGAGAGTTCTGAACATCCAGTTGAAAGAACTGGAAGCACACGAATTGATTACCAAAACTATTTATCCGGTAGTTCCACCAAAGGTCGAGTACAGTCTGACTGAATTTGGAGAAACACTGATTCCTGTTATTTCGGTATTGGGTCAGTGGGGTGATGAACATCAGGAACGTTTACGGCATCTCATCCTGAAACGATTAGGTCAACTGCCGCTGGATTAAAAGCGATTTAACTAACAATACATTCATAGAATAAGCTATCAGGATTAATTTTCGTCTTATCCCCACGGATCTCTCTTGCATCTGATTTCTCCCTGTCTTTCCTTATGGAATACGGTCCGGTATAACTTTTTTCGATACAATTCATTATACCCGGTCTCATTCTATATTTATCGGCAAGCTGTCCAAAATCATCTATTTGTCCTTCCCCGAAGCATTTTAAACATATTTCAGCGCAGGCTCGTGCATCATGTTCTGCCCGGTGATGTTTAAGTGGGATATTGAAATAATCACAAATTGCATTCAGGTTATCTTTCCAGATAGAATCAAATTCAGGGGAGTTCTCAGTATCTTCCGGTGTGATCCCATGTATCCGGATATTAAAATTATCATATAAATTGTCTTTGGGCCTGATAAGAGAGGAATACGTATCCACTATTTCTCCGTTTTCAACAAACGAAAGTCCGATTTCGCAGACATTGGATAATTTTTTCGGTTATAATTACCTTTCTAAGAATTCCCATGATCAAATAATTATTTTATAAACCGAATTTGGAGATTCAGTTTGAGATACTGTTCACCTCCATCCTTATAAATTACTCCAAAATCATGTCTTGAGGTACTGGCAGTTTCAAATTTAGTGTTGTTCAGCAAATAGTCTTCAAATTCATTTTTATTGTATATATGAACAAGTCAACAATCGGGATTTTAACCGTATGGGATTCCATACAGTTAGAAATGGAGAAGGAAGATTGCTTAATGAAGCAGTCTATCATGATTTCATATTCTTTTACTCGTTTTCTTCATAATAATAGGAATAGTCAATCCCTTTCATGAATATTTCCCGGCTGTTGATTTCATCTGTGAGTGCATCTTTTAGTAAAGTCTTTAGTCTAACACTGTTGGAGGAACTTTGTATCATTGCATTCATATAATCGTCTTTACCGATCTTGCTCCAATCGACACATCGTTTCAGTCTTTTCTTCAAGATCAGATCCAGCCAGATTCTGGTACTTCGACCGTTACCTTCCATGAATGGATGAGCAATATTCATTTCCACATATTTATCGACTATCTCCTCGAAACTGTCTTCCGGCATCTGTTCAATTTGTTTCAATGTGGTACCTAAAAACTGTGCTACTGCAAACTGGAAGCCCCCTTTCGAAATGTTCTTTTGTCTGATTTGACCGGCAAAATCATATAACCCCCCGAAAATATAGGCATGAATTTTCTGTAGACTTTTTGTCGTTCCGACTTCCTCGTCTTCGATAAGATTGCTTTCGAAGAGGGAATACGCCTTCTTCTTGCTTTGTCCATCAATACTGTTGTCGTTGTATGTGAACCAGTCGAGAAATTTGATGGCTTTATTATTGGGAAAATGCTTGGCAAGAGAAATAACGCCATCATAATCAAGGACGTTTGAAAGTCTCCTTTTCCCATCAGGTGCTTTTAATTTCAACTGGGTAGTGACGCTACCCAGTTCATTTCCTTCTTTTCTCAGTTTGGCTTTGAGGTATTTCCAATAATTTCGTGTTTTGGTATAGTCGTCTTGGCTTGTAAGAACAGCAACAATATCCAAGACGGAAAACCACCATTTGTTGTTTTCTTCGTCCCAAATAGCACGAACTTCACGGTCATCGAAAAAACGGATGGATATTTTTGTCTTATCGCTCATTGCTATGTCTATTTTTTCTTTTCAAACACTACCTCGAATACGGGATCAAGACAATATTTATATTGTTTGTAATCCGATTTCTTTCAAATAATTATATGTGCCATCGTAATACTCTTTTTTACGGGTATGATCTTCCTCATTCCCTTCAGGAATAACAATCACCATTCCTTGCCTTGCACGAGTAAGTAAAACCCGATAGGCGTTTAGCAAATATTTCTTACGCTCAATATTATGTATGTTCTGCCATCTATTGCCTTTGAAAGAGAAAGTTTTCCATCCACTTGGAGAATACCGCATATCGCCATCCCAGACAACGCAGCTCCAGTCTAATTCCAGACCTTGTATGTGAAATTCAGTGGCAACATCTTCCAAATAAAAGGAAGAACGAACATCGTCTTTGCCATCTAAGAACCAATGGACATGATTCATCGGTGTTTTTACATCAATAGCAAATGGCTTTAACCGTAATGCCTGTGAAGAAACAACAATACCGTAGCGCTCGCTCCCTCTTGCTTTTTCTTTGAGCCACTGTTTTGCTTTCAGAATATCACGGGTTAATACGATTGGGTATTTTTCAGCAATTTGTAAAAAATCTTCTTTGGCCTTCTCTATTTCGATATCCAAAATATTTTTGACAAACGAAGATAATTTTTCAGCTCGGAAGGAACGCATTGAGACAGATAAGTGTAAGTCTTCACTAAAATGAACCTTACCTTTATTCTCCAAAATTTGAATTGTCTCCATAGCTGCATATTCCGAATCAGTGAGATTAGGTGAAATATAGACACTCCAATCGGAAAAAGTTTTATCTATCGCGTGGAGCCACTCGGAGATACCAGCTTCTCCGGTATTAATTTCTTGTCCACCTCCCACTAAACAAATAATGACAGCCCAGTCTTTATGTCTGTTTAAGCATGAAATCAGAAACTCCGGTTCTGAATAATCAAAATCGGGAATGCCTTTTTTCTGCTTCATAAATTTGATCGTCTGTTCTTTATTCCATGCCCGTTGTGCTTCATCAAAAATTGCGACATGGTCATATGGAGCTTCTTGATTTTTCAGATATTCGTCCCTGTAGTGATGTATAATTTGAATAAATGTCTTGACCGCCTGCTTGGCACTTATTTTCGTTATTTTGTTACCTTTTTCTCGTTCTCTCTGTACTTTGTCTCTTGCTAATGCTTCTTGCAATATATCCACCAATGGTTTATTCCCAGACAAATAAACGCTTGCATTTCCGTTTTCATTGTCGAGATGAGAAGTGGCAACATTTAGCCCAACAAGCGTCTTCCCTGCTCCGGGAACACCCGTAACAAAGCAAATGATTTTTTTATGCTCATTTCGGGCAATATCAATTATCTCAGATATTTTGTCTGTAGTCAGTGTAAGATTCTTTGCACTTGCATCACTTCGGGTAATATTTTCAACACTATGGCTTGTGTAGAGAGATACAGCAGCTTCGATGATTGTCGGTGTTGGCATATATCCTCCATCCACATATTTGGGTATATTTATTTCCGGTTCGTCAGAAAAGAAGCATAAGGCATTTTGAATGACTTCTTTCAGTCCTTTGCTGTTAACTTTTACAGGCAATGTAAGATTGTCATTGTGTGAAGTAAGGACAATCTCCGTAAAAGATGTCTTGGACTCAGTCGCAATCAAAACAGGGACTAAAACAACATTGTGACTTGTTTTGTGAAAGTTTTTTAGGTCCAAAGCATAATCCCAAACCTGCTCAATGTTGGAGTTTAAAAAATGGCTTTCTCCAACTTTAAATTCTACTACGAAAACTATATTTTTAATGATGATAAGCGTATCGACTCTTTTACCCATCCGAGGAATGGAGAACTCAAAAAAGATTTCTCCTTGAAAATCCTGTAAAGCATTTTTTAGAATGGGTATTTGCAGTTCCCATGATTTGTTTTGAAAAAATATCACATCAAATTCACTGGCACGATTAATTGAACCAATGATTTCGTCAGTGCTTTTTTGTAGAAAATTACTTATTGTATTTCGATAGTAATAATTCATTAAAACAGATGACTAAGTTTATCAATTTTACAAATAGCGTTTTAATAAAAACTCATAAAGATACTCGATAATGATTGTATATCCAAATTGTAACCTTCCCTATTTGTGATATTAAGCAGCGTCAGCGTTATACACGGGAGAGCAAGCAGTTGGTTCGCGACACTTACAACGGCAAGCATCCCAAGCGGGCAAAAAAAGCCGGAAAAGCAAAGCGACGGTTGAAAACCATAGCAGGGGCCCTGTTGCGAGAACTTGAACGCAAAATGAGCGATGAGCAAAAAGCGCTTTACCGGAAAGAGCTGTCGCTTTACAAGCGTGTTATCAATCAACAGAAAGATGACAAAGACAAGATTTACAGCCTTCACAAGCCTTTTACACGCTGTATCTCCAAGGGCAAAACGCACAAACAATATGAGTTCGGCAATAAGGTCGGACTGATAACTACGGGAAAAAGAGGTCGAAAAGTTATCACGGCGATAAAAGCTTTTTTGGATACGCCTTATGACGGAGACACCATCGATCCTTTATTGGAACAAATGCAGCAGAACAAGCTGAAACTACCCCAAGAGCTGGCATACGATCGTGGCGGGAAAGGCAGAAAGCAGATTAAGGGAGTAACCATCATTACCCCCGACAAACCCAAAGCATCGGATACGGTTTATCAAAAACGGTGCAAACGCAACAAATGTAGAGCCAGAGCAGCCATCGAACCCATTATCGGACATCTGAAAAAAGACTTTCGTATGGAACAAAACTACTTGTGGGGCGAAAAAGGCATACAAATCAATGCTTTTATGGCTGCAACGGCTTGGAACTTGAAGAAAATGATGGAAAAACTCGTAAGAGAGTTTTTGGATTTTGTTCTCAGAATATTTTTCAAGCAGAGATTACAACTTGCGACCTGATAAAAGTGATTTATTAAGGAGAGACTAATTAGTGGGAGGATTAAATCCTTGCACGATACTTTAGAAACTGTTTAAATTTTATTGCTATGCTATTTTGAATCTATTTTGGGATAGATTTTTTATTTTTTTCTTGCGGATTTAGCGGGCTAAATCAAAAGGAAAAAGAGAAAAAGATACGCAAAAGAGACCAAAATGGTAGCAAAGAAAAATAGACTGTACAATTATAAAAATATTTCGGTAAAATTTAAAATGATTATCCGCAATAGTTCCTATTATAAATTCTTGATTTGAAATCGGGCGTGTAAGTGAGGGCAGCTACCAGAAGCCTGTCAAACTGCTTCTCACCGAAATAACGCCTGTTGAACTTGTAACAGAACTGATTTAGATAATATTGTAAGTATTCGGGTTTCATTTTGTAATATACGCCCAATAATTGTCGCTTGGCATTACTTATTGCCGTATGGACCCAGGGCAGGACACTGGGGAGCTCCTTGGGTGGGATGACAGATGCCGTATGCGAATGGACATGTTCTTTTAATTGTGTATAGGAAGTCGAATCATCGGTGGTTAAATCCGCCGTGTTCTCGATGTGTTCTTTGACATTCTTTGTGATTGTATCGGACTTCAAATCGTTGATTACTTTCATTTTCAGGTATCTGACCTTCTTTGGTTTTTTGCCTGCTTTTGGGCTTTCAACTGTTTTGCTTTCAGCCATTACCAATACTTTGGTTTTTTTCTGACTGCCGCGGCCGCGTTTCAACGGTTTATCCCTGTCTTCAAGGGATATTTCCGTGGAAAAGAAGGCATCGTCCAGCTCGATGGCACCTTCAAGAGTGTACTCATCATCACGCTTGCCCATCACGTCACGCAGCTTATTGACCATTTCCCATATCGGCTGATAGCGCTTGTGTCCTAATTGGCGTTGCAGTTCAGCCGTAGAGAAGGAACCTTTGGTGGCTGTGAGCAGGTGCATGGCGACGAACCAGTAACGGTAAGGCAGGTTGGAGTGTTGCATGACAGTGCCTGAACGCAAGGTTTGGCGGGCATGGCAACGCTTGCATTCGTAGGCTTGTTTGTTTTGAAGCCAGTAATGTTCTTTACAATTACAATGACGACAAGTTATACCCATTTGGTCTCTTAGTTCTTTGAATTTTTTCCGACAGGACTCCTCATCGGGGTAATTTATGGCAAAATCCAGGATATTCATAGCTCGAATTATTTTATTGTTATTGATGTAAATATAATGAATATCAATGAATTGTGCAAACATTTTTTGAAACTTATTTATAACTTTTTCCCGCTAAATTCTTTAGGAAGAACTGCGGATAATCATTAAATTTAAACAGTTTCTTAGTCTTTTGGTGCAAAATTAGGGGATATGCCGGGTTCATACAAGTACGGAAAAAATAAATCGGATAGGGATAAATTTCTGTCCGGAAATAATAATACAATTTTAATCACTTGTGGATAACTTTAATTGGTTTTGGTTTGTTATAAGGCCAGGTAGTGTTACATAACTAAAAAAATTTATAACTCTTCCTTATGAAAAGATTACTGAATTTATTGCTGCCGGTGGTGGTTTGTTTTATGGTTGGTTTCACAGCCAGTTACTTTCAATCGGATGCCATTGAATCGTGGTATCCCTATCTGAATAAACCCGCTTTGACGCCTCCCAATGCTGTCTTTCCGATTGCCTGGGGCATCATCTATGTATGTATGGGGATTTCCATCGGCCTTATTTTGAATTCAAAAGATAAAAAAAAGAATTTCTTCTTATTATTGTTCGGCATACAGTTGTTTCTGAATTTCTTATGGAGCCTCTCTTTCTTTTATCTGCAAAACCCGTTACTGGGGCTTATCAATATCGTGCTGCTCGACCTGGCCGTATTGTACTACATCCTGAAAACCTATCCGACACAAAAGGCAAGCGCCTTGCTGTTTATCCCATACGCCCTGTGGTTGTTCTTTGCGACTTACCTCAACGCGTATATCCTGGTATATAATTAAGGGAGGGAACCGACTTACATTGCAAGGGTGGTTCGTACGCTATAAACTTTTAATTATGGCGAATTCGCTATAATTAAAATGCGGACGATAACTCCCGGATATAAACCCCTTGAACAAGATACGAAAGGCCCTGACGGAAATAGAAATGTTTTAGCATATCTTTTTTGTTATTTCAAAGCGTAACCCAAGCGCATCGATGATCCGGTAAAACGTTCCTGAGCCAGGTTCTATATCCCCATTCTCAATTTTTGAGATATAGGATTTGTTCACTCCTATACGGCTTGCCAGTTCCGCCTGGGTCACTTTTTCACTTTTACGTGCGTTGTATATTATTTGCCCCATGTAATAGGCGTATGCTTCGCGACGAAAAGCCTCGCGTTCCTGCGTGCCGACTTTCCCGAATTTGGCATCAAGTACCGCATCGTAATCAACAATTTGGTGGTTATTGGTATGTTTCTTTGTCTGCATAATATTCATTTTTAATTTTAATTGCTTTTTCGATTTCACTTTTTGGCGTTTTACGGGTTAATCCAATGAATAGTTCACGAAATAGGGGTTTGATTTTATCTGTTTTTAGCGATGCACGGAGTGGGTTTTCGCTATTCAACTCTTTTAATAACATCCCTGGCTACTTCTATCTTGTACTTTTTGCCCTTCATTTTTTCATCCCGGATATTTGCCAGCAGCGTTTTCACGGCAGACGCGCGAACGGCGGCAAAAGAGATAAAATCTTTCACTTCAACCAGCCCCAGGTCGGATTTGTCGAGTTTCCCTTTTTGTAAAAAGAAACCGACAATATCGCTTTTATTCAACTTGTTCTTCCTGCCGCCGCTGACATAAATTGTCCGGTATCCGGGGGGATCGGGCAATGGTTTTCCTGGTGTAACCGGCAAGACATCCATATTACCGGAAATATATTCCGGCATTTTATCCTCTCTGAACTGTATGATATAAGCGGTTCCCGAAGCATGCATCCGGGCCGTACGCCCGTTACGATGGATAAATTCACTTTCTGTGGCCGGAAGATGATAGTGTATTACATGATTCATCTCGGGGATATCCAGGCCCCTGGCAGCCAGATCGGTTGTCACCAGATAATGTAAACTTCCGTTCCTGAACCGGACGAGGATTCTCTCCCTGTCGTCCTGATCCATGCCGCCGTGGTAATATCCGGTTTGTATTCCTTTCTTATTCAGTAAACCGCTGATACGTTCCGTGACTTCCCTGTGATTACAGAAGATAAGCGCCGGCCCGGGATCGAGGGAGCAGAGAAGATGGAACAATGTGTCGATCTTGTCTTTTTCCGGAGATAAAACCAGTTTGACCGAAAGAGCCTCGTTTTTCTCTTCTTCCGTATAATCAAGCGTTATAGGTGATTCCATCCTTACAAAGGCCGGAATTTCTATATCGGATGTGGCTGAAAGCAGGACTCTTTTTTGTAAGCCGGGCAGTCGGCTGATGATTGTATTCATTTCATCCAGGAAACCTAACTGTAAAGATTTATCGAATTCATCCAGCACCAGGGTTTTAATGGAACCGGTATCAAAAGATTTTCTTTCCAGATGGTCGGTCAACCGTCCGGGTGTCCCGATAAGCAAAGCCGGAGGACTGCCCAGGTTTTTCAGTTCGGTATCGATAGAGTGTCCGCCATAGCAGACATTTACCTTGAATTTTGTTCCCATCTTTTTCCATACCTGCTCTGTCTGAAGGGCCAGTCTCTCGACGGTACAACGATTAAGCATTGTACTTTTGTTATGTCCTCATCCAATAATTGAAGAATGGGAAGGAGAAAAGCAAGGGTTTTTCCCGAACCGGTAGGGGACAATAACAGTACATTTTGTTCTTTAATTATCGCGTGCTGAGCTGCTATCTGCATCTCATTCAGGCTGTCGATCCCCAGATTGGATAGTATGTTTTTGTTTTGATCTTCTGCATTCATAGCACAAAGATAATTTTTTATTCTTAGCCGTTATTTATTGTGTTTTTAAGGTTTGGCTGTTTTTAAACCTCTCGAATTCGATGGGTTTAGGATAGTTCACGAGAAACTTCTCTTGAATCTTCCTGCTGAACTATCCGGAAAATCCGGATAGTTAAAATGAAAGTAATCATTCCACTTTGCCGGTAATATCATATATCTCTTTGATTTTCGCAAGCTCCCCTTCAAAATCAAAATGAAGGTCATGAAGGCGGGCATCTTCGATGTCGAATACCCATCCGGCCACTTTGGGGTATCCGTTCTTGTAATATGACTTTTGTACTTCTGCCATTTTTAATACATTTCGGCATTGCTCATAGGTATTGATTTCAACAAAACGGCGGTACCTGGCTTCCATATCTTCAATAGCATTGAGCTCTTTCTGATGGAGACGGTAGACATCCCGTATGCTGCGCAACCAGGGATTAAGGATGCCATAGTCCAGATTCTGCATAGCCGCCTGAATACCTCCGCATCCATAGTGACCGCAAATGATGATGTATCTCACTTTAAGATATTCAACCCCATAGTTAATCACTGAAAGAGCGCTCAGATCAATGGAATTCACCATATTCGCGATATTACGGTGGATAAAAACCTCACCCGGCTTTAACCCCATCACCTGATTCGGATGCACCCTGCTGTCTGAACAGCCGATATACAGAAAATCAGGATGTTGCTCTGCTGCCAGTAGTTCGAATAATTCGGGATTATCTACCTTATTCTTTTCGATCCATTTTCTATTGGATTCGAATATTTGATCATACTTTTCCTGATCAGACATATCCATGAATTTTAAATAATATGCGTTTTGTGGGTTCACTTATCGAAAACATTCCATGCAGGCCTGTTTCTTTGTTTCCTTTTCGCACTACTTAACAAAATAACGGTATTATTTGTTGCAGGCTATATAGTAATAGAGGGTTAAATCTTCAGATCACGAAATCACTACAAAGCTATTTCAAAGAAATATTGATTTTTAGATATTTCAGAATATATTCAAAATTTTTCAAGGAGAGACAGGGACTAAGCGTTGTTGATGAGTTTCTCGACTAATTTACGGCTTTTCCATTTTTTTACTTCTCTTTCCCGTTGTCCAGCTAACACTTTTGTTTCAAAGCTTTCTGTATATATTATGATCCAGTCATTTGTCCGACCGGTAAAGCCTCTGTGGTTTGAGTTGTGCCTTCTTAATCGCTCACTGATTTCATCTCCGGTTGAACCAATGTAGTACCTGTCTAATTTTTCGGAGTATAAGATATAAAACTTGTACATAACAAAAAAGGTTGCCAACTTATCGACAACCTTTGTGGGCGTTGACGGATTCGAACCGCCGACCCTCTGCTTGTAAGGCAGATGCTCTGAACCAGCTGAGCTAAACGCCCGGAATATTTAGAATAAAAATTTAAAGACCTTTTCGTTGGTACCGACCCCTCCGATGTAGCGGAGTGCTCTGAACCAGCTGAGCTAAACGCCCGGAATATTTAGAATAAAAATTTAAAGACCTTTTCGTTGGTACCGACCCCTCCGATGTAGCGGAGTGCTCTGAACCAGCTGAGCTAAACGCCCGGAAGTTTAAAGACCTTTTTAGTAACCCTCTTCAATCCGATTCAATCTCTTGGAGTATTTAAGCGAGTTGGCCTAAATTTGTATAATTTGAAAGATCTTTAGTAGTTGCTTTCCTGAAAAGCGATGCAAAGATACGTCGATTTTATTTTTCTGCAAAACTTTTTACAAATATTTTTTATGAAAATTTTCACGGGTCTATTATTATCCCTATTTTTGTACCATCAAAATAGGGGTAGCGATTATATTAATCCGCAATAAACGTTTTCGTTAGGAAATACGAATACAAGTTACAATGAATTTAGATCAACTGACAGCTATTTCACCCGTCGACGGACGATACAGGGATAAGACCGCAGATCTGGATGCGTTCTTTTCCGAGTACGCACTCATCCGGTACCGCGTTCAGGTGGAGATCGATTACTTTATCTCTCTCTGTGAAGAGGGAATCCTTCCGTTGAAGGATGAAGCCATCTTCAGACAATTAAGGGATTTGTACCGAAATTTCAGTGAAGAGGACGCCCGGCAGATCAAAGAGATCGAAAAAATCACCAATCATGACGTGAAGGCGGTGGAATATTTCCTGAAAGAGAAATTCGATGCGCTTCAGCTGTCAGATCATAAGGAATTCATTCATTTCGGATTGACATCGCAGGATATTAATAATACCGCTACGCCGATGATGTGGCGGGATGCACTGCACAAGGTCTATATCCCCGAATTGGAAAAACTGGTTTCCCGGATCGATACACTGGCAGATGAGTGGAAGGACATCCCCATGCTGGCACGTACACACGGGCAACCGGCATCACCCACACGCCTGGGAAAAGAGATGAAGGTTTTTAGTTATAGGTTGACCGGTCAGATTGAAGTGCTGAAAAAGATTCCGGCCAAAGCCAAATTCGGTGGGGCAACCGGAAATTTCAACGCGCACCGGGTGGCTTATCCCCATATCGACTGGAAACTGTTCGGTAACCGTTTCCTGCAGGAGAAACTGGGTCTGCACCGCGAAGAGTACACCACGCAGATATCCAATTACGACGCTTTTGCCGCATCATTCGACGCGATGAAACGCATCCATACCATACTGATCGACTTCACAAGGGATATATGGCAATATATATCGATGGAGTATTTCAAGCAGAAGATCAAGGAAGGTGAAGTCGGTTCGTCGGCCATGCCCCACAAGGTGAACCCGATCGACTTCGAGAATGCCGAGGGTAACCTGGGTATTGCCAACGCATTATTGGAACACCTTGCGGCAAAACTGCCCGTCTCACGGTTGCAGCGCGACCTTACCGATTCCACGGTAATCAGGAATATCGGCGTACCTATGGCACATGGATTAATTGCGTTAAAAAGTGCAACAAAAGGGCTTCATAAATTGTTATTAAACAGAGAGGCAATAGAGAGGGATCTGGAAAATAACTGGGCAGTGGTTGCCGAAGGAATCCAGACCATTTTAAGACGCGAAGGATATCCGAAACCCTATGAAGCACTGAAAGCTTTGACACGAACCAATGCGCGTATCACCCGGGAGAGTATTTCGGAATTTATTGACAATTTGGATGTAAATGAACAGGTGAAAAAAGAATTGAAAGAAATCACACCCCAAAATTATACAGGATTTTAAGAAGACATTTTCGTGAAGTAAACCAAGCAAAGAACAAACAAACTTACCTCCTGCCATAACGAGAACTATTTCGTTGAATAAGGGCAGAGACAGTTTATTTGATCTGCCAAACACAAGAAATAGTCCAAAGTACTTGAAACAGTACAATAAAGATAGGAATGACTAATTTTAATTGAACAGTAAATAATAATTGAAAGAAATCCGGTTCCGGTCATGTTAGCCGGGCGGTAGAAATTTGAAAAAATGCGATTTAAAAAAGAAAAAACCGTGAGGTTTCATTAAGTAATCAAAAAGTAAATGCAACAATGACAACAAACAATGACGAATCGCGCCCAAGGCGGAGTTATCACAGCGCGAACAATGAGAGACACGCTTCCTCGAACAGAAATTACGGCAATGAGCGGAGAACACAGCATGATGGTTATTATTCGGATAGACCGTCCTATAATCAGGACAGACAGTCGTACAATTCGGAGAGGTCTTCCTACAATCAGGATAGATCGTACCATCAGGAAAGACCGTCTTACAACCCGAACTACAGGGATTCCCGCCAGGAAAGCTATGGTGGGAACAGCGAAGGCGGCATGAGAAAACGGCGTCCCCGGGTAGGTGAACGTCCGCAGTCGCCACAGCGGGTTACCGGTGGCGGCGGTTATAACAACCGGGGCTGGGGCAACCAACCATCAACCGGGCCGGGCAGACCCAATAAGCCTGCCAAGCCGGTGAAAAAGCTGAAAAAGAAAAAGCCGTTCAAGCAGATCAAGTACAAAGAAAATGCGGATCCCAATGCTCCTATCCGTCTGAACAAATATCTGGCCAATGCCGGAGTATGCTCCCGTCGTGAGGCTGATGAGTTCATCCAGGCCGGTGTGGTAAAAGTAAACGGAGAGGTGGTAACGGAACTGGGTACCAAGATCACCCGTGCCGATCAGGTGATGTTCCACAACCAGCCGGTACAACTTGAAAGCAAGGTGTATGTACTGCTGAACAAGCCGAAAGGATTTGTGACTACGACCGATGATCCAGAGAACCGCAAGACGGTGATGGAACTGGTAAAAAGCGCCGCTTCCGAGAGGATATATCCGGTGGGACGACTGGACAGGGCTACCACAGGGGTATTGCTGCTGACCAACGATGGCGACCTGGCATCGAAATTAACACATCCGAAGTACGAAAAACGGAAAATCTATCAGGTATGGCTTGACAAGCCGGTAGCAATGGAGCATATGCAGATGATCGCCGACGGTATTGAACTGGAAGACGGTGAGATCCATGCTGATGCGATCAGCTATGTGACGGAAGAAGACCTTACCCAGGTGGGTATTGAGATCCACTCCGGCAGGAACCGGATCATCCGCCGTATCTTCGAGAAATTGGGCTACAGGGTGATGAAACTCGACAGGGTCTATTTCGCGGGACTGACCAAGAAAAAACTTTCACGCGGAAAATGGCGTTACCTCACAGAACAAGAGGTCAACATGCTTCGGATGGGTGCGTTCGATTAATGAACAACACTCCCATAGAGAGTCATCTCGTCTCAAAACGACTAATGTAATTGAATGATAATCCTGTTCCTGTGCGGTTTCGTGCAGGAACAGACTGGATATTTATAGGGTAATTTAATCGAAGAGTAGCATAATCATTCATGCAAGAGTGGGTGATTAATGTGAGTTGCTTGCGATATTGAAGTATATAGTGTATGAAACAACTAAAACGAACAAAAATTTCAGAAGCATTACGACTTACAAATTTCGGTGAGGAAGTCAATGTAAAAGGATGGGTGCGTACCCGCAGAGGAAACAAAAATGTCGGATTTGTCGCTTTGAACGACGGATCGACTATCAATAACATACAAATTGTTATTGATATAGCTAATTTTGGCGAAGAGTTACTTCGTCCTGTCACCACGGGAGCCTGCATCAGCGTGAACGGCGAACTGGTGGAGTCGCAGGGCAAAGGCCAGTCGGTAGAGATACGGGCAACGGAGATCGAAGTCTACGGATCTGCTGATCCTGCCACCTATCCGTTACAGAAAAAAGGGCACTCACTGGAGTTCCTTCGCGAAATAGCCCATCTGCGGCCGCGTACCAATACTTTCGGTGCTATCTTCAGGATGCGGCATCATATGTCGTATGCTATTCACAAATATTTCAACGACAGAGGATTTTATTATTTTCATACGCCTATCATCACCGCGTCCGACGCAGAAGGTGCCGGCTCCATGTTCGAAGTATCCACGCTCGATATAGAAAATCCGCCGCGTAACAAAGAAGGCAAGGTGGATTTCTCACAGGATTTCTTCGGACGCCAGACCAACCTCACCGTCTCCGGACAACTTGAAGGAGAGTTGGGTGCTATGGCATTGGGTGCCATCTATACTTTCGGACCTACATTCCGTGCAGAAAATTCCAATACGCCCCGTCACCTGGCGGAGTTCTGGATGATCGAACCGGAAATGGCATTTTATGATATCCACGACAATATGGATCTGGCGGAAGATTTCCTGAAATATCTCATTCGTTACGCTTTAGAGCATTGCAGGGAGGATATCGAATTCCTGGCTAAGATGTACGACGAAGAACTGACAGACCGCCTGAATTTTGTGGTAGAGAATGATTTTGTCCGTCTGACCTATACTGAGGGAGTAAAGATACTGGAAGAGTCGGGACAAAAATTCGAGTTCCCCGTACACTGGGGTACCGACCTGCAGTCGGAGCACGAACGCTACCTGGTAGAAAAACATTTCAAACGTCCGGTTATCCTGACCGACTATCCGAGGGAGATCAAATCGTTCTATATGAAGCAGAATGACGATGGCAAGACCGTCCGCGCGATGGACGTACTTTTCCCCAAGATCGGCGAGATCATCGGCGGATCGGAGCGTGAAGCGGATTATGATAAGCTGATGAACAGGGTAGAGGAGACCGGAATGCATACCGAACCGATCTGGTGGTACCTCGAAACCCGTAAGTTCGGCACCGCACCCCATTCAGGTTTCGGCCTCGGCTTTGAACGGTTGATGCTGTTCATTACCGGTATGGCTAATATCCGTGACGTGATTCCTTTCCCGAGAACTCCTAATAATGCTGACTTTTAAAAGACTGGGAGACTTTGTGATTAGGGGACCGGGAGGCCGGGGAGAGTGGGAGACTGGGGACTCGGAGATGGGGTGACCGGGAAGTTTTGGAAGAAGAGTAATCCCGGGAAACGGGAGAATTAGAGCAAGAAAAAAGCTAAATGAAGAATATACGCAATTTTTGTATCATTGCACATATAGACCACGGCAAGAGTACGCTGGCCGACCGTCTGCTGGAGTTCACCAAGACCGTAGAAGGAAAGGACCTGCAGGCGCAGGTGCTCGACAGCATGGACCTGGAAAGGGAACGGGGCATCACGATCAAAAGCCACGCGATACAGATGGATTATGAATATGAGGGTGAGAAATATACCTTCAACCTGATCGACACGCCGGGGCACGTGGATTTCTCATACGAGGTGTCGCGTTCCATTGCCGCCTGCGAAGGCGCACTGCTGGTGGTCGATGCTGCCCAGGGTATCCAGGCACAGACCATCTCAAACGTCTATATGGCTATCGAGCATGATCTGGAGATCATCCCTATCCTTAACAAGATCGACCTCGACAGCGCCATGCCTGATGAAGTGGAAGACCAGATCGTGCAACTGCTGGGTGTTCCCCGTACAGATATCATCCGTGCAAGCGGAAAGACAGGCATCGGCATCGAAGAGATACTCCATGCCATCATTGAGCGGGTGCCCGCCCCCCAGGGGGATCCGGATGCACCATTGCAGGCACTGATCTTCGACTCGGTGTTTAACCCCTTCCGTGGTATCATTGCTTACTATAAGATTGTGAATGGCAGCCTGCGGAAAGGCGATATGGTGAAATTCATCAATACCGGCAAAGAGTACGATGCCGACGAGGTGGGTATCCTGCGCTTGAATATGGTGCCGAAAGAAGAGGTAGGCTGTGGCGATGTGGGTTATATTATCTCCGGCATCAAAACCTCAAAAGAGGTGAAGGTAGGAGATACCATCACCCATATGAAACGTCCTGCCTCCAAGGCCATCGAAGGGTTTGAAGAGGTGAAGCCGATGGTTTTTGCCGGCGTATACCCCATTGACAGCGAGGATTTTGAGAACCTTCGTTCATCCCTCGAAAAGCTGCAACTCAACGATGCGTCGCTCACTTTCCAGCCCGAATCGTCCGTGGCGTTAGGCTTCGGCTTCCGGTGCGGCTTTCTCGGATTGCTCCATATGGAAATCGTCCAGGAGCGGTTGGAACGGGAATTCAATATGGATGTAATTACCACGGTACCCAACGTTTCCTACAAGGTGTACGACAAGAAGGGAAATATGAAAGAGGTGCATAATCCCGGCGGTCTGCCTGATGTCACGCTTATCGAAAGCATCGAGGAGCCTTTTATCCGTGCTTCGGTCATCACCAACACCGCCTATATCGGCCCTATCATGACCCTTTGCCTCGGTAAGAGGGGCATCCTGATCAAACAGGAGTATGTTTCGGGGGATAGGGTAGAGATCATTTACGATCTGCCGCTGGGTGAGATTGTGATCGACTTCTACGACAAGCTGAAAAGTATATCGAAAGGATATGCCTCTTTCGATTACCATATTCATGATTACCGCCCGTCGAAGCTGGTAAAGCTGGATATCCTGCTAAACGGCGAACAGGTGGATGCACTCTCGACGCTTACCCATATAGACAATGCACAGAGTTTCGGTCGGCGCATGTGCGAGAAACTGAAAGAGCTGATCCCGCGCCAGCAGTTTGATATCGCTATTCAGGCGGCTATCGGAGCGAAAATCGTCGCCCGCGAAACGGTGAAGGCTGTCCGGAAGGATGTGACCGCAAAATGTTACGGTGGTGATATCTCACGTAAACGCAAGCTGCTCGAAAAGCAGAAAGAAGGGAAGAAACGAATGAAACAGGTCGGCAATGTGGAGGTTCCGCAGAAAGCGTTCCTGGCAGTGCTGAAGCTGGATTAAGTACCTGCATGTTTATTCCATGCAGGTGCTATTGTGCTGTACCATGAGCGGCTGAATGCATCCGGTGAGTAATATCTATCATATTGTCATCCTCGATCCGGTACAGCCGCTGGTTGGTAGTCCTCTTATTTAACCCTCCGAGCGTTTCGATATAAGGGCCGGTCTTTACGAAATCAAAATGATCCTTTGAATTCTCCGGCAGCCTGTCGCTTCCCGAATACCACGCCGTTTTGATCCTTCCTCCCCGGCTTTTCCGGACGAAATCCGCCAACCGGTATAATTCACCGGTATCGGCATCGCCTCCCATAAAACATATACAGGTAATTGCCTTTTCGTATGACTGCAGCAGTCCGGCAAGCGCAGATTCATTCAACTCTTTCCCTATATCCTGTTGCAGGTGTGGACTGTGGCATCCCCTACAACGGTAGGGGCAATTCGACAGGTTGACCGCCAACGTTACTTCATCGGGGATTTCCTGAAAGACAATATCATAATCGACATATTTCAACATACAAACAGCTTATTTTCAGCGAACCTTATCCTGATCCGTTTCTTTTAATATATCGCATTTATTTTAATACATCACGTTTATTTAATATCCCACCGTCTCTTTCTCCGATTCCAGCTTCCCGTAAAACCTTTTGGATGCTTCTGCCTGACGCGGAACAGAGAAGTTACTTACCCGTTTCATATAACCGATGATACGTGTAAGATAATCCAGATTCCTGGAAGCGCATACGGGGCACTGTTTCAGATAGCGTTTATCGATCTTTCCGCAATCGTTACATACCGTATTCGGAATATTAAAGGTGAAGTAATTGCACCCTTCTGCGGCTGCTACCCGCAGCAGCTGGCGGTATTGCGCTTTTGAGAGATGTTCTTCCAGGTTCATATGGAGCGCAGATCCGCCTGTCAGGTGCTCGATATAATCGCGTCCATGCAGGCGGAACTTATCGATCACATTCAGGGATGAGTCTTCCACCCGGTAGAAATAGCTGTTATAGCAATCACGGGGTACTGAATATCCATCCTCCCTGTCCCATTTGGCATGCTTTACACCCACATTTTCGGCAGGGATCATTTCGCAGTTGAACATCAGTTCTTTCGACCGGTATTTTTTATTGTACCTTTCGATGATCCCCAATATTTCCTGTACAAATGCCACGTAACGGGGATTATGGTTGATCTCGATGCCCAGTGATTCGGCAGCTTCTACCAACCCGTTCACGCCGATGGTCAGGTACTGTCGGCTGATATTGATAAATCCCGCATCGAACAGGGGCAGCATCCCTTTCTGCTGGAACATTTTCAGGTTTTCATTATAAGCGGTCTGTACTTTGTGGGTTAAATCGACCACCTCTTCGAGAAATGCCGTGTAGGATTGTCCGGTACGTTTCGCGAACTGGATGCAGCGGTTCAGGTTGATGGTAAGCACGCTTTTCGAACCGGTGGAGACTCCTCCGGCTCCCAATGTGTAGCTGAACCCGTTGTCCTGAATTTCATTGCGCAGGCGACAGCAACTCGACAGCGAGTCGGCATTGTCGCTCATGTAGGTGAAGAACGAGTGCCCTTTGGCATACATTTCAGCCGTAAAATCGGCATATTCGGTATCCATCACATCATCCTCTTTCGAGAGCAACGCCATGGTTTCTACCGGAAAGGTGAGTACGGTCTTGGTCCGCTCTTTGTTGAACCACCGCATAAAGCGTTTCTGCAGCCAACTGAGTGAATCCCATACCGGACGGGAGCCGTCGGGAAACTGAAATTCGCCGAACAGGTTTTCGAAGTAGTATTTGTCGTAGTAGGAGATATTCCAGAAGACAGCCTGGAAATTACGTGCCCCGGTGGGCTGGTTGATGGAGTAGACGATTTGCTCGAAGCAGTCGGTGATCACCTTGTCGAGGGAGCGTTGTCGTTTAGAGAGGTCGACCACATCCCTGTGGCGTGTAAAATAGTCGTCGCCATACTCTTTGCGGATGAAATAGTCCAGGTACATCAGAAACTCAGGTGTAGCGCAGGCGCCGCTCAGCATGCTCGACACCATGAATACCATATTGATGAATCCGCCGCAAAACGATTTCAGGTTGGTCGGCGGTGTAGAGTTCCCGCCGATGGCAAGGGTACCGTTCAGTAGCCAGGGATACATGGTGATGCTGGCGCAATAGTTGGCCAGACTGGTTTCATCGTTTTTATAGATGAAATGCTCGTTCAGCATGCCGATATATTTATCCGCCAGTTCCTTCCCGTACATCTCCTTCAGCCGGTCGGTGATCATCTTCCGATTCAGGTCGATAAAGCTCTTTTTGGGTAGTTCGCCGATAAGCGTGGCGATGTTTTTCTTCTCCACATTGGCATTGGAGTCGAATTTACTTCCCGTGGCAGCATTTTGCGCATCGCAATAATTCATCAGGAAGTTCAGGTTGTCCCGGATCTCACGCGTTTCGGTATGCTTTTGGCGGTAAAGCATATAGGATTTCGCGACGGCAAAATATTTTTCTGCCATCAGCGCCGTTTCCACCTGGTTCTGGATCTCTTCCACGGTCATCCCGTCGGAGATGTGAAGGCGCGAGAGGATAGCGATGAAATCATCTTCGGTGGCGAATGCGCCTACCGAGAGAAATGCTTTTGCAACGGCATTTTCTATCTTTTTAATAGAGAAGGGGACATGTTTACCGTCCCGTTTCAGGATCTGAATTGTTTGGTTTCCCATACGAATTTATTTTTTAGTGTGTGAACAGAGATGTCAATACCATTACACTTTTCGATACGGGAAAACATTTGCCATTGCGGCGGTAAGCTTATACAGATAGAGCAGTTAAAAAAGGTGTATAAACCTCTGTTTTCGACTCTCTTTTTACCCGAAAGAGATCAAAAAGTGTACACATCTGGCAGGTCTTCTGACTTACTCCTCCTTTTGCGCTTCCTTCCCGGCCTTTCATCAACCCTCTCACAGGAAAGAGTTCAAGCCAGTGGATGTGAGTATTGCGCAAAGGTTTTATGCAGAGCTTACAGCAGCGGGAACTGTTGCCGACTTTCACGGCATTCCCTTTTCATTTTATTCGCAGCATTCGTAATCCTATTCCATTGGAGGTATCATCCTGCCTGGTCCATCGGGAGTAGGTTGACCCCGTGAAGACGTAGAGTTGATCCCCGAATAGGTTGTGCAAATAAAAAACCAAATGCACAACAAAGGTAATTTATCTTCAATGATAAAGTGCAAAGTTTCCCAAAAAAGTTATCAACAATATTTTTATTACCAATTATTTATTTGTTTATTAATATATTATATTTTTGATCCGGCAATTTATATAGGAAAAACAGAAGATTAAGTTTTCTTTTTTATTATTTTCATTAGATATTTTACATCTAACGAATTGAGTGGCGACGACTCCATTATTGTTTTTATCCTAAACTTTTTCTTTTACAATAAGGGAATTATGTTTTCTCGGGAAACAGGAAAAAACGGAAGAACAAAAACGGAAGTACCTTACCAAAGCAAAAAGAAAGGCAAACCAATCTGTCTGGAATGCCTTTCCTGTCAAAATAATAAATAAAAAAGTAGAGAAGTGTGTGTTCCCGAACTTTATTCCTTATGAGCCTGTCATCGCAGGTGGGCGACGGACATCTTTGCGTAAAGAGGGGAACAGGGAAACTGAGGCTTCAAACAACCCAAAAAGCGCTGTTGAATACACCAGATCGCCCAATATAGTGTTTTTGAAGAAGGGTATTCCCGCTGCGTAGCAAGCGACTAAATGGCGTCTGCTGTAATATGCCGCACGAATAACGCCATGCCGCCTATGGGTGCGAAGTTATATCTGTTTCCATTTTCCTGCTTTGAGATCATCGATTGTCGGATTGTAAGCATTATTTCTGACCGTCCATGTGGATTCCCCTTCTAATACTTTTCCAAGAGCGTTTTTGAGCCCTTCAAAGGATGTCAGAGCTTTTTGTGCTTGTATTGTCACATTGCCTCCGATATAGGTAAGCGCCGAAAATGTATCCAGATCTTTGATATAATTATTTTCCGGATTGGAGAAAGCAGTAAGCTGGAAATAATCACCCACATAAGCCAATTGAGGAAACGAAATATTGGCCACGATCGAGCTGTTGCCACTTGTCTGTATTACAAAATAAGTTTCGGATCGGGTCAACGAAGGAAATGACAAATCGACAGGAGTTGGTTGACCCTGGGAATAGTATGAAAAAGACCCGACTTTTTCCAATAACGGAAAATTGAATTCTATTCCGAACTGGTTATTGAACATAAATCTTGCACCTACCTCTTTTAATGCAGGCATTTTATAACTCATGCAATTGGAACCATACTCGAAGATCAGATCGTTTTGTACGCTTTCTATTTCATTCAATTCAACAGTTGTAATGTTATTGCATCCCGATATATGTAAACCTTTCAGGTGTTTTATACCCGAAAGATCAGGGAGTTTTTTGATTGTCAGATACCAGAGAGCAATCTCCGTTTCACAGGTTTCACCCGCTATGAGCTTTACAGGATTCGATGTTCCCTGAAAAATCAGTTTTCCTGCTTTCAATTTAGTTAAATCCAATTCCGATATGTTCGGCAGGTTATTCAGGGTGAGTTCCCCGACATCTGCCAACGCAGGTAAAATATCACTTAAGCTTGTCGCTTCGTTATTGGATATCTGTAACTTACCACCCACCATAGCCAGCGACTTTATCCAGTCAGCAGCGGTGATTTTCGGAAAACCGGGCATAGTGAAATCACCTCCTATGGCAATTAAAGAGGAAAAATCAATGGTAGTGATATTGTCGTTCGTCACTGAAAGATTCAGCCTGGTTTCAATCTTTTCAAGAGAAGGGAATTCAATCTTTACCAGTTTACTAAGCGATGCTATATTCAATTCACGTACACCTGACAGTTTCGGGAAAACAGTTTCGGTTACTTCTTTCCAGTTAGTGATATCCAGTTTTCCGCCGATTTTCTCCAATGCCGGAAAGTCAATTACTTTTAGCTTATTGGTATTCCAACCGGCTTGGAATGTCACATTATTCACCACACTTTTCAGTTTGGGGAACTCCATTACCAAAAGCGAATCCAGGTTTATAAATGATATTTCATCATCCACCTTAAGCAATTCGGGGAACTGTATTGTTTCCACTCTACTCTGTTTGATAATTAATCCCAGCATGACGGCCTGTAGTCTGGGGAACGTCACGGTTTTCAGCTTCTTGTTCTGGTCTATTTGCAGCGATCCGATCAACTCCAGATTTTCCAGTCCGGTGAGGTCGTCGCCGGCATAAGTAGGATTAATTGTAAGGTCGTATTTCACTTTTTTAAGTTTCTCCAGTCCCTCCAGCGAGTAGATGGAATCCTGTCCTGTAACGGCACCAATGGTAAGGCTTCCGTTCAATTCACTGAGCCCGAGTGCTGCAAAAGCATCGACATCGGCTTGTGTAAGCAATACCACATCGCCATCTTTCGAAACCGCATTGTGTTCGACTCGATAGACATAGGTCTGTGTATTGCCGTTGTAGGATGTAACGGTAAATGTCTGTTCATTGTCCCAATCGGTAATGGATGACGGATCGGGAGAGATGGTCGCCAGTTCGCTGATGGTGACGGTGGCTGTTGCTCCTTCGAGCGATAAATTCGCGGGAACGGTTACCACCAGATTTCCTTCTGAGATGGCCGCATAGAAAGTCTGCTCACCCTGTTTTAATTGGAACGATACTATATTATTATCATTACCCGAGAACGCGCTATTGTCATCGTCACATGCAATCATAAAGAGACCGGCAAACAGCGATATGATGATTGTTTTTATATTGATATTGTTCATACGATTATTCTATTTTACGGTTTCACCCATTTGTTATCCAACAGATCCTGATAGGCAGGATTATAGCCATTGTTTTCAACACTCCAGGCGCTTGCCGGAAACGATGATATGGCTTTACTGAATCCTTCATACGAGATTAATCCCTGATGCCTCACAATTTCGACACCTTTTACCGATTCAAGCGCTGAAAATCCATCGAGATCCGTAAACCGTTCATTTATATAGTTATCACCTCCATCCAGATAAGGTTTAAGTGTTATTTTTCCGCCTATGGTTTTTAACATGGGGAAAGATAAACTCTTCATGTCGCGACCGTAAGGGTCCCACTGAGACGTTGACGCATACCCCGTTCCTATTATTAAATTACCTGCAACATAGGTTAAGGCAGGGAGTTCCAGCGCAATTATATCTCTTGAGGCGGTGGTAATCCTGAAGTCGCCGCCCACCGATTTCAGTTTTGGAATAATGAACACTGAATCCTCTACCGATACAGAAGAAAGGTGATTGATAACGAAGTTACCGCCTACTTCTTCCAGATCGGGCAGGCTGAGCCCAATCAGATTGTTATTAGGAATATGAAATCCTTTGTTTATTTTTCGTATACCTTTCATCTCCAGATTTCTGAGATTGGATATATAGTTGCCGTATGATATGGAGTCTATTTCATGGAAACCCTCAAAAACAGGAGATACCCAGTCATACGTTCTACCGTTTTGGGTATCAAAACTTACTATTCCGTGAAACACGTCGTCACCAATAATTTTGATACCGTTTACCGCATCCCGTTCAATCGACAGTTCTCCAAGGTTCATCCCTTTTATATTGATTTCAGCGAAATTGCGATCCACATTCTGATTGTAGATGGTTAACTTTTCAATTCGCCTGATTGAGGAAGGAATTGAAAGGGTTCTCATTTCAGACATTTCCATAAGCCGGAGTTCACCTTCTATCTTTTCCAGTTTGTCAAATCCTGTTGAAATACCGGAAAGCGTAGTGTTCTGGATGCTAAGATTTGTAATAGCTGCAAGTTTGGGAAAATGAAGCAGCCCCAATTCGGCTCCTTTGACCTCGACCGTATTTGCCTGACGCATTTCGGGGAAGCTCAATTCCGACAACTTTGAAACATCAGGAAGAGTGATAGTACCTGTCGATACTTCCAGTTTAGGAGCATCGATAAAGGCAAGCACAGTAAGCCAGTTTAATTTAATATCGCCTACTTCTTTCAATTCGGGGAGTAATATCTTTGTCAACGACGGACACTACTGGACACTTAGATCCAGTTGATTTTTAATTGTTTATAATCGAGCTCTTTGACATTTTTGTAATCGCAATTCGTAAGTATCTCTCTTATAGGAGTTTTGTCCAGTAGGGAGATACTGAGTATTTGCAGAATTTCGTAGATTGGACGCTCAACTTTCAATTCGTAACCAATCAAGGCTACCAGACAGTAAGCGATGATAGCACAATATAACTGGATTTTAACGGCGTTGATGGTCGTTCCCCAGAAGTTTTTTACTTTCAGGTGTTGTTTTATCCATTTGAAGAACAGCTCAACCATCCAGCGTTTTTTATACAGTAGCGCTATCTCGACGGCCGTCAAGTCCATGTTATTGGTTATAAAAACGAAGTCCTGCCCAGTTCCACGTCGTGATACTTGATTCTGCGCAGTTTGCCGGGATAGTCCTTTTGCTGGTAGAATCCCTCCAGTTTCCCGATCTGGTCGCATTGCACGCCCGTCGACTTGTCAACTTCCCGGGAATACATCCTGCGGAACTTGAAGTTCTTCTTGGCCCGCGTGACAAACCAGGCTTCGGATTCATTCACCCGGTACAACCTGTCAAAGTCCACGTATCCGCGGTCGAAGATATAAAAGCTCCCGGATTCATAATGAAGATAATCCATCGCGTTCATATCATTGACCTTTGCGCTGGTGATCAACACGAAAGTCGGAATGGAAGTCTTCAGGTCATACAATGTATGCAACTTGATGCCTCCCTTGTGCTTGCGGAACTCCGCCCACCAGAAGACACTCAGGCACAGGTCGATGGTGGAGGAGTCAAAGGCATAGACGTTCCCGTCCACCTTGACTTCGAAGTCCTCCCTGTAATGACTTTGACGGGCCTTGTCCATCATCACATAGGCAAAATCCTCAAAGATTTTATAGCTACGGTTACGATTGGCTTTACCCAGATTTGTCCGGGTTACGCTTGCCCCCAGTCCCAAATGGTAATATTTGGATTGATGGGCTTCCAGGCTCAGCATCAAGTCCCGCATACTGTCACGGGCTGTCAATTGTCCAAAGATCATGCATAGCATCTGGTTCCAGCAGGTGAAACTTCGGACTTTCTTGTTTCCATCGTGTCTGGATACGATATTGTCAAATACCCTGCGTGGTAGAAAATCTGTAAGCTGCGCGAAAATATATTTGCCTTGATTCATGATTTTTACTTTTGGGCAAAGTAAAATATAATCATCGCATTTCAAATCGTCACACAACTAAAATTTCTCAAAACTGCGATCTACAAAAGATTTCAAAGAACTATTTTTTTATTTAAGTGCCCACTAATGAACGACGGAAGGAAATAAACCACTATGCTTTCGGCTTTCTCCAACGATGGAAATGCTACTGAAGTAATCATCGCATCCCTGTCTTCCAAATGAATACTTTGCACCTGTTTCAGGTGGGGAAAACTGATACCGCCCAACGGGCATTGCAGTGTGATGGCCTTTGTTACATTCTCCAGCCGGCTAAATATTACCTCTCCAAGCTTCGAATTTTTAAAGAATACCGATCCGGCCGACTGTAATTTAGGGAAGCTCACTTTTTCGATATTGGCTGCGGTTGAATAAATATCGCCGCCTACTTTTTCCAAAGCGTCGAAACCGGCCAATTCTGCCGCTGCAAAACTGGGATGGATCGTCAACGAGTAAGTGATCTCCTTCAGTTTTGCCAATGGGCCCAGATCCCTGATAGAGTCGGTACCGGTGGTGCTGCCGATGATCAGGCTTCCTCCGATGGCAGTAATATCGCTTGCCCCGAAAGCATCCACGTCGGCTTGTGTAGCCAGTATTACCGTTTCGTTCGCATCGATATGGCTCCGGATGACGCTGTATTTATAGCTTAGCTGCGTTGTACCGTCAAAAGCGGTTACGGCAAACAGTATTTCCTCGTCCCATTGGGTAATGTCCGCGGGATCGGGGTATATCGAAGCATTTTCACTCAATTTCACCGTCGCCGTGGCGCCTTTCAGCGATATACCTTCCGGTACCTTTACGGTGATGAGCCGCTCAGTAATTTCGGCATTAAAAACCGTCTCGCCTTGTTGTAAACTGAAAGACGTGATATAGCTGTCGGTACCTGCAAACGGATCATCTTCGTTAGTACAGGCCAACAAAACCAACAGGCTCACCATCAGCATGAAAAAGATATTTTTATAACTATATATTACATTCATTGCTTTATGCGTTTGATTGTTAGAAATTCAAGTTAGTAGGACATCCCGGTTCGGTAGATATCTCTCCAACCGCATTGCCTTTGGCCGCCATGCCTGTATGTACTTTCACAAAGTCGATGTGTGTCAGGTTTGCCGGTGATCCGTCGACCTGGATTGCATCTTCGATCCAGAAATGTCCGCTTGGGCGGTTGGGATCGGTATTGTAGTTATCCACATATCCCCAGGGAAAATCCCTGGCATAGACTATGCCTGTGGAAGAATCAATACTTGAAGCAAGACAGGTTCCCACCACCGTATAATAATCCTCCTCGATAAACATCGGGAAATAATAGTCCTGCGTATGGTACCCGTTATAATCTACCGAATTGGAACCGCCGAAATTGTCTGTCCACAATACATCTGCTTTTTTCTTGTTGGGCTTATAATAAGTAAGCGCGTAACGTTGACGGGTTTCAGATTTTCCTGTCTCGCTGCCTTTCAGTTCATACCATGTGTCGTCGGGTAACCCGTTCCCGTTTACATCCTGCATCACCCATACAATTCCGGGTTCACTCCATCCGGCAAAAGCATTTCCACCAATAAACAGGTCGGCTTTCTCTTCCACATTCCTGACACTATGGTCGAATCCGACGATCCAATAACCGCCGTAAGCACCGATATAAGGAGCGCCACCTCTGTTCAATGCATTTTGCAGATCATTTAAAGCACGGGTTTTTGTTGATCCTATCTGGTAGTTAATAAACTGTCCGGGGGCAGGGACATAATCGAAGGCCAGGGCCGCAGTGGCTTTGCTGGTTTCAGTTTTTTCCCGGAAGTAGGTACCTTCGGGTTTTGTACAGGTTACTTCAACCTCAGCTTTTGCCTGTGTGCTTTGCTCGGTAACCGTAATAAGATAAACCCTTTCGGTTGAGGGAGTAAAGGTAAAAAACTCCGAAGTTTCGGATTGGGTCACCCCATCCACCGTCCACTGGAATGTTCCCGGATCTTCTATATTGCAAATAACAGGGGCCAGTACGAGGCTTTTTCCGACAGGGACTGCCATCTTACGTAATTCATCTTTGTTGGTCACCGTCCGGTAATGCCCGTCATCAAAAAACAATTCCGGTTCGGGAACAGGCAGGTTTGTGATGGTGAATACTTTCAGGTCGGAGCCGTCTTCGGTCTCCACTTTTAATGAAAGCGTCTGGGAACCCAGTGAGACTTCGTTAAACACATACGTCTTTTCTTCCGATACAACCATACCGTTCAACTTCCATACATAGTGTGCTTCGTCGGCATACAGCACCTCGGCTGTAAGTTCGTTATCTTTCCCTGCATAAGCAATGAACATGGACGGCATATCGATCTCCGGAGGGAGTTTGTCGAGTACGCTCACTTTCACCTGTTGTTCGGCATATCCGTTCTCTGCATCGACACGGAAATTAACGAAATATTCGCCCGCATATTCACCCCCGAATTCGAACTCCTGCTCGGTTGAGATGATTTTACCATCCAATTTCCATGAATAGATGGGTTTCACAGCGTTCTCCACCGTGGCGGACAAGAGAACCGATTTCCCTTTCTTTACTTTATACTCCCCGTTTTCCGCCTCAATTTTAATGACCGGGGCGCCGAGATCTATCACGGGATCATCTTCTGAACAAGAGATGATAAAAACCGATAGAAGTGTAAGGAGTAACAGCTTCATTCCTGTTGTTTTGATCATAATTCCTACTATTTATATTTAAAGTTTTTGTAATATGATAATTCATTCAGGTCCCGCAAGTCGTATGATTAATTGTTTCCAGCTACCAGCGATGAAATCCCCTGCAACCGATACCTCGTAAATACGATATGCGCAGGAATTTCTCCCGTCACCACAGCCCATTTGCGTTTACCATACTTATCAAAACAATACAATACACCCGGACTGACATAATCCTTTGCATCGGTTACGTAAATATCCCTGTTTTCCGGGTGGACGGCGATACCATAGGGCGTTACAATCTGTTTGTCCGTCCTGTCCGTAATGAAATTACGGGATACCACTGTCTGTGTTTTTGTGTTGACAATTGCGTAGGTGATGGTGTTTCTCTGGGTGATATGGCTCCATTCAACACTGTACATATAGATAGAGTCTCCTATTGCTGTCATTTCAGAACAGGGCAGATTGAGTGATTTGGTCACCATATCGTTCTTTCCGATGATATAAGTATTGGAAGAGGTGTACTTGTAATCTCCCCGGGAACTTACATAGATATTGTGATCGCTATCGAGTTCCAACCGGTGCAGATTGATACCGACCGTTATCTTTTTCACTTCCCGGAAATTATCCAGGTCTATCACCGACACGGTATTGTCGTAGTCCGGCACACGGTAGCCTCCCGAATTGGCGACATATAGTTTATTATCCCGGATCACCATCTCTTCGGGTTGATACCCCACAGTAACACGCCCGACTTCTCTCATGGTTACGGTGTCTATTTTGACCACGCATCCGAGCGGTGCATCCGGTTCAATCTTTACCGGGCCGTTATAGGAACTCACATAGGCATATCCTTTGTCAAAAACGATATAACGACAGTTAGGTATCGTCAGGGAATTCACATGTTTCCCGGTTTTCACGTCCATCACCTCGATATATCCCGACACATTGATCACGGCATACAACTTGTCGCCATAGATCTGGATATCATTGCCTACATCGCCCAGCTCATGCGCTATGGTCGGATTAATGAGAGGATAAATATTCTGATAATAGTATCCCGACTCACTGTCGAAATAATCAATGGAGGCTTTGTTACTTCCCATATTGGCCTCGTTCAGCAGGAAAAATCCTTTTACAGGACCCGACTCTCCCGGCGCAACGGGGGTGACCACGGGCGGGATAAGTTCCTCTTCTTCACCCCTGCATGAGTCGAAAAGAATGAGGCCAATGATTAAAAGGGGCCACAAAATTTTATGTAAATCTATCTGCATCTGCAAAAAGTAGTTATAATGTAATGTTGAGAATAAATTTATAATTTGTACCCGGCATCGGGTAATTCAATACCACATCATAAGCCTGGTTAAACAGGTTATTCACTTCCACCGTTGCTTTCAAGTCTGACTTATTCCACCGGAACGAACGCCCCAATGCCAGATCGCTTGTGTACCACGGTTGCAGCCGGTTACGGGCAATATTGGCACTTCCGGTAAACCGTTCGCCGGTATAAATAAAACTGTATGACAGAGTCCATGAGCGGTAAGCAGCACTCAGAATTGCCGATCCGCTATGGGTCGGGATGTAAGCGATCTGTCCCTTGTAAGTGATGGTATCGCTCTCTACGGTGATAGGGCTGTAATCCTGTGCTTTCTGCCAGGTGTAGTTTAGTTGCGCATCGATGGTCAGTTCTTTACTGAACCGGTTCGTAGCCGAGAGTGACATATCTATGCCCTTTATCTTTACAAAGCCCACATTCATCATCGTCCACCGGAAATTCACTCCGCCGGGGACTGCCAGAAGCTTATCGGTCACTTCATTATAGTAGGCATCCACCTGTCCCTGCATATACAATGAAGGGGTGACATTTTTTGAATACAGGATACCTATATTGTGTTGCTTCGTAAATTCAGGCTTCAGGTAGGACGAGAGACTTCCCATGTAGGCCAGATGCATCTCGGCAAATGTAGGCATGCGGAATATATCCTTATAAAAAGCCCTCAGAAAAAGCTGCTCTTCATGAAACGGCTGCCATGAAGCCATCACGGTAGGTGTCACTTTTTGCCAGTCACGCTGGATATCCTTTTTATCTTCCCGGGTCGTTTCATGCACAAAAGTTCCCAGGATACTTGCCTGTATTTTCAGCCTTTGCAGGTCGAACGACGTTGCCGCCGCAATCCAGCCAGACCAGCGTTGCGGATAGATAAATTCCTTTATATCGGAATTCATTTTATTCCATTGAAAATCCGCAGAGATATTGGCCGTCCAAAAGGGGAGAATCCCGAACAGATTGGCCGACGAGATATAAAAATCGTGCAGCATATATGTGTTACGCAGTTTCTGTATCAGGGTATCGGACTCATAATAGAGGTAATCGTAGGCATACTTTCCGGATAGTCTGATCGAGTAGGAGTCTGTAATCCGTTTCCTTATGGATGTCTGCAGGAAGATATTCCGGTCTTTTTGGCGATCTTCGTGTTTAAAGCGTCCCGGTTCTTCTTTGACGATCGCTCCCGGATAACCTCGTTCCGAGGCATAAAAATAGAGACGTGTTTTCCATTCCCCGTCCTTTATTTTGCCGAACAGCGCCTGTTCCAGCCTGAACAATTGGATATCCCCGTTCTGCCGAACAGCGGTTGTATCATACCCGCCCCGGTCGTCCAGCTTATTATCCACTTTATACCTGAACTTATATTTTCCCGAAGAGTTGGTATAATCGAGGCTTAGGGAAGAAGATAATCTGTCTGAGAACTTTTGTTCCCAATATACCGATGGGTTGATCAGGTCAAAAGATCCTGTTTTAAATGTGAATTTTATATTACGTTTTTTTTCGCCTTCGAACGCCGGGATTTTCGCATTCATATAGATGGAACTGGCGGAGGCATAATCTTTGGCCGGTTGGAATATGGCGCTTTTCTGGCCGTTATAGAGCGACACGGCCTCTATATTATCCAGGGAATATCTACCTAAATCGACCACACCGTTTTGTGGGTTGTCAATCTCTATACCGTCATAAAACACTCCCACATGCTGGCTCCCCATGCTTCTCACATTCACTGTCTTAAGCCCACCGATCCCTCCGTAGTCTTTAAGTTGCACGCCGGAGAAATAGCGCAGGGCATCGGCTACCGAATGGGCACTCAGGTTTTCCAGGAGCTGACCCGACAGTGTCTGCACCGGGATCACATCCATTTGAATCCTTCGCGCCGACACCACGAGTTCCTCCAACGAATAGGTGGTGATGGAGTCGGTATCCTGCGCAGCAACGGAATTGACCACAAGAAGAACAGCGGCAATAAAGCCGGTTCTGACAATAATGAAAAATCTCATTTCGCCGGTTATTATTCGCTAATAAACAGCTTTGCGCGAGAAATGCACACATGAAGAGGGTATCTCCTTCCGGAATATAAAAATGATCGAGAACGGATATATAAGGAATGGTTCCTCCTGATGTAGTAAGCTCTAATCTCCGAAAGCTTAAAACTCTATATATTTCTGGCAGGTCTTCTGACTTACTCCCGTGTCTGAACGCCTTCCCATCCCGGTTTATCGGGACAGTGGCAATTGAGGTTTTTGTCCAGCACGTAAGCGGAGCTTACAGCAGCGGGTCTGTTCAGGATTTGCACCTGATTCCCTTTTCATCATTCATTTCGAAGCCGTGTGAAATGAATAACACCAAAATTCAAGGCAAAGATAGGTTATTCTTTTGGGATTTATTCAATAAATTTGTGAAAATGGTACAAGAATGTTGTTAAATCCCTGACTTGTGAAAATCCTCTATCATTTCTCTCAGACATCGGGGGTAAATGCCGTCGGAGTACATGGAGTCGATGCGAAATGCCAGATCAGTCATCTCTTCCACCTTATAACGGAATATTGCCATGTTTTTTTGGCGGATTAGTCTCCGTTTTGTTAGCCGTCATTTCCAGTGCCTGGATCAACTTGTAGCGGGTATCTTTCGGCAGGATAATCTCATCGATATATCCTTTTTCCGCAGCCCGGTAAGGATTGGCAAACAGCTCTTTGTATTCGCTCAGCGCTTTTTGCCGCTCCGTCTCGTCGGATGAACGATACAGGATATTCACCGCACCTGCTGCACCCATTACCGCAATCTCGGCATTCGGATAAGCTAAGTTCACGTCTGCTCCCGACTCTTTGGACGCCATGACAACATACGCGCCTCCGTACGCCTTACGCGTTATAAGTGTGATCTTCGGGACGGTCGCTTCCACATAGGCAAACACCACCTTGGCTCCGTGACGGATAATACCGTTATGCTCCTGGTCGCGTCCGGGAAGAAAACCCGGCACATCTTCGAAAGTAATGATAGGGATGTCGAAACAATCGCAGAAACGGATGAACCGTGCTGCTTTGTCCGATGCGTCGATATCCAGTACGCCGGCCAGATAAGCCGGTTGATTAGCCACAATCCCTACTGTGCGGCCCCCCATGCGGGCGAATCCTATCACGATATTTTGTGCGAATTGCGACATGATCTCGAAGAAGTAATGTTCGTCCACCACCTCTTCAATCAGTTTTTTCATATCATATGGAATATTCGGATCATCAGGGATCAGCGTCTGCAATTTGGGAGATTGTCGATAGATGCTGTCGTGTGTAGGCACTACCGGAGGATCTTCCATATTGTTGGAAGGGAGAAAACTCAGCAGTTCACGGATCATCATAAGCGTTTCTTCCTCGTCCTCGCCTACGAAATGAGCCACCCCGCTTTTGGATGCGTGAGTAGTTGCCCCGCCCAGCTCTTCCTTGGTCAGTTCTTCGTGTGTGACTGTTTTCACCACATCAGGACCGGTGACAAACATATAGCTTTTCTCTTTCACCATAAAGATGAAGTCGGTAAGTGCCGGAGAGTAGCAGGCGCCGCCGGCACAAGGGCCGAGGATAGCGGAAATCTGGGGTACGACTCCCGAAGCTTTGATATTCTGATAAAAAATATCTGAAAAGCCACTGAGTGCCATCACGCCTTCCTGAATGCGTGCACCCCCCGAATCGTTCAGGGCAATGATCGGCGCCCCGTTTTTCATCGCCAGCTTCTGTACCTTTACAATTTTATTGGCATTCGTGCGGCTCAGTGAACCGCCGTACACCGTGAAATCATAAGCATAGACATACACCAATCGTCCGTCTATCTTTCCGTAACCGGCCACTACGCCGTCGCCGGGGATACGGCTGTTCTGCATGCCATAGTGGTTACATTCGTGAAGTATGAATTTGTCGATTTCAACAAATGTATTATCGTCCAATAACATATCGATCCGTTCACGGGCTGTCTGTTTACCGGATTGCTTTTGTTTTTCGATCGCTTTCTCTCCACCGCCGGCTTCGGCAGCTTTGTTTTTTTCTTCAAAAGACTGATATATTTCCTGTAGTGTCATTGCTGTGATTTTTAATTGCTTTTAATTGGTTTTAAAAGATATGAGTAACTGATCGCGGGCTACGGAATCGCCTTCCTCTACGTGGATTTTGTCCACGATAGCATTCTGGGCCGCCGTATAAGTGCTCTGCATCTTCATGGCTTCCACCACAATAAGCGGATCACCCTGTTTTACTTCCATACCTTCGGAAACCATTATTTTTATGATCTTGCCCGGCATAGGGGAGGTAATGGTTTCCTGTGCTTCTTCCGGGGTGGATTGACGTCCTCTGATATATTTTTTCTGCGGATTTGACAGTTCGATGTCGAAATAACGAAAATTGGTGGTGATGGTATATTTCCCTTCCGAATGGCGTACCGATTCAGCGTTGTAGGAACGTCCTTCGTGAAGAATGGAACAGAATCCGCTCTCCGACATTACCACATCGATATCATATATTTTCCCGTCCACTGAGATTTCGACTCTGTTTCCATCTTTGGATATCAGTTCCACCTCACATGTCCTGTTGCCTATCTTTGCCTTCATACGATTATTTTATTTGCTTACATCAATGCATATGGAACATTTCAGAACCAAGACAAAAAATCTTGAATCTTAAATCTTGAATTTTGAATCTCATATCCTCAAAACTCCCTTTTGTTTACCGAATGCGCGCCAGCGACTTATGGGAAGATTATCGGCAGGCGATGATGAAGGTGCATCATTGCTGTTCACTATATGGTCTATATAGGCAGCGATGATGGCCATGTCTTCTATCTCGTTGTCATTGCCGCCACTTTCCTGCAGCTTCTTGCTATTGTCTTCGATAAAATGCGTGGTATAATTTCCTTTTACGAAATCACGTGTGTCCATAATGCGGCGAAGGTAATCGATATTGGTCTTTACCCCCGTGATTTTATATTCGTATAGCACACGGCGCATCCGCTCCAGCGCATAAATGCGGCTGGTTGCCCACACAATCAGTTTACCGAGCATCGAGTCGTAATAGACCGGGATTTCGTATCCATCGTAAATAAAACTGTCCACCCGCACACCTATGCCTTCGGGTGTTTGAATATGCCGGATAATACCGGGCGACGGTGCGAAGTTATTTTCAGGATCTTCAGCGCATATACGGCATTCAATGGCATGACCACGCTGATGTAAATGCTTCTGGCGTAAACGTAGTTTTTTTCCGTTGGCAATATGTATCTGTTCTTTTACCAGGTCAACGCCCAGTACCTCTTCAGTAATAGGATGTTCCACCTGGAGGCGGGTATTCATCTCCAGGAAATAGAAGTTCATATCGCCATCCACCAGAAATTCTATTGTACCGGCCCCGACATAGCCGATAGACCTGGCTGCCTTGACGGCGATGGCGCCCATGGCCTGACGGGTCTTGTCATCGATAAAAGGGGAGGGGCTTTCCTCCACGATCTTCTGGTGACGGCGCTGTACCGAGCATTCACGGTCGAACAGATGTATCACATTCCCGTGGGCATCACCCAAGAACTGTATTTCGATATGGTGAGGCGATTCGATATATTTTTCGATATATACCGAGTCGTTCCCGAATGAGGCCCTTGCTTCTGACTTTGCGGCTTCGTAGGCCTCGTACAATTGTTTTTCTTCATAGACCAGACGCATACCTTTACCGCCGCCTCCGGCCGTTGCTTTAATAATGACAGGAAGTCCTATCCTACGGCAGACACGGAACAGGTCCCTCGGCTTCAGGTCTTCCGATGTACCGGGCACCACAGGTACCTTGGCTTTTATCATCTGCCGGCGAGCCGATATCTTATCACCCATGGCTTCGATACTTTCTGCCGACGGGCCAATGAAAATAATACCCTCTTCCTTGCAACGACGTGCAAAATCGGCATTTTCACTCAGAAATCCGTATCCCGGATGAATAGCGTCTGCTTTGAACTGTTTTGCGGCTTTGATGATTTTATCGGCATTCAGATAGCTCTCCTGCGAAGAGGCCAGACCGATACATACCGCTTCGTCGGCATAAGAGACGTGCCTTGAGGTACGGTCGGCCTCGGAATAGACGGCCACCGTACGGATACCCATCTCTTTACATGTGCGCATCACACGCACAGCAATTTCGCCCCGATTTGCAATTAGAATTTTTTGTATCATCGTTAAAAAATGGAATTACACTTTATATACCTATTTCAATCTTTCATATGATTAAAAAATTTAGACACAAGAGCCAAGAATCAAGACACAAGACTAAACTAATGAGCTAATTGAATTTCCAATCATCACTACTTCCCGATAAATCGGGACAAGTTCCCGAAGGATCGGGACAAGTTATCCCGACTTGTCGGGATCGTTAATCAGTAAATCATCACATCAATCAAATTCCCGACTCTTGATTCTTACACTCATTTCAAAAGGAGTATAATTCAAACAAATCTTTTGTAATATTTGTTCTCAATGAGCACAATTCCAATTGAAAATAAAACAGCAAAATTATCAAATCTCCATCTCCAATTCTTTTTTCATGTCGAAATCACCGTCGTGAAGATACACTATTTCGAGGGTTTTTTCGTAATTGGTCGATTTTTTGGAAAAGAAATCGTGTTGTGTCGTTTCCACATTCAGCCCGTTCAGTACGATCGGGTTTACCTCATTGATTTCGTAGCGCGGCTCGAAGCCGAGGTTCATCAACGCCTTGTTGCCGTTATACCGGATATATTCCTTTACCTCGGCTCCGAGGCCGATATCGCTGTAGACATGATCGGTATACTTCATCTCGTTTTCATAAAGGATGTCCATCAGGGCGAGTAGATCAGCTTTGAGTTTTTCCTTTTTCTTTTCGTTGAAAGTATCGAATATCTCCTGTGCCAACAGCCCGACAAACACACCGTGGATGGATTCGTCGGCGATGATCTTCTTGATAATATCACAACTGGCGACCATCTGCCCTTGACCAGCCAGCCATAAGGGAAGGAAGAAGCCGCTGTAGAACAGGAATGTCTCAAGCATAACGGAAGCCACCAACGCCATATATACCTCTTCTTTCGATACATGCTCTTTGTCGAGCTTGCGGTAATAGCTATCGATCGTTTTGGCTTTGAACTGGAGTTGTTCATTGGTAGATGCCCATTCAAAAATGGCATCGATTTCGGTGGTGGAAGCCACTGTCGTAAAAATAGTGGAATAGGATTTGGCATGGATGGCTTCCATCATACACATATAGGAAAGTACCGATTTGTTTTGCAACCCCTCGATATTGTCGATCACCTTAGGCATACCGGTATGGCTCTGCAGGGTATCGAGCAGGGTCAATCCCCCCAATGCTTTTTTATATGCTTCGCGCAGTTCGGGCGAAAGCGATTTCCAGGAATCGATATCTTTTGAAGGGATATATTCGGTATCGATCCAGAACTGTTTCAGGTTTTGTTCCCAGAACATCTCTACGTAGTCGTTCTCGGGAGTATTCCAGTTGACGGCTTTAAATTGTTTCATTATGATTAATATTAGAGCCAAGAATCAAGAGCCAAGACACAAGACTATTCAGTCCTGTAATAGGAAGCAAAAGGGTTTTGCTAATGCTGGCCGTTGGTTCATGTTTGTTTTTTATAATATTGTTGTTTTTATTTTCGCGTGTGTCTTTGGAATATGACTGAGACTAAAGCGGAGACCTTTTAGATATTTTGTGGGGACCCATTGCTCGTGAGTAGCGTTAAAAGAGTAGCTGTTTGAGCGAAGCGAGTTCTACTCTTTTAGCGTAGCACGAGCTGTAATGGGTCACAAAATATCGTCAGTCGATGATTTAGTTGTAGTCATACCTCTTTGCAAAAATCAATTACACCGAGCAGGAGATACAGTCTTCGACTGTCGTTTTCCTTGTCCGGGTATAATACAATGATTTCAATCCCGCCTTATGGGCGTAGATATAGTACCGCGCCAGGTCGCGGGTCGTATGGCTGCTTTTGGTATGCAGTATGGTCGATATACCCTGATCCACATGCCGTTGGATCACCGAGATCAGCCTTATCACTTTCATCTGATCCATATCATATGCCGATTTGTAAAAGAAATAATTGTCGTTGGTGAGGTAAGGCATCGGATAGAACGAAGTGCTGTCGCCATATTCGCGCACCTCTATCGTATCCACCGCGGGCATTACCGAAGCGGTGGAACTCATGATATAGGAAGTCGACTGGTTGGGCGCTATCGCCAGCCGGTAGGCATGATACAGCCCGTGTTGCATTACCTGTTCTTTCAGGTTCTTCCACTCTTCGATCCCGGGAATACCGATCCCTTCGAATAACTCCTTTACCTTGTCGGTTTTAGGCAGATAATCCTGCCCGGTATATTTATCGAAGTATGTCCCTTTGGCGTATTCCGACTTGTCAAAATCCTTAAAGACGATTCCTTTTTCGCGGGCGATCTCCATGGAACGCTCCAGCGAATAGAAATTCATCATCATGAAAAACACGTTGCAGAAGTCGAGCGCCTCGGTACTTTCGTACGAAATAAAATTCTTGGCAAACAACCCGTGCAGGTTCATTGCTCCCAGTCCCACGCTGTGCAGCTCTTCGTTGGCTTTTTTGATGGAGGGGACAATTGCGATATCCGAGATATCCGAAACAACCGTCAGGGAGCTGATGGCGGTCTTCACCGCTTCCCTGATCCGTTTGTTATCCATCACGGTCACGATGTTCAGCGAACCCAGGTTACAGGAAATACCGCGGCGGATCACATCCTCCTCGTAATAATCGTTGATCTCCGATACTTCCGACAATTGCATTATCTCTGTGCACAGGTTGGAGAATTTCACTTCACCGATATCTTTCAACGCATGCCCGCGGTTGGCATTGTCCTTGAAGAAGAGATAAGGATAACCGCTCTCTTTCTGTGTCTGGGCGATCTTTACCAGCATCAGGCGGGCATTGAGCCTTTTCTTCCTTACTTTGGGGTTATCGACCAGTTCGGTATACATTACATTGATATCCATATCGTCGAGGTACTGCCCGTATGCCTGAAACACGGTATGCGGATAGAACACATAGAACGGCTCATCCTTTTTGGCAAGCTCCATGAACTTGTCGGGAACCACTACGCCGATGGAGAGGGATTTGATACGCACTTTCTCATCCACGTTGATCTTTTTACAATCGAGGAATTCCTCGATATCGGAGTGGAATACATTGAGGTAAACCGCCCCGGCGCCCGGCCGTTGCCCTAATTGGTTGGCATAGGAGAACACATCCTCTAAAAGCTTCATCACCGGCAATACGCCGCTGGCACGGCCTTCCACTCCTTTTATCGCTTCCGAACGTCCGCGCAGCTTGGAGAGATTAAGCGAAACACCACCGCCGATGGACGAAAGTTTCATGGAAGAATTAATCCCGTAACCGATCCCGTTCAGGCTGTCGCCGATCTCGTCGAGGAAGCACGACACCAACTCTCCCGAGCGTTTTTTGCCGGCATTCAGGAAGGTGGGGGTGGCGGGTTGGTATTCCTGATTGATAAACAATTCGGCATACTCCATTGCCTTATTTATATCGCCACGGCCGAGATAAAGCGCAGCACATGCCAACCGGTCCTCATACCGTTCCAGAAATTTCTCCCCGCTATCATCCCGCAGGGCATAATTCTGGAAGAATTTGAACGCACTGATATAGGACGGAAAACGGAATTTCTTCTCGTACATCAGGCTGTACACCTCTTTGATCTCGTCGAAGGAATACCATTCCAGCAAATTCTCGTAATAGTTGTTTTCGATCAGGTAATCTATCTTTTCTTTCAACGTATAGAAAAATACGGTGTTTTTATTGACATATTCGAGAAAATAGGAGCGTACCGCCTCTTTGTCCTTCTCGAACTGAAACTCATCGTCCTTTTTCACCATTACCTGGTTGTTGAGCAATATCCAGTTTTTTACTTTCATTTAATTAAAATTTAGAGCCAGGAATCAAGACTGATTGAAATTATGAGTTATAAATTATAATTTATTAATTCCCAATTAATTATAAAATCATGAACCTTCAAATCATCCCATTATCACATCAATATATTGATCCTTATGCCCGTTTGTATAATTTCTATTTTTATTACAGGCACACTGCTTACATAACCAGTGCCTGTAGTTGTGCCTTATAGGCATTAACTTTCTCTATATAGGCGTTTACATCCCGTTCCAATCCCGACAGTTCGAATTTCAGCAAGAGCGGTATCCCGTATCTCGTCGCAATCTTGTCGGCTGCCACGGCAAAGTTCGCACCCCAGTTCATATTCCCGCTCGACGAGACGGTTAAGATAAACGGGGAGTTCGCCTGCATGAAACGCCCAGTAGAGTAGGGTACCTGACCTATCTTAGTAGTATAGGTAATAAGGTGACCGGGGCTTGAAACGATCAAATCTTCAGATATTTTCAGGCATTGCCATCCGGTTCTTGCTGATACCTTACGCACAAAACGTTCCACATTGCCCGTTCTGCTATCGTAATAGATTGTCATAGTTGTGCTACCATTGTATTCAACTTCTCCGGATCATAACCCACAATGCGTACTAATTCCTCGCTCCCATCAACCAGGATAGTAGTGGGAACAGAACGTATTTTATATTTCATTGCCAGTTCCGGACTGTTAAACGGGTTGACAGCTTCAAAAGCAATGTTCTTATCTTCAAGGAATCTCGACACCATCAGGCACGGATTGCAATCTTCTTTTTCAAATTTGACGATCTTTCTCATTTTGATGCAATTTTACAGGTTATTAAACAGCCCATATATGCACAACACATCCTGTCATGCATGGGATAAACAAACATCGGATTGAATTTTTTACTTCTGAACTATTTTTTTAAGTCACATGAATAGTAGATAAGTTTTCTTATTCTACAACTTAATAAAAAACAGTTTAGCTTTATTGCACATTTCCTTTATAAACCCGAAAGAAAATTTATTTCTTGTTTTGGCAGGTCTTCTGACTTACTCTGTTTCCGGCGGCCTTCCCTTTACATATAATAAAAGTGGCAAAAAGAATTGCAGAAACGCTTGAATGAGTTTACAGCAGCGGGTTCTGTTCAGGATTTGCACCTGATTCCCTTTTCATTCCGGTCACGAGGACTCGTAATCGGAACACCAAAATGTCCAACAAATATCGAATAAAAAAACGGAATAGATACTTAAAACGGAATATATTTTTCTATGGAATATCGATAAAGTTTATCAAAATGGAAAATTTTTCAATTTAAAATTGGAGTAAAGTTTTCCATTTTTAAAATTACAGGGCGATTTTATTTTTCCAAGTCTTCTGTTTTGTAAAAATTGCGGATCGTTTTCTGAGTTATTGTTGCCTGCTTTCCAGATATCTGATCAATGCTTCGCTTTTCTCTTTTTCCAGTTTCAGCTGTTCTATATCCAGCAGCAAGGAGGAGAGTTCGAACGAGTCGCTGACACCTTTTTTAGCGGCGTCGGTCATTTTGACTGTGATGGTACGGTTACCAATAAATTGAACGGTGAGTGGTTGATCGCGGAAGGTATAGATGAATCCGGCGACTCCGTTTTCACTGCCCCCACTATAACGGACAATCTCATAAGCTCTGTCCAGGGTATTAAAACGGTAATTCAATCCGTCGGAAGTGACGGGGAGGGTCTCTACAAAATTACCGTCGTCGGTAGTTATTTTGATTTTGTTATGCTTGATGTGGCTTCCTGAAAGGATACTTTCGATAAAGAGTATTCCTTTTTCCCTCACACCCGAACGGAGTCCATTTCGACTCAGGGAAGAGTGATAGGGGTATGCTTTGGGGTAATACTCTCCAAACTCCTGGTACCGCTCATCCCGTACATAATCGAAAAGGTTGAGCTTCTCTTTGAGTTCGGAATATTTCTCATTCAGCATCGAGTCGCAATAGACAATATTCCGCCTGTTTTCCGCCATGCGTATCTCCTGCATAAGCGTGAACCCGGCGTTGATTTCATCAAAAGATTTAGGAAAAAGAATTTTAATGCTGTCAATCTTCAACTTGGCCAGCGGATAATTGCCTTCCTGATATGCTTTTCCCGCCTGGGAAAGATATTCTTTCGCCCCCCTGTTTTTCCCCGAACAGGAAAAAAGGAGAAGTACAGAAAGGAACAGTACAGTGGTCTGAAAAGAAAAACGCATCTCAATAATAGCATTTTATGAGCACGGAAGATCGCCCCCCGGCCTTGTTTACCTCTGCAAAATTACAAATATATTCCTCATCAAAAGCTGTTATAAAGCACAATTATTGTAATTTTGCAATTCGTAACAGATAATACGCTGTAATGTAATTACTTCGGCAGGACAACTATTCCACAGTCCGTAAAGGGAACCCTTTGCTTTAATGGCAGGGACAGGCGGCAAGTTACGAAAAACCAGACATATAAAAAATTATTTATGGAGATATTGCAGGAAGAGATACAGGCGCACCTAAACAAAAAGATTTTCAAATTGATTTCAGAAACAGCCGATGAAATGGGAGTGGCATGTTATCTGATCGGTGGTTATGTACGTGATTTCTTTCTATACCGCCCGTCGAAAGATATCGACGTGGTGGCTGTCGGCCAGGGGATCGAGTTGGCAAAAGCAGTATCTGAAAAACTGGGCAAGAAAAGCCGGATTTCCGTTTTCAAAAACTTTGGTACAGCACAGATAAAGTACAAAGAGTACGAAATTGAGTTCGTGGGTGCCAGGAAAGAATCTTACCGTCTGGATTCGCGTAAACCTATCGTGGAAGACGGCACTTTGGAAGATGACCAGCGGAGGCGTGATTTCACCATCAATGCCATGGCTTTCTGCCTGAACGGGAACCGATACGGAGAACTGCTGGATCCTTTTAACGGGATTCAGGACCTGGAAGATTTGGTTATACGCACACCTCTCGATCCGGACATCACTTTCAGCGACGATCCCTTGCGGATGATGCGTGCCATCCGGTTTGCCAGCCAACTCGGGTTCGATATCTATCCCGACACATTTGATGCTATCGGCCGCAATAAAGAACGTATATCTATCCTCTCGATGGAGCGGGTGATTGATGAACTCAACAAAATCATTCTCTCGCCCAAGCCCTCCGTGGGATTCATCCTATTGGAAAAAGCCGGCCTCCTCGATATCATCTTCCCTGAGCTGACAGCGTTGAAGGGAGCCGAAACCAAAGACGGGGTAGGGCACAAGGACAATTTTTACCATACCCTTACTGTATTGGACAATATCGCACGGCAGACAGATAACCTTTGGCTGCGTTGGTCAGCCCTTCTCCACGACATCGCCAAGCCTGTCACAAAAAGGTGGGATCCACGGCTCGGATGGACATTCCATAACCATAATTATATAGGTGAAAAGATGGTGCCTAAGATCTTCCGGAGAATGAAGCTGCCCCAGAATGAAAAGATGAAGTATGTGCAGAAAATGGTTTCACTCCATATGCGTCCCATGCAACTGGTGGAAGAGGAGGTGACAGACTCTGCGGTACGGCGCCTGTTGTTTGATGCCGGGGATGATATCGACGACCTGATGACACTTTGCGAGGCCGATATCACATCGAAGAATCCGGAAAAGGTACGCCGGTTTCTCAACAACTTCAAGGTTGTGCGAAGAAAACTGGAAGAGATAGAGGAGAAAGACCGGGTACGCAATTTCCAGCCTCCGGTGGATGGAAATGAAATCATGGAGATCTTCGGTCTCCCGCAATGCCGGGAGATAGGGCTCCTTAAATCAGCCATCAAGGAAGCGATATTGGAAGGGGAAATACCTAACGAGAGGGAGGCCGCTTTTCAGTTTATGCTAAAAAAGGCTGCGGAAATGGGGTTAAGGCTAAGTGAAGAATGAAGAATGAAGAGTGAAGAGTGAAGAATGAAGAGTGAAGAGTGAAGAATGAACTTTTTGACCCGTAAAATGTTGTAGTGGGGTAAATTTCTTAGGTTATATCAATTTTATACATTCTCACAAATGGAAGTAAATTCCGCGTTTTGGATAGGATTCATCATCCTCATTATCGTATTATTATTGCTCGACATGTTTGCCTTTCACAAAAAAGGTGAAGTGGTCAACGTGAAGAAAGCTTTGTGGCTGAGTTTTTTTTGGATTTCCCTCGCACTTATTTTTAATGCGGGGATTTATTTTGTCTTCGGTAAAGAACCGGCACTCGAATTTTTCACGGCCTATCTGATTGAAAAATCATTGAGTGTGGACAATCTTTTTGTCTTCATACTCATTTTCACTTCATTCAAGATTGCCCCCAAATATCAGCATGATGTACTCTTCTGGGGCATTCTGGGTGCTTTGGTCTTCAGGGCTATCTTTATTTTTGCGGGAATTGCGCTGTTGGAACGTTTTGCATGGATCATGTATGTGTTCGGAGGCTTCCTGGTGATTACCGGAATAAAAATGGTAGTGGACTTTATCCATAAAAAAAGAGAGGAAGAGAAAGAAGAAGAAAAAGACCTGAACAATAGCTGGTATGTAAAACTCACCCGTAAAATCATTCCCATGACGAATGACCTCTCGGTACCGAAATTCTTCAGGAAGGTAGACAACAGGGTGGTGGCCACACCTTTTTTCCTGGCGTTGGTGGTGATAGAGGTGACCGACCTGGTATTCGCAATTGACTCTATTCCTGCCGTATTGGCTGTTTCCACCGATATGTTCATCGTCTATACATCCAACATCTTTGCGATCCTCGGACTTCGCTCGCTCTATTTTGCACTAAGAGGTGTGATGGATTATTTCTACTATTTGAAGTATGCGCTGAGTGCCATCCTTCTTTTCATAGGGGCCAAGATGATGTTCAATCATTACGCCCACACACAGGGAGTGGATTTTCATATTCCTACCACTGCTTCATTGCTGATCATAATGACATTGATTGTGGTATCGGTTGCAGCTTCCATCATCAGAAGCAAACAATTAGAAAAGACACGGCAATAAATTTTATTTGGGTGCGGATGCAGAGGCCAGTTTACCTGCACTGTGCCGAGTGCCGCCAGAAAATCCACATAGTGAAAAGACCTTAATCTTTCACATTCATTACTTTTTCTGCGATAATTTTTATTACTTTGCAGTTTATTTGGAAAAAGTGCTTTTTCTGTGTTTTCACACTCACTATCTGTAACTCGTATGACAGGCAAAAAAAAGGTATCTACAGCCCGATTCTTAAATGCTAAGATCACATCCACAATCAGTATATCACTGGTTTTGGTGTTGCTGGGAATCACCATACTGATCCTTTTCATGGGGAATGGATTGTCACGATTTGTAAAAGAAAACATGAGTTTTAACGTGATGCTCTCTTCGGAGGTGTCAGACGCCGAGATATCGAAGATCAGGAATAATCTGGATGCACAGCCGTTTGTTAAATCATCACGGTTTATCAGCAAGGAAGAGGCCAAAGAGCAACTTATCAAGGACCTGGGAGAAGATCCTGAAGAACTGCTGGGATATAATCCTGCACAGGATTGTATTGAGATTTTTCTCCATTCGGAATATGCCAACAGCGACAGTATCATGGTCATCAATAAAGTGATCCGGCAGAACAGCAATGTGACGGACCTGCTCTACCAGCAGGAGGCGGTCGACCTGATCAACGACAACCTCTCGAAAGTGATGACTGTCTTATTGATCCTTGCCGCCGTGCTGTTATTGATCTCTTTCACGCTCATCCGCAATACCATTCGTCTGAGTGTGTACTCAAAACGGTTTCTCATTAACACAATGAAATTGGTGGGAGCGACAGGCCGCTTCATCAGAAGGCCGTTCGTGATAAATAATATTTTCACAGGTATCATTGCGGGCATCATCGCAGACCTCATCATTTTTGGCATCATCACCTATTTCACCAGGGAGTATGCCGAAATACAACCTATTATCAGTTCTATGGAATTGATTATCATATTCTCTATCGTGATCTTGTTGGGAGTAATTATCTCCACAATAGCTACGACTTTTGCCGTCAACAGATATGTGAAAATGAAATCAGACCAGTTATATTACGTATAAAAACTATCACACAATATGTCTCAAAAAAGTATTGCATTAAGTAAAACAAACCTGATCATCTGTGGCATCGCCATCCTTCTTATCATTGCAGGTTTCCTGCTGATGACCGGACCGGCCACCACACTCGAAGGCGGATTTGAACCCGATATTTTCAGCGCCAGGCGTATAAAACTGGCACCTGTCGTTTGCCTTTCCGGTTTTGTATTGATGGTGGTGGGCATTCTGTATCCTTCGAAAGAAAAAAGCAGCACATCCGGAAAATAAAATTATTGCCGGATACTGCAAAATATATTATAAATGAGCATATTAGAAGCAATTATTATTGCCATCGTAGAGGGGCTCACAGAGTTTCTTCCTGTATCATCCACCGGGCATATGATCATCACCCAGGCATTACTGGGAATGGAGAGTACTGATTTTGTGAAAGCATTTACGGTGATCATTCAGTTTGGCGCGATCCTTTCGGTCGTAGTTCTCTACTGGAAACGTTTTTTTCGGCTGAACCCGATCGTGGTTTTTGATAAAGAAGCTGTGCACGGCATGTCTGCCGCGAAAAAGGGATGGACTTACCTCACCCGATTCATTTACAAATTCGATTTTTACTGGAAACTGTTTATCGCCGTGGTTCCCGCCGGGATCATCGGTTTGCTTCTTGGTGACCAGATCGATGCGTTACTTGAAAATGTCACTGTGGTAGCTGTGATGCTCGTGTTGGGCGGTATTTTCATGCTATTTGTGGATAAATGGTTCAACAACCCGTCGCAGGGGCAGTCAATAGGATGGAAAAGGGCACTTACGATAGGTTTTTTCCAGTGTATCGCCATGATTCCCGGTGTATCGCGTTCCATGGCTACCATCGTCGGGGGGATGACCACTAAACTCAGCCGCAGGAATGCTGCAGAGTTCTCATTCTTTCTGGCGGTTCCCACTATGGCGGCAGCGGCAGGGTATAAGTTGTACCAACTGCTGAAAGATCCCGTCAGCACCGCGATGCTGAAAGATAATATCTTAATGCTTGTTATCGGTAATGTAGTAGCATTCATAGTGGCAATCCTGGCTATCCGCTTTTTTATCGATTTTCTCACCCGTTACGGGTTTAAGGCATTTGGTGTGTACCGCATCATCGTAGGCACCATATTGCTTATATTAGTTTTCTCAGGGGTAAGCCTGACCATGGTATAAAAAATATGGATTTTATCGAAGGTGAAATTTTATATATCGATAAACCGTTACACTGGACTTCCTTCCGGGTGGTCCGGGTTGTCCGTGCCAAGATATGCCGCAGGCTGGGAATAAAGAAACTGAAGGTAGGACATGCAGGTACGCTTGATCCGCTCGCCACAGGGGTAATGATCCTCTGCACCGGCAGGAAAACAAAACTTATAGAGGCTTTACAGGCTGAAACAAAAGAATATATCGCACATGTCCGCCTCGGAGCCACTACCCCCTCGTTCGATCTTGAAACGGAAGTCGATGCCGAATATCCGACAACCCATATCACCAGAAAAATGGTGGAGGATGTACTTCACCGTTTCACCGGTACCATAGAACAGGTTCCACCTGTTTTTTCCGCAGTCAAGGTCGATGGAAAAAGGGCATATGAGTTAGCCAGAAAAAATAAAGATATTGAACTAAAACCCAAATTATTGGTTATAGATGATATCGAATTGATTTCTTATAACATGCCGGATATCACCATCCGTGTGGTATGCAGTAAGGGCACCTACATAAGAGCGTTGGCCAGGGATATCGGGATAGCGCTGGATAGTGGTGCGCATCTTACTGGCTTACGGCGTACAAGGGTAGGGGACATAACAGTGGATAACTGTCTTAATATGGATGATATTGATCATTTTTTTAATGAAAATATTCCTCAAGCAACACAAGAAAACAGATAAAATATAATTGATACAGGATTTTTTTAACTTATGAAGCTTTCTCAATTTAAATTCAATTTGCCGGAAGAGCTTATTGCGAAATACCCTGCGGCACATCGTGATGAGTCCCGGTTACTGGTGGTCCACAAGAAATCGGACCAACTTGAGCACAAAACCTTCAAAGAGGTGCTGGATTATTTTAATAAAGGGGATTTCTTTATTTTCAACAACACCAAGGTCTTTCCTGCACGGTTATTCGGAAACAAAGAGAAGACCGGCGCCAAGATAGAGGTCTTTTTATTGAGGGAATTGAATCCCGAACAGCATTTGTGGGATGTGCTTGTCAACCCGGCACGGAAGATACGTATCGGAAACAAATTGTATTTCGGTGAAAATGAAGAGCTGGTTGCAGAGGTGATCGACAACACCACCTCGCGTGGCCGTACATTGCGCTTTCTCTATGACGGCCCATACGACGAATTCAAAAACCAGTTGTTCTCGATCGGCGAAACACCTATTCCTGAATATCTGGAGCGGAGTGCTGAACCCGAAGATGTGGAAAGATACCAGAATATTTTCGCCCAGCATGAAGGAGCGGTGGTTGCTCCTGCTGCCGGCCTGCACTTCAGCCGCGAGCTGATGAAGAGGATGGAGATAAGGGATATCGATTTTGGTTTTCTCACGCTCCATAATGGATTGGGTGCTTATCGCATGATTGATGTGGAAGACCTGACCAAACATAAGATGGAGTCGGAACAGATGATTATTACCGAGGAATTGTGTGAAAAGGTGAACAGGGCGAAAGACGCAGAGAAAAATATCTGTGCAGTCGGCACATCCGTACTTCGTGCGATAGAGACGACTGTCAGCACTGACGGTCACCTGAAACCACGGAATGGATGGACCAATAAGTTCATTTTTCCTCCCTATGACTTCACTCTTACCAACAGCCTGATCACCAATTTCCACCTGCCTTATTCCACATTACTGATGATGGCTTGCGCCTTCGGAGGATATGAAAAGGTGATGAATGTCTATGAAGAGGCAATCAAAGAGAAATATACTTTCGGGGCATACGGGGATGCAATGCTGATTGTAGACTGATCCAGCGTTAACAACATGAACGGAACGAATGAATATACCGTTTATCTGGCATTGGGATCCAACCTTGGTGACAAGCAGAAAAATATAGAAGAGGCTTTGGATAGAATAGAAGAGCGGATAGGGAGCATAATTTCCCTATCCGCTTTTTATTTGACAGCCCCCGTCGGCTTTCAATCAGAGAATATATTTGTCAATTGTGCATGCGAAGTGGCAACCGATATAAATATTTACAGGCTCTTCGAAATCACTCAGGATATTGAAAAAGAGATAGGTAGATCTCGGAAAAGTAAAAACGGGCAGTATACCGACAGGACTATAGATATCGACCTTATCTTAGCCGGCGACTGCGTAATCGATACACCGGATCTGACCATTCCTCACCCGCATTTTCATACCCGCTCTTTCGTGCTTGACCCTTTATACGAAATTGCCCCGGATCTCGTTCACCCGCTACTGGGAAAATCCATACGGGAGTTACGGGAGAAAGTGCCCAGGTGAGAAAGTGCTTGGGTGATCGATATGGAATAGTTGATTTGTGCAATTGAAAACTCGAAAAAAAGTCCCATATTTGTGTAACAAAACATCTGAAAGGAGACAGATATCATGGCTATCTTCAGTAAAAGTTATGATCATTTCTTAGGGTACGCCCTGAGTGGGGGAGGCGCCAAAGGGTTCGCCCATCTTGGCGCGTTGAAAGTATTGGAAAAATGCGGACTGAAACCCGATGTGATTGCGGGAACCAGTGCCGGATCGCTTGCCGGCGTTTTTTATGCCGACGGCTACCATCCCGATGAGATTGTGGAACTCTTCCACAAAAAAGAGTTCCGTGAGTTCGTAGAGTTCACCTTACCCACAGCCGGTTTTTTCAAAAGCACCGGATTACACAAATTTTTAAAGAAAAACCTCAGGGCAAAAAGGTTTGAGGAACTCCAGATACCTTTCCATGTGGTGACCACCGACTGGGAGAGGGCTGCCACCGTCGTCTTCTCCAATGGCGATGACCTGGTGGATGCGGTAGTCGCCTCCTGTTCCGTCCCCATTGTATTCCAGCCCCAAATGATCCATGATGTACCCTATGTGGATGGGGGATTGCTGAAAAATTTCCCCGTCTCGGTCATCCGTAAAAAATGTAAATACGTAATCGGGGTGAATGTCTCCCTGATCCTGCCGGCTCCGGAAAAAAACAATATCCGAAGAATGCTGGAACGCACATTCAACCTGATGTCAAACTCCAACACCCTCATCGATAAAGCTTATTGTGATATACTCATCGAGACCAAAGGGATAGAAAAATATTCCATGTTCGACCTGCAGAACCAGCTAAAGATCATGGAAGCAGGATATCATTATGCTGTGGTGAAAATGAGTGAAGAGAAATCGTGGGAGATCGTAAGAAAATGCCACAGGCACTATGCCCTGACCAAAAAAGTACGCGAGCAGCTCCAACGGATCAGGAGACGCAATGGAATATTACATCCGGAAACAGATATTAGCGAAAACCCCAATATCCAATGAACCAGAAACTGTTTGTTTACCAGTTGTTGCCCAGACTATTCGGCAACAGTTCTTCCACCAACAAATTCAATGGCACCATTGAAGAGAACGGGACAGGAAAATTCGATGATATTTCCGATACCGTTTTACAAAAAATAAAAGCAAACGGTTATACCCACATCTGGTATATCGGCGTATTGGCTCATGCCTCCACCACCGATTACACGGCATACGGGCTCCCGCATGAATATCCGGAAATCATCAAAGGCAAGGCGGGGTCGCCATATGCGGTGAGGGACTATTATGATGTGGATCCCGACCTGGCTGCAAGCATCCCGGAGAGAATGGCGGAATTCGAAGCATTGGTCCGACGGACACATGCTGCCGGACTGAAAGTGATCATCGACAATGTACCCAACCATGTAGCCAGGAACTACCGCTCCATCAACAAGCCGGAAGGGGTAAAAGACTTCGGGGAGGACGATGATACCTCGATGGCATTTTCACCGCAAAACAATTTCTACTATATCCCCGGGCAAGCGTTAGAAATACAACTCTCACTTCAAAAATCGTCCGGTCCGGCATACAACGAGATCCCGGCAAAGGCCACCGGTAACGACTGTTTTTCGCATAGGCCCACTCATTTCGACTGGTATGAGACGGTGAAACTCAATTATGGAGTAGACTACCTACACGGGAAACAGGCACATTTCGATCCAATTCCCGATACATGGATAAAGATGGGGGATATACTCCTCTATTGGGCGGAGAAAAATATCGACGGCTTCCGGTGCGATATGGCCGAGATGGTACCGTTAGCATTCTGGAGGTGGGCAATCCCCCGGGTAAAGGATAAATTCCCGGAGGTCATATTCCTGGCAGAGATATATAACCCTTCGGCATACCGCGATTTTCTGGCCCATAACGTCTTCGACTATCTTTACGATAAAGTGGGGTTATATGATGTGTTACGTGATGTCTCCTGCGGTTACAGGCCCTCGTCCGACATCACTTTTGCACTAAACAGTGTGGGAGATATACAGCACCGTATGCTCAATTTTATGGAGAATCATGATGAACAACGGTTGGCATCTGATTATTTCCTGAAAGAGGGAAGTAAAGGTAAGGCTGCCATGATCGTCTCCTGTTGCGTCAATTCAAATCCGGTGATGGTCTATGCCGGTCAGGAATTGGGAGAGAGAGGAATGGACGAAGAGGGATTTAGCGGGAAGGACGGACGTACCACTATCTTCGATTATTGGTCTGTAGATACCCTGCGGCGATGGAATAACAACGGCCGGTGGGACGATGCACAGCTCACCGGGGAAGAGAAGGAGTTACAGCAATTCTACCGGCGCCTGATCATCCTATGCAATGAAGAGGCGGCACTTGCGAACGGTCTTTTTTATGACCTGATGCCGGCCAATTATGAGAACAGGGAGTTCGATTCCGCCAATCTCTTTGCATTCCTGCGGAGTAATAAAAAAGAACTCCTATTGGTAGCGGTCAATTTCGATAACAGGATACATGAGTGTACTGTGGATATCCCGCATCATGCCTTCACATTTTTTGAAATTGCCACTACTGGAAAGGGAACGCTAAAGCCCCTGCTCCACGCAGAAGGCAAAGAGTTGGCATTCTCACCCGACTCCCCGCCCCATATTTCACTTGATCCATATTCGGGAGAGATTTACAAGATTTCTTTTTCATGATATATGTTGAATTGAGTCCACTTTTTTGTACTTTTGTTGCGGCTTTCAGTTTGATTCTATCAAATTATATCAAGATCCAAATATTTATTTTTCAGAAAACTATCAATAATGCAGGAGAAACCATTTAAAATCTTTTCGGGCACTAAGTCACGCTACTTTGCAGAAAAGGTATGTAACAGTCTGGGTTGCCCATTGGGTAACATGATCATTGAACATTTTGCCGACGGGGAGTTTGCTGTTTCCTATGAAGAATCAATTCGCGGGAAGCAGGTATTCCTTATCCAATCGACTTTCCCCAGTTCCGAAAACCTGATGGAACTGTTGTTAATGATTGATGCGGCTAAACGTGCTTCGGCCAAATCCATCGTCGCTGTAATTCCTTATTTCGGTTGGGCAAGGCAAGACCGGAAAGATAAACCGCGCGTGAGTATCGGTGCGAAACTGATCGCCGATATGCTGGCAGCAGCCGGGATCAACCGCCTGATCACAATGGACCTACATGCCGATCAGATCCAGGGCTTTTTCAATACACCGGTCGATCACCTCTATGCGTCGGGTGTTTTTATAGAATATATCAAACAGCTTAACCTGAGCAATATGGTTATCGCTACTCCTGATGTGGGTGGTACCAAACGTGCCAGCGCATATTCCAAGTTCCTGGAATGCCCGATGGTGATCTGCTATAAGCTGAGGAAGAAAGCAAATGAAATATCGGACATGCAGATTATCGGAGATGTAAAAGGGATGGATGTGCTGCTTGTCGATGATATTGTAGATACTGCCGGTACCATTACCAAAGCAGCCGACCTGATCATGGAGAACGGGGCCAACTCAGTAAGGGCCATTGCCAGTCATGCCGTGATGTCTGATCCCGCTTCGTTGCGGGTCGACCAGTCGAAACTGACGGAAATCATATTTACCGACAGCATTCCTTATTCCCAAAAATCGGAAAAAGTAAAAATTCTTTCTGTAGCCGAGATGTTTGCCAATTCCATTATGAGGGTTTGCAACAACGAATCCATCAGTTCGTTGTATGTAGTCTAAAAAGTTAGGGATTTTTTCCACACATTCCCTGAAACTTGTGTATGGTGAGCGCACAGTTTCATAGATGTGCCTATATTTGGACAGAAATCGCCTAATTTAAACCCTAAAAAAAATTAATTACTCGTATGGCTTACAAAATTGAAGAAATTGAAGGTATTGGCCCTGTTTACGGAGAAAAGCTGAGAGCTGCCGGTGTTACCTCTACAGAAGGATTACTCGAGAAATGTGCCGGTAAATCCGGTCGTGCCGCAATGGCAAAAGAGACAGGTATTGATGAAAAGTTAATCCTGAAATGGACTAACCACGCCGATCTTTTCCGCGTACCGGGTATCGGGTCAGAATTTTCAGAACTGCTGGAAGCAGCCGGTGTGGATACGGTAAAAGAGTTCCGGAACCGCAACGCTGAGAACTTATATGCCAAAATGCAGGAAGTAAACGAAGCCAAAAAACTGGTACGTCGCCTGCCTTCTTTAGGCCAGCTCACGAAAATGATTGAAGATGCCGGAAAGATGGAAACAAGAATGACATATTAATCCGGAAAATAAGGATAAGGGAAACGGCTGAGAAATCGGCCGTTTTTTATTACTATTTATAGTGCAGGATCCACCTGCATAATGAGTCTAAAAGCCGTATTTTCTTTTAATGGCCTGCAGCAATCCTTCACAAGCATCTTCGAGCAGGTCGAGTACCAGTTCAAATCCAGATGCACCGCCGTAATAAGGATCGGGAATATGATCATGATGGGTATACTGACGGGAAAATTCGGTCATCATATGGATTTTATCAATTTGTTCCTGACTGGTTGCCAACGCTTTCACATTGGCATAATTTTGCCGGTCCATTACCAGGATATAGTCGAAATCATTGAAATCGGACTTTTTGAATTTCCGGGCACGGCTATCAAAATTATACCCTCTTCTTTCACCATGCAGCCGCATACGTTCATCGGGTAGTTCCCCTTGATGCCATCCGGAAGTACCGGCCGAATCCACCTCAACCAGATCCTGAAGGCCGTTCTTCTCCACAACAGTTGCCATAATGCCTTCGGCAGCCGGTGAACGGCAGATATTCCCAAGACAAACAAAAAGCAAGCGGATCTCTTTTTTCTTTCCCTCTGTAGAAGCCATCATTTATATTTAAAACAGATTTTTTATAACCTTAACAATATCCGCAAAGATAATGGAAATTCAGAAAAGTACAAAAATTATACTTCTGATTATTCAACTACACCTATTCAACATAACTACGACATCTCAATTTCTTATATTTTTTGTAGTTATAAGCTTTGTAAATAGAACAATGATTTGTACTTTTGCTCCCCAACCCCGGGACAAAGGACAGCAAAACGGGAATAAACCATCACAGCAGATTTATATGGATAAACAGCTAATTAGCAGTATCAAAAACAGATTGTTCAAGGAATTACAGTCCGTTGTTACAATCCTCTATATTTTTGGGGTAGGGATAGGTAAAAGCTATTCCTTCTTCTTCCCTGGTTAAAGAGCTGTCGTATCCGGTTACGGTAGAATAAATTTATCAGTCAAGCTAAAAAAGAATTCAATTTATGGATCAAAATTCAAACCTGCATAATCGTCCATCTGTACAAGACATCTCCATTAGCGTATCCGAAAAGGAAGTCAAACTGGAGATCAAAAAAAACAGAACTGTGCGTATACTTTATGTGATTGGGGGCACTGCCTCTCTTGTACTTGCCATTCTTGGCATTATCGTGCCGGGCCTTCCGGTAACTCCCCTGGCACTGTTGTCGGCTTTCCTGTATGCCAAAAGTTCACCAAGACTGTACAATTGGTTGTTGAACAATAAAATACTCGGGCCACGGATCAAAAACTACCAACGGCGGAAGGGAATTACCCGCAGAGGAAAGGTGGGAGTACTTGCTTTCATGTCGATCATGGTGCTGTTCTCTTCATTTATAATCGTGGGTCCCGGTACACTCAGATGGGTGATCCTTGCCCTTGGCCTTATCGGATGTATTGTGGTGATATTCTTTGTGCCCAACGCCAAAGAGAACTAGAAACTAAAAGTGAAGAGTGAAGAGGATAGGGAAGTTAGTCCCTTAGATAAGTAAAATAGTATTTTTGGACTTTCTTCGACAGCAGTTCTATATTGAGCATATCCGAGGCTTTGGAAATATCTTTCACCTCACCGCTTTTATAGACTATATCGATACTGTCGTCTTCCTCATTGTACATGTCTGTTGTCAGTATATCGGATGAAAGGAAATAAGCGGCTTCCCGGGCAGTGATGTTGAATCTCTTGGTATATGCTGCTATGCGTGCGGCGACTTTTTCTTCATCGACCTTTTCTTCCCTGATATCTATCTTGAATAATTTCCGGTTGACCATGCCATCGCTCAACACCGACAGTACCGTGTCGGAATGGGAAGTCCATACTTTCAGTGCTGACCAGATATCATTGTCGTCAAGATTGACGAAATGACGCAACGCTTCCCCGTTATTTTCAAAATCGGCTCTGGTACTCTCCTGTGATAAAAAATAGGAGAGGGCAGGGGAGGCGAACAGTTTTTCACCCATCATGGATAACTCCTTCGCACGCCGAAGCGTGTTGATCATCATCTTCTCCGCTGCAACCGCAGTTTTATGCAGGTAGACCTGCCAGTACATCAGCCGCCTCGACATCAGAAAATTTTCGATGGAATAGATTCCCTTGGACTCCACAACCAGCTTATCTTCTTTCACATCGAGCATCTTGATGATACGAGCCGAACCAATGTTACCCTCCACCACACCGGTGAAAAAACTGTCGCGACGCAGATAGTCGAGCCGATCCACATCCAGTTGCCCGCTCACCAGCCGATGGAGAAATCGTTTGGAATAAGTGTCTGTAAAAATGTCGATTGCCATTTGCAGGCGGCCTTGCCATTCCCTGTTCATCTGTTCCATAAGCAACAGGGAAATGGTTTCATGATGCACATTGGTAACCAAGGCATGCTCCAATACATGCGAGAAAGGGCCATGTCCGATATCATGCAACAGAATGGCAACCAATGCTGCATCGGTTTCTTCTTTTGATATATCGTGCCCTTTTTCTTTCAATGTCTTGAGTGCTTCATCCATCAGAAACATGGCACCTATGGAATGATGAAAACGGGTGTGTTGCGCACCGGGATAGACAAACGGTGCCAGGCCGAGTTGACGGATACGGTTAAGCCTTTGCAGAAAAGGGTGCTGAATGATCTTGTAAATAAAATCATTCGGGATATTGATGAATCCAAAGACCGGATCATTGATTATCTTCCTTTTCTTTTCCATCTTTTTTAATTCAAGATTTGGCTTACGCCGAATTTCTCCAGCATCTCCTTCATCTCCTGCTGTAATTTTCTTGCTTCCTGTCCGGCAGTATAGGCAAAATCTTCAGTGCTGTCCGCATAAATAATTCCACGTGAAGAATTAACCAGCAGTCCGCAGCTTTTGTTCATCCCATAGCGGCACACCTCTTCCAGCGACCCTCCCTGCGCTCCTACACCGGGTACCAGCAAAAAATGTTCCGGTACAATCTTACGCACATCTTCAAATAGTTTACCCTGGGTAGCACCAACCACGTACATCATCTGTTCAGCGGTGGCCCATTGCTGCGATACGCGCAATACTTTCTCGAAGAGACGCTCACCGTTGCGGTCTTCCGTCAACTGGAAATCAAGAGCTCCCTTGTTACTGGTGAGTGCAAGCAGGATAACCCACCGTTCGGGATAAATAAGGAAGGGCTTCACGCTGTCCTTACCCATATAGGGAGCTACCGTCACGGCATTTACTTTTACTTCATCAAAAAAGGTACGGGCATACATTTCGCTGGTATTACCGATATCTCCACGTTTGGCATCGGCAATGATGAATTGATCTGGATAGCGCTGGCGGATATAAGCAACGGTCTTTTCAAACGCCATCCACCCATTTACACCCTCACTCTCATAAAAAGCAAGATTGGGTTTATAGGCAACACAATAAGGCGTTGTAGCGTCGATAATGGCTTTATTGAACTCATAGATCGGATCTTCCGTATCCAGCAGATGCTCCGGAATCATTTTTATATCCGTATCCAATCCCACACACAGGAAGGATTGCTTTTTAAGTATCTGTTCAAATAGTTGTTGTTTGGTCATATAATTTTAAATGAGCATTTTCTGTTTCATGAAATCTCCGCCTCTTTCATCCTTTCCGCATTTTCAGTCACCATCAATTGGTCGATCACCCCTTGGATATCACCCTCCATAAATGCCGACAGGTTGTAAATAGTGTAGTTGATACGGTGATCAGTGATACGTCCCTGGGGATAATTGTAGGTCCGGATCTTGGCAGAACGGTCGCCGGTGGATACCATCGTCTTCCGTCGCGAAGCAATATCTCCCTGCCGTTTGGAGAGTTCTATATCATAGAGCTTCGTACGCAACATCTGCATGGCGATCTCCCTGTTTTTGAGCTGTGACCGTGCCTGCTGGCAAATGACCACAATACCCGTCGGCCTGTGGGTGAGCTGCACCTTGGTCTCCACCTTGTTCACATTTTGTCCTCCCGCACCACTCGAACGGGCGGTATGGAAGTCGATATCGGCCGGATTGAGATCCACATCAAATTCCTCTGCTTCAGGTAATACAGCCACGGTAGCGGCCGAAGTATGCACACGCCCCTGAGTCTCCGTCTGTGGTACCCGTTGTACCCGGTGTACGCCCGATTCATATTTCAACGTACCATAGACATCGGTGCCGCTCACCGTGAAAATGATTTCTTTATAACCGCCGGATGTACCCTCGGTAAAGCTGACCAGTTCAGCAGCCCATCCCTTGCTTTCACAATATTTGGTGTACATCTTGTATAAATCCCCTGCGAAAATAGCCGCTTCGTCGCCTCCGGTACCACCACGGATCTCCATCACCACATTTTTGGCATCTTCGGGATCGGCAGGTATGAGCAACAGTTTAATTTTCTCTTCCAGCAGAGGGATCTTTTCACTGTTGAAAGCTAGCTCTTCATTGGCAAGTTGCCTCAGATCAGCATCCGATTCGTTGGTGAGAATGTTCTTTGCCTCGGACACGCTCTCTAATGCAGCCTTGTACTCATTACGTACCTCCACAATCTTTTGAAGGTCGCTGTATTCCTTATTCAGCTTTACGTAGCGTTTCATGTCCGAAATCACTTCCGGATCGGTAATCAATGTCCCCACCTCTTTGAAGCGGGTAACCAAATGCTCTAATTTATCGAGTAACGAGTTTTGTGACATATAGACTGTTTAGACATAACGGAATTGTCCGAATTCACTTTCAATCACCAGTTCGCGGACATCTGATTTTTCGACATACCCCACAATCCGGGCGTCGACATTGAACGAACGGGAGATATCGATCACCTGTTGTGCATGTTCAGGAGAGAGATAAATCTCCATCCGGTGGCCCATATTGAATACCTTATACATCTCATCCCATGCTGTGCCGGATTGCTTTTGGATCAGGTCAAAGAGTGGGGGGATAGGGAATAGATTGTTTTTCAAAACTTTAAGGCCTTCATCCAAGAAATGGAGTATCTTGGTCTGCGCTCCTCCGGAGCAATGTACCATTCCATGGATATTTTGTCTTAGCTCTTTAATTATCAGATAGATAACGGGGGAATAAGTACGGGTAGGGGAGAGTACCAGTTTTCCGGCATCAATATCCAGATTATCAATCATATCTGTCAATTTCATCCGGCCTGAATAGACCAGGTCGGAAGGGATGGAAGCATCGTAACTTTCAGGATATTTTTGTGCCAGATAGTTGGCAAACACGTCGTGACGTGCTGAAGTAAGCCCGTTACTGCCCATGCCTCCGTTGTATTCTTTCTCGTAGGTTGCCTGTCCCGATGAGGAAAGTCCGACGATCACATCGCCGGCCTGAATACGGGCATTGTCAATGACATCGGAACGTTTCATACGGCAGGTGACCGTACTGTCTACAATAATGGTACGTACAAGATCACCTACATCGGCTGTCTCACCACCTGTAGGATAGATATTTACCCCGAGTTCCGAGAGTTCTTCGCATAACTCATTGGTACCGTTAATGATAGCAGAGACCACTTCTCCCGGGATCAGATTTTTATTTCTGCCGATGGTGGAAGAGAGCAGGATATTATCGGTAGCACCTACGCAAAGAAGGTCATCTATATTCATTATCAATGCATCCTGTGCAATACCTTTCCATACGGAAATATCTCCGGTTTCACGCCAGTAGATATAGGCTAACGACGATTTGGTCCCGGCACCGTCGGCATGCATGATGTTGCAGTACTCCGGATCATTCCCCAGATAATCCGGGACAATCTTACAAAATGCCTTTGGAAAAACCCCTTTATCGATCGTCTTGATAGCGTTATGCACATCTTCTTTTGATGCCGAAACTCCTCGCTGGATATATCGTTGATTGTCTGTCATGAATTTTATATATTGGGTAATTTTTTCGGAAAATAATACTCAATCGCATCTTCCAATTATCTAATTAAGTTCATAATCCTGAACTTCCTCCACAGTCTATTTCTTCTGCTGATTCTAAGTGATAGGTCGTGTACATAAATTTATTTTTTTAATCTTGCCCGGATATATGAGTACAAAAGTAATAAAAATGTGCCAATGTGTCAATATGCTAATATGCCAATAAAATAATTCAATATTTTTCCTATAATTACTATTATGTTTAATTATAATTCGCAATACTCTCCTGCTTATTCAAAGCTTATTCAAATCATCTCTCTTTTCAGATTAATAGTTTTGATCATCACAATGATGTGCGACCTTACTTGCAAAATGTATGAATGCGAAAATTATAAAAAACGAAAAAGGAAGAAAACCATTGGTCTTCCTCCTTATTTTACTTATTGGGCTCTTACTTGAATTTATTCAAGGTTCAGTTGGTCTTCAACCACTTTCAACTCAGCTGATTTATCAACACCCAATACACTTAAATTGTAATATGCATTTCTGAGCAACATAAGCACTCCATTTATTTCTTGTTGAGAAGCATTTCTTGCTTTTATGACTTGCTCCATTTTTTCCAGTAAAGGAAGTGCTTGCTGATACAATTCAACTGTTTTTTTATCGTTTTCTACCTGCTGTTGTCTGCTGGACATAGTAGCGGTTACTTCTTTTAATTCCTGTGCCTGGATAATATAATTTCTAGCAAGGTTTTCCAACGCTCTTTCGCAATTGGGATCCTGTGCAAGTGCTTTCTTATATTCGGCTTCGGCAGCTGCATAGTCTCCCTTTTCAGCGAAGAGGGCTCCCTTCACACTGTTGAGGTCGCACGAATTGGCCGGATCGTTGGCAATAGCCTGATCAAGATACTCCATAGCCTTATCAGATTGTCCGCTACGGATAAATACATTGATCAGATTGGGAACGAAATATTTGCTATCAGGGAATTTTTGTGCACCAAGATTGAGGGTTTCTATAAATTTAGCCGAATCACCTACTCTTTCATGTTGACTTGCCAGCAACTCATATATATCGCTCTCCTTATAAGCGCTGTTTTCTATGAAGGGCTCTTTTGCGGCACGTTCCAGCATGGCAATTGCCCTTTCATTCTGATCAGCAGAGATAGCAGAGATGATGGCGTAATACTTGATAGTCTGATAAGTACTGTCCAGTACAAATGCATCCTTCTGATCGGCAAACATCGGCAATGTGGGTATATCCCAATAGACCTCAAAAAAATCAGCAGCCTTTGCATAATTGCTCTGTTCGTTGTAATAAACCCCTCCGTTAATATAAAATGGATGGTTAGCACGCAGGATATTACTGATATCTTTACGCACCCTGTTCCTCACCCTTCCTTTCTCATCAGGAAGTTCACCGAGCGAATCAGCTTTCAGATAAGGTTTGTAAGACTCCATGAGCCCGTCGTACATCACCTTCTCATTGGCATCCTGATTCAACATTGTTTTTGTTCTCTCATTGTCGAAGGTTTTATTGCCTATATCGCCCATCACTTTCCATGTTTCGGGATCGGCAGCAGTCTCCGGATTGGTAGATGCCTGTTGAATTAGTGTGCGTGCTTCTTTCAGATCGTCTCGCCCTAATGCCCTTTTGGCATCTCTAACAGCCGATTTCTGCGCGAGAATACTTCCCGTGGAGAGAATGGCAATCATAGTTAAGAATAGGATTCTTTTCATTTTGTCATATTTTTTTGTGATTAAACTATTTATGTGATATGGAACCTTTCGGTTTCGTATTATCTCCATTTAAAATTGTTTCTTGATATGTATTGACTAAAATATATCAAAAAGTTTAATGAAATAATGAATTTTATTAGTTGATGCGCAAATCCTAATTACAGCAATTATTCGATATCAGTGTTTGTTTCTTCCGTTTCTCCAGATATATTTTCCATATCTCCTATTTCTTCAATCTCTTCTTCATCGGAATTTACTTTACAAACAGAAGCGATCTGATCGTTCCTTTTTTCCAAATTGATGAGACGGACACCTTGTGTGGCACGCCCCATAATACGAAGGTCGGAAATTTTCACACGTATTGTAACGCCAGACTTGTTAATTATCATTAAATCATTGTCATCCGTTACACTTTTGATAGCGACCAACTTACCGGTTTTCTCAGTCACATTGAGTGTTTTCACACCTTTTCCGCCCCTGCGGGTAATCCGGTATACCGGTTCGCCGTCCTCGTCATTCAGTTTTGTCCTTTTACCGAATCCCTGTTCCGATACCACCAGGATAGTATCTTCCGAGTCCGGCTTCATACAGATCATGCCTATTATGCAATCCTGGCCGTCGTCATCCAATGTCATACCTCTTACTCCGGTAGCGGTCCGGCCCATGGGCCGGACATCCTTTTCGGCAAATCGTATGGCGCGTCCGTTGCGGTTTGCCAGGATCACATGCTGGTTACCGTCGGTCAGACGTACCGATATTACCCTGTCATCTTCACGGATGGTAATTGCGTTCACCCCATTCTGCCTTGGCCTTGAATAAGCTTCAAGCGGCGTTTTCTTTACTATCCCCTGCTGGGTACAGAAAAGCAGGTTGTGGGAATTGATATACTCCTTATCCTGTAATGTCTCTACCCGGACAAATGCATTGACAGCATCATCCGAATCAATATTCAACAGATTCTGTATAGCCCTTCCTTTCGAATTTTTGGTTCCTTCCGGTATCTCAAAAACACGCAGCCAGTAACATTTTCCTTTCTGGGTGAAGAAAAGCATATAATTATGGGTAGTGGCGGGATAGATATATTCCACGAAATCCTCTTCGCGGGTATCGGTCCCCCTGACCCCTACTCCACCTCGGTTCTGTGTATGGAAGTCAGCCAGAGGAGTACGTTTGATATAACCCATATGAGAGATGGTGATAACCATATCTTCATTGGCATAGAAGTCTTCAGGATTCATCTCTTCCGAAGCGAAGATGATTTCCGAGCGGCGTCCATCACCATATTTCTCACGGATCTCAATCAACTCATCTTTGATCACTTTCATTCGAAGTTCTTCATTGACCAGTATTTCATTAAGATAAGCGATCAGTTTCTGTATCTCTTCGAACTCTGCGCGTAATTTATCCTGCTCCAGGCCGGTCAGTTGCCTCAATCGCATTTCTACAATGGCTCGCGACTGTATCTCGCTGAGGTTGAACCGATCCATCAGTCGCTGGATAGCTTCCTGCGGAGTCGAAGAACTACGGATAATGGCAATTACTTCGTCGATGTTGTCTGAAGCGATGATCAGCCCCTGCAGGATATGAGCACGCTCTTCGGCTTTGCGCAATTCAAATTTTGTCCGCCGGATCACTACATCGATGCGGTGTTCGACGAAGAGTTCAATCATCCGTTTGAGCGACAATAATTCCGGACGCCCCTTCACCAGCGCGATACTGTTGACGCTGAATGATGATTGCAATGCCGTCAGCTTATACAGTTTATTCAATACGACATTGGCATTGCCATCACGTTTGATATCCACCACAATACGCATACCATCCCTGTCCGACTCGTCGTTGACATTGGAAATGCCGTCGATCCTCTTATCTGATACCAGATCGGCAATATGCTTGATGAGATCGGCTTTATTGACCAGGTAAGGAATTTCGGAGATGATGATCTTATCGTGGGTCTTACCCGTCTCAATCTCCGCTTTCCCGCGCATTACAATACGTCCCCTCCCCGTCTCGAACGCCTCTTCCACGCCTTTATAACCATAAATATAGCCTCCGGTAGGAAAATCGGGCGCTTTGATATAGTGCATCAACCCTTGGGTATCGATATCCCTGTCATCGATATAGGCGATAATGCCATTGATACATTCGGTAAGATTATGAGGGGCTATATTGGTAGCCATTCCCACGGCAATCCCCGATGAACCGTTGATAAGCAGATTGGGGATCCGGGTGGGAAGCACCGACGGTTCCAGTAGGGTGTCATCGAAGTTCAACTGAAAATCGACCGTCTCTTTATCGATATCCCTGAGCATTTCCTCCGCCAGCCTGTTCAACCGGGCTTCGGTATACCTCATGGCTGCGGGACTGTCACCATCGACACTACCCATGTTACCCTGTCCGTCCACCAGCGTATAACGCATGCTCCAATGCTGTGCAAGGCGTACCATGGCATTGTATACTGAGGAGTCGCCATGAGGATGGTATTTACCCAGTACCTCGCCGACAATTCTCGCGGATTTTTTGTGGGGTTTATCGGCCGTGTTATTCAAATCCGACATACCATAAAGGATACGGCGATGCACCGGCTTAAAGCCGTCACGTACGTCAGGCAGCGCCCGAGAAACAATAACCGACATCGAATAATCGATGTACGACGACTTCATTTCATCTTCGATATTGATCTTGATGATTCTGTCTTGCTGATCAATCATATTACAAAGTGATTTTTCTCTTTAACTAATATTTCTATGTAGTTTATTTACAGATTAGTAATTACTTTAAATTTTCCAAAATTTGGACAGACTAAGGTACAACTTTTTTCCCGATTTAACAAAAAAAACAGGAAGTTTATTACTCGGCAGAGTCAAGCAGCAAGTGCAATTTACATTAATTGTTTGTAAAACTCAACTTTGGGTGTGTTAAAGTCCAATTTTTTCCTCGGTCTTTCATTCAGCCTGTGCTGTATCCGCTTCAATCTGTCGGGTGGATAGTCCTTGAAGGACGCCCCCTTGGGGATGTATTGCCGGATGAGCTTGTTCGCGTTTTCGATCGATCCTTTTTGCCATGCCGAATAGGGGTCGGTGAAGTACACCGGGGCTTCCAGCATCTCCGTGATCCGTTCGTGCGCCGCGAACTCCAAGCCGTTGTCCGTGGTGATCGTCCTTATCACGTCCTTGTAGGGTAGCAACATGCGGCACAGCACCTTGGCCAACCCTTTCGAGTCCCTTCCGCGGGGCAGTTCCCCGATCATCACGAGGTTCGTCTTCCTTTCCGTCACCGTCAGTATCGCCTCCGACTGGTCGGCCCCTATCATCGTGTCCATCTCGAAGTCGCCGAAGCGCTTCCCGTCGGCCTCCACGGGCCTTTCCCGGATGCTCCTGCGGTTGGGGATGCCTCTAACGGAGCCCACCGGTCTCTTGCGGTGCTTGAGCCTGTGACGGCAATGCTTGTAAAGGTCGCCCCCGGCCTTCTTGTCCTCCCGGATCCACTTGTAGATGGTCTCGTGGGAGACCCGGATATTCTCCTTCTTTCTCAGGTGTCCGCTGATTTGCCCGGGCGACCAGTCCTTGCGCACGAGCCGGATCACCTTTTGTTTGATCCATTCCGGGGTGGCCCGGTTGCCGGGCAGGCGTTCCCTTCTCTCCATCGCCATCTCGTGGGCCAGTCGCCACGAGTAGCCCCCGCGCTTGTCCTTGTTGCGCTGCAACTCCCTGGACACCGCTGAAGGACTGACACCTATCAAGCTCGCGATCGTCCGCTGGGTGTCACCGTTTTCTAAACCTAAATAAATCGCGTACCTTTGTTCTGAAGTTAACTGTTTGTATTTTTTCATAAGCAACATAATAGTTAATTTTAGGGAGACTTCGGTCTCCTTTTTCTTTTATGTTGCTGTCCGACTCTCTTCGGGGGCTTGCGCGCCCCCGGCCGTTAGGCAAACCCCCGCGGTGTTTTTCATGATTGTTGTGAAGAATCATTTCAAAAAACAACACGTGGATGTTGCACTTCTAAGTTGAACTTAGGCTCCCTGTTTTTAGTTTTTATTAAACGCTTACGCGCCGTGGCAGTTTTTGTATTTCTTCCCACTTCCACAAGGACAGAGGTCATTTCTCCCTACCTTTTTCTCCACGCGGATCGGCTCCAGTTTCTGAGGCTGTCTCTGTTGGGGGTCGCCATTCCTGCCAGCTCCTGCCGGCATACTATCCGACTCCTCTTTCTGAGTACGATACTTGCTATAATCGGTCTTTTGCTCAGGGGTGGCACGCCTTACGCTTCCCGGATCCTGCACCGGTATCTGACCCCGCATCAGAATGGATACCGCTTTGGAGTTGATGTCATTTACCATTGTCTTGAAGAGGTTGAACGACTCCAGCTTATAGATCAACAGAGGATCTTTTTGTTCGTAGCTCGCATTCTGCACCGAATGGCGCAATTCATCCATTTCCCGGAGATGCTCTTTCCAATCCTCATCTATGGTATGCAGCAGGATCGATTTCTCAAAAGCTTTTACCAATGCTTTCGATCCGGTCTCATACGCCTCCTTCAGGTTGCATGAGATGTTATATACCCTTTTCCCATCGGTAATCGGGATCAGGATATTTTCGTACATCGCCCCCTGATTTTCATAGACCTGCTTGATGACCGGTTGGGCGACTTCGGCGAGCCGCTCCGTTTTACGCTTAAAGGTCTCAAAGGCCTGGGCAGTCACTGCCTGCAGTTGGTCGTCCAGTTTCATCCTCTTCATATCCTCCTCTTTGAAGGGGATATCCAGCGCCATCACACGAAGCAGATCGAGTTTCATCCCTTCGTAGTTATCTTCGTTGATCTCCACAATATTCCTTGCGGTCTCCGAAATCATGTTGGCTACATCGTTATCGATACGTTCACCCATCAGGGCGTGACGGCGACGGCGATAGATCACTTCACGCTGGGAGTTCATAACATCGTCATATTCCAGCAAACGCTTACGGATACCGAAGTTGTTCTCTTCCACCTTCTTTTGGGCACGTTCCACCGACTTGCTCAACATATTGTGTTCAAGGACGTCGCCTTCTTTGAATCCCATCCGGTCCATCAGGCCGGCAATCCTCTCCGTAGCAAAGAGACGCATCAGGTCGTCTTCCAGTGAGACAAAGAACACACTTGATCCGGGATCTCCCTGGCGTCCGGCACGTCCTCTCAACTGCCGGTCCACACGGCGTGACTCATGCCGCTCCGTACCGATGATAGCGAGACCGCCCGCTTCCCGCACCTCCGGGGTGAGCTTGATGTCGGTACCACGACCGGCCATGTTGGTGGCTATGGTCACCATTCCCTTTTGTCCGGCATTGGCTACGATCTCGGCTTCACGCTGATGCAGCTTGGCATTCAATACGTTGTGCCTGATCTTACGGAGAGTAAGCATACGGCTCAGTAACTCCGAGATTTCTACGGAAGTGGTACCGACAAGGACAGGACGTCCTTTGGCGATAAGACTTTCCGTCTCTTCGATCACCGCCGTATATTTTTCCCTTTTGGTCTTGTAAATACGGTCGTTCTGGTCATCCCGGATAATAGGTTTATTGGTAGGGATCACCACTACGTCAAGTTTATAGATATCCCAGAATTCACCCGCTTCAGTTTCAGCCGTACCGGTCATACCGGCCAACTTGCTGTACATCCTGAAAAAGTTCTGCAACGTGATGGTGGCAAACGTCTGGGTAGCTGCTTCCACTTTTACCCGCTCTTTCGCTTCGATCGCCTGGTGCAGACCGTCGGAGTAGCGGCGTCCCTCCATCACACGGCCGGTCTGCTCATCTACAATCTTCACCTTGTTGTCGATCACCACATATTCATCATCTTTTTCGAACAGGGTATAAGCTTTCAGCAACTGGTTGACGGTATGTACACGTTCCGACTTCACGGCGTAGTTCTGTAGTAACTCGTCTTTTTTAACTGCCTTCTCTTCATCGGAAAGCGGAGACTGCTCCAGTTCCGCCAGTTCGGAAGCAATATCAGGCAGGATAAAGAAATGCGGGTCGTCCGACTTACCGGTCAGGAGGTCGATACCTTTATCCGTCAGTTCAATACTGTGCTGCTTTTCATCAATTACGAAGTAAAGCGGATCGGTTACAACATGCATATTGCGCATCTGCTCCTGCATATAGAATGCTTCGGTTTTCAGCATGGCCGCCCTCACCCCCTGTTCACTGAGGAACTTGATGAGAGGTTTATATTTCGGCATCCCCTTATAGGAACGGAAAAGCAACAGTGCGCCTTCTTCCTGTTCCTTAGGATCGGACGAAGCCATTTTTACTTTTGCCTCAGCCAGCAGGTGGGTAGTCAGCTCACGTTGCGCTTTTACAATCATTTCCACCCTCGGACGGAACTGGTCGTACAATTGGTCGTCGCCTTTAGGTACCGGACCGGAGATAATCAACGGGGTACGGGCATCATCGATCAATACCGAGTCTACCTCATCCACAATGGCGTAATTATGCTTACGTTGTACGAGGTCCTTCGGCGAAATCGCCATATTATCACGCAGGTAATCAAAACCAAATTCATTATTGGTACCGAAAGTAATATCCGATTCATAAGCCTTGCGACGGGCGTCGGAGTTGGGTTCATGTTTGTCGATACAATCTACCGATAAACCGTGGAACATATACATGGGACCCATCCATTCAGAGTCACGTTTTGCCAGATAATCATTCACAGTCACCACGTGCACCCCTTCGTGGGTAAGTGCGTTCAGGAAAACCGGAAGTGTCGCCACCAGCGTTTTACCTTCTCCCGTAGCCATCTCGGCAATTTTTCCACGGTGTAGTACCACACCACCGAAGAGCTGCACATCATAATGGATCATGTCCCAGGTGATCTCGTTCCCCCCGGCGATCCAGCGGTTTTGATAGATGGCCTTATCGCCTTCAATACGGACAAAGTCATGGTTCGCAGCCAGATTCCGGTCGAAATCAGTAGCTGTAACCACAATCTCCTGATTCTGTGTGAAACGGCGGGCTGTATCTTTCATGATGGAGAACGCTTCGGGCAGCACCTCATCAAGCGCCTTCCCATACTTCTCAATCACATCTTTCTCCAGCTTGTCCACCTGGTTCCAGACCGTTTCACGCTTATCCAGATCGATGGCATCAATACCGGCCTTGAGTTCCGCTATTTGTGCCTTCTCTGCCGCAACATATTCCTGAATGCGTTTTTCAAGCTCTTTCGTCCTGTTACGCAATTCATCATTAGAGAGTTTCTCTATTTCGGCATAGGCCTCTTTCACCTTTTTCACGACCGGATTAATTTCGTTCAGGTCGCGTTGTGCCTTGTTGCCGATTATTTTTGATATAAAATCATTCCATCCCATAGTAGGTATATTTTATTACAATTATTACGAGGTTGAAGCGCGTTGCGGGTATGTAACCTCCTGACTACTTTACCACATTTCCACCTCTTTGTATATATTATTAAATAAATATTGTTCTCGCAATGGCATAGTTCAAGTAAACTTGATCTCTACTCATTGCTTATCGAAATAATTCTTGAAGGATTTCTCCTTCGGCGGCGTTGGGAGCCCGGATACGCAACCGGTATGCTACACTTGGCGCGATTTCGGTCGCTTCAATCGTACGCTCAATTCTCTGGGGTTTTATGTCACTCCCGAAGAAAATCACGGGTGCCACAACAGCATTGTTACGCACTCTTACATTCTGATCGGACTGAGGGTCTACTATCCGCCAACCGGGTTGCAACCGAAGAAACAAATCACCTGATTGTCCTTTATAAAATCCGTTTCTGTAATACTGTACATCCTGGTTATAGGCGCCATGCAGCATCTGGTAGGAAGTGATCACATCCTGAATGCCGGCCGATTGCACCAGAAACTCGGCAGCCCTCTGTTGAAACTCCCTTAAATCGATCTTTTTGTCTTCCAGCAATTTCCTGTCGAAGAAGAATTGCCTGTCATAATATTTCTTGATCCACTGCTCCCTCCCGTAAAGTGCCATCAGATACATATTGAGCAGCGCCTGGCTCCGTTCGGGATAGAAATCACCACCCGAAGTAACCATCCCGTCGGGAAGAGTCTCCTGCTCATCGAAGTATCCTGTCGAAACGACAAAGATCAGCGTATTCTTAAGTCCTACGGATGCGTCGATAGCATCGAGCAGCCGTCCCAACTCCTGATCGAGCCGGTAATAGGTATCCTGTATTTCTACGGAATAATTTTTATCCAGTGCTTTTTCATAATTCCCCGCATAGAAAGTGAGCGCCAGGAAGTCGGGATTCATCCGTTTCCCCAACGATCCCGATTCAAGCAACCTGACCGCCATATCGTTCACTTCCTTATTCACATAAGGCGATTGTTTGAACAGACGGAAATGGTCTTTTTTATCGGGGCCAAGGTAGTGCTGGAAATTATACCTGTTCCGGGTATACGGAAAAGCGTCATACTGGTTCACGTCAATGGCCGGGCGCCATGTAAGACTGTTAATAGTATAGGTGAGCGATTGTCCGCTACGGTTATGTTGATCAATGACCGGTTGCCTGTTCTTGTAAAAGGTGGTAGTGGCCCATTTCCCGTTCTCTTCTTCAATCCAGAAGGCACCACTCGCGGCATGTCCTCCGGATGCCAGTGCCTGGGAGGCATCGGGAGCAAAAGCGAAGATATCCGACTGTCCTCCTGAAGCGATTTTCAGTTCGTCGGCAATGGTAGAAACCTTGACAGGAAGAGGGGAAAGTTTTTCAGTAGTGAAATTTCCCAGATAATTATCGTCGAAGAAAGAGGATATTTCACGGTTCGAATCTACCAAATACCTGTTCTCAGCCATAATTCCATGATAGGAAGGGTTGGCGCCGGTAAAGATGGTCGTAATGGAAGATGCCTTATTCAGATTGGGGAAATCGTAATATACATTACTGTACACAAGGCCGTTATTCAACAACCTGTTGAATCCCTTGCTCCCGAATTTGTGTCTGAACATCTCCAGATAATCACCCCTGAACTGGTCGATGGTGATTCCCACCACCAGTTTCGGTATTTCACCCGAAGGTGTTTGCGCAAAAAGCGTTGTGATTGAAAAAAAAGCAACCAGTGAAGATAGTATTCTAACCATGCCCGTATTCTGTCATTTACCAATCTACAATCCACCCCAACCTGCTTTCAGGTGTTTACTTGTGGTGAACTGTTTGTTTTTTAACCGCCTTTTCCTCAATATATAAATGTTTATCCCCGACCTGAACCACAAACTCATTGAAAATGGGATTGTTGCCAACGGTAATTGCTGTGGTATCAACCACCATAATAAGAGGAAAAGCGTTAAGAGTGCAAAGTTAATAAAATGATAGAAATAAACTGCCTTATTTGCTGATTTCATCCAGAAGAAAGAAGCAGCAATCAGAGCGAACGGATTCAGCCAGACAAAATTCCAGTTGGGATTGGTGGCAGGGTGCTCCGAGAAATACATCAACACCAGGAGTATTATCCCGGCCAATCCGGCAATCACAAACAATACTGTGTCATAAATCCTGGCAAGTTGGGTCTTATTGAGTTTGATAAGCTGGATCAGGGAGACGATTATGGTAAGCAACAACAATGCGAATGCCGTTAAAATCGGTGTAAATACAACCCCTTCGCTTTTTTTATTTATCTCTTTGTCAACAGGTAAGAGCATTTCGGTGTTTTTCACCAATGGCACGTTCAATGTATCGCCTCTTTGAATGGTTGCCCCCTCGAAAGAATCCATCAGATAGTCCGGAATAAACATTTTATCCCTCACATTGATAGTACTGTCGGCCGGACTTCCTATCAGCAGGTCGATACCGAACTTTACCCACGGATAACCATCCACACATTCATGCACCAGGTCTCGATAGGATTGGTCTGAGCCGGTCGGAGGGTATTGGATGATTCCTTCCGTATATTCTTCGACCATATCACGGGGTCGGGTGGAACAATTATCATAGAAATAGTTGTATCTATACTCCCTGTTTTCAGGCAATACGTTAACCATAAGCGCATGGTACAACTGTTGTTTTTCAGCCGGCGAGAGGTTCAATTCCTGCTCCACCACCTGCTGTCCCCGGTATCCGTATTCGTTGAGAAATGCCTCAAAGGGAAGGCCACCCAGGATATAATCCGTTTTTCCACGTATAAAATTATAGATAAAATGGGGTTGTGAGGAATCAAAATAGCCGTAATTGAAAACCTGATCCACGCCGGTAGAATCATCCTGCACACGGATGGCAGTATGGCCGAAAAAAGCATATACAGCTCCATACCACGGCGATGCGGTCAACAGGCTTATTTTCGCATTATCATTCAGTTGCACCTGACCCGGCGCAGGGAGTGATAACAGTATGATAAAAAGAAGCATCAAAGTCTTCTTTTGCCGAATAAAAGTCTGAAACTCCGTACTTACTAAAGATGATTCGATTATTCGTTTCATTGGCTTTTTACTTGTTTATCTGTAAGCCCGGGTATTTTTTCCCCGACATAAAACTGCAGGCGTAAACGGGTGCAAGCAATACCTCTGTTATGGTTTTTACATATACGTTTCACATATACGTCCTGTCAGATAAGACAAAAGTACACATTTTTGTGTAAAATCAATACATAACTCAAATAACAAATAGCGGCGATCCCTGTCAGACCGCCGCTATTTGTTACATCATTAATCCTGTGGATACCGGATTTATTTATTCTTGTTACGGTTTCCGTAACGGCTCATAAACTTGTCAACCCGTCCTGCCGTATCTACCAGTTTTTGTTTTCCGGTATAGAATGGATGTGAAGAACTGGTAATCTCAAGTTTTACCAACGGATAGGTAACACCGTCGATTTCGATAGTTTCTTTTGCATTAATAGTAGATCGCGAAATGAAAATCTCTTCATTCGACATATCTTTAAAAACTACCGGACGGTAATTGTTGGGATGGATCTCTTTCTTCATACTGATTTTTATTTTTTCCGGTCGCAGAAGCTGCCGGTCATCAGCTTGTAACGCTTTTTAATGACGACCTTGGACAAACCCCTTTGATCCTGCTGTTTGAATATTCTCAATTTTCGGTGTGCAAAGATATGACAATCATTTAAAATAAAAAAATAAATAACACTCTTTTTTCTCCATCCGGGCATTATCCCCTACCCTTATGCCTATCATTTGCCACTCATCCCATAAAACGGTGACGGCGCTATGCATTGTTTCCCGATTTTCTAATCTATCAGGTCAAAACCACAGTATGGTACCAATGGAGCCGGAATCCGTATACCCTCCGCTGTCTGATTATTTTCCAGTAACGCAGCCATGATACGCGGCAGGGCCAGAGCGCTACCGTTTAGGGTATGACAAAGTTCTGTCTTGCGGTCGGCATTCCGGTAACGGCATTTCAAGCGGTTAGCCTGGTAACTCTCGAAATTGGATACCGAGCTCACTTCCAGCCAACGTTTTTGAGCGGTAGAATAGACTTCGAAGTCGAATGTCAACGCCGAAGTAAAACTGATATCTCCTCCACAAAGGCGCAGGATACGCCATGGGAGTTCCAGCTTTTCGACCAGCGTCTGCACATAACTGACCATTTCATCGAGGCGTTCATAAGAATTTTCCGGCTTGTCGATACAGACGATTTCCACCTTGTCGAACTGGTGCAAGCGGTTCAACCCTCGTACATCTTTCCCATAGGAACCGGCTTCACGGCGGAAACAAGCTGAATAGGCGGTATTTTTGACAGGGAGTTCCTTTTCTTCGAGGATCACATCCCGATAAATATTGGTTACCGGTACCTCAGCCGTAGGAATAAGATAAAGGTCATCCAATCCCACATGGTACATTTGTCCTTCTTTGTCGGGCAACTGTCCTGTTCCGAAACCGGAATCGCTGTTGACCAGATAAGGAGGTTGCACTTCAGTGAATCCCGCATCACGTGCATTGTCCAGGAAAAAGTTGATCAGGGCGCGTTGAAGCCGTGCTCCTCTCCCTTTATACACAGGAAAGCCGGCACCGGTAATCTTTACCCCCAACTCGAAATCGATCAGGTCATACTTCTTAGCCAGCTCCCAATGCGGAAGGGCATTATCACCGAGCGACGGAATTTCTCCTCCGCTCCGTTCCACCGGATTATCTTCGGCAGTCCGTCCTTCCGGTACAGAATCGTGCGGCAGGTTGGGAATAGTGACCAGCAGGGACTCTATCTTCTGTTCTGCATCTTTCAGTGTTTCACCCAACTCTCCGGAGGTCTCTTTCAGCACTCGCACCTTCTCACGTGCAATAGCCGCTTCTTCCTTGTTTCCCTCTTTCATCAATTGACCGATGGACTTGGAAATAGTGTTGATCTCGCCAAGGATAGCATCGAGATGGGTTTGCGTCTTGCGTCTTGTATTATCCAGATCGATGATCTGACTGATAACTTCCCGGCCATCGAAATGTTTCTTTGATAGCTGCCGTATAATCTCTTCCGGGTTTTCGTTGATTCTTCTGAGTGTAAGCATAAAACTGTTAATTGACCCGCAAAGTTACAAAAATTCCGGCATGGTGAAGTTGCCGGAACAAAATTTAATTCGGGGTGTCAATAGAGAACGTCAAAAAAATGACGTCATAAAGAAAGGTTTAAAATAACTGGAAATGGAGGCTTTCGCGTAATTCCCTCTCTTTCTGTTTTTTTTGTTGGTAATAACGGGATACATAATAAGCAAAACCAACAAATACTCCCACTACCAGTAAGTCTTTAAATGTATTATTCTTCATAATTGATATAATTGAGAAATTTGAACTAAAAATTAATAGTGAAAAATTAATAGTGAAAAATTGGGGATAGCGGATTACGGAATTTTACCCAAACACTTTTCCACTCTATATATAGATGCAAAAAAAAGAAAAAGGTTGCATCGATTCCTGAAAATTTTCACTTTTTCTTTGCTATATTGCATTATTTACCATTTCCACGACAAAAACGTCGCTACTTTCTTCCGTTATTTTGTAACGGTCGTCGGGCCGCTCGCCCACAATCCATACTATATCATCACCGGAAAGGAGTATCCATGCATTTTCTTTCTCCTTCAAACTATATTTCCGGTCGGTGAAATAATCACTCACTTTTTTCCTGCCTTTCATGCCAAAAGGGATAAACCAATCTCCCTTATTCCATCTCCTCACGGTAAGGGGAAATTTCAATTTACTGAGATCGGCATACAGGATCCGGCTGTTTTTCTCTATGGAGAGGGGCATTTCCTCTTTCCGGATCAGTAAATGAAGAGATCCGGTTACCTCTTCCGTCTCCAAATGGATTTGGATAAGTTCTCCATCCCGTTCATTTCCTGTTACGGGATCAAGGATAAAAACGCCACGGTCTTTGATCAGACGATATGACTTCGAATGGAAGACCTTTCCCGAAGTGCTTTCCATACCAAGATAAACATCCTCGATCACTGATGCTCCAAAACCGAGTGGGGAGAGAATCTCAAACAGGACTGACCTGGGTGATGCCGTTTGACGGAGCTTCGCAATGTCGATTTTATCATCTCGAAACAAATCCTTTATTATATCACGAAGAGATTCACTATAAACCTTTTCCGCCTCGAAGAGGTTCCGTGAAGTGCGCCAAATGGCTTCTCTCACCGACGGGTTCAATTTCTCCAACTGAGGAATGATATTCAACCGGAGCGAATTCCGTAGAAAAATATCATTATCGTTTGTGCTGTCGAACACATAAGGCATATCCCGTTCAGCAATATACTCCTCAATCTCGGCACGCGTCACACACAGGAGAGGGCGTACTACATGCCTGTTCTTCGGCATGATTCCTGACAAACCCTTGATACCGGTTCCCCGGATCAGGTTCAGCAACACCGTTTCCACCGAATCATCCTTGTGGTGGGCTACGGCAACCGCTTCTGCAACATACTGGCGTCGGACAATCTCAAACCAGTCATAACGTAACTCGCGGGCCGCCATCTCAATAGAGATCTTTTTGTCGGCAGCATATTGGGTAGTATCGAAGTCGATAGATGTAAAGGGAATATCGATGCCTTTGCACCATTTCTTTACAAAGGCGGCATCACGGTTTGATTCCTCACCACGCAAATGAAAATTGCAATGAGCAGCCACACATTGGTATCCCGACAATGTGAGCAGGTCGAGCAACACCATAGAATCCATCCCTCCGCTCAACCCCACTATGACTGTAGCCCCTGGTGCGAATAGTTTCTCTTTTTCAATAAATCGGCGTACCCTATCGATCATTTTCGAAAATGCTTTATTCGACAAAAGTACTAATTTAACCTTTACCCTGCTGTGGTGCCAAACAAATCTTTCACTAAAAACCGGAATAAATAGTAATAAAATGTCTATTTTTGTACTGTATATAGGTTTATAAGATTCAATGACGATGATAGAAAAGATAGAGGCTCTCCTGTCTGAAATAGAGCAATTGACGGTCTCCGCCCCGGAAGAGGTAGAAATGGCACGAATAAAATACCTGAGTAAAAAAGGCAGTATATCTTCCCTGATGGATGGCTTTCGTTCTGTTCCTGCTGAACAGAAGCGTGAAGTGGGTATGCGGTTGAATGGACTGAAACAGAAAGCAATCGAAAAAATTGAATTATTGAAGAAGCAGTTTGAAAACAATGGTGCTGCCCACGGCGATATAGATCTGTCGCGTACAGCTTATCCCATCCCTTTGGGAACACGCCATCCGCTTTCAATTGTCAAAGAAGAGATTTGTGATATTTTCAAACGACTCGGCTTCTCCATTGCCGAAGGACCGGAGGTAGAGGACGACTGGCATGTGTTTTCATCTTTGAATTTTGCGGATGACCATCCTGCGCGCGACATGCAGGATACGTTCTTCGTTCAAAGCGATCCTCAGATCGTATTGCGCACGCATACCTCTTCTGTACAGACCCGAGTGATGGAAAAGACAGATCCTCCAATCCGGATCATTTGCCCGGGACGTGTGTACAGGAACGAAGCGATCTCTTACCGCGCCCACTGCTTTTTCCACCAGGTAGAAGCTCTCTATATCGACAAGGATGTGTCATTTGCCGACCTGAAACAGGCGTTACTCTTTTTTGCCAGGGAAATGTTTGGCGAACAGACAAAAATTCGGCTGCGTCCTTCCTATTTCCCCTTTACCGAGCCTAGTGCAGAGATGGATATCTCCTGCAATATCTGTGGAGGGAAAGGGTGTCCGTTCTGCAAGCATACCGGATGGGTGGAAATACTGGGATGTGGCATGGTAGACCCCAATGTATTGGAGAACTGCGGCATAGATAGTAAAGTCTATTCCGGTTATGCATTGGGAATGGGGATTGAACGTATTACCAATCTCAAGTACCAGGTGAAGGACCTGAGGCTGTTTTCCGAGAACGACGTCCGCTTCCTGGAGCAATTCCAATCAGCTCACTGATCCGTACTACACGCGTTATTCGCTTCGCGTTCTTCGGCTTAGCCGTTATTTCCCGCCTTGCGGGATTATTTATTCGCTTTGTTCATGTTGTTGAACAATCGAATAACAATCGAACAACTACTGAACAACAATTAAATTATGATAAGAGTAAAATATCTGATCCCAACGCTTTTCCTTGCCGTCGCCTTCGGCGTATCCGCACAGAAGACGACACGGGTAAACGCTATCAAGGCCAACGACTATGGTGTGGTTTATTCATTACCCAAGACATCGTTCGAGATAACCTTGTTAGTGAAGAAGACAACTTACCGGAAAGGAGAATTCTATCCTTATGCACAACGCTACCTGGGAATAGAAAAACCTATCACCGAAGATAAAATTGTATATACACTGGAAGATATCTCCATTGTAAACAGGGGTATACCCGACAAGAATAACTCTTTCATGGTGGCATTCCGGCCCAAATCATTGGAGCCATTCGTCCATCTCCGGGAAGATGGAGTAATTGTCACCATCAATGCAAATCCGGAATCTGAAACAGTTGAAGAACTAAAAATCCCCCAGGGCTTGCCGCCATCTGTCAATCCGAGGAACTACTTGTCCCAGGAGACACTTATGGCCGGTTCTACGGCAAGACAGGCAGAACTGGTCGCCAGACAGATATTTGGCCTGCGAAGCAGCAGGACAGACATATTGACCGGCGAAGCAGAGAATATGCCCCCGGACGGAAATGCCTATAAGGTGGTAATGGATGAGATCAACCGACAGGAGAAAGCACTGACGGAACTCTTTACCGGAAGCGAACAGGCCGAATACTTTACCCATAGCTACACTGTTGTTCCCGATGAGAGGGATATCGACCGCAGGGTGGTTGCCCGTTTCTCAGAAAAGTTGGGTCCTGTGGATGCCGATAACCTTGCCGGGGAAGCTATCTACCTCTCGCTGGTGAATAAAACTCCCAAAGTAGAGATGCAACTATCAGAGCGGGATTTGAAACGATTGGAAAATAAACTTAGCGACGGGATTGTGTATAATGTCCCGGGAAAAGCCATGTTGAACATTGAATTCAGAAACAGGACGCTGGCAAACAAAGAGGTGGACGTAGTACAATACGGCACGCAAGATGTCCTTGTAAGGAGAATGTTCGACAATACCAAGCAACCTATCAAAGTTTATTTTTATCCGGAATTGGGTGCCATCAAGCAGATTATTCAATAGAACCAATGTGCCATGTGCCAATGTAACAAAGATCAACCTGATAATCGATAACAGTATGCAAATCAAAACTAAATTTTCAATCTTTATCCTCTTAACAGGAATCATTCTGATTTCGTGCAACGGAAGAAGAGGAGGTGCAAAATCATCCAGGATAGATTTTGACAGTATTGTAGTGGCACGGCATATCCCGCTTTTGCAGGAGAACGATACTACCCTTCCCTATGCTGATGTAGACATTTCTTTTACTTACCCCGTGAAATTTCGGGACAGTGAAAGTCTGGCGCGCTTGCAACAAATTTTCCAGGGAACATTCTTCGGCGACAGCAATTATGATGCGCTTACTCCACAGGAAGCAGTGGATCAATATCTTAAGGAGTATACCGACCGGTATCAATCACTGTCGAACTATTATTATGAAGACAAAGCACGTATTGAAGGAAAGATGCCTTCATGGTACTGGTATATTATGAATAACAGCAATAAGATACTGTTCCAAAATGATTCACTGTTGAGCTATGCCGTTGAATACAGTGACTATGAAGGCGGGGCGCATGGTTCCTACCGGATCACCTATACTAATGTAGACCTGAATGACCTGGTCACCCTTACTGAAGAGGACTTGTTCGTACCGGGATATTTCAAGCCGCTTACGGAGAAAATTGTGGTACAGTTAATGAAAAAATATGATGTTCCTGTTGCCGATTCCCTTCTTATGAAAGGGTTCTTTACCATTGAGGATATCGTTCCCAACAATAACTTCTGGCTTGACGGGAAAAATATTCATTATTCCTATAATCAATATGAGATCGCCCCTTATGCCATGGGCGTCATTGATGTGTCGGTACCCTATTCCGAACTCTCCGATATCCTATTGCCGGAAAGTATTATTTCAAGATATTTCCTGAAAAAATAGAGACCAGATTACAAAATAAAATCAGCCGGCTGCATACCGGCTGATTTTATTATCTCATTGATACAAGATTAGTTGTTCTTGAACTCAAGGAAAAGGGTAATATGCACATCTTTACCAATACCTGCTCCATCAGGATCAAAGGCTACATTGTAATCCAAACGGTTAATCTTGTTTTTGGCAGTAAAACCAATCACCTCCGATCCGTCCTGTCCTTTCACCGTACCGCCGTACACCACATCAAAGGTAGTATCTTTCGTTACGTCCTTGATCTGCAATTTACCATGCAACTTGTACTTGCCATCTTCCACTTTCTCGATACCCGTACTTTCAAACGACATGGTCGGGAACTGTGTCACCTCAAAAAAATCGGCACTCCGCAAATGGTCGTCACGCATCGGTATACCGGTATTGATACTTTCCACACTTACATTGAAAAATACCCTTGCCGATTCCAACTGACCGGGACTCCCAATAATGGCACCGTCAAACTTATCGAATCGTCCCTGTACAAACGTGATACCACTATGTTTTACCTTAAAGTTCACCGAAGCGTGTGCCGGATCCACCTTGTAATTGGACTGTGCCATTACACCAAAACCGGCAACAAAAATGATTAATAAAAATGTTATTCTCTTCATATATTCATATAATTAATTTATAGGCATATTGCCTCACTATTTATGTTGAATTAACACTCCAAAAGCAATGATTGTTCAATTGCACCACCCGATACTTCTCCCTCACCGGTTTTAACATTGATAATTTACCGTTTCCGCTCCTTGTCCTGTGGAATTGGTGAAAAAGCACTATCTTTGTACAACAAAAACGACGGATTAGTTGTTACAAAGTGCCGGAGGCTTTGTCTCCTGCCAGAATCATGTCAATCGACGGCTACGGCTGTGAAATAGAAGAATTATGCAAGAATTAGATCAAGATCAGATATTAAATGAGTTAACTACCCAGGATTATAAATTCGGTTTTACCACTGACGTGGAGACCGAAGTCATAGAAAAGGGGTTGAACGAGGATGTCATCCGGTTGATTTCGGCGAAAAAGGGGGAACCCGAGTGGTTGCTTGAATTCCGGTTGAAAGCATATCGTCACTGGTTGACGATGGAAATGCCGGACTGGCCACACCTGAAGATTCCTGAAATCGATTATCAGGATATCATCTATTATGCCGATCCTACGAAGAAGAAAAACCCAAAAAGTCTGGACGAGGTCGATCCGGAATTATTAAAAACTTTCGAGCGTCTGGGAATCCCCCTTGAAGAACAGAAACAGCTCACAGGGGTTGCTGTAGATGCGGTGATGGACAGTGTCTCTATCAAAACCACCTTCAAAGAGGTGCTTGCCGAAAAAGGAATTATCTTCTGCTCCTTCAGTGAAGCGGTAAGACATCATCCCGACCTGGTAAGGAAATACCTGGGAACGGTCGTTCCCTATAAAGACAACTATTATGCAGCGTTGAACTCGGCGGTGTTCAGCGACGGTTCATTCGTCTATATCCCGGAAGGAGTACGCTGTCCGATGGAGCTTTCTACCTACTTCCGTATCAACACGGCCAATACCGGCCAGTTCGAACGGACACTTATTGTGGGCGACAACAACTCTTACGTGAGCTATCTCGAAGGGTGTACTGCTCCCATGCGCGACGAGAACCAACTGCACGCAGCTATCGTGGAGATCGTAGCTCTCGATCATGCAGAGGTGAAATACTCTACCGTACAGAACTGGTATCCCGGAGATAAGAACGGGAAAGGTGGTGTCTATAATTTCGTGACCAAACGGGGGATATGTAAAGGAGTGCATTCCAAGATCTCCTGGACACAGGTAGAGACCGGATCGGCCATCACCTGGAAATATCCTTCCTGTATTTTGGCAGGTGACTATTCTGTGGGTGAATTCTATTCGGTGGCAGTTACCAACAACTATCAGCAGGCAGATACCGGCACAAAGATGATCCACATAGGTAAAAATACCCGTAGCCGTATCGTCTCCAAAGGGATATCCGCAGGCAGCAGCCAGAACAGCTACCGTGGACTGGTGAAGGTGACCCAAAAGGCGGAGAATGCGCGTAACCACTCTCAATGTGATAGCCTGCTGCTGACCGACCACTGTGGGGCGCACACTTTTCCCTATACCGATATCCAGAATCCTACGGCCGTGCTTGAGCATGAGGCGACCACCTCCAAAATCAGCGAAGACCAGATCTTCTACTGCAACCAGCGTGGATTGGGTGAAGAGGAAGCCATCGGACTGATCGTAAACGGATATGTGAAGGAAGTGGTAAACAAACTCCCCATGGAATTTGCGGTAGAAGCTCAAAAATTACTCCAGATCAGCCTTGAAGGAAGCGTAGGATAACGATAATGGCCGAACTACCATCTGATCGGCTCCATATTGTGAGCCGACAGGTAGCCGTTAGCCTTGCTAAAGTGTTTATTACCAAAGAATCCCCTATGTGCGGATAACGGTGACGGGTGTGGTGATTTTAAGATAAGATGCCTGTTCGCATCAATACTGGCGCCTTTTCGCTGGGCATAAGCGCCCCACAGGATAAAAACCAGGTGATTTCTCTCTTCGGCCAGTCGCTTGATAGCAACATCGGTAAATTCTTCCCAACCTTTTCCTTGGTGTGATCCGGCACGATGTGCCTGTACTGTCAGGGTAGCATTCAGCAGGAGTACGCCCTGCTTCGCCCATCTCGTCAGATCTCCCGACCGGGGTGCAGGTATTCCCAGATCATCCTCTATCTCCTTATAGATATTCACCAACGAAGGGGGAATCTGTACTCCGTCATTCACAGAAAAGCACAGTCCATGCGCCTGGCCCGGTTCATGATAAGGATCCTGCCCTACTATCACCACTTTCACCTTGTTGAAGGGACAACTGTCAAATGCATTGAAAATCAGCTTTGCCGGCGGATATACGGTTCTAGCAGCATACTCTTTCCGCACAAAGTCGGTCAATGTCCTGAAATAAGGTTTCTCAAACTCCTGTTGAAGGTGCTCCTTCCAGCTTTCCTCTATTTTTACATCCATAGGTTATATGTCTAATGAAGCCTCTAAGGTAGTAAAAGAATTATGAATTATGAATAAAATAAGGGTAGCGGCTGAAAGCCGTCAGATAAGAAAAACCCCCTGTTTTCTGGCTTCCTCTTTCATCTCACGCGGCCATAGACTCGCCTGTATCTCCCCGATATGCGCCTTACGAAGATAATACATACAGAGTCTCGATTGCCCAATCCCTCCACCAATGGACAGAGGCAACTCCCCCTTCATCAACCGTTGATGGAAATAGAGCGATAACCGGTCCTCTTTACCGCGCAATTCCAGTTGACGTTTCAACGCGGCAGGATCTACACGAATCCCCATAGAGGATAACTCTACTGATTTCTCCAATACCGGGTTCCAGACCAGCAAATCACCATTTAACCCCAGATAACCCTCACTGTTGGATGTGCTCCAGTCGTCATAGTCAGGAGCACGCCCGTCATGCGGTTCACCATTGGACAATGGTGCACCGATACCTAACACAAACACAGCACCATATTCACGGGTAACGGCGTCTTCCCTCTGCTTGGAATCAAGATCCGGGTATTTCTGCAACAACTCTTCGGAATGGATGAAAGATATCTCGGGGGGAAGTTGCGGTTTTATAGCGGGGAATAACTCATAGACAAGATATTCGGTACGGAGCATGGCGGCATAAATCCGTCTGACTACCTGCTTCAGGAACTCTATTGTCCTGTCTTTCTCTCCGATAACCAGTTCCCAATCCCATTGGTCCACATATAATGAATGAAGATTGTCCAACTCTTCATCAGCACGGATGGCGTTCATATCGGTATATATACCGAAACCCTCCTCTATCTCGTAATCGGCCAGTGTCAACCGCTTCCATTTTGCCAGCGAATGGACTATCTCCGCGCTCCGGTCATCCATATCCTTGATCGGAAACTGTACCGGCCGCTCTACACCGTTCAGGTCATCATTGATACCGGTCCCGCTCTCCACGAAAAGAGGTGCGGTGACACGACGAAGGCGCAGCTCAGATGAGAGATTGGCCTGAAAAAAATCTTTAATACTCTTAATTCCCAGTTCCGTCTGCTTCAGGTTCAGAAGCGGCGCATAACCGGCAGGAATTTGTAGTTTTGACATATTTTTTAATGTGAATTTCGATTTTGAACCCACAAAGGTATGACATTTATTCATTTTGTCAAATAAAAACCGCTTAAAAACATCATTATGATAGATTTCAGGCTAAAATACAAGCAATTATCACACAAAACATCTATTGGACAATCATTTTCCCCACCAAATCATTCACGGAAGCAATCTGATGCCGTTCAAGATAATCGTGGATACCATCTATAATCTTTACCGAAGCGGCGGGATCGATAAAATTATAGGTACCTATCTGTACCGCCGTGGCACCGGCCAGAATGAACTCTATGGCATCCTGCCAGTTACAGATCCCTCCCATCCCGATGATCGGGATTTTCACTGCATGGAATACTTCCCATACCATACGTATGGCGATCGGCTTGATACAGGGACCTGAAAGTCCTCCCGTAATAGTGGAGAGTTTCGGTCTTCTGCTCTCCACATCAATAGCCATCCCCAGGAAGGTATTGACAAGCGATACGGCATCCGCACCTTCATCCTCCACGCCGCGGGCAATTTCAGTAACATCGGTCACGTTGGGAGATAATTTCACTATCAGCGTCTTTGGAAATACTTTACGCACCTCTCTGGTAACCTGGGCTGCCGATTGGCAGGAAGTACCGAACGCCATACCGCCTTCTTTGACATTGGGGCAGGAGATATTCAGCTCAATAGCCGGCATCTTGTCAAGATCCGCCAGTTTCTCCGCACAGGCGACATAATCCTCCACGGTAGATCCCGATACATTCACGATCATATGGGTGTCGTAATCCTTTATGACGGGATAGAGGTGTTCTACAAAATAATCCACTCCTTTATTCTGAAGACCGACCGCATTAAGCATCCCTGAGGGTGTTTCGGCCATCCTGGGGTAATCATTGCCTTGCCGGGGGGCAAGCGTGGTTCCTTTCACGAAGATGCCTCCCAGGCGTCCCAAATCGATAAAATCGGCATATTCGGTTCCGTATCCGAATGTACCGGAAGCGGTCATCACAGGGTTCTTCAGTTTTAAATCTCCTATATGTACTTCTAATCCAGCCATGTGAGTTGATTGATATTAAAAACGGGCCCTTCAGTACAGGCGCAAATATTTCCTCTGACTGTTTTCTCCACACAGCAGAGGCAGGCGCCAAAACCGCATGCCATCAGGTTTTCGAGTGAAGCCTCGCATTCAATGCCATGATCATGGGCATATTTCGCTACTGCCACCATCATCGGTTTCGGGCCGCAGGTATAAATATAGTCATATTTCTTTTCTTTCAGCACGGAATGATGGGTCACGTACCCTTTCTCACCCAGCGAACCGTCTTCGGTGGTGCAATGGAGCGTTCCGTACCGTTCAAAATCCGACCGTTGCAGGATATCTTTCGACGAACGCCCACCCAGCAGAAATTCAGGGTCTATTCCCCTCTCTTTCATCTCCTTACCGAGGAAAAGCATCGGGGCGGTTCCTACTCCTCCGCCTACGAGCAGATATTTACCCTTCCTTTCAGGAAGGGTAAAAGAGTTTCCCAGTGGGTAGATCAGGTTCATGGTCCCTCCCTCAGGAATAGCGCAAATCTTCTCCGTACCTTCACCTACTTTCTGGATCAGAAGCCATATCTCGTTCTTTTCCTTATCGACAAAATTGATGGATATGGGCCTTCTTAGAAAGACATGGGGTGAATTATCGACCAATATCTGCACAAACTGTCCGGGTTGCATCTCAGGCAATACTTCGTTGCCGGCAGGTGCAACCTTTATCAGATGGTTCTGATCATTCAGGGTTTCGTTGGAGCGAACAGTGAAATCGAGTACTTGCATGTAAATTGTTTAAAGTACAAAAATACATCTAAATTTCTATTCCGGCAACGCACATTTAAAATTTGGCGATAGAAAAATAAAGGTGAATAAAATGAAATGCCCTCCCAATAGTCTTTATACGGCTTTTGGGGGGCATCATGGTTATCCATACAGACCGGTTATTCCTTTTCCGGAATTATCCAGAGAAAAACGGACTTACCGTCTACCGAAATTTGTCCATCCGGTTTCCAGTCACCCATATCAAAAGCATGGGAAACTACACGGCTGCCGGGTTTCATTTCTGACAAAATCTTTGGCATCAACTTTAAATTGACATCCGGCAAAAGATAGAGTGTCAATACCGAGGCTTTACTGAAATCGAAATCAAAAAGATTGCCTTCGTGGAAGGTAACCTTGTCTTCCACTCCCGCCTCCCGGGCATTCTCATTGGCCTCTTTGATCCTTTCGGGATTAAGGTCTACTCCTATACCTGTGGCACCATATTTTTTTGCTGCAGTGATCACAATGCGTCCATCCCCACATCCCAGATCATATACAACATCCCCCTTACCTACGTTGGCAAGGTCTAGCATACCCTCTACTACATTCTGTGGTGTAGGCACATAGGGCACATCCAATTCAATTTGCTGTGCATTCAGCTGCAATGCTCCGCACAAAAATAGCAATGTAACAAGATAATTCATTGATTTCATAGGTTTTGACTTTTTTAAATTTGGAATATATATTACTGAACAACTACCGAATATCATCCATAGGTTTCCGGAAGAAAGAGACTCCCCATCCCGTCAATAGCAAGGCTACTCCCACCAGTGCTCCCGTTCCGGTGACGGAAAGACTGGAGTAGAGCATGTAAGCACAGAAAGCGACAAAGAGAAAGGGTATAACCGGATATAGTGGCACTTTGAAAGGGCGCGGGACATCCGGTTGTTTCTTCCTCAATACGAACAGGCTCAGTCCGGTACATAGAAAGAAAAACCAGAAGACCGGTGCTGTAAAATCGACCATGGCTTCAAAACCGTTACGGGTAAATGCGCCAAAAACGATCAATACCACTGCAATCACTCCCTGCAATATCAATGAATTGACAGGTGATGATTTTTCTTTATCCCATTTTCCCAGAAATGCCAATGGAGAAAAATCCTTTCCCAACGCATAATTAGCCCTGGCTCCTGTAAAAATAGTCGTATTCAGTGAGGTAAGAGCAAAAATTGAAACCAACAGGCCGATCAGGATTACCCCCTTTTCACCCAGTGTAGCCCGCATCATATCCACGCCTACGGCTTCCGATGCCGCCATCCCGCTTAATCCCAGCACATTCAGGAAAGCCAGATTCATCAGCAGATAAACCAGTGTGATAATCAGAATACTGGTAACCAGCACCAATGCCATTTTCCGACTTCCGGTCTTCAATTCCGCAGAAATGTATGCCGCTTCATTCCAACCGCCAAACGTCAATAGTACAAAGATAAGCGCCAGACCTATCGATGTATTGGATGGGATATCCACAGCCCGCGACGACATTTGCACCGTTGTGGAGGGTTCCACTAAAAATCCGGCCAGGACAATAATTAAAATCCCGATAATCTGCAGTGCCATGAACAGCTTTTGAAGGCCCGTACCAAAACGGATACCCAATATATTTACCAATGTGAGCGAGATCACAATGGCTCCGGCATAAAAAGCAGAAGAATAGGTTCCCAAAGGAAGAAGTTCCGCCAGATAATCTCCTGCAATATAGGCCAGTATAGCAATAGATCCCGTCTGTGTGACCGTAACACGTGACCAGGCAAATAAGAATGAGAATCTTTTTCCAAAGGCAGTTTTCAGAAAATGGTAATCACCACCTGCATTGGGGAAAGCAGAGCTTAATTCTGAATAACAAAGGGCGCCGGTCAGAGAAATAATGCCTCCGAGTACCCATGTAGCAGCAAACCAAAATTGGTCGGGGGAGTTGGCCGCAACGACCGATGGGGTCCGGAAAATTCCTGCACCAATCACAATTCCTACAATAAGGACAATAGCATCAATCAGTCGCAATGCCGGTGCCGGTGCGGCCAGGTCTGTATGTCGAACTTTTTCTTTCATCGGGCAACACGTTTTAAGTTTGTCCGGTGGTTACATAAACGAAAGACTTGGTTTCATATATCCTGCAGCAAAGACAGGATCACCATTCGTCCTTCTTCATCGACAGCAATGTGCCGAGTATACAAATACCGAAAAATCAAAGATATGAATATTCACAGCAAAGAAATGTATCCTTTTTAAATGTTTAACTTTTTTATGAAGCTATTTCGAAAGGACAAGGTGAAGACGCCAAGGACTATACAGTTATTTCAGGTGAGGGCCGAATATCTCAAAAGTATTGTCATCATAATAAATAATTATTTGCGTGATTTTCCGGTCATTATTTTTTGAGGGGATAATCATCTTGTTTTCTGTCAATTGAGCATTATAATCGGGTTGTTTAAAGCCCTTTTCTTTCGATTTTTCAATGGCTTCCACCGCCCTGGCCCTATTCGTTGCATCCTGATTGAATAAATCGGGCTCTGGAAAAACTGAATTACCACCATATCCTTCTTTATACATATTACCGGTACCATTGATCAGCCATTCGCTATTGATGTAGTCCATTTCACTCAGGATCTTTGTAACCACATCCAGGCTGGGGTTATTTCTTCCATTCAATATATGAGAAATAATAGCCCGGTTGATCTGTAGCTTATCCGCAAATTTTGCCGGCGTCAGATTCTCTTTTTCCATGATTAGTTTGATGCGATCCTTCATACAATCATTTTTTAGGCATTATCAGAACAATAGTAATCAATTTTATTACAAAAGTAACGACACAAATGTATAATAAGTTATTCACAAATGAAAATTATTTTTAGATATAAATGTAAATTACAAATGTTTATCAATCGGATTACAATTATGCCCACATTCGGATGTAATTCTGTAAACAATCATAAAGTATACTAAACTATTTATTCATTATTTATACATAATAAAATCATATATAACTATATAATTACATAAGAATCTCTGTTTTTTAACATTATCGGGGATCAAATCCCGTTCATTAAAACCGCATCTATTCTTTAGATTTACAAATTAAATATAATCATCTTTTATATAGATATATAGCATAGGAATATAGTCTGATGCTAAACTGTTAAACCTTAAAATATAGAATTGTAAAGACCATTCTATTGTAAACAATATATTTAATAAACAAATGTGTCAACATCTTTTGTTTACTTTTGTAAAATACACAAACCTATTTACAATATACATTTATTCGTTAAAAATTATTATCAACCAAATAGCAAAGGCTATTTTCAGTGAGAATTGCATAGATTCGTACAGAATTACTAAAAGAGGGGTACAACTCTACCCACAGAGAGTTTAATCATAGATATATATCTGAATTATAGATATTTAAATCGATTTTTTCATGTCTTTATTTTACACTGGAAAAAAATATTTAAAGGAATGAACCGTTTGCTTACCATCACTGTTTAATAATGGGACATTATTTTGATGGAGAAGAGAGAAGAAAACTTGTTCAATCGATATCGAAGGTAAAATGTCGAATGTGATTTTTTTAAACAGAATGAATATGCAATTATCAACTATAAAACTTTGGGCTGTCTTAATATTCATTTTTATCGCTATACAATGTAACGGTCAAGGAAGACAAGACCAAACAAGCGGGCAAAAAGCAGTAAGCGCAGCAAATAATCAGAATATGGAATCAAGAAAGACTTTGCACGATTTCACCGTGAAGGATATAGACGGGAATGATTTCAGCTTGGCTTCCCTGAAGGGAAAAAAAGTGCTGGTGGTGAATGTAGCTTCGAAGTGCGGGCTGACTCCTCAATACGAGCAACTGCAGGAACTTTATGAGAAATACCGGCATCTGAATTTCTTCGTTATTGGTTTTCCGGCTAACAATTTTCTTGGACAGGAGCCGGGTAGCAATCTTGAAATCAAGGAATTCTGTACAGCCAATTATGGAGTGACCTTTCCCATGATGGAAAAGATCAGTGTGAAGGGTAAGAATCAGGCTCCATTGTATCAATGGCTTACAAAAAAATCAGAGAACGGGGTCATGGATCAAAAGGTAACCTGGAACTTTCAGAAGTTCATGGTCGATGAAGAGGGACATTTGGTTGATGCTGTGATGCCGAAGGAAAGCCCTATGAGCGACAAGATAATAAACTGGATCACCGGGAATTAATGCATAATCCTATAAACGAGCTCCTTCAACAGATCTCCCTGGGAAGCCGACACATTGTCTACCCCCTTTGACCGGGCATCGAATGTACGCAGGTCTGAGATGATTTCCATCACTTTCTGGGCGTTATAATTACGCAGGCCTGTCATATAATCACGTACGAAATAAGCTGATTTCATATTCAATGCATTCATAATGCTTTGTTCATCCTTTCGTGGTAACCAGAAGCATTCCAGAAGGTTACTGAAATAGTTGAACAGCACGGCGATCGTGGCCATCATCGGATTTTCTTTCGGATTCTTATCAAAGTAATCTACGATCCGGTTAGCAGCCACTACATTTTTGGAAATGACAGCTTTCTGTAGCTCAAAATTATTGTAATCCTTACTGATACCCACATTTCTCTCTATCAATGCGGATGTAATACGCTGTTCTCCTTCGGGAAGTGAGACCTCCAATTTTTGAAGTTGAGGGATCAGTTTGCTGATATCGTTTCCTATATAATCGGTCAGCATCTGTGCCGATTTCTCATCTATACCTATTCCTCTCTCTTTCAGCCAGGATTGAATAAATGCCGGTATCTGGTTTTCGTACAATTTCTTCGATTCAAATACCTCTCCTGTTTTAAGTATGCTTTTGACTACAGCCTTCCGTTTATCTACCGTGCCATGTTTGTAATTGATTACCAGAATAGTGGAAGGCATCGGATTCTTGGCATATAAGTCGAGCAACTCGAACTTGTCGAGATTCTGAGCCTCTTTCACAATAATAAGCTGGTATTCCGCCATCATAGGGAAACGGCGAGCAGATGAGATAATAAGGTTGACATCAGCATCTACTCCGTAGAAAGTGAGCATATTGAAATCTTTCTCCGTTTCAGTCAACACTGTGTCGGAGAGCAAATCGGTCAATACATCTATAAAATAGGACTCATCGCCCATAAAGAGATATATGGGTTTGAACCGACGTTGCAGAATATCGTTGCGGACAGAGTTAAAAGATGATTGTGTGGATGCAGCCATTTAATTGATGTGATGATGTGATTAATATGCCAATGTGCCAATCAGTAACTTGCAATTTATTTATCACCAGTCGAAGCGCAAATGTTTGATGGTAGAACCTCTGTTCATAATGGATGACAGCGACTTGATACCTATTTTCACATGCTCTTCCACAAAATTTTCTGTAATATGCTGATCACTTTTTTCAGTCTTCACACCGGTAGAGATCAACGGTTGGTCGGACACAAGCAGCAATGCCCCCGTAGGAATGCGATTGGCAAAGCCGCAGGTGAAAAGCGTGGCCGTTTCCATATCTACTGCCATGGCACGGATCTGCCTCAGATAATTCTTAAAATCATCGTCGTATTCCCACACACGGCGATTGGTAGTATATACAGTACCTGTCCAGTAATCCCGGCTAAAGTCGCGCACATTGGACGAAACCGCCCTTAGGAGGCTGAATGCCGGCAGGGAGGGTACTTCGGGCGGGAAATAATCATTCGACGTACCTTCGCCACGGATAGCGGCAATGGGTAGAATGTAATCTCCCAACTCACTCCTCGATTTCAATGCACCGCATTTTCCCAGGAAAAGCACTGCCGAGGGTGATACAGCGCTCAGCAAATCCATGATGGTAGCTGCATTGGCGCTTCCCATTCCAAAATTGATGATGGTGATGCCGTTGGCAGAGGCATTAGGCATATTGGCGTCTAGACCGACTATAGGAGCGTTGAAATGATCAGCAAAGATTTCGACATACTTTTGAAAGTTAGTCAACAAGACAAATTTGGTAAATTCATCAAGTGACCTCTTCGTATATCTGGGGAGCCAATTCTCTACTATTTCCTGTTTTGTTTTCATACTCTTTTTTCCCTCTGTTCTATTCTTTTACTCTTAGCCACCCGGGCACTTAGGCACTTTTCCACTTTCCCACTTGCTTTATCACATAAAAAAGGTAATTTTGTGGCGGCTAAACCGTTTTTCTGCAAACAAAGATACAATGTACGATTTAAATTTGCCATCTTTCGACACAAAAATCCGTAAAAAGGGTGACAGGCTGGAAATCTTCGATCCCCTACGTAAAAAATATGTAACACTGACTCCTGAAGAATGGGTACGCCAGCATTTTGTCCATTATCTTATTTCAGAAAAACAGTTTCCGGCCTCACTAATAGCCAATGAGGCCGGGATCAAACTCAACTCGCTTTCTAAAAGATGCGATACGGTGGTGTACAACCGTCAGCTTGAACCGGTGATGATCGTAGAGTATAAAAGACCGGACGTAACCATAACCCAGGAGGTATTCAACCAGATTACCCGGTATAATAGTGTATTAAAGGTGCACTATATCATTGTTTCCAACGGTTTGGTGCACCATTGCTGTCAAATGGATTATGAACAGCAGTCCTATCATTACCTTACTGAAATTCCAACTTACCAGGAAATTACTCAGTAGTTATTCGATTGTTATTCAACCATTAAATGTGAGCGGAATGAATAACAGCGAAGCGGAATAACGCGAAGCGGACAACTATTGAATCAGTAGCTTTCTTCCTCCGAGGGAAAATCGGACGATTTGACGTCGTTTATATATTGCCGGACTGCTGTTGTAATCTCGTCGTACAAATTGGCGTAGCGACGCAAGAAACGGGGAGAAAAACCTTTGTTCAACCCCAGCATATCATGCATAACCAACACCTGCCCATCCACCTGGGCCCCGGCACCAATCCCTATTGTCGGAATATCCAGTTCTGCCGTCACTTTGCCTGCCAGTTCCGCGGGAATTTTTTCCAACACGATGGAACAGCATCCTATTTTCTGCAATAAACGGGCATCTTCCAGCAACTTGGTTGCTTCCTCGTCTTCTGTGGCGCGTACAGCATAAGTACCGTATTTGTTGATTGATTGCGGCATCAACCCCAGGTGCCCCATCACAGGGATGCCGGCGTTCAGGATAGCTCTGATTGATTCGGCCACCTCTTTTCCTCCTTCCAATTTCAGGCAATCGGCCTGGGTTTCCTTCATGATTTTTACTGCATTGCCAACGGCTTCATAAGGATTTCCCTGATAACTGCCGAAAGGCATATCTACCACTACCATGGCCCGCTTTACCGCATTCATCACCGACTTCCCGTGATATATCATCTGCTCTACCGTCATCGGCAAGGTGGTGGTGTTTCCGGCCATCACATTAGAAGCCGAGTCTCCTACCAGTATCACATCAATACCTGCCTGATCGATTACAGACGCCATGGAATAGTCATAGGCCGTGAGCATCGATATCTTTTCACCCTGTTGCTTCATCTCGCGTAAACGGTGTGTAGTTACTTTCTTCCGGTTGGTAATGGTAAGATACCCTTTTTTATCTTCTGACATCTTTACAGTTTTAATGTTTTACTTGAAAATAGTTCCATCTTTTCGACGGCAAAGGTAGTGCTTTTACAGATACCTCCAAACACAAAAAAGCCGGAACTGAATTGTCCCGGCCTCTTGACAGATTTTTTATTTTAAAACCTATACCCTAAAGTGAGTAATCCTCTGACAGAATTGTTCTTTAGGGAAAAGGGAGCTGCATCTACTTCCAGCGTTCCATTACTTGAATAAAAATTGGGGAAAGGATAAAGATCATCTTTTTGGGTTTTATAGACAATCGCCATATCGAGATAGAAATTTCTATTGAAACGGTATCCTAATCCTCCGGTATAGTAATGGGTGTCGCCCTCTATACGGTGTATGGTGCTTGAACCTGCCACAACGGCATTACCAAATTCAACCAGGTCTGCATGATAGGGATTTTGCATCCATGCATATCCCAACCGTCCGGAGAACTGGGGTGTGAAACGGTATTCCATTCCCACTTTCACTGTCGACGCCAGTTTGTGATCCTGGGAAATAATATCATTATGACCATCGTACCATGTTGGATCATCTAAAGAGTTGGAAGGAAGCCTTAACTTCATCTTACTGTAATCCACCAATTCGTAATCCAGACTGGCAATAAAACTACTACCCAGTACGGTTGCCACACTGGCAACTATTTTCCCGGGTGTTTTCAGATCGTAATCATTCTGGAAAACAGCCGAGCCGAAGCCTCCCTCCTCATAATCCACATGGGAGGGTAGATAGTATTTGATATCTTCTTCCATTTCCGCCCCGTATGTCTCCGACAGTGCATACCAGGTAGGTGTATGCCATGCCAGTCCGATCCGCAGAGAGTTCACCGGCCGGTAGATTGCCCCGATTTTGGCACCTACGCCCGCCCCTTTGACTGTCATCTCGTTGTTTAACGTATACCCGCCATTATGGACATCTCCATCATAGAAATCTTCCAAATAATGGGAGACAAGACTGTAGTATACATTCTTGACAGAAAGTGAGACACCGAGATTCAACACATTATTGAGAGTGGTTCCCACTGTGAAATCATAATTATCTATATAACCTCGTTCATACGTTTCGATTTGACCGACCGGTATATCTCCTCTGGTATCCAGCGGAACAAGATTTGTACCGCTTTGATCGGGGTGAAGAAGGAAGGCGTTACGTCCCAATACCGGCAACCATGGTTGCGATAAGAAGGGGTCATACTTATCTTTAATCCACACCAAATCGTCCGGACTCTTGATATTCCCGCTCGACAAATTGGCCTGATAGTCATTGTAAATATAATCGACCAAGGTACCCTGAGAATCTCCCACTCCCAACACATTTTTATCGAACGATTTCGACCGGTTATAAGTGAATCCAAAATTGATCAGCGGCATCACGTCGTTTCTCAACGGGAAATAACCTACAAATCCAATATTATCCAGATTAAAACTGGTTTTATTGGATTTTATATCTCCCACAACTGATCCCTCTTTCATCCAATTCATTGTCCCCGCCACTTCAGAACTGCGGTACACCGCTATGCCGGCAGGGTTAATGGAGACACCGGTCAGGTCTCCTCCCAAGGCGCCAAAGGCTCCCCCCATCGACATAGCCCGGGCAGTGCCATAGAGATCTTCCCGGGAAAAGCGCAAAGCATCAATCTCACTCTGCGAAAAGAGAGGCACCGTTAACATGAAAAATGAAAAAAGGATATAAGTGATCTTCTTCATAATGATTTATCATTTAATTATTTGACCCTGTTATCTGCGACCACTGCTCGAGCGTCCGCTACTTCCACCGGAGCTACTCCCACTGCTGCCTCCGCCAATAGAACCGGAGGAAGAGCTGCTTCTGCTGGGAGCGGAATAGGTTGAAGAACTCCTGCTCGTCGAACTACTTCTCGATGGGGTTGAATAGCTATTATTACTCCTGCTGGGAGTGGTACTCTGGTAAGAACGCGATGGCGTGGATGTACTTCTCTGATAAGTAGAACTACTTCTTGATGGAGTCGCCGCATCTCTTTCGTAAGTCCTTGTTGAACTTCTTCCACTGTTATACGTACCTGTCGACCGGGTAGATGTAGATTGTGTAGACCGGTTGATCGCACTTGATCTCGAGCTGGCAGATGACGAACGGTTAATCACATTTCCATTCCTGGAGTCATATACCCTACCCGAATTATCAATGATCCTGGTTCTTGGAGCAGTAGAAGCACTCCTGCTGCTTATCGAAGAACTGCTTCTTCCGGAAACAGCACTTCTTGAGGAAGCGGTTGAACTTCTTCCGGATATGGCGCTACGGGTGGTGCCACTGCTTGCCCTTCTGCCCGAAACGTTTGCCATAGAGGACGTTCCTCTGTTGGTAGTGACAGCGCTTCTCCTGTAAGTACCTGCATTCCTTCCGGTCCGGTTATGGGTCAGGCTGCTGTAATATCCGTCATAAAAACCGTGATAGTAGCCACTACCGCCCCAATAACCGCCATAATACCAGGGGTCGTACCAACCGCCATAATACCAAGGAGAGTACCATCCGCTGTAGTACCAGGGGCTATGCCAACCATAATACCAGGGAGAGTACCACCTGCTGTAGTACCAGGGGCTGCCCCAGCCATACCAGCTGCCATAACCGTAGTACCACGGATTATACCAGGAGTCATACCAGGGATAATAGTAAGAACCCCATCCCATACCAAAGTATATATTGGTGTTTCCTCCGCGGTTGTTATAATTCTCATACAGGTCATCGTCCACATACACAATCACCTCATCCGCACCGGTGATCTTGATGCTCGATTCAGGGTCATGAAACCGCACGATCCGGTCGGTATAAGTATAATCCTCATAATTATTTTGTTCCTGTTCACTGACAGTGTCATCGGCTAAATCGTTGCTGCTACCGCGACGATTATATTCGTCGACGTCCCTGCCGTTAGCAGTCACCTCCATGTTCGATGCGTCACCCTGCACGATCACCACTTTTTTCTTTTGTGGCTCTTCGGCTTTCTTCTGAACCTTTACCGGTTCTTTTTGGGTAGGATCGGCATAGATATCATCCCATTCCTGGGCGAAACCGAACAACGGTACAGCGACCAGCAAAACCGTAAGTAAGTTTTTTATAGTCTTCATAGTCTCTCCCTCTTTCTTTATATTTGTTTGTAAATAATTTTATCTGTCATCATTTATGACTCAGAAACTTCGGAAAAGTTTAAATAAAGAACGACTAAAGTTTGTCTACCCCTCCCTGTCCTAAACACACTTCCTAAGCACACTGGCACACAAATATAACAATTATCACACAATAAAGATGTATAGGGTTACAAAACGCTGCATCCGGTTTGGTTAAAAAAACAAAACCACCGTTTTGGTCACACTGATATTTGCAGGCCGTCATATGCCAGTAAGACGTGATCCGGAAGTTCCCTTTCCAAATCCGCATGCATGCCTATTTCATGGCTCATATGGGTCAGATAAGATGTTGTAGGCTTCACCATGTCTATTATTTTCAATGCCTGGTCCAATGTTTGGTGTGAAATATGTTCTGTCTTCCTGAGTGCGCTGATGACCAGTGTATCTATACCCTCCAATTTTTTCAGTTCGGTTTCCTCCATCGTCTTTACATCAGTCAGATATGCAAAATTCCGTATCCGGAATCCCAGGATAGGCAGCCTGTAGTGCATTACCCGGATAGGGGTTACTGTTACCGTTCCTATCTGAAAATCCTCGTCTGCACTGATCCTCCTGACAGCAAGATTAGGGACTCCACTGTATTTATATCCTGAGAAACAGTAGGGTAATCTTTCCCTGAGGGCATTCTCCAACCTCTCCTCCATATAGAGATCTACCGGACCGAAAACAGAAAAGGGCCGCAAGTCATCAATTCCTCCCACATGGTCATAATGCTCATGGGTAAGGAGGATGCCATCTATTTTTTCGAACGGAAAAGCCAATACCTGTTGCCTGAAATCGGGTGAACAATCGATCATAAGCACTTTCCCATCGATCTCAATCCTCACCGATGTCCGGAGTCTCCTGTCCCTTGGGTCTGTCGACTTGCAGACTTCACATCCGCATCCGAGTTGCGGGACACCGGTAGAAGTACCCGTACCCAGAAATATCACTTTCATATCACAATTTTAAGAAAAAAGCCGCCACATTCTCAGAAATGGGCAGCTTTCGATTTGTATATTATATTAATTCAATACAAGCAGAAGTGAATATAAATAAGATATAGATCAATACTCTCTTTCCAGAATCCAAAGATCATTGAAAGGTACTCCGTAGGTTCTTCTCAAGTATTCGGTATCACCTTTGGCAGAATATGTACGATAAATTTCATCTCGTTTGGCTGCTGCTTGTGCTCTATCATCGTAGCTGGCAACGATCACGCGATACATTCCTTGCTCATTCTGCGCCAGGATCACTGAATGCCCTTCGTTCTCCATCCGGCCTTTTAATGATTCGGCATTCAATTTCACGCTCAGTGAGGCAATTACCACACTATATTTTCTCAATCCCGCAGCATCGGTCGGGTAAACCGCTTCCACCTTCTCTTTTCTTACGGAAACTTCTACGGGAGGAAGGGGGCTGGCATCTTTCACCACTGTGGTGGGCTGAGATGCAGTTTGTTGCATTTCTCTCTCTTTGGCTGCTTCATACACCTGTTTATAAGCACTTTGCTTGGGTTTGCAGGATACCCCGATAAGCAGCAGGGTTACTAAAACCAACGCGTAATGGAATTTTTTCATGCCTGTTCACTTGTTTATTAAATTGTTTACTTTTGATCAACTCTCAACGCTTTCGTTAAGCAGGAGCAGCACAAATTTACTTGTTTTGCCGAGCATAGAAAACGACTCATGTAATTGAATCCGCCATTCGTTTGTATTATAACGGAATCTTGCAGCAAAGATAATAAAGATGACTATGATTGTACCTTTGTGTATGTGAAAATAAATTAAATCACTCTTCAGCGATACGCTTTAACCGGACTGGTTTGGGGCTGATGTCAAAAGGCTTTCCCTCCTCAATAGCAGCAATAATTACCGTATCCCTGAAATTGGTCTGCGGATCGGGAACAAAGTGTACTTCCCATTCCCCCTCTTTCAAACCTATAAACTGGAACATAAGCATCTGGTCTCCAAGTTTCTCTCTCTCGGGAAAAGTAAAAAAGGTATCTGTATCCTGTATGACTTTCACATACGGATTGGCATCAAGAGGTGCTACATAACCTTTTAATTTTCCTCCATAGACCTCCGGAAAAGCCCTCGCCACAGGATAGAGCCAATAGTCGCCCTCTTCCGTGGTCAGGACGGAAAGGGAGGCATTCAGGTCGATGACCATATTGGAAATCGTGTTGAGCCGCATTTCCATACTGACGGCATCGATCACCAGCCCATCCTCTAAATCAGGGTGTATACTCAGCGGTATGGTCTTAATGGAATCGGTTATAACTACCATACGATTGTCGTTACCGAACTTCAGTTTAATCTGTTGTAATTCCTTACCTGCAGGAACATATTGGTCTACCAGTTGTATCATTTTTCCGTTCCTTAACGTCAAAACGTCATATGTTTTTCCGGAAAATTCAAGAGTATACCACTCTCCCTCATGCATAGCGGTATCTACCAGAAAAACCGATATCTCACTGATGTCTACGTAAAACTCCTTCATGGCCACCGAGGCTGCATCTGTCAACTTGAGACGTAGACGGGAAGAATTGACACTGGGATCCTCATCTTCACATGCCTGCCCCAGAAATAAGAGCACTGCAATGAGAACTATATATCGAAAAATCCTGTAATACATATTATTAACGTCTGTTTAATGATACATCAACCGCAAAATTACATAAATCCGCATCGCATACGTCACAAAAAACAATTAATTTTCATGAATTCCTTAAAAACAAATTGTTTTTATATCTGTTATATTTAATATGGGAAGGTGGGAAGGTGGGAAAGTGGGAAAGTGAAATTCCTGGACTTGTTCACTTTTAAGTTCAAGCTTCTTAGTCCTTAGTTCTCAATTCTAGTATAAACAAACATAAATAATTTTATGACGAAAACTAACACATTCCTCATTTTTATCTCCTTTCTGATAATCTTTTTTGGTATATCATGTAATCAACAGAATAAAAAGAATGAAGAGAAAAGCGTTTCTCAATCTGCAATCGAAGATTCAAATACTCCACCGCATCCATCTCCTGAAGAGTTATTCGACCGCCTGTTGGCTTCCTTCGGCGACGATTGGATGGAAAGAGAAGCCGACCCCACTCTTTATCCTGAATATTACGGCGGGGCTTTTATCAATAGCAACGGCATCTTTGTGGTTGCGGTAACCGGTAACAGCGAGGAATACAAAAAACGTCTGGCAGAGATACTCGGTACAGATAACTTTAAGATGGAGACTGTGCAATATTCCTACCGTCAGATGATGCGGGTGATGGACAGCATAGATGCGTTCCTGATGAATAGTGCTATTCCTGAAGACCATCCGTTGATGAATCGTTTTGCCGGTGCCTATCCCGATGTGATGGAAAATCGCGTAAAAGTGCTTCTCACAAAAGTGGACGATGCTACTACCCGGCTTTTCCGGAAAGATGTAGTAAATTCCCCCCTCCTGATATTCGAACAGGGAGAATTACCGGGATCAATGTAGAAAAGAACAATGTTTTAACGGTAGGCCAAAACCGATGCTTGGATCCAAGTATCCCGGCTCTGAGATCTTTCATTTGATGACCTAACTTAGTATAATAAAAATATTATGTCATGAAAAAATCAACTAGATTCTTCGCATCAATGGTAGCTATTCTTTTCGCTACAGCCCTTCTGGCACAGGATGCGTCTTACACTTACGAAAATGTTTCCAATGACCCGATCAACACGCGTATTTATACGCTGGACAACGGACTGAAAGTGTATATGAGTGTGAACAAAGAAACACCTCGCATACAAACCTTTATTGCTGTCCGTGTAGGTGGTAAAAATGATCCTGCCGAAACAACTGGCCTGGCTCATTATTTTGAACATCTGATGTTTAAAGGAACTGACAAGTTCGGTACATTGAATTATGAGAAAGAAAAGCCGTTGCTCGACGAAATCGAACGCCTCTTCGAAGTATATCGCAATACCACGGATGAAGATGCACGTACGGCTATTTACCAGCAAATAGACAGTGTTTCATACGAAGCATCAAAACTGGCTATTCCCAACGAGTATGATAAACTGATGTCGGCTATCGGGGCCACGGGAACCAATGCCTACACCGGTTTCGATATGACGGTCTACACAGACGACATTCCATCGAACCAGGTGGAGAACTGGGCGAAGATACAGGCGGAACGTTTCCAGAATAATGTGATCCGGGGATTCCATACCGAACTCGAAACCGTGTATGAAGAGAAAAACATGTCGCTTACGCAAGACGGTCGTAAAGTCTATGAAAAAATGCTGGCAACGCTCTTCCCCCACCACCCTTATGGCACACAAACAGTGCTGGGATCGCAGGAACACTTGAAAAATCCTTCCATTACCAATATCAAGGAGTATTACAAAACCTACTATGTACCCAATAACATGGCTATCTGCCTTGCCGGTGATTTCGATCCTGATGGGATGATAAGAGTCATCGATGCCCATTTTGGAAATATGGAACCGAATGATAATCTGCCTCCTCTACCGGTTACTGAACAGGAAGAGCTCACAAAGCCCGTATCGGTGGAAGTCCTCGGCCTGGAAGCCGCCAACATTTCGTTGGGTTGGCGCTTCCCCGGATCGTCAAGCCAGGAGAAAGACCTGCTCGACATCATCAGCCTGATCATGAACAACGGACAAGCCGGCCTTGTCGACCTGAACCTGATCCAACAACAGAAAGTGCTCTCAGCCTATGCCGGGCTTTACAGCATGAGCGATTACTGCGCATTTGTCATGGGTGCCAATCCCAAACAGGGACAGACGCTGGAGGAAGCCCGCGACTTGCTTCTCGGACAGATTGATAAGCTGAAGAAAGGAGAATTTTCTGAAGAACTTATTTCTGCATCGGTCAACAACCTGAAGTTAAGCCAGATGCGGCGAATAGAGAGTAATGCGGGGCGTGCCAACTGGTTCGTGAATACTTTCATCAACGGGCTGGACTGGAAAGACCAGGTCGACCGTTTAGACCGTCTCGCACGGATCACGAAACAAGATGTGGTTAATTTTGCCAATGCCTATTTTAAAGAGAATTACGCTGTGATCTACAAACGTGAAGGCAAGGACCCCAACGAGCTGAAGATCGCCAAGCCGCAGATCACCCCTATCGTGATGAACCGCGATGCCCGCAGTGAGTTTCTACTCGGGATACAACAGGCAGAGGTGGAACCTATCGAACCGGTATTTCTCGATTTTGAAAAAGACCTGAAGAAACTGAAAGCCAAATCGGATATCCCCGTACTGTATAAACAAAATGTGAACAACGGCCTTTTCAGCCTGATCTACGTCTTCGATATGGGTAACAATACCGATAAAGCTATCGGTACTGCGTTCGAATACATGAGATATCTCGGCACCTCGACCAAGTCGCCGGAAGAGATCAAAACGGCATTTTACAACCTGGCATGTTCTTTCGGGGTATATCCGGGCAGCGAGCGGGTATATGTTATGCTTAGCGGATTAGCAGAGAACATGGACAAGGCACTGGAACTCTTTGAAGAATTGCTTGCCGATGCACAGGTGAATCCCGAAGCCTATGCCAACCTGACTGAAGATATCCTGAAAAAGCGTAACGACGCAAAACTGAATCAGGGGCAGAACTTCAACAAATTATTGCAATATGCCATCTGGGGAGCGGATTCACCCGACAAAAATATCCTTTCTGAGACAGAGCTCAATACCATGGATCCCGAAGAGCTGGTGGCAAGGATCAGGCAACTCAATCATTTTGAGCATCGTATCCTCTATTACGGGCCGGACAGCGATGACCAATTCCTTACCACACTCAATAGATTGCACCGCGTTCCCGCTACCCTGACCCCCGTACCGGAAGATAACCGCTTCAAACAGGAACCGGTAAAGGAGAACAAGGTATACCTTGCCAAATACGACGCCAAACAGATATATATGGCAATGGTGGCCAATGACGGGGTTGTATATGATCCGACGATCGAACCTACCCGGGAGATGTACAATGAATACTTCAGCGGCAACATGAACTCCATTGTATTTCAGGAAATGCGGGAGTCGCGTGGCCTTGCCTATTCGGCTTATGCTTACCTGATGCCTCCCTCGAAACTGAACCGCCCCTATATCTTACGGGCTTTTATTGCTACGCAGAACGATAAGATGGACGATGCTCTGAAAGCATTTCACCAGATACTAAACGATATGCCCGAATCGGAAAATGCCTTTAATCTGGCAAAGGACGGACTCATCACCCGCCTGCGTACCGATCGTATTATTAAGGAAAATATACTCTGGGCATATATCAACGCGCAGGATCTCGGATTAAATACCGACAGGCGCAAAGAACTGTTTAAACAGGCACAGGACATGACACTTTCCGATGTGAAAGCATTCCAGGAAAAATGGGTGAAGGACAGAACCTATTCTTACTGTATTCTGGGCAACGAAGAAGACCTCGACCTGCAACAACTCGAGACCTATGGGCCTATCATACGGCTTTCGCAGGAGGATATTTTCGGGTATTGACAATTTGCCTTAATGGTAAAATCAGGGGCTGTCCTGACGGGCAACCCCTGATTCCCTAAAAAATAATCAACATAATCTTTACATAATTTTTTCTTATCTTAGCCACAGCCTGTTCCCTTATTGTAAATTCACCCCAAATCCGGTTTTTATATCGAAATTGTTATCCAGAAAGAAACTCTCCGGCATATACCCTTTGGTTTATAATCATATCCTACAAAGAGTGAAAAATTATTGCTGACAGAGGCAGGAGACCAGGTTCCTGTCGCCATAGGCATTGTCCACACGCGCAACATTCACCCAGAACTTGTTCTCGGCTACGAACGGTAGCGGATAGGCTGCTTTACTACGCGGATATGCATGATCCCAGTCGTCCGCCGTAACCTCATACTGCGGATGTGGTGCATTCACCAACACATTGTCTTCCGCTGTATACTCACCACGCGACACCTCTATGATCTCTTCGTGGATCTGGTTCATCACAGACACGAAACGGTCCAACTCGGCCAGGCTCTCACTTTCAGTCGGTTCTATCATCAGTGTCCCATGTACGGGGAAAGAGAGCGTAGGGGCATGATAACCGTAATCGATCAGACGCTTGGCTATATCGGTCTCGGTAATGCCGGATACCTCTTTCAGGCTACGGCACTCAAGGATAAGTTCATGTCCTACTCTGCCTCTGGCACCACGATATACAATACCATAAGAGTCCTTCAGTTTCTCCGCCACATAATTCGCGCTAAGGATAGCGGCTTCAGTAGCTTCTTTCAGTCCTTCAGCTCCCATCATACGGATATAGGCATAGGTGATTTCTGTCACACCCGCACTACCGTAAGCCGCTCCCGAAACAGTATTTTTGTCGGTCGACATAGTCACCGGATGTCCGGGCAGGAAAGGTACAAGATGTTCGGCCACGCAGATAGGCCCTACGCCGGGACCTCCTCCTCCATGAGGGATGGCGAACGTTTTGTGCAGGTTGAGATGGCATACATCAGCGCCGATAGTACCGGGATTGGTCAACCCCACCTGCGCATTCATATTGGCGCCGTCCATATAGACCTGTCCGCCCGCTTCGTGTATCAGGCGGCACATCTCCCTGATTTCTGTCTCGAAGATGCCGTGCGTCGACGGATAGGTGATCATATAGGCTGCCAGGTTCTCCCTGTACTGCTCTACCTTGACCCGCAGATCACCCATATCGACATTCCCGTTGGCATCGCTGGCAACCGTTACCGGCTTGAATCCGGCCTGTACTGCACTGGCGGGATTGGTTCCATGCGCCGATGCCGGGATAAGCACCACCTTGCGATGCCCTTCACCGTTACTCTCAAGGTAACTGGCAATAGTGATCAGCCCCGCGTATTCACCTGCTGCCCCCGAATTGGGTTGGAGGCTGGTTGCGGCAAATCCTGTGATCTCCGCCAACATCTCTTCCAGTTCAGTGATCATTTGCGTATATCCTGACACCTGTTCTAAGGGTGCAAACGGATGAATACGCTGAAATCCCGCAAGTCCCAACGGTAGCAATTCAGAAGCCGCATTCAGTTTCATGGTACATGAGCCAAGCGAGATCATGGAATGTGCCAGTGAGATATCTTTCCGTTCGAGCCGCTTGATATAACGCATCAGCTCTGTCTCAGTATGATAGCTGTTGAAAGTGGGATGAGCAAGGAAACCGGATTTCCTGAGTTGAGATTCCTTCAAACCGCTCTTTACGGGCAACTCTTCGAGCAAATACTCTTTCGAACTGCCTGCAGTCATGGCGAATGCGGCCAACAATTCATGTACCCGGTACACATTAGTGGTCTCGTCGATGCTGATTCCCACTTCACCGCTTTCGAAGTAACGCAGGTTGATATGGCGCATCTCCGTATTATCACGGATATCCTGCATAGATATACCTTCCGGCAAACTGATCTTAAGCGTATCGAAATAGCTGTTGTTTAATTGCTTATACCCCATCCCCTTTAATTCCTCACTCACATGGGTGGCGATGGAATGTATACGGCGGGCAATATTCCTGAGTCCTTCCGGGCCATGATAGACCGCATAGAATGAAGACATGGTAGCCAGCAAAGCCTGCGCCGTACAAATATTGGAGGTGGCTTTTTCACGCTTGATATGCTGCTCGCGTGTCTGCAGTGCCATACGAAGCGCTTCCCTGCCATACGCATCTTTGGAAATGCCTATGATACGTCCCGGCATGGAGCGTTTGTACTCATCACGAGTAGCGAAGAATGCGGCGGACGGTCCTCCGTAAAACATAGGGATACCGAAACGCTGGCTGCTTCCGAAAGCAATGTCGGCCCCCCATTCACCCGGAGGGGTGAGTATTGCCAATGCCATCAGATCGGTAGCCACAGCCACTTTGCATTCAGCCTTATGCGCCCTTTCAGTGAAGTCGGTATAATCCTCCACATTCCCGTTACCATTGGGATATTGGATGATTGCTCCAAAGAATGGCTTATCGAAAGTAACAGTTTTATAATCACCGACAACAACCTCTATTCCTGCATAATACATTCTCGTCTTAAGCACTGCCAATGTTTGGGGAAAGGTATTCTCATCCACAAACAGCGTTTCAACTCCGTTTTTCACTTGTTCACGGCTACGAAGACCATACATCATGGTGGCCGCCTCAGCAGCGGCGGTAGCCTCGTCCAACAGGGAACTGTTGGCCAGCGGCAGTGCGGTAAGTTCGCTCACCACCGTTTGGAAGTTTAGCAATGCCTCCAGACGTCCCTGTGAAATCTCAGCCTGATAAGGGGTATAAGAAGTGTACCATACCGGATTTTCAAAGACATTACGGTAGATCACTGCGGGAGTAACGGTATCATACCACCCCATTCCGATATAGGAAGTATAGATATCATTCAGAGATGCAATATGGGCTATCTCTTCGGCATATTCCTGCTCCGACAATGCTTTCGGCAAAGAAAGAGGCTCCTTCAAACGGATATCTGACGGAATTGTCTGGTCGATCAGCTCATCCATGGAAGAAAGATCGATTGCTTCGAGCATTTTCTGTTTATCGGCCTCGGCAATACCGATATGTCGGTTTTTAAATTGTTCCATTTTTATCATAACACGCGCTATGGGTAAATTACTTATTATTAATCTTTTTTTCTCTTCGGGAGATGTGGAAAAACTCCACATACAAACTCAACCGGGAATCCATCGTACGAACCGGCTATAATTTATTGCCCGACGAAGGGATTATTCTTTTTCTCAAATCCAATGGTAGTGGCAGGGCCGTGTCCAGAATAAACCACTGTATTGTTGGGGAGAGTAAACATCTTGGTTTCTATGCTGTTTACCAAATCCTCATAGCTTCCCCTCGGTAGGTCTGTCCTCCCTACACCGGAATAAAAGAGCAAATCCCCACCGAATACACAACCCTCTGTTTCATGATAGAATGCCACACTGCCGGGCGAATGTCCCGGGGTATGAAATACCCTAAGCGATTGATTTCCGAAAGCAACTATATCCCCTTCATTCAGATAATTACCGATCTCCGGCTTAAAATCTGCATTGCTACCGGGCAGCCCGAAAACTTGCATTTGGCCGGCTATATCTTCCAACAGGAAGAGATCGTCGGGATGGCATTGCACCCTAACATCGAATTGAGAGGCGAGCAGATTAACCCCAAAGATATGGTCAAAATGCAGGTGCGTGTTCAGTATATGCCTCACTTTAAGATTATTACTTCTAAGGTAACTGAGTAAGAGTTCCTTTTCTTCAGAATAAAAAGGAGCCGGATCGATTACCACACACTCCCTGGTCTCGTCGGATAATACATAAGTATTCACTCCCAACGGATTAAATTCAAATGTTTTTATATTCATGCTTATATGTTCTTTGCTGGGAAAGTCAGCGCCCCTTCCCGTGATAATTTCATTTAGCACAAAAATAACGCTTTCTTTTGGATTAACAGAAAATTACAGACCTATAAAGTTGCCCGAAATTACCCTTAACTTAACGGCAGATAGACCAGCTTTTTTGTCTGAAAAAAAGGTTCGGAGAAGTAATCTGAAAGAGATACCAGCTCAGCGGCCTTCCGGTAAGGATGCAACTCAGCCGAAAGATCCCCCCCCTTCAGGCAAATAATTCCATTGGGTAAAGCGTTGATCTGTTCCCGTGAGATATTTTTACGGGAAATCCTGACCAGTTCGGGCAGAGGCATTACCGCCCTGCTCACAATAAAATGGTATTTCCTTTTTTCCTCTTCGACCCGGGCATGCACTGTTTCTACGTTCTTCAATCCTATTGTTTCGGATATCTCTTTCGCAACCTTCACTTTCTTTCCGATACTGTCAAGCAGTACAAACTGCACTTCGGGAAAGAAAATAGCCAACGGAATACCGGGAAAGCCTCCACCCGTGCCTACATCCATAATGGTAGATCCCGGGGTAAAACGGATATACCGGGCAATAGCCAACGAGTGCAGTACGTGATGCGGATAGAGATTATGGATATCCTTGCGGGAAATTACATTGATTTTGGCATTCCAGTCGGAATAAAGATCAGGCAGTGCTTCAAACTGCTGTTTCTGCTTCTCAGTAAGCGACGGAAAATAGGTTTCGAGACTTTTCACTTTAAATCGGCTAATTTAGCTGCAACGCTGTTTTCCCTCAACAGGGGGAATATCATTTCATACGGGATAAATACCTGGGGAGCATCCAATTGATATGCCGAATATTCACCCTTGTTATATGTATAAATGATTCCTTTGTCGTCCAGCAGGAAATTCTGGTTAGGCACAATCTCCCTTACACCGAAAAAACCAAGATCCTCCAGTTCCTCCACGCTCCCGGCATTAGCCTGTTCCAATAAAGACGTGATAATCAGCCGCTGAAGGGCCGTATCATAGCCGGCGTTGAAAATATCATTCTCGGTAACCTGCCTGCCTGTATTCAGATTTAAAACATAATTACGGTAGGAGTCGTAAGAAGCCGCCCCACCCTTGTTATTGGATTGTTTCACCTGAAATGAAAGAACTTCATGATAATTGTAGACAATAGAATCAGAAATGCTCTCATAATAGGAATAGAAGAAATCTTCGGTGTAATGTTCGCTGTCGGAAACATCGATGCCGGAGATAAGGCTGTTCAGTTCACGGATTTCATCTGCGCTCTCCCGATATGTCCCTGCATCGGCGGTATAGTTCTCTATATAATTTCTTATATACGCCTGCACAGCGTCCGGAGGGGACAAAGTATCATACGGTGCACCAAAAGTATTCCTGATAAAGAACTGTTGTAACATATCCAGGTTCATTTTACCACTGCTGACAGGATAAATAAAATCCACTTCTATATTACAATAAGGATTTGCCGTATCCCCGTCGAGATGGTGCCGGGCAACCAGACTGACCGTATCGAACTCAACGTTATTCTCCGCCCTGAACATACTACGTCCACTCTGCTGGTTGCAGGAAATGAAAAACGACAGCGTTAGCATGAACAGCAAGACAACCGACATTCTATGATGTATCCCCATAACGAAAGACTTTACAATTATCGGTACAAAAATACATATTTTATCGGGAATCCTCCGCGTAGATCCCCACTTTTTAAAATAAATGAGGATACGTGCGATCCCGTACCCTCATCTATACAACGAAAATTATCTATCGAAAATTTCACTATCAGTAAGCATGTCCGTCGGATTCCAGGTCATCCAGGCTCAGTTTCTTTTTCTCCAACGCCCTCCAGGCATAGAATATATAGGCAATCACGAACGGCACGAGAAGTGAAACTACCGCCATAGCCGAAAGCGTAAAATAGCTCGAAGAAGAGTTTTGCAGGGTAAGTGAACTCTGCAGATCAACCGATGAGGGATAATAGGCAGTATTGTTATAACCGGCCACCAGCAGAAGCATAGTCACAGTCACGATAGCACCTGCACCGGCGAACCAGACTCCTTTCTTAAACCCTTTATTGAAAACCGTATTGAAAATACCATACAGGACAGACAATACTCCCAGCACAAAGAGTACCAATACGATCGGCATCTCGATGAAATTATGAAGGTATTTCATCTTCTCCATATATATCACTTTTGTTTCTGGATTGACAGCATAACCTTCAGCGACCAGCGTCCAGATCAAAAAGACAAGGAAGAAAACCACAAAAGGTACCCCATTATACAAAGTAAATTTGCGCGATCTCGCTTCGAGTACTTCATGGTCGAGCCGGTTTACAAAAAAGAGGCTTGCCATGGTACGGGCAAGGAAGAGTACCGCCAACCCGAGACTCAGATTTCTTACATCTGCCAACAGCTCAAGCCCGTGAAGCGGGTTCTGCCACTGGCTGATGGTAAAGCCTGAGGCACCCAGCCCGGCAATATTGCCTTTACCCACGGTAAACTCTGACCCGGTGAAGAAAGAGGAGACCACCACACCTAACAAAAATGTGCCCAACACACCATTCAGGAACAGGAATGCGCGATAGGTCTTCGGGCCAAAGATATTCCCCGGCTTGGACTGGTATTCATAGGATATAGCCTGCAATACGAAGCAGAAAAGTAGAATCATCCATGCCCAATAGGCACCTCCGAAGCTGGTCGAATAGAAGAGTGGAAACGATGCAAAAAAGGCACCCCCGAAAGTGACCAGCGTGGTAAAGGTATATTCCCATTTGCGTCCGAGTGCGTTGATCAGAAGCTTCTTCTCATCCTCTTTCTTCGAAAGGGAGTTCAACATGGACTGGCCTCCCTGCACAAACATCAGGAACACCAGTAATCCGCCAAGAAGCGACATTACAAACCACCAGTATTTTTGTAGAAAGTCGTATGTTATCATTGTTTTTATCTTTTAGTCTGTTTAACCATGTAACGGGATCAGGCCTCTTCCCCGGGAAGGGGATCCGGGCCTTTTTTGATCTGTTTTACCATAATAGCCGCTTCTGCGATTAACATTCCCGTAAACAATACCGTAAAAATGATAAAGGTAGTAATAATATTGCCCGGGGATACTGCGGACGCAGCCAGTTGTACCGGAAGAATATCCTGGATAGTCCATGGCTGGCGGCCCACTTCTGCCACTATCCATCCTGCCTGGCCGGCGATAAAGGGCAGAGGTATACTCCACAATGCCACATATAGCAACCATTTTGTGTCACGCAAATCTTTCTTGTAGATAAAATAGAGAAGGATCGCGAAGAACAGGATAGAATAAAGTCCTATGACCACCATCAAGTGGAAAGTATAGAATGTAAGAGGTACATCGGGTACCAGATCTTTCCCTGTTTCGAGGTAACCGTAACCGAAATGCGCATAATTCTCCCTGAGAATAATCTCATGATTGGCTGCATCGGCATCACGTCCTTCCGCTATGGCGGTCTGATAATCGGCCAGTGCCTGGATAGCTTTTTCTCCCCGGGCTTTTCTCTCTTCAAAAGAGAGGGCGGTAGTTCCGTCCTGAAGGGTATAGCCTCCATCTACAATATCTTTGATCCCGGGTACGAAAGCGTTCAGGTTCCTGTATCCAAGGAACGATAACAGTTTAGGTATCTCCAACTTAAAAATATAAGAATCCACTCCATCGTCATACGATTGTTTGGCTGGATTCAACATTCCTATTGCCACCAAACCGGCACCCTCTTTCCCTTCATAAAGACCCTCCATGGCGGCCAGCTTCATCGGCTGCTTCTGTGACACTTCATAGGCGGAGCCGTCACCGGTAACTGCCAGCATCACAAAAGCGACCACCCCTACTATGCCTCCTACCTTTGCACTTTTCAGGGCAAAATCTATATGCCGTTTTTTCAACAGGTACCACGCAGAGACGCCTGCCACAAAACCGGCTCCGATTGCCCATCCGGAGAAGATGGCATGCAGGAATTTATTATATGCTACCGGCGAAAGGACTACAGCCCAGAAATCAACCATTTCATTCCGTACTGTCTCGGGATTAAACTCCATTCCGACAGGATATTGCATCCAGGCATTGGCCACCAGAATCCAGAATGCCGACAACGTAGCCCCGGCAAACACTAACCAAGTGGAGGCAAGATGCATTTTCTTGCTTACCCTGTTCCATCCAAAGAACATGACAGAGATAAATGTGGCTTCCATAAAGAAAGCAACGATCCCTTCAATGGCAAGGGGAGCTCCAAAGATATCCCCCACGAACCAACTGTAATTCGACCAGTTGGTACCGAACTGGAACTCCAGGATAATACCTGTAGCCACTCCAATCGCAAAGTTGATACCGAAGATTTTTTGCCAGAACTTGGTAACTTGTTTCCATTTTTCATCTCCCGTCCTCACATACATGGTTTCCATGAGGGCCATAATAAGTGCCAACCCAATAGTGAGCGGGACAAATATCCAGTGATAGCCGGCAGTAAGAGCGAATTGAGCTCTCGACCAATTGACTGTAGACACACTTAATAGATCCATAAATTTTGAATATTTAATCTTAATTATTCCATTGACAGCGTCTTTCCATAGCGTTTACCACGCATTATTTACAACGCCTTTTGTGATTTTTAAATAAATTTCCCCTATTTCCTTTTTTCATGCGGTGGGATATACCAAGACCGCCAGGCAATATGTGAACCTAAGCCTGCCCTATCCCACCTATGGGCGGCAAGAAACCAGGATCGCCCTGAATCCTGATCGACCCGTTCTGCTGCTCAAATTTATCGATATTATCTTTCAATGCCATCAGTAACCTCTTCGCATGTTCAGGCGTGAGTATGATTCTCGATTTGACTTTCGCTTTAGGCACACCCGGGACAATACGGACAAAATCAACAACAAATTCCGACGAGGAATGCGATATAATTGCCAGATTGGAGTAAATCCCCTGTGCAATTTCATCACTTAATTCAATCTGTATTTCGTTGTTCTTATTGAAATTTTCCATTATTTGACTGTGAATTTAATAACTCTGGCACATAATATGACCGTTTGGATACGTAGAAATGCAGTGTATGCCTGATTATCAAACAAACAGTGCTTTTCTTTGAACTATTAAAATAGTTTAAACAAAGAAACTTAATTTTCTCCAATCTACAAAAGAAAAGGAGAAAATTCTTTCCTTTTGTAGATCTATTCATCAACTACAGATTAGCTAAATACCATATTGAGGAATTATCGGAATAATTTCCTATTTTCAGGACAGAAGATATTCTGTATTCCTTATAATTCCAATGGCGTGTAAGGCAAATCCAGCGAGTCGGCCACATTTTTAAACACCACATCCCCTTTTATTATATTCAATCCGTAGCGTAAATCCTGATATTGCCTGCAAGCTCCTTCCCATCCCATCTCAACAAGCTTTATCACATAAGGCAGCGTGGCATTGGTAAGTGCGCGTGTAGATGTAATGGGAACGGCTCCGGGCATATTGGCAACACAATAGTGAACGATGCCATCCACATCAAAAACTGGATCGGCATGTGTGGTAGGATGTGTAGTTTCGAAACATCCGCCCTGATCTACGGAAACATCTACCATTACCGTGCCTGGCTCCATTTCTTTGAGCATTTCCCGCTTTACCAGGTGCGGAGCCCTGGCACCCACCAATAAGGTAGCACCGATCACCAAGTCGGCGGTTTTGATCGACTCCGCAATCGACATCTCTGTGGAGTAAAGGGTATCTACGTTTGGAGGAAGGATTTCCGACAAATACCGAAGACGGTTCAGGTTAATATCGAGTAGTTTTATATTTGCTCCCAATCCGGCAGCCATCAGGGCGGCATTATGTCCGACCACTCCACCACCGATGATCACTACTTCGGCCGGTTTCACGCCAGGTACGCCCCCTAGCAAAATACCCTTGCCACCCTGCGGCTTTTCCAGATATTTGGCACCCTCCTGGACAGATAAACGGCCGGCCACCTCGCTCATGGGTGTAAGCAACGGCAGTGACCCGTCTTTGTCATTCATTACCGTTTCATAGGCAATGCAGACAGCTCCGCTCGAAATCATGGCTTCAGTGAGTTTTTTGTCGGATGCAAAGTGAAAATAGGTAAATACCACCTGATCCCTTTTTATCAGATGATATTCGCTTTCTATCGGTTCTTTCACTTTCACGATCACATCCGCAATCCCATACACATCTTCAATACGGTCAAGGATGACAGCTCCGGCTTTTACATAGCTCTCATCCGACAGGTTACTTTTGATGCCGGCGCCTTTCTGCACGTAAACTTTGTGTCCTCGACCGGTAAGTTCCAAAACACCATCAGGCGTCATGGCTATTCTTCCTTCTTTGACTTTAATTTCTTTGGGTATTCCTACGATCATAATAATAAAATTATAAAAATTATAAGTTGTTGTAAAATAATATTAGAATCAGGTGATAAATAATTGCAACGGTATTAATTCTGAGTGATCTGTTATAATATGATAGTTTCATATGACTAAAATTATTTATTTTCAATGGTGTCATATGACAATTGAGCGAAGCGAAATCGCCGACTTCCATTAAAAATCTTAACTGTAGGCAACTCGCTTTTAATCATGATCTTTGGTGAAATCATTTTCATGCTCGTTTCATATGCAAAAATAAAAAGAAAAAATAAATCTACAATCTATTCAAACGGATTTATGAATGGATCGATTTGTCTTTTTTCACGGTTGAATAATCATTTTTAATGACTCTTTCGCATAAAAATTTCTTTCATTACGGATTATATCGTATTTTTGTGACAATATTTCAGATTTTTCAATCTATAATAAATAAAATAAATAATTAGAACAATGGTAAGTTATAAAGAATTGGGTCTTGTAAACTCAAGAGAGCTGTTTAAGAAAGCAGTAGACGGCGGCTATGCTATTCCTGCTTTCAATTTCAACAACATGGAACAACTTCAGGCTATTATTTCGGCCTGTGTTGAAACAAAGTCTCCTGTAATCCTGCAGGTATCGAGCGGCGCACGTAAATACGCCAATCAGACATTATTGCGTTACATGGCTCAGGGGGCCGTACAATATGCAAAAGAACTGGGATATGAAATTCCTATCGTGCTCCATCTCGACCATGGCGACAGCTTTGAGCTTTGCAAGGATTGTATAGAGAGTGGTTTCTCTTCTGTGATGATCGACGGATCACATCTTCCTTATGAAGAAAACATCGCCCTGACAAAGAAAGTGGTTGAGTATGCCCACCAACACGATGTAACCGTGGAAGGAGAACTCGGCGTATTGGCAGGTATTGAAGACGATGTACAGGCAGAACACCATACTTATACCGAACCCGATGAAGTAGTGGATTTTGTGACACGTACCGGTGTTGACTCTTTGGCCATCTCCATAGGTACTTCACACGGTGCTTTCAAGTTCACTCCTGAACAATGCACCCGCAACGAACATGGTGTACTGGTTCCGCCCCCATTGCGTTTCGATATCCTCGAAGAAATTGAAAAACGGATCCCCGGATTCCCCATCGTTCTCCACGGATCTTCTTCCGTTCCCCAGCAATATGTGGAAACTATCAACAAATACGGAGGAAAACTGGACGATTCAATCGGTATCCCGGAAGAACAATTGCGCAAAGCTGCCAAATCGGCTGTTTGCAAGATCAATATCGACTCCGACGGACGTCTGGCCATGACTGCAGCCGTACGTGAAGTGTTTGCTACCAAACCGGCTGAATTTGACCCGCGTAAATACCTCGGCCCGGCACGTGAAGAGTTGAAGAAACTCTATATGCACAAGACTGAAAGTGTATTGGGAAGCGCCGGAAAAGCGTGACCATACAGAGATAACATAATTTGAAAAGAGGGTAAATCCACACCGTGGATTCTACCCTCTTTCACTTTACCACTTAACACCATCCGGGCATCTACCCACTCAGGTACTTTATCACCTTCCCACCTCCAATTACCGACCGGAAAGCGCTGCCACTTTCTCGTTAAAGGCAGTTTCTTTAAGCAGGTCATCCAGGGAGATATGCATCCTGTAACGCCAGTAGTGCTCCGGATTTGCTGGTATATTGATCCGCTCGGTGGCAATATCGGGATTACGCAGTTTTTCATCGATAGACAGCCAGTCCTGCAACGGCAGGATTACCCACATGGCCGACGAACGGAGATGACGTTCAATGATCTGCCGGCAGATAGTAATATTACACTCAGCCGGAGCAACTCCTTCATGATGCAATACTTCGTTGTAATAGCGCTGGGTAAGTTCCCGGTTTTCAGTCCACCACAGACGAAGGGGCGACATGTCATGCGTGGAAGTAGTACATACCGACAGATAAGGCAACCGCTGTAGATCGGTGAAAGTGGCGAATGGGTCTTTTGGCATCCGCTCGATCTCCAAACTCAACATCTGCAATTCATGCATCACCGACGGTACACAGTCGGGAACCATACCTAAATCCTCTCCACAGGCCATCATCCTGGTGGATGAGATAAGTACCGGTAATTTCTTCATTGCCTCTTCACGCCAGAAATAGTTATGCCGGTGATAATAAAATTCGTCATACAGGCGATTGAACGCCTCCTTTACGTGGGTGTCAAGATAGCGATATGAATGAGTATATTGCACCGTAATACGCGGATGATACCGGTGATGATCCTGCGGATCACGCACGAAGAGCACTTCTGCGCACAAAGACATAAGCCCGTCGCATATCCTCCTGCTCTTTTCATCCTTTTTATTATCAAACAGTTGTTTAACTTTTCTTTGGGTATTGCAGTGTGATTTCAATTTAAACCGCTGCCACCCTGTTATTTCAAGGTATTCCCTCTTCACTTCTTCGGTATGCTCCCCAAAAATATCCGCCAGAAAGTGTTCATGAATAAACGGTTGTACCATCCGTTCCTCATCAAAGGGGATTCCCGCACGATTGATCTCTTCTATCCAAAAAGGCAGGGCAGGCCTAAAGTGCCCAAGCGACCCCTGCACGGCGTCGAGCGGTATTTCCCAGATACGGAAAAAACCCAGGATATGGTCTATCCTGTAGGCATCGAAATAATCTGCCATCTTGCGGAAGCGGTTTACCCACCAGGCATAACCGTCCTTTTCCATCATCTGCCAGTTATATGTGGGGAAACCCCAGTTCTGGCCGAAGAATGAGAAATCATCGGGTGGAGCACCGCTTTGGGTATCCATATGATAGAGGTCAGGGGCTACCCATGCGTCTATGCTGTTACGGCTGATACCGATGGGGATATCTCCTTTTAGTGCCACTCCCCTTTCATTGGCGTATACTTTCACGCCGGAGAATTGCTGATGAAGCAGGTATTGCAGGAAAGCCCAGAATTGTGTCTCCACTCTGGCTTCGGCATCGGTATCGACCATCTCCTTCAATGCCGTACCATTGTAAGAGGCATAGTCCCCCCACTCCCTGAAATCGGCACAGCCATACTTATCACGCAGGAAGCAATAACACATATAGGGGAAAAGCCATGATTCATTCTTTTTATAAAAAGCAATATAACCTTCCGATACGAGAACCTCCTCCCCCTCTTGCTGAAAGAGTTCCCGGCTATAGCGGGTCTTTAGCGACAATACTTTTTCGTAATCCAGGTCGGGCAAGCTGTTCAACTCTTTTGCCTCTTTCAGGAAAGCATTCTGTTTTTTCTTCACTTTCAACGGGTAATCACTGCAGCCAAGATATATGGGATGGAGGGCATAGGCTGAAATAGCACTATAAGGATATGAGTCTCGCCAGGTTTTAGTGGCTGTGGTATCATTCACGGGTAACAACTGGATCAGCTGCTGCCGGGTGAGTGCTGCCCAGTCGACCATCTTGCGCAGATCGGCGAAGTCACCTACACCAAAGCTGTCGCCAGTCCTCAGGGAGAAGACAGGAATAGCCGTACCTGTACCCCGATAAGTAAATCCCTGATAATGAAAGAGCAACCCCATTTCCACCTGTACAGTGTTTCCCCGATGTGCTGCCGTTGCTGTTAACAGGCGATTTATACCATCTTCCCAGTGTACCGCCTCACCGCTTTTTTTATCTACGATTACAAATTTATATTCACTCTTTGCAGGCAGTTTTTTTGCATCAAGCATTATTTGCCACTCCCCTTCATCGATATAAGAGAGCGGTTTCGCCAACTTCAAATCCCATACACCCAGTTCCTGGCATTCACCTGTGATCATCAATGACTGATCGCCGGAGACATAAGGACAGATCACATTCAACAAGAGAGTATGAGGATAATATTTTGAAGGGAGTGGCTTTCTTTCATGCCTGAAAACAGTATCTGTAAAAACTGTGGAATAAAGATAGGAATGATATGATTTATTCTTCCAAAGATCATTGATAATGAATTCTCTCCGCCCCTTTGTAATATGGATCTTGCGGTTATTCCCCCATTCACGGCGAATGGTATATCCTCCTTTTCTGATGAAATAGTAGTAGCCAATATCTGTTGCCTCTTCAATATCCACTGCAGCAGACCAGTTGCCTCCATCAGCATCAAGCGTGATCGCCCGGTCTTCATTTAAATCCCCAAGTTCCGGAGTATTCCCGCAAAGACAAACCTGTTCACCCCATGCGGTATGATAATTCATTGTAAATATAAGGTGTGCCATTAGCCAATATCTGTTAACTATTTATGGTTGACAAGCAAAGCTACAATGTTTCATGAAGGAGCCGGATAAAAGCCTGCGCTTTTTATCCGGATTCCCATGCAATCGTTTGCGGGACGGTAAAACGATTCAGAGGAAGAGAAGGATCAGCAATTGAGCCGTGATCACCCTGAGGAACATCGTAAGCGGATAGACAGTTGCATAACTCACCGCAGGCATATCATTCCCTGCTGTGGCATTTGCATAGGACAATGCAGGAGGATCAGTCATACTACCTGCAATTAATCCCATCAAGGTGAAATAGTTCAGTTTATAGACCTTTCGGCCGATGGTACCGATGACCAGCAAGGGTACCACGGTAATAATAACCCCATAACCAACCCATTTATACCCTCCATTCACGACTGTTTCGACAAAATTCTCACCGGCACCGAGCCCTACACAGGCAAGGAACAGCGCAATGCCTATCTCCCTCAGCATCAGGTTGGCACTCATGGTTGTGTATGTGATGAGTTTGTACTTCGGCCCGAATTTACTAATCAATATAGCCACAATAAGCGGCCCGCCTGCCAGTCCCAGTTTTACCGGCTGGGGAATACCCGGGATCATAAATGGAATACTTCCCAGGAGTACTCCCAATGCAATACCTATAAAAATAGAGATGAGATTGGGCTCCCTGAGGCGTTTCAATGAATTACCAAGGAATTTCTCCACATTGGCGATAGATTCTTCCGAGCCCACGACTGTCACGCGGTCGCCCAGTTGCAATTGAAGACGGGAGTCGGCAATCAGGTCAACCCCGGCACGGTTCACCCGGGTGATATTGATGCCGAACAGATTCCGCAATTTCAGGCTGCCTATGGAACGTCCGTTGATCGCAGGTTTAGTAATCGATATTCTGCGTGAAACCAGTTGTGAATCCAGTTTATTCCACTCACTTCTGTCCATGTCGATACGTTGTCCGATAAACGCTTCAATCACATCGATATTCTTCAGGTTGGAAACAACCAGTATTTTGTCGTTCTCTTCGAGTATGGTCTTTGTTTGAGGGACATCCAACACGCCGGTTTTTGCATATAATACCCTTGATATGACAAATTCCTTGTCAATTAACCGTTTCACTTCACGGATATTTTTTCCGAAGATAGAGGGATTCATCACCTGCAGGGAGTACATATGCGCTTCCGTCATCTTGGAAGCATCATTGCCATCTAAAGTACTGTTCTCTTTGGCAAAATTCACCTTGAAGATATATCTGAAAAGAACGATACTCAAAATGATCCCCACCACTCCTAACGGATAAGCAACCGCATAGGCTGTAGCGATAGTAGGATCGGTAGTTCCCATTACATCGGTATAGGTCTGCTGTGCTGCCCCGAGTCCCGGTGTATTGGTAACAGCTCCCGACAATATGCCTACCATGGTAGCAATAGGCAATCCGGTTACCAGATGTATGATATAGGTGACCAATACGCCCAGCAGCACTACGCCGGATGCCAGTATATTAAGAGTGATGCCTCCCTGTTTGAATGAGGAAAAGAAGCTGGGGCCGACCTGCATCCCGATAGAATATATAAACAGGATCAATCCGAATTCTTTCAGGAAATGGAGTATATTTTCATCGACCTGCAGGCCTATATGCCCGAGAAAGATACCGAAAAAGAGTATCCAGGTCGTTCCGAGAGAAATTCCAAAAATCTTTACCTTACCCAATAGCAATCCTATCGAGATTACCAAAGCCATCACAAGTATTGAATGTGCTATACTCGTTCCGGTAATTAATTCTATCAACCACTCCATATCTTAATAACCCAATCTAATAACCTAAAACAGATAAATTTATCGGTTCTTCTGAAAATCGGCACAAAGGTAGTGCTTATTTTATTGATAACAAAATGCAACAGCCACCCATTGATCTATTTCGGAAAAGTGTCCGTAAGTTAATCCCTGGCCTTCGGCAGCAGCACGTATGGCAGGAATATCTTCCTTATAAAAACCGCTCATCACAAGCATTCCGTTTCTATTCAAAACCTGCCTGTATGCCGCTATATCCTGCAGGAGAATATTCCGGTTAATATTGGCCAGTATCACATCATATGTTTCATCGCCGAGCAATTCCGCCCCGCCCTGAAACAAGCGGATATTGTCGATACCATTCAGCCGCGTGTTCTCCATCGCATTATGATATGCCCATTCATCTATATCGATGGCGGTTATAGGGGAAGCGCCCCTCATGGATGCCAGGATAGCCAGGACAGCGGTACCGCACCCCATATCGAGAAGGGACTTGCCTTGCAGTTCCATTTCCAACAACTCCCTCATCATCAATTCCGTGGTCTGGTGATGCCCTGTGCCGAACGACATTTTGGGATCAATCAATATACTGTATTTGAACTCACCGCCTATCTTATGAAATGAACTGTGTATACACAGCATATCATCAATAACCACCGGCTGGAAGTAGTTTTTCTCCCACTCTTCGTTCCAGTTCTTATCTTCCATTTCAAGGCAGGAATAAGTGATCTCCGCTTCCAGCGGAAATTCAGAAAGAAGTAGGTCCACTTTACCAAGCGATAAACCGGATAAAGGAATATATGCATCCAACCCCGTTTCTGTCCGGACAAACGATTCGAACCCTATTTCTCCCAACTGGGCCGAGAGGACATCTGTTAACACCTCCGTATTGGGCTCACAACTGAATTGTACCTGTATATACTGCATGATGATTATTAAAATAAGGAACAAAGGTAATTCAAGTTTGTGTTGAGACCAAAAAATGTAAAAATCATTTTATTTTAGAGAGCCATTTGTTTATTTGTGTTACAAATGAAGTGGATTTTGCCAATAAGAACCGGAACTTATCTTTTTTTGTCCTATTTTTATCCACGCAAAAAATTTAGTCGTTCTTTCGTGATAACATAATCCGGACATACCCGTCTTCTATAATATCGCTTAGTGGGAACGATTATTAAACTTAGACTACACGATAATGAAAAGAACTATATTATTGATTACTATATTGATTGCCGCCGCCCCGTTGTTTCTTTCATACGGGCAGAATGCCAAAGCGGAGGAGTTGATCCAGGAAGGCGTTGAACTGCATGATGAAGGTAAATTCAAAGAAGCTATCGATAAATATAATGAGGCGCTTACGCTCGATCCCAAATCAGTACAGGCAATTTACGAGTTATCACTATCCTATCTGGCATTACAGGATTATCAAAATGCATCAAAATATAGTACCCAGGTAGTCAATTCCGGCAACAAACAATTATCTCCGGGTGCCTATGCGGTAAAAAGCGAGGCGCTGGCAGGAATGAATAAGGTAGATGAAGCCATAGCACTACTTCAGGAAGGCCTGATAAAAAATGGGGATGGATTCGTGTTGCATTATAACTTAGCGCTCAATTATTATAAAAAAGGAGATAACGACAAAACATTGGAACATGTAAAAAGAGCTATCGACCTGGATAAATCTCATAGCGGTGCTTTTTTATTGAATGCTTATGCACTTAACGATAGCGGATTATGGGTGCAAAGTATCCTATCGTTCCAGATGTTCCTTCTCCTGGAGCCCGACAGCAAACGGTCGAAGGGCGCCTTCGAGGAAATGTTGGCCATCATGCGTATCAAAACAAATGAAGCGCCTGTACAAAGATCATTCATCCAGCAACAGATGATGCGCAACAAACCCGATACCATACCACAGGCCGATAAAATTCCGCCTTTAAGCATTGAAGAAGGGTTGAATCGCAATTTCGTATACCATGCTATTACCTCTACACTCGATTCCCTGAAAAACTCATCAGAAGAAAAAGATGACTTCATCCTTTTCAAAACTGTCAACAAAGAGATTATGAATGTACTCACCCGGGAGAGCAAAGGTGCTAAAGAAGGCGTTTTCTGGACTTTTTATACTCCCTTCTTCTCTCATATTGCAGACTCTGAATATTACGACACTTTCTGCCGTTATATCAGTGTATCCTATTTTCCTGAATCTTTGGAATGGTGGCAACAAAATCCCGGGGAAGCGATCGATTTTGTAATATGGTTTGAAAAAGGAGATGAGGAGTAATGGAAAAGTTAATAAAAATCGTTTACCTTTGCATTGAATTCCATATAAAAAGGAAATGAATAACGAGGAACAGTTACTGGAAGAATTACGAGATCCACGAACAAGTCGAAAAGGATTTGCCAGGCTTGTATCCGAATACAGTGAAAGACTCTATTGGCAGGTACGGAAAATGGTGATTTCACATGATGATGCCAACGACATTTTACAGGATGTATTCGTCAAAGCCTGGATGAATCTCGAAAACTTCAGGGGTGAAGCCAAGCTCACTACCTGGCTCTACCGTATTGCCATCAACGAAAGCATCACCTTCCTCAACAAGAAACGTAGTCAAAACCATATCGCTTTGGATGACGACAATTCATTCCTGCTCAACACATTGGAAAGCGATCCCTATTTCGACGGTGACGAAGCACAAAAACTTCTTCAGAAAGCCATTCTTACCCTTCCGGAAAAGCAGCGTCTCGTCTTTCATATGAAATACTCCGAAGAGATGAAATATGAAGATATTTCTGATATATTGGGAACGTCGGTGGGAGCGCTCAAAGCCTCTTACCATCATGCGGTAAAAAAAATTGAAAAATTTTTAAGTGAACCCCATTAAACTTTTATCGATTCATTAAGTCTATTCAACAGAGCAGCGCAAAAATAAGAGGTATGGATACAAAAATTAACAAATTAAAAGAAATAGACAAGACTAAAAATCCTTTTAAAGTTCCCGAAAATTATTTCGCGCAATTCAATGAAGAAATAATGAATCGCCTGCCGGAAAAGGAGATTATAGTTCCAGAGCCGGTTTCAATGTGGGACAGAGCCAAGCCATGGGTCTATCTGGCTGCCATGTTCGTCGGGCTTTACATCACCATTAATTTTTTGGTAAAAACTCCCGGAAACGGCAGTACAACCGGGGATCAGCTTGCTAATCAACAGATGCTCTCCACCTCATCCGGTAATGCGGAAAGCTATTGGTCTACCGTACAGATAACCGAAGAGGAATTCTATCAATATCTCGAAGAGCAGTTGATTGATGACAGCTATTTCGATTACATGTATCATCAGTATTATTTGAACTGAACTATCATACATCATTTAAAAACAAATTTTGTAATGAGAAGAAGTATTTTTTTGCTTTTGTGTGCAATTATACTGCCTGCCAACTTTTTAATTCTCTCTGCCCAGACTTCACAGGACAGGAAAATGAATATGGCAGATTATGAGAAAAGGAAAAAGGAGTATGTGACGAAAGAGGCAGGTCTTACGCAGGAGGAAGCGGGTAAATATTTTCCCCTTAGTAATGAATTGACGCAAAAGAAGTTTAGGCTGCACAGAAACCATCGTGATAAGGTACAGCGGATCAAGGATAACAGTAATATATCCGATGAAGAGTACAAAAGAATGCTCGAAGACGATGTAGATGTCAAACTCAAAGAGGCGGAACTCGACAAGGAGTACTCTGTCAAATTCGAGAAAGTGCTCTCACCCGAGAAGTTATACAAAGCCCAGCAAGCAGAAAGAGATTTTATCCAGCGTGAAGTAACGAATTTCAGGAATGAGGGAGGAAGCAACCGGAGACGGTAAAACAACCAAACCTGTGAACGTTCCGCTCTACCCTGCCGATAAACAGTAATATACAATATTATTTGAAAGTAAACCCCGAAAAATTTTCGGGGTTTACTCTTATGTACAGTCCGGCATCAGTATTTGGCTAATAACAATTAAAAAATCTTCATGTATTACGGAAATCTTATTACAGGACAAAATCCATTCAGCTCAAAAGAAATAGCGAAAGCAGTAATGCAACAACTGAAAAAATAGAGAAGCTGCACATAGAGCGGTTTTACGTCATACAACAGCAACCGTCATTCCTTTTATTATGATATCCAATTCTTTAAAGTATTCACTACCGGAAGAGAATAAAACTATCATGGCCAGTAAATACCAGCTTTATCTACCCACAGAGAAACAATTATTGACAGAATTAAAACGGGAGATAAATGAGTTAGAATAAAAAAATTGGAAGTAATGCCCTCGGCTTGTACGAGTCAAATGGAGTATCCCCCATATGAAAGTATAGATAGGGATTTTAGTATTTGATAAAAACAAAATACCCAACTCTACATTACTGGGTGTAGAATTGGGTGTAAATAAAATAACCTATTAATTACCAGTGGTATTTGTGGAGCTGGAGGGAGTCGAACCCTCGTCCAAACGAGGAAGCAATCTGCTTTCTACATGCTTAGCTTCATTTTGATTGTCGGGAAGGAGCGCGACTGAAGCCACCATACTCCATCCTTATCTTCTTAATTTCGGAAAGGCGCCGAAGCCTCGCCTATCCTATCTCCGATTTACCTGCACCACCTGGTCGGAACGCTTCGAAGCCACAGCTTCCGGGTGATGTCTTGTTCTGCCACCTGGTGGCGGAATTAAGCGATTGATCTACTATACTTCGATCACGCAGCAAGAGCGTAATTGTTATTGCCAGTTAATTGTTTGACGTTTGAGATTAAAGTGCAAACCGACAACGCACTGCATGCTTACAAACCTCTTCTACCCGCTGTCAAAACCGGTCAACCCCATATTTCACGTATCACATTGATACTTAAAAAGAAACGGGATATCATTGAACAGATGAATAACACATCAGTAACAAAAATATTTTTCAACAATATTTTTTCGCTTCTTTGGTACAAAGATAGCAATTTTCAATGAGGTTCTATAAGTTTTAGTATGACTTAACATTTATGGATACATATCAAGATTTCCATGGAAAAACAAAATTGCTACTCTAAAATTATCATCATTTCTATATCCTCTGGCAATTGTTTTTATCTCTTGTATTGAACTGTTTAACCTTTCTGCTCTTGCATTTGAGGCACCTGTTTCTATTGCGTTTACAATGCCGTTTTGATGTCTGTCAAACATCTCGACTACCTCATTCATTTCTTTAATATTCGCCCTTTGGGCATCCAGCCGCCAAAAGGAATATATGGCAAGGGCATCCAGCCGGTTTTGGCGAAATGCGATGTCTCTAAAATTTTCCTTTACTCTCCAAGCTCTCGAAACCTCATAATTGGCATTTGATATAGCCTCGAAAGCAATATACTGTTTATTGGTAAAGTTCATTTTATCCTTCAAAAACAGATACTTGCTCTTCTTTAAGGCATCGTTTGTTTTAACTTCTCTCTTGCGAACTTTATCTACCGCTTTATTCAAATAGCCCACCAAATGGAAGTTGTCATGACAGAGTTTAGCTTCCTTAAAATACTTATTTGCGCCATAGATATAAGCATCCCACATATCCGTGCATACGGTCTTGACGGATTTGCGCTGCTTTTGAGAAAGTTTTACGCATAAATCATCTACGCTTTTTTTGGTTCGTCCCGATACAACCTCAATAACTACTCCGGCGCGCTCATCGGATAAGATGCTTAAATAGTGATGTCCTTTTTTGGTTGCTTTCTCGTCAATGCTCAGGTGTGGATAAATGTCGCTTTTGTCTCGACGTTCCAGCCCTCGAGATACGCTGCGGTGCATTATCCGGCTTACTTGTGAGTGGCTCAATGACAAAAGTTTAGCTGTGCGGCTTTGACTTTTTGTCAGAGACAAAGTTTCTATCGTTTTTTTTCAAGTAAAGTCGTCAGACGTTCACCTGTATCTGCCCAGCTAACGTCAACGGAACGGATTTCACCGCCTATTTTATAGCGCGGAATACGTGCAGTTAAATAGGTCTTGTATTGCCATAAATCCAAATGACGCCAATTACGCTCATGACGATAATCGTAAATGGGGTAATCTCTTCCGTCAATTTCTACAAAATCAAACTTATATGATAGGTGAACATAAACAGATTTTTCTTCTTCATTTATTTGAACATTGTCTACACACCATAAATCATTGATAGGCAGTAAGATTCTTTCTAATATATCGCTTGTTGTCATACGATACAAAGGTAAAATTTATTTTGTTAAGTCATATTAAAACGGGAAGAACCTTCAATGAAATAAACAGGAATACTGCCTCTCGAATCTTGAATTTGAATTGAAAATCGACGTAGTAAATTGAAAATCAGTGCAACTAAATTTGAAATCTTCTTCACGGAAGCCCGTCAAAATCTATTTCCGGCGGTTGATTACCAGCCGTTTTATGGAATCTGGATTGAAATTCGGTAGAGTCATGGAAAAATCCACAGTTTTTCAGGAAAAACCGGTTCGATTGTGGATCATACCCTCCCTGATAATCGATACGGGCACCTGCTTTCGCAGTCGCATCGTAGGTGAATGATGCTTTCTTTCCCGGGATCCATTCCCCGGATTTGGCACGAAACCACTGATTCCCGAAATAAACCATTCGCGTCAGATACCCCTGCCCGGGAATAAAATTCTCAAGGAAAGAATGCGCCCGCTTATAATATGTGTCGGTTTTCGGACGAAGGAACGACGCGATAAGTCGCCATTGGTTCTCTTCGGGAGCGAAAAACCACGAGGTATACACTGTGTTCCCTTTATTATCGGGCGCCACACGGGTAAGAAAACGATAAGTGTTCGCAATCTTCCACGGATAACGCAAGAAACTCTGGCCACCCGACCCTTCATTGCCAAATTCCCCGGTATACACGTCCTTTCCTTTTTTGAGCATCACAATTTTCATACTGTCGGGAATCAGTTTCGGATCTTCCGTTTCAAACGGGCTCCACACAGAAAAGAGGACTCTTCGTTCGTTCTCCGAATTGCATTGTATCCCGAAATATCCTTCCCCAAAACCGTTTGCCATATAGTAACTCCCGATTACATCATTGTGCTGCGGTACCATTATTTCATTATAAAACCATTCAATGGTATCTTCCGGCATGGTGTAAGAAAGATGTACAGAGGGCCCTCTCCGCCCCCAATAGTCGGCAAAATCATCCACATAAACCATCCTGTCATCATCATTCTCAATGGTTAGCGATCCAATTACCCCAAAATCCCCTCCCGTTTTAGAGATACCCTGTAACGTTATTGTGACATACCCCGGTTCGACGATACGGAAAGGCTTCAACTCTACGCTAAACTCTCCGGCATTTAGTTGAATGTTTTGGTTTTTTTGATGAACGCCCTGATGTTCTATCCCCACTTTTATCCGTGATTTTCCTTCGTCGAGGGTACCATTAAGAGTTACCCGTACAGTCTGCGGTCTGGAGAAATAGACATATGTTTTCACCTCACTTTTCGGATCCGTCCATTTTTCCAACCCGTGACGGCCGATTTTTGCACCGGCACCATGTGCCGTGACATACGCATTTCCACTCAGTCGTACTTCTTTTTTACTTACGCTTTGTGCCGATAATTGAGATACAAATATCAGAATGCAAAGTAAAAAGGGTAATTTGGTTTTCATTTTTATATGTTAATTGGGCAATTAGCTTTTAAAATTTCCATTCTTGACGGAAATCAGCAACAAAGCGTATTAAAACTCCCACAAAAATACATTAATTACTTTTAGAAACCCTCAAAATAACCTACTTTTGTATTCCGATTTATTGAATCCAACACAACATGAACAAAATCGTTTCGAAAGAGTATTTATCCGACAGAGTGGTAAAGTTTGAGGTGGAAGCTCCACTTATCGCCAAAAGCCGCAGAGCAGGGCACTTCGTAATCGTACGCGTGGGAAAGAAAGGGGAACGTGTGCCTTACACCATTGCTGATGCTGATTTGAAAAAAGGGACAATCACCTTGGTCATTCAAAAGGTAGGGAAATCATCACAAAAAGTATGTGAACTCAACACAGGAGATTATATCACCGATATAGTAGGCCCATTGGGAAAGGCTACCCACATAGAGAACTTCGGAACGGTCGTATGTGCGGGAGGAGGTGTGGGTATCGCACCGATGCTGCCCATCATGAAAGCCATGAAAGAAACGGGAAACAAAGTGATTTCGGTACTCGGGGCGAGGACAAAGGAACTAATCATCCTCGAAGAGCAGGTACGAGAGCATTCCGACGAAGTGATAATCATGACCGACGACGGGTCTTATGGCGAGAAGGGATTGATTACCAACGGCGTGGAGAAAGTAATACTGCGAGAGAAAGTAGATATGTGCGTCACCATTGGCCCTGCTATCATGATGAAATTTGTGTCAGAATTGACAAAAAAGTATGATGTACCTACCGTAGCATCACTTAATACTATTATGGTTGACGGTACCGGGATGTGTGGAGCATGTCGTGTCACAGTGGGCGGACAGACCCGGTTTGTGTGTGTGGACGGGCCTGAATTCGATGCCCATCAGGTGGATTTCAACGAAATGCTGATGCGGTTAAAGGCGTATGACAGGTGAAAAGTTAAAAGTGGAGAGTGGAGAAGATTGATTTTTTGATGTACAGATTTGATGATTCAACGATTTTGAATTTTGAATCTTGAATCTTGAATTTTTGAATAACAAAATATATGAGTGAATATCTGAAAGCCGAACGGGCACAGGAGTGGCGGGAGGCATTGCGCAAATCGATAAAAAACAAAGATCGTATTGCCATACCACGGGTAAAGATGCCTGAAGTAGATCCTGCCGTGCGTAGTCGTACATACGACGAAGTAAACCTCGGGTTGACGCCAGAGTTGGCCGCCAATGAATCACATCGTTGCCTCGACTGCGTGGATCCTACCTGCATCACCGGTTGTCCCGTAGAGATCAATATCCCCAAGTTCATCAAGAATATCGAGCGGGGTGAATTCTTAGAGGCAGCCAAAACATTGAAGGAAACCAGTGCCCTGCCGGCAGTCTGTGGCCGTGTATGCCCACAGGAGCGGCAGTGCGAAAGCCAGTGTTTCTATACGTTGAAGCTGAAGAAAGAACCCGTAGCCATAGGCCATCTGGAACGATTTGCAGCCGATTACGAACGTATGAGCGGTAATATCTCCATACCGGAGACTGCTCCAACTAACGGCATCAAGATCGCCGTAGTGGGATCCGGCCCTGCAGGATTAGCTTTTGCAGGTGACATGGTGAAGCTGGGATACGACGTCACCGTATTTGAAGCCCTCCATGAGCTAGGAGGTGTACTTCGTTACGGCATTCCCGAGTTTCGTCTGCCTAATGAGATAGTGGATATCGAAATCGATGGCCTGAAAAAGATGGGGGTGAAGTTCGTAACCAACTGTATTGTAGGCAAAACTATCTCGCAAGAAGATCTCAAAGCCGAAGGGTTCAAAGGTATTTTCGTAGGTAGCGGTGCCGGGTTGCCCAACTTTATGAATATTCCCGGTGAAAACCTGATTGGTATTATGTCCTGCAATGAGTATCTTACCCGTGTAAATCTTATGCAGGCAGCCGATCCCGATAGCGATACCCCGGTATATAAGGGAAAAAAAGTAGCAGTAGTCGGTGGCGGCAATACCGCCATGGATGCCGTCCGTACTGCACGACGACTTGGAGCTGAGAGAGCAATGATTGTCTATCGTCGCTCCGAAGAAGAGATGCCTGCCCGTGTGGAAGAGATCAAGCATGCCAAAGAGGAAGGAATTGAATTCTATACATTACATAACCCTATTCGTTACGAGGGGGATGAACAGGGACACGTACAGAGGATGTTGTTACAACGGATGGAATTAGGTGCGCCCGACCAGTCCGGACGCCGCCGTCCCGTAGCGATTGAAGGTGACACCACCTGGCTGGAAGTTGATGAGGTGATTGTGAGTGTGGGGGTTTCTCCCAATCCTTTGATCCCGCAAAGCTTCGATGGGATGGAAGTCACTTCCTGGGGCACCATCGTTGTCAACAGCGACACAATGCAGACTGCCGACGAGATGATCTTTGCCGGCGGTGACATCGTGCGCGGAGGAGCGACTGTTATTCTCGCCATGGGTGACGGGAGAAAGGCTGCCAAGGCAATGCATCAATACTTGAAAGGTGACCAGGTGGAAAAGTGATTAGTTAATTCTGTCTGGATTTGACTACGTCGATTTTCAATTCAGATTCAAGAGTCAAAATTCTCCACTTTTAGTTTTTAGTTATTAGTTATGAAAATACTTGCGGATGCACATATACCCTACTTGAAAGGGGTTGCCGAACAGTTCGGCGAAGTGGAATACCTTCCGGGAAATCAATTCACCCGGGAGGCTATAAAGGAAAAAGATGCGCTTATTGTGCGTACTGTCACCCATTTCGGAGAAGAGATCCTTACGGGAACCAATGTAAAGCTGATCTGTTCTGCCACTATCGGCTTTGACCATATCGACACGGCATGGTGTGACGCCCACGGAGTTGCCTGGCGTACCGCACCCGGCTGTAACGCTGCTTCGGTTGAGCAATATGTGACCGCTTCCCTGTTATATCTGGCCGATAAATATCAATTGGATCTGACAAAAAAAACTATTGGAATAGTAGGTGTAGGGAATGTAGGAAGCAAGGTCGATGCTGCCTGCAATAAACTCGGGATGCGGGTGTTGCTGAACGACCCACCACGTGAAGAGAATGAAGGTCCGGGGCTTTTCACGGATATAGAAACCATCCAACGGGAAGCAGATTTCATTACCTTCCACACGCCATTGACAAAGACCGGAAAACATAAAACCTTTCATTTGGCAGATGACCGTTTCCTGTCATCAGCCACAAAAAGACCTTTTATTATCAATGCAGCCCGGGGAGGGGTAGCAGATAATCAGGCCCTAAAGAGAGCAATTCATAATGGAAATATTGCCGGAGTGGTAATCGACTGTTGGGAAAATGAGCCGGAGATAGACAGGGAATTACTTCAACTGGCAGATATCGCTACACCTCATATTGCAGGTTATAGTGCCGACGGCAAGTGGACAGCCACAAAGATGAGCCTTGAAAATCTCAATAAATTCTTCAACTTAAGCGCAGAAAATATACACTATCAGGAGATACCATCTCCCTTAAACCCTATCATCAACCTGCAGGGCATTGATTCAGGGCATCAGCTCCAACATGCGGTTTGGCATACTTATAATCCGATGAAAGAAACAACCGCACTGAAATCCTCTCCCGAGAAATTTTACTGGTTTCGCTCCAATTATCCTTTACGGAGGGAATATCGAGCATACACGGTTTTTCATGCAGATGATAAGATTTTACAAATTCTACTCAGTCTGGGATTCAACGAGAAGTAAATATGAAGCGGATTTTTGCTTAGACCGACAATCCGATGACTAACAGAATATGGAGGGTAAAGGACGGTTTACTCAAAAAAAAACCTGATGCAAATGCACCAGGTCTTTTTCCCTTAATGTATGTTTAATTTATTCAGGTTTTTCCTCTGCAACTTCTTCAGAAGCTTCGGCTTTCGGTTCTTCCTTTACTTCAGCAACTGCTTCCTCTTTAGCAGGAGTTTCTTCGGTTGCGGCGGGAGTTTCAGCAGGAACTTCTTCCTTCACAGGCGCTTCCTCCACTTCTGCAGGGACTTCTTCAACCTTTGCCTCAACAATTTCTTCAACTGCTGATTCAGCCGGTTCTGCAACTTCAACTGTTTCTTCAGCAGCAGGAACTTCCTCTTCTACGGGAGCAGGAGCGTTAGCAGCTTCTTCTTCGGCTTTTTTCTTAGCCAAAACTTCCGCCCTGGTCTTGTTAACCTCTTTTTCGGCATCCAGACGAGCTTTTTCTTCAGCACGCTTTTGCTCATCATCTTTATCTTTGATCTTCTGAGTGAGTTGCGATTTCGAATTTTTCCATGCTTCGAATCTTTTTTCAGCTTCCGCCTCATCAAAAGCGCCCTTTTTCACACCTCCAAGAAGATGTTTTTTCAATAATACACCCTCTTCCGATAAGATATTACGTACCGTGTCGGTGGGTTGTGCCCCAGTCTGCAGCCAATACAAAGCTCTTTCGAAATCTAAAGTGATCGTAGCAGGATGTGTGTTCGGATTGTATGAACCTATCCTCTCAATGTACTTTCCATCTCGTGGTGCTCTGCTATCTGCAACAATAATCTGATAGAAGGGATAATTTTTACGTCCTCTTCTCTGTAAACGAAGTTTTGTTGCCATTTAGTAGTTTCTTTTAAAATTGATTTTTTGCATTTGCGGGTGCAAAGATAACGATTAATTTCTTATCCTCAAAATAGATTTCCTCCTGTTTCGCACAGAGATATAAAAAAACAATAATTACATTAAATTACACAAAACAACATCTACATTAAAGCTTATTTCAAATAATATTTTAGAAATTTTAAATATTAATATATTTATTTTCTCACTAATTTAATTATTATGAAAATAAGAATTATTTATTTGGAACTTTTTACAAAATTTCCTATATTTGACAGCATATATGTATGTTGTGTATTTGTTTGACAAGACCAAAAAACAATTAACTAAACAACCAAAATATGTCTGTCACCTGCTATATAAAAGCAATAGGAATTCCTCTTCTGTGGTTCTTTTTGTTGTTTTTTTTCCAGTCTTGTCTCCGGCAATCAAAGACCCAATACCCGGTTCGATTGGAAAAGATGATAGACCTTTTTTTCATCGAGAATCAGAATGACAGCCTGTTACACTTAGAAGACCAGGATCTGGAATACCTGTCGGAAAATATCCGGCATGTGAGCGATATTTTCAAAGCTGGAGCACTCAGTGAATCCGGAAGAGCCGACAGCGCCGAAATTATATTGCAGGGTATCCGCCCTGAAGAGTTACAGGGCCGTGACCTCTACTACTATAATGGTATCATGGCATTAACCCAATTCCGCCTGAATCAGCTTCAGGAATCTTTTCAGACAGCCTCTGCATTTGTGGGAAGTAAAGTGTACGATATAAGATGCCATGCCCTGATTGAACGTGTGATGGCAAGGATCATGTACTATTACGAAAATTATGAGCATGCCATCGGTTTACTTCACCAATCGGAAGAACATTACCGTGAGGCCGGATTAGAGAAGAGTGCGGCTGTGAACCAAAAGTTCCTGGCAAGCTTTTATGCAGAATTGGGCTCATTCGATGAAGCCACAAAAAAAATCAAAGAGGCAGAAACAACGTTGAAGAAGTACGATGATAACGAAGAGCTCTACTACCTCTATATTGTGGGGATTAAAACCTATCTGAATCTACAGCAGACAGACAGTGCGCAATACTACGCAAAACTGGCCATGGAGACCGCAGACTTTACCCATGACCAGCAAAAGCAGGCCTCCATCTATAATTATTTGGGAACGATTGAGAGTTTGCAGGAAAATTATCTTATGGCCATCAGATCATTTGAAAAAGTGATCCGGATAGATGATAATTTCTTCGGATCCGAAAGACAAAAATCGATAGCCCTCATTGGCCTGGCTTCTGTTTACAATAAGCTCAACAGGTACGAAGAAGCAAAAAAATATGCCATGCAGGCAATTGAGACCATCAAAGATGACAGATGGGAAAATTTACAGCATGATGCCTACAGCGAATTATCGACTGCTTTTCTGCCAACCGATCAGGTGAAAGCGCAGGTTTTTCTTGATTCAGCCCAAGTCAGCGGGAATAAATACCACCAATTATCGGCAAAAGGAATTGTAGACTTCACGGAAAAACAAATAGAACTGGACAAGGCCGCCCGTGAAATAAATCAACTGCAGAGGGTCAAAAGAAAAAACCGGATCATATTTCATACTGCTCTTGTCTTCCTGATAGTAGTCAATATCACATTTATCCTGATCAGCAATATGAGAAAAAGGGTAAAAAACAAAAAACCGCACTACTCCCTCGAATCAAAAGAGTCTTTCCTCTTCAATGATTTTAAAGCCTGGTTAGAAGACGGTAAAAGATATCTGCAACCCGATCTCGATTTAAGCAGGGTTGCTTCGGAGATGGGTACGAACCGCAGCTATCTCTCTAAAGCTATCAACTCACAAGGTTTAAGATTCACGGAAATTATCAACAAGTATCGGATTCAAGAAGCAATAAGTATTTTCGAAAATAAAAATGACCATAGGAATAATCATCCCATAAACGAATTAGCGCTCTCAGTTGGTTTTAATACTAAATCCGTATTTTTTAATTCCTTTCGGAAGGAAACAGGAATGACACCCCGTCAATTCAAAGAAAAAATCCAGCACACAAAGATCCCCGATAATGAAAATATCCAAAAAGATGAATCAGAGACGACATAAATATCATGCCAGCGAATTTTGAATACTTTAAACTTGCAAGACTATGATCGATAATTTTCACATTTTCTTCGCTACCGGGGGTTTTTGGACCACACTAGTACTCTCTTTGGTATTTACCTTCAGCGCAACGCCACATAGCAAGTTCTTGCATAATTACAACAAAGCTAGATATATTATGGCTTTTATCTATTTACTATTCACGGCTTTCAGCTTGTTTATAATAACCGGTAAATTACAAAAGCTGGATCTTCTTTCTCTCAAGATATTCGTCCTCATTTTTTTCTCTTTCCAACTGTTTCTCTTCACACATGTAAGTCTAACCCTGATCAATTATAGGTATTTATCATTCAAATTATTGATGTACCAGCTGATTCCGGTATTTATCCTGGGTCTCCTCAGTATATTATCGAATCTTTTAAATTGGGAAGAAAAAATTGTCAATATAATCTTTTACAGTCTGTTATTATTCTTTGTAATTTCCCTCCTCATCATTACTCAATTATTCTTTAACCACTACGGGAAATACCGGAAAAGAGTGGACAATTATTTTACCGGAATTGGAACCGACAGCCTGAAATGGATACAAACCTCCCATCTGTTCATACTAATTTCCGGCATAACTGTTATAATTGCCATCTTTACCACACTGAAAATTATAATACCGTTTTACATATTTGCCATTCTCTTTTATATTGGTTATGCCGTTCACTTTCTCAATTACAAAAATATTTTTAATATTATGGTACCAGTACTGAGGGAAGAGGAGGAAAAACCGATAAAGTCATCTGAGATCACATTCTCCCAGATAGGAAAAGCAGTAGGAAAATGGGAACAACAAAAGCTATTCACAAATCCGAAAATTACCATTACTAAGGTAGCGGCACAGGTCTCCACCAACAGGTCATATCTGTCGCAATACATCAACAGGTCAAAACAAAAAACTTTCAATGAATGGATCAACGAGTTACGTATTGAGGAGGCAAAAAAATTGATGGCAAACAATAAAAATATGACTATTGAAGAGGTAAGCGAAAAGGTGGGGTATACTGACAAAAGTTATTTTAGTAAATGCTTTGCAAGATATATAGGAATAACAGCTTCACAATGGAAAGAAAAACACCTGTGATTAACCCGATTATCTAAATGAAGGGCGATTGTCTGTTTTTATCAAAAAAAATAGGAAATCGTCTATTTTTTAATTGTGGTAAAATCAGCAATAAAGTTTTGCTGTCTTTACCACCTATTAAGAGCTCTCTTTTTTTACTTTAGCAGACAATTTTATTGCGTATTTCAGATAGACATTAAAATATATAATTGTCTATATATTTTTTTGCCATATATGTCTGTTTTATATAAGAATGCTGTCTTTTTTTAAATATATGGTATTGAAAAATATTAAATAACCGAAGAACTCTTCACATATGCTTATGCAACAGAAAAAACAGATCATGGATTTGAACTCACAAAAATGGTTTATTTTTGTGTCCTGTCTTATTTTACTTGCATGTAGCCCGGGAAATAAGAACAATATGGGATCAACCCCAGATAACTCTTTCGTAGATAAAAATCATAATTCGATAGACTCATTACTAAACAGGATTTCAAACGATACCATTGCCCTTTTTAATTACCTTTCGTTAGCACAGTCCTCCCGGGACTGTTATGCCGAGATGAAAACCTATCGTCAACTGGGCTTATATTATCTGAATAGCTATACTTATTTAAAAGCGATACAATACCATATATATTACTTGAACACGGCAGAAGAGTACAGCGACCCAATCCGGGAAATAGAGGCGCTAAACACACTGGCTTATGATTATAAAGCTATTTGCATGTTGGGTGAATCGTCTGAATATTATTTTAAGGCGCTATCGCTACTAAATAAATTACCAAAAAACAACAATAAAGAAATTCTATCGGAAAAAGCAAAAACACTAAACGGATTGGGAAATATTTATTTAAGAATCAATCAACCGGATGATGCCTTATTGTTTTTACAAAAATCGCTACAAATAGAGAGACAAAACAATAGCATTTTGGGACAAGCAAAGAATCTGGCAGACATCGGCTCATCTTTCGAAAGCTGGATGGAGTATGATTCAGCATACCAATATTTCGACCGGGCGCTGAAACTGTATATTGAAACCAATTCCGTATCGGGGATGTCTTCCTGCTTTGAACGTATCGGTAACCTGTATATGCTGCAAGGTAAATACGAAAGTGCTTCGGTATATATCGAAAGCGCATATAATTCTCTCCGACACACATCGGACAAATTAAACTGGCTGAACAGTTGCATTTCATTCGGAAATATTTGCATCCGAAAAGGAGACTACCTGAAAGCCGAAACCTTTCTACATAAAGGATTAAAAATATCGGATGAACTTAAATTACCTAATTATCTGGAAAAAGCCTCCATGCTCCTATCAGAATTATACAAGCAACAGGGTAATAACGCTGCAGCCCTCGAAGCTTACGAGAAGGGCGTTTCCTATGCAAAAGCATTCCGAAGTGGACGGGACATCAACCGGATCATGACACACAGACTGGCTTATGAAAAAAAATCAAATGAGACAGAGGAAATATTATTGGCAACACAACTTGAAAATATTGGGAGAAATAAAACAAAAGCTACACACCGTACTCTATCGATTTTTATTGCTTTAACCGGTTTCATCATCATTCTAGTCCAATTGTTCCAAATAAAGAAACAAAAGGTTGAGGCTTATCCTTGCCAGGAAAAGATAAAATCGGATTTTTACGCTAATATTGCACACAAGTTAAAAACACCTGTCACCATTATTACCGGATTAACCCAGAGACTTATAAATAATCTGGATACAAATGATCTTCACAAAAATTCAATAAACCTGGATATACTCGTCCGTCAGTCACAGGATCTCCTTTCATTGATAGACAGCATGTTACCTGAAACAAACATGCAGAAACGGATAAAATCCGACATAACAACATGCGAAAACGGATATTCTCTAACCACACACAATACCATTACTTACAGTAAGGAACCCGAAAATAATATTGAAAAGTGCTGCATTTCAAAAGAAAACCCGACGGTACTCATAGTGGAAAATGACAAAGATATGACTTCTTACCTCTTTTCTATCCTGCAGGAAAACTACTGTATCGTTACAGTAGACAACGGAAGGGGAGCCGCTCAAAAAGCAGCTGAAACCATGCCCAATATTATTATTTCAAACATCACGATGCCCGGTATGAACGGCTATGATTTATGTAGAGAGATTAAAAATTCGGATACCATCGCACACATACCGGTTATCCTACTCTCTGCTTGCGATTCTAAAGAAGATCGTATAAAAGGATTCCGGTGCGGAGCTGATGCATTTCTGTCCAAGCCGGTCTTTGAAGAGGAGTTGTTGGCGGTGATCAATCAACTACTGGATGCACGGAAGTTGATGTGGAGTAAATACGCGCTCACCGCGATAAACACAGGAAAAGGCATAGAACACAACATCGTAAAAAAGAATACTGCTGTAGAGTTCCTCAAACAAATTACCAACTTGATCTATAAAGAAATTGACAATACGCAAAATATCATTGAAATAATATCCGATAAAATCTGCCTGAGCTCTTCTCAATTGAACCGTAAGATAAAAGCGGCTACCGGGATGACAACCTCCAACTACATTTTGAAAGTAAGATTGAATAAAGCCGCACAACTCCTCTCCAGATCCCAGAAACCAATTGGTGAAATTGCCATGAACTGCGGTTTTAATGATTTCGCTTACTTCTCCCGATCGTTCAAAAAAGAGTTTGGAATGACGCCCACCTCTTTCCAACGTCTTCCCCACTCTATAAATTAGTCCGGAAATGTCTATGTCACAAGGAAATACTTTATAGTGACCACGACAGTCCTATCTCCTTTTTTCCACTATCAGAATTGACCTAATAGTTAATTAATAATCAATAACATAACAGTGATGTATTGCATTTTGAGTTATAATTTAACTAATGTTAAAGCTTACTGAATTATAAATATTGCATTTTAAAGACAAACAAATATCGAAAATATGCCATTATTTTGCTGAAAATAAAAAACAATATGAAGAAATTCTTTCAACCCGAACTTCACTACTGGACGTGTGAATCGTTCAACGGCCACTTCTTCGGACTTCATGCGTTAGCAGGTGAATACAACATCGACTGAGTCTTGGGGCGGGTTATGCCTACCTCACTGATGATAAATACCCATGTATAAAAGGATCTTTCCGATTTTTTTCAGAAAAAACGGAAAGTATCCTGAAAAAATAAAAATAAATAAAGAAGAGTTTGATCTTTCTAAACATTTGTTAATCACAGCAATTGGCGTCGATATTACTATCGGCGCCTTTTTCTTTTTTATCTTGTCCAAATCAAAATATTTTTATTATATTGCAGTCGCAATGCAACGTGATTGGCCTGCACAATACCTGCATAAGATGTGCCGGCGGTTAGATAACAGAACCTACCAGTGTAGGGTACGGATCGTCTCTTCCTAATGTCTGTAACGATCTGCAAGAGGCGAAGTGAAATTAAATAATCATACTGAAAAATCATGAACACAAGCAAACCTTCAACCGGAACGGGACACTATATCCACCTGTTCCCCATTGTAATGATCCTGCCCAGTATGATCGCCTGTTTTGCTTATGCCAATATATCGCAGAGCTACTGGGATCTCTTTGGGTTACTGATTATCATTGCTTTTGCTTCCATGTTGCTAGGCGGGTTGTTGGGTTTTCTGTTTGCCATTCCAAAACTGAACAAAAACTACAACCCTCACGAAGATTATGACAGAAGTACAAAGTACATGCCGAATACCAACCTGGAAGATGTGTCGGACTGGCTCACCAAGATAATTATCGGGGTTACCCTTACGCAATTGGGCAGGATACCCGGGTACCTGCAAAGTATGGCCGATTATCTTATTGACAACAGTAACTTGATGTTACAGGTGGATTCAGCCAGACCGCTTCTGATTGCACTGATCATCTACTCTTTCGTTGCCGGATTTATTATCGGTTATTCCTACACAAGAATTTACCTCCCGAATCTATTCTCTATCATGGAGGAGAACAGGAAACAAAAGGCTGAGATCGCTCTATGGAAGGAAGAGGTCCGGAAAAAAGAAGAACAATTATGCAACCACCCAAACTCGGAAGACAAACCTTCCTGAAAGACAATATTGCCCCGGCCGCGTCCAATACCCCCCGTTATACCGGCCGCTATTTCCTGATCCTCGATAAAAACAGTAATGAGGTACTGGAAACCATTCGTCTGCTTGAAAAAAGATGGGGATTATCCGTAGCCACCACTGCCGATTTTATTACCATGCCGCCGAATGAAAATCTATTAAAAGATGCCGATGCCCTCGTATTCAATGAGCTGGGCATTGCGCTGGTCGGTGTGGAAGAAGATAAGGTAGTCCAGATGAAATTATCGGGAAGTGGTTTTATGGTTGTACCAGAGAAAGTGGTATATATTCCGGATGAAGTATCTGCAGATAACGATATCAATAACGGGGCAACCTGGGGAATAGACATTACCAAAGTGCTCCATTCGCCATACACAGGCGCAGCAGTCAAGGTAGCGGTATTGGATACCGGATTCGACACCACTCATCCCGATTTTAAAGAACGGGAGATCACAACCACTTCGTTTGTTCCCGATGAGCCGGTCGATGATCTCCACGGACATGGTACCCATTGCATCGGTACGGCATGCGGATCGGTCAATGAACAAGGAACACGTTACGGAGTGGCGAGCGATGCACATATCTATGTGGGAAAAGTTCTAAGCAACCAGGGGAGCGGCGCCCAGTCGTGGATACTGAACGGCATGGCCTGGGCAGCCAATAATGGTTGCAAGGTATTATCCATGTCCCTCGGCTCCCCCGTATCGGAAGGCGAGAGTTACGATATAGCCTATGAACGGGCTGCCCAGTTCGCTCTATCTAAAGGAGCGCTCATTATGGCTGCAGCGGGTAACGACAGTCAACGGTCAAAAGGTCTATTCAGTCCAGTGTCAAGCCCTGCCGATTGTCCGTCTATCCTTGCCGTAGCCGCAGTAGACTCGGAACTCCAGGTCGGTGATTTCTCAAATCGCGCTATTAACCCTTCGGGGTTGGTCGATATTGCTGCACCGGGAGTCAATGTCTACTCTTCCTGGTCCATGCCTGCAAGATATCGTACCATCTCAGGCACCAGTATGGCTACTCCTTATGTAGCCGGAATTGCAGCCCTCTTCTTCGAGAAATATCCGGATGCAACTCCTGCGATGATTGAAGAAGAATTGAGGAAAAATGCCCGAGCACTCCCTTTACCGCCCGAAGATGTGGGTGTAGGACTCTCCATAGCCCCTAAATAAAAGAATATGCGACAGATCATAATTACCATATCTGAGATCTACTTAGACAAGCTGACCATTGTAGCGGAACAACTTCATAGGGAAGGGTTAATCATAACCCATCTCTATGAGTTCGGGGTAATCATTGGTGCAGCAGAGGAGGAAGTCATCCCTAAAATACGCAATTACAAAGAAGTGACATCTCTGGTAGAAGACAAACAAATAAGCATTCCTCCCCCCGATTCGGAGATCCAATAATGAATATAAAATGCTCCCGTAATTACACAACTTGAATGGTTTAAAAAGAAAAAACCCGCTAAATAGCGGGCTTTTCCTTTTGGTTGTGATCCGCCTGGGGCTCGAACCCAGGACCCCATCCTTAAAAGGGATGTGCTCTACCTGCTGAGCTAGCGAATCGACCTAGTGCTTTCTTGCAAAAGCGAGTGCAAAGATAAAATCTTTATTTTAATTATGCAACCCTAAAAGCCATAAAAAACCGGATTTTTTCTCCTGTTTCAGCTAAATCACTAGGATCGAAACGGTTTCTTAGCAAAGTTTTTTTATTTTCACGTTCGATCCGGAGGTAGTATTTGGAAATTGGGAAATCACCTTCCCACTTTCCCACTTTCCCACTTTCCCACTTTTCAATACCGATAGTGTTCCGGTTTAAACGGCCCTTCTACCGGCACACCGATATAATCAGCCTGTTTCTGCGTAAGGGTCGTCAGTTTGACACCAATCCTATCAAGATGCAGCCTGGCCACTTCTTCATCCAGATGTTTTGGTAAACGGTAGACACCTACCTCATAATTATTCTTCCAGAGGTCGATCTGCGCCAGCGTTTGATTAGTGAACGAATTACTCATCACGAATGAGGGGTGACCGGTAGCACAGCCCAGATTCACCAGACGGCCTTCAGCCAGCAAAAATATCGAATTACCTCCAGGGAAAGTGTACTTATCTACCTGCGGCTTGATATTCAGGTGCTCAATTCCGGGGAAATTCACCAGGCGGTCAACCTGTATTTCATTGTCGAAATGGCCGATATTGCACACGATCGCCTGGTCTTTCATCTGTTGCATATGTTCGATGGTGACCACATCACGGTTTCCGGTAGTCGTTACAAAGATATTGCCTTCTTTTACTGCTTCCTCCATTGTGGTAACCTCAAATCCTTCCATGGCTGCCTGTAACGCACAAATAGGATCGATCTCGGTAACGATCACTCGTGCTCCGTAACTACGCATCGAATGGGCACAACCCTTACCAACATCACCATATCCCAATACGACTACCACCTTGCCAGCAATCATCACGTCAGTAGCACGTTTAATACCGTCTGCCAATGATTCCCGACAACCATAGAGGTTATCAAACTTCGATTTGGTTACCGAGTCGTTCACGTTGATAGCAGGCACCAATAATTCGCCTCTCTCCATCATCTGATACAAACGATGCACACCTGTGGTAGTCTCTTCAGAGATTCCTTTCATCCCGGCGATTGTTTTATGCCAACGCTGGCCGTCTTCTTTCAATATACGGTGCAATGTATCAAGGATAGCCTGTTCTTCACGATTAGCCCCCTTTCTGTCGATAACAGACGAATCGTTTTCAGCCTGATATCCCATATGTACCAGTAACGATGCATCACCACCATCATCGACGATCAGATTGGGACCTCTCCCTTCGGGAAAACGCAAGGCCATCTCGGTACACCACCAGTACTCTTCCAACGTCTCTCCTTTCCATGCAAATACGGGAATACCTGCAGCAGCAATGGCCGCAGCAGCATGATCCTGTGTGGAAAAAATATTACAACTGGCCCAACGTACATCTGCACCTAGTTCCACCAGCGTCTCTATCAATACGGCCGTCTGGATGGTCATATGCAACGACCCCATTACACGTGCACCTTTCAATGGTTTCTCGGAAGCATATTTCTTCCGTATCGCCATTAAACCGGGCATTTCATGCTCGGCTATCTCTATTTCTTTCCTTCCAAAATCGGCCAGCGAAATATCTGCTACCTTATATGGAAGATCCGGTGAGAAATTCATATCCATTTTGTATTCTATTTTGATTTATCGATTTTTAAGTCTGCAAAGTTACGAAATTTATGAAATGTTTCTACCTTTGGGAGAATGAAAGGATGAGAATTGATCCCGATCTCTCGGGAAATAGTGATAATTATCGATTTTCTTTAATTTGAAATGAATGCATGAAGGTTATCTATTCCAACTTCTTACCGGTAAAGGGATTCAGGGCGATCAACCTTTTCGGGGTTGTCTTTGCGAGAAAAGAAGAACCGGGATTGGATGAGTGCATTCTCACGCATGAATCCGTACATACCCGGCAGATGGTAGAACTGCTGGTGATCGGATTTTATATCTGGTATGTAATGGAATGGATCCTCAGATGGATTCGCTATAAAGACAGATACACAGCATACAGGAATATCTGTTTCGAGCGTGAAGCATATGATAATGACACCGACCCACTCTACCTGAAACAAAGGAGGCGGTATGCTTTTATAAAATATCTTTAAAAAATCAAGGAGTAATTAGAACAATGAGGAGAACATACCTGCTGTTTCTGTTTACCCTCATTCTTGTCACTGCATGCGGACAGGGTAAACAAAAAGAATCGGCTATTACAAAAAACAAAAATGAGATTATGGACTATAATACACTGACTCACGAAGAAGAGAGAGTGATCATCCACAAGGGTACGGAACGTCCTTTTACGGGTGAATATTTGAATAATAAAGTGGCAGGGACATATTATTGTAAGCGATGTGACGCCCCACTCTACCATTCGGAAGATAAATTCGAGTCGGATTGCGGATGGCCTTCTTTCGATGATGAGATAGAGGGTGCTGTAAAACGTATACGCGATGCCGACGGACGCCGCACAGAGATTATCTGTAACAGTTGTGGAGCACACCTGGGACACGTCTTCCTGGGTGAAGGATTCACTCCCAGGCAGACACGCCACTGTGTGAACTCCATCTCGCTGAAATTTGTCCCTGCGCAAAAGGAAGGCCTCACTACTGCTTATTTCGCCTCGGGATGCTTCTGGGGAACGGAATATTTTTTTATGAAAGCGGCGGGAGTGAAGCAGACGGCTGTAGGATTTATGGGTGGTCATGTGGAAAACCCCACTTATCAGCAGGTGTGTCAGAAGAATACCGGGCATCTGGAGACGACTGAAGTGATTTTCGATCCTGCTGAGACGTCCTATGAAGAGATGGTGAAGCTCTTTTTTGAAACACATGACTTCACGCAGACCAACGGACAGGGACCGGACATAGGACCACAATATCTCTCATGCATTTTCTATTCAGATCCCGGCGAAAAAGAGATCGCGCAAAAGTATATTGATATATTGACAGAGAAGGGATACCGGGTGGCCACCATGCTGAAACCGGCTTCCACTTTCTGGAGAGCCGAGGACTACCATCAACAGTATTACGAATACAAAGGTACCCTGCCCTACTGTCATAAGTATACTAAAATCTTCTGACAAAAACGGATGCTTTTCTAACGATAAAAAACCGGAAGATTTGAAAACAATCCAAACTTTCATACGTTTTATTATTGTCGTTTAAATAGAAATGTCTAATTAAAAAAGAAAAATTATGAAAGCATTACGTTTATTATCCGTAGTGACACTCATCCTTGCACTTGGAGTGGGTGTAACATCATGTAATCAGGTAAAGGATGCGGACATTCAATCCGCAGCACAAGAGTTGCTCGATGCAAATCCCGAACTGGCAGGTGTCACGGTAACAGTGCAAAATAAAGTTGCCACGCTGACCGGAACTGTGAGCGATGACGCGGCCAAAGCTTATGCCGAAAGTGTGGTAGCAGGTGCACAGAACGTGACGTCGGTTGTCAATCAATTGGAAGTAGTTCCGCCGGCACCTGATTATAGTGAACTTGATGCCGCTATCAATGCAGCGCTCCCCGATGCGCTTAAAGACCATGGCACTGTAACTGCTACCGTACAAGACGGTGTCATTACGCTAAACGGTGAAATCAGGGAAAGCGATCTGCAGGTGCTGATAGAAAAGGTGAATGCACTGAGCCCGGTACAGGTAGTAAATAACTTAACCGTTAAATAGTGTACACAATGGCTTTAACAGACAAGTACAAAGAGTTGGTTGATCTGGCCAGATCGAATAATCTTTTGGTTAGCGAATCGGGAAATGTGCTGAAAGTGGAAGGTACTGTCCCCAGCGCCGATGTGAAAGACAAATTGTGGGAAATCTATAAACGGATCGACCCCCACTTCAAGAGTAACGATCTGGTATTGAATGTAAAGACTGCCATTAGTGACGGCGGCAAAGTAAGGGTCATAACCCAGGAGAGCCGTCTGAACATCCGCAAAGGACCCGGAACGGATCAGCCTATCGTGGGAAAAGCCGAAAAGGGAGCTATTATCACACTTATCAGTAAAGCGAACGACCAATGGTGGTTGGTGCGTGATAACGACGGTGAAGAGGGTTATTGCTACTCGCAATACCTTGAGCCGGTACAGTAATGATAAAGACAAAAACCGGAGGCCGTCTCAAATTGAAGTTAACTTCAGAGAGACGGCCTCTTTTTTGACCGGTTTTGGGTGAATATCCCTAAAGGAAAGAGTCTTGTTGGCACCACTTATTCTTACCCCACTGGTTAGCATTTGAGAAATCACTCAAACAAAATGTAAGTTGTCTCCTCCGGAGAACTACCTGCTATATAAACAGATGGACAGAATTTTTATTTAGTTATTAGTGACATTCAACGTTATAACACTATAATCTCCCACTCCACAGTTATTGGTAGCTCTGCATACAAGTTGGTATGTTCCGGCATCATAAAAAGCAATATATACAAAACGACCTGAAGGATAAACCGAATTCCGACCCTGGGGATTGAGTATCCACTCGTAGTTTGTCGGGATTGGTGCTCCATGAGGAAGAATAGCTTCATATCCTGCTTCCTGTCCATTCGGAGGGCTTTGCGGCCCTGCAATCCATTGTATTGCTGGTGCCCCAAAATATACATTCAAGGGGTTTAAATTAATAGTGCGGTTGCTGTACACGATTTTGCATTCAATCATATCCGCTCCGTTCCTTACTTTTCTATAGACAGCGATATCAGTACCCTGACCCGAAACCAATGTCAGATTACTGTTATTTGTACCCCACTGCACCGTAAATCCCGACGGAAGCCTATTAAAATTTCCAATAGTATAAGAACCTTCATTACAGGGTGCCGGGGGACCGGAGATAGGGAGATTGACTTTAAAATATCTCCTGCTGCTTAAATTGTATGGACATTTATCGCGTGGGTGTATATACCGGCCCCACGGTCCCCATTTCGACTCATATAAGCCGGAAGGTAACCTAATGGCAGAATGGTCACATTGATTTACCCATTTTTTAAGAGTATGGCTCCATGTCCAACAAGAGCCAAACCATACCTTCGTAGCCTGATATTCCGGAACTTCTATATAACTCCCATCTGTCCAGTATCTGGTTATATTGGTGGGGCCGGGAAGGGTTGTATTTGGATCTTTTTCATTAAAGATGAGTCCGTCAAGTATCGTGAACATATTTATCCACATAGTATTGCCTCCTTCCGACATGTTCCATGCAAAGGAATGACAATTATATGTTGCCGTAGCGTTTCCTGTCTTTATCACTTGTCCATTGCCATGGGCGTTCACCCATGCATCTGCTTCATGTTCCCAAAGCGCTAAATCAGAACTGCTCCCTTCCCCTCTATAGAACCCATCAATCGGAGTCCCGAATGGTGTATAGGTTTGAGCAAACACACCTATGCTAATCAGGTGTATTATAATTATGTAAATAAGTCTTCTCATATTATTCTCTTTATTTCGATAAATAGCTTGATACTTCCTTTATAAGGAATTGATTGAATTCTTCATTATGAGTTAATTCGAAGGGATCAATCAAATTATATTTGGTGCAATAACCGCATATTCTATCCAGCACTTCAGATGCATTTTCATATTGCAGGATGGATAAGATCAATACTATGCCTGATTTTCGGGCATTTACAGGAGCAGTATATTCCTGACCAAATTTTTTCCTGTGCTTACCAACTGCCATAGACAGCAAGTCCCTTCGCAAACGGGAGTCCATCTTATCCAACTCCGAATGCAAGGAAAAGACATATTCGATTGCGCTAATTTCTTCATCGGTATAATCCGGATATGACATATAACTGGGTTGATAGCCTCCATTGCCTATCGGTTCATAGTAAGCTATTTTTTCTTCCAACTCCAGTTTGATAAAATCATCCCGGTAACATCGTTGCGTTAAAGGAATATTCTCGCACATAAAAGAGAAATGATCATCTAAATAAGTTGACAATTCAGTCGTAAAATCAAACAGCAACTGATCGTTATGGCAAGTCGGCAGATCCTCCGAGTCCATTTCACAACCTACAAAAAGGAACATAAAAATAACTGTGTAAATGTAATGTAACTTCTTCATTGTTTCAAAAAGTTTTCAGATTCAACAATAATTTCATCCAGCACTGATTTATCATGATATAAGGCTCTTCTTTTTAGACTTCTCCGGCCAATATCTTCTGAAACTCTACCATCACTTTCTAAAATGGATAGGCATAAATGAGCTACAGGTGATAAAGACCATAAAGAATAGACATCGGGAAACTGTTCCTTGCTTCTATATTTTGTAATGCCTTCCCGCAGCAAAAGACGCTCGTCTTCATCACCCAATAAAGAGACAATAGGATTCGTCGCCATCAACATCTCGATACGGGTAAATTGAAAACTGAATAACCCCTTGTCTAAATCTGTACTTAGCCGGCTAACGTCAAGAGGATTCATCTCCAAATATACCTTTATCAACTCTTTCGCCGCATCTTTTCTTGAAAAGAGCTCTTCAAAACCATTAAAGAGATCCAATACATGGGCAAACCCGGTTTGAGGATCATTAAAGGCATAAATCAATCCCCACTCCGGATAATCCAAGCATATTTTAACCAGATCATCAGTGGAAATTTCTTTTATCAAACTTTCCGGAATATTATATGCCTCGTATTGTTGCTCAATCGTCTCAAGACTCTTCCATTCTTCAGTTCCCGGTTTCACGGGAAAATCCCAAATCGCTGCTCCGGCCTGTCGAGTCGTCACCTGTTGACTCGGCTGCTCTTCTGAAGGAAGCTTCAATTTGGCATCTTCGCATCCAATCCCTACTATCAACATGAATAAGGAGATCATGAAAAGAAATAAAATTATTTTTGTTCGTAAATTCAATTAGTAAATGCAACTAAATATCATTTATTAATGGTCAAAAAGATTCCCAAGGGAACGCGTTCCCTTGGGAAAGTTGGCCAAAATGTTTATAATAGTTGTATTATGAAAAAATTTAAACAATTGACCGTAGAGCGAAGATACCAAATATCAGCTCTACTTCAAAGGGGAAGTACACAAAAACAGATTGCAGGGATTGTAGGAGTATCGGAATCAACCATAAGTCGGGAGTTGTCCCGCAATAAAGCCAAGCGTGGGAAGTATTCTGCGGCTCGCGCTCAAATGCTTGCCGATGAACGCAAGGAACGCTTCAAGCGCAAGCGTAGCTTCAGTTCATCCATGCAGCGGTTCATTGACAAAAAACTACGGGAAGAACAGTGGTCTCCCGAACAGATTAACGGCTATTGCAAAGTCAACGGCATTGAGATGGTAAGCGTGGAAAGGATTTATCAGCACATTCGCAAAGACAAGGCGCAAGGAGGAGATTTATACACTTTCTTACGCCACAAGCTCAAGCACAGAAGACGCCCGGTATCGGATACCCGGGTACACATTAAAGACAGGGTGGGGATTGAACACCGACCGGCAATCGTAGACCAGAAAAAACGATTTGGAGATTTGGAAATCGATACCGTAATCGGCAAAGACGGCAAGGGTGCCATCTTAACCATCGTGGAGCGAACCAAGGCGTTTGTGCTAATGGAAAAATTGGAAAAGGGGAAGAATGCCGAGGCAGTAAAGGAGACTGTCATCCGTCTGTTAATGCCTTATAAAGGAAAGATTCACACCATAACATCCGATAACGGCAAGGAGTTTGCAGAACACAAAGCCATTGCAAGCGCTTTGGATATTGATTTTTACTTTGCCAATCCATACAGTTCCTGGGAAAGAGGATTGAACGAATACACCAATAAACTCGTACGCCAATACATCCCGAAAGGAACTGACTTTAATGATGTTAATAGTGAAAAAGTGAAGGAGATACAATACAAATTAAACCGAAGACCAAGAAAAAAATTGAACTATAAAACACCGGCTCAATTATTTTTTGCATCTTTGGAAAATAAAATTGCATTTGCGAGTTGAATCTACGGTTTTCATTTGTTTGATTTTAAGTTAATGATAATTCAAAAAACTCTTTACCGCCTGCAAAGCATGCTTACAAGCGGCATCTACAGCCTGGCGGAATATCTGGTTTCATTTTCGGTTAATTTTACAGTAAAGGTCATTAGTGTCCCATTAAAATTGGGACGTTATTAAAAATCAAATAAACTTGGCCCATTGAGGTCACATCGTTCTTTGTCATATTGAAAAATAGTTTTGTTAAAGAGGTCTTTTAGATGAGTTCTATCCGTCAGTGAAATGCTTAAAATTTGGAGAACTTCATATGTGCTTCTATCAAGTTGCATATCATGTTGAACAATCGCAACTAAACAATAAGTACACATGGCGGCATAGATTTGTATTCTTACCGCATTCTCTGTTGTTCCCCAAAACTTTTTGATTTTGAGGTGTTGCTTTAACCATTTGAAGAAAAGTTCCACTTGCCAACGATTCCTGTAAAGTTCGGCGACTTGAAGAGCCGAAATATGCATTGCATTGGTTAAGAATACAAATTCACGTTCTTGCTCTTCATCCCAATATCTGACCAGGCGAAGTTGCCTGGGATAATATTGCTTGGGATAAAAGCCGGTCAATTCGATAATCGTATCCGAAAGGACATTCTCAGGCAACCTGCGTTTCCATCTAATGGATTTGTATTGAAGATTCTTCTTTGCCCTGACAACAAAGTATGCTTCTATTTGATGAATCCTATACAACATCTTAAAATTGTTGTATGCGCGGTCAAATATGTAATAGGAGCCAGGTTCATAAGGAATCTCTTTCATTGCCTTTGAGTCGTGTACGGAAGCTTCGGTAATATGGAAGAATGTTG